>CAWBEL010000004.1:2500-2156669 GCA_963787985.1 uncultured Actinomycetota bacterium | reverse complement strand
CATCCCGGGCGAACCCGGGAGTTGTCGACACAGAAAGTCGCCGTCCTGCGACGGCGTCAATCGCTGGTTCAATCCGAGCTGATCGAATTTCGCTCGTTTTGTACCAAAGGAATCTCTTCCGCGGACGACGAAGTCGACCGCGAGACGAGAGTTATAAAAATGGCACTAACTTTCGGCACGCTGTTGAGTTCTCAAGGAGCGGACGCACACCGTCGCGAGTCCTTTCGGACCGCTTCGGGGCAACCCGAAACACATTACCTGGTTGGTTGCGCGCGGTCAAACATGACCTGCACCACCCAGAGTTCCCTCTTGGTCGGGGCCCTCAATGGGTCTCGTGCTTGGGGGAAGATCATTCGCCCGGCTCCACCAGCCCCGTGTCCCGGCCTAGGCCGTTCCGGTGCTGTCCGTGTCTCCGTCCCGCGAACAAGGAGAACATTAGCCAAGCGACCGCGCCGGATGCAAACCCGGGGTCGCGCACGGCCTCAGGCCCGCAAATCCGGGCCTGTGCGCGGCCCAGAGCGGTCGAGGCACGATCGTAAGCCAGCGTCGCCGCTGGAGGCCTGTTTTGTGACCTGCGGCACCGGGCTTCTCACCGGGCACGCGACCGACGCCTCGTGGCCCGGATCCGCCCTCGGCACGCCGTCCGGTCGAGGTCGGGACGTGATAGCTGGCGCCGGCGGCGGCGGTGTCCTGCAACGGCCACCGGGCAGTGACCACCTTCGCGCGGGTGTAGAAGGCGATCCCCTAAAGCCGTCGCAGGAACGGCCCCGGCCGTCCACGGCCAGCCGTGCCCCCTGCCGCTCCCCGCCGGCGATGAGCCCGACGATGCGGTCCCGCGCGGCGGCGGTGATGACCGGCCCCACCTCGCTGCCGGCATCGCGGACCGGCCCGAGCCGGACCTTCTGCGCCTTGGTGGCGACGGCGTCGACGAGCTCGTCGGCACGGGACCCTACGGCGACCGCTGCCGAGACGGCCATGCAGCGCGCGCCGGCCGAGCCGAACGCTGCGGCGACGAGATGGTCGGAGGCGAAGTCCACGTCGGCGTCGGGTAGCACTACTGCGTGGTTCTTGGCGCCGCCGAGGGCCTGCACACGCTTCCCGGTCACCGTGAACCCGCCGTCGGGCAACCCGGCCCGCTGCCACAGCTCGGCGACGAGCATCGAAGCCGACGGGTCGCGCTCGCTCGGCTTGAGCACGAAGCAATTGCCGCAGGCCACGGCGACCGAATGCATCCACATCGGCACCATGACCGGGAAGTTGAACGGGGTGATGCCGGCGACGACGCCGAGGGGTTCGCGGAAGGAGAACATGTCGACGTCGCTCGACACCTGGTTCGAGAAGTCACCCTTGAGCAGGTGCGGGGATGCCGCACGCGAACTCGATGACCTCGAGACCCCGCTGCACCTCGCCGCGGGCGTCCGACAACACCTTGCCGTGCTCCGCGGTCACCAGCTCGGCGAGCGCGTCCAGGTGGCGGTGCACCAGCTCGCGGAACGCGAACAGATCGAGGCGCGCCGACTCAGCGACGACTGCGACCACGACGCGAAGGCCTCCCGGGCGTTCGCCACCGCACGCTGAACGTCGGCTGTGCTCGCGAGCCGGACGTCGGCCTGCTGCGCGCCGATGGCCGGGTCGTAGACGGGTGCGGTGCGGGTCGACTCCCCCGGCTCCGTGCGCCCACCGATCCAGTGCTCGATGGTCGTCACCGCGCGTCCCTTCCTCAGTGGCACGCGTCGTGCCGTCGCCTCGCCTCTCCGGTGCCTACAGCCTGCCCCGCAGCGGCGCCCGGCGGTCAGGTCAACCGCACCAGCTTGCGTTTGCCCGAGGCCAGCACAGCGCCGGCCAGACGGTCGCGCGCGACGTCGTAGTCCCGCGGCGACACCTGCTCGCCACCGATGCGCACCGCGCCGGAGTCGACGTCGCGACGGGCCTGACTGGTACTGGCGGCAAGGCCGGCCGAGACGAGCAGCGCGGGCAGGTGCAGCGGATCACCGTCGGGCAGCGCGAACGCTGGGACGTCCTGCGGCACCTCGCGCCGCTTGAACACCGAGTCGAAGCGGTTCTCGGCCTCGGCCGCCGCGGCCTCGCCGTGGTACAGCGCGACCACGGCGCGCGCCATCGTCCGCTTGGCCCGGTTGGCCGCCGCGCCGCCGGCTGCGGCGTCGGCCTCGATCGCGTCGACCTCGCGCGGGTGCAGGGCCGTGCAGAGACGGGCGTACGTGCCCGTCAGCGTGTCGGGGATGGACATCAACTTGCCGAACTGCTCAGCGGCGGGCTCGGCGATGGCGATGTAGTTCCCGAGCGACTTGCCCATCTTCTCGACGCCGTCGGTGCCGACGAGCAGGGGGACGGTGAGCACCGCCTGTGGCGCTTGCCCGCGGGAGCGCTGCAGCTCGCGTCCGACCAGGTTGTTGAACGTCTGGTCGGTACCGCCGAGCTCTATGTCGGCGTGGATCTCGACCGAGTCGATGCCCTGCAGCAGCGGGTACACGAACTCGGACAGGCTGATGGGCTGCTGCGCCTGAAAGCGGCGGGCGAAATCGTCGCGTTCGAGCAGCTGCGCGACGGTGATCTGGCGGGTGTAGCCGAGGATGTCGGCGAGGCTCATCGTGCCGAGCCAGTCGGCGTTGTTGACGACCTCGGTGCGCTCGGGGTCGAGGATGCGCATGACCTGGTCGAAGTAGCCATGGGCGTGTGCGACGACGTCCTCGGCGCTCTGCGCAGCTCGGGTCGCGGTGCGCCCCGAGGGGTCGCCGACCTGGCCGGTGAACCCGCCGACGACGAGCACGGCGGTGTGGCCGAGGTCCTGGAACTGACGCAGCTTGCGCAGCACGACCGCGTGCCCGAGCGTCAGGTCGGTGCCCGACGGGTCGATGCCGAGCTTGACCCGCAGCGGCCGGTTCTCGCGGCGCGCGGCCAGCAGCCGTTCGCGCAAGCCGTCGGTGGGCAGGATCTGCGCCGCGCCGGAGGAGAGGATCTCGAGGGCCGCGGCGACCTCGGGCGGGAGTTCGTCGGCGTCGACGGATCCGGTCGGCTGGTCGGTCACGGGGTCAGTCTGCCGAACCGGTGCCGGGCCGCCGCCGCCGCCCGCCTGCCTTGAAGGCCGACACCGTGGGGTCGTCGGCACGCCAGAACCGCCACGGCCGCACGGTGGCCGTGCTGATGCCCACCCGCGGCCCGGCGACGACACCGGGCGGGCGCCGCCGGGGCATCGACTCGAGCCTGACCGGCGACGCCGGGTCACAGAGATCCAGACCGTTCGCGCCCCGGTCGAGCCCCAGGCAGGTCGCGAGCCGGGCCGGACCGCGGGCGAGGTCGCGATCGGTCCGGCAGGCGGGACGGCGTTCGTATGCGATCCCGATTCCGTCGGTCACGGCACCGGCTCGCAGCAGCACGGCACCGGCGATCCCGTCCTGGCGGCACACGACGTTCGCGCACCAGTGCATGCCGTAGGTGAAGTAGCAGTACAGGTGGCCGGGCGGGCCGAACATGACCGACGTCCGTGCCGTCACGCCGCGGAAGGCGTGTGAGGCCGGATCGTCGAGTCCCTCGTAGGCCTCGACCTCGGTGAGCCGGATGGCCACCCGGGCGCCGCCGAGTTCGCTGACCACCACCGCGCCTACCAATCGCGGCGCGACGGTGAGCGCGGGCGGGGTGAGGCGCCCGCGGTCGACGGTCATCTGCACGACGAGCTCAGTCGGCGGCCCCGGCCCAGGCGCGCTGGTCGTCGACGTCGTCGTGCAGCGCCGCGATCTGCTCGGCAACCCGGTCCGGGGACGTGCCGCCGACCGCCCGGCGCGCCGCGAGGGCGCCGGGCACGGACAGCACGTCGCGAACGGCCGGCGTCAGCCGCGGGTCGATCTCGGCGAGCTGGGCGTCGTCGAGGTCGGGCAGGTCGAGGCCGCGCTGCTCGCAGTAGCTGACGAACGAGCCGCTGATCTCGTGCGCCTCGCGGAACGGCACGCCCTCGCGCACCAACCATTCGGCGACGTCGGTGGCCAGCGCGAAACCGGCCGGTGCGGCGGCCTCGAGCCGGGCGGTGTCGAAGCGGAGGGTGGCGATCAGCCCGGTGACCGCGGGCAGCAGAACGAGCAGCTGGTCGACGGTGTCGAACACCGGTTCCTTGTCCTCCTGCAGGTCACGGTCGTAGGCGAGCGGCAGGCCCTTGAGCGTGGCCAGCAGGCCGGTGAGGTTGCCGATGAAGCGGCCCGACTTGCCGCGCGCCAGCTCCGCGATGTCCGGGTTCTTCTTCTGCGGCATGATCGACGACCCCGTGGACCAGGCGTCGTCGAGCCGCGCCCACCCGAACTCCGGCGTCGCCCAGAGAATGACCTCCTCGCCGATGCGCGACAGGTGCACGCCGAGCAGGGCGGTGACGAACAGGAACTCGGCAGCGAAGTCGCGGTCGG
Source organism: uncultured Actinomycetota bacterium (assembly GCA_963787985.1). GTDB lineage: Bacteria > Actinomycetota > Actinomycetes > Mycobacteriales > Jatrophihabitantaceae > Jatrophihabitans. The sequence continues at coordinate 2,152,260 of CAWBEL010000004.1, read as the reverse complement.
CCACCCCGTCGATCGAGTTCGCCACGGGCCGGTCGAAACCCAGCTCGCGGGCGACGGCCTCGGGGTCCAGCGGCAGTGACGAGCCGGCCAGCGCGCCGGAGCCCAGCGGGGACACCGCAGCCCGGCGGTCCCAGTCGCGCAGCCGGTCGACATCGCGGGACAGGGCGTGGACGTGGGCGAGCAGGTGGTGCGCGAGCAGCACCGGCTGCGCGTGCTGCAGGTGGGTCATGCCGGGCATCGCAACGTTCGGGTGCTGCTCGGCCTGCAGGACCAGGGCCGACTCGAGATCGGCGACGGCACCGCCGACGCGGCGGGCGTGATCGCGGAGGTAGAGCCGCAGGTCGGTCGCGACCTGGTCGTTGCGGCTGCGTCCGGCCCGCAGCTTGCCGCCGAGAGTGCCGAGCCGCTCGAGCAGGCCGCGTTCGAGGGCGGTGTGGACGTCCTCGTCGGCGATGGTCGGGCGGAACTCTCCGGCGCGGACGGCCTCACCGAGTTCGTCCAGCGCGAGCAGCATGCGCGTGGCTTCGTCGTCGGTGAGCAGGCCGGCGCCGTGCAGCACCCGCGCGTGCGCCTTCGACGCGCGCAGGTCGTAGGGGGCGAGACGCCAGTCGAAGTGCACCGACAGCGACAGCTGGGCCAGCGCGTCCGACGGGCCGCCGGCGAAGCGACCGCCCCACAGGCGGGTAGCGGCGTCCGGTGCGCGGAGGTCGGCCCCGAGGTCGTTGTCAGTCAACGCCGGACTCCATCGCCGCCTGGTCCAGCGCCGACTCGTCGTCGCGGGGCGCCCGTGTGCTGGCGGCGATCTGCTCGGCGCCGCCCTCGTCCAGCCCGGCGGTCTCGAGTTCTCGGAACAGGTGCGTGCGCCGGAGCAGGATCTCCGACTGCGCCGCGTACTGCTCGAGCTTGGCCCGGGAGTCGGCGATGTCGAGGTTGCGCATGGTCAGCTGCCCGATGCGGTCGACGGGGCCGAAGGCGGCGTTCTCGGTGCGCTCCATCGACAGCTTGTCCGGGTGGTAGGACAGCACCGGCCCGCGGGTGTCGAGCACGGAGTAGTCCTCACCGCGACGCAGCCGGAGCGTCACCGTGCCCGTGACGAGTGAGGCGACCCAGCGCTGGATGGACTCGCGCAGCATCAGCGACTGCGGGTCGAGCCAGCGGCCCTCGTACAGCAGGCGGCCCAGGCGACGGCCGTCCTGATGGTAGTTGGCGAGGGTGTCCTCGTTGTGGATCGCGTTGAGCAGCCGCTCGTAGACGATCCAGAGCAGCGCCATGGCCGGCGCCTCGTAGATCCCGCGCGACTTCGCCTCGATGATCCGGTTCTCGATCTGATCGGACATCCCGAGTCCGTGCCGGCCGCCGATCACGTTGGCCTCGTGCACCAGCGCCACCGGGTCGTCGTACTCGACGCCGTTGATCGCGACGGGTCGGCCGGCGCGGAACTCGACGCTGACGTCCTCGGTGTCGATCGCGACGGCCGGGTCCCAGAAGCGGACGCCCATGATCGGCTCGACGGTCTCGAGGGACACGTCGAGGTGTTCGAGGGTCTTCGCCTCGTGCGTCGCGCCCCAGATGTTGGCGTCGGTGGAGTACGCCTTCTCCAGGCTGTCGCGGTACGGCAGCTGGTGCTGCACCAGCCACTGGCTCATCTCGGCGCGGCCGCCCAGCTCACGCACGAAGTCCGCGTCCAACCAGGGTTTGTAGATGCGCAGGCCGGGGTGGGCGAGCAGGCCGTAGCGGTAGAAGCGCTCGATGTCGTTGCCCTTGAACGTCGAGCCGTCGCCCCAGATGTGGACGTCGTCGGACTGCATCGCCCGCACCAGCATGGTGCCGGTGACGGCGCGACCGAGCGGGGTGGTGTTGAAGTAGGTGCGGCCGGCCGAGCGGACGTTGAAGGCGCCGCACGCGAGCGCGGCGTAACCCTCCTCGACCAGTTCGCGTCGGCAGTCGACGGCACGCGCGATCTCTGCCCCGTACTGCCGGGCGCGGTCCGGGACGCCGGCCATGTCCGGCTCGTCGTACTGCCCGATGTCGGCGGTGTAGGTGCAGGGGATCGCGCCCTTGTCGCGCATCCACGCCACGGCGACGGACGTGTCGAGGCCGCCGGAAAAGGCGATGCCGACGCGTTCGCCGACGGGCAGGGAGGTCAGGACCTTGCTCATCTGAGGGGGGTCTCCTGGTTGTCGGTGCGCGGGTGGGCGAGGGCGAGCAGGCGCTGGGCGAGCGCGCCGGCGCCGTCCGGCTCGCGGGCCACGACGAGGATCGTGTCATCCCCGGCGATCGTGCCGAGCACGCCGGGCAGCGCCGCGCGGTCGAGGGCGGAGGCCAGGAAGTGCGCGCCACCGGGGGGCGTCCGCAGGACGACGAGGTTGGCGCTGGTTTCGGCCGAGGTCAGCAGCTCGCCGACGAGCCGCGTCAGCCGGTGCGGCGAGTGATCGCCCGTGGCGCGTGCGGTCAGCGGGACACCGTCCTCGGGCACGACGTAGACGGGAAGGCCCCCGTCGGGCGTGCGCAGCTTGACGGCGCCGAGCTCGTCGAGGTCGCGGGACAGCGTCGCCTGCGTGACGTGCACGCCGGCCTCGTCGAGCAGCGTGGCGAGTTCGGCCTGGGACCGGACGTCGTGCTCGGTGAGCACGTCGACGATGCGGGCGTGCCGGGCGGCCTTGGTCGCGGGTTCGAGCCGCGGACGGGCCTTCTGGCGGTTCTGCGGAGGCTGCTGCGGGCGTGCCATCAGCTGCGTTCCAGCAGGTAGGTCAGGATCGCCTTCTGCGCGTGCAGGCGGTTCTCCGCCTCGTCCCAGACCACGCTCTGCGGCCCGTCGATGACGTCCGCGGCGATTTCCTTGCCGCGGTAGGCCGGCAGGCAGTGCAGCACGATCGCGTCGGCCTTGGCCCGGGCCAGCGCGTCGGCGGTCACGGCGAAGGGACGGAACGGTGCCTCGCGGGCCTCGCGCTCGTTCTCCTGCCCCATCGACACCCACGTGTCCGTGGCGACGACGTCGGCCCCGTCCACGGCGGCGGCGGCGTCATCGGTGACCGTCACCGAACCGCCCGTGCCCGCGGCGATGCGGCGCGCGGCGTCGGCGATCGCGTCGTCCGGCCGGTAGCCGTCCGGACAACCGATACGCACGTGCAGGCCGGCCGCGGCGCCCCCCAGCAGGTAGGAGTGCGCCATGTTGTTGGCGCCGTCCCCGACGTAGGTCAGCGTCTGGCCGGCGAGGGTGCCGCGGTGCTCGCGAACGGTGAGCAGGTCGGCGACCACCTGGCACGGGTGGAAGCTGTCGGTGAGAGCGTTCACCACCGGAACGGAGCTGTGCGCGGCCATGTCCTCGAGACGGTCCTGGCCGTAGGTGCGCCAGACGATCGCCGCGACCTGACGGGTGATCACGCGGGTGGTGTCGGCCACCGATTCACGCTCGCCGATACCGGCCAGCCGGCCGTCGACCACGATCGGCTGGCCGCCCAGTTCGGCGACGCCGACCGTGAACGACAGCTGCGTGCGCAGCGTCTGCTTGTCGAAGATCAACGCGACGGCCCGTGGGCCGGCCAGTGGGCGGTAGCTATGCCGGTCGGCCTTCATCTCGACGGCGAGGTCCAGGACGCTCTGCAGCTCGTCGGGTGCGAGGTCGTCGTCGCGCAGGAAGTGGCGGAGCGTCACGGTGCGTTCCCGGCCACGTCGGCCAGCGCGGCCGCGAGCAGCGGCAGCGCTTCGTCGACCTCGTCGGAGGTGAGGATCAGCGGCGGTGCGAGCCGCAGCGTGTCTGGACGGACGGCGTTGACGAGCAGGCCGTGGGCGCGCGCCGCCGCCTCGATCGCGGGAGCGTGCGGGCCGGTCAGGCCGACACCGCGCCAGAGCCCGGTCCCGCGGACGTCGGCGACAAGGGGGCTGCCGAGCGACTCGACACCGTGCGCGAGGTGCTCGCCGACGCCCTTCACGCTGTCCAGCAGTCCGTCGGCCTCGATCGTGGCGAGCACGGCCAGCGCCGCCGCGGCCGACACGGGATTGCCGCCGAAGGTGCTGCCGTGGTCACCGGGCTTGAACAGCTCGCCCGCCGCGCCGATACCGAGGCACGCGCCGATGGGCAGGCCACCGCCGAGGCCCTTGGCCAGAGTGAGGACGTCCGGGCGCACACCCTCGGCCTGACTGGCGAACCAGTGACCGGTGCGTCCGATGCCCGACTGCACCTCGTCCACGATCATCAGCGCCCCGGCGTCGTCGCAGATCGAGCGCACCGCGGCCAGATAACCGGCGGGCGGCGGGACGATGCCACCCTCGCCGAGGGTCGGTTCGACGATCACGGCGGCCGTGTCGTCGCCGACGGCGTTGCGCAGGGCCTCGACGTCGCCGTAGTCGACGAAAGACACCGGTCCGGGCAGCGGCGCGAACGGCTCGCGCTTGGCCGCGTTGCCGGTGACCGACAGCGCGCCCATGGTGCGCCCGTGGAAGCTGTTGGTGCACGACAGGAAGCCGCCGCCCGGACGGTGCTTGCGCGCGAGCTTCAGCGCCGCCTCGTTGGCCTCGGCACCACTGTTCGCGAAGAACACCCGCGCCGGCAGCCCGAGCAGCTCGACGAGACGCTCGGCCAGCCGGACGCCCGGTTCGTGCATGACCAGGTTGGACGTGTGCGCGAGCCGCGCCACCTGGCCCGACACCGCCTCGACGATCGCCGGGTGCGCGTGGCCGAGCGCGGACACCGCGATGCCCGCGACGAAGTCGAAGTAGGCGTTGCCGTCGACATCCCACACGCGAACGCCGGCGCCGCGGTCCAGCGCGATCGGCGGCGTGCCGTAGTTGTCCATCATCACGCTCTGCCAGCGCTGAGCAGTACTCACGGCGTCTCCCCCTCGGACTTCTCGCGTCGGTACCCGGCCGGGACGACCATCGTCCCGATGCCCTCGCTGGTGAAGATCTCCAGCAGCAACGCGTGCTCGACCCGCCCGTCCAGGACGGTGGCGCGCGGCACGCCCCCGTCGACGGCGCGCAGGCAGGCCTCCATCTTCGGGACCATGCCGCTCTCCAGGCCGGGAAGCAGCGCGGCCAGCTCGTCGGTGCCGATCTCGCGCACGATCTGCGTGCTGCGCGGCCAATCGGCGTAGAGGCCTTCGACGTCGGTCAGCACGATCAGCTTCTCGGCGTCGAGCCCGATCGCGATCGCGGCCGCTGCGGTGTCGGCGTTGACGTTGTACGTGAGCCCGTCGCGTCCGCGCGCCACCGTCGCGATCACCGGGATGCGGCCGGCGTCGAGCAGCGCGAGCACCGCCGACGGGTCCACCTCGACGACGTCGCCGACCTGACCCAGGTCGACCTGGTCGCCGTCGACCACCGCGCCTCGGCGTTCGGCGGTGAGCAGGCTGGCGTCCTCGCCGGACAGCCCGACGGCGAACCGGCCGTGGTCGTTGATGAGGTTGACGACCTCGGCGTTCACATGCCCGGTGAGCACCATGCGGACGATGATCATCGCCTCGGGCGTGGTGACGCGCAGGCCACCGCGGAACTCCGAGACGATGCCCAGACGGTTGAGGTGCTCGGTGATCTGCGGTCCGCCGCCGTGCACCACCACGGGACGCAGGCCGGCCAGGCGCAGGAAGACGACGTCCTCGGCGAACGCAGCCTGCAACGCCGGACTGGTCATCGCGTTGCCGCCGTACTTGATCACGACGATCTTGCCGTTGAAGCGCTGGAGCCACGGCAGCGCGTCGACGAGCGTTTCCGCCTTGGACTGCGCGAGCTCGTGGTCCGGTGTCAGGTCGGGGCCGCTCATGTCGAATACGCCGAGTTCTCTTCGACGTAGGCGTGCGACAGGTCGTTGGTCCAGATTGTGGCGCTGTGCGGGCCGGCGTGCAGGTCGACCAGGATGCGGACATCACGGCCGGTCAGATCGACGCGATCGCGCGGCTCCCCCGCCGCACCGGCCCGGCAGACCTGGACGCCGTTGATCGCGACGTCCAGTTCGTCGGCCTCGAAGACGGCCGACGTGGTGCCGACGGCGGCCAGCACGCGTCCCCAGTTCGGGTCGTTGCCGAACAGCGCGCACTTGAGCAGGTTGTTGCGCGCTATCGACCGCCCGACCTCGACGGCGTCGGCCTCGGACGCGGCGCCGACGACCTCGATCGCGACCTCCTTGGTCGCCCCCTCGGCGTCGGCGAGTAGTTGCGCGGCGAGGTCGGCGCAGACGGCGTGCACGGCACCGGCGAGCTCACCGGGTCCCGGTGCCTGCCCGGACGCGCCGCTCGCCAGCAGCAGCACGGTGTCGTTGGTCGACATGCAGCCGTCGGCGTCGATCCGGTCGAAGGTGGTGCGGGTGGCCGCCTCAAGGGCAGCCCACAGCGCGCCCGGATCGGCCACAGCGTCGGTCGTCAGGACGCAGAGCATGGTGGCGAGGCCCGGTGCGAGCATGCCCGCACCCTTGGCCATGCCGCCGACCGTCCAACCGTCCTGCCCGGACGCCGCCTGTTTGCTGTGGGTGTCGGTGGTGCGGATCGCCTCGGCGGCGCCCGGGCCGCCGTCTGCGCCGAGCGCGGTGCTCGCCGCGTCGACACCGGCGAGCAACTGCGGCATGGGCAGGCGCTCACCGATCAGTCCGGTCGAGCAGACCGCGACGTCGCCGGCGCCGATGCCCAACGCGGCGGCCACGTGTTCGGCGGTGCGATGGGTGTCGGCGAAGCCTTCGGGTCCGGTGCAGGCGTTCGCGCCGCCGGAGTTGAGCACGACCGCTGCGAGCCGTCCGTCGGCCACGCATTGCCGCGTCCACACCACGGGCGCGGCCTGGACGCGGTTGCTGGTGAACACGCCGGCCGCGCTGGCGAGCGGGCCGTCGTTGACGACGAGGGCGACGTCCGGGGCCCCGCTGCTCTTGAGCCCGGCCGCGACGCCCGAGGCCCGGAATCCACGGGCCGCCGTGACACTCATGGGGCCACGCCGTCCACCGACAGGCCCGTCGTCTCGGGCAACCCGAGCATGATGTTGGCGAGCTGAAGGGCCTGGCCGGCTGCGCCCTTGCCGAGGTTGTCCAGGGCGGACGTGACGATCAACCGGCCGGAGTCCTGGTCGGCGACGACCTGCAGGTGCGCCGAGTTGGAGCCGGCCGTCGCGGACGTGCGCGGCTGCCGCCCGACGGGCAGGACGTGGACGAACGGCTCGTCGGCGTAGGCGGCCTCGAGCGCGGCCCGTGCGTCGTCCGCGCCGGCCCCACCGCCGCGGCTGCAGGGCGATCGAGGACAGGATGCCGCGCGGCATCGGTGCGAGCGACGGGATCATCGTCAGGCTGGTCGCGCCGCTGGCCTGCTTGATCTCCGGGACGTGGCGGTGGGCGCCGACCTTGTACGCGGTGAGGTCACCCATGACCTCGCTGCCGAGCAGGTTCGTCAGCGTCGCCCGGCCGGCGCCCGACGTGCCGCTGGACGAGCTGACCACGACGTCCGCCGGATCGGCCACACCCGCGGCCACGAGCGGCGCGATGCCCAGGATGGCCGCCGCGGCGTGGCACCCGGTGTTGGCGACGCGCGTCGACGCGGCGATGCAGGCGCGTTGGCCGGGAAGCTCCGGCAATCCGTATGTCCAGGCCTCGTGGAACGCGCCGCCGTAGTAGTGCTCGTGCGCGGCCTCGTCGACGAGGCGATGATCCGAACCCAGATCGACGACCATCGTGGGCGCCGCGAGACCGGCGGCGAGCGTCGCCGAGGCACCGTGCGGCAGCGCGGCGAACACGAGATCGGCGCCTGCGAGGGCCTCGGGTCCGGTCGGCGCGAAGACCAACTCGGCGACCGAGCGCAGGTTCGGGTGCAGATCGCCGACCCGCTGCCCGGCGTTGCTCTGCGCGGTGACTGCCACGACCTCGAGGTCCGGATGCGCCGCGACGAGACGCAGCAACTCCCCACCCGCGTAGCCACTGGCACCGGCGATGGCGACCCTCGTACCCATGTGCACGAGTATGCAGTACGGCGCAACTTCATACACTCGTGGGGTGCTTACGTTGACCATGTGCCGAGGGCAGAGTCGCAGCTGATCACCGCGATCCGCGACGGGTTGCGCGCCGCAGCCGACGCGTCGCGGGCGCCGCAGATGCAGGCCTACATGAAGTCGGCGATGCCGTACCTCGGCGTGCCGATGCCCGGCGTCCGGCACATCGTCCGCGACGCGGTCCAGGCCTGCCCGCCGACGTCCGCGACCGTATTGCGCACCGCGGTGGAGGGGCTGTGGGACGGCGCCGACTTTCGTGAGGAGCGCTACGCCGCCACTGCATTGCTCGTCACCCCGTCCGGACGCCGGCTGATCGAGGCGTCGTTCGTCAGGCTCTACGAACGGCTGATCGTGTCCGGCGCGTGGTGGGACCACACCGACGAGCTCGCGCACCGCGTCGGCGACCTCTTGCGTAGCGATCCGGATGCCGTACGGCCGGTGGTCCGCGCGTGGCAGCACTCGCCCGACCGGTGGCTACGACGGGCATCGGTCATCTGCCAGCTCGGCTTCCGCGAGTCCACCGACCGGACGCTGCTCGCCGAGGCCATCGAGGCCACTGCCGACGACCCGGACTTCTTCCTGCGCAAGGCGATCGGGTGGGCGCTGCGCGACCTCGCCAGGACCGACCCTCAGTGGGTACGTGGGTTCCTCGCTGCACACCCGCAGCTGGCTCGGTTGTCGGTGCGTGAGGCGTCGAAGCACCTGTAGGGCGACGGAGACCTCTTTCGCCGACGCCACTACAGGTTCAGGTGCGCAACCGGGCTCCTGTGTCGGCCGCGGCGCGAGCGACGGCGGCGTCCCGGGCGGCAGTCGCCTCCTCGATGGTGAGGGTGCGGTCGGCGGCGCGGAAGCGCAGGGAGAACGCGAGAGACTTCACGCCGTCGCCGAGGCTGGCGCCGGAGTAGACGTCGAAGAGCCGCACGCTCTCCAGCAACTCCCCCGCCCCTGACACCAGCGCCCGCTCGACGGCGGCCGACGGCACGACGGCGTCCACCACCAGCGCCACGTCGAGCAGCACCGGCGGGTAGGCGGACACGAACGGCGCCGACGCCGGCACGGGCACCGGCAGCAGGTCGAGCGAGAGTTCCATCGCGCAGGTGCGCTCGGGCAGTCCCCAGGCCGCGATCACGCGCGGGTGCAGCTCGCCGGCATGACCGACGACGGTGTCACCCACCAGCAGCTCGGCGCACCGGCCGGGATGCCAGGGCGGCAGGTCGGCGGCGCGCACGTCGAATGGCACGCGCACGGTCCGCGCGACGGTCCGCGCCACTTCGACAGCATCGGCCCACGATGCGACGCGCTCGGCCCCCCACCAGCCACGCGGCCAGGGCGCCCCGCAGAGCACGGCGGCCAGGTGCTTCGGCTGAGCGGGCAGCACGGAATCGAGGGCGGCCAGCTGCTCGTCGCTCGGACGCGAGGCGATACCGGGCAGCTCGATCGGCTCGCCACCCTCGCGCCGGCGGAACACAAGACCCGCCTCGAACAGTGCGAGGTCGCGGTTCCCGCGGCCGGTGTTGCGCAGCGCGGTCGCGAGCAGTCCGGGCAGCAGCGACGTGCGCAGCTCCGGCTCGTCCTCCGAGATCGGGTTCACCAGTCGCAGCGCCTGCCGCCGCGGGTCGTCCGCGGGCTCTCCGAACGAGTCGTGCACGGATGACGCGACGAACGGGTAGGACAACACCTCGGCGAAACCGGACGACGCGACGGCACGCGTGATCGCCCGGTCGCGGGCCTGCAGCGGGGTGAGCCCGCGCCCGGCCGGGGCCGCCGGCAGTACCGAGGGCAGGGTCTCGTAACCGACGAGCCGCACGACCTCCTCGACGAGGTCCGCCGCGACCAGCAGGTCCGGGCGCCAGGTCGGCGGGTGCACCTGCAGCACGTCGTCCGCCGTGGACAGGACGCAGCCGACCGCCTCGAGGTGGGCCACCACCCGTTCCCGCGGGATCGGCATCCCGGCGACGGCGGTCGGGAGTGCCACCGGCATGGCGATGGGCGCCGGCGCGGCGACCGAACCGATCACCGTGTAACCCTCGAGTGCCGTCGCGCCACCGTGCTCGACGAGCAGCTCGACGCATCGGGCGAGCGCGACCGCTGCGATCGCGGGGTCGACGTCGCGTTCGAACCGCTTCGCCGCCTCGCTGGGCAGCTTGTGCCGGCGGACGGTGTGGGCGATCCGCGAGGGGTCCCAGTGCGCCGCCTCGAGCACGACGGCCGACGTGCGGTCGTCGATCTCGGTGCTCGCACCGCCCATGACACCGGCGAGCCCGATCACACCGCTGTCGTCGGTGAGGACGACGTCGTCGGGGTGCAGGTCGCGGACGATGTCGTCGAGGGTGGTGAGCTTCTCCCCCGGCGCGGCCCGGCGGACGCGGATCGGGCCGGCCAGCTTGCCGCGGTCGAAGGCGTGCAGCGGCTGTCCGGTTTCGAGCATGACGAAGTTGGTGACATCGACGGCCAGCGAGATCGGCCGCATGCCGCTCTGCCGCAACCGGGCCGCCATCCAGTCCGGTGACGGCGCCGTCGGGTCGAGCCCGGTGACCGCTCGCGCCGAGAAGACGGTGCACCCGGTGTCCGGCGCCACCTCGACGTCGTAGGCGCCACCGTCGGCAACGGGCACTTCGGCGGTAACGTCGTGGAAGGGCACCTCGAAAGCGGCCGCCGCCTCGCGGGCCAGCCCGCGCACCGACAGGCAGTAGCCGCGGTCGGTCGTGACGGCGACATCGAGCACGGCGTCGTGCAGACCGAGAGCGTCGAGCGCGTCGTCACCTGGTCGACCGGCGTCGGCCGGCAGCACGAGGATGCCCTCGTGGTCGTCGCCGATGCCGAGCTCGCGGACGGAACAGATCATCCCGTCCGAGACGTGCCCGTAGGTCTTGCGGGCCGAGATCGCGAAACCGCCGGGCAGCACCGCGCCGGGCAGCGCCACGACGACGAGATCGCCGACACCGAAGTTGTGCGCACCGCAGACGATGCCACGGCCTGGCTCGCCATCGGGATCGTGCGGGCCGACGTGGACCGAGCACCAGTTGATCGTCTTGCCGTTCTTCTGCGGCTCCGGCTGCACCGACAGCACGCGTCCGAGCACGATCGGGCCGGACAGCCCGTCCGCGCTTGACTCGACGCCCTCGACCTCGAGGCCGACGCGGATCAGCGCGTCGCCGACCTCGCGCGGCGTGACGCCGGCGGGCAGGTCGACGTGCTCCGCGAGCCAACTCATGGGAGCGCGCATCAGGCCTCCACTCCGAATGCCGCGCTGAAGCGGACGTCGCCCTCGACGATGTCGTGCATGTCCTCGACGTTGTTGCGGAACATCAACGTCCGCTCAATGCCCATGCCGAAGGCGAATCCGCTGTAGCGCTCGGCGTCGATGCCGCACGCGGCCAGCACCCGCGGGTCGACCATGCCGCAGCCGCCCCACTCGATCCAGCCCTCGCTGCTGCACGTGCGGCAGGGCCGGTCGGGGTTGCCGACGCTGTCGCCGTGGCAGACGAAGCACTGCAGGTCGAGCTCGGCGCTGGGTTCGGTGAACGGGAAGTAGTGCGGACGCAGTCGGGTGGCGATGCCGGCACCGAACATGTCGGCCACCATGTGGTCGAGCGTGCCGCGCAGGTGCGCCATCGTCAGGCCCTCGTCGATGGCAAGGCCCTCGAGCTGGTGGAAGACCGGCGTGTGGGTCGCGTCCAGCTCGTCCGTGCGGAACACCTTGCCCGGGCAGACGATGTAGATCGGCGGCGTGCGCTCGAGCATCGTGCGGATCTGCACCGGCGAGGTCTGCGTGCGCAGCACGACGCCGGAGTTCGCCGACTCGACGTAGAAGGTGTCGGTGAGGTCCCGGGACGGGTGGTCGGCCGGCGTGTTCAGGGCGTCGAAGTTGAACCACGAGCCCTCGGCCTCGGGGCCTTCGGCGATTTCCCAGCCCATGGCGAGGAAGCCGTCGCAGATGCGCTCCATGGTCGTGGTGATCGGGTGCCGGGCGCCGACGGGCGTGCGGGTTGTGGGCAGCGTGACGTCGACGGCGTCCTCGACGAGCACCCGGGCGTCGCGCTCGGCCTCGAGCTCGGTCTGCCGGGCGGCCAGCGCGCGCCCGACCTCGCCGCGCGCCTTGCCTACGCGTTGACCCGCGGCCGCGCGGGCGGCCGGTGGCAGCGCCTTGATCTCGCGATTCGCGAGAGCGACCGGCGAACGGTCGCCGGCGTGGGCGAGGCGCGCGGCCTTCAGCTCGTCCAGATCGCGGGCCGCGGCGAACGCGGCGAGCGCGTCGGCGACGTTGCGGTCCAGCTGGTCGGGGGCCAGGGCGGCCACCTCGACCGGGTCGAAATCATCGGCAGGCATGCCAGTGCAGTCCTTCGTCGTGGCGGGAAACGTCTCCGCCCGTCCGGCGGGGGTCGCGCGGTCGCGGAGCAGCGACTCAGGCGCGCGGGGAGGCGGCCGCCAGCCGCGCGGCAAACAGGCCGAGGCGAGGGACGAGAACAGCAGCGGGCACGTGCCCAGCTTATCGTCGGCTGTCCACCGGCCCGCGCCCCGTCGGCCGTCCGGTCGTAGCGCTCATGCAGCGAGAGCGGCGTAGCGGCCTTCGCGCTCGAGCAGCGACTTGTGGCTGCCGAGCTCGACGACGCGGGCGTGATCGAGGACCGCGATCTGGTCGGCGTCCCGGACCGTCGTCAGCCGGTGGGCGATGGTGATGACCGTTCGGCCGTGCGCGAGCACGTCCAGGGCCTGCTGGACCGCGCGCTCGGTCTCGTTGTCCAGGGCGCTGGTGGCCTCGTCGAGTACGAGGACCCGCGGGTTGCGCAGCAGCGTCCGGGCGATGGCGATGCGCTGTTTCTCGCCGCCGGAGAACCGGTGGCCGCGGGAGCCGACCATGGTGTCGTAACCGTCCGGGAGCCCGCCGATGAGCTCGTGGATGCGCGCGGCGCGAGCCGCGGCCTCGATGTCGGCGTCGGTGGCGTCCGGGGCGGCGTAGCGCAGGTTCTCGCGGACCGTCGCGTGCAACAGGTAGGTCTCCTGGCTGACGACCCCGACGAGGGCGGCGACGTCGGCCAGGCGCATGTCACGCAGGTCGACGCCGTCGATGGTGATGCGACCGCCGGTCGGGTCGTACAGCCGCGCGGTCAGCGCGGCGAGCGTGCTCTTGCCCGACCCGGTCTCGCCGACGAGGGCCAGGGTCGTGCCGGCCGGGACGTCGAGGTCCACGCCGGCCACCGCCGCGGCATCGCTGCCGGGGTATTCGAAGGTGACGGACTCGAAGCGCACGTGTCCCGGCGCGTTCGAGACGTCGATCTCGACCGGCCGGTCGGGGTCGGCCACTTCGACGGGCAGGTCGAGGTACTCGAAGATGCGCGCGAACAGTGCCAGCGAGCTGGTGATCGTGACGCCGACGTCGAGCAATCCCATCAACGGGCGGAACAGCGCGTTCTGCAGGGTGGTGAAGGCGACGAGCGTGCCGACGGTCATGGCACCGGCGGTCACGGGCAGCCCGGCGCTGAGGTAGATGACGGCCGGGATCGCGGCGAAGATGACGCTCATCGAGGCCATCCGCCAGCGGCCGGCGAGATCCGAGCGCAGTTCGAGGTCGATCAGCCGCGCGGACGAGGCCGTGAAGCGGTCGACGAGCGCGGGCCCGGTGCCCATGGTCTTGGCCAGCTGGACACCGCTGATGGACAGCCCCTCGTCGATGGTGACGTTCAGGTCCGCCAGCTCGGCCTGGCGCTGCGCGGTGATCTCGCGCCGCATCCGGGCCACACGGCGGGTGAGGTAGACCGCCGGCGGCATGACGACCAGGGAGATCAGCGACAGCTTCCAGGACAGCGCGACCATCGCGACGGCGGTGGCGACGACGGTCGTGAGGTTCGACGCGATCGAGGTGGCCGTCGAGGTGACGACGGACTGCATGCCGCCGATGTCGTTCGTGATGCGCGACTGGACCTCACCTGTCCTGGTACGCGTGAAGAACGCCATGGACTGGCGCTGGAGGTGACTGAAGACCCGGGTGCGCAGGGTGTGCATGACCTGCTGGCCCACCCTCGTGCTGATCCAGGTCTGCATCACGCCGAGAGCGGAGGTGATCGCGGCGACCGCGACCATGCCGGCGGTGAGCGCGACCAACAGGTCGACGTTGCGGTGCGGCAGCGCGGTGTCGAGCACCGCGCGGAGCAGGAACGGGGAGGCCAGACCGACGACGGCGGACGCGGCGATGATCGCCATGACCGTCAGCAGCGGCCATCGGTACGGGCTGAACAGGCCGAGGATGCGGCGCAGGGACACCTCGCGGGCCTGCTGCTTCTCGGCGGCGGTGGGTTTGGCGGGGCTACCGAAGCGGCGCCCGCCGGACGGGGCGGTGCGTGGTGGCGTCTCCATAGACGTCCTCTCTGTCGATGTGTCGAGATTACTGAGGTTACCTCATAATGAGGCTCAACCACCACCAGGGCTACTCTGTTCCCGTGGCCGACCATGCACATCGCGACCGGACCCCGGAGGCACCGGCTACGGGCGACGGCTCCGACCAGTCGCTCGCCGACGCCTTCTGGTTGGTCGCCCGGCGATTGCGGCGCGGGACGCGGGATGCGCTCGCGCCCTACGACCTGTCGCCATCGCATTCGCGCGCCCTCGGCGTGCTGCTGCGCCACGGGCCCATTCGGTTGAGTGCCCTGTCGGAGCATCTGCACATCGCCGCCCGCTCGACGACCGAGGTCGTGGACGGTCTGGAGTCACGCGGGTTCGCCGCTCGCCGCGCCGACCCGGACGACCGGCGGGCGACACTCGTCGAGGTCACCGATGCCGGTCGCGCCGTCATGGTCTCGGTGCGGAGGGCCCAGCTGGACGAGGCCGAGCACCTCTTCGACGGACTGAGTGCGCGTGATCGCAGCGACCTCGCGCGCATTTTGCGCAAGCTCGGCGACTGACCGAAGAAGGCGCTCAGCGGCGCTGGGCGCGGGCGCTCGCGTAGAGGCAGACGGCCGCCGCGGCAGCCAGGTTCAGGCTCTCCGCGCGGCCGTAGATCGGCACGCGGACGCGGCGGTCGGCGGCGGCGAGGACGTCGCCGGGCAGCCCGTGCGCCTCGCTACCGAACAGCCAGACGGTCGGGGCGCCGAGCAGGCCGGCATCGGCGAGGGCGTCCAGATGTTCCACGCCGTCGAGGCTGCCGCCGGTAGTGGCGAGCACGGCACAGCCGGCCGTCCGTGCGGCGGCGATCAGTGCGACAGCGTCGGTCTCGACGAGCGGCACGTGAAACAGGCTGCCCGCGCTCGCCCGCACCGCCTTGCCGTTGTAGGGATCGACGCCGCCGCACACCATGACGGCGTCGGCGCCCGCGGCGTCGGCCGTACGCAGCACGGTGCCGAGATTGCCGGGGTCGTTGGGCTCGATGAGGGCGGCCACCAGTCGGGCACCGGTCAGCGCCGTCTCGAGGGGTGCCGGAGTGAGCCGACAGACCGCGACGAGGCCCTGCGGCGTCACGGTCTCGGACAGCGCGGCGGCGTCCTTCTCCGAGATCTCGGACGCGTCGGCCGTGAGCCCGGGATGCCGCTGCATGGCGGATGCGGTGGCGAAGCACTCGAGGACGGCGTCCGCGGCCAGCGCCTCGCGCACTGCCTGCGCACCCTCGGCGAGGAAACGCCCGGCCTCGCGCCGCGCAGCCCGCCGGGTGAGGCGGCGCGCGGCGACGAGCCGGGCGTTGGTGGAGCTCAGCATGCGCTGCGAGCGGCTCCGGGAGGTGCCTGGGTCAGGCGGCCGGCGACTGCGCGGCAGCCCCGCCGATGCCCTCGGCCACGACCGCGGCACGGGCGACCTCGACGAGGGCGGCGAACGCAGTGGGGTCGGACACCGCGAGTTCGGCGAGCACCTTTCGGTCGACACTGACCTCGGCCAGGCGCAGACCCTGGATGAAGCGGTTGTAGGTCATGTCGTTGGCGCGGCACGCCGCGTTGATGCGCGTGATCCACAGCTGGCGGAAGTCGCCCTTGCGCTGCTTGCGGTCGCGGTACTGGTAGGTGGCCGAGTGGAGCAGCTGCTCCTTGGCCTTGCGGTAGAGCCGCGAGCGCTGGCCGCGGTAACCGCTGGCTGCTTCGAGGGCGCTACGGCGCTTCTTCTGGGCGTTCACTGCCCGCTTGACGCGTGCCACGGTGGATTCCTTGTTGGTCGGGCGCCTGGATGTCGGGCGCGGAGGTCGTCTCAGGGTGCGTGGCGGTGGATCCCGCCGCGGCGTCAGTGACCGAGCAGCTTCTTCAGGCGCGGGACGTCGTTCGCGGCGACGCTCTTGGTGCCGCTCAGCCGCCGGGTCAGGCGCGACGACTTGTGCTCGAGGTTGTGGCGCATGCCGGCGTGCTGCGTCCGCAGCTTGCCGGAGCCGGTGACGCGCACCCGCTTCTTGGTGCCGCTGTGGGTCTTGTTCTTGGGCATCGGAGGTAGTCCCTGCGTGGTTGGTACGTGCTCTGGTCTGCTGTGGTCTCCGGTGCGGCGTGCCGCCGGAGTGCTACTCGGTGCTACTCGGCCGGTGCCGCGTCGATCACGGTCTCGTCGGTCAGGCTCTCGCCTGCGGCGGCCGCGTCGGCCCGATCGTTGCGGGCGCGTGCCACTCGTGGAGCGGCCGCCTTGGTGGCGCGGTGCGGGGCCACGACCATGACCATGTTGCGTCCGTCCTGCTTGGGCGAGGACTCCACGAAACCGATCTCGGTGATGTCCTCGGCCAGGCGCTGCAGCAATCGGAAGCCGAGTTCCGGCCGAGACTGCTCGCGGCCACGGAACATGATCGTGATCTTGACCTTGTCGCCGGCCTTCAGGAACCGCTCGACGTGACCCTTCTTGGTCTCGTAGTCGTGCGAGTCGATCTTCGGGCGCAGCTTCATCTCCTTGATGACGGTCAGGGCCTGGTTGCGCTTGGCCTCGCGTGCCTTCTGCGCGCTCTCGTACTTGAACTTGCCGTAGTCCATGAGCTTGCAGACGGGCGGACGCGCCATCGGTGCGACCTCGACGAGATCCAGGTCCGCGTCCGCCGCGAGCTCCAGGGCCTTGCCGATCGGCACGATGCCGACCTGCTCGCCCTCGGGCCCGACGAGGCGGACTTCGGGTACGCGGATCCGGTCGTTGATCCTGGGTTCGGAACTGATGGGACCTCCTTGGGTCGGTGTCCTCGAGTCGTGTCGCTGGTGTTCGGTGGGTGCCGCCAGACGACGACGGCCCCGCTGCGCTGTGCGCACGGGGCCGCTCACCGACCGGTCCAGGTCGTGGGAAACACGACACTCGGCACCCGGTGGGCCGGGTGCCGTGGACCGGACCCGACGCACCATGATCGGTGGCAGGGTGGGAGGCTCGCTGGCTTCCGCTTGCACACCCCCGGCGTGGCCGGAGGCTGGTCGCAATGCCAGGGTATCAGCGTGGCTCCCAGCACCCCAAACGGCGACGGCGGACCGGACGGGCCCGGCAGCGCCTCCGAGGCGCATCCGCACGACGCGATCCCGCTGCCCGAGCACGGCTTCGACAGCCTCGACGCGCCCGTCCGCGAACTTGCCGAGATCCCGGCCATCGAGGTGATCAGCCGGGCGGCGGTCATGCTGATGAGCGCCGCCGCCGAGAAGCTGGGCCTCGCTCCCGGCGAGGAGCCGGCGATCGACCTGGACGAAGCGCGGCGGCTCATCGAGGCCCTCGCCGGGCTGATCTCGGCGTCGCAGGCCTACCTGGGCCCGCATCGCCAACCCCTGCGTGAGGGCCTGCGGGCCCTGCAGAACGGTTTCCGCGAGGCCTCGGCCTATCCGGACGAGCCGGGCCAGGGGCCGGGCGAGACGCTGCTGCGCTGACCCGCCGCCTGTTGTCGTAACCCGGAGGCAGACTGGAGGCGTGCCCCACTTCTCTCCCGCGACCCAGGCCTGGCTGGACGGCGCCTTCGACGCGCCCACGGCCGCGCAGGACGGCGCGTGGGAGGCGGTGGCGCGCGGTGACAACACCCTGGTCGTCGCCCCGACCGGGTCGGGCAAGACCCTGGCCGCGTTCCTGTCCGCGCTCGACCGGCTGGCGGCCCTTCCGGTGCCGGAGGAGCCGAAACGGCGCTGCCGGGTGCTCTACGTCAGCCCCTTGAAGGCCCTGGCCGTTGACGTCGAACGCAACCTGCGCACCCCGCTGGCCGGCATCCGCCAGGCCGCGGCGCGGCTCGGGCTGCCCGAGCCCGACGTCACGGTCGCCATGCGCTCCGGGGACACGTCCGCCGACGAACGCCGCCTGTTCGCGCGCCGCCCCGCCGACATCCTCATCACCACGCCCGAGTCGCTGTTCCTGCTCCTGACGTCGGCGGCTCGCGACTCTCTGCGCGGCGTCGACACCGTGATCATCGACGAGGTCCATGCGGTGTGCTCCACCAAACGCGGTGCGCATCTCGCCGTGTCGCTGGAGCGATTGGACAGCCTGCTGGAACGGCCCGCCCAACGCATCGGCCTGTCGGCGACCGTCCGGCCGATCGACGAGGTCGCCACCTTCCTGGCGGGGGGACGGCCGGTCACCGTGGTCGCGCCGGTGTCGCAGAAGACCGTCGAGCTGCAGGTCGTCGTCCCGGTCGAGGACATGTCCGCGATCGGTGAACCGACCGACGACCTCACCGGAGCTGCCGCGGGCGCCCAGCGGCGCGCCTCCATCTGGCCGCACGTCGAGGAACGCGTGCTGGACCTCGTCCAGCAGCACCGCTCGACGATCGTCTTCGCCAACTCGCGCCGGCTCGCCGAACGCCTCACGGCCAGGCTCAACGAACTGGCCACCGAGCGCGCCGGCATCGAGGCCGACGCAGCGACTCGCCCACCCGCAGAGCTGATGGCGCAGGCCGGGTCCGGCGCGCCGAGCGGTGAGATCGTGGTGGCGAGAGCGCACCACGGTTCCGTGTCGCGTGAGCAGCGCTCGATCGTGGAGGAGCAGCTCAAGGCCGGAACGCTCCCGGCGGTGGTCGCAACCTCCTCCCTGGAACTCGGCATCGACATGGGCGCGGTGGACCTCGTCGTCCAGGTCGAGTCCCCGCCGTCGGTCGCGTCCGGGTTGCAGCGCGTCGGCCGCGCCGGGCACCAGGTCGGGGCGGTGTCGCGCGGCGTCATCTTCCCGAAGTTCCGCGGTGACCTGCTCGAGTGCGCAGTGGTCGCCGAGCGCATGCGCGCCGGCCAGATCGAGTCCATGCGCTACCCGCGCAACCCGCTGGACGTGCTGGCCCAGCAGATCGTCGCCATCGTCGCCCTGGACACGGTCACCGTGGACGAGGTCGAGGAGCTCGTGCGCCGGGCCGCTCCCTTCAGCGGACTGCCGCGGTCGGCGCTCGAGGCGGTGCTCGACATGCTGGCCGGCAGGTACCCGTCCGACGCCTTCGCCGAGCTGCGCCCGCGGTTGGTGTGGGACCGCGTCAGCGGCGAGCTCACCGCGCGCCGCGGCGCCCAGCACCTGGCCGTCACGAGTGGCGGCACCATCCCCGACCGCGGGCTGTTCGGCGTATTCCTCGCCAGCGGTGAGGGCCCGGGCCGCCGAGTGGGCGAGCTGGACGAGGAGATGGTGTACGAGTCGCGGGTGGGCGACGTCTTCCTGCTCGGTTCGTCGTCCTGGCGCATCGAGGACATCACTCACGACCGGGTGCTGGTCACGCCCGCGCCCGGCGAGCTCGGCAAGATGCCGTTCTGGAAGGGCGACCAGCCCGGGCGACCGGCCGAGCTCGGACGCGCGCTCGGGGCGTTCCTGCGCGAGGTGGCCGAGGCCTCGCCGGAGGACGGCGCCGCACGGGCCCGCGCCGCCGGCCTGGACGAGTGGGGCACGTCCAACCTGCTGACCTACCTG
Organism: uncultured Actinomycetota bacterium; assembly: GCA_963787985.1. GTDB lineage: Bacteria > Actinomycetota > Actinomycetes > Mycobacteriales > Jatrophihabitantaceae > Jatrophihabitans. The sequence continues at coordinate 2,132,517 of CAWBEL010000004.1, read as the reverse complement.
TCCGAGCAGCGCGAGGCGACCAACCAGCTGCCCGACGACCGCACGATCCTGGTCGAACGCTTCCGCGACGAACTCGGCGACTGGCGGCTGGTCGTCCACTCCCCGTTCGGCGCACCCGTCAACGCCCCCTGGGCACTGGCGATCACGGCCCGCCTGCGCGAGCGCTACGGCCTCGAGGTGTCCTCGATGCACTCCGACGACGGCATCGTGCTGCGCCTGCCCGACACCGACGCCGAGCCGCCGACGGGTGAGATCGCCGTCTTCGAGCCGGACGAGATCGAGGCCCTGGTCACCAGCGAGGTCGGCGGCTCGGCCCTGTTCGCCTCCCGGTTCCGGGAGTGCGCCGCCCGTTCCCTGCTCCTGCCCCGGCGTGACCCCCGCCGCCGCACGCCGCTGTGGCAGCAGCGTCAGCGCGCGAACCAGCTGCTGCAGGTGGCGAGCGAGTACGGCGATTTCCCGGTCGTGCTCGAGGCCATGCGCGAGTGCCTGCAGGACGTGTTCGACGTACCCGGGCTGGTGGGGCTGATGCGCGACCTGTCCTCGCGCACGGTGAAGCTGGTCGAGGTCGAGACGCCGTCGCCGTCGCCGTTCGCCCGCTCCCTGCTGTTCGGCTACGTCGGACTGTTCCTGTACGAGGGCGACGCGCCGCTTGCCGAACGCCGTGCGCAGGCGCTGTCCCTGGACTCCGCGCTACTGGCGGAGCTGCTGGGTGCCACCGATCTGCGCGAGTTGCTCGACCCGGATGCCATCGCCCAGGTCGAGGCCGAGATCAGCCGCCGGGCCGAGGACCGGCACGCCCGTGGCCCTGACGGCGTGCACGACCTGTTGCGGGCCGTCGGCGACCTCACCACCGCCGAGGCGATCGAGCGAGGCGCGACGCCCCAGGACCTCGCAGCGCTGGACGAGGCGCGTCGCGTGATCCGGGTGCGGGTGGCCGGCGAGCAGCGCTGGCTGGCCATCGAGGACGCGGGGCGGGTCCGCGACGCTCTCGGCACCGCCCTGCCCGTCGGGGTGCCCGAAGCGTTCACCGAACCGGTACGCGACCCGCTCGGGGATCTGGTGTCGCGCTTCGCCCGCACGCACGGCCCGTTCGTGGCGAGCGAGGTGGCCGACCGGCTGGGGCTGGGCGTTGCCGTCGTCTCGTCCGCCCTGGCCCGGCTCGCAGCCTCCGGACGGCTCGTCCAGGGTGAGTTCCGGCCGGGCGGCGTCGCTACCGAGTGGTGCGACGCCGAAGTGCTGCGCGCGATCCGACGACGCTCGCTGGCGGCGCTGCGGCGCGAGGTCGAGCCGGTGCCGCCGCAGGCGCTCGCCCGGTTCATCCCGTCCTGGCAGGGCTACGGCCCCAGCGCAGCGCGCACGTCCCGCGGTGCGGACGGTCTGTTGCGGGCGGTCGAGCAACTGGCCGGCGTCCCTCTCCCGGCCAGTGCGCTCGAAACCTTGGTGCTGCCGAGCCGGGTGGCCGACTACTCCCCCGCGTTGCTCGACGAGCTGACGCTGTCCGGTGAGGTTGTCTGGGCCGGCGCCGGGTCCCTCCCCGGCAACGACGGCTGGATCGCGCTTGCGCCGGCGGAGATCGCCGGCCTGGTGTTGCCCGAGCCGGACGCCGTCGACGACACCGCGGCGCTCGCGTTGCGGGACGCCTTGACGGCCGACGAGGCGCTGTTCTTCGCTGCGCTCGTCGACCGCGCAACGTCACCGGGGACCTTCGAGACCGACGAGGCGGTCACCCGCGCCGTGTGGCAGCTGGTGTGGGCCGGCGTCTTGACCAACGACACGCTGGCGCCGGTGCGGGCGCTGCTCGGCGGCGGACGCACCGCCCACCGGCAGTCCCGCCGGCCGCCGGTGCGACGACGTGGTCGCTACGCCGGGCTCACCGCCCCTAAGGGGGCGGCGTCAGCGCTGCGCCCGACGCCGTTCGGGATGGGCGGGCGTTGGTCGGCCGTCCCGCCGCGCGACGTCGACCCGACCCGTCGCGCGCTGGTCGCCGCCGACGTGCTGCTCGACCGCTACGGCCTGGTGACTCGAGGGTCGGTAGCGGGCGAACGCGTTGTGGGTGGCTTCTCCGCGGTGTATCCGGTGCTCAAGGCGGCCGAGGAGTCCGGCCGGGCGCGCCGGGGTTACTTCGTCGAGGGATTGGGCGCGGCGCAGTTCGCGCTGCCCGGCGCCGTCGACCGGCTGCGCGCCGAGGGGCGCCCGCTCGACGTGCGGGCCGCGTCGGGCACTGCCGCGCTCGTCCTCGCCGCGACCGACCCCGCGAACCCGTACGGTGCCGCGCTGGACTGGCCCGAGGCGCCGCGGCCGGACGACGTCACCGGGACCAAGGCAGGCCGGGGGCACCAACCGGCCCGCAAGGCCGGCGCGGTGGTCGTGCTCGTCGACGGAGCCGCCGTGCTCTACGTCGAGCGCGGCGGCCGCACGCTGCTGTCGTTCACCGAGGACGTCGCCGACTTGCAGCCGGCCGCCGATGCCCTCGCGCTTGCCGTGCGCGACGGCGCGCTGGGCCGACTGCAGGTGGAGAAGGCCGACGGCGCGCCCGTTGCCTCGTCCGCGCTCGGCGAGGCCCTGACGTCGGCCGGTTTCCGGCCGACCCCGCGCGGGCTCCGACTGCGTGCCTGAGGGGGACACCGTCTGGCTGACCGCCCACCGCCTGCACCGGGCGCTGGCCGGCCGCGAGGTCACGCGTTTCGACATGCGGGTCCCGGCGTTGGCCACGGCCGACCTGCGGGGGCACACGGTCACCGAGGTGGTGGCCCGCGGCAAGCACATCCTGACCCGCTTCGACGACGGGCGCACGCTGCACAGCCACCTGCGCATGGACGGTTCCTGGTACCTGGCCCGCACCGGCGGGCGCCGGCCGCACCGGCACCCCGACCACATGATCCGCGCGCTCGTCGGCAACGCGGAATGGATCGCGACCGGCTACCGCGTCCACGATCTGCGCATCGTCACCCGCGCCGGCGAGGACGAGCTGGTCGGCCATCTCGGCCCCGACCTGCTCGGCGCCGACTGGGACCCCGAGCAGGCGGTGGCCAATCTGCGGCAAGATCCCGAGCGCGCGATCGGCGACGCGCTGCTCGACCAGAGCCTGCTCGCCGGGGTCGGCAACATGTACAAGGCCGAGATCCTGTTCCTCGAACGCATCGACCCCTGGACACCGGTCGGCGCGGTCCCCGACCTGGACCGTGTCGTCGCCACCGCCTACCGGTTGCTGCGAGCCAACCGCGACCACCCCGAGCAGTCCACGACCGGCTACATCGGACGAGGACGCGAGCACTGGGTCTACGCGCGCGGTGGTGAGGCGTGCATGCGGTGCGGGAACCCGATCCGACGGGCCGAGCAGGGTGAACCGCCCTACCAGCGGCCGACGTACTGGTGCCCGGTGTGCCAACCGGCGACGTGATCGGCTGGCGACGCGCGCCTACCCGTCCGGTCGCCGGGCCCGGGCCTCGCGCACGATCCGTTCGCGGTGCGCCCGCTCGAGCAGCGCCAGCGCGGCCAGGTGTTCGCGCAGCGCATCGTCGAACTGCGTCTGCGTGCGCGTCAGTACCTCCCGTGCGGACGCGATGTGGACCACGGAGGTTTCGCCGAGCGCGTCGATCTGCCCAACGGCCTGACCGACCACGTCGCGTTGCCGCTGCAGGCCGTCGACGTTCATGCGGAACGGGATCGCGGCCACCTCGCCGTCCTCGGCGGCCGTGCGGTCCGCAACCTCACCGGCCAGCCGGATCGCGTCGTCGAGCTGATCGAGGGCCGCGGCGAGTTCGAAGCGCTGTTCGGTCAGGGCGCGACGCACCTGGGCCTGGTGCACCAGCGCGCCGCCGGCCGCGGCCCGGGCCCGGTCCCGCCGCCGCAGCAGATCGGCGATCGCGGCCCGGACGGCGGCCAGGGACTCGGGCCCTGTCGGATCGGGCTGCGGGCTGCGCTCGCGGCGCCAGGAGGGCACGGGTCATGCTCCCCCGCGCCACCGGGCGCAGCAAGCACCCGGAGGGGCGGGTTGCGGAACCGTGCGGATGTAGCGGGCGGTTCAGGCGGTGGCGGCAGGCGCGGGATCGACAGCGCGTTCGACCTCCGGCAGTCCGGCCAGCAGCACCGCGACATCCGCCGCGACCGTGACCGGGTCGGCCGGGCTGAGCAGGAACGACGACAGCCACCGCAGCACGAGATCGGTTCCGGCGCGGCCGGCGGCGGCGAGAGCGTCGTCGACGGCGTCACGCGCGATGCGCCAGCCCTCGGCCGCGTCGTCGCGCCGGGCCAGCTCGGCGAGCACGGCCGGCTCGACCAGCGACAGCCCGCGCCGCACCGGGTTGCGCGAGATGGCGAGGGCGGACTCGACCAGCACCGTCTCGAGCGGCTTGCCTGCCTCGGCCTCGACAAGGGCCTGGACCTGGGCGGTGAGCAGCCCGGCCAGCACCGCCTCGCGGGTGCGGAAGTGGTTGTAGAGGGTGGCCTTCGCAACGCCCGCCGCCGCAGCGACCTGCGCCATGGTGATCTTGGTGCCGCTGGCCTCGACCGCCCGCGCGGCCCCGCTCATCAGCGCGGCACGGGTGCGGTTCATGGCGTTGCCGGCGCGGGTGCGCGTGCCGGTCACGCGGACCGGAGCGGCGGAGGCCACGTTCGCGGCGCGCGCCGGTGCCGTCGTGGAACGGAACAGGGTGTCGATCAACGGGCTGCTCATGCTGGCGACCTCCAGGCACGTCCGGACCGCGGTGGCGGTCCTACCGGCGCGACGGGCTCTCGCCCTACTGCGCCACGCCCAGCATCAGCCGATCGGGAAGGGGCATCGGGGACGCGGACCGGCGGGTCGGCGGATCTGTGACCCGTGTGACTGGTGTGACGGCAGCCGGGGCGCAGAAGGCCGGAGGCCAGACCGGCGGGGCCGGTCTGCTCAGGCGGCCACGGTGGCGAGCGCGCTCACCTGGGCACCGCCGGAACCTGCGTTCGCGGGAGCGGGCGTGAGCCGGGCCGTCGCGGTTCCGCTCAGAGTCTTGGTCCCAGGCAGGAACGTGGCGACGCGGTGCGTGGCCAGGGCCAGCTTCTCCTCACGGCGCAACAGCTGACTGACCTCGGCGAACAGGTCCGACAGCTCGACGTCCAGCGCGCCGCAGATGGCGGCCAACAACTCCGACGAGGGTTCCTTCTGCCCGCGTTCGACCTCGGACAGGTAGCCGAGGCTCACCCGCGCCGACGCCGAGACCTCGCGCAGCGTGCGGCTCTGCCGCAACCGCAGCCCGCGGAGCGTCTCGCCCACAACCTCACGCACTACGGGCATGTGACCCCCTCGAACGGGCGGACGCGGTATGCACCGCGTCGACGACTACTGGCCAGGCCGGACTTCCCGGTCTCCAACTCACCGTACCCGGCAGGGCGGACACCCGTGCGGCAAAGCTGAGCGACGTACGCTCAGAGCGAACAGCCCCCGGTCGGACACGGACATCCGCGACAACGCCCACCCGACGGCCGGGATTCCGGCGAGCGGATGGGTCGTGCTCAGCCGCCTCAGCCGCCCGCAGTCACGTCCGACCGCCCGCAGTCGCGCTCAGTGGCCCGCCGCGGCGGCGAGCAGGGACTCACGGCGCAGCCGAACGGCGCGGGCCACGTAGTCGAAGCCGGTCGCGACGGCCACGACCACGGCCAGCGCCATGAACACCCAGGCAATGGGTTTCACCCAGTCGCCGATCGGCAGCAGCACGAACAGCCCGGTGCCGACCGACTGCAGCAAGGTCTTGAGCTTGCCGCCGCGGCTGGCCGGGATCACCCCGTGGCGAAGCACCCAGAACCGCAGCAGGGTGACGCCCAGCTCGCGCACCAGCATCACGACGGTGACCCACCAGGGCAGGTCACCCAGCACGGACAGCCCGATCAGCGCCGCGCCGATCAGCGCCTTGTCCGCGATCGGGTCGGCGAGCTTGCCGAAGTCGGTGATGAGGTTGCGCTTGCGGGCGAGTTCGCCGTCGATGCGATCGGTCACCGAGGCCACGGCGAACACCGCCCAGGCGAGGACACGCAACCCGACCTGGTGCCCCGTGCCCGCGAACAGCGCCACCACGAAGACCGGGACGAGGGCCAGCCGGAACACGGTCAGCGCGTTCGCGATGTTCCACGCCGACACCGTGCTCGGCGGGTCGCCGATCGGGTCCTCGGTGGGGACCGCGGCGCGCTGGAGCTGCAGGCGCATCTGCGCGGTCGCGGCGTCGAGGCGCCCGTCCTGACCCGCCACGGAGGTCCCGCGCGGCGTCCGGGGCCGGGATGCTCGGGTACCCGCGGCCGCGTCGTCGGCGGCCCCCGGCGCCGGGGCCGCAACCGGAGCCGGAACCACGGCGGGGGGTGCCACCGCAGGAGCCACGGCGGGGGCCGCGGCAGCAGGGGCCACGGGTGGCAGGACGAGACCCGGCTCCGCTGCCCGCCCGGCGGCCTGCGGGTCGATCTTCTCGCTCACCGGGTCGGCCCTGCCTTGCTCACCGAGGCTCCCCGCTCACCTCGGCCAGCAGGTCGATGCCCTCCGTGTCCACGACGAGCGCCGGGACGAGGTCACCGCGCTCCAGGCCGCGGGCTCCGACGAGCCGGACGACACCGTCGACCTCGGGGCCCTGGTGCGCGGCGCGACCGACCAGCTCGTCCTCACCGTCCTCGAGCAACACGTCCTCGATCAGCACCTCGACCGTTGTACCCACCCGGTCCTCGGCGCGCTGGCTGCACAGCTCGTGCGCGAGCGAACTGAGCCGGTCGACACGTTCGGCGATGAGGTCGGGATCGATCTTGCCGTCCAGGTCGACGGCCTCGGTTCCGTCCTCGTCGGAGTAGCCGAAGACGCCGACGGCGTCCAGCGCGGCGGCCGTCAGGAACCGCTCGAGCTCCTCGACGTCGGCTTCGGTCTCGCCGGGGAAGCCGACGATGACATTGCTGCGGGCGCCCAGCTCGGGCGCCAGCTCCCGGCCGCGGGCGAGCAGGTCGAGGAAGGCATCCGTCCCGCCGAAGCGGCGCATCCGGCGCAGCACCGAGGTGCTGGCGTGCTGGAAGGACAGGTCCAGATAGGGCGCGACGCCGGGCGTGGTGAGCAGCGCACGCAGCAGGTCCGGACGCAGCTCGGCCGGTTGCAGGTAGGACACCCGGACCCGCTCGATCCCCTCGACCGACCCGAGCCGTGGCAGCAGCGCCTCGAGGGCCCGCAGGTCACCGAGGTCCTTGCCGTAGGAGGTCGAGTTCTCGCTGACGAGCACCAGCTCGCGCACCCCGGTCGAGGCCAGCCACTGTGTCTCGGCCAGCACGTCCTCCGGCGTCCGGGACACGAACGCGCCGCGGAAGGTGGGAATGGCACAGAAGGTGCACCGGCGGTCGCAGCCGGAGGCCAGCTTGACGTAGGCCACGGGGGCGTCGTCGAGCCGCGCCCGCACCGTGCTCGTCGGCAGCCACGCGTGGCCGGGCACCGCCACGGCTGGCGCGGCCTGCCGCGCGGCAGGCGAGACCGGCAACAGCGTGCGCCGATCACGCGGCACATGGGAGGCGACCGGGCGACCGGCGGCAACGTCGTCCAGGCGCGCGGCGATGTCGGCGTAGGAGTCGAAGCCCAGCACGGCGTCGGCCTCGGTCAGGGACTCGGCCAGCTGCTCGCCGTAACGTTCCGCCAGGCAGCCGACGGCGACGACCTTACGGCCGGTGTCGGCGGCGGCGAGCAGGGTGTCGATCGAGTCCTTCTTGGCCGACTCGATGAAGCCGCAGGTGTTCACGACCACGACGTCGGCATCGTCCGCATCGGCGGTCAGGGTCCAGCCACCGTCGTCGAGGCGGCCGGCGAGCTCCTCGGAATCCACCTCGTTACGGGCGCAGCCGAGGGTGACGAGCGCGACGCGGCGGTCGGCTCGGGGGGCGGTCTGCGGCACGCACTGCACGTTACCCGGGCCGTGGTGACGCCTCGGACAACGGCGGGGCGGACGACGGGCGTCCGCTAGCGTGCCAGGCGTGCCACCGATCGTTCGCCGGGCCCGCACCGCGGACGTCCCGGCCATCAAGTCGATCGTGGACATCTACGCCGGCTCGGGCCGCAAGCTGCTGGCCAAGGAACTCGTGACGCTCTACGAGGACGTGCAGGACTTCCTCGTCGGCGAGGTGGACGGCCGGGTCGTCGCCTGCGGCGCGCTGCACGTGCTCTGGGCCGATCTGGGCGAGATCCGCACGCTCGCGGTGCATCCGGAGTTCGCGAACCAGCGCATCGGACGGCTCGTGCTGGAGGCTCTGATCGCGACCGCTCGCGAGCTCGGGCTGGCGCGGCTGTTCGCCTTGACCTTCCACACCGGCTTCTTCAGCCGCGCCGGCTTCGTCGAGATCGACGGCGCGCCGGTCGACCCGGACACCTACGACGCGCTGCGCCGGTCCTACGACCCGGGGGTCGCCGAGTTCCTCGGGCTGGAGTACGTGAAGCCGAACACCCTGGGCAACGCCCGCATGCTGTTGACCTTGGACTGACCGGCCGGCGGAACCGCCGCGGGGGCCCGCGCGCCTCCGTTCTGGGCGGCGTTCGGGCCGCTAGCGTGCAGGCCATCGGAGGTGGGCATGGCCACTGTTGATCGCATCGAGCCCGGGTACGTGACGTGGACCCCGTCCGCCGCGGGCGTCGAGACGGAGTCCGAGACCTACGTCGGTCGCCACCGCAGGTCCGGCGGCGTGCGCGGCATGGCGATGGTCCGCATGTTCTACCGTCCCCGGCATCGGCGGCGCTGAGCGCCGAGCGCTCGTCTTCCGACACCGACCCGACGCCGGCACCCGTGGAGGGGTGCCGGCGTCGCCTTCTGTCCGGCCTCGACGGCGGCCGGGTGTCAGATCGCCTCGGGCGTCTCGGGGAGCGGTTCGACGGTGACCGGCTCGTCGTCGTCGGCGAGCACCAGATCGTCGGCCGACCCGCCGTTGCGCAGCGTGTAGAGCAGCCCGGCCAGCTCGTCCGGCATGACCAGCACCTCGCGTGCCTTCGAGCCCTCGGACGGGCCGACGATGCTGCGCGATTCCATCAGGTCCATCAGCCGGCCGGCCTTGGCGAAGCCGACGCGGAGCTTGCGCTGCAGCATCGACGTCGACCCGAACTGCGTCGACACCACGAGCTCGACCGCCGACAGGAACAGGTCGAGATCGTCACCGATCTCCTCGTCGATCTCCTTCTTGGCCGCCTGCGGCGCGGTGACGTCCTCCCGGTAGTTCGGCTGCAGCTGCTTCTTGCAGTGCTCGACGATCGAATTGATCTCGGCGTCGGTGACGAACGCGCCCTGCATGCGTGCGGGCTTCGACGCGCCCATCGGGAGGAACAGCGCGTCGCCCTTGCCGAGCAGCTTCTCCGCGCCCGGCTGGTCGAGGATGACGCGTGAGTCGGCCAGCGAGGAGGTCTTGAACCCCAACCGCGACGGCACGTTGGCCTTGATCAGGCCGGTCACGACGTCGACGGACGGTCGCTGGGTTGCGATCACCAGGTGGATGCCGGCGGCCCGGGCCAGCTGGGTGATGCGCACGATGGAGTCCTCGACGTCGCGCGGGGCGACCATCATCAGGTCGGCGAGCTCGTCGACGATCACCAGCAGATAGGGGTAGGCCTGGTACACCCGTTCCGACCCGGGCGGGGCCACCAGCTCGCCGCTGTGCACCTTGCGGTTGAAGTCGTCGATGTGCCGCACGCCCGAGGTCTCCATGTCCTCGTAGCGCATGTCCATCTCGCGCACGACCCACTGCAGGGCGTCGGCCGCCTTCTTGGGGTTCGTGATCACCGGCGTGACGAGGTGCGGGATGCCCTGGTAGGACGCGAACTCCACCCGCTTGGGGTCGATGAGCACCATGCGGACCTGGTCGGGTGTCGCGCGGGTCAGCACGGACAGGATCAGCGAGTTGATGCAGCTGGACTTGCCCGCGCCGGTCGCGCCGGCGACGAGCAGGTGCGGCATGCGGGCGAGGTTGGCGACGACCATGCCACCCTCCACGTCCTTGCCGAGGGCGACCAGCATCGGGTGCTGGTCGCGCTGCGCGACGTTCGAGCGCAGCACGTCGCCGAGCATGACCATCTCGGGGTCGGCGTTGGGGATCTCGACGCCGACGGCGCTCTTGCCCGGGATCGGGCTCAGGATGCGCACCTCGGCGCTCTTGACCGCGTAGGCGATGTTGCGGGTCAGGTTGGTGATCCGCTCGACCTTGACGCCCGGCCCGAGCTGCACCTCGTAGCGGGTGACGGTCGGGCCGCGGTTGAACCCGACGACCGAGGCGTCGACGTCGAACTCGGAGAACACCTGCTGCAGCGAGGCGATGACCTCGTCGTTGGCCTTGGTGTGGGCGAGCGGCGGGGCGCCGGCGGCGAGCGTGGTCAGCGACGGCAGGGTGTACAGCCCGCCACCGCCGGCCAGCTCGAGCTGGATCGGCCGGTCGATCGGGAGCAGGTCCTCGACGGGCGCCGGCTTGACGCGCGGCTTGCGCGGCTTCGGGGCGGGGACCTCGGTTGCCTCGGTGGCCGCGTCGAGGTCCGGGATGGTCGTCGTGGCGGACTCGGCGTCGACGCCGGCGTCAGCGGTGTCGGCGTCGGCCTCCGCGGAGCCGGAACGGCTGCGTCGCCGACGCTTCGGGGCGGGCTCGGCGTCCGGTTCGACGGCATCGGGCTCGGCGGCCTCGAAGCCGTCGACCATCGTGGGGTCGCGGTGCAGCCCGAAGACGCCGCGGACGTAGTCGACCAGGGAGCTGATCGGGGTCGCGGTGACGACGAGGATGCCGAAGCAACCCACCAGCGTCAGCACCGGCACCGCGATCATGGCGCCGAGCCCGGCCGTCAGCGGCTTGCCCACGGCGTACCCGACGATCCCGCCCGCGTGCGCGCGGCCGGACGACGACGCCGGGTTGTTGCCCCAGAGGTCGAACAGGCCCAGTACGGCGACGACGAGGGCGGCCGAGCCCACCACGACGCGTCCGCGGGCCTGCGGCTCCGGCGCCTGCCGCAGCATGTGCGCGCCGAGCGCGAGTAGCACCAGCGGCACGAGGTAGGCCCCCGTGCCGACTGCCGCGCGGTAAGCCTCGTCGAGCACCCGACCCACCGGTCCGGCCGCGTGCAGCCAGACCGCCATCGCGCTGATGAGGCCGAGCGCGAGCACGCCGAGGGCGGCGCCGTCGCGGCGGTGCTCGGCTGGTAGCTCGCGCGCGGACGCGGCGTTGCGGCCGACGGCGCGGGCCATGCTGCCGACCATCGCGGCGAGGGCCCGCCACAGGGCGGCCAGCGCCTTGCCGGCGCCGACGAACGGGCTGGCCGCGGGCGGCGGAGACGTGCGGCGACGCGACCCCGTTCCGCGACCGGACGCTGCCGGGCGCCGGGACGTACCCGAGGCACGGGTCGCGACCGTGCGACGGCCGCCGTCCGGGGTCGAGGAGCGGGTTCGGGTTCCGGTAGGTCCTGGCACCCTCCGAAACTAACCCTGAACCTCAGGGTGAAGGGGAAGGCGCGCGGTCAGACCCTGGCGGCGGCGAGGTCCTGCTGCAGGTGGCTGATCTCGTGGTCGGTGGCGTCGACGAGGGGCGCCCGGACCGGCCCGACGTCCAGCCCGCGCAGCCGCAGGCCCGCCTTGACCAGGATGGCGCCCTGGGTGCGGAAGATGCCGGTGAAGATCGGCAGCAGCCGGCGGTGCAGGCGCCGCGCCTCCGTGACGTCGCCGCGCTCGTAGGCGTCGATCATCGCCTTGGTCTCGCGACCGCAGAAGTGGGTCGACGTCCCGACCACCCCGGCGCCGCCCACGGCGATCATCGGCAGGGTCGCGACGTCCTCGCCGCTGTAGAACACCAGGTCGGTCTCGGCCATGACCCGGCTGGCCGCGGCGAGGTCGCCCTTCGCGTCCTTCACCCCGACGATCTGCTCGTGCTGCGCGAGTTCGAGCAGGGTTTCGGTCGCGATGGGGGTGCCGGTGCGGGCGGGGATGTCGTAGAGCAGGACCGGCAGGTCCGTGGCGTCAGCAACGGTGCGGAAGTGTCGGAGCAACCCCGCCTGCGGAGGCCGCGAGTAGTAGGGCGTGACCACGAGCAGCCCGTGAGCGCCCGCCTTGGCCGCCTGCTCGGCGAGGTGCACGGTGTGCACGGTGTCGAAGGTGCCGACCCCGGCCACGATCTGCGCGCGGTCACCGACCGCGTCCGCGACCGCGGCTACCAGGTCCGCCTTCTCCGCATCCGACGTGGTGGGCGCCTCGCCGCCGGTGCCGTTGATGACCAGCGCGTCGTTGCCCTGCTCGTCGACGAGATGCCGCGCCAGCTCGACGGCACGGTCGAGGTCGAGCTCGCCCGCCACGCCGAAGGGCGTGACCATTGCGGTCAGGACGCGGCCGAACGGGTGCTGGGGGTCGCCGGATAGCACGAGGTCAGGATACTCGGGACCGGCGGCCAATAGGGGGACGCGCATACGCGCCGGGGGCTCAGCCCTCGCTGACGAGCGGGCTGGACGCGACCTCGGTGCCGTCGGGCAGCGTGGTCAGTTGGAAGTCGGCGAAGGCGTTGGGAGCGACCCGCTGCAGTTCGTGCAGACAGGCGATCGCGAGCCCGCGGATCTCGACGTCGGCGTGTTCGGAGGCGCGCATGGCGATGAAGTGTCGCCAGGCGCGGTAATTGCCGGTGACGACGATGCGGGTCTCGGTCGCATTCGGCAGCACGGCCCGCGCCGCCTGACGGGCCTGCTTGCGGCGCAGGGTCGCATGCTCGACATCGGCGAACTTCTTCTCCAACCCCTCGAGCAGCTCGGTGTAGGCGCGCACCGCCGCCTCGGACGCCTCGACGAACTTGGCGTGCAGCTCGGCGTCCTCGGCGATGACGTCCGGCTCGACCATCGCCGCGTCCTTCTCCGGCACGTAGCGCTGAGACAGCTGCGAGTAGCTGAAGTGCCGGTGCCGGATGAGCTCGTGGGTCAGCGAACGCGAGATGCCGGACAGGTAGAAGGTGACGCTGCCGTGCTCGAGGACCGAGAGGTGGCCGACCTCGAGAATGTGCTTGAGGTAGCCGGCGTTGGTGGCCGTCGCGGCGTTCGGCTTCGCCCAGGACTGGTAGCAGGCGCGGCCGGCGAACTCGGCCAGTGCCTCGCCGCCCCCGGCGTCGGTCTCCCAGGGCACGTCGGCCGGCGGCTCGAAGTGCGTCCAGGCGATGGCCTGGACCTTGAGCGGGACGATGTCGGTCACGCGTGCTCCTTGGTGGGGTATGGGCGACGCCGGGGCGAGCCTAACGGGCACATGTTGTACTCCGGCGGCGGCGCGCCCACTGCATCCTGTGGCTGGGACGGCTGTTGCAGGTGATCCTGATCGGACATTGCGGTGATGTCATTGTGATGTCATAGTGGTGCCATGCACCTCACCCCGCACCTCGCCCAGGTCCAGGACCAGCTGGCCGCCGCCGCCGCGCTCGGGGACGAGCGCACCCGCGAGATCGCGGCATCGCTCGGCACCGCAGCCGCCCCCGCCGTCCGCCTCGCCGTGCTCAACGCGCTGTCTGCCGCCGCGGACGAGATCACCGCGGCCCTGCTCGACCACCCCGGCTCGCCGACGGTTTCGATCCGGCTCGACGACGACGAGGTCCACATCAACGTCCAGACCACCGCCGAACCGGCTCCCCCGCCGGCCGAGGGCCGTGCCGACGACGGTGACGCGAGCGCACGCATCTCGCTGCGGCTGTCCGAGGCGCTCAAGACCGAGATCGACCGGGCGGCGGCGCGGGATGGCGTGTCGGTCAACACCTGGCTCGTGCGCGCTGCCTCGGCGGCTCTGCAGTCCAACCCGTTCGCCGCTCTTGGTGCCGCCCTCGGCGCCAAGCGCGGCGGGTGGTCCGAACACGGTCGCGTCAGCGGCTGGATCAACGGCTGACCTGACCGCCCCGCCGCCGGCCACTGCGCGCATCTGCCAAGGAGACCCATGACCACGAACTCGTTCCCGCTGTCCGGACCCGTCAACCTGTCGGTGCGCCTCGCGCACGGCTCATTGCTCGTGCGCGCCGCCGACGCCCTCGAGACCGCCACCGTCGAGCTCACCGGCCCGGACGAGATCGTCTCTCGGACCACGGTCGAGCTGGCCGGGCCGACGCTGGTCGTCCACGCCCCCCGGCAGGGCGGACTGGCCGACCTGATAGCCAACTGGCGCATGCCCGGGGTCGGCGACGGACGCCTGGACGTGGTCGTCACCGTGCCCACCGGGACAGCCGTGAAGATCAGCAGTTTCACTGCCACGGTGAGCGTGCAGGGACGTGTCGGCGGCGCCGAGATCTCGAGCGCGACCGGATCCATCTCGGTCGACGAGGTCGACGGCGACCTGACGTTGCAGTACGGCTCGACCGACGCCACCGTCGGCCGGGTCGGCGGTTCGGTGACAGTGCGCAGCGGCTCCGGCAACGCCAAGCTCGGCGAGGTCGGTCGCAACCTCACCGCGGGCTTCGGACGGGGCACGCTGTACGTCGACCGCGTAAGCGGCACGGTGCATGCCCGCAGTGGCGCCGGCGAGGCGACGCTCAGCGAGGTCCACGGGGACGTCGACGTCGCCAGCGGTGCCGGGTCGATGAGCATCGGGCTGCCGGCCGGCCTCACCGTCCGGGTCGACGTGACCACCGGTCGGGGCGAGGTGCGTTCCGAACTGCCGATCGAGCAGAAGCCCGCCACAGCCCACGGTGCGATCACCGTCCGCGCCCGCACCGGCCGCGGCGACGTGCGCCTGTTCCGCGCCGCCTGACGCCAGCCCACGAACCCCGCCCCCGGGGAACCTCGCGGGGTGCGACGCAGCCCATTGCGTCGCACCCTGCGAGTTGTGTCCGCCGCGTGTACCAGGTGGTTCATCGTCCGGGCAGGACCTCGGCGAGCGCCGGCGAGAGGTCGCCACGCGGCATGACCTGCACCCCGTCGAGGTTCAACCACTGCGCGACGAGACTCAGCTCCGCAGCGAGCTCGACGGCGATGTCATCGGCGTCCCGCCCGGCTTCGGTCCACGCGCTCTGGACCCGGAGCACGCCGGCCTGCCGGTCGGCCTTGAGGTCGACGCGCCCGACCAGCTCGTCACCGAGCAGGAAAGGCAGCACGTAATAGCCGAAACGGCGTTGCGCCTCGGGCGTGTAGATCTCGATCCGGTAGTGGAAGCCGAACAGCCGCTCGGTTCGCTCCCGGAACCAGACCAGCGAGTCGAACGGCGACAGCAGGGCCCGCGCGTGCACGCGACGAGGCCGACGCGCCTCGTGCCAAAGCCATGCCGGCGCGTCCCAGCCTTCGACCCGGACGGGGACGAGCTCGCCCGAGTCGACGAGATCGGCGATGGCCGGCTTGGTGTCGGCGGCCGAGAGCCGGAAGTAGTCGCGCAGGTCGGCGAGGGTCGCGACGCCGAGCGCCCGCGCCGAGATACGGACGAGTTCGCGTTGGGCGTCGGCCGTGCTCGGGGTGGGGATCGCGAGGATCTGGGCCGGCAACACGCGCTCGGTGAGGTCGTAGTAGCGCTCGAAGTTGACCCGCTTGGCCGTGGTCACTCGTCCGGCGTAGAACAGGTGCTCCAACGCCGTTTTGCCGTCGTGCCAGTTCCACATCTCCCCCGGCGTACGGGCTGGCCGCGGGATGCCGGTGTCGCCCGCGACCACAGGTCCCTGCTCGGTGACCAGGCGCAGGACGTCCTGCATCAGCGTCGGTTGCTCGGCCGCGATCCGCCGGATGGACTCCCACGGTTCGATGTGCGCTCGTTCCATCCGCCAGCGCAGCAGTGGGTGGTACGGCACGGGCACGAGCGACGCGGCGTGCGCCCAGTACTCGAACAGCTCCGTCGAGGTCGGACGTGGGACGTACCCGGTCATCCGGTCGAGCAGCGCGTGCGGGTACGGCCCGAGCCGGGCGAAGACGGGAAGGTAGTGGCTGCGGGAGAAGACGTTCACCGAGTCGATCTGCAGGATCGCGATCCGGTCCAGGACCCGTCGGATGTGCCGTGCGTCGATGCGGCCGGTCGGTCGCGGGTCGGCGAAACCTTGGGCCGCCAGGGCGATGCGGCGCGCCTGGTCCGCGCGCACGCTCGGGACAGAGGTCACGTCGGCACCACATCGGGCACGCTATCGGCAGCCGCCGACAGTTCTCGCCGGGTGCGCCCGGGTGCCGACCCAGACGCGCAGCACTGCTGCCGCCCAGCCTGGCGTGACACGATGCAGGCCATGTTCGAGAGCATCCTGCGCCACATCGGCGACGCGGTGGGCTCCTGGCTGTACCTCGTCGCCGCGGCGTTTGCGTTCGCCGAGGCCGCGATCCTCGTCGGGATGGTTCTGCCGGGCGAGACCGCACTGCTTGTCGCCGGGGTGTTCTGCAACGCCAAGTACGGCCACCTCAACCTCGGGCTGATGATGGTGATCGCCGCCGTGGCGGCGGTCGCCGGCGACTCGGTGGGGTACGAGTTCGGCCGCAAGTTCGGCCCGTCCCTGCGCCGTTCCCGCCTGGGCAACTGGGTCGGCGCGGCCCGCTGGGAGAAGGTGGACGGCTTCATCCACCGGCACGGCGGTAAAGCGGTGCTGCTCGGGCGGCTCACGGCGGTACTGCGGGCGCTGATGCCGTCGATGGCCGGGATGAGCGGCATGCGGTACCGCACCTTCCTGCTCTGGAATGCCGCCGGCGGCATCATCTGGGCCCCGGGGTGCGTGCTGCTCGGGTACGCCTTCGCCAGCGCGCTGAGCGTCGTGGGCAGCACCTTGACCTGGGCACCGCTCGTCGTGCTCGCCGGCCTCGTGATCGTCTATGCCGTGCTGCACTTCCGCCGGCGCAAGCAGGAGCAGGCGGAGGAACGCGCCTACGCCCTTGCACACCCTGAGTCCGACGACGACGTCGAAGGGGCACTGGACCAGCCGGCCTGATCCGGTCTTCCCGACCAGTCCTGCCGGTCCGTCTTACGGTGCGGAGTCAACCGTCCACAGCCGACGGTTCGGCGCGGACAGGGCGAACTGTCCCATTTAGGGTTCTCTCATGGTCGAACCCCCCGAAGCGCCCGAGCCGCCGAGCGACTCCGAGGGGCGGGAGCCCTCGTCGGGCGAGCGTCCCCAGCTGCCGGACCAGCGCAACGAACCAGGGCGGGACGGCGAACCCGTGCGACACAGCGAACCGGAACCGCCGCGCTACACCGGCCCACCGCCGATGGCGGGTCCGCATCCCGGCCCGTCCGCCGGCCCCTATGGAACACCGCCACCACCCACGTTCTACGGATCGCAGCCTCCCGGTCCGTACGGACCGGCACCGCACCAGCGACCGGCGCCACCGTCGACCGCGCCTCGCGCCGCGGGTCCCGGCCTGAGCGGGCAGTTGGGTGCGCGGCTGGTGCGCCGTCCCGAGGCACGGTTCGGCCCGGCGCTCGCGGCGGCCGGCGTGGTGCTGGTCGCGGCCGGGCTCGGTGTTCTCGCCATCGGCTACTTCGCCCACGGTTTCGGTCTCGACCTCGGCGACGAGAGCGGCCCGCCGTCGGTGCATGGCGAGGCCCGGCGGTGGCTCGGGGCCGGGCTGTTCCTGCTGTTGACAGCCGCGGGGTACGCCCTGCTCGTCCTGGTCCGGCGTGGTCCGCTCGCCACGGCGGGCGCGGCCGCCGCTGTGATCGGCGTGCCCTTCATGCTGCTCTTCGCGACCATCGACGTCGGCGGCACCCTCACCGGCAGCTTCCCGGTGAACCTCGACCTGATCTTCCTGGTGTCCATCCTGGTGTACCTGGCCTCGTACACGGTGATCCCCGGGGCGCGCGGCCGCGCGGTGTTCCTGGCGCTCGCCGCGTCCGATCTCTACACCTACGTCGCCTTCAAGGTGGCCGGCACGTCCGTCGCGCGCATCGGCGCCGAGGTGGGCACCGGCGGCGGACTCGGCAACTCCGGCAAGACCGACGCCAGCACGATCGCAGCCCTCGGGCTGGTGTTCGGGCTCGGTTACTACGCCGTCGCGGCCGCCCTGGACCGGGCTCGACGGCACGGCGCCGCCGTGGCGTTCGTCTACGCGGGGTTCGGGGCGACCGCCGGTGGACTTGCCGCCGGGGTGGTCGGCTTCGGTCGGGTCGGCACGGGCCTGGCGCTGATCCTGGTCGGGGCGGTCCTCGCCGCCTACGGCGGCTGGGCCGCCCGGCGGTTCACGACCTGGGCCTGGACCGGTGCCATCGTGGTGGGCGTCGTCCTGCTGGTGTCCGAGATCGGCCTCGACCGGTACACGTCCGTCGGTCTGACCCTCGCTGTCGTCGGTCTGATCGTCGTGGGCGCCGGCTACGCGTTCGGCAGGGCGACCCACGAGCGGCCTGACCTGGACGAGGACACCGCGCCGCAGCAGGCGGGCGCCGCCGTGCGCTGAGCGGTCAGTAGCGTCGAGCCCATGGCCGATGTCAGCGTCCGCGCCGCGAGTCCCGACGACGTCGCCGAGGTCGCGCGCATCCAGGTCGACACCTGGCGCGTCGCCTACGCAGCCGTGCTTCCGGCCGCAGTGCTCGAGTCGCTGCAGGTCGACGACGCGACCGCGGCCTGGACGCAGGCTGTCGCCGCTCCCCCGTCGCCCCGGCACCATGTGCTCGTCGCCCTCGAAGGTTCGTGGCGGGTTGGCTTCGTGGCCTTCGGCCCGGCCGACGACGTCGAGCCGGACGACCCCGACCCGGCCACGACCATCGCCGTGGGGCCGCTACTCGTCGAGCCGCGATGGGGGCGCCGCGGGCACGGCTCACGACTGCTCGCGGCCACCGTCGACCACGCCCGTGCGGACGGCATGACCCGCGCCATCGCCTGGATCCCCGAGGGGGACACCGCGAGCCGGGAGTTCCTGATCTCGACGGGGTGGGCCCCGGACGGGCTGGTGCGCGCGCTCGACACGGGCGCCGGCGAGCTGCGCGAGGTGCGGCTGCACACCGACCTCACCGAGGCGAAGTCCGACTAGCGACCGAATCAGCCGACAGTGACCTGCACGACGACCTCGTCGTGCACCAGGGCCGTCAGCCGCCCGAACACGTACTCGGTCGTGACCGCGCGTCCCTCCGGAACGAAGCGGACGTGCACGCCCTGCTCGGCCGCCCGTGCCTCGGCGTCGGCCCGCGACAGGCCGGCGAGTTCGGGCGCCAGCGCCTCGGCCCGGCGGGTCAGCTCGTCCCGATCGCTCATGTGTCCAGTCTGGCAGCGCCGACCGTGGACGGGCTGGGCGTCCGCCCTGGGGCCGAGAGGAGCCACCGTCCGCAGCTACGGTGTCCTGCGTGAGCTTCACCGGTATCCCGCTCGCGGCCCTGGACTTCTACGAGGACCTCGAGGCCGACAACTCCAAGGCCTTCTGGACGGTGCACAAGGCCGGTTACGACGACCACGTCAAGGCACCGATGACCGCGCTGGCCGACGCACTGGCCAAGGACTTCGGCGACTACAAGTACTTCCGGCCGTACCGCGACGTCCGGTTCAGCAAGGACAAGACGCCGTACAAGACTCACCAGGGCGTGTGGTTCGGCGAGAGCCGCGCCTACCTGCACGTGTCGGCGGCCGGGCTGTTCGTCGCCTGCGGGTACTGGCACATGAGCTCCGGGCAGGTCGCGCGTCTACGCCGCGGCATCGACGACGACGTCGCCGGTCCGCAGCTGGTCAAGGCGGTGACGGGCGTGCGCCGCAAGGGGTACGCGATCGGCGGCGAGCAGCTGACCCGCGTCCCGTCCGGCTACGACAAGGAGCACCCGCGCGCGGACCTGTTGCGGCACAAGAGCCTCACCGCGTCGCGTGACCTCGGCGCGCCCGACTGGCTGCCGACCCCGAAGGCCCGGACCGAGATCGCGAAGGCGTGGCGCGCCATGGCACCGCTCGTCGCCTGGCTCGACACCCACGTTGGCGACGACTGAGCCGCCAGCGTCAGCCGCCAGCTTCAGTCCAGCGTCACGCCAGCGTCTCGAGGAAGTCGGAGAGGTCGCGCCAGAGGGCGAGCCGCACCGGCACCGGCATGCCGTTGTTGGCTCCGGAGGGCCCCGGCAGCACGAACGCCGGCACTCCGGCGACCGTCCACGACACCGCGCCGTAGCCGCGCGGGGCGCGCTTGCCGGCCACCCGCGCGTACGTGGTCGCGGAGGTCTTCGACACCCATGCCACGGCATCCGGCCCGGTCGCCGTGATGCGTTCGTGGAAGGCGTCCAACTCCCACCACCGCTCGGGCTCCCGGCCGGGCCGCTGCTCGCTGTCGCCGACGAGGTGGGTGAGCCCGATCCCGTGGTCGGGCAGGGTCGTGTCGTCCTCGGGTCGCAGCAGGGCCGGGGTCAGGCCCGCCTCGTGCAGGAACTGCCAGAAGCGGTTGCCGGGTCCGGCGTAGTAGTGCCCGCGGTCGGGCGTACCGCGCTGCACGGTGTTGGCGATGACGACGCGCAGGCCCGGTCGCAACAGGTCGGGCAGCACGATCAGCCGGCCGGGACGACGGGTCCGGCCCGCTCGATGGCGGTGCGCATGGCGGCGCGGGCGCGGCGGCGATCGCCGGCGTCGTCGTAGGCCTCGGCCAGCCGGTACCAGCCCTGCCAGTCCTCGGGCGCAGCCTCCACCTGGGCGCGGCGCACCACGAAGCGCTCGTCGGCGGCCGCACGGTCCACCCGGCCGGCCGCGGTGCGCGGCAACGGCGGCTCGTCGTCGGGTTCCATGCGGTGGGCGAGCCGTTCGGTCGCGAGGCCGAACCGCAGTTCGGCAACGACGACCCAGATGCCGACGAGCGGCAGCAGGAGCACGGCGACGCCGAGCCCGATGAGCACCGGACGATGGTCACCGAGCAGCTCGATACCTCGGTACCCGATGAGGACGAAATAGACCGCGAGCGCCACGACGAGCAGCGCGACGATCCGCCGGGCCTTCACAGATCGAGCAGGGGTTCCAGCCCGACGGTCAGGCCGGGCCGCGACGCCACGTTGCGCACGGCCAGCAGGACGCCGGGCATGAACGAGATGCGGTCGAGCGAGTCGTGCCGGATGGTCAGCGTCTCACCCTCGGTGCCGAACACGACCTCCTGGTGGGCGACGGCGCCGGCGATGCGCAGAGCGTGCACGTGCACGCCGTCGACGTCGGTCCCCCGGGCGCCGTCCCGGGCCTGGGTCGTCGCGTCCGGTACCGCCCCGAGACCCGCCTCGGCCCGGGCCGCAGCAATCAGCTCGGCCGTGCGCACCGCCGTGCCGCTCGGCGCGTCGGCCTTGCCCGGGTGGTGCAGCTCGACCACCTCGACGCTGTCGTAGTAACGGGCGGCCAGCTGCGCGAACCGCATCGACAGCACGGCGCCGATGCCGAAGTTAGGTGCGACGAGCACCCCGACCTCGGGCGCCTTGGTGAGCCACTCGCGCACCGTGTCGAGTCGCTCGGCGGTGAAGCCGGTGGTGCCGACCACGGCGTGGATGCCCTGGTCGATGGCGAAGCGCAGGTTGTCCATGACGACGTCGGGATGCGTGAAGTCGACCAGCACCTGGGAGGCGGCGTCGGCGACGCTGAACAGCCAGTCGCCGGCGTCGACCATTGCGACGAGCTCGAGATCGTCCGCGGCGTCGACGGCCCGGCACACCTGACCGCCCATGCGGCCGCGTGCGCCGAGGACGCCCACGCGGATCGGTTCGGACATCATCGTGTCGGCTTCCCCCACGCTGGGACACGGCTCGCTCCGCAAGCGTCGCTCATCACTCAGGCCGCGCCGTCGAAGTCGTGCTCGCCGAACGGCCCCACCACGGTGAGGCAGCGCGGCCGGGTGAGCACGTCGGCGGCGACGTCCGCGACGTCCGCGGTCGTCACGGCGTCGACCCGGGCCAGCACCTCGTCCAGCCCCATGATGTCGCCGTAGGCGATCTCGCTCTTGCCGATGCGCGACATACGCGAACCGGCGTCCTCGAGACCCAGCACGATGCTGCCGCGCATCTGACCCTTGCCGCGCTCGATCTCGTCGGCGGTGAGCGCGCCGCCGGCGACGGCGTCGAGCTCGGTCCGCATCAGCGACAGCACCTCGTCGGCCTTGCCCGGCTGGCACCCGGCGTAGACGCCGAACTGGCCGGCGTCGGCGAAGCCACCGGTGAACGAGTAGACCGAGTACGCCAGCCCGCGTTCCTCGCGGATGCGCTGGAACAGCCGGGAGCTCATGCCGCCGCCGAGCGCCGAGGACAGCACCCCGAGCGCCCACCGCCGTTCGTCGTGCCGGGACAGCCCGAACCCACCGAGCAGCAGGTTGGCCTGCTCGGTGTCGTCGGCGACGACGTGGACGGGCCGCTCCGGCGCATGCCACGCCGGACCGTCGGAGCCACGGGGCGGCGGGGTGGCGATCGCAGGGTCGAGGCGGTCGGCGAACAGGCCGCGCACCTGACGGACGACCGCGTCGTGGTCGACGTTGCCGGCCACCGACACGACCATGGAATCGGGCGTGTACCGGCGCCGGTAGTAACCGTGGACCTGGCGACGCGTCAGCCGGCTGATGGAGTCCTCGCTGCCCAGGATGGGTCGGCCCAGCGGGGTGTCGCCGAACAGCGCCGCGGCGAACTCGTCGTGCACGAGGTCGCTCGGGTCGTCGTCGCGCATCGAGATCTCCTCGAGCACGACGCCGCGCTCGACGTCGACGTCCTGCGCCGCGATCGTCGCGTTGAGCACCACGTCGCAGACGATGTCGACTGCGACGTCCACGTCCCGGTCCAGCACCGTCGCGTAATAGCAGGTGTGCTCCTTCTCGGTGAAGGCGTTGAACTCACCGCCCACGGTGTCCATCGCGCTGGCGATGTCGAGCGCGGTGCGGGTCTCGGTGGCCTTGAAGAGCAGGTGCTCGAGGAAGTGGCTGGAACCGGCGAGCGACACCGACTCGTCGCGAGAGCCGACCGGCACCCACACCCCGACACTCGCGCTGCGTACCCCCGACATGGCCTCGCTGACCACGCGCAGGCCGCCCGGCAGGCTGGTCCGGGTGATCACACCACCGCCGGCGGCGTGGTCGAGCCGGCGGGTGGTGGCACGGCGCAGGGGGCGCGCGGGCCGTGCGGTGGTCATCCCGTGATCCTACGGACCGGCCGGGCGACGGGTCAGGGGCGTGCGCCGAAGTAGGTCCGCTCCGACAGCGTCGCCGCCACCGGGAAGTGCCGCGGACGCAGCGAGGCGAGCAGCCAGCCGCCGACACCGACCACCAGCCCGCGCAGGACCGGCAGGCGCAGCAGCCAGCCGGACAGTCCGCACAGCGGCGCGATCATCCACGCGAGGAGGCCCAACGTCAGCACGGCCGCCGCGCCGTGACCGGTGAAGCGAGCGCCCAGCGCCAGCCAGGCGACTGTGCCGGCCACACCGGCGGTCGCCACGAGCCACAGGTACCAGAGCGGGGCGAGCGCGTGCAGCGTGTCGGACGGCAGGGCGCCGAGAGCCAGAGCGGCGACCAGGCCGATCGCGGCCGCCGCGCGCGGTGCCCGCCGCCGCGGGACCACCGGTTCGTAGCAGGACAAGTGCGTGAGCGGGTGCTCTGCCAGCATGGCCTCGGGTTCGGCGTAGAGCCGGGCGTTCGGGTAGCGGACGGCGACCCGCTGCCGCAGCCAGGCCGGCGCCGACGGGTGCAGCCACAGCGCCTCGATGCGCGCGTGCTCGGCCCGGACACCCTTGGTGCCGGCGAGCACGTTGCCCCACACCGAGACGACGGCCTGGAGGTAGCGCGTACCGCGGTTCTGCCGCGCGGCCTCGGGCGAGCCGTAGACGTAGAACCCGCAACCGCAGCGCTCGTCGGGCACGGCGTGCGTCCGGCGGCGCGGGTTGCGGTTGGCACTGCAGATCGCGGTGTTGGTGCCGTCGTACCAGCAGCCCTCGGAGAACAGCGGGAGCAGCAGGCCCGTCTCATCGACCCGGAACGTCCGCAGGCCGACGATCTCACCGACGAGCGGCTCGCTCCCTCCGAAATCGTCCACGACAGCCTCAGCCGCCGGGGGTGTCGTCCCGTTCGCCCGCGGCTCCGGGACTGGCGAACGGCTGCGGGGGCGGTGTGGTGAGCGAGCCGTGATCGGCGGCGCGCGACGGGCGGGTCACGACCTGCGCCAGTCGCTCGAGGGACGGTCCTGCGAGGTCGGCGCCCGAGAGCACCTCGAAGTGCCGCTGCACCGGCCCGATGTCACCCATGCCGAGATCACCTACCCAGTCGGCCGGCGGCCTCGATTCGGACCCCGCCTTGATCGTCGCGCTTCACCGTACGCCCAGTTCCGGCACGGGTCACTCCGACGTCGATGATGTCGTGCGGCGCGTCGGCTCAGCGTGGCAGCCAGGCGTCGGGCGCCTCGGTCAACCGCCGGACGTGCTCCGGCAGTTCGCCACTGAGCACCTCGGACAGCGACGTCTCGTCCAGCACCTGGCGCAGGCTCGCGCGCACGGCGACCCAGACCATCGGCAGGTGCGACGCGACCCCGGCGTACTCGGTCTCGTGCGGGCGCAGGCCGCGGACCTCGGCCAGCGGGCCGTCGACGGCGCGGATGACCGAACCGAGCTTGATCTCCGACGCCGGCCGGGCCAGGGCGTAGCCGCCGTCGGCCCCGCGTTGACTGCGCACGATGCCGGCGCGCCGCAGCTCGCCGAGGATGGCTTCGACGAACTTGCGCGGCATGCCCTGCTCGGTGACGACGGTATCGATCTTCACCAGGTCCGGCTCGCGCGCGGCGAGGCTGAGTAGTGCACGCACCGCGTAGTCGGTCTTGGCCGAGATCTGCACGCCGTCATCCTCGCATCCGGGTCGCAGCCGTCGCCGGGCACGACACCTGACCGGGTGCGCCGGCTGCGCCGGGTGCGGTCGGTGCACCCGAGCTCTCGACAGCGACCGTCACGCGGGAACGGCCACGCCGCTGCGTTCCGGCAGCGCGAGGAGCCACACCGGCATCCCCTCGCGCAGGTGCAGCCCTTCGGCCTGGCCTCGGGTCAGTTGCACCCAGGTCCCGGCGTCCGCGCCGTCCAGCCCGGCCATCTCGACCCGCACCTCGAACCCGATCCGCTGCAGCCGTCCCACCCTGGCCGCGACCGCACCGGACTGCGGCGCGGTGAGGATGTCGATGTCGTGGGGGCGGACCAGCCGGCCGGCGAGCGTGGTCACCGGGCCGAGGAAGGACATGACGAACTCGTTGGCCGGCGCGTCGTAGAGCTGGTCCGGCGTGCCGATCTGCTCGATGCGCCCCTGGTTGATGACGACGATCTCGTCCGAGACCTCGAGCGCCTCCTCCTGGTCGTGCGTGACGAACACCGTGGTCACCTGCATCTCGTCGTGCAGGCGGCGTAGCCAGTCACGCAGTTCCTTGCGCACCTTGGAGTCGAGGGCGCCGAACGGCTCGTCCAGCAGCAGCACCCGCGGCTCGACGGCCAGCGCCCGGGCCAGTGCCATGCGCTGCCGCTGTCCGCCGGACAGCTGGGCCGGCAGGCGGTCGGCGAACTGCTCGAGGTGCACGAGTTCGAGCAGCTCGTGCACGCGTCGCCGGATCTCGTCCTTGGGGCGCTTGCGGATCTCGAGGCCGAAGGCGACGTTGCGGTACACGGACAGGTGCGTGAAGGCCGCGTAGTGCTGGAAGACGAAGCCGACATCACGGTGCCGCGGGGGCACGGTGGTGGCGTCCTCGCCGTCGATGAGCACCGAGCCGGAGTCGGCCTTCTCCAGCCCGGCGATGATGCGCAGCAGCGTCGACTTGCCGCCACCGCTCGGACCCAGCAGCCCGGTGAGGGCGCCCGTCTTCACCGACAGGTCGATGCCGTCCAGCGCGACGAAGTCGCCGAAACGCTTCGCGACTCCCTGTACCTCGATACCCACGTCAGATTCTCCTTCGGCGCCGGATGAGGGCGGACGCCACGATGGCGGCGAATGCGACGAGCATCAGCATGAAGGTGATCGCGTACGCCGCGTCGTAGTTCTGCTCGTTCTGGATGAGGTTGCCGATGCGCAGCGGCGCCGTCTCGGTCTGGCCCTCGACGTTGTTGGAGACGACCAGCACGGCGCCGTACTCGCCGAGGCAGCGGGCCAGGCAGAGGACGACGCCGTAGGTGAGGGCGACGCGGATCGTCGGCAGGGTGATGCGCCAGAACCGCGCGGCGGCGTGCGCACCGAGCGAGGCGGCGGCCTGCTCCTGCTCGATGCCGGCCTGCTCGAGGACGGGGACGATGGCACGCACGACGAGCGGCAGCGACACGAACACGGTGGCGAGCACCATCCCGGGCTTGGCGCCGGTGATCTGCAGGCCGGTGCCGGCGGGATCCGACACGCCGAACCAGCCGTTCGGGCCGTAGACGAGCACGATGGCCAGGCCGACCACGATCGGCGACACCGCGACGGGCAGGTCGATGAACGCGCTGAGCAGCCGCTTGCCGGGGAACCGGTGGCGGGCGAGCAGCACGGCGACGGTGACACCGAACACGATGTTGATCACCACCGACCAGACCGTGACGACCGCGCTCACCTCGTAGGCGTGCACCGCGTTGCGATCGCTGATCGCATCGAAGAACTCGCCCAGGCCGGGGCGGAACGTGCGGTAGAGCAGCGAGGCGACGGGGACGAGCACCAGCAGCCCGACGTAGAGCAGGACGATCGTGCGCAGACCCCAGGCGCCCCGGCGGCGCCCGCCCACGACGGCCGGACGTGATGGGGCCGGCGGGACGGCGGCGCCGGTGGCCACCGTGCCGACGACGTCAGCCACGACGGGCCGTCCGGCGCTGGAGCAGGTCGAGCAGCACGAGCACCACGGCGCTGGCGAACAGCAGAACGGTGGCGATCGCACCCGCCTGCTGGGTGGCGAGGCGGGGCGTGTCGTTGTTCTGCAGCTTGCCGTAGATGAGCGAGGACGCGATCTCGGTCTTGAACGGCAGGTTGCTCGAGATGAACACCAGTGAGCCGTACTCGCCGATGGCGCGCGCGAAGGCCAGCGATGCCCCGGACACCGCGGCCGGCAGGATCTGCGGCAGCACGATGCGGCGGAACACCGCGGCCGGGGAGGCACCGAGCGAGGCCGCGGCCTGCTCCGCGTCCCGGTCCAGCTGCAGCAGTACCGGCTGCACGGTGCGCACGGTGAACGGCAGCGTCACGAACAGCAGGGTCACGACCAGCCCCGTGCGCGTGCCGTTGAGATGGATGCCCACCGGGCTGTCGCCGCCGTAGAGGGCGAACATGACGATGCCGGTGACGATGGTGGGCAGCGCGAACGGCACGTCGATGATCGACTCGAGGACTCCGGCGCCGCGGAAGCGTTCACGGACGAGCACCCAGGCGATGACCACGCCCATGACGGCGTTGACCAGCGCGACCACGGCCGAAATGGTCAGGGTCAGGCGCAGCGCGTCGGCCGCCTCGCGGTCGGTCACGGCGCTGGTGAAGCCATGCCACCCCAGGTCGAACGCCTTGCTGACCACCGCCACCAGCGGGATCAGCACGAGCAGGCTGACCCACAGCACGACGACACCGAGGGCAGGACCCGAGAAGGCGCGCAGCGGCTCGCCCGTGCGCACACGCCGAGACCGGCGGCTCGGGGGTACCCGGGCCGCCGGTGGCGCCTGCAGAACGTCCGTCACGCGAGCGTCAGCCAGACTCGATCTTGGTCACGATGCCGTTGTCGCCGAAGAACTGGTCGTTGACCTTGCTCCACCCGCCGAGCGAGCCGACGGTGATGAGCTGCTTGACGGCCGGGTACGGGTTGCTGGGGTCGGCCGCGCCCTTGACCGAGGTGACCTTCACGGACTTGTCGACCGGACGGAAGCCCTTCGCGGCGAAGATCTGCTGGCCCTGGCTGCTCTCGACGAACTTCAGGAAGGACTTCGCCTTGGCCGATCCGGCCTTCGTCACCGCAGCCGGCGTCTCGATGAGGACGCTCTGGTCCGGGACGATGTAGTCGACGGGCGCGCCCTTCTGCCGGGCGAGGATGGCCTCCGACTCGTAGGAGATGAGCACGTTGCCGGTGCCGCCCTCGAACTGGGTGGTGGCGACGGCGCCGCTCGAAGCGCGGCTCACCACGTGGCCGAAGAAGTTCTTCAGGTAGGTCGAGGCCGCGGCCGGCGTGCCGCCCTTCGCGATGACGTGCTCGTAGGCGGCGAGGATGTTCCACTTCGCCGAGCCGGACGACGCCGGGTCCGGCGTGACGATCTTGACGCCCGGCTTCACGAGATCGTCCCAACCCGTGATGTGCAGCGGGTTGCCCTTCTTCACCACGATGACGACGACGGAGTCCGCGACGATGCCCTTGGTCGGGCCGCCGTTCCAGTCGTTCGCGACCTGGCCGCTCTGCGCCAGCTTGCCCATGTCCGACCCGGTGGAGAACGCGACGTAGTCGGCCCGCTGGCCGCCCGCGACGTTCTTCTCCTGCGTGCCGCTGGGCCCGTACGACCCGCTCAGGGTGACGCCCTTGCCGGCGGAAGTCTTGGCGAACGCGGCACCCAGGGCGTCATAGGCCGGCTTGGGTACCGAGTAGGCGACGAGCTTGATCGACGAGCTGCCCGAACCGGAGCTCGAACTTGAGCTCGAGCACGCGCTCAGCCCCACGACGGCCGCGACCACGGCAGCCGATGCTGCGGTCGCCCTTCGCAGGTGGGCGGGGGTTCGGGTCATGGGAAAGGCCTCCATCAGGTGTTCGCGGTCGCTACCGGATCGGCATACTCGCCAATGCCGATCGACGCGATAGACAATACCTACAAGGAGGTAACAGCGCGCGGTCGGCCTGGCGCGCGTGCGCCGCGTCACGCCCCGAACCACCACCAACCGGACGACCGCACGCGAGGTGTTGCGCCTCCGGCGACCCGTTCCCGCACCGAGTCGCAGACGGCGGAGGGCTCAGCTGGCGTCGGACGCGGCATCGCCCGTGCGGGCGCTGCCCACCACGGCCGGGTCGCTCGCCCGCACCAGCGTCTCCGGTGCGGCCAGGATCGCGGCGATCGGCAGCACGCACACCGCGGCGTTGACGACGAACGTGGCGCCGTACCCCGCGTGGTCGGCGATGGTGCCCGCCACCACCGGGCCGAGCACCGCGCCGAGGTCACCGGCCATCTGGAACACCGCGACCACCGTGCCGCCGCGGCCGCCGACGACGTCACCCATGACCGCGCCCGGGGCCACCGAATCCGAGGCCGCGGCGACGCCGAGCAGAGCGCTGCCCGCGAGCAGGCCCGCCTCGGCCGGTAGGACGGGCAGCAGCAGGAACCCGCCGGCCCCGACGAGCAGGCCGACGATCATCACCGGCCGGCGGCCGAGCTGGTCGGCGACGCGGCCGGACGGGAGCAGCAGCAGGCCGCTCACGACGCTCACGACGAGAAAAGCGGCGTACGCCCAGCCCTGGGACAGCCGCAGGTCGTCGCGCACGTACTGCGGCACGATCGCCGAGCGGGCGCCGACGAGGGCGAAGTCGCCGGCGAACGCGGCCGCGAGCGCAGCCAGGTAGGCCCGGTTGCGCAGCGCGGTCCGGAGCGGCAGCGGCTCGGCCCGCACGGATCCGCGCGCGGCGAGCTCGCTGTGCCGCAGCGCGGCCAGGCCGATCACGCCGGCCACGGTCAGCGTGCCGGCGTAGAGGAAGAACGGCGCCCGCAGCGAGAACCCGGCCACCGTCCCGACCGCCGGTCCGGCGATGAGGCCGATCAGGAACGAGCCGGCCCAGACGCCCTGCGCCTGGCCACGCAGGTGGCTGGGGGTCACTCGCACCAGCAGGCTGGCCGCGCCGACGCTGAACATGATCGACCCGACGCCGCCCGCTCCGCGCAGCACGAGCAGCTGCCAGTACGACTCGGCGAAACCGGCCAGGGCGCTGGACACGGCGACGACGCCGATGCCGGTGGCGAGCAGCACCCGCTCCCCCAGCAGGTCGACCAGCCGTCCGACGAACGGCGCGCCCACCAGCCGCATGAACGCGAACGCGCTCACCACGGCACCGGCCTCGGCCCGGCTGACGCCGAACTGGCGGGCGAACAGCGGCAGCGCCGGGGCCACGAGCCCGAAACCGAGCGCGACCATGAAGCCGACCCCGACGAGCGCCCGCACCTCCGGCGGCAGCTCGCGGATGCCGCCGAAGCCGAGCGAGCGCCCCATCACGCCGAGAGCGGCCCGGTCCGCGAGGGACCGGGCCGCTGTGCGGTGCTACGAGATTCCGGCAATCAGACCTGCGCGTCGGCCTTGGGCGTCGCGGCTTCCTCGTCGACCAGGACGAGGCTGATCTTGCCGCGTTGGTCGATCTCGGCGATCTCGACCTGGATCTTGTCGCCGACGTTGACGACATCCTCGACCTTGCCGATCCGCTTGCCGCGACCGAGCTTGCTGATGTGCACCAGGCCGTCCTTGCCCGGCAGCAGCGAGATGAAAGCGCCGAAGGCGGCCGTCTTGACGACGGTGCCCAGGAACCGCTCGCCCACCTTGGGCATCTGCGGGTTGGCGATCGCATTGATGCGGTCGACCGCGGCCTCGGCAGACGGGCCGTCGGCGGCACCGACGTAGATCGTGCCGTCGTCCTCGATGGTGATGTCGGCGCCGGTCTCGTCCTGGATCTGGTTGATGATCTGACCCTTCGGCCCGATCACCGCGCCGATCTTGTCGACCGGGATCTTCACGACCGTGACGCGGGGGGCGTACGGGCTCATCTCGTCCGGGCCGTCGATGGCCTCGGCCATGACGTCGAGGATGTGCAGCCGGGCGTCGCGGGCCTGGGTCAGCGCCGCCGCCAGCACCTCGGACGGGATGCCGTCGAGCTTGGTGTCGAGCTGCAGTGCGGTGACGAACTCCCGGGTGCCGGCGACCTTGAAGTCCATGTCGCCGAAGGCGTCCTCGGCCCCGAGGATGTCGGTGAGCGCGACGTACTCGGTCTTGCCGTCGATCGTGTCGGACACCAGGCCCATGGCGATGCCGGCGACCGGGGCGCGCAGCGGCACACCGGCGTTCAGCAGGGCCAGCGTCGAGGCGCAGACCGACCCCATGGACGTCGAGCCGTTGGAGCTCAGCGCCTCGGAGACCTGGCGGATGGCGTACGGGAACTCGTCGCGGCCCGGCAGGACCGGCACGAGCGCCCGCTCGGCGAGCGCGCCGTGGCCGATCTCGCGCCGCTTCGGCGAGCCCACGCGGCCGGTCTCGCCGGTGGAGAACGGCGGGAAGTTGTAGTTGTGCATGTAGCGCTTGGTGCGGTTCGGGCTGAGCGTGTCGAGCTTCTGCTCCAGGCCCAGCATGTTCAGCGTGGTGACGCCGAGGATCTGGGTCTCGCCGCGCTGGAACAACGCAGAACCGTGCACCCGCGGCAGGACCTCGACCTCGGCCGAGAGCGTGCGGATGTCGGCGAGCCCGCGACCGTCGATGCGGACCTTCTCGCGCAGGATGCGCTGCCGGACGAGCTTCTTGTTCAGGGCGCGGAAGGCGGGGCTGATCTCGTCGAAGCGGTCCTCGAACCGCTGGCCGAGGGTGTCCTTGATCTGCGCCTTCAGCTCGTCGAGCCGGGCCTCGCGGTCCTGCTTGTCGGCGATGGTGAGCGCACCGGCGACCTCGGCCGAGATCTCGCTCTCGACGGCCTCGTACACCTCGTCGGAGTAGTCCAGGAAGACCGGGAACTCCTGCACCGGCTTGGCAGCCACGTCGGCGAGCTGCTGCTGCGCGCGGCACAGCTCGGCGATGAACGGCTTGCTGGCCTCGAGCCCCTCGGCCACGACCTCCTCGGTCGGACGGGTGCCACCGCCCTCGATGAGCGCGATGGAGCCCTCGGTGGCCTCGGCCTCGACCATCATGATCGCGACCTCGCCGGTGGCGGTGACGCGGCCGGCGACGACCATGTCGAAGGTCGCGCGCTCGAGCTCGGAGTGCGTCGGGAACGCGACCCACTGGCCGTCGATGAGCGCGACGCGGGTGCCTCCGACCGGGCCGCTGAACGGCAGGCCGGAGATCTGCGTCGAGGCGGACGCGGCGTTGATGGCGAGCACGTCGTAGGCGTGGTCGGGGTTGAGGGCCATGACCGTGATGACGACCTGGACCTCGTTGCGCAGGCCCTTGGTGAAGGTCGGGCGCAGCGGACGGTCGATCAGCCGGCAGGTGAGGATCGCGTCCTCGCTGGGGCGGCCCTCGCGGCGGAAGAACGAGCCGGGGATGCGGCCCGCGGCGTACATCCGCTCCTCGACGTCGACCGTCAGGGGGAAGAAGTCGAAGCCTTCACGCGGCTTCTTGCCGGCCGTGGTGGCCGACAGCAGCATGGTGTCGTCGTCCAGGTAGGCGGCGACGGAGCCGGCGGCCTGCTTGGCCAGCCGGCCGGTCTCGAACCGGATGGTGCGCTTGCCGAAGTTGCCGTTGTCGATGACGGCCTCGGTCTCGTGGATGCCGCTCTCGATGTCGTTGCTCGCGGCGTGGGTGGTGGACTCCGTCACGGAGTTCCCCTCTCGTACGTGCCGGGACGCACACGCGACGTACGAGCTGCACCTGTCGGAGACCCCCCACGGAGATACATCAGGGGCGGAACCGCTCCTTGTGGGGTACCGGTCTTCGATCGAAGCGGACGGCAACCTTCTCGGTTGTCCGGCCGCCACTACCGAGGACCGGTGTCGTCAGCAGATCGGCTGTCGCTGGGACGCGCCTGGGCGTCCGGCGTGGATGTTGTGTTGTGGTACTGCGGGTAGTGCGGTGGGTGGTACTTCGGGCGGTGAAGCAGCGAGGGAGCGACCCGTTCGGATCGCTCCCTCGGTGGTACTAGCGGCGCAGGCCGAGTCGCTCCACGATCGAGCGGTAGCGGTTGATGTCCACCTTCGCCAGGTAGTTCAGCAACCGCCGACGCTGACCGACGAGCAGCAGCAGGCCGCGGCGGCTGTGGTGGTCGTGCTTGTGCAGCTTGAGGTGTTCGGTGAGGTCGCGGATGCGCTGTGACAGCAGCGCGATCTGCACCTCCGGCGAGCCCGTGTCGCCCTCGGCGGAGCCGTACTCGGTGATGATCTGCTGCTTGACGTCTGCGGCCAGGGCCACGGTGAACTCCTCGAGGTGTCGGCAGGCGCGCTTCACCGGTCTGAATCACGATGAATGGATGGACGCGTTCTGCGTCGGCACGCGGAGCATCGCCTTCCGGCGACACAGCACTGCGTACCTGAGGCCCAAGGATAGCAGCCGCCGTGGGGTGGCCGTGATGCCGACGGCGCGGGGTGTCCGGGCCGTCGCCGACCTAGACTTCCGGGGTGTCCCCGTTCGTCGTCGTCCATGACTCGCCGGTGTCGGTGGGCGAGGCCTGGGCCCGGGTCACCGACTGGCCGCAGCACGGGGAGCACGTGCCCTTCACGCGCGTCGAGGTCACCACGGAACCGCCGCCCGGCGTCGGGACGGTCTTCAACGCACGTACCCGGGTCGGCCGGTTCGGGTTCGACGACCCGATGGAGGTCGTCGAATGGCGACCGCCTGCCGACGGCGCCCCGGGCTTCTGCCGCATCGAGAAGCGTGGCCGCGTCATGCTCGGCTGGGCCGAGCTGACCGTGGAATCCCGCACCGGTCGGCTCGCGCACCACCTGGCGCGAGGACGCCCACCCGGCGCGGCTGCCGGCCTTCGCCAGCGGCGTGTCGGCGTTCGCGGGCAGAGCGGTGTTCGGGCGCGTCGTGCGCGGACTGCTCGAGGCCTGAGCCGCAGCTCGCTCAGTCGCTCACCCGGTCAGTTCTCAATCGTTCGGGACGCTGGGGACGCTCCATGCCCGGCGCTGGTCGGCGATCGGTGGCGCCGTGCGGTGCTGCGGGTCGTCGACGGGGAACAGCCGCTGCCTGCTGCGGCCCTGGGTCCCTTCGCGGTTCGAACCCTTCTCGATGATCACGAGGTTGTGGTAGGCGTGCACCGCCGTGACGTGCAGGTCGGTGTAGGTCGGCTTGTAGGTGCGGTCGAGGTGCGGGAACTCCTCGTGGTGCAGGCCGTCGAGCAGGTCCTTCACGAGCGCCATCGTCGTGGACGCCTCGTGCAGGTCGTTGCTGCCGCCCCACAACGGCCAGTACGACGTCTGGGTGTCCTCGATCGCGTAGATCCCGTCCGGCGCCAGCCGGGGGAACAGGTAGGCGAAGGTCTCGCGGATGTGCTCGGGACGGTGGCTGCCGTCGTCGATGATGACCTGGAGCTCGCCGGCGTCGGCGAGGATCCGGTCCAGGACGTCGTGGTCGACCTGGCTGCCGCGGTAGGCGCGGATGCGGGGCGCGTTGACGAAGGACTTGTTGGCGATGTCGAGGCCGAGAATCTGCGCCCGAGGGAAGAAGGCCTTCCACATGCGCAGGGACGCGCCGCCGTCGCCGGAGCGGCGGTAGCCCCCGATGCCGATCTCGAGCATCGTGAACCGCTCCTGCCGCAGCTGGGCCAGGTGCCGTTCGTAGTGCGGGGTGTAGCGGTGCAGACCCCACTTGTCGGTGCCGAACTCCTGGGCGAGCTCGGTCAGGTTCATCCGGGCGTAGCGGCGCCGGCCGAGGACCGCGCCCCGCGGATCACGCAGCAGTTCCCATCCCTGCTCCCCGATCCGGGCGCGTACCCGCCGGCCGATACGCCGTCTCAGGCTGGTCACCGTGATGTCGCTCCCCCGTCGGTCTTGGTCGTCCTTGCGTGCCGGCGCCCCCGCCGAAAGCGGCCAGGCTAGTGGGTCGACCTACGTGCCAGCTCAGAACGGGTGCGCGAGACGTCGGCGTCCATCTGCCGCACGAGGTCCTCGACGCGCTCGAAACGTTCCATGCCGCGCAGCCGCTGCTCGAACTCCACGCCGATCGCGGCGCCGTAGAGGTCGCCGGAGAAGTCGAGGATGTAGGCCTCCACCCGCCGTTTGCGGACGTCGAAGGTGGGGTTGGTGCCGACCGAGATCGCGGCGTCCCCGAGTGGGGCCCCCTCGACGGTGCGTCCCCACTCGTCCAGGCGCACGACTCGACCGGCGTACACCCCGTCCGCCGGCACCGCGGCCCATTCCTCGGTGCGCAGGTTGGCGGTCGGGTAACCCAGCTCCCGCCCGCGCTGGTCGCCGCGCTCGACCACGCCGTCCACCCGGTGCGGACGGCCCAGGACCGCCTCGGCCCGACCCATGTCGCCGGCCTTGACGCAGGACCGGACATAGGTCGCGCTGAGCGTCGTGTCGTCCTCGGCGAGCAGCGCCGCGCCGTGGGCGGTGAAGCCGAACGAGCGGCCCAGCCGGGCGAGCAGCTCGACGTCGCCCGCGGCCCTGGCGCCGAAGCGGAAGTTCTCGCCGACCACGACGGCCGAGACGTGCAGCCGGTCGACGAGCTTCTCGTGGACGAACTCGTCGGCCGGCATGCGGGACAGCTCCGGCGTGAACGGCAGCGCGCAGAACACGTCGATCCCGAGGCCGGCGACCAGCTCGCTGCGGCGCGGCAGCGTCGTCAGCACCGGCGGGTGCGAGCCCGGACGGACGACCTCCGACGGGTGCGGGACGAAGGTGATGAGCACGCTGGGGACGCCCAGTTCGGAAGCCTTGGCGACCGCCTCGGCGATGATCGCCTGGTGTCCGCGGTGGACGCCGTCGAACACGCCGATCGTCACGACGCAGTGGCCCCAACCCGTGGGGACGTCCTCGAGACCATGCCAGCGCTGCACGCTGCGAACACTACTGAGCCGGGCACCGGCCCGACCGCGCCCGTCGCAGCGGTCGACCCGGGCGCTCTACGTGCCGGCGAATGCCCGGGCCGGCTCGAGGGCGATGCCACCCCACCGCTGCTCGAGCGCGGCGGCCAGCTCGCCGGCCAGCTCGGCGAGGGCGGGCACGACGTCGCTCGCGGCTGCGAGAGCGAGCCGGTGCAGGATCATGGCGCGGCGGGTGGGCGCCGGACGGTCCGGGTTGACCGCCGGGTCGTCGCCCAGCGCGGAGTCGAGGTACCAGGTCGTCGACGTCAGCGCCCACCCCGCGGTGGCGGCCCGCACCTCGCGCTCGAACTGTTCCCCGGCGACCGCGGGTAGCCCCGGCGCCGCCGCGGCGCGGTAGTCGGCGAACGCCTGTCGGGCCAGCTCGTCGGGGATGGACCAGGCGCACCAGCAGCTCGGCCACGGTACGAACAGGTAGGCGACGTCCCACGCGGCGTGCCGCCACTGCGCGCCCTCGAAGTCGGTCAGCACGACCCGGTCGCCCACCAGGACGTTGTTGTCGGGGCAGGTGTCGGCCGGGGTGAGCGCGGCGGTGCCGTCACTACCGAGGACATGCCGCAGCTCGCGCAGCTCCTCCAGCGCGCCGGTCGGCACCGCGACGCCGAGCGCGGCGCAGTGACCGTCGAGCACCCGGGCGGCGTCGTCGAGTTCCCGCGACACCCGGCCGGCCGGCACGCGGATGTCGGGCGACCGCTCCTGCAGGGCGGACTCGAACGCGGTGCGCAGCGGCGCGCTCACCGCATGCAACCGGCCCACCGCAGTCGCCCACCGCCGCACGGCGTGCCAGGCCGCGTCGAGGTCGTCGCCGAGCAGGGCGTCCGCAACGCTGGGGCCGGTGCCGAGGTCCTCGGTGACCACGATCGGCGGGTCGGGGCGGGCCGCGATCAGCGCGGACGCCTCCCCGTGCGGGAGTATCGACAGCGCCGCCGTCTCGCGGACCCAGGACTCGTCGAGGTCGTGGAGGCGCTTGACGATCAGCGTCGCGGGCGACGAATCCGGCCAGCAGGCCTCGACGCGCTGGACGCTCGACCGCTCCCCGGCGTGCAGCGCCTCCCGCGGGTCGAGCCGGACGTGCGGCAGCAGCTGCCGCACCGGATCGAGGTCGTCGCCCACGGTCACGGTGTACCCACGATCATGACGACGGCGTGAGGTGGCGTCGGTCAGCCGGCGGGCGTGAACACGAGAACCGGACGCGCGCGGTCGCCGTCATCGCGCAGCAGCGCAACTGCGACCGGTGCGTCGACGCGTACCGCGGCGGTCACGCCGTCGTGTCCGGTCGCCGGGAGGGAGCGGCCGAAGGACAGCTCGCGGGCCTGCTCGGCGTCAATGCCGCGCACGGGGAACGCCGTCCGCACGGCGTCGACGAGGGGCAGCGTCACGGGGTCGTCGTGCTCGGCAAGTTCCGCGAGCCGGTCGAGGGTGGCGGCCTCGTCCAGGGTGAACGGGCCGACGCGGGTACGGCGCAGGACGGTCAGATGCCCGCCAACGTCCAGCGCCCGTCCGAGATCGCGCGCGAGCGCCCGCACGTAGGTGCCGCTGCTGCACGTCACCTCGACCTGGACGTCCAGCAGGTCCGGCTCGGGCCGGGCGAAGGCGATCGCGGCGAAGCGGCTCACGGTCACCGGCCGTGGTGCCAGCTCCGGGTGCTCGCCGGCGCGGACCCGGTCGTACGCGCGGCGGCCGTCGACCTTGATCGCGGACACTGCACTAGGCACCTGCTCGATGTCACCGGTGAGCTCGCGCATCGCAGCCCGCACCGCGTCCGCGCCGATCCGCGCCGCCGACGCGGTGGACACCGTCTCTCCTTCGGCATCGTCGGTGACCGTGGCCCGGCCCAGGCGCACGGTCGCGGTGTAATCCTTCTCGGCGAGCACGAGGTGGTGCAGCAACCGGGTCGCGGCGCCGACCCCGACCACGAGGACGCCGGTGGCCATCGGGTCGAGGGTCCCGGCGTGGCCCACGCGCCGGGTCCGCGCGAGGCGGCGCAGCCGGCCGACGACGTCGTGGGACGTCCACCCGGCCGGCTTGTCGACCACGATCAGTCCGTCACGAGCCGGCGGACGTCCGTCCCTGGTCACGGCGTCACCCTAGTCAGCGGCGCGTGCGGGCGCGTGCGGTCACGGCCGGCGGAGCGGACTCGGTAGGGTCGGGCGCCAAAGCCAGATCTCGTCGTCGCGAAAGGGATCGCTCATGGGCCTGTCGGCTCCTCCCCCGGCCAGCATCGACCTTGTCGGCAGCTTCGCCCGCCGCCGCGGGTCGGACGTGGAACTCGTGCTCTGGGCCCCGACCCAGGCGCAGCACGCGACAGCCGTCGAGCTCGCCAAGGGGGCGTCGGTCGTGCGCGGCAGCATCGAACTGGTGTCCGACTCGGAGGGCGACCGTCTCGTCGCGCGGGTGGCGCGCGCCGAGCTGTCCGACGGGCAGTGGTCGATCACGGTCCTGACACCCGACGGCGAGCGCTCGTCGGTCGAGGCGCGGCTGCTCGTCCAGGACGCGCGGCCGCTCGTGCTGCTGTGGGGCGCCAAGTCGCTCGAGGCCGGGCTCACCCCTGAACCCCCCGCACAGACGGCCCGCAAGCGGGCGGCCCAGGCGGGCGGTCGCCTGCTGGACTCCGCGCTGCGCCCGTTGCCGCCGCAGCGTGCGGTCGCCGCCCGCCGGTCCCTGCGCCGGGCGGCCCGACGCGTCCTGAGCTGATCCGGCGCGCCTGATCCGGCGCGTGTGATCGAGCGCGCCTGATCCCGCCCCGCCGGTCAGCGGGGCGGCGTCACGTCCGCGAACGCGTCCCGCAGCATCTCGCGCGTCGCCGCGTCGTTACGCCCGCGCAGCATCCGGATCAAGGCCCATCCGCGGCTCTTCAGCAGCCGCTCCGGCTTCACCGCGTTCGAGCGCCTCAGCACCTCCAACGGCACGTCCTGGGGGTCGGGCGCCATCGCGACGTCCAGCCAGTCGTCGTATCCGGGCAGGACGCCGTCGCGCCCGGCATCCGGCAGGAGCACGACCACCGTGCCCGTCGGCGCGGTGTTGACGTCGATGACGATGAGCTCCGGGCACAGCTCGCGCAGCGCGAGGGCGGCCTTGTACACGTCGCCGGTCCACGCCGACGATGCTCGACGGCGGTTGGCCTCGAGCACGTTGCGCGGCAGCATGTCGTCGAAGACGATCACGCTGGTCGCTTCGGTGAACCGCTCGACCGCCAGGTAGTCGCGCAGCGCGTATTCCGACAGGTGCATGCCGTCGATGAAGGCGAAGTCCAGCACCGACTTGGGAAGGTGCGACAGCGGGTCGGGACGGGCGAAGAACTCGTCACTGGTGGTCCGGGCGAGGTGGAGATTGGCGCGGACCTCTTCGATCACGTTGAACTCGGGGTCGACACCGACCGTCGGCACCCTTGACAGGGTGAGGCTCTGACCCTTGTGGACCCCGACCTCCAAGTACGTGCGAGGTTTGATCTTCTCGTGCAGGTTCAGGAGCAGTTCGTGACGGTTCACAGTGGTCCGGGACCCCTTCGCTCGGCGAAGCCCACATTCTGCCCCGCGCGGGCGCCGGACCCGCGACCGCCCTCACGCGGGCGTGTCAATCGGCGCCGGTGACAACCCAGCGCCCGCTGCGGGTGCGCCAGAGCATGCCGACCAGCCGGACGAGCACGAACGCGGTGAGCCCGGCCCACACGCCGCCCAGCCCCCAGTGCAGGCGCAGGGCGAGCACGTCGAGCGGTGCGAAGGCCCCCACCGCGGCGACGACGGTGATCGTCCGCAGGAACCCGACGTCGCCGGCGCCGATGAGCACCCCGTCGAGGGCGAAGACGACGCCGGCTGCGGGCAGCATGCCGACGAACCACGGCCACAGCACATGTGCCTGGTGGAGAACCGGGGCCGATGAGGTGAACAGCCGCGGCACCAGCACCCACCCGGCGGCGTACAGCGCGCCGAACCCCACGCCGGCCCAGAGCCCCCAGCGCGCCACCCGCCACGCGAGACTGCGGGCGCCGGCGGCGTCCGAACCGCCGAGCGCCGCCCCCACCAACGACTGGGCGGCGATCGCGAAGGAGTCCAGCAGCAGGGCGGTGAACTCCCACAGCTGGAGCCCGATCTGGTGAGCCGCGATCTGCGCGGTACCCATGCGGGACGCGACCCCGGCCGCGGTGAGGAACGCGACCTGGAAGGCGGCCGAGCGCAGGATCAGATCGCGCCCGACGCGGACCTGCCGGCGCATGACGCCGCGGTCGGGCCGCAGGCTGACGCCGCTGCGGTGCAGCGCCCGCACGAACAGTGCCGAGCCCACTACCTGCGCGGCGACATTGGCGACAGCCGAACCGGTGAGCCCGAGCCCGCCGGGGTAGACGAGCAGCGGGGACGCGACGGCCGAGATGGCGTTGGCGGCGAGCACGATCCACACCGGCTCGCGGGTGCGTTGCACGCCGCGCATCCAGCCGTTGCCGGCAAGCACGAGCAGCACGCCGGGCAGTCCCAGCACCGCGATACGGAACCAGGACTCGGCCGCCCGCTGCGTCGGCCCCGCTCCACCGGCCAGCGCCGCGGTGAGCGGGTGCGCGCAGAGCTCGCCGGTGACGGCGACGACCAGCCCGATGCCGGCAGCCAGCCAGGACGCCTGGACGCCCTCGCGCACCGCCTCGTCCGGTCGTCCGGCACCGAACCAGCGCGCCGCGCGGGCGGTGGTGCCGTACTCGACGAAGGTGCCGAGGATCGTCAGCAACCCCATCAGCGCGGCGCCGATGCCGAGCCCGGCCAGCGCGCGGGAGCCGAGGTGCCCGACCACCGCGGTGTCGACGAGCAGGTACAACGGTTCGGCGGCCAGGACGACGAAGGCCGACGCCGCCAGCGAGACCACCCGCCGCGTCGGGATCGGCGCCGCCGGATCGATGAGCTCGGCGTCGTCCGGCAGCACTACCCGACCTGGACGGCGTTGAGCGACGTGGTCAGCCACCGGGACCCGACCTGCACGACGGTCTCCTCGTAACGACCGTCGGTCACGACCCGCGGTTTCTGCCCGGGATCGGTGCGCACGCCGGTGGCCGCGACGAGCAGCACGACGGTGCTGCCCGACGCCTGCTCGACGGCGAGGCTGGTGACGGTGCCGGTCAGGTCGTAGCGGCCCGACTGGATCGCCCCGCGTGTCTTGGCGGTCTGCGCGCTCAGCTTGCTGCGCAGCGGATCCACCACCCCGTTCAACAAGGTGGCGATGTCGGCGGCGACGTGGTCGTGGCGCAGGGTCAGCACGTCGGCCACCGTCTCGCGACCGGCCTCGGCGGCCTGGTCGAGCGCGCGGGTGCCGGGCGGCAGGCCGGGATTGCCACCGGAGGACAGCTTGCTGATGAGGTAGCGGTCACCGTCGCGCCGGACGGAGACGACCAGCGTCACCGGGATCGACCGCGGTTTCTGCCGGGTGTTGTCGTCGGTCACGGTCTGGGTGCCGAAGACGAGGACGTCGGCCGTCTTGCCGTCGCTGGTCATCCGGCCCACGCCGGCAACGGCCTCGTCGAAGGACTGGACGCGGTGCAGCCGCCGGGCCTGGGCGCCGAGGGGGCCCGTCAGCGCGGCGCGGAAGGAGCGCAGGAAGTCGCCCGTCGCGACCGCACTGCCGGCGTACAGCGCCGAGTTGAGTGAGCGGTAGTCGTAGGAGGTGACCGCCGCGACGTCGGAGTTGGCGCCGGCGACGAACGCGTTCGCGGCTGCCTGGTCGGTGAGAGCGGCGACGGACTGATCGACCGGCACGCCGCTGCCGCCACTGCTGCCGCCGCCGGAGCTGGTGTGCCGCACGATCAGCACCACGGCCACCACGGCCACCACCACGAGCAGGACCGCGCCCTGCAGCAGGATGCGCCGCCGCGTCCGTCGCTGCCTCGCGCCGACGGCGGGATCGTCCGCGATCTCGTCAGGCTCGATCGTCGCCGCGTCGCGATCTCGTCGTCCGCGATCTCGGTGCCGTCGCGCGATCTCGGCGGGCTCGATCTCGTCGGGGACGTCGACGGCCGGCGGCGCACGGTGGGCGGGGGGCCGCGGCCGCGGACGGGCCGACGGGTCCTCGGGTGTCTCGCTCATGTCGCCGGACAGCGTCCCATGTCACACGGACCGAACGCCTGCTGCGTCAGCGCTCGGTCGGAAGCCTGCTCGCCGAGCTGTCGGACTCGTCCTCTTCGTCCTCCGCGGCCGGCACGTCGTCGTCGATGATGCGGGGCTTGCGGTACGGGTCGGCCTCGCCCGCCGGTGTCGCGCCTGCGCGGATGGCCTCCAGCCGGGCGTCCTCGGCGGCCGCGGCGGCCAGCAGTTCCTCCAGCTGACGGGCGGCGTCGGGCAGCGCGTCGGGAATGAAGGTCAGCGTCGGCGTGAAGCGCACACCGGTCTGGCGACCGACCTCGCTGCGCAGGACGCCACGGGCCGACTCCAGCGCGGCGGCCGAGGCCGCCCGCTCATCCTGGCCACCGAACACCGTGTAGAAGATCGTGGCGTCGTGCAGGTCGCCGGTCATCCGGACGTCGGTGATCGTCACCATGCCCAGCCGGGGGTCCTTGATGTGCCCCTCGATCATGGTTGCGACGATCTGCTTGATCCGTCCCGACATCCGTCGGGCACGCGCCACGTCAGCCATGTCCCTCTCCTCGTTCCTCGGTCCAGATCGCGCCTAGTCCAGATCGTCGTCGTCCAGTACCCGTACGCGGGCTGACAGCAACTCGAGCTCCGGCCGCCCGGCGACCGACCGCTCGCACGCCTCGAGCACCTCGACGACGTGCCGATGCTCGCTCGCCACCAGCGAGACCGCGATCTCGGCCCGCCGAT
Organism: uncultured Actinomycetota bacterium; assembly: GCA_963787985.1. Classification (GTDB taxonomy): domain Bacteria; phylum Actinomycetota; class Actinomycetes; order Mycobacteriales; family Jatrophihabitantaceae; genus Jatrophihabitans. The sequence goes on along the minus strand of CAWBEL010000004.1, from coordinate 2,090,243 downwards.
ACAGGTTCGCGTCTCCCGTCTCGGCCGCCGACACCTCGAAGCGCCGCCGCAGCTCCGCCACCACCGGCCGAACCACCGCCCGCTTCTGTTTCAACGAATGCACATCGCCCAACAACACATCAGCGATCAACACCCCCACCACCGCCATCAGCAGCCAGCCCTTCCCGGTCGCGAGATGCCGGAGAGGTGGCGAGCTTCAAGCGGAGCGGAGTCCGGGATGTGTCCTCCACGAGCGTGGATGGGCCTGGCCCCCCGAGCGCAGCGAGGGGTGGTTGTGAGTGGAGGACACATCCCGGACGAAGCGGTACCGACTATGCGCGCGGCTTCTCCCGCAACTCGAACGTCTCGATCACGTCATCGATCTTGAGGTCGTTGAACGACCCCAGGCCGATGCCGCACTCGTACCCGTCGCGGACCTCGGTCGCGTCCTCCTTGAACCGCTTGAGCGACTCGACGGTGAGGTTGTCCGCCACCACCGAACCGTCGCGCACCAACCGTGCCTTGCTGTTGCGGCGGATGACACCGGTACGGACGATCGAGCCGGCGATGTTGCCGATGCGCGGCACGCGGAAGACCTCGCGGATCTCGGCGGTGCCGAGCTGGGCCTCCTCGTACTCGGGCTTGAGCATGCCCTTGAGCGCCGCTTCGATCTCCTCGATGGCCTGGTAGATCACCGAGTAATAGCGGATGTCGACACCCTCGCGCTCGGCCAGCTCGCGCGCCTTGCCCTCGGGCCGGACGTTGAAGCCGATCACGACCGCGTCCGAGGCCATGGCCAGGTTGACGTCGTTCTCGGTGATCGCGCCGACGCCACGGCTGATGACGCGCAGCGAGACCTCGTCGCGGTCCTCACCGATGTCGATGTTGACCAGCGAGTCCTCGAGCGCCTCGACCGAACCGGACACGTCACCCTTGATGATCAGGTTCAGCGCCTCGACCTTGCCCTCGGCGAGAGCCTGGTCCAGGTCGTCGAGCGAGACCCGACGCCGCGACGAGGCCAGCTGGGCGTTGCGCTCGCGCGCTTCGCGGCGGCTGGCGATCTGCCGGGCGATGCGGTCCTCCTCGACGACGAGGAACGAGTCGCCGGCGCTGGGCACCGACGTCAGGCCGAGCACCTGTACCGGACGCGACGGGGTAGCGACATCGACGCCGTCGCCGTTCTCGTCGATCATGGCGCGGACGCGACCGAACGCGTCGCTCGCCACCACCGAGTCGCCGACGTGCAGCGTGCCGCGCTGCACCAGCAACGTGGCCACCGGACCGCGGCCGCGGTCGAGCCGGGCCTCGATGACGATGCCCTGCGCGTCCTGATCGGGGTTGGCCCGCAGGTCCAGCGCCGCGTCGGCGGTGAGCAGGATGCCCTCGAGCAGGTCGTCGATGTGCAGACCCGAGCGCGCGGAGACGTCGACGAACAGCGTGTCGCCGCCGTACTCCTCGGCCACCAGCCCGTATTCGGTGAGCTGCTGGCGCACCTTGCTCGGGTTGGCGTCCTCCTTGTCGATCTTGTTCACCGCGACGACGATCGGGGCGCCGGCCGCCTGGGCGTGGTTGAGCGCCTCGATGGTCTGCGGCATGACACCGTCGTCGGCCGCGACGACCAGCACGACGATGTCGGTGGTCGCCGCACCGCGGGCACGCATGGCGGTGAACGCCTCGTGGCCCGGGGTGTCGATGAAGGTGATCGGACGGTCCTGGCCCTCGTGCTCGACGTGCACCTGGTAGGCACCGATGTGCTGGGTGATGCCGCCGGCCTCGTCGCCCATGACGTTGGTCTTGCGGATCGCGTCGAGCAGGCGGGTCTTGCCGTGGTCGACGTGGCCCATGACGGTGACCACCGGGGGACGCGCGACGAGCGCCTCGTCCCCGCCCTGGTCGTCGCCGAAGGTGAGGTCGAAGCTGTCGAGCAGCTCGCGGTCCTCGTCCTCGGGGCTGACGACCTGGACCTGGTAGTTCAGCTCGGCGCCGAGCAGCTGCAGCGTGTCCTCGTTGACCGACTGCGTCGCCGTGACCATCTCGCCCAGGTGGAACATGACCTGCACGAGCGAGGCCGGGTTGGCGTCGATCTTGTCGGCGAAGTCGGACAGGGACGCACCGCGGGGCAGGCGCACGACGGCACCGTTGCCGCGGGGAACCTGGACGCCGCCGATCGACGGAGCCGACATGTTGTCGAACTCCTGCCTGCGCTGCTTCTTGCTCTTCTTGCCGCGCGCGGCAGGACCGCCGCGACGACCGAAGGCACCGGCCGTGCTGGCGCCACGACCGCGGCCACCGCCGGGACGACCGCCGGGGCCGCTGCGGTACGGGGCGCCGGGAGCACCGGCGCCACCGCCGCCGCCACCGGGACCGCCGGGACCGCCGCGGAAGCCACCGCCTGCGCCGCCGCCGGGACGACCGGCACCGGGACCGCCGGGACGACCTCCCGGGCCACCGGAGCGGGTGCCTGCACCGCCGGGTCCACCGGGACCGCTGCGGGTGCCGCCCGGGCGCGAGGACGGCATCATGCCCGGGTTCGGGCGGGGCGGCATCATGCCGGGGTTCGGACGGGGGCCGCCGGGTCGCGCGGGCCCGCCACCGGGTACCCCGCCGCCGGGACGGCCCGCGGGAGGCCGCGGCGGCATGGCGTTGCCGCCGACGCCGAAGGGGTTGTTGCCGACCTTCGGACCGGGCCGCGGTCCCGCGGGCGGGCGCGGTGCGCCGGGCGCGGACGTGCTCGGCGCCGAGGCGGCGGCCGGACGCGGGTCGGCCGGGCGGGCGGGCGCGGCCGGAGCGGCGGGCTCGACCGGCGCAGCCGGTTCGACGGCAGGCGCGGCGGGCGCCGGGGCCGGGACGGCGGCAGCCGGAACGGCCGGGGCAGCGGCGTCGACGACCGGGCTCGGGGCGGCGGGTGCCGGGGCGGCCTTCTTGGCCGGGGCCTTCTTGGCCGGCGCCGGGGGCGGGGCGTCCGGGAACGCCTCGCGCAGTCGGCGAGCGACCGGGGCCTCGACGGTGGACGACGCCGACTTCACGTACTCACCGATCTCGGTGAGCTTGGCGAGCGCGTCCTTGCTGGTGATGCCCAGCTCTTTGGCGAGAGCTGATACGCGGGTCTTGCCTGGCACGTGTCTCCTTGGGATGGACCGTGCGGCAAACCCGCGCGGTCCGCTAGGGGGTGGACCTACTCATTGCTGGCGCTTCATCGAGTGCCCATAGCTCGTCATCTCCTGCGGGGATCCGCTGGTGGTGTCCTGCTGGAACTGCCGGTTCTCGGTGCTACTGGTTCTGCTGGCAGTACTGGTTCTGCTGGGTGGTGCTGGTCCTGCGGGTCGAATCGTGCCACGTACGCGTCGATCGGTGACGGGTCGAGCGGCACGGCCACACGCAGTGCCCGGCCGAAGGCCCGTCGCCGGACCGCGAGCTCGACGCATGCAGGATCGGGATGCAACCACGCCCCCCGACCAGGCATCCGTCCGTGGAGGTTCGGAACGACGGCAGTACCCGGGCCGGATAGGTCCGCTGCACCACCGGGCCCCTGCGCCACCACGACGCGGAACAGCTCGGCAGCCGTGACCCGCTGACGGCACCCGATGCACGTTCGAATCGGGCCTCGGACACCAGATCCGGTGTTGTCGGCCCGCACGGTCGTGGGTCGGCTGCCGTCGACGCGCCGACGGCCACCCATCAGCCTACTCCCTCGCGTCCGGGGCGTCCTGCGTGCCCGCGGCGGGGGCCTCGGACTCGGCATCGCTGTGGATGTCGATGCGGTGGCCGGTCAGGCGAGCCGCGAGCCGGGCGTTCTGCCCCTCGCGCCCGATCGCGAGCGAGAGCTGGAAGTCCGGCACGACGACGCGGACGGACAGCGTCGTCGGGTCGACGAGGTCGCTGGCCAGGGCGTGCGCCGGGGACAGCGCGTTGCCGACGTAGGTGGCGGCGTCGGGGTCCCAGTCGATGATGTCGATCTTCTCGCCGTGCAGCTCGGCGACGACGTTGCGCACCCGCTGGCCCATCGGGCCGATGCAGGCACCCTTGGCGTTGAGCCCGGACACCGCCGTACGTACCGCGATCTTGCTGCGGTGCCCGGCCTCGCGCGCGACGTTGACGATCTCGACGCTGCCATCGGCGATCTCGGGCACCTCGAGGGCGAACAACTTCTTCACCAGGTTGGGGTGGGTGCGGCTCAGGGTGACCTGCGGCCCGCGCATCCCCCGCGTGACACCCACGACGTAGGCCTTCAGCCGGCTGCCGTGGGGGTAGCTCTCGCCGGGCACCTGCTCCGACTGCGGCAACACCGCCTCGACCTTGCCGATGTCGACGAGCACGATGCCGCGCTGCGCGGCATGCGCGTCGGCCTGGACGATGCCCGTGACGATGTCTCCCTCGCGGCCGGAGTACTCGCCGTAGGTCTGGTCGTGCTCGGCGTCGCGCAGCCGCTGCAGGATCACCTGACGGGCGGTCATCGCCGCGACCCGGCCGAAGTCCGTCGGGGTGTCGTCGTACTCCTCGACGATCCCGCCGGCGTCGTCGAGGTCCTGGGCCCACACGACGACCTCCCCGCTCTTGCGGTCGATCACGACGCGGGCGTGCGGCATCGAGTGGGGGGTGTGCTTGTACGCCGTCAGCAGCGCGGTCTCGAGCGCGTCGATGAGGTGCTCAAAGGAGATCTCCTTCTCGCGCTCGATGCTGCGGAGCGCCTGCAGGTCGACACTCACCATGGCTAGCCCTCCTCCGACCGGTTGAACTCGACCTGGACGCGGCCGCGGCCGAGCTGCGTCCAGGGCACCTGGCGGTCGGTGCCGTCGACGTCGAGGGTGACCCCGGCGTGGTCGCAGACCGTCACCCGGCCGGTGATCGGCTTGCCCGCGACCTCGACGCTCACCAGCCGCCCGGTGGCCCGCCGCCAGTGGCGCGGGTCGGTCAGCGGCCGGTCGACGCCGGGCGAGCTGACCTCGAGGACGTAGGCGCCCCCGAGCAGGCCCGCCCCGCCGAAATCGGCGTCGCGCTCGTCGAGGGCGTCGGACACGACGCGGCTGACGACGGCGACGGCGTCCAGGTCGATGCCACCGTCGGCGTCGACGAAAACGCGGACCACGCTGCGACGTCCAGCGGCGCTGACCGACACGTCCTCGAGGTCGTAACCGGCGGCGGAGATCAACGGATCGAGCAGGGTGAGCAGCCGCTCACGGACCTGTGCCGCGGACGTCACGGGCGGCATGGGGAGCTCCTGACCGAGGGAAATCGCGCGTGCAGTTGTGACGGACGAGCGTAGCTGCTCTGCCACACTGGCAGCGATATGGACTCCGCGGGTGACAAGGACGGCACAGCATCGCCACCGTCACCCGAGGAGAGCGGAACGAGCACGCACGGTAGCCGACCGGCCACCCTGGGTGGGGAGCCGGGCCGGTCTCGCCCGCGGCCGACCCCGTCCGCCGGTGTCGGGTCCACCGCGGGACCCACGGTCGAGCTGCCGGTGGCGCAGCGGGCCCCTGCCCGACCGGCTCAGGACGAGCCCGTCCCGGAGCCTCCCCCGTCGGTCTCTGCCCCACCGGTCCCGGACCCACCGGACGAGCCGGCGCGTCGCACGCGGCGTTGGGTGCTCGCCGGCCTCGGCGGCCTGGTGCTCGGCGGCGGGGCCGGCGTCGGCGCCGGTTTTCTACGCACCCGGCACCGGCGGCGGCCGCAGCTGCCCCGACCGCCCGCGGCGCTCGGCGACGCCCTCGCAGCCGAACGCCGGTTGATCGCGGCGATCGACGCCTCGCTGCCGGCACACCCGGAGCTGCGCCGCGCGCTGACCGAGATCCGCAGGGACCACGCCGCGCACGCGAGCGCCGTACAGAACGCCTTGCGCGCCTACCGGTCTACCCCGGCGCCCGGGGCCAGCAGCTCGGCGGCGACCCGACCCGCCGCCCGGGACCGGTCGGCACTACGCGCGGCCGAGACCGCCGCCGGAGGTGCCGCCGCCCGCCGCGCCGGCGGGCTGACCGGCGCCGACGCCGCCCTGCTCGCGAGCATCGCGGCCTGCGAGGCGACCCACGCGGAGCTGCTGTCGTGAGCGCTCTGATCGAGGCCTGGCAAGCGGCGCTGGGCGCCGAGCACCAGGCCGTCTACGCGTACGCCCTGGTGGGACCACGGGTCTCCGCCGCCGACACCGACCTCGTCCGCGTCTGCGCCGCGGCGCACGCCGCCGTGCGGGACGCCACGTCGGCGGCGCTGCTCGCTGCCGGCACCGCTCCCGAACCACCGCGGCCGGACTATCCGGCCCTGTACCCGGTGCCGGACGCGGCGGCGGCACGGGCGGTGGCGGTCCGCGTCGAGGACGCGTGCGCGGCGGCGTGGCGAGTGCTCTACGCGGCCGCGGCCACGCCGTCCTCGGCGCCGGCATCCTCGGGCACGCCGGCGCCGTCGCGGCGGAGCCTGCGCAGCGCCGCGCAGCAGGGCCTGACCGCGAGTGCCGTCCGGGCGACCCGGTGGCGGCTCCGATCCGGCGCGGCGACCGCGACGACACCGTTTCCCGGCATCGGCTGAGCTGCGCCCCGCCGGCGGCTCAGCGCCAGGCGTCGACGATCGGCAGCAGGTCCCCGAGCCGCTGCACGACGGCGTCCGGTTCGCCCTGGACGCTGCCGCGCTGCGCGGCCGGGATCGCGCTGTGCGGTACGAGGACGGCGCGCATGCCGACGGCCTTGGCGCCGTGGATGTCGTCGAAGGGCCGGTCACCGACGAAGACCGCCCGGGCCGGATCGTCCACTCCGACCGCGTCCAGCGCGGCCCGGAACGCCTCGGGGTGGGGCTTGGTCCACGGGATCTCCGAGGAGTAGACGGCGCCGTCGAGCAGGTCGAGCACCCCGTCCCGGGCGAAGATCCGCTCGTGCTCGGCGCGCGTCCACAGCGTGTTCGACAGGACGCCGATCCGGATACCGCGCTCGCGCAGCGCGGAGAACAGCGCCGGCGCGTCCTGGTCGAGGTAGGTGTGCGGTTCCCACCACGCGCTGAAGGAGGCCAGCATGTCCGCGGTGTGCTCGATACCCGCCGCGGCGAAGACGTCGGCCAGCGTGGCGCTGCGGTGCTCGGTCTGGGCCCGCTGCCAGATCTCGTGCTCGGCGGCCACCAGGCGGGTCGCGAGTTCCGGACTGCCGACCGCCGACGCCCACGCCTCGAGCGGGTCGACCGAGTGCCACGGCGTCAGGGTGCCGCCCCAGTCGAAGATGCAGGCGGAGACGGCGGGGTGCTCGGTCACGCCCGCACCTTATAGACGGCCGCCGACCGCGGTGGTCCACCAGACCGGCTTCGGTGGTCGGCGTCCCGCCCGGGCGCTTGTGGTGCGCTCTGCCCGAATGTCGGCGCGAAATTCGGGCGCAGCGCACCATAGGCGGCCGCACCCACTGCCCTTGGGGCAGCACCGTCGGCTCACAGCAGGATCGTCGTGAGGGCGGCGACCTCGGTCATGCCGAGGCGTTCGTACATGCGTCGCGCCGGGAGGTTGAAGTCGTTGACGTAGAGGCTGGCGACCGGGGCCGCAGCGAGAGCGTGGTCGAGCACTCCCACCATGGCGGCCGTCCCGAGACCGCGGCCCCGCAGGTCGGGTCGGGTCCACACGCCCTGGATCTGGCAGGTGCGGGACGAGACGGCGCCGAAGTCGGCCTTGAACACCACCGCGTCGCCGCGCACGACGGCGTACGCCCGGCCGTCCCGGATCAGCGCGCCGACGCGGCTGCGGTACTGACCACCGTTCTCGAACGGGGCGACGCCGAGTTCCTCGGTGAACATCGCGGTGGCCGCCGGGAGGTAGGCGTCCAGCTCGTCCGGCCGGACCCGACGCAGACCGGCGTCGGGCGGGCGGTGCACGACGGCACGGTCCAGGCGCAGCAGCGGTTGGCGTCGCCGGATCGCGCGCGCAGGACCCCACAGCGGTTCGAGCACTCGCCACATCGTCTCGATCGCATCGACGCGGCCGACCATCGAGCTGCACACGCGCCGCCGCCCGCCCACGAACCGCGCGAGCGCCTCCCATTCCGGCTCGGTGCCGCCGATCGGCAGCAGGTTGCCGCCGTTGAACGCAGCGGCGACGAGCCGGCCGCGTTCGTCCCGGATGCCCAGCAGCTGGCCGCCGAAGCGTCGCGGGCTCAGCGAGGCAAGCGATTCGAGCCGCGCGGCGACCACGACGTTGACCAGCGGGTCGGCGTCGACCAGCGCACGGAGCTCGTCGCGATCGTCGTCGTCGAGTTCCACGACACGCTGCGGTTCGTGCCGCACCGCCGGGTCGAGCACGGTGCTCATCGAGCCACCGCCTGCCGGGCTCGCCGGGCTGCGCCGCAGTAGCAGCGACGGTTGGCGTCCCTCACACGCTCGACGCTAGCCGACGGGCGCCCCGACGCCACCGTTCATCGCCTGTGCAGGAGGCGAACGTCGGGAACGATCAGCGGCCCCGCCCCGTGGCGCCCTGCAGGCGTTCGATGGTCTCGCTGGCCTCGGCCTTGGTGAGCTCGTCGGGCACCTGCTCACCGGCCTCCTGCGCGAGCGTCTGCAGGTACGAGCGCTGCGGGCCGGTCATCGGCTCGTCGCCCGTGACCCACTGCTCGGTCGGCTTCTCGGCCTGGGGTGTGACGTCGTCGGGAGTGGACACGAGGACCTCCTGTGTTATCGAATGGGCGTTCGACAACACGGTGCCCGGCACCCGGGACGGTCAAACGCCGATCAGGTGATCGAGACCGACGGCTCACCGGACGGCACGCCGTCGGCGCCCATCTGCTCGGCGATGCGCAGCGCCTCTTCGATGAGGGTCTCCACGATCTGCGACTCCGGCACCGTCTTGACGACCTCACCCTTGACGAAGATCTGGCCCTTGCCGTTGCCCGATGCCACACCGAGGTCGGCCTCGCGGGCCTCCCCCGGGCCGTTGACGACGCAGCCCATGACGGCCACGCGCAGCGGCACCTCGATGCCCTCGAGACCGGCGGTCACCTTGTCGGCCAGCGTGTAGACGTCGACCTGGGCCCGCCCGCAGGACGGGCACGACACGATCTCGAGCCGGCGCTGGCGCAGGTTGAGCGACTCGAGGATCGCGAGGCCGACCTTGACCTCCTCGACCGGCGGGGCCGACAGCGAGACGCGGATCGTGTCGCCGATGCCCTTGCTCAGCAGCGCGCCGAAGGCGACGGCGGACTTGATCGTGCCCTGGAAGGCAGGGCCGGCCTCGGTGACGCCGAGGTGCAGCGGGTAGTCGCAGGCCTCGGCCAGCAGCTCGTAGGCGCGCACCATGACGACGGGGTCGTTGTGCTTGACCGAGATCTTGAAGTCCCGGAAGCCGTGCTCTTCGAACAGCGACGCCTCCCACAGCGCCGACTCCACGAGGGCTTCGGGCGTCGCCTTGCCGTACTTCTCGAACAAGCGCTTGTCCAGCGAGCCCGCGTTGACACCGATCCGGATGGAGGTGCCCGCGTCGCTCGCGGCCTTCGCGATGGCGCCGATCTGATCGTCGAACTTCTTGATGTTGCCCGGGTTGACGCGGACGGCGGCGCAGCCGGCGTCGATCGCGGCGAACACGTACTTGGGCTGGAAGTGGATGTCGGCGATCACGGGGATCTGCGACTTGGCCGCAATGGCCGGCAGCGCCTCGGCGTCGTCGGCCGACGGGCAGGCCACCCGCACGATGTCGCAGCCGGCGGCGGTCAGCTCGGCGATCTGCTGCAGCGTGGCGTTGACGTCGGCCGTCAGGGTGGTCGTCATCGACTGCACCGAGATCGGGGCGTCACCGCCGACGGCCACCGAGCCGACCTTGATCTGGCGGGATCTGCGCCGGGGCGCGAGCACCGGCGGCGGGGACACGGGCATACCTAGGGACACGCTCACGACTTGATTATCCGCCTGTCAGGGAGATGGGTTTGACGATGTCCGCGTACAGCGTCAGCAGGGTCAGGACGGCCAGCACCGAGGCGACGGCGTACATGACCGGCAACATCTGCGCGGTGTCGACGAAGATCGGGGCGCGCGGGACGGGATGGCCGTTCGCGTCCAGGACGGGCGTGCGCCGGGCGCGCAGCCGGGCCCGGCCGCGCTTGGCCGACTCGACGAGGGCGCCCGCCACGTGGCCGCCGTCGAGCGGCAGCAGCGGCAGCAGGTTGAAGAAGAACAAGATCAGGTTGACGCTGGCCAGCAGGCTGAGCAGCGTCAGCACCTTCTCCTCGGTGGTGATCTGGTGGCTGCTGGCAAAGTCGCCGGACAGCCGGCCGATGCCCACGACGCCGACCGCGCCGGCCGGGTCACGCTTCGCGCCCTCGAACACGGTGTCCCAGAGGTTGTGGATCTTCGCGGGGTAGTTGCCGATGGCGTCGGCCGCCAGGTGCACCTCGCTGCCGATCTGGCGCGGGACGCCGGTGATCGGCACCGTCTGCAGGTAGACCTCCTGGTGCGGCGAGAAGCCCAGGAAGCCGACGACCGCCGTCTTGGTCTGCGCGGCGTCGACGTAGTTGCGGTTGGGCACCGGCGTCGCGTGCAGCGTGACCAGCGCGCCGGCGCGGCGCACGACGATGGTCAGCTTCTTGCCCGCGTTCGGCTGGATGAGCGAGGTGAGCTGGGGCCAGCTCGTGACCTTGACGCCGTTGATCGACACGAACTCGTCGTGCTGCTTGAGCACGCCGTAGGCCGGGGTCCGCTTCGCGCCGGTGGGGCACGTGGCCCGGTTCGCCGCCGCCGACGTCGCCGACACCACGCACTTGTCCACGGCGCCGACGGTGGTCGTGGTCTTGGCGTGCTGCAGCCCGATGGTGGTCAGCAGGACGACGGTGAGGATGAGGAAGATGAACAGGTTCATGCACGGGCCGCCGAGCATGACGATCATCTTCTTGCCCGGCGTGAGCCGGTAGAACTGACGGTGCTCGTCCTGCGGGTCGATCTCGGCGCGGCTGACCTGGCGGAAGTCCTCGACGGCGGTGGCCATGCGCCGCGGCCAGCGCGAGCGCTTGCCGTCCGCGCGGGGCGGCACCATGCCGATCATCCGGATGTAACCGCCGAGCGGGATGGCCTTGAAGCCGTACTCGGTGTCGCCGCGTTTGCGTGACCAGAGGGTCGGACCGAAGCCGACCATGTACTGCGTCACCTTCACGCCGAACTTCTTGGCCGGCACCATGTGCCCGATCTCGTGCAGCGCGATCGAGAGCAGCAACCCGACGGCGAAGACGAGGACGCCGAGTGTGTACAGCAGCCAGGACGGCATGAGCGGTGCTGCTCCTTTCGTCCCCGCGCTGAGTGCCGCTCGGTGCGGTGGTTCGGTGTCGCGGCCGGATCAGGTGTCGGACGCAGCCAGCTCGCGAGCGCGCCCCCGGGCCCAGTCCTCTGCCTGTTCGACGTCCTCGACGGTACGCGGGTTCCCGCCGTGGGCGCTGGCGTGGCGCCGTTCGCTCAGCCACTCCTCGACCACCTCGCCGATGGTGTCCACGATCTGCAGGAAGCCGATGTGCCCGTCGTGGAACGCCCCGACCAGCTGTTCGTTGGCCGCGTTGTAGACGGCCGGCGCGCAACCGCCGGCCTCGCCCACCCGTTGGGCGAGCGCGACGGCGGGGAACGCGTCGTCGTCGAGCGGCTCGAAGGTCCAGGTGTTGGCCGTGGTCCAGTCGACGTGCGCCGCGGCGCCGGGTACGCGGTCCGGCCAACCCATGGCCAGCGCGATCGGCAACCGCATGTCGGGGGGCGAGGCCTGGGCGATCGTCGAACCGTCGACGAACTCCACCATGGAGTGGATCACCGACTGCGGGTGGACGACGACGTCGATGCGCTCGAACGGGATGTCGAACAGCAGGTGCGCCTCGATGACCTCTAGACCCTTGTTGACGAGCGTCGCGGAGTTGGTGGTGATCAACCGGCCCATGTCCCACGTCGGGTGAGCGAGGGCCTGCTGCGGCGTGACGGCGGTGAGCTCGTCGCGGCGGCGGCCGCGGAACGGGCCCCCGCTGGCGGTGACCAGCAACCGGCGCACCTCGACGTCCCGGCCGGCGCGCAGGCACTGGGCGAGCGCGGAGTGCTCGGAGTCGACGGGGACGAGCTGGCCCGGCGCGGCCAGCCGCGTCACGATCGGGACCGCCGGCGATCAGCGACTCCTTGTTCGCGAGCCCGACCTTGGTGCCGGCCTCCAGGGCCGCGATCGTCGCCCGCAGCCCCTGCGAACCGTCGACGGCGTTGAGCACCAGGTCGCAGCCCAGCGCGGCCACCTCGATGGTGGCACCGGGGCCGGCGTGGATCGTGGGCGCCGGCGCGTCCGTGGGCCACTGCGCCTCGAGGCGCTTGCTCAGCTCGTCGGCCGCCGACTCCTGGCTCACGGCGACGTGCGCGACCCGCAGCTGCGCCGCCTGGGCCGCGAGCAGCTCCAGGTTGCGGCCGCCCGCGGCCAGGGCCGTGACCCGGAAGCGTTCGGGTGCGCGCGTGACGACGTCGATCGTCTGCGTCCCGATCGAGCCGGTCGAGCCGAGCAGGACGATGTCGCGGCGTTCACCCATGGTGGCCATCTTGCCAACCCCCTCGGTGTCCGCCGGGAAGCCGCTCAGGCGAACAGGGACTTCCCCCACCAGTCGCCCGCCTCGCGCAACCCCGGCGGCACCGCGAACAGCGCGCTGCCGGTGTGCCGGATGTACTCGTTGAGCAGGTCGCTGCTGCCGAGGCGTTGCTGAATCGGCACGAACTGCCGGCGCGGGTCGCGTTGGTAGGCCAGGAAGAACAGCCCGGCGTCGAGCAGGCCGGTGTCGGAATCGATGCCGTCGGTGTAGCTGTAACCGCGGCGCAGGATCCGTTCGCCGCCGTTGCTGTGCGGCGAGGCCAGGCGGATGTGGGCGTTCATGTCGATGACGGGTTTGCCGCCGCGGGTCGCCGCGAGATTGACCGCGTCGAACTCGTGGCGGCCGGTGAGCGGGGCACCGGAGGTCCTGAACCGCCCGAAGACCCGCTCCTGGTCGGCCAGCTGGTCGGTGTCCCACGACTCGATCAGCATGCGGATCCGCCGAGCGACGAGGTAGCTGCCGCCGCGCATCCACGGCTGGTCGGTGTCGTCGCCCACCCACACGTAGTCGGCCATCTCGGCGGCGTTCTCGGCCTTGATGTTGTTGGTGCCGTCCTTGAAACCCATGAGGTTGCGCTCGGTCTGCTGACCGGTCGAGGTCGAGGACGTCCGGCCGAAGCCGAGCTGGGACCACCGCATCACGGCGGTACCGCGAGCCAGCCGGGCGAAGTTGCGGATGACGTGGAAGGCGACGGTGGGGTCGTCGGCGCAGGCCTGCACGCCGAGGTCGCCGCCGGACCGACTGACCTGGAGCGCATCGCCGGGCAGGGCGGGCAGGTCGGCCAGTGCGGCCGGGCGGTGGCGGGCGAGCCCGAAGCGGTCGTCGAACAGGGACGGCCCGAAACCGACGGTCACGGTGAGATTGGCCGCACCGAGCCCCAGTGCCTCGCCGGTGTCGATCGGCGGGCGGTCGGGGGCGGTCTCCGACCGTACCCACCGGGAGTCCCCGGCTCATCTGCGCGGCCGCGGCGGCCCACGAACCGAGCAGGACCTGCAGGTCCATCGGGTCGGTCGAGGTCACGTCGAACGCGGCGAAGGCGAGCCGGTCCTGGGCCGGGGTGGCGATGCCGGCCTGGTGTCCGCCGTAGAACGGCACCACGGCCGGACGCGGCCGAGACGTCGCGGGGGCGGGCGACGCCGTGGCGCGGCCGACGCCATAGCCGGAACCGCCGGCCGCCGCCACGCCGGCCGCGCCCAGGGCAAGACCCAGGAAGCGGCGGCGCGACTGTCCGGCCCCACCCTCGGGCGCGGCGGAGTCGAGGTCGGCGTTCGACGGATCGGTCATGGTCAGGCGTTCGCGACCTTGCTCGCGACCTTGGACAGCGGCTCGGACACGGCCTTGACGGCGTTGGCCAGCGTGCGCTTGTCGGTGGCCGTCAGGGAGGTGTAGAGCCGGTAACCGGACGGGTTCCCGCTCGTCTGGTAGGCGCCCACCGCCTTGTCCAAGGCGGCGAACTGCGTCTTGATGGTCGAGGTGAGCACCGGGTCGATCTTGGTGAGCGCGGGCGCGAGCTGCGCGAAGGCCTGCTCGGCACCCTCGTCGTTGTTGGCGAAGTCCAGCAGGTCGATATGCGAGTAGGCCTCCTCCTCGCCGGTGATCTTGCTGGCCGCGACCTCGTCCAGGAGCTCCTGAGCGCCGTTGGCCAGCTCGGTCGGCTGGTACGAGAGGCCCTTCGTCAGGGTGGCCAACCGCCCCACGTCGGTGACGAGCTTGTCGCCGTAGGCCCCGAGCCCGGCGAGCGAGCGGCTCTTGAACAGCCCGTACTCGATGCGGTGGAACCCGCGCCACTTCGTGAAGGTCGTGTCGCCGATGCGCACGTCGATGTCGGCGTCCAGGCTGTCACTGCCTTGGACGAAGGACTCCGCGACCGGCTCGATCTTCTCGTAGAACGGCCGCGCCTTCATGTAGGCCGTCTGGGCGGCGGTGAGGTTCGTGCCGTGCAATGCGGTGTCGAGCGAGCGCACCGAGGTGACGAGGGCCGACACCTGGGTGTCGACGTAGGTGGCGTAGCCGGCGGTCGCGCTCTTCAGCAGGGCGGCGACGGTGCTGTCCGACGTGCCCGCTGCGCGTCCGGTGATCGTGAGCGTGCTGCGCTCGGGCGTGCCGCCCGGGCAATACAGCGTGTAGCGGCCGGCCGGCACGTCGACGGTGAACTCGCCGGAGAAGCCGGGCGGCAGGTTCTCCTTCTCGCCGACGATGCGCTCACCGCTGAGCAGCTCGACCTCGCTGACGCCGGTGGCGTCGGTATTGCGGACCTTCACCGTCAACGCGCCCGCCGGGTAGGTGCCGGCGGGGGCGCTGCATCCCTTGGCCGCCGTCACGGTCACCGGGATCACCCGGCTGCGAGCGGTGGACGCGGTGTCGCTGCCGGACGCGGTCCGCGACGAGCCCGAGGACCCGCCCGAGCTCCCCGAGCAGGACGAGAGCACGACGGCCCCCAGCGCGAGCAGGGCAACGGCAGGCGAGGTCACGAGAGCGCGGGGCACGGGCCTTCTCCAGGGTCGTCGGTCGAGTTAGGTGAGCCTAACCTAACCTCGAACCAGCTCCGCAGCGGGCCGGGCCGTGGCGGCGGTCACGGCCGGTCGGCGACGGCGGGCGGCGCCCGCGATCAGTGCCACCACTGCAGCGAGGGCGGCGAGCACGGCGGCCCAGCCCGCGGCGGCGGTCAGGGTCGACCGTCGCTGAAGGGCCGAGTCGTCGCGCCGGGCGGCGCGCGCGGCGTCGCGCACAGCCGCTGCAGAAAGCTGCTGCTGCGCCGTCGCGTACGGCAGGGCGAGGACCTGCTCGGCGCCGGCCGTGCGGGCGGACACCCGCACCGTGGCGGTGCGCTGCAGGTCGAGCACGCGATCGCCGTGCCGGTCGATCCACACCGTGAGGGTGGCGGACGAGCGGTAGGTGACGGCGATCCGGCCGACGGCCGTACGGGTCGCGCCGAAGGGCAGGCGACCCCCGTTGAGCCGCGCCACCTGGTCGACCGACAGCGAGGGAGGCCGGGCGCCGGCCGCGGCGTCCGCAGCCGTGCCGACGTAGCGTTCGGCCTCGACGCCGGCGTGCCGCTCCGCCCCGGTCGAAGTGAGCCCGAACACGTGCGTCCCCGGTCCGCCCACCCCGGCGGTGCGGACCAGAACGGCGTCGCCGTCGCGGCGCACCAGCTGCGCCGACACCGCGCCGGCGGTCGTCGCGTGCCGTGCCGGCTCCCCCGGGCGGACCGCGAGCAGCACCACCGCGGCCGCGGCGGCCACGACCGCTGTTGCCGCGCCGACCCGGACGAGCAACCGGGTGGGCACCGGCCGTCCGGGGGGCCACGTCACGTACAGCCCGACCGGGATGAGGTAGAGCAACCAGCCCAGGACCTCCGCCACGACCGGGTGCGCCTGGACGCCGAGCATCCCGGTGAGCACCGAGGCCTGGACCGTGCCCGGCGCGACGAGCCAGCTCAGATCGACGGTGCCACCCTGTCCGGCGTCGAGCCAGCCGGCCTCGTGCGCGGTGTGCAGGGCGTTGACGACGATGCCCGCCGCGACCAGCACGAGGACGAAACCGGTGGCCCGGAAGAAGCGCGAGAGGTTGATCCGCACGCCGCCGCGGTAGATGCCGTAACCGAGCGCGACCGCGACGAGGATGCCCAGCACCACTCCCAGCCCGGCCGAGCGGGGGCTGCTCGCCTCGTTGAACGCCGCCAGCAGGAACACGACCGTCTCGACGCCTTCGCGGATGACGGCCAGGAAAGCCATGAGCACCATCGCCCGGCCGGCGCCGCTCCGCCCTCCCAGGGCGTCGGCGGCCATGCCCTCGAGCTGGCCCTTGAGGTTGCGCGAGTTCCGCCGCATCCAGACGACCATGTAGGTGACCATGCCGACGGCAAGGACGCCGATGATCGTCTCGAGGCCCTCCTGCTGGCGCTGCGGCAGGTTCTGCGAGTACTGCTGCAGAGCAATGCCGCCGGCCACGCACAGCCCGATGGCGAGGGCGACGCCGCCGAGCACCCAGCGCAGCAGATCGCGCCGGCCCTGCTTGCGCAGGAAGGCGGCGATGATGCCGACGATCAGCGCCGCCTCGAGTCCCTCGCGCAGTCCGATCACGAAGGTCGGCAACATCGGCGGTCCCTCTCCTCGCGGCGGGCGGACAACGGCAGCAATTAGGCAAGGCTCGCCTAACCCGACAGTAAGGCATTCGGGTCGGTCGAGCTACGCGGCGGTTACGGAACGGGCTCTTACGAGCTGCGCCGTCACCTTCCGGCCCCTGGTGGTGGCTGCCATGATGGCGGGGCTCGGGCCCGGGAGGTCGCTGTGAACGGTCGTGACGACGACGACGACGCGGTCGTCGTCATCGGCGACCGGTACCGCTTGCTGCGCAAACTCGGCAGCGGCGGCATGGCCGAGGTGTGGCTCGCCGCCGACCTGCGGCTGGGCGACAAGCGGGTGGCCGTCAAGCGGCTGCTCGGCTACCGCGCCGGCGGCTCGGAGTCGGCGCTGGACGTCGAGCGGGCCCGCCGCGAGGCGCTGTCGGCGTCCCGGCTGAGCCACCCCAACCTCGTCGCCGTCACCGACTTCGTGGCCGAGAACAGCGAACCGTTCATCGTCATGGAGTACGTCGAGGGCGTGACCCTGTCCGACCTCATCGGCGACCAGGGGCTCGGCACGCGGCGGGCCGCCCACCTCATCGCCCAGGTCGCGTCCGCGGTGGCCGACGCACACGAGCAGCGGATCGTCCACCGCGACATCAAGCCGGCCAACATCCTCGTGACGGGCCGCGACGTCGCGAAGCTCGCCGACTTCGGTATCGCCCGCACGCTCGACGATCCCCGCCTGACCCAGACCGGCTACTTCACCGGCACGGTCGGCTACCTGGCGCCCGAGGTTTTGAGCGGCGCGGACTCCTCCTTCGCCAGCGACGTCTGGGCGCTCGGCGTCGTGCTCTACGAGGCCGTCGAAGGGCGACCGGCCTTCGACGGCACCACGGCGCCGGCAATCATCGCTGCGATCGTGCTGCACGAGCTGCCGGTCGCGACGTCGTCGCCGCAACTCGCCCCGCTCATCACCCGGATGATGAACCGCGACCCGGCGCAGCGGCCCACGATGGACGAGGTGGCCACCGAGCTGCGGCAGGTCGCGGCCCGCCCTGAGCCGCCGACCCGACCGGCCGAGGACACCGCTGAGGACGACAGTGGCCGGGAGACCGTGGTGGCGCCGTTCGACCGGGCCGCCCCGCCGAAGGCACCGGGCGGGCAGCAGCCGCGCCCGCCGTCGTCCCACCCGCCGCCCTCCCACCCGCTGTCGTCCCATCCGCCGTCGTCCCCACCGCCCTCACCCCACGCGGTGACATCGCGGCCGCCGACCTACGGCCCGACCGGCGGCCCCGGCCCGGGCGGCCCGCCGCCGTTCCTGTCCGGCCCTTCGTCGCCCGCGCGCAGCGCACCGACGACACCGCGCAAGTCGCGGCGCCGGCCGTGGGTGATCGCCGCAGCCGTGGTCGTCCTCGCCGGAGCCGGGACGGGGGGTTACGCGCTGACCAGCGGCTCGTCCGACACCCCCACCGCGGCGGGTCAATCGCGCAGCGCGTCGGTTGCGGGGACGTCCGCGCCCGCCGCGACCGGATCGTCGGCGTCAGCGGGTTCGACCGCCGCGACCGGATCACCCACCGGCGCCGGCTTCCAGGTGCTCGCACACCGCGGCGGCCAGGAGTCCTTCGCCGAGGAGACGCTCCCCGCATTCGTCGACGCCGCCAATCGCGGTTACGCCGTCGAGACCGACATCCGCTGGACGTCGGACGGCGTGCCGATCCTGGTGCACGACGAGAACACCGCCGCCGGCATGATCTGCACCCCGTCGTCCTACCTGGTCAGCAAGACGACCTACGCGACGCTGCAGAAGAACTGCCACTCACCGGCGTCGGCATCGAAGGACGGGCACGTCTACGGCATCCCGACCTTCGAGGACGCCGTCAAGGCGCTGTCCGACATCCCGGGGGCGACGCTGTTCGCCGAGATCAAGACGGTGCAGACGCCCAGTCAGGTGCGTCAGTTGCTGTCGATCCTCGAACGCAACGGACTGACCGACCGCACGGTGATCACGTCCTTCAAGGCCGGTGAGCTGGCCAAGATGTACGCACAGGCGCAGCGCGACGGGGTGCACCTGATGCTGCTGCAGTTCGTGCAGACGACCCCGACGCCGGCCAAGACGCTGGCCGGTGAGCACCTGGCCTACGTCGCGGTCGAGATGCACACGGCGTCGGCGGCTTACCTCGCGAGCCTGCACACCATCGGGGTGAAGACGATCGTGTTCACCGTGGACACGCCTACCGAGTGGGCGGCCGCCCAGCAGGCGAAGGCGGACTACGTGTTGACGGACCTGCCCGGCGCGTACCTGGCCTGGCAGCGCAACCACTAGGTCAGTGCTTGCGGATCCGCCGGACGACGAGCACGACGACGAGGCTGCCCGAGACGGCGATGACGACGCGTCCCGGCGTGCTGTTCGCCTTCTCGCGCAGCGTTGTCTTGGCCTGCTCGACGAGCCGCTTGGGATTGGTCCGGTACGCCAGTTGGTCGACGGAGGACGCCAGCGCTGCACGGGACTGCTCGATGTCGCGCTGGATGTCCTCGGCACTGCGTTCGCCGGCCACGTGCGCCCCTCTCCCCTGGTCTCGGGCTGAGCCCAGAGCCTAGGGCATGCCCAGCGGCCCGACCGCAGTAGCGTTCCGGGCATGAGCCGACTCTCGCCCGGTGACCCGGCACCGGATTTCACCCTGCCCGACGCCGACGGCCACGACATCAGCCTCGCCGACCTGCGCGGCCGCAAGGTCATCGTCTACTTCTACCCGGCCGCGATGACACCGGGCTGCACCACCCAGGCGTGCGACTTCCGGGACAGTCTCGCCTCGCTGCAGGGCGCGGGTTACCAGGTGCTCGGCATCTCGCCGGACAAGCCCGCGAAGCTGGCGAAGTTCCGCGAGCGTGACGCGGTGACGTTCCCGCTGCTGTCCGACGCCGACCGCACGGTGCTCGAGGCCTACGGTGCCTACGGCGAGAAGACGATGTACGGCAAGACGTCGATGGGCGTCATCCGCTCGACCTTCGTCATCGACGAGAACGGCGCGATCGAGCTGGCGCAGTACAACGTCAAGGCCACCGGCCACGTCGCCAAGCTGCGTCGCGACCTCGGCCTCGACGCCGCCTGACGCGACGTAGTCTCTGCGTCGAGGGGCCGTAGCCCAACGGCAGAGGCACCGTCTTTAGGTGGCGGACAGTGGGGGTTCGAATCCCCCCGGCCCTACGGCGCAGTCCTGAAGCGGTAGCCGCGCGACACGCCGGTGAGGCGCGCCGGCCGCTCAGGGTCGGCGGGCATCACGATGTGACATATGGATCCCACCGCCGATCTCGTGATCCACGGTGACTGCGCGGAGGTGCTGCCGACGCTGCCGGACGGGTACGCCCAGCTGATCTATGTCGACCCGCCGTTCAACACCGGGCGGGCGCAGGCCCGGCGCACCGTCCGTACCGTCCGCGACGAGGACGGCGACCGGACCGGATTCCAGGGTCGTCGCTACCGCACCACCGAGGTGTCGCGCCTGTCCTATCTGGACGTGCACGACGACTACCTCGGCATGCTCGACCCGTTGCTGCGCGAGGCGCGGCGCCTGCTCGCCTCGACAGGCACTCTTTACCTGCACATCGACTTCCGCGAGGCGCACGCGGTCAAGCTGTTGCTCGATGACGTCTTCGGGTCCGAGGCTTTCCTGAACGAGCTGATCTGGGCCTACGACTTCGGCGGCCGGGCCCGCGACCGGTGGCCGGCCAAGCACGACACGATCTTCGTCTACGTCCGCACGCCGGGCGCGCACTTCTTCGACCAGGACGCGGTGGAGCGCATCCCGTACCTGTCCCCCGGTCTTGTCGGCCCGGAGAAGGCCGCCCGCGGCAAGCTGCCCACCGACGTCTGGTGGCACACCATCGTCCCGACCAACGGGCGCGAGAAGACGGGCTACCCGAACCAGAAGCCCGAGGGCATCCTGCGCCGCATCGTCCAGGCGTCCTCGCGGCCCGGCGACCGGGTACTCGACTTCTTCGCCGGCAGCGGCACGACCGGCGCCGTCGCCGCCCAGCTCGACCGTCGCTTCACCCTCGTCGACCGGAACGCGGACGCCATCGACGTGATGCGCCGCCGCCTTCCCGCCGGTACCCACTTCGAGCCCTGATCGCTGGAGCCGGCCCCTGATGTGCGAGAAGGTCAGCCGCGGGCGGTCTCGGCGTCGTGGTGGTCGTGGTGCGGGTCGTGCGGGACGGGTACGGCCTCGGGCACGGGTTGACCGGCCGGCGCGCAGCGCAGCGGACGCCCGCCGACGGACGTGATGCACTTGCCGTCGGACAGCCGCCACTTCCATCCGTGCATCTGACAGGTCAGGACAGGACCGTTGCGGTCGCCGTCCTCGAGGGTCGCGAAGCGCGACAGGTCGGCCTTCAGGTGCGGGCAGCGGCGCTGGACGTCCCACTCGGCGCCGGACGGGTCGGCGAGCGTCGTCGTCTCGGCGGCCTCTGCGGCGTTCTGCTCGGCGAACCAGCCCTCGGCGTAGTTCAGCCGCTCGTCGGACAGGCATTTGAAGAACACGTAGATGAACTCGTTGTACGGGCCGATGCGCTGGGCAGAGAACCGACAGGACAGGAACAGCGAGTTGACCCAGTCGATCTCGTGCTCGGCGACCAGCTGCTCGAGGTAGGCGCGTCGGGTGCGGAAGCGGTAGCGCACCTTCTCGCCGTCGTACGCGCGCACCGAGCGGGCGACGAAATCGATCATCATGTCCACGTCGCCGCGCTCGGCGTCCTCGGCGGTGAGGCGGATGCCGCCGTCGATACCGGTGGCGATGTGCGTCGACTCCTCCAGCAGCGGGGTGAACCACTCCTGCACGGCCGCGAGGACGTCGATGTCCGGATGGGCCCACGTCGCCTTGGCTGCTTCGACCTCCGGCATCCGCCGGGCCTGCATCCCCCGCAGGTAGGCGGTCTTGGTCTCGTCGGACGCGTAGATCGTGCCCGGGTCGTAGGGGTGGACGACGGGGCAACCGGGTTCGTCCACGGCCGCCACCGTGCCCGGCAGCAGCAACCGTCCCTCGTCATGGCCCTGCGCGCGCAACCAGTCGAGGTAGACGGTCTGGTCGGGGAAGATGTTCGACTCGTCGCCGAAGATGTCGTTGAAGCCCCACAGCTCCTCGTCCAGGAAGCACGGCGGGCCGGCCATCGGGAACACGTACGCGGCGCGGCACTCCTCGATGTAGCGCAGCGTGCGGTCGAACTGTCGCTCACGCTTGGAGCGTCCCATCGCCTGCTTCGCCCGCGCCGGCAGCTCGTAGACCATCGGGAACCAGATGGCACCGGAGAACTGCACGAGGTAGGCGTCCACCGGGCCGAGCTCGCGGAACAGTGACAGCTCGGACGGGCGGGCGTCGTTCTGGTTCAGCACGCGATAGCTGCCGTCCGACAGCCACAACGACGAGTCGCCGATCGGCCCGTCGGTGGGCGATGTCAACGACTGGATCATCACCTGCAACCCGTCGAGGTCGACGAGCTCCTCGTTATTCGGTTTCACGAACGACGTGAACCCGACGTCGCGCAGCGCGTCCTCGAGTTCGGTCGTCGGGAAATCCGGCAGCAGCACGGTCGTCTTCTTACTGATGTGCTTACGGAGGTGGTCGGGATCGAAATGGTCGCGGTGCAGATGGCTGACGAACAGATAGTCCGCCTGCCCGATCGAGTCCCAGTCCAGCTGCGAATTGTCGGGGAACGGGAACCACGAGCCGAAGTACGCCGGGTTCACCCAGGGGTCGGTCAGGACGGAGCCGAACGCCGTGTCGATGAGGACGCTGGCGTGGCCCAGCCCGGTGATGCGCATGGCGCCCACGGTATCGAGCGGCGAAGGTGCCAGAATGAGGCAGGCCGTCGAATCGACTCGCCCGAACGAACCGCTCGATAAGGAGGCCAGGCATGGCCCTCAATGCGCACAGCGAGCAGCCCGACCTCAGCCTGCCGGACGACTACAAGCACGACCACCCCGAGGAACACCCCACCGACTGGGGTTGGCACGGGGAGTGGGGCCGCGCGGCCCGCGTCGGCGGATGGATCGTCGCGATCATCCTCGTGCTGATGATCACAGCGACGCACTACAACGGCCAGGGCACGCTGTTCCTCGGCATCTCTGCCGCGCTGCTGGTCCTGCTGCTGATCCGCGACCGCAGCCACCGCAAGAACTCCTGGCGCCAGTAACCGCGCCAGTAACCGCGCCGGTGATCGCCGCTGCGGTCGGTCAGAAGCGCAGCTCGGCCCGCGCCCGGCTGCGGCCGCACCTGCTGCACGCCACCGGATAGGCCCGCTGCGTCCACTCGTGGCCGCCGTGGCACGGCCCGCGCCACCGCGACAACCGCCCGACTATCCGGCTCATCGCGTCCACCTCCCGGCCTGTGTTCGACGACCCAGAGATGCCCGAGTACCTCACACGGATACCACGGCGGGCACGCTGACGCCGGGTCGGGACGACGTTCCCGGTTCGTCACCGCCGCCCACTGCTGCCGCGATTAAGCTCCGCCCATGTCGCGACGGCGCAGGATCCTGCTCGCGGTCGGAGCGGTCCTGGTCGTCGGCGCCGCGTTCGGGCTCTACTGGTTCCAGCCCTGGAAGCTGTTCGTCGACCGGCACGTGCACGAGGCCCTGCCGTCGGTCGCGCTCGAGGCGGTTCCGGTCCGGACCTCGGCGCCCGGCCCGTCACCCACCGCGAGCCCGACCGCACCGCCGCGGGGACCGGCGCTCCTCTCCCGCGGTTCGCTGATCAGCCACGAGCACTCGACGTCCGGCACCGTCAGCGTCGTCCGGCGCACCGACGGCAGCCGCATCCTCGCGATCGCGCACCTGAACACCAGCGACGGCCCCGACGTGCACGTCTGGCTGAGCGACGCACCCGTCGTGCAGGGCGAGAAGGGCTGGTACCTGTTCGGGCACGGCACGCACCTCGACCTGGGCTCGCTCAAGGGCAACATCGGCGACCAGTTCTACGTGATCCCGCCCCGGGCCGACCTCGGTCGGCTCACCAGCGTCGCCATCTGGTGTCAGCGCTTCGACGTCTCCTTCGGCGCCGCGACGCTCCGGCCCGTCTGACCGGCCGCCGCGGGGTTAGGAATCGAAGCCCATGCCCCACCGGTCGAGCAGCCGCAGCCACGGCCCGCGCCGTCCCTCCCGCTCGTCGGCACGGGCCAGGCCGCGGCGGGTCAGTTCGATGCCGGCCCACCGCAACGGTTCCGGCGGGAACGGCACCGGGCGCGAACGGATCGCGTGCAGTCGCAGCGCCTCGCTGTCGCGCCCGTCGAGCAGATCGAGCATCACCTGCGCCCCGAACCTCGTCGCCGCCACCCCCAGGCCGGTGTAGCCGACGCTGAAGGCGACACGGCCGCCCAGCGCCGTGCGCTGGAAGGCGAAGAAGCGGGTGGAGGTGTCGACCGCGCCGCCCCAGGCGTGGGAGAAGCGGATACCTTCCAGCTGCGGGAACGTCGCGGTGAAGTGCCGGGCCAGCGTGGCGAACGTCGACGGGCGCCGGTCGAGGCCGTCGCGCAGCCCGTTGCGCCAGTGGTAGATCGCGTCGTAGCCACCCCAGAGCACGCGATTCTCCCGCGTCAGCCGGTAGTAGTGGAACTGGTTGCCGGCATCGCTGACGCCCTGCCGGTTGCGCCAGCCGATCGAGTCCAGCGCAGCCGCGCTCAACGGTTCGGTAACCAGCGCGTAGTCATAGACCGGGACGGTGAACGGCCGCATCCGGCGCAGCAGGCCGGGGAAGGCGTTGGTGCCGAGCGCCGCCTGCCGCGCCCGGACCGCTCCGTGGTCCGTGCTCAGCGCGACCCCGGCGCCAGAGCGCCGCAACCGCTGCACCGGCGTGTTCTCGAAGATGCGCACGCCGAGCGCCAGGCACGCCGCCCGTAGACCCCACACCAGCCGGGCCGGGTCGAGCAGGGCCGTGCGGTCGCGGTGCCACGCGCCGGCCAGGTAGGTCGGCGAGGCCACCTCGGCGCGCACGCCGTCACGGTCGAGCAGTTCGGCGTCATGGCCGAAGCGCCGGGCCGTTGCGACCTCCTCGGCGATCAGCGGCACCTGGTAGGCCTCGGTGGCCACCGCCAGTTCGCCGGTGCGCTCGAAGTCGCAGTCGATGCCGTGCCGCAGCACCGCCTTCTCGATCTCGTCCAGGTTCTGCGCGCCCAAGCGATCCAGGGTCGCGAGCTCGTCCGGGTAGCGGGCGAGGCCGTTGCTCAGCCCGTGGGTCAGGCTCGGGGCGCAGAATCCGCCGTTGCGTCCGGACGCCGCCCATCCGCAGGTGCGCGCCTCGAGCAGCACCACGTCGCGGTCCGGGTCCGCCTCCTTGGCCTGCAGCGCGGTCCACAGGCCCGTGTACCCACCGCCGACGACGACCAGGTCGGCCTCGGCGGCACCGGACAGCGGGGCGGCGGGCTCGGGTCGGGCGGCACTGTCGAGCCAGAACGACACCGGCCGGGCGTCGGCGAGAGCGCGCGGAGCCGGCTGCGCTCGTCTGCCCACCGCGGGTGCCGCCCTCCTGCCGGGAGCTACCGGCACGCCCGACCCTGCCCCGCCGGCCTGTCGCCGTCAACCGACGCACGAGCGATATCGTCGTTAGGGCGATGTTTCGCAACGGATTCGCTTGCGGCGTCGCGCCGAAACCGGTAGATCTGGTGCATGGTCCGCGATCCTCGTCGAGTCACCCTCGACGACACGTCCCGCGCGATCATCGAGCAGTTGCAGGCGGACGGGCGCCGCGCCTATGCCACGATCGGCAAGGCCGTGGGGCTGTCCGAGGCAGCGGTCCGCCAGCGCGTCCAGCGCCTGGTGGAGTCCGGTGTCATGCAGATCGTCGCCGTCACCGACCCGATGCGTACCGGCTTCGCCAAACAGGCGATGGTCGCTGTGTCGGTCACGGGCAACGTCGAGAAGGTCGCGGACGAGATCGCCGACATCCCCGAGGTCGACTACGTCGTCGTCACCGCCGGATCGTTCGACCTGTTCGTCGAGACGGTGGTCGAGGACGACAGCGAGCTGTTGACCCTCGTCAACGGGCGGATCCGGGGCATCCCGGGCGTCACCCGCACCGAGACCTTCCTGTACCTCAAGCTCGTCAAGCAAACCTACAACTGGGGAGCGCACTGAGTGCTCACCCGGGGAAGCACGGAGCAGCAGTGACCACCACGCCGACCGAGACCGCCGCACCGGCCTTCGACACCGACGGCCTCAGCGCGTCGGCTCGGGACCACCTGTGGATGCACTTCAGCCGGATGGGCGCCTACCAGGACACGCCCGTCCCCACCATCGTCAAGGGCGATGGCGCCCGCATCTGGGACGCCACCGGCCGGGAGTACCTCGACGGGTTGTCCGGTCTGTTCGTCGTCCAGGTCGGCCACGGCCGCAAGGAGATCGCCGAGGCCGCCTACAAGCAGGCCTGCGAGCTCGCCTTCTTCCCGCTCTGGTCCTACGCCCACCCGCCGGCCATCGAGCTGGCCGACCGCCTCGCCGACTACGCCCCCGGTGACCTGAACAAGGTCTTCTTCACCACCGGCGGCGGCGAGGCCGTCGAAACGGCCTGGAAGATCGCCAAGCAGTACTTCAAGCTCGTCGGCAAGCCGATGAAGCACAAGGTCATCAGCCGCACCATCGCCTACCACGGCACGCCGCAAGGTGCGCTGTCGATCACCGGCATCCCGGACGCCAAGAAATGGTTCGAACCGCTGGTGCCGGGCGCGCACAAGGTGGCCAACACCAACTTCTACCGTTCGCAGGACCAGGGCGCCCCCGACTTCGGCGACGACATCGAAGCCTTCGGTCAGTGGGCGGCCAACCAGATCGCGGTCGCCATCGAGATGGAGGGCCCCGACACCGTCGCCGCCGTCTTCCTCGAGCCCGTGCAGAACTCCGGCGGCTGCTTCACCCCGCCGCCCGGCTACTTCCAGCGGGTGCGCGAGATCTGCGACCAGTACGACGTGCTGCTGGTGTCCGACGAGGTCATCTGCGCCTTCGGCCGGCTCGGCACGATGTTCGGCTGCGACAAGTACGGCTACGTGCCGGACATGATCACCTGCGCGAAGGGGCTGACGAGCGGGTACTCGCCCATCGGCGCCTGCATCGTCAGCGACCGGATCGCCGCGCCGTTCTGGTCGGGAACGACCTCGTTCCCGCACGGCTACACCTTCGGCGGGCACCCGGTGTCGGCCGCCGCCGCGATGGCCAACCTCGACATCTTCGAACGCGAGGGCCTGAACCAGCACGTCCTGCAGAACGAGGGCGCGTTCCGCTCGACCATCGGCAAGCTGGCCGACCTGCCGATCGTGGGCGACATCCGCGGCGACGGCTACTTCTACGGGATCGAACTGGTCAAGGACAAGGCGACCAAGGAGACCTTCAACGATGAGGAGAGCGAGCGCCTGCTGCGCGGCTACCTGTCGCGGGCGCTGTTCGAGAACGGCCTGTACTGCCGGGCCGACGACCGCGGTGACCCCGTCGTGCAGCTCGCGCCGCCGCTGATCACCGGGCAGGCGGAGTTCGACGAGATCGAACAGATTCTGCGCGCGGTCCTCACCGAGGCGTGGTCGCGCCTGTAGCTTCTGGTCACGCGCAGCGCGGCTCGGCCCCCGGTCGGCATCCCGATCGAGCCGTCCCACTCCTGACCAGCTGGAGGATCTGTGGTCGTCACCGAAAAGTCGCTCCCGTCGGAGCTGCCCGGCAACAAGGGCCTCAAGACGGGCGCGCTCGGCCTGGTCTCCAGCGTCGTCATCGGGGTGGCCTCCACCGCGCCGGCGTACAGCCTGGCGGCCACGCTCGGTTTCATCGTCGCCGGTGTCGGCCTGCAGTCCCCGATCATCGTGGTGCTGGCCTTCGTGCCGATGCTGCTGACCGCGATCGGCTACCAGGAGCTGAACAAGGCCGACCCCGACTGCGGCACCACCTTCACCTGGGCCACCCGGGCCTTCGGACCGAAGACCGGGTGGCTCGGCGGGTGGGGCATCCTCGCCGCCGACATCCTCGTCATGGCGAGCCTGGCCCAGGTGGCCGGGCAGTACGTGTTCCTGCTGTTCAACGCCGACGGCATCGGCCACAACGCCACCAGCGGCTGGGTGCTGCTGGTCGGAGTGCTGTGGATCGTGCTCATGACCTACATCTGCTACGTCGGCGTGGAGCTCTCCGCCCGCCTGCAGCGGGTGCTGCTCACGGTCGAGCTCATCGTGCTGCTCGTGTTCTCCGTCGTCGCGCTCGTCAAGGTCGGCACCGGCAACGGCAGCGCGGGGTCGATCACGGTCTCCCTGTCGTGGTTCAACCCCTCGCACATCCCCACGTTCTCGGCCTTCTTCCGCGGCCTGCTGCTGATGATCTTCATCTACTGGGGCTGGGACAGCGCGGTGTCGGTGAACGAGGAGACCGAGGACCCGAGCCGCACACCGGGCCGCGCAGCCATCATCTCGACCGTCATGCTCGTCGTCACCTACACGCTGGTCACCCTCGCCGCCCAGTCCTTCGCCGGGGTCGGCACCAAGGGCATCGGGCTCGGCAACGCCGACAACTCCGGCGACGTGCTCTCGGTGCTGGGCAAGGCGGTGTTCGGGGCGGGCGCGTTCGGTAGCTTCCTGTCGCACCTGCTGATCCTCATGGTGCTGACGTCCGCGGCCGCCTCGACGCAGACCACGATCCTGCCGACGGCGCGGACCACCCTGTCCATGGCCGTCTACCGCGCCATCCCGCGCGTGTTCGCCCGCGTCCACCCGCGGCATCTGACCCCGACGGTGTCGACGCTGGCCTTCGGTGGCGTGTCGATCGTGCTGTATGCGCTGATGAACTACTCGCACAACCCGACGAGCGTCATCGCCGACGCCGTGACCGCGCTCGGCATGATGATCGCCTTCTACTACGGCCTCACCGGCTTCGCCTGCTTCTGGTACTACCGCAAGAATCTGCGGTCCAGCGCCCGCAACTTCTGGATGCAAGGCATCCTGCCGCTGCTCGGTGGCGTCATCCTGTTCTTCGCCCTGGCCTGGAGCCTGCACGACGACTGGCTGTCGGCGAACGCCACCGGCGCCGCGAGCTACACGCAGTGGAACATGCCGTTCCCTCCGCACTGGGCCATCGGCGGCGTGTTCCTGCTCGGCATCGGCACCTTCGTCGTCGGGATCATCCTCATGACCGTCTACCGCTTCGTGTCGCCGGCGTTCTTCCGCGGCGAGACCCTGCACCGCGACACGCCCACCCTCGTCCCCGACCCCGAGCAGCGGCCGGCCGCCGAGGCCGTGTGACGCCTCGCGCGGCGGTCGTCGGGGCGGGGATCGCCGGCGCCGCGTGCGCCCGGGCGTTGCAGGCGGCCGGGGTGGACGTCGAGATCCTCGAACGCGGCCGAGCACCCGGTGGACGGTTGGCCTCGCCGCAGGTACACGGCCGGCGCGTCGATCTGGGGGCGGCGTACTTCACCGTCCAGGAGGACGCGTTCGCGGCGGTGGTCCACGACTGGGCCGCCCGCGGGCTCGCCCGCGAGTGGACGTCGACCATGGCCGTGCTGTCCGCCGGGGGCCGGGACACCAAGGATGGCCCGGCGCGCTGGGCGGCCCCCGGTGGACTGCGCTCGCTGGTCGGTGACCTGCTCGTCGACACCCCCGTGGCGTTCGACCGAGAGCTACGCAGCCTGGACGATCTCGACCACGACGCCGTGGTGCTGGCCATGCCCGACCCGCAGGCGGCCCGCATCCTGGGACCTGAGGCCGACGACGTCGACTACCAACCCGTCGTCGCCGTCGCCGCCGGGTGGGCGCGACGGCAGTGGCCGTTCGAGGCGGCAGCGTTCGTCAACGACGACGCGGACGTCAGCCTGGTCGCCGACGACGGAGCCCGCCGCGGTGACGGCGCGGCCGTGCTCGTCGCGCACTCCACGCCGGAACTGGCCGCACGCCACCTCGACGACCCGGACGGGGTGGTCCCGCCGGTGCTCGAGGCGCTCCGCCGGCTGCTGGACCTCGACGCCGAACCCGAGTGGACGCACACGCACCGCTGGACGTACGCGAAACCCGCCGGGACCCACGGCGATGCCCCGTACGAACTGCTCGACCGCGGGCGGCCGGTGGGGCGGTGCGGCGACTCCTGGTGCCCGACCGGCTCGCCACGGGTCGAGGCGGCGTGGCTGTCCGGTGACCGGGTGGGACGGGCGCTCGCGGCCCGGCTGCACTAGCGGCCGCGTCCCGTTCGGGGCACCCGTCGGGCGGTGACCCGGGGCGAGCCCTAGATTGCACGCATGTCGTCGCCCTCAGCGAGCATCGCCGCTCGCGCCCACCGCGCCCTGGACCCGCTGCATTCGCTGATCTACTTCGCGCCCGAGGCGGACGAGGAGTTCCAGCGCGTCGGCCTGCGCCCCGGCCGGATGAGTTACTTCGCCGGCCGCTCGGCACCGATGGGACCGGTGAGCGGGGCCGTGACGGCGGCGACGTTCTACAACTTCAACCCCGAGCTGGTCGCCCGGCACATCCCGCGCGCGTGGACGCTCGCCTCGGTCGACGACATCCTCACCGCCCGGCTCGCCGCGGTCGACCGGGCCCTGCCGCGCCTGCTGGGCGAGCTGGCGAGCTCACCGGCCGTCGGCGAATTGGCCGAGCTGGTCCGCACCGCGAGCCTCGATCTGCCGACCCACGGGCGCCCGCTGTTCGCCGCCCACGCCGAGCTGCCCTGGCCCGATGCGCCGCACCTCGTGTTGTGGCACGGCGTCACCCTGCTGCGTGAGTTCCGCGGCGACGGGCACATCGCCGCCCTGCTCGAGGCGGGACTGTCCGGGCTCGAGGCGCTGGTGACGCACTCGGCCACCGGCTTCGGTTTCACCGTCGCCGCGGCCAAGGCCACGCGCGGTTGGTCCGACGAGCAGTGGGACAGCGCCGTGGCAGCGCTCCGCGCCCGCGGGGTGCTCGACGACGACGGCATGACCCCGACCGGAACGGCGCTGCGCGATTCCGTCGAGGTGACGACCGACCGGCTGGCGGCACTGCCCTGGCGCCGGCTCACCGAGGAGCAGCTGAGCCGCCTCGTCGAGATCGGGCGCGGTTTCGTCCGGACCGTCTCTGCCAACGGCGCGTGGCCGGACGGCGTCTTCGGCAGCGGCCGGTAGAGCTGCGCTTGAGCCCGGCCCGCAGTCATGGCCTCAGTGGGTGAGGCCGGCGCGGGCGTGCTCGAAGATCAGGTTGGTGACGGTCAGCGCGACGTCGGGATTGCCGCTGAGGTTGACGACCACGAAATCGCGCAGGTTCTCGCTGCTGGTTGCGGCGATGTGGACGTGGAAGTCGTCGGCCCCACCGAGGAAGAACACCTGCAGCACCTCGGGCAGCTCCGCGATCCGGGCCATGAAGTCCGGGATGTGGCCACGGGCGTGGGCCTGCAGCCGGACCGCGATCATCGCCTGGATGGGCCGTCCGAGGGCCGCCGGGTCGACGTCGGCGTGGTAGCCGCGGATCACCCCGCGCTCACGCAGCGCGCGGACCCGGCCAAGGCAGGTGGACGGCGCGATGCCGGCCCGCTGTGCGAGCGCGTTGTTGGGGATGCGGGCATCCGCCGCCAGCGCCCGCACCAGCCGGCGGTCGACCTCGTCCAACTCGGCTGGGACGGGCCGAACGATGTTCGCGGGAACGCGCGTCATACCGGACGATTTCGAAGCATCCGCCGACATGGGCGCAGCCTACAGAATCTTCTTCAGACATCTGGCGGCCCACCGTGCACTCCTTCATTCTGGGGTGCCAGCGAGTCGAGTACCCGGACGAGGAGTGCAGCGCGATGAAGGTAGGCGTCCCCCGCGAGGTCAAGAACAACGAGTTCCGGGTCGCGATCACCCCGTCCGGCGTCCACGAGCTGGTCCGGCACGGGCACGAGGTCGTGATCGAGCACGAGGCAGGCGTCGGCTCGGCGATTCTGGACGAGGACTTCGTCAGCGCCGGCGCGACGATCCTGCCGGGCGCGGACGAGGTGTGGGCGGCCGCCGACATGGTGCTCAAGGTCAAGGAGCCCATCGCCGAGGAATACCACCGCATGCGCAAGGACCAGGTGCTGTTCACCTACCTGCACCTCGCTGCCGACCGCGCGTGCACCGACGCCCTGCTGTCCGCCGGCACCACCGGCATCGCCTACGAGACCGTCCAGCTCGCCGACGGCTCGCTGCCGCTGCTCGCCCCGATGTCCGAGGTGGCCGGGCGTCTGGCCCCGCAGGTCGGCGCCTACCACCTCATGCGCCAGGGCGGCGGCCGCGGCACCCTCATGGGCGGCGTGCCCGGCGTCTACGGCGCCAAGGTCGTGGTCATCGGCGCCGGCGTGTCCGGCCAGAACGCGGCCGCGATCGCACTCGGCATGCAGGCCGAGGTCCTGCTACTGGACAAGAACGTCGCGCGGCTGCGCCAGATGGACGCCATCTACCAGGGCCACTGCCAGACCGTCGCCTCCAACTCCTACGAGGTCGAGCGGGCGGTGCTGGACGCCGACCTGGTGATCGGCGCTGTCCTCATCCCGGGCGCCAAGGCCCCCACGCTGATCAGCAACGAGCTGGTCTCGCGGATGAAGTCCGGCTCGGTGCTCGTCGACATCTCCATCGACCAGGGCGGGTGCTTCGAGGACTCGCACCCGACCACGCACGCCGAACCGACCTACCGCGTGCACGACTCGGTTTTCTACTGCGTGGCCAACATGCCCGGCGCCGTGCCGCACACCTCGACCTACGCCCTGACCAACGTGACACTCCCCTACGCCCTGGAGCTCGCCGACCGCGGCTGGCGGGACGCGCTGCGACGCGACGAGCCGCTCGCCCTCGGCCTGAACACCCACGAGGGCCAGCTCGTCAACGGCCCGGTCGGCGAGGCCCACGGCCTGCCCGTCGTCGAGCTGGCGGACGTGCTCGCCTGAGCGGCGAGCGACGCTTGCGGAGCGACCCGTGTGACCCGGCTTTGCCAGCCGAACGGAGTGAGGCTGTGAGCGGCTACCGCGGCCTCTCGCTCTGGTTCGACCAGCTCGACGAGCCGCTGACACCACGGCCGCCGCTGGCCGGGGACATCGATGTCGACGTTGCGATCGTCGGCGCCGGGTTCACCGGGCTGTGGACGGCGTACTACCTGCAGCAGCTCGACCCGGACCTGCGGATCGTGCTCGTCGAGGCCGAGATCGCCGGCTTCGGCGCGTCCGGGCGCAACGGCGGCTGGTGCTCGGCGTTGTTCCCCGTGCCGATCGACCGCCTCGCGGCCGAGGCCGGACGCGACGCCGCGATCGCGCACTACGCCGCCATGCGCGAGTCGGTCGCCGAGGTCGGGCGGGTCGCCACCGCCGACGGCATCGACGCCGACTTCGCGCTGGGCGGGACCGTGGTCGTGGCGCGCTCGGACGCCCAGCTCGAACGGGCCCGGGTCGAGGCCCAGGAAGCGGCGGAGTTCGGCCTGGACATCCGTCTGCTCGACGCCGAGGCCGCCCGCGCTCGGCTCGACGCCACCGGCGTGCTCGGCGCCACCTTCACTCCCGACTGCGCCGCATTGCAGCCGGCGAAGCTCGTCCGCGGCCTCGCGCGCGCCGTCGAGGCACGGGGCGCGACGGTGGCCGAGCGCACCCACGCGCTGGCGATCGAGCCGCACCTCGTCCGTACCGACCGGGGGACGGTGCGCGCCACGACCGTCGTCCGCGCCACCGAGGGCTACACCGCGGCTCTGGCCGGCGGGCGACGTCTGCTCGCGCCCGTCTACTCGCTCGTCATCGCCACCGAGCCGCTGCCGGACACGGTGTGGGACACCATCGGCCTGCGCGAGCGCGAGACCTTCAGCGACCATCGCCACCTGATCGTCTACGGCCAGCGCAGCGCCGACGGGCGGCTCGTCTTCGGCGGCCGCGGGGCGCCGTACCACCTCGGCTCCCGTATCCGCCCGGAGTACGACCGGGTACCGCGCGTCTTCGCCGCCCTCGAGCAGACCGTCCACGAGCTGTTTCCCGCCGTGCGCGGGCACACCATCACCCACCGGTGGGGCGGCCCGCTGGGCATAGCCCGAGACTGGCACGCCTCGGTCGGGCTGGACCGGGCCAGCGGGCTGGCCTGGGCCGGCGGGTACGTGGGCGATGGCGTCTCGACCGCCAACCTGGCCGGCCGGACGCTGGCCGACCTCATCACCGGTCGTGACAGCGCGCTGACCACCCTGCCCTGGGTGGGCCACCGGTCACGGCGCTGGGAACCCGAACCGCTGCGCTGGGTCGGTGCGAACCTCGGGCTGACCGCCATGACCTGGGCCGACCGGGCCGAGCTGCGGACCGGGCGGCCGTCGCGGATCGCCTCGACCGTCAACGGCATGATCGGGCGATGACCGAACCGGCCGTCCCCTCGACCTCGCCCACCCGGGCCCGGCACAAGGTGCGGGATGACCGCGTCGCCCTCGACGCGCTGCTGGATTGCGTGCAGGTCGGGCACGTGGCCCTGGTCGCCGACGGGCACCCGGTCGTCCTGCCCACCGCGATCGCGCGGGACGGCAACCGGGTGCTGATACACGGCTCGACCGGCTCGCGGTGGATGCGCACGCTGGCCGACGGTGTGCCCGCCTCGCTCGCAGTGACCGCCCTCGACGGGCTGGTGGTCGCGCGCTCGGCGTTCGAGTCGTCGATGCACTACCGCAGCGCGGTGCTGTTCGGGCGGTG
This sequence comes from uncultured Actinomycetota bacterium, assembly GCA_963787985.1. Taxonomy (GTDB): domain Bacteria; phylum Actinomycetota; class Actinomycetes; order Mycobacteriales; family Jatrophihabitantaceae; genus Jatrophihabitans. Next base: position 2,056,031 of record CAWBEL010000004.1, on the reverse strand, counting down.
CACGCCGGTGACCGGCGACGACGCCGCGCACGCGTTGGACGTGCTCACCGAGGCGTTGCTGCCGGGGCGAACGGCCGAGGTCCGGCCGCCGACCCCGCGGGAGCTCGCGGCCACGCTGGTGCTGGCCCTGCCGATCGAGCAGTGGTCGCTCAAGGTCTCCGACGGCATGCCGGACGACCCGCCCGAGGACGTCGCGGGCGACAGCTGGGCCGGCATCGTCCCGCTGCGGACCGTGCGGGGCGCGCCGGTACCCGCTGCGGACCTGCGGGCCGGGATCGCCCTGCCGCCGTCGGTCGCCGCACCCGGCGACTAGGTGTACTAGGCGCGGACGGGGTTGGGCGCGCCGTAGCGCAGCCCGTCGAGCAGCAGGTCGACGATGCGGCCGGTCTGCTCGCTGAAGCCCGGCTGGTCGTTGGCCATGCAGATGCCGCTCAGGGCGCGCAGCAGATCGGTCGGGTCGGCGTCGCGGCGAATGCGCCCGGCCTGCACGGCCGCCGTGACCAGCGTGTTGATCGAGTCCTGGATGCTCTGCCGACTCTGTGTGAACAGCTCCGAATCCACACCCATCATCGACTTCAGGGCGGTGGCCATGCCGCGCTTGCGCGCGACGTAGACGGCGAACGACCGCATCCACGACGCCAGCGCGGCGTCCGGGTCCTCGGCGGCCAGCAGCTCGTCGACGCCGCTGCAGAGGATCGCGACCTCGCGCCGGTAGGCGGCCTCGATGAGCACGTCGCGGGTCGGGAAGTGCCGGTACAGCGTGCCGATGCCGACCTTCGCCTGCCGGGCGATCTCCTCGAGCGGGACCTCGATGCCGCGCTCCTCGAACAGCGCCGCCGCCGTCTCGAGCAGCGTCTCGCGGTTACGACGGGCGTCCGCGCGCAACGGCCTGTCGGTGCCGGCGCCGCCGGGCACCGCACCGTCGACCCCCGGACCGTCGACCCCCGGACCGTCGACCCCCGGACCGTCGACCCCCGGACCGTCGAGCGCCGAAGCGTCAGCCACGGGATCCACGACGGCGGGATCGATCGCGACCGACGCCGCGTCGGGCGCCTGTGTCGAGCGCGTCACGCGCCACCTCCGAAACTCACTTGCGAACCGGAGGGAGCCTCCGTATTGTTGTTCCGGAGGGCCCTTCCGTTTACCGATGCTACTACGCGTTCCGAGGTATCGCTCGTGACTGTATCCACACCCCACCGCTCGTCCGGGGGACGCGCCGCGCGTGCGGCGTCCACCCGGCGTCGGGGTTTCCGCCTGCCCATCGGCCACCCCGGCCTGGTGCTGGCGCTGATCCTGACCTCCCAGCTCATGGTCGTTCTCGACTCCACGATCGTGAACATCGCCCTGCAGGACATCAAGTCCGACCTGAGCTTCTCGACGTCCGGGCTGTCCTGGGTCGTCAACGCCTACACCCTGACCTTCGGCGGGCTGCTGCTACTCGGTGCCCGCGCCGGTGACCTGCTCGGGCGCCGCCGCGTGTTCCTCGGCGGCATCGCCGTGTTCACCCTCGCCTCGCTCGCCGGCGGGTTCGCGTCCAACCCGGCCGAACTGCTCACCGCCCGCGCCGTCCAGGGCATCGGCGGCGCGTTCGCCTCGCCGTCCGCGCTGGCCCTGCTGATGACGATGTTCCCCGAGGCTCGGGAGCGCACCCGGGCCATCGGTTACTACACCGCGGTCTCCATCGGCGGCGCCGCGCTCGGCCTGATCGCCGGCGGCATGCTCTCGGAGTGGGCCTCGTGGCGCTGGGTGTTCTTCGTCAACGTCCCGATCGGCGCGGCGCTGATCGTGCTCGCCCGGCCGAACCTGCCCGAGACCGAGCGCTCCACCGGCCGCTTCGACCTCATGGGAGCGCTGACCTCGACTCTCGGCATGACGGCCCTGGTGTACGGCTTCGTGCACGCCGCGTCCGATGGCTGGGGCAACCTCGAGACCGTCGGCTCGTTCGCCGTCGGAGTCCTGCTGCTCGGCGGCTTCGTCGCCACGGAGCTGCGGGCCGAGTCACCCATCACGCCGTTGCGGCTGTTCGCCAACCGCACCCGGGCCAGCTCCTACGTGGCTCGGCTGTTCCTGGTGGCCGGCATGCTCGGCATGTTCTTCTTCCTGACGCAGTTCCTGCGCGGGGTGCTGGGCTACAGCGACCTGCGCACCGGGTTCGCCTTCGTCCCGCTGACCGCCATGGTGTTCACCGCCTCGCAGGTCAGCGCACGGTGGCTGGTCGAGCTCGTCGGCCCGTACCGGCTCATGGTCGTGGGCACATCGTTCTCGACGCTGGGCATGCTCTGGCTGACCCAGCTCGGTGAGCACAGCGGTTACGTCTCGCTGATCGGCCCGCTGCTGGTCTTCGGTCTCGGCAACGGCCTGGCCTTCGTGCCTCTGACCAGCGCCGCGCTCGAGGGCGTCGACCCCAAGGACGCCGGCGCGGCGTCCGGGCTGGTCAACGTCATGCAACAGCTCGGGGGTTCGCTCGGCCTCGCCGTCCTGGTGACGGTGTTCGGCTCAGCCAGCTCGTCGGCGCGGGCTGACCTGCCGTCCGGACTCTCGCCGGCCGAGGCCGCCCGCCGCGTGTACGTCGACGCTGCGGACACCTCGTTCTGGGCCGCGACGGCGTTCCTCGCCGCCACGTGGCTGCTGGTCACCTTCGTGATGCGCCGCCCGAAGGCCGATCGTCCGAACAGCGGCCGCCCGAGCTCCGGGCGCCCGGTCATCCGCCGGCCGAGGACCCGTCGCCCGGCGCCGACCCCGGTCGAGGAGCCGCAGCTGGTGGGCCTGCTCGACTAGCACCCGTCCCGCCGCGAATCGGGGAGAGTTGTGGTTGTCCTACAACCACAACTCTCCCCGATCGTCGCCTGTCAGAGCAGGGGGGTCGGCGTCCAGGGCTCGCCGCGCACGTGCTGGCCGCAGAAGCCGAGCACGGCGTCGTACCAGATCTCGGCGTTGGAGGGCGTCAGCACCCAGTGGTTCTCGGTGCAGAACTGCAGGAACCGGTGTGGCAGGTCGGCGGCGTCGCCCTTCCACCGGCTGACGAGGTCCCACCACAGCCGCAGCGCCTCACTCACCGGCACGCGGTAGTCGCGGTTGCCGTGCACGACGAGCATCGGCGTGCTGATGGCGTCCACCGAGTTGTGCGGGGAGTACGCGGCGTGCCAGTCCGGGTGGTCGGCGAGGTAGCCGAAGATGCCGGTCTTGAACTGGGCGGCGTCGGTGGTGGCGTGCTGCTGGTCGAGCGCCCACAGCCCGGCGTGCGTGACGATCGCATCGAAACGGTCGGTGTGCCCGGCGATCCAGTTCGTCATGAACCCGCCGAAGGACCCGCCCAGCAGGGCGGTGCGCTCGGCGTCGGCGTCCGGCCGTTGGAGCACCGCGTCGAGGACAGCCTCGACCTCGGCCCAGACGACGTCGGCGCGGTAGGGCCACGCCCGTTCGAGGCAGGAGGCGCCGTACCCGGTCGACAGCGCCGGGTCGGGCAGCACCACAGCCCAGCCGTGGGCGACGGCGACCCAGGGGTTCCAACGCCAGCTCCAGGCGTTGTAGGACATGAACGGCCCGCCGTGTATCCACTGCATGACCGGCGCCGGCGCGTCCCCTGGCGGGGTGCATAGCCAGCCGTGGACGTGCACGCCGCCGGGGGCCTCGACGTCCAGTTCGACGAGCTCCCCCGGCAGGGGCGGCACCGGGGCCGGGGTGGGCAGCACGTCGGGCTGCTGGTCCGTGAGCCCGGGGTCGAGCCGGACCGGCGACGGCGGGGAATCGATCGCCGAGCGCAGCGCGAACAGGCCGGCGTCGGTCGGGCACAGGGTCGCGTAAGCGGCGTCGGCGGCCAGCCGCCGGACGAGACGGCCGCTGCCGGGTTCGATCGTCAGCACGGCGCCGCGCCCGTGGAGCTCGCCGCTGACGTAGAGCAGGCCGGAGTCCGGCGCCCAGGCCCACTCGGCCGGTTGCAGGTCACCGAGGTCGACGTCGGCCCGCCGGCCGGTCGCGGCGTCGGCGATCGCCAGTCGCACGAGCGGCGGGTGCTCGAAGCTGGCCTCCCGCTCGTGCTCCATCGCCACCCACGCGCCGTCCGGTGACACGACGGGCGCCGAGAACTGGTGGCCGTCCTCATCGGCCAGCACGCGGTGCTCGCCGGTGCCGGTGTCCACGACCAGCACGGTGTACGGGCTGCGTCCCCGCGGGCGTCGCGGGCGCCACGTCACGGCGGCGAGGGCGCCGTCGGCGCTGATCGACCAGCTTGCCGGGTCGAGTTCGCCGCGGGCGTCGGGCAGCAGGTCGACCAGCTGCGTCTCCCCGGGCGGCAGCATGAGCAGCCGCCCGTGCTCCTCGTCCAGCTCGTGGTCCCAGTACCGGATCGGCATGCCCGCGTGCAGGATCGCCGTGACCCCGCGGTCCTTGCGCGCCGTCCGCCGCTCGCCGTCGTCGGCGTCCGTCGATGCCGCCAGCCGGTTCCCGCCGAGCAGCACCGCGCCGCTCCCCCGGGCCACTACCGGCCCGGACAGCCCGCCCGGACGGACCGCGATCAGTTCGGCCTCGCCCTGCGGCGGCAGTGCCCAGAGCGCCGCGGTGTCCTCGATGGTGGCGGGCCCGGGTCGAGACGAGGTGAACAGCAGGCGCCCGTCCGGCAGGAAGGCCGGGGACCGCTCGCCCTGCAGCGACCAGGTCAGCCGGGCCGGCGCGCCGCCGTCCGACGGCACCGACCACAGCGCGGGCACGTACTTCGCGCGCTTCTCGTCCGGCGCGTCGACGGTGGCGACGACCCGGCTGCCGTCGGGCGCGGCGGCGAGCCCGGTGACGCGGGGCAGGGCGGTGTAGGCGGCGAGGTCGGACCAGGCGGAATCGATCACCCCGGCGACGCTAGCCGCTCGGCCGGCTCGGCCCAGCGCCGGACGACGTCGACCAGGGTGTCCAGGCTGTTGGTGACGCGGTCGGTCGCCTCGACGAGCGCCGCCGCGGTGGCCGGCCCGCCGACGCTGTCCGGCCGGGCGTCCACAGCCTCGGTGAGCGCGGCGTGCAGCGACCGCAGGCGGCGGTCCTGGCGCGGCGAGACGCCCTCGACGAGCCCGCGGCGGACGGTGGCCAGCACGTCGGCGGCCGCGTCGAGGAAGGCGGCGAGCTCCGGGCTGCGGCCGGGTGCCTCCCGCAGGGCCGGGCGGAGCGCGTCCACGGTGAGCAGGGCATGGATGAGCCGGTGGGTGTGGGTCAGCACGGTCCGCCCGAACTCCACCTGACGTTCGGCCGGGACGGGCTCGGCCGCCGCGCGGTCGACCGAGGCCTGGGCGTTGGTGCGGGCGCGCCGGGCGGCGGCGCGGGTGCGCTGCATGGTGCCGCGGCCGCTGCCGAGGTCGCCGACGGACGCCAGGTACTCGGCGTAGGCGTCGAGCAGGGCCACCAACCGGTCGACCAACCGGTCCCGCTCCCAGGTCGGCACGAGCAGCACGGCGGCCACGGCGAGGACCCCGCCGATCAGGGTCGCGACCGAGCGGTCGACCAGGGTGGCGTGCGGCGGCTGGCCGTTGATCGCGAGCAGCACCACGACGAGCCCGGACAGGCTGACGGCGGTCAACGCGATGTTGCCCGGTCCGGCGAGTCGCATGCCGAAGGCGAAGACGGCGACGAGGGCCACGTTCCACCACTGCCCGCCTGGAATCCAGTGCACGAGCTCGGACGCGAGCAGCAGTCCCACGATCGTTCCCGCCGTGCGCATCACCGAGCGCTGCAGCGTGGCCCCGAAGTCCGGACGCAGCACGACGAGCACGGTGAGCGACACCCAGTACCCGCGGTTGAAGCCGGCACTGCGCGTGACCAGATCCGCCGCCGAGACGAGCAGCGCGACCCGGACGGCGTGCCGCACCACCGCCGAGTCGGGCGCCAGGTTGGCGCGCAGGATCGCGAGGGGGTCGCGCAGGCCGTGGCGGCGCTCGGCGTCGGACGATTCGGAGTGCCGGCCCTCGCTCGAGCCGGCGCGGGTGCCGTCGACAGCGGCGCGCAGCTGGCCGGACAGTGCGTTCAACCGCCCGGCGGCGGCGCGGCGGGTCAGCTCCCCCGGCGCGTCGTCGCTGTGCTCGAGGCGGTCGACGGCGAAGCGGACGGTGGCCCGCGCGCGGTCGAGGACGTCGCGCCGCACGGGGCGGCCTTGGTCCAGGGAGTCGGCGATCTCGTCCAGCACCGAGGCCGCGGCCGTCAAGGACTCGCGGACGAAGCCGGAAAGGATCGGGTTGCGTTCCTCGGCCAGCCGGTCGGCCACCGCCGCCACGACGACGATCTCGCGGCGGATGCGCTCGGCCTCGTCGAGCAGCACCCGGTAGGCCTCGACGCTCGGTCCGTGATCGTGGCCCAGCCCGTACAGGGTCTCCCGCGCGGCGGCGAGGGTCGGTCCGGCGGGCGGGCCGGCCCGCGTCCCCCTCGGCAGCCGCGCCGCGGCGGCGAGGTCGCGGTAGAGCGCTCCGAGGGCGATCCGTTCGGGGCGGTGACGCCGCAGCGGCCACGCCGCGACGGCGAGACAGGTCTGGACGACGCCGCCCGCGACGACGAGCAGCGCAACCCCGGGGGCGTTCGACGCCGCCTGCGGCACGTGCCCGAGCACCAAGGCGGCCGCCGTGCCGGCCGTACCGATCTGCGCGCCGCTCGGCCCGGCCGACAGCAGCAGCCCGGCCCCGAAGCCCAGCACGAGCAGCAGCGCCGCCGACCCGAATGTGCTCCGCGACGCGACGACGGCGAGCGCGCTCGTGACCCCGGCCGCGAGGGCGGTCGTGAGCATGCGCGCCACTCGCAACCGATACGGGCCGGGTCGGTCGGCGAACGCGGTCTGCAACGCCCCGATCGTCGCGGCGAGACCGGCCTGCGGGTTGCCCAGGCCGATGCCGAGCGCGAGCGGCAGCGCGACGCCGAGGGCATTGCGCAGCGCGACCACCGGGTCGGACTGCGTGCGGTCGAGCCGGGCCGCCTGCCGGAGCAGCTCGCGTACCGAGCTCCGCGCGACGGCGGCGGGGGTAGCGCCGGCGGTCACGGGAGCAGCCCTCACGGGCCGGGTCAGCTCGTCGCGGCCAGCTGGCCGCAGGCACCGTCGATCTCCCGGCCGCGGGTGTCACGAACCGTCACGGCGACGCCGCGGGACTCCAGGCAGCGCACGAACTCCCGTTCGACCGGCTTGGGCGAGGCGTCCCATTGCGAACCGGGCGTGGGGTTGAGCGGGATGAGGTTGACGTGCGCGAGCCGCGGCGCGAGCAGGTCGCCCAGCAGCTCGGCCCGCCAGGGCTGGTCGTTGACGTCGCGGATCATGGCGTACTCGATGGAGTACCGGCGTCCGGTGCGCTCGGCGTAGGCGTCGGCGGCGGCCAGCACCTCGGCCACCTTCCAGCGCGTGTTCACCGGGACGAGGGTGTCGCGCAGCTCGTCGTCCGGCGCGTGCAGCGAAACGGCCAGGGTGACGCCGAGCCCGGCGTCGGCGAGCTGCGCCATCGCCGGCACGACACCGACGGTCGAGACGGTGATCGAGCGGCGGCTCAGCCCGAAGCCGTCCGGGGCGGGGTCGAGCAGGCGGTGCAGCGCGGCGATCACCCGCTTCGGGTTGGCCAGCGGCTCCCCCATGCCCATGAACACGACGTTCGACAGCCGCCCGCCGAGCTCGCCGGCGGAGGCGGCGGCGACCCGCACCTGGTCGACGATCTCGGCTGTCGACAGGTTGCGGGTGAGCCCGCCCTGACCGGTGGCGCAGAACGGGCAGGCCATGCCGCAGCCGGCCTGGCTGGAGATGCAGACGGTGGTCCGCTCGCGCGCGGTCGGACTGGCCGGGTAGCGCATCAGGACGCTCTCGACCAGGGCACCGTCGTGCAGGCGCCACAGTGTCTTGCGGGTGAGCCCGTTGTCGGTCTGCTGCGCTCGGACCTCGCTGAGCAATGCCGGTAGCAGGGCGGGACCGACCTGGGTGCGCACGGCGGACGGCAGGTCGGTCATGGTGCGAGCGTCGTTCTCGAAGCGGCCGAAGTAGTGCCGGGCGAGCTGGTCGGCACGGAATGCAGGCAGGCCGAGGTCGCGCACGGCGTCGCGTCGCTCGACCGGGTCGAGATCGGCCAGGTGGCGGGGTGGCTTGCCGCGGCGGGGGGCGTCGAAGACGAGTGGGAGCGTGGTCATGGCCCCTCCATTGTCCCCGATCCGTCGGCCTCGCCCGACACCACGAGCTCCGCCCGTTCCCAGGGTCGCTCCCGCTCGGCGTAGGCCTGTTCGGACGGAATCCACCAGGTGCGCCAGATCTCCTGGACCTCCGGCGCGTCCCGCCGCCGGAGGCGCGCACGCCGGACCGGCTCGGGTGTCTCGACCCACACCGTGAGATCCCAGGGGACGTCGGCCTCGCGCCGGAGAGCGGACACACCCTCGACGACGACCACGGCGCCGGCCGGTACGTCGGCGTACCCGCGCGGTTCCGCCTCTCCCCAGGCGCGGACGGCGTAGCGGGCGGCGCGCCCGGCCAGCAGCGGCTCCACGACGTCACGGTGCAGCGCGGCCCAGTCCCACTCGCTGATCCCAGCGCCCTGCAGGTCGTCCAGGTGCACGATCACGACGTCCGGCACGGCGGCGGCGACCCGGTCCGCGAGCGTCGACTTGCCGGCGGCGCCGAACCCGTCGATGCCGACGAACGCCGCGCGCCCGCCCCGCCGGGCGGCCAGCGCAGCGACGGCGGCGACGACCTTGGCTGCCTCGTCCGCGCCGGCCCCCTCAGACAGGCGCGAATCCCGACAGCAGCAGGTAGGCCACCGCCGCGCACGGCAGCAGCGAGTCCAGGCGGTCCATGACACCGCCGTGGCCGGGCAGCAGGGTGCCCATGTCCTTGATGCCGAGGTCGCGCTTGATCATCGATTCGCCGAGGTCACCGACGGTCGCGGTCACGACGAGGGCAAGGCCGAACAGCAGCCCTTTCCACCAGGCCTCGTGGAAGGTGAACACCATCAGCAGGACGCCGGCTCCCGAGCAGGCCGCGACCGAGCCGGCGAAGCCCTCCCAGGTCTTGCCCTTCGACACGATCGGCGCGAGCGGGTGCCGCCCGAACAGCACGCCGGTGGCGTACCCGCCGGTGTCGGAGCAGACGACGACGACGAGGAAGGCGAGCACCCGGCCGGCGCCGTCGTGGGTGTGGGTCAGCAGGAGCGCGAAGGCGGCGAGGACGGGCAGGTAGAGCACGGCGAAGGTGGACGCGGCGACGTCGCGGGCGTAACCGTCCACGCCGTCGCCGAGGCGCCACACCCACACCCCGAGCACGGTGACCAGTCCGGCGAGCACGAGCCCGCTCGGGCCCCGTTCCCAGGCCGCGAACAGGATCGCCGCGCTGCCGACCAGCAGCGGGAGCAGGGTGACCCGGATGCCGACGTGGCGCATGGCGCGGGTGAGTTCCCACCCGGCGTAGAGCACGACGACGCCGACGAGGCCGGCGAAGCTCGGGCGGTAGAGGAACAGGCTGGCGATGATGAGGGCGCCCAGGCCGAGGCCCACCCCGATGGCGGCCGGCAGGTTACGACCGGCGCGCGAGGCGGTGGCGCCGGCGCTCTGGTCCCGGGTGTCGGTGCCGGTGTGGGTGTCGGTGCCGGTGTGGGTGTCGTCGCTGTGGTTGGTCTTGGCGGGGGCGGCCTCGGTCGCGGCGGCGCGCCGTCCGGCGGTGCGTCGGGACGGGTGGGTCTCGGCCGCGACCGCGGTGGACGTCCGCGTCTGCTCGGCGACGTGCGAGCGTCCCGCGACCCGGCGGGCCCGGGAGACGGCGGACCGGGGTGCGGGCGGGTCGTCGGGTCCGGCGGGGGCATCCGCCTCGCGGGACGGGGGGTCGGTGGTCATGGGGTAGGGGTCTGAAACAGCGTCGCCGGTCGGTCAGACCTCGAGCAGTTCGGTTTCCTTGGTGCGGACGGCCTCGTCGACCGAGGCGGTGTAGCGCGACGTGAGCTTGTCCAACTCCGTCTCGGCGCGACGCACGTCGTCCTCGCCGGACTCACCGTCCTTGACCAGCTTGTCCAGCGACTCCTTGGCGTGCCGGCGCACCGAGCGGATGGAGACCTTCGCGTCCTCGCCCTTGCCCTTGGCCACCTTGACGAGGTCGCGGCGGCGCTCCTCGGTCAGCTGCGGGAACACGACCCGGATCATCGTGCCGTCGTTGGTGGGGTTGACGCCGAGGTCGCTGTCGCGGATGGCTTTCTCGATCGCCGTGAGCTGGCTCGAGTCGTAGGGCTTGATGACGGCCATCCGCGCCTCGGGAATGTTCACCGTGGCCATCTGCGGGATGGGCGTCGGGGCGCCGTAGTAGTCGACGACGAGACGCGCGAACGCGCTGGCGTTGGCGCGGCCGGTGCGCAGGCCGCTGAGGTCGTCCCGTGCGACGTGGACCGCCTTCTCCATCTTCTCCTCGGCCTCGAAGAGAATCTCGTCGATCACCGGTCGTCCCCTCTCACTGTCGTGTCGTGCGTACGTCTGATGCGGGACGGGCGCCGGGTCAGCTTGCGTCCATGCTGACGCGGGTGCCGATCGGCTCGCCACGAACGACCCGGGCGATGTTGCCGTCGTCGAGCCCGAACACGACGATCGGCATCTTGTTGTCGCGGCACAGGCTGAAGGCGGTGGCGTCGGCGACCTGCAGGCCGCGGCGCAGGACGTCGTCGTAGCTGATGCTGTCGAACTTGGTGGCCGTCGGGTCCAGACGCGGGTCGGCGTCGTAGACCCCGTCCACGCCGTTCTTGCCGAGCAGCAGCACCTCGCACCCGATCTCGAGCGCCCGCTGTGCCGCCACCGTGTCGGTGGAGAAGTAGGGCAACCCGGCGCCGGCGCCGAAGATCACGACGCGGCCCTTCTCGAGGTGCCGCTCGGCTCGGCGCGGGATGTAGGGCTCGGCGACCTGGCCCATCGTGATCGCGGTCTGCACCCGGGTGGGTACGCCGTCCTTCTCCAGGAAGTCCTGCAGCGCCAGGCAGTTGAGCACGGTGCCGAGCATGCCCATGTAGTCGGCGCGGTCCCGATCCATGCCGCGCTGGCTGAGCTCGGCGCCGCGGAAGAAGTTGCCGCCGCCGACGACGATCGCGACCTGGACGCCCTCGGAGACCACCTCGGCGATCTGCCGGGCGATGGAGGCCACGACGTCGGGGTCGACACCGATCGCGCCGCCGCCGAACACCTCGCCGGACAGCTTGAGCAGTACCCGGCGGTACGACGGAGGGGCCGCCTCGGTGTCACTCATGGCGGCCCCTCTCGTCGACGTGCATCTCGTGCGAACCCTATCCTCACCGGCGCGCGCCACGGGAGCGCCGCCGGTGCGGGCGTCGGGTCAGCCGACCTCGAAGTGCGCGAACCCGGTGAGGGTCACACCGGCCTCGTCGAGAACCTTCTTGACGCTCTTCTTGGCCTCGCGCACCGACTCCTGCTCGAGCAGGACGTTGTCGGCGTAGAAGGCGTTGAGCCGGCCCTCGACGATCTTGGCGATGGCCTGCTCGGGCTTGCCCTCGGCGCGGGTCTTCTCCTCGAGGACCCGGCGCTCGGCCTCGACGGCCTCGGCGGGGACGTCCTCGCGGGTCAGGTACTTGGCCCGGAGCGCCGCGACCTGCATGGCGGCGCCGCGGGCGGCCTGCTCGTCCGAACCGGTGTACTGCACCAGCACGCCGACCTGCGGTGGCAGGTCCGAGGCCTTCTTGTGCAGGTAGGTCGCCACCTGGCCGTCGAGCTTGACGGCGCGGCGCAGTTCCAGCTTCTCGCCGATGACGGCGGCGAGGTCATTGACGTTCTCCTCGACGGTCTTGCCGTCCTTGAGGGTCTCGGCGCGCAGCGACTCGACGTCGGTCGCGGACGATCCCGCGAAGTGGGCCACGATGTCGCCGGCGAGCGTCTGGAACTGCTCGTTCTTGGCGACGAAGTCGGTCTCCGACGCGAGCTCGATCATCGCGCCCTCGGCGGCGGCGATCAGGCCGTTCGCGGCCTCGCGCTCGGCCCGCTTCTCGGCCTTGGCGGTGCCCTTGACGCGCAGGATCTCGACGGCGCGCTGGTAGTCGCCGTCGGCCTCCTCGAGGGCCTTCTTGCACTCCATCATCCCGGCGCCGGTGGCGTCGCGGAGCTTCTTCACATCTGCGGCGGAGAAGTTCGCCATCTCAGTTCTCGTGTCCGTTCGGTGTCGGAGGATCCGGCCGGGTCCGGTCGGATCGCGGGATCGTGCCGGTAGCCGCCGGCTGGTCCGGGTGGACCAGCCGGCGGTGTCCCGGGCACGTGGTGGAGATCAGGTGGTGCGTCCGGACCGCTCCTGGCGTCCGGACCGGCCCCGGTGTGGGGTCAGGAGGCCGTCGTCGCGTCGGCCGGGGCCGGGGCGGTGTCGGCGGCCGGGGCGGTGTCGGCGGCCGGGGCGGTGTCGGCGGCCGGGGTGGCGTCGGCGGCCGGGGTGGCGTCAGCCGTCGCCGTGTCGGCGGCCGGCTGCTCCTCGGCACCGGAGGCCGGCTTCAGCAGGTCGGCCTCCCACTCCGGCATAGGCTCGTCGACGCCGACCGCGCCCGCCTCGGGCTTCTCGTCACGACCGGCGTTGGCGGCGTTGGCGGCGCGGGCGACCAGACCCTCGGCGACGGCGTCGGCCACGACCCGGGTCAGCAGGGCGGCGCTACGAATGGCGTCGTCGTTGCCCGGGATCTTGTAGTCGACCTCGTCGGGGTCGCAGTTGGTGTCGAGGATCGCCACGACCGGGATGCCCAGCTTGCGGGCCTCGCCGACGGCGATGTGCTCCTTCTTGGTGTCGACGATCCAGACCGCGCTCGGCACCTTGGTCATCTCGCGGATACCGCCCAGGGAGCGCTCGAGCTTGGCCAGCTCGCGCTCCAGCATGAGCTGCTCCTTCTTGGTGGCCACGCCGTCCCAGCCGGCCTGCTTGCGGGACTCGAGGTCCTTCATGCGCTGCAGGCGCTTGAACACGGTCTGGAAGTTGGTGAGCATGCCGCCCAACCAACGCTGGTTGACGTAGGGCATGCCGACGCGTGTCGACTGCTCGGCGATCGACTCCTGGGCCTGCTTCTTCGTGCCGACGAACAGCACGGTGCCGCCGTGGGCGACCGTTTCCTTGATGAACTCGTAGGCGCGGTCGACGTAGGTCAGCGTCTGGTGCAGGTCGATGATGTACAGACCATTGCGCTCGGTCAGGATGAAGCGCTTCATCTTCGGATTCCAGCGACGGGTCTGGTGGCCGAAGTGGACGCCCGACTCGAGCATCTCCTTCATGGTGACGACGGGCATGCCGACGTCCCTCCTTGATGTTCGTGCGCGCGGCTGCGGGCCCACCTCGGTGGGCCGCCCCGACACGCTGCCTCGGTTGTCGCGATCGGACCGGGGTGGCTCGATCGCCCTGGTGTCCGGTGTCGCGGTCAGGAGGCCTTCGTGACCGACCCGTGAGGGACGGCGCGGATGGACCGAGGCTGGCCGCCGAGCTCCCTGTTGCCTGCAGGAGCGGGGCACGCGAAGTCAGCCCGAGTTACCAGGCTGCAGATCCAGTCTAGCGCGCCCCCGGGGGTGCCCCGACCCATCGACGGGCGGCAGCGGCCGCCTCGCCGCGACCGGCCACACCCAGCTTGGCCAGGATGTTCGAGACGTGCACGCTGACCGTCTTCTCGCTGATGAACAGCTTCGCCGCGATCTGGCGGTTGGTGCGCCCGTCGACCAGCTCGGTGAGCACGCTGCGCTCGCGGTCGGTGAGGGCCGCCCACGGATCCCGACCGCTCGGCCCGGCGCCGCCGACGGTGGCACCGGGAGCCCGGGCGGAGCCGCCGACGAGGGCGTCCAGATCGCGGACGAGCGGCACGGCGCCCAGCCGCTCGGCGTCGACGCGCGCGGCCGCGGCGACCTCGGTGGCTTCGGCGCGGTGTCCGGTCGCGGCCAGCACCTCGGCCAGCCGCACCCGGGAGGCGGTGAGCTGGGTGAGGTGGCCGAAGTCGAAGGCCCGGACCGCCTCGCGCCACACGTCGACCAGCTCCTGCGCCGAAGGGGGCTCGTCACCGGTCAGCCAGCGGACTCGGGCGGCCTCGGCCTCGAGCCGCGCCTGCCAGGCTCGCCCCTCGGGGCCCATCCGCCGGCCCGGCACGAGCCCGCGTTCAGCGGTGGTGCGTCCGTCGGCGGCGATGCGCCGCGCGTCACGGGCCAGTTCGCGGCGGCGGCCTCCCGCGGCGGTGCCCGCTTCGGCCGCGAGCGCGGCGAGGGTGCGGGCGGCCAGTTCGATCCGGGCCAGGAACCACTCGTTGAGCCAGAGATCGGAAAGGACCCCGACCAGCTCGTCGTGCAGGGCGCGGGCGCCGGCACCGTCGCGGAGCTGGGCGAGGGCGTCCAGCGCGCCGAACCCGAAGTACAGCGGCACGCGGCTCTCGCGTCGCCAGTACGGGGCCAGCGTGTCCCGGGCGTCGAGGATGGCGTGGTCGCCCCGGCTGCCGCGGACGAGCAGCGACACGACGTCCAGCACGGCGCGGGCCACGCCGGTCGGGCGTTCGCCGGACGTGTCGACGACGGCGAGCGCGGTGTCCCACTCGCCGCGGAACCACTGCACGGTGCCGTGCAGGGCGCGGCACTGGAACCCGAACAGCTCCCAGGAACGCCCGATCTCCCGGGCCCGCGCCGCTCCCCCCGCGAATGCGTCCGCCGCACGGGACAGATCCCCGACCTCCAGCCAGGCCGTGCCGAGTCGGTACCAGCTGCGGAGTTCCAGCGACGCGCTGCCGGCGTTGCGGGCGTGGGCGATGACGTCGGCGAGATCGGCCGCGATCACGGCCGGATCGGTGCCGCGCAGCCGGATGCCGGCCAGCGTCGCCTGCACGTCGGCCTCCGCGGTGGCAGACCCCACGGCGTCGGCGACCTCGAGCGCGCGTTGCAGGGTGCGCTCGGCCTCGTCCTCGCGGCCCATCGACAGCGCGACCCGGCCGGTGAGCGCGAGCAGCTGCGCGAGGAACTCCGTCGGTGGTTCGGGCGGCACCAGCCGCAGCGCCTCGGTGGCCATGACGTGGACGTCGGCCCCGATCTCGCTGCTCATGGCCACCGTGACGCGGGCGTACAGCAGCCGGGCGCGGGTCAGCGGCGGAGCGTCGGACGGCAGTTCCGCGAGGGCGGCCTCCGCGAGCTTGCCGGCCCGCATGAAGTAGCCCGCCGCGTCGGCGGCGTCGACGGCCGACAGGGTCAGCAGGAGCGGGTCGACATCGGCGCCGGGCAGCTGGGGCAGCAGTTCGAGCGCGACCTCGTAGTGGTTGAGCGCCTCGAGCGGAGCGGCGAGCGCGAGCGCGTCGTCCCCCGCGGCGACGCTGGCGGCCAGCGCGGTCGGCAGGTCATGCGCTGCCCGCGCGTGACGGGCCAGCTCCGAGGAGTCCTTGGCGGCGTCCGCCGACAGCACCTGGGCGTAGCGGGCGTGCAGGCGGACCCGCTCACCCGGGAGCAGGTCGTCGTAGACTGCCTCGGCCAGCAGAGCGTGCCGGAAGACGTAGCCGAGACCGCTCGAGGTCAGCTGCAATACGTGGGCGTCGATCGACTCGCGCAGGGCGTCGTCGAGTTGGTCCGGCGCGCCGACCACGGCGGCGAGCATGTCGTGCGAGACCCGCCTGCCACCGACGGCCGCCACCCGGACGACGTCGAGCGCGTCGGGCGAGAGCCGGTCCAGCCGCACCAGCAACAGGTCGGCGAGCTGCCAGGGCAGGGCCTGCGCACCGTCCAGCTGGGCGCCGGCGCTGAGCAGCTCCTCGGCGAAGAAGGCGTTGCCGTCCGCCCGCGACACGATCCCGTCGAGGTCGTGCTCGGACAACCCGTCGGTGTCCTCCGCGCGGAGCAGCGCGCGGACGTCGTCCGGCCCGAGCCGCTCGACCTGCACGTGGGTGACCCCGGGCAGGCGCAGCCATTCGCTGAGCACCCGCCGCAGCGGGTGGCGGCGGTGCAGGTCGTCGCTGCGCCAGCTGGCCACGACGAGCAACCGCTCTGCGGAGACGCGGGTGAACAGGTAGCCCAGCAGGTCCCGGGTGGCCTGGTCGGCCCAGTGCACGTCCTCGACGACCAGCAGGACCGTGCGGTCGCGGCCGAGGTGCCCAAGGGCGCCGAGGACGGCGGCGAAGAGGTCTCCGCGGTCGACCCGCTCGTCCGGGTCGACCCGGGGGGCGGTCAGCGGGACGGCGGACAGGACGTGCGCGGGCAGCAGGCGGGTCAGTGCCGGGTAGGCGTCGGCGACCTCGGCGAGCAGGTCCGGGTGCTCAGCAGCCAACCTGGTGAGTGCCTCGGTGAACGGCAGGTAGGGCGGCGGCGCGTCGCCGAGGTCGATGCAGTGCCCGAGCAGACACAGGTCGCCGACGGCATCGGCGCGGTTCAGCAGCTCGGCCAGCAACCGGGTCTTGCCCATCCCGGCGTCGCCGCCGACCACCATGCCGCCGGCCTGCCCTCGGCGCGCGGCGTCGAGGCCTGCCGACAGGGCGGCGAGTTCGGCGCGGCGGCCGACGAGCGGAACGGTGGAACGGGGCACAGGGACATCTTGACGTGCAGCGGCGACAACCTTGTTCCGCCGCGGCCGCCAGCGCCTACAGGCTGTGGACGGCCCGCGGGTCCGTCCACAGGCAGGAACGCCGCGGCGCGACTGGTGCCGGAGCGCGGGATGGTGCCGGCGTGCGATCGATCGTGCCCCCGCTCCTGCTCCCGCTGCGGTCGCCCCTCCGACGAGCGGTGCCTGTCCGGCAGCTGACGGCGCGGCTGGCGGGGGTGCTGCTTCTGACCACGACCGTGTCCGGCGCCGCTGCCGGCCCCGGGTGGGCGAGCGGGACACCTGCTGGCGCGACACGTGGCGGCCGGACATCGTTCGCCGGGTCACCGGTCGCCGGCGTGGTGATGTACCGGGCGCCGGTGGCGCCGCTGCGCGTGCTGCGCGTCTTCGCACCGCCGGCGAGGCGGTACGGCGCGGGGCACCTCGGCGTCGATCTCGCGGTGGGGCCCGGTGGGTTGGTCCGTTCCGCAGGAGCCGGAACGGTGACCTTCGCCGGGTCGGTGGCCGGGCGCGGCGTCGTGGTCGTCGCGCATCCCGACGGGATCCGCACCGAGTACGAGCCCATCGCCCCGTCAGTGCGGGCGGGTGCGGCGGTGGCGATCGGATCGGTGCTCGGGGTCGTGCACGGCCGCCGGCATCTCGGCTGCGACCGGTACTGCCTGCACTGGGGCGCGCGCCGGGGTGACACCTACCTGGATCCGCTGTCGCTACTGCGTCCGCTGGGTCCGGTGCGCCTGCTTCCGTGGCCCCGGGGCGCCTGACGGGTGTCAGGCCCGCGGGTGGGCCTGCTCGTAGGTGCGGCGCAACCGTTCCACGGACACGTGTGTGTAGATCTGCGTCGTCGACAGGTTGGCGTGACCGAGCACCTCCTGGACCGACCGCAGATCGGCGCCGCCCTCCAGCAGGTGCGTGGCGGCGGTGTGCCGCAGCCCGTGCGGTCCGATGTCCGGTGCGCCGGGTACCTGGCCCACCCGGTCGTGGACGATGCGGCGCACCGTGCGCGGGTCGATCCGGCCGCCGCGCGTGCCGACCAGCAGCGCCGGCCCGGACCCCGCCCGCGCCAGGACGGGGCGCCCGCGCGTCATCCAGTCGTCGAGCGCGCGGTCGGCGGCAAGACCGTAGGGGACGGTGCGCTGCTTGTCCCCCTTGCCGAGCACCCGCAGGACACGGCGGCTGCGGTCCAGGTCGTCGACGTCGAGCCCCACGAGCTCGGAGACGCGGATGCCGCACGCGTACAGCAACTCGACGACGAGCCGGTCACGCAGGACGACAGGTTCGGCGGCGCCCTCGCGGTCGGCGGTCATCAACCGGTCCGCCTCGTCGACGCGCAGGACCGAAGGCAGCGTTCGGTGCGCCTTCGGGGCGGCCAGCAGCTGTCCGGGGTCGTCGGCGATGCGGCCCGTCCGGTGCGCCCACGCCGTGAATGTCCGCGCCGCGGCGGAGCGGCGGGCGAGGGTCGAGCGCGCGACGCCCTGCCTGCGGAGCAGCGCCAGCCAGCCGCGCAGGTGGGCCAGGTCCAGGTCCGAGGGGCGGCGGCCGCCGAGCCTGGCCAGGTGCGTGAGCAGTCCTGTCACGTCACCGACGTAGGCGCGGACCGTGTGTGCCGAGCGGTTGCGTTCCAGTCGCAGGTGCCGCTCGAATTCGACGACCGCCTCGGCGAGGGCGACGGGCAGCTCGGCGCCGCTCGCCTTGGTCGCCTCGACGGTCACGCCCTGACGCTGCGGCACCAGGAGCGCGGGCGCAAGGCGACGCGCGGGCGGCCCTGCCGGATTCGGGCGGCCGGGCGGCTCACCCCGCTCGTGCCGCAGCCGGCGTGCGGCGCAGGCTACCGTCCGGCTCGACCTGCACCAGGCCGGCCAGTTCCAGGGCCGGCAGCGAGCGCAGCACCGCACTGACGGCGAGGCCGCTCGTGACGACGAGATCGCCGACCGTGACAGGACGCCGCGCGGGCAGCCCGTCGTACACCCGGCGGCTGGTGTCGTCGAGGGTGTCCAGCACGCGGGAGGGACGCCGACCAGTTGTGCCGCACTTCCCGGCCGGGCCGTCCAACCCGTCCGTACCGTTGGGCGCCTCGTCCCCGTGCCCCGCCGTCACATCCGCCGGCATGCTCGTCGCCGGCACGCTTGCCAACGTGTCCGACACGGATCCGATGACCTCCAGGACATGATCGACTGTCGCGACCAGGATGGCCTCGCGCTCCTGGTCGCGCAGCAGGTCGTGGCAGCCGGCCGACTGGGCCGAGGTGACAGGTCCCGGAACCACCATCACCGGCCGCCCGAGACGTCCGCAGTGTGTCGCGGTGTTCCGGGCGCCGGACCGCCGGGCCGCCTCGACCACCACCGTCCCGCTCGACAGCGCCGCGATGATCCTGTTCCGGCTGAGGAACCGCGAGCGGTAGGGCGCGGACCCCGGAGGGCTCTCGGACACGAGCAGACCTGTCTCGGCGACCCGGTCGTACAGCGTGCGGTGGGAGGTGGGGTAGGCGCGGTCCAGCCCGCCCGCCGAGACGAGCACGGTCGGGGCACGTGCGGCGAGCGCGGCCCGGTGCGCGGCCGCGTCGATACCGAAGGCACCGCCGGACACGACGGTGAACCCGTGCAAGGCCAACCCGCCGGCCAGGGTCTTGGCGACGTGTTCGCCGTACGGTGTCGCCGCCCGGGCACCGACGATCCCAACCGACCGCACTCCTACGCCCGCGAGGTCCCCACCTCCGCGTACCCACAGAGCGAGCGGAGGTACAGGTTCACCCTGCTCGAGGCGCTGCGTCTTCCCGGCGGCGTACTCGGCCGCGCGTCGCGCGCCGGCGTGCTCGAGACAGGAGAACGCGAAATGCGGCCACTCCGTCGACTCGGGCACGACGAGGCGGACGTCGCTGCGCTCGGCGGCGGCGAGGTCGGCCTCGGGGTCGGCCACGGCGCGCCGGGCCTCGGTGATCTCGGCGATGTCGCGGGGTACGTCGCCGCGGCGGATCCTGGCCGCGACCGCGACAGGGCCGATCTCCCTGACCAGGCCCCACAGCGGGACCGAGCAGGGCTCGGCCACCCGGTTCAGATACGCCCGGGCGAGCAACACCTCGTCGTTCACGCCGCGCATGCGCCGACCTGTCCGGTGCGGAAGTACAGGGCCTCGGCGACGTCGGCTGCCTCGGGCGCGACGCGTTCGGCCAGGTCGGCCAAGGTCCAGGCCAGGCGCAGTACCCGGTCGTAGCCGCGGGCGCTGAGCTTGCCCTGTTGCAGGTAACCGTCCAGCTCGCGGGTCGCGCGGAGGGGCAACCGCCACGGCTCGGAGCGCAGGACCGATCCCGGCACCTCGGCGTTGGTGCGGAACGGGCTGCCGGTCCACCGCGCCAGTGCCCGGCCCCGCGCGCCCGCGACCCGCTCCGCCACCTGCGCCGTCGTCTCGCGCGGGGCGTCGTCGAACAAGTCGGCATGCGCCACCGCGTCGACCTGTACCCGCAGGTCGACACGGTCGAGCAGAGGTCCGGACAGCCGCTGCAGGTGACGCCGGCGCGCCTGCGGCAGGCACTCGCACTCGGTGGGCGGACGCGTGCACCCGCACGGGTTCGCCGCGAGTACGAGCTGGAACCGAGCCGGGTACCGGACCGCACCGCCGCCACGGTGCAGGACGACGCTGCCCGTCTCGAGCGGTTGCCGCAGGGCGTCGAGGGCACGGGGCGAGAATTCGTGCGCCTCGTCCAGGAACAGGACGCCGCGGTGGGCCAGCGAGATCGCCCCCGGGCGGGCCAGAAAGGACCCGCCGCCGACCAGCGCAGCGATCGAGGCGGTGTGGTGCGGCGCCTGGAGGGGCGGCCGGCGCACGAGTTGGGACCGGGCGCCGAGCAAGCCGGCGACCGAGTGGACCGCGGTGACCTCGAGCGCTTCGACGTCCGACAGGGTGGGCAACAACCCCGGCATCCGTTCGGCCAACATCGTCTTGCCCGCTCCCGGCACGCCCAGCAGGAAGACGTGGTGCCCGCCCGCCGCCGCGACCTCGACCGCCCGTTTGGCCAGCTGCTGCCCGGCGACGTCGGCCAGGTCGGGCTGCCGGTCGCTCACGGACGTCGGATGTGTCGGGACGGCGACGTCCAGCGGCGGGCCGTCTCCTGTCAGCCACCCCACGATCTCGCCGAGATGATCGGCCGCCCGCACGTCGAGACCGTCGACCAGCGCAGCCTCCGCCGCGTTCGCCGCCGCCACGACCACCCGCCGGACGCCGGCGTCGCGAGCGGCCAGCACCGACGGGAGCACGCCGCGTACCGGCCGCAGCCGCCCGTCCAGCCCCAGCTCGGCCAACCAGACCGCGGTGCGCACCGCCTCGGGCGGTACTTGTCCGGCCGCGCCCAAGACAGCGAGGCACACCGCGAGATCGAACCGGGAACCGACCTTGCGGACGTCCGCCGGCAACAGCGCGACCGTGATGCGCCGGTTCGGCCAGTCGACCCCGGTGTTCTGCACCGCGGCCCGTAACCGGTCTCGCGACTCCGAGACCGAGGCATCCGGCAGGCCGGTGAAGTACAGACCCGGGAGCCCGGCCGCGATGTCGCACTGCACCTCGACCAGCTGGCCGTCCAGCCCGGCCAGCGAGACCGCCTGGGCACAGGCGAGCCCCATCAGAAGGCCCCGCGGAGGTGCTCGACGCTGACGCCCGTCCCCCGCCCGCGCAGGACGGCGACGAGGTCGAACCGGATCGAGGCCACCGGCGCGAGCCCGTCTCGATGCTCGTCGATCCAGCGCACGCCGAGCCGTCGGATGCGTTCTGCCTTGCGCCGGTCGACGGCCTCCGCCGGCGACCCGAACGCGAACGAGGACCGTGTCTTGACCTCGACGAACACCAGTACACGACCTTCGCGGGCGACAAGGTCGAGCTCGCCGTCACGGCAGCGCCAGTTCCGGTCGATCACTACGAGGCCGGCCTGCTCGAGGTGTTCGGCGGCCACCTGCTCACCGAAGCGGCCCACCGCGTCCTTGACTCGCACCACCCCAGCCTGCGGTCGAAGACGAACCGGCGTGCTGCAGAACCGCGCCCCTGTGGACACCGCCCTCGAGCCCGGAACGACGCACCCACGTGTCGGTGCCACCCGGCGATCGCGCCGCCGCGCTAACCGTCCACGTCGGGTCCGTCGCCGTCCGGTCCGTCGCCGTCCGGTCCGCCCCCGTCCGCTCCCCCGATGTCCAGCGTCGGACCTGTCTGTCGACGCGGCCGCCGCCGTGCCGGCGTGCGACCACGGACCTCGCCCGCGACGGCCGGTTCGAGGGCCAGGATCGCGGCCAGCGCGGACAGAGCGCGAGGGTCCGGCGCGGGCAGTGCCCGAGGGTCCGGCGCCCCGTCCGGATCGGCCTCGACCATGCCGCGGATCGTAGGCGACGGGAGCGCGGGACAAGCAGTTCGCGCATAGGCGGGCAGGTGGGAACGTCGCGCTGCCGTCCTGCTGACCTGCCGCTACGATCACGTCATGGCTGACGATCGGACCGTTCTCGACCACCTCGTCGAAGGACGCGACGCCCTGCGTCGCGAGGTCGAGCGGCTGACCGCCGCCATCACCGAACTCGACTCCGTGCTCGGGCGGATCGGGTCTCTCGGCAGCAGTTCCGGGTCTCCCGCCGCCCCTGCCGAAGAAGGCCCGGAGGACACGTCCGAGGACGACGAGCCCGAACCGTCATCGGACGAACCAGTTAACCCTCCTGCTGAGGTCGAGCCGCAGGTCGCCAGGACGGTCCCGTCACGTTCGCGGGTGGCGACGCGCCGCACGCCGGCCAAGCGAGGCGCCCGACCGGCCGCCCGACAGGGCGAGCCCCCTAAGTCGATCCGGGTACACGTCCTGGACATGCTCGCGGCCGAGAGCCGCGACGTCGGGCTCGCCGAGATCATCGACAACGTCCACCAGGCAGGTATCCAGGCCCACGACGACGCCGTGCGGTCGATCACCATCAAGCTCATGAAGGACGGCAAGGTCGAGCGCGTCGGGCGCGGCCGCTACCGCCTTGCCCGCCGTGGTTCCGCCGCCCGGGCGAGCGCGGCGGTCGCTACCGCGCCCCGGGTGACCGAACCGGCCCCCGAACCGGCCCGCGAGCCGGACTTTGACGCGGCTGCCCCGGCGGACGACAGCGCGACGCCCTCCGTCCCGACGGAGGCCACCCAGGCAGCCGAGACACCCGAGGCGCCCGCGCCTGAGATCACCGCTGCGCCGGCCGCGCAGCCCGAGCCGACGGCCGCCGGTTACGTGCCCGCCTCCGCGCCGAGCCCGTGGGCCGGCGCGGGGCAGGCCCCGGTCATCGAGCCGCCGGAGCCCGCAGCGCAGCCGGCACCGGCCGCGACGCCGGCCCCGCAGGACACGTCGTTCGGCGGTGCGCAGGACCGGGGTGAACAGGAGCGCGAGCAGGACGCCGACCGGCCCGCGAACCAGGGCTACACACCGCCGCTCAACCTCGGCCAGCCCTGGCGCTGAGCCGGACAGACTCGTCGGTCGTTCATCGACCCGCGGCCACCAGGGCCTCTCGCAGCCTCGACAGGACATGCGCAGCGGTCTCCGGATCGACGCCGCGCCGGTCCGCGAGCGTGCGGGCGAGACCGGCAGACAGGTCCTGATCGGTAGCGGTCAGCAGTTCCAGTCCCGCAAGCCACGTCGCGGCGCCGACCCGCGAACCGTGGAACACCGTCCCGGTGAGCACGGAGAACTGGCGCCGGCACGCTCCGCACTTCCACAGCCGTCGCTCCGAGCGGCCACCCACGCGCGTGACCCGCGAGACCCCGTCCGCCGGGGTCAGGAAGTGCGCCCGTCCGGCCGCACCGCAGTGCGGACAGACCGGTCCGGCCGGCCACCGCAGCGACTCGAACAGCTCGAGGCCCCGCGCTTCCGTTCCGACAGGTCGACCGGGCGGCACCTCAGGAGCCGAAGCCACCCTTGTCCGGCAACGCGAGGTCGGGCTTGTCCAGCTCCTCGATGTTGACGTCTTTGAACGTCACGACGCGCACTGTCTTGACGAAGCGCGCCGGCCGGTACATGTCCCACACCCAGGCGTCTCGCATGGTCAGCTCGAAGTAGACGTCGCCGTCGGTGTTGCGGGGCACGAGCTCGACGTCGTTGGTCAGGTAGAAGCGGCGCTCGGTCTCGACCACATAGCTGAACTGCGCCGCGATGTCCTTGTATTCGCGGTAGAGCTGCAGCTCCATGTCGGTCTCGTAGTTCTCGAGATCCTCAGCACTCATCGTGTGGCCTCACTTCGTCCGGCGGGTGGCGTCGCCCGTCCCCATCATTGTCCCGCCGCGGTGGCGCGCCGGTCATGCGATCTCCGCGACCGGCAGGTCGCCGACCGAATCCGCGGCGGGCAGGTCGCCGGTCAACTCCGCGCGGTGCTCGCCGCCCACGGCCTCGTCGACCGGGGCAAGCCCCTGCAGCGCCCGCCGGACGTTGACGTAACGGCGTCGGTGCTGCGGGCACGGGCCGGCGGCGCTGAGGGCGGCCGCGTGGTCCGGCGTGATGTAGCCCTTGTGACGCGCGAACTCATACTGCGGCCACTGCTCGTGCATGGCCGTCATGATCGAGTCCCGGGTGACCTTGGCCAGGATCGACGCCGCGGCGATACAGGCCACGGTGGCGTCGCCCTTCCACACCGCGGTGGACGGGACGCCGAGCCCGGGGACCGGGAAACCATCGGTCAGGGCGTAGTCGGCGGCCGGGTCGAGCGTGCACAGCGCGCGGCGCATGCCGGCGAGATTGGCGACGTGCAGGCCGTAGGCGTCGATCTCCGCAGCCGGGATGACGACGACGGAGTAGGCCAGCGCCCGGCGGGTGATGATCGGGAACAGCTGCTCGCGCGCGGCGGCGGTGAGCGCCTTCGAGTCGTCCAGGCCGTCGATGCGGCCCCGCCGCCCGGGCGGCAGGATGCAGGCGGCCACGACCAGCGGTCCGGCGCAGGCGCCACGGCCGGCCTCGTCGGCGCCGGCGACCCGCTCGAAACCCGCGCGCGCCAGCGCGGACTCGTACCCGCCGAGAGGCCCGTCGCGCCGGACCACCAGGCGCGAGGGCCGCAGGGTGGATCCTGGTGCGAATGCCTTGCGTGCCATGACGGGCCGAGACTACCCGGGCGTGCCCGGGCTCCGGAGCAACCCGGCGAGGACGTCGCCGAGGTCCGGCGGCACCAGCGTCTCGGCGGTCGCGCGCAACTCGTCGACGCTCCACCACGCGTGCCCCAGCACGGTCTCGCGCTCCATCGCCGTCAGCGCTGCGGGACGGGGTTCGACGGCCTCCGGCACCCGAACCAGGAAGAAGTGATCGACCTGGTCGTAGGTCACCCCGGCCCATGACCAGAAGCGCCGGGTGCGCAGCACCTCGGGCGCGTCGTCGGGCAGTGCCAGCGCGATCCCGACCTCCTCGACGGCCTCGCGCCGGGCCGCCGATCGGGGGTGCTCCCCCGCCTCGACACCACCGCCGGGTGTCAGCCAGTGGGTGCTGCCGTCCTCGATGCGCTCGTGGATGAGCAGGACCCGGTCGGCGGGGTCGATGAGAAGAACCCGGCCACCGACCCGCGGGACGGGAGCCGGTGCCGCCTCGGACGGTCCGGGCGACGTCACCGCCGCCGGCGCCGGCGTCGGACCAGCGCGACCGGGAGCACCGTCGCCGCCGACACCACGCTCGGCAGCGTGGGCCCGAACGAGCCGGCCGCGGCGGCGAAGGTCGAGGGCGTTCCCAGCGTGCGCCACCGCGAGGGCGGCCAGGCGATGACGAAGGCCTTGCCGATGACGTCGTCGATCGGGACGGTGCTGGAGGTGGGGTTGCAGCTCAGGTCGCTGGAGGTGCCCTCACCGCCCGGCTGGCAGTGGTAGCGCGAGTCCGCCGAGTCCGTCCGATGATCACCCATGACCCACAGCCGTCCCTTGGGCACCGTCACCGGCCCGAACGCCGGCTGGTTGCCGCTCTCGGAGGCCGGGGCGTAGACGTAGGGCTCGGACAGGGTCCGGAACGGCCCGCCCACCCCGTGCCTGCTGACCATGACGTGCCCGGCGCTGTCGCCCTTGACGGTCTCACCGCCGGTGGCGATCACCCGCTTGACCAGCACCTGCCCGTCCGGTGGCACGAAACCGACCAGCTGACCGAACCCGCGCACGACCCTCGCGACAGGGTTGCTCGGCGGCTTGGTGGTCGGCTCGGACGAGCCCCAGTCCTTGGGGTCGTGGAAGACGACGATGTCGCCGGGCTCGGGGTCGCGCCAGTCGTAGACCGGCTTGAACACCAGGATTCGGTCGCCAGAACAGCCCGGGCAGCCGTGCAGCGTCTTCTCCATCGAGTCCGACGGGATGTAGAAGGGCTGGATCACGAAGCTCTTGACGACGATCGCGATCCCGATGGCGAGCACGATCAGCGCGGGCAGCTCCCACCACGGCGCCTTACGGCGGGGGCGGGCCGCCTTGCGGCGGCGCAGTAGTCCCCGGCGCGGCAGCGGCGCGTCGGCGGTCGGCAGCCGGGTCATCGGCAGCCGGCTGATCGGCAGTGGTGGAGTGCCGACTCGCATAGGCGCCCGCCTCGGACTCGCGGGGGTTGGCCTGCTCGGATTCGACGTCGCTGGGACCGGTCCGGCGAGGAGCAGCGTCGTCGGAACCGACCTGGCCGGGAGCGGCACCGGGGGCACCTGCCCCTTCGGGATCCGCAGGTCTGGCGGCGGCTGCAGGATCGGGCACGTCCGGGCCGGTGGCGGGGCGGTCGCGGTCGGATACCGGGTCGGGACGGGGCTTCGGTTCGTCAGCCATCCGTCGCCGGCGTCCTCTCCGTACGGTCGGCGCGGGTGGACGCGCACACGGGCGATCGGCTCACCGGATCGCCGGGCGCGGCCCGGTGCGGCCGAGGAGGTGCGAGCGGACGGTCAGCGCGTGATCGTCTCGCGCTTCTCCTTGATCTTGGCAGCCTTGCCGCGCAGGTCACGGAGGTAGTACAGCTTGGCGCGTCGCACGTCGCCGCGGGTGACGACCTCGATCTTGTCGATGACCGGGGTGTGCACCGGGAAGGTGCGCTCGACGCCGACACCGAAGCTGACCTTGCGGACGGTGAAGGTCTCGCGGATGCCGCCGCCCTGGCGTCGGATGACGACGCCCTGGAAGACCTGCACGCGCGAGCGGCTGCCCTCGATGACCCGTACGTGGACCTTGAGGGTGTCGCCGGGGCGGAAATCGGGCACGTCGGTACGCAGCGATCCGGCGTCGAGGATGTCCAGGGTGTTCATGTCGCGGCTTCGCTCTCGTCTGTCGTCGGTCCAAGTTCGTCGGCGGCCGCGGGTGGCGGGCCGTCGCAGCCCGGCTCGGCCGGGTCCGTAGCCACGCGCGGGGCGCTGGCAGGCGCTGTGGGTCGCTGCAGCCCACGGTAGGCAACCCCACGATGATGCCATAGTCACCGCTGCGTCCCGAAATCGCGGGTCTCAGCCGGGTGCGGGCGGAAGCAGGTCCGGGCGCTGCGCGGCAGTGCGTTCGTGGCTGCGATCGGCCCGCCAGCGAGCGATCGCGGCGTGGTGCCCGGACAGCAGGACGTCGGGGACGTCGAGACCCCGCCAGGACGCCGGTTTGGTGTAGACGGGCGCCTCGAGCAGTCCGGCCGGCCCCTCCCCGAACGAGTCGTCCACCGCCGAGGCCGCGTTGCCCAGCACACCCGGCAGCAACCGGGACACGGCCTCGGCGATGACGAGGACCGCCACCTCTCCCCCGGACAGCACGTAGTCGCCCAGCGAGATCTCCTCGACCGCCATCCGGGACGACGCGTACTCGCTCACCCGCGCGTCGATGCCCTCATAGCGTCCGCAGGCGAACAGCAGCCAGGGCTCGGTGGCGAGCCGGGCCGCGGTGGCCTGGGTGAACGGGGCGCCGGCCGGGGTCGGCACCACCATGCGTGGCTGGGGGGCACCCGCGGGGGCGAGTTCGTCCAGCGCGCGACCCCACGGCTCGGGCAGCATGACCATGCCCGGGCCGCCGCCGTAGGGCTTGTCGTCGACGGTGCGGTGGATGTCGTCGGTCCAGCGCCGCAGGTCGTGCACGCCGACCTGCACTTGTCCGCGGGCGATCGCCTTGCCGAGCAGCGACTGCTGCAGCGGTGCCAGGTACTCGGGGAAGATGGTCACGACGTCCAGCCGCAGCTGCGTCATAACTGGAACAGCCCCTCGGGTGGCGCGACGTGCACCTCGCCGGCTTCCAGGTCGACGTGCGGGACGATGGCCGCGACGAACGGCACCATCCGCTCGCGTCCGGCGACGTCGAGGACGAGGTAGGTCGCACCGGCGGCGTGTACGACGTCCACGACGGGCCCGAAAACGGTGCCGTCCTCGCCGCGGGCGGCGAGCCCGATCAGGTCGGAGTCGTAGTACTCATCCGGGTCCTCCAGCGGCGGCCGCTCGGCCGCGGCGACGTGCAGGACCAGCCCGCGCAGCGCCTCGGCGGCCGGTCGGTCCTCGACGCCGGCGAAGTGCACGACCTGCTTACCGCTCGACACGACGGCGGCCTCGACGGTGAGCGTCGCCGGGTCGGATCGATCGGTGCGCAGCACCGCGCCCGGCGCGAAACGCTCCTGCGGAGCATCTGTCCACGGCTCGACGAAGACCTCGCCGCGCACGCCGCGGGCCGGACCGACCTTGCCGACGGCGACCAGTCCGCTACCAGCGTCGCCGTCGGCCCGTCCGCCCGACACGTTGTGTCCCGTCGAGCCGGTGTCGCCGGTCAGCGGCGGTCGACGTCCACGACGTCGACGCGGATGCCCTTGCCGCCGACGCCGGTGACGACCTGACGCAGGGCCTTGGCCGTCCGGCCGTTGCGGCCGATGACGCGCCCCAGGTCCTCCGGGTTGACCCGGATCTCCAGCCGCTGGCCGCGGCGATTGTCGATCATGTCGACCTGGACGTCGTCCGGGTGGTCGACGATGCCGCGCACCAGGTGCTCGACAGCTTCCTCGAGCACGTCAGCTGCCTGCCCGCTCGTCCGTGGCATCGGCAGCCGGGGTCTCGGCGTCGGCGACCTTCTTGGCGGCCCTCTTGCGCGGCGTCGTGGCGCCGCTGGAGCCGGCGTCGCCCGGGTCGCCGGAGACCTCGGTCAGCGCGGCGTTGAACAGGTCCTGCTTGTTCGGCTTCTCCGGCGCCATCTTCATCGGCGGCGGGGCGGGCTCGCCCTTGAACTTCTGCCAGTCACCGGTGACCTTCAGCAGGGCGGCGACGGCATCGGTCGGCTGGGCGCCGACGCCCAGCCAGTAGGCGGCCCGGTCGGCGTCGACCTTGATGACCGACGGGTCGTTCTTGGGGTGGTACTCGCCGATCGTCTCGATCGAGCGGCCGTCACGACGGGTGCGCGAGTCCGCGACGACGATTCGGTAGTGCGGCTCACGCATCTTTCCCAGACGCATCAGCTTGATCTTGGTGGCCACAGTGGTGGGTGCTCCAGACTTGTTCCTACGGTGGACGCGCCGAAGCCGGGTGGGGCACACCGGGATCGAGACGTCCTGATGGACTGACCGGCATGCGGGAAGAGGGCCCGCAGGCAGGTCGGTGCTCGACCGGCAATTGTGCCAGATGCGGCGGCCCGTCCGTAATCGCGGCCCGGCCTACAGGACGACGCGGCCCCGCAGCACCATCCGCCGCGGGGCCATGACCGCCGCGAGGTCGGTGCGGGGGTCGGTGTCGTAGACGACGAGGTCCGCCGGTGCGCCCTCCTCGAGCCCCGGCAGTCCCAGCCATTCCCGACCGCGCCAGGACGCCAGGGCGATGACCTCCGGCTGCGGGATGCCGGCCCCGCAGAGTGCCCGGATCTCCCCGCGGATCAGTCCGTGCGGCAGCGAGCCGCCGGCGTCGGTTCCGGTGTAGACGGGGACGCCGGCCTCCCACGCAGAGCGGATCCGGTCGCGCGAGGTCGCGAACAGCGACCGCATGTGCGCGGCGTACAGCGGGTACTTCTCGGCGCCGCCGAGGGCGATCTGCGGGAAGTTGTCGATGTTGACCAGGGTCGGGACGACGGCGGCACCGGACTGCTTCGCCGCCGCGATGAGATCGTCGGTCAGTCCCGTCCCGTGCTCGATGGAGTCGATTCCGGCCGCGATCAGGCCGGGCAGGGCGTCCTCGCCGAACACGTGCGCGGCCACCCGGGCCCCCAGCTCGTGGGCCCGGGCGATGCCGGCGGCGAGCGCGTCGTCGGGGAAGGTGGGCGCGAGGTCGCCGACCTCCCGGTCGATCCAGTCGGCGGCGATCTTCACCCAACCGTCGCCCGCCGCGGCCTGCCGCTCGACCTCGGCGACCAGGCCGTCGGGCTCCACCTCGACGCCCAGTCCGCGGATGTAGCGCTTCGTCCGGGCGATGTGCCGACCGGCCCGGATCAGGCGCGGCAGGTCGTCACGGTCCTGGACGCTGCGGTTGTCGACCGGCGAGCCGGCGTCGCGCAGGAGCAGCGCGCCCGCCGTCCGATCGAGCAGCGCCTGCTGCGCCTGCGCCTCGGGGTCCTCGACGTGGCCCTGGGGGGCGAGCCCGACGTGGCAGTGGGCGTCGACGAATCCGGGCGTGATCCAGCCGCCGGACGCCACGGTCTCGGTCTCCCCCGCCGGACGGGTGAAGGTCAGACGCCCGTCGACGACCCACGCGTCGCGTTCGGTCTCGTCCGGCAGCAGGATTCCGCGTACGTGGAGGATCACGGGCCGGACGTTACCGAGTCCCGGTCGACCCCGGCGACGACACGAATGGTGGTGCGAAGTACCCGAACAGGTCGACCACGGCCTGCGTGGTGCCGGTGGCGTTGTACAGCCCGAACTCGTGCGCACCGGTGCCGCTCGCGGGTGTCCCGATGACCGCGGCGTTCGCCACCACCCGGCCGGCGGTGAAGTTCACCGTCGACGTTGCCCCGGCGGGCCGGCTCGCACCCGGGAACGCCGTGAGGTACCCGTCCGCGGTCCCCGAGGCTTCCGTGACGCTGGCCAGCAGCGCCTGCGCGGAGGCGGGGACGTCGCCGACGTTGGCGCCGTAGAACACCTTCGTCGTGCTCGCGAAGAACCCGCCGCTGGAGTGACCGTTGCCGGAGCCACCGTTCCCGTACCGGGTGTCGACGATGCGCTGCGGCGCGGCCAGGGCGTGGTACTCCGAACCCGTTGTGCCGAGGAAGCCGACGACGTCGACGACGATGTCGACGGGGCCAGTGGCGTTGTTCTGCACGCAGAAGCGCCGGTTGGCGTCGAGCCCGACCACGGCCAGGTTGGAACGCGTGAGCTTCTGGAAGTTGACCGTGGACACCGATCCCGTGCAGGCCGGCGCGGCACTGACCGATCCCCCGCCGTGCATGCGGGTGGCTGCGATGTTGACGATCGCCGCGGTCGAGCCGGACGGGGCCTGCGGGGTGACGGTGACGTGGCCGCCCTTGGCCACCTGGGCGTGGTGACCGCCGATGGTGGAGCGGGTGTCGAGGACGCGTGTCGGCGTCGTCAGCGGCGTGTACCGGCCCTGCTCGGCGCCCGTGCCGAAGTAGCCGAGCAGGTCGACGACGACGTTCACGGTCGAGGCACGGTTGTAGATGGTGATCTTGTGGCCTGCGCCGAGGGTCACCGCCGTGAACGACGCCGCCGTGCTGTCGGTCTTGGACAGGTTCACGTTGGAGGCGATCGGAGTCGTGGCGCCGGCGGGGTAGGCGGTCAGGTAGGTCGGTGCGGTCACGCCGGTCCCGGTGAGGTTGATCGCGACGGCGGTCGCGTCCGCGGGCAGGCCGGGGACGGTGAGGGTCAACACGGCCTTGGCGCCCAGCCTGGCGTGGTGACCGCCGGTCGTGTTCCGGGTGTCGAGGATGCGTTTCGGCGTGACCGGCGTGTAGCGACTTCCGGTGTCCGGCAGGACAGGTGTCTGCGCCGGCGTGGCGCCGAGGGTCAGCAGGCCGTGGCCGGTGCTGTTGACGGCGGGGTTCGTCGGCGCACCGTGATTCGCCCGCTGTTCCAGGAAGTTCTGGATCTGCGCCGCGTCCAACCCGGTGTTGGCCGACTTGACCAGCGCCGCCGCGCCCGCCACATGCGGTGCCGCTGCCGAGGTTCCGTAGAAGCCGGTCGTGGCGTTCGGATCAGTCGACGCCGGTCCGAACTCGGGCGAACTCACTCCGTCCCACCCTGTGATGTCGGGCTTGGCCCGGCCGTCAATCGTCGGGCCGCGGGAGCTGAAGAACTCCAGGTCCTGCGGCTGCCCGTCTGCCCCGACGTCGGCAGCCCCGACCGCGAACGCATAGGGCGAGTCCGCCGGCGAAGCCATGCTGCCCGCCGCGGCGCGATCCGGGTCGATCTCGGATGCGTAGAAGGACGGGTCGACGTCGCCCTGGTAGGTGATGTCGTAGCGGGTGGACGGCAGGGCAGTGCCGTCCTGGATCTCCACGACCCAGATCTGCGGGAAACCGCTGGTGTTGGCCGGGATGTCGACGGCCAGGACCGGCTCGCTGTTCGCGGTCTGCACCTCGCAGCGGAGCGAGGTGTCGCAATTCGGATCCGCGAACTCGCTCGGGTCGGCGGTGCAGTTGGCGTCGGAACACTGGAAGCCGACGATGTCCAGCGCCAGTTCCGCGGAGGACACCGGCCACTGGTCCCACTGCAACACGGCCTCGCCCGAGTTGCCAGGCTCGACGGAGACCTCGTCGGATTCGTCGTCGGTGCCGTCCATGTCGATCAGGCCGTCATCGTCGGCGTCGGTGAGTTTGCCGCTCCAGTGGTCCGCCGCCTCGTTGCCGGCCGACTGGATCCAGAGGACGCCGGCGCGTCGGGCCTTGCGCACCGTGTCCGCCGCGGAGCCGCTCGAGCCGGTGCCGTCACCGCGGGCGTCACCGGGAAAGCCCAGCGAGCTCGTGGCGATGGAAGTTCCCGCCGTGACGATGGCGCTTTCGGCCGCGGCGAACCCGACCGTGTCCTGGATGCAGTACAGGTACAGCTTCGCGGCCGGAGCCATCTCGTTGACGATGTCGGCCACGGCGGTGCCGTGCTGGTCGGTGGCCGTGGGGTCCCCGGCGGGACCCGTGCAGTCCTCGTTGACGATGGTGGTGTTCGCCGGCAGACCACCGTTCTGGATCTGCGTGAGTGCGTCGGTGAACCCGTCGTCGACGATCGCGACCGATACACCGGCCCCGCCGTCGACGCCCTGCCAGTCCTGGGCGCCCGAGGCCTGCACGCCCTCTGACGTCGGGACGCCCATGGGGTACGCCTTCACCGGCTTGCGGACGGCAGTGACCCCGGCCGCCGTGGACAGCGCTGTCAGCTTGGTCTTCGGAACGAGCACGCTGCTGGTGCCGCTCGACGAGACCAGCACCGTGCCGTCGAGCTTGCGGACCGACGCGGCGACGGTGCCGGCGTCGCCGCGGACCGTGACGTGGACCTTGCCGCCGCGCACCGTGGGCAGGGTGCGGGTGGCCGGGTCGAGCTTCGATGCCGGGCGGGTCGTGATCGAGCGCGGCAGTCGCGCGCTGAGCGCGGCGAGCCGGCCGTGCTGCGCCTTGCTCTGGTGGATGGTGCGCGTCGGGTGGGGTCGACCACCCGGGAGCGGCGCAACCGCACCCGGAGCGGCGGCCGCGGGAACGGCCACCGCGAGGGAGCCCGCGGTCAGGGCGGCAGCGAGCAGGGCGACGGGACGCAGCTTCATCGATACTCCGGGGGTCGGCACGACGGCCGAGCGAGTGAACGGGCTCCGACGCCTGTTCGAGCAGCGGGAATCTAACACCGGATCCGGACAAGATCACTGATCTTCGACAGATCTGGACATGTGCCGACTGGGCAGCGGGTCAGTCGGCCGCGGCCCAGCCCTCCGCCAGCGACGCCCGCGCGTCCGCGAGCAGCTCCGGCAGCACCCGCGTCCGCGCGATGATCGGCATGAAGTTCGTGTCACCGCCCCAGCGCGGCACGACGTGCTGGTGCAGGTGCGCCGCCACCCCGGCCCCGGCGACGTTGCCCTGGTTGATGCCCAGGTTGAACCCGTGCGGCGCCATCACCGCCCGGAGCACGCGCATTGCCTTCTGGGTGAACTGCGCCAGCTCGAGGGACTCCGCGTCGGTGAGGTGCGGGTAGTCAGCGAGGTGCCGGTACGGGATCGTCATCAGGTGCCCGGAGTTGTACGGGTACAGGTTCAGCACCGCGAACACGAGCTCGCCGCGGGCCACGATCAGCGCGTCCTCGTCCGAGCGCAGCGGCGCCTCGCAGAACGGGCAGCCTTCGGACTCGCCGTGCGTCGGCTTGTTCTCGCCCTTGATGTAGGCCATCCGGTGCGGCGTCCACAACCGGCCGAAGGAGTCGGCGTCCCCGGCGAACGTCGCGGCGTCCACGAGATCCGGGTCCGGCGGGGATTCGCTCATGCAAACAGTTCGGCTGTGGGCGAGGTGTTGAGACGCCGCACCACGGTGCCGACGATCTCGTCCACGGCCTCGTCGATCGGGATGCCGTTGCGCTGCGAGCCGTCGCGGTAACGGAAGGACACCGCACCCGCAGCGGCATCGGTTTCGCCGGCGATCAGCATGAACGGCACCTTCTGCTTCTGCGCGGTGCGGATCTTCTTCTGCATCCGGTCGTCGGAGGCGTCCACCTCGACGCGGATGCCCCGGGCGCGCAGCACGTCCGCGACCTCGTACAGGTAGTCGACCTGCTCGTCGGTGACGGGGATGCCGACCGCCTGCACCGGCGCCAGCCATACCGGGAACGCGCCGGCGTAGTGCTCGGTGAGCACGCCGATGAACCGCTCGATGGAGCCGAACTTGGCCGAGTGGATCATCACCGGCTGCTGCCGCGAGCCGTCAGCCGCCTGGTATTCCAGCTCGAAGCGGGCCGGCTGGTTGAAGTCGTACTGAATAGTGGACATCTGCCAGGTGCGGCCGATCGCGTCGCGGGCCTGGACGCTGATCTTGGGGCCGTAGAACGCCGCACCACCGGGGTCGGGGACCAGCTCGAGCCCGGAGTCGACGGCGACCTGGCGCAGGACCTCGGTGGCGACCTGCCACTCCTGCTCGGATCCGATGAACTTGTCCGGCTTCGAGTCGTCGCGGGTCGACAGCTCGAGGTAGTAGTCGTCGAGCCCGAAGTCGTTCAGCAGTCCGAGGACGAAGTTCAGCAGGTGCCGGATCTCGTCCGGCGCCTGCTCGGCGGTGACGTAGGAGTGCGAGTCGTCCTGGGCGAAACCGCGCACGCGGGTCAGCCCATGGATCACGCCGGACATCTCGTAGCGGTAGACGTGCCCGAACTCGAACAGCCGGATCGGCAGGTCGCGGTACGAGCGCCCGCGGGAGCGGTAGATGAGGTTGTGCATCGGGCAGTTCATCGACTTCAGCCGGTAGTCGCCGCCGTCGACCTCGAGCGGCGGGAACATGCTGTCGGCGTAGTAGGGCAGGTGCCCCGAGGTGTGGAACAGCCCTTCCTTGGTGATGTGCGGGGTGCCGACGTAGTCGAAACCCTCCTCGATGTGCCGCTGCCGGACGTAGTCCTCCATCTCACGCTTGATGACGCCGCCGCGCGGGTGGAAGACCGGCAGGCCCGAGCCGATCTCGTCGGGGAAGCTGAACAGGTCGAGCTCGGCACCGAGCTTGCGGTGGTCGCGCTTGGCCGCCTCCTCGAGCCGCTGCTGGTAGGCCTTGAGGTCGTCGCGGGTGGCCCAGGCGGTGCCGTAGATGCGCTGCAGCTGCGGGTTCTTCTCGCTGCCACGCCAGTACGCCGCGGCGCTGCGCATGAGCTTGACCGCCGGGATGCGCCGGGTGGTGGGCAGGTGCGGGCCGCGGCAGAGATCGGTCCAGACCCGCTCGCCGCTCTTGGCGTCGAGGTTGTCGTACATGGTCAGCCCGCCGTCACCGACCTCGGTGGCCTCCTCGCCGGAGGCGGTGGACTTGAGGCCGACGAGCTCGAGCTTGAACCGCTCGTGGGCCAGTTCGGTACGCGCCTCGTCGTCGCTGATGTCGCGCCGCGAGAATCGCTGCCCGGACTTGATGATCTCGCCCATCCGCTTCTCGATGGCGGTGAGATCTTCCGGCGTGAACGGCTTGTCCGGCAGGAAGTCGTAGTAGAAACCGTCCTCGATCGGCGGCCCGATGCCGAGCAGGGTGCCGGGGAAGAGGTCCTGGACGGCCTGGGCCATGACGTGCGCCGCCGAGTGCCGCAGCACGGCCAGTCCGTCCGGGGATTCCTCGGCGACCGGCTCGACGTCGACGTCCTCGTCAGGCGCCCAGGCGAGGTCCTTGAGGCTGCCGTCGGCGGCGCGCACCACCACCGCGCCCTGCGGGCCGGTGAGCTCGACCCCGGCATCGCGCAGCGCGTCGTAGGCCGTCGTCCCGGCCGCCACCCGGACGCTCGGGGCGGGTTCGGGCGTGCGGACGCTGGCGGTCAACGGAACTCCTTGGTGGGTGGGTGCTTCATCCGGAATGCTAGTGGCGTGCACCCACTGATCTCCGGGCCGGACCCGGCGCTGTGAACCTGTTCGAGTACGAGGGCACGCGCCCGACGATCGCCGACGACGCGTTCATCGCGCCGACCGCGACGCTCATCGGGGACGTGACCGTCGAGGCGGGAGCATCCATCTGGTACGGCGCCACCCTGCGCGGCGACGACGGCCCGATCGTGGTGCGGCGCAACGCGAATGTGCAGGACGGCACGGTCATCCACACCACGCCACAGGTCACCACCGAGATCGGCCCGGGCGCGACGATCGCGCACCAGTGCATGATCCACGGCGCCGTGATCGAGGAGGAGGCGCTGGTCGGCAACGGCTGCGTCGTGCTCGACGGCGCCCGGATCGGCAGCCGGTCGCTGATCGCAGCCATGTCGCTCGTGCCGGCGGGCAAGGAGATCCCGCCGGGCGTCCTCGCCGCCGGTGTCCCCGCCGTCGTCAAGCGCGACATCGCCGGCACGCCGGCGGAGTTCTGGGTGAAGATGAACCCGACCTATTACCCCGCGCTCGCGCAACGACACCGTAAGGGAATCACGCGCATCTCCTAACCCGTGCCGGGTGCGGGCAACCTAGGCTCTGCTCCATGACTCAGCCCAGCGCCCCGGCCGGCTGGTACGCCGACCCCATGGGCCGACACGAGAAGCGCTACTACGACGGCCAGCAGTGGACCGAGCACGTCGCCTCGCACGGCCGGCAGTCGGTCGACGCGCCTGGCGGCCCCACGCACGTCCCCACCGTCAACCGCGACCCGGCACGGGTGCAGCGCGACGTGCAGCGGGCCGGTCAGGCCGGCGTCGCCGGTTACCAGGGCGGCGGCACGGTGTTCACCGAGCCGGTGTTGGTGGTGAACCAGAAGGCCAAGCTGATCGAGATCAACAACGAGTACGCGATCTACGACCAGAACGCCCGGCAGATCGCGTCGGTCCGCGAGGTCGGCCAGAGCGGTCTGAAGAAGGCGGCCCGGCTGCTGACGTCGTGGGACCAGTACATGACCCACAAGCTGCAGGTCGTGGACATGAACGGCACGCCGATGCTGGCGCTCACCCGGCCGGCGAAGCTGGTGAAGTCGCGCATCCTGGTCGAGTTCCCGAACGGCCAACCGATCGGCGAGATCGTGCAGCAGAACGCGTTCGGCAAGATTCGCTTCGGCCTCGAGTCCGGCGGCCGCAGCTACGGCGTGATCCAGGGCGAGAACTGGCGGGCGTGGAACTTCTCGATCAAGGACCACACCGATACCGAGGTCGCCCGCATCACCAAGACGTGGGAGGGCCTGGCCAAGACCATGTTCACTACGGCCGACAACTATGTCGTGCAGATCCACCGACCACTGGAGGAGCCACTGCGCTCGCTCGTCGTCGCGGCCGCGCTCTCGGTCGACACGGCGTTGAAGCAGGATTCGCGCGGCTTCGGCTGAGCGGGGGCCGCGGCGCTCGCGTCCGGGTAGTGGGCGCGGTAGAACTTTGCACATGGCGAGAACCAGCTGGGACCTCGACGGCAAAGTCATCCTCATCACCGGCGGCGGCCGGGGCATCGGCGCGGCCGGGGCGGCCGAGCTCGCGCGCCGCGGCGCCCGCCCGGTCCTGGTGGACGTGGACGAGGTGGCGTTGGCGGCGACCGCCGGACGGTTGGACGGAGACGTCCTCACCGCCGTCGCGGACGTCACCGACCTGACAGCCTGCGAGGCGGCCGTAGCGCGGGCGGTCGAGCGGCACGGCCGGTTGGACGGTGTCTGGGCGAATGCCGGCATCGGGGCCGGCGGCCCGGTCGAGCTGGTCGACCCGCGAGCCTGGGCACGCGTGGTCGAGGTCAACCTGATCGGCGTCTTCAACACTGTCCGCGCTGCCCTGCCGCACGTGATCGAGGCTCGCGGGCACGTCGCCGTCACCGCCTCGATGGCGAGCTTCGCGCACCCGCCGGGCCTGTCGGCCTACACGGCATCGAAGGCGGGCGTCGAGGCGTTCGCCGACGCCCTGCGCACCGAGGTCGCGCACCAGGGCGTGTCGGTCAGCTCGCTGCACCCATCGTGGATCGACACCGACATGGTGCGGGAGGCCGACGCCGAGAACGCTGCGTTCCAGCGGCTGCGGTCGTCGCTGCGCCCGCCGTTCTCCAAGACCTATCCGGTGGACGACATCGTCGGCCCGATCGCGGACGGGTTCGCGCAGCGCCGGCCGCGGCTGTTCCTGCCCGGGATCGTGCAGATCGCCTATCGCATCCGCAACAGCGTCAACACCGGCCCGATGTTGCGCGACCAGCTGAAGGCGGCTCCGGACATGCGGCGGTTGTTCCTCGAGCAGACCGAGCGCGAGGGTGCACGCGGGGCGTCGATGTCGCGTCGGTGGAACGGCTGAGCGTTACCCGGTCCACCGGGCGAGGTCGTCGGGCGTGTCCAGATCGCTGGGGTCGCCCGGTGACGGCGACCTCGTCCACCAGGTCGGGACGCGCCCGCAGCAGTGCCCGCGCGCCCTCGTCCGGTCCGGCGAGCTCCAGCGCCTCGCGCCACAGTTCCGGCGCCATGACGGTCGGGTGGCCGCGGCGACCGTCGTAGCTCGCGACGGCGATCCGGCCGGGACGCCAGGCGGCTGCTGTCGCCGCGACGGCACCGGCGTCGATGCCGGGGACGTCGACGAGCAGTACGGCGAGAGCCTGCTCCCCCGCGGCCGCCTCGACCGCGACGGCGAGCGAGGAGCGCATGCCGCGCTCCGGTTCCGGGTTGACGACGGTCAGCGCGCCGTCGACCTGGACGCCGGCGCGCACGACGGCGTACACCGGGTTGCACCCCGCCCCGCTCACCACGGCGACGGCGCGATCGAGCAGCCGGATGCCCGACACGACAAGCTCGGCCTTGGGGGTGCCCATACGTCGGCCCGCTCCCGCGGCCAGCACCGCCGCCGCCACCTGCGCCATGCCGCTCAGCGTAGGGGCGCACGCCTGTTCCCCCCGGTCAGGCGGGTTGGAGGTCGGGGTGCCGGTAGGCGTCGAAGTCGATGTCGGGTGGGTGGTGCGCGGTGTTGCGGACGGGTTCTTGCCGCGGATCGAGCCACCGTGGCGGCGTCCAGACGGGGAGCCCGTCGGTCATGGTCACGACCCAGCCCAAACGCGCGAAATGTCGATGGTGAAACGGACACAACAGACACAAATTGTCCAGCGACGTCGGCCCGCCCAAGATCCACTCCCACACGTGGTGCGCCTCGCACCACGACGCCGGGCGTGTACATCCTGGGAAGCAGCAGCCGCCGTCCCGGCAGGCAAGGGCGCGGCGCTGCCAGCGCGACGCGCGCCGCTGCTGGCGGGCGCAGTCCTTCACCGCACCGGTGAGGTCGTAGCCGACCGCGACGAGCTCGGCCTCGTCCAGCAACTGCCACACCTGGGCCATGGACAGGGTCTGGCCGTGTTCGGTGACCGCGACCCCGTTCGGCTCGGCGAAATCCGCCGCGGTGGTGCGGATCAGCACCGTCACCGGCGTGCCGCCGGCATCGGGCAGGGTCCCGGAGCGCAGCAGCCGCAACCCGGCTTCGTGCAGCGCGTCGTGCCGGCGCTGCGCCGCGCTGCGCGGGTCCGGCTCGCCGTCCGGGCCTGTCACCGGCGCGGACAGCGCGTCGATGATCGTGCGCCAGACCGCCGCCGTCACCCCGGTCAGCTCGCCGCGGGCCGGACTGACCCCGTGGCGTTCGTCGCCGACGGTGAACCCGCGGCGGCGCTGCACTTCCTCCTCGCGGGGTTCGCGGCCGTCCGGGTCCAACCGCAGCAGCAACGCCTGCCCGGTCGCGCCCAAGCGCCCGCGGGTCCTGGTGCCGGGCGGCCTCGACCAGCATCGCCTCCGCGATCCCCGGCGCCTCGGGCCCGGCCTCGGCCGGGATCCGCTCGATGCAGCGGGTGATCACCCGCGCATGCTCGGCAGAGATCTCCCCCGCCACCTGCGCCGCCGCCACCACCGGATGCAACGGTTGCAACGGCTCACCCGTCAACGCCCGCCGCGGGCCCATGTCCACCGCCGCCTGCACCCGAGCCCGCGCCTCCGCCGCCGAGACCCGCACCCCGGCCACCAGCAGATCCACCGTCGACGTCCGGCCGTAATCCCCCGCCAGCCGCAACTCCTCCGCCTTGGCCAACATCAGCTCATCGACCGCGGCTTCCTGACGGCGGTGGGCCTCCCAGCCGTGCAGGAACTCGATCAACTCCGGACCCGACACCGACGCGAACGCATCCGCAAGCAGCGCATCAACACCGGCGCGCAACGCCGCCAACTGCTCAAGAACCCCCGCCCCCATGAATCGAACACTAGGCCGGGGGTACGACAATTTCGGGTCGTAAACCAAGGCGACCAGGACCGGGAATGCGCTACGGGCATGCGGCGGAAGGGTGACGGTCACTTCGAGCGGTACGCGGTCGTCGCCACGTCCGAACCGCTCAACGGCACGCAGCGACTTCCCGCTGCACGCTCTGCCGGCCTGAGACACCGAATCGGACGGGAGGTTCGGTGGCAGCGGCCGGCGGGACGCGCCATGCTCGACGGATGCAGCCGCGCACCTTCGCCGATCCCGCCGCCGTCTCCGAGGCCCTGGACGCGGCGGGTTACCTGCCCGATCCCGGGCTTGCGACGGCGGCGTTCCTCGCCCTGCGGATGAACCGTCCGCTGTTCCTCGAGGGCGACCCCGGCGTCGGCAAGACGGCGCTGGCGCAGGCGCTGGCCACCGTCACCGGTTCGGAACTCGTGCGGTTGCAGTGCTACGAAGGCATCGAGGCCAGCCAGGCGCTCTACGACTGGGACTTCCCGCGGCAGATCCTGCACCTGCGCGCGGCCGGCGACTCGACCGATTCCGCCACGCTCGAGGCGTCGCTGTACGACCGTCGTTTCCTGGTGTCGCGGCCCATCCTGCGCGCGATCGAGCACAGCCCGTCCACCCTGCTCATCGACGAGATCGACCGCGCCGACGACGAGTTCGAGGCGTTCCTGCTCGAGGTGCTCGCCGACAACGCGGTCACGATCCCCGAGCTCGGCACGATCACCGCCGAGGTACCTCCGCTGGTGGTCATCACGTCCAACCGCACGCGCGAGGTGCACGACGCGCTCAAGCGGCGCTGCCTCTACCACTGGGTAGCGCACCCGAATTTCGCCCGCGAGGTGGCGATCGTGCGCCGCCGCATCCCCGACGCCACCGAGCAGCTCGTCCGAGAGGTGGCGTCCGCGGTCGCCCGGCTGCGCGAGGCCAACCTGCTCAAGCCGCCCGGCATCGCCGAGACGATCGACTGGACGCAGGCCCTGCACGTCCTCGGCGCCTCCCGGCTCGACGCCGGCGCCGCGGAGCAGACTCTGGGTGCGGTGCTGAAGTACCACGAGGACATGGCCCGCGTGCGGCGCGATCTGGACTCGCTGCTCGGTGGCTGAGCAGCCCCCCGGCGCCGGCGGCGTCGATCTCGACGACGTGCCCGACCCGGTCGTCACCGTCACCGGGTTCGCGCGGGCGCTGCGCGCCGAGGGCGTGGCGGCCGACGCGACCCGGCTCGCGAGCGCCCTGGACGCGCTGCGCCACATCGATCCGCTCGACGCCGAGCAGGTCTACTGGGCCGGGCGCCTCACGCTGTGCGGCGAGCCCGACGACCTGCCCCGCTACGACCTCGTCTTCGACGCCTGGTTCCGCGGCCGCACGCCGCACCTGCCCGGCCCCAGCTCGCCGGGACAACCGGCCAAGATCGTCCAGCTGCGCCCGACCAGCACCGACGGCGGCGAGCAGGCCGAGGCCGGTGAGGACGACCAGCTGAACACGGCGGCCAGCGACAGCGAGGTGCTGCGGCACCGTGACGTCGCCGGGCTGACCGCCGCCGAACGCGACGAGATCAACGAGCTGATCGCGCTGCTGGCCCCCCGCGTCGGCTCCCGCCGCACCCGCCGCCGCCGCCCACGCGGCCGTGGCGACATCGACATCGCCCGCACCGTGCGCGGAATGCTGCGCGACGGCGGCGAGCCGGCCACGCTCGCGCGGCTGCGTCCGCGCGTCAAGCCTCGGCGGCTGGTGCTGCTGCTCGACGTCAGCGGATCGATGTCGCCCTACGCGGACGTGCTGCTGCGCTTCGCCCACGCCGCCGTCCGGGTCGCGCCGGCGAGCACCGAGGTGTTCACGGTCAGCACCCGGCTCACCCGCATCACCCGCCAGCTGCGGCAGCGCGACCCCGAGGTCGCACTGGGGACGGCCGGCACCGCGGTGCCGGACTGGAGCGGCGGCACCCGGCTCGGCGAGTCGCTGCAGGCCTTCCTCGACATCTGGGGGCAGCGGGGCACCGCCCGCCGTGCGGTCGTCGTCGTCGCCTCCGACGGATGGGAACGCGGCGACGCGGCGCTGCTGGCCGAGCAGATGGGGCGCCTCGCCCGGCTCGCCCACCGCGTCATCTGGGTCAACCCGCACCGCGGCAAGGAGGGGTTCGCGCCTGCGACCGCGGGCATGGCCGCGGCCCTGCCGCACCTGGACGAGCTCGTCGCCGGCCACACCCTGGACGCGCTGCATACGCTGGCGGATGTGATCGGCGATGCGTGACGTTCTCCCGGATCTGGTCAAGTGGTGGGAGGACGGCGAGACCGTCGGCCTCGGCACCGTGGTCGGCACCTGGAAGTCCGCGCCGCGCCAGCCGGGCGCCGCGATGCTCGTGGGCCCCGAGGGCACCGCGGTCGGCAGCGTGTCCGGCGGCTGCGTCGAGGGCGCGGTCTACGAGCTGGCGTCGGAGTCCCGCGACAACGGCGCGCCCGTGCTGCAGCGCTACGGCGTCAGCGACGACGACGCGTTCTCGGTCGGGCTGACCTGCGGCGGCATCATCGACATCTTCGTCGAATCGATCGACCGGGACTCCTTCCCCGAGTTGGGCGAGATCGCCGCCGACATCGAGGCCGGCCGGCCCGTGGCGGTGGCGACACTGATCAGCGGGGTGGACGCCGAGCGGCTGGGCAAACGCTTGATCGTCCGTCCCGACGACGTCCAGGGCAGCCTCGGCAGCGCCCGGCTCGACGCCGCTGTCGGCGACGACGTGCAGGGCCTGCTGCGCCAGGGCACGACCACGATCGTCCACTACGGCCCGGACGGCGAGCGGCGCGGCGACGACATCGGGATCTTCGTGGCCAGCTACGCCCCGCGCCCCCGGATGATCGTGTTCGGCGCCATCGATTTCGCCGCCGCCGTCGCCCGCGTCGGGGCGTTCCTCGGCTACCGGGTCACCGTCTGCGACGCCCGTCCGACCTTCGCCACGAAGCGCCGGTTCCCCGACGCGGACGAGGTCGTCGTCGCGTGGCCGCACCGCTACCTCGCCAAGACCGAGGTCGACGAGCGCACGGTCGTCTGCGTGCTCACCCACGACCCCAAGTTCGACGTGCCGCTGCTCGAGATCGCGCTACGGATGCCGCTGGCCTACCTCGGCGCGATGGGCTCGCGCCGCACCAACGACGACCGAGCCGCCAGGCTCAAGGAACTCGGCTTCGACGACGCCGATCTCGCCCGGTTGCACGCCCCGATCGGCCTCGACGTCGGCGGCCGGACGCCGGAGGAGACCGCGGTGTCGATCGCCGCCGAGATCATCGCTGCGCGCTGGGGGGGCACCGGGTCGCAGCTGCGGCAGGTTTCCGGGCCCATCCACCGCGAATACGGTCCGACCGGTGAGCTGGTCGAGAACTAGCCAACTGCACAGGCAGTACGCGTCTCGTAATCCCGGTCACACCACGCTAGCGTCGACGAGACGGCACGCTCCCGTGGAGGATTGATGACGAAGATCGCTATGACGGTGGACGGTGTCTCGTATTCCGATGACGTCGAATCCCGGACCCTGCTCGTGCACTACCTGCGGGAACAGCTCGGCAAGGTCGGCACCGTGGTCGGGTGCGACACCAGCAACTGCGGCGCCTGCACCGTCGATCTGGACGGCCAGAGCGTCAAGAGCTGCACCGTGCTCGCCGTCCAGGCCGACGGCTCGACCGTCACCACCATCGAGGGTCTCGAGGCCGAGGACGGCACGCTGCACCCGATGCAGCAGGCCTTCCACGAGAACCACGCGCTGCAGTGCGGCTACTGCACGCCCGGCATGATCATGGCCTGCCGCGACCTGCTGAAGAACAATCCCGATCCGTCCGAGCAGGAGATCCGCGAGGGTATCGAGGGCAACCTCTGCCGCTGCACCGGCTACCAGAACATCGTGCGCGCGGTGCAGGCCGCCGCCCAGGCAGGAGCGAAGGCATGACAGCAGTAGACGACGCACCGGCCGCGACGACCGA
This sequence comes from uncultured Actinomycetota bacterium, assembly GCA_963787985.1. Classification (GTDB taxonomy): domain Bacteria; phylum Actinomycetota; class Actinomycetes; order Mycobacteriales; family Jatrophihabitantaceae; genus Jatrophihabitans. Next base: position 2,011,921 of record CAWBEL010000004.1, on the reverse strand, counting down.
GATCGGCCAGTCCCGCCGGCGCAAGGAGGACAAGCACCTCATCACCGGCCGGACGACCTGGACCGACAACATGGTCCTGCCCGGCATGGTCCACCTGGCGATGCTGCGCAGTCCGATGGCGCACGCGACGATCACGTCGATCGACGTCAGCGAGGCCAAGAGCCGTCCTGGCGTCATCGCCGTCTACACCGGCCAGGACTTCAAGGACATCCAGGGCGACCTGCCCTGCGCGTGGCCGGTCACGCCCGGAGATGGTGAATCCCGGCGCCCCGTCGCTGGCCGTCGACCAGGTCAACTTCGTCGGCGAGTGCGTGGCCGTCGTGGCCGCCCGCACCAAGACCGCGGCTCAGGACGCGCTCGAGGGCATCCTCGTCGAGTACGAGCCGCTGCCGGCGATCCTGAACATGGATGAGGCGATCAAGGACGGTTCGCCGCTCGTCCACCCGAACACCAGCTCGAACAAGTCCTACACCTGGGTCTTCGAATCGGGAGCGGCCGGCACCGGTCAGCCCATCGAGCAGGCCCTCGAGGGCGCCGAGGTGACGGTCAAGCGCCGGTTCATCCAGCAGCGCCTGATCCCGGCCTTCATGGAACCGCGCTCGACGGTCGTGCAGCCCGTCGGTGACGGCGTGCTCGTGCACTCGTCCACGCAGATTCCGCACATCCTGCGCACCATGCTTGCGCTGACCCTCGGCATCGACGAGCAGAAGGTCCGCGTGGTCGCGCCCGATGTGGGCGGCGGTTTCGGCGGCAAGATCCCGGTGACGCCCGAGGAGGTCATCACCACCCTCGTCGCGCGCAAGCTCGGCAAGCCGGCCAAGTACACCGAGTCGCGCTCGGAGTCGCTCATGGCGGCCCACCACGGGCGTGACCAGATCCAGGAGATCACGATCACGGCCAAGCGCGACGGCACCGTGACGGGCCTGGACGTGCACCTGCTTGCCGACATGGGCGCCTACCTGCGACTCGTCGGACCTGGCGTCCCGGTGCTCGGCGCCTTCATGTTCAACGCCATCTACAAGTTCCCCGCGTACCGGTTCGTCTGTGACGGCGTCTTCACCACCAAGACGCCGACCGACGCCTACCGCGGAGCCGGCCGGCCGGAGGCGACCTTCGCCATCGAACGGATCATGGACGAGCTGGCCGTCGAGCTGGGCCGGGACCCGATGGACCTGCGCCGGCAGAACTGGATCAAGCACGAGGAGTTCCCGTTCACCACGGTGTGCGGGCTCACCTACGACACCGGCAACTACGAGGCCGCCACCGACAAGGCCCTGGAGCTGATGGGCTGGGACGAGCTGCGGGCCGAGCAGAAGCGGCGCCGCGAGTCCGACGACCCGGTGCAGCTGGGCCTCGGGATCTCCACGTTCACCGAGATGTGCGGCCTCGCCCCGTCCCGCGTGCTCGGGTCGCTGGCCTACGGCGCCGGCGGCTGGGAGGCCGCGTCGGTCCGCATGCTCGCCACCGGCAAGGTCGAAGTCGTCACCGGGGCCAGTGCGCACGGCCAGGGACACGAGACGGCGTTCGCGCAGATCGTCGCCGACAAGCTGGGGGTGGCCTGGGAGGACATCGAGATCATCCACGGTGACACCCAGTCCTCGCCGAAGGGCCTGGACACCTACGGTTCCCGGTCGCTGGCCGTGGGCGGGATCGCCATCGTCAAGGCGACGGAGAAGGTCGTCGAGAAGGCGAAGAAGATCGCCGCGCACATGCTCGAGGCCAGCGAGGACGACCTGGAGTTCAAGGGCGGCTCGTTCTCGGTCAAGGGCGCGCCGGGATCGTCGGTGGCCATCGGCGAGGTCGCGTTCGCCGCCTTCATGGCCCACGACCTGCCCGACGGCGTGGAGCCCAGCCTCGACTCGGACGCCGTGTACGACCCGGAGAACTTCTCCTTCCCGCACGGCACGCACCTCGCCGCCGTGGAGATCGACACCGACACCGGGTTCGTGAAGCTGCGCAAGTACGTCTGTGTCGACGACATCGGCACGCCGATCAACCCGCTGATCGTCGAGGGACAGGTGCACGGCGGCCTGGCGCAGGGCATAGCGCAGGCGCTGTTCGAGGAGGCCGTCTACGACGACGACGGCAACCTGACGACCGGCACCTTCGTCGACTACACGCTGCCGTCAGCGGCCGACCTGCCCTCGTTCACCACGGACCGCACCGAGACCCCGTCCACGACCAACCCGCTGGGCGTCAAGGGCGTGGGCGAGGCCGGCACCATCGCGTCCACGCCCGCGGTCGTCAACGCCGTGGTCGACGCGCTGCGCCAGTACGGGGTGAACGACATCCAGATGCCGGCCACCCCCGAACGTGTCTGGCGTGCGATCTCCCAGGGCCGGGAGAAGTCGGGACGCGCCGAGGCGGGCACCAACGCCTACGGCGGCGCGAGTACCACCACCAGCGACGGAGGCAACGGATGATCCCCGCCGAGTTCGACTACGTCCGGGCGACCTCGGTCGGCGAGGCCGTCAGCGCGCTCGGCCAGGCCGGCGAGGACGGCAAGCTGATGGCCGGTGGCCAGTCGTTGATCCCGATCCTGCGGCTGCGTCTGGCCTACCCGAGCACGGTCGTGGACGTCAGCCGGGTCGAGGAGATGCGCGGCGTCCGCGACGACGGCGACGCCATCGTCATCGGCGCCATGACCACGCACGACGAGGTCATGCACGACGAGCTGGTCCGCCAGCACGCCCCGCTCATCGCGCAAGCCACCGCCACCGTCGCGGATCCGCAGGTGCGGCACCGCGGCACCTTCGGCGGCGCCCTCGCGCACGCCGACCCCGCGGGCGACCTCGGCGCCGTCGCGCTCACCCTCGGCTGCGAGTTCGTGGCGCACGGCGACGGTGGCGAGCGGCGCATCGCGGCCTCGGACTTCTTCCTCGACTACCTCACGACGGCCCTCGAGCCGGACGAGGTGCTGGCGGCCATCCGGGTGCCGAAGCTCGGTGAGGGGTGGAGCACGCACTACGAGAAGTTCAACCGGGTGGCGCAGGCGTGGTCGATCGTGGCGGTAGCGGCCGCGGTCCGCCGCGAGAACGGCTCGATCGCCGAGGCCCGCATCGGTCTGACCAACATGGGTTCGACGCCGCTTCGGGCCAGCGCCGTCGAGCAGGCGCTCGCGGGGGCCTCGGCCGACGCGGCGGGCATCGGTGCCGCCGCCGAACACGCCGCCGAGGGCACGTCTGCCCCCTCGGACCTCTCCGGCAAGGCCGACTACCGTGAGCACCTCGCCCGCGTGCTCACCAAGCGCGCCGTCATGACCGCCGCAGGCAGCTAGGAGAACACGTGAAGCTGGAGCACTCCTTCACCGTCCCGACAGGTATCGAGGACGCCTGGAAGATCCTGCTCGACATCGAACGGATCGGGCCCTGCATGCCCGGCGCCGCCATCGAGTCCGTCGACGGCGACGACTTCACGGGATCGGTGAAGGTGAAGCTCGGCCCGATCGGCCTCACCTACAAGGGCAAGGCCAGCTTCATCGAGAAGGACGAGGCGGCGCACCGCGCGGTGATCGATGCCCGCGGGCGCGACGCGCGGGGCAACGGCACGGCCTCGGCGAAGGTCACGGCGACGATGACCGAGCAGGATGCGGGCAGGACGCTGGTCGAGGTCGACACCGACCTCGACATCACCGGCAAGCCCGCCCAGTTCGGCCGCGGCGTCATGGTGGATGTCGGCAACAAATTGATCGGCCAGTTCGCCGACAACCTGGCCGCCACGATCGGCGGCGAACCGGCACCGGCACCCGCCCCGGCGCGCAAGCGGGCCTCGCGGCCCCGGCCGTCCGGCGCGTCTGCCCCCGCCGCAGAGACGGCGCCCGCCGCAGAGACGGCGCCCGCTGCAGAGACGGCGCCGGCTGCGCAGCCGGCACCCGCCGCGGAGTCGACACCGGGCGGCGAGTCCGCGCCGGCCACCGAACCGGCCGAGGTCGCGGCGACGGTCGCGGGTGGTGCGGCGATCGACGAGCAGGCGGTGGCGGCCACCGCCGACGAGCCGTCGGGCTACTCCGCGCCGAGCACCACGTCGTCCGGCGCGGACTCGACCGCGGCCCCCGTCAGTGCCGCGGCCAGCAGCGTGAACGGCCGGCACACCGCAGCCGCCCCGGTGCGCGATGTCGAGCCGATCAACCTGATCGAGTCGGCCGGGCCTGCGGTGGCCAAGCGGCTCGCCCCGCCCCTCGTCCTCGCCCTGCTCATCCTGCTGTTCGTCTGGCGTCGCCGCCGCAGCTGAGCGCGCCCGGATAGGTTCGGTCGGTGACCTCCGACCAGCTCTCTGCGGCCACCGCTCGCGCTCTGGAGCACCGTCTCGCGGTCGGCCAGCGGGACGGCCGGGTGCCGTCGACGGTGGCGGCCATCGCGCGCCGCGGCGACCCGGTGTGGGCCGGTGGCGCCGGCTTGGTCGACGATGCCCAGCCCGCCGCCGACGTCCAGTACCGCATCGGTTCCATCACCAAGACCATGGTCGCGGTGCTGGTCATGCGTCTCGTCGAACGTGGTGCGCTCAGCCTCGACGACCGGTTGGGCGATCACCTGCCCGATGCGCCCACGCCGGACGCTACGGTGCACCGGCTGCTCAGCCACACCGCCGGGCTGGCCAGCGAGACCCCGCCGCCGTGGTGGGAGCGGACGTCGGGTGAGCACCGGCCGGACCTGCGCGACGTGCTGCCCGACGAGCCGCTGCGGCATGTCCCCGGACGCGTCTTCCACTACTCCAACCCCGGGTTCGGCCTGCTCGGCGCGCTGGTCGCCCAGCTGTCGGGACGGCCGTGGTTCGACGTGCTCGCCGACGACGTCCTGGCGCCGCTCAGCATGACCCGCACCACCTACCATCCAGTCGCACCGCACGCGCGGGGGTGGGCAGTGCACCCGTTCGCCGACGTCCTGCTGCCCGAGCCCGCGCACGACCACGGGCTGCTCGCCGCCGCCGGCCAGCTGTGGTCGACCCCGAGCGACCTCTGCCGCTTCGGCGTCTTCCTGTCCGGCCACGGCAGCACCCCGGGTCGGGACGGCGAGCCGGTCCTGCGCCGCGACACGCTCGAGCTGATGCGCCGGCCGGCCGTGGCGCCGAACGACGCCGGCTGGACCGGCTCGTACGGCCTCGGCGTCCAGCACTTCCGTCTCGGCGACAAGGTCACCTACGGGCACAGCGGATCGATGCCGGGCTTCCTCGCCATGCTCGTCAGCTCACCCGACGACGGGCTGACCCTCGGCCTGCAGGCCAACGCGTGGTCGTCGTTCGCGGCCCGCGACCTCGTCGCCGACCTGCTCAGCATCGTGCGCGACCGCGAGCCGACGATGCCCACGCCGTGGGAGCCGGCGACGCAGGTCGACCCGGCGGCGTTCGAGCTGGCCGGGCCCTGGTACTGGGGCGCGGTGGCGATGAAGCTGACGCTGCGCGCAGACGGCGACCTCGACCTCGGCGGTCTCACCGGCGGCGGCCGCGCCGCCCGGCTCACGCCCACCGGCGACGGGCGCTGGCGGGGACTGGACGGCTACTACGAGGGCGAGTTCCTGGAGGTGCGGCGCGGGGTCGACGGCACGTTGACGCACCTGGATCTCGGCTCGTTCGTGTTCACCCGCCGGCCGTACGCGCCGGGTGACGTGATCCCGGACGGTCTCGATCTCGGCAACTGGCAGCCGTAGCCGCGAGCCAGTCGACGATCTCCTCCCCGGCCGCGATCCCCTCGACGGCGGTCACGGCGACGTGCGGCGCGTGCCAGCCGCTGGCCACCAGCTCGCCGTGCCGCGCCACGGTGCCGGCGTCCGCGGCCTCGAGCAGGTCGGCGTCGAGAAGCGAGTCGCCGGCGGCGAGCAGCACGTCCGTACCCGCTCGCCGCGCGACCTCGGCGACGGCCGCGCTCTTGGTCAGCGGGTCCGGCACCCAGTAGAGCTTGCGGCCCTGCAGCGACACCTGCCAGCCGCGCTCCGCGGCCCAGCCTCGTTCGGCCTCGACGAAGCCGTCGGGCACCCGGTCGCGCTCGAGCACGGCGTAGACGAACAGCTCGTCCACAAGGCGCAGCGTGCGGGTGAATGCCGGATCGCAGACGGCGCGCGCATGGGCGTGGACCTCGCCGGCGGGGTGCACGGCGGTGAGCGCGGCGGCGACGGATGCCGACCACGCGGCGTCCGGGCGGTCGTGCTCCAGCAGCACCCCGCCGTTGCAGGCGACGGCCCAGCGGAACGGCCCGCCCGGCAGCGAGACGCGGGCGTACTGCTCGGGCGTTCGGGTCGTGCTGGGCACGACCACGGTCCGGGTCGCCAGCTCAGCCAGCCCGACCGCCGCGTCCGGCGTGACGAAGGAGGCGTCCGCGTCGCGGTAGCGCTCTACTGCGACGAGCGGGCCGTCGTAGCCGTAGGACTCCACGGCGCGCCGCGAGTAGATCAGCGTCCGGTCGAGGTCGACCGCGCAGAGAACCCGGGTCATCGCACCGTCACGACGGCCCGGCCGTCCGCGCCCGTCGCGCCGCGGGTGAAGCGCGGGTGGATCAGCCCGACGCAGCGGTAGGTCAGACCTGCGACCTCGTGCACCGGCACGCCGCGCTGCGCGGCCAGGTGGCGGACATGGGCCAATCCGTCGGTGGGCCCGTCGCCACCGGCTCGCACCAGGACCGCCCACGGCACCCGCCGCAGCAGTACCCGCGTCGTCTCGCCGACGCCCGGCTTCACCAGCGTCACGTCGTCGATGCCGTACTGCGCGCTGATGCGCTCGACCTCGGCCCAGCCGGCCCAGGTCGGTGTGCGGTCGCCGCCGCGCACCAGGGGCACGTCGCTGCGCACGCGGTCGGCCACGTCGGCGAACCGGTCGCTCACGGCGTCGACGAACCGCGACGACACGTCGTCGCCGGCGAGGTCGCGGTAGAACTTCGCGCCGTGGAACGAGCCCGGCGCGAGCAACCGCCGGTTCAGCACCGTTCTCGACACCAGGCCGGAGACGGTGGAGTTCAGGCAGGCCGACGGGACGAGGAAGTCCTCGCGGGTGCCGAAGGTTGTCACGCAGGAGCCTGGGTCGGCCAGCACGGCGAGCGCCGGGTCGAAGGCGGTGCCGAGCAGCGCGTTGGCCTCGGCCACCGCGGCGGCGAGCTCGCGCGCGATGGCACCCTTTCCCGTCCATCCGTCGACGAACACCACGCGGGACGGGTCGTGGTCGGCGGCCAGGCGGCGCAACGCGACGGTGTCGATCCCGCGCCCGCGCACGATGCTGACGGCGTAGTGCGGCAGCTCGAGTCCGTGCCGGGCCCGCGCCCATCGGCGCATCAGCACGCCGACCGGCGTTCCGGCCCGCGCGAGCGAGGCGAGCACGACGTCCGTACCGCGCTCGGCCAGCACGATCTCGGTGACGACGCCGAGGGCGTGCGCGATGGCACCGGCCGTCTCGTCCAGCGCCTGCTCGAACAGCGCCCGGTAGGCGGCATCGGGCTGGAACTCGACCGGCAGCGACTCGGCGTAGTGCGCGCCGCCGGACTGGATGGCCTCCTCGCGCTCCTCGGTCGGGGCCTCCAGTTCGACGTCGGACAGGTCGGTCAGCAGCCAGCGCACCTCGTCCGGTGCGTAGGAACCGAAGGCAGGGCCGGCCAGTGCGTGCGGCAGCGGCGTGCTGCTGGGCAGCACGACGACGTGGACGCGCCGGCACAGCGGGCGCAGCACCTCGACCAGTCCCCCGCGGAACTCGGCGGTGTCGGCGTCGGAATCCACGACGACGACGATGTCGGTGAAGTCCTGCCCGAGGTTGTAGGCATAGCGCGGCCCCCGCCCGTCCGGCGTGGCGTCGTGGCTGGGGAACGTCAGAGCCGAGCGGATCGGGTAGCCCGGCTCGTCCACGGCGTGCACCGGGGAGCGCGTCGTCGACGACACCCGCACCTCGGCCTGCGTCCGAGCGGTGAGCTCGAGCCCGATCAGCGTCGGCGCGTACATGAGCTCCTCGGTCCCGAGCACGAGCACGCGGTCGCCGACCAGCGCGGGCGCGATCCCGTCCGCGACGGACGCGGCCGCCTTCCGCGCGGACCGGGTGCTTGCGGGGCCGACTCCGTGCCGGCCGCTCTCGGGCACCCACGCCGGCCACCCGCGGTGCTCGATGATGTCCGCGCGAGCGCGTGGATGCGAGGCCGGTGCCGCCGGCGCAGCGAGAGCGACCGCCTCGGCCGCCCGGGACGGGAAGTCCGCCGGCCAGCTCACCGACCCCGTCGCCAGCGCGACGACCTCGATCGGTGCGCCGAGCCGCTCGGAAACAGCATCGAAGGCGGCCCGGTCGTGCGCACCGCGGAGGTCCACGAGCGCCGCCAGCACGTACCGCTCGTGCGGCGCGACGGTGTGCAGGGCTGAGATGGTGTTGAGCGCGGTGCGTCCGGTGGACAGCTCGTCGTCGGCCAGCACGAGCGCCCGCGAGCCGGCGAGCACGGACGGATCGGCGGGCAGCAGCCGATGCGCGGTCGCGTGACTGTGTTCCTCCTCGAAACCGGCCCAGGGCACGACCGTACCGACCACGCGTCGCGTCGAGTGCAGGTAGTGCGCGTCCAGCGCCTCGGCGACGCAGTGTCCGAGCCCCGTCGCCGTCTCGGCGAAGCCGAGCACCGCTGCAGGGGTACCGCCCAACCGTTCGGCGACGAGGCGTCCCAGCTCGAGCCCGGTGCCGTGGACGGTGCGCGGATCGACCGGTACGTGCTTGCCCAGCACGGAGGACACCAGCAGGTGCGCGCGGCGCGGGTTGCGACGCAGCGCCAACCCGACCAGCTCGGCCAGCGGACGGCTGCTGCCGGGACCGTCCTGCAGGGTGACGCCGAACCGCGCCTCGACCCAGCCGGCACCCATGGCGTGGCGTGTCGTCACGGGTGCAGGACGGCGCCGAGCAGCTGTACGAACGACACACCCTCGCGGACGACGCCGAACAGCTCACCGCGGCGGACGGTGCGTCGGGCCCAGGCCAGGTGCGGCTTGCTCTCGTTCATCTTGTTGCCGAAGCTCGAGGCCACTGCGCCGCCGTGCCCGTCGGCAGCGAGGATGTCCTGCGCGTCCGCCCATTCCTCCTGCGGCACCACCGACAGTGCGTTGACGGCGGCGACATGCGTGGGGTGGATGACGGTCTTCCCGGTGAGTCCGTTGGCCCGGTCCAGAGCCACCTCGCGGATGAGGCCGTCGAGATCGGCGGCGAGCAGCTCGGCGCGCAGCTCGCGTTCCTTGTGGTCGGCGAACGGCGTCAGCCGCAACTGGGGCCTGAACATCCGCTCGCCCATCGTGAAGTACTCCCACACCGGCCCGGCGACGACGTAGGATCCGCCGTCGACCCGGCCGAAGACGTTGACGACGTCGGCGATCACGTCGGACACGACGCGGATGTCCCACACCGTGAACTCGCGGGCCCGGCGCAGACCGTAGGCGCCGGAGAGATCGGTGGCGCCGACCCGCACCGCCGGCACCAGCTCGCGATACTTGTCCAGCAGCGTCCGCGCCCCGAGCAGGCTGGACACGCGCGTCTCGGCGTGCCCGAACTCGGCGGCCTCCAGCACCGGCATGAACAGCAGCCGCCGCCCGAGCGCCTCGCCCGCGGCCACGGTCGACTCGAGGTACGCGGCGCCGTTCGCGTCGGTGAACTTCGGCGCGACGACGCCGGCCAGTACGTCGGTGTGCTCTCCCAGCCCGGACACCAGCATCGCGACCTGGTCGGGATGGCGCACCCGGACGAACACCATGGGCAGCGGCGAGCGCGTCCCGCCGAGCCGACGCAGCTGCGCAACCGCGTTGCGCTCTGCGGCGGCGAGGTCGTGGTCGGGTACCGAGTCCTCGAGGCATACGACCATGCTCGTCGCTCCCAGCGCGCCGCGCCGGACGATGTCGTCGGCGAGCCGCGGCCGGGTGGCCGGGCAGTACAGGGTGGCGCCGAGCCCGGCGCCCACGACGTCGGCGTCGTCAGCGGCGTCGAAGGCGCGCGGCGGGAGCAGGAACAGGCGCGCGCGCTCGGCCTCGTCGAGGAAGTCGAAGTGCCTCATGGCGGGGATGCTCCCACGGTTGTATGTACGCCCGGTTATGACGTGGTGGCACCATGCGAGGCATGACGCGGATGAGCATGGGCAGCAACATTCCGTTGACGGCCCCGGCCGTGCGCGCGTCCCTACGGTGGTCCGCGCGCCCCGGCGTGCCTGCCGTCGACGCGTCGGCACTGCTTCTGGACGCCAGCGGAAACGTCGCCCGCGACGACGACTTCGTCTTCTACAACCAGCCCGAACACCCGTCGGGGGCGGTCCGGATGGCCGGCCGGACGGACGGTCCGCAGGCCAGCGACCAGATCGACGTCGACCTGCAGCGGGTGCCGGCCGCGACGACGCGCATCGTTCTCGCCGCCTCCGCCGACGGCGGGACGTTCGGGCAGGTGCCCGACCTCGAACTGGTGCTGCTCGACCTCGCCGACTCCCAGGTGCTCGCCAGCTTCCCGATGCAGGCCAGCACCGAGACGGCCTTCGTGAGCGCCGAGATCTACCGCCGCAATGACGAGTGGAAGTTCCGCGCCGTCGGCCAGGGTTACGCCTCGGGGCTGGCCGGGCTCGCCAGCGACTTCGGTATCGATGCCACCGGCGCGGACGCGTCCGCCCCGGCCGCTCCGCCGCCACCGGCGGCCGCGGCACCGCCCCTGCCGCCCGTGCCGGCCGCGGCCGCCCCACCGCCACCCGCTCCTGCGGCTCCGGCCCCACCGCCGCCCCCTCCTGCGGCTCCGGCCGCGCCCGCTGCGCCGCCTCCTCCGCCGCCACCGCCGGCCCAGCCGTCGCGCGATCCCGGGTACGACCCGCTGCTCGACCTCAGCTGACCCGGTCGCCGGCGGCCGGCCTGCCGCGCCGCACAGGACGATGGGCCACGATAGGGCGATGGTGAGCATCGCGAAGGGTGGCAACCTCCCGATCGACGCACCGGCGGTCCGCGCCGTGCTGTCCTGGACGGGCGGCCCGGGCGTACCCGACGTCGACGCCTCCGCCCTGCTGCTGCAGGCCTCGGGCCGGGTGAGCGGCGACCACGACTTCATCTTCTTCAACCAGCCGCAGCACCCCAGCGGAGCCGTGCGGCACCTGGGCAAGAACGGCACCGCCGACGCCGTCGACGTCAACCTGGCCGGGCTGCCCGCCGACGTCGACCGCGTCGTGCTCGCCGCCTCCGCCGACGGCGGCACCTTCGGGCAGGTACCGGGCCTGCGGCTGGTCGTCAGCGACCTTGCCTCCGGCACGCCGGTCGCCGAGTTCGACCTGGCCGCGGCCGAGGAGACCGCGATCCTCAGCGGCGAGTTCTACCGCCGCAACGACACCTGGAAGTTCCGTGCCGTCGGGCAGGGATACGCCTCCGGGCTGGCCGGGCTGGCGACCGACTTCGGCATCACCGTCGACGACGCTCCCTCGACGCCGCCGCCGTCCGCCCCACCACCCGCGTCGCTACCACCCGCGCCGCCGGCGGCCGCACCACCGCCCCCGCCACCGGCGCCGTCCTTCCCGCCACCGCCTCCCGCGCCCGCGTTCCCACCGCCGCCGGGCCAGGCGCCGTTCGGAACGCCGCCACCTCCCCCACCACCGCCCGGACCGGCACCCGTCTTCCCCGGCACTCCGCCACCTCCACCCCCTGCGGCCGCAGCCCCGCAGCAGACGCTCGACGGCGGGCGGGTGAGCCTGGTCAAGGGAGCCCGGGTAAGCCTCGTGAAGCAGGGCGCCCCGCCGTTGGCGCAGGTCACGATGGGCCTCGGCTGGGATCCGGCGCGTGGGCGCGGCAACATCGATCTCGACGCCTCCGTCCTCGCCTTCGACGCCGGCGGCCAACCGCTGGAGATCATCTACTTCGCCCACCGCAAGGCTTTCGGCGGAGCGATCCGGCACAACGGGGACAACCTGACCGGGAAGGGCGAGGGGGACGACGAGACGATCGACATCAACCTGCTGGCCCTGCCGCCTCAGGTGGCGACGCTCGTCTTCGTCATCACGTCCTACCGCGGACACCGCTTCACCGACGTCAAGAACGCCTTCTGCCGGCTCGTCGAGGCGAACAGCCGCGCCGAGCTGGTGCGCTACAACCTCAGCGAGGCGCAACCGGCGACGGCGGTACTGATGACGACCGTGCGCCGCACCCCGCAGGGCAGCTGGGAGATGCGCGCGATCGGCGAGTTCCAGGACGCCAAGACCGCCAAGCAACTCGTACCCGCCGCCACCCGCTGGGCTCAGCAGCCCTGACGGAGGCGGGTGACGTGCCGCTTCTGGTTCGCTGCGCCCATTTCTCGAGCCGAGATCTGGACGGTGCGCACCATAAGCGGCCGGGCCGCGCGGGATCAGTCGACGGGTGAGCGGTCGTCCCGCCAGGTGATGCGGTCATAGCCGTAGGCGCGGGCCGCCTCGCGAACGTCTCCGGTGATCGACTCCGATTCCGCGCGGACGACGAGCTCGCCGTCGAGGTTGTACAGCGACACGAGCACGGCGACGGTGGCGCTGTACAGCGTCTCGAGCGGCAGCTCGATGCGGGCGCCGCCGAAGGTGGTCAGCACCAGGGTGCCGCCCCATCGCAACGGCGTGCGTGAGGAGGAGAACGCGTAGACCGCGATCCGTTCGATGTCGCGGATCTGCCGCAGGTCGATCGCGATCCGCTCGTACTCCTCGTGCGAGGCCACGATCACCGGCCGCCGTGCGGACGGGCCGAAACGGTTGCCGCCGTCGAGCTGCACGGTCGACGACCCGCCGGAGCGCAGCTGGTACAGCGCGCCGATCCGCAGGTCGCCGACGTCCGGCGAGCAGACGGCCTCGACGGTCAGCGTGCCGACGCCGGACTGGACGCGGGTCAGCGTCACCGTCGGCTCCTGAACGCTCAGCAGCACCTGGTCGTGAGCCTGCACCCGCACGTCGTCGTGCGTGCGCAGGGCCGGCGGCCGAGGACGCGCCGGGCCGGACGGAGACACCGGCGCGGCCGGCGACGAGGAGAGATCCAGCGAGGACCCGCCCGACGCCGCCTGCCGCTGCGGCGTCGGTGTCGCCGGGCTCCCCGGGCGGCTGAAGTCGATGCGCGGCCGGTTCCCCGCCGGCGACGTGGCCGCGGCCGACGCCGGTGCGGGCGGCGTGGCGGGTGCGGGCGCCGCGGGCGGCCGGCGCTCCGGCCGACTGAAGTCGATCCGCGGTCGTGTCCCAGGCGATGCCGGCGTGGACGGCGGCGGGGATGCCGGCGGTGTGGACGGGGCACGGTCCGGGCGGCGGTAGACGACACCCGGGCCCGACGATGCCGCTGGCGGTGCGGGCACGGGCGTCGGTGACGCAGTCGCACGCGGGCGCGACCGCCGGCGCAGGAACGCGAGATCGGTGCGCGGCGGCGCCGTGGCCGGATCCGCGATCACTGCACTCCCGTCCCCACGTTCGTTCCGCGAGCGTCGCTCACAACGGGACGCCGTAATCGGCCGCGATGCCCGTGACGCCCTTCGCGTAGCCCTGGCCCAGCACCTTGAACTTCCAGTCCGGGCCGTTGCGGTACACCTCGCCCAGCGCGACCGCCGTCTCGGCGTCGAAGGCACGCGCGAGGTCCTCCGAACGCACCAGCTCGGCGTTGCCGTCGGCGTTGAGCACCCGCACCACGCACGAGCGCAGCTGCCCGAGCGTGCGCCGCTGCGCCGGCCCGTCATTGATGTAGAGCACGACGACGATGCGCGCGATCTCGGCCGGCACCGACGCGAGGTCGATCTCCAGCTGTTCGTTGTCGCCGCCGAGGCTGCGTTCGAGCTCGTGCACCGACTGCTCGGGCGAGACGATCTGGTTGAAGAAGACGAAGTCCCGGTCCGAACGCGCCCGCCCGTCGGCACCGCAGAGAATGGCGGCGAACACCAGGTTGTCGTCGAGCACGCGCTCGGCACCGGCGTTCCAGCTCACCCCGACCACGAGGGCGCGCAACCCCGGTATCTCGCGGGTGAGGGCGACGTTCGCCCCGCGCTTCATCTCGGCCATCGCCCTCGACCCTAGTGTTTGCCGGCCCGCTCCCCGCGCACCGCCGGGCGCGCGCTCAGAGGTCCAGGTCGGAGCGGCTGAACTTCGTCCGCAGGAAGTTGCCCTGCGTGAACAGAGCGTCGACGTCGTGCTCGCGAGCGGCGCGCAGCAGGTCGTCGGCGGCACCGACCAGCGCGTCCAGCTGCTCGCGTAGCGCGGCCCGCGGCGTACGCCCTGACGGACCTACCTGCTCGGTCAGTCGCGGATCGAGGTTCAGGTAGGTCCGCAGCGTCGTCGGCAGGTAGTCGCCGATGATCCCCCTGATCGAGACGACGGCGTAGATGTCGAGGTCGCGGTCGGCAGCGGTGTCGATGACGCCGCGGATGCGGTCGGTGATCGTCCGCGCGGCGACCACTGCCTCAACCGGAAGCTTGCCGGCGCTGCGGTTGATGAACTGAACCAGCTTCCACTCCTCGAGCAGCAGGGCCTGGGGAGAGTCGTCCTCCTCCTGCTCCTGCGGCTGGGGGCCGGCGCCGCCGGGATCATCGTGCCCGCGCCCGAACCAGGCCACGCCCCGATACCGCCGGGCTCAGGCCGGGGGCAGGGCGTTCGGGTTCCCGCCCGGCAGCTCGGGGGTGTTGCCCTCGCCGCGGCGGGTGCGCTCGAGGTAGGGCCGGGCCCGCTCGATCTGGCCCTCCAGGGCGTTGACGGTCTGCGCCATGCTGTCCACCGACTGAGCCCGGAAGCTGTCGATCGCGTCCATCGTCTGGAACACGTTGTCGAAGGCCGCCTGCAACTTCTGGATGTCGATGGTGCTGCTGGCCGCCTGCTGGTTGATCTCCGCGCCCTGGATGCGCAGCTGGTTCGACGTCGACTCGATGAGGTTGGACGTCGTCGTGTTCAGCGCGCTGATCTGGTCCAGGACGAGCTTCTGCCGGGCGAGAGCCTGCGAGACGATCACCGCGGTGCGCAGGGCCGAGATCGTCGTCGTCTGCGCGCGGTCGACACCCTTGATCAGCTCGAGGTTGTTCTTACGGACGAGGTCGAGGGCCATGTAACCCTGCACCGACACCGCCATCTGGGTCATGATGTCCTGCCGCCGCTGCCGCACCGCAAACAGCGCGTCGGACTTCAGTGTGTTGGCGCCCTCGGTGTTGCCGGCCGCCTCGAGCTCCGCCACCTTGTTGGTGATCGCCTCGTCCAGGGCAGTGGCGAGCTGGTTGTACTCGCTCAACTTGCCCATCGTGGTCCACATGTTGACCTTCTCGGTCTCGATGGCCGCGTTGTCCTTGCGCAGGTCGTCCTGCCCGGCCTCGAGCGCCTTGATGATCGCGTTGAGCTGGCTCTGCGCCGACTCGTACTTGGCGAAGTAGCGGGCGATCTTGTCCCCGCCCGGGATCCACTTGAGCACCTTCTTGACGCCGGTGAGGTCGGCGTGGCTCGGGTCGAGATCGGTGACCGTCTTGCGCAGGTCGACCAGCGTGCTGGCGACGCGGGTCTGCGCATCACCCCCGCCGCCGCCCTTGCTCGCCTTCACCACGGCGGCCGGCCGGTCCAGCATCCGGTTCGACACCTGCGCCGACGCGCGCAGCTCCTTGTCGCCCATCGAGGTGATGGCATCGACCTTCTTGGTGAACTCAGGCGCATGCACGTCCATGCCGGCCAGCTCGTTGGCGAACGCCGCGGCCCGCTGGGCGAGCTCGTTCTTCTTGGCGTCGTCGATCGGGATGGCGCCGGCGGCCTGCTCCTCCTTGACCACTGACACCGGCGCCGGCGGGGTCAGAAGGAGGCCGCCGGCGGCGGGCGCAGCCGCGGGGGCTGCCGTCGCGGTCGGCGCTGCGGCGGCGGCGGCGTTGAGGTCCAGCTCGGACATGTGCTCGGCTCCTCGGAGGTGCTCGGTGACTCGGTGATTCGGTGATTCGGGGGCGCGGTGATGCGGCGGTGGCCCTCAGCCTAGGCCGCGGGTCACTTTCGCCCGGCGGTCCAGTTCATGCCCCATCCGTAGGTCTCGTCCAGCAGCCGCTGGGCGCCGTTGAGGTAATTGATCTCGCGCCGGACGGTGAGGGCGCCGTTGTCGTTGGTGAGCATCGCAATGGCGCAGATGCGGGCACCGTCGCGCGGGTCGTCCAGACGGATCTCGATGGGCGCCGCGTTCACCGGGTACAGCGTCGTGACGCCCTGCGCCTCGGCCCAGTTCGCCGCGCCCTCGTAGATCAGCGCGAACACCAGCACCCGCCGGATCTGGGACAGGCCGTCGAGGTTGATGTGCAGGTTCTCACCCTCGGTCGACGCGCCGGAGCGGTCGTCGCCGTCGAGCCAGATGAGGTCCTGGCCGCCGGTGCGCGGCCGGGCCCGGAAGGCGTTGCCCAGCGCCTGGACGACGCCCTTGGTGCCGTCGGCGAACTCGAACAGGCACCCGAGATCGAGGTCGAGCTGGGTGTGCTTCTTGAACAATCCCTTGGCCGGCGGGCGCACGTTCCAGTTCAGGTTCACCCGCATCACGCCGGAGTTGCCGCCGTGCTTGGTCAGCGAGACGCTCGGCGCGTTCTTGGTCAGCGTGACCTTCGACAGCGACACCGAGGGCGGCTGGCCCCCGGGCTGTCCCGCACCCGGTCCGGGCGGCGGCGGGAAGCCCTGCTGCGGCGGGCCGGCCGGCGGGTAGGCGGGCGGGGGCGGCGGCGGGTAGCCCTGCGGCGCCGGTCCGGGCGGCGGTGTGGCCGGCCACGGCTCGGCGGGGGCCGGCCAGCCACCCTGCGGCGGGGGCGGGGCGGCCGGCGGGGGCGGCGGAGGCGTCGGCGGCTCGGACGGTTGGGACGGGCGCTTCGTGTAGTCGATCGGCATCCCGATCTCCTTCCGGTCGGTCCCGCGACGGCGGGACCGGATGGGGCGTCAGACGGCGGCGGGCGTCGTCTCGACGTCGGGTGCGGGATCGTCGCTGCCCGCGTGACGGTTGCGGACGAGCGACGAGATCAGCGCGAGGCCGATGAAGCCGACGCCGATGAGGCCGGTGACGACCTCGGGCACCTTGAAGCGGATGGTGATCAACAGCACGATCGCCAGCGCGCCGATCGCCCAGAGAGCACCGTGCTCGAGGTAGACGTATTCGGCCAGCGTGCCCTTGCGGACCAGGAACACCGTGAGCGAACGGATGAACATTGCGCCCACGCCGAGGCCGATCGCGATGAGGATCGGGTCCGAGGTGATGGCGAAGGCCCCGATGACACCGTCGAAGCTGAACGAGGCGTCCAGCACTTCGAGGTAGAGGAACAGGAAGAACGCGGCCTTGCCGACCACGTGCATCGCCTTCTTCTTCTCGAGTTCCTCAGGCAGGTCGCCGTCCTCGCCCTCGTCCTGGTCGAAGAACTCCCCGAGCCCGTTGACCAGCAGGTAGGTCGCGAGGCCGAGGACGCCCGACACCAGCACCGTCGAGATCCGATCGTGCTGCGCGGTGTCGGCGTGCGCGCCCAGGGTGTACGCGGCGACGGCGAGCACGCCGAGCGCGACCACGACCGACAGCTGGTCGAGCTTGCCGATGCGGGCCAGCGGCCGCTCGATGAACGACAACCAGGTGATCTCCCGCTCCTCGAACATGAAGTCCAGGAACAGCATCAGCAGGAACATCCCACCGAAGGCGGCGATGGCCGGGTGGGCCTGGGTGAGCAGGTAACCGTAGCTGCCCTTGGTGTCCGGGTTGCCCTTGTCGAGCGCCAGCCGCACCGCCTCGACGGGGTTCAGCTTGGCCGTGATCCCCACGATGAGCAGCGGGAAGATCAGCCGCATGCCGAACACGGCGATGGCCACGCCGACCGTCAGGAAGATCTTCTGCCAGAACGGGCTCATCCGCACCAGGACGGTGGCGTTGACGACCGCGTTGTCGAAGGACAGCGAGATTTCCAGGATGGCGAGGATCGCCGTGAGCGCGAGACCGGTTCCGCCGCCGTAGATGAAGCCGAGGACGAGCCCGACAAGGGCTACGACGAGCGAGCCGCCGAACGTACGCAGGAACACGCGGTTACCCGACGTCAGCCGACGTTGACGCCGAAGTCACGGGCGATGCCCGCGAGCCCGGTGCTGTACCCCTGGCCGACCGCGCGGAACTTCCAGTCGGCGCCGTTGCGGTACAGCTCACCGAAGATCATCGCCGTCTCGGTCGAGGCGTCCTCGGTGAGGTCGTAGCGCGTGATCTCGTTGTTGTCGGCC
This sequence comes from uncultured Actinomycetota bacterium, assembly GCA_963787985.1. Lineage (GTDB taxonomy): Bacteria > Actinomycetota > Actinomycetes > Mycobacteriales > Jatrophihabitantaceae > Jatrophihabitans. Next base: position 1,993,806 of record CAWBEL010000004.1, on the reverse strand, counting down.
TGGTTCACCACGCGGATGTAGGCGTTGCGCACCTGGCCGAAGGACTGCGACCGCGCCTCGGCGTCGTAGATCGAGACGGTGACGACGATCTTGTCGGCCTCGGCCGGCACGCCGGCGAGGTTGACCTTGATGACCTCGTCGTCGCCCTCGCCCTCACCGGTGAGGTTGTCGCCCGTGTGCTCGACCGAACCGTCGGGGCTGGTGAGGTTGTTGAAGAAGATGAAGTGCGCGTCCGAGAGGATCTTGCCGGACGTGCCGACCATCAGCGCCGAGGCGTCGAGGTCGAAGTCGGTGCCCGTCGTGGTGCGGGCGTCCCACCCCAGACCGACGAGGACCGCCGTGAGGCCGGGGGCCTCCTTGGTGAGCGAGACGTTGCCGCCCTTGGCCAAGCTGACACTCATGGATTGCTCCCTCTGCCGAGCCGCGCGATCGGAGTGATCACGCGGCGCTCTGTCCTGCCAACGTATGACCCCGCCGCCACGGTTCCGGACGGGTGGTGCCCCAGTGCCCCGGGACGGTCAGACATTCACCCCGAAGTCCCGGGCGATGCCCGCCAGCCCGGCGCTGTAGCCCTGGCCGACGGCGCGGAACTTCCACTCGTCGTTGTTGCGGTAGAGCTCGCCGAAGACCATGGCGGTCTCCGTGGATGCGTCCTCGGACAGGTCGTAGCGGGCCAGCTCGTTGTTGTCGGCGGAGTTGACGACCCGGATGAACGCGTTCCGCACCTGCCCGAACGTCTGCCCCGAGGTGTCCGCGGCGTAGATCGACACCGGGAAAACCACGCGGCCGGCCTGCGCCGGCAGGCTGTTCAGCGTCACGGTGATCTGCTCGTCGTCGCCGCTGCCCTCGCCGGTGAGGTTGTCGCCGGAGTGCGCCACGGCGCCCTCGGGCGAGGTGCGGTTGTTGAAGAAGACGAAGTGCTGGTCTGACAGCGCCCGGCCGTCGGCATCGCAGACGATGGCACTGGCGTCGAGGTCGAACGCCTGGCCGTCGGTCGTGCGCGCGTCCCAGCCGAGACCGACGACGACGGCGTTCAGGCCCGGAGCCTGCTTGGTGAGCGACACGTTGCCGCCCTTGCTGAGGTTGACACCCACGGAAACTCTCCCGTCTCGTGACGACGTGGATCGCCACAGACCCTAGCCGTACCGGGCGTCGGCGTAACGCCTCGACGGGGGCGGTCGGGGGTTACGAACCTCGGATGACCGCGCAGGTCGAGGTCTTCGACGACGGGTCGTAGGCCCAGCCCAGCTGGTAGGTGGAGGCGCTCGACGACAGCAGGTCCTGACCGGAGTTGAAGCCCTTGACCCCGGTCACGAGGGCGGTGCCGCTGAGGTCGTTGACGTGCACCCAGACGAAGGCACTGGGGCAGTCGTTCCCGGCGCTCACGGCGCACTTCTCGGCCATGGAGGTGATCGAGGCGGTGATCGGCTTCTGCCCGTTCTGGGCGCGGTAGCGGTTGATGGCCGCCGTCGCGCCCGCGACGTCGCCCTTGACGGCACAGGTGCTGCTGCCGGGACAGGACGGGGTCGGCACCGGGCCGCTCGACGTCGCCGAGGACGCCGCACGGGGCTTGCGGGCGGTGGCCGCGTGGTGGCTCGAGGCGGACGGCGAGCCCGATCCCGTCGCGTACGGGTCGGCGATGGTGGCGTTGCCGTTACTGCCGCCGCCACCCGAGCTGTTGAACACCGTGGTCATCAGCAGCACGAGCAGGCCGGCCACTACCGCGAGCATGGCCAACATCCAGGCCGCCCGCCGCCGGATCTCGTTCTCGCCGTCGCTGCTGTCGCTCACGTGTTCCTTTCGCCCGGGAACCGGTGTCCGGCCGGCGGTGCCGGCTCGCCCTCTGTCAGACGCTGCAGACGCCGTGCGCGTTGCGCAACATGCCCCAGTATCGCCGAATCGACCCGCGATGACCCGACCCGGGGCAGCCGGTCCTCAGCCAAGATCGTCGCGGCCGACGGTGTCGGTGACTGGTGGGACGACGACCGGATGCCCGAGGGTGACACGGTGCTTGGCGACCGTGCCCGGCGCGCAGCAGGTCACGGTCAGTCCCGCGCGGCCACCTCGGCCCACCACTCGGCGTAGGGCGTCGTGCGGGCGAGGTGCCGGGTGTAGTCGGGGGCGCCGTCGTCCCACCACACCGGGCCGCGCTCCCCCAGCCCGCGCTTGGCGGCGTCGACGGCGGCGCGGGCGGCGGCCAGCGCCCCGTCCGAGCCGTCCCGCTTGGCGTGGTGCACCGCCCGGCGGGCCTGCATCAGCTCGTGCACCAACCGGTCGCGCTCGCCCTCGTCCAGGGTCGGATCGCTCGCCCGCCACAAACGCCCGCGGACGACGAGATAGCGCCCGTCCGGCGTCCGCGGCGGTCCGTCCGTTTCCGCTTCCCGGCCGGTGTGGTCGTCACGCGCCGGCGTGTCGGCAGCCATATCAGCCGGGAAGCGCGCTCAGGAGGGGACGGGCGTCGAGTCCAGCAGCACGCCGGCGGCCGCCGCCCGCAGCTCCACCCGGCGGATCTTGCCGGTCGCCGTGGTGGGGTAGGCGTCGACGAAGACCACCTTCCGCGGGCGCTTGAACGACGGCAGAGCGGCCCGGCAGAACTCGACGAGCTCGTCCTCGGCGGCGGCCCGGCCCGGGTGCAGCTGGACGTAGGCGACCGGCTTCTCCAGGCCGTCGGTGTCGACGGCGGCGACGACCACGGCCTGAGCGACAGCGTCGTGGGCGAGCAGTCGGGCCTCGACCTCGGCCGGCGAGACCCAGATGCCGCTGGCCTTGAGCATGTCGCCGGTGCGCCCGAGGCAGGCGTAGTAGCCGTCCGCGTCCTGGACGTAGGTGTCGCCGGTGCGCAGCCACTCGCCCTGGAACACCTGCCGGGAGGCCGCGTACCGCGCCCAGTACCCGGTTGCGGTGGAGTCGCCGCGCACGTACAGCGTGCCCGGGGTGCCGGGCTCGACCTCGCGGCCGTCCTCGCCCAGCAGGCGCAGGTCGTAGCCGGGCACGGCGACGCCGGTCGTGCCGGCGCGCACCTCGCCAGGCCGGTTCGACAGGAAGATGTGCAGCATCTCGGTCATGCCGATGCCGTCGATGATGTCGACGCCGAAGTGGCCGGTCCAACGGCGGTACAGCGCCGCGGGCAGCGCCTCGCCGGCCGACGCCGCCAGCCGGACCCCCGTCAGCGCGTCCGTCGGCAGTTCGGCGCGCAGCATGTTCGCGAAGAAGGTCGGGCCGGCGAAGAACAGCGTGGCGCCGTACTCGCGGGCCCGAGCCGCCATCACGTCCGGGCGGGACGGCGCCGGCTCCAGCACGGCGGCCGCGCCGACCGCGAGCGGGAACAGCACCGAGTTGCCGAGGCCGTAGGCGAAGAAGGCCTTGGCCGCCGACAGGCAACGGTCGTCGGGGCGGATGCCGAGCACCTGGGCGCCGTAGGTCTCGCACACGAACCGAATGGCGCCGTGCCGGTGCATCGCGCCCTTGGGCGTGCCGGTGGTGCCGGAGGTGTACAGCCAGAACGCCGGCGAGTCCGTGGTCGTGGGGTAGGCGGACGTGTCCGGACCGGTGATCTCGTCCAGGCGGTGGACCGGCAGCGCCGTCGCGAGCTCGACACCCGGGCCGGCGAGCACGCCGGTCAGTTCGGGCGCCTCGGTGACAGCGGCCCCGGCGACGTCGGCGAACTCCCGGGTGACGGCCAGCAGCCGGGCCCGGGAGTCACGCAGCAGCTCGGCCACACCGTCGGCGCGGGTCATCGTGGAGACCGGCACCGGCACCGCGCCCATGCGCATGGCGGCGAGGTAGGTGACGACGAACTCCGGCGAGTCGGCCATCAGCAGCAGCACCCGCTGCTCGGGCTGCAGGCCGATCGACCGCAGGCCGCCGGCCGCCCGGAGTACCCGACGGTGCAGGTCGGCATAGGTGACGTCGCCGGCCGTCCCGGTCAGCGCGATGCGCGCGCCGTCCCCGGCCTCGATGTGCCGGTCGAGCAGGTACTCGCTCGCGTTGAAGAGCTCGCTCATTCCCTACCCCCGCTGGGTGTTGGCCTCTAGGCGGCGCTGTCCGCGGCGTGTCGCGCCGCAGCGGGGCCACGAGGGGTCATGGAAGGTGCACGTACTCGTAGTCGAACGGTTTGCCGTTGATGCCGTTGCGCGGTGGGGCGATCCAGCTGGCGATCTTGCCGCGTTCGTGCACCGGATGCATCAGCGAGCGCACGTGCGTCTTGTCGACCTCGGTCGGCAGCCACCGGCCGTGCTCGCGCTGCCACTCGTCCGCGCTGAGCAGGGTGCCGTCCGGCGCCGCCTCGATGGCGGCGAACGCCCCGACCTTGCGGTTGAACGCCACGCTGGGCAGCGACAGCCGGTGCGAGAGGCCCGCCTGCTCGAGGATGCGGTTCCACCGCTTGAGCCCGCCCCGGCAGTCGTCGATGTACTCGCGCCGAAGGTCGGTGTTCAGTCCGACCAGCGCCGACACCTCGGTCTGGCCGATCTGCCCGTCGACCACGGCCTCGACCATCATCGCGTCGTCGGACAGCTTGTGGTCGTCCTTGCGGCGGTCCTCGAGCCAGCGGCCCTTGAGCCCGGCGGTGTAGTAGTTCGCGACGTTGGTCGACGTCTCGCCACCGAACAGGTCGAGGCTGACGGAGTAGTGGAAGTTGACGTACTTCTGGATGACGTCGAGCGGTACGGCGCCGCAGCCGGCGATGTCGTCGGTGTCGTGCTCGATCATCAGCTGCGCGGTGCGCTCGACGACGCGGTCGACACCCGTGGTGCCGACCATCATGTGGTGCGCCTCCTCCTTGAGCATGAACTCGCACGTCCTGCTCAACGGGTCGAAGGCGGACTCCTTCAGCGTCCCGAGCTGGTATTTGCCGTCGCGGTCGGTGAAGTAGGTGAACATGAAGAACGACAGCCAGTCCGGCGTCTCCTCGTTGAACGCGCCCAGGATGCGCGGCGCGTCGTCGCTGCCGGAGTTGCGGTGCAGCAGCTCCTCGGCCTCCTCACGGCCCTCGCGGCCGAAGTAGGCGTGCAGCAGGTAGACCATCGCCCAGAGGTGACGGCCCTCCTCGACGTTGACCTGGAACAGGTTGCGCAGGTCGTACAGCGACGGCGCCGTCGCGCCGAGGTTGCGCTGCTGCTCGACCGACGCGGGCTCGGTGTCGCCCTGGATGACGATGAGCCGTTGCAGGTCGGCGCGGTACTCCCCCGGCACCTTCTGCCAGGCCGGCTCGCCCTTGTGCTGCCCGAAGCCGATCTGCCGCTCCGTGTCCCGCTCGGCAAGGAAGATGCCCCATCGGTAGTCGCGCATGGCGACGTGCCCGAAGTGCGCCCAGCCCTCGCGCCCGACGTTGACCGCCGTCCGCAGGTACACGTCCTCGGTCGGCAGCGTGGGCCCCATCGACTCCCACCAGCCGAGAAAGTTCGGCTGCCAGGACTCGAGCGCCCGCTGCAGGCGGCGGTCCTCGTGCAGGTCGACGTTGTTCGGGATCTTCTCGCTGTAGTCCGCGACGCTGGTCATGTGTGGTTCCTCCTGTAGGACCGGCCCGTGGCCGCGCTGCGGCGCGACACGCCGGCTGCGGCGCCGCTGAGGGGCCAAGACATCAGACGCGCTTCCGGTCGAAGTCGGCGCGCTGCCCGGTGCCGAAGCGGCGCAGAGCCCCGTCGGCGCCGGAGGCGTTGGGACGGTAGAAGATCCAGTTCTGCCAGGCCGACAACCGGCCGAAGATCTTGGTCTCCATGGTCTCCGGCCCGGCGAAGCGGTAGTTCGCCTCGAGGCCGGTGAGGGCGTCCGGGCTGAAGGCGGCCCGCTCCTCGACGCAGATGCGGACCTCCTCGTCCCAGTCGATGTCGTCGGGCGCGAACGTCACGAGGCCCGAGCTCCTCGGCCGTCTCGGCGTCGAGCGGCTCGCCGGCCCGGGCCTCGACCGCGGCCAGCGCCTCGTCGTCGCCGAAGAACCGCGTCTGCAGCCGGGTCAGGCCGTTGCCCATCGGCAGCGGTCCGAGGTTCATCGGGCCGACGGTGATCTCAGCAGGACTCCGGACCATCACCTGCTCGGGTCGCGAGCTCCCCTCGTCGTCCTCGAAGACGCCGGCGAGCTGGAACGACCGGTCGGCGGCCAGGGCGAGTTCGAGCAGCGACCCGGCGAAGCAGGACCCCGGTTCGATCAACGCGATCAGGCTGCGGCTGGTGACGTCGAGGCGCTTGAGCGTGCGCTTGAGATAGAGCAGTACCTCGCGGGCGAACCAGCCGTCTCCGCCGTTGTTCTGGTGCGCGAGCAGCAGCTCGTCGTGGGCGAGCACACGCTCCGCGTCGCCCTCCGTGCGGAAGATCCACGTACCGAGCTCGGGCTCGTTCGTCCGCAGGTCGAGGACGAGGTCATCGAGCTCGCGGGTGACGGCGAGCGGCCAGAAGTCCACGCCCTGCGCGGTCGCAGCGCCGACATCGGCCGGAGCGTCGTCCTGCGGCCCGCGGACCAGGATCTCCGCAGCCCGCCGGTCGCGATCGAGCCGGGCGCTGACGTAGCGGTAACCGATCGCGTCCCCGTCCCGGGTCTTCTCGAGCCGGGTGAGCGCGACACCCTGCGCGTCCGCCGGGCGGTCCGAGCGAACGGCCACCTCGGCCGCGCGCGCAGCCACCACCTCGTCCCAGCTCGCGCGCGGAACCGCCTCGTCGACCAGGTGCCACTGCACCGCCTTGCGGCCGGCGAGGCCCTCGGCCTTGGTGGCGAAGTAGTCGGCGCGGTCGCGGCGGACGTGTCGCTTGTCCACAACCCGCGTCAGGCCGCCGGTGCCGGGCAGGACGCCGAGCAGCGGCAGTTCCGGTAGCGAGACCGACGAGGAGCGGTCGTCGACGAGCAGGATGTGCTCGCACGCCAGCGCCAGCTCGTACCCTCCGCCGGACGCCGTGCCGTTCAGGGCGGCGAGCCAGGTCTGGCCGGAGTGCGCGCTCGCGTCCTCGATGCCGTTGCGTGTCTCGTTGGTGAACTTGCAGAAGTTCACCTTCCAGTGGTGCGGGGACGCGGCGAGCATCCGGATGTTCGCACCGGCGCAGAAGATCTTCTCCTTGCCGCTGGTCATGACGACCGTCTGCACCTCGGGGTGCTCGAAGCGCAGGCGTTGGACGATGTCGTAGAGCTCGATGTCCACGCCGAGGTCGTAGGAGTTCAGCTTGAGCTCGTACCCCGGGACGAGGCCGCCGTTCTCGTCGACGTCCATGCGGACGGTCGCCACCGCACCGTCCACCGCCACCGACCAGTGCCGGTAGGCCGCCGGGTCGACGCGGAACTCGACGTGCGGCGCGGGCTGGGCGCCCGACGGCGCGGGAATGTCGACGGACTCGTTGACCACCGCGGTCATGGTGTCCTCCTCGCCTCAACGGCTGGGCAGCTCGCCACCGCCATATTCTACGTTTTACTCGTCGTCCGTCAATGCTGCGTAGCACGTGGCGTGGACACGCCGATCCCGACGATTGCCCGGAGAACGAATTTCCTTTACCTTGATCACACGCCACTGATCCTGCGGGGAGTCATCGGATCGTGGGCGGCTCCACGAGAGGACACCGTCCGTGCCGTCGACCCTCCACTCGACACTGTCCGCGTCCGAGGCTGCACCTCCGGCTGTAGCCCACGCTGCACCTCATGCTGCGTCGCTCGCCATCGCCGCACCGGCGCCGCCGGTCGGGCGCGACGTCCTGGGCACCCTGTCGCACGTCATCAACTCCGACCTGGATCTGCGCCGCGTCCTGCAGACCGTCACCGACGTCGGCACCCAGCTGTCCGGCGCGCAGTTCGGCGCCTTCTTCTACAACGGTCTGGATGACCGGGGCGAGCTGTACCAGCTGCACGTGCTCTCCGGCGCGGGCCTGGAGACGTTCGCCGCCATGCCGGCCCCGCGCATCACGGCGCTGTTCCAACCGACCTTCGCCGGGCACGCGACGGTGCGGGTCGGCGACGTCCGCCAGGACCCGCGCTTCAGCGGTATGCCGGTCGGACACCTGCCTGTTCGCAGCTACCTCGCGACGCCTGTCGTCTCGCGCACCGGCGATGTCATCGGTTCGCTGCTGTTCGGCCACTGCGACTCGGACGTCTTCGACGCCGCGAGCGAGCAGATGGTCGTGCTCATCGCGGCGCAGGCTGCCGTCGCCGTCGAGAACGCCCGCCTGTACGCCGCGGAGCAGCGAGCCCGCCGGCGCGCCGAGACGCTGTTGGAGCGGATGGCGCTGCTGCAGTCGCTGACCGCGCGACTGGGCCCGGAGCTCACCGCCGAGGGGGCGCTCGAGGCGGTCCGCGAGACGATCGCCGCGCCGATGGGCGTCCAGCGGGTCGGGCTGTACCTGCGCGAGCAGGGCGGGTTCCGCAGCATCGGTCTCGCGCTCGCCAGCCGGTCGGGGCCCGGGGCAGTGAGCGGGCCGGTCCTGACGTGGCTGCCCGACGAGGTGTCCAACCCGGTCTCGGACGCCGTCGAGCGCCGTGAGCCGGTCGAGATCCCCGACACCCGCGCGCTGGCCCAGCGCTACCCCGAACTGCCCCTGCTCGACGACCTGGCCGGCACGGGCGAGAGTGCCACCGGCGCCTCGATCGTGCTGCCACTGCCTGCGGGCGGCGTCGTGCAGGGCGCGCTGAGCTTCGTGTGGGCGCCGGGCTACGTCACCGAGCAGGCCGACACCGAGATGCTCAGGGTGGCCACGGGCCAGGTCGGCGCCGCCGTCGAACGCTCGCAGCTGTTCGCGGCCGAACGGGCCGCGCGGCAGCAGCTGGCCGAGAACATCCTGACCGCGCACGCCGTCTCGCGGACTCTGCAGCGCTCGCTGCTGCCTCGCGTGCTGGCCGACGTCGAGGGCATCTCGGTCGCGGCCCGCTACCTGCCCGGCTCGGTCGGCGCGCAGGTCGGCGGCGACTGGTACGACGTGGTGGCCACCGACAGCTCGGTCAGCGTCGTCATCGGCGACGTCATGGGCCACAGCATCGCCGCCGCCGCGCTGATGGGTCAGCTGCGCACGGGACTGCATGCCTTCCTGTCCGAGGGCCACCAGGTCGACGCCGCCGTCGCGCGCGCCAACCGGCTGATCAAGGACCTCGACCCGCACGTCATCGCCACCTGCTGCGTGGTGCAGCTCGACCGCGCCCGCGGCCAGCTGCACATCGTGCGCGCCGGGCACCCGGCACCGCTGCTGGCCCGGGCAGGCGGTGACACCGTCGAGATCGAGTCCCGCGTCGGCCCCCCGCTCGGTGTGCTGGCCGACACCGTCTGGCCCGTCAGCACCGTCCCCGTCGGCTCCGGCGACCGGCTCGTGCTCTACACCGACGGGCTGGTCGAGACCCGCGAGGCCGACATCGCCGTCGGTATCGCCGCCGTTCGCGACGTCGTCGCCGCCACCGTCGCCCGCGACGCCGAGTCGACCGCCGACGCCATCCTCGAGCGTTTCCAGGACCGTGAGCTCACCGACGACGTCGCGCTGCTCGTGTGCGACTGCGTCGACGTCGGCACCGAGCTGGACGCGACCCTGCTGCACGTCCAGGCCGATCCGGAGATGGTCGGCGAAGCACGCTCCTACACCCGGCACGTGCTGGCCCGGTGGGGCATGACCCGTTACCACGACGACGCCACACTCATCGTCAGCGAGCTGCTCAGCAACGTGCAGCGGCACGCCGGCAGTACCGGCACGCTCGAGCTGCGCCGCATAGGTGACACCCTGCGCATCAGCGTCACCGACCGCAGCAGCCGGCACCCGCGAGTGTTGGCCAGCACCTCCCCCGCCGCCACCAACGGGCGCGGAATGAAGCTGGTGACGGCGATCGCCAGCGCCTGGGGCGTCCGCCCCCGCGGCACCGGCAAGACCGTCTGGGCCGAACTGAGCGACTGACCCGCGTATCAGGGCCGGTTGCCCCGGCATCTGTCGTGACGATCACCGGTTGCCGTGGTCGGGGTTGCCCGGTGCAGCCGCTGCCCCGTGCTATACAACACCGGCGATCGGCGCCGCCAGGTCCGGTCGGGCCCGCCACCCCTGAGGAAGGCAGTCACGTGACGCTCCTGCCCGAACGCCGGGTCGCCCCGGCGCCCGCGCCCGACCTGTCGCGGATCGACGACTTCCTGGCCTGCAACCCGACGCTGCCGACGCCGTTCCTCGTCGTCGATCTCGACATCGTCCGCGACCGCTACCGCGCGTTGCGCGCCGCGCTGCCGCAGGCCGGGGTCTGGTACGCCGTCAAGGCCAACCCGGACGCCGCGATCGTGCGCGCTGCTGGCCGAGCTGGGTTCGAGCTTCGACGTCGCGAGCGTCGGCGAGGTCGACCTGTGCCTGGGGTTGGGCATCCACCCGAACCGGCTGTCCTACGGCAACACGGTGAAGAAGGAACGCGATCTCGCCGCCGCCTACGAGCGCGGGGTGCGGACCTTCGCCGTCGACTGCGCGAGCGAGCTGGCCAAGGTCGCGCGGCAGGCGCCCGGGCAGCCGGGTGCTGGTGCGGTTGTCCAGCGAGTGCGAGGGCGCCGACTGGCCGCTGAGCCGCAAGTTCGGCTGCTCCTACGACGAGGCCGAGTCGCTGCTCGTGCAGGCCGCCGAGCAGGGCCTGGAGCTCGGCGTCTCGTTCCACGTCGGCTCGCAGCAGCGCGACACGCTGGCCTGGAACGCGCCGCTGGCGGCCGTCGCCCGGCTGGCCGAGGCGCTGCGGCGCCGCGGGCACCGGCTCTCGGCCGTCAACCTCGGCGGCGGGTTGCCCAGCAACTACTACTTCCCCACGCCGCAGGTCGCCGAGTACGGCACCGAGATCGACCTGGCCCTCGACCGGCACCTCGGTTCCGATCACGGCATGGAGGTCATGATCGAGCCGGGACGGTTCATGGTCGGCGATGCCGGCGTTATCCGCTCCGAGGTCGTCCTGGTCACCCGCAAGGCCTCGGACGCCGACCGGCGCTGGGTCTACCTGGACGTCGGCATGTTCAACGGTCTCGTCGAGACGCAGGACGAGGCGATCCGCTACCGGTTGCGCTGCCCCGAGGCGTCCGGTCCGCTCGAGCCGGCGGTGTCGCCGGACCGACGTGCGACAGCGTCGACGTGCTCTACGAGCGTGAGCCGTACCCGCTGCCGGCCGACCTCGTCGACGGCCAGCCGGTCGACGTGCTCGGCACCGGCGCCTACACGACCACGTACTCCTCGGTGTGGTTCAACGGCTTCGAGGCGCTGCGCTCCTACGCCCTGCCGGCGACGCCCGAGACCGAGCCGGCTGCGCGGCGTGCGCGGGCGGACGCCGAGGTGCCGACCTCGGCGTGACGAGCGACGCTGTCAGGCGCTGACGCACGAGGCGCGCGGCCGTCAGCAGCATGACGACGGCGACGAACACGTCCAGCACCCGCCATGCGCCCGGTCGCGCGAGCACCGGGGCCAGCAGGCGGGCGCCGAAGCCGAGGACGCCGAACCACAGCGCGCTGCCGAGCGCGGCCCCGCCACCGAACCACCAGCGCTGCGCGCCGTGGCTGGTCGCGACGGTGCCGAGCAGCACCACCGTGTCGAGGTAGACGCCGGGGTTCAGCCAGGTCAGTGCCAGCGTGGTCAGCACCAGAGCCGCGAGCGGGGTCGCGCGGCGGCGCGGCGGCGGCATCGGCAATCGCGCCGGGGCGCAGCGCACGGCGTAGCGCCAGCCCGGCGTAGCCGGCGAGGAAGACCGCGCCCGCGACCTTCGACCGCCGGCAGCACCCAGTGGCCGGAGCGGATTGCCGCCGCGGCGCCTGCGACTCCGGCCGCGATGAGGACGGCGTCGGACACCGTGCAGATCAGGACGACGACGCCGATGTGCCGGCGCAGCGTGGCCAGCGCGCCGGTCCGGAGCACGAAGGCGTTCTGCGCGCCGATGACCACGATCAGGGACATGCCGAACCCGAGGCCGGCCAGCGCGGCGGCGAGAGAGGGCACGGTGCTCACGCCCTCGACGCTACGGACCGACCTGCGCCATGAATCCAGCTCATGATTCTGATGGATCGTTAGCATTGCTGTTCATGGAGCTCGATCTGGCCCAGCTCGACGCGCTGTCCCATGCCGTGAGCGAGGGGACGTTCGAGGCCGCGGCGCGCGCCCTGCACGTCACGCCGTCCGCCGTCAGCCAGCGCATCAAGGCCCTCGAGACGGGCGTCGGGCGGATCCTGCTCGAACGCACCAAGCCGGTACGCCCCACCGCGTCCGGTGAGAGTCTGCTGCGCCTGGCGGTGCAGCTACGGGCGATGGTCGACGACGTCGCGCAGGAGCTCGGCGCCGATGACGCAGCCGCCGTGGCCACCGTCTCGCTCGCCGCCAACGCCGACAGCCTCGCCACCTGGCTGCTGCCGGCGCTCGCCGCCGTGCCCGGGCCGGTGCTGTTCGACCTGCATCGCGACGACGAGGACCTCACCGCCGATCTGCTGCGGCGCGGCACGGTGATGGCCGCCGTGACCTCGGACCGGACCCCGGTGCCGGGATGCTCGGTGCGCCGGCTCGGCCGGATGCGCTACCGGGCCGCGGCGGCGCCGGAGTTTGCCGGCCGGTGGTTCGCCGAGGGTCTGGCCGGCGGTGCGCTGGCCGCGGCGCCCATGGTGGTCTTCGACCGGGCCGACCAGTTGCAGGACCGGTTCGTGCGTCGCCACCTGCGGCGCGCCGTCGAACCGCCGCGGCACTACGTTCCCTCGTCCGCCGATTTCGTGCGCGCCGTCCGGCTCGGGCTCGGGTGGGGCATGCTGCCGGACCTGCAGGCCGGTGACCTGCTGGCGCGCGGCGAGCTGGTCGAGCTCGACCCGGGACACGCCGTCGACGTCCCGCTGTACTGGCAGCAGTGGAAGATCGCGTCCGCGCCGCTGACCGCAGTGGCCGAGGCCGTCGCGGCCGCCGCGGCCCACGAGCTGGCCTGAACACCTGGTTACGCGGCGGGAGTGGACAAGGTCCGTGACCGCTTCCGTCCCCGACAAGATCGACCTGGCCACGACGGCTCGTTCGACGTGGCGCTGCGCGACGGGTCGAGCGCCGAGCGCAGCGTGCACCACCGGTCGCGAGCTGACTTGACCCCTCACGGCGGAGTTGTTGCGGGCGGTCAGGCGAAGATCGGGCCGATCGGCGGGTAGGCCGCGACGAGCAGTGAGCGCACCTGGGACAGCGGCGGCGTGGGGTTCTTCACCGGGCTGCGGTAGCCGGTGTCGATGGTCATCGGCGTGCCCCACGCGATGACGTCCTCGCAGGTCGCCGGCCGCTGTCCCGGGACGAGCGAGGGGAACCAGTCGGCGCGGGCGTAGCAGACGTCGCCGCCGATGAGCACCAGCTGCACGTGCGACGGGTCGGCCTGGCAGACGCTCTCGTAGGGGTCGTCGTGGGTGCGCTCGAGCACGAGCACGTCCGCCGGGCGCCCCGCCGCGAGACGGCCGAGGTGATCACCCAGCCCGGCGATGTCGGCCGCGGTCTCGGTGACCATGCGCACCATGTCGGCCGCCGTGACCGGATGACCCTGACGGACGAGTTCGCGCCGGGCGACCTTCATCTCGGCGAGCAGGCTGGTCGAACCGGACGGCAACCAGTCGGCGCCGAGCGCGACCGGGATGCCCGCCTGCAGAGCGTGCGCGGCCAGCGTCGTCTGCCCGTAGAGGCGCAGGTTCGACTGCGGCGACCACACCAGCTTGCAGCCGTGCGCGGCGAGCTGGTCGAGCTGGCCCTCGTCGAGCGCGCTGGCGTGGATCGCGACCGTCTTCGGCGTGGCCGCGCCGAGGTCGAGAAAGCGCTGGAACTCCGTCGCACTGCGTTTGTCGCCCTGCGCGCCCTCGCACAGGTGCAGGTAGAAGGCGTCGACGGTGCCGGCGGCGATGCCGGTGAGCACCGAGTGCAGGTCGCCGCCGCCGCGACCGGTGGCGCTGGTGGGCAGGTCGATCATGGCGCGTGCCCGGTGCGCGCCGAAGATCCACCGGTCCACGTTGCGCACGAGCGGTTCGTCGTGGCTCTGGTCGGTGCCATTCGCCCCCTGGATCGCAGTGACACCGCCGGTGAGCGCCCGTGCCTCGGCGTAGCGGATCTGCGTCCGCGGCGGCACGGCCTTGGCCAGCGTGTTCTGCGGAATGCGGACGAGGCGGCCGTAGATGTCGCTGGCCCGCCACTGGTAGCGGTTGGCGAACCGCTTGGGCGGCTCCCAGGCCGCAAAGACGTTGAACTCCGGGTGGCCGTGCAGGTCCAGCAGGCCGGGCAGAATCACGCCGTCGGTCTCGAAGACGCGCGCCCCGGCCGGGGCGGCGCCCACGACGTCGACGACGTGGTCGTCCTCGACGACGACGTAGCCGTCCGCGATCGCGCCGGCCGGGGTGAGCACCGTGCCGCGCAGGGCAACGGGCGTGCCGGCCGGGGGCGCCGCGCGCAGCGACGCGTCGTGGCGACGGGCGAAACCCGGCGGCGCAGTGATGGGCGGTGGCAGCTCTGCGACGGTGTTGCGCCGGTACGCGGCGGCGAAGCCGGATGCGGTCATGAGAGCTCCCAGGACGACGTCCACTGTCCCGACCCGGCTGGGGCGGAGGCAAGGGCGCATGGTCGACCCGGCGGGCGTGCTCCGGGTCCGGCGCGTGCGCACCTGCCCTGTCAGAGCACGCAGCGGCGGCGGCGATACGCCGTCAGCCGACACCGACGTTCTGCAGGTCGCTCAGTTTCCAGCCGCCGCCGACCTGCACGACCGTCGCCTTGAGGTGTTGGAGCGTGGGCGCGGTGGAATTGCTGCGAGAACCCCGGACGTCGGCGAGCACCACCACGGCCGACGGCGCAGTGTCGCTCACCGACCTCACCCCACTTGCCAGGACCGATGCGGACAGGTCGAAGCCGCCGTGCACCAGGGTTGTCCGCGTGGTGGACTTCCTGGCCGCGACGTCGGTGTGCAGCTGGCCCGTCGTCCCGTTCAAGGCTCGCGCGTAGTCGGCGTCGAAGCTGGTCCGCCGGAAGGTCAACAGGTTGGTGATCTCGACGTCCGCGGCGGTGGCGGCGTTCTGCAGAGCGGCGTTGCCGGGTGGCTGCGCGAGCGAACCGGCGTCCACCGTGACATCGCTGACGAGCCAGCGTCCGGCCGTCTGCTGCAGCGTGATGCCCACTGCGAAGGGGTCGACCCGGTGCCGGGCCGCGCGGCTGGAGGAGTCGAGCTGGCCGAACACGAGCGCCTTGGCCGACGTGCCGGCCAGCGACGAGATGGCTGTGCTGCTGACGGTCGCCGTCTGCGCGGCCTGCATGCCCGGCGCACTGGGGGTGATGACGTGCTCGAACGCGCTGCGGTAGCGGGTGCGTTCGGCGCCGGTGCTCGCGGCGAGCCCGGCCTGCTCGTCGGCATGCAGATGCCGGTAGTCGTAGGTGTTCAGGGCGACCACCGCGCGCGAACCGGCGGCCAGCACGGTGGACACGACGGCAGGGTCGGTGAAGCAGGCGACGGGGCACGCTGCCGGGCCCTGCGACGCGGAGCCCGGTGCTGACGCCGGTGCTGACGCCGACGTCGCCGCCGACCCGGACGTCGCGGTCGATGCACGCGCACGTCCGCCCGCCACCGCGCTGCCATGGCCGCCTACGGCACTGGCGGCGCAGCCCGCGAGCAGCAGCGCGCCGAGCACAGACATGAACGCCCGGTGCAGTGTCGCTGTCGGCATCGCATCCCCGTCCGCCCAAGGTCGTCGACTGCGGCAGTCTGACACGGGGCGGAGCAGTGCGCGCTAGGTACGGTGACGTTGAGCCCGGCGGAGGGAGCGCGCATGCCAGGCCTCGTCTTCCGTGTCCTCGTCGTCCGTGTCCGTGTCCGTGTCCGCGCCGGCTGCCGCGATGCGTAACGCCGGCCTGGGTTCCTGGCCGGAGCGCCGGCTGCGCCTGTCTCCCGACCGGGACGCCGTGTGGTTCGAGGGCGTCACCGTGTCGCACGGCGCGTTCGCGGTGCAGGTGCGCCGGGTCGCAGCGGCCCTGGCGGCGCGCGGAGTGACGGCCGGCGACCGGGTCGCGTGGTTCGGCGGCAACCATCCCGCCGCCCTCGAGACGCTGTACGCGTGCGGGCAGCTCGGCGCGATCTGGGTGCCGGTCAATGCCCGGCTGGCCGCGCCTGAGGCGGAGTTCGTGCTGACGCACTCCGGTACGACCCTGCTCGTCCACGGCGCCGACACCACGTCGGTGGCCGAGCACCTCGTCGCACGGCTGCCGGGCGGCCGGTTGGCCGTCGAGACGCCCGGCGCCGAGTCGTACGAGGACGCGGTCGCGGCGGCGACGTCGGACGAGCGGGACGAGGCCGTGTCGCTCGATGACCCGTGCCTGATCATGTACACGTCCGGCACGACCGGTCGCCCGAAAGGGGCGGTGCTGACCCACGGCAACATGACGTGGAACGCCGTCAACCAGTCGCTCGGCTTCGACTTCGACGCCGACGAACGGACGCTCGCGCTCGCGCCGCTGTTCCACATCGGCGGGCTGAACGGCACCGTGAACCCCACCCTGCTGCGCGGCGGATGCGTCGTCCTGGTCCGGCGCTTCGACCCGGCGTCCACGTTGGAGGTCATCGAGCAGCAGCGGGTGACGTCGTTCTTCGCCGTGCCGACGATGCTCGACGCGATGTCGCGCGAACGGGGTTTCACCACCCGCGACTTGTCCGCGCTGCGCACGATCGGAGCCGCAGGGGCGCCGCTGCCGCTGGCCACATTGCAGACCTGGCTCGAGCGCGGGGTCACGGTGCAGCAGGCCTACGGCATGACCGAGGCCGCGCCCGGGTGCACGGTGCTCGACTCCGCCGACGCGCGGCGCAAGGTCGGCTCTGCGGGACGCCCGGTGTTCTTCACCGACGTGCGCGTCGTCGGCCCGGACGGCGAGCAGCTGCAGCCGGGCGAGGTGGGCGAGGTCGTCGTGCAGGGGCCGAACGTCATGGCCGGGTACTGGCAGGAGCCGGAACGCACGGCCGAGGTGTTGGTCGACGGGTGGTACCACACGGGCGACGCCGCGAGCGTGGACGACGAGGGCTTCCTCTGGATCCGGGACCGCTACAAGGACCTGATCATCTCCGGAGGCGAGAACGTCTACCCCGCCGAGGTGGAGTCGGCGCTGCGCGAGCTGCCGGGCGTCGCCGAGGCGGCGGTGATCGGCGTCCCGGACGAGCGGTGGGGCGAGGCCGGCCTGGCCGTGCTCGTGCGCGACGTGGGTGTCGACGTGGACGCGGACGGGGTCCGGGCGGCGTTGCGCGAGCGGCTCGCCGGCTTCAAGGTGCCGCGGCACGTGGAGTTCGTCGACCAGCTGCCCAAGACGGCGACCGGCAAGGTACGCAAGCCGGACCTGCGCGCGCGCTTCGCTCCGTCCGCCTGACGCTACGCCCGCCCGACGCACCTCCCGCGCCGATCGGGCCGTGGGGATGGACGAGCGGTCAGCTCACCGGGCAGTGGGACAGCACTCGCTGCATCGCGTCCCGCTCGGGCGGCGTGACCGCGAGGTGGTAGCGGGCTTTCACCTGCACCTGCCTGGCCACGTACAGGCAGCGGAACGGCTTGTTCGGCGGCAACCAGCTCGCGGCGTCGGCGTCGCCCTTGGCCTCGTTGTCGTGCGCGTCCACCGCAAGCAGCTCCAGTGGGTCGTTGGCGAACGTGACGCGCTCGGCGACGGCCCAGTACTGCGCCCCGGTCTGCCAGGCGTCGCCGAGTGCGACGACGTGGTCGATCTGTACCAGGGCGGACGTGCGGCGGCCGCGGACGAACTGGATCGTGGTGCCGGTGTACGGGTTCGGCAACATGCCGGACAGCACCACGCAACCGTGGGTGCCGGCTTTGAGCACGGCGTCCCGTAGGTCTCGGCGCAGGACGTCGTTGCGGGTGTCGCAGCCGTTGTGGCCGAGGGCAGCGCTGTTGGCGTCGGTCCAGGCCGGCCCGAACGCGGCACGGCGGTACCCGGTGAGCGAGCCCCGCCCGGCCACGCGCAGGGAAGCGAGCGCCGCCGACGTGCCATCCGCCCGCGAGGTGGCCGGAACCCTGACGGCGGAATCACGAGCGGTCGGCGACGGCGTCACGGGCGCCGGTGCGCACGCCGCCGCGACCAGCAGCGCCGCAGCCGTGGTGGCCATCGGCGCCCACCGGGCGAGAGTACGCAACAGTGATCAACTCCTCGTGGCGAGCCCGTGCCGCAGAGACGGATACTGGAGGTCCGCACCGACCCTAGGGAAGCCGTCCTGCCGAATCCGCGTGCCCTCCGCCTGCGCGCCGCCCTCGAGCGGCACGGGCCGACCTGCGTGTGGTGCGGCGCCGGTTTCGACGCGCTGGCCCGGCCCACCGCCGATCATCTCGTGCCCCGCGTCAAAGGCGGCCCGTCCTGGGCCGAGAACGAGCTGGCGGCCTGCCGACGCTGCAACCGCGAGCGTGGTCACCGCGCACCCGCCGACTGGCTGCTCGAGTGCCGTGGGCGCGGCTGGGACCCGGATCTCGACCGGGTGGTCGCGTCACTCACCGACCTCGAGCACGCCATCGCGACGCGAGGGGGGCAGCGGCGGGCGCGGCCGTACGTCGCCCACCAGCTGCGGCGGCTGCGCCGCCTCGACATCGCCGCCTGACGCGACGCTCCGGGAAGCCAACCCGTCACTGCCGGGCCCGGCTGCGCGTGCTGCGAGGATCACCGGCGATGACCGAGTCGACGATCCGTGTCCGGGGCGCGCGCGTGCACAACCTGCGCGACGTCGACGTCGACCTGCCCCGGGAC
This sequence comes from uncultured Actinomycetota bacterium, assembly GCA_963787985.1. GTDB lineage: Bacteria > Actinomycetota > Actinomycetes > Mycobacteriales > Jatrophihabitantaceae > Jatrophihabitans. The sequence continues at coordinate 1,975,149 of CAWBEL010000004.1, read as the reverse complement.
GCGCTGGTCGTCGTCACGGGCGTGTCCGGATCGGGCAAGTCCTCGCTGGCCTTCGGCACCGTCTACGCCGAGGCGCAGACCCGCTATCTCGAGTCGGTGGCGCCGTACGCGCGCCGGTTGATCGACCAGGTCGGCGCGCCGGACGTCCGCGAGATCACCGGCCTGCCGCCCGCCGTCGCGCTGCAGCAACCGCGCGGCGCACCGCAGTCACGCTCGACGGTCGGCACCATGACGACGCTGTCGAACGCGCTGCGGATGCTGTTCTCCCGGGCCGGCACCTACCCCGACGGCGCACCGCGCCTCGACTCGGACGCCTTCTCCTCCAACACCCCGGCCGGGGCCTGCCCCAACTGCCACGGCCTCGGCCGCGTCCACGAGGTGACCGAGACCTCGCTGGTGCCCGACCCGTCGCTGTCGATCCGCGACCGGGCGATCGCCGCCTGGCCGGGCGCCTGGCAGGGCAAGAACTACCGCGAGATCCTCGCGACCCTCGGCTACGACGTCGACCGGCCCTGGCGCGAACTGCCGAAGGCCGACCGCGACTGGATCCTGTTCACCGACGACCAGCCGGTCGTCACGGTGCACGCCGAGCGCGAGGCGCACCGCATCCAGCGGCCGTACCAGGGCACCTACCAGAGCGCCCGCCGCTACGTGCTGCACACACTGGCGGCCACGCAGAGCGCGACCCTGCGGCGCAAGGCGTTGCAGCACGTCGAGGTCCGCCCGTGCCCGGTCTGTGGAGGCACCGGGTTGCGCCCCGAAGCGCTGGCCGTCACGGTCGGCGGCGCGACGATCGCCGAGCTCACGGCGTTGCCGCTGTCGCAGCTGGCGCCCAGGCTGGCCGCGGCCGCGGGCAGCGGCGACGTCGCGCGCACGATCGTCCCTGACGTGCTGGCCCGCATCACGGCGCTGGCCGAGCTGGGTCTGGACCACCTCGCCATGAACCGCGCGACGCCGACGCTGTCCGCGGGTGAGCTGCAGCGGCTGCGGCTCGCGACGGCGTTGCGCTCGACGCTGTTCGGCGTGGTCTACGTGCTGGACGAGCCGTCCGCCGGCCTGCACCCCGCCGATACGGAGGCACTGCTCCAGGTGCTCGATCGGCTGCGCGCGGCCGGCAACTCGCTGCTGGTCGTCGAGCACGAGCTCGACATCGTGCGGCACGCCGACTGGCTCGTCGACGTCGGCCCGGGTGCCGGCACGCACGGTGGACGCGTGCTCTACAGCGGGCCACCTGCCGGTGTCGCCGACGTGCCGGAGTCGGCCACCCGTCCGTACCTCGTCGACCCGCACGTCCCCGTGAACCACGACCGTGTACCAACCGGAACAATCGCGCTCCGTGGGGTCACGCACCATAACCTTGTCGACCTCGACGTCGACATCCCGCTAGGAGTGTTCGTGGCCGTCACCGGGGTGTCCGGTTCCGGCAAGTCGACGCTGGTGACCGGCGTGCTGACGGCGGCTGTGCGCGACCGGCTCGGGGCCCGCCGCGAGAAGGACGACGCCGACGATCCCGACGAGAACGACGTCGATATCCCGGGCACCGTCCGCGCCGTCACCGGCCTGGACGCCGTCCGGCGCCTGGTCGAGGTGGACCAACGGCCGATCGGGCGGACGCCACGCTCGAATCTCGCGACCTACACCGGTCTGTTCGACGGCGTGCGCAAGCTGTTCGCCGCAACCGACGAGGCGCAGCGGCGTGGGTACGCCGTCGGGCGCTTCTCCTTCAACGTCGAGGACGGACGCTGCCCGACGTGTCAGGGCGAGGGCTTCGTCGCCGTCGAGTTGCTGTTCCTTGCCGGCACGTACTCGCCGTGCCCGACCTGCCACGGTGCCCGCTACAACCCCGAGACGCTCGAGGTGCGGTACCGCGGGCTGTCCGTCGCCGACGTCCTCGCTCTCACCGTCGACGCCGCCGCGGAGTTCTTCGCCGACGTGCCCGCCGTCGCCCGCAGCCTGGACACGCTGCGCGAGGTCGGGCTGGGCTACCTCACCCTCGGCCAGCCCGCCACCGAGCTGAGCGGTGGTGAGGCGCAGCGGATCAAGCTCGCGAGCGAGCTGCAACGCACACGCCGCGGGCACACCCTGTTCGTGCTGGACGAGCCGACCACCGGCCTGCACCCCGCTGACGTCGACCGGCTGACCGGGCTGTTGCACGCGCTGGTGGACGCGGGCAGCACGGTGCTCGTCATCGAGCACGACATGGCCGTGGTGGCCGGCGCCGATCACGTCATCGACCTCGGTCCAGGCGGCGGGGACGAGGGCGGGCGGGTCGTCGCATCCGGCTCGCCGAGCGAGGTAGCGGCGAGCCCGGCGAGCCGTACCGCGCCGTACCTGCGTGCCGCGCTGGGGAATGCGAGCGCCGCTCCGCACGCTTGAGGTTGACATGACAACACTTGGACTCATCGGCAGTGGCAACATCGGCAGCACCGTGGCACGGCTCGCGGTGGACGCGGGACACGACGTCGTGCTGTCGAACTCGCGCGGGCCGGAGACGCTCGCGGACCTCGTCGCCGAACTCGGCCCGCACGCCCGGGCCGCGACGGCCAGCGAAGCGGCGGAGGCCGGCGACCTCGTGCTGGTGACGATCCCGCTCAAGGCCTACGAGCAGGTGCCCGTCGAGCCGCTCAAGGGCAAGGTCGTCCTGGACACCATCAACTACTACCCGCAGCGCGACGGCCAGGTGGCCGCTCTCGACGAGAAGCGCACGACCACCTCGCAGCTGCTGCAGGACCACCTGCAGGGCGCGCACGTCGTGAAGGCGTTCAACAACATCTTCTTCAAGCACCTCGGCTCCCTGCAGCGCCCGGCGGGCGCGGCCGACCGCGCGACGCTGCTGATCGCCGGTGACGACGACGACGCCAAGAAGACCGCGACCGCATTCATCGAGTCGCTGGGCTACGACGTCCTCGACAGCGGCTCGCTGGCCGACAGCTGGCGCTTCGAGCGCGACGAGCCGGCCTACGCCGCCGCGTACGCCGAGGACGGCGACTTCGACCGTCCGGTGTCTGCCACCCGCGAGCGGCTGGAAGGCCTGCTGGCGCAGGGCGTGCGCTGAGCCGAGCATCCTTCGGCGTGCACCGGCCCGCGTGACATCCTGGGCCGATGCCGGAGATCCGTGTCATCGTGGCAGCGCCGCCACCGCCGTCGCCCGCTCGCGTTCGTGAACCGGACCGCCTACCGGTCCGCATCGGCGTGGTGCAGCACGCGTGGTCGCCCGACGGGTCGACCACGTGGCTCACCGCCGCCGTGGACGCGGCGGCGCGACACGGTGCGCAGATCGTCTTCCTGCCCGAGGTCACGCTCTCGCGCTATCCCGCGGACGTCCTGCCCGACGGAGACGCGAGCGCGCTGGCCGAGGACCTCGAGACCGGACCGACCGTGCACTTCGCCCGCGCAGCCGCCGCGGCGTCGGGCGTGCACGTCCACACCTCGCTGTACCGGCGCGCGGACGCCGGCGACGGGCTGGGACTGAACACGGCGGTCGTGGTCTCCCCCGCCGGCGACGTGGTCGCCCGTACCGACAAGCTGCACATCCCGGTGACAGCCGGCTACTACGAGGACAAGTACTTCCGTCCCGGCGCGGCCGGTGCCGAGGCCTACCGCGTCCACGACGTCGCCGGCCTCAAGCTCGGGATGCCGACCTGTTGGGACGAGTGGTTCCCCGAGGTCGCCCGCGCCTACTCACTCGCCGGGGCCGAGGTCGCCGTCTACCCGACCGCGATCGGCTCCGAACCCGACCACCCCGACTTCGACACCCAACCGCTGTGGCAGCAGGTGATCGTCGGCAACGGCATCGCCAACGGGCTGTTCATGGTCGCGCCCAACCGCACCGGCACCGAGACGAAGCCGGACGGGTCACCGGGCAACACGTTCTACGGCTCGTCGTTCGTGTCCGACCCGTACGGGCGGGTGCTGGTGCAGGCGCCGCGCGACGAGCCGTGCGTGCTGGTCGCCGACCTGGACCTCGCGCAGCGCCGCGACTGGCTGGACCTGTTCCCCTTGCTGCGCACGCGGCGGCCGGACACCTACGCGGCGCTCGTGGAGCCGGTCGACGCCGAGCATCCGTACGGGCGACCATGACCTGGACGATGCCGCACGAGGGCGACCGGCAGGACCGGCTCTGGCTCGCCTGGCCCGCCAAGGGCTACACGCTCGGCGACACCGCCGAGGACGCCGACGAGGCGCGGCGCACCTGGGCCGCAGTCGCGAACGCGGCTGCGGAATACGAACCGGTCACCGTCGTCGCCGCTCCGCGCGACGTCGACATCGCGCGGCAGCATCTGGCGAACGCCGTCGAGATCCGGGCCCGCAACATCGACGACGCGTGGATCCGCGACAGCGGGCCGAGCTTCGTGCGCGGAGACGACGGCCGCCTCGGCGCCGTGACGTGGACGTTCAACGGCTGGGGCGCGCAGAGCTGGGCCACCTGGGACCTGGACGCGACGCTCGCGCCCGCCGTCGCGGAGTGGGCCGGTGTCGACCGGGTCGACAGCGAGCTGGTCAACGAGGGCGGCGGCATCCACGTCGACGGTCTCGGGACGGTGCTGGTCACCGAGACCGTGCAGCTCGATCCGGGTCGCAACCCGGGACTGACGAAGGCCGATGTCGAGGCCGAGCTCGCTCGCACGATCGGTGCCACCCAGGTGATCTGGCTGCCGCGCGGGCTCACCCGCGACTCCGACACCTTCGGCACCCGCGGGCACGTCGACATCGTCGCGACGATCACGTCGCCCGGCGTGCTGCTGCTGCACGACCAGCGCGACCCGTCGCACCCGGACCACGCGGTGACCGCGGAGCTCCGGGCCGTGCTCGCCGACGCCGTCGACGCCCGCGGCGAACGGTTCGACATCGTCGACCTGCCGGCGCCGCGCACGCTGCACGACGCCGAGGGTCCGGTGGACTGGAGCTACGTCAACCACGTGCTCGTCAACGGTGCCGTCATCGCCTGCGCCTTCGACGATCCGCACGACGCGGACGCGGTGGCCGTCCTGCGCGATGCCTATCCGGGACGTGAGGTCGTCCCCGTCGACGCGCGCCCGCTGTTCGCCCGCGGCGGCGGCATCCACTGCATCACGCAGCAGCAACCGTCCGCGGCCGCCGCCGGTTCGGCGTGATCGCCTCCACCAGCGACCGGCCTAGGATCCCGTGATCATGAGTGCAACTCAACGCCGGACCTGGGCCCCGATCGTCGGCGCGGCGCTCGTCGTGGGGGTCGCTGGATGCGGGTCGTCCGCCGCGCCACCGCACACTGCGTCGACCACTGCCGCCGCACCGAGCACCGCCGCCGCATCGAGCACCGCCGCCGCGTCCAGCACTCCCTCGTCACCTGCGCTGACGACCGGCTCGACCACCACGGCACCCGGGTCGCGCGTCGTGTCACGCAAGGGCACCTGCGAGATCGAGGTCGCGGCGCTCGTCGACTACGACGTCGACGCGGCCAAGACGGGCGGGACCGGTGGTGCGATGTCGCTCGGTCCGATCATCGGCTTCCACAATCCCGTGCTGCTCGCCGCTGAGACGGTCTCGGCGGCGGTGTTCAAGCAGCGCAGCACCAGCGGCGCCACCAAAGCCATCTCCCAGCAGTGCGCGACGCGGCACGACCCGGTGCTCGACGTCAATTCGCTCACCGCCGTCGAGAACACCGTGCCGGCTGCCGACGTCGCCGTGCTCCGGCACGTCACCATCACGCACTGACGCGAACGCGACCGTTACCGGGCGGCGGCACGCTTCCGCTTGCGGGCGTTGCGGGACGTCCTGAGCAGTCGCCACGGCACGACCGCGGCCTCGCGTTGCACGGCCGCCGTCATCTTCGACGCGCCCTCGGAACGCTCCTCGAACCGGATCGGCGTCTCGACGACGGTGGCACCGATCGCGCGGGCCCGGAAGTTCATCTCGATCTGGAAGGCGTAGCCGTTGCTCGCGACCTCCGACAGGTCGAGCTCACGCAGCGTGTCGGCGCGCCAGGCCTTGAACCCGGCGGTGGCGTCGCGGATGTGCAACCGCAGGATCAGGTTGACGTAGACGTTCGCGCCCGCCGACAGCAGGCGGCGACGCAGCGGCCAGTTGTCGGCCGTCGACCCGCCTTGCACGTAGCGCGAGCCGATCACCACGTCCGCCCCGCCGTGGCGGATCGCTTCGATCATGATCGGCACCGTCGTCACGGGATGGGACATGTCGGCGTCCATCTGCACGACGATCGCGGCGCCGCGATTCAGTGCCTCGCCCATCCCGGCCACGTAGGCCCGTCCGAGACCCTGCTTCTCCGTGCGGTGCAGTACGGCTACGCGTCCCAGGTGTCGGGCGGCCAGCTCGTCGGCCACCTGGCCCGTTCCGTCCGGGGACCCGTCGTCGACGATCAGCACCACGATGTCCGGCTCGGCGAGATCCAGCAGCGCGCCGACGACGACAGGGACGTTGTCCCGCTCGTTGTAGGTCGGCACGACGACCACGACCGGACCCGCCGCAGCGTCGGGTCGTTCAGCCACCACTCACCTGCCATCTCGGGTACGCCGTCGTTCGTAGGCACGTGGGCTCGTGTCTAACCGGGCGACCCTGTGCGAGCACAGGCCTTCTCGGCCCGTCCACAGCAGGTACTGCGTCCACCGGAAGGCTTCAGGCAAGGAATGCGGTCGCTTCCCGCCGGAAGGCCGGGTCACGCACGACCGTGATGTGGCCCCGTCCGTCGAACAGACGCAGCCGGCAGTCGAGGATGAGCTTCGCCGTCTCCTCGAACAGCGTCGGCGTGTAGACCCGGTCCTCGCGACCGGCGAGCAGCAGTGTCGACGCTCGGACCGGTGCGCACCGAGCGAGGTCGAAGCCGTCCTCGGCCTCGATGGTGGTGGCCATGTCATCGAGGCCTTGCGCGTCTCCCACCAGCCGCGGCGGCACGACGAACGCTGCGGCCGCCGCCGCCGAGCGCCCCCGCCACGGCGGCACCAGACCGGCCGCCAGAGTCGCCACCGCTCGGCGGCGGGCCCCGCGCCGGACCTGGGTGGCCACGGCTCGCTGCATTGATCGTCCGAACGGGCCCAGCCGGCACGCCGTGCTGACCAGTAGTAGTCGGTGCACCGCGTCCGGATGATCCGCAGCGACCTGCTGGGCGATGCTGCCTCCGGTGGACGTACCCACGAGATCAACCGGGCGATCACCGCATCCGGCCCGGATGGCTTCGCGATGTTCGGCGGCGAGCTCGGCCATCGTCATGCCGACCGGCAGGTTCGGCCGGCGATTGAAGACGATCACGCGGCGCGTGGCGGCGAGGTCGGCCAGTGGGCCGAGTGCGATCTGGACCGCCGACCGCCTGTGAAATCCGGTGGTGGGCGACAGGCCGGCGAACACGACGACCGGTTCGCCCGATCCGACCTCGGCACAGGGCATTCCCGCGAAGGCGCCGTACCGGATCCGCACCGTGCAAGTGTGCACTTGCGTCGATCGCGGCTCACCGGCACCTGGACCGAATGACACGTGGTACGCAGAGCGAGCGCACCTACGCTCCAGTCACGAGGCGAGCACGGATGGGAGGTCGGGTGGGACACCGAAAGCGAGCCCGCCGCGTGAAGGCGTACCTGCTGGTGGCAATCGTTCTCGCGAGCGCGTGCGGTGCCGGACGAGCTGGGCTTCCACGGTGGACCTCGGCCGGCACCGTCGACGTGGTTGTCGTCGGCGATTCCCTGAGCACAGGATTCGCGACGATGGGATCGTCGTGGACGACAGATGCGGACGTGATCTACGCGCGGCACCGGCAGCCGGTCCGCTTCGACAACGTCGCCGAGAACGGCGCCGGCTACGTCTCCGTCGGTGTGCATGGCGATACCTTCCTCGACGAGGCTGCGAAAGCCGTGGTCGCCCGATCGCAGGTCGTCGTGTTGTTCGGTTCGGACAACGACGTCGGGCTCCCGGGCCTGACCGAGCGCGTGCGGGCGACCTTGTCCCGCGTTCGGCTCGTCGCGCCGCACGCCGCGATCGTCGTCGTCGGGCCGCCGGCCCCACCGGCTCAGGAGCGTGCCCCGCTGCTCACCATCAGGAATGTGCTGCGAGCCGCCTCCGCTTCCGTGGCCGGCAGGTTCGTGGACACGCTGGCGCAGAAGTGGTTCCAAGGCTCGTCGGCGACGGACGTCGCTGAGGACTTGGAACACCCCAACGCTCGCGGCGAACAGTTCCTCGCGCAGCAGCTGACGGCGATTCTGGCTCCGACGGTTCACGCGCTGACGCGGACTTGATCGCCGCCGGCCCGGTCACGATCGGGTCTCGAAACGCCCTACCCGCAACGCTTGCGCGCGCGCCTGCGTCCTAGTCGACGGATGGGCGCGCAGCGAGCGCCGGTCCCGACCTGCGGAAAAGCGAAGAACGAGGTGCGTCTACATGCAGCGCACATTGCCGACTTCGATGATGAGAACAAGCTGTGGCAGGCCTCGGCGTCGTATGCCGTCGTCACACCTCCCGACCAATAGCTTTCGGACCCACCTACAACGACTCCAGGAGAATGCCAGGTGACGGTGCAACGCTGGGCGGAGCCGGGGCAAAGCTGGCCGCCCCGTGCCCACGTGCGGTTCGACACGTGCGTGCCGCACCCCGAACAGCTGGCTGCGCGCTACGGGCGCACCGGGGTTGCCCCCTTCGTCGGCAACGCGGGGGTCACCGCGGTATCGCTGCAGGATGGCCAGGGCGTGTCCGGGTACGCGCGGGTCGGCCGCTGGGCCGTGACGCCCGGCGACGTGCTGGCGCCCGACGAGCTGCACGACGACGCGCTGACCGAGTACGTGGCGATCCTGGCCGAGCGTCGGTTGCGGCCGGTGTTCCTCGCCGCCCGCGACCCCGAGCCCTACCGTGCGCGAGGAATGCACGTCATCGAGATCGCCGACGAGGCCACCATCCAGCTGTCCGACTTCACCCTGGCCGGCTCGCGACGCGCCAACCTGCGGCATTCGACGACGTCGGCGCGGCGCGCGGGACTCAAGGTCATGCCGTACGCGTCGTGGCATGCCGAGCAGATCGCCGAGATCTCCGCGGAATGGCTGCGCACCAAACGCGGCGGCGAGTTCGGGTTCACCCTGTCCCGCCACCAGGACGTGACGCGACAGCTGGCCGACGACACCGCGGACCTGTGGGTCACGGTGGACGGCGAGGGTGTGGTGCAGGCATGGTGCACGTGGCGTCCGTATCTCGGCGGCCGCGCCCGCGTGCTGGACGTCATGCGCCGCCGCGTGCACGCCCCCAACCCGGCGATGGACGGGTTACTGGTGACGGTGCTGGAGAACTACCGCGATGCCGGGCTGGTCGAAGCGAGCCTCGCCAGCGTTCCACGCAGCCACGGTGAGCTGGGTGAACGCGTGTTCCCCGCCCGCAGCCTCCGCGCCTACAAGCAGAAGTTCGCTCCGGAATGGTCTGCACGGTGGTTGGCCGTTCCCGAGCGGCGGCAGGAACTGTTCGCGCTCGCGGCGACCGGCAAGGCCTACTGCCCCGGTGGCTTACGGCGCGCGCTGTTCCGCAACCGGTGATGGGGCGCCCGCCGTCAGCCCGCTTCGCTGCTCGCCTCACCGCCGTTCCGGTCACGCTCTCCATGATCGTCATCGCCGTCGTGCTGCTGGGCGGGTGCACCCCCATGCCGTCGGTCACCCCGCCTTCCGGTTCGTCGTCGGGCAAGCTCGGAGCCGGCAACACCGGACCGTCGACTGTTCCGGCCACCAGCGACCCCCGCCTGGTTCCGGCAGCGAGTTCGAGCCGGGCGCGCCGGACCGTCGACCGGCGTCCCGTCGGTGGCGCGGTCCTGGAGCAGGTGCGGATCCCGGCGCACGACGGTTTCCTGCCGCGGCCGGCGTATGTCTACCTGCCACCGGCGGCGGTACACCACCCGGACCGCCGGCTGCCGGTGCTCGAACTGTTGCACGGCACCCCCGGCCAGCCCGTGGACTGGATCAACGGAGGCGACTTCGTCCGGACGCTCGACGCCTTTGCAGCGAAGCACCACGGTCAGGCGCCCATCGTCGTCATGCCCGACCTCAACGGGACGCACCTGGCCGACTCGGAGTGCATCCGGACCGCCGACGGCAAGGACACCGAGAGCTACCTGACCATCGACGTCGTGACCTGGGTGCGAAGCCATTTCGCGCGCACCGTCGGTCGGTCGAAGTGGTGGCTGGCCGGCCTGTCCGAAGGCGGCGTGTGCTCGCTGATGCTCGGCCTGCGCCACCCCCGCCTGTACTCGGCGCTCGGCGACTTCTCCGGGCTCGCGGCGCCACTCGTCGACCACCTGACACCCGCGCGGTCCAACCGTCAGCTCTACGGTGCCGACGTACAGGACAGGCGCGCGCACGAGCCGCTGTGGCTGCTCGGACACCACCGCTATCCGGGCCTGTCAGCGTGGTTCGAGTGCGGCGCGGGCGACCGCAAGGTGCTGCCCGCCCAGGCCGAGGTGGTCGCGGCGGCACGCACCGCGGGGCTGCGTGTACACGCCACCGCCGTGCCCGGAACCCACGCGTGGGGAGTGTGGTCGGGGGCGTTGCGGTCGATGCTGCCCTGGCTGTGGCCGCTTCGATGACGGCGCGCAGCCTCGTCCGCCGGCTCGGCCCGACACGCAGACCCACCTCGTCGAGAGGGAGTTGAAAGATGGAGCCCGACTCCACGTTCCTGGTGATCCTGCTGCTGCTGCTCGCCGGCGCGGCGGTGTACGCCGCGATCCGCTACCGCCACCTGGCAGTCAAGATCGGCGCCGGCGTGCTCGCGGTGGTACTCGCCATGGTGTCAGGGGTGGCGGTGGTCAACGTGTACTACGGCTACTACCAGACCTGGGGCGAGCTGTCGGCGGATCTGACCAACAGTTATTCGCATTTCAGCACTCCGCACACCCACGGGCACCGCAATGCCGGCACGGGCCACGGCCAGATCCAGCAGTTCAAGTTGGTGGGTAAGCGCAGCGCCATCTCCCGGGAGGCCTACGTCTACCTGCCGCCGCAGTACTTCGAACACCGCTACGCCCACACCCGCTTTCCGGTCGTGGAACTGCTGCACGGTTCGCCCGGCAGCCCGGTGAACTGGGTTCTGCAGATCAACATCCAGTCGATCATGGATCAATTGATCGACAGGAGCCTGGTGGGCCCGATGATCGTCGTCATGCCCTCGATCGACCCGCACCACACCTTCCAGGACTGCGTCGACGCTCCGGGCGCCCTGGATGACACGTACATCTCCCAGGACGTGCCCGCCGACATCCGCGCCCGTTACCGTGCCTCGCTCATCCCCGCCGAGTGGGGCATCGGGGGGTACTCCTCCGGCGGGTACTGCGCCGCCAACCTCGTGATGCGGCATCGGTCCGCCTACGGCGCGGCGGGGGTCATGGACGGGTACTTCCGCCCCATCGACGGTCCGGCGGCCGCTGCGCTGCACGGCGACCGCCGGCTCGAGGCGCAGAACGACCCGCTCGCCGCCGTCCAAGGCCTGTCGCGCGGGGCGGACCCCCTCCCCGCGTTCTGGATTTCGGCCGGTACCGCGTCCGCGAAGTACAACCTCGGCGCCCGCCACTTCGTCAAGGCGCTGAACGGCATCGTCGGCGTGACCTTCACCAGCGAACCGGGCGCCGGCCACAACTTCTACACCTGGCGTCCCGCCATTCCGCGCATGCTCGGCTGGATGTGGCAACAGATCGCCCCGCCTGCTCTGCGCGTGCACTTCCCGATCGTCGGCCCGGTGAACAACTCGGTCCTGGTGGCCCCGAGGTCGCCTGCGCCGTCCGTCCCGGCCTCCGGTTCCGCCTCGACCAGGTCGGGGAGGCACCACCGGACGACCCCTGCCTCGCCCGAGCCCACGACCCGGCCGTCAACTACGGCGAGGCCGTAGCGCGCGACCTCGCGGTGCTGAGATAGACGTTGGTCGGCACGAGGTAGTGGACGTGCTCCTTGCGCCAGCGGATGCCCCACCCGCGCGACGGCGGGGCGCTCCGCAGCCAGGCGACCCGCACGCCCCGGTGCAGGTCGCTGAGCAGCTCTGTGCGCGTAGGCCGTCGGTTGCTGCAGCGCAGGCGGTAAGCGAGCGGCCCGTTCGTGCCGGTATCGCCCAGGATCAGACATCGGCCGGTGATGCCGTCCGCGCGCAGGGCTGCCGCACTGGCGTCGATGAGCCGGGCGGACACCTCGGACGGGGGTGCTATGCGCGCGGTGATGACGTGCACCTGGATGATCTCGTGACCGACGAAGGCGGCAGCCAGCAGGCCGGCGAGCGCTACGCGGCCTCGGCGCGGGCGCACGCCGCGGACCAGTGCGACGGCCCCCGCGGCGCACGGGATCGCGAGCGCGGCGTAGGCCGGCAGCAGGAAGCGGGGGGCCGCGTACGGCACCGTGAACACGTACTGGGCGGCCATCACGAGACCGAGCACGAGCGGCGCGACGATCACGATCGGCCGAGCCATCCGGCGTAGCTGCGACACGGCCACGACGATCAGCAGGGCACCGGCGAGCCACCACAACCAGTACAGCGCCTCAGGCTTGGCGTGGCAGGTCGTGCGGCAGAGCACGGGGCCGCCGAGCGTGCGTACCTCGGCGGGTCCGGTCCAGTGCAGACCGGCGCCGCCCTGCTCCGCCTCCGCCACGTGCAGCCGGGCGCGGACGCCGTGGAAGGAGGAGCGGGCCTCGATGATCCACTGGGTCGCGCCGGCGACGGCACCGATCGTCAACGCGCCGACGGCGACGACGCGGCGGGTCCACGACGTCCGGCACAGCACGCAGACCACGGCAAGGGCAGCCAGGGCGAACACCGCGTCCGAGGGACGGAACAACGCGGTGAGGCCGAGGGCGACCGCGGCACCGGTGAGCGACCAGCGTGAGCCGTCCAGCAGGAAGTTCAGCAGGCTGCCACACGCCCCGACGGTCGCGAAAGCTCCCCACTCGTTCGGCATGACCTGGAAGCCGTAGTACGTGACGACCCAGATCGAGGCGAACAGGGCGGCCGCAAGGGGGACGAGATAGCCCGGCCGCAACCGCAACCACGTCCGGAAGGCCAGGAACAGGCCGACGCCGGACAGGGCACCGGCCCACAGTCGCATCGGCCCAACGGCGTCGGTGAAGGCCGTGATGGGGACGGCGAGCAGCGTGGAGCCACGGGCGCGCGGCGCGGAGAAGCCGCCCGGCGGTACGTGCGCGTTGATCTGCGACAGGTAGACCGATTCGTCGATGCCGATGAACCAGTGCCGTCCAAGGATCAGGATCGGCAGCACTGCGTGGACCGCTGCCACCAGCGCCAGCAGCGCTGTCGGCCGCCGCCACCACACGAGGTCGGTTGCGTCCTTCGAAACCTCGGGTTCCCCGTCTTGCGGCCGTCGCCAGTTGCTCGACCGCAGGGTCATCAGGATGTCGTCCTCTCGGGTGACGCAATGTGTTGACGAGGACCCCGCCGCTCACACCGCGGCGGACGCGATCTGGCAGGCATACACCGACGAGTCAGTCATCGGTTGGGTACGACACGGGATTTCGTCGCCATGCGACACGGCAAAGGAAAGTCGGTGGCCGTACCCAACCGCTTACGCAGTCGCGGGTGTATACCGTCCGAGCGAGAGTTACGGGTGGCACATGATCGAGATGGTGGCGCGAGTGGAATCGGAAACCGACCGATTCCGCGTGTTCGTCACGCCCCATCTCGCCGCGCTGCGCCGCTTCGCCGCCGTCCTCGTCAGACCACCGGACGTCGACGACCTGGTGCAGGACACGCTCACCCGTGCCTGGGTCAAGCGGGCCCTGTTCGATCCCGACCGCGGGGCTGCGGTCAGCTGGCTGATGGCGATCATGGCCGACCGGGCGCGGCGCCGGTGGCGTGCCACGACGCCCTCGCTGACACTCGCGGACCACGACCTGACGGTCGACGAACCCGACTCGGCGGTCATCGACCTGCGCCGCGCGGTCGACGCGCTGCCGACCCGCCAACGCACCGCGGTCGTCCTGTACCACTACCTCGACCTGCCGGTCGCCGACGTCGCCGAGTACATGAACTGCTCGGCCGGCACGGTGAAATCGACCCTGTCGGATGCGCGCAAGGCGCTCGCCAGGCGCCTGGGAGCACCGTATGCCTGACTTCGACGACCAGCTGCGCGCCGACGGGGCCCGCTGGCGCGACGAGATCGACCGGCGGTACGCGGACGCGCCGGAACCGTCGATGGACCGGATCACCGCGGCGCCCGTCCGCCGGACCACGGCCCTGCGCGCCCGCTACACCGGCCGGATGCCGTTGCTGCTGTCGGTCGCCGCGGTCACCGTCGCCGCGCTTGCGGTCGGGGGCGGCGTCGTCCTCGCCTCGGGGACCGACCACCGGCCTCAGCCGTCGCCACGTGCGCTGACCGCTCCGCCGGTTCCGGACGTCAGCCCGACGACGACCGTCCCGGCCTCGACGGCCGTGGCGAAGCCGCGACCGCACCGATCACCGAGTGCAAGCCACCCCGCGTCCGCGCACCGGACAGTGGACGCACATCCGCACCACCCGGCCGCCTCCACGCACCATCGCAGGCCGGCCCCCGGCACCGCGACGGGCTCGAGCGCACCGCAGGCGTGCACGACCGCCGACCTCGTGATCTCCGTGTCGCCGCCGTCGTCCACCTCGCTGACGATCACCGTCTCGAACAACGGCGCCGCCCCGTGCTCGGTGCAGGGATTCCCCACCGTCTCGTTCCCGGACGACCCGTCCGTGTCGGTGGAGACGGCGGCCGAGAGCCCCGGAGCGCTCACGCTCGGACCCGGCACGGCGGCGACGTCCCAGCTCGACTGGAGCGGCACGTCGGGTACCACGACCTGCGCGAGTTACGCCTCGATCACCGTCACCACGCCCGGCGGGACCGACGCGGCCACGCTCTCCCTGGACCCGTCGGCCCAGGTGTGCGACGCGACCTCGCTCGTCGTGCACGCCCTGACCGCCGGCTGAAGGGCCGGCTCCGGCAGGCCTGAGCGCCAGCGATGCCCGGCCCCATGTGGGGGGTGGGAGAGCCGGGCACGCTGGCGGCAACCGGTGCTGCCGCACAACAGACGCTACGGCCGGAGCCACCAACCTGACCGGAGCACGCGCAAAGACCCGATTCCGGCCTGCGTTAGTACTACGTCGGATCCCCTCAGGACGTGTAAATCCGCGTGAGCAGGGTTGGACGGTGCGATCAGGTGAACAGATGATCAAGCGTCGGGATCGTGACTCGCGTCGTATCGGCATCGACAGCGACGGCGGGACGGACATGGCTTTGCTCCCGGACGTCGAGGGTCTCGAGTGCCTCGTCGGTGAGGAAGCGGCTGGCCTTGGCGTGGATCTGCCGCGCGCGGTAACCGTTCCAGTCGACCGGCATGCGGGCCGGCGTGTAGATGACCAGGGTGTCGCGGGCGCGGGTGATCGCGACGTAGAACAGCCGCTGCTCCTCCTCGAGGCCGTTGTCGTCGGACAGCGCCATGTCGGACGGGAACGCCCCGTCCACGGCGTGCAGCAGGTGCACCGAGCTCCACTCCAGGCCCTTCGCCGAGTGCACGGTCGAGAGGGTCAGGTAGTCCTCGTCCTTGTGCGGCGCTGTGGCGTAGTCGGCGCTGGACGAGGCGGGATCGAGGGTGAGTTCCGCGATGAACGCGGCGAGGTCGGTGCGGGTGGCGGCGACGTCGGCGATGCGGTCGACGTCCTCGACGCGGGCCTGCCAGTCGGCGTAGTGGGCACGGATGAGCGGGCGGACCGCAGTCAGGCATGCGGCGGCCCGGTCCGTGGCCACGCTGGTGCTGCGGGCGGCCTCGAGCTGGGTGAGGGTGGCGGTCAGGGCGGTGCGGGCCTTGTCCGGCGCGGCGGCCACGACGGTGTTGGTGTCCGGGTCGTCGGTGCGCAGCAACGCGGTGAGCGTGCGGGCCGACGCGCGGCCGATGTTGCGGTGCAGGCACAGCAGCCGGTACCAGGACAGCTCGTCGCCAGGGTTGGTCGTGACGCGCAGGGCGGCGACGAGGTCGCGGACGTGGGCCGTGTTCAGGAAGCTGATGCCCCCGTACTTCACGAACGGGATGTTGCGGACGGCGAGCTCGACCTCGAGGGCCTTGCTGTGGCTGCCCGCGCGCATCAGCACGGCCTGCTCCTTCAGCGGTTGCCCGTCCTGCTGGGCGCCCAGCACGGCATCGGCGATCATGCGGGCCTCGGTGTCGGCGTCCCCGCAACGCACCAGCACAGGCTTGCCGGCCCGCACCGCGACGCGGTCAGCCGTCAGCTGCAGACGGCTCTCGCCCTGGCCGGGGCGGATGACGTTGGCAAGGTCGAGCACCGGCTGGAGCGAGCGGAAGTTGCGTTGCAGCCGCACCAACCTCGCCTCGGGCAGCCGGTCCAGGACGTCACCGAGGTGTGCACCGGAGGCTCCCCGGAAGCTGTAGATGGCCTGCGCATCGTCACCGACCAGGGTCAGCCCGCACCCGTCCGGCCGCAGCCCGGCGACGATGTCCACCTGCGCCTGATTCACGTCCTGGTATTCATCGACCAGCACCCAGTCCCAACGGCGACGCAGCTTCGCCCCTATCACCGGGTCGGCGAGCAGCTGCGCCCAGCACAGCAGCAGGTCATCGAAGTCCAACAACCCTTGCTGGCGCTTGCGGACCATGAACGCCCGGAACAGCCCGACGATCTCCTCGCTCTGATGCACGAAGTCGGGCAACTCCTCGGCGATCAGCTCCCGCGCCGGCCGCCCGGTGTTCACCGCCCGGGAGAACAACTCAGCCAGCTTCCCGCTCGAGGGGAACCGTGTCCCGGTGCCGGTCAGGCTGTGCTCCTCCCGCAGCAGGTCCATCAAGGAGACGACGTCCTCGGGGTCCAACAGCGTCACCGCCGACAACCCGAGCGCTCCGGCGTATTCACTGACCAGGCGGTGGGCCACGGCATGAAAGGTCCCGCCCCACACCCGCTGCCCCGCCCGTGGATCACCGCACAGCGCCGCCGCCCGCGACGTCATCGCCGCCGCCGCCCGCCGAGTGAACGTCAACAGCATCACCCGCTCCGGCGCCACCCCGGACTCCAACAGCCGCGCCACCCGCGCCGTGAGCATCCGCGTCTTGCCCGTCCCCGCGCCGGCCATCACCACCAGCGGACCCGAGCCATGGGTGACCGCCTCGAGCTGGGACCCGTCCAGCCCCTCGAGCCACGCGCTATCGCTCATGCGTTCGATGTTATCGAACAGAGGTGCTTTCCCGGGGCGTTCTCCGGGCGAGCCGCGGACAACAATCCGGCACTGGACTCGTTGACCCGATGGCTACGCCGGTGTCGGGACAGCGAGCAGCTGGCCGGTGAGCGTATCGGTGAGCCACTGCTCGTACTTCATCGGTGACCAGCCTCGGCCGATCACGAGGAGTCGGTACATCTCAGGCGACGCCAGCGCGTGGATGATGTCTTTGGCGTCAGACTCTCGCACCGTCGGCCGAAGGGCCTTGCGTTGTGCCAGCGCCCTCGCGACCTTCGCTTGGCCTTGGTGACGCTGACGAGTGAGCTCGTTGAGCAGCGCCGCCGCGTCCGCGTCCGACTCGGCGGCGCTGGCGAGGATGCCATAGACCGCACCCGTTCTGGCGTTGATCTCGGCCGCTATACGCACGAGGGTCGCCACCATGTTCGCCGGGTCTGGATCGGCGAGAAGGGACTTGACGTGTGGACGCTCGGCCATCGGGGCCGGGTCGTCGTCTCCGGCTATGGACTCGTCTAATAGCGCCTTGAGGATTCCACGCTTTGACGAGAACAGCCGGTACACGCTCGCTGGGGGGACATCCGAGGCGGCACTGATCGCGTCGATCGTCGTGGCTGCATAACCACGCTGGACGAACAGAGTCCGGGCGGCGTCGATGACAGCCCGGCGAGCGAAGCGGGTCCGCGCCTGGATTGACACACTCTGAGACTACCGCTCTCGTATCGAGAGTCATACTATCACTGGAGGTATCGCTGCCGAACTACCCGAGGAGGCCCACGAATGTTCACGAAGAAAGGTGATGCGGCAGTGCTCGCCAAGCTTGGTGAAGCCCCCGCTCAGTACCGGCAGATCGGCGAGCGGCTGCACGCCATCATCCGGGAAACCGCGCCGTCGCTCGAGCCGATCGTGCGGTGGGGGCTGCCGTTCTATACCAAGGACGGCAAGGACGTCTGCTACATCAAACCCGACGAAAACTTCATCGCGTTCGGGTTCGGCGAAGTCGTCAACCCGACCCGCCACGACGGGGCCAGCCTGCACCCGGTCGCGTGGACCCTCAGCTCGCTCGACGACACGGCCGAAGCCACGATCCGCGACCTCATCGCCAAGGCGGTGTTCTGACAGCCCGCTTGGCACGATTCGCGGGCCGCCGATCAACTCCCGACAGCAGCCGCTCCGGGCGAACCGTCCCGCACTGAAGCGGGGCAAATTAGGTCGTTCGCCGAGTTGGGACACTCGGTGATTGACTCTCGCAGCGTCCAACCTCGGCGGCCACGGGCTGGCCCTCAACAGCGCATTCGGCCGCTGGTGGGCCGACCCCGCGTCAGGGCTGGTGATCGGCTTCTACGCGACGAAAGAGGCCCTCGACATCCTCGGCCACCACTAGGCCACCCGAACCGAACTACCGCATCTGCCGCTGATGGTGAGAATGAAGCGAGTCTGGGAAAGCGCGCCCAACGATCCGTACTGCGCCGAGGTACTGGACTCGCCGGGGCGCTGGGCGGTCACGTGAGCGAGCCCAGCAGCCTGACGATGTCGCGGGTGGCCTGCTCGTCGTGCGGGTGGGTGAGGAGACCTTCGATGGTGAAGACCCCGACGCGGGTGGCCGCCGGCAGGTTGGCCTCGGCCACGCCGGCGCGGCGGAACCCTTCTGCGAGGCTGAGGTCGGCGAGCGCGTGGAAACGGTTGTGCCAGTCGTCGATCACCGGTGAACTGCGAACGCGCGCATGGACCACCGAGACGAGCCGGTGCAGGCGCTGCAGACGGCCGATCACCCAGAGCAGCTGCTCGTCCCAGGGCCCGTCGACGTGCGCCGACTGTTCCTGCACCGCCTGCGTGAGGACCTGGTCGAGCACCGCGACGAGCAGTGCGTCCTTGTCGGCGAAGTACCAGTAGATCGTGGTGGTGGTGACCCCCGCCGCAGCAGCGATCCGCGTCATCGGGGTGTCCTCGTAACCGACGTCCACGAACAGCTGCTCGGCCGCGCGCACGATTTCGGCCCGCTTCTCCTGCGGATCTTGTGGGCGGCGGTTCGCGGGCACATCTGAAGCCTATCTTGACCACCGTTCAAGAGCGGCTACGATGGCTCTTGTACCGCATTCAAGAATGCGCAACCCTTCCCTCGCCGCCGACGCCGCCTCGCCGTCGCCCTCAGTCGCCCCAAGGAGACCCTGTGCCCGACCCGGCCGACCTGCCGTTCACTACCTCCGAGCAGACGTTCCTGTCCCAGGGCACAACGTGTGCGGCACGCGTCTACCGCCCGGACGACGGGTCGAATGGTTCCGGGCCTGTCGTGGTGATGGGCCACGGCTTCGGCGGAGTCCGAGCCCTACGGCTCTACGCCTACGCCGAGCACTTCGCTGCTGCCGGTTACCGCGTCGTCGTGTTCGACTACCGCGGTTTCGGCGAGAGCGAGGGCAGCCCACGCCAGCTGCTCGACGTCGGCATGCAACTCCAGGATTGGCGTGCCGCCCTGAGTTTCGCCCGCGCGCTCCCCGGCGTGGACCCCGAACGGGTAGTCGCGTGGGGAACCTCGTTCGGCGGCGGCCACGTCATCACCCTGGCCGGGCAGGGCGAGAAACTGGCCGCAATCATCGCCCAGGTGCCGCACGTCAGCGGCCCCGCAGCCGTTCGCTCCACCGGCCTACTGCCCAGCCTGCGGGTCATCCGCCTAGGAGTCCTCGACCAGGCCGCAGCCCTGCTGCACCGAGACCCCGTCTACGTCGACGCCGTCGGCGAACCCGGCACCACCGCAGTGATGACCACACCCGACGCGGTGCCCGGCCTGACCCAGCAGGCCGACGAATCCGGCCTGACCGAGGGCGACTACCCGTACTACGTCGCCGCCCGAATCACCCTCAAGATCGGTTTCTACTCACCGCAGAAGTACGCCGCCCGCGTGCACTGCCCCGCACTGGTGCAGATCGCCGCCCACGACGTAGTGACCCCCCGCAAGGTCGCGGAGAGCGCCGCCGCCAAGATGACCCGGTCCACCGTCCACGTCTATGACTGCGGCCACTTCGACCCCTACGTCCAACCGTTCTTCACCACCACCATCGCCGACCAACTCGCCTTCCTCCGCACCAACATCCCGGTGAACCGCACCGGGGTCACTAAATAACGCCAGCGCACTCTGCCGCCCCAAGGCCGCGACGCGGCTCTACCGGCTTTGGTAGCCGCTGATCGCTCCTGCCGAAGAGCGCGCGCTTGCAGACATCCGTAGCGTTGCAAACGCTCTGGGGTATCGGGCCCGGCGGTCTCGCCCGCGAGGGCGGCGGATGGTGTGAGCCGCTTCGTGACGGCTGACGCGTTCCGGCCCCGGAGCCCGAAGCTCCCCCGCCCGCACGTGCCGAGAGCGGGAAGTCGCTACCGGTCTCTCGATGGGGTCTAGCTCCCTGCCAACAAATGGAGCTCGGCGTCGAGATTTCGCCGACGATGCCAGAGCAAGCCCGCCGTGGCTTGCGGTTCGTCTATCTAGCTGTCGCGTCCGACGTCGCAGAATGGATCGTCACCGTCACCCGAGGCGTCGCGCAGCGAGGTTCAGTTCGTATGTCTGGCCGACTAGATCGACCCCGAAACTGTGGTGTGGCTCTTCCTTGATGAGCGTGAACCCGGCGGCCAGATAGATGTGGCGAGCAGCGACGAGCGGGGAGTTCGTCCACAACCGCATGCGACCGTAACCGGCCGCTCGGGCGAACCCGATACATTCCGCGGTCAATCTGGCGCCGAGCCTGTGACCCCGTCCGGCCGGATGCACCAACAGGATCCGCAGCTTCGCGGTGACCTCGTCCTCGTCCACGCAGAACACACAGCCCACACGTTGCCCGTTCAACTCGGCAATCCAGGCTGCTGCCCGCTCGCCATCGGTGTCCTCGGCGTAGTCGGCCACGATGCGCGCGACCAACGCCTCGAAACTGGTGTCCCAACCGAACTCCTCGGCGTAGACCTCCCCGTGCGCCTGCACTACCCAGCCCAAATCGCCCGGTTGCCCTAACCGGCGAATCACCGCTTCACGCCTCACGACCACCACCTCGGCTCACTGAAACGTCCGTTTCAGTGGAAAGATAGCGCCATGCCGGCCCGCAACTCAACCTCGGGCACCGGCTCAACAAGGCCGACCCAGCCTGTCCACTCGCAACGACGACGCGAGCTGCTCGATGCCGCTTACCGCTACGCCCTGGACCACGGCCTAACCGGACTGTCCCTGCGCCCGCTGGCCGCGGCCATCGGCTCGAGCCCACGCGTCCTGCTGTTCCTGTTCACCAGCAAGGAAGGCTTGATACGAGAGATCTTGGCGCGCGCCCGGGCCGACGAACTGGAGCTGCTTGATCGCCTCCGCCGAAACGCCACCCCGGCCACGCCCACCGCCGCATCGGCCGTATGGGGCTGGCTGGTCGCCACCGAACACCGCAACCTGCTCACCCTCTGGCTAGACACCTACGCCCGGTCGCTGCTCGAGCCCGAAGGGCCGTGGGCCGCGTTCGCAGCGGCCACCGTCCGGGAGTGGCTGGACCTGTTCGCCGATCTTGGCGTCGGCCAGGACGACGCCGACCGCACCCTGCTTCTCGCCGTCCTGCGCGGCGCGCTGCTCGACCTTCTGGCCACCCACGACGTCGACCGGACCACAGCAGCAGTCGACCGCTTCCTGAACGCCCACATGTCAAACGCGCAAGCCCCCAACCCCCGCGGCCGAATGTCCACTCCCGCCAGACAGCGCAGCATCGGGTAAGTCTCGGCCGGTCGCGTCGGCGGCCGGCACGCGCTTGGGCAGTACCACCGAATACAGCGGCCGTCGGCATCGCTATTCCCAACCCGACCCTGCTCGGTAGCGTCGTGTCCATGAACGGGTTGAGATCGTCGTGAGCGGAATTCTTGAGTGCGATGGGATCTTCCAAGTACCCCTTGCCGATGGCTGGACCGTACGAGGCGAACCCGGCCAGACTTACGACATCTCGCACGAAATCCTCGACGTCGGCGTCAACATCAGCGTCTACCCCCGTACGGCGATCGGCGAGGACATCCGTAGAGCCGTGCTCAAGTTCGCGAGCCACGCTGGCGCAGACCCCACCGGCCTCTCGGTGATTCGCCCGCATGCCAGGGACGACAGCCGCGCCTTCGTGCGTTTTGATGCCGGCGGTCGTGCGTGGCTGGCAGCTTTCGTCTCCATCGCCGCGGCCGCGGTCCTCGTCACGAGCAATAGCGCCGATGGTGATGAGGCGGCGTTTGCGGCCGGCGAGCTGGTCGTAGCAAGTCTTGGCCCACTCTACAAATGACGGCGATTCACTCGTCAGCCCAGGACGGTGACGGTGGTGCCGGTCGGCGCCCACGCGAACAGCCGCGCCATTGCCGCAGCCGGGAAGTGTGTGCAGCCGTGCGAACCCTTCGTGCGGTACTTGCCGCTGCCGTAGGCGAACTTCTGCCAGCGGGCATCGTGCATGCCGTAGGCACCGTTGTACGGCATCCAGTACTTGACCGGATACGCCCCGCCACTCGCGGGATGGAGCACGGTGTTGCGCTGTTTCGCATAGACGTGCCAGGTGCCGGTGGGCGTGCCGTCGCCGCGATCGGTCGCGCCGGTGGTGACCGGGGTGACGAGGATCTGCTGGTGGTGCGCGCACAGCAGCGCGCTCTGCTCGGAGATGTCGATCAGCACGTGGTGGGCGTCGCGCGAGTGGGCACACCGATTGCCCACGACGCTCGTCCACACCGTGCCGGAACGGTTCGACAGGGTGAGTACGCCGTGGTCGCCCAGTCGTAGCGTCGATGCGCCGGCACCGGTGGTCGCGGTCTGCCAGAGCGCCTTGCGATGGCTGATGAGCAGTACGTCGCCGTTGCGTCGCACGACCAGGACCGGACGATCACCGTGGGTGCGGGTAGCCCAGACCGTCGCGCGGCGGCCAGTGATCATCAGGCGACCCGTCGGCGCCACCTGCAGCAGGAAGTGGCCGTTCGGCGAGCGCAACACCGCTCCGGACGTCGCGAGGTGTCCGGGCGCGAGTTGCGTCGGCAGGGTCGTCGCTTCAGCGGCGGAGGGTGCCAGGAGCATCGCCGCTACGGCACCAAGGCCGGCGACAGTGGCGCAGAGCATGGTGCGGATCGTCATGGGTCATCTCCCCGATCGGAACTCAGGATGCCTGACGGGGTGCGACCCGGTCCACCAGTGCGCGCGACGCCTCCAGCGCGGCCGCAATGATGTTCGGACCGCGCTGGCCCAGCACGGCTCCGGTCATGAGCACCACCCGATGATCGATCAGGCGGCGCGAGCGGAAGACGAAGCAGCCGCCGGCCGCGTCGTCGGAGCCGGTCTTGATACCGACGAAGCCGTCGTGGCCGAGAAGCGTGTCGTAGTTGTGCACCACGCCGGCGACCGGGATGCGGTAGCTGCTGCGGTCGACGATCCCGGCCAGGAAGCCGAGCCGCATCGCAGCCAGGGCGAGCCGGGTCTGATCGGCGGCTGTGGACGTCGTCGTCGCCTCGAAACCGCTCGGATCGGTGTAACGGGTCTGTCGCATGCCGAGGCGGGCGGCTGCCGCGTTCATCCAACGTAGGAACTGCTTGACCGTGCCTGCGACGCGGCGCGCCAGCATGATCGCGATGTTGTTCGCGGACGGCAGAAGAAGCGCGGCCAGCGCCTGGCGCTCCGTCAGCACCTCGCCCTGGCGCACTGGCACGACCGACTCGCCGCGGCCGGCCCGCCGGGCCGTGTCCTGCACATCACGCCGCTTGACGACGAGCGTGAAACCCCGCCGCGTCGAGTCCAAAGGCGACGCGCGGACTACCAGGTAGGCCGTCATCACCTTTGCGATGCTCGCGATCGGCACGACGGGCTGGTGTGGGCTCGTTCGAACCGGGCCGGTGCCGAGCGCGTACCCGGCCTCGCCGGTCCGTGGCCAGACGGTGTGGTGTGCGGCAGGTGCGAGGGCGGCGCCGCGGAGCGCGGTTTCCGCCCCGGTCGTCGCCGAAAGGCTGGTGCCTAGGCACGGTGCCGGGGCCGCCGCCGCGACACCGCCTGCAAGAGCGGTCGCAACCGGGACCAAGACCGAGACGAGCGCGCAGCGGCGAAGAGTGGTCAACACAGCACCTCTCGGTCGACCGCACCACGCTACCTCGGCGCGGGAACACTGGACTTTAGATGCCGCGCCGGCCGTGACTCGTGCGAACCGACAGTTGTCGGCGAGGAGGGCAGCGCTACTTCGAGCTGGGCAGACCCCTCTTGAGCCTCTCCACGCCAGCGGTGGCCGGTGGAGCGCATGCCAGAGCTGAGTATCGCTTCATCCCGCGGTGACGCTGACGTCGTGCGGTGAACATCAGGGAGGGCTGGTCGCCGGGATGAGCGGTCAGGCCGGTCGTCGGCGCAGGAGCCAGAACGTTGCGCCTAGTAGCAGGAGCGCGAGGGCGGTGAGCCAGCCGAACTCAATCCATTGCAGTGTCCAGTAGCGGCTATCGGGCTGGTAGCTCGTGATCTGCAGATAGCCATGGTGGAGCAGGTATTGAACGGGGTCGACGCTCGGCCCACCGGCGCCATGTGAGCTCCCGGAGGCGACAGGGGTGATCTTGCCTCCGGTGGCGTTGACCTGGGCGCCGACGGCGCTGAGGGCCGAGGTGACTTGATCGGTGCTGAGGTGTACGCCGCCTTTGGTCCACCACTGGTTGATGTTGAGGGCTTTGTGGGGCTGGTCGAGGCTGGTGGTGGTGAGGGGCCGGACGTACTTCAGGCGATAGGTGGCGGCGAGGTATTCGAGTCCGAAACAGGCGGCGAAGGCGGTGACGATGGCAGGAATTGCGCGCCGCCAGAGCAGTCCCGCTAGGACGCTGAGTGTGAACCCGGCCAGCGCCCAGCCGGCGGCGGCCAGGCCGGTTTCCGGGAAGACGGTGGTGTGCAGTCTCGGCGTGATGTCGGCGTCGAGTAGTGGTTGGTTGTGCCAGGAGATCAGAGCCCCGAAGCCGGCCATGACGACTGCGACGCCGACCGCGCCGCAAGTCAGTATTGCGATAGCCCAGCGCATGCGACCCGCGCCTTGGGTCCAGGCGTAGCGGAAGGTGCCGCTTTCCAGTTCCCGGGATAGCAGCGGTGCGCCGACGAAGGAGCCGATGATGGCGGGCAGGAACGTCAGCAGGACGCCGATGAGGCCGGGTTGGGCGTAGCTGTCGTGGAAGAGCTGAAACTTGTATTGGCAGGCTGCTGTATTGACCGGGGTGCAGGAGGTCGCCGAGCGGTAGGAGGCCCGCATCTGTTCGCCGTTGACCACCAAGTAGACAGCGATCAGGGTGAGGACACCGACTGTGGCGATGAGCATCGTGCGGTAGCGCCGCCACACCACCCAGCCCAGGCGTGACCAGGGCACGGGCCGCGCGGCTGCCGCTGGTACGGCCGCGACAGCGGTCATCGGCCCGCTCCAACCGGGTTGCGGGCAGGTGAGGTCGGGGCCTCTCGCAGGTAGGCCAGGGCGAGTTCCTCGAGCCCGACCGGGCGTGCTTCGCAGAGCGCCGGAAGCGGAGCGTCGGGCGAGGCTAAGCGGATCAGTTGATGAGTTTGAGTGCCCATGCTGCTCGTCTCTATGACCTCGCCCTGGAGATCTCGCAGCCGGTCGGGTGTGGCGGCGCTGACGAGTCGGTGGGTGCTGAGCAGGTCCTCGACCTCATGGTTGAGGCGAACCCGTCCGTGAGCGATGAGGACCAGGTAGTCGGTGACCCGCTCGAGTTCGGCCAGCATGTGGGAGGACAGCACAACGGATACTCCGTCCTCGGCCATCGCGGTAACGACGGTTGCCATGAAGTCGTGGCGGGCGACGGGATCGAGCGGCGCCGTGGGCTCGTCGAGCAGCAGCAGGCGGGGATGCCGGGCCAGCGCCAGCGTGAGAGCGAGTTGCGCCTGCTGGCCGCCCGAGAGCTTGCCTGCCCTCTGCCTGGGGTCGATGTCGAGTTCGCTGAGGCGACGTCGGGCGTAGGTGGTGTCAAAGCGCAGGTTGAGGTTGGCGGTCAGATGCAGCATGTCCGCAACCGAGAGGGTCCGGTACAGGGGCATCTCTTGGGCTACGAAGGCGATGCCGTCCAGCGCGGTGACCGATCCCGCCATCGCTCCGCCGAGGACCCACACCGCACCCTCGCTGGGTCGCGTGAGACCGACGACGAGGTTCAGGAGGGTGCTCTTGCCCGCGCCGTTCGGGCCGACCAGGGCTACGAGGTGACCTTCCGGGATGCTCACGGTGCACTCGCGCAGGGCCCACTTGCTGCCGTACCGGCGGCCGAGACCGGCCGTCTCGATGACGTTCATGCCGCCCCGCCCTTACCTCGTTGCCGCGCCGACATACGGCCATGGTCCGGGCTGGGCTGGCGGCGCTCAGAGAAATCCCGCAAGGAGCTCGTCACGAGTGCGACGATCCCGTGCTGATCGAGCCCGGCCGCTTCGGCCTGTTCGAACCAGTTCCGCAGCGAGTGCCGCAACGCGGTCAGCTCGGGCAGGGTGGATTGAGCCACCGCACCGTCGATGAAGGTGCCCTGACCTGGGCGACCCGAGGTCAGACCTTTGATCTCGAGTTCCTTGTAGGCCTTCAGCACCGTGTTGGGATTAATCGCCAGCGCGGCGACGACCTCCCGCACCTTGGGCAGGCGATCGCCTTGCTTCAGATACCCCAGGCGCAACGCATGTTCGACCTGGTGCACGAGCTGAAGGTAGGTCGGCACGCCCGAGCCTGGGTCGAGCCGGAAGGTGATCGGAGACGCCTCATCCAGACCCTTGCTGAACTCTTTATCTACTACCATAGGTAAAGAGTAGAGCCATGACGGGTTCTGTCAACCTCTTCGTGCTGCAGACGATCGTTCGATGAGGTCCGGCATCTTCGTCTTTCGGCACTACCGGCTTGCCGCGTTGGTTCACCTCGGGAGGATCCGCTTTTCACCGCGAGCGAGACGTTAGTCGGGAACATCGACTTCGCGGCAAGTTGGTCGGCAGACCCCGTCCGCCGAGTCGCTGACACGCGGTACGAAGTCGACCACGGCGTGGACATCGAGGACCTGACCCCGGGGTTCGAAGACGGGCGGCTGTCCCTGGTCCGCTCGCCTTGGCCGTCAATCGATCTGGGTACGGTCGTCAAGCTCTTGCTCCGCTGGCTGCGACGCAACGAAGACCGCTGTCTGTCCGAGGTGACGCGGTACTCGGGTCGGGTCGACAAGGAGCCGAGCGCGTCGCTTATGCGCATGAGGACCACCGATGGACTCCCAGCGATAAGGCGCGGGCCGCTCAGAGGCTGTGCCGGGCGACGTTGATCACGTGTCCGTCAGGGCTCCGCACGAAGAATCGGCGGATTCCCCACGGTTCGTTGGTTATCGGATGCACGATCTCGTAACCGCGTTGCTGCGCCTCTTCATACGCGGCATCGACATCGTCGACCTTGATGGTCATGACGGAGTCTTCTGGCGCCGTCGCGTCGCGGGTTACGACTTGGACGCACGCGCACGAGTCCGGAGAGCTGAACCGGGCCACCCAACCCTGGTTCATTCCGTCTTCGGTGAGTCCGAGGAACCGGAAGAACTCCCTCGCGCGCTCGACGTCGTCCGTGTGCAGGTTAGTAATGATCTCGACCGCTTTCATCGGCCAAGTCTGACACTCCAGCCGTGCCCGCGTTTGTGTGCGGGGAGCGGTATGTGCGCCGCAAGCCCATCGGCGCAGGCAGCGAGTCGGGCTCCCCGGGACGCTCACCGTCAAGGTCAAGCGCACTGACCTGCCCGCCGACCGCGCTCGTGCCGATGACTGGCACCGCTCACTGTCCCTTAGCGACATGCCCAGCAGACATACCCAAGCGCAGTGCTAACGGGCTTTGATCATCTTCTTGATCGCTTGTCGGCTGACGCCGAGTTCGCGGGCGATGTCGGACTGGCTGACACCGTCCTTGATGAGCGTGAGCATCAAGTCACTTCGCCGGGTGCTCGCTTCCTTCGCCTTGAAGAAGTGCTCAACCGCCTCGGCCCGAGCCGCCTTGATCGCGCCCAGTAGTTCTTCTTGCTTCGCCGTGTAGGCCATGGAGCAAATGTGTCAACCATGGGTTGCTTCTGTCAACCATTGGTTGACAAGTACAGCTAACTTCCACCAGCGTTGCTGCGGGATGGGCTTGGAGACGGCGGCCTCGTACACATCGGCGTGGGACAGGCGACGGACACGCAGGCGAACATCCTCATCTGCCGCGTACCGTGCGACCTGCCTGACCAGTCGGTCAGCGCTCAATCCCGCGTTCGCCGAGGGTTGTAAGCGAATGGAGCAGATCCGCGGCGGCAACGTCCAAGTCATGGGTCGCCGTGTCGATGTCGAATGATCGAGCCGCGTAGTTCGGCTTCCATGACGACCGCTCGTCATCCGGCGGGTCGAGCGTTGCGTCGGCATCTGCGAAGTACCAGCGAATGATCCGGCGGTGTCCGTACCACGCGATTACGCGCGCAGCGAGATCCGGTTCGACGAAGATGATGGCCGCCTCGTTCGGTGCGCTCGCCGGGCCGATCCGCTCAAGAGCGACGGCCTGCATCCACCCGACAAGCTGGTGAAACTCCGCCACATCCAGGGACAGGCCGTCGAAGGTGTGCGTACTGGCACCGTCGCGCACATGGGCTCGGAGTACCAACCAATCCGTTTCCGGGTCGTAGGGCTCGTCTGCTGACGGTGGCGGCATCTCGTACTCGATCACGGCCAGCTCGACGAACCGGTCTGTTCCGCCCAGATGCACGAGAGAAGTAGATCAGGCATGCGTGGCTGGGTGTGCGGGCAAACGCGCTGCCGGCTCGGCCAGGTAGGGCATCACCCACTCTTACTGCGTCGGCGGTGCCGACCCGGTCCGCCTCCATCGCGAGCGCGTCCCCGCCGTCAGTTGATCCGACCGGCGCGCCAGGATTGCCGTCGACACCGATCCTCGAAACGGGAGGCCGTGATGGCCGACGAGCACGACGTGCGGCGCATAGCCGCTGCGCTGTCCAATGTCGTCGAGATACCCAGCGACGGATTCGACTTCCGTGCCGGCGGCCGCGGCTTCGTATGGTCGTATCCCGAACGAGTCACCGGGCGTGGCCGACACATCCGGACCGACATCGCCGTCCTGTACGTGGGCGACGAAGCTGAGAAGCAGGCACTGCTGCTCGGTGAACCGGGAACGTTCTTCACCACGCCCAGCTACGACGGGCTGCCACTGGTCATGCTCCGTCTGAACAACATCGGCGTGCGGAGACTGCGAGAGCTGATCACCGATGCGTGGCGGATGCGCACAGAGCACCCCGCCGGCTGATCTCGCCACCGCACCGAGGAAGGCGCCGCACTACGCGCACGCCCTTGCCCGTTGACTCGTGCTGTCGGCTACAGCGCGAGTCAGCTGACTTCGGTGCGTGGTTCTGGTGCTCCGAGACGGAGGTGTTCGGCGTGGTAGACGGCTTCGTCGAGGAGGCTGGCGACGTGGCTGTCATACAGCGAGTAGGTGACGTTGCGCCCGGTTCGCTGTTTGACGACCAGCCCCATGGTTCGCAGCAGCCGTAGCTGGTGGGAGATTGCGGATTGTTCCATGCCGATGGATTCGGTCAGCTCGGTCACGGTGCAGGGTGCCTCGCGCAGCTTGGACAGGATGAGCAGCCGACTGGGGGCGGCGAGGGCCTGCAATGTGTCGGCGACCGCGGCGGCGCTTGCCGCGTTCAGCCGGGCGGGCGGCGTGTCTCGCCCTTGCACGCCGTGGCCCATCCGACAACCGTACCTCGGAACGCGCATATGAACACGTAATCATAACGTCCTGTAGCTTGGGATGGTCGCGTCCCGTCCGGGAAGCGACGATCTCGAGGAGGACACCCGCATGTCGCCGACCCTGTCTAGCCCGCCGGGGTCCGAGGTCATCTCCGCAACGCCGTCCCGTCCGAGGGTCTCGAAGCCGGGCGATGCTCTTACCTTGCCGGAGATGCGCTGGGCTGGGCTGGCGCTTGCGTTGTTCGTCCTGGGCGGCGCGTTGCAGCTGGCCGGTGCACCGACCTGGTCGTGGTGGGCGCTGT
The DNA here is from genome assembly GCA_963787985.1 of uncultured Actinomycetota bacterium. GTDB lineage: Bacteria > Actinomycetota > Actinomycetes > Mycobacteriales > Jatrophihabitantaceae > Jatrophihabitans. The sequence goes on along the minus strand of CAWBEL010000004.1, from coordinate 1,944,995 downwards.
ATTTGCTCTGCTACGCCAGCGGCGGTTGGGAGCCGGCGCTGGCCGGCCTGCGGGCGGCGCGGGACAAGACCCTGGATGTCGACCTCTTGATGATCGTCGCGGCCATCGTCGCCGCCGCGATCGGACAAGTCCTTGACGGGGCGCTGTTGATCGTCATCTTCGCGACCTCCGGCGCACTGAAAACAGATAGACCGCACTGGTCGGTGACGGCGTCAACGACGCCCCCGCGCTCGCCGCAGCCAACCTCGGACTCGCGATGGGCCGCCACGGTTCGGACCTCGCGTTGGAGACCTCGGACGCGGTCATCGTCCGCGACGAACTCGCCACACTGCCGAAGGTCATCGAGCTGTCCCGCCGCGCCCGCCGGGTCGTCATGGCGAACCTGATCATCGCCGCCACCGTGATCACCGCACTCGTGAGCTGGGACCTCATCGGCTACCTCCCGCTGCCACTCGGCGTTGCCGGACACGAAGGATCTACGGTCATCGTCGGACTCAACGGCCTGCGGCTACTGCACAAATCGGCCTGGCGACGCGCCGGCACCGTCAAGCAATGAGCCGCACCGACCGAGGCGCGTCCGGGGAGTTCCCGAGGGACGTGCCACGGCGCTCGTAGACGCCCAACTGTGAGGGGCAGCCTCTGACCGCCAACAGCACACCTGGCGTCCGGCAAGTGCGTCGCTGACCAGTCGGGGTCAGGGCGTGGGCCGCATAAGGACCCATCTGCGCGACGAGCGCTCGCAATTGAGCCCGCGCCAATCGACGGTTAAGGCGCGCAGCCTGCAGCACGTGGATCCCCGGTGGCTACGGGCGCGGCTGGCCGCGCCGTATTCCGCGGTCGTAGATCAGCCGGACGGTTGCCGAAACCCGCGTCCCCAGCTCGATGCCTTCGGCTTTGCGGATCGTCGCGCGTAGCGGCACGAGGTATCGGCCGTCCTTGGGGAAGACGGCGGTCGTGAAGGTGGTGTCGCCGATGACGACCTGTACGGCGACTTGTCCCCAGTACTCCAGCCCAGCGGCTTCCGTCTTGAGGTCGGCGGAGTCGTCGTCGCTCATCGGTAGATAGAAGTACGGCGGTGGGCCGCGCCACTCGATGACGTCGGCCCTGACAGTCCACTCCATGACTGCCATTGTCACGCTGACATCCGTCGAGTCATCTTCGGAGAGCCGACAGGCCAGTTGTCACGCCTCCGGCATTGGACGTCGGCTGCGACCTACGGTTCGATCTGAGGCATTTGTCGTTGCTCCACGACGGGCGCACCGGTTCATCGACCGGTCCGGCTCGAGGCGGAAGACGGGGCGTCGGGGACGTGCTCGCTGCCCGGTACTGCAACTCGTACTGCTGCGAGGTGATGCGCAGTGTCGTGCTCGTCCGTGAGATCGAGACGTGAGTCGAGGGCAGCGACGTGCCCCGCGAAAAACGGAAACGATGGAATCGACCGCCGCGATCGTCCACGCGTTGACCGTGTCGTCAAGTCCGATCGAACCGTCGCGGCCGAAGTCGAGCCGCGGGTGGGCCGAAGGCGGCACCGAATGCCCTCCGTCACGGATGCCCACCAGTCGCCACGAGGTTCCGGCGAGCGATGCCGCCCCCGGGCTGGGCGCGCTGCCCGACCGGCTCGCGCAGCCGGCAGCGAACAGGAGCGCGCAGAGGAATCCAAGCAATGGCTTTGCGCGCCGATAAAGCACGACACCTCCTCGCGGACGTGATCTCACGTCACCACATAGTGTCGCCTGACCGCACCATTGGCTTGACAGCGTCGGGCGTGCGGCGCCGGAGGAGACCTAGAGTGGCGGAATGCTCAACGACGCCGCTCGCGCTCTCCTCGAATCCAGCGCGATCGCTCAGCTGATCACGATCAACCGTGACGGCAGCCCCCAGGTCAGTGGGGTCTGGATCGGACTGGACGGCGACGAGTTGGTCGTCGCATCGCTGCCCAAGCGGATCAAGGTGCACAACGTCGAGCGCGACCCACGGGTCGCGGTCGTCGTGCAGTCACCGACGAAGAGCCGGCGCGGGCTGGACGAATACCTCGTGGTGCACGGAACCGCGCGGGTCACCGAAGGCGGCGCTCCAGAGCTGCTTCAGCAGCTGGCCCACGTCTACATGGGCCCCGACGTGGAGTTCCCGGGCCCGGACGCCCCGGACGGCTACATCTTCCACATCACGCCCGAGAAGATCCTCGGCGAAGGCAGGTGGTCAAGCTAGTCACGCACGGCGGCGCTCATCCGACGCGTTCGGCCGCCCCTTCGATGTGCCGGAATCCGCCGCCGTTGTGAGCGTGAACCTGGTCGCGCGGACTGGCCGCGCGGGCCGGTGTTGCCGCCCACTGCTGCTGTCGGCCCGGGCGGCGACCTACCGGCCGGATTCACGGTCCTGTACAGGTACTTCTTCGACCCTTGCCATATGCAGTGGCGAGTTACACCCCCGACCGGGTTAGCCCACAGTGCCTTACGCCCCGCCCTTGCGAACGTCGTCGAGATGGTGCAGTCCTTCGTGCATGGCCTGGCGCACCAACCACCGAGCCGTGCGCTGCTCGCTGGGAAGCCGAGTCGCCAGCCGATCCCACTGATCGGCTCGGGTGTGGGCGACCTCGTCGCAGAACCCGGCTGCGGTCGCGGCGAATTCGTCGAGGACGGCATTCACGTCGAGTTCGTTGTAACGGAAGCGGCGGGCGCGCAGGTCATTGAGCATCGGCTCCAACACGGGGCGGTCTTCGGTCCGCGTCCGATGTAGCCGAATGGTGTACGTAGCGAACACATCGCGCAAATGGCAGACGTACTCGGTGACCGACCAGACGACGGGGTCCGGTCGTCGCCGCCGCCGTTCTGTAGGCACCGCCAAGACGGCGTCATGAACCAGCGCCGGGACCGACCCGATAACCTCCACCGCGCGCTCCACCGAGATGTCCTGATAGGACACCCGGCAGCTCCCGCAGACGTAGTCCTCCGCGGGCCACGGCGGCAGAGACTCCGGCTGCGCGCGTTCGGGATTCCCTCGAGTGGCCATGCTGACCATCCTCGCTGATCAGGCACTCGAAGCAGCGAACCGGTACCGGACCGTCAACCGGGCATGCCGTTCACGCTGCGCCGCGCTGCGGCCGGACGCCAGAGAGCTAACTCCGAGTGGCGAGTAGGCCGATGGTTGAACCCGGGGACCGTGGCTGATTGTTGTCTGACGCCTCGTCGAGGAACACGCCACTTCACTCCGCGGGACGCGCGCATGATGCGGCAGCCGGAAGAGGCGCTCCGCGGCAGGTGTGCAGTCGATAATCGACGGGCGCGCGCGCACTCGTCATGGCTGAGCCGGTACCAAGAAGTCTCAAGCGGCGCCGCGCAATGCGAGTCGGGTAAGACTGTCAGCGTGCAGAGTCGTACCGCAGTTCGCGCGGCGTTCATCGACCCGGAAGAGTTCTGGAGTTCGCCGCTCTACCGAGAGCTCTCGGGTGTGGTGGCGGCGGATGACTACCTGATCGAGTTGGCCGCTCACGCTCGCGAGGGCCAGGTCCCGACCTTCGTGTTCTTCGGTGCCGTACACGCGCTGCTCCTGGGCGGCGTCCAACACTCGCTCGCCGACTACTACCCCTCGCTGCGAGGCGACCGCGCGCTACCGCCCGAAAACGCTGGACCCGCGCTGTTGTCGTTCGCACACGACTACGCGCAGGACATCCGTGACATCGTGTCGACTCGGCTGGTGCAGACCAACCAGGTCGGGCGAGCAGTAGGCCTGCGACTCGCCCTGGCGGCAATCGCACCATCGATCAGCAGCCGGCCGGCGCACCTACTAGAGATCGGTAGCAGCGCCGGCTTGCTGCTGCGCCACGCACGCTACGGCTACTGCCTCGGCGACCGACGCTTCGGCGAGCGCACCTCACCGGTGCAACTGAACACCCAGTGGCTTAGCGCCCAGTCCCCACCAGATCTCGACGTCATCCCGACGCTGATCTCAACCACCGGCATCGACCTCAACCCGCTCGACGCATCTGTTGTCGCCGACCGACGGTGGCTCGAAGCGTTGGTCTGGCCTGAGGACCGTGACAAGGCGGCCTTGCTTCACCGCGCCCTGGCCCTGGCCATGACCGTTCCGGTCGACGTTCTTGCTGGCGACGCAGTCGAGCTCTGTCCGGCGTGGTCCGCGCAGGTACGTCCGGGCGAACCGCGAATCGTCTTTCACTGCGCGACACGCATGCACGTGCCGGTCCATCGGCGCAACGCGTTCGACCGCGCCATCGACGAAATCGCAGCTGATGGACCGACGTACCGCATCGCTATCGAAGGTGACGGCATAAAGATCACCGAGCCGGGCCGGCCGGCCGCCCGCCGCTTCGACGCCGACGGACATCTCGCATGGGCCGCACCCTTCCCAGCCAACGAGCGATCCGTCCCGTGAGCCATTGACATGCATGGAGCCGGGACCGTCGGCCAGTCTGCGCTGTCACTCCACGTGGCGAATCTGGAGCCGATCGATGAATCTCGGCAATGGCGGGCGCGCTATGCAGCGATGGCTTCTGCTGCTGTTTTGAGTTTGGCCAGGGTCGTCCTGCTCGCAATGCTGCCTTGCCGGCCGGTGAAGGTGCCCGCGCTCCTCACGCGATCAGCCGCCCTTGGCCGGTTCGATGACGTACTCCCAGTGCGCGATGGGTACCAGGGGTGCGCCGTGACCCGAAAGGCCAGGCGTCGCGAGGCCTCGGCATCGGTGACTGTGGTCAGCGTCGTCCAGCGCCGGCGACCGGAGCGGTTCCGTCCGACGAAGCGAGCCCCCGGTACCGGGCCGCCACCCGTCAACCAACGGCCCCCGGTACTCGCCGGACTCCGCTCGCGCATACGTGGCAGGTCACTAACCAGCTGGTAGAGCGCCGCAGCCTGGCCTGATTCCCGGTGGGCGATCGGGGGCGCTGTCGGGTTGGGAGCACCGTTGGCTGGGCGGTTGAGCGAGGACCAGATCGCCGTCATTGATGTTCCGGCGAAGCTGGCTTTGCAGATCGACGAGGCGATCGCCGATGAGCGCTCGATCGTCAATGATCTATGCGGACGGCCGACTTACAGCGCCCGTGTTACCGAGCGCAGCCAGGGTGGGCGGGGCCTCAGAAATTTACGCGGCGCAGGCGTCGACGATTCGTGCTCGAGCATCGATGACCGCGGTGGCCAGCGATGTGGCGCATTCGAGGTAGCTGGTGAAGACGTCGATCACGATGCGGACAGGAACGGTGGAGAATTCCGAGGTCAGGTCGTTGAGGGCGCGGTCGCGTGTGGCGTTGATCGAGCGGGTCATGTGGCTCTCCGGGGGTGAGATGCCGTGCCCTGGCCGCGGTGACCAGTGCCAATCCAGGTCCAAAAATAGTTACTGAGAGTTGTACACGGACCGAAGATTCTATCTCAGGGTAACCAGCTTCTTGACATCGCTAACCCTCGTGATCGATGTGGCCCGTATTCAGGCAACAAGCACGGTGGGAGCGTGGCGCAGCCCGTCCTGGCTGACATCGACGTTGTCTTGAGGCCGATCACACGACGGAACGTCTGGAGATTGCCGAGGCAGTCGATCGATCATCGAGCGGGCCGCCGGCATCATCCAGTCACGTTCCGGTGGCTCGCCGAGGAAGCGTTCGTCCGCGCGGCATCCTCCGCGGCCGGCGGCTGAGCGTCGGTGAGGTCGCTTGAGCGCGGGTTCAGGTATTGGAGCTTGGACAGCTGTGCTGCGGGAGTTTGGACGTCGCTACCCGCCTCCCCGGGGGCGCAACCGCGTCGCGAGCCTGCGCAAACCTCGGTGAGTCGACACGCGCACGGCGGCCGCCGACTTGCCGAGGATCGCACCCGCCGTGCGCGCATCGAGGCCGACGACGGCGCGCAGCATCACTGCCTCGGCCTGCTCGCGCGGCAGTTCGGCGATCAATCGACTCGCGTGCTCGGTTGTGAGGTGTTCCAGAACGGCGGCCTCGGTGTCGCTCGTGCTGGCGGCGTCGACGAGCACCTCGTCGGTCAGCTCGGCGACCGGACGGCGGGCGGCGCGCCGCAGGCTGTCCATGGCGCGGTTGCGCACGATGCGGGCGCTCCAGGCCCGGAAGTCGTCCGGACCGCCCTCGAACCGGCGCAGGTCGCGGGCGATGTGCAGCCAGGCCTCCGCCGTCACATCGTCGGCCTCCTGGCCGACGAGCACCGCGGCGTACCGGCGCAGCCCCGGTTGTACCGCACGGTACAACTGAGCGAACGCGAGCTGGTCGCCGGCTCGCGCCGCGACGAGCACGTCGTCGGACAGGGGCGTCGCCCTCGCGCGACGGGAAGGTGGAGTCATGGTGCAGCCTGTGCGGCGCCTCAGCCCAGTAGGTGACCCAGCGGGCTCAAGTCCGTGCATCGGCGAGCCACTGCGAGGATGGACTGTCGCGGTTGAGGCCCGGTCTGAGCGCGGAGTCGGGGCATCAGTGGTCACCCCAGCCGATGCCCCGACGGTCGGCGGCCCTACGCCGCAGGCCGCCGCCGACCTGTCCCCCACGTCGCCCGCTGCTCAGGTTGCGCCCTCTGCAGCAGGGGTTCCAGTCACGTTAGTTGCTCGCGTCGGTGTAGGTGACCTCGGTGACCCCTGACCCGACGGCGAAGACGACCTTGCCGTTGGCCAGATCAGGTGAACCCACGATCCGACCCGACGGCGACACGGTAATCGAGGTCACCTGGTCACCGGACGGGACACTCTGCGCGATCGTCAACTGCTCGCCCACGGTGGGCTGCGCCGCGAGTACAGCACAGTTGCCGCCCGGGTAGGCACCGGCCGGGACCCGCAGGATGCTGGCGTTGTCGGAGTTGAAGAACGCGAAGCTGGTCCCCTGGGCAACATACTGCCCTGCTACCTGGCAGACCTTGACGGTGCCGTAAACCAGAACGGGCTTGTTCACGACCGTGACGATGGTCTGAGTCGAGACATCGCCGGCCACCACCGTGACGGTGACATTCGCCGACGCGGCGTCGACGCTGACCAGACGGCTGGCCGGGGTCGTCGAGGCGTTGACGAAGGCGAATCCGCTCTGGGCGTTCTCGTGCACGACCTGCGTGCCGGCTGGCACCTGGATCGCGGAGCTGCACGCGCCGGCCGGGACGGTGACAGTCTTGCCGCTCACAGTGAAGCTGAACGAGCCGGACACACCGTTGGCGCTGCTCTTGCAGATCTCCAGGTATCCCGACGGTGGCGTGTTCGCAGTGACGTAGAACTTGCCGTTTCCGTTGCCGCCCGGGGGTACGGTCACCTGCTGGTGGGCGTTGCCCGGGCTCGGGATAGTGACCCCGGACTGGCCGCACGCGACGAACGTCTGGCCGGACGGCGCTGTCGCGTTCACCGTGTAGGTGCCTGCGCTGACCGCAGTCGGCGGCAGCGGGTTGCCGCTCGACAGGCCGGCGTTCGGCACAGTGATGGCCCCGCCGGAGACCAGTGTGGTGGACGGCGTCCCGTTCACGCACTTGTAGATCTCGGACTGGATCGTCTGGATGATGGGGCTGGTCGACACCGACTGGGTGCTGCTCCACGACCCGGAGGCGTTGTTGTCCACATCGTGAAAGCGGTAGTTCAATTTCACCCCGGAGGGGCTGGAGGTGACGTCGCCGGTGAGCACGGCGATGTGGTTTTGGTGCATCGCCTGGCCGTTGCCGCATCCGTTGGGGGCGGTGATCGAACCCTGATAGACGAGTGCGCTGTGCTGATCGCCGCTCGGATACCACTGGCTGTCGGAGACGGTCACAACGTAGTTGGGCATCGGGATGGTGAACGAGCCCGAGGCGCCGCTGGAACAGGTGAAGTTGACCACGGCCTTGAGATTGGCGAACTTGACCGTGACGGGCTGGTTGTTGCCTGGGATGGTGAAGTCGTAGCCGACGCGGAAGCTGTCACCCGGATGGATGTCGAAGGACTCCCCGCCGCCTGGAGACGTCAGCGCAGTCGCGCTGGCGGGTCCACCGAGGCTGATCATGACCACCGCCGCGATCGCAGTCAGCACGGCGACCAGGAGCGCTCGGCTCGTCCCGCCACGTCGCTGGGTCCTGCTGTCGCTGGGGCGTTTCATGGCCCGCTCGACGCTCGACTTGCGCGTCATCTCTGCCTCCGATGGCAATCCCCGCACGCATGCGGAACTACCAGGTCACCCCCGTGGCCCGGTTCCTTGCACGGCTCCCTCGCACAAGCCCCCGTCGGACTTGGCGCGCTAACCGGTCGAAACACGTGACCGACAGGCCCCGCAGCCCTCTAGTGCGATCCGAAGGCTGGTTTGATTCATCACCGCCCGGACTTTTCCGCGTCCCGATCGCCGAGCTGTGCGACTTGCGGGTTGAACTTGACGCCGTGATGGGTGCTGCTGACACTGGGGTGTTCCGGGGGGGAAGGCGGTGGCGTGGGTTCAGATCGGCCGGATGTGAACATCGCGAGCGGCCGCGACGGATGCGCTGCACCGTCCCGGGTGCTGGCCGCGCGGAGCCGCGTTGATGGCCTCGTGCCCGCACCAGCGCCGCCAGAGACCGATGGCGAGCTGCTGCACGCCTGTCGCGATGGCAACGAACTCGCCTGGGACCGACTCGTCGGTCGCTATGAACGCCTGGTCTTCTCGGTGGCGCTGAGGAACGGGCTGAACCGCGACGATGCCGCCGACGTCACTCAGCAAACCTTCCTCGACCTGCTGCAGTCGATCGACAGCCTGCGCGATGACGAACGACTGGCGTCGTGGTTGATGACCGTGGCGCGGCGACAGTCGTGGAAGCTGATGAGTCGCGAGGCGAGAGAGCGCCGTCCCCTCGAGCTCGAGAAGCCCGCCGAGGATCTCATCGCCGTCTGGGAACGAGCGGCGATGCTCCAGGCGGGGCTGGGCAAGCTCGGGCGAGGCTGCCGAGAACTACTGCAGGCCCTCTATTTCGGTGCCGACAGCGGTTCGTACGCCGACGTCGCCGCGCGGCTCGGGCGTCAGGTCGGCAGCATAGGGCCGATGCGAGCACGCTGCCTGCGGCAGCTGCGCACCATCCTCGGTGAGGACTCGACATGGTAGGCGCCCCGGAACTAGGTCAGCCGGATTTCGACATCCTCCTCGACTGGGTCGAGGGCCGGCTGGACGCGGACAAGACTTCGGAGGTGGCGGTGCTGGTGGCGTCTGGGGACGCGCGGCTGACTACCACGGTGGAGTGGCTCCGGAACTTCCACGAGGTCGCCGGAACCATCGCTTCGCAGGATCCGCCGCCAATCATCCGGCAGGCCCTGCGCCAGCACTTCGCGCGGTGGAAGCAATCCCGGGAATCGCGCGATGGACGCTCGACGACGGTCACAGCCCGGCTGGTGTTCGACAGCCGGCATGATCTCGCTCCCGCGGGTATCCGCGGCGGTGCCGAAGACATCGTGCACATGGCCTACTCCTCGGACGCCGGCGAGCTGTTGCTCGATCTCAGCCGCCCGACCCGGGGCACGCTGACGATCGACGGTCAGGTGGTCCTGGCTGCCGACCGTGGCGGCGCCTCGGCGTTCGTGGCCTCGATCGCCGGCTCCGGCTTCGCTCGTCACAGCCTCGACGTCGACGCGTTCGGCAGGTTCATCCTGCGCGACGTGCCGGAAATGCAATGTGAGCTACGGGCCGGCAACGGCGACGTCACGATCGTGGCGCAACTCGACCTGCGCTTCGAACCCCCGCCGTTGTGATCACCGAGCTGGGCGAGCTGGGCGACGTGCTCACGACGGGCACCGTCGACGCGCACGTCGAGCGGCTCCGGCAACGCGGGCTCGCCGACGAGGCCAGCCTCAACGCCTTGTTGGGCCTGGCCGAACAGGCCGCACACGAGCAGCCACGGCTCGCCGCCGAGATCGCCGACATGTGCGCCGCGCTAGGCGCTGAGCAGCGCCTGGATGCGGTCCGAGGCCGTTCGAGCTACCTCCGCGCCCGTCTCGCAGCCGAACGGGGAGAACTGGCCGAGGCGCTTGGGCTGATCAACGAAGCCCGGCGCGCATGGACTGATGCGGGAAATCTCCTGGGGGCGCTGCGCACCGATCTCGGGCGCATGCAGATCCTGGACGATCTGGGGCGCCACTCCGAGACCGCGAATGTCGGCCAGAGTTTGCTTCACGCGCTGGACGCCTACGCGGGCTCGGGCCCGGAGCTCGCACTGTGCCGCCAGTTCAGGGCGACCGCCTCGAACAACCTCGGAGCGACGTACTGCCTGATCGGTGACCACGAACGATCCATGGACGCCTATGCGCTCGCCGAGCGGACCTTCCTCGAGCTGGGCCTGGACACCGAGGCCGCGCAGCCGCAGGCGAATCGAGGCATCGGCTTGTTGGCGCTGGGCCGCCCGCGAAAAGCGATGCAGGTCTTGCGCCGTGCGGCACGGACCTTCGCCGGGAGCGGGGACCGACTGTGGGCGGCGAAGTGTGACGGCTACGTCGCTCAGGCGCACCAACAGCTCGGAGAGCTTGTCGCTGCACTGGCGCTTCTGCAACGCTCGCGCGCCACGCTCGACGAGCTGGGCGCGCACGCCGAGGCCGCCCGTAGTCAGCTCGCTGCCGCCGGGCTGTATCTCGCGGTGGGCCTGTTGGCCGAGGCCCGCGACGAAGCCGTCGGCGCCGTAGCGTCCACCGCGACGCACGGACTGCGGCACGACAATGCATTCGCCCAGTTCACCGTCGCGATCCTCGACCTGCGGGCCGGAAAACTGATCGATGCCGAACGCGGGCTGCGCGCAGCTGCGTCGGCGTTCGACGCTCTCGGCGACCGGCAGTACTGGGCACGAGTGCTGCTCGCCCAGGCTGACCTGGCCGCGCGACAGGAACAGCGGGGCGCGGCGGTCGAACGCGCGACGACAGCGGCCGACAGTTTGCAGGACGGAGGATGGCAGATCCCGCTGGGCTGGGCTCGGTTGCAGCTGGCGGACCTGGCCGAACCCGACCAGGTGGAGGCCCGGCTGGACGCTGCCGGCGCAGTGATCGACACGATCGGCCTTCCGCAACTGCGTTATGCCTACGCGCTGCGTAGGGCTCGGGTACGGCGAGGCGATCGGCCCGCGGAGGCCGAGAGGTTCGCACGCGAAGCGGTGACCATCATCGAGGGTCTCGGCACGAACCTTGTGGACCCGGTGCTGCATTCGGCCTTCCGCGCCGACAAGCTCGAGGCACATGACCTGCTCGTCGAGATCCTCATCGACCGCGGACACCCGGACGCTCTCGCCGAGGCATGCGTCATCAGTGACGACGTCAAGGCTCGCACGCTGATCGACATGGTGAGCGGCACCATCGGCGCACGTCCGGCCCGAGACGGTCACCCCACCTCCGATCTCGAAGCCCTCATCGAGCGTCGACGCGCTGACCTCACCGCCACGTACAACGCGCTCGCCTCACTGACATCGCCGATGCAACGCTCTGCGCTGCTGGCCCAGGCCGACGAGGACGAGGCGCAGGTCGCGGCGCTGCGACTGCGGCGGGCGGTGATGTTCCCGCCCGCGGCGGGCCAGGTGTCGGATGCCGGAACCCTGTCGACCGCGCAACGCGGATCGGCGTCTCCGGCGCAGGGCACGACGCTGGCCTACCACGTTGCCGGTGAGGACATCATCGTGTTCGTAGTGCACGAGCGGTCGACGACGTGTCGCCGGCTGCACGGCACCCGACCCGCGGCGAGGGCCGCGCTGACACGGCTCAATACGCAATGGGCGCGATTCCGACTCGGTACCGCCGTGTCACTCCGCAGTGAACAGCACCTGCTGGCGACCGTGCAGCACGACCTGCGGACACTCCACGATCTGCTGGTCGCGCCGGTCGCGGGACTGCTCACCGAGCTCGTAGGGGAACGAGCCGATGCCGCCGAGCTGACGGTCGTCCCGCATCGCGAATTGCACCAGATCCCGTTCCACGCCCTGTTCGACGGCGAGCACTACCTCAACCAACACTGGACGATCAGCCTGGCACCCACGATCAGCGGGTCGGTCCCGCCGATGCGACCGTCGCCGGATCTCCACGGCACCCTCGTGCTCGCGGCGCCGGACGAGCGCGCACCGGCGATCGAGACGGAGGCACGCGCCGTCGCCGCCGCCATGCCGGCCAGCCGGCTGGTGCTCGGAGAGCGGGCAACCGTGCAGTGCCTGCGCGAGAGCGTGCCGGGCCCGGCGTTCATACACCTCGCCTGCCACGGGCTGTACCGCCCGTCGAATCCGCTGTTCTCCGCGCTCCGCCTCGCTGACCGCTGGGTCCAGGCGACAGAGATCCTCGACCTGGACCTCGCAGGCGCCCTGGTCGCGCTGAGTGCATGCGAGTCCGGTCGACGCGGCGAGGACAGCGCCGAACCGATCGGATTGGCGTGGGCGTTCCTGGCTGCGGGTGCGTCGGGGGTGCTGGTCAGCCAGTGGATCGTCGACGACATCAGCGCCGCCGACGTCATGAGCCGCACCTACCGGGGTCTCGCGGCCGGCGACCCGCCGGCCATCGCGCTCCGGCAGGCCCAGCTGGCGGTTGCCGAGACCTCACCCCACCCCTTCCACTGGGCGCCGTTCGTCCACGTCACCTCCCCGTCGAACCAACTGATCGGAGCCGCGTCGTGATCGACGATCATCGGTGCCTGCGTCGAGTCCTGGCCGGGACCGCAGCCGTGGCGCTCGCGATCGGCACCACGTCCGGGGTGCAGATGGCGGCCGCCGAAGCCGCCGCCGCCGATCCGACCGTGGCCCTGTCGTTCCCGACGCAGGCCATGGAGGGTCGCGTCAACGTCCTGCCCGGGGAGACCCTGCGCGCCGGCTACGCGTTCACCGTCCCGGGAAACCACCCTGCCGTGACCGTAACCGTGACCGATGCCACCGTCGACTTTGTCGCCACCTGCGCGAGTGGTTCGGGCGGAGGGGTCATCGCGCTCCCGCTGCCGGCCCGCTCCTACGCCGACCCTGTCGGCGACGGCAGCGATTGGTTCCCCAGCGCCGACCAGTCCGCGGCGACCGCGTATCAGTCGACCGTCGCAGTGCCGGACCTGTGCCACGGGACAGCCATTTCACTGGCCCGCGGCGGCACGTTCAAGGGCTCACTGACTAGCACGGACACCACCGATCCGATCAACATTCGTTGGCACTATTCCGCCAACGGTTCAGCGGGCGGGTGGAGCGCAACAATCGGCCGGACCACCGGAGCAGCCGCCGCGCCTGCGCCGACAGCACCGACGCCGAGCCAGATCATCGTCAAAGTCGACATGGCCGACGGTTACACGATCAACAGCCTGCTTGACCGATATCCGATCAAGGTCGACGACGGCGGCCTGGCGTCCCGCGGGATCTACCTCGTGTCGCCCACATCCACACAATTCCAGAGCAGCTCGGCGAAACTCGCCGACCTCGCCAGCCAATTGAACGGGGCGCACGGAATTCTCTACGCCCAGGTCAACACGCCGGTCCAACTCGTGGACAACCACTTCTACGGGTGGCCCTACGGGTCGCCGACCCCGGTCGGCAGTCTCCCCTCCGCATTCTCTAATCAGGCCGCCGCGAGGTCGCTGCAGCTCGCCGCCGCGCACACCCGCAACCAAGGCGCGGGAACTCTCGTCGCGGTGCTCGACACCGGAGTCGACGCCACGGTGCCGGCGTTGGCCGGTCGTGTCAGCGCGGGATGGAACTACGTCGGCGACACATCGGACACCAACGACATAGCGGACAAGGGTGCCGGGACCGCGTCCGTCGGCCACGGCACGTTCATCGCCGGACTGATTGCGCTCGTCGCACCGCAGGCGAAGATCATTTCGGAGAAGGTGCTCAACAGCGCGGGTTTCGGCACGATCTACGGCGCTGCCCAGGCGATCCTGGACGCCACTCGGGCGGGCGCGAAGGTAATCAACCTCAGCTTCGGTACCCCGATCCAGCCCACCTGGAATCTTCTGCAGGACGCGATCCAGCAGGCCCACAACGCCGGAGTGGTCGTGGTGGCCGCCGCCGGCAACGACGCCTCAAGCATCCAGCACTACCCCGCGGCGCAGGCCCCGACCATCAGCGTCGCCGCACTCGATCCCGGCCAAACGACCCTGACGCCGTTCTCGGACTACGGCGGCTGGGTCGACGTCGCAGCACCGGGACAGCAGGTCGTCGGCCCTCTCCCGGGTGGCACCTACGCCGCCTGGGCGGGCACCTCAATGGCCACGCCATTCGTCGCCGGCCAGGCAGCGTTGCTCGAGACCCAGAGGCCCGGCATCTCCCCCGACAAGGTCGCCGCGGCGATCGAGCAAACTGCGACGAAGCTACCCTCGAGCCCGATTCACTTCGGCGCCATCAATATCCCCGGCAGCCTCGCGTTCGCCTCGAACCACCCCTGACGCTCGCGAACACTCGCTCACGGCGGAAAGCGGACACGACATCCGTCGACGGGCGCAAGCTCGGCGCGTGTGGTCGAGGACGGCGCAGAAGGGAGATCGCTCTACTGGGTGTCACTTTGCGCCCGCCGCTGCCATGTAGGGTCGATCGGCTGGCGCTCCCTCGTTAAACAGCCAGCCACGCTCAGGCACCGGGCGCGCGGGGCGCCTGCACCTGAGCATGATCGCTCTTCCGGCACGGTCGGGTTGCGCGCAGCGACAGCGCCCGCCAAATGAGCCGTCAATTCGGTTCCTGGTTCAGGGAATCACACGACTCACCCGACGACCGTGCCAGTGTCGACCGCGACGAGGCGATGGCCAGACAACTTGGCGGCGTCGAACTCCGACCAGGTCGGCGCGGTGGTTTCGAAAGTCGCGTTGCCTTCATCGATGCGCGTTTGGTAGATCGAGAGCACCGCATCGGCGTGCGCCTCGGTCATCGCTTCGACGTGTATCGGTCAGGCAGTCGTGAGCAGTTCGCTGACCAGCGTCTCAATCCGAGCCCTGATCTCGTCGCGGACGTCGCGGACGACCTCGATGGGCTGGCCTGCGGGATCGGTCAGTTCCCAGTCGAGGTAGCGCTTGCCGGGGAAGTAGGGGCAGGTGTCGCCGCAGCCCATGGTGACGACGACGTCGGCGCGTGAGACGGAGTCGGTGGTGAGGATCTTGGGTGTCTCGCCGGTGATGTCGATGCCGACCTCGCGCATCGCCTCAACGGCGACGGGGTTGACCTGATCGGCTGGCTCGGAGCCGGCGGACCAGATCTCGACGCGGTCGCCGGCCAGCTCTTCGAGCCAGCCTGCGGCCATCTGTGAGCGGCCGGCGTTGTGGACGCAGACGAACAGGACGGTGGGCTTGTTGTCGGTGGGCATGGCGCTGCCTTTCGGTCAGGGTCGAGCGACGGCTTCGGCGGCGATGGCGGTGGTGTTCGGGTACAGGCCGCGGATCAGCGCGTACCCGAGCAGGCCGCCGAGGAGTTGCATCACGACGAACAGGGCGACCGAGGCCGGGGCGATGCCGGCGAAGGTGTTGGAGAACATCCGGGCGATGGTGACGGCGGGGTTGGCGAACGAGGTGGAGCTGGTGAACCAGTAGGCGGCGAGGATGTAGCCGCCGACGGCGAAGGCGACGCGATCCGAGCGGCCGGCGCGGACGGTGCCGAAGATGACCACGAGCAGGCCGAGCGTCGCGACGACCTCGCCGAGCAGGACACCGCCGCCGTCGCGGTGATGGGTGGAGAGGTGACGGCCGGGCAGGTCGAACATCAGGTTGGCGACGACGGCGCCGACGAACCCGCCGGCGACCTGGGCGACGATCAGCGCGGCCGCGTCCCGCGTCGACACCGCACCCGAGCGCCCGCTCGACCAGGGTGACGACGGGGTTGAACGCGGCGGAGACGGGTTGAAGCGCAAGGATCAACGCGACGAGCGCGCCGCCGGTGATGATGCTGTTCTCCAACAGTTCGCAGACCGACGTCGTGGGGCGAGAGTCGGACGGCGGCGATGCCGGAGCCGATCACAGCGGCGACGAGGAACGCGGTGCCGACGAACTCGGCCAGCGCCCGCCGCGCCAGCGTAGGTTCATGCGACGTGGTCGACCCGATCAGCGCGCCGAGGTTCGCCAGCGCCTCGGTGCGGGCCCGGTAGTACACCCACACGCCGCGCTTCTCCCGGTCGAGCAGGCCGGCCTCGTGGAGCACCTTCAGGTGGTGGGAGATGGTCGGCTGGGACAGGTCGAACGCCGGGTTCAGGTCGCAGATGCACGCCTCGCCGCCCTCGTGCGAGGCGACCAGCGACATCAGCCGCAACCGCACCGGGTCGGCCAGCGCCTTCAGCAGCGGGGCGATCTGCTCGGCCTGCGTCTGCGGACATCGGCTCGCAGCACAGCGGCGAGCAGCACGCGACCGCGTTCGATCGGGCTGAGGACCGTCAAGGACTTCGACATGCGTCGATATTGACAGACTTCGATGTCTGCGTGGCAACCTGGCGGTGCAACAACGACATAGACGAATCGTCGAAGTCTCACGAGGAGGACCCCATGGTCCGATGCAGCTCGCCCTCAACGTCGAGAACCTGGACGAGTCCATCAGCCTTCTACTCGCAAGCTGTTCAACACCCAGCCGGCCAAGATCAAGCCGGGCTACGCGAACTTCGCCGTGGCCGAGCCGCCGCTGAAGCTGATCCTCATGGAGAACCCCGGCCAGGGCGGCTCCATCAACCACCTGGGCGTCGAGGTCGAGGACGTCGACACGGTCGACGCCGAGCAGACCCGCCTCGCCGCCGAAGGCTTCGCCTCCATCGACGAGCGCGGCACCACCTGCTGCTACGCCAAGCAGGACAAGTTCTGGGTCCAGGGCGCACCGAACGGCGAGCAGTGGGAGATCTACACCGTCCTGGCCGACTCCGCCACGTTCTCCGCCACCCAACCCGAAGGCACCACCTGCTGCGGCACTGACATCGGAGCAGAACAGGCAACCACGGGAGTCGCCTGCTGCTGACTCTCTCGACCTGGACTGCACTCGTGTCACACGCTGATGCCCGAACGACGGTGCAAGACCGTCTGTTGAGCGGCAGTCCATCGACCGAGGGTGATTCCGACGGCGGAGACATCCGACGCGCCCACTCGTGGGCCTCTGCGTGGCGCAAGGCGCGTCCGTCGGTCAGAGTGATCGTGAGCGAACCCTGGTACCCGGGTGGCCGACGGCCTGCATCGCGCTCGTCACCGCGCCCACCAGCTCGGACCGCAGCCCCAGTTGGGCGGCGCGTACCTGCACCATCCGCGCGGTGGCCGGTTGCGCCAGGCGGCTGATGGACTCGGCTACGCCCTGTACGACGGCGTCACCATAGGTCGCGAGTTCGCCGCCGATGATCAGCGCAGCGGGGTTCAGGCAGTTGCACAGATCGGCCAGGACCTTGCCGATTGTCCGACCGGCCTCGTGCACGACGCGTTGCGCGACTGCGGGCTCGAGCGAGGATGCCCGCTGCTGGATCTCGGCGATCGACACGACGGTCTCGAGACATCCTCGATTGCCGCAGCGGCACCATCCACCGAGGTCGGTCACCTGGGTGTGTCCGATCTCGCCGGCCAGGCCGCCGGCCCCGCTGTACACCGCCCCAGCCAGCACCAGCCCGGCGCCGATACCGTGCGAGGCCTTGACGTAGATGAAGTCGCGCACCCCGCGCGCCGCCCCGAGCGCCCCCTCGCCGATCGCCCCCATGTTCGCGTCGTTGCCGGCGATGACCGGCACTCCGAGGCGCTCCTCGAGTTCGGCCTGGGCGTCGACGTCCACCCAGTCGGACAGGATCGTGGGAGAGCGGACCAGCTTCGTCGCGGCGTCGATCGGTCCGGGGATGCCGGCCGCGGCGGCGCGGATCGAGGCCCGATCACGGTCGCCGAGCAGCTCGTCGACCAAACGGGCCGCCGCATCGAGCGCGCGTCGCGACCGGGTGTCGACGTCGACCTCGACGCGCCGCTCGGCGAGCACGCTGCCGTCGGTGGCGGCCACCGCGGCCGCGACGTGGGCGTGCCCGAAGTCCAGCCCCAGCACCAACCCGCTCGGCCGCGCGGCCACCAGCAACGCGGGAGGCCGACCCCGGTCCGACGTGGCCGCGGGCTGCCGCGACTCCAGCAGGCCCTGGACGAGTAGGTCGGCAACGGTCTCGGCGACCGCGCCCCGGGACAGGCCGGTGGCCTGCTCGATGTGCCGCCTCGTGACGCCGGTCCGTTCCTGAACCACGGCCAGCACGGCGTCGCGCGATCGACGCCGGCGGGCCGAGACCATGCGGGAATCCTAAAAGGTTTTCGTCCGGTCAACAGACTAAATCGTCCACACATCTGATCATTGACAGGTGCCTAGGCCCTGCTTAGGTTGCGAGATGCGCGCTTCCTGCGCTTTCGCCCTTTTTCGGGAGGCATCGATGCCCAACCCCCGCCCGATTCGCCGAGGCGTGACGGCCGTCCTCGTGCTGAGCGCGCTCAGCGCCGCGACGGCCGCGGTCGCCGCTTCGCCCGCCGCTGCCGCCCCTCGGGCCAAGGTCATCGCCGCGGCCAGCACGGCGAAGCTGCCGTGGCTGAACAAGTCGCAGAGTCCCGCCACCCGCGCGCGCGAGTTGCTGGCGGCCATGACTCTCGCCGACAAGGTGACGATGCTGCACGGCATCGATTCGAGCCAGTCCCCGGTCCCGACCGTCGGTTACATCCCGCCGATCAAACGTCTCGGCGTACCGCCCATCACGATGACCGACGGTCCTGCCGGTGTCCGCAACGGGCAGAAGTCCACCGAGCTTCCGGCCCCCATCGCGGTGGCTGCGAGCTGGGACACCTCGCTGGCCAGGAAGTACGGAGCCGTGCTCGGCGGTGACGCCCGCGACCTCGGCCAGGACCAGGTCTTCGGTCCCGGCATGAACATCGACCGGGTGGCGCTCAACGGCCGCAACTTCGAGTACTTCAGCGAGGACCCCGTGCTGTCCGGCACGATCGCCGGCGCGGACGTCAGGGGCATTCAGTCGAAGGGCACCATCGCCACGATCAAGCACTACGTCGCTAATAACTCCGAGACCAACCGGACCTCGGTGTCGGCCGACGTCAGCGACCGCGCCCTGCACGAGATCTATGAGAAGAACTTTGGCATCGCCGTCGCCGACGGCAAGCCCGGTTCGGTGATGTGCTCCTACAACCGGATCAACACCGTCTACTCGTGCTCGAACGCGGCCACGCTCGGCAGCCTGCGGACCCAGTTCGGATTCAACGGCTACGTCGTCAGCGACTACCCCGCTACGCACGCCACCACCGACCTCGCCGCCGGGTTGAACATCGAGCTGCCGACTGGCGTCCACTTCACTCTTCCGGCGGTCCAGGCCGCCTTGGCGAACCACACGATCACGATGGCGGAGATCGACCAGCGGGTCGGTGAGACGCTGCGTGTGTTGTTCCAGTTCGGCATCTTCGACCGCGCGCTAACCGTCGACGCCATTGACCAGACATCCGACAACGCCGCCGCCGAGTCGATCGAGGAGCAGAGCGCCGTCCTGCTGAAGAACTCCGGCTCGAGCCTGCCGCTCACGACGGGCCAGAAGAAGATCGCCGTCATCGGCGCCACGGCCAAGACCTCCGCCCAGGGCGGCGGGAGCAGCCAGGTCAACCCGCTCTCGACCGACAACGCCTACGACGCGATCGTCAACCGAGCGGGCACCGGCGCCACCGTCACCTACAGCGACGGTTCGGACACCTCGGCGGCCGCCACCGCGGCCAAGGCCGCCGACGTCGCGGTCGTGTTCGTCCGCGACTCCTCCAGTGAGGGCAGCGACCGCTCGACCCTCGAGTTGTCGGGCAACCAGGACGCCCTGATCGAGTCCGTCGCCGCCGCCAACCCTCACACGGTCGTCGTACTTGAGACCGGCGCTCCGGCGCTCATGCCTTGGTTGAGCAAGGTGCCGAGCGTGCTCGAGGCCTGGTACCCCGGCGCCAAGGGCGGGGCGGCTATCGCGCACCTGCTCTGGGGTGACGTAAACCCCTCCGGCAAGCTGCAGCAGACCTGGCCGGTCAGCGATGCGCAAGTGCCAGCCAGCACGCCGTCGCAGTTCCCTGGTGTCAACGGCGACGAGCGCTACTCCGAGGGTGTCGACGTCGGATACCGGTGGTACGACGCGAACAAGCAGCAGCCGCTGTTCCCGTTCGGATACGGGTTGTCCTACACCTCGTTCCGGTACTCCCACCTGACGCTGTCCCGAAGCTCCGGTACCTCGCAGCAGGGGTTGACCGCCACGCTCGACGTCACGAACACCGGCAAGGTGTCCGGCAGCGACGCCGCGCAGGTCTATGTCAGCAAGCCGGGCACGCTAGCGAAGACTCCGCCGCGCGAACTCGCAGCGTTCGGCAAGGTGGCGCTGAAGCCGGGCCAGACCAAGCAGGTGAGCCTGGCGATCGCGCCCCGCGAATTGTCGTACTGGGACACCGGGGCGCAGGCCTTCACGGTGCAAGACGGCACCTACACCGTGTCGGCCGGCGGGTCGTCGCGATCGCTCCCGCTGTCCGCGCGCTATCGAGTCACTCGCACCGACGGACCGGTGCGCCTGACGGAGAAGCCGTCGCAGACCACGGCGGCCGCGGGGAAGTCGTTCACGGTGACCACCCGGCTGCGCAACCTTTCCGACTACGTGGACACCAACGCGCGGCTGTCGGTGGCCGCCCCGAAGGGCTGGACGGTCACGGCGCTGACTCCGACCTCGACCCCGAAGCTCGCGCCAGGGCTGCTGACCGTTGGCAAGTTCCGGATCCGCATCCCGGCCGCGGCCAAGGGCGGCACCTACCAGCTCACCGTGACGTCGAAGGGGACGGTGAACCGGACAAACCCGACCAGCTTCGCGACGGCGACGGTGACCGTGCCGTTCGCGTCACTGACCGCCGCCTACGACACGGTCGGACTCACCGACGACACCAACCCCGCGCCGGGCAACTGGGACCCATCGGGATACAGCTACTCCGCCCAGGGGCTCGCGAAGGCGGGCGTGACGCCGGGGTCCACGGTGACGGTCGACGGCTCGTCGGTGACCTTCCCGACCCAGGCGCCCGGCACCCCGGACGCCGTGACGGCCGCGGGGCAGGTGATCGCGGTGAACGCCAAGACCGCCCACCTCGTCATCCTCGGGGCGGCGACCTACAACGAGGTGTCGGCCACGATCCATGTCACCTACACCGACGGGACGACCACCGACGTGCCGGTCGACTTCAGCGACTGGTACAGCAATGCCGCAGCCAAGGGCAGTTCGCTCCTGGCCACCACCCGATGGAACGCCCCGCCCGGCGTTGCCGACCACAACGTGAGCATCTACGGCTCCGTCACACCCGTGGACGCCACGAAGACGATCGCAACAATCACGTTGCCGACCTCGACCAACCTGCACCTGTTCACCGTGAGCCCGGAGAAGTCGGCGGCCTGAACTCCAAACATGATCAAGGACTTCGGCGCCGTGGCATCGGAGTCCTTGATCCATGCGACCTCACCCAGGACACGCCGCGCCCACGCTTACCGGGGCTGGGATGATGGCGTTGTGGCGAACATGCGGCGGCTCGGACCGGAGCCACGTCCAGGGCTGCCCCGAATCGAGCACACGCCCGGCATGGCCGACGAGATGATGCGCGAGCTCGCTCCCTTGCTGGCCGAGGAGGGCTTCGACGTTGACAACCTTGATGTCGAAGACGTCGAGACGTTGCAGGCCGCGCTGGACCGCGCCGTCGAACGCCGCAACATGGCGTTGTTCACGCCGGTCGGCGAAGCGCGGGCATTGGCACTGACCACCCTGCGGCTGATCGCCGAGGCCCTCGAGGACGGCGACCCGGACCTTGCCGGCGCGATCCTCGAGTCGGTCCCGCCGGAGGCACCTGCGGGCAAAGCGACCGTCGCCGGCTGCATCGGCGTCGCCCTCGACGTGCTGGACAGCTGGCTGGCGGGCAAGCATGGCCTTGCTCCGGACGAGCTCGCCACACGACTACGGCTACCCGCCGGGCACTGGATCGGCGAGCGCGCAGCCACGGACGTGCTGTCGCTCGCGGCCAAGGGCCGTGCCTTCAATTCGCTGCACACCCTGAACGTTCGTCAGGGCGGCAAGCACCTGCTCTTCGGCTCAGCTCTCGCCGTCACCGCGGCTCTGCAGACCTGGTCACGACTCACCGGCGCCTCGGTGACCGAACTGGCCGCCGAGCACCTGCGCTGACAGCAGTGCTGCGACGTCCGTGCCGGGTGTGGAGCGCGGTCACGCAGATTGATAACCGGCCTCGGCCAACCACAGGCGTGCTCGACCAAGCCAGCGTTCCACGCTGAACAACCGCCACGCGTCGAGGAGATCTGGCCACTCGGCGATACGGGTCCGGAACCGCGCCTGCCCGGGCTGTCGGCGCGCGATCTGGTGTTCACCACCGTCAGAGGCGAGGTGTTGCGCAAACGAAACGCCCGCCGCTCGTGGTTCGACCGCTCTGTCGCGGCGATCGGTCAGCCAGGGCTGACTCCGCACGAGCTGCGGCACACGGCGGCCAGCCTTGCCGTCAGTGCCGGGGCCAACGTCAAGGCGGTTCAGCGGATGCTGGGGCACGCGAGCGCCGCGATGACACTCGACATCTACACCGACCTGTTCGACTCCGACCTCGACGCGGTCGCCGACCGCCTCGACGTCACCCGCGCGGCGGCCCAGCAGCGCGTGGCAGGGCGCGGACGGGTCGTCGGTCTGCGCTGAGCCACGCGCCGATCGGTCACCGAACTCAGCTGCCGTTTCGATTGCGCGACAACCAGATCAGTAAATGATCTTGTCGGGGTACGTCTACGCCTATAAAACCGGGGGCTAGAACGTGGTGGGCGATACTGGGATCGAACCAGTGACCCCTGCCGTGTGAAGGCAGTGCTCTCCCGCTGAGCTAATCGCCCGGGACACGCCGCAACAGCGCTCCGCGGCGGGCACCACATTACAGGCAGCGGCCCCTCAGTTCGTGAGGTACCAGGCCCCCAGGGCGACGGCGGCCAGTAACGCCAGCCCGAGCACCCCGACGACCGCCTGGAGCCACCGGGGCTGGAGCTTGATCCATTCCGTCCACCGGCGCACCTGCGCCCGCGCGAAGGCCAGCAGCCGCTGCGCCCACACGTATTCGGTGGCAAGGACGCCGAGCCCCGCAAAGATGATCAGCCACCCCGGACCGGGCAGCGGAAGCAGAACGACGCCGCCGGCGACGACCGCCACCCCGACGACGGTGACGCCGATCCGCCAACCGAGCCGACCGCCGCGCCGCGCGCGCACCCGCTCGCGGAACGCCTGGATCCGCCGGACCGCCTTCCGAGGTGAGGGCGACGGAGGCGGGGCGTCCGACGTCGCATTCTCGGACGTCGCGGCCTCGCGTCGGGTGGCCTCCACGACGTCCATGGTGCCCACGCTAGGCACACCTCATGTGCGCGGGCTGGACGCGGCGGCGTCGTAAGGTGACATTCGTGAGGATCGCGCTGTTCGCGACGTGCCTCGTCGACGGGCTGTTCCCGGACGTCGGCAAGGCAACCATCCGCCTGCTGCGCCGCCTCGGACACGACGTCGACCTGCCCCTGCAGCAGACCTGCTGCGGCCAGATGCACGTCAACACCGGCTACCCCCGCGAGGCCCTCCCCCTCGTGCGTAACCACGTCGAGGCCTTCGCCGGCTACGACGCCGTGGTGGCGCCGTCCGGGTCCTGCGTTGCGTCGGTACGCCACCAGCACGAGCAGGTGGCCGAGCAGTACGGCGGCGCCGGGCTCGTCGAGCGGGCGCGGGAGACCGCGACGCGGACCTACGAGCTGTCCGAGTTCCTGGTCGACGTCCTGGGCCTGACCGACGTCGGCGCGTACTACCCGCACCGCGTCACCTACCACCCGACGTGTCACTCGCTGCGCCTGCTGCGGGTCGGCGACCGCCCCTACCGCTTGCTGCGCGACGTGCGCGGGCTCGAGCTCGTCGACCTCCCGCAGGCCGAGTCGTGCTGTGGCTTCGGCGGCACGTTCGCGTTGAAGAACGCCGAGGTCTCGACGGCCATGCTCGCCGACAAGATGACCAACGTGCTCGGCACCGGCGCAGGCGTCTGCTCGGCCGGTGACGCCTCCTGCCTGATGCACATCGGCGGCGGGCTACGGCGGCTCGGCGCCGGCACCCGCACCGTCCACCTCGCCGAGATCCTCGCGTCCACCGACGGTGCCGCGTGACCGGGTCGTGGCCGCAGCGCGGCAGGACACGCCGCGAGACGCGCCGCTACGGGGCCACGACATGACGTTTCTGGGGATGCCGAAAGCGGCGACGACAGGCGCGCTGCGCGGTGACCGGTCGTTCCCGGACGCCGCCCACGACGCGCTGGCCGACACCCAGCTGCGCCGCAATCTCGGCAAAGCCACGACAACCATCCGGGCCAAACGGGCCGCCGTCGTCAACGAGCTGCCCGACTGGCAGCAGCTGCGCGCCGCCGGCGCAGCGATCAAGGACGACGCCCTCGCCAACCTCGAGCGCTACCTGATCCAACTGGAACAACAGGTCACGGCGCGCGGCGGCATCGTGCACTGGGCGCGTGACGCCGACGAGGCCAACGCCATCGTGACCCGTCTGGTACAGGCGACGGGCGCGGACGAGGTCGTCAAGGTCAAGTCGATGGCGACGCAGGAGATCGGGCTCAACGAAGCGCTCGCGGCCAAGGGCATCACTGCAACCGAGACCGACCTCGCCGAGCTCATTGTCCAGCTCGGACACGACCGCCCGAGCCACATCCTCGTCCCCGCCATCCACCGCAACCGGGCCGAGATCCGCGAGATCTTCCTGCGCGAGATGCCCGACGTCGACCCGGAACTGAGCGACGAGCCGCGCGTGCTCGCCGAGGCCGCCCGCCGTCACCTGCGCCGCAAGTTCCTGTCGGCACAGGTCGCGATCAGCGGCGCCAACCTCGCCGTGGCCGAGACCGGCACGCTGGCCGTCGTCGAGTCCGAGGGCAACGGCCGGATGTGTCTGACGCTGCCGCGCACCCTGATCACGGTCATGGGCATCGAGAAGATCGTGCCGACGTGGCGCGACCTCGAGGTGTTCCTGCAGCTCCTCCCTCGCTCGTCCACCGGCGAGCGGATGAACCCGTATACGTCGATGTGGACGGGGGCGGTCGAGGGCCAGGACTTCCACCTCGTCCTGCTCGACAACGGACGCACCGCCACCCTCGCCGACCCGGACGGCCGCAGCGCGCTGCGGTGCATCCGCTGCTCGGCCTGCCTCAACGTCTGCCCCGTCTACGAGCGCACCGGCGGCCACGCCTACGGCTCGATCTATCCCGGCCCGATCGGCGCCGTGCTGTCGCCGCAGCTCACCGGCGTGAGTGACAACGCCAGCCTGCCGTTCGCGAGCTCGCTGTGCGGCGCCTGCTACGACGTGTGCCCTGTGGCGATCGACATCCCGACGATGCTCGTGCACCTGCGCTCCCGCGTCGCCGACGCCAAGGGGGCGACGCCCGAGCGAGCCGCGATGCGCGCTGCCGCCTGGACGATGCGCAAGCCCGGCCGGTGGGCCTGGGCCCTGCGCGCGCTGCGGTTGGGCCGTTTCGCCGGCCGCGGACGGGCGATGCCGCCACCGCTGTCCGGGTGGACGACAGCGCGCGACCTGCCCACCCCGCCGCGCGAGACCCTGCGTGACTGGTGGAGCGACGAGGGCAAGGACGGCGCATGACCGCCCGCGACGACATCCTCGGCCGCATCCGCACCGCCCTCGCCGACAGACCCTCCCCCGCGCTCGTGGCCCGCGACTACCGCATCGCCGACCCCCACGTGCAAGCCGACGTCGACCTGTTCGTCGAGCGGGTCGCCGACTACCGCGCCGACGTCCACGTCGACGCAAACGTCGACACGATCCTCGAGCGCCGCGGTGTCACGCGCGTCGTGGTGCCCGACGGCTTCCCTGACGACTGGCTGCCGCGCACGACCGCGCTCGTGCGCGAACCCGTCGACATCCCCACCCTGGACGAGGTCGGCGCCGTCGTGACGACCTGCGCCGTCGGCGTCGCCGAGACCGGCACGATCGTGCTCGATGCCGGGCCCGGCATGGGCCCGCGTGCGCTCACGCTCGTGCCCGACTACCACCTCGTCGTCATCCGCCGGGACCAGATCGTCGCGGGCGTGCCCGATGCCGTCGCCCGGCTCGACCCGACCCGTCCCCTTACCTGGATCAGCGGGCCGAGCGCCACCAGCGACATCGAGCTCGACCGCGTCGAGGGCGTGCACGGCCCACGCACCCTGGACGTGCTCGTCACCGGCTGACCGGCGGAACGCGTCACAGCGCCTGCCGCACAGCACGGTCGGGAACCCGGAGTGCCTTACGCTCGCGGCGTGACGTTCTGGTGGGACTACCGCGCCGCGTGGGCCCGGCGGCCGTGGCTCATGGCGGTCGCGGTGCTGGCGGCAGTCATGGTCCTCGCCGGCATCGTCGGCACCGCGCTTCGGAACCCGCTGCTGTTCTTCTTCATCCCCGGCCTCGCCGTGCTGTTCCTGCACCACCTGCTGGTACAACGCCTCGAGCGCTGACCGTCAACCCCTCGCGGGCCGGCTGAGCTCGTGCAGCACGCTGATCTCGCGCGCGATGCCGTCGACGAGCACGCCCGGTTCGGGCACGAGATCAGCCATCGCCGCCACCCCGATCTCGAGCGAGTCGGCGTAGGTCAGCGCGTGCACGGCCAGCCCCACACCGCGCCCGGTCGTCGTGCGGCCGTGGATGTGCGCGATCCGGCAGCCGGCCAGGTACAGCGGCTCGGCCGGCCCGTGGACCATCGCGATGCCGACGTTGACGCGCGCCACCGTCCCCGTCAGCGGCCGCTTCAACGCCCGGCCGAGCACCGACCACGCGACGGGCGGCACCGCGTCGAGCACCTCGGTGGCCGCGGTGCGGGCGGGCGACGGCAGCGAGTCGTCGCGCGGTACCGGTGCCGTGCGGGTGACGTGGTGGTCCCGTGCCGCGGTCTCGGCGGCGATCATCGCGACCCGTTCCTGCGCGCTCTCCAGATGGGTCGGCAGGGTTACGCGGCGCACCGAGAGCCCGTCCTCGGTTTCGTCACGCTCGCCGTGCTCGCCCGCCGTCATCACCGGATACAGCGCGACCAGCGGCACCGCCGGCAGCTCGTCCCGGGCGCGCAGGTACTCGCGGACGGCACCGGTGACACCGGCCAGGACGACGTCTTCGACCGTCAACCGGAACGCGCTCTGCACGCGGCGCACGTCGGCGAGCGGGATCGACCCGACCGCCAGCGACCGGTGGTGCGTCGTAGGCCGGCGGTCGAGCAACGTCTTGGGCGGACGGTGCCCGAGCAACGCCCCGACCGTGCCGCCGATCCCGGGCACCCCGTCGACGTGCCGGCCGGGGCCCGCCTGCCAGGCCGACGTCAGCACACCCGTGACCTGCGCCGGGCCCTTGCGGACGACGGCCGACGCCACTGGTCGCGCCGCGTGTACCACCTGGTTCGCGAACTCGAACGGCAACCGGGCCTGGGAGCGCAGCGCGTGCGCCAACATGTCGTACCCGAGCGGTGGCCGCTCGCCGACCACCGCGGGCGGGTTGGCCTCCGGGTCGTCGTCGCCCTCGGCGGCGTACGGCGCACCGTCGCACAGCGCCGCCAGCAGCTGCAGGCCGCCGGTCGCGTCGAGCATGGCCCAGTGCACCCGGAACAACACCGCGACCCGATCCTCCGGCAGCCCCTCGACGTACCAGACGCGCCAGAGCGGGCGCTGGCGCGGCAACGGCGTCGCGGTCAGCTCGACGACGAGATCGGCGAGAGCCTCGAGGTCGGCCGGCTCGCCCAGCCGGCGCTGTTCGAGGTGGTCCTCGACGGTGAAGCGGCGGTCCGTGATCCAGTGCAGCGGCCCGGCACCGAACGACGAGCCGAACGGCCGGCGGAGCAGCTGCGGCAGCTGCGGTACGCGCTGCGCGAGCACCGCCTTGAACCGGTCGAAGTCGTGCTCCTGCGGTAGCGAGGGAGGGTCGAGCAGCAGGATGCCGACGGTGTCCATCGTCGTCGACCGTGACTCGATGCCGAGCAGCATCCGCTCGAGCCCGCCGATCCGTTCCACGCCCGCCTCCAGAGCCCGGGCACCCGCCGGCCGTGCCGACCAGCCTTCCCGAAGCGCTCACAACCCGAAACGTCGCCCCGACCTGCCTGGTAGACCTAGGGGCACAGCGGCCTCATGAGGACGGTCACGACGAAGGGAAGCGCACGTGCAGCTGGACGGAACGGTCGCAGTCATCACCGGTGGGGCCTCGGGCCTCGGCCTGGCCACCGCGCGCCGGCTCACCTCCGAGGGCGCCGCGGTCGTGCTGATCGACCTGCCCTCGTCGGCGGGCGAGGACGTCGCGAAGGAACTCGGCGACCGCGCGCGGTTCAGCCCCGGCGACGTGACCTCCGAGGACGACGTGAGCGCAGCGCTGGACGTCGCCGCCGAGCTGGGCGAGCTGCGCGTCGCCGTCAACTGCGCCGGCATCGGCACCGCGGCCAAGACCGTTGGCAAGGAGGGCCCGTTCCCGCTCGACGCCTTCACCAAGGTCATCAGCGTCAACCTCATCGGCACGTTCAACGTCATCCGGCTGGCCGCCGCGCGCATGCAGGCGCTGCCCGAGGTCGGCGAGGAGCGCGGCGTCATCGTCAACACTGCCTCGGTCGCGGCCTTCGAGGGCCAGATCGGCCAGGCCGCGTACTCGGCGTCCAAGGGCGGCATCGTCGGCATGACGCTGCCGATCGCGCGCGATCTCGCCCAGTCGAAGATCCGCGTCGTCACCATCGCGCCCGGGCTGTTCAAGACGCCGCTGCTGGGCAGCCTGCCCGAGGACGTGCAGGCCTCGTTGGGCAAGCAGGTGCCGCACCCCTCCCGCCTCGGCGACCCGTCCGAGTACGGCCAGCTCGTCAGCGCGATCGTCGCGAACCCGATGCTGAACGGCGAGACGATCCGCCTCGACGGCGCGATCCGCATGGCCCCGCGGTGACCGGTGACGCAGTCCTCGTCGAGCACGTCGACGGGGTCTCGGTCATCACGATCAACCGCCCCGAGGCCCGCAATGCCGTCAACCGGGCCGTCGCGACCGGCATCGCCGCCGCGCTGGACGAGCTCGACGCGCGCGCCGACCTGACCCTCGGCATCATCACCGGCGCCGGCGGCACGTTCAGCGCCGGGATGGACCTCAAGGCGTTCCTCACCGGCGAGGACCCGGTCGTCGACGGGCGCGGATTCGCGGGGATGTGCCAGCGAGCGTCGGCCAAGCCGCTCATCGCCGCCGTCGAGGGCTGGGCGCTCGCCGGCGGCTGCGAGATCGCGCTCGCCTGCGACCTCATCGTCGCCTCGACCGACGCGCGCTTCGGGATCCCCGAGGTCAAGCGCAGCCTCGTCGCCGCGGCCGGCGGCCTGCTGCGACTGCCGCGCCGAATCCCCCCGGCGATCGCGATGGAACTCGCCCTCACCGGCGACCCCATCAGCGCCGCCGACGCCCACCGCTACGGGCTGGTCAACCGACTCAGCGAGCCCGGGGTTGCGCTGGACGAGGCGATGGCGCTCGCGGCCCGCATCACGCCGAACGGGCCGCTCGCGGTGGCGGCGTCCAAGCAGATCGTCGCCGGCGCGCTGGACCTGACCCTGGCCGAAGGCTTCGTCGCCCAGGCCCCGGTCATCGCGCCGGTCATGGCGTCGGAGGACGCGCGCGAGGGCGCCACCGCCTTCGCCGAGAAGCGCCCACCCGTCTGGAAGGGCCGCTGAGTGACGGGTCGGACGCCATGACCACCACCGGGCAGCGCGAGCTGGACCTCCGGACACGCGACGGCGTGCTGCGGGTGACCTTCACCCGCCCCGAGGTGCTCAACGCCCTGACCGCTCCGATGCTCGCCGCCGCCACCGCCGCCGTGGAGGAGGCCGGCCGCGACGACACCGTCCGGGCCGTGCTCATCACGGCGCAGGGCCGGGCCTTCAGCTCGGGCGCCGACCTTGGCGGTTCCGAGGACCAAAGAGACAGGACGGGCGTCCTCGACGAGGCGAACGCGCTCGTCGCGGCGATCGTGGCCTGCCCGAAACCGGTGGTGGCCGGCGTCAACGGCCTGGCGGCTGGCGTCGGCGCGACCATCGCCCTGTCCTGCGATCTGGTGATGGCGCGGGAGAGCAGTTACGTCCTGCTCGCCTTCGCCAATATCGGTTTGATGCCCGACGGCGGCGCGACCGCGATCCTGCCGGCGGCGATCGGACGGACCCGCGTCGCGCGCATGGCCCTGCTCGCCGAGCGGGTCCCGGCGGCACAGGCCTTCGAGTGGGGCCTGGTCTCACACGTCGTCGACGACGACGCCTACGACGGCGAGCTCGAAGCCCTCGTCGCGACCCTGGCCGGCGGACCGACGCGCGCCTACGCCGCCACCAAGGCCGCCCTCGCCGCGAGCACCCTGGCCCTGCTCGAGCAGGCGCAGCGGATCGAGCGCGACGGTCAGGTCGAGCTGTTCGACAGCACCGACGTCGCGGAAGGCGTCGCCGCGTTCCGCGAACGTCGGCGCCCGCGGTTCACCGGCCGCTGAAACCGGCTCCGAACGCGACTTGTCCCGGCCACATCACGCGCGAGCGGTGATGTGACCGGGACAGGTCGGTGGTGGGTGCGTGACCGATCAGTAAACGGGCGGCTCGTTGTCCACGTAGGTGGTGTGCGAGGTGCCCACGGGCGTGCGGTGCACGACGTCCGTGCGGCGACGGGTCGTCGCGTAGATGATCTCGGCGATCAGCCAGACCGCACCAACGATCATCAGGATGACCCCGATCGTGGCGAGGTTGACGCCCTTGGTCGACGTGGTAACGGCAAATTTCAAGATCGCGCCGAGCGCGATGACGACGAGCGCTCCACCGATTCGCATGGGCTTCCCTTTCGATCACGGCCGTGAACCCCGGCGGCCCGCGGCGCGTTCTGATGAAAGTTCCCGTTCGTGAGCATCGGGTAAACGCGACCAGGCGTTCCCCAGCTGAACCCTGGCTGAACGTCCGGCTCGCGCGATCTCGCCCGCCCGATTCCTCGCGCCCGGCCCGGGGTACCGCGCAGGTGTGTAGCATCGTGGTGCCGGCCACTCTCCTGCTGTTGACTGCCGTACGAGGACGTGTCGAATGACCACCGTCGCCGAGATGATCGTCAAGGCCATCGCCGACCAGGGCGTGCGCACCGTGTGGGGCGTCGTCGGAGACGCCCTCAACCCCGTCACCGACGCCATCCGCGCCGAGGAGCGGCTGGAGTGGATCGGTGTCCGGCACGAGGAGGCGGGCGCGTTCGCGGCCGGCGCTCAGGCGCAGCTGTCCGGCACCCTCGGCGTCTGCATGGGCACCGTCGGCCCCGGGTCGGTCCACCTGCTGAACGGGCTGTACGACGCCAAGAAGTCGCACGCGCCGGTGCTGGCGATCTGCGGGCAGGTGCCGCTGGCCGAGATGGGCACCGAGTTCTTCCAGGAGGTCGACAACGACAAGCTCTTCGCCGACGTCGCCGCGTTCACCCGCACCATCACCTCGCCGGAGCAGGCGGTGACGCTCGTCGAGCAGGGGCTCGCAGCGGCGCTGAACGCTCCCGGCGTCGCCGTGCTGACCCTGCCGGGCGATGTCGGCGGCCTCGACCTGCCCAAGAACTCCGCCGCGCCGCACGTCGCGGTGGCGCACCCGCCGACCGTGCCCGACCACGCCACCCTCCAGCAGGCCGCGGCCGCGCTCAACGGCGCCGACACGGTGACGATGCTCGTCGGCATCGGAGCACGAGAGGCCCGCGAGCAGGTGCTGGCGGCGGCCGAGGCGCTGCAGGCACCGATGGTGCTCAGCCTCAAGGCCAAGGAGGGACTCGAGCAGGACAACCCCTACGAGGTCGGGCAGAGCGGCCTGATCGGCAACCCCACCGCCACGAAGGCCTTCGACGGCGGCGACGTGCTGTTCATGGTCGGCACCGACTTCCCGTACCGCGACTGGCTGCCGACCGGCAAGACGGTGATCCAGCTCGACGCCCGCCCCGAACACATCGGCCGGCGTACCCACGTCGATCTCGGCCTCGTCGGGCACGCCGGGCCCACGCTGGCCGCCCTGCTGCCGCTGCTGACGCGCAAGCAGGACGACGGCCACCTGTCCGGCTGCCGCGACGCGTACGCCAGCTGGCGCGAACGGCAGTCTCACCTCACCGATCCCGACTACGACAAGACCCTGGTCGGACGCATCCGCGAACGCTTCGACAACACCGAGCAGCGCATCCGCCCCGAAGCGGTGGCGCAGATCGTCGACCAGCACGCGCCGGACGATGCCGTGTTCACCACCGACACCGGCATGGCGACGGTGTGGCTGTCGCGGTTCGTGACGATGCGCGGGCGACGTCAACTGCTCGGCTCGTTCAACCTCGGCTCGATGGCCAACGCGATGCCGCAGGCCCTGGGCGCCGCCGCGCTCGACCGCTCGCGCAGCGTGGTGGCATTCTGCGGCGACGGCGGCCTGTCGATGTTGCTCGGCGACCTGCTGACCGCGGTCGCCTACGACCTGCCGGTCAAGCTCGTCGTCTTCGACAACGGCAGGCTCGGGATGGTGAAGCTCGAGCAGGAGCAGGGCGGACTGCCGGAGTTCGGCACCGTGCTGCACAACCCCGACTTCGCCGCCGTGGCCCGGGCGATGGGGATGCACGCCGTGCGCGTCGAGGATCCGGACGCGCTCAGCGGTGCCGTCGTCGAGGCGTTCGCGCACCCCGGTCCCGTGCTGCTCGACGTCGTCACCAACCCCGACGAGGTTTCGGTGCCGGGCAAGGTCAAGCTGGACCAGGCGTGGGGTTTCGCGATCGCCAAGCTTCGCGAGAGCGTGCTCAGCGAGGGCGACTCCTGACCCCACCCGCCCTGTTGGGTCCGGTCAGCCCGGGATGCCGGTCTTGACCTTCGCGTCCTGCTTCGTCGCGACGGTCTGGATCACCGACGTCGGCACCGGATCGCCGGCCGCGCTCGCGAACTCGAGCACGATCACCGACCGTCCTTCCCGCCACACCAGCACGGCGGCCTCCTGGCCGGACGCCGTTCCGCGGATCGCAGTGCCGCCGTCGCCGATCGGGGCCGCCGACACCTGCGCCCCGGTGATCTGACCCTTCGCCGCCGACAGCGACGCCGTGGCCGCCGCGGTGGCCTGGGCCGTCGAGTTGAGCACGACGACGGTGTCCCCGATCGTCCGCTTCGTGGCCGCCGCGGTGAACGCGACGGTGGCGCCCTTGCCCTGCGGCGTCGCCTGAGGGGTGCCCTCGGTGAACCCCGGGATCGGGATGTCGGAGGCCGAGATCAGCACCGATGCGAGGTTGCCGCCGGACGCGGCCGACGATCCCGGTGCCGATGTCGACGCCGATGCCGAAGCCGGCTGGCTCGCGGCAGCCGCGGACGACGTGGACCCGGTCGATGCCGTGGTGGACGAGGACTTGGCCTTGCCCGAACTCGAGCAGGCCGCCAGCGTCGCTGCGAGGGTGAGGACACCGAGACCGGTGCCGAGGCGTGTGAGTGCGATGTGCATGGAGGTCTTTCTGCGCGGTAATGGTGCGCCGAACGCTAGGGGTGTCGGAGGCGTGTCCGCCTCCGGGAGGACACCCCGAGAATTTGGGCCATAGGATGCGCCGGTCCGTCCTCGAGGGAGAACTCGGTTGGTCCTGGTCGAACGCGACGTCGAACTCGCCGCGCTGCGCGCTGCGGTCACCCGCGCCGCCTCCGGCACCGGCTCGGCGACGCTGGTGACCGGTCCGCCCGGAATCGGCAAGAGTGCCCTGCTGGACGAGCTGACGGCACACCTCGAAGGCGTCCGGATCCTTCGTGCCCGCGGCGGCGAACTGGAGCGTGACTTTCCCTACGGAGTGGTGCGTCAGCTGTTCGAAACCACCCTGCGCACGGCGGACGACGAGCTCAGGGACGCGCTGCTGTCCGGTCCGGCCCGACCGGCGAGCGCCCTCGTCGAGGACGAGATCGGCACCGCGCCGGGTGATACGGCGGCGCTCGAACACGCCGTCTACTGGCTGGTGGTCAACCTGGCCGAATGCGGACCGCTGGTCCTGGTCGTCGATGACGCGCACTGGGCCGACCTCACCTCACTGCGTTCACTCGTCTACCTGGCGCGCCGCGTGGCCGAGCATCCCGTCGCTGTAGTGGTGGCGACGCGCCCGGCCGACGGTCCGCACCGGGACCTGCTCGAACGGCTGGCCGTCGAGACCGTGGCGATCGACCTGCCGCCCATCAGCGTGGCCGGCGTCGGGCGGTTCCTGCTGCACCGGCTGGTCAGCGCCGACGATGCCTTCTGCGCCGCGTGCCACGACGCCAGCGGCGGTAACCCGTTCCTCGTCACGGCCGTCATCGACGCCGTCGAGGCTTTCGACATCGAGCCGGTCGCGGCGAACGCGGCGCGGATCCGCACCCTCGACCTGCAGAACGTCCGGCGCAGCGTCCTGCTGCGCATGGGCGCGCTGGCACCCGAGGCGACCCCGGTGGCACGGGCGCTCGCCGTGCTCGACGAGTCCGCTCAGGCCGACGCCGTCGCCCACGTCGCCGGCACGTCCGTCGATGCCACTACGAGCGCGCTCGACGAGCTGCGGAGCGCCCACGTCCTGGCGCCGGACGACCCGCTGCGCTTCACGCACAGCATCGTCCGTTCCGCGGTGTACCAGGACATCCCGACCGCCCAGCGGTCGAGGCTGCACGGCATCGCAGCGCGCCGGCTGGCGCGGACGGGATCATCGCCGGACGCCGTCGCCGGCCACCTGTTGCTGACGGCCCCCGGTTCCGATCCGTGGGTCTTCGATCACCTCGTCTCGGCGGCCACCGGCGGGCTCGCGGCCAGCACGCCCGAGACGGCCGCGGCCTACCTCGACCGGGCCCTCCAGGAAGCGGTGGAAGGCACCGACCGCGCACACCTGCTGCTGCGGCTCGGCGCCGCCCGCTACCAGACCGTCGGCGGGGGTGCCGTCGAGCCGTTGACCGAGGCGCTGGCGCTGGCCATCGAACCGCGCCTGCGGGCGGCGATCGGGCAGGCCCTCGCGTCGGCCCTGATGACCGAGAACCGCTACGACGAGTGCTGGACCCTCGTCGACCGGCTGGTGACCGAGCTGCGCGCGCACCCGGACTCCGTCCACGATGTCGAGCTGTTCGGCGCGCAGGCGCTGTACACCCAGCTGGACACCGCGCCCGCCCAGCTGCCCCGCGTGGCGGCGTGGCGCCCGGACCCGCACGGCGCCACGGCGCGCGACCGCAGCATGCTCGCGGTGCAGGCGTGGGTACAGATGGGCCGGCCGGCATCCGCCGAGGTGGTCGCGGCCACGGCCCGCGCCGCCCTGTCGACGGGCACCCTGGTGGCCGACGACACCTACGCCGTCAGCTTCGAGATGGCGGTCTGGGCCCTCGTCGGTGCCGGACAGTACGAGGAGGCGCTGGCCTCGCTGGACGCGGCGATCGCGTCCCGCCGGGCGGTCGGGCAGCTGCTGCGCGCAGCCACGCTCATGGTCCTGCGGACCGAGCTCCGCCGCCGTCTCGGGCACCTGCAGCTCGCGGAGGAGGACGCACGTCTCGCGTCCGACGTCATCGCCCGCGACCAGGTCTTCGCGCCGCAGGCAGCGAGCATGCTGATGTTCGTCCTGCTCGACCGCGGTGCGGTGGACCAGGCGCGGACGGTGTTGCACGCCCACGGTTTCGACGACGCTGTCCCGGACGGCGGTCTGCACGATCTCGTGTGGCTGGCCCGCGGCCGCCTGCGTCTGGCCGAGGGCGACATCGCCGGCGGTGTGCGCGACGTGCTGCACTACGGCGCCGTGTGCGAGTCGCTGGGGCGCCGCAACCCCGGTTACTTCCCCTGGCGGTCCACGGCGGCGACCGCGCTCGTCCAGCTCGGCCGGCGCGACGAGGCCGGAGCGTTGGCCCGTGCGGACTGCGTCCTGGCCGAGCTGACCGAGGTACCCGGCGTCCGCGGCCGGGCCCTGAGCGCGCTCGCCACCACGCAGCGGGGCGAGGCCGCCGTCGCCACGGCGACGGCCGCCGTCGGGTTGTTGGCGGACTCGCCGCTGGTGCTCGACGCCGCCGAGGCGCGGATCGGCCTGGGCCGGGCGCTCCGGCTGGCAGGCCGGCGGGAGCAGGCGCGCGAGCCGATGCGGCAGGCGCTCGACACCGCGACCCGGCTCGACGCGCAGCCGATGGCCGAGCGGGCACGGCACGAACTGCTCGCCGCCGGGGCGCGGCCACGCCGGCCGGCGCTTCAGGGCGTCGCGGCCCTGACACCCACCGAGCTGCGGGTGGCCTCCCTCGCCGCGCAGGGGCTGACGAACCGGCAGCTCGCGCACACCCTGTACGTCTCGCCCAAGACCATCGAGACCCACCTCGCCGCCGCGTACCGCAAGCTCGGCGTCGCCGGCAAGGCCGAGCTGGCCGCGGTCCTCGCGGCGAGCTGACCCGATCCGTCAGTGGCGCCCGCGCTTGACCGCGCCGGCGGGGGCGGCCGTCGCTCTCGTCCCGTCCGCTTCACTCACGGCGTGCTTCGTCGCGGGATAGTCGTGCCGGAATTCCGGGTGATCGTGCCAGCAGTGGTCCTCGACCTCAGCCTTCAGCGTGAATGCCAGGTCGCACTTCGGGCAATGGTGGATGGTCATCGTCGACTCCTCCGTCCCGTGCGTGGGATGACGTCGACGGTATTCCTCTTACGTCGATCAGCGCAGTACCCCGGCGTTCCGGCGCCGTACCGGAGGATGGGCGGGTGACCCTGCGCGAGATCATCGACCGCACGACCGTCGCCGACCTGCGGGTGCGCGGCAGCTTCAAGTGGACCGCTCCGGGACCCGACGGGTACGGCGCCGCCGTCGCCGAGATGGACTTCGGCGCCGCTCCGGCGGTACTCGACTCACTCCGCGACCTGTCCGACCGCGCGCAGTTCGGTTACCTGCCCCAACACCTGGCCGACGAGCTGGCCACCACCTGCGCGGGCTTCGTCACCGACCGGTTCGGCTGGGCCGTCGACCCGGCCGACGTGCACCATGTCGGCGACGTGCTGGCCGCCCTCGAGCTGGCCATCACCCGCTTCTCGCGGCCCGGTTCGCCGGTCATCCTGCCCACTCCGGCGTACATGCCGTTCCTGGCCGTGCCGCCCTACCTCGGCCGCGAGGTGCTGCAGGTGCCGATGCGTGAAGACGCCGGGTACTTCACGTTCCATCTCGACGCCCTGGATGATGCGTTCCGCGCCGGCGGCGACCTGCTCATCCTGTGCAACCCGTACAACCCGCTGGGGCGCGTGTTCACTGTCGAGGAATTACGCGCCGTGACCGAGGTCGTCGATCGGCACGGCGGGCGGGTGTTCGCCGACGAGATCCACGCGCCGCTCGTCTACCCCGGGCACCGCCACGTGCCGTACGCCGCGACGTCCGACACCGCCGCCGGGCACGCGATCACCGCGGTGTCCGCCTCGAAGGCGTGGAACCTGCCCGGTCTCAAGTGCGCCGAGGTCATCCTGTCCAACGACGCCGACCGCGCGGTCTGGGCGGGGTTCGGACCGTTCCCCGGCAACGGGGCGAGCATCGCCGGTGTCGTCGCGTCGATCGCCGCCTTCCGGGACGGGCGGGTGTGGTTGGACGAAGCGGTGACTTACCTCGACGAGTCCCGACACCTGCTTGCCGACCTGCTCGCCCGGCACGCGCCGACGGTCGGCTACCGCCCGCCGGAGGGCACGTACCTCGCCTGGCTCGACTGCCGCGGTCTCGACCTGCCGGGCTCCCCCGGGACGCTGGTGACCGAGCGGTCCGGCGTGCTCGTGGTCGACGGTCCGGCCTTCGGCGAGGGCGGGGCCGGGGCGTTCCGGTTCAACCTCGCGACGCCGCACGCGGTGCTGACCGAGATGGTCGAGCGGATCGGGCGCGCGCTGGCCCCGTGACGCTGATCAGCAGGGCGTGTCCACGGTGAAGTGGACGCCGCTGAAGCGCGCGCGCCACGCCGTGACCTCCGGGCCCACCGCCGCGGCGTCCGCCGTCAGGCCCCGCGCGAGGAACGCCGCCAGCTCCGGCATGTCGGCCGCGGTCATGCCCAGCCGGGCGATCTCCGGCGTGCCGAGGCGCAACCCGTTGGTGTCGCCGGGTACCTGGTCGATCGGCAGGCCGATGCCGCACGCGAGCAGATTCGCCGCGCGCAGCCGCCGGGCGGCGTGCTGGCCGCCGCCGTAGCGCGCCGCCCGCACCGCGAACTGGTGCGTGACCGTGGCGCGGCCGGCGACGGTGTGCACCGGGACGTCGAGCCGGACCAGCGCCTCGGCGAGCGCCGTCGCCGTGTCCGTCATGGCCTGGGCGTAGGCCGGTCCGGCGGCCACCCAGTCGAGCAGTGTCATGGCGAGGGCGGCGGTCTTGCCGGCGTCGAAGTTCGCCGTCAGGCCGGGGTAGGCGATGCCGTCGAGACGCTGTGCGAGTTCGGTGTCGTCGGTGACGATCAGCCCGCCGGGCGGCCCGCCGAGGCTCTTGTAGGTGCTCATCGTCATCAGGTGCGCGCCCTCGGCCAGCGGGTTCGGCCACGCGCCGCCGGCGATCATCCCGGACAGGTGCGCGGCGTCGAACAGCACCCGCGCGCCGACCTCGTCGGCGACGTCCCGGATCGCCGCGACCGGGTGCGGGGCGAGGTTGAGGCTGCCGCCGACGGTGATCAGCGCCGGCCGCGCGTCGCGGGCGAGCACGCGCAAGGCGTCGACGTCGACGGTGTAGCCGTCGGCCCGCACCGGGGCGTGGACGGTCGTCAAGCCGAAGAGGCCCGCGGCGCCGGCGGCGTGGTGCGTGACGTGGCCGCCGATCTCCGCGGGCGGCGCGATGATGGTCGCGCCGGGCGCCGCGGTGGCCAGGAACGCGTAGAGGTTGGCGATGGCGCCGGAGGGCACCCGGACCTCGGCGAAGCGGCTGCCGAACACGCGGCAGGCGAGCTCGGCGGCAACGAGCTCGATGCGTTCGATCGCCTCGAGCCCGGTCTCGTACTTGTCGCCCGGCGAGCCGAGCGAAGCCCGACTGCCCAGACGTGCCGACAGCAACGCCTCGGCCCGCGGGTTCATGATGTTCGTCGCCGGGTTCAGGTTGACGCACTCGACGTCGTGGATGCGGTGGTTCCACTCGGCCAGCGCCTCGATGTCGTCGGCGACCGCGTGCACGTCGGGTACCGCGTCGGTCGGCGCCCGCGGCGGTGTCGCGGCCGGTGCGGTCTCGGCGGTCACGAGCCGAGGCTAGAGCAGCGTCAGGCCCGGAACATGCAGCACCACGGCAGCCGGCCGGGGTGGCGTTCGCTCCAGGTGGCACGGGCGTCTGTCCACCGCTCGACGTGCGGGTGCCAGGGGTAGGGACGCCCGCGCCCGGGCGGGCGCCCGATGGGCTCGAGCCACGCGTGGGCGTGCGCACCGTCGTGCCCGCCGAAGAGCTGGCAGCGCTGCCCGGTGTCGGGATGGGTGCTGCCGCAGCGATGGCTGTCGACCACCGGCCCGAACGTGTCCCGGTAGTCCGGGTAACCCAGCTCGGACGTCACCTGCTATTCGTACACCTGGCCGAATATGAACACCAGGGCCGGAGGTCCGACGAGAGGCAGGGAAAGAGCGTCGGGACGCGGATGGGGGGCAATCTGGCGTCCCGACGCTCCGTCACAAAATACCGCAATTGTCGGATTCTGCAGCAGGCGGGGCCGCCGCGGTTTCCCGACTCCCAACTCGCCGGCTCAGGCGAGGTTGCGCGCCCGCTCGCCCAGCCGGACCGGCAGCGTGGAGTACCCGCGCAGGATCCGGGTCTCGCGGCGGCGGGAGCCCGGCCGTGTCCGCAGGTCCGGGAACCGTTCGAACAGCAGCCGCAACCCGACCTCCCCCTCCATCCGGGCGAGGGCCGCGCCGAGGCAGAAGTGCCGGCCGGCGGAGAAGGAGACGTGGTCCTTGGCGTTCGTACGCGTGACGTCGAAGCGGGTGGGATCGCTGAATACGGCGGGGTCCCGGTTGGCGGCGGCGAGGACGGTTGTCACCAGGCTGCCTCGCGGCACGGGCGTGCCGGCGACCTCGGTGTCGCGGCCGGCGGTTCGCCCCGTCAGCAGCACCGGCGGGTCGTAGCGCAGGATTTCGTCGACCGCGTTCGGCCACAGCGAGGGGCTCTCGGTCAGCAGCGCGAGCTGGTCGCGGTGCTGGTCGAGCAGCGCGATGCCGTTGCCCAGCAGGTTGACGGTGGTCTCGAACCCGGCAGCGAGCACAAGGCCCGCGGTGGCCTTCAGCTCGCGGTCGTCCAGGCCGCGACCGTCCTCGCGGACCGCGACGAGCTGGCTGAGCAGGTCGTCGCCCGGCTCGCGGCGCAGCTGCTCGATGTGGTTCTGCAGCCAGCGCTCGAAGTCGGCGAGGGCGGACTCCACTCGCCGGAACTGTCGCCAGGTCAGGCCGAGGTCGAGGCTGGGCGCGGCTGCTTCGCCGAAGCCGAGGATGCGTTCGCGCTCGCTGATCGGGACGCCGAGGATCTCGGCGATCACCGTGACCGGGAGCAGGGTGCAGTAGGCCGAGACTATGTCGACGTCCTCGTCGTTGCCGGAGGCCTCGAGCTGGTCGAGCAGCTCCAGCGCGATCTCCTCGGTGCGCGTCCGCAGCTTCTCCACCGCGCGGACGCTGAACACCCGGGTGACCAGCTTGCGGTAGCGGGTGTGGTCGGGCGGCTCGGTGACCAGTAGCGACGGCGGTTCCAGCGGCCCGAGGGCGTCGGTCTGCGCGGCCCACATGAAGGCGCGGCCGGCGACGCCGCTGACCTGGGACGGGTCGAACCCGGTGCGGAAGTCGTTGCTCGTCAGCACCTCCCGCACGGCCGGCAACGACGTCGTCACGAAGGCGAACCGGCCGCGGTAGAGCGGCCCGTGCTCGCGGAGTTGTTCGAAGATCGGGAACGGGTCGCCGTCGCGACCGACGCCCACCAGCCGGCCCTGCAGATCACCGCGCCGGGCCGCCATCCGCATCGCGGTGCGGGGCACGACGTGTCCCAGACCCCAGCGGACCATCGGGCGGATTGTGTCGCGCACCTTCTCGCGGGCCTTCTCGGGGGCCGCGATAAGGGCGCGCTGCGCGATGCTCGGCACGATGTCGCACAGTAGCCCGTTACGCCCGGTACCGGTATCCGGCGGATATCCGGCGGAGTCTCGCCGTGCGACCGGTGAGGCTGGTCCCGGCCGGACCTCGTGGCTAGCGTGGCCCCATGACGGTGAAACTGGTGGTCCTGTACACGCAGCCCGACGACAGGGCCGCGTTCGACGAACACTACGAGAAGGTGCACACCCCGCTCGCGGACAAGATCCCCGGCCTGCAGCGGTGGGACAGCATGCCGATCGTCGCGGCCAGCGACGGCGGCGAGGTCACCTACAGCCGCATCGCCGAGTTGTACTTCGCCGATAACGACGCGCTCGCCGCCGCGTTCGCCTCGGACGAGGGCAAGGCGACGGCGGCCGACTACGCCGCGATCGCACCGCCCGGGTCACGCATGTTCGTCGCCGCGGTCGACTGACGCCGCCGACGCCGCGGACGCCTTCGTAGACCGCCTAGTCGACCGTCTTGTCGACAGCCAGAGTCATCCGGTCGACGACGTCCTCGACGGAGTCGGCGCGGGCGAAGGCGGCTCGTTGCAGCTCGGCGCCGGTGCCGCGCTCGCGAATGACGGCCAGCCCGTCGTTGACGACACTCGCGTCCCCTGCGCCATCGAGCGCATCGCCGACGCGGGTGACCAGCGCATCGACGAGGTCCCATGCCGGGCGCAGTCGCGGGCGTGGACCGGCGAAGTCGACGAGCTGCCCGCCCATGCCGTCGCGGGCCGCGCGCCACGCGGCCGCGCGCAGCAGCTCCGGCCGTACCGGCGCCGTGGGTTCGGCGGCCGCCACGTGCTCGACGAGCGCGCGGGCAAGGGCGGCGATCGTCACCGCGTCCCCCACCGTCGGGCAGACGTCGCAGACGCGGATCTCGACCGTCGGGTAGGTGGTGGACAGGCGGGCGTCGAAGTAGATCATCTTCTGGTCGCGGGCCGCGCCGAGTTCGACGAGGTCCTC
Organism: uncultured Actinomycetota bacterium; assembly: GCA_963787985.1. GTDB lineage: Bacteria > Actinomycetota > Actinomycetes > Mycobacteriales > Jatrophihabitantaceae > Jatrophihabitans. The sequence goes on along the minus strand of CAWBEL010000004.1, from coordinate 1,903,135 downwards.
GGTGAGCCGGTGGTAGGTGTCGAGGTCGCCGAAACCGTAGGTCGGGCCCGCCGTCGGCCACGTGCCCCAGAGCACGGCGCGGTAGCTGGCGTAGCCGGTGTCCTGGTCGCCGTAGTACGGCGAGTTCGCGGCCAGCGCGGTGAGCACGGCGAGGTGCGGCGCCAGGGCATCGACCACCCGTACGCCCTCGTCGGGCGACGCGACCGCGACGTGGATGTGCATTCCGCACGTCAACTGTTGCCGCGCCACCAGGCCGAAGCGATCGGTCATCTCGCGGTAGCGCTGCTCGTCGGTGACGTGCGCGGCCTCCAACCGGGGGCTTGTGCCCGATGCCACCAGCCGGGCGTTCCGGGCGTGCGCCGCAGCGGCGAGGTCGCGGCGCAGCGTGGCGAGATCGCGCCGCAGGTCGTCGGGGTGGGTCGTCGGCGTCGAGCCCAGCTCGACCTGCGCCTGTTTGAGTTCGTGCTCGTACTGCGCGTCGTCGGCGCCGGTCGAGGCGCGGGCGGCGACGCGCTCGCCGTCCTCGGCGAGCCCGGTGCCGTCGCGTCGGAGCAGCAGGAACTCCTCCTCCACGCCGAACGAGCGCCCGTCCATCCCGCTCCCCCGGCCCGGACCGCCTCCTGCAGGCAGTTGATCTGGCCAGCCAAGCACATCGGGCCCCCGATCCGGGTAGGCCAAGGCGTATGAGCGATCTCGACAGCGAAAAGGCCGGACCCCAGATCGTGCCGGACACGATGGGCGGTTCCGACGACGCACGCCCGACCGAACGGTCCCCCAAGCGCGCCGACGCCGACCCGGACGCGGACGACAACCGCAACGACACCTTCAGCGGGGACGACGACATCCGGTCCGGTCACGAACCCACGGACGGGTGAGCCCCCGGGGACGGCACCCGGGCGCCGCCGAGTTCGTCCCCGACACCCGCTCGCTCGCCGAGCTGGCCGACGCCGCCCGTTCCTGTCGCGGCTGCGACCTGTTCGAGGCCGCGACCCAGACCGTGTTCGGCCGCGGCCCGCGCACCGCACGCCTCGTGCTGGTCGGCGAGCAGCCGGGAGATGTCGAGGACGTCGAGGGCAAGGCCTTCGTCGGTCCGGCGGGACGCGTGCTGGATGAGGCGCTGGCCGCGGCCGGGCTCACCGACACACCCACCTACACGACCAACGCGGTCAAGCACTTCCGGTTCACGCAGTCGCGCGGCAGTAAGCGCCGCATCCACGAGAAGCCGACCGCCGGCCAGTCGACGGCGTGCCGACCGTGGCTCATCGCCGAGCTGGCATCGATCCGGCCTCGCGTCCTCGTGGCCTTGGGCGCCACCGCCGCGGCGTCGCTGTTCGGATCCTCGTTCCGGTTGACCGCCCACCGCGGCGAGGTGCTGGACTGGCCGCCGGAGACGGGCGATTTCGCCGGCACGGACATCCCTGTCGAGTTCACCCTGGCCACCATTCACCCGTCGGCCGTACTGCGAGCCCCCGATGCCGACCGGCGTGCCGTGCGCGACGGCCTCGTCGCCGATCTCGAACTGGCCGCGCGCCTGTTGTGACCGGTAGTTGCGGGTGCAGCGATGGCGAAGGGATGCGGCTCACATCCGGTCGTGATGATCTTCGGCCACGGGTACCCGTAACTGTGAAGCACATTCACTTCTGTCGTTCCGGAAGGAGCTACACATGCAGATCCCGCGTATCGATCCGAAGAATGCCGCAGGCCTGCTCGACAAGATCGTCGGCCTCGGCAAGGAGATCGTCGGGACCGTCACCAGCCAGGACCGTCTCGCGCACGCCGGCCAGGTGCAGCAGGACAAGGGCACCGAGCGCCTGAAGGCCGTCAAGGCCCAGGTCGAGGCTGACGCGCACGACGCGAAGGCGAAGGCCGCGGGCAAGGCGCAGCGGTCGGCGCAGAACACGAAGGAGACGGTGAACAGCTGATGGGCATCGGCGAGCAGATCAAGGGTGCTGTGAAGCAGAAGGTCGGCGACGTCACCGACGACGAGACCTTGCAGTCGGAGGGCGACGCCCAGCAGACCAAGGGCCAGGAGCAGACGGCCGAGAGCGAGGACCGCGCCAAGGCGCAGGCCCACGAGAAGAAGGCCGACGCGCTCGAGAACGAGCAGGAGTCGCTCGAGAGCTGAGCGTCGAAGGCGAACGGAGGGCCCCGGAGCACACGCTCCGGGGCCCTCCGTCTTGTCCCCGCACCGCTTGTCACTGCACTACACCGCTCGGCACGTCGGGCGAGGCGTCAAACGATCACTGCAGCGCCACCTACGCAGTGCCCAGCGGCGCGAGCCGGCGCCAAGCGGCGCGAGCCGGCGACAAGCGACGGCGACTGCAGCACCGACGCGACGATGCCCGGCAGCATCGCGCTGCCGGGCATCGTCGGACTTGGGATCAGGCCGTTACCGCCCCACGGTGTAGCTGTAGGGCAGCGACGCGATCTCCTCGGTCAGCGTCGTGGTGCCCAGCGCACCCGCCTGGGCGATGTCCACGAACAACGTGCCGGTGTGGAAACTTCCCACCGCGCCCGTCGGGGCGAAGTGGACCGTGACCGTCGCCGACTGGCCCGGCTGCAGGGTGATCGGGTGCGCGGCCGCGGCTGCGGCGTTCACCGTTCCCAGCAGCACGTCACCGGTGCTGGAGCTGACGTCACCGTCGAACGCGCGGCCGGTGGCGGTCGCGTGGAACGTCGCCGACGTCGGCGTCGACCCGTTCGCCGGAACCGTGCCGAGCGGCGACGGCGTGGCGATCCACTGCGCCGACCCGACCTCGGCGTTGGTGTGCGTCGCCGTGGCCGAGCGGCCGGACGACACCGCCTCGATGTCGGGGTTGTTCGGCGCGTTCAGGGTGGAGGGGTTGTCCAGCGGGCTGAGGTCGAACGCGATCGGGTCACCCGACGACGAACCGACCGTCAGGGTGCTGATCTGCGTCGGCACCAACCACGCCGGGATGACGTCGTCACTCACCAGCGGCACCTGGACCGTCCTGCTGTACGGGTCGGTGGTGCTCGGCGCGTCACCCTTCACGTCGCTCGCGACGAGGTTGTAGGTGGCGTGCGCAGTCGACCGGCCGTCAACGAAGTAGGTCTGCGGTGTCGGGCTGGTGTTGGTGATGTGCAGGTACCTGGTGCTCCCGCCGCGCTTGCTGAGCGTCACGCCCGACGGCGTCCCGCCGGTGGCCTTGACGCCGTTGAGGACGAACGAACCGCGGAACGACTGCGGCAGGGCCGCACCCGAGGACTGGTTGTAGAACTCCAACGTCATCTGCCACAGCCCGGCCCGCGGTTTGGCATGGGCGAGCTGCAGACCGCTGTAGCTGGTCGTCGCGCCGCCGCTGCCGGCCACGAAGTTCGTGCCGAACGCCACGGGCTCACCCGTCGGGTCGGTCAGGTGCGCCTCGATCTGGTTGTACGGCTTGCCGCTGATGGCGACGTTGGCCTCCAGGTCACGGGCACCCGACGGCACGTTCACCAGGTAGGTGAACGTCTCCCCCGGACCGAAGTCACGACCGTTGCTCAGGTCGAACGTGCCCGAGAAGTTCGCCTGGTGGCCGACCGACACCGACTGCTCGGCGCGGTTCACGATCGACACCGTCGTGTGCTCGCCGCCCCGGTGGGCGAAGACGAGCGACGCAGCCGAGGCCTCGGCCGACGGTGTCGTCGTGGTGACCTTGAAGGTCTGCGACCCGCCCGCCGGGATGGTGGCGGTGGACGGCGTCACGGTGCCGGCCGAGGTCGCGGTGAAGTACCGCGTCCGCAGCGAGATCGGGCCGCTGATCGACGCGTCCGTCGTCGGGGAGCTGCTCCACAGGATCGCCGTCCACGTGCCGGGGGCCGGCTGGTGGAAGTCGATGTGCCCGACGTTGCCCGTGCCCTGCGGCAGCGTGTACGCCGCGAAAGCACCCGACGGATCGAGCAGGCTGGCGCGCACGTACTTCGTGCCGTCACCGGCCACGCTCGCGAGCAGGTCCATCCGGTCGGTACCGGCCGGAACGGTGAACGTCTTCTCGACGTAGGGCCGAGCCCGTCCCAGCACGTCCAGGAACGTCGGTGCCGTCGTCGGGTCGAAGGCCACCGACTGCGTCTGCTGGCTGCTCACGTGCGAGACCGAACGGACGGAGGCGGTGACGCGCTCCACGCCGGCACCGTGGTTGGTCAGCCGCACCGTGTTGGTGGGGTGGTAACCCGGTGTCCGGACGTTGTCGAACTGGACCTGGTTGGTGGCCATCTCGGTGCCGGGCGCGCCGGCCACGCCGTAGTTCTTGGCCAGCGCCGTGGCCCGGTAGGTGTTCAGCAGACCGGCACCCTGCTCGTCGGCCGGCAGGCCGAGGTCGTCGGCGCTGGAGTCCAGGAGATTCCGGACCTGCGCCGGTGTCGGGGAGGCACCGCCGTGACCCGTTCGGTAGGCCTGGATCACCAGCGCGGCAGCGCCGGCGGTCAGCGGCGAGGACTCGCTCGTGCCGCCCTCGACGGCAAGGTTGGACGGGTGGCCGTTGTAGTCCGTGCAGGCCGTGTACTGCGGCTGGCCGTCGAGCTGCCGATCCGAGCACAACGTCCAGTTCAGGTCACCGGGCGCCAGCAGGTCCATGACGCGGTTGGTCTGCGAGATGCCGCTCGACGACAGGCCGGACACCTGGTTGCTCGTGTACTTGCCGTTCGACAGCGGGAAGCCGTACGTGCCGGTCTGGGCGTACACCCGCTCGGACGTGCTGGCCCCGACGGCGATCACGTTCGGGTCGGTGGAGCCGGTGCCCAGCGTGTTGCCGGCGCCGTTGTCACCGGTGCTCGCCGTAACGGTCACGCCCGCGTCGACCGCGTCCTGGTTGGCGATGCTCACCGGGTCCTGGGCGGTGTCCGGGTAGGGGTTGGCGCCGAAGGACTCGTTGAGCACGTTGACGTGGTCGACATTGACGGCGTAGTCGACGGCCTGCATCAGGGCGGAGGTGGGAGCCGTGAGCAGCGCGTTCGGGAACACCTTGAGCGCGACGACACTGACGCCGGGCGCCATGCCCTCGACCCGGATGTTGCAGCCCGCGGGCAGCGGGTGCGCCGGGTTGACGAACTGCGAGATGTCGTAGCTGGTGCGGCCCTGGGCGGCGATGCTGCCGACGTCGAGCATGGCCTCGCCACCGCTCGACGTGGAGTTCGTGCCGTCACCGGAGAAGTCCTGGTAGTCGGTGACGACGTGGCTGCCGTCGGCGCGGATGAGGTCGGGCTGGTCGATGTCGGTGCCGTCGGCGATGAAGCCGACCTTGACGCCGGTGCCGTCGTAGCCGGCCGAGCGCGCGGTGAGTGCCGACGGGTCGTCGGAGGCGGTGTGCGTGTTCTGCAGCGCCTCGGGCTCGAGCTGCGGCTTGGACGGGTCGGTCGGGCAGTACTGCGCACCGCTCGACGGGACGGCGGCCCGCTTGGTGCCGGTCGAGCCGGTGGCGGCGCTGGGCGCGAGCATGTGCCGCGGCAGGTCGGGGACGACCGCGCTGACGGCCGGGTTCGCCCGCAGGGTGGCGAGGCCGCCCGAGGGCACGGTGGCGGCGACGGCGTTCACGGCGGAGTAGGCGCGGGTGGTGGAACCACCGAGCTTGCCGATCTCCGACCGCAGTGGGCTCTGGTCGGCCTTGATGGCGGTGCGGCGTGCGCCGAGGTGCTTGGTGGTGGCCGGGACGTTCTGGTGCTGGTTGCGCAGCAGGACGATGACCTTGGTCTTGGCTCCGGTCGCCGGGTGCACCGTGGTCGACGGTGCAGCAGAGGCCGGGACAGCCAACAGGGTGGAGGCGGTCAGTGCCGTGATCGCGGTAGCGCACACGGCGAGTGATCGTGGGGAGGGTCGCAAAGGACATCCGATCTTTACGGGGCGCGTCACGACCGGCGCGCCGACCGTCGCTCAGCTAACCGCCTACCTAACGGACACACAAGACCTTCCGAACCAACAGTGCTATTGACTGTTTCCGCCTAACCATCGCTAAACGCGGGATCGCGACCATGCGGGCGGTCGGTGCGCGATGCTTGGATGGGGGCATGAGCACCCCGAACGCAGGACGTGCGTTCCCCGCCGGCTTCCTGTGGGGCACCGCCACCGCGTCGTACCAGATCGAGGGCGCGGTGACCGAGGACGGCCGGACCCCGTCGATCTGGGACACCTTCAGCCACACGCCGGGAACGATCGTCGACGGCACCACCGGTGACGTCGCCACCGACCACTACCACCGCTGGCGCGAGGACGTCGAGCTCATGGCCGCGCTCGGGCTGGGCGCGTACCGCTTCTCGCTGTCGTGGTCGCGGGTCCTGCCGACGCCCGACGGCACCGTGAACCAGGCCGGTCTCGACTTCTACTCCCGGCTCGTCGACGCGCTGCTCGAACACGGCATCCGGCCGTTCGCGACGCTCTACCACTGGGACCTGCCGCAGTACCTGCAGGACGCCGGCGGCTGGGTCGAGCGGGACACGGCGTCGCGTTTCGCCGAGTACGCCGGCGTCGTCGCCGATGCCCTCGGCGACCGGGTGGCCACCTTCACCACGTTCAACGAGCCGTGGTGCTCGGCCTTCCTCGGACACGCCTCCGGCGTGCACGCACCCGGCCACCGGAACCCGGCCGAGGCCTACGCCGTGGCCCACCACCTGCTGCTCGCGCACGGGGTCGCGGTGCCGGTGCTCCGCGCGGCGGCGCCGAACGCCGCCGTGTCGATCACGATCAACCCGGCCAACGTCCGCGCCGCGTCCGACTCCGAGGCCGACCGCGACGCGGCACGGCACGTCGACGGGATCGCCAACCGGATCTTCCTCGACCCGCTGCTGCGCGGCAGCTACCCCGCCGACGTGCAGCAGGACCTGCGCCACGTCACCGACTTCGCGTTCCTGCGCGACGGCGACCTCGCCACCATCGCGGCGCCCATCGACGCGCTCGGCGTCAACTACTACTCCCCCGCGCTGGTCGCGGCCGCCACACCGGAGCTCGTCGCCGCCGTCCCCGACGGGTTCGTCAACGATCCTCAGTCGGCGGGTGCGCCGTCGCCCTGGCCCGGCACCGACCTGGCCTTGGCCATGCCGCAGGAGGGGCCGTACACCGCCATGGGCTGGCGCATCGAACCGGCCAGCTTCACCGAGCTGTTGCTGCGCCTGCACCGCGACTACCCCGGCGTGCCGCTGCTCGTCACCGAGAACGGCGCCGCCTTCGCCGAGCCGGACGAGGGCGGCACCGAGATCGACGACGCCGACCGCATCTCCTACCTCACCGCGCATATCGGGGCGGTGCACGAGGCGATCACCGCGGGCGTCGACCTGCGTGGGTACTTCGCCTGGAGCCTCGTCGACAACTTCGAGTGGGCGTTCGGCAACTCGAAGCGCTTCGGCATCGTGCACGTCGACTACGCCACCCAGGAACGGACACCGAAGCGCTCGGCGGCCTTCTACCGCGACCTCGTCGCCGCGAACGCGCTGCCCTGACGTGCCGGCCCGTGCCCGTCCGCGGGTGACGTCCGTCCGGGGCTGTGTGTTCGCCGTCGTCGCGGCCGCGCTGTGCCTGACCGGCTGCGCCACCAGCTCGGGCACCACATCCCGATCCGGTGGGTCGCGGCCCGCCGGGACCTCGGGGCTGGAACCGATGGCGGTCACGGCGGTGGCCCGCATCGACGCGACTCACGTGTCCGTGACGGCGCAGGTGCCGGCGGGCGGCGTCACGTGCGCACGTGATCTGCGCGCCCGGGTGACCGACTCGGACGCGCGCAGCGTCTATGTCCAGGTCCTGTTCGACGGCTCGAACGACACGTCGTGCGCCACCACCGCATCGGCCCGGACCGTGCTGGTGGTGCCGGAACTCCGTGGCCGGCAGCTGGTCGTCGACCGCACGCCGTGGACGGCGAACCCGGATGCCTCCGCGTTCCGCGAATGCACGGGTCCCTTCGGGTGCACGGCGCCTCCGGCGAACCACTGCGACCCGGCCTACATCCGGCTGGCCGCGCACACCGGCGAGCTGCCGCCGGAACGCAGCTGGGTCGAGCGCGGCTGCACCCAGCGGTTCCTCGTCCTCGACGTCACCGCCGTCGTCACCGGCTGCCAGCCGCTGGACGGCGCGTCCCGACCGGCCGGATGCACAGCGCACCGCGTCCGGTGGTTCTACCGCTTCGACCCCGCGCACTGGTGGACGGTGATCGCGACCGGCAAAGGATCCGGGTGCTCGTCGATCAGCGCCGCCGTGCCGTCCTTCCCACGTGCCCTGTGCGACCACCTGGGACCGGTACCGGCGTGATGTCCCGCCGCGGACAACGCACCGGGGCTCGGCGCGCGTTCTCAAGGATGTGACCAGCTTCGACGAGTTCGCCCGGGCGCAGATGCCCCGGCTGCTGCGCTACGCCGTGATGCTCACCGGCGACCGCGAGCTCGCGGCCGACGTCGTGCAGGACACGCTCGTGACGGCGTACGACCGGTGGTCGCGGATCGAGGCCACCACGCACCCCGACCGCTACGTCCTGCGCATGGTCACCAACCGCCACCTGTCCTGGCGGCGCCGGTGGGCGGTGCGCAGCATCGTCCCGGTGGGCGACCTGCCCGAACGCGCCGGTCCGGACGACCACGCCGGGGCCCATGCCGCCCGGGACGAGATGTGGACGTTGCTGGCCGGCCTGCCGCGCCGGCAGCGGGCGGTGCTCGTCCTGCGCTACTACGAATCGCTGACCGACGCCGAGATCGCCGAGGTGCTCGGCTGTTCGGCCGTCACCGTGCGGGGCTACGCGCATCGCGCGTTGACCACGCTGCGCGCCGGCTTCGGCGCCGACCTGCTGACCACCGCCGAGGAGCTGTGATGGACATCGAGACGCTGCTGCGTGACACGTTCGACGCTCACGAGCACCATGCCCCCGACGAGCACGAGGTGCTCGCGGCGGTGCGTCGCCGCACCGCCGACCGGGCGTCCCGAACGGGACACACGACCCGGCCCGCGCGCCTGCTCGCCGTCGCCGCGAGCGTCACCGTCGTCGCCGGCGCGGCCGTCGCCATCACCGTCGCCACGCGCGGCCCTGATCGGCACGCCGCGCCGGCACCGACGAGCGCTCCCGCCGCCACCGCGTCGATTACCCACCGCGCCGTCCCGCCGCCGAGCACGCCGACCACGAGGATCGCGCCACTGAGCATGCCCTTCGACCTGCAGTGGCTTCCCACCGGCAGCAAGCAGTGGATTGCACGCCGGATCAACGTCGGCGGGATGTCCGACCACTCCCGTCCGCTGTTCGACGGCGAGTACATGCTCAACATCAAGACCGCCGCGGGCCCGGTGTTCGTCGACGTCCAGCAGATGCCCGGCGGGCTGCAGGGCACGATGTTCAAGTCCGGCGCCGGACGCGCGATCACCGTCGGCGGCAACCCGGGGATCGAGAGCGTGCACAGCGGCGGCCCGGGCGGGTACGAGCTGTACGTCAAGCCCGCCGGTCACGCGTTGCTGTACATCAACGTGGGACCGGTCAACGGTTCGAAGGTCTCGGCCGCGGGCCGATGGACGAGCATCGGGCGGCAGATCGCCGCCGGCATCCGCATCCCGGGCACGACGAAGATCGCCCCGACCTTCGGCGTCGGGTACGTGCCGGCCGGGTTGCGGGTGCGCGCCTTCGACGTCGAGGCCGCGGACGGTGGGCTGCCGAACGTGGGCGGGCCTGCGGTCGCGACGTCCTACGAGCTCGGGACCGCCAGCTCGCAGGACATGCCGATCAACATCGGCACCAACCTGGCAGGCGCCCCGACCGGTTCCGCCGGCCGGACGGTGCAGGGTCACCGCACCCGGATCCAGGACGACCACGGCTACCGCACCGTGACCGTGCTCGACGCGGTGTACGGCGCGCCGGTGGCGCTCAGCGGCCGGGTGCCGCTGGCCGAGCTGTACCGCGTCGCCGACGGGCTGGTGCTTCCCTGATCGGACCCCTGTCGCGCAGGTGACACCGGTTGTGTCGCGTCCATTGCTGATCTTGGCGACCGCGTGCGAGAGTCTCAGCGCGTCGGCACTTGGGTCGACACAGACCGAAAGGGGACATCCGATGTCCGACACCACGCCCGACGCAGCCGACCACGACGACGTCGAAGGCCACAGCCACCGCATGGACGAAGCTCTCGGCAGCCGTCGGATGGACGACCAGCCCGGCAACCGTCGCATGGAGGGCGCGCCCGACAACCGCCGCGTCGCCGACGACGACAGCGACGACGTCGAAGGCCACAGCCACCGCATGGACGAGGCCCTCGGCAACCGCCGCATGGACGACCAGCCCGGCAACCGTCGCATGGAAGGCGCCCCGGGCAACCGCCGGATGGAAGGCGCTCCCGGCATCGACGACGACGGCGACGACGTCGAGGGCCACAGCCTGCGGGTCAGCGGTGCGCTGAACCCGGACGAGACCACGCGCTCGTAGCTCCCGCGTCCACCGGCCGGGCCATCGAAGCGACGGCCCGGCCGCGTTCGGGGAAGGCGACCCGTGCCCGCTGGTCACGTGCGATTCCGCGACGTGCTCTCGCACCGCGTCCTACGGTCGCTGCTGCTCGCCGACGTCCTGGACGGCAGCGGCACCTGGGCCTTCGCGACCGTCTTCTCCTTGGTCGTCTTCGAGCGGACCGGCTCCGTCACCTGGATCTCGATCGCCCTGGCCGCGCGCTGGGTGCCGGCGCTGTTCGTCGGGCCGTTCGCCGGGGTGCTGGCCGACCGCTACGACCGCGCCAGGGTCATGGTCACCTCGGCCCTGGCCAGCGCCGCGCTCATGGGCGTGCTCGCGGTGGGCGTCGGTCTCACGGCGCCGCTCGCCGTCCTGCTCGTCGTCTCGGGGTTGCAGGCCGTCACCGCGGCGGCGTACAACCCGGCGTTCGCGGCTGCGCTGCCCGACGTCCTGCCCGAGGCCCTGCTCGCCGGCGCCAACTCGCTGCGTGAGGTCGTCAACAACGTCACCGTGGTGGTCGGGCCGGCCATCGCGACACTCTTCCTGGTCGGCGGGCACCCCGCGCTCGGCATCGCGTTCAACGCGCTGACGTATCTCGTTCCGGTGGCCGTCCTGCTGCGCCTGCGACTGCGCTCCCGGCCGGACCGTGCCGACGGCGGCGACGGCGACGGCGCGACGGTTCGTCGGTCGTGGCCGAGCTGCGTGACGGCGTCCGGGCCCTGCGGGCGCAACGCACGGCGCTGCTGCTCGTGGTGGCCATGGCGATCGACAGCGCGGTCGCGGGCCTGACCACGGCGTTCGCGCTGCCGCTGTCGGTGTACGTGGGGACGGGCCGCGACGACTACAGCTACCTGCTCATCGCGACGGCCCTGGGATCGGTGCTCGCCGCCGGGGTGGCCGGGCGGCTCGCGGCGCGGCCGCGGCTCGCCACCGTGATCGTGTCGGCGCTGGTGCTGGAATCGCTGCCGTTCGCCCTCGTCGTCGCCGCCCCGCACGCGGTGCCGGCGTTCGTGCTCATCCTGCTGTCCGGCGCCGGGATGATCGTCGTCGACATCCTCACCATCACCGTGTTGCAGCGCGACGTGCCGGGCGCCTACCTCGGCCGCATCTTCGGCATCCTCGACACGATCATCTACGCCGCCATCGTGGTGTTCACCCTGCTCGGCGGCGTGCTGGTGTCCACGGCCGGCATGCGTACCGCCCTGCTCGTCGTCGGGCTGGGCATCCCGCTCATCGAGCTCGCCCTGCTGCCCCCGCTGCGAGCCACCGACCGCCGTACGGCCGAGCGGGCGGCAGAGCTCGAACCGGTCGTCGAGCTGCTCCAGGCCCTCGACCTGTTCGACGGGGCCGACCGACCGACCCTCGAACGCCTGGCCGCGGCGACCGTCGCGGACCCGCGGACTGCCGGTGCCGTACTCCTGCGCGAGGGCGAGCCGGCCGAGGATCTGTGGTTGCTGGCGCGCGGCACGCTGGCCGTCCGTTCCTCTGCCACGGGCGAGCTGCCGCCGGTCGAGGCACCGGGTTACGTCGGCGAGATCGGCGTGCTGCACGAGCGTCCGCGTACGGCCACGGTCACCGTCGCCACCGACTCCGCGCTGTACCGCCTGTCCGGTCGCGACTTCCTGGACGCGCTCAGCGGGCGCCCGGCCAGCGCGTCGCTCCTGCTGCTCAGCGGCCGCCGGCTCGCCCGCACCGAAACATCGTCGCGTCCGGCACCGCGGCGCCGACCTCGGCCGTCGCCGGCCTGACGGTCAGCGCCGCACGGCGTTCGCCGCCACCGAGCGCAGCACCGCTTTCACCTCGTACGGCGCGAGGTCGGGGTGCTTGGACAGCAGGCGCGCCACGAGTCCGGTGACGTGCGGCGCGGCAAAGGAGTTGCCGGTGGCCACGACCGAGCCACCGCCCAGCCACGCCACGTCGACGTCGATGCCCGGCGCACCGAACTCGGCCGGGCCGCCGGGGTTGACGTAGAGCAGGAACGGATCGTCACCGCTGCACGCCGCCACCGACACGACGCTGGCGTACTGGCTGGGGTAGGTCTCGGCCGGGACGTTGTTCATCGCGCAGACCAGCACGACGCCGTGGAAGTAGGCCTCGTCGGCGATCTCGTGGAAGACCCCGAAGAAGTCCTGCTTGCCGGTCGACAGCGACAGGTTCACGACCCGCGCCCCGTGGGCGATCGCCCAGCGCAGGCCCTCGGCGAAGACCTGGCCCTTGCCCGTCAGCCGCTCTCCCAGCACCCGCACGCTCACCAGCTCCGCCTCCGGCGCGACGCGCCGCACGATGTCCGCGCACGCGGTGCCGTGGCCGTAGAGGTCCTCGTGCGGACCCGGTTCGGCGGCGACCTGTTGCCGGTCGCGGTCCCAGCGCAGCGCGACGCCCTCGCCCAGCGGCGGACCCACCCGCGGGTGCGTGGCGTCGATGCCGCTGTCGATCACGGCCACGCGCACGCCGGCGCCGGTGCCGCCGTCGAAGGCCCAGGCACGGTCGACACCCGCGACCGCGGTCACCGGGCGCACCGCATCCGGCACGAACGCGTCCGCCCAGGCGGGCAGCAGCGGGCCGCTCACCGGGTGTCCAGCGCGGCCAGGAACTCCCGCAGGACGCGGGCGGCCAGTGCGGCATCGGCCGGTGAGCGGGCGGCGAGCTCGGCCAGCAGGGCGGCCACCGTGGTGAGGTCGCCCGGCAGCGGGCGGCGCGACCCGGCAGTGTCGGCAGCGCTCGCCAACGCAGCGCGTAACGACGACCCGTCCTGCGCGGCCGCGGCGAGCCCACCCAGCAGCATCCGCCCGACGTCGCTCGCCGCGCGCGAGCTCTCGATCGCCAACGCGGCCTGATCAGCGAACAGGCTCGCCGTGCGCAGATCGAACTGCGCGCCCCCGCGGGTGGCGTCGCGGTCGAGCAGCGTCAGTACACCGAGCTGCCCGGTGCGCCCGGTGACCGGCACGGCCAGGATGGCCTGCGGCACGTACCCGGTCTCCTCGGCGACGTCGCGGGCGAAGCGGGCGTCGCGCCGCAGGTCCGACACCGAGACCGGCTGGCCCGACTGCATCACCCAGCCGGCGATGCCCTGCGTGGCGCCGATGCGCATGCCGAGCACCGTGTCGGCGCCGGCACCGGACGCCGCGACGTAGACAAGCTCGTCCTCGTCCTCGGTGAGCAGCGCGAGCGAGCAGGCGCCGGCACCGAACAGTCCGCGGGCGGTGGTGGTCAGTGAGCGCAGCAGCTCGGCATCGCCATCCGGGCTCACCACCGGCGCGAGCACCCGCGCGAGCTGCGCCAGTTCGGCCAGCAGATCAGCGGGCTCGCTCATGTGCGCACGAACCGGGCCAGGGCGGGGACGTCGGTCAGCCGCAGCGCGCTGTCGGCCTGCTGCACCCACCCGCGGCTGACCAGCCCGGACAGCGCGCGGTTGAGCGATTGCCGAGTGACGCCGAGCATCGCGGCAAGATCGCCCTGCGTCACCGGCAGGTGCGCCACCGGTACGGCGTCGGAGTCCGGGACGGCCGAATCGAGCAGCAGCTTGGCCAGCCGGCGTGGCAGGTCGAGGAAGACAAGGTCCGCCGTCTGCTGCGTCAGGCGCCGCATGCCGGCGGCCAGACTCATGGCGACCGCCCACAGCGCCTCGTGGTGGTCGTGCAGCAGCTCGCGCACCGCGGCCGACGGCACGGCGAGCAGCTCGGCGTCGGTGAGGGCTGTGACCCCGGCCGAGCGCGGGCCGTCGTCGACGAGGCTGACCTCGCCGAGGGCGTGGCCGGGCGACAGGATCGACAGCAGCAGCTCGGCGCCCTGCTCGGAGGTCAGGTGGACCTTGAGCACGCCCTTGCGCAGCACGTAGAGGTGATCGGTCGGCTCACCCTCGACGAACAGGACCTGCCCCCGCGACACGCGCCGCACGAACGCCGCGTGCTCGAGGCCGGCCAGCAGGGCGGGGTCCACCCGTTCGAACAGCGGGACGCGCTGCAGCTCGGCGGTGCACCCCGGGACCGGCACGGGCGATTCCCCCTTCGTGCGGCGTGCGCCGGGTCTTCGCCCCGCGGCGCGGCACGATCATGGCACGGCAGGTGTCACCGATCGGACATCGACCGCGGCCGGGATCCTGCCGTCAGTGGCCCTTCACCACGAGCGCGCTGCCGCCGCCGGAGCGCACCGGCTCGGCCGCCGCCTGGTAGCGCCCGTGGCCGAGGGCCTGGATGCCCGTCGCGTCGCCGATGGTGGCATCGAGCGGCAGCACCGTCCCCGTCTGCTCGGTGAACGACTCGCCGTACTGCGACACGAGCTGCTGTTCCACCGGGTCGGTGATGAACGCGTGCTCGGCCACGGTCTGGGCGGCGTTGCGCTGGCTGGCGCGGGGAGCGGCGATGGCCGCCGGCAGGGACAGTCCGAAATCGATGTGGTTGAGCAGGATCTGCAGGACCGTGGTGATGATCGTCGCGCCGCCGGGCGAGCCGACCGCGAAGTCGAAGCGACCGTTCTTGAGCACGATCGTCGGCGACATGCTGGAGCGCGGGCGCTTGCCGGCCGCCGGCAGGTTCGGGTCGTACGTGCCCGGGGTGGCCGGTGCGAAGTCGAAGTCGGTCATCTCGTTGTTGAGCAGGAACCCGCGGCCGGGAACGGTCATGCCGCTACCGGCCAGCTGCTCGATGGTGTTGGTGTAGCTGACGACGTTGCCCCACTTGTCGGCGGCGACGAGGTGGTTGGTGTTGGTGCCCTCGTTGTCCGGGGTGCCCTTCGGCGCCGTCGATCCGCAGCCGCCGTAGGGCTGGTACGGATTGCCGGGCGCGACCGGCGAGGTCAGCGCCTTGTTCTTGATCAGGCACGAGCGGGTGGCCGCGTAGGCCGGGTCGAGCAGCCCGTGCTGCGGTACGTCGACGTAGTCGGTGTCGCCGATGTAGCGGTTGCGGTCGGCGAACGAGAGCCGGGACGCCTCGAGGTACTGGAACAGCGCCTGTGCCCGCGGCTCACGCGACAGCGGGAAGCGCGACAGGATGTTCAGCGCCTCGCCGACGGTGAGGCCACCGGACGACGACGGCGGCATGCCGTAGACGTCCAGGCCGCGGTAGTTCACGTGCGTGGGATTGCGGCGCGGCGCCGTGTAGTTGCGGAGGTCCTGCACCGTCATGTGTCCCGGCCGGATCGGGAACTCGCTCGTGCCCGACACCGGCGGGTGGTTCACGGTGCGGGCGACGTCGGCGCCGAGCGGGCCCCCGTAGAGGTAGGACGGGCCGTACTTCGCCAGCTCGCGGTAGGTGCGCGCGAGATCGGGATTGCGCAGCGTGCTGCCGACCGGGAGCGGCTGCCCGCTGGGGGTCAGGAACAGCTTGCGGCTACTGGTGAACGACTGCAGGTCCGGCAGCGACGCCTGCTCCTGCTGCTGGAAGTCGGCATTGACGGTGAAGCCGTGCTGGGCGACGTCCGCGGCCGGGCGGAGGTCGGACCCGAACGACTTCGTGCCGTACGCGCGCACCGCCTCGGCCCACTGGGCGACCAGTCCGGGCACGCCGACCGACAATCCCGACCGGCGCGCCTGCTCGAAGGGCAGCGGCTGTCCGGTCGTGGGGTCGATGAACTGAGTGACGGTGCAGGAGGCCGGGCACTTCTCGCGACCGTCGATGGTGACGACGCGGTGCTGCCTGGCCAGGTAGATGACCATGTAGCCACCGCCACCCGGGCCGGCCACGAACGGCTGCGTCACGCCGAGCGTGCTGGCCATGGCGACTGCCGCGTCGACGGCGTTGCCGCCGCGTTTGAGCACCGCGATGCCCGCCTTGCTGGCGTTGAGGTCGGTCGAGGCGACGGCGCCCCCGCGGCCCGCCGCGACGGGATGCTGGGTCGCCCTGGTCGGGCGGCCGTCCGCGGACGGCGACGCGACCGTGAGCGCGAGCAGCAGGGACAGGATCAGCGCAAGAGCGGCTCGAGTACGCACAGCCACACCATAGGTCCGAAACGTCCGTTTCGGAACCTCTTCGGAACAGCGGCACGATGGACGGCATGGCGTCACCGACCCGCATCCGGCTCCGCCGCACCAAGGGTTGGCGCAAGCCTCCCGGCGTCGTCGTCGTCGCCCGCCCGACACGGTGGGGCAACCCGTTCGCGTTCGACCGGTACCGCGACGACGCCGACCCGCAACCTACGCCGGTGTTGCGCGCCCACGCGGTGGCCGAGTTCCGGCGTGAGCTGATCGCCGGGCGGCTGTCCGGGTACCCGGACGTTGACGAGATCCGGGCCGAGCTCGGCGGCCGTGATCTCGCCTGCTGGTGCCCCGAGGACGAGCCGTGCCACGGCGACGTCCTGCTCGAGATCGCCAACCCTCCGACCTGACCGTCACCCGCCGCCTGCACCCCGTCGACAGAAGGTAGGTCAGGTGGTCGGACGCGGGGGCGGCGTCACGATGACGACGTCCTCCTCCTCGAGGCTGCTGAGCACGAGCTCGCCGGAATGCTCGACCACGGCGGTCACGAAGTGGTAGTCCGCGCTCGTCGAGCGCAGGTCGTGCACGAGGACGCCGTCGAGGTCGTAGGCCATGACCCACGACACCCGTTCCGGCGCGGGACGCAGCACCGAGGGCAAGTTCCAGACGAGCAGCCGCAGCACTCCGGGCAGCGGCAGCAGCCGGTCGAGCAAGCCGTTGCGCGGCGCGGCGATCGCCACCCACAGCAACCCGTCGCCACTCAGGCTCATGTTGTCGGGGAATCCGGGCAGGTCGTCGACGAACGGCTCACTGCGTCCGGCCCGCGGCCCACTCAGCCAGTAACGCATGACGCGGTAGGCCGCTGTCTCGGCGTAGAGCACGTACGACTCGTCCGGCGCGAGCACGATGCCGTTGCCGAACGCGAGCCCGGACAGCAGCGTGCTCACCTCACCGTCCGGCGTGACGCGGATCAGCCGGCCCGTGCGCGAGTGCTCGATGATGTCGCCGTCGAAGTGCTCGACGTGCCAGCGGGCGCTCGACGTCGTGAACCAGATCGTGCCGTCCGCCCCTCGTGTGACATTGCTGGCGAAGGTGATCGGCTCTCCGTCGACGGTGCCGGCGAGCACGGTCACCATTCCGTCGCGGCTCATCCGCAGCAGGCCGCGCCGGTCGTCGCACACCAGCACGCCGCCGTCGGGCTCGGGCAACACACCCAGCGGGCGTCCCCCGGTGTTCCCGACGAACGTCCGCGGACCGCCGGCCGGGTCGAGGCGCACGATGCTGCCGTCCGCGAGCCCGGTGACGACGAGGCCGTCGGCGTCGATCCGGACGTCCTCCGGGCCGTGCCCACCCGTTGCCAGGCGGCGGGTGATCGCGAGCTCGGACGTGCGCACGGTGCGCCCGGCGTCGGGCGGCGCGGCGGGCGGGGTCCAGCGGCGGGGCGAGATCAGTCGTCTGGTCACCCGGACATCCTGTCGCCCCGCCGCGGACGGCCCGACACGGCGGTCCAGACTGTCGCGCGTGGGGATGTCGATGACGATCGACGGGCAGCGGCTGTCCGTCGACGACCTGGCCACTATCGCCGCCGGGCCGGTGCGCGTGACGGTGACCGAGGACGCGCTGCAGCGGGTGTCCGCGTCGCACGCCTGGGCGGTGCGGCTGCGCGGCGAGCGCCCGCTCTACGGTCGCAGCACGGGCGTGGGCGCGAACCGGTCGGTTGTGCTCGAACCGAGTGTCGAGGCGGCGCAGGCGCTGTTGAGCAGTCACGCGACGAGTGCCGGCCCGGTGCGCTCGGCCGAGCGGGTGCGCGCGATGCTGCTCGTCCGGCTCAACCAGCTGTGCGCGGGCGGTTCCGGCGTCTCGTCCGACGTCGTCACCGGGCTCGCAGCGTTGATCAACGACGACGCCCTGCCCGCCGTGCACGAACACGCCGGCATCGGCACCGCCGACCTGTCCGCCCTCGCGGCCACCGCGCTCGCCATGCAGGCGCACACGCCCGGATTGCTGCTCGGCCCGGACGACGCGTTGCCGTTCCTGTCCAGCAACGCCGCCGCCCTGGCCGACGCCGGGCTGGGGCTGTCGCGGTTCTCGCGCGCGGCCCGCGCCGCCCTCGCCGTCGCAGCTCTGAGCTTCTTCGCTCTCGACGGCAACATCGAGGCGTTCTCGCGCGCGGTCGAACGGGTGACGCCGATGCTCGGCGCCCGGGCCACGTGCCGCGCCATGCGCTCGCTCATCGGGTCCGAGGCCAGCCGCGCGCTGCGCATCCAGGACCCGTACGGGCTGCGCGCCCTGCCGCAGAGCCACGGCGTGCTGCTCGACGCCCTGGCCGCGTTGCGGTCGACCGCGGATGCCTACGTGAACGCCCCGTCCGAGAACCCGGTCGTGCTGCCCGACGGCGCGGTTGCGCACCACGGCGGCTTCCACGCGTCCTATCTCGCCGTCGCGAGCGACACCGTGCGCAACGCCGCCGTGCAGTCGGCGCAGCTGGCTCTGCACCGCCTGACCTACCTCAGCGAGCCGGCGCACACGTCGCTGACGCCGTTCCTCGGTGACGGCACACCCGGCGCGTCCGGTGTCATGGTGGTCGAGTACGTCGCGGCGTCCGCCCTCGGCGACCTGCGTGCCGCCGCCGACCCGTCGGCCACGCAGACGACGACGCTCTCGCGGGGCGCGGAGGACGCTGCCAGCTTCGCCTCGCTGGCAGCGCGACAGCTGCTCCGCAGCGCCGAGGCCTACGAGTTGCTGGTCGCCGCCGAGACGGTCACCGCCGTCCGGGCCAATCGCATGCGTTCCGAACGCCCGACGGGTCTGCTCGGACAGGTGCTGGACGCGTGCGGGGACCTGGCCGACGAGCGGCAGGACCGTGACCTCACCGCCGACATCGACGTCGCGCGTGGCCTGCTGGCGCCGCTGACCGCGTTCGTCGACCTGCAGCTGCCCGACACGAGCTGGGAGAACGACCTGCCCTGAGGGCCGCGATGACAGCGGCCTGAGCCGGTGTCCCGCGGGCCGCCGGAGGTTCGTAACGTCTGTGGACGTGACCTTCCGCCGCTGGACCTGGGCCGTCGCCCTCGCGGTGCTCGGCGCGATCCTGCTCGCGACCGGCATCCATTCCCGCGCCACGTGGCACGCCGGAAAGGGCAGCGACCAGGTGCTCACCCTGGACCAGCTGATGAGCTTCGTCGTCGGCGCGCTGTGCCTCGTCGTGGCCGCCACCATCGTGGTGACCGGCCTGCGGAACCGGGGCAGGGTCCGGCGGCCGGGGCAGCGCTAGTCGGTCACTCCGTCCGGGCGGTGTGCCGGTCGTCGCTGCCCTCGTAGGCGGTGTAGGTGTACGGGTTCGGGATGCGTTCGGCCTCCGGCAGCTCGGGCGTGATGCTCTCCGACCACGCCTGCTCCCCCATCGTCGAGCGGGCGAAGTCGACGGTGTCGCCGACAGCGCGCTTGGCCGCGTCCAGGTCGGCGCCGACCAGCCGGTGCTCGTGCTTCACCACCGCGCCGTTCACGAGCACGGTGTGCACGTCGCCGCGTCCCACCTGGTACACCAGCGACCCGTACGGGTGCAGCAACGGGTAGAGCGCAGGCGACGCGTCGTTCTTGATCAGCACGACGTCGGCCTTCTTGCCCGGAGCCAGTGAACCGAGGCGGTCGTCCAGACCGAGCGCGCGGGCGCCGCCGATGGTCGCCCAGTGCGCAACCTCCTCGGCGCGCAACCGGTTGTGCACGACCGTCTCACCCCGCGCGTGGGCCTCCAGATGCTCGCGCGAGCGGTCGGCCGACAGCGTCGCCCGCATCGCCGAGAACAGGTCGGCGCTCCACCACACGCTGGTGTCCATCGACAGCGACACCGGGATGCCGTGCTTGCGCAACTCCCAGGTGGGCGGGTAGCCCTGCCCGGCGCTCTGCTCGCTCTCCGTGGACACCGACGCCGTGCCGCCGCTGGCGGCGATGCGCTGGTAGGAGTCCTCGCTCAGCGTCGCCGCGTGGACATAGGTGACGTCGGGCGTCATGAAACCGCCCTCCCACATCAGCCGGATGCTCTCGTCGTTGGTCGCGCCCCAGACTCCGGCATGCGTCGTGACGCGCAGCCCGAGCTCACGGGCCGCCTCGAACGCCGAGCGCTCCGGGAACTCGGGGTCACCGGTGACGTCGAAGGCCAGCTGGAACCCGACCTTCTCATCCGGGTGCGTGCGCTCGACGAAGGCGCGGAAGTCCGGCGAGTTCGTCCATTCCCACGGCGCGCCGAGCAGGTTGCCGTACGCGAGGACGGAGCGGCCGGGAGCTCCGCGGAGCGCGTCGAGGGCGGCCTCCCCGTGCTCGACGGTCTGCAGGCCGTGCGACCAGTCGACAGTGGTCGTGACCCCGGCGTCGACGGCCTCGATCGCCGACAGCGCGTTGCCGGCCGCGATGTCCTCCGGGCGGAAGATCTTGCCCCAGGACAGGTAGTAGAAGACGAAGTACTGGGTGAGCGTCCAGTCGGCGCCGAGCCCGCGCAGCGCCGTCTGCCACATGTGCCGGTGGGTGTCGATCATGCCAGGCATGACGATGCCACCGGAAGCATCGATCTCGACTGTTCCTTCCGGTACATCGAGGTGCGGTCCGACCGCCGCGATGATGTCACCGGTGACCAGCACGTCACCCTCGAGTACGCCGGCAGCGTCCATCGTCAGCACCGTGCCCCCGCGGAACACGACCGGACGGCCGCCGGTGACCTGAGTGATCTCGTCGACGTTCATGCGTCAGTCCTTCCGGCGGCGGGCGGCGTGCGGGGCGGTCGCGACGTGCAGCAGACCGCCCGCGATGCTGATGTTCTTGAGCAGATGGTTGCGCTGGGTGTTGCGTTCGGGTCCGGCTTCGATCTCCCAGAACCGGTGGCCGCCCGCAGTCGTCGGCACGATGGACCCCAGCAATGCCAAGGCCGCGACCCGCGGTACCCGGCCGGTGCACAACGCCGCGCCGGCGGCGACCTGGACGGCGGCGTTCACGCGGACGAGGACGAGGTCGTCGGGCAACGGCACCGGCGCGGCCGAACGCAGCGCACCGAGCACCGGCGCGGCCTTTGCGGTCGGGGGTTCCGGTGTCCGCAGAACGCCGGCGCCCGCCTGCACGAAAACCCAGCCGAGCAGGGCCTGCGAGACACGCTCGACCACGCTCACGTCGCGATGTCCGGGTAGGGCAGCTGCACGTGCGCGAGCTTGGCGGCGTAGTCGAGCTGCATGCCCAGCGGCACGTCGTGGTCGCGTTCGAACATGGCGATCCACAGCGTCAGCGTCAGGAACGGGTGCGCGCCGAGCTGGAACAGTGCGACGTGGTCGTGCTTGGCGAGCGCGCTGCGTTCCTCATCGGTGAACGTCAGCCACGTCGACGCCTCACCGGCGTGGCAGTTCAGGATGCGATTGGCCTGCTCGGACTCCCACCACGCGACGGTGCCGGCGGGGTCGGTGCGGTAGCGCTCGACCAGCTCGGAGTCACGGTCGACCGTGAACAGGAACTTGTTCACCACGTACTTGCTCACGTCATCACCCTCATGCCGGCACTCCGTTCGGGTACCAGGTGAAGTACGCCTCCATGGTGTGGAACAGGTCGAGATTGTCGGCGTAGTCGGCCTTGGCGTAGCCGGCGACGCCCATCATCAGCATGAAGTCCATGAAGCCGTGGGTGGCATTACCCGGGGCGTGCAGGCTGTCCAGCGTCACGTTGGCCAGGCAGTCGTCGATGTCGCCGTTGGCGATCCACTCCACCGCCTTGCGTCGAACTCCGGGTCCGGTCCGTGCGGGCCGAACTGGCGCGGGCCGCCGAGTTCCAGCGACAGGTGGCCGGTGCCGATCACCGCCACCCGCAGGTCTGACGGCCACGCGTCGATCAGCTCGCGAATGGTCCGGCCGAGCTTGACGAAGCGCTCCGGCCGCGGCAGTGGCGGCGCGAAGATGTTGGTGTAGATCGGCACCACCGGCAGGTCGTTCTGCGGGCGCACCGTGATGATCGGGCAGGTGATCGAGTGGTCGACCCGCAGCTCGTTGGAGAAAGCGAGGTCGAAGTCGCGGTCGATGCCCTCGCGCAGCAGGTAGGACGAGAGCTCCTCGTGACCCTTCAGCAGCAGGCGCGGCAGCCCGAACTCGCGTTCCTCGTTGTAGTAGTTCGCGTCGTAGTAGGGCGCCTTGCCGATGAGGAACTGCGGCATGTTGTCCAGCCACAGCTGGTGGAAGTGGTCGGAGCCGACCATCACCAGCACGTCCGGGTTCGCCCGTGTGAGCGTCTCGCGGTACGCCTCGACCTTGCGCACCCAGTCGGCGGCGAACGGCGGCGCCTCGTCAGCCGGCAACCGGCTCGTCTTGTAGAAGAACGGGTGGTGCGTCGTGGCCAGGATCGCCACCAGTTCGGCCATGCTCGCCGTTCCCCCTCTGCGTACACCAGTCCGCGTCCGACAGCGTGCGTACAGTTGTCCGGCACGCGGACTTGGTGCGACGATGCTCTGCACGCAACGCTGGTGTCAAGGGTCTGCGCGGGCCCGCAACGGGAGGCGTCATGGCCGGTCGGGGCAGCTCGCCGGACTTCGTCGAGGCGCTCGCCCGCGGGCTCGACGTGCTCGCCTGCTTCACGTCCGACCGGCGGGCGCTGAGCCTCGCCGAGGTCGCGGCGGAGACGGGGCTGGCCCGGCCCACCGCCCGGCGGTTGCTGCTGACCCTGCAAGAGCTCGGCTACGTGCGCAGCACCGCTGGCGCCTTCGAACTCACCCCCAAGGTCATGCGGTTGGGCATCGCCTACATCAGCTCGCTCGGCCTGTGGGACATCGCCCGTCCCCACCTCACCGCCCTGGTCGAGCGCACCCACGAGTCGTCCTCGATGGCACAGCTCGACGGCTCCGACATCGTCTACGTCGCGCGTGTCGCCGTCCCGAAGATCATCGCCTTGCGGGTCGACATCGGCACCCGCTTCCCGGCCCTGCAGACCTCGCAGGGCAAGGTCCTGCTCGCCGCCCTGGACCCGCACCAGCTGCGCGACACGCTGGCCGAGCGCAGCCGCGCCGGGCTGCCGCCGTTTCTGCCGCGCCCGCACGAGGACATCGAGGCCGAGCTGCGCCTGGTGCGCGCCCGCGGGTGGGCGCTGGCCGACGAGGAGCTCGCTCCCGGCATCCGCTCCGTCGCCGCCCCGGTGCGTGACGGCACCGGCACCGTCCGCGCCGCCATGAACGTCACCGTGCACGCGGCCGAGACCAGCGTCGACACGCTGCTCGGCGAACACCTGCCGCATCTGCTGCGCACCGCCGGCGACGTGAGCGCCGACTGGGCCCTCTGGCAGTCCCGTCCACACCATGACGGACAACCGTCCGCAGAACGAACAGCCCGGAGGCTCAACGCATGATCGCCCCGACCCCGCAGGGCCCCCTGACCGGTCTGGTCGTGGCCGACTTCAGCCGGGTGCTGGCCGGCCCGTACTGCACGATGCTGCTCGCCGACCTGGGCGCCGAGGTGATCAAGGTCGAGTCCGCGGCCGGCGACGACACCCGGCACTGGGTGCCGCCGAAGCGTGGCGACACCGGCACCTACTACCTGTCCGTCAACCGCAACAAGCGCTCCATCGTGCTCGATCTGCGAAACGCCGACGACCTCGACGTCGCCCACCGCCTCGCCCGGCGCGCCGACGTCACGATCCAGAACTTCAAGCCCGGCGGGCTGGCCAAGTTCGGCCTCGACTACGAGGCCGTCCGCGCGATGCGCCCGGACACGATCTACTGCTCGATCAGCGGCTTCGGCCCGGACGGAGGCGCGTCGCTACCGGGCTACGACCTACTCGTGCAGGCGGTGTCCGGGCTGATGAGCCTGACCGGTGACGCGGACGGACCGCCCTACCGCGCCGGTGTCGCCGTGTTCGACGTGATGACGGGCCTGCACTGCGCGGTCGGCATCCTCGCGGCTCTCAACCACCGCAACCTCACCGGCGAGGGCCAGCACGTCGAGGCCAACCTGTTGTCGACGGCGATGTCGACGCTGGTCAACCAGACCTCGGCCTACGTCGCCGGCGGGGTGGTGCCGCACCGGATGGGCAACGCTCACCTGTCGCTGTTCCCCTACGAGCCGCTGCCGACCGCCGACGGCCAGCTCATTGTGATCGCCGGCAACGACACCCAGTTCCGCACGCTGGCGAAGGCCCTGGACCTCGCCGACGTCCTCGACGACGAGCGTTTCGCCACGGTCGCGGCCCGCAACGAGCACCGCGCCGAACTGCGTCCGATCCTGCTCGAGCGGCTCGCCTCCCGCACGGCGCAGGAGTGGTTCGACACGCTCAGCGCCGTCGGCATCCCGTGCGGGCCCATCAACGACGTCCGCGGCGGTGTCGAGTTGGCCGAGCGGCTCGGCCTCGACCCGGTGGTGCTGGCCGGGGACGTGCCCACCCTGCGCAACCCGGTCCGGTTCTCGGTGACCCCACCTCGCTACGACCTGCCCCCGCCGGGTGTCGGCGAGCACGGCGACGAGATCCGGGCGTGGCTGGACGCGCAGGAGGAGACGGCATGACCGAGGACCGCACCTACCCCACGTCGCTCGGGGTCTCCGATCTCGAGCACATCTCGCTGCTCGGGCAGGACCTGTCCGCCGAGCTGATCGGCAAGGTCAGCTTCGGCCAGCTCGCGTACCGGTTGATCACGCTCGAGGAGCCCACCCCGCAGCAGTCGCGGGTGTTCGAGGCCGTGCTCGTGGCGCTCGCCGACCACGGCTTCACGCCGACGGCCATCGCGGCGCGCCTGACCTACCTCAGCGCGCCCGACGCGATCCAGGGGGCGCTGGCTGCGGGGCTGCTCGGCGGTGGGTCGCGCTTCCTCGGCGTCAGCGAGGACACCGGGGCCTTCCTCGCCGCAGCGTTGGACGAGGCCGGGACCCGGCCGACCAGCGATGCCGGGTGGGACGAGCTCGCCCGCCGCGCCGTCACCGACCGGCGCGCGGCAGGTGGCTTCGTGCCCGGTCTCGGCCACCACCTGCACAAGCAGGGCGACCCGCGCACGCCGGTGATCATCGGCATCGCGCGCGAGGAAGGGCAGTACGGGCCGCACCTGGCCCTGTTCGAGGCGGTGGGCCGGGTGGCGCCGGAGGTGCTCGGCAAGGCGTTACCGCTCAACGGGGCCGGCGTCTGCGGCGCGGCGCTGGCCGACCTCGGCATCCCGCTGGAGATGCTGCGCGGCGTCGTGCTGCTGGCGCGGTGCGCCGGGTTGCTGGGTCATCTCGCCGAGGAGATGCGCCGGCCGATCGCGTCGCAGATCTTCGCCGAGGTCGAGTCGCACGCGACCTACGTCCCACCCGAGTCCTGAGCCCGGCACACTCCCCTCGTGGCCCCGCTGCGGCGCGACACCCGGCGTGTTGCGCCGCACGAGGGCCACGACACGGCACCGACGGCCGGGAGCCCGCGGGCGTGCGGCGTCAGGTGAAACGCAGCGCGCTGACCGGCGTGATCGTGAACGACACGGTGCCCTCGCGGACGACCGGCAGGTCGTTGATCCGCTGCTCGACCTCGACGCGGTCCGGCGCCGACAGCACCATGAACACCCGATTGCCCCCTGCGTCGAGATAGCCCGACTGCAGGAAGCCGGCGTCGACCATCGGACCGAGCCACGCGGCGGCGATGGTCTGCTCCGACTCCTCGCAGCGGTCGCTGCACGTGGCCTTCGGCGAGAAACAACATGGGGTCTCCCTCAGAGCTCGACGAGTGTCACCAGGGACCGCCGCCCAGGTCATTGACGATGCGATCGATGCTGAGTCCGAACTGCTGCAGCAGGTTGGCGTCGCGGTCCAGGTCGACGACGTCCGGCAGGGCCTTCCGGGCGGCCGGTATGCGATCGGCCAGACCGACACGACGCATGATGCGCTCGATCTGATCCCGTGAACGCAACGTGTCGCCGTCCGATCCGGTCATGACCCGACCCTAGGGCCTGTTGCGTCCGCCGCGAAGGAGTTCGCGCGCGAAACGGCCTGTCAGCGGCCGAGCGTAGCCAGGCCACCCGCCGGTGCCGCACACTGACTCGGG
This sequence comes from uncultured Actinomycetota bacterium, assembly GCA_963787985.1. Classification (GTDB taxonomy): domain Bacteria; phylum Actinomycetota; class Actinomycetes; order Mycobacteriales; family Jatrophihabitantaceae; genus Jatrophihabitans. The sequence goes on along the minus strand of CAWBEL010000004.1, from coordinate 1,876,822 downwards.
TGCCGGCCGTGTTCAGCTCCCACTCGACGTCGACGGTCGAGCCGGAGCGGTCGTTCGACTACTGGCGTCACCTCATCAGCGACACGTTCGTCCCGTTGACCGCCGAGCCGGTGGGCACGTGGTCATCGGCCGGGCGGATCGGTCACGCCAGTTTCGACGCGCTGGACGTGTCCACGGTGCGCGCCGGTGGCCAGTACGTGCGCCGGACGCCGGCGCTGATCGCTCGGAGCAGCGATGCCTTCGTTCTGGCGAGCGTGCAAACCGCGGGCCGCGGAGTGGTCGCGCAGGACGATCGCACGGCGGTGCTGCGGCCGGGCGACATGGCCTTCTACGACTCGACGCGGCCCTACTCGCTGCGGTTCGAGGGCGAGTTCGAGCAGATCGTGGTGCAGATGCCCTTGGCTGCCGCGCAAGCCCTGTCCGGCGTGCGGCACGTGGAGGCCGCGACGGCGCGCACCCTTCCGTCATCCGGAGTGGCGGGAAGCGTCGCCGGGTTCTTCCGCTCCCGGCGCACGCTGTTCCGGGTCGCCCGCTCAGGTCACGAGACCGGCGGCGATCCGGGCGCTCGCGCGGCCACTGACGCAGACCGACGCGTCACCCGCGCGCCGCGGTGTGCCGTTGCCAGGCGGTCGCGAAGAAATCACGCAACGCGGTCGGGTCGGCGAACGTGCTTACCGGGGCGACCACGCCGAAGGGCGCGTTCCAGTAGGGATCGCCGACGGGTACGGGGTCGACACCGACGTAGGCGTACGGCTCGTCGAGGAACGTGTCCCCCGGTGAGACACCGAAGTTGATGTCGTCGACCCGGATCGCGACGTCGAAGTGCTCGGGCCACAGCACGGGCTGGGCATCGGGCGCGAGCAGCCGCAAGGCCGTGTCGCCCAGGGCGAACGCAGCGGCGATCTGCGCAGTCGCCGCGCCGTCGAGGACGAGTTCCTCGTCCACCTGCGCTCCGCTGCCGTCGCGGTAGAGATCGGCCGGCGCACCCGCGACCACGCCGACGGCGTCGGCCACCTCGCGGGCCGTTCGACCGGAGACCGGCGTCACGCCACCGTTCGCGGTGACGTCCGTGCCGACGACCGCCAGCGCCGGTTCGGCCCACGTACGGAAACCGTCCGTCGACACCTGCAACTTGATCGTCCCGCTGGCGCGGTACTGCGGACCGGCGAGCACGAGCTCAGCCACGGCGTGCAGGGCCCGGCGGGTCCGGGTGAGGTCGGACGTCGTCATACGAGCTCCTCGAGATGCGTGCGCGTCGACGGCCAGTCTGTCGCGTCCGGCAAGCTTCGGCAGTGACCCCGCAAACCCGCTGGCTGTGTGCGGGTTGGCAGGGCCACGCAGGCCGCCCGGTTACAGTCCATGATCACTGCGTCGCCGACGTTTCCAGGAGGTTCACCGTGCGCCGGAGCTCGATGGGTGTGCTCGCCGTTGCCGTCTCTGTAGCAGCGGGCGCCGTCGTGACCGGCGCCGGCCCGGCGGCGGCCCAGAGCGTGACGACCGGGCTGTACCACGCGGTCACCCCACATCGGGTGCTCGATACCCGCAAGCAGACGGCTGTTGCCGCCAGGGCGACCCGGAACGCGGTGGTGACCGGTTCCGGTGTCCCCGGCAATGCCACCTCGGTGGTGCTCACCGTGACGGTGACCGGCCCTACCCGGTCCGGCTATCTGACCGTCTACCCGACCGGGGGCAGCAGGCCCACGGCGTCGAACCTGAATTTCGGCGCACGGGCCACCGTCGCCAACCTCGTCGTGAGCAAGGTTGGTGCCGCCGGTGAGGTGGCGATCTACAACGGGTCGGCGGGAAGCAGCCAGGTCGTCGTCGACGTGTCCGGCTACTACGCCGCAGCCTCGAGCACGACCGGCCAGGGCGGCTACGAGGCATTGGGATCGACCCAGCGAGCAATCGACACGCGCGCCACGCACGCGATCGCTGCGAAGGGATCGGTCTCGTTCACGGCGAAAGGCGTGCCGGCCGGAGCGTCCGCGGCCGTCGTCAACCTCACCGCGACGGCACCGACCACCACCGGTTACCTGACCGCGTTCGCCTACGGGTCCACCAGGCCTGTCGTGTCGAACCTCAACTTCGTGCGCGGGGCCACCGTCGCCAACCTCGCCGTCGTGCCACTGAGCGGGGACGGCCGACTGACCGTCTACAACGGCTCCGCCGGCACGACGCAGCTCGTCGCCGACATCACCGGGTACGTGCGCCAGGGCGACCCGGTGGACGCCGGCGCCCTCGGCCCGCTGACGCCCGTGCGGTTGCTCGACACCCGCGCGTCGCATTCCGTGGCCGCGCGCGGCACCGTCTCGTTGTCGACCGCCGGCCGTTCCGGCGTGCCGTCAGCGCACGTCGCCGCGGTCGTGCTGAACCTGACCGCGGTGGCGGGAACCCACTCGGGCTATCTCACCGCCTACGCGTACGGCGCTGCGCGGCCGACGGCGTCGAATCTCAACTTCGGGGCCAAACAGGTGGTGGCCGACCTCGTCGTGGCTCCGGTCGACAGCGCCGGGCGGGTGACGATCTACAACGGCTCCGACGGCGCGAGCAACGTCGTCGTGGACATCGCCGGCTACATCACGTCGGCCACCGCACCGCTGCCCGCGGTCACCTCGGTCAGCCGTTACGTCCGCAACATCACCGGTTCCGACACCGACACGACGACCATGCGCACCGAGGGCTGCGCCGACGCGCGGGCGGGAACGCAGCTGTCGCTGCTGGACATCGGGGCCCAGTCGAACTCCAACCCCTCGCCGTCCGCGAACGGCGTCGTGCTCTCGCCCACCAACCCAGGCGTGCGGCTCAGCGCTCTCGACCCGGCCGTCCGGTTGACCTACCCGCAGCTCGAGACGGCGCTCGAGGGTTACCTCGACGGTCTGAGCGATGCGTCCTGCGGCGGCCCTGCCCACACGACCGTCGCTGTCGACACCAACAACGACGGCGACTGGACCGCCTATCCCGCGGCGGCCAAGGCCCAGGACTGGGCGAACGTCGTCACCGCGCTGCGCGCCCACGCAGCGTCGAACGCGAAGCTGACGGTGGTGGGCGCGTCGGACATCGAGGCGGGCTTCGCGAGTACGGCGCAGCAGGCGGAGACCTGGGTGAGCACGTACCTGACCAAGCAGACCAGCTTCGTCAACACCGGGTCGCTGGACGGGTGCCCAACCACCTGGGGTTCGACCACGACGACCTGCGCGACGGTGCCGGGCCAGACCGGGACGTGGACCATCGCCGATTACGTCATGCTGAGCCGCACGCTGGGTACTGCCGGCGAGATCTCGGTGTTGCCGCAGATCTACCTGCCGAGCCAGGCGGTGCAATGGTCCGTCGTGGACAAGGCGGGCGGCGGCCTGACGTTCGCCGGCGCGCTGACCGAGCACGCGAGCTGTCCGACACCAAGCTCGGCGGGATGCACGTTCGCGGCGCTGCCGCCGACGCAGGGGTGGGCGGCGCTGTATCACGCGATCTCGACGATCACGGCGTCCCCGTCGATTCCTGCGCTGACCGATCTGCAGGACGACGAACCGTCGACACCGGCGATGCGTACCCGGCACGTTGCGGTTCGCTCGGGCCGAGCTCTCGGCGCCTGACGACCGGCGCTCCAAGTTCCGGTCTCAACGTCGAGGAGGTATCGACCGGGTCGACTCCGGACAGCAACGGCAGGGTCATAGTGATCACGCTGCCGCAGCGGACGTCTCAATCAGCGAGAGCTCGGCGCAGCGCGTCCGCGAGTTCGGCGATCTGCCGTTGCGACACGCCGGCCGAGATGATCGCTTGCGAACCGTGGAAGGTGCCCAACCACTGGTGCAGTTCGACCGGCACGCCGGCCTGGAGCAGGCGCTGCGCGTAACCGATCGCCTCGTCGCGGTTGGGGTCGAACTCCGCGGTGGCGATGTAGGCGGCAGGCAGGCCGGACAGATCGCCTGCCCGCGCGGGAGCGGCGTAGGGCGAAGCGGGCGTCGAGCCCAGGTAGTGCTGCCAAGACGCCGCGACCTTTCGTCGCGTCATGAATGGCGTGTCGGTGAAATGTCGGGCCGACCAGGTCTGTTGCCGGTCGTCGAGTGCAGGTTGGTTGAGTAGTTGGAAGCGGATCGTCGGACCCGTCTGGTCGCGTGCCCGTAACGCCACGGCGGCGGCAAGTCCGGCGCCGGCGGCGTGGCCGCCGACCGCGATCCGACGCGGGTCGACGCCGAGTTCGGCTGCATGCGCGGCAACCCAGGTCACTGCGAGGTACGCGTCGTCCAGGGCGGCCGGGAATCGTTGCTCGGGGGCCCGGCGGTAGTCGACTGACACCACAACCACCCCGGAGCTGTGCGCGATCCGGATAGCCCACGAGTGCTCGGTCTGCAGGTCGCCCATGACGAACCCACCACCGTGCAGCCAGACGACGGCGCTTCGTGCGCGACGCGAGCGATAGATCCGGACCGGCACGTCAGGATCGCCGGGAACGAGGCGATCCTCGATCGTGATTCCCGTCGTGTCCGGTTCGGGCGCGGCAGCAGCCAGGTCGACGAGGTTCCTGCGCGCGGTGATCGGGTCGCTCAGATCGGCGGGCGGGAACAGCGAGACGAAGGGTTCCAGCTCCGGATCCAGCCGGGCCGGAATTAGGTCGTTGGTCATCGAGTGCTCCTGTCGGACGTGGTCAGTCGGGTGGGCGGCGTCAGGGTCGAATGGGTGAAGGGGACGTTTGATGGCAGAGCACGTCACCGCCTGCGCCAGAGCAATGTGACGGCGAGCAGACCGGGTAGGCACGGCAGGAGCCCGACCCACCCGAGCAGGGGCGGCAGGCCGGTGTCACCGGAGGTGTCTTTGATCAGCAGGTCGGTGACACCAACACTCGTCCCGAGCAGGAACAGGGCTGTCGTGCCACCCCGGGCCCATCGCCTGTCAGTCGCGACCGCGCGCAGGCTCCAGACCCAGCCGGCGACGCCGAGGACGCCCACGACGCTCAGATACACGAGATAGGTCGTGACGGCCGTGTCGATGCGCGCCTGGCGGTAGGTCGGGTAACCGGCTCGGATGTGGGCGGCCAAGGTGGTCGAGGTAGCCCGATCGATGTAGGCGACGGTCGTTGCGAGGACGGTCAGGGCGAGGCCGGCACACAGCGAGGCAAGGATCAGCCTCCTCGGCACCAACTCGACGTGACGGTCGGCGAGGTTGCCGCCGGCCAGGGCGCGGGCACTCATCTGTTCTCCTAGATCGGCGGGCTCAGCCCGGTTCGATGTTGTGGTTGAGCGCGAACCGGTTATCGGGGTCGTAGGTGCGCTTGATCGCGGCTAACCGGGCGTAGGTCGCGGGCGGGTAGGCCGCGGCCACGTCTGCCGGCGACGCCGCACCGTGAAAGTTGACGTAGGTGCCGACGCCCTGGGCCGCTACCCCATGCCAGGGGATCAGTGCGTGCTCGATCTCCGACCGGCTGGCCGTGGCCGGGAGCATCAGCAGGGCAACGATCATCACCTCGGCGTCGCGGTGCGCGAATGCGGTCGCACCTGCCGGTACGCGACCGAACGCCCCGCCCAGGCTGCGCAATGCGATGGCTTTGGCCTCCGGGGCGGCGTGCAGGGCGGTGATCGCGCGGATGGCGGCGTCATCGAGGTCGGTGACGAGGGTGTTGCGCGTGACAAGCCGCAGCTGCGGCGGCGGCTCCTCGGCGTGTTCGAGGATCTCGGAATACCGGCGCTCGACGATCGTCGCGGCGGTGACCGTGCCCAGCCGAAGCAGCGGCTCGATGATCGCGTCTGCCTCGGCCTCCGTCTCGTCAGGTCGACCTGCGTAACAGAGCAGCACGGTTGCCGTCGCCGCAGCTCCGTTAGGGCGCGGCGTCAGCACGAGGGTGCTGGACAGTTCGTCCGGCACCGCCCGCATCGCATCACGCCACCGCGCCAGGAGATCGGCTGGGTCGTCGAGCTGGTAGGCCACCGTCGCGAAGTGAACGTCACTGACTGGCTGGGCGACGAAGACGAAGTCGACGACGACGCCAAAATTGCCGCCGCCGCCCCGCAGCGCCCAGAACAGGTCAGCGTGCTCGTCCTTCGAGGTCGTGAGAAGCTGGCCGTCGGCCGTCACCACCCGGGCACCGACCAGGTTGTCGATCGCCAGCCCGTACCGGCGGACCAGCCAACCGATGCCGCCGCCCAGCGTGAGTCCGCCGACGCCGACACCGGCGGTGTCGCCGGCGGTCAGCGCCCAGCCTTGCGTATCGAGCGCTGCCGCGACCTGGCCCCACGTCGCGCCGCCGCCGACCCGCACGAGGCGGCGCGCAGTATCGAGGATCTCCACGGCGTCGAAATGTGCGAGGTCGATGACCATCGCACCCTCGTCGGCGAGAGGCCCGAGTGGGTTGTGACCGCCGGAGCGCACCGCAACAACGAGGTCATGGCGCGCAGCGTGGACCAGCGCGCTCGCGATCTCGTCCGGATGACGGGGCCGGACGATCAGCGACGGTGCGCCGATCCCGAAGAATCCGCGGGCGCCGGCGTCGTAGCCCTCCTCCCCCGCCCGCACAGTCTCGACGGCCAGGTCCGCCTGATACAGGCTCATCGGTCTCTCCTCGGTCCTCGGCTGCCCGCTCGGCGGTCAGCAACGCGGGCACCGAACCATCGGCGCCGCATGACGTCCGCCCGGGAAAGGCCTCGCGCGGCGCTCGATCGAGCGGTTTGATCTGTGCATCGAGCTTGGCGTCGTGTCCGGAGCAGCCGCTATGCGAGACCCGAAGGATTGCGCCGCCCCATTGCGCGAAGGCGAAACACGTCCGTTCGCGGCGAGCGGGAAGGACAGACCGTGCACACGACGACGGCGACCACCCACGGGGTCGACGAGACACTCCGCACCATCGCAGCGATGCTGACCGCCGAGATCGACGATCTCGTCGAGACGATGCTCATCCGGATGCGCGACGAGGCGCCGGGCTTCGACACCTCGTCGCGTCCGGAACTGGCCGACGGGTTGCGCGCGTCGTGCTACGGCAACATCCGGGTCGCGCTACAAGCCCTCGGCGACGACCGGCAACCCCCGCGCAACTCTCCGGCAGAAGCGTTGAGCGAGGCCCGGGCGACCGCGCGGGCCGGCATCGCGCTGGCGCCACTGCTGCACACCTACCGGATCGGTCACGCCGTGATCCTGGAGCGTCTCCTGGTGCTCATCGAGGACGTGACCCTGTCCGCGGCGCATCGACGTAGTGCCACGCTGATCGGGTCGAAGTACTTGTTCGCCTACGTCGATCGCGTCGTCAGCGAGGTCTCCGAGGAGTACACCGCCGAACGCCAGCGAGTCCTGCGCAGCAGCATCCAGCGTCGCGTGCAACTCGTGCGGGACGTTCTCGGCGGCGCGGACATCGACAGCGCCGAACTCGGCTATCGCCTCGAACAGGAACATCTCGCGATCATCGCCACGGGGCCGGCCGCTGACGCCGCTCTGCGCGACCTCGCGGCCCGACTGCAGCGCGGGTTGTTGACGATTGCGATGACCGACCACACGGTGTGGGCGTGGCTGGGCTCGCCCCGTCCGTCGCACCGGCACGACCTCATCGCAGAGCGGGCCGGGGACGGGACGCGTTATGCCGTCGGGGAACCGGCGTGGGGTATCGCCGGATTCCGGGACAGCCACGAGCAGGCGCTCGCCGCGCAACGCGTGGCCGTGCACCTACCGCAATCCGTGATCCGCTATGAGGAGGTCGCCCTCGAGGCGGCCCTGCTGTGCGATGTCCCGGCCGCGCGACGCTTCGTCGAACGCGAACTGGGCCCGTTGAACAGTCCGGACCCGCGCATCGGCATGCTGCGCGACACTCTCGGCAGTTACCTGCAGGCCGGACTCAACGCGGCCGCGACGGCAGCGGTGGTTCACGTCAGCGACCGCACGATCGCCTACCGGATACGCAGTATCGAGGATCTGCTCGGGCGAAGCGTCCTCGCCCGCCACACCGAACTCGCCGCCGCCATCCGACTGCACCGCGTGCTCCATCCCTGACCGCACCGTCTCGAGGGCCACGCGCCACCCTCGACCTACTCCCAGCTGAAGTAGCGGACCGCGACGCGTGAGGTGACAGCCCCCCATACGGCGAGCACGACGAAGTACAGCAGGCGTGGCCACTGGCCGACGCTGGCGTCCGTCAGACCCTGCACCGCGGCGCCGCTGGGGGTGAAGTCGGAGATGTCACGCAGCCACGTCGGCATGTTGGGTCGCTGGACCCACAGGCCGGCGAAGAACTGCATGACGAAGAACAGGAACGACCCGAAACCGGCAGCGACCTTGGCGTTGTGGAACAAGCTGGCGATCACCATCCCCAGCCCGAGCATCGCCCAGGCGCCGAGAAGATAGCTGACGATGAATGCGCCGAGGTTGCGTGGCCACGGGGCGCCGCCCAGCGGGGGGACGACGACCATCAGCAGCATGCAGACAATCGCGACCGCGAGGATGAGCGTCAGCTGCGCAAACAGCAGCAGTGCCGGCGACACCGGCGTCGTACGCAGCCGTTTGAGCACGCCCATCTCCCGGTACCGCGTGAGCACGTCGGGCAGGGCCTGCATGGACAACAACGTGATGGCGAAGAACACCAGGACAGGTTGGTAGACCTGGAAGAAGCTCAACCCGCCCAGCGCCTTGGACGGCTCGCGCACCGACGGGATCGAACCGAGCACGATGCAGGCAGCGACCGGCAGGACAGCCGTCCACAGCACCACGCCCGGATTGCGAGCCAACAGCCGGCCCTCACTGAGCAGCATTCCGCGCGCGGCCCGCCAGTTGACCTGCGGCAGGAACCGGGGAGCGGGAACCGGGCGGGTGGGGGTGACAGCGTTCATCAGACAGCCGCCCGGGCGTCGCTGGTCAAGGCCACGAACGCGTCGTCCAGACTGGGCTGGTCGACCCGCAGTTTGCCGACCGAGATGCCGCGCTCGTGCAACGCGATGATGACCGCGCTCGCCACGTTGTCGGTGCCGGTGACGACGACGCGCTGGTCGGCGGCGGCTACCGAATGCACGTCGGACAGCGCCCGCAGCAGGGCGAGGTCGAACGGCGTGGACGGCAGGAAGCTCATCCGCTGGTCGGCCTGCACGCTGGCGGCCAGACCCTCAGGCGTGTCCGCGGCGATGATCCGGCCGTGGTCGATGACGATGACGCGATCACACAGCCGCTCGGCCTCCTCCATGAAGTGCGAGACCAACAGCAACGTGACGCCGGTGCCCCGGAGATCCTCCAGCAGGTCCCAGACCTCGCGACGAGCGGCGGGATCCAGGCCGGTGGTGAGTTCGTCGAGGATCGCCACGCGAGGATTGCCGACGAGCGCCAGCGCGACCGACAGTCGCTGCTTTTGGCCACCGGACAGCTTGGCGAAATAGGTCCTGCGCTGCTCGACGAGGCCGAGCCGTTCCAGCAGCTCAGCCGAGTCGTACGGCTCGGGGTAGAAGCCGGCGTAGAGCTCGAGCGCCTCGCCGACCGTCATCTTGTCGGGCAGCCGGGCCTCCTGCAGCTGTATTCCCAGCAGCTGCCGGAACTCTGCCCCTTCCTTGGCCGGGTCCATCCCGGCGACGCTGATGGTGCCGGCGTCGCGTTGCCGCAGCCCGCCGACGCATTCCACCGTCGTCGTCTTCCCCGCGCCGTTCGGTCCCAGGATGCCGAAGATCTCCCCCGCCTCGACGCAGAAGCTCACGTCGTCCACCACGGTGCGGTGGCCGTACGCCTTGCGAAGGCCGTTCACCTCGATCACGGACACGACTCAATCTTGCTCCCACGAGCGACCCCTTTTGTGCCCTACTCGCTGCAGGACCTGCTCGCGGGCGACGATTCTGTCGCCCGATCGGGTCAGTCCGCGCTGCTCGGCAGACGCCGTGGCCTGACGACGCGTAGCCGTAGGACACGGTCGGCGTCGCGGGCCTCCTGCAGGTCGCGCACGCGCCCGGCGAGGAGCATGGTGATCGAGACGAGTCCGACGATCCGGGTCGGGTTGTCGCGGGCGACGACGGGCATCCGGTCGATGGCGTGGGTCGCCATCAAGGTGACGGTGGCGCGCAGGGTCTGGTCGGGGTGGGTGACGACGGGATCGTCGATGCCGAGGTCACCAACCATGGTGTCGCAATGGCCTTGATGGCTGGCCGTTTCGAGCTGGGTGCGGGTCACGACGCCGAGCAGCGCGTCGTGCTCGCCGACGATCGGATAGAGCATTTGGCGTCGGGCGGCGACTCCCGAGGGGTCGGTGTCGGAGATGGCTTCGAGGGCGTCGGTCGCGGGAAGGTGTGCTTCGAAGGTGAGGATGTCGCGCTGCATGACCTCGTCGACGAACAGGATCTCGAGCGGGTCGACGTCGTACTCACGCGAGAGGTGGTAGCCGCGACGGGCGACCTTCTCGGTGAGAACGGAGCGTTTGAGCAGCAGCACAGACACCGCGTAGGCAGCGCTGGCACCGATGATCAACGGTAGGACGGCGGCGAAGCGGTGCGTGAGTTCGAGTGCGAAGACGACGCCGGTGAACGGTGAGCGCATCACTCCCCCGAGCACTCCGGCGAGGCCGATGAGTGCCCAGAACCCTGGTCCGACCGCGGGGAAGATCTGGGATTCGACGATGCCGAGGGCGCCCCCGATCATGAACATCGGGGCCAGGACGCCGCCGGAGGTTCCGGAGCCGAGTGACAGCGACCAGATCAGGGTCTTCACGATGAGGATGCCGACGACAAGCCCGAGTCCGATGGATCCGTCGAGTTCGGCCCCGATCACGTTGTAGCCGACGCCGAGGGCCTGCGGCACGATCAGGCCGCCAATGCCGATGATCACCCCGCCGATCGCCGGCCACCACATCCAGTGCAGTGGCAGACGCCGGAATGCGTCCTCGGCGGCGTAGACGAGGACGGTCGCGACGACCGCGAGCAGGCCCGAGGCGACCCCGGACACGACACACAGCCCGTAGGTGGCATAGGTGAGGTGCAGGCTTCCGATGGCAGGGAACAGCGGCGTCGTGCCGAGCAGCGGGTGCCGCACGATCGAGGCGACGCTGACCGCCGCGGCCACCGGCACATAACTGCGCGGACGCCACTCGAAAAGCAGCAGTTCGACCGCGAGCATCAGCGCGGCGAACGGGGAATTGAACGTCGCGGCCATACCGCCGGCAGCGCCGGCGACCAGAAGGGTCTTGCGCTCGTCGGCGGTCAGCCGCAGGAACTGCGCGAACAGCGACCCAACGGCACCGCCGGTCATGATGATTGGTCCCTCTGCGCCGAACGGACCACCGGTACCGATCGCCACTGCCGCTGACACGGGCTTGAGCACCGCGACACGAGGCTGAACTTTGCTACCGCCAAGCAAGATCGCTTCGATCGCCTCCGGCATGCCGTGACCGCGGATCTTCTCCGACCCGTAGCGCGCCATGAGCCCGATGACCAGGCCGCCGGCCACCGGGGCGAGCAGCACGCCGGCCGGATTGTGGTGCCCGACCCCCGGGGCGACGAGCGTGGTGCCGATCCGCTGGTAGAACACGGCGTTGGTGATCAGCCCGATCAATCTCAGCAGCGCCCAGGCCACGACGGCGCTGACCGCGCCGATCGGCAGCGCCAGCGCGGCGATGAGCAGCATGCGGCGGTCGGCGCTGAAGTCACCCAGATGAGTGACGTCGCGTCGCCTCGCATCGGCTGAAATCCCCACTCGGTTCGTCATCGCCGCAACCAGCAGTACGCCGCATTACGACGTGCATAGTATCGTGACACGAGGTAGTAGTTTACCGATGTCGACCAGTTCCGCACCGTGAGGTGATCCATGCCCCAACGCCGTTCGGCCCCAGCACCGCCGGTCCGGGTCACCGATCACGACTACGCCCGACTCCTGACAGTTCGCACGGCACTGCGTCGTTTCGAGCACTGGAGCGCCCAGACCGCGGGCACGCAGGGATTGACCGCGAGCCAACACCAACTCCTGCTCGCGGTGCGCGGAGACAGTTCTCCCGGTGGCCCCACGATCGGCGCGGTCGCTGATTACCTGCTAGTTCGGCACCACTCTGCCGTAGAACTGGTCGACCGCACCGAGAAGGCCGGCCTCATCAGACGGCTACGGGACGCCGAAGACCACCGAGCGGTGCGTTTGGAGCTAACGCGTGAAGGACGGCGCATCTTGGCCGCCCTCAGTGCAGCTCATCTGGAAGAGCTGGCGCGGCTCACCCCACTGTTCGCGTCGCTCATCGGGACGCTCAGCGACGGTAGCCCGCTCGTCTGAGCAGACCGATCGCCACCGAACGACGATGGCGCAGCGCGACCTGTCAATTGGTTGCGGTGTATCGTTCGGCGATAGAAAGAACCGAGACACCGGTGCGCTGTGGTGCTCGACAGTGAGCGCGTGCCAGGTCCGGGTGGCGCGCGGGAGGCGACCATGACAGCCGGTCGGTCGGTGTGTGTTGTCGAGTTCGAGTGCCCGAGCTCCCGGCGCGACCGGTGACCACCTTGAACCGGTTGAGCCGTGAGGTGCAGTCCTGTTGCGAGCCACCGGCGGGCTTCGGTGGCAGTCGTGCTCGCGCGGTGATCGGACTGAGCGGTTCCCCTGTGAGCTGGCATGCGTTGGCCTTCGCGTGCGGGTGGGCGCGACGCACCGGGAATGCCCTAGAGGTCGCGCACGTCGTCAGGTCCACGTGCTTCGACACCACGGACGGTCTCGCGGCGGCCGCGGTGACCGAGTGCGCGTACCAACAGGCGCAGGCGCTCGCCCTCGAGACAGCGACCTGGATGCGCGACCGCGACCTCGAGTGGAGTTTCCATACGCTACTTGGCAGCCCGGCTCTCGCACTGGATCGATTCGCCCGTACCAGCGGGGCGGGCACCGTCATTGTGGGCCGCTCTCACCCGCGGCTGCTCCGACGAGGAGTCGTGGCTCGACTGGGCCGGCGTACGGATCTCATCGTCATCGCGGTGCCCTGACCCATTTGAATCCTTGCGGAGGCAGCGCCCGGCTACCGTCTGCTCAACGAACTTTGCACCTCGCGGGGGCAATGCCTCCGCACCCCGGCCGCCGGTGGGGCTGTCGACCCGACACGCGGCCTGCGATTCAGTGGTGCGTTCGGTGGCCTCGCGTCCATCCCTGATGGGAGATCTGCCACGCCTCACTCGCTGCCGTCACCAGGCAGACCAGCGTCACACCGACGGAGATACACCCCATCACCACCGCGAACATCAGCAGAGCCGTGCCCATCTCGATCACCATGCTTTCCACTTGCGTACGCGTACACAATACCACCGTACGGCCAGAAATCACCTAGCGAAGACCGATCACTACGAGGTCCGCGGTCGGTCCGGCTTATGGTCCTTCTGTGGCCATGAAGCGATCCGCGCCCCGAGCTGAGTGGGGCAGTCTCACTCGCGAGGCGGTGATCGAGACAGCACTCGAGGTGCTGCGCACCGACGGCATCGCGGCACTGAGCATCCGCACCGTCGCCAGCCGGCTCGACGTCTCGCCGATGGCGCTCTATCGCCACGTCGCCAATAAGGATGACCTGCTCGACGAGGTGATCGACCGGCTGTTCGCCCAGCGGTGGCGGCCCACCGTCCCCGAACGGGAGTGGCAGACGTGGATCATCGACGCTGCGGACCGGCTACGCCAATTCCTCGTCGAGCAACCCGCGGCCCTGCACGTTTACCTGCGCCACCCCGTCGTAGCCCCTACGGCCGCGCAACGCATGGACACCTGCCTGGCCGTTCTCAGCCGCGCGATGACAGACAACCACCGCGCACGGCAGGCGTACGCCGCGATCCAGACCTACACGATCGGATTCGCCGCACTGGAGGCCGCTCGCGAATCAATCCAACACTCACGAGCGCAGGGCCGATCACACAGTTGAAAACGACCCCGCTGGGGAGCGTGCCCGCGAGCTCGCGTCGTACACGTCCCCCACGCAATTTCGCGTCGGACTGAACTACCTCCTGCGCGGCATCCTCGCGGGCACGGGGTGAAGATCGTCTCGGCGTTCGGCAAACAACTCGTCGAGGTAGCGACCGTCCAGGCCGTTCAAGGGATCACACGGACGCGGGAGGCTTTGGTTGGGGCTTCTACGCGCCCCAAAGTACGGGCTCCAATGGTGGGCGATACTGGGATTGAACCAGTGACCCCTACCGTGTCAAGGTAGTGCTCTCCCACTGAGCTAATCGCCCTTGTGTACACCGCGGGTGCGGTGATTGTCGCGAGGCGGCGGCGGGAATCGAACCCGCGTACAGGGCTTTGCAGGCCCTTGCCTAAGCCACTCGGCCACGCCGCCGTGCCGATGACGCCACGGTGGTTCTCACTGCAGCGAGTCCAGCTACCGGGCGCCGAGTCGGTGCCTTCGAGCGGACGACGGGATTCGAACCCGCGACCCTCACCTTGGCAAGGTGATGCGCTACCAGCTGCGCTACGTCCGCAAACCCACGGCCCTGTTACGTGCCGTGCGCCGGGGGTCGACTCTACTGGATGGGTTCGTCCCCCTCCACACCGACCCGGTCCGCCGGCCCGGTGTTCTCGCCGCCCTCCTCGCCCTCCCGACGTGCCTGCTGGAAGGCCTCCAGCTCGGCCCACGCGGCCTCGACGGCACGCCGCAGGTGGTCCAGCGAGCCGCCGTTCTGTATCACCGTGTCGGCCACCGCGCGCCGCTGTTCGTCGTTCGCCTGACGGGCCATCCGCTCCCGCGCGTCGGCCTCGGCCATCCCCCGGTCGGCCAGCCGGCGCAGCCGCAGCTCGGTCGGCGCCTCGACGACGATCACGACATCGAAGCCGTCGGCCGTGGGATTGGTCTCGACGAGCAGCGGCACGTCGTAGACGACGATGTCGTCCGGCCCCGCCTTCGCGACGAGCTCGGCGACCCGGGCCCCGACCCGGGGATGCACGATCGCGTTCAGCGCTTTGAGTTGCTCCTCGTCGGAGAACACCCGCGCCGCCACGGCCGCCCGGTCGAGTGTGCCGTCGGCGGCCAGGACGTCGCGTCCGAAGTGCTGCACGACGGCGGCCAGGCCGTCCGTGCCGGGCTCGACGACCTCGCGGGCGATCGCGTCCGCGTCGACGACCGTCGCCCCGTGCTCGGCCAACAGGCGGGCCACCGTGCTCTTGCCCGACCCGACGCCGCCCGTCAGCCCCACCCGCATGGCGCCACGCTATCGCCCGGGAACAGACGACCGGGCCCGGGGAATGTTCCCCAGGCCCGGTCGGACGTGCTGCCGCTTAGCGGCCGGCCAGCTTCTCGCGCAGGGCGGCCAGGGCCTCGTCCGAGGCGAGCGTGCCCGCGTCGGCCGGGGTGTCCGAGGTGTACGAGGTGGACTCGCCGGACTCGTTGGCAGCCTCGGTGTCGGCCTTCTGGGCGTCCTCCTGCTGCTTCTTGTGCGCCTCGAAACGCTCGCGTGCGGACGCGTAGCGCTTCTCCCAGGCCTCGCGAGCCTCGTCGTAGCCCTCGAGCCACTCGTTCGTCTCGGGGTCGAAGCCCTCCGGGTAGATGTAGTTGCCCTTGTCGTCGTACTGGGCTTCCATGCCGTACTGCGCCGGGTCGAAGCTGTCCTCGGTGAGGGCACCCTCGTTGGCCTGCTTCAGCGACAGCGAGATGCGACGCCGCTCGAGGTCGATGTCGATGACCTTGACCAGCAGGTCGTCGCCCACGTTGACGACCTGCTCCGGGATCTCGACGTGCCGCTCGGCCAGCTCGGAGATGTGCACCAGACCCTCGATGCCGTCCTGTACCCGGACGAACGCGCCGAAGGGCACCAGCTTGGTGACCTTGCCGGGCACGACCTGCCCGATCTGGTGCGTGCGGGCGAAGTGCCGCCACGGGTCTTCCTGCGTCGCCTTCAACGACAGCGAGACCCGCTCGCGGTCGAGGTCGATGTCGAGCACCTCGACCGTGACCTCCTGGCCCACCTCGACCACCTCGGACGGGTGGTCGATGTGCTTCCAGGACAGCTCGGAGACGTGCACCAGACCGTCGACGCCACCGAGGTCGACGAACGCACCGAAGTTGACGATCGAGCTGACGACGCCGGTGCGCACCTGGCCCTTGGCCAGCTTGTTCAGGAACTCGCTGCGGACCTCGGACTGGGTCTGCTCGAGCCACGCTCGGCGCGAGAGCACGACGTTGTTGCGGTTCTTGTCCAGCTCGATGATCTTCGCTTCGAGCGTGCGGCCGACGTAGGGCTGCAGGTCGCGCACGCGACGCATCTCGACCAGCGATGCCGGGAGGAAGCCACGCAGGCCGATGTCGAGGATCAGGCCACCCTTGACGACCTCGATGACGGTGCCCTCGACGACCTCGTCGTTGTCCTTCTTCTGCTCGATCGTGCCCCAGGCGCGCTCGTACTGTGCGCGCTTCTTGGACAGGATGAGCCGGCCCTCCTTGTCCTCCTTCTGGAGAACCAGGGCCTCGATCTCGTCGCCGACGGTGACGACCTCGGAGGGGTCGACGTCGTGCTTGATCGACAGCTCACGCGAGGGGATGACGCCCTCGGTCTTGTAGCCGATGTCGAGCAGGACCTCGTCGCGGTCGACCTTGACGATGGTGCCCTCGACGATGTCGCCGTCATTGAAGGGCTTGATGGTGCCGTCTACGGCGGCTAGCAGTTCTTCGACAGAGCCGATGTCGTTGAACGCGACCTGCGGGGTGGTGCTGGTAGGAGCTTCTGCGATGGACGTCATTGAGTGGATGGATCCTGAATCGTGGGATTGTGCCGTGGCGGACGGGTCCTTCCGCCGAGGCGATGTCACCGCAGCGCGCGGTCTACTCCATGTCGAGACCGCAGATCTGTCCACATATCACTCTACCCGCCGACCCAGCAGGTGGGGAAACGCCCGAATCGCCGAGCCCGTCCTGAGCGGCGCGGCCGGTCAGGACGCGAACACCTCGCGCAGCCAGTCGACGGCCTCCCCCAGCGCCTGCCGGGCCGCCGGTACCACCCCGGACAGCGAGATGTAGCCGTGCACCGCCCCGACGTAGTTCGTCAGGCGCACCGGCACCGCCGCCGCGCGCAGGGCTGCGGCGTAGGCGGGCCCCTGGTCGCGCAGCGGGTCGAACTCGGCCGTCTGGATCAGCGCCGGCGGCAGGTCCTCGTGCTTGCCGAAGATCGGGGACGCGTACGGGTCTGTGTGGTCGCTGCCGTCCTGCACGTACATGTGCCAGGTCGTATCGAGATCCTTCTTGGACAGGATCGGCGCGTTCGCGTTCTCCTCCTTGGACGGGTACTCGGCGTCCAGGTCCACCGACGGGTAGAGCAGCAATTGCCCCGCCAGCGGCGGCCCGCCCCGGTCCCGCGCCATCAGGGCGACGACGGCGGCCAGGTTCCCGCCCGCGCTGTCCCCCATGACGACGACGCGCTGCGGGTCCACGCCCAGCTCGGCCGCTTGCGCGGCCACCCAGGCGGTTGCCGCATAGCAGTCCTCGGCCGCGGTCGGGAACGGGTGCTCGGGCGCGAGACGGTAGCCGACGGACACGACGACGGCGTTCACCCTGGCCGCGATCGCACTGCACCACCACTCGCTCTGCCGCGGGTCCCCCGACACCCAGCCGCCGCCGTGGAAGTTCACGATCACCGGCAGGGTGCCCGTCGCGTCGCGCGGACGGTAGACCCGCAGCGGGACGACCGTGCCGTCGCCGAGCGCGAACGTCGAGTCCGTGACCTCGGTGCGCGGGTCGGCCCGTCCGACGACCAGCGTCGCGCCGGGCAGCGTCAGCATCTTCCTGCGCCGATCGCTGGCGGCGCGCACCTTCTCCGGCGGCTGCTGCATCACCGGCGCGCCCTCGAGGCGCCTGTAGATCGTCCAGAACAGCTTCGTCTTCAGCGGCAGTCCCACACCGACGACGTTACCGACGAGTAGCCATGCCGTCACCCGCGGGGCGGCGCGGATGCTCGCCCTATCGTGTGCGCATGGCGGCCGACCCGTACTCCCCCGCCGGTGTCGCCCGTCGCCCGGTGGACGCCGCGGCCACGACCAGGGCCAACCGCCACTGGTGGGACGTCGACGCCGACGACTACCACGACGAGCACGGCGCCTTCCTCGGCGCCGCCGACTTCGTCTGGTGCCCGGAGAACCTGCGCGAGGGCGACGCGCACCTGCTCGGCGATGTCCGCGGCCGGCGCCTGCTGGAGGTCGGATGCGGGGCCGCGATGTGCTCACGCTGGCTGGTCGGCGCCGGGGCACATCCGGTCGCCTTCGACCTGTCCGCCGGCATGTTGCGGCACGCTCGATCCGGGGCCGACGCGACCGGGATCGACGTGCCGCTGGTGCAGGCCGATGCCGAGCACCTGCCGTTCCGCGATGCCAGCTTCGACGATGCGTTCACCGCCTTCGGCGCGATCCAGTTCGTCGCCGACAGCGCCCGGTTGATGCGCGAGGTCGCGCGCGTCGTGCGGCCGGGTGGCCGCTGGGTGTTCGCCACGACGCACCCGACGCGGTGGGCGTTCCCCGACGATCCCGGCCCGGACGGGTTGACCGCGACCATGCCCTACTTCGACCGCACGCCCTACGTCGAGCATGACGCCGACGGCGAACCGACCTACGTCGAGCACCACCGCACCGTCGGCGACCGCGTGCGCGAGATCGCCGCCGCCGGCCTACGTCTTGTCGACGTCATCGAACCGGCATGGCCCGCCGGCCACACGCAGGTCTGGGGTCAGTGGTCGCCGCTGCGCGGAGCGATCCTGCCGGGCACAGCCATCTACGTCTGCGAGCGAGAATGAGCACCCTCGAAACCCGGCCGACCACCCGAGCCGACCTCGCCGCCCTGACCGCGCTGTTCGAGCGCTACGACACCCACTGGTTCGGCGGTCCCGAGCAGGACGAGAGCGAGGTCTCGGACTCCCTCGACCTCGTCCCGTCGCTCGACACCGGCAGCCTGCTCGTCGAGACCGGCGGCCGCATTGTCGGCGCCGGCCTCGTGTTCGGCGCCGAGTGCTCGATCCTTGCCGACCCGACCGCAGACGACCCGTCCGCGGCGTACGCAGCACTGCTGCCCTGGGTGGAGGGGCAGCACGTCGAGCAGGTCGATGTGCTCGAGCGGGACGAGCCGCTGCGGGCCCTGCTCGCCGCCTACGGCTGGACCTACCAGCACTCGGCCTTCGACCTGACCCGCCGCCTCGACGCGGCGTGGGCGCCACCCGCGCCCCGTTGGCCGGCCGGCGTGGAGCTCGCCGAGTTCGACGAGGCGCTGCGGGACGAGGTGCACGAGTTGATCTACGTGCGCTCGGGGTACGCCGACGTCCCCGGTCACCGCACCCGCGACGCCGCCGAGTGGGAGCGGTTGTTCCTGCGCGGCCGTCCGACGCACGAGCTGCCGGTGCTGGCCCGCCGCGACGGGCGGCTCGTCGGCGTTGCGGTCGGGCGGATGTTCAGCGACGGCACCGGATGGGTGGCGCAGCTGGCCGTCGACCGGTCGGAGCAGGGCAGCGGCATCGGCACCGCGCTGATGCTGGAGTCCTACGCCCGCCGCCGGGCCGAGGGCGCGGCGACGCTCGGGCTGTCGGTGAGCGCCACCAACCGCGGCGCGCTGCGGCTGTACGAGTCGATCGGGCTGCGGGTCGAGCGCGAGTGGCAGATGTTCCACCGCCCCGGCAGCTGACAACGGTCGTCCGAACGTGCAACGGACGGGCCGTGGCGTGCGTCGTCATGTCGTGACGCCCTCCTTCGATGCCGTCGTCGCGGACGAGCTCAGCGGCCTGCAGCGCTACGCCGCGGTCCTGTGCGGAGACCGCGACCTGGCCGGCGACATCGTCCAGGAGGTCCTCGCCCGGGCGTTCACCCGCTGGGACACGATCTGCCGGACCGACAAGCCCGGCGCGTACCTCATGCGGATGGTCACCAACGAGTTCCTGTCCTGGCGCCGCCGCTGGTCCACCCGCTCGATCGTGGCCGTCGACAGCGATGCCCTGGAGCGGGCCGCCGGGCCGGGTCGCGACCACGGCGACGACCTCGCCGACCGCGACGACCTCGAACGCCGGCTCGCCCGCCTGCCGCGCCGCCAGCAGGCGGCGCTCGTCCTGCGCTTCTACGAGGGTCTCGACAACGCCGAGACCGCTGCCGTGCTCGGCTGCCCCGAAGGCACCGTCCGCTCGCTGTGTTCGCGCGGACTGGCTGCCCTGCGGGTCGACGCCGGGCTCCCCGCCCTTCCTCTGGCCCGCCGGGAGACGTCATGACCCAGAACCTGCACCAGCTGTACGCCGAACGCGCCGCCCGCGCCGCGCAGGACGAGGACCTCGATCGCGTCCTCGCCCTCGTCCGGGAGCGGGTCGAACAGCGCGCCCACCGCCGCCGCAACCTGCTCGCCGCAGGCGGTGGCATCACCGCGG
The DNA here is from genome assembly GCA_963787985.1 of uncultured Actinomycetota bacterium. Lineage (GTDB taxonomy): Bacteria > Actinomycetota > Actinomycetes > Mycobacteriales > Jatrophihabitantaceae > Jatrophihabitans. Next base: position 1,856,567 of record CAWBEL010000004.1, on the reverse strand, counting down.
TCGCGATCCTGGTGGCGGCGGTGCTCATCGTCCCCGGCGACACCAGCGGCGGCGGAAAGGGCGGCAGCGCCGCGCCTGCCGGCGGTTCCGGTATTGGGGCGTCGTCGACCTTCTCGCGGTCGAACGTGCTCTCGGCGTCGGCCACCGCGGCCGCGACCTGGAGCCCGGCGAGCTCGATACCCACCGTCTCCGCCACGTCGGGCGCGACCGCCCCGGAGTCGCTCACCGCGCTCGTCACGGTCGGCACGCCGGCCAAGGCCCCGCTGGCGGTGTCGCTCGTGCCCGCAGGCTGGGGGTACCTCGGCGAGATGGAGGCGGCCACCACCTACGGGCCGCCGAGCGCGAACGACCACGCCCCCGACAGCTTCCTGCACAAGCTCGCGCTGCTGGTGGGCACCTACTACAGCGGCTCGTTCCCGCTCACCGTCGCCGGTCACCCCGCCCGCTACACGAGCACCGCCGACGGGTCGGACGTGGCGATCCGGTGGACCAAGACGGTCCAGCTCGACGTCCAGCTCCCGCCGGAGGCCCACGTGACCCGCGAGCAGGCCCTGCGCATCGCCGGCACCCTGAAGGTGCGCGACATCGGCCACCCCGCGAAGGGTTGATACCCGGCGAAGGATGGCGCCCAGGCCTGGCGTGCGGCCTAGTGCGCGGCCTCGTGCCAGGTGCGACCGACGCCCACCGAGACATCCATCGGCACGTCGAGCTGGTAGGCACCACCCATCTCGCGCCGCACCACCTGCTCGACGGCCTCCCGCTCCCCCGGCGCGATCTCGAGCACCAGTTCGTCGTGCACCTGCAGCAACAGGCGGGACCGCAGCTTGGAGGACTCGAGCTCACGGTGCACGCCGAGCATCGCGACCTTGATGATGTCGGCGGCGCTGCCCTGGATCGGGGCGTTGAGCGCCGCCCGCTCGGCCATCTCGCGCAGGTTGCGGTTGTCGCTGGTGAGGTTGGACAGGTACCGGCGACGGCCCATGATCGTCTCGGTGTACCCGGACTGCCGCGCCTGCTCGACGACCGAGTGCAGGTAGTCGCGCACCCCGCCGAAACGGGTGAAGTAGGCGTCCATCTGCCCGCGTGCCTCATCCGGCGTGATTTTCAGCTGGCGCGACAGCCCGAAGGCCGAGAGGCCGTAGGCGAGGCCGTAGCTCATCGCCTTGATACGGCGGCGCATCTCGGGGTCGACGTCGTCGGTCGGGATGTCGAAGGCGCGGGACGCGACGAAGGTGTGCAGGTCCTCACCCGACTGGAAGGCCGACCGCAGACCTTCGTCGTTGGACAGGTGGGCCATGATCCGCATCTCGATCTGGCTGTAGTCGGCGGTCATCAGCGACTCGTAGCCCTCGCCGACGACGAACGTCTCACGGATGCGGCGGCCCTCGGCGGTGCGCACCGGGATGTTCTGCAGGTTCGGGTCGGTGGAGCTGAGCCGGCCGGTCGCGGCGATCGTCTGGTTGAACGTGGTGTGGATGCGGCCGTGATCGTCGATGAGAGGCAGCAGGCCGTCGACCACCGTCTTCAGCCGCGCGACCTCGCGGTGGCGCAGCAGCAGCTCGAGCACGGGGTGCTGGGTCTTGGCGTAGAGGTCGGCGAGGGAGTCGGCGTCGGTCGTGTAGCCGGTCTTGATGCGCTTGGTCTTGGGCAGTCCGAACTGGTCGAACAGGATTTCCTGCAGCTGCTTGGGCGAGCCGAGGTTGAACTCCCGCCCGACGAGCTGGTGCGCGTCCTGCTCGACGACCTTGACGCCGGCGCCGAGCTCGGCCTGCAGATCGGTCAGGGCGTCGGTGTCGGCAGCGATGCCCACGGCCTCCATGTCGGCCAGGACGTAGGTCAGCGGAAGTTCCATGTCGGTGAGCAGCCCGAGGGCGTTGCTCGCGTCGAGCTCGGTGTCGAAGGTGGCGGCGAGATCCTTGACGGCCGAGGCGCGGACGGTCTCGACCTCGGCGAGAGCGTCGTCCGCCTCGTCCAGCCCGCCGTCCAGGGTCAGCTGGCCGGAGTCCTCCACGTTGCTGCGCAGCTCGCGGTGCAGGTAGCGCAGCGCGAGGTCGGCGAGGTCGAACGCGCGGGTGTCCGGACGCAGCAGGTACGCGCCGAGCTGGGTGTCGGAGCTGACGCCGGCAAGCGTCCAGCCGTGTTGACGCAGGGCGAGCAGCGGCCCCTTGACGTCGTGCACCGCCTTGGGTGCGGCCGGGTCGGCGAGCCAGCCGGCCAGCGCCTGCTCGTCGTCGGCGTCCAGCGCGACGGGATCGACGAACGCGGCGCTGCCGTCCTCGACGGCCAGGGCGATTCCGGTCAGGTTGCCGGTGCCGCGGCCCCACGTCCCCCGGAACGCCACCCCCACCCGCCGGCCGTCCCGGGCATGCTCGTCGAGCCAGCCCGCGACCTCACCGGTCTCCAGCCGCGTCGTCGCGACGTCGAAACCTTCCTCGGCCTCGGGCGCGGCGGCCTCGACGGTGGCGAACAACCGCTCACGCAGCACCCGGAACTGCAGGTCGTCGAACAGCCGATGGACCTCGTCGCGGTCCCACTGCCGGCGTTCCAGGGCGTCGAGTTCGACGTCGAGTTCGACGTCGCGGACCAGCTCGGTCAGCCGGCGGTTGAGCTCGACGCCGGCGACGTGCTCGCGCAGCGCGTCGCCGACCTTGCCTTTGACGGTGTCGACCTTCTCGATCAGCTCGCGCAGCGACCCGTACTCGCGCACCCACTTGGCGGCGGTCTTCTCGCCGACGCCGGGGATGCCCGGCAGGTTGTCGCTGGGGTCGCCGCGCAGCGCCGCGAAGTCCGGGTACTGCGCCGGGGACAGCCCGTACTTGCTCTCGACCTCCTCGGGCGTGAAGCGGGTCATGTCGCTGACGCCGCGGCGCGGGTACAGCACGGTGACGTGCGGCCCGACGAGCTGCAGCGCGTCGCGGTCGCCGGTGCAGATCAGCACGTCCATGCCCGCCGCGGTCGCGCGGGTGGTGATCGTGGCGATGACGTCGTCGGCCTCGTAGCCCTCGACCATGAGCGTGGGGATGTGCAGGGCGTCGAGGACCTCGCGGATCAGGGTGACCTGGCCGCGGAAGTCCTCGGGGGTCTCGCTGCGGCCGGCCTTGTAGTCGGCGTAGGCCTCGCTGCGGAAGGTCTTGCGCGAGACGTCGAAGGCGACCGCGATGTGCGTCGGCTCCTCGTCGCGCATCAGATTGATCAGCATCGAGGTGAAGCCGAACACCGCGTTGGTCGGCTGACCCGTCGTGGTCGACATCTCGACCTCGCGCAGGGCGTAGAACGCGCGGTACGCGAGCGAGTGCCCGTCGAGCAACAGCAGCGTCGGCCTCGTCGAACTCACGTCCGGAAGCCTAGACACTGGCACCGACACGGGGCACGGCCCGGTGACCGCGCCAGCGCGAGAGTTCAGGCGCCGCGGCCGACAGCGGTGCGGGACGGCCCCGAACGCTGGGCCCGCAGCACCCGGGCCCGGCGCAGCACCGCCATCCGTCCCGCCTGGTCGGTGAGCCCGAGCGAGCGGCGCAGGGTGTTCGTCGAGGCGATGCGATGCAGCACCAGCGGCGCGAAGCCGATGCGCGCCAGGTACCGGTTGGCCTCGCGTGAGGTCGCGGCGGCGGTGGCGAGGACCTTTTCGACCTCGACGTCCTCGGCAAGGTGCACGGCGGCGGCGAGCAGCGCCCGGCCGGCCCCCCGACGGCGGTGACCCGGCGCCACGAGCAGGTGCGTGATGTGCAGGACCGGCGTGAGGTCGATGGCTCCGATGTCGTCGCGCCGCGCAGCGAGCATGCCGACGGCGCTGCCGTCGTCGTCGACGGCCACCAGGATGGTGCGCTCGTCCCGGGCGAGGATCTGGCACAGCCGCTCGCGCAGGTGCTCGGCCGACGAGTCGCTCAGCGGCTTCCCGCTGAAGACACCTGCGCGATGCTCGGTCGCCTGCACCAGCTCGACGAGGGTAGGAACGTCGTCATCAGTGGCGGGGCGCACACGAACGATCGCACGTGTCACGTGACCCTCCCGTCGGACCCGCTGCGGAGCTGTGCCTGCAATGTGCACCCAAGTACTTGCTGACGCAACACTAGGCCTGCCGGCCCCGGGGGGCGCTGCGGGCGGCGAGCTGGCAGCAAGCGGACCCGAGGGTGCCGCTGGGGCGACCGTGCCCCCTAGGATGCCGCGATCTCCTCGCCGAGGTAGGCGGCGCGGATGCGGTCGTCGGCGAGCAATTCCTGGCCGGTGCCCTCGAGGACGATCTCCCCGGTCTCGAGCACGTAGCCGCGGTTGGCCAGCGACAGGGCCTGCGCGGCGTTCTGCTCGACCAGCAGCACCGTGACGCCGGACTGATTGATTTCGCGCACGATCTCGAAGATCTGCGCCACGATGAGCGGCGCAAGCCCCATCGACGGCTCGTCGAGCAGCAACAGGCTCGGCTTGCCCATCAGCGCGCGGCCGATGGCCAGCATCTGCTGTTCACCGCCGGACAGCGTCCCGGCCTGCTGCTTGAGTCGCTCGCGCAGGCGGGGGAACAGCTCCAGCACCCGCTCCAGATCGTTGCGGTCGACCTCCTTGAACCGGAAGGCGCCCATGTCCAGGTTCTCGGCGACCGTCATGCGCGGGAACACGTGTCGGCCCTCGGGCACGTGGCAGATCCCGAGGTTGATCAGCTGGTGCGCGGGTATGCCGTCGATGCGCTTGCCGTTGAGCGTGATGGAGCCGGTGGCCGGCCGCATCATGCCGGACACGGTCTTCTGCGTCGTGGTCTTGCCGGCCCCGTTCGCGCCCAGCAGGGCCACGATCTCGCCCTCGTCGACGCGGAAGCTGATGCCCTTCAACGCCGCGATCGCGCCGTAGCGGACCTCGATCTCGTCGACCTCGAGCATCGGCCGCCGCGCGCTGCCGGCGTCCCTGGTTCCCGCACTCTTCGTCAGGTTCGTCGCGTCACTCATCGGTGTGCTCCTGCTCGTGCTCCTCGATCTCGGCCCGGATCGCGTCCGGGTCGAGCAGGTGCAGTTCGGGCTGGTCGCTGACCTCGACGTCCTCGGCCGACGTCCCGAGGTAGGCGGCGACCACGACCGGATCCTTCTGGATGTCGTGCGGAGTGCCCTCAGCGATCTTCTCGCCGAAGTTCAGCACGACGATGCGGTGCGCGATCGACATGACCAGCTTCATGTCGTGCTCGATGAGCAGCACGCTCATGTTCCGCTCGGAGTTGATGCGGCTGATGAGCTCGGCGAGGTCGCGTTTCTCGGCCGGGTTGGTGCCGGCGGCCGGCTCGTCCAGCAGCAGCACCCCGGGATTGGTGCCCAGGGCACGGGCGATCTCGAGCCGCCGCTGCTCGCCGTAGGCCAGCGAACCGGCGAGCTCGTTGGCGCGCTCGGCCAGCCGCACCTCGCGTAGCAGTTCCAGCGCCTCACGGGTACTTTCCCGTTCCTCCTTGCGCTGCCACGGCATGCCGAGCATGGCTGAGATGGGGCCGGAGTGCTGCCGCGTCTCGATGCCGATCTTCACGTTCTCGATCGCTGTGAGGGCGGGAAAGAGGCGGATGTTCTGGAAGGTCCGTGCGACGCCGAGGTGGTTGACGACGTGCGTCTTCTTGCCGATGACGCTGGTGAACGCATCGCCGGCGCGCGCGGCGACCTGGATACGGCCCTGCTGCGGCGTGTAGACGCCGGTGAGGGAGTTGAACAGCGAGGTCTTGCCGGCGCCGTTCGGGCCGATGACGGCGAGGATCTCGCCGCGCCGCATCTGCATCGTGACGTCGTTGAGCGAGACGACACCGCCGAAACGCAGCGTGACGTGCTCGATGTCGAAGACAAGATCCCGGGTCGCGGGGTTGCCTGCGGTGTTGCTGGTCGCCAGCGGTGTCGCCATGTCTAGAGCCCCTCGGACAGCGGGACGGCCTGCACCTCGGACGAGGCGGGATGCTCGAATCCTCCCAGCTCGGCAGCCCGGCGCTTGGCCGGGATCAGACCCGCCGGGCGGAAGATCATCATGGCCAGCACGAGAGCGCCGATCCACATCTGACGATCCTGCTGCGGCACCTGGTCCTTGAGGAACACCGGCAGCCAGGTGAGCACCGCGGCACCGACGAGCGCGCCGGGCAACGAGCCCATGCCGCCGAACACGACATAGGCCACGATGAGGATCGAGTTCTGCAGCGTGAACAGCGTCGGGTCGAAGTACCCGACCTGGGTCGCGAAGAACACGCCGGCCAGACCCGATGTCGAGGCGCCGATGCCGAAGGCCAGCAGCTTGACGCGGGTCGTGTTGACGCCGGAGGCCTGCGCCGCCACCTCGTCCTCGCGGATCGCCGCCCACGCCCGGCCGAGACGCGAACCCTCGAGTCGGTAGAACAGGATGACGACGATCACCAGGAAGGCGACCAGCAGGTACCAGTACGGCAGGTTGTCCAGGCCCCAGTGGATGGAGAACAGACCGACATTGAGCACCGGGTTGGGGACGTTGGGGCCGCTCGCGCCGCCGGTGAACCCGCCGGGGTTGTTGATCGCGACCTGCTGGATGATCTCGCCGAAGCCGAGCGTCACGATGGCCAGGTAGTCACCGCGTAGGCGCAACGTAGGTGCGCCGAGCAGGATGCCGGCGGCCAGCGCGGCCGCGACCGCGAACGGGATCGCCCACAGCGGTGACAGGTGCAGCCAGGACGGCGGCTTCACCGGCAGGGACCCGGTGATGTAGGCCGTCGTGTAGGCGCCGACGGCGTAGAACGCGATGTAACCGAGATCCAGCAACCCGGCCCAGCCGACGACGACGTTGAGCCCGACGGCCAGCAGCAGGTAGGGCCCGATCTGGGTGACGATGGTGTTCTGCCACTCACCGGTCAGCGTCGGCGGGTAGAACAGCGCAACCACCAACGCCAGCGGCAGGATCATGCGCCCGGACGGGGAGTCGGTCATCTTGGTCCTGGCCGCGTGGAAGGGCAGCTTGCCGACACCTCCGTCCGGTTCGGCGGGGGCGGTCACGGGCTTGCGGGCGGGCCGCAGGGCGACGGCCCCGCCGATCACCAGCAGGCCGTAGGCGATCAGTTGCACCCAACCGCCCGCGCCGAGGTTCTGCCACAGCTTGCCGAACTGCGGTGCCGCGCTGTGCCCGATCGAGGCGATCTCGTACATGGCGTAGAACGTCCACACCAGGCCCACGACTCCGAGGGCGGTCGCGACCAGCGCGATCAGTCGGTGGCGAAGGTAGGTGCCGACCAGCGCGACGACGCAGGTGACCGCGGCGAGAACGAACCCGAGCCACGCCACGTAGATCCAGGCCGGGGAAGGCAGGCCCTCGCCGTTGAACTCTGACTTGACGCCTCGCAGGTCCAGGTTGATTTGCGTGGGCGCGAACCACGCAGCGTTGATCAGGGCGATCAGGGACAGTACTGACGCGACGACGGCGAGGGGGAAGCCCGGACGCCACGCCAGCACGTCCTCGACGAAGGCGCGCGGGTTCGCGACCTCGGCCTGCGAACGGGCGATGACGATGCCGGTACCGGCGAACACCGTGTACCCCACCGTCGTCATGTACACGCCGAGCGAGTGGTCCGGCCCGAGGCTCGACGCGAAGCTCGCCACCTGGTCGTGGCCGATGTAGGCGGCAAGACCCGACAGCACGGCGACCGCGGTCAGCGCCCAGGCGACCACGGCCACCCGCGTGATGATCGCGACGACGCCGAGAACGAGGCAGACGATCCAGAGCGTCCAGCCCAGCCAGCCGAAGAAGGTGTTGGCCGGGAAGGACAGGCCGCTGGTCTGGGACACCTTGTCGGCGAGCGGGTTGAACTTGCCGATCGGGTCGAACCAGTTCATCAGCACCATGCCGATGAGCACGAGCAGGAAGCCGGCGCCGAGACCGACTGCGCCGGGCCGGCGGATGTAACGGGCGAGCAGCGGCCAGAAGGTGAGCAGGACGAACAGCGCCAGCCCGATCAGGACGAAGTAGAGGCCCCGGCCGTTCGTGATCAGGGCTTCTTTGAAGGAGACGCTGAAATCCGATTGGGTGCCCTCCTGGTGACCGACCATCAGGCCGAGCACCAGGCCACCGAGGATGCACGAGCCCAACCGCTTGAGGGCGATGATGCCGGTGAAGTTGTTCATGCCGCACGCCCCAGACGCTCGCCGAGGATGCCGGTCGGTCGGACGATGAGCACGAGCACCAGCACCACGAAGCTGATCACGTCGGTCCACTTCACGCCGATGAAGTAGATGTTGCTGACCAGGACCTCGACCAGGCCGAGTAACAGACCGCCGAGCATGGCGCCGCGGATGTTGCCGATACCACCGAGCACGGCGGCGGCGAACGCCTTGACGCCGGGGAAGAAGCCCATGGTGTTGCTGACGCCGAAGGCAGCGCCGAACATGAACCCGGCCACGCCGGCCAATGCACCGCCGATGATGAACGTGCGCGAGATCGTGCGGTCGATGTCGATGCCCATCAGCGCGGCGGTCGGCGCGTCCTCGGCCACCGCCCGGATGCTGCGGCCCAGTTTGGTCTTGTTCACCAGGCGGTCGAGGAACAGCATCATCGCGAACGCGGTGACGACGATGATCACGACGAGCACGCTGATGTGCAGGTAGGTGGTGTCGACCACCCGATGGTTCAGGTTGAAGTTGGTGCTCTCGCCGCCGGTCGTGCCGGGGAAGGAGTTGTTGGGCAGGAAGTTGAACAACTTCCCGGCCAGGTTCGACAGGAAGAACGACGCCCCGATTGCCGATATCAGGAACGCCAGTTTGGGCGCCGAGCGTTTACGCAGGGTCTTGTAGGCGACCTTCTCCAACGCGTAGGCCACGATCGCGCCGACGACGGCCCCGCCCAGCGCGCCGGCGATCAGGGCGAGCGGCAGCTCCAGGCCGGTGAGATGTCGTTTGCCGATGATGCCGTTGACGATGATGAAGCTGCCGAAGGCGCCCGACATGAACACCTCGCTGTGCGCGAAGTTGATCAGCTGCAGGACGCCGTAGACCAGGGTGTAGCCGAGTGCAACAAGCGCGTAGATCGAACCCTGTTCGAGACCAGCGACCAGCATGTCGGGCAATCTCTGCAGGTAGGTCTCAGCGGCCATCGGTCAGATCCCCAGTTCGGTCCGTGGTACGAGTGGTGCTGGTAGTGCGGTGGTCACGCCGGCGCTGCGCGCGTGGCGCAGCAGACAGGTGGGACGGACCGAGAAGGCCCGTCCCACCCGTGAAGCAACTAGCTCACTTCTGCTGCGCGATGTCGCCCAACACCTTGATGACGCCGTTCTGCTGCTGGTACAGGTTCACGACCTGACCGCTGGCGTCCAGGTCACCGTTGGACTGGAACTTGATCTCGGCCGTGATGCCCTTGAAGTCGGCCTTGTTGACCTGGTCCTCGACGCTGGCCCGGGTCGGGTTGCTGCCCGCGGCCTTGATCGCCTGGATGAACAGGTTGACCGCGTCGTAGGCCTCCGGGGAGTACGTCGACGGCGGGGTCTTGAACTTGGCCTGGTAGGCGGCGGCGAAGGACTTCGACGCCGGAGCCACCGTGGCGTCCTGGCACCCGCAGGTCATGTACCAGCCGTTGCCGGCCGTGCCCGAGCTCTTGGTGAACACCGACGACTTGATGCCGTTGCCACCGACCTTGAGGCCCTTGAAACCTGCGGACGTCAGCGCCTTGGCGAGCAGGGCCGCCTGGGCGTCGTAACCGGCGTAGAACAGCGCGTCGGCACCGGACGAGGCGATCGTCTGCGCGATCGGGTTGTAGTTCTTCGTCGTGGTGCCGTCCAGGCCCTGGTAGGTGACCTTGATGCCCTTCTTCTGGGCTTCGCTCTTGACGGTGCTGCCAACGCCCTGGCCGTACGGGCTCTGGTCCTGCAGGACGAAGAGGTTCTTCACACCGTGACGGGCCAGCCAGTCGGCACCCGCCGACCCCTCGACGTTGTCGTTGGGGATGAGGCGGTGGAAGGTCTTGAAGCCCTGGGTCTGCAACGTGCCCTTGGAGGCCGACGGCGTGATGAACGGCATGCCCGCGGCGGAGTAGATCTTGCCGACGGCCAGGGTCGAGCCGGAGAAGCTCGGGCCGACGACGCCGAGGACGGCGTTGTTCTGCGTGAGCTGGGTGGCGGCGGCCGGCGACTTGGCCGGGTCACCCTCGTCGTCGGAGGTCACGAGCTTGACCTTGAACCCGAGCGAGGAGTCGGAGTTGGCCTGGGCGACCGCGATCTCCGCGCCGTACTGCTCGTTGATGCCCAGCTGGGCGTTGGCGCCGGACAGCGGACCCTCGAAGCCGATGCTGTACGTCTTGCCGCTCGTCGGCGCGGCGGCGCCCCCGCTGCTGCTCTTGCTGCTGCCGCCGGTCTGGTTGCCCAGGCCGCCGCCCTTCTTGCTTCCGCTGCTCGAACAACCGGCCAGCGCCACGGCGCCGACGGTCGCGAACACCAGTGCGGTGGTGGTTACGCGAGATCGCACTACTGAGCCTCCTGTGAGGACAAAATGTCGGATTCCGGCACCGATTCGTCGGCCCCGGCTGGCGGCACGTTAGCCGATGGCACGGCTCCCCGGTACCGACCGGGGGCCCGAGTTCGTCGTCGTAACCAAATCTCCACCCCAGCGCCGCGAGACTAGCCAGTTACTCATGGGTAGCCGAGGAGGCCGGCGAACCGGCGCCACGCGGCGTGCCGCTGCCGTCGGCACTGCCGGTCGCGCCGGTCTTGTCGGGTGTGTCGGACTTGCCCGTGCCGTCGGTGTCGTCGGTGGCGCCGCCTACGTCACCGCTGAGCACCAGCTCGGACACCGCACGCATCGAGGTGCGGTTGTCCATCGCGGCGCGCTGGATCCAGCGGAAGGCCTCGGGCTCGCTCAACCGGTGCTGCGTCATCAGCACCCCCTTGGCGCGCTCGATCAGCTTGCGCGCCTCGAGCCGATCGCGCAGGCCTGTGACCTCGGCCTCGAGCGCGCGCATCTCGGCGAAGCGGGAGGTCGCCATCTCGATGGCCGGCAACAGGTCACGCTTCTGGAAGGGCTTGACGAGGTAGGCCATCGCCCCGGCGTCCCGCGCGCGTTCCACAAGGTCGCGCTGGCTGAAGGCGGTGAGCATGACGACGGGTGCGATGCGGGCCCCGGTGATCTGGGCCGCCGCGGCGATGCCGTCCAACTTGGGCATCTTGATGTCGCAGATCACCAGGTCGGGCGTCAGCGTCCGGGCCAGCTCGACGGCCTGCTCGCCGTCCGCGGCCTCGCCGGCGACGACGAAACCCTCCTCCTCGAGCATCTCGCGCAGGTCGAGGCGGATCAGCGCCTCGTCCTCGGCGATGAGGATGCGCAGGGGGGCGTCGAGCGGAGTTCCCTCGGACGGTCTGGGCGGTACGGCCGCTGCCACGATTGACCTCTCGGGTTCGTCGTTGAACGAGTGATCAGACTAGACCGGCTAACATTTCGGGCACGTGACGCCCCTGTGATGGAACTGGCAGACATGACGGACTCAAAATCCGTTGCCGAAAGGTGTGTGGGTTCGAATCCCACCGGGGGCACCCACGGATTCTACGGTCGCTGGCGCACCAGACCCTCCTGCACGACGCTGGCGACCATCGTGCCGTCCCGGCGGTGGAAGCGGCCGCTGGCGAGCGCACGGCCGCCCGTGGCCGACGGCGACTGCATCGTGTACAGCAGCCACTCGTCGGCGCGGAACGGCCGCTCGAACCACATCGCATGATCGAGCGACGCCATGATCAACTCGCCGCCGAGCTTGTTGGCCAGGCCCTGCCGGGCGAGCGCGGCGTCGAGCAGGGTCATGTCCGAGGCGAAGGTCAGCACGCACACGTGCAGCAACGGGTCGTCCGGCAGGGTGCCGTCCGCACGTAGCCACACCCGGAACGGCCCGTCGTTCGGCCCGACCTCCTCGCGTTCCCACGGCGCGGCGTCGACGTAGCGCAGGTCGATCGGGCGCGGCTGGCCCAGGAACCACCGCTCGGCGCGCGGGTCGGCGCGGCAACGGTCCTCGAAACGCGGCAGCGAGTCCGGGTCCGGCGCGTCCGGCATCGCGGTCTGGTGTTCGATGCCGTCCTGCATCAGCTGGAACGACGCCGACAGCGTGAAGATCGCGTCGCCGCGCTGAACGGCCACCACCCGCCGCGTGGAGAACGAGCGCCCGTCCCGGACCCGGTCGACCTCGTACAGGATGGGCACCGACGGGTCACCCGGACGGATGAAGTACGAGTGCAGCGAGTGGACGTAGCGGTCCGGATCGACGCTGCGTCCGGCCGCGACGAGCGCCTGCCCGGCCACCTGACCGCCGAACACACGCTGCGAACGCCCCTGCGGGCTGGTGCCGCGATAGATGTCGCGCTCGATCGGCTCGAGGTCCAGCAGCGCCACGAGACCGTCGACCGCGACCTGCCCGGTCGGTCCCGGGCGGGGCGGCGCGGTGGCCGGGTCAGCCATGGCGCAGGACGTCTCCGATGTGGTGCACGCGGATCGTATTGGTGGCGCCCGGCGTGTTCGGCGGGGTGCCGGCGACGACGATGACGAGATCGTGCGGGTGACACACGCCGCGGTTGATCAGCGCGGAGTCGACCTGCCGAACCATGTCGTCGGTGGTGTTCACACTCCACACAAGGTGCGCCTCGGCGCCCCACACCAGCGCCATCTGGCGTTTGACGCTCTCGAGCGGGGTGAACACGAGCAGGCGCTGGCGCGGCTGCAGGCGCGAGAGCCGGCGCGCGGTGTCCCCGGTCTGCGTGAACGCCACCAGCGCCACCGCGCCGAGCGCGTCGCCGATGTCGCGTGCGGCCTTGACCAGCGCACCACCGGACGTCCGGGGGTTGTGCCGCAGGCCGCCGGTGCCGGTGCCCGACGCCTCTACGGAGGAGATGATGCGGCTCATCGTGGCCACGGCCTGCACCGGGTACTTGCCGACGCTCGTCTCGCCGGACAACATCACGGCGTCGGTGCCGTCGATGACGGCGTTGGCGACGTCGGACGCCTCGGCCCGCGTGGGGCGCGAGTGCGTGATCATCGACTCGAGCATCTGCGTGGCGACGATCACCGGCTTGGCGTTGTCCCGGCAGATCTGTACCGCGCGCTTCTGCACGACGGGCACCTGCTCCAGCGGCATCTCGACGCCGAGGTCACCGCGGGCCACCATCATGCCGTCGAAGGCGAGGGCGATCTCCTCCAGCCGCTCGACCGCCTCGGGCTTCTCGACCTTGGCGATCACCGGGACGCGCAGCCCCACCTCGTCCATGACCTTGTGGACCAGCTTGACGTCCTCGGGGTTGCGCACGAACGACAGCGCGACGAAGTCGACGCCCAGGCGCAACGCGAATTCGAGGTCGGCGGCGTCCTTGTCCGACATCGCGGGCACGCTGACGTCCACGCCCGGCAGCGACAGGCCCTTGTTGTTGCTGACCATGCCGCCTTCGGTCACGTCGCAGACGACGTCCGTGCCGTCCTCGATGTCGACCGCGATCAGGGCCACGTTGCCGTCGTCGACGAGCAGGCGGTCGCCGGGACGCACGTCGGCGGCGAGCTGCTTGTACGTCGTCGAGACGCGGTCGTGGGTGCCTTCGACGTCCTCGACGGTGATGCGGACGCGCTCGCCGGTGGCCCAGAGGACAGGGCCCTCGGCGAAGCGGCCGAGCCGGATCTTGGGGCCCTGCAGGTCCGCGAGTACCGCAACGTTGCGGCCGGCGGCTTTGGCCGCCTGCCGCACCTCGTGGAAGCGGCGGCCGTGGTCGGCGTGCACACCGTGGCTGAAGTTGAGGCGGGCGACGTCCATGCCCGCCTCGACGAGCGCGCGGGCACGCTCGAGCGTGTCCGTGGCCGGACCCAGCGTGCAGACGATTTTTGCGCGACGCATCACACCTACCAGCGTAGGGCCAGTGAGGGCAGTCCCCGCTCTGGTCGCTGCACTACTGCCGAGTAGCTCAGCTTCGGGCGGCGGCCATGACGGCGGCGTCGACGTCCTCGCCCGATTCCTCCGCCTTGCGCGTGGCCTCCAGCACCCGCTTGAAGTCGCGAGGCGCGACGACCGTGAAACGGCGCACCGCGGTGCCCCAGTCGGCGAGCAGCGCCGCGCCGACGCCCGAGTCGGTGTACGCGACGTGCGCGGCGACGATCTCGCGCAGCCGCTGTGCCTCGTCGTCGGGTACCGCATCGAGGTCGACCATCTCGGGGTTGACGAGATCGGCATCGAGATCGAGCACGTAGGCGAAGCCGCCGGACATGCCGGCGCCGAGGTTGCGTCCGGTGCGCCCCAGCACGACTGCGGTGCCGCCGGTCATGTACTCGAGCGCATGGTCGCCGACACCCTCGGCCACGACGGTCGCGCCGGAGTTGCGGACGCAGAACCGCTCCCCCACCGTGCCGCGCAGGTAGATCTCGCCGGCCGTCGCGCCGTAGGCGATGACGTTGCCGGCGATCACGTTGTCCTCGGCGACGAAGGCGGCCGCCTCGTCCGGCCGCACCGCGATCACACCGCCGGACAGGCCCTTGCCGACGTAGTCGTTGGCGTCGCCGATCAGCCGCAGTGTCATGCCGCGCGGCACGAAGGCGCCGAACGACTGGCCACCCGAACCGCGGAAAGTGATGTCGATCGTGCCCGGCGGCAGTCCGTCGGCGCCGTAGCGCCGCGTGACCAGCGAACCGAGCATCGTGCCGACGGTGCGGTTGACGTTGCGCACCGGCAGCTCGAGCCTGACCGGCGCGGCATCGAGCAGGGCGCCCTCGCACAGCTGGATGAGCGTGTTGTCGAGCGCGACCTCCAGCGCGTGGTCCTGCTCCCGCGACCGGACGAGCGACTGCTGGTAGGGGTTGCGCGGCTCGGCGAGGATCGGCGTGAGGTCGAGACCGTCGGCCTTCCAGTGCTCGATCGCCTTGGACGTGTCCAGCGCGCCGACCTGACCGATCGCCTCCTCCAGCGAACGGAAGCCGAGGCCCGCGAGCAGCTCGCGCACCTCCTCCGCGACGTAGGTGAAGAACGTCTCGACGAACTCCGGCTTGCCGGTGTAGCGCTCGCGTAGGAGCGGGTTCTGGGTGGCGACGCCGACCGGGCACGTGTCGAGGTGGCAGACGCGCATCATGATGCAGCCGGACACGATCAGCGGCGCCGTCGCAAAGCCGTACTCCTCCGCCCCCAGCAGGGCCGCGATCACGACGTCGCGACCGGTCTTCATGGCACCGTCGACCTGCACCGAGATGCGGTCACGCAGGCCGTTGAGCAGCAGGGTCTGCTGGGTGTCGGCCAGGCCGAGCTCCCAGGGCAGACCGGCGTGCTTGAGCGAGGTCAGCGGCGCGGCCCCGGTGCCGCCGTCGTGGCCGGAGATGAGCACGACGTCGGCGTGCGCCTTCGACACGCCCGCCGCGACCGTCCCGACGCCGGCCTCCGACACCAGCTTGACGTGCACCCGTGCCTGCGGGTTGGCGTTCTTGAGGTCGTGGATCAGCTGCGCGAGGTCCTCGATCGAGTAGATGTCGTGGTGCGGCGGCGGCGAGATCAGCCCCACGCCGGGGGTCGAGTGCCGGGTGCGCGCGATCCACGGATAGACCTTGTAGCCGGGCAGCTGGCCACCCTCGCCGGGCTTCGCGCCCTGCGCCACCTTGATCTGGATGTCGTCGGCGTTGACGAGGTAGTGGCTGGTGACGCCGAAGCGGCCGGACGCCACCTGTTTGACGGCCGAACGCCGCAGGTCGCCGTTCTCGTCCGGCGCGTACCGATCGGCGTCCTCACCGCCCTCGCCCGAGTTCGAGCGGCCGCCGAGGCGGTTCATGGCGATCGCCAGCGTCTCGTGCGCCTCGGCCGAGATCGAGCCGTAGGACATCGCCCCGGTGGCGAAGCGCTTGACGATGTCGGACACCGGCTCGACCTCGTCGACCGGCACCGGCGGCCGCAACCCCGTGCGGAACTCGAACAGCCCGCGCAGCGTGCCGCCCTGGCGGTTCATCGCCTCGATCTTCTGCGTGTACTCGCGGTAGACCTCGTAGCGGCGCTGCCGGGTGGCGTGCTGCAGCAGGAACACCGTCTCGGGGTTGAACAGGTGCAGCTCACCCTCGCGCCGCCACTGGTACTCACCACCCACGTCGAGGCGGCGGTGCGCACGCGACGTCGCGATGAGGGGGAACGCCATGTCGTGCCGCGCCGCGACCTCGTCCGCAAGCACCGACAGCCCCACACCGCCGAGGCGCGACGGCGTGCCGCCGAAGTACTCGTCCACCAAGGACTGATCGAGCCCGAACGCCTCGAACACCTGCGCGCCGGTGTAGGACGTGATCGTCGAGATGCCCATCTTGGACATCACCTTCAGCACGCCCTTGCTCAACGCCTTGACGTACTTCTGGATCGACGTGCGCGCATCACCGCCCGCGACGGCGCCGGTGGCGATGAGGTCGTCGATCGTCTCGAACGCGAGGTAGGGGTTGACCGCCGCCGCACCGTAGCCCACGAGCAGCGCGACATGGTGCACCTCGCGCGCCTCGCCCGTCTCGACGATGAGCCCGACCTGCGTGCGCTGCCCGGTACGCACGAGGTGCTGGTGCACCGCCGAGGTGAGCAGCAGCGAGGGGATGGGAGCGTGGTCGGGATCGCAGTCGCGGTCGCTGAGGATGAGGATGCGGGCGCCGGACTCGACGGCGGCCGACGCCTCGCGCCGCACCCGTTCCAGCGCGGCGGTCAGCGCCTCTCCCCCGCCGTGCACGCGGTAGCGGCCGTCGATGAGCTGGCAGCTGAAGCCGGGCATGTCGCCGTCGGCGTTGATGTGCCAGATCTTGGCGAGTTCCTCGTTGTCCAGCACCGGGCGCGGCAGCACGATCTGGCGACACGACGCCGGGCCCGGGTCCAGCATGTTCCGCTCCGGGCCGATACCGGTCGCCAGCGAGGTGACGAGCTCCTCGCGGATCGCGTCGAGCGGCGGGTTCGTCACCTGCGCGAACAACTCGGTGAAGTAGTCGAAGAGCATGCGAGGACGCTTCGACAGCACCGCGACAGGCGTGTCGCTGCCCATCGACCCGATCGGCTCGACACCACCGGCCGCCATGGGCGCGATGAGGACGCGCAGTTCCTCCTCGGTGTAGCCGAAGATCTGCTGCCGCCGCGTCACCGACTCGTGTGTGAAGACGACGTGCTCGCGCTCGGGCAGGTCGGCCAGCTGCACCAGCCCGGCGTGCAGCCACTCCCCGTACGGATGCTCGGCGGCGAGTTCGGCCTTGAACTCCTCATCGGATCGGATCACGCCGCGGGCGGTGTCCACCAGGAACATCCGGCCCGGCTGCAATCGGCCCTTCGCGACGACAGATGCGGGGTCGAGGTCGAGCACCCCGGACTCGCTGCCCAGCACGACGAGGCCGTCGTCGGTCTGCCACCACCGGCCCGGGCGAAGACCGTTGCGGTCCAGGACGGCCCCGATGATCGTGCCGTCGGTGAAGTTCACGCACGCCGGGCCGTCCCACGCCTCGGTCACGCAGGAATGGAACTCGTAGAAGTCGCGGCGCGACCGTTCCATGTCCGGATTGTTCTCCCAGGCCTCCGGGATCATCATCAGCACCGCGTGCGGCAGGCTGCGGCCGCCCAGGTGCAGCAACTCGACGACCTCGTCGAAACTCGCGGAGTCGCTCGCATCAGGCGTGCAGATCGGGAACAGCCGCTTGAGGTCACCGGGGATGAGGTCGGACTCGAGCAGGGCCTCGCGGGTGCGCATCCAGTTGCGGTTGCCGCGGATGGTGTTGATCTCGCCGTTGTGGGCGATGTAGCGGAACGGGTGCGCCAGCGGCCACGACGGGAACGTGTTGGTCGAGAACCGGCTGTGCACCAAGCCGATCGCGCTCTCGAAACGTTCGTCGGACAGGTCCGGGAACACGGCGCCGAGCTGGTCGGTGGTGAGCATTCCCTTGTAGACGAGCGTCCGGGTCGACAGCGACGGGAAGTAGAGCTCGAGGCGCGACTCACGCGCCCGCCGCTCGGCCACCTTGCGCAGCGCGAAGGCCCGGCGCTCGAGGGCCAGCCCGTCCACACCGTCGGCACCGGCCACGAACAGCTGGGAGAACGTCGGCATGACGCTCAGCGCGGTCGGGCCGAGGCTGTCGGCGACGACCGGCACTTCGCGCCAGCCGAGGACGGTCAGCTGCTCCTCGGCGGCGACCGCCTCGACGATCTCGACGACCTGCGCGGCCTCGTCGGGGTCGACGGGCAGAAACGCGATTCCGGTGGCGTAACCGCCGACCGGCGGCAGCTCGAACTCGCACACCGCCCGCAGGAACGCGTCGGGCACCTGGACGGTCATGCCGGCGCCGTCGCCGGAGGACGGCTCGGCGCCCGCGGCGCCTCGGTGGTCAAGATTGTGCAGCGCGACGAGGGCCTGGGACACGATGCGGTGACTCGGCCGCCCGTGCATGTCGGCGACGAAGGCCACGCCGCACGCGTCGTGTTCGAACGCCGGGTCGTAGAGCCCCTCCGCCGGCGGCGTCGCGGAAAAGGGCAGGCCGAGCTCGTACATAGGAGCTCCCGTCCGGTCGGTGGTACTACCGGGACGGCATCGGCCCGAACAGCGCCGTTCAGATTACCGTCAGATTTCGGTCACGCCGCACGGGATTCGCTGTGACGAACTTCGCCGGCTCCCGGCCCCCGCGACGCGGTCACTCGCCCCAGCCGCTCCAGGCCCCGAGCAGCTGGTCTTCGACGTCGGCGCGGGCGAGCGGGTCGATCGGTTTGCCATCGCCGTCGGTGACGTAGAACGCGTCCACGGCGAGCCCGGCCACCGACGACACGCGGGCCGAGCGGACGTCCAGCCCGGCCTGCTGCAGCGTGCGGGTGATGCGGCACAGCAGGCCGATCGTGTCGTCGCCGCGGAACTCGACGACGGTGGCGTCGGCGGAGTCGTCGAACCAGTGGATGCTGCCGCGCCGCCGACCGCCGGACGGGGCACGCGAGTACGTCCGCTCCTTCTCGCGCAGCTTCTCGACCAGCCCCAGCTCGCCCTTCATCGCGCGGGCCAGGTCGTTGCGGACGAGAGCCGGATCGGGCATCTGCCCGAACCGCGGCGAGACCACGAACCGGTTCACGGCCATGCCGGCGTGCGTGAGGATCGATGCCTCCCGGATGTCGAGTGAATGCAGCGCGAGCACGCCCGCCGTGCGGTACAACGTGCTGCGCGCGTCGGGCGCTGCGACGACCACCTCGTCCTGGCGCACCACGACGGCGAGCTCCCCCGCCTCGGCCAGCACCCGGCGCTCGTCGTCCAGCAGGGGTACCTCGGGGTGGCGGCCGCCGCCGATGGCGGCGCGGGTGCGGCCGACGAGGTCGCGGATGAGCGCTGCCTTCCAGTCGCTCCACGCGGCGGGGCCGGTCGCGGCGGCATCGGCGCGGGTGAGCACGTCCAACAGTTCGAGCAGCTCGACCGAACCGCCCACGATCTCGCGAACGATGTCGATCGTCATGGGGTCGTCGAGATCGCGCCGCGTCGCGGTGTTGGGCAGCAGCAGGTGGTGCCGGACCAGTCCGACGATCACCGCCACCTCGTCGACGGTGAAACCCATCCGCTCGGCGATGGGACCGGCGCGCTGGGCACCGACCACGGAGTGGTCCTCGCCCGGGAAGCCCTTGCCGATGTCGTGCAGGAGGGCGCCGACCAGCAGCAGGTCACGCCGATCGACTCCACCGTCGTCGTCGGCCGCGGAGGCGGCGGTCTCGAGCAGGTGCCGGTCGACGGTGTAGCGGTGGACGGGATTGTGCTGGGCGCGGCACCGCACGGCGTCCCACTCCGGGATGAGCTTGGCGAGCAGCCCCGCCTGGTCGAGCGCCTCCAGCACGGCGACGGCCGGGCGCCCGGCGCCCAGCGTCGCCAGGAAGTCGGCGCGCGCCGACGCCGGCCACGGCTCGGGCAGCGGGGCGGACTCGCTGGCCAGCCGCTCCAGCGCGAACGGGGCGATGGGCAGGTCGTGCTCGGCGGCGACGCGGGCCATCCGCAGCACGAGCCCGGAATCGGCCCACGGGTCGGCATCGCGGGCGAGCACGACCTCGCCGTTCTGGGACACCACGTTCTTGGCCAGCCCGACACGCTCCGGTGTGCTCGACCGGCCCCCGAGGCGCCACCAGCGACCACCGCCCTGCTGGCTGGTCTGCACCCGACGCGCGGCCATGTCCAGTGCGTGCGCGATGGTGCGCGCCGCCTCGTTCACCCGGCGCAGCAGCTGATCCCGACCCTCGAGGCCGTTGCCCAGCAGGCCGAGCGCGGTGGCGACACCGTCGTGCTCCTGTTGACGCAGAACGTCGTCGGCGCTGCCGGTCTGGCGTTGCAGCTCGCCGCGCACGTCGAGCAACAACGGGTAGGCCTCGCGGACCCAAACCGGGAAGTCGACGAGCTGCGCCAGGGCCAGCGCGTGCAGCGCCTGCGCGTCACGCAGGCACCCGCGGGAATCCTTCAGGTTGGGCTCGAGCAGGAACGCGCCCTCACCGGCGATCTCCCACCGGGCGCGGGAGATCTCCCGCAGCTCCGGCAGCCGCTTGACCGCGGTCGATCGCCACACGTCCAGCACCGCCGCACGCAGCCGGCCCGTCATGCCGGCGTCGCCGGCGATGTGCCGCACGTCGAGCAGACCGAGCAGCGCCTTGAGGTCGTCCTTCGCCACCGACACGGCCTGGTCCGGCGTCCGTACCGAGTGATCCAACTTCACCTTGCTGTCCCAGATCGGGTACCAGATCGAGTCCGCCAGCTCGGCCAGGCCGGAGACCTTGCCCTCGTGCAGCAGGACGAGGTCGAGATCCGAGTACGGCGCCGGCTCCCGCCGCCCGAGGCCCCCGACGGCGACCAGGGCGACACCGCTCATGCCGGCATGCTGGGTCATCAGCTCCTGCAGCCAGGTGTCGTAGCCGCTCGAGAGTTCCTCGCGCAGCGCCGCACCGACGAGTCCGGGCCGACGCAGTACGTCGGCCCGGACCTCGTTCAGTGACATCCGCGCACGTGCGGAATCGAGAGGGATGCGTCGATCAGATCGCGTCCGAGTCCCGCTCGCCCGTACGTACCCGTACCAGGCCCTCGATCGGGGTGACCCACACCTTGCCGTCGCCGATCTTGCCGGTCCGTGCGGCCTCGACGATTGCGCTGACCAGCTTCTCGACGTCCGGGTCCGCGCAGATGACCTCGATGCGCACCTTCGGCACGAAGTCGACGGTGTACTCCGCGCCGCGGTAGACCTCGGTGTGCCCGCGCTGCCGGCCGAAGCCCTGCACCTCGCTCACGGTGAGGCCCTGGACTCCCAGCACCTCGAGCGCCGCCTTGACGTCGTCGAGCTTGAAGGGCTTGACGACTGCGGTGATCTGCTTCATGCCTCTCCTGCCGTGTCCGTCTGACGGGCCATCGTCCTCGAGCCTAGGGTCATCGTGCCTCGTGGCCGTCATGCGTCCACCGTGGCCCGCGCCGGGGACGAACTGTGGCCCAGTGTGCCGCCGCCGATCGGCCCGAATTCGTACGCGGATTCGCCGTGGACCGCGGTGTCCAGACCCTCGTCCTCGACGTCCGCCGTCACGCGGTTCTTGATCACGAGGTTGACGACGAGGGCGATGATCACGGTGGCGACAAAGGAGTACACCGTCACCGCCCCGGCCGCGGCTGCCTGATGCCAGAGGAGGTTCCAGCCCTCGTACTTGCCCTTCGGGCTGTAGAAGACACCGTTGTTCCCCAGGGAGTTGGTGCCCTTGGTGCTGAAGAAGCCGACGCAGAGCGTGCCGATCCACCCGCCGACGAAGTGCACGCCGACGACGTCGAGCGAGTCGTCGAAGCCCAGCTTGTTCTTCAGGCTGACGGCGAAGGCGCACGCGAACCCGGCGATGAAGCCGATCGGGATCGCGCCCACGATGCTGACCCAGCCGGCGCACGGCGTGATGGCGACCAGACCCGCGACGGCACCGGACGCGGCGCCCAGGGCCGTGGACTTGCCGAAGCGGATCTTCTCCGCGATCAGCCAGCCGAGCATGGCGGTCGCGGTGGCGGTGTTGGTGTTCATCCACGCGATGCCCGCGACGTTGTCGGCGCCGAGTTCGGATCCGGCGTTGAATCCGAACCAGCCGAACCACAGCAGGCCGGCGCCGAGCAGCACGAACGGGATGTTGTGACCGCGCATGTTGGTGGTCGGCCAGCCGCGGCGCTTGCCGAGCACGAGGCACATGGCCAGGCCGGCCGCACCGGCGTTGATGTGCACGACGGTTCCGCCGGCGAAGTCCTCGGCCCAGAAGTGGCCGCCCGAGGACGGGATGAGCGAGCGGTTCAGCCAGCCGTAGCCGTCGAAGACCCAGTGCGCGACCGGGGCGTAGACGACGACGGACCAGATGGTCACGAAGGCCATGAACGAGCCGAACTTCCACCGGTCCGCGGTGGACCCGGTGATCAGGGCCGGCGTGATGATGGCGAACGTCAGCTGGAACGCGACGACAACCGCGGTCGGGATCGTCTGCGCCGTACCCAGGGTCGGCACGGCGTCGCCGAGATGTTGCATCCCGAAGAAGTGCAGGTCACCGAGGTACTTGCCGGTGCCGCTGAACCCCCAGGTGAAGCCGATGACGACCCAGGTCACGCTCACGACGGCGATCGCGCCGAAGTTCTGCATCAGCATGCCGAGCGTGTGCTTGACCCGCACCATGCCGCCGTAGAAGAAGGCCAGGCCGGGGGTCATCAGCAGCACGAGAGCCGCGGACGCGAGGATCCAGGCGGTGTTGCCCGAATCGAGCTGGGGCGACCCGGTACAGCCGTTGCCCGCCGTGTCCTTGAGGTTGAACGGGATGTACTTCAGCTTCGCTAGCGATGCCGCGCTCGGGCACCCTGAGGCGAGTGCGTGTACGGCAAGCAGATGGGACACGAAGGGCTCCTCCAAGCTCATCGAGGCGCCCACGGGGGGCGCGCTTGGCGGCAACCATCGCCGGGCCACGTTTCGTAACCCGCTCCCCGGTGTTTCGTACGTGTAACCGCGACCGGCGCGAACCGCGCGTCTGACGGGCTGCCGCTCACGGCCTTGAGTGGGAGTTCACCCTGCGTGACGATGCGGGCCGTGGAGTGGGTTCTTTCGGCGCCGACGTCCGTTTCGCGGACGCGGAGAGTGAAACCCCGGCCGAGCCGGGACGCGAGTGACGAAGCACTCACGGCGTCCCTGCGCGACGCTCGACAGCGACGGCTTGCACCTGACGCGGCGGGAGGTTGCACAGTGGTCGGCATGGACGCGCGGCAGTACGCGATCGGCGAGGTGGCCGGGCTGGCCAACGTCTCGGTGCGGACGCTCCACCACTACGACGAGGTCGGGTTGCTGCGCCCGTCGGCCCGGACTGCAGCCGGGCACCGGCGCTATGACCGAAGCGACCTCGACCGGTTGCAGCAGATCCTGTTCTACCGCGAGCTGGAGTTCACCCTCGACGACATCGCCGCGATGCTCGCCGACCCGGGCAGCGGCACCGACGACAAGCTGCGCGAGCAGCACCGGCTGCTGGGGGCACGCATCGCCCGGCATCAGGCATTGACGGGCGCGCTCGAGCGCCAGATGGAGGCACGACGGATGGGCATCGCACTCACGCCGGAGGAACAGTTCGAGATCTTCGGTAGCGACAAGGTGGCCGGCACTTACGCGCACGAGGCCGAGCAGCGCTGGGGCGACACGGACGCCTGGGCGCAGTCGCAGCGGCGCACAGCCACCTACACGAAAGACGGCTGGCGCGAGATCAAGGCCGAGACGGACGACATCACGCGTGACTTCGCTGCGGCGCTGGCCCAGGGCGTGCCGGCGACCGCCCCGGAGGCCACCGCCATCGCCGAACGGCATCGGCAGCACATCACGCGGCGCTTCTACGACTGCTCGCCGTCGATGCACGGGTGCCTGGCAGAGATGTACGTCGCCGACCCCCGGTTCACCGACACCTTCGAGCAGGTCGCAGCCGGACTGGCGCAGTACGTGCACGACGCCGTCATGGCCAATACGGCGTCCCACACGAGCTGACCGACTCCCGGGCTCACGAGGGTCCGAAGGTCAGCCGCCCCCGACCTCGTCGCGCGCGGCCACGAACGCCCGCACGCAGGTCTCGACGTCCTCGGCCGAGTGCGCCGCGGACAGCTGCACCCGGATCCGGGCCTTGCCCTGGGGCACCACCGGGTAGCTGAACGCGATCACGTAGACGCCGTGCGCCAACATGGCGTCGGCGATGCGGCCGGCCAGCGCGGCGTCACCGAACATCACCGGCACGATCGCGTGCTGTCCGGGCAGCAGGTCGAAGCCGGCCTCGGTCATGCGGCGGCGGAACAGCTCGGCGTTCGCGGTCAGGCGCTCGCGCGCGGCGGCGCCGTCGGCCACCTGCGCCAGCGCCGCCCTGGAACCGGCGACAACGGCAGGCGCGACGGCGTTGCTGAACAGGTAGGGCCGGGCCCGCTGGCGGAGCAGCTCGACGATCTCGGCGCGCCCGCTGACGTAGCCACCCGACGCGCCGCCGAGCGCCTTGCCCAGCGTGCCGGTGTTCACGTCGACGCGGTCCTGCAGGCCGAACAGGTCCGGTGTGCCGCCGCCGCGCGGCCCGACGAAGCCGACGGCGTGCGAGTCGTCGACCATGACGAGCGCGTCGTGCTTCTCGGCCAGAGCGCAGATCTCGTCCAGCGGTGCGAGGTAGCCGTCCATGGAGAAGACCCCGTCGGTGACGACGAGCCGCCGCCGCGCGCCCGCTGCGTCCACCAACTTGGCCTCGAGGTCGGCCATGTCGCGGTTGCGGTAGCGCGAACGGGCCGCCTTGCACAGCCGGATGCCGTCGATGATCGAGGCGTGGTTCAGCTCGTCGCTGATGACGGCGTCACGGTCGTCGAGCAGCGTCTCGAACACGCCGCCGTTGGCGTCGAAGCAGGACGAGAACAGGATCGTCGCCTCGGTGCCCAGCAGCCGGGAGATCTCGTGTTCCAGCAGCGTGTGCTGGGACTGCGTGCCACAGATGAAGCGGACGCTGGCCATGCCGAAACCCCACTCGTCCAGCGCGCCCTTCGCGGCCGCGACGACGTCGGGGTGGTCGGCCAGCCCGAGATAGTTGTTGGCGCAGAAGTTCAGGACGTCCGCACCGCCGGAGCGCACGTGCGACGACTGCGGCGAGTCCAGCAGCCGCTCACGCTTGTAGAGCCCGGCACTGCGGATCTCGTCGAGGGTCTCGGTCAGCTGCTGCTTGACGTCGCCGTACACGTCACACCGTCCAATCCAGAACGACCTTGCCGCACAGGCCCGACCTCGCCGTAGCGAACGCCTCGGCCCACCCCGCCGCCGGGAAGCGGTGGGTGATGACGCCGGAGATGTCGAGACCGGAGCGCAGCATCGCGCTCATCGCGTACCAGGTCTCGAACATCTCGCGGCCGTAGATGCCCTTGATGGTGATCATGTGGGTGACGACGCGCCCCCAGTCGATCTCGATGGGCTGGCTCGGCAGGCCGAGCATCGCCACCCGGCCGCCGTGGTTGAGGTTGGCCAGCGCCTCCGGCAGCGCCGACGGGTGCCCGCTCATCTCCAGCGCCACGTCGAAGCCCTCGACCATGCCCAGCCGGTGCTGGGCGTCGGCGACCCGCTCGTGCCCGACGTCGAGGGCGAGGTCGACGCCCATCGAGCGGGCCAACTCCAGGCGGTACGGCGAGACGTCGGTGACCACCACGAAGCGCGCCCCGACGTGCCGGGCGACTCGCGCCGCCATCAGCCCGATCGGGCCGGCGCCGGTAATGAGCACGTCCTCGCCGACGAGCGGGAACGACAGCGCGGTGTGCACGGCGTTGCCGAAGGGGTCGAAGATCGCGCCGAGGTCGGGGTCGACAGGACTGTGGTGCACCCACACGTTGGACTCGGGCAGCACGACGTACTCGGCGAACGCGCCGTCGCGATTGACGCCGATCGACGAGGTGCGGATGCAGAGGTGCCGGCGTCCGGCCCGGCAGTTGCGGCACGTCCCGCAGACCACGTGACCCTCGCCCGACACGAGGTCGCCGACCTGGACGTCACGGACGGCGTCGCCGACGGCGACGACCTCGCCGCAGAACTCGTGCCCCGGGATCAGCGGGGCGTCGACGGCCGACGCGGCCCAGGCGTCCCACGCCTCGATGTGCAGGTCGGTGCCGCAGATGCCGGTGCGCAGTACCCGCACCAGCACCTCGCTCGGACCGGCCTCGGGTTCGGGACATTCGGTGAACTCGAACCCGGGACCGCGCTCGGCCTTGACAAGTGCACGCACCGCCCTACCTCGCTTCGCTCGGAGCTCAGGCCGTGTCGCCGAGCAGCGCGTCGACGAACTGCTCGGGGTCGAAGGGCGCGAGGTCGTCGGCACCCTCGCCCAGCCCGACGAGCTTGACCGGGACACCCAGCTCGCGCTGGACGCTGATGACGATGCCGCCCTTGGCCGTGCCGTCGAGCTTCGTCAGCACGATGCCCGTGACGTCGACGACTTCGGTGAAGACCCGGGCCTGCACGAGGCCGTTCTGGCCGGTGGTCGCGTCCAGCACGAGCAGCGTCTCGTCGACCGGACCCTGCTTCTCGATCACGCGTTTGACCTTGCCGAGCTCGTCCATCAGGCCGACCTTGGTGTGCAGCCGGCCGGCGGTGTCGATGAGCACCGTGTCGACGCCGGCCTCCGTGCCCCGCCTGACCGTGTCGAAGGCGACGCTGGCGGGGTCGCCGGCCTCGGGACCGCGGACGGTCTGCGCTCCGACCCGCGAACCCCAGGTTTCGAGCTGGTCGGCCGCGGCGGCGCGGAAGGTGTCGGCCGCGCCGAGGAGCACGGTGCGCCCGTCGGCGACGAGCACCCGCGCGAGCTTGCCGCAGGTCGTCGTCTTCCCGGTTCCGTTGACGCCCACGACCATCATCACGGCCGGCCGGTCACCGGTCGGCGTGGAATGCAGCGTGCGGTCGAGTTCGGGCTGCAGCGCGGTGACCAGTTCCTCGGCGAGCAGCGCCCGGAGCTCACCCTGCGATCGGGTGCCGAGCACCTTCGTCCGGGTGCGCAGCCGGTCCACGATCTCGCTGGTGGCGCCGACACCGACGTCCGCACCCAGCAGGGCCTCCTCGACCTCTTCCCACGCCTCGTCGTCCAGGCGCTCGCGAGAGAGCACCGACAGCAGCCCGCGGCCCAGCGTGGTCTGCGAACGTGACAGGCGCGCGCGCAGTCGCACCAGCCGCCCGGCGGTCGGCTCGGGGGTGTCGAGGGCCGGCTCGGCCGGTGCCTGGGCAACGGGTGCCTCGGCGACGGGTGCCTCGGCGACCGGTGTGTCGGGCGGGAGTTCGACGACGGTGCCCACCGACCGGGTGGGCGTGTCCCGGGGTATCTCGGCGTCGTCACCGACGCCGGGCCGGTAGTCGACGCCGGGCGCGGGTGGGCGCTCGAGGGTGCGAGAACCGCGACGGCGGGGGACGACGAGGGCGGCGGTGGCGGCAACGGCGAGCACCACGGCCGCGATGATGACGATGAGAAGGACGACCACGTCCCCATCCTGTCAGGGCCGCCGCGGCGCGAGGCACGCCGCGGGCGGCAGAGGTGCCGGCTGCCAGCGTCGCCGGACTACCCTGGCGCCGCCCTGCCGAACCGCGCCACCGGGGGTTGCCGATGTCCGATCCCGCCGCCGGGCGGTCCCGCCCGCGACCCCCTCGCCGTCCGCCCGAGGTCTCGCCCCCGCTGCTGCCGCGCGCCGGTGACGAGTACTCCCCCGTGGTTCCGGCCGCCCCCGTGGTTCCGGCCGCCCCCGTGATCCCAGCCCAGCGCCGGTCGTCGCCGCCACCGTTCTCGTCGCCGCCACCGTTCTCGTCTCCCGTGGACCGAGCCGCGGTCTACGTGAGCACCGTGCGCGCGCCGGCGCAGATCGTGCTCGGCGTGGTGGTGGCGGCGGCCGTCGCCTGGGTCCTGACGCTGCTGGGGCTGTGGCCGCTGGCGATCGTGGGCGCGCTGCTCGTGCTCGTCGGGACCTTCTACCTCAGCACCGTCACGATGACCGTCACGCCGGCCGAGATCACGCTCGCGCAGGGCCGCGGCGAACGGGACCCGCGCAGCATCCAGACCAGCGAGCTGACCGAGGTCTCCGCCGCCGCCTTCACCTGGCCGCAGTGCTTCGGCCTGGACAAGCTCCGGCAGGCCGGCGACACCCGCCTGGCCGTGCGCGCGGGGCCGACGCTGCGACTGACGCTACGCAGCGACGAGCACGTGCTGGTCAGCGTGCAGGACACCGCCGCCGCGATCGCCCTGCTGCCGGAGTCGGTGCGCCGCACCTGACGACATGACAAGCCGGGCAGCAGCCCCGATCAGACGGTCGGGGCGAGGCCGCCGGTCTTCCACGTCGACCAGTCGACGTTCCAGTCGCCGTAGCCCGAGCCGAGGCTCATGGCGGGCCCGTTGGCGTTCGGGTAGATCACGACGTCACCGATGTTGAGGAATCCGTACAGCCGCTGGGCGTCGGACGGCAACAGGTTGGTGCAGCCGTTGGACGAGTCGACGCCGCCGTTGATGTGCGAGATGTTCCAGGGCGCGGAGTGCAGGTACTCGCCGCCGTACGTCAGGCGCTGCGTGTACTTGACGCCGCACTCGTAGTAACCCGGGCCGCGCATGCAGATGCTGGCGCCCTTCTCCATGATCACCTTGATGCCGCGCGCGGTGGGCGTGTTGCTGGCGCCGAGCGACACCGGGAAGGTGCCGTAGGTGTGGCCGTCGCTGGTGACGGTCATCCGGTGTGTCGAGTCGTCGACGGTGGAGACGTTGCGCGGGCCGGTGTTCCAGTCGGAGGTCAGGCTGTCGTTGAAGCTGTAACCGCTGCCGGCCGACAGGCCCTTGGCCGGGATTTCGATGTGGATCTTGGCGTGCGCCGGCCAGTAGTTCTGCAGCCGGAAGTGTCCCTCGACGGGGTAGCCGGCGTGGGCTGCCGAGTACTCGAAGTACCAGGCGCCCTGCTCGGGCTGGCCGTTGACGGTGACCTTGGTGGCCTTCTGCAACGCTCGCGCGTCGGTGATCTTGTGCGTGAAGTACGCGATCTCCGGCATGCCCACGCCGAAGGTCGAGCCGTCGGCGTTGAGCAGCATGATGTGGACCGGCTTGGTCGGTGGCTTCGTCGGCGTCGGCTTGGCCGAGGTCGAACTGGCGGCGGCCGAGGACGACGCGGCCGCGGCGTTGCCTGCAGACGAGGCCGAGGACGACTTCGACCCGGTGCCGCCGGACGAGGAACAGCCGGCGAGCAGGATCGCGAGGGCGGCGGTCACGACGGCACCGGCCATCAGCGGGCGCACGCGGATCGGGGTCAGCACGCGACCACGGTAGGTGACACCCTTCCCCAGGCCCAACTCACCTCGGCCTTTTCACAATCGCGCAACCCGGGTGCCGCGCCGGACGTCCACCCCTTGACGTGCTCAGACGGCGTCGCGCAGGCGCTGGCTGATGACCTGGGTGACCCCGTCGCCGCGCATGGTCACGCCGTAGAGCGCATCCGCGATCTCCATCGTCCGTTTCTGGTGGGTGATCTGGATGATCTGGCTGCTCGCGCGCAGCTGCGCGATGAGCTCGAGCAGCCGCCCCAGGTTGGTGTCGTCGAGCGCCGCCTCGATCTCGTCCAGGACGTAGAACGGGCTGGGACGGGCCCGGAAGATGGCCACCAGCAACGCGACGGCAACCAGCGACCGCTCGCCGCCGGACAGCAGCGACAGCCGCTTCACCTTCTTGCCCGGCGGCCGTGCCTCGACGTCGATGCCGGTGAGCAGCATGTCGTCGGGTTCGGTGAGCACGAGCCGGCCGTCACCGCCGGGGAACAGAGCGGCGAACACGGTCTCGAACTCGCGAGCGACGTCGTGGTAGGCGCTGGTGAAGACCTCGAGGATGCGGTCGTCGACCTCCTTGACGACGATCAGCAGGTCGCGCCGCGTCGACTTGAGGTCCTCGAGCTGGGTCGAGAGGAACTGGTGCCGCTCCTCGAGCGCGGCGAACTCCTCGAGCGCGAGCGGGTTCACCTTGCCCAGCAGGGCGAGGTCGCGCTCGGCCCGGGCGGCCCGCTTCTCCTGCACCGCCCGCTCGTACGGGCCGGGCTGCGGAGCGACGACCTGCTCGCCGCGATCGCGCGCCTGCTCGTACTCGGCTGTCTCCAGAGCGCTGGGCGGGCAGGGCTGGTCGGGGCCGTACTCGGCGACGAGGGTCTCCACCCCGACGCCGTACTCCTCGCCGGCCCGCGCCTCGAGCTGCTCGATGCGCAGCCGCTGCTCGGCCCGCATGACCTCGTCGCGGTGCACGGCGTCGGTCAGTCGAGCGAGGTCCTCGGCGAGCTGGCGGACGCGGCCGCGGATCTCCTGCAGCTCCCCCTCGCGTCCGGTGCGGGCCTGCTGGACGGCATCGCGCTCGGTGGCGGCCGCGGCGACCGACCCGGCGACGTGCTCCAGGGTGCGGCGGGCGGCGTCGCGCACGGCGGCGGCGACGACCGCGCCGCGGGCGCGGGCCTCCCGGGCGGCCTGCTGCCGGCGCCGGGCGGCGCGCTCGACCTCGGCGGCGCGTATGAGCTGGTCGGCGCGGCCCTGCATCGCGCGCACCCGCTCCTCGCCGGTACGGACGGTGAGCCGGGCCTCCATCTCGCCCTGCCGGGCGGTGGCGACCTGCTCCTGCAGCGCGTCGCGCTCGGAGGTGTCCGGCTCGGCCGGCTCGTCGGCGGAGGCCTCGGCCAGTGCGAGACGCTCCTCGAGCTCGGCCAGGCCGGCGAGATCACGGTCGCGGGAGGCGTCGAGGGCGTCCCGGGCCTCGTCCAACCGCTGCGCCTCGGCCGAGGCCGAGCGGGCGACCTGCCCGAGCTGCGCCAGCTGCTCGGCGACCCCGGAGAGCTTGGCGTCGGATTCGTGCAGTGCCTCGAGCGCGCCCTCGACCTCGACGCGGCGGATCGCGGCCTCGCCCCGCGCCTCGGCCAGCTCGGCGTGCACCTGCTCGTGGCGGGCCGCTGCCTCGTCGGCCCGCTGCCGGGCCTCGTCGACGGCGGCGCTGATCTCGATGGCGCTCGGGCCGGACGACGAGCCGCCCTGGACCCAACCCGTCCCGTAGACGTCCCCGGCCCGGGTGACCACGGTGCTCCACGGCTCGTCGCCGGTGCGGGGCGGCACGTCGGCGGCGTCGTCGACCACGACGACACCGCGGAGCAGGTGGGACAGCGCAGCGCCGAGCCCACCGTCGGCGGACACCAGCTCGGTGGCCCAGCGGGCGCCAGGCGGCAGGGCGGCTGCGGTCATGGCCACGTGGTCGAGCACGTCGCCCAGTACCAGGGCGGCCCGGCCGGCATCGGTGGCGCGCAGGTGGGCGAGCGCGTCGGCGGCGGTGGCGGACGAGTCGACGGCGAGGGCGTCGGCGGCCGGACCCAGGGCGGCGGCCACGGCGGCCTCGTACCCGGGGCGCACCGTCAGCAGGGCGGCCAGCGAGCCCCGGACACCGGTGAGTTCGGGGTTGTCCAGCAGGGCCGCGGTGCCGTCCTTGCGGGTGAGCCCGACGACGAGGGCGTCGGCGCGGGCGGTCCAGGTCGACCGCTCGCGCTCGGCCTCCCGCTCGGCCTCGACCAGTTCGCGGACCCGCGCCTCGACGGCCTCGTAGGCCGCCACCGCCGACTCGTGCCGCGTGTCCAGGCCCAGCTCGCCCGCGTCCAGGGCGCCGACCTCGGCCTGCACGCGATCCAGCTCCACCTCGGCGGCGGCCGCGCGACTACGGGCGTCCTCGGCGGCGGCGGCGAGGCGGGCGCGTTCGTCCCTGTTCGCCACGGCCCGGGCGCGGAGGGCATTGACCTGGCCGGCCAGCTTGGCCAACCCCTCGCGGCGGTCGGCGACGGCGCGGACGGCGGCCACCACGGCTCGTTCGGCCTCGGTCAGGCGCCGCTCGAGGCTCTGCCGCTCGCTCACGGCCTCGGTCAGCTCGACGTGCGCGTGCTCGAGATCGGTCCGCAGCGTGCCTTCCTGCTCGCGCACCTCGGCCGCCTCGGCCTCCATCGCCTCAGGGTCGCGGCCGGTGCGGACGTCGTCGGGCTGGGCGGCGAGGTGCCGGGCCCGCTCGGCGGCCAGCGACGCCGTGCCGCGGAAGCGTTCCTCGAGCGCGCTCAGGCGGTACCAGGTGTCCTGGGCCCGGGCCAGCAGCGGCGCGTCCGCGGCGAGCGCGGCCTCCAGCTCGGTCTCGCGGGCGCGGGCGGCGTCGAGCGCGGTCTCGACCTCGGCGCGGCGGGCGCGGATCGCCTCCTCGTCCGCGACCTCGCGCTCGAGTTCGGTGCGCAGGGTGATGATGTCGTCGGCGAGCAGCCGCAGCCGGGAGTCCCGCAGCTCGGCCTGCACCCCCTGCGCGCGCCGGGCGATCTCGGCCTGCCGGCCCAGAGGTTTGAGCTGACGCCGCAACTCGGCCGTGAGGTCGGTCAACCGGGTGAGGTTGGCCTGCATGGCGTCGAGCTTGCGGAGCGCCTTCTCCTTGCGCTTGCGGTGTTTGAGGACGCCGGCCGCCTCCTCGATGAACCCGCGGCGATCCTCCGGACGGGCCTGCAGCACGGCGTCGAGCTGGCCCTGGCCGACGATGACGTGCATCTCGCGGCCGATGCCGGAGTCGGACAGCAGCTCCTGGATGTCGAGCAGCCGGGCGCTCTCGCCGTTGATCTCGTACTCGCTGCTGCCCTCGCGGAACATCCGCCGGGTGATCGAGACCTCGGTGTAGTCGATCGGCAGCGCGCCGTCGTTGTTGTCGATCGTCAGCGTCACCTCGGCCCGGCCCAGCGGCGGGCGGCCGGCGGTGCCGGCGAAGATGACGTCCTCCATCTTCCCGCCGCGCAGCGCCTTTGCGCCCTGCTCGCCGAGGACCCAGGCGATGGCGTCGACGACATTGCTCTTGCCGGAACCGTTGGGCCCGACGACGGCGGTGATCCCCGGCTCGAAGCGCAGGGTCGTCGCGGACGCGAAGGACTTGAAGCCCTTCAGCGTCAGCGATTTGAGGTGCACGAAACTCCCAGGTCGACGCCGTCAGGCGCCGAACCTACCTGGTCGGGCCGGTCAGGCGAGGGCGGGCTCGCCGGCCTCGGCCAGGGTGTGCAGCTCGAGGTCGATCACGGCCTCGGAACCGTGCTCGCGCAGCTGTTCGAGCTCGCTCTCGAGCTCGGCGATGCGACGGCGGAGGCGGACGACCTCATACGCCAGGGCGTGCTCGTTCGGCATGCCTACGTGTCCCAGGAGGGCGCGTGCCATGTGACTGACCTTCTCTTCCCCAGAGAGTGACAGCGCGGGACTTGCGGCCCGGAGGGCCGACCAGCGTCCGCACCGCGATGTGTGCGTGTTCGTCGTGCAATCAACGACCAGTGGGAGTTCGCATCGGCGTCGCTCCCCTGCGTCACCCCATGGTCCCACCGGCCCCCTGTCGGGTCAACAAGCCCCCGCAGTGCCGGGTCTGTGTGTCGTGGGTGCGGCGGGCACGGCCGGGCGGCGCACCCGCGGAGCCGGCTGGCACCTCGGGCAGAAGAAGCTGGAGCGGTTCATGAAGATGACGCGCCGGACCGCCGTCCCGCAGCGGGGGCACGGCTTGCCCGCCCGGCCGTAGACGGCGAGCGAGCGGTCGAAGTAGCCGCTGCGGCCGTTGACGTTGACGTAGAGCGCGTCGAAGGACGTCCCGCCGGCCCGCACGGCGTCGCCCAGCACCTCCCGGACGTGCGACAGCAGCTCCACGACCGTGCCCCGTGTCAGGGTCGACGTCCGGCGCTCGCCGTGCAACCGGGCCCGCCACAGCGCCTCGTCGGCGTAGATGTTTCCGATGCCCGACACGAGGGTCTGATCGAGCAGGGCCCGCTTCACCACGGTGGCCTTGCGCCGCAGCCGGGTCGCGAACAGCGCGTCGTCGAAGTACGGGTCGAGCGGGTCACGCGCGATGTGCGCTATCCGCGACGGCAGGTGCTCGACGGGACGGTCCGCGGCGGGGACGAGCTCGTCGAGCATCAGCCCGCCGAAGGTCCGCTGGTCGACGAAGCGCAGCTCCGGACCGCCGTCGTCGAAGCGCACGCGGATGTGCAGGTGCTTCTCCTCGGGTGCCCCTTCCGGCTGTACGAGCAGCTGCCCACTCATGCCGAGGTGCCCTACGACGCACTCACCGCGGGGGCCGTCGGGACCGCCCAGCGGCAACCACAGGTACTTGCCGCGCCTGGACACCGCCTCGATCCGCGCCCCCGTCAGGCGGGCGGCGAAGTCGGCGCCGCCCGCCAGGTGCCGGCGGACCGATCGAGGATGCCGCACCTCGACTGAGGCGACGGTGCGTCCCCGGATCCAGCGGTCGAGCCCGTCGCGGACGGTCTCGACCTCGGGCAGTTCCGGCACGGCCGGTCAGCCGGCGGACGACGCCGGGTCGGTGAGGCGGCCGGAGATCGCCCGCCACGCCGTCTCGGCGGCCAGCTGCTCGGCTTCTTTCTTGCTGTGGCCGGTCGAGGCGGCGAACAACTCCCCCGCGACGTGCGCCTGCGCGGTGAAGGTCTTCTCGTGGTCCGGGCCGGTGGCCGTCATGACGTACTCGGGCACGCCCAGGCCGTGCTCGGCGGTGAGTTCCTGCAGGCTGGTCTTCCAGTCCAGGCCCGCTCCCGCCGAGGCGACGTCCTCGAGCAGCTCGTCCAGCAGCTGGTGGATGACGCGGGTGGCCTCGCCCAGACCCTGGTCGAGGTAGATGGCACCCAGCACCGCCTCGAGGGTGTCGGCCAGGATCGACAGCTTGTTGCGGCCGCCCGTGCCTTCCTCGCCACGGCCCAGCAGCAGGTAGGCGCCGAGCCCGTCGGGGCCGATGGTGCGGGCCACCGAGGCCAGCGCCCGCATGTTGACCACGGAGGCGCGCAGCTTGGCCAGCCTGCCCTCGGCGAGGTCGGGGTGGGCGCGGTAGAGGGTGTCGGTGACGACGATGCCCAGCACGGCGTCGCCCAGGAACTCCAGGCGCTCGTTGTGCGGCAGGCCGCCGTTCTCGTAGGCGTAGGACCGGTGGGTCAGGGCACGCTGAAGCAACCCCGCGTCGTCGAGGACGACGCCGAGCGCGTCCTGCAACCCGCGGGGGTCGGCAGGTGGACTGCTCGCCGGCACCGGTACGCGACCGGTCAGACGGACAGGACCTGCTTGCCGTCGTACTGCCCGCAGTTGTCGCAGGCAGTGTGCGGCAGCTTCATCTCGCCGCACGCGCGGTTGGGGCAGCGCACGAGCGTCGGCGCCACGGCCTTCCACTGCGATCGGCGAGCGCGGGTGTTGCTGCGCGACATCTTCCGCTTCGGGACGGCCACGATCACTCCTGGGAATCTCGGGCGCCACACGGACGCCTGGTCGAACTCTGTCTCAGTTCTGCTTGTGGTGCGGGTGGTGCTAGCGGCTCGCCGAGCCGGTGTCGGCCTGGTGGCCGCCGTCCGCCTCGCCGGGGTCGGCGGGCGACGCGAACGCCGCCAGTGCCGCCCAGCGCGGGTCGAGCTGCTCGTGCGTGTGGTCGGCCGGCAGATCGTCCAGCCGCTGCCCGCAGTCGGGGCAGAGGCCGGCGCAGTCCGGCCGGCACAGTGGCGTCCACGGCAGAGCGAGCACCACCGCGTCACGCACCACCGGCTCGACGTCGAGGCGCTCGCCGCCGACCCGGTAGACCTCGTCCCGCTCGGTCGTCTCGTCCGTGGTGCTGGCCGCGTAGGCGAACAGCTCGCAGACATCGACGACGAGGTCATCGGTGAGTGGGTCGAGACACCGCGCGCACTGGCCGGTGAGCGGCGCCGCGACCGTGCCCGTGACGAGCACACCCTCGGTCACCGACTCGAGCCGGAGATCCAGGTCGAGCGGAGCGCCGACGGGCACCCCGATGACGTCGAGGCCGAGCCCCGCAGGTGCGGGAACACGACGCTGATACTCGCGCAGCGACCCTGCTCGCCGTCCCAGTTCGCGGAGGTCGAAAACGAACGGGCTGCGGGGGTTAGGGGCGAGGGCTGGAGTCATCGGTGTGGTGTTCTCGTACTTGCGACACAAGGCCCCGATCGGTCGAGACCGTCGTTCAGCCTATCCGAGACCACGCCCGGCGCCGAATCGCGCTTCCCGATGGCGCCCGACGCGCCGCTCGCTCAGGCCGAGAGGGACGTGTGTTCCTCATCGCCGGGACGATCGCCGGAGTTGTCCGGGCGGTGGTCCACCGCGTCCTCGCCGGCCCGTGGACCGTGGGCGGTCCAGGCTGCGGCGCGGCGCTGGGCCAGGGCGTGCCGGCCCTGTTCGGCGGTCTGGGCCGAGCGGTTGAGCACGGCGGCCAGCTCGTCCAGGGTGCGCTCGGCGTAGTCCTCGGCGTCGGCGGTCAGCTTGGTGGCGTAGATCTCCGCCTCGGCCCGGGCACGGTGGGCGTACTGGTCGGCCTCGGCCCGCATCCGGGCGTCGTACTGCTGGGCCTCGAGGGTGACCTGCTGCTGGTAGCGCTCGGTGTCCTCGCGCAGGGCGGCGGCGGCCGAGGCCGCGGCCTGGTGGACGGTGGTGGCGGCGACGAGGCGGCCGTGCTCGTCGCGGGCGGCGAGCAGGGTCTCCTGGGCGCGCAGTTCGGCGTCGGCGACCAGCGCCTCGGCGCGGTGCCCGGCGTCGGCGAGGACGGTGTCGGCCTCGGCGAGGGCCCGCTCGCGGGCGGCGGCGGCATTCTCGTGCGCGTCGCGCATGACCTGGTCGCGGCGGGCGATGACGGTGCGGGCCTGGTCCATCTCCGGCGGCAGCACCTCGCGCAGCTCGTCGAGCAGGTCGAGCACCCGCTCGCGCGGCACGACGCAGGACGCCGACATCGGCACGGCGCGGGCCGTCTCGATGACCTCGATCAGCTCGCTCAGCAGTTCGTCCGAACGCCGCAAGGCCTCGTCGACACTCATGGTGGCCGCCTCCGTCACCCTCGGGACCGTCACCCGGTCGCGGTGCGCTCCTTCAACCTGGCGTGCACGCCCGGCGGGACGAGCGACGACACGTCGCCGCCCCACTTGGCGATCTCCTTCACCAGGCTAGAGGCGAGGAAGCTGTATTCCGGGTTAGTCGGCATGAACAGCGTGTCGATACCGGCGAGCCCGCGGTTCATCTGGGCCATCTGCAGCTCGTAGTCGAAGTCGCTGACGGCCCGCAGGCCCTTCACGATGACCGGGATGTCGTGGCTGCGGCAGTAGTCGACAACCAGTCCCTCGAAGGTGTCGATCGAGACGTTGCCGTAGTGGGCGGTCTCCTCCGACAGCATCTTGCGGCGTTCGTCGACGGCGAACATGCTCGACTTCGACTGGTTCACGAACACCGCCACGACGACCTCGTCGTAGAGGGCGGCGGCGCGCCCGATGATGTCGAGGTGCCCGTTGGTGACGGGGTCGAAGGAGCCGGGGCACAGGGCCCGCCGGACCTTCGCGATGACGCCGTCCTGGCCGGTGTCCACGGGGGGTTTCATCGGGCGCGACCGTACCAAAGCACCGTGTCTCCGTAACGTTTCTCGGCAAAGGATGTGATGGACGCATCGGCCCAGCCGCTGGGCGCGTTGCGGGCCGAGGCCTCGACGACCACGAACGCGTCCGGCGCCAGCCACCTCCGCGTGACGAGGGCGGCCACGACGCCGTACACCTTCTCGCCGTAGGCGTAGGGCGGGTCGGCGAACACGAGGTCGAACGGTTCGGGCGGCGTGTCGGTCAGAAAGGCCGACACCGGCCGGGGTACGACGCGGGCGCCCGGCAGGCCGACGGTCTCGACGTTGCGGCGCAGGACGGCCAGTGCGGAGCGTCCCTTCTCGACCAGCACTGCCTCGGCGGCGCCGCGCGAGAGCGCTTCGAGCCCGACGGCGCCGGTGCCGGCGAACAGGTCGAGCATCCGTGCGCCGTCGATGCGCATGGTCGCGGCGAGGGAGTTGAACAGCGCCTCCCGCACCCGGTCCGACGTGGGGCGGGTGCCCTCGGGCGGCGGGGCGAGGCGCCGCCCCTTGGCCGCGCCGGCCACGATCCTCATGCCTTCTCGAGGAATTCGGCCTGCTCGTCGCCGACGAGGGCCCGCACCTGGTCGGCGAGCAGGGGGTGCCGCTCGAGGGTCGGGTCGGCGGCGACGATGTCCGCCGCCTCACCGCGGGCGGCGACGATGAGGTCCTCGTCGCGCAGCAGCGAGAGCATGCGCAGCTGGCGGCGGCGGCCGGACTGGGCGCGGCCGAGCACATCGCCCTCCCGGCGCTGCTCGATGTCCAGGCGGGCCAGCGCGAAGCCGTCGGTGGTCGCCGCGACGGCGTCGAGGCGCTCGCGGGCCGGGGTGCCGGGCTCGGCGTCGGTGACGAGCAGGCAGAGCCCCGGCAGCCCGCCGCGGCCGACGCGGCCGCGCAGCTGGTGCAGCTGCGAGACGCCGAAGCGGTCGGCGTCCAGGATGGCCATGACGGTGGCGTTGGGGACGTCGACGCCGACCTCGATCACGGTGGTGGCGACGAGGACGTCGACGCGGCCGGCGGCGAAGTCGAGCATCGCGCGGTCCTTGTCCTCGGGCGTCAGCCGGCCGTGCAGCGGGGCGATCCGCAACCCCTGCAGCGGCCCCTCGGCCAGCATCGGCAGCACGTCCTGGACGGCGAGCGGTGGGCGGCGGGCGGGCTGGTCGTCCTCGGGCTCGGGAGCGCCAAGGGCGTCGTCGTCGGCGCCGCCGCTGGTGGTGTCGTCGCCGATGCGCGGGCAGACGATGTAGGCCTGCCGGCCAACCTCGACCTCCTCGCGGATGCGCCGCCAGGCGCGGTCGAGCCACGTCGGCTTCTCGACCGCCGGTACGACCGACGTCGTGATCGGCGCGCGACCGGCCGGCAGCTCGGCGAGCGTGGAGGTCTCGAGGTCGCCGAAGACGGTCATGGCGACGGTGCGCGGGATCGGCGTGGCCGTCATGACCAGCACGTGCGGCGGGGTGGCCGCCTTGCCGCGCAGGGCGTCGCGCTGCTCGACACCGAAGCGGTGCTGCTCGTCGACGACGACGAGCCCGAGGTCGGCGAACTGGACGTGCTCCTGGATCAGGGCGTGCGTGCCGACAACGATTCCCGCGCTGCCGCCGGCGGCCTCGAGCAGCGCCGCCCTGCGCGCGGGCGCGGGCAGCGAGCCGGTGAGCAGCGCGACGCGGGTGCCGTCGGCCGCGCCGCCGAGCATGCCGCCGTGCGCCAGCGGGCCGAGCAGCGTATCGAGTGTGCGGGCGTGCTGCGCGGCCAGCACCTCGGTCGGGGCGAGCAGCGCGGCCTGCCCGCCGGCGTCGACGACCTGCAGCATTGCGCGCAGGGCCACCACCGTCTTGCCGGAGCCGACCTCGCCCTGCAGCAGCCGGTGCATCGGGTGCTTGGCGGCCAGCTCGGCCGCCACCGTCTGCCCCACCTCGCGCTGGCCCGCCGTGAGCTCGAAGGGCAGGCGGGCGTCGAAGGCGGCGAGCAGGCCACCCGGGCGGCCCGGTCGCGGCAGGGCCGGGTGTCCCGACGCGGCGCGTCGGCGCTGCGCGAGGGCGAGCTGGACGCCGAGGGCTTCGTCCCAGGCCAGGCGGCGGCGGGCGGCCCCCCATTGCGCACGGTCGTCGGGACGGTGCATGGCCCGGATCGCGGCGTCGGCCGACATCAGGCCGTGGCGGGCCCGGACGTCGGCGTCCAGCGGGTCGGGCACCTCGTCCAGCATCTGCAGCGCGTGTTCGACGGCGCGCGAGATCGTCCAGGTACGCACCGCCTGGGTGGCTGGGTAGACGGGGATGAGCTGGCCGGCGTAGGTGGCGGCGTCGACAGGGTTCTCGGTGTCGTCGGTGCCGTCGCTGCCGCGCAGGAGCAGGTAGTCGGGGTGGACGAGCTGGCGGCGGCCGCGGAACTCCCCCACCTTGCCGGAGAAGAGGCCCCGCGCCCCGGGGATGAGTTCGCGCTGACGCCAACCCTGGGTGCCGAAGAAGACGACCTGGAGGGTGGCGGTGCCGTCGCCGACCACCACCTCGAGGCGCGACCCGCGCTGCGCCCGCCGGACGGTGCTGCTGCGTACGTCGGCCACCACCGTCACCTCGTCGTCGATGCGCAGCGACGACAGCTCGGTCAGCTCCCCCCGCTCGGCCAGGCGTCTCGGGTAGTGCGCGAGCAGGTCGCGGACCGTCTGCATGCCGAACGCCTTGGCGAGCGGGGTCGCGGTGCGTCCACCGACGACGTCGGCGAGCGGGGTGTCGAGCGTGGCCATGGTCAGTGATGCATCCAGGGGTGCGTCACTCGACGCCGATGATCAGCGGGTGGTCCGGCTGGCCGCCCGAGTAGACGACGACATCGGTCAGCGGTGCGCGGCCGCGCACATGCGCCTCGACCAGTTCACCGGCCCGGCGGGGTGCGTCCTGGCCGACCAGGATCGTCATGAGCTCGGCGCCGACCCCGAGCAGGCGGTCGACGAGGCCGAAGGCGACGGCCAGCATGCCGCGGCCGATGTGCACGACCTCGCCGTCGATGAGCCCGAGGACGTCGCCGGGCTGGCAGATGCCCACCGCGGTGAGCGCCTGGGTGCGGGCGACGGTGACCTCGGCGAAACGGGTCGCGGCCGCCGCCTCGGCCATGGCGACGACGTCGTCGTCGAAGCGGCGTCCGGCGTCGTGGACCGCGATGGCGGCGAGGCCCTGGACCGGCGAGCGGGTGGGGACGACGGCCACCCGCACCCGGCGGCCGCGCAGCTGGGCAGCGGCGGCCTCGGCGACCCCGGTGACCTGAGAGGCGTTGGGCAGCAGGACGACGTCGCGCGCGCCGGTGGCGGTGATGGCGGCGACGACATCAGCAGTGGA
Organism: uncultured Actinomycetota bacterium; assembly: GCA_963787985.1. Lineage (GTDB taxonomy): Bacteria > Actinomycetota > Actinomycetes > Mycobacteriales > Jatrophihabitantaceae > Jatrophihabitans. The sequence goes on along the minus strand of CAWBEL010000004.1, from coordinate 1,815,906 downwards.
CGGGGCGTCGCCGCCGCCCTCGCCGGTCGAACTGCCCTCGACGACGTGGACGCCCTCGGACTCGAACAGGTGCGTCAGCCCGGCCCCCGGCGCGACGGCGAGCACGGCGCTGCCCCGCGGGGTGCCGGCGGGCTGCGCGGCGCGGCGGTTCTGCTCGGCGAAGTCCACAACGCTGATCGCGGACGGGCGCCCGGCACGGAGGCCCGCCTCGACGGCGGCGCCGATGTCGTCGACGTGGACGTGGACCTTCCAGGTCTGCGTGCCGGTGCTCACGACGGCCACCGAATCACCCAGCTCCGACAAGGTGCGCCGCAGCTCGTCGACGGCCGGGTCCGGGGCGTTGAGCAAGTACTGCACCTCGTACTTGAGCCCGTCGTCGTCGTCCGGAGGCTCGTCGATGTGGTCGCGGTCCACGACCGTCCCCCCGCGCGCGGGGACGGTCGTGGGGCCGCCACCGTCGAGCAGGGCCGAGCGGCCGGTGACCGTGCGGGCGAGCGCGTCGAGCAGCACGACCAGCCCGCGACCGCCGGCGTCGACCACTCCCGCCTCGGCGAGCTGCGCGAGCTGCTGGGGGGTGCGACCGACGGCCTCGTCGGCGGCGCGGACGGCGGCGACGACCACGTCGTCCAGCGAACCATCGGCGCTCGCCCCGGCCTGCTCGGCCGCCGCGAGGGCCACCGACAGGATCGTGCCGTCGACCGGCGTCACCACCGCGTGCCGGCCGTACGCGGCACCGGACGCGAGACCGGCCGCCAGCGCCGGGCCGTCCCACCGGCCCGCCGTGGTGGCCGCTTCGGCGAGCCCGCGCAGGATCTGGGACAGGATGAACCCGGAGTTGCCGACCGCCCCGACGGCGGCGCCGGCCGCCAGGGCACCCAGGACGTGGTCCGCACTGTGCCCGTCTGCACCGTCACCGGCGTCAGCCGGCTCGTGGGGCAGGGCGGCCCGGCCCGCGAGCAGGGTCGTCAGCATGTTCGTGCCGGTGTCGCCGTCCGGCACGGGGAAGACGTTCAGGCCGTCGATCTCCGCGCGGTGGGCCTCGAGCTGCTCGACAGCGACGTCGGTCCAGCGCCGGACGGCCGCCGCGTCGAGCACGTCGAGCACGATCACCCCCGCCCGCGAACCCGGTCCGTCCGCGGCCCTGACCCTATCGTCCGCCCCCCGGGCCGCCGTCCCGCTCCGCCGCCCGGCGTATGCGCGTTTTGGAGCGCTGTCGTGCACCCGTTAGACTCACGGGGTTGCCCGGTGGCCGCGTGCCCGCGCCCGGCCCCGCAGCGATAGTCCACCCCGACGTTCTGCACTTTCCGAGGAGTTCCACGTGGCCAGCGTCTGCGATGTCTGCGGCAAGGGTCCCGGGTTCGGCATGTCCGTGTCGCACTCGCACCGCCGTACCCACCGCCGGTGGAACCCGAACGTGCAGACCGTGCGCGCGCTCGTCGCCCCCGGCACCCGCCGCCGTCTCACCGTCTGCACCTCCTGCCTGAAGGCCGGCAAGGTCACCCGCGGCTGACCGTCCGCTCGATCGCCGGGGCGTCCAGCGCCCGGCCGTAGAACAACGCCTCGCCGTACTGCGCGTAGTGCCCGAACGGTTCGACCGGGACGTAGCCGGAGCTCGTGTAGAGCTGGACCGCCGCGACCTGCACCGGGCCGGTGTTCAGCACCAGCCGGCGCACCCCGGCAACCTGAGCCGTGCGCTCGACCTCGGCGAGCAGCAGCCGTGACAGGCCGCGTCCCCGGTGGGCGCGCTCGACGTACATCCGCTTGATCTCTGCGGTGTCAGCGGCCAGCCGTCGCCAGCCACCCATCGCGACCGGTTGCCCGTCGAGCAGGCCGACGAGCAACAGCCCGGTCGGCGGCGCCAGGTCGGCGATCTCGACGGCGGCGGAGTCCGGCTCGCCGTACAGCTCGACGTACTCGGCCTGCACGGCGGCGACCATCCTGGCCACGTCCGCATCGTCGTAGGGACGGGTCTCGATCACCAATGTCACGCAGCGACCTTACGAAACGACAGTGACAGCCGAACCGTCACATCCTGTCCGGACCTGTCACGGCTCCTGTCAGCGGAAGTGTTCGTGCCCGCCGACCTGCCACCGCCGCCCGTCGACCCGGACACCGTCGCCCTCGCCGACCGAACCGATCATCGTCCAGGGTGCAGGGAGTTCGGTGCCGCGCGGGAACGTCGCCGCGAGCGCGTAGTCGTCACCTCCCGTCAGCACCCAGACCAGCGGGTCGACATTGAGCGCCGCGCCCACCTCGCGCAGCTTGGCCGGCACCTCGATCGCCTCCGCGCGCAGCTCGATCCGCACGCCGCTCGCCGCGGCGATGTGGCCGAGGTCGGCGATCAACCCGTCGCTGATGTCCGTCATGGCGGTCGCGCCGAGCGCGGCGGCGCGCGGGCCCTCGAAGTACGGCGGCTCCGGCCGGCGGTGCGCGGTGACCACCTGCACCGGCGAGCGGAACCCGCGTCCGAGAACGGCGAACCCGGCCGCCGCCCACCCCAGGCGCCCGCACACCGCGACGACGTCGCCCTGTCTGGCTCCGCCCAAGGTCACCGCGTCCGAGCCGTCGAGATCGCCGAGGGCGGTGACGCAGATCGTCACGACATCGGCCGCTGTGACGTCACCGCCGACGATGGCCGCCTCGACGGCCGCGCACTCCGCGCGCAGGCCGGCAGTGAGGCCGTCAACCCAGGACAGTTCCAGCGTGGGCGGGGCACCGAGCGCGACCAGCAACCCGGTCGGCTGCGCCCCCATCGCCGCGATGTCGGAGAACGCGCGGGCGGCGGCCTTGTGCCCGACGTCCTCGCCGGTCGACCAGTCGCGCCGGAAGTGCCGGTTCTCCACCAGCATGTCGGTCGACGCCACGACCCGGTTGTCCGAGGTGGCGACGATGGCAGCGTCGTCACCGGGGCCGAGCAGCGTCGAGGGGACCGACTCGAGGTCGGCGACCACCCGGGCGATCAGGCCGAACTCGCCGGCGTCGGAAACGGTGATGGTCTTCCCCCTTGGCGTGCGTGCTCCGGCGATTCTGCCGGGTCGGGCCTGCGCTAGGTTCAACCGGTCCGAGGCCGGTCCTGGAAAGGGAAGTGACCATGAGCGTTTCCGCCTACGTGCTGATCCAGACCGAGGTCGGCAAGGCCGCCTCCGTCGCCGCCGAGATCGCCGGGCTCGCCGGGGTTGCGAGCGCCGAGGACGTCACCGGCCCCTACGACGTCATCGTCCGGGTCGAGGCCGGCACCGTCGACGAGCTGGGCAAGCTGGTCGTGGCCAACGTGCAGGGCGTCGCGGGCATCACCCGCACCCTGACGTGCCCGATCGTCCACCTCTGAGCGAGAGAAGCGCCTGATCGACCCCGCCGTTCGTCGTGCCGCGATCATCGCCACGGCCGTCACGGTGCCGCTGGTCGTGATCGCGGCCTTCGTGCTCGACGCAGCGACCGGCGGATCGGGCAGCGGCGGATCGTCCGGTTCCCCCACCGCGCTGCCGGCCGTCACCGCCTCCGCCCCGCCGAACGCCGCCGCCCAGACCGCCGCCTGCACCAAGGTTCTCGAGGCGCTGCCGGTGACCGTCGACAAGCTGGCGCCCCGGGTCGTGCACACGACCCCGGAGACGCCGTTCGTCGTGGCCTGGGGCGACCCGGCCGTCGTGCTGCGCTGCGGGGTCGGACGACCGGCGGCCCTGCACGCGGGATCAGGAGCGCAGTTCATCCTCGCCGGCCCGACCGAGGCCGGGCCTTACTACGACGTGACGCGCGCCGGCAGTGCCAACGTGTTCACCACCGTCGACCGGGCGGCCTACGTGTCGGTGACGATCCCGAGCAAGTACCAGGGCGGCGACGTCATGCCGGCGATCTCGGGCGCGGTCGCCAAGGCGCTGCCGGCCGTCTGCTCCACCGACAACACCCAGCCCGTCGCCACGCTCTGCACCCGCCGCAAGTAGCGAGCTGTTCAGTCCTCGAGCCGGCGACGGGCGGCCTCGTCGGCGGCTCGGGTGAACGCCCCGACAAGGCCCTGGATCGCCAGCGGCCGGATGCGTTCGAGCAGGGCGACAACCCGCTCGTGGTCGATCTCGCCCCGCTGGTAGGGGCCCCAGATCGTGCGGGCGAACAGGTCGGTGAGCCCGTCGGCCACCGCGCGGGCGTGCGTCTCGACGATCACGGCCGACTCGGTGAGGAACTCCGGGCTGACCGGCAGATCCACCAGTTCCATGGCGAAACCGAGCACCGAGGAGGAGGTCCGGTAGGTGCCGTCCCCCGTCGGGTGCAGCGCTCCTGCCCGGACGAGGTAGGCGACCAGCTCGTCGTCCAGCCGGCGCCCGATACGCCGGTCGAGGCCGGCGCGGTCGAGGATCTCGACCTGGTCCGGCAGCCAGGGGGCGAGCACCGCGCTGTGCACGGCGTACTCGGCCGGCGGCGCGTCCTCGGGCACCCGCGCGAGCACCCGTTCGATGGCGGCCAGCGTGTAGCCGTGCTCCTGCAACGTGCGGATGAGATCCAGGCGCATGCGGTGCCGGTTGTCGTAGTAGGCGATGCGTCCGCGACGCTGCGGCGGCGGCAGCAGTCCCTCGCTTGCGTAGAAACGGACCGTGCGTACGGTCAACCCTGTGCGCGCGGCCAGTTCGTCCACAGTGAACTCACCGTCGAGGCTGGTTGTCTCGACCCGGGTCACCCCGCGACCATAGACCAGCTCACCTCGACTGGCACTTGACGACTGTGACAGTGATACTGGCAGTATTCGGCGCGGGCCGCCGCTGCGACTCACGTCCGCTTCCACTCCTGACAGGACGGTAGGAATCCCATGACCGACGCCTTCGTGTACGACGCGCTGCGCACCCCCCGAGGCCGCGGCAAGAACACCGGTTCACTCCACGGCACCAAGCCGATCTCGCTGGTCGTGGGCCTGCTGCAGGAGCTGAAGAACCGCAACCCGAACCTCGACACGTCCAAGGTCGAGGACGTCATCCTCGGTTGCGTCTCGCCGGTCGGCGAGCAGGGCTCGGACATCGCCCGCACCGCCGCCCTGGCCGCGGGCTACGAGACGTCGGGCCCCGGGTTCCAGCTGAACCGGTTCTGCGCCTCCGGCCTGGAGGCCGTGAACGTCGCCGCCCAGAAGGTGCGCTCCGGCTGGGAGGACCTCATCGTGGCCGGCGGCGTCGAGTCGATGTCCCGCGTGCCCATGGCCTCCGACGGCGGCGCGTGGGCGATGGACCCCGAGACCGCCTACGACACCAGCTTCGTCCCGCAGGGTGTGAGCGCCGACCTGATCGCGACGATCGAGGGCTTCAGCCGCACCGACGTCGACACCTATGCCGCGGAGTCGCAGGACCGCGCCGGCAAGGCGATCGCCAACGGCAACTTCGCCAGGTCGATCGTCCCGGTGCGCGACATCAACGGCGACATCGTGCTCGACGTCGACGAGTTCCCGCGACCGGGCACGACGGTCGAGTCGCTCGGCGGACTCAAGCCCTCGTTCGCCGGTGTCGGCGAGATGGGCGGCTTCGACGCCGTGGCGCTGCAGAAGTACCACTGGGTCGAGAAGATCAACCACGTCCACACGCCGGGCAACTCCTCGGGCATCGTCGACGGCGCGGGTCTGGTCGTCATCGGCAGCGAGCAGGCCGGTACCGAGAACGGCCTGACCCCGCGGGCGCGCGTCGTGTCGGTCGGCGTCGTCGGCAGCGAGCCGACCATCATGCTCACCGGACCGACCCCGTCGGCGCAGAAGGCGCTGGCCAAGGCCGGCCTGACGCCGGAGGACATCGACCTCTGGGAGCTCAACGAGGCCTTCGCCGCCGTCGTGCTGAAGTTCATGAAGGACCTGAAGATCCCGCACGAGAAGATCAACGTGAACGGCGGCGCCATCGCGCTCGGCCACCCGCTCGGCGCCACCGGGGCGATGATCCTCGGCACCCTCGTCGACGAGCTCGAGGCCCGCGACCTGCGCTACGGCCTCGCCACGCTGTGCGTCGGCGGCGGCATGGGTGTCGCGACCATCGTCGAACGCATCTGAGAGACGGAGCCACCGAAAAGATGAGCACTTCCACCATTCGCTGGGACAAGGACGACGAGGGCATCGTCACCCTGACCCTGGACGATCCGAACCAGCGCGCCAACACCATGACCGACGACTTCCGCTCGTCGCTCTCGGAGGCGATCGAGCGCCTGGAGAACGAGAAGGACTCGATCACCGGTGTGATCGTCACGTCGGCCAAGGACACCTTCTTCGCCGGCGGTGACCTCAACCTGCTCCAGCAGGTCACCGACGAGAACAAGGAGGAGTTCGCCCGCGGCGTCGCCCGCATCAAGGCCGACTTCCGCCGCCTGGAGAAGCTCGGCAAGCCGACCGTCGCCGCGCTCAACGGTGCGGCGCTGGGCGGTGGGCTCGAGATCGCGCTCGCCTGCAACCGGCGCATCGCGCTGGACAACCCGAAGTCGCAGTTCGGCCTGCCCGAGGTCACCCTCGGCCTGCTGCCGGGCGCCGGGGGCGTCACCCGCATCGTGCGCCTGCTCGGCCTGGCCGACGGCCTGATGAAGGTGCTGCTGCAGGGCAACCGCTACAAGCCGGCCGAGGCACGCGAGCTCGGGCTGGTGCACGAGGTCGCGGCCACGCCGGACGAGATGCTCGCCAAGGCGCGCGAGTGGATCAAGGCCAACCCCGAGACCGTCCAGCCCTGGGACGACAAGGGCTACCGGATGCCGGGCGGCACGCCGACCAACCCCAAGCTCGCCAGCATGCTGCCGGCCTTCCCCGGCAACCTGAAGAAGCAGCTCAAGGGCGCCCCGATGCCCGCACCGCACCACATCATGTGTGCCGCGGTCGAGGGTGCGACGGTCGACTTCGACACCGCGCTGGTCGTCGAGGGCCGCTACTTCGTCAACCTCGCCACCGGCCAGGTCGCGAAGAACATGATCCAGGCGTTCTGGTTCGACCTGAACTCGATCAACGCCGGCGCGTCCCGTCCGGACGGTTACGAGAAGCGGCTGCCGACCAAGGTGGCCGTGCTCGGTGCCGGCATGATGGGCGCCGGCATCGCCTACGTGACCGCGCGCAACGGCATCCCCGTCGTGCTCAAGGACGTCTCGATCGAGGCGGCCGAGCGCGGCAAGGGGTACTCGCAGAAGCTGCTCGACAAGGCCGTCAGCCGCGGCAAGATGACGCAGGACAAGGCCGACGAGGTGCTGGCGCGGATCACGCCGACGGCGGACTACGCCGACCTCGAGGGCTGTGACTTCGTCGTCGAGGCCGTCTTCGAGAAGGTCTCGCTCAAGCACGACGTCTTTGCCGACGTCGAGAAGGTCGTCACCGCCGACGCCCTGCTCGGGTCGAACACCTCGACGCTGCCGATCACCAGCCTCGCCGAGGGCGTCCAGCGCAAGAAGGACTTCATCGGCCTGCACTTCTTCTCGCCCGTCGACAAGATGCCGCTGCTGGAGATCATTCGCGGCGACCAGACCTCCGACGAGGCGCTCGCCCGCGCGCTGGACTACTCCATGGCGATCAAGAAGACGCCGATCGTGGTCAACGACAGCCGCGGCTTCTTCACGTCCCGCGTCATCGGCACCTTCGTCAACGAGGCGCTGTCGATGCTCGGCGAGGGCGTGTCCCCGTCCACCGTCGAGCAGGCGACGACGCAGGCCGGCTACCCGGTCGGCGCGCTGCAGCTCGCGGACGAGCTCAACCTCGAGCTGTTCCTCAAGATCCGCAACGAGACGCGGGATGCGATGGGTGACGCCTACACGCGGCACCCCGCCGAGGACGTCGTCGAGAAGATGGTCGAGCTCGGCCGCCCGGGCCGCCTGGCCGGCAAGGGCTTCTACGACTACGACGAGGCGGGCAAGCGCACCGGTCTCTGGCCGGGCCTCGCCGAGCACTTCCCGGTCACGGCCGACCCGGCTTCGGTGGACTTCACCGAGCTCAAGGAGCGCATGCTCGTCATCGAGGCCGATCGAATCGGCGCGCTGCGTCGAGGAGGGCGTGCTGCTCACGACGGCCGACGCGAACATCGGCTCGATCATGGGCATCGGCTTCCCGCCGTGGACCGGTGGCGTGCTGCAGTACGTCAACGGCTTCCCCGGCGGCGTCGCGGCCTTCGTCGCGCGGGCCGAGGAGTTCGCCGGCAAGTTCGGCCCGCGCTTCGAGCCGAACCCGCTGCTGCGCAAGAAGGCCGAGAACAGCGAGACGTTCTGACCTGCTGACCCACCCTTGTGGCCCCGTAGCGGCGTGACACGCGGAGTGTCGCGCCGCAGCGGGGCCACAGCCTTCCGGAGGAGCTGAAACGTGCCCGGACCGCTCACCGGAGTCCGCGTCGTCGAACTGCCCGCCCTCGGTCCGGTGCCGTTCCTCGGCATGCTGCTGGCCGACCTCGGCGCCGAGGTCGTGCGCATCGACAAGCTGCCCGGGGCACGGACCGGCATGAGCGACCAGTTCGCCACCTCCGCCCTCGGGCGCGGTCGGCGCTCGATCGCGCTCGACATCCGCAAGCCCGAGGGCGCCGAGGCGCTGCTTCGCCTGCTGGAGTCGGCCGACGCGCTGATCGAGGGTTTCCGGCCGGGCGTGGCCGAGCGTCTCGGTGTCGGGCCGGACGCCGCGCTCGCCCGCAACCCGCGTCTGGTCTACGGCCGCATGACCGGTTGGGGGCAGGACGGCCCGCTGGCAAGCACCGCCGGCCACGACATCACCTACCTGGCCGTCACCGGCCTGCTGCACGGCATCGGCCGCAAGGGCGAGCCCCCGGTCCCGCCGGTCAACTACGTCGCCGACTTCGGCGGCGGGGCGATGTTCCTCTCGACCGGCGTGCTGGCCGGGATCCTGCATGCGCGCGCCACCGGCGAGGGGCAGGTCGTGGACGCCGCGATGACCGACGGCGCCGCTTATCTCGGCTCGATGACGCGCACCTTCGCCGGCATGGGCGCCTGGACTGACGAGCCCGAGTCGAATCTGCTCGACGGCGGTACGCCCAACTACCGCTGCTACACCTGCGCCGACGGCCGTTACGTCGCGGTGGGTGCGCTTGAGCCGCAGTTCTGGGCCGCGCTGTGCACCGCGATCGGACGCGACGCCGGCACCGCGCCGTCGCCCTACGACGCCGCGCAGCACGAGGCCTGCACCGCGATGCTCGAGTCCACCTTCGCCACCCGTACCCGCGACGAGTGGGCCGCGGTGTTCGAGCCCCTGGACGCCTGCGTGGCGCCGGTGCTGACCCTGGCCGAGGCGCTGACCTATCCGCACAACGTCGCCCGCGGCACGTACGTGCAGGTCGCCGGAACCGACATGCCCGGCCCGGCCCCCCGCTTCTCGGCCACCCCCGGTCAGGCCGGTACGCCGGTCGAGGTCGGTCGCGACACCGACGCGCTGCTCGAGCAGGTGGGCTACACCGCCGACGAGATCGAGTCGCTGCGCGCCGCATCGATCATCTGAACCCCGCCGGCCCTACCGTGGTGCGGTGAGCGAGGACGACGATCAACCGGCGCCGGACGGCCGCCCGGCGGACAACTCCCTCGGGCGTCTGCTGACGTTGTCCGACGGCGTCTTCGCCATCGCGATGACCCTGCTGGCCCTCGACCTGAAGGTCCCCGACGTCGGGTCGTCGCCCAGCGACCACGCCCTGCGCCACGCCTTGGCGCACAACGCGGACAACTACTGGTCCTTCCTGCTCACCTTCTATGTCGTGGCGGTCTACTGGGTGCGCCATCGCAATCTGATGCGCTCGGTCGTCGCCGCCCACGGCGCCCTCGTCCGGGACACGCTGTTCCTGCTGGTGGTCGTGGCGGCGATGCCGTTCCCGGCCAGCATGCTCGGCCGGTACGGCGGGGTGCCGATCAGCCTCGCCGTGTACGGCGCGGTGAACGCCCTGGCCACCGTGGCGATCCTCCGGCTGCGCCACGACATCAGGCGGCTGGCGCTGGCCGATCCGCTCGCCGACGCCGGCGCCGACGACCAGCGCGCCGTCGCCTGGCAGATGTACCTCAACCTCGTGGTGTTCCTGCTCTGCATCCCCGCCGGCTACGTCCTCGGCCACAAGGGCCCGCTGGTGCTGCTGCTGCTGGCCGTACCCGAACGCTTCGACCTCGTCCGCCGACTGATCCGCCGCGTGCGGCACCACCGCGCGGCCCCGGCAGCCGCGCGCGAGCCCGGCGCGGGAAGTTAGCGTCGTCGCCATGGATTACAAGCTCGAGCTCGTGCTCGTCCCCGTCAGTGACGTCGAGGTGGCCAAGCAGTTCTACGTGGAGAAGGCCGGCTTCGTGGCCGACCACGACGAACGGGTCGACGAGGCGCTGCGCTTCGTCCAGCTGACGCCGCCCGGATCGGGCTGCTCGATCGCGCTCGGCGAGGGACTCACGAGCATGCCCCCCGGCTCGCTCGAAGGACTGCAGCTGGTCGTTGCCGACGCCGACCGGGCACGCGCCGAGTTCGCCGAGCGCGGGCTCGACGTCGGCGAGGTGCAGGAACTGCCATGGGGCCGGTTCGTGTTCTTCGCCGACCCGGACGGCAACCGCTGGAGCGTGCAGGAGATCGGCCGCCCCGCGTAGGAGACCGGCACGCCCCCGTAGGCTCGGCCGACGTGGCGACCGATGTCCTGCTGCCGCGCGTTGCGGCCACCCGCTACGTGACGCCGCTGCGCGAGGGTGGCTCGCTGCCCGGCCTCATGGAGGCCGACGACCTCGGCATGTACGTCGTGAAGTTCCGCGGCGCCGGACAGGGTGTGAAGGCGCTTGTCGCGGACGTTGTCGGCACCGGGCTCGCCGCCGCGCTCGACCTGCCGGTGCCGCAGCTCGCGCTCGTCGATGTCGATCCCGCCCTCGCGGCCGGCGAGCCGGACGAGGAGGTCCAGGACCTGCTGCGCGCCAGCGCCGGACGCAATCTCGGCGTCGACTTCCTGCCCGGTTCGCTGGACCTCGACCCCGCGGCGTTCACCCTGCCGGCCGGGTTCGCCGGGCATGTGCTGTGGTTCGACGCCCTGATCGGCAACGTCGACCGCTCCTGGCGCAACCCGAACATGCTGTTCTGGCACGGGCGGCCGTACCTGATCGACCACGGGGCAGCGCTGACGTTCCACCACAACTGGACCGGCTTCGACCCCCGGCGCTTCGCGGAGCGTCCCTACGACGCCGGCGAGCACGCGCTGCTCGGTGCCCGCCCCGACCTCGACGCCGCCGACGCCGAACTGGCCCAGCGGATCACCACCGACCTGCTGGACCACGTGCTGGCAGGCGTGCCGGACGAGTGGCTGGACGGCACCCCACGCTTCACCGCGCCCGACGAGGTACGCGCGGCCTACCGCGAGGCGCTGCTCGCCCGGGTGGCGGCGCGCGAGGCGTGGCTGCCCGCACTGCGGGAGACGGTGGCCTCCGGCGGCTCGACCCGCGTGCCGACCGACCGCACCGGCCAACCGTCCCGCGACCTGCGCCGGGAGCGGCCATGAGTCAGGGCGAGCGGGTGCCCTTCGAGTACGCGGTGCTGCGGGTCGTGCCCCGGGTCGAGCGCGGCGAGTTCGTGAACGCCGGCGTCGTCGTCTACTGCCAGGAGCGCGCGTACCTCGGCGCACTTGTGCACCTGGACGAGGCGCGGCTGCGGGCACTGGACCCCGACGCGGACGTGCCGGCCGTACGGGCCGCGCTGGAGGCCCTCACCGACACCTGCGACGGCCGCGGCCGCGGGTCGCACGAACAGATCGGCCGGCGCTTCCGCTGGCTCACCGCGCCGCGCAGCACCGTCGTGCAGCCGGGACCGGTGCACACCGGGCTCACCGACGACCCCGCCGCCGAGACCGAGCGCCTGGTGCAGACCCTCGTGCACTGAGTCGGACGTGGTGCGGTGACCGTCAGGCCGCGCCGCGGCGCAGCGCTGCCTGGATCAACCGGTCGACGAGCTGCGGGTAGGGCACCCCGGATGCCGCCCACATGCGCGGGAACATCGACACCGGCGTGAAGCCGGGGATCGTGTTGACCTCGTTCACCACGACGCGAAGATCGGGTGTGACGAAGAAGTCGACGCGGGCCAGGCCGGCGCAGTCGAGGGCGTCGAACGCCCGGCACGCGGCCTGCTGGACGTCGGCGATCACCTCGGCCGGCAGGTCGGGCGGCAGGTCGAACTCGCAGGCGTCGTCGAGGTACTTGGCCTCGAAGTCGTACCAGTCGTGCCCACCCACGAACCGGATCTCGGCCGGGACGCTGGCCTCCGGGCGCCCCGCGGCGTCCTCGAGCACGCCGCACTCGACCTCGCGACCGGCCACCGCGGCCTCGACCAGCACCTTGGTGTCGTGCGCGAACGCCGCCTCGACCGCCTCGGGCAGCTGCGACCAGTCGGTCACCTTCGTGATGCCGACACTCGAGCCCGCACGCGCCGGTTTGACGAACACCGGCAGGCCCAACTCGTGCAGGTCGATCGCTGACCACGGCCGGCCCTGCCGCAGCACCGCGAAGCGCCCGACGTCGAGCCCGGAATCCCGTAACAACCGCTTCGTGTGCTCCTTGTCCATGGCGGCCGCGCTGGCGAACACGCCCGGGCCGACGTAGGGCACGCCGGCGAGTTCCAGCAGGCCCTGGATGGTGCCGTCCTCGCCGAAGCGCCCGTGCAGCACCGGGAACACCACGTCCACCGAGGCCAGCGCCTTCACCGCGGTGCCCGGCTCCACCGACACCAGGCCGCCGCCGGCCGAGGGATCGGTCGAGAGCACGACCGCCTCTCCCTCGGAGACCTGCGGCAGCGTGCGGTCGATGATCTGCAACCGGTCCGGGGTGGCGTCGGTGAGCACCCAGCGGCCGGCCGGCGTGATGCCCACCGGCACCACCTCGTAGCGCTCCGGGTCGAGGGCGGCGAGCACGCTGCCGGCCGAGACCACCGAGATGCCGTGCTCGCTGCTGCGCCCGCCGTAGACGACGGCCACCCGTATGCGCTCCACGCCGAACGACCCTACCGGCGGGTACCCGGTCAGCTCTCGGATTTCATCGAGCGCGACATGAGCAGGTCGAGCATCTGCCGCGGGGTCATGCCGCGGAAACAGACCGCCTCGACGGCCTGGGTGATGGGCACGTCGACCCCGTGGTGCTGGGCCAGCTCGAGCAACGACCGGCAGGACTTCACACCCTCGGCCACCTGGCCGTGTGTGGCGTCCTGCGCCTGCGCCAACGACTCGCCGCGGCCCAGCCGCTCGCCGAAGGTGCGGTTGCGCGACAGCGGCGAGTTGCAGGTCGCCACGAGGTCGCCCAGCCCGGCCAGCCCGGCGAAGGTGACCGGGTCGGCGCCGAGCCGCTCCCCCAGCCGGGCCGTCTCGGCCAGGCCACGCGTGATCACCGACGCCAGCGTGTTGTCACCGAAGCCCATGCCGTGGCCGATGCCGCACGCGAGGGCGATGACGTTCTTGACCGCACCGCCCAGCTCGCAGCCGATGACGTCGGTGTTGGAGTAGGGCCGGAAGTAGGCAGTGCCGCACGACTTCTGCACCGCGGCTGCGCGCGCCTCGTCGGTGCACGCCACCACCGTCGCCGTCGGCTGCTCCTCGGCGATCTCGCGCGCCAGATTGGGCCCGCTGATCACGACGACGCGGTCGCTGTCGACGCCGGCGACCTCGCAGATGACCTCGCTCATCCGGCGGGTCGTGCCCAGCTCGACGCCCTTCATCAGGCTGATCAGGCTCGCGTCGGACGGCAGCTGCGGGGCCCAGGCGGCGAGGTTCTCGCGCAGCGACTGCGACGGGATGGCGAATGCGACGAGGTCGGCACCGTCCAAAGCCTGCGCAGGGTCGTGCGTCGCCGTCAGCGGCGGCGGCAGGACGATGCCCGGTAGGTAGTCGGGATTGCGGTGGGTGTCGGTGATCTGCTGCGCGAGTTCGGGACGCCGGGCCCACAGCGTGACGTCGCAGCCGGCGTCGATCAGGACCTTCGCGAACGTCGTACCCCACGACCCGGCGCCGAAGACGGCGGCCTTGGTCATGCGGCGTCCGTCGGCTTCTCGCCCGCCCGGCGCCAGACGAAGAGATCACCGGCGGGCTCGGGCAGCCCCCGCAGTTCCGCGACGTCGTGCCGCAGCCTGCGGACCACCACGTCCGAGATGCGCTTGTACGTCGACGCCCCGGGCTTCTGGTCCCGGAACTCGGACAGGTCGATCGGCTCGCCCACCGACAGCGTGTGCCGCGGGCGCGGGAACAGCTTGACCTTCTTGCGGTAGATGTCGATCTGCTCTTGCACGCCCCACTGCGCGATCGGGATGACCGCCACGTCCGGCACCAGCGTGACGAGCCGGGCGACGCCGGTCTTGCCGGCCATCGGCCAGCCGTCCGGGTCGCGGGTCACCGTGCCCTCAGGGTGCAGTACGAGGATCTTGCCCTGCCGCAGCGCCTCGACTGCCGCCTCGAGCGACTGACGCGCGTCCGCCGTGCCGCGCTTGACCGGGATGTTGCCCATCGTGTGCATGCCCCACCCGACGACCGGCACCTCGAAGAGCGCGTCCTTCGCGAGGAAGCGGGGCGTGCGGGCGGCGTCGAGGATGAACTTCGCGACCAGGAACGGGTCGACGTGCGAGACGTGGTTGACGACCACGATTGCAGGCCCGGACGACGGAATGCGTCCGATGTTGAGGTAGCGGACCTTGATGGCGAACGAGAACGGCCAGTAGAGGACGAGCCAGGTCAGCCGCCACCCGAAGCCCATCGGCTCGCCCCTGCCGGGTTTGCGCAGCTTCTCGACCCTCGCCACCCGTCCCCCTTCGCCCTCGCGCTCGACGCTCGTCGCCGGTTCCGGTACGCAGTCTGCCGCATGGCCTCGCGGCGACGTTCCTAGACTCGCACTCGTGCAGTGGAGTGTGGTGATCCCGGCGAAGGCGCTGCCGGCTGCGAAGTCGCGGTTGACGTCGGCCACCGCGGACGCCGATGCACACCGCCGGCTGGTCGAGGCGATCCGCTCGGACACGGTGGGGGCAGCCCTCGACGCCCGCGGCGTCGCCCGGGTCGTGCTGGTGGTGGACCGCATCGCAGGCGTCGCGCCTCCGCCCGGCGTCGAGGTGATCGTGCAACGCGCCCCGGGCCTGAACGCCGCGCTCGACGAGGCAGCCGGGCACGCCGTGCGGGCGTGGCCGGGCGACGGCGTCGCCGCGCTGGTCGGGGACCTGCCGGCCCTGCACGCGGACGAGTTGGCCGAGGCTCTGCGCCTGGCCGCCGCGTACCCGCAGGCCTACGTCGTGGACGCCGCGGGCACCGGCACGACGCTGCTCACCGCCGCGCCCGG
Source organism: uncultured Actinomycetota bacterium (assembly GCA_963787985.1). GTDB lineage: Bacteria > Actinomycetota > Actinomycetes > Mycobacteriales > Jatrophihabitantaceae > Jatrophihabitans. Next base: position 1,800,687 of record CAWBEL010000004.1, on the reverse strand, counting down.
CGAGTCCCTGCGCCCGGCGTTCGGGCTGGATTCCGCGGCGCGGCACGCCCAGGTCGCGACGCCCATCCCGGCCGGTCCCGGGCTGCGCCAGGACGTCGACACCGCCGACGACCTCGCCGTCGCCCGCGGTCTGGGAGTGGGCCCGGCCACCGGTCGCGAGCTCGTCGCTGACGGGCCGGCCCTCTGTTCACCTGCCCGCGGCATAGTAGGGGCATGAGCGAGGGGCACGGACGATGACGGGCATTCAGCTGGATCCGACCGACAGCGTGCCGGAGGGCGATCTCGACCCCGAACCGGAGCACGTCGACGACCTGCCCGACGACCGGTTCAGCAACCGCGAGATGTCCTGGCTGGCATTCAACTCCCGCGTGCTCGCACTCGCCGAGGACGAGTCGCAGCCGCTGCTCGAGCGGGTCAAGTTCCTGGCGATCTTCGCGAGCAACCTCGACGAGTTCTACATGGTGCGCGTGGCCGGCCTGAAGCGCCGCGCGGACATGGGCCTGCAGATCACCTCGGCCGACGGCCGTTCCCCGCGCGCCGTCCTTGCCCGCCTCGCCGAACGCACCCGCGAGCTGGTCGACCGGCACGCCCGCCTGTTCCGGGACGAGATCACCGGCAAGCTGGCCGCCGAGGGCATCCACATCCGCCGCTGGGACGATCTCGACCCCCATGAGCAGGCCGAGCTCGCGGAGTACTTCGAGAGCAAGGTCTTCCCGGTCCTGACGCCACTCGCCGTCGACCCGTCGCACCCGTTCCCCTACATCTCGGGGCTGTCGCTGAACCTCGCCGTGCTGGTGCGTGACCCCAACGAGCAGGTGCAGCGGTTCGCGCGGGTCAAGGTGCCGAACAACGTGCCGCGGTTCGTCGTCGTGTCGCACAGCCCGTCCGAGGTCGAGTTCCTGCCGATCGAGGACCTCATCGCCGCCCACCTGTCGATGCTGTTCCCGGGCATGGAGATGGTCGAGCACCACCTGTTCCGCGTGACCCGCAACGCCGACTTCGAGGTCGAGGAGGACCGCGACGAGGACCTGCTGCAGGCCCTCGAGCGGGAACTCGCACGCCGGCGCTTCGGCCCGGCCGTCCGCCTCGAGGTCGCCGACGACATCGACTCCGAGATCGTCGACCTGCTGGCCAGCGAGATGGAGGTCGGGCCGGACGACGTCTTGCGCGTGCCCGGGCTGCTCGATCTCAGCTCGCTGCACCAGGTCTACGACGTCGACCGGCCGGCGTTGAAAGAACGTCCGTTCGTCCCCACCACCAACCCCCGCTTCGCCGAGGGCGAGACCCCGAAGTCGGTCTTCGCGACCATGCGCGACGGTGACGTGCTCGTGCACCACCCGTACGAGTCGTTCGCCACCAGCACGCAGCGCTTCATCGAGCAGGCGGCCGCCGACCCGGGCGTGCTCGCGATCAAGCAGACGCTGTACCGCACGTCCGGCGACTCGCCGGTCGTCGACGCCCTCATCGACGCTGCCGAGGCGGGCAAGCAGGTCGTGGCGCTGGTCGAGATCAAGGCGCGCTTCGACGAGCAGGCGAACATCAAGTGGGCACGCGCGCTGGAGCGTGCGGGCTGCCACGTCGTCTACGGCTTCGTCGGGTTGAAGACCCACTGCAAGACCGCGCTGGTCGTGCGGCAGGAGGGCAACACCATCCGGCGCTACGCCCACGTCGGTACCGGCAACTACAACCCGAAGACCGCGCGCATGTACGAGGACCTCGGCCTGTTCACCGCCGACCCCAACATCTGCGCCGACCTCACCGACCTGTTCAACGTGCTCACCGGCTATTCGCGCCAGACCGAGTACCGCTCGCTGCTGGTGGCGCCGCAGGGCGTGCGCGAAGGGCTGATCAGGCGCATCGAACGCGAGATCGACCTCGCCCGCCAGGGACGGCCGGCGCTGATCAGGTTCAAGACCAATCACCTCGTCGACGAGCAGACGATCGACGCGCTGTACCGCGCGTCGCGGGCCGGTGTGCAGGTACAGCTGCTGGTGCGCACGTTCTGCACGATCCGCGCCGGCGTCGAGGGGCTGTCCGAGAACATCACGGTGCGCTCGATCCTCGGCCGGTTCCTCGAGCACTCGCGCATCTACCACTTCGGCGGCGACGGCGACCCGGAGTACTGGATGGGCTCGGCCGATCTCATGCACCGCAATCTGGATCGCCGCGTCGAGGTGCTCTGCCGCGTCAACGAGCGGCACGCCCGCGCGCATCTGGCCGAGTGCCTCGATTTCGCCTTCGACGAGTCGACGGCGGCGTGGAACCTGCAGCCGGACGGCGAGTGGCAGCGGTCGGGCGACGAGCGCAACGACTACCAGGAGATGTTGATGAAGCGTCTGGCCGACCGTGGGGAGTAGCCGGGCAGGACGCCGTGGCGTCTGACCCGTCCCCCAGGGCAGGGCCGTCCTCGGGTGGCGTCACACCGGTCGTCCGGGCGGCCGGCGGCGTGGTGTGGAAGGTCGCGGACGGGCGGCTCCGCGTCGCGCTGGTGCACCGTCCGCGCTACGACGACTGGTCACTGCCGAAAGGCAAGCTGGACCCGGGCGAGACCGAGCTCGGCGCCGCGGTCCGCGAGGTACGCGAGGAACTCGGCTCGGACGTCGCCGTGTCGCGCCGGCTCGAGCCCACGCGGTACACGACGTCGACCGGCCGCAAGGTGGTCTCCTACTGGGTGATGCGGCACATCGCCGGGACGTTCACGCCGAATGACGAGGTCGACCGTGTCGACTGGCTGTCCCCGGGCGAGGCCGGGGCGCGCGTGAGCTATCCCGCCGACCGCGACGTCCTGAGCGACTTCGAGTCCCGTCCGGTGCCGGACTCGGTCGTGGTGCTCGTGCGGCACGCCAAGGCGGGCAAGCGGTCGGAATGGCGCGGCCAGGACGTGCTACGTCCGCTGGAGTCCGCCGGACAGGCCCAGGCCCGGCGCCTGGCCCGCTTCCTGACCTCGTTCGCCGTCGACCAGGTGGTGTCGGCCCGGCCGGAGCGCTGTCGCCAGACGGTGCTGCCGTTCGCGCAGCAGCGCGGGCTGCCGGTCATCGTCGAGGCGGCCTTCGACGACGATCGCTTCACGCGGTCCCCCGGTGCATCGGAGGCGGCCCTGCTCGCGCTCGCCAAACCGCGGCAGGTGACCGTGGTCAGCAGCCAGGGCGAGGCGATCCCCGGGCTGATCGAGCGCATCGCGCCGCACGTGCGCTCGACCGAGACCCGCAAGGGCGCGGCGTGGGTGCTGGCGTTCGCCGACGGGGAGCTGGTGTCGGCCGACTACTACGGCGCCGCGTCGCGCTGACATGCGTTCGGGGCGCCGACCGGATGGTCGACGCCCCGAACGAGTGACGCCTTGCGTTCAGCGCCGCTTGGCCGGAGCCTTCCGGGCGCTCTTCTTGGCCGTCTTCTTCGCGGCCTTCTTGGCCGGCGCTGTCTTCCTGGCCGCCTTGGCCGCGGTCTTCTTCGCCGCCTTCTTGGCCGGCGCCGTCTTGGCGGCGGCCCTGTTCGCGGTCTTCTTCGCCGCCTTCTTGGCCGGCGCTGTCTTCCTGGCCGCCTTGGCCGCGGTCTTCTTCGCCGCCTTCTTCGCCGGCGCCGTCTTCTTGGCCGCCTTTGCCGCCGACTTCTTTGCAGCCTTCTTCGCCGGCGCCGTCTTCTTGGCCGCCTTGCGGGCCGCCTTGCGTGCGGCCTTGGCGGGCCCGGACTGCGTCACGGCAGCAACGGCCTTGCCCGGCGCCTCACGCACGGCCTCGACCGCGTCCTGCACGGCCGTCGAGGCGCGGTCCTGCGCATCGCGGACAACGGCGGCGGCCCGGCTCGGCGACTCACGCACCGACTCGGCGGCACGGGCGACGGCGGCCTGCGTACGGGCCGCGCGCTGCTCGAGCACGTCGCGCGCACCCCCTGCGACGGCCTTGAACTCCGCGCCCGGACGGAACGCCGGCACGCGCGACGCAGCGACGTTGACCGACGCGCCTGTCGCGGGATTGCGTGCGGTGCGCGCGGCGCGTTCGCGACGCTCGAACACACCGAAGCCGGTGATGGCAACCCGCTCACCGCGAGAGACCGCGGCGTACACACTGTCGATCACCGCATCGAGTGCGGCAGCGGCTCGCTTACGGTCACCATCGAGACGCTCGGCGAGCATGTCGACGAACTGCGCCTTATTTGGCACGGGCCCTCCTGGACGGGATGCAAGACCTCTCTGGTCCTTCTCGCCGTCACGCTAGGCCGTCAACACCTCGACAACAACGCAATCGCCCTGTGTCGCGCGGAAATTCTGTCAAAAAGCATTGCTCGTCGTCGACGGATCACGCGTGCAGCGCGGGCAGCCACGGCTTGCGTGCCTGCTCGTAGGTCGACACCTCATCGGTGTGCTGCAACGTCAACGCGATGTCGTCGAGGCCTTCGAGCAGGCGGTGCCGTGCGTAGTCGTCGAGCGCGAAGTCGTGCACCTCGCCCGCCCACCGCACCTGACGCTCGAGCAGGTCGACGGTGATCTCGGTGGCGGGGTCGTCCTCGATGTCGTCCCAGAGCCGCTGCACGATCTTCTCCGGCAGCATGATCGTCAGCAGCCCGGCCTTCAGCGAGTTGCCGCGGAAGATGTCGGCGAAACGCGGCGAGATCACGACCTTGAAGCCGTAGTCCCAGAGCGCCCACACCGCGTGCTCGCGCGAGCTGCCGGTGCCGAAGTCCGGCCCGGCGACGAGGATCGTGGCCCCGTCGTAGCGCGACTGGTTGAGCACGAAGTCCGGCTCGTTCGCGCGCCACGCGCTGAACAGGCCGTCCTCGAAGCCGGTACGCGTGACCCGCTTGAGGTAGACGGCCGGGATGATCTGGTCGGTGTCGACATTGGTGCGGCGCAAGGGCACCGCGGTACCGACGTGCACCGTGAACTTGTCCATCGTGGCGTCTCCTAGATGTCCGCGGGGCTGGCGAGATGGCCGGTGATCGCGGTGGCCGCAGCAACGAGCGGGGACACGAGGTGCGTGCGCCCGCCCTTGCCCTGACGCCCCTCGAAGTTGCGATTGGACGTCGACGCACTGCGCTCGCCCGGTGCCAGCTGGTCGGGGTTCATGCCGAGGCACATCGAGCAACCGGCCTGGCGCCACTCGGCACCCGCGTCGGTGAAGATCCGATCGAGGCCCTCCTGCTCGGCCTGCACCCGCACCCGCACCGACCCCGGCACGACGAGCACGCGCACGCCGTCGGCAATCCGGCGCCCGTCGAGGACCTGCGCGGCGGCGCGCAGGTCCTCGATGCGCCCGTTGGTGCACGAGCCGACGAAGACGGTGTCGACCTTGACGTCGCGCAGCGGCGTCCCCGCCTCGAGCCCCATGTAAGCCAGGGCCTTCTCGGCCGCGGCACGCTCGCCCTCGTCGTCGAAGTCGGCGGGGTCGGGGACGCTGGCGGACAGTGGTGCGCCCTGACCCGGGTTGGTGCCCCACGTGACGAACGGGCTGAGCGTGCCGGCGTCCAGGGTGATCTCAGCGTCGAACTCGGCGTCGTCGTCGGTGCGCAGGCTCGTCCAGTACTCGACGGCGGCGTCCCAGTCCGCGTCCTGCGGAGCATGATCGCGCCCCCTGAGGTAGGCGAACGTCGTCTCGTCCGGCGCGATCATGCCGGCGCGCGCGCCCCACTCGATGCTCATGTTGCAGACCGTCATGCGGCCTTCCATGGACATCTGCTCGAACGTGGTGCCGCGGTACTCGACCATGTAGCCCTGGCCGCCGCCGGTGCCGGTCTGCGCGATGACAGCGAGGATGACGTCCTTCGGGGTCACACCGTCGGGCAGCGCGCCGTTGACCGTCACGGCCATCGTCTTCGGCCGGTCCATCGGCAGCGTCTGGGTGGCGAGGACGTGCTCGACCTGGCTGGTGCCGATGCCGAAGGCGAGCGCACCGAACGCACCGTGGGTGCTGGTGTGGCTGTCGCCGCAGACGATCGTCATGCCCGGCTGCGTGATGCCGAGCTGAGGGCCGATGACGTGCACGATGCCCTGCTCGGCCGTACCCATCGGGTGGATCTCGACGCCGAACTCCGCGCAGTTGCGCCGCAGCGTCTCGATCTGCGTGCGGCTCACCTCGTCGAGGATCGAACTCGTACCGACGAGCGGCAACGTGTAGTCGGTGGGGGTGTTGTGGTCCTCGGTGGCGAGGGTCAGGTCCGGCCGGCGCACGGGCCGCCCCGCCAGCCGCAGCCCGTCGAAGGCCTGCGGGCTGGTCACCTCGTGGACGAGGTGCATGTCGATGTAGAGCAGGTCCGGCTCACCCGGTGCCGAGCGCACCACGTGGCCGTCCCAGAGCTTCTCTGCGAGCGTTTTGCCCATGTGCCACCTCCTGCGACGGGGCCAGCCTACTGCGTCCGCGTCGCTTGTGTCTCATATGTTGAGACGTTAGTATCGCTGTGTGGGACAGACTAGCAGTGGCATCGGGGTCGTCGACAAGAGCGTGGCCATCCTCGAGGCCTTGGGCGACGCGCCCTGCTCGCTCGCCGACCTCGTCACGACAACCGGCCTGCCGCGCGCGACGGCGCACCGGCTCGCCGTCGCACTCGAGGTGCACCGGCTGGTGTCGCGCGACACCGAGGGGCGCTTCGTCCTCGGGCCGCGCGTCGGCGAACTCGCGGCCACGCTCCCCGATGCGCTGATCACTGCCGCCGGCCCGGTGTTGGCCTGGGTGCGCGACGAGTGCGGCGAGAGCACCCAGCTCTACCGGCGCGACGGTGCCGACCGTGTCTGCGTCGCATCCGCCGAGCGCGCGCACGGGCTGCGCACCACGGTTCCGGTGGGCACCCGGCTGCCGCTGACGGCCGGATCCGGCGCGCAGGTCGTGTGCGCGTGGTCTGATCCCGGGTCGGTCGCGAACGTCCTGGCGACGGCGGAATTCACCGAGCGCTCCCTCGCCGAGGTGCGTCGCCGCGGCTGGGCGCAGTCGGTCGGCCAGCGTGAGGCCGGCGTCGCCTCGGTGTCGGCGCCGGTGCTCGCCGCGGACGGCGGCCTGCTCGCCGCGATCTCCATCTCCGGGCCCATCGAGCGTCTGGGCCGCTCCCCCGGCCAGCGCTTCGCGCCTGTCCTGGTCGCGGGCGCCCGGCGCATCGTCGCCTCGCTCGGGTGAGCCGCTCCGCAAGGTGAACGCAGGCTGAGCCGGGCCCCGACGCGTCCCGTATCGCCCGCTGCCGTCGGGGCTCTACCCTTCGCCGACGATTGATCATCTCGAGGAGGGCACCGTGCCACGCTCCCGCGGCCTCGTGACCCTTGCTGTCCTCGGTGCGCTGGTGCTCGGAACATTGCCCGTCGCCGACGCGGCCCCGCGGGCCGACGGACCTACCGAACGGAGCACGGCCGCGAGCAATTGCCCCGTTACCTCGCCGGGCGTGCACTTCACGGCCCCCGGCAGCGGGCGGACCGTGGCTCTGACCTTCGACGACGGTCCCGGTCGCGACACAGCGCGGATCATGTCGATCCTCGCCGCGAACCACGTCACCGCGACCTTCTTCAACCTCGGGGCCAACGCGCGCGTGCACCCTGCGCTCCTCCGCGCCGAGCAACGGGCCGGTTACCCGCTCGGTGACCACACGTGGGACCACGCGCAGCTGACGGGGCTCAGCGCGGCCGGTCAGGCGAGCGAGATCGACCGCGAGGCGAACGAGCAACAGGCGATCACCGGCACGCGCCCGTGCCTGTTCCGGCCGCCGTACGGCGCCTTCGACGCGACCACTCAAGCGCTCGCGCACCAGCGCCACATGCAGATCTGGAACTGGTCGGTGGACCCCGAGGACTGGAAGGCCGCCGGCAGCGGCGCCGCGTACTGGGTCGACCGAATCCGCGGCCGGGCCGAGGCCGGGGGTAGTCAACGGCACCCGGTGATCCTCTTCCACAACCAGCCGGCCGGGAACCCGGCCACCGTCGCCGCGCTGCCGTCGGTGATCCGCTTCTACCGCGCCCGCGGGTACCACTTCGTCGACGTGCTCGGGCACGCCGGCCCACCGGCCGTGCGCGCGCTCTCGGTGCACAGCGGGCGCGTCGCCGGCGGCCAGCTGATCGCGCTGGGCGGGAGCGACCTCACCGGCGTCACGGCGGTCCGCTTCGGCTCGGCGACCGGCACAGGGCTGCGGATCGCATCCCCGGCGCGGCTGTACGTGCGCACCCCGCGCCACGGGGCGGGCGCGGTCGACGTCCGGCTGCTCAGCACCCACGGCACGTCGGCGGTGTCGGCCGCGGACCGATTCACCTTCGTCGCGCCGCCGGCGGTGACCGCCGTCCACGCGACGTCGGGTCGGACCGCGGGGGGCACCGTCGTGCGCGTGACCGGACACGACTTCGTGGGGGTCCGCAGCGTCGCCTTCGGTTCGCGGGCCGGTTCGGCGGTCCACGTCGTCACGTCCCGGCTGCTGTACGTGACCAGCCCGGCACACGCGGCGGGCGGGGTCGCGGTCAAGGTGCACACCGCCTTCGGCACGTCGCCCACCGTTGCGGCCTGCTCGTTCCACTACTACCCCCCACCGACCGCGACGTCGGTCAGCCCGTCCACGGTCCCGACCGCCGGGGGTCAGGCAACGGTCGCCGGCGCCGGCTTCACGGCCGGTTCGACCGTGACCGTGGGCGGCGTGACGGCGCAGATCACGACAGCGACGCCGACGGCGCTCACGGTCACCCTCCCGGCGCACGCGGCCGGCATCGCGTCGCTCGTGGTCACAACCGCGTACGGGACGTCGGGCGCCCTCACCGTGACCTACAGCGACCCGCCACCGGCACCGGCCGGCGGCTGAGTCACGCGATGCGGGTCGGGCGGCCGAAGCGCGTGCGGACGCCAGGTGAGAACCGCACCGGGACCGGCGCGCCGGCGACACGGACGCCGCTCGCGCCCAGCAGGTCGTCGTCGAGTTCGAGGATCTCCGCCGCGCGCAGCGGCCAGGAGGCGTGCTCGTTCGGTACCCACCAGGTGCGGCCGGCGACGCGGGTGTGCGCTCCCCACCGCGCGGTCAGCCAGACGTCCAGGTCGCTCGCGTCGATCTCCGCACCGATCCGCACCTCGAGCGTGCTGCGCAGCCCGCGCCGCGGCCAGCGGCGCACGCTCTCGTAGCGGATCCGGTCGCCCGAGCGCGTCGTCCGCATCCGGGCCCACGTGTACGGCACGCCGAACGCGATCCGGGCGGCCGGGACGACGGCGAGCCGCTGGGTCTCGAGCGAGCGGAACAACACGCCGTGGTGTCCCGCGTCGTCGGTCGAGTACAGCCGGACATTGGTCTCGTGGAAGCGGCCGAAGTACGGCACGGCGTGGGTGCGGCCGAGCGCGGCGTCGCGCATCTGGAACGGGATCAGCCCCACGTAGGTGAGGCCGTCGGCGAACACGTCGGGCCGCGAGCCCGGCGGGAACAGTGACACGACGTCCGCCGTCCGCACCGGCCAGTGCACGAAGGCGATGTCGCCCCAGAACTGGTCGAAGACCACCGGCGGTCGCAGCGCGGGCGCGCGCACGGGGTAGTCGGCGAGGGTCACCAGGCGCCCCCGGCCGTCAGGGCCTACCGGTACTCACCAGTTCGTGGCGACGTAGGTCGTCTCGAGGTACTCCTCGATGCCCTCGAACCCGCCCTCGCGGCCCAGGCCGGACTGCTTCACGCCGCCGAACGGCGCCGCCGGGTCGGACACGAGACCGCGGTTCAGCCCGACCATGCCGACCTCGAGCCGCTCGCACAGCCGCAGGCCCCGGGCCAGGTCGCGCGTGTAGACGTAACCGGTGAGTCCCATCTCCGAACCGTTGGCCACCGCCAGGGCGTCGTCGTCGTCCGTGACGGTGATGATCGGTGCAACCGGACCGAATACCTCCTCGGTGGCGACGGCCGAGTCGCGGGGGACGCCGGTCAGCACCGTAGCGGGGTAGTAGAAGCCCGATCCGTCGGGCGCGTCCCCGCCGATGACGGCTTTGGCGCCGGCCGACACCGTCCGGGTCACCTTGTCGGCGATGCCGTCACGCTGCTTGGCATTGACCATCGGGCCGAGCTGCGTCGACTCGTCGGTGCCCGGTCCGACTTTCAGCGCGCCCATGCGGTCGGCGAGCTTGGCCGCGAACTGCTCGGCCACCGACTCCGCGACGAGGAACCGGTTGGCCGCGGTGCAGGCCTGACCGCCGTTGCGCATCTTCGCCAGCATCGCCCCGTCGACGGCCGCGTCGAGATCGGCGTCGTCGAGCACGATGAACGGGTCGTTGCCGCCGAGCTCCATCGAGGAGTCGATGATGCGGTCGGCCGCCTGCTTGAGCAGGATGCTGCCCACCCCGGTCGAGCCGGTGAACGACAGCTTGCGCACGCGGTCGTCGGCGAGCGCGTGCTCGACGATCTCGCCCGGCTTGTCGCTGGTCACGACATTGACCACGCCGGCCGGCGCGCCGGCGTCGGTGAGGATCTGCGCGAGCACCAGCGCGGTGAGCGGCGTGTCCTCGGCCGGCTTGAGGACCACCGTGCAGCCGGCCGCCAACGCGGGCCCGAGCTTGCGGGTCGCCATCGCGGCCGGGAAGTTCCAGGGTGTGAGCAGCAGGCAGACGCCGAACGGCTTCTTGAAGGTCAGGATGCGGTTCGCTCCGGACGGCGACATGCGCAACTCGCCGCCGACCCGCACCGCTTCCTCGGAGTACCAGCGGAAGAACTCGGCCGCGTACGTGACCTCGCCCTTGGCGTCGGTCAGCGACTTGCCCATCTCCAGGGCCATGAGGAACGCCAGCTCATCTGTTCGCTCGATCATCAGCTCGAAGGCCTTGCGCAGCACCTCGCCGCGCTCGCGCGGCGAGGTGGCGGCCCAGTCCGGGTGCGCGTGTGCCGCGGCGGCTACAGCGGCGTCGACGTCGTCGGTGCCGGCCTTCGCGACGGAGGCGACGACGTCCCCCGTCGAAGGGTCGAGCACGTCGAAGGTCCCCTGCGACCCGTCGCGCCACGCGCCGTCGATGAACAGCTGGGTGGGGGTGCCTGCCGGCAGGTTCGTCATCTCGATCTCCGCTCCGGACGTCACCGTCGGCCGTCCTCGTTCCAGCTTGCCACCGCGCGGGGGGCGCCAATCGCGGATGCGCCGCGGGCCGCCCGGCCGGGCCTCGTGACGGTAGCCACACGGGATGTCGTCTTGCCATTCGGTGCACGGTTGTGCACTCTGCGACTATGAGGTCGGACGAGATCCGTGACGCCGGTTCGCTGGCCGGTACGGCCCTGTCGGAGTTCGCCGAGATCGCGCAGGACACGCACCGCGCGGTCGCCGGACGGCTGTTCGGGCTGCTCGGGCCCTACGCCGCGCCGGTACGGGCGGTGCACGACGGCATCAGCACCGTCGCGTACACCTCGACCCGGCTCGGGATGCGCTACCTGCCCGCCGCCGCCGGTCTCGTCGGCGCCACCGTCCACGACCCGAAGGCCGAGTCGGCGCACGACGACCCTCGCGGACGCTTCGTGCTCGGCGCCGTCAGCGGATTCTGGGGTGATCGCGTGGCCCGCGAGCACGCGTCGCTCGCGCCGCAGATGCGCATGCGCCTGCACGACGGGCAGTTGCGGCGCGTGGCGTCCAACCTGTCGCACGACGTCGGCGACGCCGCCACGGGGCGCCTCGTCGTGTTCGCGCACGGGTTGTGCGAGACCGACCTGTGCTGGCGGTTCTCGGCCCTGAAGCGCTGGGGCGAGGCGACCACGACCTACGGCTCGAAGCTGCGCGACGACGACGGCTGGACGCCGCTCTATGCGAACTTCAACACCGGCGTGCACATCTCCGAGAACGGCCGCGAGCTCGCCGACCAGCTCGACGAGCTGGTCGCGACGTGGCCGGTGCCGGTCAAGGAGATCGCGCTGGTCGGCCACAGCCTCGGCGGCCTCGTGGTGCGCAGCGCCGCGCACCAGGGGCACGAGGCGGACATGGCCTGGGTGAAGACGCTGCGGCACATCGTCGGGCTGGGGACGCCGCACATGGGCGCCCCGCTCGAGCGCTTCGCCAACTGGGGCACGCACCGCCTCGCCCGCCTGCCCGAGACCCGGCCGTGGGCGGTGTGGCTGAACCGCCGCAGCGTCGGCATCAAGGACCTGCGGTACGGATCGCTGGTCGAGGCGGACTGGCTCGACTTCGACCCCGACGAGCTGCTGCAGGACCGCGTCACCCCCGCCCTGCTCATCCCCGGCGTCGCGTACTCGATGGCGTCGGCGACGCTGTCGACCAAGTCCGAGGGCCTGTTCGCCCACGACCTGCTCGTGCAGCACACCAGCGCGCACGGCATGGGCAAGGTCCGCTCCATCCCGTTCGACACCGCCCGCACCCACCACATCGGCGGCAAGCACCACTTCGACCTGCTCGCCGACGCGACGGTGTACGACTCGTTGCGCGCCTGGCTCGGTGGCGCCGACGGCGCGGGCACAACGGCCGCGGGTGCCCGCACCACCAGCGGCGAGGACGGGGCCAAGCCGCACACCGAGGACCCCGACGCCGTGCGCCCGTACAAGCGGCGGCTGCGGCGGCGGCCGGCCGGCTGACGCCGGGCGCCGTTTCCGCGCGGCGCGGGACGGGACAGAATCACGGTGGAAGAGCAGATCGCCGATCCGCCGAGGAGGCACGCAGCCCATGTCCCGCAACCCGTACGACGAACTTCCGGACGTTCCCAGCTTCGAGGTCACCAGCACCGACGTCACCGACGGCGCGGCGCTGAACACCCCGCAGGTCTCCGGTGTCATGGGGGCGGGTGGCGAGGACGCCTCACCCCAGCTGTCGTGGTCCGGGGCCCCGGAGGGCACGGAGAGCTACGCGGTGACGATCTACGACCCCGACGCCCCGACGGCGAGCGGGTTCTGGCACTGGGCCGTGTTCAACATCCCGGCCGACGTGACCGAGCTCGCCGCCAACGCCAGCAAGGACGGTCTGCCCGACGGCGCCGTCCAGCTCAACAACGACGCCCGCATGCCGGGTTACGTCGGAGCCGCGCCGCCGGCCGGCCACGGGCCGCACCACTACTACGTCGTCGTCCATGCCGTCGACGTCCCGTCGCTCGACATCCCCGAGGAAGCGACGCCGGCCTACCTCGGCTTCAACCTGTTCAGCCACACCCTCGCCCGCGCCACCCTCGTCGCGACCTACGAGGTCGCTGCATGAGTACGACCGTCCGCGGCGTGATCGCGCGAGCGAAGGGGGCGCCGGTCGAGGTCGTGAACATCGTCGTGCCCGATCCGGGACCGGGCGAGGCGCTGGTCCGCGTCCAGGCCTGCGGCGTCTGCCACACCGACCTGCACTACCGCGAGGGCGGCATCAACGACGAGTTCCCGTTCCTGCTCGGGCACGAGGCGGCCGGCGTCGTCGAGGCGGTCGGGCCGGACGTCACCGACGTGGCGCCGGGTGACTTCGTCATCCTCAACTGGCGCGCCGTGTGCGGGCACTGCCGCGCCTGCCGGCGTGGTGAACCGCAGTACTGCTTCGACACCTACAACGCCACGCAGAAGATGACGCTCGAGGACGGCACGGAATTGTCCCCGGCGCTGGGCATCGGTGCCTTCGCGGAGAAAACACTCGTCGCGGCGGGTCAGTGCACCAAGGTCGACCCGGACGCGCCGGCGACCGCAGCCGGCCTGCTCGGCTGCGGCGTCATGGCAGGCGTCGGTGCGGCGATCAACACCGGCGGCGTCAAACGGGGACAGAGCGTGGCCGTCATTGGCTGCGGCGGCGTCGGCGATGCCGCCATCGCCGGGGCGAACCTCGTCGGGGCGGCGCGGATCATCGCGATCGACATCGACGACCGCAAGCTCGAGACGGCCCGCGAGTTCGGCGCGACGCACACGGTCAACACCAAGGGGCTGGACGAGGACGCCGTAGTCGCCGCGGTCCAGGAGCTGACCGGCGGCTTCGGCGCCGACGTGGTCATCGAGGCCATCGGCCGGCCCGAGACCTATCGGCAGGCCTTCTACGCCCGTGACCTCGCCGGCACCGTGGTACTCGTCGGCGTCCCGAACCCCGAGATGCGCCTCGAACTGCCACTCATCGACGTGTTCGGCCGCGGCGGTGCGCTGAAGTCGTCCTGGTACGGCGACTGCCTGCCCAGCCGGGACTTCCCTTTGCTGGTCGACCTGTTCCGGCAGGGCCGCTTCCCGCTCGACAAGTTCGTCAGCGAGACGATCGGCATCGACGACATCGAGTCGGCGTTCGAAAAGATGCACCGCGGCGACGTCCTGCGGTCCGTGGTCGTGCTCCCGTGAGTCGCCACCACGTGCAGGTGTTGCACGGCCAGACCAGCGGCACGTTCAGCCTGGACGGCGGCACGTGGGACGTCGAGAACAATGTCTGGGTGATCGGCGACGACGAGCAGTGCGTCGTCATCGACGCCCCGCACGAGGTGGGCCCGATCGCCGAGCTCATCGGCCAGCGCACCCTGCTCGGCATCCTGTGCACCCACGCGCACGACGACCACGTCACCGTGGCCGCCGAGCTCGCCGATCGCTTCGCCGCGCCGATCTACCTGCACCCGGACGACGAGGTCCTGTGGCGCATGACCTACCCGGACGGGGCGTACACGCCGTTCGAGGACGGGCAGACGATCCCGGTCGGCGGCATCGAACTCGAGGTGCGGCACACCCCCGGGCACTCCCCCGGTGCCGTCTGTATCTACGCCGCGGACCTCGACGCCGTGTTCACCGGGGACACCCTGTTCCACGGTGGACCCGGCGCCACCGGTCGCTCGTACTCCGACTACGACACCATCGTGGCCTCGATCCGCGACCGGCTGTTCACGTTGCCCGCGGACACCGTCGTGCACACCGGGCACGGCGACGACACGACGATCGGCGCCGAGGTAGCCGGGTCGGCCGACTGGACCCGCCCCGACTGACGCCAGCGGCCGGACGGCGGCGGGGCGGCCGGTCAGATCCCGACAGCGGATTCGGTCTGCCGGTTCCACGCGACGAGTTCCACGGTGAACGTGACGAGTAAGGCCGCGCCCCCGGAACGGAGCCAGCGGGACGGGGCGTGCGTCAGCCGAGGTGGAACCGGAACTTCTCGCCGCGGGAGACCGCGTCCGCGTACGCGACCAGTTCGGCGTCGGACAGGCTGACGCCGATCCGCCGCAGCGCCAGGAGCGCCAGCGGCTTGATGTCCTCGGCAGGTTTGCCAGTGTGCTTGGCGCGCAACTCGGCATCGAGTTCGTTCACGCGAGATGAGGACTGGGCGAAGATCGACTGTCCGCCGCCGACGTTCATGTTGAACACCATGTTCCCAGCATCGCACGGGGCATGTGCTGGTGATGTGGTCCGCTTCGATGCTGGCGATCAGCCGTGTCTGCTTCCGTCGGTGTCGACCCAGGTCTACGTGAAGCCGAGGGGTCGGGCGCCGAGGATGCAGAATTCGTTTCCCTCGGGGTCGGCGAGCACGACCCACGGCTCGTCACCGGTCTGTCCGACGTCGGCGTGCGTTGCTCCGAGGGCGACCAACCGGTCGACCTCGGCAACTTGATCAGCAGGGCGGAAATCGAGATGCAACCGGTTCTTGATGATCTTCTCGTCCGGCGCCAACCCGAACAACAGTCCCGGCACCTCGTCCGGGGACGGGCGGATCTCGAACTCGTCCTCGGCCTGATCTACCACGACCCACCCCAGCGCCGATGCCCACCAGCGCCCCAGAGCTACGGGATCGTGCGCGTCGATGATGACCTGCTCCCAGACAAGCGGCATCCCCCGACCGTAGTAACCGTGTCCACGCCGAACCCGGCCTGCATGGAGTACCGTCCGAACCGGTTGGGCCCACAGCCGGTCCGAGATGGCAGGCGGGACACCGTCGGTCATGAGCAATCGCGCTCCCGCGGACGATCGCGTATGGCCGGCGTTCCGCGAGGTTTGTAGTGGCAAGTGGCGATGAGTCGTTGCCCGAGGTTCCCGATGACGCCTACCACGGTCTGATGTCCGGGCTGGCCGGCTTGTCGGCCATGGTCGCCGGTGCGGGCACGCTGGAAAGCGTGCTCACGGAGGTAGCGAACTTCGCGGTACAGGCGACACCTGGCGCGGACGGGGCAGGTGTGACCGTCGTCGAGGCGGGCCGACCCGACACCCTCGCGGCGTCGGCGCAGTTCGTCAGCAACGTGGATGCCATCCAGTACCGGCTGGGCGAGGGACCGTGCATCTCCGCTGTCGCGACCGGCGCGACCATGGCCTCGCCCGACGTGGCCGACGACGCGGCGTGGCCCGAGTTCGGACCGTTGGCGGCCGACGCCGGGGTACGCAGCGTGATCTCGTTCCCGCTACTAGTGAACGGCGACGTCTTCGGCTCGCTCAACGTCTACGCCCACCACGTGGCCGCCTTCCAGGGATCGTCCCGACAGTTCGGAGAACGCTTCGCCGGACCGGCGGCAGTGGCCATCCACAACGCCCGGGTGCTGGAAGCCGCCCGGCGGACGACCGAGCGTCTCGAGGCCGCCCTGACCAGTCGAGCGATCATCGACCGGGCGATCGGCATCATCCAGTCGCGTTCCGGGGCCTCCGCCGAGGATGCCTTCGTCCGGTTGCGGATCATGAGCCAGCACGAACACGTGAAACTGGCCGTCGTCGCCGAGAATCTCGTCAACGCGGCCGTCCGACGAGCGCAGGCACGAAAGGGCGATCCGGACACGTGAGGCGTGCATGCGGCGGCAATCACCGGACTGGGCGTACGTTCATGGCAGCTGATCAACCAGCGCACCCGGAAGTGCGGTCAGACAAGACCGTAGAGCACCAGCTCAGGGCCGGGCCCTCGGCGGTATCGAGTCGCAGACATCCAGCCTTCGTGTGCGGGTCGAGCCGATCGATCTTCGGTCCTTGTTGCCGCCGTAGCGTCGCTCTCCCAGCGGGGGAGGGTGCGAGTTCCGGCAGCGGAAGAACCGTCGAGCACCACCTACGCCACAACGCTCACAGTGCCCGGTACCGATCCCCAACGGTGCCAGGGCCCGGAGCACCGGCGGCGACGGAGCGTTGTCTGGTTCGACGCCCCGGGGGGCGGACCAGGAACGCCGGCTGCGGTACGACAGCCCGGACGTGTGCCCGACGGGGCCGCGCGCGGATGACGGTCGTACCGCAGCCGATCCGCGTTCGGCGCTACTCAGGCGGTTCTACAGCGTGCAGGGCGGGAGCCGACTCGTCCAGGTCGACCCAGACACGCTTGCCGCCCCGGTACTCCTCGGCACCCCAGGCCGTGCCCAGCGCGGCCACGATAGTCATGCCTCGGCCGCTCGTGGCGTCGTCCGACAGCTCGGCGATGATCGGCAGAATCGACGAGCCGTCGGCGAGTGAGATGCGCACTCCGCGACCCCGGAGCACGAGTTCCAGCTCGAAGGTGTCCGTGCCCGGGGCATGCCGGTAGGCGTTCGTGATCAGTTCGGTGGCGATCAGTTTGGCGTCGTCCTGCAGGCCGGCCAGATCCCACTCGGGCAGCAGCGCCTCGACGACGGCCCGGGCCGCCGCGGCGGCGTGCACGTCGGCGGGGATGTCGACTGCGGCGGCCTGATGCTCCATGAGCGTCCTTCACCTGGTGCCTCGTGCGGGCCGCCGACTCGATTGATGACGAGCTGGTTGCTCGATGATCGGGCGTTTCCCGCGTGCGGTACCGGGCGCAGGGAAAGATCGACTACACGGCGCACGAGGTGCGGTGCCGGGGCGCTGGCGGGAGCGGATGCTCACGGTACGGACATGATCGGCCTACCGAGCCCAGCGGGCTGATGGATCAGCTTCTCCAGTGGACGCGTCGATACGACCGATGTCAAGAACGTCGGGTGCGTGTCGGGGAGGCTGCCGGCCCTCAGGCCGGGACACCGCCGGGCTCGACGTCCGGCGTCGGGTCGTCCGGCGGGGGCGGCGCGTTCGGGATCGGCACCTCGGGCACCGGCGACGGTTCGACCGGTGCCGGCGGCAGGGTCTCGGGGGTATCGGGCGACAGCGGCCCCGGGTCGTCCGGCACCGGCTCGGTGGGATCGATGGGGGGCAGCGTGTCGGGGTCGGTTCCTGGTTGCACCATTCGCCCAGTAGACACCGGCGGCTAGCGGCCACGCAGCAGCAGCACGAGCGCCGTCGCGGCGAGCGCGGCGACCAGGGCGGCGAACACGACGCCCGCGGTGACCAGGCTCGTCGCCCCGGCAAGCGCTCCCTCGCCGATCACCGGCAGCGCGATGCCGACGTAGAGCGTGACGAAGAAGGTCGAGGTGACCTCACCCCGTACCTCCTCCGGGCTGCCGGCGGTCAGCGCGCCCAGCCCTGCGCGGAAGCTCAACCCCTGCCCCAGCCCGGCGACCACGGCGCCGGTCACCAGCAGCCACAGCGAGGCGGCCGCGAGGCTCGCCGCGATCAGCGCCATACCGACGATCAACCCGGCGCACCCGACCGGGAGTGCCCGCTCGAGTCCGAGACGCTGTGAGGTGGTCTGGCCGACGATCGAGGCCGCGAACAGCGACCCGACGACCAGGCCGACCAGGGCGGCGTTGTGGTGGTGCAGGACCTTGCCGAGGAACGCCGGGGACACCGCGGTGAACAGCCCCAGCACGGCGAAGCCCGCGAAGCCGGCGATGGCGGCCCGGGTGAACAACCCCCGGACGTCGGGCGGCACCTGGAGGCGACGCGGCCGCAACGCCCGTTCGTCGCGTACCGGCACCGGTTCGTGCACGACGAGCACGAACAGCAGCGACGCGGCGACGAGGACCAGGTCCACCACGTAACACAGCCGCAGCGGCATCGGCGCGTACTCGGTGAGGATGCCGGCGAGCAGCGGCCCGGCACCAAGCCCACCCATGTTCACCGCGGCAGCGAGCAGGCCGGCCCGCGCCCGCCCGCCGTCCGGCGCGAGGTCGACGACCGTCGCGGTCGCGGTACCGGTGAAGATCCCTGCCGAGAGTCCGGACAGCACGCGGCCCACGAACAGCCACGCCAGCGCGCCGGGCAGCAGGAAGGCCACCGCCGACAGCGCGGACAGTCCGAGCCCGAACAGCAGCATGGGCCGGCGCCCGATCTGGTCCGACCAGTGTCCGAACAGCAACAGCCCGGCGGTCACCCCGATCGCGTAGACGGCGAAGACGACCGTGGTCACCAGCTCGCCGAAGCCGAACTCGGCGGCGTAGGCCGGGTACAGGGGGGTCGGCAGCGTCGTGCCGACCATGGCGACGAAGAACGCGGTGCCGACGAGCGCTGCGCCCGGCCACCCGGCGACGCGGCTCCGCACCGCCGCGCGCTCGGCCGTGTCGGTCATGCGGCTATCACTCGTCGTCCGAACCGCCCGACGCGGAATCGTCGTCGTCCGCCGTGCGGCCCGGCGCCACCGCGTCGGTCAGCTCGGTGATCTGTTCGCGCGTCAACCGCAGCCGCGCCGCACCCATGTTCTCCTCCAGGTGGGCGACCGAGGACGTCCCGGGAATCGGCAGGATGATCTGCGCGCGTTCGAGCAGCCAGGCCAGGGCGATCTGCGAGGGCGTCGCGTCGAGCGCCTCGGCGATCTCGTCGACCGGCCCGCCCGGTTCGGCGAGCGCCCCGGCACTGATCGGGAACCAGGGGATGAACCCGAGCCCCTCGCGCACGCAGTAGTTCAGCACCTCCTCCGAGGTGCGGTCGGTGAGGTTGTACCGGTTCTGGACGGTGACGATCTCGGCGTGCTTGCGGGCCTCGTCGATCTGCTCGACGCTGACCTCACTCAAGCCGATCGCGCCGATCTTTCCCTCGTCCTGCAAGGTCGCGAGCTCGCCGATCTGGTCCTCGAGCGGCACCTTGGGGTCGATGCGGTGCAGCTGGAACAGGTCCAAGCGCTCGAGGCCGAGCCGTCGCAGGCTCATCTCGGCTTCCTGCCGCAGGTACTCCGGCCGGCCGACCGGCTGCCAGATGTCCGGGCCGTGCCGGACCAGACCCGCCTTCGTCGCGATGAGCACCTGCTCCGGGTACGGGTGCAACGCCTCGCGGATGATCTCCTCGCTGACGTGCGGTCCGTAGGAGTCGGCCGTGTCGATCAGGTCGACGCCGAGCTCGACGGCGCGCTGCACGACGCGGACGCACTCCTCGCGGTCGTCGGGCGGGCCCCAGATGCCCTGTCCGGTGAGCCGCATCGCGCCGAACCCGAGCCGGCGCACCGTCTTCCCGGCGATCTCGAAGGTGCCGGAGAAGTCGTTGGGGGCCTCGGTCGTCGTCGCCACGGACAGGTTCCTTTCGTCGAAGGTCGATGTTCTCCGTCAGGCCTACCCGACGCGGCCCGGCGACACGCGCAGGCGGCCTGGAGTGCGGCCTACAGTGAGTGTCATGTCGCGAACCAGGGACGCGCTGGCGCTCGACGACCAGCTCTGCTTCGCCCTCTACGCCGCGTCGCGGGCCATGACCGCGCGGTACCGCCCGCTGCTCGAGGCCGCCGGACTGACCTATCCGCAATACCTCGTCATGATCGTGCTGTGGGACGAGGGCCCGTCGACGGTGACCCGGCTGGGCGAACGGTTACGTCTCGACTCGGGCACGCTGTCGCCGCTACTCAAACGACTCGAGGGCAACGGCCTCGTCGCCCGCGAGCGACGGTCCGACGACGAGCGGTCGGTGCTGGTCAGTGTGACTCCGAAGGGCCGGCGATTGCGCGATCGGGTAGCCCGGGTCCCGGCCACGATCGGCTCGACCCTGGGCGGTTTCGACGATGCACGGCTGATCGCCGAGCTGCGGGACCTCGAGGCGGTGCTGCGCGAGGAGGAATGACGGCTCCTCGTATTTACGTTGTGAACAACTGAATTGCCTGCGTTCGACAGCGTAGGTCACGCACAGCCATGACGAAGGAGTCACGCATGCCCACACGCACCGCCCGCACCGCTTGGACCGGCACCCTCGAGCAGGGTTCGGGACAGGTCGAGCTGTCCAGCTCCAAGGTCGGCACCTACGAGGTCTCGTTCCCGAAGCGCGCCGCCGAGGACGCCGGGGGCACCACGAGCCCCGAGGAGCTCATCGCCGCGGCGCACTCGTCCTGCTACGCGATGCAGCTCTCGGCCCTGGTCGCGCAGGCCGGTGGCACGCCGCAGGCCCTCGACGTCACCGCTGCCGTCTCGCTCGGCCCGGACCCCGCCGGTGGTTTCCGCCTCACCGGCATCACCCTCACCGTGCGCGGCGAGGTCGACGGCCTGGACGCCGACGGGTTCGCGAAGGCCGCCCAGGACGCGAAGGCCGGCTGCCCGGTGAGCAAGGCACTGACCGGTGTCGAGATCACGCTCGACGCCGCGCTCCAGAGCTGACCGACAGCGGATACGTCCGTGCTTGTCACGGTTCGGCGGGGTTGCGACCCCGCCGGGCCGTAACAACTCGTGCGGCCCGGGGGCTCCCCCGGAAGCGATCACGGGCAGACAATGGCGCCCATGCAGACACGCGCCGACGCCGTCGTCCTGTTCGGGATCACCGGTGACCTGGTCTTCAAGAAACTGTTCCCTGCCCTGTACCAGTTGGCGCGGCAGGACCGTCTCGGCGTCCCGGTCATCGGCGTCGCCCGCTCGGCGTGGGACAACCAGCAGCTCGTCGACCGTGCCCGGGTATCGGTCGAGAAGTCGACGTCGTCGCTCGACGAGACGGCCTTCGGCGAGCTCGCCACCCGGCTGAGCATGGTGACCGGCGACTACGCCGACCCCGCCACCTACGAGCGGATCGCCGATGAGTTGCGCGAATCCGCGCGCCCGGTCTTCTACCTCGCGATCCCGCCCTCCGTGTTCGCCGACGTGGTCAACGGCCTCGTCAAGGCCGGGCTGGCCGAGAAGGGACGGGTGATCGTCGAGAAGCCGTTCGGCCGCGATCGCGCCACGGCCGCGGAGTTGAACCAGACGCTGGCCAAGGCCTTCGCGCAGGAGGACATCTTCCGTATAGACCACTACCTCGGCAAGGAATCGGTCGAGGGGCTGCTGGTCTTCCGCTTCGCCAACACCTTCCTCGAACCGGTCTGGAACCGGAACTACATCGCCAGCGTGCAGGTCACCCTGGCCGAGGAGTTCGGTACGGAGGGACGAGCCGGCTTCTACGACGGCGTGGGGGCGGTGCGCGACGTCCTGCAGAACCACCTGCTGCAGGTGGCCGCGCTCCTGGCCATGGAACCGCCGATCGCCGACGACGCCGACGCCTACCGCGACGAGGAGGTCAAGGTGCTGCGCCAGGTGCAGCCCCTCGATCCGTCAACGACCGTGCGCGGGCAGTACGTCGGCTATCTCGACGAACCCGGGGTCGAGAGCGGTTCGACGACCGAGACCTTCGTGTCGACGAAGATGTCGATCGAGTCGTGGCGGTGGGCGGGCGTCCCGTTCTACCTGCGCGCCGGCAAGCAGATGCCGGGCACCGCAACCGAGGCTGTGGTCGAGCTGCGCCGGCCACCGCGGCTGCTGTTCGCGGGCCTGGACGCGCACCTGCCGGACGCCAACCTCGTCCGCTTCCGCCTCGGCCACAGCGACGGGCTGACGATGTCGGTGCAGGCCAAGTCGCCGGGCGCGGCCACCCGCAGCCAACGGGTCGACCTGTCCGTGGACTTCGACGCCGCGCTCGGGCACCGGCAGGAGGCCTACGAGCGGCTGCTGGACGACGCGATGGACGGGCGGCGGCACCGCTTCGCCCGGGAGGACACCATCGACGAGGAGTGGCGCATCGTCTCGCCCATCCTCGACCTGCCCGAGCGACCCGTCCCCTACTACCGCGGCACGTGGGGTCCGGCGCAGGCCGATGTGCTCGCCGGCGGCTGGCACGACGTGCAGCTCAAGATCAGCGGCCGCTGAGGCGCGACGGTCCCCGTGTCGGGCCGTCCGCGGCCCGGTGTTGGATCGACGGCGTGGATCCCGCCGCCGAAGCGCCCGACTCGTCCTTCACCACGGTCACCGCCGTCCGGCCGCTGGCCACGGGCCGGTTCGCGGCAACCGTGCACCCGAATTGGACCATCGGCGGCAAGCCGAACGGCGGTTACCTGCTGGCCATGGTCGGGCGGGCCGTCACCGACGTGTCCGCCCACGAGCACATCATCGCCGCGAGTGCGCACTACCTGCACTCCCCCGACCCCGGGCCCGTCGAGATCGGGGTCGAGGTGCTGCGGGCGGGGCGTTCGGCCAGCCAGCTCCGGGCGTGGATGAGCCAGGACGGCCGGCCGTGCGTCGAGACGCTGATGACTACCAGCCGGCTGGATCCCTCCGCCGAGCCGTACTGGTCCGCCGGGGTGCCGCAGCGCGGCTCCGCACCGCCCGAACGGGCGATCCGCGTGCCGGGGGTCAATCCGGCCGGGTTCCCGGTAGCGATCATGGACGAGGTCGACCTGCGCATCGACCGCGACACCATGACCTGGGCCCGGGGTGAACCGACCGGCCGGGGCGAGCTGCGGGGCTGGCTGTCCTTCCTCGACGGCGCCACCTGGGACCCGGTCGCCCTGCTCTACGCCGTCGACGCCTTCCCGCCGGCCACCTTCGACGTCGAGCCGACCGGCTGGGTGCCGACGCTGGAACTCACGGCCTACGTCCGCGCCCTGCCGGCCCCCGGCGGCCTGCAGGTGCTGCACAGGGCACACCTGATCGATTCCCAGCGAGTGGACGAACAGTCTTGGGTATGGGATACCCGTGGACGTGTCGTCGCGCACGCGACCCAGCTCGCGGGCATCCGTCTCGGGTGACCCCGTGGACAACGCGCCACGTCACGATCGAGGACACGACTTGCCCGAATCGCCGGAACCGGCTGCCGTGACGGCGCACAATGGTCATATGCGAAGCCGGTTCACGCGCGTCGACGGGGCGCGCGAGCGTCTGAGCGCGAACCGCCGCGTCGCCACTGCCCGCACCTGGTGGGAGCAGAGCATCGGCGGACGCGGGTTCGCGCGCGTCCGCGAGCTCGATCTCGACACCCACGCGCTGGCCCTCTGTGCGCAACAGGTGCTGTGCACCGCGCCCCTGATCGTGGCCCTGTCCGCGGTGCTGCAGCGCGAGACCGGCAACAACATCAGCGTCTACATCGCCCGTTTCTTCGGGCTGAGCGACGACTCCGAGGACGACATCGCACGGCTGTTCGGCCGTACGTCGGCCTCCATCAGCACGCTGACCCTGATCATCGGGCTCATCGTCGCCGTGGTGTTCATGACCAGCGTGGGCGCCGTGCAGCAACGCGCTTTCGAGCTGATCTGGACGCTGCCGCGCATCACCGGCATCCGGTCCTACTTCCGGCAGCTGCTGTTCGCGCCGGCGGTGGCCATGTTCACGGTGGGTCTGCTGTTCGCCGGGCGCATCGGTCACTGGATCAACCGCAACGTCATGCATCTGGGCCCCTGGTCGGGAATCGTGCTGCAGGGGCTGATGATCCTGCTGTTCTACTGGTGGGCCCAGTACTGGCTGCTCAACCGTCGGGTGTCGATGCGCGCGCTGCTGCCCGGTGCGATCGCTGTGGGCGTGCTGTCGACGATCCAGGTGCGTCTCTCGCGCGCCATCGTCCCGGGCCAGATCTCCTGGCAGGTACACGCCTACGGTCTCGTCGGCGCGGTGTTCGTGCTGTCGGTCTGGCTGATGGTGGCCAGTGGTGTCATCTTCGGCGGGGTGCTGCTGGGTGCGCTCATCACCGAACGCCGCACCGACCCGACGCACGGCCGGATCCGCGGAACCGGCAACTCCACCCTGACGCGCCGCGGCGCCGAATCCACCGCTGCCGCGCAGCGCGGACCCGGACGCGACGACGACATCGCGAAGTCGAGCATGGCGGCGCCGTCTCGAAAGACCGTCGGCACCGCAGCTGCGGCAGCCGCCACGGTCGTCGCCCCGACCGTGCCGGCGCCGATCGTCCCCGCGCAGGACACGGGCCACGACGCCGCCCTGGTCGAGCACGTCAAGGACGCCGCGCCCGCGCCCTGAACGGCGTCAGGAGTTCTGTTCGACGTACTTCTGCGGGTCGCGCTCGCTGGTGTCGATACCGCGTCCTTCAGGGTGCGCGGCGTAGAAGCGCACCCACTTCATCGCCAGTTCGTGTCGCACGTCGCGCGACGCGCTGCGGATGAAATCGGGCATCGCTTCGCGCTCCTCCTCGTCCAGGTGCTCTCCGTTGGCCGCGCGGGCCTCGGCGACCGCCTCCGTCCAGTCGGCCGACCCGACCGGGTGCCGTCGGGCGTCGGCCACCGCGGCGCGGATGTCGTTGTGGTCGCCGATGGCGTCGTCGGTCTCGTCCTTCGGGTCGCCGGCGTGGCCGAGCGCCAGCAACGCGGGGTAGAACACCGTCTCCTCCGCCTCGGCGTGGGTGTCCAGGCCCGTCGCGAGCGGGCCCCAGATCGCGCTGCGCTCCTCGTCGGTGCCGGCCTCGTCGAGCAGGAAGAACTGCCGGCGGAACCAGTCGTGGTCGGCGTAGATCAGCTCGATGATGTCGGCCATGGTGTTCCTCTCGCGCGGGATGGGTCTGGCCAGTCTGCCGGGCCACCGACCGAACGTCGCGCGCGCCACCGGACAGTGAGACGGTCGGAGCGCCGGGGTACCCGGCTGGGATGCAGATCCTCGTCACCGGTGCGTCCGGCTTCGTCGGCCGCCGGCTCGTTCCGACCCTGATCGAGGCCGGGCACGACGTGCGGGCCATGACCCGCCGCCCGGAGCGCTACACCGGCCCCGGGACGCCGGTGCGCGCGGACGTCGACGACCCGACGAGCCTGCCCGCCGCGCTCCGGGGCTGCGACGTCGCCTACTACCTCGTCCATTCCCTGGACCACCGCGACTTCGTCCGCCGCGACGCCGCGGCGGCGCGCGCCTTCGGTCAGGCCGCTGCCCGCGCCAGGGTGCGGCGGATCGTCTACCTCGGCGGCCTGGGGGACGAGAACGACGACCTGTCGGCGCACCTGCGCAGCCGCCAGGAGGTCGAAGGGCTGCTGGCCGAGGCCGGTGTCCCCGTCACCACGCTGCGCGCCGGCATCGTCATCGGCCACCGCGGCGCGTCCTGGGAGATCATCCACAACCTCGTCGAACGCATCCCCGCCCTGACCGTGCCGCAGTGGGGTCGCACGCTGACGCAGCCGATCGCGTTGTCGGACATGGTCCGTTACCTCGTCGGCGTGCTGCCGATCGAGGGCACCGCGTCCCATACCTTCGAGGTCGGCGGCGCGGAGGTGCTGCGCTACGTGGACATGCTCAGCCGGGTCAGCGCGATCGAGGGGCGGCTGTCGCTGTTCCTGCCGATCTGGCTACCCAGCAGCCGGCTGGCGGCACTGGCCGCCTCGCAGGCGCTGCCGCTACTCACCGGCGTCGACGGACACACCGTGCGCGCGTTGATCGAGTCCATGCGCAACGAGGTGATCGTCCGGGACGCCGCCATCCGCGACCTCGTCCCGTTCGAACCGTTGAACTACGACGACGCCGTGCTCGAGGCGATGCGCGACCGCGCGCGGGAGCGGCGCACGGGCTGAGTGCGCGGAGCACCGGGGACCCCGCCGAAACGGGATCCCCGGCGCATCCGCCTGCGCGTCGCGAGCGCGCTGCTGTCCGGGTCCCCCGATCCGGAACAGCACAGGGGCGGAGACCGGCCCGCCCGCGCCGGGCGCGGAGCGGACGAACCGCCGTCGTGCCGGGCCTTTGGGAGGGTGCGGTCACGGTACCCGACGGCATCGCGGCTCCGAGGCCGTCACGCGGAGGCCGTTCGCAGCTCGTAATCGGTGAGATATCCGGCGCGACCCGGTGGGTCTGTGGTGTCACCGTGCCCCGGCTCGGGCAGGCTGGAGGGCGTGCTCGGACTCCCGGATTCCATCCACGTCTGCCTGTTCGACCTCGACGGCGTGCTCACCGACACCGCGTCGGTGCACAAGAGCGCCTGGAAGGACACCTTCGACCCGGTGCTCGAGCGGCACGGCCAGTCGCCGTTCACGGACCAGGACTACGAGGAGTACGTCGACGGCAAGCCGCGTCTGGACGGCACCCGCGACTTCCTCAACTCCCGCGGGCTGTCGATCCCCGAGGGCAGCGACGGGGACGGCCCGGACACCGAGTCGGTGCAGGGCATCGCCGCCCGCAAGAACGACGAGGTACTCGAGCGCATCCGCACCGACGGCGTGACCGTCTACCCCGGATCCCGCCGCTACCTCGAGGCCGCGACCAAAGCCGGACTGCGGCGGGTCGTCGTCTCCTCCAGCGCCAATACCGCCGAGGTGTTGAAGGTGACGGGCCTGGAGCAGTTCATCGAGCATCGAGTGGACGGCCGGACCATCGACGAGCTGAAGCTCAACGGCAAGCCGGCGCCGGACTCGTTCCTCGAGGGCGCGCGGCTGCTCGATGCGCACCCGGGCGAGGCCGCGGTGTTCGAGGACGCGACAGCCGGCGTGGAGGCCGGCCACCGCGGGCGCTTCGGCTACGTGGTCGGCGTCAACCGGCTGGACGACGCGCACCGCGACGACCTCGAGGCGCACGGCGCGTCTGTCGTCGTCGACGACCTGGCGGACCTGCTGTGAGCGACAGTTGCGGAGCGATTCGGTCGATGCGGGCCGCTCGGTGAGCGCCCGCGAGCCGGAGTCCGACGGCGCACCGGCGCGCGACGACACCGATCTCGGCCAACGCTTCCCGTCGCACCCGTGGGAGCTGCGCGAGGTCGGCCTCGACCACCGTTCGCTGGCGCAGTCCGAGTCGCTGTTCGCGCTGTCCAACGGGCACATCGGCGTGCGCGGCAACCTCGACGAGGGTGACCCGAACGGCCTGTCGGGTACCTACCTGAACTCCTTCTACGAGACGCGGCCCCTTCCCTACGCCGAACCCGGCTACGGCTACCCGGAGACGGGTCAGACGATCCTCAACGTCACCAACGGCAAGCTGATCCGCCTGCTGGTCGACGACGAACCCTTCGACCTGCGGTACGGCAACGTGGTCAGCCACGAGCGCGTGCTCGACCTGCGGCGAGGGGTGCTCGAGCGCCACGTCGAATGGGAGTCCCCCGCCGGCACGCGCATCCGCGTCCATTCCTCGAGGTTGGTCTCGCTGGCTCGGCGTTCGCTGCTCGCCATCCGCTACCGCGTCGAGCCGGTCGACCGGCCCGTCCGCATCGTGGTGCAGTCGGAGCTGGTCGCCAACGAGCCGCTGCCCACCATGTCCGACGACCCCCGCGCCTCGTCCGCGGTCAAGGACGCGTTGCGACCGGTGCTGCACGACGCGCACGAGCGGCGCGCGCACCTCGTGCACCGCACCCGCGAGTCGGGACTGCGCGTCGCAGCGGCGATGGCACACGAGATCGACGACGGGCACGACCGTCGCGAGGAAATCGTCGCCGCACCCGACTGGGCACGGCTGACCGTCGCGACCTCGCTGGCGGCCGACGAGAGCTTCGAACTCACCAAGTTCGTCGCCTACGGCTGGTCGGCGATGCGCTCCACCCCCACCCTGCGCGACCAGGTCGACGCCGCGGTCATCAGCGCGCTCAAGGCCGGCTGGGACGAGGTCGTGGAGGAGCAGGAAGCCGATCTCGCGGAATTCTGGCGCGGCTCGGACGTCGAGATCGACGGCGCCCCGCAGTTGCAGCGGGCCGTGCGCTTCGGCATCTTCCACGCCTACCAGGCCAGCGCCCGCGCCGAACGGCGATGCATCCCGGCCAAGGGTCTCACCGGTCCGGGGTACGACGGGCACGCCTTCTGGGACACCGAGATGTTCGTGCTGCCGCTGCTCACGGCGACCGCGCCACACGCCGCCGCCGACGCCCTGCGCTGGCGCCTCGACACCCTGGACGCGGCCAAGGAACGGGCGCGGACGCTGCGTCTCGGCGGCGCGGCGTTCCCGTGGCGCACGATCTCCGGGCAGGAGACGTCCGGGTATTGGCCGGCCGGTACCGCGGCGCTGCACATCAACGCCGATATCGCGGTCGCCGCGGCCCGCTACGTCTGGTGGACCCACGACGAGGAGTTCGAGCAGACGGTCGCGCTGCCGATGCTCATCGAGACGGCCCGGCTGTGGTGCTCCTTGGGTTACGACGGCGACGACGGGTTGTTCCACATCGACGGCGTCACCGGCCCCGACGAGTACACCGCCGTGATCGACGACAACGTCTACACCAACCTCATGGCGCGGCAGAATCTCCTTGCCGCAGCCTCCGCGGCCGCGCGGCACCCCGATGCCGCCCGTGAGTACGAGGTCTCCGACGAGGAGCTGGAGACCTGGCGCGACTGCGCCGAACGCACCTCGGTTCCCTACAGCGAGACCTACGGCGTCCACGAGCAGGACCGCGGCTTCACGCAGCGCGCGACCTGGGACTTCGAGCGTTCGGCGCGCAACAACGAGTACCCGCTACTGCTGAATGCGCCGTACTTCGATCTCTACCGCAAGCAGGTGATCAAGCAGGCCGACCTCGTGCTGGCGTTGCACTGGGCCGGTGACCGCTTCACCGTCGAGGAGAAGGAACGCGACTTCGCCTACTACGAGCCGCTCACCGTCCGCGACTCGTCGTTGTCGGCCTGCACGCAGGCCGTCGTCGCGGCCGAGGTCGGGCATCTCGGCCTCGCGGCGGACTATCTCGCCGAAGCGGCGTTGATGGACCTGCACAACCTGCAGCACAACGCCCGCGACGGCCTGCACATCGCCTCCCTCGCCGGCGGGTGGCTCGCGCTGATCGCGGGCTTCGGCGGCATGCGGGACCTCGGAGACCACCTGTCCTTCCGCCCGCAGCTACCGGAGGGCTGGGAGGGGTTGCGCTTCTCGCTGCGGATGGCCGGTCAGCGCGTCCGGGTCGAGATCGACCCGCAGAACGTCACCTATTCCCTCGACGGCGACGACGGGCTGACGATCGTGCACCGCAGCGACGGCGACGAGCACGAGGAGATCGTCCTCGAGCCGAACAGCTCGGTCGAGCGCGCCTGGACCCGGGTCGAACCGCGGGGCCCGGCCCCTTCCCAGCCGCCGGGTCGCGAGCCGCTCCGGCTGCCCGCCAGCGACGGCGGGACGGGCGACACCGGCGACGCTCAGGACGCCGAGGGACAATAGGCGCGCCGAGCGCATCAGCTGACGACCGGGAAAGCGACGTGGCCAACAGATCCCGCACCACCCCGCCCACCGCGGCCCAGAAGCGGCTCGCCGCCGACCGTGCCGCCGCCGCACGCGAACGCATCCGCGCCGAGCAGCGACGCCGTCGCGTGGTCGTCGTCGCGGGCGCCGTCGGTGCTGTGGTGCTGCTCGCCGCGATCCTCGTCGTCGTCAGGCTCTCGAGCGGATCCAGCGGCCCCAAGTCCGGTGAGCAGGCGCGGCCCGCCGTACCGGCGGTCGCCACGTCGCTGAGCTCCATCCCGGCGAGCGCGTACGACACCGTCGGGCTGGGCGACGCGCGGTCGGCGCCCCAGGCGACGACCGGCGCCGCGCTGGTGTCCGGCCGCCTGCCCCGCGTGCTGTTCGTGGGCGCGGAATGGTGCCCGTTCTGCGCCGCCGAACGCTGGGCCGTCGTCACCGCACTCGCCCGATTCGGCACGTTCACCGGGCTCGGGCAGACCCGCTCCTCGCCCACGGACGTCGACGCGAACACGCCGACGCTGGCGTTCCACGGGTCGACCTACTCCAGCCGCTATCTCGCCTTCACGCCCTACGAGGTGCAGAGCAACCAGGTCTCCGGGGGCAAATACACCCCGCTCGACACCCTGCCCGGGCCGGACAAGGCGCTGTGGGAGAAGTCCGGGGGCACGTATCCGTTCCTGGATCTCGGCGGCTCCTACATCCTGCAGTCCGCGCAGTACGACCCCGGCGTGCTCGGCGGCAGCTCGAAGACCCAGGCGCAGGTGGCGGTCGCGATCAAGAACCCGTCCACCGCCATCGCGAAGTCCGTCCTGGGCTCGGCGAACGTGCTGACCGCCGATCTCTGCAAGCTGACCAAGGGACAGCCCACGGCCGTCTGCTCGTCGTCCGCGGTGCGCACGGCGACCTCCGCCCTGCCCTCCGGCAGCTGAGCCGTGCCGGCGGTCACCGGCGGGCGCGACGGGCTCGACCAGCGGACGCGGGCGCGCGGTCCGCTGCGGCTTGCGGCGCTGGTCCCGGCTGTCCTGGGCCTCGCCGCGGCCGCCTACCTCACCGTCGAGCACTTCAGCTCGTCGTCGTCACTGGCCTGTCCCGAGAACGCCACCATCAACTGCACGAAGGTGACGACGAGCAGCTACTCGCACGTGCTCGGCGTGCCGGTCGCGCTGGCCGGGCTCGCATACTTCGTCGTCATGACCCTGCTGGTGACACCTCCGGCGTGGGCGCGACGCCGGTGGGACGTGCTGCGCGTGATCGGTGGCGTGGCCGGGGTCGTCTCGGTGGTCTACCTGCTCTGGGCCGAGCTGTTCGAGATCGACGCGATCTGCCTGTGGTGCACCGTCGTCCACGTCTGCACCGTGTGGTTGTTCGGGTCCGTGCTCTGGTACGTCACGGGACGCCCGGACGGCGTGCACTGAACGCTGCAGCCTGGACCGCCGGCACCGGTGGGCCGAGACCGGACGCGGTGGGTTTGGATGGGCACGTGACCGATCTTGACGGCGTCGCCGCGCTGCACGAGCTCGCCGCCACCCACCACATCGACACCGAGTACTGGGACTGGCGCGGCCGGCGGCAGACCGTCGGCCCCGACGCGCTGCGCGAGGTGCTCGCGGCGCTGGACGTCGACGCCTCGTCACCCGAGGCCTGCCGGCGCTCGCTCGCCGAGCACCGCGACCGCCTCGAGAAGGCCGTCCTGCCCCCGTGCCTGGTGCTGCGCGCGGGTGACAGCAGCGCGATTCGGCTGCCCGAAGGCGCCCGGGTCGAGCTGGAGGACGGCGGGAGCCTGCCTGTGACCGCTGGTGCGGCCCTGCCCTCGGAGCTGCCGCTGGGGTACCACCGGCTCGTGCTGGACAGCGGCGCCGGCTGCCCGCTGATCGTCACGCCGGCCCGGCTCGAGGTGCTCCCGGCCCTGCGTCGGCGCCGGTCCTGGGGTCTCGCCGTCCAGCTCTACAGCACCCCGTCCGCGGGGTCCTGGGGCGTCGGCGACCTCCGGGACCTGCGCACGCTGGCGGAATGGACGGCCGGCGAGCACGGAGCCGACTTCGTGCTCATCAATCCCGTCCACGCCGGGGACGTGGTGGCGCCGCGCAACCCCTCGCCCTACCTGCCGGCCAGCCGCCGCTTCGCCGACCCGATCTACCTGCGGATCGAGGACCTCCCCGAGTACGCCACGGCCCCGCCCGCAGATCGCACTGCCGTCGACGCCCTCGGAGCTCCCCTGCAGGGCGTACGGACCGACCGGGTCGAGCGTGACCCGGCGTGGGCCGCCAAGCTCGCCGCGCTGGAGCTGTTGCACCGGCGGCCCGCCGCCCCGGAGCGGGCCGCCGCCTACGCGGCGTACCGCGACGCGCAGGGCGAGGCGCTCGACCGCTTCGCCACGTGGTGCGTGCTCTGCGAGCAGCACGGCGCGGACTGGCGGGAATGGCCGGCCGACCTGCACGACCCGACAGCGACCGCGGTGACGAACGCCGCCGCCGAGTACGCCGACCGTGTCGATCTCTACCGCTGGAGCCAGTGGCTGCTGGACGAGCAGCTGGGCGCCGTTCAGGATGCTGCACGGACGGCCGGGATGGGGGTCGGCATCGTGCACGACGTCGCCGTGGGCGTGAGCCCCGCCGGCGCAGACGCGTGGGCGAATCAGGACGTCATGGCCAGCACGGTCACGGTGGGCGCGCCGCCCGACGCCTACTCCCAGCGTGGGCAGGACTGGCAGCAACCGCCGTGGCGTCCGGACCGGCTGGCGGAGACCGGCTACGCACCGTTCCGGGAGATGTTCGGCACCGTGCTGAGGCACAGCGGCGGGCTACGGGTGGACCACATCATCGGGCTCTTCCGGTTGTGGTGGATCCCGCTGGGCCGGCAGGCCCTCGAGGGCACCTACGTCCACTACGACGCCGACGCGCTGATCGGGATCCTGGCGCTCGAGGCGTACCGCGCCGGGGCGGTGCTCGTGGGCGAGGACCTGGGCAACGTGCCGCCCGAGGCGCACAGCTCGCTGCTCGAACGCGGGGTCCTCGGTACGTCGATCCTGTGGTTCGAGAACGACGCGGACGGGCCGGTGCCGGCCGAGCGCTGGCGCGAGCTGTGCCTGGCCTCGGTGACGACCCACGACCTGCCGCCGACCGCGGGCTACCTGGCCGGTGACCATGTGCGGCTGCGCGACCGTCTGGGTCTGCTCACCCGCCCGGCCGCAGAGGAACTGGCCGCGTCCGCGGCCGAACAACAGGCCTGGCTGGACGAGCTGCGGCGGGTGGGCCTGCTGGACCGTGACGGCGGTGACGGCGGTGAGGGCGGTGACGGCGGTGGCCCCGGTGACCCCACTGACCCCACTGACCCCGGTCGCGAGGCGGTGGTGCTCGCGCTGCACCGCTACCTCGCCCGTACCCCGGCACTGCTGCGGTGCGTCGCGCTGACCGATGCGGTCGGCGAGCGGCGCACGCAGAACCAACCGGGCACCCGGGACGAGTACCCGAACTGGCGCATCCCGTTGGCCGGGCCGGACAGCGTGCCGATGACGCTGGAGCAGGTCGTCGCCGACCCGCGCGCGGCCCGCCTGCTGGCCGTCATGGCCGAGCCCAACGCCGGCCAGGATCAGGCCGGCTGAGCGCCGGTCGGCGCCCTGCTCAGGCCCGTGTAGGTTCGGTTGGAGTCGAACAGACGGCCCGTTTGAGCCCGCCGGTGACCACAACCCGGCGAGGTCCCGTTTCTGCAGGAGAAGACCCGCTGTGCCGACGCCGACCGCCCCGTTCCCTACCGCTGATCTGGTCCGTTTCCTCCTCGCGCGCCTCGACGACGAGGACGCCCAGTTCCGTCGCCGCAGCCGGTCCCTGCGCGACTGCAACGAGCGCATCGAGGGCACCGCTGTCCTGGACCACGAGCGCGCCGAGTCGCACGCCCGCCGCCAGGTCATCGGCATCGCGCAGCAATTGCTGATACTGCGCGACCAGCCCAACGAGAAGGCCGTTCGCGACGCGGCCGTGCACATCCTGCGCGCACTGGCGGCGCCGTACGCCGACCACAACGGCTTCCGCGGGGAGTGGCTGCCCACCGGTCACTGACCGGTGGGCAGCACGCTCACGCCGTCGCTGGTTGCCCGCTGGGCCGAGTGCTCGTCAGCGGTGCCGCGATGGCCTCCAGTCCCTTCTGTTCGGCGTCGACGGCGAACAGGGCCGCGATGATGCCGCCCGCCACCATCACCGAGGCGCCGATGACGAACGCGATCACGGTGTCGCCGACCTTGCCGCTGCTGGTGAGGTCGGCGAACAGCAGCGGGCCGGTGATGCCACCGAGCGCGGTGCCGATGGCGTAGAAGAAGGCGATCGCCATCGCGCGCGTCTCCATCGGGAAGATCTCGCTGACGGTCAGGTAGGCCGAGCTCGCGCCGGCGGAGGCGAAGAACAGCACGACCGTCCAGCACGCGGTCATGGTGTCGGCGCTCAACGAGCCGCGCGAGAACAGCCACGCGGTGACGAACAGCAGGGCACCGGCCGCGGTGTAGGTGCCCGCGATCATCGGCTTACGGCCCGACGGTGTCAAAGAATCGGCCGAGCAGGAGCGGGCCGAGGAAGTTGCCGACCGCGATAATCGCGTAGTAGTACCCGGTGGACCCGGCGGAGACGTGGAAGAACGTCGTCAGGATGCTGGCGTAGCCGAAGGTGACGGCGTTGTAGAGAAACGCCTGCCCGATGAACAGCCCCAGCCCGAGCACCGTCCGCTTCGGGTAGCTCGTGAGCACCGTTTTCGCGATGGTCAGGAATCCAATCGACTGACGCTGGTGGATCTCGATGGTGTCGTGCACCGGCGCCAGTCGCTCACCGGTCTCCTGGGCGACCTCGTCCTCGACCCCGTCGACCAGCCCGTTGGCCTCCTGGTCGCGGCCGTGGATGAACAGCCAACGGGGGCTTTCCGGCACGTTGCGGCGCACGACGAGGATGACCAGGCCGAGCACGACGCCGAGACCGAAGGACACCCGCCAGCCGACATCCACCGGCAGGAAGTTCTTGTTGAGCGCGACGATTGACAGCAGCGCGCCGGCGGCCGCGCCCACCCAGAATGTGCCGTTGATGATCAGGTCGACGCGACCGCGGTGGCGGCTCGGGATCAGCTCGTCGATGGCGGAGTTGATCGCCGCGTACTCGCCGCCGATGCCCAGCCCGGTCATGAAGCGGAACAGGAAGAACCACCACGGCGCGAACGACAGCGCGGTGGCCGCCGTCGCGGCGAGATACACGGCGAGCGTGATCATGAACAGCTTCTTGCGGCCGAAGCGGTCGGTCAGCCAACCGAAGAACAGCGCTCCGACGCACGCGCCGGCGACGTACAGCGCAGCCGCGAGCCCGGTGATCTGCGCGGCCGTGATCGCAAGACCGCTGCCCTTCTCCGAGAGCCGCGGCGCCATGTTGCCGACGATCGTCACCTCGAGACCGTCGAGGATCCAGACCGTGCCGAGGCCGATGACGATCGTCCAGTGCCAGCGCGACCACGGCAGGCGGTCCAACCGGGCCGGCACGTCGGTCGTGATCGTGTCCTCGTCGGTGGTCGTGGTGCTCATGCGGCCGATCCAATACTCCGGGACCCGGGCGGCGCCGGACACCTCGTCGTGTCGCTGGACATGCGATCTCCTCTCCCTAGCCGTTCGCGCGCCGTTCGGGCACCCGTCACGTGTTCAGCAATGTCCGGTCTTCCAGGAAATCGATTGAAGCCACCCTGAAGACCGCCATAAGCAATTCGGGGGCTGCAGAGCATCGGAATGCGTCGCGAAACGCGGTGCGGCGAGTAGATTGGACGACGTGAACAGCTACAGCCCCTTCGCCGCCGACACCAGTAAGCTCGCCTACGCCCAGGCCTTTTCGCGGACCTCCGCGTCCCGTTCCGGGGAGCCTGCGGCCCGCTCGGCGCACTCCTCGCGCACCCCGCTGCGGGCGCTGACCTCGCGACTGCACCGCTCGCGGCGATCGGCTCACTGAGCCGCACGTCGCGCGGGCCGCGAGGGCGTCGTCCGGCTCCGACGTCCACGTCTGCACACCTGCCCTGATACCCGTCGCGACCCCCCCGCACACACCGTTTGACACCCGACGGGCGCGGGAACCCTCGACGCACACAGCACGCCACGGTTCCCGGTCAGTGGGGTCATCGCCGCCACCGCTACCGGCAGTGCGTGCTCTCGCGGGGGAGGCGACGATGACACCACTGACCAGCAAGGCCCTCGATGACAGGGCGCGCGCGACGCTGCAGCGGGTGACGCCGCAGCGGATCCGCGCGGCCATGTGCGGAACACCGGTCCCGGGCGTGCAGGTGGTACGGCAGGCCTGGCGCGTGAGCGACACCGACAGCGACGAGCTCGCCCTGCTGCGCGTGCGCGGCGAGTGGTGGGTCGCCCGCCGACTGTCCGCGTCGTTCGTGATCTGGGCCCATCCCGGCGAGAGCGAGGCCGACGAGTGCTTCGACCGCCTCGTCGCGGACGACGCGGCTACGCCCCGGGCCTGGACCGAGGCCGCGACGCCCCTCGCCGGCTGACCTTGCCGGCTGGCGGGTCCCGCACCGGCCTGCGGTGCACGCGCAGTAGTTTGAGCTGATGCCGCGACAGCGCAGGTCAGCACCGGCGCAGCCCTTCGAGGTGCGCAACTCTCCCGTCCACGGCCGCGGTGTCTTCGCGATCGCCGACATCCCGGCGGGCAAGCACCTGCTCGACTACGGCGGCGACATCGTCGACTGGGATGTCGCCCAGCAGCGCTGGGAGGAGTCGGGGGTCGACCCCGACCACACCTTCTTCTTCGACCGCGGAGACGGCACCGTCATCGACGGCGGGTCGAACGGGAACGAGGCCCGGTTCATCAACCACGGCTGCGACCCCAACTGCGAGGCCCTCGACGACGGGGGCACGATCAGCATCTCCACGCGCCGCCGGGTGCGGGCGGGCGACGAGCTGTTCATCGACTACGCGCTCATCGTCGACGAACGCGACGCCGAGACCGCGGAAACCTACGCCTGCCGGTGTGGCGCCGCGTCGTGCCGCGGCACGATGCTCGCCGCCCCGGTGGAGGCGTGAGCGACGGGGCAGGCGGATGACGGGGACGTTCGACGCCGTTGTCTTCGACTTCGGCGGGGTCGTCATCGACGGCCCGTTCGACGCCTTCACCAGCCTCGAAGAACGGGCCGGCGCGCCGCGGGGAGCGGTACGCGCGGTCAACTCCCGCAACCCCGACACCAATGCCTGGGCGTGCATCGAGCGCGGCGAGATCGACCTCGAGACCTTCGTGGGGAGGTTCGAGCAGGAGGCGCGGGAGGTAGGGATCGAGCTGCCGGCCCGCGAGATCGTCGACGTCGTACTGCGCAGCTCCGGCGCGGTGCACCACGCGCGCCCGGTCATGGTGCAGCTGCTGCGTGACATCAGGTCGTCGGGACGCTCGCTCGCGCTCGTCACCAACAACATCCGCCCGCTGTCGGAGGGGTCCGACACCGCCTGGGTCTTCGACGCCTTCGACGTCGTCATCGAGTCCTGCCGCAGCGGGATGCGCAAGCCGGAACCGGCCATCTACGAGCGGACGCTGGCGTCGCTGGGTGCCGAGGCGCAGCGCAGCGTGATGCTCGACGACCTCGGCATCAACCTCAAGCCGGCTCGGGCTCTCGGCATGACCACGATCAAGGTGACCGACGCCGACGCGGCCGTGCGCGAGGTCCGCGGCCTGCTCGATCTGGGCTGACCTAGCACGAATCTAACGAGCGACCCCGGGGTCGGGATACGGCGCTGTGACGTGCCCTCCATCGGGATAGATCCACCCGATACCCCGGGTACCACTGACTCGACGGACGAGGAGCGACAGCTCGGGGGCGGTCCTCGCACCGTCGGGTGGGCCGCAGTGCGCGGGGGCGCCGGCGGCCCATGGGGAGAGAATCACCGCGGGACCCTGTCCCGTGAAGCGACGGCGGGGGACGCCGGCTTCGGACCGAGCGCGGGGGCGCACGGTCCGGGGCCGGTCGCCGTCGAACACCGGCGACCGACCACACGCAAGCCGCGGACCGTCCCGGATGATGCGTACCGACTGGTACATCGAACCATTCGGCTGTGGTCGAGGGCTGCATGTCCCATCTGGAACAACTGGGACGACCTGACCTGCACGACACAGCACAGCGCCCCGCGGACCGGAGTCCGCGGGGCGCTGGTGCATCGTGGTCAGCGGGCGGTGATCACCAGTAGTGCGAACGGCCGCCGACGGCGTGATTGGTACGGCCCAGGACGAGCAGGATCAGCCCCACGACGAGCGCGATGATGCCCAACGTCCACAGGATCGAGATGTGGGTGAGGAATCCCACCAACAGCAGGACCAGCCCCAGCACGATCATGACGATCTCCTTGTTCCCCGGGCCTCCGGCAGGCCCGACCTGGATGTGTGATGCCCAGGATCGACGTGTCCCAACCCACACCGATGGGACACGCGGAGCGGTTGCTGTTGCGCTCACGCCCCGGGCGACGCTGACGGTTCGGACGATGGTCATATCGCCCCGGAACCCGGTGCATACCGCACGAGGCAGAACTCGTTGCCCTCCGGATCGGTCATCACCAGCACCGCGCCCTCGGGATAGTCGTGCCGCTCCGGGGTTTGCGTCCCCCCGAGGGTGCGCACCCGCTCGATCGCCGCGTCGAGGTCGTCGGTGACGACGTCGAGGTGCAACCGCACCTTGCCCGACCGCGGCTCGGGCACCGGCTGGAAGGTGAGATCGGGACGACCCGGTCCGCTCAGCCGCGACCAGCCGGGCAGCGGGACGACCACCTCGCCTCCGAGCAGCGCGCGCCAGAACCTCGCCAACCGCTGCGGATCGGCGCAGTCGACCGTGACGGCGGTCCACGTGAAGCTCGGGGTCATGCGCCCATTGTCGGTGCCGCCCACGCCAGATGCGCCAGTAGCATGCAGTGGCCCGTCCAGCATCCCGGGGGAACCATGCGGCTCGATCAGGTGCGTTCCGACTGGACCGCCTTGGGCTCGGCCGACCCGTTGTGGGCCGTGCTCGTGTCACCGGACGGGCGGAACAGGCGCTGGTCGCCCGAGGACTTCCTGGCCACCGGCCGCGAGGAGATCGGCAGCGTCCTGGGCCATATCGAGGCGATCGGGCTGCACCCGCCTCGCGGACGGGCCCTCGATCTCGGCTGCGGCGCCGGACGCCTGACCAACGCCCTCGCGGCGGAGTTCGAGCACGTGGTCGGCGTCGACATCTCCCCCACCATGCTCGACACGGCGCGGTCGCTGGTCACCGACGCGCGGTGCGAATTCCTCGAGAACTCCGAACCCCACCTGCACCGCTTCGCCGACGACTCCTTCGACCTCGCGGTGTCGTCGCTGGTGCTACAACACCTGCCCCCGGACGTCGCGGAGCAGTTGCTGGGCGAGCTCATCCGGGTCACCCGCCCGGGCGGCGTTGTCGTCGTGCAGGTCGCCGAGGAGCCCGACATGAGCGCCCGCGGCCTGCTGACGCGGGTGCTGCCGCGCCCGGCGATGCGGTGGGCGCAGCAGCACGTGCTCGGCTACCCCGCGCCGATGGACATGTCGGCGACACCGTTCACCACCGTGTCCCGCGTCGCCGCCGCCGGCGGTGCCCGGATCGCCGACGCCGTCGCCGACCCGATGTACGGCGGTCATTGGCATTACCGCCGGTACTACCTGACCGTCGCGGGCGACGCGGCGGCCGAGATCGCCGGCCGACGTGTCGAACCGCAAGTCGAGTCGGAGCAAGCGCCACCGCCACCGCCACCGCCACGGACGGTCGCAGAGGCCGACGACACCCCGCACTCGGCCGGCGCAGCGGCGGCGGCCTGGCTGCGCGCCCGTCCCGAGCGGCCGGTGTGGGTGGCCGCGCTCGTGCTCGCGACGATCCAGACCGTCGTGCGCGCCGTGCTGGCCTACCGCGGCACCTTCTACATCGACGACTTCGCATTCACCGGCCGGGCCGCGCGCTTCGGTCTCTCCCCGCACTTCCTGTTCCACGCCTACAACAGCCACGTCATGCCCGGGTCGTTCGTCTGGGTGTGGCTGACCACCAAGCTGGCGCCGCTGTCCTATCCCCCCGTGGCCACCGTCGACGTCCTGCTCCAGCTGCTGCTCGCGGTGCAGTTCTACCGACTGTTGCGCGACCTGTTCGGCACCCGTCCGTCGATCCTCGTGCCCTACGCGATCTACCTGTTCACGCCGGTGACGCTGCCGGCGTTCGTCTGGTGGGCGGCGGCGCTGAACCAGCTCCCGCAGCAGCTCGCCCTGGTGATCGCGCTGCGCTGCCAGGTTGCCTACCTGCGCACCGGGCGACGGAGTCGCGGCGTGCTGGGCGCGGTCGCAGTGGCGGCCGGGTTGGCCTTCTCGGAGAAGACGCTGCTCGTCGTCCCGCTCGTCGTCGCCGTCACGGTGCTCTACTTCCAGGAGGGCGGACCCGTGCAGCGCGTGCGGCGCGCCGCGGTCCGGCACCGCGCGGTGTGGCTGGCCTACCTCGTCGTCGCCGTCCCCTACACCGCCTGGTACGTGATCGCCGTCCCGTCGCCGGTCAGCTCCCGGCAGGCCGGCCACGAGGTCGTGTCCCTGGCCGACACCTCGTTCCGCGAGGCGTTGCTGCCCGGGCTGCTGGGCGGCCCGTGGACGTGGCGCCCGATCGGGTGGGCCGGAGCGCTGGCCGGCACCTCGGCGGTGGCGTCGTGGATCTGCTTCGCCGCGGTGGCGCTGCTGGTCGCCGCCTCGATCCGGGCCCGCCGCGGTGCGGTCCTGGGGTGGACCATCGTCGCTCTGCTACGCCCTCGCGAACTTCCTCCTGCTCCTCGTCAGCCGGGCCACCTTCGTCGGCGCGGTGATCGGCGACGAGTACCGCTACATCACCGACGTCGCCGCCGTTGCGGTCATCGGCGGCGCGCTGGCGCTCATCCCCCTGCGGGACGGGCCGTGGGCCGCCGCCGATCCGGTCCGGCTCGAACGACGATCGCCCGCACCGGACGCGTCAGAACCGGCACCGAGCCCGCTCGTCGACACCGTCCGCGTGCTGACCGTGCCGTGGCGTGGGATGGCCGGCGCCGCCGTGCTGGCCGCCCTCGTCACCGCGAGCGCGCTCGTGTCGACCGTGCGCTACGACCGGTACTGGCACGACAACCCGGTGCGTCCCTACCTTGCCGCCCTCACCCACGATCTCGGCACCGCGCACCGACCGGTCGTGCTGGACGAGGGAGTGCCCGAGGACATCGCGTGGGGCCTGCTGTACCCCTACAACCTC
This sequence comes from uncultured Actinomycetota bacterium, assembly GCA_963787985.1. Lineage (GTDB taxonomy): Bacteria > Actinomycetota > Actinomycetes > Mycobacteriales > Jatrophihabitantaceae > Jatrophihabitans. The sequence continues at coordinate 1,759,564 of CAWBEL010000004.1, read as the reverse complement.
GAATCGAGGGTGTTCCGGCCCCTGCCGAAGGCCCCGAGCTTCCTGGCGCCGGGTCAGGTCGTCGAGCAGCTCGACGTCGTGGCACCGGACGGGCACCTGCGTCGCGCCCTCGTGCGCGGACCCAAGAACGCGGCCGGACGCGTGCCCAACTGCGGTTGGCTGGTGAAGTCGACGCCCGTCACGGTGCCGCTGTTCGGTCGGACGGTCCCGGGCCAGTGGGTGCTGCGGATGGGCTACATCGCCAGCGCCGACGCCACGACGACCTTGACCGCCGGGGCTACCCGGGTCGACGTGCCGGTGCACCGCGGCCTGCACACCCTCTTCGTGCGGGTCAGCGGAACCATCACGTCCATGCGGCTGTCCGGGTTCACCGGGGCCACGTCGCTGTGCACGGCGGACGTCACGGTCGGCACGCCGGTCGCCATCCCGGACACGACGGTGCCGTGAGCGCCGTCGACGCTGCCGTGGCCCGCCCGTCCGGCGAGGCGGTCCCGGACCACTCCCGTTTCCCGGCGCTGGACGGGCTGCGGGCGGTGGCCGTCCTCGCCGTCATCGGCACGCACTCCGGGTTCTGGACGGGCCGTTACGAGCGCGGCGTCGGAGGCGGCCTGCTGGCGCGGCTCGACTGCGGCGTGGCCGTCTTCTTCGTGCTGTCCGGTCTGTTACTCGTCCGGCCGTGGCTGCAGCAGGGCGACGGCGGCCGGCAGGTGTCTCTGCGCACCTACTTCTGGCGTCGCGCCCTGCGCATCCTGCCGATCTACTGGATCACGGTGGCGATCGCCCTGCTGTTCGTGCCCGACAACCGCAACGCCGGGACCGGTGACTGGCTACGGCATGCCGCGCTGCTGCAGATCTACCGGACGGGGTGGCTGCGGCAGGGTCTGACGCAAACCTGGAGCTTGTGCACCGAAGCCGCGTTCTACGTCGTCCTGCCGCTGCTCGGCATCGCCGCCGTGCGGTGGAACCGGCGCCGGGGCTGGCACGCGCTGCCGCTCCTCGCCGGCTGCGGAGCGCTCGTGGCGCTCACCGTCGCCTGGCTGGCCGTGGCGAACAACGTGTCGTGGGCCCGGGACGAGCCCTTCGAGTTCTGGCTCCCGTCGTTCCTGTCCTGGTTCGCGACCGGCATGGCCCTGGCCGTCGTCGTCCACGACGTCGAACGTGACCCCGGACGCTGGCCGCGCCTGCGCGCCGCCGCGAGCGCGCCCGGCGCGTGCTGGACGGTTGCGCTCGCGCTGCTCGTCCTCGTGTCGACACCGATCGGCGGCCCGCGCGGGCTCGGCCAGACCGATGCCGGCACCGCGATCGCCCGCAACCTCGTCTACGCGGCGATGGCAGCGCTCGTGACCCTGCCGTGCGTGTTGGGCCGCTCCCGCCTGAACGCGGCCGTGCTGGCCAACCGGCCGATGCGCTACCTCGGCCGCATCTCGTACAGCATGTTCCTGCTGCACCTGCTCGTGCTCGAGGCGGTCATGCACGTGCTCGGCAACCGGACGTTCACCGGCAGCGCAGGACAGGTGTTCCTGTTCACGACGGGCGGGACGATCGCGGTGGCGGCGCTGGCGTATCGGGTGGTGGAACAACCGGCGATGCGGTTGCGGCGCCTCGTGCGTCCGCGCGGGCGCCGAGACCGGACGTCGACACCAGTGCGAGCGCGCTGAGGCACAGCACCTGCATCCCGTCCCGACCGGCGAGGTAGTCGGCGCCGCCCCATGGTCCGGAGGCCAGGGCGATGCCGGCGATCACGAAGCCGGCGGCCGCGAGGAGCGCCGGTACCGCGTCAGCGGCCGCGGCGCTGCGCGCGAGACCACGTCGCACCATGAGCACGGCGCACCCGGAGACGACCACGGCAACCGCGCCGCCTACTCCCCCGGCGATGGAGAGGGCGAGCAGGCCGACAACGGCCGGCACCCATCCGCCTGCACCCTGATGAACCGTTCCCGCGTCGTACTGTGGCCGCCGTCGGCGGCCGACCAGGGCGAGCACGACGAGCGCGAAGGCGGCCACGCCTCCCACGAGCAGTGCCCCGCGGTACGTGTGGTCCGGCCGGTACTCCAGGTGCACGGTCCCGGCGGCGCCCGGCGGCAACAGATAACCCTGCAGGAACCCGTCCACCGTCACCGCCCGCAGCTCGTGTCCGTCCAGCGTCGCGGCCCAACCGGGGTTCGCGTTCTCGCTGACGGTCAGCAGCGATGCCTGCGAACGTGCAGCTACATGTACCGAACGGTACGTCGTATCCCAGTGCACGACCGACGTGGCCACGTCACCACCCGTGGACGGCGGGGCCGACGTCGAACGGAGCACGATGGTCTGCACGCGCCACGCGGCGGTACTGCGCGCCTGCAGCCGTTGGGTGCGAGCCGGCAGGGCGACAGGACTCGACGTGCAGGGCTGCGCCGCGATCGGGGCGCCCGAGAGCAGGTCCCCGACCGTCGTGGTCGCCTGCAGCTCCACGCGGTGCCCGGCGACCACGACGGACGGCAGGTCGCCGCACCGGAGCACGACCGGCCGGGCGTCCCGTGCCGGGCGCGGTGTGGGTGACACTCCCGGCACCGTGACCTCGCTGACGCCGAGCCCGAGGCGGCGCGTGCGACCCGATTGCGGACCGAGCGACACGCGGAGTCCCGTCGTCGTCGCCAGCACGATGCGGATCCGATCGGTGTGCAGGGCGGGGAACCGCGCGAGACCGGTCGGCGACACCAGCGCTGTGCGGGTCCCGTCGGCGCTGATGACCCGGACAGCGGTCGGGGCGGTGCCGGCGAGCAGCGGGTCGAGCACGAGCCGCAGGTTCGTGATCGTCCGCTTCCCGGTCCAGGACAGCGTGAGCGTCGGGTGCCGGTCGTCGGGCGAGGCCACCCAGCCCGTACCACGTGCACCGTCGACGGCGGCGGACGGACCGGCGCGCGGGTCGGCGACGGCCTGTGACGACGCGGTCGCGCGCAACCCCGGGCCCGCCGCGCTCACGAGCGCCGCGTCGAGAGCGGGGCCGGGCCGCGGGACGACGTCGGCCTGCACGGCGTACTCACCGCCGGACGGCAGGGTGTACGTGCGGTCGAGCCCCGCGTCGTCCTCACCCTGGCGGTAGAGCGCCGCGGCGCACAAAGGGCGCCGGTCGTACACGACGCAGCCCGATCGATCCCCCGCGGCCGCGGCGAACGCGATGGTGTCGACAGACCGGCCGCGCGGCAGGGTGTCCGGCACGACGATGGTGCGTGCGACCTGCACGCCCGGGAGCGCGATGCCGGCGATCCCCACGTCGGCGAAGGCGGCCGCACCACCGGACACCGCCGTGATCGTGACGCGCACCGTCGCGGTGCGACCGGGCGGCAGAACGAGCCGTACGGTGCCGCGGGCGGGCAGCGTCGCCGGGACGGTGCCGGTGTCCGTCGTGACGGCGAGTCCGAGCGCCGGGCTGCCGGCTGCCGCGGTGAGCGTCACGGTGTCGAGCCGGCGCGGCGACGCGAGGCGGAGCTGCAGCCATTGACCGGCCGGGGCGACGCCCGGCGACGGTTGCCAGGACGTCGCGGGGTCGCCGTCGACGGCGGCGTAGGGCTGGCGGGACGGATCGGCCGCAGGTGCCGACGTGGGATCCGAGGCCGACGACGACGCCGAGACCGACCGCAGCCCGATCACCCGGGCGGTGGCATCGTCGCGTCCGTCGAACATGCGATAACCGGTCAGCGCACGATCCGCCCCCGTCAGGTCACCGGGAGCCAGGGTGGCGCTGCGGTTCCCGACCACCGCGCCGACGTCGACGGCGCGGCGCCGCAGCCCGTCGGTCAGCACCGTCGTCCCCGCAGCGAGCGCCGTGCGGGTCGCATCCCCGGCCAGCACGGTCGCCCCCGGCGCCTGGCCGGCGTCGGCGAGGTCCAGCACCGATTCCGGACCGCCGGCGACGACGCCGACGTCCGACAGCGGCAGCGCGTGCACCCGGGTGTCCTGCGCGGGTGGCCCGACACGCCAGACGGTGACGGCGGCGACGGGGCGGCGGAGGTTCTCGTCGACCGGCCCGAAGTCCTCGTCGGCCCTGATGAGCGGGCCGAAGGACGCCGCGGCGACGATCCCGGACGACGCGGCCAGCGCCCGCTGCACGAGCACCGGCCGCGCGTTGTCGGGGTTACCGGGGTCGAGATCGTTGCGGACGACGACGTAGTCGATGCCGATGGCACGCAACGTCGCCGCGAGGCCCGGCGACGGCGTTCCGGACTCGAGACGGGAGCCGATCGCGTCGAGCATCCGGATGCCGCCGGTCGGCACGAGCGGCACGCCGTTACGCTCGGTCCACGGCGTCGAGGCGAGCGGTTGCAGCGGATTGTCCGTCGGGACGCCCCACAGGTACTGCTGGTCGTGCGAGGCCGGCACGATCAGCGCGCGCCCCCGGGCGTCGTGGTGCCCGAGCCATGTCGCCACCTGGGACCAGTAACCCGGCAACGCCGGATAGGTGTGGTCGCGTGCGAGTCGCAGCGTGAGCAACGGCGCCGCCGTGGCGCCGACGGCACAGCACGCCACGAACACGATCACCGCCGACGAGACGAGGGCGGTGTAGCCGCGGCTCCCGGCCCGGGCGACGTCGGCGAGATCCGATCGCCGGGGCAGCCGGCAGCGGCCGACGACGTGGGCGAGGCCGAGCGCGAGCGGCAGACGTAGCACGACGTCGAACTTGTGCACGTTGCGCAGCGGGGCCAGCGCGCCGTCGAGCAACGAGCGCACCGATCCGGCGGCGATGCCCTCGACGCCGGCCCGGTGCCCGGCGGTCACGGTGACCACGCCGAACAGCAGGGACACGACCACCCAGCGGCGCTGCGGCATGGCCCGGTGAGCGAGCCCGGCCAGGCCCAGCGCCACCACGACGCACGACATGAGCACCACCGACGGCACGGACAGCAGCTGGTACCCGGCGCGCCACCCCGAGGACGGCAGGTAGGCCACCCAGTCGGAGGTTCCCCGCGTCGCCTCGACCATCGACGTCACGCTCGTCGTGACGCCCGCCGATTCGATGTAGTCGAGGAACGGCGGACTGTACCGGCCGAGCAGCAGCAGCGGCCCGACCCACCACAGCGAGGCCAGGACGACCGCGAGCACCCACCAGGCCGCGAGCCGAAGCCGCTGCCTGATTCCGGTTCCGGCAACCAGGTACAGCACCGCCGGGACGAGCGCAGCGAGGGTGAGCGTGGCGTTGGCGCCGCCCATGAGCAGCGCGGCGACACCGGACAGCATCGCCGCGCGCCGCGCCGAGCGGCCCCGCCCGTCCGGCACGAGCGGCACGATCGCCCACGCCGCCAGCGCCATCGGCCACGCCTCGGCCGAGACGGGCCCGAGCACCGAGAGCAGGTGCGGCGACGTGGCGAAAGCCGCGCCGGCCAGGCCCTGCGAGAACGGCGTCCCGATGCGCAGCCGACCGGCCAGCGCCACCACGCCGGTGTAGGCGACCACGAGCACCAGCGACCACCACAGCCGCTGCACCACCCAGCCCGGGAGGCCCGCGGCGTGGCCGAGAGCGAAGAACGGGCCGATCGGGAACAGGTAGCCGTAGGCCTGGTTCTGGACCTGCCCGGAGAACCCCAGCGGCTCCCACAGGTGCAGCGCGCGGCTCAGGAAGCCGCCGGGGTCCACGGTGAGGTCGATCTTGGTGTCGGCGGCGTCCCTGCCTGCCGAGCAGTTGAACGCGAGCGCGACGAGCACCGCGCACACCGCAGCGTGGCGCAGGCGGCGCGGGACGGACCCGTCCGGAGCGGGCGTCGACGGCGCGGACGAGACGTCGGGTGGCGGCACCGACGTGGTGTCCGAGGGTGGGGCAACCGCCGTCACGGCGTCATCGCCGGCGCAGGACGAGCACGAGGTTCCAGGCCAGCAGCTCACGCAACGCCGGCACGCGCAGCACGAACGCCGCCCACCAGGGGTGGTACCGCGGGAAGGCCGCGACGAGTTCGGCGCCGCCCTGGGTGCGTGCCCACCGCAACATGCGTGCGGCCGACAACGGGAACAGCGTGCGTCCGTAGTCGTTCTTCGGCGCCCGGCCGTGCCGGCGCCGGTAGCGCTGCGCCGCCCGTCGCCCTCCCAGGTAGTGCCACGGCGCCGTCTCGTGGCCACCCCAGGGTGAGAGCCAGATCGTGTACGAGAGGAAGACGGTGCCGCCCGGCCGGGTCACCCGCACCATCTCGTCCGCCATCCGTTCCGGCTCGGCGACGTGTTCGAGGACGTTGCTGGAGTAGCAGACATCGACGCTCGCGGTGCGGATCGGCAGCGCCGTCCCGCTGCCGATCGCGGTACCGGGACCGGGTTCGGCGACGGCACTGAGTTCGCCGACGTCCGGGTCGACGGCGACGTAGCGGGCGCCGGCCGCGCGGAAGGCACGGGCGAAGTAGCCCGGTCCGCCGCCGACGTCGAGCACCTTCGCTCCGGACAGATCGGCGTACCCACGCAGCTGGTCGACCGAGTCCTGCGCGAGCAGGCCGTAGAAGTGGTCCGGATCGGTCTGCTCGACACGGAACGCAGCGAACAGGCGGACGGCCCGGCGCAGTGTGGCGTCGCGTCGCCGTGTGGTGCTCAGTCCGTCTCCCGGTGCTCGCCGTCCCCGGAGCGCGACCCTAACAGCCGGGGTGGGGGTCGCCGGGTGTGCCGGTCGTACGCCCCCGCGGCGGTCGCGACCGCCGCGGCGCCGAACGCGAGCAGGGCCGCGACGTCACCGAGCACTACGGGCAGGGTCGGCGCAGCGTAGGGCCCGGCGACGTCCTGGGCGCGGTGCGCATCGACGCCCGGCACCTCGAAGACCGCGAGATCGGGGTACCGGCGCAGCAGGCGCAACCCGGCCGGTGCCGTCGTGGCCGGCGCGTCGACGACGACGAAGCGCACACCTGCACGCGCAGCGGTCCGGGCGAGTGCGCCGGCACGGGCCGCCGCCGCCAGTTTCGCGGCCAACCGGTCCTCGCCGTGGACGACGACGACGCGTCCGCCCACCGCGACGGGCAGATCCTGCACGACGATCGTGGGCCGGTCCAGCACCCGCGGCAGGACGTCCAGCGACGTGCGGTCGCCGTTCCACCCGTAGCTGCGGTACGCCTCGGCGGGCAGGACGAGCACCCCACCCGGCCGCTGGTCGTGGTCGATCACGGCACGGGCCCGGAGCACGTCGGCGGGGTAGGCCACGGGCACCAACCGTCCGGACACCCCCCACGCCAGGGCGGGCAAGGCCGCGACCGGCAGCAGGACGAACAGGAACACCAGGCGCGAGAGCGCGCGTCCGCCGGTCCGTGGCAGGACGGCGCACACGACGTCTCCGACCAGCGTCCCGACGCCCACGGCCAGCGCGAGCACCAGCGGCAGCACGAGCCGTTGCGCGTCGCGCAGCGCGGAACCGCCGGGCAGCGCGGCCAGCGCCCGTGCCCCCGCAGGCCAGGCGGCGACCACCGCGACGGCCGTGAACACGGTGGCGACGACGGCCAGCGGCACCGTCACCAGGTCACGCCGGCGGCGCGCGAGCCCCACGACGCCCAGCACGAGCACCACGACGGCGAGCAGCGCCGGCACGACCGCGTCGCGACCCGGTGGTACTGCGTCGGCGTTCCAGATGCCGCCGCCGGTGAGCAGGCTGACGACGCGGCCCAGCGGGGTATCGGCGCGCGGCGCGAAGACCGTCGCGCCCACCCGGTCGGCCCCCACACCGTCCGGCCGCAGCACCGTCGGCAGCAGCCACGGCAGGGACAGCAGGACCGTCGCGCCCAGGCGCACCGCCACCGCCCGCCACCACCCGCGGCCGGCGACGCGACCGGCCACGGCGAGCCCGGCCGGGACGCACAGCAGCAGTGCCGGGGCTCCGCCGAGGGCCGCGAGGCCGGCCACCGCCACCCACTGCGGGAGGCGGCCCGTGCGGGAGACCACGACGAGCCACGGCAGCACGGCCCACCCGATCAGCACCGCCCACTGGCCGAGCAGCAGCCGCTCGGCGACGTAGGGCGTCCAGACATAGGCGAGCCCGGCGGTCACCCGTGCCGCCACCGACGACCCGCACAGCCGCTGCGCGCCGACGCCGCCCGCGATCACCAACAGCAGCAGCACGAGGTCCTGCACCAGGTCGCCGGGCAGCACGTGCGACAGCAGCGAGACGACGAGATCGCTCGGCACGGCTCGGGGCAGTTGCGAACCCAACCCGACCAGGTCACGCCCGAGGGGCATGTCGGGCGCGAACACCATGTCGTAGCGCAGGACGTATCCCGGGCGCAGGACCGGCCCGACCACGAGCAGCGCGGACGCCAGGACGGAGGCCAACGGGACGGCCCTCTGCCACGGCCGTGCGGGCTCTCGCACGGCGGCCGACGTCATGGTCCGCGGACTCTAGCGCCGCCTGCCCATCGGCTACCGTGCAGTCGTGCTCCGGGGCCTCGTCAGGACCGCGCGGCCGGGCCAATGGACCAAGAACCTGTTGGTGGTCGCCGCACCTCTCGCCGCCGGAACCCTGCTGCACGGCGAGGTCGCCGGTCGCACCGCGATCGCATTCGGGACGTTCTGCCTCGCGTCCAGCGCGGTCTACTGCGTCAACGACGTGTGCGACCGCGAGGCCGACCGGCAGCACCCCGTCAAGCGGCATCGGCCCGTCGCTGCGGGAACGGTGTCGCCGCGCGCGGCGATCGCGCTGGCGGTGGTGCTGGCGGCGGTTGCCCTGGTCGCCGGCGGCCCGAACCCGCTGCGTCTCGTGCTCGCGTCCTATCTCGCCGTGTCGATCGGTTACAGCCTCGGTCTGAAGCACGAACCGGTGCTCGAGCTCGCGCTGGTGGCGTCCGGGTTCCTGCTCCGGGCGGTCGCCGGCGGACCGGCCACCGGCACGCCGCTGTCGGAGTGGTTCCTCATCGTCTCCGGGTTCGGTTCGCTCGTGATCGTGACCGGCAAGCGGATGTCGGAGATGGCGCTGCACGGTGCCGAGACGCTGTCCCGGCCGATGCTCGCGGGCTACACCGACTCCTTTCTCCGGCTCGTGTTCGGCATCGCCACCGCGGTGACGATGTCGGCGTACGGCTTGTGGGCCTTCGACGGCCACGCCGCGAGCAACGGCTCGGTGTGGTCGGCGGTGTCGGTCGCACCGTTCGTCGTCGCCGTGCTGCGCTACGCCTGGCACGTCGACCGGGGTGAGGCCGAGGATCCCGCCCGCGTCCTGCGCAGCGACCGGGTGATGCAACTGCTCGTCCTGGCGTGGGTCGGATGCTTCGCGGTGTCGGTGCTCCGTGGCTGAGCGACGGTTGCTGCGCGGATGGGGACGCACCGCCCCGACCGCCGCGCAGGTCGTCCGGCCCCGCGACGCCGACGGAGTCGCCGACGCCGTGCGCACGGCGGGGCCCCGTGGCGTCCTGGCCCGCGGGCTCGGGCGTAGCTACGGCGACGCCGCACAGAACGCCGGCGGCCTGGTGCTCGACCTGACCGGCCTCGACACGATCGGGCGCGTCGGCGCGGACGGCACCGTCCGCTGCGGCGCCGGCGTGCCGCTCGACGTGCTGCTGCGCCACCTCGTCCGGCAGGGCCGCTTCGTGCCGGTCCTGCCCGGCACCGGGCGGGTCACCCTCGGCGGGGCGGCCGCCGCCGACGTCCACGGCAAGAACCACCACCGCGACGGTTCCATCGGCCGGCACGTCGTCGCCCTCGAGATCGTCGACGGCCGCGGCGAGCGCCGGGTGCTGGCCCCGGCCGACGCCGCGTACGGCGCCGTCGTCGGCGGCATGGGGCTGGCCGGCGTGGTCACGGCGGTGACGCTGCGGACGCCGGCCGTCGAGTCGGCGTGGCTCGCCGTCGACACCGTCCGCACCGACGACCTGGACGCGACGATGGCAGCCCTGCTCGACGCCGATGCCCACCGTTACTCGGTGGCGTGGGTCGACTGCTTGAGCGACGGCCGCCGTACCGGACGGGGTGTCGTGACGTCCGGCGATCACCTGCCTTTGGACGGCGTACCGCAGGGTTCGGACGCCCGCTCGATCGGCCGAGATGCTCTTGCCACCGTGCCGCCGTTGCCCTCGCCGGGGCTCGTCGGCGGGCGACGCATCGCCGCCTTCAACGCCGTCTATCACCGGCACGCCCCACGGCGGGCCGAGGCCGTACCCACGCCGGCGGGCACTTTCTTCCACCCCCTCGACGCCGTCGCCGAGTGGAACCGCCTGTACGGGTCGACCGGGTTCCTGCAGTACCAGTTCGTCGCGCCCGACCCGCGCGCCGTGCTGCAGGCGATCGAGCTGGTCCGGCGCGGACGCGCGCCGGTCGCGCTGGCCGTGTTGAAGCGCTTCGGCCCGGGTGGCCCGGAACCGATGTCCTTTCCCCGAGCGGGGTGGACGCTCACGCTGGACATCGCGGCACGCACACGGGACCTCGCCGCGACGCTGAACCAATTGGACCAACTGGTACATGACAGCGGCGGTCGCGTGTACCTGGCCAAGGACGCGCGGCTCGACCCCGCCATGGTGGCCGCGATGTACCCCGGTCTCGACCGGTGGAGGTCGCTCCGCGCCGAGCTGGACCCGGACCACGTGTTCCGCTCCGATCTGGCGAGGAGACTCGCCCTGTGATCGACGCTCTCGGCAACCCGCAGTCCGTTCTCGTCGTCGGCGGCACGTCCGACATCGCTCTTGCCACCGTGCGGCGCCTGGGCGCCGGCGGCCGGCTGCGGCGCGTCGTACTCGCCGGCCGGCGGCCCGACGTACTGGAGAACTCAGCCGCGGACCTGCGGGCCCTGCTGCCGTCCGGGGCGGAAGTCTCGACCGCGAGCATCGACGCCGGTGACCCGGTCGGGATCGGCGGCGCCGTGGACGCGGCTTTCGCCGCCGACGACGTCGACGTCGTGCTCGTCGCCGTCGGCACGTTGCCCGACCAGGCACGCGCACTCGGCGAGGTCGCGGTGGCCGTGCAGGCGGCGCAGGTGAACTACGTCGCGGGCGTGGCGGCGTGCGTCGCCGCCGCCGCCGGCCTGCGCGCCCAGGGCCACGGCTGCCTCGTGGTGCTCTCGACCGTTGCCGCGCAACGTCCGCGCCGCAGCAACTTCGTGTACGGCTCGGCCAAGGCGGGCCTGGATGCCCTGGCCCGCGGCCTCATGGACGACCTGAACGGCTCGGGCGTCGCCGTGGTGCTTGTGCGGCCGGGGTTCGTGCACAGTGCCATGACCCGCGGCCTCGACCCGGCCCCGCTCGCTACCACGCCCGACGCCGTGGCGGAGGCGATCGCGGGCGCCCTCGGACGGGGCAACCGGACGGTGTGGGTACCCCGCGCGCTACGTCCGGTGATGGCCGTGCTCGGCGTCGTGCCCCGACCGCTGTTCCGCCGACTGCCGATCTGACGGTCCCGGCGAGCCGGGAGTGGCGTCCGGCACTGCCCGCAGCAGCACCAGCACCGCCGCCACCGCAGCGACGCCGACCGCGGCAGCGCACGAGCCGGCCACGGCCAGCACGCCGCCCGACCGGCCGAGCGCGAGAACCACCACCGTCTCAGCCACCGCGGCGGCCCAGGCTAGGGCGACCGGCGTCAGCGACCGGGTGGCGAGCCCGGCCACGACCGCGAGCTGGAGCACCGCCGCTCCGGTACCGAGCAACGCGAACGCCCACGCCGAGTGCGCCAGCTGCGGGTAGTGCCCGCTGCCCACGATCCGAGCAGCGGGACCGGCCAGCACGAGCACGCCCAGCGTCAGCACCACCCCCGCGCCCGCCACCACGGTTGCGGCGCGCGGCAGCACCGTGCGGCGCCGCGCCGGATCGGTCAGGGCGGGGAAGGCCAGCGAGGCGACCGATTGCGGCAGCCACAGCGCGGCCCGGGCCAGCACGGCCCCGGCGGCGTAGACCGCGGCCTGTCCTGGCGGCAGCACATGCCGGGCCAGCAGCAGGTCGAGCGCGGTGAGCCCGTAGAGCACGCCGTGCGCGTGCGTCGCGTGGGCCGTCTCGCGCGTCGGCCCGGCGGCCGGCGTCCGCCGCGCGTCGGCCGGCATCGTGGTGCGTGCGGCGACGACGAGAGCGAGCGCTGAGTAGCCGGCGGCGGTGGCGACAAGCGACCAGAGGGCCGTCCCGCCGATGAGCAGACCGATCATGCCCGCACCGGACCGGGCGACGGCAGACGCAGCGCCGATGCGGGCGAGAGTGACGAACCGCCGCCGCCCCTGCGCGACACCCTGCGCGACGCCGAGCGCGACCAACGCCGGCACCGCGGCCGCGACCGCAACCAGCGGCCACGCGCTCGGCAACCGCGCGAAGTGCTGCACCGGAACCACGGCGAGCAGGGTCAGGATGGTGGCTACCCCGGCGACCCGCGCCGCCGCGGACCGCAGCCCGCCGGTGTCCCCCACCGCGGTACGGCGGGCCACCACGGTCTGGACGGCAAGCGCGGGGACCGTCGCGACCAGCAGCAGCCCGTGCACCGCGACCAGCTGGCCGTAGCCGCGGGGCGCGAGCACGGCCGCCGCCGCGAGCAGCAGCACGTAGCTCAGCGCGTTGGCGAAGAAGCCTGCGAGTGCCAGCGTCACCGCCTGTCCAGCCGGCCCGCGCAGGCCGGCACGAGGCCGCAAGGCGAACGGCTCGAGCGCCACGCAGACCTTCCTTCACGACGTCGTCTCCCGGGTGACACGCCCGGGACGAAACCGGCTCACGCAACCGGCGGCGCCAGCTTATGGCTCCCCGCGAGCCGCACCGGCTACCATCGGCCGTACGGCGGCCTACGCCGCCACCCGCTCACGCGGGTCCGAGATCACGATGATCACCGTGGACGGGAACTGCTTCGATGTCGAAACTGGCCGGGTCGCTGGTCGCCGCGGTGCTGGGCCTGCTGGTGTCCGCCGCCGCAGCCTGGGGCGTCGTGTCGGCCGTGACCTCCGCTCCCGACAACAGTCCGGCCCAGCAGGCCAACGTCGTCGTCTACGGCAACCGCTGATCGATCGCTCCACCGGCACAACGGCCCGTCGGGCTCGCTGATTCTCCTTGCGTTACGAGCGTTCCGCCCGCACCGCGTCGTCCAGCGCCGCCGCGAAGTTCTCCGCGGTGCGTGACCACGAGAAGGTCCGCGCCCGCGCGCAGGCGGCCCGGCCCAGGGCGTCCCGGTGCGCGTGGTCGAGCAGCACGGCCTCGCAGGACTTGACGAGGTCGGTGAGGTCGTCGACCAGGTGCCCTGTCACATGGTCGACGATGGCCTCGGCGACGCCGCCCGCGCTGCGGTAACCGATCGCCGGTACACCGAGGGCCGCCGCCTCCATGAGCGCTATGCCCCAGCCCTCCTTCACCGACGGCATCAGCAACACCCAGCTGGCCGCCACGACGCGATCGCGCTCCGGACCCGGCAGGTATCCGTGGAAGGTGACCGCGTCGTCGACCCCGAGGTCGCGGGCCCTCGTCACCAGCTCGTCGCGCCACCAGCCGTCCCCGACCACGTCGAGGCGCAACCCGGGAACGCGATCGCGCAGTTCGGCGACGACGGTGAGGGCGTGCTCGACCTGCTTGTGCGGGACGAGACGCCCGAGCACGCACACCGTGGGAACAACCGCGCGAGGCACGGGCGGGCCCGGGTGCTCGTCCACCCCGTTCACGACGACGCGGATCCGCTCGTGTGCAATGGCCTGGGCGACGAGATCGCGCTGCGTCGACTCCGACACCGTGATGTAGGGCCGACGCCGGTACACGCGAGGCGCCACCCGCGTCTCCAACCACGAGCCGAGACGCCCGACCGGACCCGGGAACAGGATCTGCCACTGCTCGCGATGGCAATGGTGCACCAGCACGACGACGGGGCGGCGCGGCCGCACGAGCGGGCTCCAGAACGGCAGGCCGTTCTGGACGTCAACGACCACGTCGGCCCGGCGGCCCGCCCCTGCCAGCAGGAACCACAGCGCCTGCAGGTACACCGTCAGCCGGCCACCGCGCCGCCGGAACCGGATGCCCTCGCGCACCTCGTCGCGCGGGGAGTTGCGGTGGGCGGCGCAGACGATCGTGACGTCCCGCCCCTGCGCCACGAGCCCGGCCGCCACCCTCTCGACGAAAACCTCAGAGCCACCCCCGTCAGGGTGGCTGGTGTCGCGCCACACGAGGAAAACGACGCGTTGCCGCACGTGCACGCCTCCCGGGTGTGGTCGCCGACCGACGGTGCGCACCGGCGTGGCGCACCCGCGATCCGCACCGCGTGATCAGGACACGATCAACCGGAGTCGTCGGCCTGTTTTCGCGGCGCGGTGCGATGTGCAAGGGTAACCGGCGTCACACCTTTCGAAAGGCCCCCTCCTTGCGCAGAGTTCTCGGTTTCGTCGCCGTCGCCGTTGCCGTGTTCGCCCTGGCCTCCGCGGCACTACTCGCGTTCTACGTTCCGGACAAGGCCAAGAAGACACCCCTGGACCTCAACGTCACCCTCTACGGCAACGGCAGCGGGCAGTACTTCGACTCCGCCGTCAACAAGACCGTGCCGGTCACCTTGCGCAGCGTGCGTCATGTCCGCACCGACACCACCGCCTCGAACGGCAGCGTCATCGTCGTCGACCAGGGCATCTGCATCATGCGCGACGCGGCCGGGCGCAAGACCTGCAGCTTCGACCCCAAGCAGATCGTCAGCGCCGTGACCGAACGCATCGCCGCGAGCCGGACGAGCGCGCTGTCGGTCAAGGGTTACCGCAGCCCCGCCGACCACAGCGTGATCAGCCAGCTGGACGGCAAGGACGTCGAACATCAGGGCCTGACCCTGAAGTTCCCCTTCGACGCCAAGAAGCACAGCTACCCGTTCTGGGACTACAACCTCGGGCGCGCGGCCACGGCGGACTACGCCGGCACGACCAAGGTCGCGGGCCTGACCGCGTACCGCTACCACGTCGGCGTGCCACGGACGAAGGTCGACGTCGTCCCTGGCGTGGCCGGCTTCTACTCCGACGACCGCACGATCTACGTCGAACCCCAGACCGGCACGATCCTCGAGAGCGTCGACCACCAGTCGAAGAACTTCGCCAACGGCTCGGTCGCCGCGCAGATCAACCTGTCGACCGCTCAGGAATCCATCCAGTACCAGGCGAACAAGGCACGCGACGGCATCGACGAGATCAACGCGGTGAGCGAGACCTGGCCGATCGTCCTGCTCGTCGTGGGCATCGTCATCGGGGTGCTCGCGTTCGTCCTGCTGCGGGGCGCCAACGATGCGGGTTCCGGCTCGTCGTCGCATCGGGCCTCGCGTGAGCCCCAGCCGGCGGCCACGGGTTAGCCGCGCCCGTCCCGGCACCCGTTGACCCCCAGCAGACGAGAGAACACGCCATGACGCACACGCTCAGCGAGCCGCGACCGGACACGCCCCCGGCCGCCGCCCGACGCGGCACCTTCTGGAACCGCCAGCTCGACCACTACCCCGACACGGGCCGGCGTGCGTTCTACCTCGGCGTCACCGTGCTGGCCACCGTCGTCCTCTACTACGAGCTGTACGTGCAGGGCGCCGTCGCGACGCAGATCATCAGCCACTTCGGCTTCACGTTCACCGAGTTCGTCGCCATCCTCGCCATCGGCAACCTGGTCGGCGCGTTCGCCTCACTCGCCGCCGGCCTCGCCGACCGCTGGGGTCGCGCGAACCTCGTCGTCATAGGGCTGTTCATCACCGGGTTGATCATCCTGGTCGGGCTGCCCAAGGCCGGGGACAAGACGACCTACGGCATCCTTTTCGCGCTGCTCAGCCTCGTCGAGGGCGTGGTGCTCGTCGCGACGCCGGCGCTCATCCGCGACTTCTCGCCGCAGGTCGGGCGCGGCGCGGCGATGGGCTTCTGGACCCTCGGACCGGTGCTCGGCAGCCTCGTCGTCACCGAGGTCTCGAGCAACACGCTGAAGAGCCACCCGGACTTCCAGTTCCAGTTCTACCTCTGCGGCGTCGTCGGACTCGTCGTGGCGGTCGTCGCCTTCGCCGGCCTACGCGAGCTGTCGCCGCCGATCCGCGACCAGCTCATGGTCAGCCTCGAGGACCGCGTGCTCGTCGAGGCCCGGGCTCGCAACGTCGACCCGGACGTCGAGCTGCGCGGGGCCTGGCGGCAGATGCTGCGTCTCGACATCATCGGCTCGGCCTTCGCCGTCGGCGTCTTCCTGCTGCTGTACTACATGCTCGTCGCCTTCGCGGTGATCTACTTCGTCACCGTCTACGGCTACTCCGAGGCGCGCGCGAACTCGCTGCTGAACTGGTACTGGATCACCAACGCCATCGCCCTCGTCGTCGCGGGCGTGGTGTCGGACAAGGTCCGGGTCCGCAAGCCGTTCATGCTCGTCGGCGCCGTCATCTCGATGGTGGGCGCCGCGCTGTTCGCGACCGCCGCCACCGACAGCTCGGTCAGCTACTACACGCTGGCTGTGTACTTCATCCTCGGCGCGGGCGGCGGGGGTCTCGCCTACGTCGCGTGGATGGCGGCCTTCACCGAGACCGTCGAACGGCACAACCCGGCGGCGACGGCCACCGGTCTCGCGGTGTGGGGCTGGATCCTGCGCGCGATCGTCACCATCGGCTTCGCCACGTTGATCATCGCGCTGCCGGCCACCGGCGTGCTCGTCGACAAGGGGCAGCGCGCCCAGGCGCTGCTGGCCAAGTACCCGGCGCAGATCGCGACGCTGTCCAAGGTCGACCCGATCACCTCCAGCTTGCTGGCCAACAAACAGGACCAGGCGGCGCAGGCGCAGGCGGTGGCCGAGATCGCCGGAGGCAGCGTGTCAGTGGCCGACGTCGCCGTCCTCAACGACATCCAGACCAAGTACCCCAATCAGCTCGCGACGCTGATGGCGATCGACCCGCAGACGTCGCAGACGCTCGTGGCCAAGCCCGCCGACCCGGCGGCGCTGGGCAAGGCGATTTCCGAAGTGGCGACGAAGTTCGCGCTGTCGCCGAGCGCGGCCACCGCACGGCTCGCCGCTGCGGCGCAGGCCATACCCACCCAGCACCAGCAGATCCTGCTCTTCAAGGGCCCTGCGATCGCCGCTGCCGTCACGGCGCTGAAGAGTGCCGCAACGACCATCCCGGCGGCGGACCAGAAGTTCCTGTCCGCCAACTCCTCGGCCGTCCAGCGCGCGCAGCACGACAACCCCCACCAGTGGCAGCGATGGTGGTGGATCTGCTTCGGCGGCCAGCTGGTCTTCGTACCGTTGATCTTCCTGCTGTCCGGCCGGTGGAGCCCGGCCAAGGCCAAGCGTGACGAGCAGGAGCACGACCAGATGGTTGCCGCCGAGTTGGCCCGTATGCAGGGCGGCGAGGGTGCGACGCAGGAACTGCCACGCCGCTCCGCCACCGACCGGACGGTCGAGCTGCGCCGCCCGCCCGAGGGCTCGCGCTAGCCGAGCGGCACCCGACCCGTCCCGGGTACCCAGCCCAACCCGAGTTGTCCCGGCCACATCACGCACGCACGCGGACGTAGCCGGGACAACTGTCGACGGGCGGTCTAGAGGCCGATGGGCAGGCCCGCGTAGTTCTCGGCCAGTCCGGCGGAGCCGGCCTCGCTGCTGGTGACCCACTGCAGCTGGGACAGCTGCAACTCGGCGTCGAAGTCGTCGCCCCCCCGGTGCAGCATCGTGGTCATCCACCACGAGAAGTGGGTGCAGCGCCAGACCCGGCGCAGTGCCGTGTCGCTGTAGGCGTCGGCCAACAGGTCGTCGCGCTTCGGCCCGAGCCAGGCCGAGAGGGCGGGCGCCAGCAGCGCGACGTCGGCGACGGCGAGGTTCAACCCCTTGGCACCGGTGGGCGGGACGATGTGCGCGGCGTCGCCGGCGAGGAACAGTCGTCCGTGCCGCATCGGCGCCTGGACGTAGCTGCGCATCGGCAGCACGCTCCGGTCGGTGATCGGGCCGGACGTGAGCTCCCATCCGTCCTGGCCGTGACCGAGCCGGGCGGCCAGGGCGTCCCAGATCTGCCCGTCGGACCAGTCGTCGACGTCGGTGTCGTTCGGCACCTGCAGGTACAGCCGGCTGACGCTCGGCGAGCGCATCGAGTGCAGCGCGAAGCCGTCCTCGTGCCAGGCGTAGATGAGCTCGTCGGTCGAGGGCGCGACGTCGGCGAGGATGCCCAGCCAGGAGTACGGGTAGGTCCGTTCCCAGGTCGTCCGGACGGAGTCGGGCACCGCACCGCGACACGGCCCGAACGACCCGTCACATCCCACGACGGCGTCGGCCTCCAGCCGCTGGGCGTGCCCGTCGGCGTCGGTGAAGGTCACCGCCGGCCGCTCTGAGGTGAGGTCGTGCAGGGCCGTGTCGGAGATGCCGTAGACGATCTGCTGGCCGGCGGCGTCGCGGGCACGGCCGAGGTCGCGCTGCACCTCCGTCTGCCCGTAGACGGTGACGCTGCGCCCGACGAGGTCGACGAAGTCGAGGTGGTGCCGTTCGCGCGGCCACTGCAGGTAGATGCCGCGGTGCTCGTGGCCCTCGCGGTGCAGACGCTCCCCCAGCCCGACGGAGTCGAGCAGGGCGACGGTCGAGTGCTCGAGGATCCCGGCGCGGATGCGTGCCTCGACGTAGTCGCGGGCGCGCGTCTCGATCACCACCGACTCGATGCCGTCGGCGGCGAGCAGGTGCGACAGGAGCAGACCGGCCGGTCCGGCTCCGACGATCGCCACCTGGGTCCGCATGCGGCCAGTCAAACCGTCCGGTGATGCGTCGCGCCAGGGCGGCCTTTCACTGGCCGGAAACGCGCGCGGCGATGCTGCGGCCGATGCCCTGAGCGGCGACCTGCAGCGAGGCGACGAGTCTCGACCGGTCACGCTTGAGGTCGGCGACGACGATGCCGAGCGCAGCGACCACATGATCGGCCTCGTCGCGGATCGGCACCGCGACCGAGCACGCGCCGAGACTCATCTCCTCGCTCGTCTGCGCGAACCCGTCCCGCCGGACGCGGCCCAGCTGCGCTCTCAACCGGCCCGGCTGGGTGATCGTGTACGGGGTGACGCGGACGAGGTCGGCGAGCACGGCGTCCTGCAGCTCGGTCGGCGCGTGCGCAAGCAGCACCTTGCCGACGCCGGTGGCGTGCAGTGGCAGCCGCGACCCGACGTCGCTGACGACCGGGACGGAGGCCTGCCCCGAGACGCGGTCGAGATAGAGCACCCGCATCCCGTCGCGCTCGGCCAGATGCACGGTCGCCCGAGTGGCCGCGTAGAGGTCGTGCAGGAACGGCGACGCGATCTGCCGCAGCCCCACCTGCACCGGGGCCAACAGGCCGAGGTCCCACATCCGCCGGCCCAGCACGTACTCGCCGCTGTCGAGTCGGTCCAGCGCGCCCCAGACCATGAGTTCACCGACCAACCGGTGCGCCGTCGGCACCGGCAGCGCGGCACGCCGCGCGATGCCGGTCAGCGTCAACGAGCGGTGCTCGGCGTCGAAGGCCGCGAACACCGCCAGCACGCGCGAGGTGACCGACACCCCACGTTGCGCCGCGTTGCCGGCCATCGGCCACCTTCCGGTCAACTGTGGATCTTCCGGCCAGTGGAAATCCGCCCTCGCCTCGGCCGAGGCCGGAGCCTAGCGTGGGAGCACGTGACGTCAACCGAGCAGACCCCGCCGCCGGCAGCGCCCACCCAGGCCGACATCAGCGACGAGATGGCGGCCGTCGTCGCGCGGTACGAGGCGAGCGCCGGCGCGGACGACGGCTGGACCCAGCCGCTGTTGGACTACCCCCCGTACCGCAGCAGCGTCCTGCGGCACCCCACCCGCGCCCTGCACCCGGTCGACCCCGACACGATCGAACTGGCCGCACCGGTCTTCGGGCACGAGGACGTCTCCGCCGACGACGCCGACCTCACCATCCAGCACAACGCGGACCCGCTCGGCGAGCGGATGGTCGTCACCGGGCGGGTGCTCGACGGCGACGGCCGCCCCGTTCGCAACCAGCTCGTCGAGATCTGGCAGGCCAACGCAGCCGGCCGCTATCGCCATCTACGCGACCAGCACCCGGCGCCGCTCGACCCCAACTTCACGGGCACCGGGCGGTGCCTGACCGACGACAACGGCACCTACCGCTTCGTCACCGTCAAGCCCGGCCCCTACCCCTGGCGGAACCACCTCAACGCCTGGCGGCCGGCGCACATCCACTTCTCGGTCTTCGGCACCGCGTTCACCCAGCGCCTGATCACCCAGATGTACTTCCCGGGTGATCCGCTGTTCCCGTACGACCCGATCTACCAGTCGATCACCGACGCGCGGGCGCGCGAACAGCTGCTCGCCACCTACGACCACGACCTGACGCAGCCGGAGTGGTGCACCGGCTACCGGTGGGACATCGTGCTCACCGGCTCGCGCGCTACCTGGACCGAGGCAGCGGAGACCGAGCCGGGGGCGGGCGCGTGAACCCCACGCCGGGACAGACGATCGGGCCGTTCTTCGGCTTCTCGCTCCCCCACCCGGGTGACGCCGAGCTCGTACCGGCCGGTTCGCCGGGTGCGATCCGGGTGCACGGACGGGTGCTGGACGGGGCCGGGGAACCGGTGCCGGACGCGCTGCTCGAGATCTGGCAGGCCGACCCCGCGGGCCGGGTCCTGGCCCAACCCGGGTCGCTGCGACGTGACGGGTGGACGTTCACCGGCTGGGGGCGAGCGGCGACCGACCGCACCGGCCACTTCGCGTTCAGCACGTGGCCGCCGGGGCGCACCGCCGCGGACCGGTTGCCGTTCTTCGCCGTCACCGTGTTCGCCCGCGGGCTGCTCGACCGGTTGCTGACGCGCTGTTACCCGCCCGCGTCCGCCGACGAGCTGACCGCGGATCCGCTGCTGGCGACCCTGCCGGAGGACCGCCGCCGCACGCTCGTGGCCACGCCGGACGCGCAGGGACTGGTCTTCGACGTCGTGCTGCAGGGGCCGGGCGAGACCGTGTTCCTTGCCTATCCCCGATGAGCGCGCCAGGCACGGCGGTCGGGGCGTCACTGATCCGCGGCGGGCACCGTCCGTCGCAGCGTGCCGTCCGAGGTGGCCCGGAAGCCGTGCTCGACAAGCCAGCGCGTCATCCAGGCGGCGTCGGGATGCGTGTCCGGGACGACGTTGTAGAGGTAGCGCAGGCCGCGGCTGGCCGCCTCGGCGGTGAGGTGGTCGACGACGTAACCGCCGATGCCCGCCCCGCGGGCGGCGGGCGCGACGACGAAGGAGATCTCGGCGTCGCCCCATTCCGAGTCGAGCCAGCCGTAGCCGACGACCTCGCCGTCCTGCGTGACCGCCCACCACTCGTCGGCGATCGCGGCGTCGTCGGCCGGGCGCTCGAGGCCCACCGCGGCCAGCTCGGCGTCACCGAACACGCGCCGCTTGTCCGCGTCCCACCGGGGCGCGTCCTGCTTGATCCAGGCCAGGGTCATCGGGAGTTCCTCCGCGCCGTACGTTCCGGTTCGGCACACTGTCCCTCGCTGCACACCACCGCGTCCAACACCTGGAGGCATCCGTGACCGACGCCTACGTCTACGACGCCGTCCGCACCCCGTTCGGCCGCTTCGCCGGCGCCCTGGCCGGCGTCCGGCCCGACGACCTTGCCGCCACCGTGCTGCGCGCGCTGCTCGATCGCAGCCCCGCGTTGGACCCGGCCGAGATCGACGAGGTGACCTACGGGCTGGCCAACGGCGCCGGCGAGGACAACCGCAACGTCGGGCGGATGGCCGTGCTCCTTGCGGGACTACCGACCTCGGTGCCGGCATCGACGGTCAACCGGCTCTGCGGCTCCAGCCTGGACGCCGCCATGTCCGGCTCCCGGGCCATCGAGACCGGCGACGCCGCGGTCGTCGTCGCCGGCGGGGTGGAGTCGATGACGCGGGCGCCGTGGGTGCTGCCCAAGCCGGAGCGCGCCTACCCGGTGGCCAACACCACCGCGGTGTCGACGGCGCTGGGCTGGCGGTTCGTGAACCCGCGAATGCCGCAGGAGTGGACGGTGTCGCTGGGCGAGGCCAACGAGCAGCTGCAGGAGAAGTTCGGCATCTCACGCGAGCGGCAGGACGAGTTCGCGGCCCGCTCGCACCAGCTCGCCGATCGGGCGTGGAACGAGGGGTTCTACGACCCGATCGTCGTCCCGGTGCCGGACGTCGACCTGGCCCGGGACGAAGGCATCCGGCCCGGCAGCACGGCCGAGAAACTGGCCGGCCTCAAGCCCTCGTTCCGGCCGGACGGGACGATCACGGCCGGCAACGCCTCGCCGCTCAACGACGGTGCGTCGGCGGTGCTGCTCGGGTCCGCCGGCGCGGCCGACCGGTTGGGTCGCGAGCCGGTGGCGCGCATCGCCGGCCGCGGCGCGTTCGCCCTCGACCCGCAGGAGTTCGGGTACGCGCCGGTCGAGGCGGCGAACCGCGCCCTGTCCCGCGCGGGCATCAGCTGGGACGACGTGGGGGCGGTCGAGCTGAACGAGGCGTTCGCCGTGCAGTCGCTGGCCTGCGTCGACGCCTGGAAGATCGACCCGCAGATCGTCAACACCCGCGGCGGCGCCATCGCGATCGGTCATCCGCTCGGTGCCTCGGGCGGGCGGGTGCTCGGCACGCTGGCCGAGGTGCTGCGCCGGGACAAGCTGCGCTGGGGGGTGGCCGCGATCTGCATCGGTGTCGGGCAGGGCCTCGCCGTGGTGCTCGAGAACGTCGACACGGACAACATGGACATGAACAACACCGGCTCGGGCAACGCCGCCACATGACCGTCGCTCGGGTGGTGGGCGACGCCGACGAGGCGGTGGCGGGCATCGTCGACGGTGCGACGGTGCTGATCGGGGGGTTCGGCACGGCCGGGCAGCCGGTGGAGCTGATCGACGCGCTCCGCCGGACCGGAGTGCGGGAGCTGACCGTCGTCAACAACAACGCCGGCAACGGTGACCACGGGCTGGCTGCGTTGTTGAAGGCCGGGCAGGTGCGCAAGATCGTCTGCTCTTTCCCGCGGCAGTCCGACTCGTGGGTCTTCGACGAGCTGTACCGGTCGGGACAGATCGAGCTGGAGCTCGTGCCGCAGGGCAATCTCGCCGAACGGATGCGCGCCGCCGGGGCCGGGATCGGGGCGTTCTTCTGCCCCACCGGCGTCGGCACCCCGCTCGCCGAGGGCAAGGAGGCACGATCGATCGACGGCCGCGATTACGTGCTGGAGTACCCGATCCGCGGCGACGTCGCTCTGATCAAGGCCCACCGTGCCGACACCGCCGGCAACCTCGTCTACCGCAAGACCGCCCGCAACTTCGGCCCGGTGATGGCCACGGCGGCCGCGACCACCGTCGTCCAGGTCTCCGAGGTGGTCGAACGCGGGACCCTCGACCCGGAGAGCGTCGTCACGCCCGGCATCTACGTCGACCGCATCGTCGCCCTCGCCGATCCCGCACAGGCCGTCGCGTGACCGTCGAACACCTCGACCGCGGCCCGCTCGGCCGCGACGAGATCCCGGCCCGGGTCGCCCGCGACATCCCACCCGGCGCCTACGTCAACCTCGGCATCGGCCAGCCGACCGCCGTCGCCGACCACCTCGACGCCGACGCCGGGATCACCCTGCACACCGAGAACGGCATGCTCGGCATGGGCCGCGCCGCACGTGACGACGAGATCGACCCCGACCTCATCAACGCCGGGAAACTGCCCGTCACCGAGACCCCGGGCGCCAGCTACTTCCACCACGCCGACAGCTTCGCCATGATGCGCGGTGGCCACCTCGACGTCTGCGTCCTCGGCGCCTTCCAGGTCTCGGCCACCGGCGATCTCGCCAACTGGCACACCGGCGCCCCCGAGGCCATCCCCGCCGTCGGCGGCGCCATGGACCTCGCCATCGGCGCCCGCGACGTCTACGTGATCATGACGTTGTTCGACAAGTCGGGTGCCCCGAAGCTCGTGCCCTCGTGCACCTACCCGCTGACCGGGCTGGCCTGCGTCACCCGCGTCTACACCGACCACGCCGTGCTGGCGCTGCGCGACGGCGGCGCCGTGGTCGAGGAGACCTACGGCATCGCGTTCGCCGAGCTCGCCGGGCGCCTGGAGGTCCCGCTGCGCGAGAGCTGACACGACGAGACCCCCGCGCCGTAGCGCGAGGGTCTCGTACCTGCCGAGTGGATGTTCGGTGGTCAGCCGGTCAGAGGTTGAGCAGGGTCAGGATCTGGTTCAGCAGCGTGCTCAGCTGCGACAGCGACCCGGTACCGTCCAGCAGGCCCGCGACGGCACAGAGCAGGTTGCCCAGCAGGTTGCCAGGGCCGGCCTGCGCCGTGATGTCCAGCACCACCTCGTTGAGGTGCACCGTCAGGCCCAGCAGGTTGAGGTTCAGCGGCCCGAGATCCAGGTGCAGGATCGGGCACGACCCGGTGGTGGCAGCGGGGTTCACCGGCACGGCGGCCTGCCCCAGGCTGCGGCCGCCCATGGTCAGGGTGCCGACGGCGTTCAGGCCGTGGGCGGTCGGAACGAACTTGGTGATCGAGAAGTGGCCCGACTGGGTCACGCCGTTCACCGTTCCGGTGAGCTGCGCGACCGCTCCGGACGCCTGGGTGATGCTGGTGGTCGTCGGGATAGCCGACGTTGTCGAGGCCGTCGCCGCGGTTGCGGGCGATGCCGAGGCGAGCGCGATGGCGCCGGCCGTGAGCGGGCAGAGTGCGAACGTGATGGCACGACGGAAAGTCATGTGGAAAAACTCCTTAGTTGTCCCCGGCAGGACGCTTCCCACGCTATGCGCAGCCCCTTCCAGAAGTCACTATTTTTTCGGACAAACGTGCCCATACGCCACTTGGGAGACGGCCAGGTCATGTTCGAACCGAACTCTGTACCAGGTGGTAGTTGTACCGTTCGGAACAATGATTCGGATGCTATGTACCTTCTGGTACATCCCGACGAACCGGCAGTGCTGGTCGCCCCGTCTGGTCAGGGCAGTCCGGTTGCCGACACCGATGCGTGCAGCGACGGATGCACGGAGACGGACACGTGCACGCTGGGCGGAGCGGTGGTGGGGCGGGACGCAGGGACGTCAGCAGAACCCGACCGGGCAACTGTGGACGCGGAAGAGGTTCGCGCCCGGGAGCCGGAACCCCGCCCGGACGGCGACGCGGACGGCGCGGCGCGCGAGCTTGTCGTCGGCCGGCCCGAAGTCGACGGCCGCGACAGGTCGCCGGACGGTGTGGCCGTTGCCGATCCCGACGGCGACGCCGGTCCGCGGTGATGGTGGTGATGATGGTTGACCGAGACCACGACGACGCCACCTGCCACGCCGGCCGCGGCGGCAGCGGCCACGCCGACGGTCGCTCCGAGAGAAGCGGTGGCCAGGCCGACCGCCCGCAGGCCGAGCCGGCCCCGACGCCCCTCGCCGCCCGATACCGGTTCGCCGGAGCCGTCGCGGATCCCGTCGTCGCCGGCCGACGAGACGAAGGCGGCGCGCGCTGCCGCCAGCCCGGCCAGCTCGGAGTCCGACCCCGGGCGGCGTGCCGTCTCGAGCAGGCGGGCGAGCTGGTCGGAGTCGACATCGCGGCCGTCGAGCATGGCGTCCAGGCGCGCGGCGCTGAGCCGACCGCCGGGTGCGGGGCTCGTCGCCCGCTGCCACGGCAGCCGCCGTCCCCTCCGCGTGCTCATTGTCGCCACCGTCCGATTTCGTCCGATTTTCCAGCCTAGCCGGGCCCGGTGGGCGCTGCCGTCCCGTCGGCACCCTTCGCACCGCCGGGCGCTTCACCCCGCCCGGGTACGTCACCCCCGCCGGAGGCTCGAGCCCCGCGCAACTGGGTCGCCAACCGGCGCAGGCCGCGATGCGTCGACACGCGCACGGCGGCCGCCGACTTGCCGAGGATCGCACCAGCCGTGCGCGCGTCGAGGCCGACGACGGCGCGCAGCATCACTGCCTCGGCCTGCTCGCGCGGCAGTTCGGCGATCAATCGACTCGCGTGCTCGGTTGTGAGGTGTTCCAGAACGGCGGCCTCGGTGTCGCTCGTGCTGGCGGCGTCGACGAGCACCTCGTCGGTCAGCTCGGCGACCGGACGGCGGGCGGCGCGCCGCAGGCTGTCCATGGCGCGGTTGCGCACGATGCGGGCGCTCCAGGCCCGGAAGTCGTCCGGACCGCCCTCGAACCGGCGCAGGTCGCGGGCGATGTGCAGCCAGGCCTCCGCCGTCACGTCGTCGGCCTCCTGGCCGACGAGCACCGCGGCGTACCGGCGCAGCCCCGGTTGTACCGCACGGTACAACTGAGCGAACGCGAGCTGGTCGCCGGCTCGCGCCGCGACGAGCACGTCGTCGGACAGGGGCGTCGCCCTCGCGCGACGGGAAGGTGGAGTCATGGTGCAGCCTGTGCGGCGCCTCAGCCCAGTAGGTGGCCCAGCGGGCCGAGGTCGAGGTCGAGGTCGTCGCGGGTGAGGCCCTGGCTCTCGCGCAGCTGCGTCATGGCGTCCTCCAGGCGCATCAGCGCGGTACCGAGCGCCTCGACCTGCTCGTCGTCCAGTTCGTCCATGCGTCGGACGGCCTGGCGCTCCATGAGCTGACGGACCAACTCGATCAACGTCAGCACCAGCCGGAAGAGGTCCCGCGCCACGCTGTCGGCGTCGGTCTCGATGCGGGTGGGCAGCGCCGACGTCCGGGCCGGCGACGAACTCTCCGGGCTCACGTCAGATCCCATCGCCCGCGGTGGACAGCAGTGCCCGCAGACGGACGACCACGAGGTCGACCCCGGCGAGCGATACGACAATGTCGCCGCTGAGCACCACGCCGGCGCCGAGCACGCGGTCGAGCAGATCGACGAGGCTCGCCCGGTCGCGCAGGTCAGCATCGGTGGTGGGCACGCTCATGGGGTCGCCTCGACGTCCGCCGGCGACCCTGAGTCGTGGAGTTCTGCGAAGGAGTACGCCGCCCACGGCCCCGAGACGGTCACCCTGTCCGCCCCGACGGTGTCGGCGGCACCGCGGATGCCGTCGAGGAACGCCTGGCATGCCTCGTCGTCGACGAGGAAGGCGGCGTTCAGCACCATCGTCCGTGGATCGCTCCGCAACCGGCCGTCCTGGATCGGTAGCCGTCGTGCCGCGACAGCAACGGACGTCCCGGCGTCGAAGACCTGGTCGGCCGCGGCGGCGTCGCGGTCCCGGCCGGCAGCCACGCTCGTGAGTTCGGCGCGCCGGCGGGCGAGGAACCCCGCGCCGGTCTCCCCTGCGGGCCGGGGGGCCGGTGGCGCCTGAGCAGGTGCGGCGAACGCGTGCACCGTCCACTCGTGCCGCCCGGCGAGGCGGTCGAGCAGCCGACCGGCCGCCGGCCCCAGATCGACGAGCAGGTCCCGGACAGCCGGGTCGTCGGCGCAGGTCGTGCCGAGGCGGAACGGGATCGTCGCCACCTGTTCGGCCGCGGTGTTGACCACGGCATCGTGGGCGCGTGCCACCGGCTCGAGCCACGCGAGGTCGGCGATGCCGCCCTGCAGGGCCTCGACGCCGAACCGGTCGGCGTCGACTGTGCTGACCACGGCGGCCAGCTGTCCCTCTCGCGCCGCGACGGTGCGGACCGGCGCGTCGAGCACGCCGTGGGCCGGCATCGTCAGCCCCGGTGCCGGACGGATGAGCGCGTAGACATAACTGGCGTCGGTCACGAAGTGTCGTCCTGGTGTCGCTCCGGCGCGGACCTGGTCCCCTCCAGCTCGGTGATGCGACGACGCAGACTCTCGTTCTCGACCTGCAGATCGCGGTCCTTGGACGACAACGAGGGGTCGTGCTCCCACCAGTCGATCCCCATCTCGCGCGCCTTGTCGGCCGAGGCCACGAGCAACCGGATGCGGATCGTCAGCAACTCGATGTCGAGCAGGTTGACCCGGATGTCCCCGGCAATGACGATCCCCTTGTCCAGGACGCGTTCCAGGACGTCGGCCAGGGTGCCCTCCCGGGCAGGAGGAACGGCCGGGGACAGCGAGCTCACATGCGCTCCTGGGCCCGGCCGCGCGGATAGCGGTCCACCCGTCGGCACGACTGCAGCGCGCCGGCGGAATCGAGCTCGACCTCGTAGACGGCGAGGACGTCGGAGGTGTCCGGGACGCGCCGCAGCTCGACGACCTCGAACTGGACGGTCCATCCGTGCTCGCCGCGTTCGAGCGCGACGATCCGTTCGGGCACCGCCCCGACGAGTTCGGTGAGCTGGGCCGCGGCGCGGCGTGCGACATCGGCGGGACGCCGTTTCGCCGGTCGCCGTTGGGACGGTGCGCCCTCGGTCTTCTGCGCCGAACTCATCAGGTGATCCCGGCGCGGGAACGGGCCATCAACCGGGCGAGCAGGGCGTCCTCCTGGGCCGAGCGCTCCTGCTCGGAGATCTCACCGGCCAGCCACCGCTCATGCGTGCGGTGCAACTCCTGGCGGATGGTCGCCGGGTCGGTCCACTGGCGCAGCGCCTCCTGGCGCAGTTGCTCGGCGAGCCAGACCACGCCGCGCAACGGCAGCAGCGGCAGGCCGGTGACGGTGGTGACGAGTCCCATCGCGCCTCAGACGTCCGGGACGAAGTCGTAGGGGGCAAGCGGTCCGAGCAGCCGCAGACGCACGAACTCGGCGTGCTGTTCGGCCAGTGCCTCGGCGGCGTCGACGAACTCGGTTTCGCGCTCGACGTCGACCAGGCAGGCGATGCTGGCCACGCCCCACGAGTCCGAGGCGACAGTGGTGGTCTGGCGCTCGACCCATGGAGCCAGGGCGTCGGCGACCACCCGGGCGTCCGAGCCGCGACGTCGCTCGATCGCGGCCGCCACCAGCTGTCCGAGCCGGATCCGGTCGCTGCCCGACGCCCGCGGCCCGGACGCCGCGACCCGGGCCGCCTCGATGCGCGGGTCCCGCGCCAGGACCCGCCGCAGCACGCCGTCCTGCTCGTAACGCACCTGCAGCGTGTACTGACGCCGGCCGGACAGCTCCTCGAGCGCCGCGACGAGGGAGTCGGCCTTGGCGGCGAGGATCTCGTCGATGACGGTCTCGACGTCGGCCACGGCCGAACCGAAGCGCATCGGCAGGATCGGCACGCCCTGCTCGACGAACCCTGCCACGACCGCGTCATGCGTGCGCAGGTCGTCCGCGCCGAGCGGGCGATCGGCGCTCGCCGCCGCGACTACGGCGGCGAGCGGCCCGTGCACGACGGTGTCGATGTGGTGCTCCACCGGGTGGGTGGGCATTGCGCCGGCGGGCACCCGGTCCGCGGGCACGATGCCGTACACGCAGACGACGTGCTCGCCGCCGGTCACTCGTCGTCCCCGCTGCTGCGTCGACGGCGGGCGGCCGGCTGACGGGCCCGGCCGTTGCCGCCGCTACTGCTGCTACTGCGCCGGCGCGGACGCTGACCGGTCTGGCCCTCGGCACCGTCGTCGTCGCTGTCGTCACCGTCATCGTCATCGTCATCGCCGCTGCCCAGCGCGCCCGAGACCTTGTCCATCGCGCCGGACAGCGCGCCCTTCGTCTTGTGCTTGGCGCCGCCCTCCTGAAGGGAGTTGAACAGCTCAGGCAGGTCCTTACCGCCGTGTTCGTAGAGGTCGAGACGATTGGTGGCCTCGGCGAAGCGCAGATAGGTGTCCACGCTCGCGATCACGATCCGCGCGTCGATGGTGAGCAGCTCGATCCCCACCAGCGAGACACGGACGTAGATGTCGATGACCAACCCCTTGTCGAGGATGATCTCGATGACGTCGGCCAGACCGCTCGGCGCGGGCCGTTCGAGATAGCCACCGCCGGATCTGCTCTGGGTCATGGAGGTCATGCGTCACCGCCGCCCGGCCGACGCACGCCGCCGTCGGGACCGCGGCGCTGGTTCCGGCTCGTCCTCCGACTCGTCGTCATCCTGGCTCTCCTCGGCCTCGTCCTCGTCCTCGGCGCCGTCGTACTCGTCCTCGTACTCGTCGTCGGCCTCGTCTTCCTCCGAGTCGTCGTACTCGTCGTCGGCGTAGTCGTCACCGCTGTCGTCGTCCTGGTCCTGCTCCTCGGCGACCGCATCGTCGTGGCTCTTGGTGACCTCGCCGTCGTGGATCTCGCCCCGCCAGCCCTCGAGCTCGTCGGCGTGCAGGACGGCCTCGGTCATGACGTGCCGACGGAAGTGCTTGAGTTCTAGCCGGGCCCGGCGACCCTGGGCGCGCCAGAGGTTGCCGGTGCGCTCGAACAGACCCTGCGGGTAGTACTCGAGCACGACCAGCACGCGGGTGAGCTCCGGTCCGATCTCGTGGAAGGTCACCGCGCCGTCGACGTGACCCTTCTCGCCCTTCGAGCGCCACACGATCCGGCGATCGGGGACCTGCTCGATGATCTCGCCGGTCCAGCTGCGGTGCGACCAGAAGACCTGGGCCTTGAACTCGACCTTGGTCTCCTCGGACTGGTTCACCGACTCGACCTTCTTCATGAAGCCGGACAAGTCCTGGAACTGTGACCACTGGTTGTAGACCACCCGGACCGGCGCACCCACATCGATCGATTCGATGATGTTGGTGACCTTGAGCCGCTTGCCGCTCTTGCCCGAGCCGCCGCCGGAGAACAGGTTCGACACCTTGTCCTTGATGCCCTCCCCCGCGGCGGACAGCGCGGCCTTGGCCGGCGACTTGCCTTCGGCGACGTCTGAGGCACCCTTGGCGACGGCCTTCTTGGCACTGCCGCCGCCGTTGCTGTCCCCCGAGCCGATGTCGGTCAGCTTGTCGGTCAGGCCTTCGAGCCGCTGGCTGGCACTGGAACCCACCCGACCGGCGACGGCGGAGAACAGCCCGCTGAGCTGGTCGTTGAGCGGATTGCCCCCACTCGAGCCGTTCTTCGAGCCGTCCTTGGATTTGTTACGGGTTGCGGTGTCAGCCACGGCGACCACCTCTCCTCGACGAAGTCGCCTTCTTGGCGGCGGTCTTCTTGGCGCCGGACGTGCTCTTGCGGGCACTCGCGGTCTTGCGCGCCGCACCGGCGGTGCTCTTACGAGCGGCCGCCGTGCGCTTCGTGGCTCCGGCGGTGCTCTTGCGCGCCGCGCCGGACGTGCCCGAGGCGCTCTTGCGCGGGGCGGGCGTGCTCTTGCGCGCGGTCTTCTTGGCCGTCTTCTTGGCGGCCCGCGCGGGGGCCTTGCTCGGAGCCGACCGCTCGCCGCTCTGCGCGCGCGTCGACTTCGCCGCGGCCTTCTTGGCCGGCGCGGGCCGCCCGGCCCGCGAGGCGCGGCGGCGGCGGGGCGCCTCTTCCGGTGTCTCGTCCGAGTCCCGGGACCGGCGTCGGGATGCGCGGCGACGGCGGCGCGGAGCCTCGTCCGGCTCGTCGTCGGCAGCGGCCTCGGCACCGTCGTCGGACTCGTCCTCGGCCTCGCTGTCCTCGGCCTCGCTGTCCTCGGCGTCGGCACCGTCGTCCAGCTCGGCCTCGGCACCGTCGTCGGACTCGTCCTCGCCCTCGTCCTCGCCCTCGTCGTCGGCCTCGTCCTCGAGTTCGTCGTCGGACTCGTCCTCGTCGCTCGCCCTCGTCCTCGGCCTCGTCCTCGCCCTCGTTGGCGTCCTCATCGTCCAGCTCGGCGTCGGCATCGGCGTCGAGCTCGTCGTCCTCGAGCTCGTCGTCAGCCTCGTCCTCGTCCTCGAGTTCGGCGTCGGCGTCGGCGTCCTCGTCGTCGTCGTCGTCGAGCTCGTCGTCCTCGATCTCGTCGTCGGCGTCCTCGTCCTCGTCCTCGTCCTCGATCTCGTCGTCGGCGTCCTCATCGACGTCGTCGTCGTCGACGAGGTCGTCGTCGTCGTATTCGTCGTCGGCGTCGTCGTCCTGCTGGTCGTCGTCCAGCGCGCTGCCGAGCTGCTTCTGGCCGGCTCCGTTGACCCGCTCGGTCAGCCGGCTCACGGCGTTGCCGGCCGAGGCCAGGGCTGCGGAGCGACCGGCTTCGACCAGCCGCTCGCGCAGGTCGCCGCGCAGATCCTCGAATTCCGGCGCGGTACGCAGCATCTCCAACCCCTGGCTGACCAAGCCTTCAGGGCCCGACATCTTGCGCCCGGCAACCATGCTGCCGAGCGTGATCGCGAGCCTCATCTTCTTGGTGCGGCCCAGGAGGTATCCGCCTCCGATGGCCAGCGCCACACGAGCGCGTGCTTCCACTGGGAACCAACTCCTTTGCACGGGGAGGGCAGACCACCGGCGCGGTCGCCCTGTCGAGCAGGTAACCCCGCCCCACCTGCAGTAATCGAGATCACGCTGTTGTGGCCGGGAGTGACACCGCGGTCCTTCGCAGCGCGAAAATCGGTGCTCACCGGCCGCTCCCCAGATCACGGGGGCTCGAGCTACGCGCGGTGTTGCACGTCACAAGCTCCCGGTTCGTCAGCGCCGGGGGCGGGTTAGCCGTTACACCATGAACGCGGCAACAAGTGGCAAAGGTCCGGTCTAGGCCGATTCGTCAGGGGATCGGCCGCGAGCGGGAAGGTCCGGTCAGCCTCGGGCGATCTCGTCGACCAGCCCCGCGACGGTGTTCGCCACTGCCGCGTCGTCGGCCAGCTCGGGGTCGAGCAGTGCCAGCACCTGCCGGGCCGAGTCGCGCATCGTCGGCAGACGTCCGGCGGCCGTCAGCGCCGCGGCCTCTGGGTCGGGCGGTAGCTCGGTGAGCGTTCGCACCGCGGCCACGTAGGCGGCCAGCACCCGCACCGCAGGGGTGGCGTACCGGCCGGCCGCCCGCTCGGCGTGCAGCACCGGCAGGATGCGCACCGGCAGCTTCTGCGAACCGTCGGCGCCGACCTGTCGTAGCTCGTGCCGCATCCGCGCGTTGGTGAAGCGGGCCAGCAGCTCGTCGCAATAGGCCTCGATCTCTACCTCGCCGAACGGCAGGTGCGGGGCCGGCCAGCTGCCACCACTCCCGGACCCACCCCACCAGGACCGGATCGCGTGCCGCTTCGCTGATCGTCTCGAGGCCGCGCGTCAGGCCGGCGTAGGCGAGCAGTGAGTGCGCGCCGTTCAGCAGCCAGAGCTTGCGCTGCTCGAAGGCAGTGACATCATCCACGAACCGGGCACCGGCGTCTTCCCAGGCCGGGCGGCCCGCGACGAACCGGCCGGCGAGCACCCATTCGCGGAAGGGCTCGGTGACCACTGGCGCCGCGTCGTCCCAGCCGGCACGCCGCACCAGCTCGATGTCGGCGTCGGTGCCGCGTGGCGTGATGCGGTCGACGACGCTCGACACGAACGCGACGTGATGATCGATCCACGTCGGCAGCGTCGGATCGACGGCCTCGGCCAGCTCGGTCACGACGCGACGCGTCACGGCGCCGTTGGCGGGCAGGTTGTCGCAGGGCACGACGGCGATCGCCCCCGAGCCGGCGGCGCGCCGCGCGTGCAACCCGGCGACCAACCGCGCCGGGGTGGTGCCGACCGGGGAACGGAGGTCGGCCTGCAACGCCGTGATGTCGGCAGCGACCGCGGCGTCGGCGCGGTCGAGGCCACCGTCCGACGCCCGGCGGTACCCGGCCTCGGTCACGGTGAGCGTGACGAGCACGACCTCGGTGTCGGCCAGCTGCCGCAGGTAGGCATCGTGATCGGCAGCGGCGTGCACCGCCGACAACGTGGGCACGACCTGCAGGTCGTCGCCGTCCGGCGCGCGCGTGATCAGCGTGTACAGGCCGTCCTGCGCGGCGAGGACGTCGGCGACATCGCGGCGGCGACCGGTGAAGGCCGCGATCCCCCACTCGCCGGCGTCCGGTGAATGAGCGGTGTACCAGGCCTGGTGCGCGCGGAAGAAGTTCCCGAGACCGAGGTGCACGTGGCGCACCGGCGCCGCCGGACCAACGCGCTGGAGGACGGTCATCGTGCGGACGGTCCCAGCTTGAACGTCCGTGTCGGGTTGTCCACGACCAGGCTATGCGCGACCTCCATCGCCTCGTCCTCCTCGAGCCGGTGCTCGGCGACCAGGCCGGCCAGGTAACCCGCATCGACGCGACGCGCCATGTCGTGCCGGGCGGGGATCGAACAGAAGGCCCGGGTGTCGTCGACGAAGCCGCTGCTGCGGCTGAACCCGGTGGTCTCGGTGACCGCGGCGCGGTAGCGGCGGATGGCGTCCGGCGCGTCCAGGAACCACCACGGCGCACCGGCGTAGACCGACGGGTAGAAACCGGCGAGCGGCGCGATCTCGCGGGAGAACGTCGTCTCGTCGACCGTGAACAGCACCAGGTGCAGGTTCGGGTGGGTGCCGTAACGCTGCAACAGCGGCCGCAGGGCTCGCGTGAACTCCGTGGCGACCGGGATGTCGTGCCCGGTGTCGGGTCCGAACCGGGCCGCGGTCGCGCTGTGATGGTCACGGCACACCCCGGGATGGATCGTCATCACGAGACCGTCGTCGCACGCCATGCGGGCCATCTCGCCGAGCATGTGCCGGCGGAACGCGCTGGCCTCGCCGGGCCGCACATCGCCCTCGATCGCGGCGCGAAAGACGCGGCGCGCCTCGTCCAGCTCCAGCGCCTCGGCACCGGCGTCAGGCACGCCGTGATCGCTGGACACCGCGCCGTGGGCGACGAAGTAGCGCCGCCGGTCCTCGAGGGCAGCGACGTAGCCGTCGTAGTCGCCGGTGTCGACGCCGGCCGCCTTCGCCGAGGCGCACCACGTCCGCGGCCCAGCCGGCCCGGCCGGGATCGAGATAGCGATCGGGCCGGAACGTCGGTACGACCCGGCCGGACCACGTCGGGTCGCGGCGAAGCGCCTCGTGCGCGGCCAGGTCGTCGCACGGGTCGTCGGTGGTCGCCAGCACCTCGATACCGAACCGGCGGAACAGCGCGCGCGGCCGGAAGCCCTCGTCGGCCAGACAGTCGGCGATGCGGTCGTAGATCGCGTCGGCGGTGTCGGCAGCGGGCCGCTGCTCGACGCCGAAGATCTCGCTCAGCTCGCTCTCGAGCCAGTACCGCACCGGTGTCCCGCGGAAGGTCGGCCAGTGCTCGCAGAGCAGGCGCCAGGCCGAGCGCGAGACCGCCTCGGTGAGTTCGGCCGCGCCGACCCCGAGTGCGTCGAGCGGCACTCCGCCGGCGTGCAGCAACCGCGTGACGTAGTGGTCCGGGCTGAGCAGCAGGGTCGTCGGGTCCGCGAACGGCAGGTCGTCGGCCAGCACCCGCGCGTCGACGTGCCCGTGCGGGCTGATGATCGGCAACGCTCGGACGTAGTCGTACAGCCGCCGGGCCAGCGCCCGCACGCCGGGATCCGGCGGCAGCAGGCGATCGGGGTGCGGACGGAGGGGCACGGGCACGATCCCATGCTCCCCCACCCGTCGCACGGCCTCGCTACGACATCGCACCGCCTTGCCCCGGCCTCGCGGCGCGGAGCAGGGTGGATCCATGAGCACTGCATCGGTCGTCGGGACCCGCACCGTGGGCGGACCGGGCGAGCCGCTCAGCGACGAGACGGTCACCCGGTTCGTCGCAGACGCGCTGGCCGACGTCGACCTGGACGGCGCGACGGTGTGCGTCATCGTCCCGGACGGCACGCGCAGCTGCCCGTTGCCGCTGCTGCTGGGCGCGGTGCACGACGCCCTCGCCGGTCGCGTCGCGGGGCTGACGGCGCTCGTCGCGCTGGGCACGCACGCCCCGATGCCGGACGCGGAGCTGGCCCGCTGGCTCGGCTACGGCGCCGACGGCCTCGAGCAGCGCTATCCCGGCATGCGGGTGCTCAACCACCGGTGGCACGACCCGGACACCTTCGTCGACCTCGGCGCACATCCCGGCGCGAGCGGGTCGCCGAGCTGTCGGGCGGCCTGCTGCACGTCGGGGTGGACGTCAGGATCAACCGCGCCGTCGTCGAGCACGACGTCGCCCTCGTGGTCGGGCCGGTGTTCCCGCACGAGGTCGTCGGCTTCTCCGGCGGGAACAAGTACTTCTTCCCCGGCGTCGCCGGCCAGGAGATCATCGACCTGTCGCACTGGCTCGGCGCGCTGATCACGAGCGCGGAGATCATCGGCACCCGCGGCATCACGCCGGTCCGCGCCCTGATCGACCAGGCGGCGGCGATGATCCCGAGCCGGCGGCTCGCGCTGTGCACGGTCGTCGAGACCGGGACCGGCGACGTGCTCGCGGCGAGCTTCGGCACGCCGGAGGACGCGTGGGCCGCGGCGGCCGACGTCGCCGCCGAGACGCCATGTGCGCTACCT
This sequence comes from uncultured Actinomycetota bacterium, assembly GCA_963787985.1. Taxonomy (GTDB): domain Bacteria; phylum Actinomycetota; class Actinomycetes; order Mycobacteriales; family Jatrophihabitantaceae; genus Jatrophihabitans. The sequence goes on along the minus strand of CAWBEL010000004.1, from coordinate 1,723,654 downwards.
CGACGCCCCGGTGCGCCGCGTCGTCGCCGTCATCCCGCGCAAGTACGACGACATGTGGACCGCCGCCAAGGGCTTCTACAAGCTCGAGCCGGTCGTGGCCGACGGCGGCGAGGTGATCCTCTACGCGCCGCACATCACCGAGATCTCTGCGATGCACCCCGAGATCGAGCAGATCGGCTACCACTGCCGCGACTACTTCGTGCAGCAGTGGGAGCGGTTCGAGCACCTGCACTGGGGCGTGCTCGCGCACTCGACCCACCTGCGCGGCGCGGGCACGTGGGACCCGGAGAACGGCGAGCGTGACCGGGTGACGGTGACCCTCGCGACCGGCATCCCCGAAGCGGTGGTCCGCGCCGCGAACCTGAACTACCTCGACCCCGCCCTGCTCGACCTCGACGCGGAGGCAGCCGATCCCGGACACGTTCGTCGTGCCGGACGCCGGCGAGGTGCTGTACCGGCTGCGCTGAGGGCAGCCGGAGCGCCCGTGGCACGATCGGACGCATGACGAGCACGGTGTCCTGGTCGGTCGAGGACGCCGCCGCGATCGCCCGGGTGGAGGCGATCCTCGAGGGCACGGCGCCGCTCGGGGTCGCGTTCTCCGGCGGCGTCGACTCGTCGGTGCTGCTGGCGCTCGCGGCCCGGCACCTCGGGACAGGCCGGGTGTCGCGATCCTCGGCGTGTCGCCCAGCCTCGCCGCCGACGAGCGGACGGGCGCGCACGACATCGCCGCCGCGCTGGGCGTCCCGGTCGTCGAGGTCCGGACGGCGGAGGGCGACGACCCGGCCTACCGCCGCAACGGCGCGGACCGCTGCTTCCACTGCAAGCACGAGCTGTTCACCCGCATCGGCGACGAGGTGGTCGCCGCGCACGGCCTGCGAGCGGTGGCCTACGGCGAGAACGCCGACGACACGCGGCGGCCCGACCGGCCGGGCGCGCGCGCCGCCACCCGGCACCGCGTCCTGCGACCGCTGGCCGACGCCGGGATGGACAAGGCGACTGTGCGCCGGGTCGCCCGCGCGCTCGGGCTGGCCAACGCCGACAAGCCGGCCGCGCCCTGCCTGGCCTCGCGCATCCCGCACGGCGAGCCGGTGACGCCGGACAAGCTCGGCGCAGGTCGAGCGGGCCGAGGCCGCCCTGCGCCGGCTGGGCTTCGCCGACGTCCGGGTCCGGCACCACGGCGACGTGGCCCGGGTCGAGCTCGCTGCCGGACGACCTCGTCCGGGCAGTGGGCGAGCCGCTGCGCGCCGAAGTGCGGCAGGCGGTGCTGGCCGCCGGGTTCCGCTTCGTCGGCGCTCGACCTCGCCGGCATCCAGTCCGGCGCGTTCACGCTGCCGCTGGTCACGCGCGATGGCTGACGGTATCGGCGATCCCGGTCGGCGACCCTCGACACCTTCGCCCGCCTCGACCACGAACGCGCCGGCGCGGCGCGGCTATCCCGAGGCGGTGCTCGCCGAGGGCAAGACGCCGGCGCAGCTGGCCGCCATCGCCGCGGACGATCCGCGAGCGTGCGCCCGGCGTCGACGCTGTTCACCCGCGTCGACGACGCCGCCGCCGCCGCGGTGCTCGGCGTGCTGCCCGACGCGCGGCACGACGCGACGGCCCGGCTGATCGCCTGGCCGCCGCGACCGCCCACGCCGACCGGCGGCCTGGTCACCGTCCTCGCCGCCGGGACGTCGGACCTGCCCGTGGCCCGGGAGGCGGCGCTGACCGCGTCGCTACCTCGGCCGCCGGCACGAGCTGGTGGTCGACGTCGGCGTGGCCGGCCTGCACCGGGTGCTGCGGCAGCTGGACCTGCTGCGGCGCTCGCGCGTCGTCGTCGTGGTCGCCGGCATGGACGGGGCGCTGGCCGGTGTGGTCGCGGGGCTGATCAGCGCCCCGGTCGTCGCGGTGCCCACGTCGGTCGGCTACGGCGCCTCGTTCGGCGGCATCGCGGCGCTGCTCACGATGCTGAACGCCTGCGCGCCCGGGGTGGCCACCGTCAACATCGACAACGGCTACGGCGCCGGGCACCTCGCGGCGCAGATCGCCGCGCCCGTCCCACCCGGCTGAGCCTGCGTCACGGCACCGCGCCTCCCGGCGTGCAGGCCCAGCAGCGCCGCCGCGCGGTCGGCCTCGGCGAGCACCTGCGCAACGGGGCGGTCGAGGCGCGTGGCCGCGGCCGCCGCGTCCTCGTACTCGGCGGTGACCCGCACGATCCGCCCGTCCCGGGAGGCGATCTTCACCCGCACCTGCTCGCCCGCGACGTCGACGACCTGCCATGCCCGGGTCAGCGCGTACTTCTCCACCGCGTGGCTGCGCGTCCCGATGGCGCTGGTGTGCTCGACGACCAGTGCGCGCAGCGCGTCGCCGTCGGCAGCGGCGGCGAGCACGTGCAGGGTGTGCGCCGGACGGCCCTTCTTCATCAGGATCGGCGTGAGCCAGGCGTCGCGCGCGCCCGCGTCGAGCAGCGTGGTCGAGCACCGCCGGCCACGCCCGCGGGTCGAGGTCGTCGACGTTCGCCTCGATCACGGTCTCGACGTCGAGCCGGACGCTCACGCGGCAGGGCGGTGCCCAGGACGACCCGGACGACGTTGGCCCGGCCGTCGGTGTCGCGGGTGCCGGCGCCGACCCCGACGCGCTGCACCGTCATCGGCGGCAGCGGGCCGGCCGCGTCGCGCCAGCGTGGTCACCAGAGCGGCACCGGTCGGCGTGGCCAGCTCGCCGTCGCCGCCTGCGCTGACCGGCCACCCTGTCGGCCAGCTCGAGCACCGCGGGCACCGGGACGGGCAGCGTCCCGTGCACCGCTCGACACGGTGCCCGAGCCCAGCGCGAGCGGCGAGACGGTGATCGCGTCGAGGCCGAGGTCGTGCAGGGCGGCGCACACCCCGACGACGTCGGCGATCGCGTCCAGCGCGCCGACCTCGTGGAAGTGCACCTCGTCGGCGTCGATGCCGTGCACCGCGGCCTCGGCGGCGGCCAGTCGGCTGAAGACGGCCACGGCGGCGCGGTGCACCGCCGGGTCGAGGGCCGCGCCGTCGAGCAGCTGCGCGCACGTCGGCCCAGGTGCGGCGCGGCGGATCGGCGACGTGCGCGGGTCACCGTGGCCTTCGCCGCACGCAGCCCGGCCCGCTGCACCGCGGTCACGTCGACGGTGGCGTCACCGCCGACCACGGCCGCGACCTGCTCGCCGGACCCACGCCGAGGCTCGCTCCGGCGTCGAGCAGGGCGCCGAGCAGCATGTCGCCGGCGACCCCGGCGGCCGCGTCGATCCACAGGACGCGCACGGACGCGGCACCGGGTTCTCGGGCATGCCGACAGTGTCCCGTCAGGCGGGACCGCGGGTCGATCAGCGGCCGGCCGGGTTGGTACGCAGGGTGCGTTCCTCGTCACGGCGGACGTGCACGCGGCCGTTCTGCACGCGCGTCTGCAGCATCGGCTGCGGGCGCACCGCGGGCCCGCTCGCGACGTCTCCGGTGTCCAGGTCGAAGGCGCTCGCGTGCCACGGGCAGACCACGCAGCCGTCGCGGACCTCGCCCTCGTGCAGCGGGGCCCCACGGTGGGTGCAGCGGTCGGCCATGGCGACGAGCGAGCCGTGCCGGCGGGTGAACAGCACAGGCACGCCGGCGACCTCGGCGTGCGTCAGCTCGCCGTCGCGCACCTCGTCGTCCCCGATGGCGTCGACCCAGTCGTCCGGGTAGCTCTGGAAGGCGGTCGTGTCGACGCCCACGCCCTGCGCGTAGGCGAGGTGGCCGCCCAGCCAACCGGCAACGCTGAGCAGCGCGAGCCCCGCCCCGGAGAGCGCGACACCGACGCGTGTTGCGTCCGGACCGGCGCGCGAACCAGCTGCCGGCGTACAGCCCGATGGCGACGTCGTTGCAGGCAGCGTGCACCAGCCCCACCCGGCGCTCGGCGCCCATGGTGTTGGCCCAGTCCGAGAGCCCGGTCGCCACGGCCGGTCCGGAGGCGAGCAGCCCGAAGCCGACCATGCGGCGGGACGCGTCCCTCTCCCCCGCCGCGTCCAGCACCGTCGCAGACACCCACGCGCCCAGCGGGACGACGACCAGCGACGGGTGCGCCGGGTGGCCCACCTGCGTGCCGCTGAGGGTGTCCTCCACCGCCCCCGGTCGCACGACCTTGCCGACGAGCGCGGCGAGGCGGGCGCCGATGCCGTCGAGGGCGGTGCTGTCCTCGATCGCGGCAACGGCACGGTCGAGTTGTTGTCTGATCGCCACGGAGTTCCTCACTCGCAGGGGGTGTTTGGTCAGGAGTCGCGCAGGGCTTTGACGAGTTCCTTCTTCTTCATCTTCGACCGCCCTTTGATGCCGACCTTCTTGGCCTGCTTCTCGAGATCCTCGCGCTTCCAGTCCTCGTAGGCCGGCGACTTCCCGCCGCGCTTGCCGATCGTCGACCGGCCGCTGTTGGCCGCCGAGTTGGCGATCCGGGCCGCCTTGGACTTCGACGCACCCGAGTCGCGCACCTTCTCGTAGACCTTCTTGTCCTTCACGGACGGGCCGGGTGACTTCTTCGCTGGCATGGCGCCTCCCTGCTGTGTTCTCTCCACATCTCGCTACCCGCCCGGACGGCCGGGATCACGGCCTGCGGCGGACGCTAGCTGGCGGCACCGAGCCGACGGGGTTCGGTGTCCGCCCCGAGCAGGACGGTGACCGGCGCAAGCGGCGCCGCGAGCAACGAGGACTCGTCACGTGACCAGCGGTCCAGGACGTACTCGGCGAACCGTCCGTCGATGTAGAGGCAGGCGGCCGCACCGAAGAGGATCTGGTCGGCGAGCTGGGGCTCGTCCTCGGCCAGCGTGCCGCACAGGTCGTGGGCCGCCAGCTGCTCGTGCAGCGCATCGGCGGTGACGTGGACGTCGTAGAACGCGCAGACGTCGTCGTCGACCCCGAGCCGTCGCAAGCCGGCCGCGTAGCGGCGGCACGGCGCCGACGAGGTCATCTCGTAGGCCGCCAGATGCCCGACGAGGGCGCCCCGCAGCTCGCGGCGCAGCCCGAACAGCGACATGACGTTGCCGATGGCCAGCGTGATGCCGGGGACGGCGTCCACGTACGCGCCGTGGCTGTTGTCGAGATCCAGGCCGTGCAGCAGGACCCGGAACAGCTCGGCGTGCATCTGCTCGACGCGCCCGTCGCCGTACTCGTCGTACTGGATCTCGACGAGCGCCGCCTTGGTCCGCCCGCTCAGGCGCGGGATGGCCCAGGTGTGCGGATCGGCTTCCTTGAGCTGGTACACGGAGCGATGTATGGCGAACTCGCGGTAGCGATCGAGGTCGGCGCCGCGTTGCATGTAGCGCGACAGTGACGGGCCGTCATCGCCGTCGACCAGCGCCCACAGCTGCGCCGGGACCGGCCGGTCGTCTATCGACAGCGGGACGTCACGCTGCAGGGCCGCCAGCAGCTGGTCCTCGAGGGCGCGCCGTACGCGGATCAGCTCGGGTTCCCACTCCCAGCTGTCGGCCACGCCGTCGAAGCCGCGGTAGTGCAGCTCGTAACAGACCCAGAAGCTGAGCTGGAGGTCCTCGTCGCCCACCGGGTCGGGCGGCGTCGGCAGCCGACTCGCGCGAGGCAGCCGGGTGAGATCGTCGTCACGCAGGGCGGCGATGACGGCCGCGCTGACAGGGCCGCGCGAGGCGGGCAGTCGCATCGAATCTCGTTCCACGTAGGTCACAACGCCGGCCGCTCCGCAGCAACACGGATCGGCGGGCTCGGCCGTAGTTTCGACTCCCGGGTTCTACCCCGCTGTGCCGCGACCCGAAACACGATCGAAACGCGTCCGCGGCGGGTACGAGGCGGATGCGGGCAGGGCGCTCGTCACCGACGTCAGGAGAACGGATGCCGACCGGCACCCCGATCAGCTGCGAGTTCGGCCCCCTCACGGTCGAGTACGACGAGCGTGTCATCACCCCTCGCCTGTGGACCCTGGCCCAGAGCGAGTGGGCGGCCGAGCTCGCCCGCGACCGGTCCGCCGGCCGGCTGCTCGAGTTGTGCGCCGGCGCCGGGCACATCGGGCTCGCCGCTGCGGTGCTGGCCGACTGCGATCTCGTGCAGGTCGAACTGGATCCGGTCGCAGCCGGGTACGCCGCCGCCAACGCCGAACGGGCGGGACGTTCCGATCGGGTCGAGATCCGCGTCGCGCCGTTGCAGTCCGCCGTTCGGGCCGACGAGACGTTCGCGGTCATCGTCGCCGACCCGCCCTACCTGCCGAGCCGGGACGTCGAGCGGTGGCCGGACGACCCCGTGCTCGCCATCGACGGCGGGGCGGACGGGCTCGACATCGTCCGCGGCTGCCTGCAGGTCGCCGCCGAGCACCTCGCCCCGGGCGGGAGCCTGGTGCTGCAGGTCGCCGGCCGGACGCAGGCCGAGCAGGTGGAGCGCCTCATCGACACCGCGCCCCAGTCGTCGCTGCAGGTCGTCGAGCTCCGCGAGACCGACGCCGAGCGCGCCGTCATGCGCATCGATCGCTGACCCGGCGCCGCCTCAGGACAGCAGGTCCACCAACGCGTCACCGGCGCGCGTGCGCATCACCCAGACGGCGGCCCCGCGGCGGTCACGGATCACCAGACCGGCCGATTCCAGCAGGTCGCAGTGGTAGGTGGCGGTGCTGGCCGCGCACTGGATCTCCGCTGCCAGCGTCTGCATGGTGAGCGGTTGCTCCAGGCGACGCAACGCCGCCGATCGCAGGGCACCGACGACCAGCTCGAGCCGGTCCTCGCCGTCACGCCTGATGCGCCCCTGGCCGAGCACGGGATAGGCGACGTAGGCCACGTCACTGCGCTCGAAGCTCACGATCACCCGGTGCGGCGCGGCGAGCACCGGCACGAGAACGAGCCGGCGGTCTCCCAGCGGGATGGTGCGTCGGGCAAGTGTGCCGGAAGCGCAGGACCCCGTCGCGGAAGCGCAGTCGGGGGTGCAGCGAGTTCAGCAGCGCGGGCACCGTGCCCGTGACGACCGCGGTTCCGATGCGGGCGAGCTCCCGGTCGATGGGGTGGCGACCCCCCTGCCAGTGCCGACGGCCGAACGCCCATGCGGTCTCGACGGCGCGGGCATAGGCATCGCGCCAGCCGGCCGGATTGTCGACGGCGGCACGCCACTCGGTCGGTAGCGGGGCCGGCCAGGCCGACACCTCGGCCGCCAGGTCGTCGGCGGGCGCGTCCCGGACGGCCTCCACCGTGTCCTGCACCGTCGAGTCGTGGGTGGGCGGCACCGGTATGAGGTATTCGGGGATCTGCGGGAGCCCGGGCGTGCCCAACGCCGCGATGACGCGTGTCGACCCGGGGGCGGTGGCCAGCGCGACGCCCGAGGCGAACGCCGTGTGTGCCGCCCGTGGTGCGCCCGCCGCGACGAGCCACTGCAGGACCGACAGCGCCGGGGCACGGACCGCCGAGACGACGATGTCGTCCACGTCGCCGAGCACGAGCCCGTGGTCGCGGGCTGCCGCCGTCGCCGCTGTCATCGCATTCCCTCCCCGCGCTGGCTCGATCCGTTCACGCCTCGGGTGACCCAGGATCGCACGTCCTACCAACGCGGCCCGGCGTTCGACTGTGGCCGAATTCGACAAATCTCGAAATGCTCAGCCGGCGGCGACGCGCAGCCAGACGTCGGCCGAGCCGCGCGTCCGGACCGTCTCGAGCCGCCAGCAGCCCGGCTGCGCGAACCGGTACCCGGCGCCCCACTCCTCGCCCGGCCGGTCGTAGTTGCTGCCGGAGTGCAGCTCGGGGCCCCAGGTCGGGTGCACGGCGCGCCCGGTGGGACTGGTGACCCCCAGGCGCAGCGAGCCCTGCCCGGTCATCCGCCACACGATCTTGACGTCCTCGCCCGCCCGGATCGGCAGCGGCGTCGTAACCATGATCAACCCGAACAACGACGCCCCGTGGCCGGTGCCGCGGACCTCAGGGCCTGCCGACGTCGAGACGATCGGTGACGCGGGACAGGAGCCGTGAACCGGGCTGTGCACGGACGAGGGCGACGTGTGCGACGCCGCGCTATGTGTCGACCCGGCCGTCCCGGTACACCCCACCAGGATCGCCGCCAGGCCCGCCACTACGGCAGCGCACACCACTGACCGTCGTACGGTCAGGCGGTCGTGGCGCACGCTCCGAGTGTCCTACTTGGTTCCGATGTTCAGGTAGTCGTACATGCCGTAGGCCGGGGTCACGGTCACGTTGGTGGCGGCAGAAGGGCGGTAGAGGACGTCCAGGCGATAGACGAGCGGGACGATGGCGGCATCGGCCATGATCTGCTTGTCGGCCTGACCCCAGGCCGTGACCCGCTGCGCGGAGTTGATGTTCTGGATCGCGGTGTTGACGATCGTGTTGACCTTGGGATCGTTCAGTTCGGACAGGTTGCTGTTGCCCGAGGCCTTGATCGTGTCACCCACCGACATCTGATCCAGGAAGCCGTAGCCGGTCGGCCAGTCCGATCCCCACGCCATCATGAGCAGGCCCAGGTTGTGCGCGTGCACGAAGGCCGGGGCGCCGGCGTAGTCGGAGAAGTACTTGCCCGAGGGATACTTCTGGATCGTGACGTTGACGCCGATCTTCTTCAGCGACGCCTGGATCGACACCGCCGCCGCGACCTCGTTCGGCCGGTCACCACGGGCGGACATGTTGATGCTGAAGCCGTTCGGCTTGCCGCACTTGGTGAGCTCGGCCTTGGCCTTGGTCACGTCGCCGGCATTGTCGGCGGTCGGGTACTGGTTGAACTTCGTGTAGCCGATGACGTTGGGCGGCAGCACCGTCGAGGCGATCTGACCACGCAGCGGGCCACCGAGCGAGTTCTGCACCCCCACCTTGTCGACGCCGTACTCGATCGCCTTGCGGCAATCCAGGTTGGTGAAGGGTTTGACGTTCGTCGAGATCGCGACGTAGGCGAGCGCACCGGACAGGGCGTCGTCGGCGTTGGCCTTCTTCGTCGGGTCGGTCACGATCTTGGCCTGCGACGCCGCCGCGACACCGGCACCAGCGATGTCACCGGTGATGTTGCCCGCGATCAGGTCGTTGTCGATCCCGTCCTGGTTCTGGTTGAACGCAATGTCGATCTCGTTCGGGTACTGCTTACGAATCGAGTCCGTCGACGCCGACCAGTTCGGGTTCTTCACCAGCACCGCACCCTTGTTCGGGTCATAGGACTTGAACTCATACGAGCCCGAACTCACGATGTGCTTCACATAGTCAGCACCCGTGTCCTTCGCCTTCGGCACCGGAGCGGTCTGCGGGTTCGACGTCAAGTAGTCGAAGTCCGCGAACGGCTTCTTCAAATGGAACACGACAGTCGTCGCATTCGGCGTCACGATCGAGTTCAAGCTGCCCGTCTTGTCCTTGTACGGACCCTGGTAACCCTTACCCGGGTTGTCCACCAACGTGGCCTTGAAATACGTCGGACCGTTCGACAACACATCCGGCGAGAAGTTCGACCGCTCGATCGCGTACTTCACATCAGCCGACGTGATCGGCGTGCCATCACTGAACTTCAACCCCGAACGCAACGTGTACGTCCACGTCTTACCGCCGTCGGACACCTTGCCCAGCGACGTCGCCAGATCCGGCACCAACACCAGACCCGCCTTGCCCGGCAACGGCTTGAACGTCGTCAACGCCCGCGCCCACAGCCGCGAGGCATCCCACACGAACGCGTAATAGGTGTTGCCCGGGTCGAAGGAGTCCGGAGCGCTCGACAGCGAGTACTTCACCGTCCCACCCGTGTGCGTCGAGGAGTTCACCGTCCCCGAGTTCGCGGCGTTGTACGACGCGCTCACGGCCCCCTTGTTCGCCCCGACGCTCGGGGGTGCGCTCGACTTCGGCTTGCCGCTCGGCGAGCTGCTGCACGCGGCGGCGAGTGCCGCGACGCCGATCGCTGCGGTGGCGAATCGCCATGCTCTGCCCTGGTGTGACCTGGCCACGAGGAACCCTTCGTCGAGGAACGTCGCACCAGCCTGCGGCGGCGTTCGCCCGGCGCAGAGTCACTTCCACAACCTTCAAAGTGTCGAAGCGGTAACGGCCGTCGGCACTGCTGCCACCGGCCCGGTGCGCCGGAAGACGGGGCCTGCGGTAGCTGCATTAGACGTTCGCGGCCAAGACGCGGAGAATGGGTGAGGTGCCTGCTCCACGACGATCGCCGACCTACCCAGCGCCGAAGTACGGCCCGACCGCCGATTTCGGCACCTGCGAGATGGTGAAGTGCAACTTCGCCGCGCGAACCTTGTGCTCGGAGTGCGGCGGGCACTTCTGCCTCGGCCACAACGAGCACGCCGTCCACACCCGCGCCTGACCGGCTCAGGCGGGGCGCCTGCCTCTGGCGTGACCCGTCAGTTCATCGCCGCGACGTACGGACGCAGGCCTGCCATCTGCTCACCCTCCCGAGTCTGAACGGACGCGGTCCGCGGGGGCGTCCGGGTTAGCGCCGTGGGGAGCTGTTGAGGTGCTCGACGACGCGCGCCCGCAGGATGTCGTACTGCTCGCGACAGCGTCGAGGGCTACCCGCGGGCCTCGGCACGATCTGTCCGCACCCGATCCGCTCGCCGTCGGTGAACTGCTCGCGTGTCAGGTCGACCTCGACGACCCCGAGCCGATTCCAGTAGTGGACACCCTGCCGGGTGCCGTCGTGGTGCTGCACCTCGGCCAGGACGAGGTCGCCGCCCAGCAGGTCCTGCAGCACGAGGGCTGTGACACCGCACTGCCCGCGTGCCGGGTTCTGCGGATGCCAGATCGGCAGGTCCACCGGGTCGCACGTCGCACGGTCCCAGCTGGCCCGCAGTGCCTCGTCCACGCGACCTAACGCCGTAATTTCCATGCGGCGCAGTATGCCGACGCGATGCGACAAGGCCACCGAGGCCACCGATGGCGCCGAGGCCGCCAAGGCCGCCCATCAGTCCGAGGCCGCGGCCGCCAGGTCGAGCAGTTCGGCGGCGGCGTCCTTGGCGTCCCCGATGGCCCGCGCATCGTTTCCGGCGGTAGCGGTGACGAGCGCGCCCTCGTAGAGCAGGTGGACGGCGCGCGCGACGCGCTCCGCGGCCTCGACACCGGCGTCGGCGATCAGCGCGGTGAACCGGTCGCGCATCCAGGACTTCTCGGCCCGGATGATCGGCACGGCCGGGTGATCGGTCCCCCCGACCTCGGCGTAGACGTTGACGAACGCGCACCCGCGCTCTGACCCGGCCGTCCACCGTTGCACCGCATCGAAGACGGCGAGCACCCGCCTGCGCGGTTCGGTGTGGTGCTCGAGTTCCTCGGCGAGGAACGCCTGCCAGTCCCGGGCGCGCCGCACGAGGCACAGCGCGACCAGCGCGTCCTTGGAGCCGAAACGGTCGTAGAGGGTCTTCTTCGTCGTCCCGGCGGCCTCGGCGATCGCGTCCACCCCGACGGCGCGAACACCGTGGGCGTAGAACAGCTCGGCCGCGGCCACCGCGATGCGCTCACCTGCAGGCGTGAGCCCGGGCGGTTCGGTCAGGACGTCGGTCACGGCGATCTCCTCGTCTCGGGTCCACTGCGAGTATACCCACCGGTATGGTTACCTCGAAGCATGAAGACCTCGCGGGTGGACATCGTCGCCGCAGTCGTGCTCGTCGTGTGCTGGTCGTCCGGGTTCATCGGCGCCACGCTCGGGACGCGGGCGGCGCCGGTCGAGACGGTTCTCGCCTGGCGCACCATCGTGTCGGCGACGGTGCTCGGTGGGTGGGCCCTCGTCCGCGCCGAGCGGGTGCGGCCGGTCGACCTCGCGCGGCAGGCCGTGCTGGGCCTGCTCGTGCAGGTGCTCTACCTCGGTGGGGTGTTCGCCGCGGCGGGCGCGGGCGTACCAGCCGGCACGTCGGCACTGATCGCCGCGTTGCAGCCGCTGCTCGTGGCCGCGCTGGCCGGCCGCGTCCTGGCCGAACGCACCGATCGACGGCAGCAGCTCGGACTCGTGATCGGTGCCGTCGGGGTCGCCATCGTGGTGAGCGGCGATCTCGATGCCGGGACGGCGGCACCGGAGGCCTATTTGCTCCCGGTCGGCGCCCTGATCGCCCTCACGGGCGGCACGCTGCTGCAGCGGCGGTGGATGCCCCCGCAGTCGCTGCTCACCGGGCTCGCCCTGCAGACCGGCGTCGCGGCCGTAGTGTTCTCCGCGGCCGCCGCTGCCGACGGCCACCTCGCGCCACCCGCCCGTCCGTCGTTCTGGCTGGCGATCGCCTGGCTGGTCGCCCTGGCCAGCATCGGCGGGTACGGCAGCTACCTGTTCATCGTCCGTCGGTCCGGGGCCACTCGCGCGAGCACCCTGCTGTACCTGACGCCGCCCACGACGGCCGTGTGGGCGTGGCTGCTGCTCGGCCAGCAACCGCACGCTATGGCGATCCCGGGCGCCGTGGTCTGCGCCGGCGGCCTGGTCCTGGCGCTCAGGCCGTCCCGGCACGCCGGTGGCGACCGACACGGCTCCGAGCCCGAGCGCGACCTGAGATCCGATGAGCGCTGTCGTAGCCGGTAACCCACAGGACAGCACGATCACCGCCGGGGCGAGAGTGCCGAGCCGCCGTGCCGAGCGAGGAATCCGCCGATGCAGGAACCCGTCCATGATCACCTCGCCGGCCAAGGTGCCGACGCCTGACGAGGCCAGCCCCGACGCGAGCAGCGCGACAACGAAGGCGACAGCACCGGCACCGCCGACCGTGCGCAGCAGCGTCGCGTGAAACGCGGCGAGATCGCGTTGACAGCACGAGGCCGGGGTCGGCCCTAGGGTCGGTCCCGGCCTCGTCGACGCGGCTAGCCCTCTTGCTCGGTCGGACGGATGAGCATCTCGTTGACGGCGACGCGGCGGGGTCTGGTGACGATGTAGCCCACGGCGTCGGCGATGTCCTCCGCCTCCATGCGCTCGACGTCGGCGAAGCGGGACATGGACGCCTGTCTGACCTCCTCGCGGACGTGGCTCGACAACTCGGTCGCGACGGCGCCGGGCTCGATGAGCGACACCCGGACGTGCCGCTTCGTGACCTCCTGCCGCAGCGACTCCCCGAACGCGCCCACACCGTGCTTGGTGAGGTTGTAGACGCCGCTGCCGTTGCGGGCGACCCGCCCGGCCACGCTACTGATCAGGACGAGGTCGGCCACGTGTCGAGGAGCCTGCGTCGCCGCCGCGAGCAGATGCGGCAACGCCGCGTGCGAGGTGTAGAGCAGGCCCTTCAGGTTGAGGTCGATCATCTGCTCCCACTCCTGCACCGGAGCGTCCTCGATCGGGCCGAGCAGCATGATGCCGGCGTTGGCGACGACGGTGTCCAGTCGGCCGAAGTGCTCGACCGTCGCCGCGACCGCGGAACGCGCGTCGTCTTCGACCGTCACGTCGGTTTCCAGCACCAGCGCCTCGCTTCCGGCGTCGGCGATACGGGCGGCGAGATCGGTGAGCCGGTCGCGACGTCGCGCCGCGAGGGCGATCCGCGCGCCGTGGCGGGCCAGTTCGAGAGCGCTCGCCTCGCCGATGCCGCTGCTCGCGCCGGTGACCAGTGCGACCGTTCCGTTCAAGTTGTCAGCCATAGGACCATCCTGCCGCGCGCGTCCGCACCGGGGCCCGGACAGCACGAGACCGGGGTCGACCAACGGTCGGCCCCGGTCACGTTCGGCTACGCCTGGCGGTCGGCGCCCTCGGTCTCGATCTGCTCCTTGCGCACGCTCTCGTTCACCTCGTGCTGCTCGGTGACCTGCTCGGTACCCAGTCGCACGCGCTCGACCGGGACGGTCTCCTTCTCCACGACCGGACGCTCGGCGTGCAGCGTGACCTCGTGCTCCTCCTCGGAGATGGCCGGGCCGTCCGTGGCCGACCCGACGTTGGCGTCGGTGATGGGCTCACGCTCGACGCGTACCTCCTCGTGCGTCACCGGAACGGTCTGGGTCACGTTCTCGGTGACGATGTACTTGCGCAGGCGCGCGCGCCCGGTCTCGACGTTCTCGGTGCCGACGTGCACGCGCTCCTCGGAGCGGGTCATGGCGTCGTCGGTGTTCCGACCGGACGTGTCCTGGCCCGGTCCGCCGACCTCACCGTGGGTGTCGGCCTGGTCGGCGACGCCGCCCCGATCGTGGTCCTGCCCGCCGACGCCTGCCGTTTCGGCGGACGTGTCGGGGCCGGTGTGGCCGGCGTAGTAGTGGTAGAGCTCGGCGACCTCGTCGTCGCTGAGGTGCCCGTCGGTGTCCATCTTGGGCGCGTCCTTGACGAGGTCCTTGGTGACCGAGAGCCGCAGGTCCTCGCCCTCGACGCTCGAGCCGTACACCGGGGCGAACGACTCCTTGGTGCCGAACAGGCCGGTGGACACGGTCACCCACTGCGGCTGGTCGGTGTGGTCGTCGAGGTACAGCTGGCCGATCTTGCCGATCTTCTCGCCCTCGCTGTCGATCGCGTTGTGCCCGATCACGTTCTGGAACTGCTGCGTCACAAGACGCTCCTTTCGTCGGGCGTCGGCCGGGGTGGCCGACGCAAGGGGCCGAGCGGGTGATTCGCCGGCCGACGTCGTTCGTGGGCTACCCGGCACTCCGGACGCTTACACCAGAAGTTGCCACTGTAAATTTAGTGTGTAAACAACTGCTGTCTCGCGTCGTTGCCGAGGCGATCTCCTCCCGTGCGATTACTTTCGGTGAATATTCATCAGGCCCGCTTTACGCGAAGTTAAGGCGTAGCGTGGCTCCTACAGACCCTGAGACTCGCTGACCCCCCAAACCGGACGGGATCCATCCCGCCGCGGAGCCTCGGGCCCATGGCACGTCGAGCACGCCACGTGCTCGACGGGCCCAAGGAAGCCCATGACCCGTCTCGAACCGCACAACGAAGCGCAGGCCCGCGAGCAGGTCGACGTGGCGCTGAGTCTGAACAGACCAGCGTCCGGATCGGCCAGCTCGCGGAATTGAGCATGGCCACGGCACAGGCGCACTTCTACGTCAGCATCGAGTCGAGCGCATCGACTGATTTCTCGGCGGCCAATGCGTTGCAGGTTGCCATCGGCGCACGACTCTTCGCGCGGAACTACGAGATCAGCTGCACGGCGATCCTCGGGTCCGCGCTCGACGACCTGGCCGGAGCCAGGCTTCGCGACAGCGAGCTGCCGAGCGCCGACCCGCGACCGGCAGCGCCCGCCCAAGCGGCAGCGATCATTCTCGCCGAGGCCACGGCCATCGCCGCCGCCGCCGAAGCACACCTGGCCGCCGAGGCTCACGCGGCGACCGTCACGGCGGCAACGAGGGCGCACGACTCGGTGATCGCCGCGGCCGCCACGGTGGCGCGCGCGGCAGAGGACGCCCGCATCGCTCGCGGAATCGCCGGCACCCTGGCGGCTCAGGACATCGCCCGCGCGGCCGCCGAAGCAGCCTCCGCCGTCCGGCGTAGGGCCGATGTCGTGGCAACGATCGTCGCCGAAGCGGTCGCCACCGCCGCATCGCTGGCCGCGTCGACCGCCGCCACCGCCGCGACTGCAACCGAGCAGAACGTCCGGCGCGCCGCTCACGCGGTGCAGACGCTTGCCGACGTCGAGGCCCGCACCATGACGAACGCGTCGTCGAGGGCCCGGGACGAGACCCGCCATCCTGTATTCGACGCGCCGGCGACCGTTCCGGGCTGCGATGAGAGTCCGGCATCATGACCAACGCCTTGAGTTCCGGCCTGTACTTCGATCTCCACGTCGATTACGACAGCCGCCAGATCAGCGTGGAGGGCGCCTTCGACGCCGCGTGCGCGCCGAACCTGGCCACCGCGGTCGCCGCCCTGCAGCGTGCCTGCGGCGGAGACATCCGGATCGTGCTCGACGCTGTCAACTTCATCGACATGGCCGGGCTGGGCATCCTCGTCGGGGCTATTGCGTCCCAGTCGGACAGTGGGCACCGGCTCCTGATCGCGGGCGTCACCCCCCAGGTGCGCCGGGTGTTCGACCTGGCCGGTCTCGCCGGCCTTCTCCCCGACGATCCGGCCTGCGCGGGGTGTAGACGTCCAGGGCGAGCTGCGCGTCCGGCTCGTCGCATCCTGCGGCCTCTTCGACCTCGCGCATGTCGGACGTGCCGGCCAGGGCGAGCAGGCCGGAGCGCTGTTCCAGCGTTGTGGCGATCTCGTGCGGGGAGAGGTGTTCGTGCTCCTCGAGCCAGAGCAGGAGGCCGCGGTCGACGCTGCCGGACCGGGTCGCCATCACCAGGCCCTCGAGCGGCGTGAATCCCATGGTGGTGTCGACGCTGCGTCCGTCCACGACGGCCGCGAGGGACGCACCCGCCCCGAGATGGCACGTGACGATGCGCAGTCCACGCAGTGGCCGGCCCACTCAGTTCAGCGGCCCGGCGGGAGCAGTACGCGTGGGACAGGCCATGGAATCCGTAGCGGCGGATGCGGTACTTCTCCCGCCACTCGCGCGGGATCGCGTACGTCGTCGCCGCCGCCGGCATGGTGGCGTGGAAGGCGGTGTCGAAGCAGGCGACGCGGGAACCGCGGGCAGGACGGCGGTGACGGCGTCGAGCGCGGCCAGGGACTTGGGCTGGTGGAGCGGCGCGAGATCGATCGAGGCCGGCCAGCCGTTGCCGCACCGCGGTGTCGACGACCACCGGGCCGGTGAAGTCGCTGCCGCCGTGGACGACGCGGTGACCGACGGCATCGGGACGCGTCCAGTAGACGCGATGGCGTGCTCGAGTTCGGTGGTGTCGACGCCGGACGGTCCGGCGGGCAGGTCGGCACTCTGTTCGAGGACGTCGACGTCATCGAGCAGGCGCAGCTTCAGGCTGGAGGAGCCGGCATTGACCACGAGCACCCGCACCCACTACTCCCCCCGCGGGTCCGTCGGCCAGGTCCATCCGGAGATCGCCGGGTCGTCGTCGCCGTGTTCGCGGGTGTAGGCGCGGGCGGACAACCGGGCATCTGACATCTGCTGGCGCAGGGTCGCGGCGCGACTGCCCAGGGACGGGACGCGGTCGATGACGTCCATGACCAGATGGAAGCGGTCGAGGTCGTTGAGCATGACCATGTCGAACGGGGTGGTGGTCGTGCCCTCTTCCTTGTAGCCGCGTACGTGCAGGTTGCCGTGGTTGTGGCGCCGGTAGGTGAGGCGATGGATGACCGACGGGTAACCGTGGAAGGCGAAGATGACCGGCTTGTCGGGCGTGAACAGGGCGTCGAAGTCGCGGTCGGACAGCCCGTGCGGGTGCTCGGTGTCCGGTTCCAGGCGCATGAGGTCCACGACGTTGATGACCCGGACCTTCAGCTCCGGCAGGTGCGTGCGGAGCAGGTCCGCGGCTGCGAGCGTCTCGAGGGTGGGGATGTCGCCGGCGCAGGCGAGCACGACGTCGGGTCCTGGTCGCCGTCGTCGCCGTCGGTGCCGGCCCACGGCCAGATGCCGAGTCCGCGGGTGCAGTGCGCGATGGCCTCGTCGATGCTCAGGTAGGTCAGCGCGGGCTGCTTGCCGGCGATGATGAGGTTGACGTAGTTGCGGCTGCGCAGACAGTGATCGGCCACCGACAGCAGCGTGTTGGCGTCCGGGGGCAGGTAGACGCGGACGATCTCGGACTTCTTGTTGATGACGTGGTCGATGAAGCCGGGGTCCTGGTGGGAGAAGCCGTTGTTGTCCTGGCGCCAGACGTGCGAGGACAACAGGTAGTTCAGCGATGCGATCGGCGCCCGCCAGGGAATGTGCGCGGGTGGTCTTGAGCCACTTGGCGTGCTGGTTGAACATGGAGTCGACGATGTGGATGAAGGCTTCGTAGCAGTTGAACAGGCCGTGCCGCCCCGTGAGCAGGTAGCCCTCGAGCCAGCCCTGGCACAGGTGCTCGGACAGCACTTCCATGACCCGGCCGTCGGGGGCGAGGTGGTCGTCGCCGGGCAGCCGTTCGCGCGTCCCAGGCGCGGTCGGTCTGCTCGAAGACCGGGGTGAGCCTGTTCGAGACGGTCTCGTCCGGGCCCATCAGTCGGAACGTGTCGGGGTTACGCGCGATGACATCGCGCAGGAAGGTCCCGAGCACCCGGGTCGCTTCGCTGCACTGCCGGTCGCCGGGTGCTCGACCGGGACGGCGTAGTCCCGGAAGTCGGGCATGACCAGGTCCCGGAGCAGCAGTCCACCGTTGGCGTGGGGGTTCGCGCTCATCCGGCGGGAACCGGCCGGGGCCAGCGCCTGCAGTTCGGGGATCAGCCGGCCGGTCGCGTCGAACAGTTCCTCGGGCCGGTAGCTGCGCAGCCACTCCTCGAGCTGGGCGCGGTGCTCGGCGTTGGTGCGGGTCTCGGCCAGCGGCACCTGGTGGGCGCGCCAGGTTCCCTCGACCGGGAGCCCGTCGACGATCTTGGGCCCGGTCCAGCCCTTGGGCGTGCGCAGCACGATCATCGGCCAGGCCGGCCGTTCGATGTTCCGGTTGGTACGGGCGTCGTGCTGGATGCGCGGCGATGTCGTCCAGCACCTGTGTCCAGGGTCGCGGCGAGGTGCTCGATGCACCGCGGCCGGGTCGTCGCCGCTGACGAAGTGCGGGTCGTGACCGTAGCCGCGCAGCAGTTCAGCGAGCTCGGCCTCGGGGATGCGCGCCAGCACCGTCGGATTGGCGATCTTGTAGCCGTTGAGGTGCAGCACCGGCAGCACGGCGCCGTCGCGGGCCGGGTTGAGGAACTTGGTGGAGTGCCAACTCGCGGCGAGCGGCCCGGTCTCGGCTTCCCCGTCGCCGATGACGCACAACGCCAGCAGGTCGGGGTTGTCGAACACCGCCCCGTAGGCGTGGACGAGGGCGTAGCCGAGCTCACCGCCTTCATGGATGGAGCCGGGCGTCTCCGGGGCGACGTGGCTGGGGATCCCGCCGGGGAAGGAGAACTGGCGGAAGAGCGCCCGCATACCGGCCTCGTCCTGGCCGATCGCGGAGTAGACCTCGCTGTAGGTGCCCTCGAGGTAGGCGTTGCGCCACGAGCCCGGGCCCACCGTGGCCCGGACCTGTCACGTACAGCACGTCGAGATCGCGCTCGTTGATCACGCGGTTCATATGCGCGTACAGCAGGTTCAACCCCGGGGTGGTGCCCCAGTGCCCGAGCAGGCGCGGCTTGACGTGCTCGGCCTGCAGCGGCTCGCGCAACAACGGATTGTCGAGCAGGTAGATCTGCCCGACCGACAGGTAGTTCGCGGCCCGCCAGTAGGCGTCCAGCAACGTCCAGCTCGCTGGGTGGTCGTGGGGTCGTCGGGCTGGGCCGTGCGACCGTCGTCCAGGATCGTCGGCGTCGTGCGCGTTGTCGGAACGGGTCATGGCACGTGCCGCTCCGTGGGATCGCGTGAACTGGTGCTGAAGCGGGCCGCGCGGCGGCGCAGGACGGCGGACCGCGTCGTAGCGACGTCGCGGCCGGCGGTGGCGTCGAGGCGGCGCGGTAGAAGAGGCGCTTGCCCGACCTCGATGAGAGACGAGATAGCCGATGACCATTCCCACCAGCGCCGCGAAGAACGCGGCGGGCAGCGGGCTGAAGCCGAGCGTGTGTGCCAACGGCGTCGCCGGCAGGACCGAACCCACGATCACGACGCCGACCGCCGCCAGGACCAGCGGCAGGCTGGGATGGCTGCGGAAGAAGGGGATGCGGCGCGTGCGGATCGCGAAGATCACCAGCGTCTGGGTCGCGAGGGACTCGACGAACCAGCCCGAACGGAACTCCGCCGCACCGGCGTGGAAGATCCACAGCATCACGCCGAACGTGACGAAGTCGAACACCGAGCTGAGCGGGCCGAAGAAGATCATGAAACGGCGGATGAACGCGATGTCCCAGTGCGAGGGCTGTCGCAGCTGTTCCTCGTCGACGTGGTCGGTCGGGATCGCGAGTTGGCTGCTGTCGTAGAGCAGGTTGTTCAGCAGGATCTGTGACGGCAGCATCGGCAGGAACGACAGGAATAGCGACGCCCCGGCGGCGGAGAACATGTTCCCGAAATTGCTCGACGTCCCCATCAGCACGTACTTGATGGTGTTGGCGAAGATGCGGCGCCCTTCGGTGACGCCGTCGGCGAGCACGTCGAGGTCCTTCTCGAGCAGGATGACGTCGGCGGCGTCCTTCGCGACGTCGGTGGCGGAGTCGACCGAGATGCCGACGTCGGCCGCGTGCAGGGCGAGGGCATCGTTGACACCGTCGCCGAGGAACGCGACGCCGCCACCGCTCGTGCGCTGGATGCGCACGATCCGGGCCTTGTCCTCCGGGCTGACGCGGGCGAACACGGTCGGTTGCGGCAATGGCGTCGGCCAGGCCGTTGTCATCGAGGGCGGCGACCTCGGGTGCCGGTCATGCGCAGCGCCGTCTGTCAGGCCCAGGTCGTGACACACCTTGACCGCGACCGCGGGGTTGTCCCCGGTGATCGACCTTGACCGCGATCCCGAGGCCGGCCAGCCGCTGCAGGGCTTGCGCGGCGTCGGGCTTCGGCGGGTCCAGGAACACCAGGAAACCGATCAGGTGCAGCTTCGTGCTCGTCCGCCGCCGTGAGCGCGCGTTCGGTCCCGAAGGGGCGGGTGGCGACGGCGACGACGCGGTTTCCGGCCGCGAACTCCGTCGCCAAGTGCGTCCCGCGCGACGTGCGGGCACGTCGAGACACCGGTCGAGAACGGTCTCCGGCGCACCTTTCGTGACCAGGGTCAGCTGGTGTCCGCTGTCTCTGACCAGGACCGAGACCATGGTGCGGTCGTGGTCGAAGGGCAGCACTCCCAGCCGCGTGTACGCCGCCAGCGACAGCCAGCTGCGCGGCGACGTCCGGCGCCTTCCACAGGGCACCGGTCCAGGGGGTTCCCGCCGACCGGCGTGCCGTCGGACGCGGTGTTCTCGGTGCGCGATCAGCCCCCAGCGCAGCACCGCCTCGGCGTCGCTGCCGGTCGACGTGCCGTCGGCTGCAACAGCGCGGGTGTAGTCGATCCGCCCCGGCGGTCAGGGTGCCGGTCTTGTCGGTGAACAGCACGTCGACGTTGCCCAGGTCCTCGATGCAGACCAGGCGTTTGACGAGCACCTTGCGTTTGCTCATCCGCCGCGACCCTGCGGCCAGGCTGCTGGACACGACTGCGGGCAGCAGCTGCGGCGTGATCCCGACCGCGATCGCCAGGGAGAACAGCAGGGCGTCCATGATCGGTTTGTGCAGCACCACGTTGAGCACGAAGATCGACGTGGTCAATGCGCCGGCGACGTAGACCAGCAGCATCGAGAACTTCCGTAACCCGACCTGGAATTCGGTGTCGAGCTGGTGGGTGGACAGTCCGGCGGCGATCTTGCCGAATTCGGTCCGCGCCCCGGTGGACTACGACGACGCCACGGCCGCTACCGGCGCTGACCACCGTGCCCATCAACGCGCAGTCGGTCAGCTCGGCCAACGCGCGTTCCCGGCCGCGACGGGGTCGGTGTTCTTGTCCACCGGCAGGACTCACCGGTGAGCACGGACTCGTCACAGCCGAGCCCTGCCACCGAGAGCAGACGCACGTCCGCCGGCACGATGTCACCGAGTCGCAGGTCCACCAGGTCACCGGGGACCAGGTCCGTTACGTCGACCGTGCTCCGTGTGCCGTCGCGGCAGACGACCGTCGTCGTGGTGGATCTGGTCGTGCAGCGCTTCGGCGGCCTTCTCGGCCCGGTACTCGTTGACGAACCCGAGCCCGACCGACAACGCGACGATCACCCCGATGATGATCGCGTCGCTCTTCTCGCCGACGAAGTACGAGGCGAGCGCGGCCGAGAGCAACAAGCCCAGCAACGGCGATCGCAGCTGATGCCACAGCACGGGCCAGAATCGGGCCTGGTGGGACGACACGGCGTTCGGTCCCCACCGGGCCCGGCGCAACAGAACCTCCGCACCCGACAGGCCGGTCGGATCGCTGACGGCGAGCGCGCTCAGTACGCCGGCCGCGGTGTCCTGGGCGGCGCCCGTGATGTCGGCCAGTGTCCGACTGTCGTCACTGCGGACCGGCGTGGTGACTGGCAAGGTCAGCGACCACCTCGGTCGTCGCTGTCGACCCTGAGGACGTCACCCACCGCTCGCCGTGCCGTGAGCGGTGCCGCGGCAGACTCCGGCTGCTGACCGATCCGCACCATCATCTGGGGGTATCCGGGCCAGGACATCACGCTGCGCAGCTGACTGCGGAACGACACTCAGGTCGACCGCCTGGCTCAGTGCGCACGTCGCGAGACCCTCGAGCTCGGCCTGGATCATCAACCGCATCATTGATTTCCCGGCACGCAACCGCTGCTAACGGGCCGTCGCCCACCGTGAACAGGACGCCGACCAGTGACGCTCGTCGGCACCGGAGTTGATCATCTGGGCGCCCGGGACGCCCACTTCGAAGTCGCGCAGTGGGATGTCGGTGTGCCGCGGCCGGTCGCTGGACACGGCGGGGATGACCGATGTCGGCACCCCGTCGCGGCCGTCGGGATCACGGCGCACCCACTCCGCCATCTCCTGCGCGTACGCCGGGTCGTCCCGTTCGAAGCGGTCGGCCCGGGAGATCGCGACGGCCAGGTCGAGGATCTCGTCGGCCCGGGACGGGAAGTGCGCGTACACGCCAGGCGCCTGGGCCGCGTCGCGCAGCCGTTCGATCTCCTCCGGCGACACCGCTAGCGGACCGAACACGCGCCGCTCGCTACCGTGACCCCGACTTCCGACGACGAGCATCTCGGCACCGTCGGCGGCGTCCCCGAGCACCTGAGCGGGATGGCCCTTGCACACGACCGAACGCAGACCGACCGGACTGTGCTCGCCGAACGCCGCGGTGAGCGCGTCACGCAGAACCTCGGCTGCGTCCGCGGCCAGATCCCACTCCGCCGGCACGCCACCACCCATGCCGTAGCTCGCCGGATAGTCCCAGGACGTCACGGCGTCGATCTCGGCGTCGCAGGGCGTCGGCCATGCGCACGGCCCATCGCAGCGCGTCGAGGGACGAGCGAACCGTCGGCGCCGACACCGTCGGTGCGCCGCGAGCGATGCTTCGGCCGTCATCGGGAGACCGTGCCGTTCGTCGCAGGCACCGTTACCGGTGATGTCGATCGGGGCCGCTGCCGCGCATCCTTCTCGCGGGCCAGGAAGGACCCGAGTTCGGCAATCGTGGTCATCAGCGGTGCGGGAAACACCACGGTGGTGTTCTTGTCCACGCCGATCTCGACCAGGCTCTGCAGGTTGCGCAGCTGCAGCGCCAGCGGGTGCGCCATCATCGTGTCCGACGCGTCGCCCAGCGCAGCCGCGGCCAGCGACTCACCCTCGGCGTTGATGATCTTGGCGCGCTTCTCGCGTTCCGCCTCGGCCTGGCGTGCCATCGCCCGCTTCATGCTGTCCGGCAGCTGGATGTCTTTCAGTTCGACCAACGTCACCTCGATGCCCCAGTCGACGGTGGTGACGTCGAGGATGGCCCGGATGTCGAGGTTGATCTTGTCCGTTTCCGAGAGCGTCTGGTCCAACGTGTGCTGACCGACAACCTTGCGCAGCGTGGTCTGCGCGATCTGATCGATCGCGGAATACACGTTCTCGATCGCGACGACCGACTTCACCGCGTCGACCACCTTGAAATAGGCCACCGCGGAGACATCGACGCTGACGTTGTCGCGCGTGATGATGCCCTGCGACTGGATCGGCATCGTCACGATGCGCAGCGACACCCGGTGCAGCACGTCGACGATCGGGATGATGAGGCGGAAGCCGGGCTTGCGCTCGCCGATGACGCGGCCGAGTCGGAACAACACACCTTCCTCGTACTGCTTCACGATCCGAGCGGACAGCGCCATACCCAGCAACAGGATCGCAACAACAACGACGAGGACAACGCCGAGGACCTTCATGGCTGGTGCTCCGTAACCTGGATCATGTGCAGGACCGCTGTTGCGGTCTGAGCGCCCGAACAGCGGCATGTCGCGGGCGTGGCCGGGAACCGCGTGCGGGCGCCCGAGGGCCACGAATGGGGTGTCGCCATGACGTCTGGTTACGAGCGGAGCTCTCCACCGCGGAGCTGTGCTTCGCTGTGGTTCCAGGCTGGCTGCTTAATCAACCGATGCCCACGGTACGCCCACATCCCCGACCACAGCGGACGCGACGTGACCGCCTTGTCGCGACAGCGTGGTGTGGTCGGTCGCGGATTCGTCCGGCGTGTTGCGACGGCCGTGTGCTCGACTCTCAGTGAAGGCGAGTACGTCGACACCGGCGGCGGCCGCGGTCATGGCCCCGATGCGGGGACGAGCCGCAGCCCTTCCCCCGTCACACCGGGAATCGGACAGGCTCGCCGCGTAGCACGTCATCGACGGGGAGTGTCCCGCTGACGATTCGGGCCGCGACATCGCCGATTTTCTGTCGCTGGGATCTGCTGTAGGCCCGCAGCCGTTCGAATGCCTGCTCGGGCCTGAGGTGCGTGTGTTCCACCAGGCGTCCGGTCGCTTGCTCGATCTGGACGCGACTGTCCAGCGCGTGTTGCAGCTGGTCGACCACGACAGCGGAGTTGCGGCTGGCCGCATCGTTGAGCATGGCGATGGTCGCGACGTCGGCCAGAGCCTGCGCTATCCGGACGTCTGCCTCGTTCATCGCCCCCGACACACGGTGGAAAAGGTTGAGCGCGCCGATGTTGGTCTCGCGCAGACGCATCGGAAGCGCTTGGACCGCGACGTAGCCGGCCTTCAGAGCTGCCTCGGTGAAGACCGGCCAACGGAAATGGGTCTGGCTCAGCTCACTCACGATCACCGGCTGGCCCGAGTGGAACGACTCGACACAAGGGCCTTCCTCGGACTGCAGTGCCAGCAGCTCCAGAGCCGCCATGGCCTCACTCGATGACGCAGCTACCTTCAACCTGCCCCAGCTGTCCGACAGCAGGACACCCGCCGAGCCGACGTCCAACACGTCGACGCAGGTGCTGACCAGTAGGTCGAACACATCGATGGCATCGAAGCCCTGGACCAGTGAGTCGGAGAGAGCGACAAAGGCATCGTTGAGCCGGTCCTGCCGCGACGCTTCGACGGAATGCAGCTGCTCGGAGGAGGACATGGACGCGCCAACTTCGTAGCGAGGTGTCGACCCCATCCGACCCGGTATTGCTGAGAACACTCTGGTGGGGTCAACCTGACTAAAGGTCAGGGCGCCAGGCGGGGTCTAGGCCTGGCAGACGTCGCCGTCCGTTGTCGTCCGCTCTTGGCCGAACCGGCAACAATCCCTGGAAGCTGATGCCCGAGGGGGGGTCAGCACCTGCCTCCGTGCTCAACGTACCAGGGGTGGCTCACGTGCGGCCGCCCCGAGCCTCGCCGCTATCGGCTTTTCGCGATCGTGCAGACATGACGAACCCCCCGGCCACCGAGGGGATCGTGGGTTGTAGCCCCGACCGGATTCGAACCGGCGCTACCGCCTTGAGAGGGCGGCGTCCTGGGCCACTAGACGACGGGGCCCCAGAAACTTCTCGTACTGCGCTGGGGTACCAGGACTCGAACCTAGACTAACTGAACCAGAATCAGTTGGGCTGCCAATTACCCCATACCCCATGGGCTGGCCCGTTTCGCGCGTGCCCGGGCCGACGTCAGACTCTACCGGACGCCCTCGACCGCGAACAAAACCACCGGTCCCCTGCGCGCCCCGTCGCTCAGAGGAACCGGGAGATGATCTCCTTCATGATCTCGTTCGTCCCGCCGTAGATCTTCTGGATGCGGGCGTCGGTGTACATGCGCGAGATCGGGTACTCCTCCATGTAGCCGTAGCCACCGAAGAACTGCAGGCACTCGTCGGTGATCTTGCACTGCTGGTCGGTGGTCCACCACTTCGCCATCGAGGCGGTGGCGACGTCCAGTTCGCCACGCAGGTGCTTGACGATGCAGTCGTCGAGGAACACCCGTCCGATGCGAGCGTTGGTCGCCGCCTCGGCCAGCGTGAACTTGGTGTTCTGGAAGGCGAACACCGGACGACCGAACACCTGCCGCTCCTTGGTGTACTTCAGCGTCAACTCCAGGGCCTCCTCCGTCGCGGCGATCGCGGCGACGGCGAGCACGAGCCGCTCCTGCGGCAGCTGCTGCATCAGCTGGACGAACCCCTGTCCCTCGACCCCGCCGAGCAGATTGGACGTCGGCACCCGGACGCCGTCGAAGAACATCTCCGCGGTGTCCTGGCCGTGCTGGCCGATCTTCTTCAGCACCCGCCCGCGGGAGAAGCCCTCGACCTCGCGGGTGTCGACGATGAGCAGCGAGATGCCGGCGGCGCGGTTGTCGGGGTCGGTCTTGGCGACAACGATGATGAACTCGGCCTGGGAGCCGTTGGAGATGAAGGTCTTCGAGCCGTCGATGACGTACTCGTCGCCCTGCCGGATGGCCTTGGTCGCGACGCTCTGCAGGTCCGACCCGGTGCCCGGCTCGGTCATCGCCACCGCACCGACGAGCTCACCCGAGGCCAGCTGCGGCAACCACGTCCGCTTCTGCTCCTCCGTGCCGTAGGAGTTCAGGTAGTGCGCCACGATCGTGCTGTGCACGGCGGTGCCGAGGCTCGGCGCCATGGCGCGCACCTGCTCCTCGGCCAGCACGGCCTCGTGCGCGAACGTGCCGCCCCCGCCGCCGTACTCCTCCGGGATGGACGGGCACAGCAGGCCCAACTCCCCCGCCTTGTTCCAGATGTCGCGGTCGACGTGGTGCTGCTCGGCCCACCGCGCCTCGTGCGGTGCGCATTCCTTGGCCAGGAACGAGTGCGCAAGATCGCGGAAGGCCTCGACGTCGTCGTCGCTCCAGGCCGGACGGGCGGAACGGGTGGCTGTCATCGCGCAAGCCTCTCACTCGGGTATCCGGGACATTATGTCCCATGAACCACGGCGGACGTGAAGAGGTCCCCGGCACACCCTGCCCGGGCGCGGACCCGGCCGACGCCTCAGGCGGACAGCTGGTGGGCCGGCTCGTCCTCGCGCAGGAATGGCAGCATGGCCGCGACCAGCTCGCCCGGCTGGTCGATCTGCGGGCAGTGGCCGCAGCCGGGCAGCACCACCGTGTTCGCGCTGCGCTTGATCCGCCGCAGCACGCGGGCGGGGGTGAGCAGGTCGCGGGCGCCGAACACGACGAGCGTCGGGGCGGTGAGACCGGCGAGCACCTCGCCCAGCCGGGCGGAGCGCAGCTCACGCAGCAGCGCGCGACCGATCGGCAGCAGGTTCAGCACGCTGCCGCGCACGAGGTAGGGCGACGTGAAGCCCTGCAGCACCGACGGGTCGAGGCGGCCGCGGTCGGCGGCGGCGATGCGCCCGTAGGCCCAGCTGAGCCCGTACCGGGCACCCGACTCCGGCACGACGCGGAAGGCGGTGCGCAGCCCCAGCTCGGTGGGCCGGGACAGCGCGAGGTCCCACAGCCGCGGCACGCTGTGCAGGCCGGGCATGTCGGTGAGCACGATGCGGCGCGTGCGGTCGGGGTACCGGGCGGCGAACAGCGTCGAGACGGCCGCACCCATCGAGTTGCCGACCAGCGAAACGGCGCCGCTGACGCGCTCGGCGTCGAGCACCTCACGGACGACGTCGACGTAGTCCTCGAGCAGATTCTCCCGCCACGGGCGGCTGCTGGAGCCGAATCCGGGCAGGTCGACCGCGATCACCTGGTGCTCAGCGGCCAGCCGGGGCACCACGCGGTTCCAGGTCGTGAGGTTGTCAGCGAAGCCGTGCAGCAGGACCACGGTGTCCGGGCCGTCGCCCGTGACCGTGTAATGCACGCCGTCCAGCGCAGGACGACGTGGGAGCACGCTCACCGTCACACGGTGTCTGTTACCCAGTTCACATGCAGTATTTACCTGCCGGACGCGAGAAATCTGCGACGCGGCGTCACGGTCGCGCGGCGCGGATCCGGGCCAGGGACCGTTCGCGGCCGAGCAGCTCCATGGACTCGAACAGCGGCGGAGACACCGTCCGGCCCGTCACCGCCACCCGCAGCGGCCCGTAGGCGTGCCGCGGTTTGAGGCCGAGCCCGTCGACCAGAGCCGACTTCAGGGCCTGCTCGATCGGTTCGGTCGACCAGTCGTCCAACGCTTCGAGGGCGGGCAACGCGGCCGAGAGCACCTGCTGCCCGGCCTCGCCCAGCTGCTTGGCCGCCGCTGCCTCGTCGACGGCGAAATCGGTCTCGTCGACGAGCAGGAAATGCATCATGTCGACACCCTGCGCCAGCGTCTGCACCCGCTCCTGCACCAGCGGCGCGGCCGCCCGCACCACGGCCGGGTCGGCGACGACGCCACTGCGTCCGCACTGCTCAAGGAGCCGGGCGGCGACGTCGTCGGGGTCCAGACCGCGCAGGTACTGGCCGTTGAGCCAGTCCAGCTTGGTGAGGTCGAACACCGGGCCGACGGTGTTGACGCGGGCCCAGTCGAAGTCCGCGCTGAACTGCTCGAAGGTGAAGATCTCGGTGTCCCCGGCCTGTCCGTACCCGAGGAGGGCGAGGAAGTTGAGCAGCGCCTCGGGCAGGTAACCCTGTTCCAGGAACCAGTTCAACCGGGCGGCGGGGTTCTTGCGCTTGGAGATCTTGGACTTGTCGGTGTTGCGCAGCAGCGGCATGTGCGCGAACGCCGGCTCGTCGAAGCCCAGCCACCGGTAGAGCAGCAGGTGCTTGGGCGTGGACGAGATCCATTCCTCACCGCGCACGACGTGCGTGATGCCCATCAGGTGGTCGTCGACGACGACGGCGAGGTGGTAGGTCGGGAAGCCGTCGGCCTTGAGGATGACCTGGTCGTCCGGACGGGGCGCCGAGACGGGGCCGCGGATGAGGTCGGTGAACTGCAGCGGCGGATCGTCGGGCACCAGCATGCGCACGACAGGAGTCTCGGTGAACCCGCCGAGCGCGCGGCGCTCGTCCGCCGTCTTGCCGAGGCACAGCCGGTCGTAACCGGTGGGGCGCTTCTCCGCCCGCTGCTTCTCGCGCATCTCGGCCAGGCGCTCCGGGCTGCACCAGCAGTGGTAGGCGTGGCCGGCGGTCAGCAGCTGCTCGACGAAGGGCTGGTAGGTGTCGAGGCGCTCGGACTGGCGGTAGGGCGCGTACGGGCCGCCGACGTCCGGCCCCTCGTCCCAGTTCAGCCCGAGCCAGTGCAGGGTGTCGTAGATCTGCTGCTCGCTGTCGGCCTGGAACCGGGCGCGGTCGGTGTCCTCGATCCGCAGGACGAACCGGCCGCCTTGCTGACGCACGAACGCCAGGTTGAACAGCGACATGTAGGCCGTGCCGACGTGCGGGTCACCCGTGGGCGACGGAGCAACTCGAAGACGCGGCTGGTTCATGCGTTGACGACGGGGTTGCTCAGCGTGCCGATGCCCTCGATCTCGACCGAGACGGTGTCGCCGGCGACGATCGGACCCACCCCGGCCGGGGTGCCGGTGAGGATGACGTCGCCCGGCAGCAGCGTCATGATCGCCGAGATGAACGCGATCTGGGTCGGGACGTCGTGGATCAGCTGGCTCGTCCGCCCGTCCTGCTTGACCTCACCGTTGACGCGGGTCACCAGGCGCAGGTCGGACGGGTCGAGGACCGTCTCGACCCACGGGCCGAGCGGGCAGAACGAGTCGTAGCTCTTGGCCCGGGTGAACTGCACGTCGGCCCGCTGCTGGTCGCGGGCGGTGACGTCGTTCGCGGCGGCGTAGCCGAAGACGTGCTGCAGGGCGTGCTCCGGGCGGACGTTGCGGGCCGGCGTCCCGATGATCACCGCGAGCTCGCCCTCGTAGTGCACCTCGGCGCTGGACGGCGGCAGCCGCACCTTGTCGCCCTCGCCGATCACGGTGGTCGACGGCTTCAGAAAGATCAGCGGGGTCGTGGGGGCCTCGCCACCCATCTCCTTGGCGTGGTCGGCGTAGTTCTTACCCAGGGCCACCACCTTGCTGGGCAGGAACGGCGACAGCAGCCGCACGTCGTCGAGGGCCCAGCGGTCGCCGGTGAACTGCAGCGGCCCGAAGGGGTGGCCCTCGATGGCGGCGACGGTCAGGGCGTCGCGGCCGGCGCCGGTCGGACCCTCGACGGTGCCCCAGGCGACCCCGGACGGCGTGGTCTGGCTGCCGGGCTGGACGAAACGAGCGATGCGCACGATCCTTCACGCTACCGGGGCACGCCACGGGGGCACGCTACGGCGGCCCGATGACCCGGTCCGACGGGTGCGGCGCGGCAGCGGGCACAATGGGCGCGTGGCGTCCTCGCTGTCCAGGGTCCCCGTCGAGAAGCGCAAGCAGCTCGCGGCGACGCTGGGGCTGTTCTCGGTGTTGTGCGTCGCCGTGGCCGCCGTCTCGGCGACCGGCCCCGACACCGTGTCCATCCGCGTGTTCATGACCGTCGGACTGCTGGCGGGTGTGACGCTCGCCCTGATGGCATGGGGCGTGGCGAACTCGATCCGGCTCGAGAGCGCCGAGGCCGAGCTCGACGCCGCCATCGAGGCGACGGTCGGCGGGCACGGACCGCACGGCGCGCACGGTCAGCTGTGCGGCTGCGGCCACCAGCACGACCCGGACGAGCTGCACATCACCGACGCCGAACCCGAGCCGGCGTCGTCCTGCACCGCCGACGGCAGTGGACACGACTGCGCGCAGTCGTGCGACACATGCGTGCTGGCCGCCATGCGCCCGTCGCCGAACCGCACCCGCGCGGAGCGCCTGCCGGGCTGACGCCGACCGCCCGCCGTGTCAGACCTGCGGGCGCTGGAGCAGGCCGTAACGCACGGCGTCGTGCAGCGCGAGCCACGAGGCCTCGATGACGTTGCCGTGCACCCCGACCGTCGTCCACTCCCGCTCGCGGTCGGTGGTCTCGATGAGCACGCGGGTGACGGCGTCGGTGCCGTGCCGGCCGGGCATGATGCGCACCTTGTAGTCGGTGAGCTCCATCTTGGCCAGCTGGGGGTAGGAGTGTTCGAGGGCCTTGCGCAGCGCGCGGTCGAGGGCGTTGACGGGGCCGTTGCCCTCCTCGGTGGAGATGACGCGACGCCCGCCGGCGGTGAGCTTGACCGTCGCCTCGCTCACCGTCTGACCGTCCTCGCGAGCCTCGGTGATGACGCGATAGGACTCGACGTGGAACGGCGCGGTGGCATCCGGGCCGGCCAGCTCGTCGCGCAGCAGCAGCTCGAACGAGGCGTCCGCCGCCTCGTAGGACCACCCGCTCGCCTCGCGGTCCTTGACCGTGTCGACGACGCGACTGACGACCTCGGGACGGGAGCTCACGTCCACCCCGAGCTCGCGGGACTTCAGCTCGACCGAGGCGCGGCCGGCCATCTCGGTGACGAGGATGCGCTGGTCGTTGCCGACCAGCTGCGGGTCGAGGTGGTTGTAGAGCTCCGGCGAGACCTTGATGGCCGAGGCGTGCAGCCCCGCCTTGTGCGCGAACGCCGACGCGCCGACGTAGGGCGCGTGCGTGTCGGGGGCGAGGTTCGCGATCTCGGCGACGGCGTGGGCGACCCGCACCATCTCGGCGAGGCACCCGTCCGGCAGCACGTCGAGCCCCATCTTGGTGACCAGGCCGCCGATGACGGCGAAGATGTCGGCGTTGCCGGCCCGCTCGCCGTAACCGTTGGCCGTTCCCTGCACGTGCGTCGCGCCGGCATCCACGGCGGCCAGGGTGTTGGCCACCGCGCAACCCGTGTCGTCCTGGGTGTGGATGCCGAGCCGGATGCCGGCGCGACGACGCACGTCCGTCACCACGTCGTGCACGCCCATCGGGAGCATGCCGCCGTTGGTGTCGCAGAGAACCCCCACGTCGGCGCCGGCTTCGGCCGCCGCGTCCAGGACGCGGACGCCGTAGTCGGGGTCGTGCTGGTAGCCGTCGAAGAAGTGCTCGCAGTCGACGAACACGCGGCGGCCGTGCTCGCGCAGGAACGCCACCGTGTCGCGCACCATGGCGAGGTTCTCCTCGTGGGTCGTGCGCAGAGCCTGTTCGACGTGCCGGACGTCGGACTTGGCCACGAGGGTCACGACCGCAGCCTGCGAGTCGAGCAGGGCGCGGACCTGCAGGTCGTCCTGCACGCGCACTCCGGCCTTGCGGGTGGCGCCGAACGCCACCAGCACGGCGTGCCGCAGTTGCAGCTCGCCCGCTGCTGCGCGAGCGAAGAATTCGGTGTCCTTGGGCATGGCGCCCGGCCAGCCACCCTCGATGAAACCCACCCCGATCTGGTCGAGCAGCCGCGCGACGGCGAGCTTGTCGGCGACGGAGTAGGTGATGCCCTCACGCTGCGCGCCGTCGCGCAGCGTGGTGTCGAAGACGTGGAAGTCGTCGGTCTGCATGGGTGTCCTTCGGGCGAGCGGCAAAACAAAAGACCCCCCGCGGATGCGGAGGGTCTGCGCGTCGGTGTGGAGCCGGTACCGACGCGCTAACTGATAATGAGCGAGCTGAACTGCACGGACCGAGTGTGCCACAGCGCGAGTTGTTGCGGCTACAGGTGGTTCGAACGCCCTGCAGCCGCAACAACTCGCCGCGGACGCAGCGCCTACGGCCAGGCCTTCGCCGGCATCGTGATGTCGTCGTCCGGCGGCCCGGCGATCGCCCGGTGCTCGGCCAGCACCTCGCTCATGCGGCCGTGGTGGCGGACCACGTAATACGCGCCGCCGACGATGACCACGAGCCCGACGAAGGTGAACGCGCCGTACTGCAGGTACCAGGCCTGGTTGTGGCCGTAGACGTCCGGCCGCGGCCACGCGAGGTTGACCGTGACCGCCGTCTGGTACAGGACGGCGACGATGTTGACGACCAATCCGAACGGCCCCAACGAGAAGAACGAGCCGTGGTTCGGGCGCGGCCACTCCCCCTTCAGCCGGCGTACCAGCATCGGCCCGGTGACGCAGAGGTAGGCGATGTAGAACAGGATGATCGCCACCGACGTGAGCACGTAGAACACCTGCTGGTTGCCGATGTTGAGCACCAGCAGCGCGATCGTCAGCACGCCGATCACCAGCGCCGGCACGATCGGGGTCTTGGACCGGCCGGACACCCGCGCGATCTTCGATCCCAGCGGCAGCCGGCCGTCGCGCGCCATCGTGAACATGATGCGGATGCCGGCCGTGTGCACGGCCAGCGCACACACGGTGATCGCGATCGCCGAGCACACCAGGAACAGGTCGCCCAGGTGCTCGCCCAGCGCGTACTTGACGATGACGGGGAGACCACCGGCGCCCTGCGCGAGGTTCTTCTGCGCCATGACCGCGAACAGGATCAGCAGGCCGCCGACGATGAACGCGGCGAACATCGCCCGCAGGATGGCTGCCGGTGCGTGCTTACGCGGGTTGTTGGTCTCCTCGGCCAGCGAGCCCGCGGTGTCGAAGCCGTAGAAGATGTACGCGCTCGCCAGGCCGGCAAGCAGGAACGCCCCGGTGTAACCCCACGTCCGGCCGTCACCGGTGTGGTTGGTGTGCAGGATGACCGAGGGGCCGCGCTTGGCGTGGAAGGCCAGGAAGATCACCAGCAGCGTCGCACCGACCAGTTCGACCGCGACGCCGATGTTGTTGATGAGCGCCATCAGTCTGACGCCGATCATGTTGATGATGGTCGTGAAGACGACCAGCAGCACGGCCAGCACGACGGCGTTCTTCGCCCCGTCCGGCGTGCTGTAAAGACCGACGTCCTTGGCCCCGCCGATGAACTCGAACTTCGTCGAGATCTGCGGCAGGATCACCTGGTAGGCCACCGCCACCGCGGCCACCGTCACGATCGCGCCGATGAGGATGATCCAGCCGGCGAACCACGACGTCACCGGGCGCGCCAGCTGCTTGGACCACTGGTAGACGCTACCGGCGAGCGGGAACTGCCCGGCCATCTCGGCGAAGCACAGCGCGACGAGCAGCTGCCCGCCGAACACGATCGGCCACGTCCACCAGTAGGCCGGCCCGCCCGAGGCGTAACCGAAACCGAAGAGCTGGAAGACGCCGGTGAGGATCGAAATGTAGCTGAATCCGGCCGCGAACGAGCTGAACTTGCCCAGCGAGCGGTCGAGTTCCTGTTTGTAGCCGAACCCGGCGAGTTCGTCGTTGTCGGTCGTCGTCAGTGCCACAGCAGCCTCCGGAACCTAGATCAGTGGGCGAACCAGTACTGCGGTTTGGGGTCGATGTTGTGCCAGATGTGCTTGGTCTCGCGGTACTCGTCGAGACCCGTCGGTCCGAGCTCGCGCCCGTTGCCCGAACGCTTGTATCCGCCCCACTCCGCCTGCGGGACGTAGGGATGGAAGTCGTTGATCCACACGGTGCCGTGCCGCAAGCGTTGCGCGACGCGTTGGGCGCGGCCGGCGTCGGAGGTGAACACGCCGCCGGCGAGGCCGTACTCGGTGTCGTTGGCGATGCGCACCGCGTCGTCCTCGTCGGTGAAGGTCTCGACCGTCAGCACCGGGCCGAACGACTCGTCGTGCACGCAGGCCATCTGCTGCGTGCAGTCGTCGAGGATCGTCGGCAGGTAGTAGAAGCCGTCGGCGAGGGCGGGGTCGTCCGGCCGGCGTCCGCCGCACCGCAGCGTGGCCCCGTCCGCCAGCGCGTACGCGACGTAGGCCTCGATCTTGTCGCGGTGTGCGCCGGAGATGAGCGCACCCGCCTCGGCCTTGGCGTCGAACGGGCCGCCCAGGCGGATGTTCCGGGCGCGCGTCACCAGCTCGTCGACGAAGCGGTCGTGCAGCGTGTCCTGCACGATCAGGCGGGCCCCGGCCGAGCAGACCTGGCCCGAGTGCAGGAACACGGCCGTGAGCGCGAAGTCGACGGCCGTCTCGAAGTCGGCGTCGGCGAAGACCACGTTGGGGTTCTTGCCGCCGAGCTCGAGCGCGACCCGCTTGACGGTGGGCGCCGCCGCGGCAGCCACTCGCCGGCCGGTCTCGAGACCGCCGGTGAACGAGACCATGTCGACCCGCGGGTCCTCGGTCAGCGGCGCGCCTGCCACCGCGCCGGCGCCCAGCACGAGGTTGCCCACGCCGGGCGGCAGTCCGACCTCCTCGAGCACGCGCATGAGCTTGATCGCCGTCGACGGCGTGAGCTCGCTGGGCTTGAGTACGAACGTGTCTCCGGCCAGCAGGGCCGGCGCGACCTTCCAGGACGTCTGCAGCAGCGGGTAGTTCCACGGGGTGATGAGGCCACAGACGCCGAGCGGCTCGTGCACGATTCTGCTGATGGCGTCGGTGCGACCGGTGTCGACGACGCGACCGGCCGCGGTGCCGCCGAGCCCGGCGTAGTAGCGAAAGCAGGCGGCGATGTCGGCCATGTCGTACTCGGACTCGACGAGGCGCTTGCCGGTGTCAAGGGACTCGGCGCGCGCGAAGTCCTCGGCGTCGCGGTCGAGAGCATCGGCCACGCCGAACAGCAGCTCCGCGCGCTCGCGCTCGGTCGTGTGCGGCCAGCGACCGTGGTCGAACGCGCGGCGCGCGGCCTCGATGGCATCACGGGTGTCGTCCGCGGTCGCCTCGGCAACAGTGGCGACGAGCTCACCGTCGGCCGGGCAGCGGATCTCGCGCGTGCCACCGTCCGATGCCGGTCGCCATGCGCCCTCGATGTAGAGGTCGTTCACCGGCGACCCTCGGGCGACGTCCGCGTCATGCCGGCTGCCCCGGGGTCGCGCGGTAGAACTCCGCGGTGCTCGGCGGCAGGGGCGTGTTGCCGAGGATGAGGTCGGCCGCGCGCTCGGCCACCATCATCACCGGGGCGTAGATGTTGCCGTTCGGGATGTAGGGGAACACCGAGGCGTCCACGACCTTGAGATTCTGCAGGCCGCGCACGTCCATGGTCGCCGGGTCGACGACGGCCATACCGTCCACGCCCATCTTCGCCGTGCACGAGGGGTGGAGCGCCGTCTCGCCGTCCCGGCGCACCCAGTCCAGGATCTCGTCGTCGGTGGACACCGCGTCGCCGGGCGAGACCTCGCCGCCGTTGTACTTCGACATCGCCGGCTGGTTGAGGATGTTCCGCGCGACGTGGATGGCCTCGATCCATTCGCGGCGGTCCTGGTCAGTGGACAGGTAATTGAAGCGCAGTGCAGGTTTGGCCTTCGGGTCAGTCGACGTGATCTTCACCGAGCCGCGCGAGTCGGAGAACATCGGCCCGATGTGCACCTGGTAACCGTCACCGGACGCCGGTGCCGACCCGTCGTAGCGGATGGCGATCGGCAGGAAGTGGAACATCAGGTTGGGGTAGCGCTCGTCGTCGTTGCTGCGCGCGAAGCCACCGCCCTCGAAGTGGTTGGTCGCGCCGGGGCCGCTGCGCAGGAACAGCCACTGCGCCCCGACGGGCAGCATGTAACGCTTCTTGAGGTACTTCTGTACCGACACCGGCTGCGTGCAGGCGTACTGGATGTAGACCTCGAGGTGGTCCTGCATGTTCTCGCCGACGCCGGGCAGGTCGGCGCGGACGTCGATCCCGAGCGCGCGCAGCTCGTCGGCGTTGCCGACACCGGACAGCTGCAGCACCTGCGGGGTGTTGATGGCGCCGCCGCAGAGGATGACCGTCTCGGCGCGGGCCTCGTGCTTCTTGCGCCGGTGCAGGTACTCGACCCCGACGGCCTTGGTGCCCTCGAACAGCACCTTCGTCACGTGCGCGTTGGTGATCAGCTCGAGGTTGGGACGGTTGAGTACCGGGTGCAGGTAGGCCCGGGCGGCCGACCAGCGGCGGCCGCGGCGCACGTTGCGGTCGAAGGCGGTGAAGCCCTCCTGACGGCGGCCGTTGACGTCGGTCGTGCGCGGGTAACCGGCCTCGACGGTAGCCTCGAAGAACGCTTCGAACAGCGGGTTGGTGGCCGGTCCGCGCTCGAGCCACAGCGGACCGTCCTTGCCGCGGTACTCGTCGTCCCGGTCGGCGGCGAGACAGTTCTCCATGCGCTTGAAGTAGGGCAGGCAGTGGGCGTAGTCCCACTGCTCCATGCCGGTGTCACGGGACCAGCGCTCGTAGTCCATCGGGTTGCCCCGCTGGAAGATCATCCCGTTGATGCTGCTCGATCCACCGAGCACCTTGCCGCGGGCGTGGTAGACCCGCCGGCCGTTCATGTTCGGCTCCGGCTCCGATTCGTACTTCCAGTCGTAGAAGCGGTTGCCGATGGGATAGGTCAGCGCCGCCGGCATGTGCACGAACACGTCGAAGCGCCAGTCCATGCGTCCGGCCTCGAGGACGAGGACGCTGTTGGCCGGGTCGGCCGACAACCGGTTCGCGAGAGCGCAGCCGGCCGATCCCCCACCGACGATGACGAACGTGTGTGCAGCGGCGACCATGTGCATCCCTTCCCGGCACACACCACCAGGGCGTGCGATCGGGGGGAACGTACCGCTGCGCAGGGCGGCGCCGGAAGAGGCGCGTCAGGCGGTCGCGGCCTTGGCGAGCCGTTCGCCGATCTCGGCCGTCGAACCGGGATTCGCCGCGTCACGGCTCGCCAGGTCGGCGGCGACGGCGGCCTCGACGCGCGCCGCGGCGTCGTCCTCGCCCAGGTGGGCCAGCAGCATCGACACCGACAGCACGGCCGCGGTCGGGTCGGCCTTGCCCTGGCCGGCGATGTCGGGCGCCGAGCCGTGCACCGGCTCGAACATCGACGGGTTGGTGTGGCTGGGATCGAGGTTGCCGCTGGCGGCCAGGCCGATGCCGCCGGCGATGGCGGCGGCGAGGTCGGTGAGGATGTCGCCGAACAGGTTGTCGGTGACGATGACGTCATAGCGGCCGGGGTCGGTGACCAGGTAGATCGTCGCGGCGTCGACGTGGTTGTAGGCGACGGTGACGTCCGGGTACTCCCGGCCGACCGCCTGCACGGTGCGGAACCACAGGTCGCCGGCGTTGGTCAGGACATTGTTCTTGTGCACCAGCGTGAGGTGCTGGCGCGGCCGGGCCTGGGCGCGGGCAAACGCGTCCCGGATGACGCGCTCGGCGCCGAAGGCGGTATTGATGCTGACCTCGGTGGCGATCTCGTGCGGGGTGCCCTTGCGCAGGACGCCGCCGTTGCCGGCGTACGGGCCCTCGGTGCCCTCGCGCACGACCACGAAGTCGATCGGCGGCTCGCCGGCCAGCGGGGTGCGCACGCCCGGATACAGCTTCGCCGGGCGCAGATTGACGAAGTGGTCGAGTTCGAAGCGCAGGCGCAGCAGCAAGCCGCGCTCCAGCACGCCGGACGGCACGGACGGGTCGCCGACGGCGCCGAGCAGGATCGCGTCGTGGCCCCTGATCTCGTCCAGCACCGAGTCGGGCAGCACCTCGCCCGTGCGGTGCCAACGGGCGGCGCCGAGGTCGTAGGGCGTGGGGTCGACGCCCGGCAGCACCGCCTCGAGCACGCGCAGGGCCTGGTCGGTGACCTCGATGCCGATTCCGTCGCCGGGGATGACCGCAAGCTTCATGCCGCCGACCCTAGTTGTCGTGGCCGCCGCACCCGGTCGTGGCCCTGCTGCGGCGCGACGCGCGGTGTGTCGCGCCGCAGCAGGGCCACGAGGGTTCAGGGGTTACACGTCCCGGCGGCGGAGCAGGACGAGCGCCGCGACGGCGAGCAGCACGGCGAGCCCGGCGAAGATGCCGAACTCGATCCACTGGAACGTCCAGTACCGGGCGGCCGGCTGGTAGGTGACCCGGACGCGGTAGCCGAGGCTGTCCATGCACCCGTTGGCGTCCTTCGGCGGTCCGGACCCGAGACAGGTCGACGGCATCCGGATCGGGCCCGAGATGACGCGTCCGTGGAGCACGAGGTCGTCGGACTGCGTCCACGCCCCCTGGGGTGCCTCGGGCGGCGCGGCCATCGAGACGTACCGGCGTACGGGCGCCAGGTAGTGGGGACGCAGCACAAGCTCGACGATCATCCGCACGCCCACGTAGCCGGTGATGGTGGTGGCCACGGCCGGCAACACCCGCCGCCAGGCCACCCCGGCGACCAGCCCGAGGGCGGCGGCGAACAGCGAGTACCCGATCGGCGCCAGCGCCTGCAGGTCGAACTGGAGCCCGGAGAAGCGGCTGGCCTGCAGGACGTTGCGCGCGTTCGACCACCACGTCACGAGCCCGCTGAGCGCGGAGCTGGCGACCAGCGTGCTGCCGAACAGCCACAGCAGCTTGACGCGGACCCAGTGCCGGCGGGTGACCGACTGCGACCAGGCCAACGCCGCCGTTCCCGTCTCGAGCTCACGGCCGATCACCGACACGCCCCAGAAGATCCCGAAGACCAACGGGACGGCGACGGTCAGGTCCACCGCGGTGCTGATCGCGTCGTAGTGGGTGAACAGGTTCCCGCACGAGCCGCCCGAGCGGCACGCGGCCAGCGCATCGGTGAGCCGGCGACCGGTGATCCAGACCGGCACGGCGAAG
Organism: uncultured Actinomycetota bacterium; assembly: GCA_963787985.1. GTDB lineage: Bacteria > Actinomycetota > Actinomycetes > Mycobacteriales > Jatrophihabitantaceae > Jatrophihabitans. The sequence goes on along the minus strand of CAWBEL010000004.1, from coordinate 1,684,560 downwards.
ACCACGAGCAGCGCTGCGGCCATCAGCATCTGCGCCCGGTGCTGGCGCCAGACGAGCCACGTCATGCCGACACCTCCACCGGCGCAGCGCTGACGGCGCTGGGATCGCGCAGGCTCAGGTAGGCGAGCATGATCTCCTCCAGTCCGAGTTCCTGGACGTCCCAGTTCGGGTCGAGGAGCGGACCGCGCAGCCGCACCCACAGGCTGAGCTGGCGATGCGTGCGCTCCGCACGCAGCACCTCGTGCTCGCGCTCGATCGCGGTGATGTCCCGCCGCGGGCCCACCAGCAGGCGATGCGAGGCCAGCACGTCGTCCAGGTCGTCGGCGAGCACGGTGCGCGAATCGGCCAGCACGATCAGGTGGTCACAGACGCGTTCGAGATCGGCGACGAGGTGGCTGGACAGGACGACCGTCGTACCCCGATCGGCGACTGCTTCGACGAGCGTGCTGAGGAACTCCCGGCGGGCCAATGGGTCCAGTGCAGCGACCGGCTCGTCGAGCAGCAGGACGCCCGGTTGCTTGGCCAGCGCCATGACGAGGCCGACCTGCGCCCGCTGACCGCCGGACATCGTCCCGACGCGCTGACCGAGAGGGATGCGCAGGCCCTCGAGACGTTCACGCGCCCAGTCGCCGTCCCACTGGGTATTGGTCGCTGCGCCCATGCGCAGGTGGTCGGTAGCGCTCCACCGACGGTAGAGCGGGATCTCCTGCGCGAGGTAGCCGACCCGGCGCAGGAAATCGCTGTCGTCGCGGGGAAGCTGACCGTCCACCTCGGCGCGACCGGTGCTCGGACGGCTCAGCCCGGCCAGCAGTCGCAGCAGGGTCGTCTTGCCGGCGCCGTTGGCACCCACGAGCCCGCACACCCGCCCGGCCGGCACCGTGAACGAGCAGTCGCGGAGGGCCCACTTCGCACCGAACCGCTTGCCGAGGCCCTCGGTCACCACGGCGGCGGTCATGCCGTCTGCTCCGCGCTCAGGGTCCGCAGGACGGTGCGCACCATGCTCTCGATGTCCGCGTCGGCGAGGCCTGCCTGTTGTGCCTTGGCGATCCAGTTGGTGAGCGAGCGCCGGAGGGACGCCTGGTCCGTCGGCGACGGCCCGTCCGGACGGCGCAGCACGAAGGTGCCGACACCCTGCCGTCCCTCGACCAGCCCCTCGCGCTCGAGGTCGCGATAGGCCTTGAGCACGGTGTTCGGGTTGATCGTGACGGCGGCGACGACCTCCTTCACGGTGGGCAGGCGGTCGCCGGGGCGGAGCGTGCCGTTGAGCAGCGCCTGCCGGACCTGTTCGACCAGCTGCACGTACGGCGGGACGTTCGACCGCGCCGTGAGGTGGAAGGCGATCACTGGATACCTACTTATCTAGGAGACTAGATAAGTACAGCAGTGTCTCGGCGGCGCGTCAACGTCCCGGCAGACAATCGTGGCCCCGCTGCGGCGCAACACGCGGGGTGTCGCGCCGCAGCGGGGCCACGAGCGGAGGGTGAGCGCAGGGTCAGCGAGCGGCGGTGCCCTCGGTGTAATCGTCGTCCGAGGCGACCCAGGACATCAGGCCGCGCAGCGTGCGGCCCACGGCCTCGATCGGGTGCTGCTCGCCCTTCTCTCGCAGGGCCTTGAACTCCGGCGCGCCGGCGTCCTGGTCGGCGATGAAGCGGGCCGCGAAGGAGCCGTCCTGGATGTCGGACAGCACGGCCTTCATGTTGTCCTTGACGTGCGGGTCGATGACGCGCGGGCCGGAGACGTAGTCGCCGTACTCCGCCGTGTCCGAGATCGACCAGCGCTGCTTGGCGATGCCGCCCTCGTACATGAGGTCGACGATCAGCTTCAGCTCGTGCAGGCATTCGAAGTAGGCGATCTCGGGCGCGTACCCGGCCTCGGTCAGCGTCTCGAAGCCGTACATGACCAGCTGCGACGCCCCGCCGCACAGCACGGCCTGCTCGCCGAACAGGTCGGTTTCGGTCTCCTCGGTGAACGTCGTCCTGATCGCCCCGGCGCGGGTGCCGCCGATGGCCTTGGCGTAGGACAACCCGAGCGCGAACGCATTGCCGCTGGCGTCCTGCTCGACAGCCACGAGCACCGGCACGCCCTTGCCGTCGACGTATTGGCGGCGGACGAGGTGCCCGGGGCCCTTCGGCGCCACCATGCAGACGTCCACGTTGGCCGGCGGCTTGATGTAGCCGAAGCGGATGTTGAAGCCGTGGCTGAAGAACAGCGCGTCGCCGTCCTTGAGGTTCGGCTCGATCGCCTCGGCGTAGAGCTTGCGCTGCGCCGGGTCGGGGACGTTGACCATGATCACGTCGGCCTCAGCGCACGCCTCGGACGGCGTCACCACGCGCAGGCCCTCGTCCTCGGCCTTGGCCCGGCTCTTCGAACCCTCCTGCAGCCCGACGCGGACGTCCACGCCCGAGTCCCGCAGCGACAGCGCGTGGGCGTGGCCCTGGCTGCCGTAGCCCAGCATGGCGACCTTGCGCCCCTGAATCAGGGACAGGTCGGCGTCGTCGTCGTAGTACATCTCCACGGCCATCGTGGTCGTCCTCTTTTCGGAGCGGGTGGGTGGGAAACTCAGGCGGTGCGGTCGACCGCGCGCAGCGCGGCGTGCGTCATCGAGCGCGGGCCCCGGCCGAGGGCCACCATGCCAGACTGCACCATCTCGCGGATGCCGTAGGGCTCGAGCATCCGCAGCATGGCCTCGAGCTTGTCGGGGCGGCCGGTGAGCTCGACGGTCAGGACCTCGGGCCCGACGTCGGCCACCTTGGCCTTGAACAGCTCGGCCACCTGCAGCACGTCGCGGCGGGTGGTCTCGTCGGCGCGCACCTTGACGAGCAGCAGTTCGCGCTGGACGGCCTGCTTCTCCTCCAGCTCGACGATCTTGATGACGTTGATGAGCTTGTTCAGCTGCTTGGTCACCTGCTCGAGCACCGCGCCCTCGACGCTGACGAGGATGGTGATGCGCGAGATCTCCGGGTGTTCGGTGGGCCCGACGGCCAGTGACTCGATGTTGAAGCCGCGCCGCGCGAACAGCCCGGCCACGCGGGTCAGGACACCTGGCTTGTTCTCGACCAGCACCGACAACGTGTGCGTGCTCACGATCAGACCTCCGCCTCGAACGTCGGGCGGATGTTGCGCGCCGCCTGGATCTCGTCGTTGCTCGCGCCGGCGGCGACCATCGGCCACACCATGGCGTCCTTGCCGACGGTGAAGTCGACGACGACGGGCTGGTCGTCGATCGCCATCGCCTTCTCGATGGTGGCGTCGACGTCGGTCCGGGTCTCGCAGCGCAGCCCCACGCAACCCAGCGCGTCGGCGAGCTTCACGAAGTCGGGGATACGACGCGTCATACCGCCGCCGCTCGGGCGCGCGTGCGTGCCGAGGTCGGTCTGGCTGTAGCGCTCGTCGTAGAACAGCGTCTGCCACTGCCGCACCATGCCAAGGTTGCCGTTGTTGATCACGGCGACCTTGATCGGAATGCCCTCGATGGCGCAGGTGGCGAGTTCCTGGTTGGTCATCTGGAAGCAGCCGTCGCCGTCGATGGCCCACACCAGCTTGTCCGGACACCCCACCTTGGCGCCCATCGCCGCCGGCACCGAGTACCCCATCGTCCCGGCCCCGCCCGAGTTCAGCCACGTGTACGGGTGCTCGTAGCCGATGAACTGCGCGGCCCACATCTGGTGCTGCCCGACGCCCGCGGTGAAGATCGTCTCCGGGCCGGCGATCTTGCCGAGCCGCTCGATGACATATTGCGGCGCGAGCGTGCCGTCCGACGGTTCCTCGTAACCCAGCGGATAGGTCTCGCGCCACTGGTCGATCTGCTTCCACCAGCCGGTGAGGTCGGCGCGGCGGCCGGCGTCGTACTCGGCCTTCAGCACGGGGGCGAGGTCGGTGAGGACCTCGCGGACGTCGCCGACGATGGGGACGTCGGCCAGCCGGTTCTTGCCGATCTCGGCCGGGTCGATGTCGGCGTGGATGACCGCGGCCCCCGGGGCGAAGGTGTCCAGCCGGCCCGTCACGCGGTCGTCGAAGCGGGTGCCGAGCGCGATGAGCAGGTCGGCCTTCTGCAGCGCCGTGACGGCGGTGACGCTGCCGTGCATGCCGGGCATGCCGAGATGTTGCAGGTGGCTGTCCGGGAACGCCCCGCGCGCCATCAGCGTGGTGACGACCGGGATGCCGGACAACTCGGCCAGCTGGCGCAGTTCCTGTGTGGCATGCCCCTTGAGCACGCCGCCGCCGACGTAGAGGACGGGACGGCGCGCCGCCGCGATGAGCTTCGCCGCCTCCCGGATCTGCTTGCTGTGCGGACGCGTGACGGGGTGGTAGCCCGGCAGGTCGATGCGCGGCGGCCACGCGAACGGCGCGCTCTGCTGCAGCACGTCCTTCGGCAGGTCGACGAGCACCGGCCCGGGACGTCCGGTCGAGGCGAGGTGGAACGCCTCGGCGATCGCCTGCGGCACCTCCTCGACCGACTGGACGAGGAAGTTGTGCTTGGTGATCGGCAATGTGATGCCGGAGATGTCGGCCTCCTGGAAGGCGTCCGTCCCGATCATCGGGCGCGCGACCTGGCCGGTGATGGCGACCATCGGCACCGAGTCCATGTAGGCGTCGGCGATCGGTGTCACCAGGTTGGTCGCCCCCGGCCCGGACGTCGCCATGCAGACACCGACCTTGCCGGTGGCCTGCGCGTAACCGGTGGCAGCGTGCCCGGCGCCCTGCTCGTGCCGGACGAGGATGTGCCGCACCCGGGTGGAGTCGTAGAGCGGGTCGTACGCCGGCAGGATCGCTCCGCCCGGGATGCCGAACACGACGTCGGCGCCGACCTCCTCGAGGGACCGGACGAGCGCCTGGGCGCCGGTCAGCTGCGCGGCGGGGCCGCGGGTGGGTCCGTGGGCGGCGGTGTCGCTCATGGCCACTGCCTTTCCTGCTCGGTGCTAGCGGTGATTCGCGGTGTGGTGTCGAGGTCGTGGCACGAAAAAGCCCCTCGTGCGTGGAGCACGAAGGGCTGGCGCGTCGCCGGTGATCTGAACAGATCCCTAGGCGACGCGCCCGATGAGGAGTACTCGAGGACTCACGCAGCACACGCTACACGCCGTCGTTGCGCGGAACCAGCGAGGTCGTGGTCACACCGCCATCGAGGCCGCGACCCGGACAGAACGTGAAATATCCGTCTTCGGACGGTTATCGGTCGCACGGCCAGGGGTACTTGTGCTGTCGCGCGAGACGACCCGCGGGCACCGGGTCATCGTCTCGCGGCCACCGTTTCCGGACGGTGGACAGCAGGGGGCGCAGTCATCGATCGCCGAGACAGGACGGACCCCCCGATGCCCCTCCCCCTCTGCCCCGACGTTGCTTCCGTCCACGTGGCTTCCGCTCCCACTCCAGCGACCACCGACGGCTCGACCCGTGGCCGACGCTCCCTCGCCACCGCCGCGGCGCTGGTTGTCGGGCTGCTCGCGCCGCTGCTGGTCGGCGTGCCCGCGGCCTCCGCGCGCACCGCCACCGAGGCCGGCTGGGCCGCGGCCGTCCAGTCCGTGATCAACTCTGAGCGTCACGACCATCGCCTGCCGGCCCTGGCCGCCAACAGCCACCTCGTCAGCGCCGCGCGCAGCCACAACCTGCGCATGGTCAAGGTCGACGCGCTCTCGCACCAGTGCCGCGGCGAGTCGAGCCTCGGTACCCGCCTCAGCCGCGCCGGCTACCGCTGGACCTCCGCCGCCGAGAACATCGGGTGGAGTTCAACCGTGTCGAAGGCGGCGATCATCGCCGTGCAGCGCGCGATGTACCACGAGAAGGCGCCGAACGACGGCCACCGCCGCAACCAGCTCAGCCGCGCCTACAACGAACTCGGCGTCGACATCTACATCGACAGCAGGCACCACAAGGTGTGGCTGACGATCGACTTCGGGCACCGCTGAGCCCAGTCTTCGCTTCCCGGCCGGTGTGGTTGCCGACACGCCGGCGTGTTGCAGCCACACCGGCCGGGAAGGCGGAGAGTCAGTCGCAGACGGCGCCGTTCGCGGCCGACCCGACGAGCTTGGCGTACTTGCGGAGCACGCCGTAGTCGAACTGCGGGGGCAGCGGCTTCCAGTCGGCGCGACGGGCGTCGAGCTCGTCGGCGTCGACCAGCAGTTCCAGCGTGCGGGCCGTCATGTCGAGGCGGATGCGGTCGCCGTCCTGGACAAGCGCGATCGGGCCACCGTGCGCCGCCTCCGGCGCGATGTGGCCGATGCACAGACCGGTCGTGCCGCCGGAGAAGCGGCCGTCGGTGAGCAGCAGGACGTCTTTGCCGAGGCCGGCGCCTTTGATCGCTCCGGTGATGGCCAGCATCTCGCGCATGCCCGGGCCGCCCTTCGGACCCTCCCACCGGATGACGACGACGTCGTTGGCCTTCAGCTGGCCGGCGGAGAGCGCGTCCATCGCGGCCTGCTCGCGGTCGAAGACGCGGGCGGTGCCCTCGAAGACGTCGGCGTCGAAGCCGGCGCTCTTGACGACGGCGCCGTCGGGCGCGAGCGAGCCGCGCAGGATGGTGATGCCGCCGGTGCGGTGGATCGGCGCGGACAGCGCATGAATGATCTTGCCGTCCGGGTCCGGCGGGGCGATGTCGACGAGGTTCTCGGCCAGCGTCTTGCCGGTGACGGTCAGCGCGTCGCCGTGCATCAACCCGGCGTCGAGCAGCGCCTTCATCACGACCGGCACGCCGCCGATGCGGTCGACGTCGGTCATGACGTACTGCCCGAACGGCTTGACGTCGGCCAGGTGCGGCACGCGGTCGCCGATGCGGTTGAAGTCGTCGAGGTCGAGTTCGACGTGCGCCTCGTGCGCGATCGCCAGCAGGTGCAGGACGGCGTTGGTGGAACCGCCGAGCGCCATGACGACGGTGATGGCGTTCTCGAACGCCTCCTTGGTCAGGATCGTCCGGGCGGTGATGCCGGCGTCGACGAGCGCGACCGCGGCCTGCCCCGAGCGCTCGGCGTAGGCGTCACGACGCGCGTCGGGCGCCGGCGGGGCGGCGCTGCCGGGCAGCGACAGGCCGAGGGCCTCTGCGGCGCTCGCCATCGTGTTGGCGGTGTACATGCCGCCGCACGCGCCCTCACCGGGACAGATGGCCTTCTCGATCTCGGTGACCTCGTCGCGGGTGATGCGCCCGGCCAGACACGCGCCGACCGCCTCGAAGGCGTCGATGATCGTGACGTCGCGACCGTTGTGCCGGCCCGGGCAGCGTCGATCCGGCGTAGAGGAAGGCCGTGGCGACGTCGAGGCGGGCGGCGGCCATGAGCATGCCGGGGATCGACTTGTCGCACCCGGCGAGCAGCACCGCGCCGTCGAGCTGCTCGGCGCGGAAGACCGTCTCGACGGAGTCGGCGATGACCTCGCGCGAGACCAGCGAGTAGTGCATGCCGCTGTGGCCCATCGAGATGCCGTCCGAGACGGAGATGGTGCCGAACTCCAGCGGGTACCCGTCGGCGCCGCGCACGCCCTCCTTGGCCTTCTGCGCGAGGCGCTGCAGCGACATGTTGCAGGGCGTGATCTCGTTCCACGACGAGGCGACGCCGATCTGCGGCTTGCGCCAGTCGTCGTCCCCCATGCCGACGGCGCGGAGCATGCCGCGCGCGGCCGCCCGTTCCAGGCCGTCGGTGACGATCGAGCTGTGTGGCTTGCGATGCTGCGGCGGCTGCGAAGTGCTCACGGCAAAAACAGTACGGGTACCGTTTCGGCGTGTCCGCAGTCGCGTCGAAAGGCCGGGTCTTCCGGCTCCCGGCGCTGGCCTACATCCCGGTGATCTTCCTGCTGTTCGGGGCGGCCCCGGTGGCGTTCACCGGAAACGGCATCGAGGGGTCGCCGGCGCGGATCAGCGCGACGTCGGTCCTGCTCGTGGTGCCGATCATCGTGGCCGTCTTCGTGGCCCGGACGGCGACCGTGGTCACCGCCAGCGGCATCCTCGTGCGTGCCGTGTTCGGCAGCCGTGCCCTGCCGTGGAGCCAGATCCGTGGGCTGTCGGTCAGCGGCCGCAGCGTTTACGCCGTGGTGCCCGACGGCGCCGTCCGCCTGCCGTGCGTGCGGGTGGCGAACCTCGCCGACGTGGCCCGGGCCAGCGACGGGCACCTGCCCGAACTCGCCGACCCGACACCGAAGTTCGCGCCGTCTCGCCGCCGCCGGCGCTGAACTGATGAGCGCCGCCGGCGGTGATCGACCGGCGGCTCAGTAGCCGTCGGTGACGCGGTTCTCGAGCGGCTCCCCCGCGACGAGCCGGCGGACCTGAGCCGCCACCAGCCGGTACGCGCGCCGGTCCCAGCCCGCGGTGCCGCCACCGACGTGCGGGGTCAGCAGCAGGTTCGGCGCGTCCCAGAGCGGGTGGTCGGCCGGCAGCGGCTCCGGGTCGGTGACGTCGAGGAAGGCGTGCAGCCGACGGGACGTGAGCTCGGCCAGCAGGGCGTCGGTGTCGACGATGCCGCCCCGGGCGACGTTGACGACCACGGCGCCGTCGGGCAGGGCGGCGAGGAAGTCGGCGTCCACCAGCCCGGCCGTCTGCGGCGTCTGCGGCAGCGCGACCACGACGACGTCCTGCTGCGGCAACAGCTGCGGCAGCTCGTCGAGCGCGCGCACGCCGTCCCGGGACCGCCTGGCCACGACGGTGACGTCGGCGTCGAAGATGCGGGCGGTGGCGGCGACGCGGTCACCGATGTCGCCGGCACCGAGCACGAGCACCCGCCGGCCGTCCAGACCCCGCGCGGGCACGCGGTCCCACTCGTGCCGCTCCTGGGCCCGCCACGAGTGCGGCAGGCGGCGCAGCAGCGCGAGGAGCCCGGCCACCGCGAGCTCGGCCGTCGACCCGCCGTGGATGCCGCGGCCGTTGCACAGCTCGACGCCGTCGGGCACGACCGGGAGCCACGGCTCCACGCCGGCCGACAGCAGCTGGATCACCTTCAGCTTCGGCAGGGCGTCGAACGTCTCGCGGGACGGGGGCGGGGCGTTGTAGAGCCCGACGAACAACTCGATGTCCTGCGCGCCGTCGGGCGCCTCGCCGCTGCCGTCCCAGACCAGGACGTGGACGTCCTCGGGCAGCGCGTCGGCCCCGTCGAGGCCGGCGAGCTCCCGCCGGCCGTCCTCCGTGGGCACGCTGACCGTGGTCATGCTGGGGCACCATTCGCTCCGCAAGCGTCGTTCATACCTCGACCCTAGGTCGGGGGCGGCACAGGTCCGGCAGGCACACTGGGGATCATGTCCCGCCGCGCCCCCGCCGCGCTCGCCGCCGTTCTGGGGGCGGCGCTGCTGGTGGCGGGTTGCTCGGCGTCGTCAGGCGCGCCGGAGTTCGGCCCCAGCCCGACCGGCGGCGACGTCGAAGGCAGCGGCGGCGTGCACGTCGACCCCATCCTGCCGACTCCGTCGCTGGGTGGGGGAAGCAACGGGACAGGCCCAGGTGTGCCCGGCACGCAACAGCCGTCCGCCGGGCTGCCGCCCTCGCCGAACTCCAAGCTGGACCCGCTCGTGGTGGCGACCAGGCTGACCGCGCCGGTCGGGTTGACGCTGCTGCCCGACGGCACGGCCCTCGTCGGCGAGCGCACGACGGGGCGGATCGTGCGCGTCCAACCGCGGGCGGGTCAGCCGGTGCCGGCCGTGCGCACGCTGCCCGGGCTCGACACGAGCGGCGACGGTGGCCTGCTCGACCTGGCGGTGTCACCGGACTACGGCGAGGACAACCTGATCTTCGCCTACCTCACGACGCCGACGGACAACCGCGTCGTCGACTTCACGCTGCACGGACCGGTCACGCCCGTGCTGACCGGCATCCCGAGAGGCCGCACGGACAACGCGGGTCGCATCGCGTTCGGCGCCGACGGCGATCTCTACATCGCCACCGGCGACGCCGGCCGGCCGGCGCTGGCCGCGAGCCGGACGAGCCTCGCCGGCAAGATCCTGCGCATCAACGCCATCGGGGCACCGGCCGCCGGCAACCCGTCGAAATCGTCACCGGTGTACGCCGGCGGCGTCCGCTCGGCCGCGGGGCTCTGCCCGGACGAGACGGGCGAGACCATCTTCGACGTCGAGCCGCGCCCGTCCGCTGCCGCGCCGATCGACGTCGTCGCGTCCGGCGCTAACTACGGTTGGCCGACCGGGGGCCCTTCCGCCACGTCGCCGGCGGCGTCGCTACCGGCGAAGTACGGGACACCCGGCGGGTGCGCAGTGCTGTCCTCCCGGCTGTGGATCACGTCGCTGGACGGCCGCGAGCTGCTGCAGGCGCCGCTGCACGCGTCCGTCAATTCGGCCTCGGTCGGGGCCTGGACGCCGGTGCTCGTCGGCGCCTACGGCCGGTTGCGGACCGTCGTCCCCGCCGCCGACGGCGCGCTGTGGATCACGACGTCGAACCGCGACGGCAAGGGCAAGCCGGTCGCCGCCGACGAACGCGTCATCCGGTACCCGCCGCAGGTGTCCGGCGGGGGCGGCGGCGGCAAGATCACCTGACGTCAGCCCTTCTCGCGGACGGCCTGCCGGATCTGGGTGATGTTGTCGCGCAGGGCGTCGGACACCAGCTCGTCGGTGCGGGGATCGGCGAGCACCTCGAGGATGACGCGCAACGTCGTCTCGGTGGCCTGCTCGATGATGCGGTCGTGGAACGGGAGGAAATTGATCGCGCCCGCGGTCGGATCGTCCTTGATCTTCTCGGCCACCATCTGCTTGATCTCCTCGCGGTTCTCGCGCAGTGCGGAGGCGACATTGCGGGTGTAGTTGCCGGTGCGCAGCACGCTCGCCACCTCGTCGAGGACGGCGATGGTGATGGGGCGCTTCACGGTGTCGACGATGCGGTCGGACGCGCGGTTGATGATGCGCACGACGAACGGTTCGCGGATGCCGCGCTTGAACAGCAAGCGCCCCACCACGCCGGCGACGACGGCGAGCACGACCACCCCGGCCAGGATCCACAGCGTCAGGGACACCGGGTGTGAGAGGGCGAGCGGCATGCCGTCATCCTCCCCGGCGCGCGCGGCGACGGGCTCCCGCCGCGCCGACCCCGACCAGCAGGACGGCCCCGACCGCAGCGACGGCAGCGAGCTCGCCCGCCGACGGCCCGGAGCCGGCGCTGGGCCGGGCAGGGCGGACGTGCGCGCGCACCGTCGGGCTCCCGGCAGGCGGTCCCGGCGAGGACGACGAGCCGGCCGGCGACGGCGTGCCCGGGCCCGGCAGCGGCACCGACCAGACCGGCTGCTCGCGTCCTTCGGAGTCGATCTCGAGGGACGAGCCGACGACGGCGACGCCCTCACCCTGCTGCTGGACGGGCAACGCGACACGCACCGGACGTGCCCGCAGCGCGCCGGCCACGTCTCCGCCGCGCACCCGCCAGACGTAGGCGTCGGTGTAGGTCCGGATGACGAACTCGCTGCCGTCGGCAGACATCGCGGCCCCGGTTGCCAGCCGGCCGGGCAGCCCGAACAACGACGTGCCGGGCGCACCCAACCGGACGGTGGCGAGCGCGCGCAGCGTCTGCACCGTGGTGGCCGACGGCGTGGCCGGGAGCCGGTACACCGTCGAGTCGCCGGTGGACCGCTTCGTCACCAGGTAGGCACGGCCGTCCGGTGCCACCGCGAGCGACTCGGCGTCGGTCGGGCCGGACGGGTAGCGCAGCCGCCACACGGCCGGGCGGGCGGTGGTGACGCCGCGGTCGCGCGACGAAGGGTCGATGTGCGGTTCCGGCACCCGGTAGACGTCCACCTCGCTGCGGTCGGCGCCGTTGTCGCCGATGTCGGCGATCCAGACCGCAGGACGCCCACCGGCCGCCGGGACCGGTGGCCAGGTCCTCCCAGTCGACGTTGCGCGCGCCCGGCACGGTGACGACGGCAGCCGTTGCCCCGGTGCGGGCGTCCAGAGCGAAGAACCGGTTGGTGTCGCCGCTGTCGTTCTGCACGTACACGACGCCCGGCGAGACCACACCCGGCGCGAGGCCGCTCGCCTCGGTGATGCGCGGATCCTGGACGGTGAACAGCACCGACGCGGCCAGGGCGATCGCCCCCGCCGCTCCCACCGTCAGGAGCGGACGGCGAGCCGGGCGAGGCCGATCGCGACGGCGTCCTCGGCGAAGGCCCCGGGCAGGTCCGACCCCGCCGCCTCGGCGGCCTTCGCCGCGGGCGACGACGCCGGCGTAGGACGTCACCGCCGCCGCTGCGCCGCCGGCCAGCGCGGCGGGCAGCTGCGGTTCACCGGCGCGGGCGGCGAGGATCGAGCCGACGAGGGCGCCCAGGCCGACCCGGCCGGCGAGCGGTCCGGGGGCCGTACGCGCCGGCGCCTGCGGCAACTTGTCGCCGACGAGCTCGCCCAGCGCGGGCAACGCCGCGATCCAGCGCCGCTTCGGCCGGTGCAGCCACCGGTCGGCGCGGTTGCTGCGCAGCGTCGGCGGCGTCAGCGCGACGGCCGTGATGGCCAGCTGGCTCCGGCAACCGGTGGCGAGACCGGCCAGGACGGCAGGGACCAGACGGGGCACGGGCGTCTCCTCGGGGGTGGGGCGGTTCGGCGTCAGCCGACGCCGAGCCGCTGCAGCAGGATCTCCTTGACGGCGGCCGCGTCGGCCTGCCCGCGGGTCGCCTTCATGACGGCGCCGACCAGCGCGCCGACGGCGGGCAGCTTGCCGCCGCGCACCTTCTCCGCGACGTCGGGATTGGCCGCGATCGCGTCGTCGGCGGCCTGCTCCAGCGCGCCGGTGTCCGAGACGACCTGCAGACCCTTGTCGGCGACGACGGTGTCGACGTCCGAACCCGTGTCGAGCACCCCGTCGACGGCCTGGCGGGCCAGCGCCGTCGTCAGCGACCCGGACGCGACGAGCTCGATCACGCGGGCGACCTGCGCCGGCGTGATGCCCAGGTCGGCGGCCTCGGTGTCGCGCTCGTTGGCCTTCTGCGCGAGGTAACCCATCCACCAGTTGCGGGCCTCGCCGACCGGCGCACCGGCGTCCACGGTGGCCCCGACGAGCGCGACGACACCGGCGTTGGTCATCTTGGCCAGGTCGTCGTCCGACAGCCCCAGTTCGTCGCGCAGCCGCGCCCGCCGGGCGGCGGGCAGTTCCGGCAGGGCGTCCTTCAGCCGCTCGACCCAGTCGGGGTCGGGGGCCATCGGTACGAGGTCCGGTTCCGGGAAGTACCGGTAGTCGGTGGCCTCTTCCTTGCTGCGGCCGCTGCGCGTCTCGCCCGTCTGCTCCTGGAAGTGCCGCGTCTCTTGCACCACGCGGTCGCCGGCGGTCAGGACGTCGGCCTGGCGCTGCATCTCCGAGCGCACCGCCCGCTCGACGCTGCGCAGCGAGTTGACGTTCTTGGTCTCGGTGCGGGTGCCCCACGGTTCCCCGGGGCGGTTGAGCGAGGTGTTGACGTCGCAACGCAACGAGCCCTGTTCCATGCGCACGTCGCTCACGCCGAGCGTGCGCAGGATGTCGCGCAGCTCGGTGACGTAGGCCTTCGCGACCTCGGGCGCCTTCGCGCCGGTGCCCGGCACCGGCTTGGTGACGATCTCGACGAGCGGGATACCGGCCCGGTTGTAGTCGACCAGTGAGTAGTCCGCACCGTGGATGCGACCCGACGTGCCGACGTGGGTGTTCTTGCCGGTGTCCTCCTCGAGGTGCACCCGCTCGATGCCGACGCGGTAGGTCTTGCCGTCGACGTCGACGTCCAGGTACCCGTCGACGCACAGCGGCTCGTCGTACTGCGAGGTCTGGAAGTTCTTCGGCATGTCCGGATAGAAGTAGTTCTTGCGCGCGAAGCGGCACCACGACGCGATCGAGCAGTTCAGCGCCAGGCCGATGCGGATGGTCGACTCGATCGCCACCTCGTTCGCCACCGGCAGCGCGCCCGGCAGACCGAGGCAGACCGGGCAGGTGTGCGTGTTGGGTTCGGCGCCGAACTCCGTCGAGCAGCCGCAGAACATCTTCGACACCGTGCCGAGCTCGACGTGCGTCTCGAGCCCGATCACCGGCTCGAAGTTCGCGATGACCTCGTCGTAGTTCATGCCGCACCCGCATCCGAGGGCACCAGCTGCGGGATCGAATCGAGCACGGGCGTCACGGCCGACTCGAACGCCGCCGCCACGCGGTAGCACCGGTCGTCGGCGAGCGCCGGCGCCATGACCTGCAGCCCGACCGGCAGCCCTTCGGACAGCCCGCTGGGCACCGAGATGGCCGGCGACGCCGGCCAGCGAGGCCGGCAGCGTGCACAGGTCGTTGACGTACATCGCCATCGGGTCGGCCACGCGCTCGCCGATGCCGAAGGCGACGAACGGGGTGGTGGGCGAGACGAGGACGTCGGCGCGCTCGAACGCCGCGGCGAAGTCGCGCGCGATCAGGGTGCGCACCTTCTGCGCCTGGCCGTAGTAGGCCTCGTAGTACCCCGACGACAGCGCGTACGTGCCGAGCATGATGCGGCGCTTCACCTCCGGCCCGAAACCGGCGTCGCGGGTCAGCGACATGACCTCCTCGAGCGAGCGTGAGCCGTCGTCACCGACCCGCATGCCGTAGCGCACGGCGTCGAAGCGGGCCAGGTTGGACGAGCACTCGCTCGGCGCGATGAGGTAGTACGCCGCCAGCGCGTAGTCGAAGGACGGGCAGCTGACCTCGACTACCTCGGCCCCCAGCCCGCGCAGCGTGTCCACCGCCGCGGCGAACGAATCGAGGACGCCCTGCTGGTAACCCTCGCCGCCGAGTTCGCGCACCATGCCCACCCGCACGCCCGACAGGTCGCCGTTCGCCCCTGCGCGGGCAGCGGCGACGACCGGCGGGACGGGCGCCGCGATCGAGGTCGAGTCGCACGGGTCGTGGCCGCCCATCACCTCGTGCAGCAGGGCGGTGTCCAGCACCGTCCGCGCGAACGGTCCGGCCTGGTCGAGCGAGGACGAGAACGCGATGAGGCCGTAGCGCGAGACGCCGCCGTAGGTCGGCTTGTGGCCGACGATGCCGGTGACGGCGGCCGGCTGGCGGATCGAGCCGCCGGTGTCGGTGCCGATCGAGAGCGGCGCCTCGAAGGCGGCGACGGCCGCCGACGAACCGCCCGACGAACCGCCGGGGATACGGGTGAGGTCCCACGGGTTGTGCGTCGGGCCGTAGGCGGAGTTCTCGGTCGAGCTGCCCATCGCGAACTCGTCCATGTTGGTCTTGCCGAGCATGACGATCCCGGCGTCCTTGATCCGGAGGGTGATGGTCGCGTCGTACGGTGGGCGCCACCCCTCGAGGATCTTCGACCCGGCCGTGGTCGGCAGGCCCTTCGTGACGACGACGTCCTTCATGGCCAGCGGGACGCCGGCCAGCGGACCCAGCGGTTCGCCGGCGGCGCGACGGGCGTCGACGGCGCGGGCCGCCTCGAGAGCGCCCTCGATGTCGACGTGCAGGAACGCGTGTACTTCGGCGTCGACGGCTGCGATGCGGTCCAGGTGGGCCTGGGCGACCTCGACAGCGCTCGCCCCGCCGTCGGCCACCAGGCCGGCCAGCTCGGCCGCCGTCTTCGCGGTCAGGCCGCTGCTCATCGGCCCACCCTCGCTTCGCTCGGTTCGACCGGCCGAGCCCTTCTGCGCCCAGCGTCCGCCCCGCACGCCTCGCTCACGCCTCCTCCGTCAGGATGCGCGGCACCCGGAACTTGTCGTCCTCGACGTCGGGAGCCCCCGCGAGCACCGCGTCGCGCGGCAGCGACGGGCGGACCTCGTCGGCGCGGTAGACGTTGGTCATCGGCACCGCGTGCGAGGTGGGCGGGATGTCGTCGGCCGCGACCTCGCGGACCCGGGCGACGGCCGAGAGGATGTCGCCGAGCTGGCCGGCGAACAGGTCGAGCTCGTCGTCGGTCACGGCCAGCCGGGCCAGCCGCGCGAGGTGCGCGACGTCCTGTCGGCTGACCTCGGGGGCGGCGTCGGGTTCTGCTGCGGGCACGACCGGTAAGTCTACGGACGCAGGCCAGGCGCCCGCACCGCAGTATCGGTGCCGGGCGTCCCCGAAACGACGGTGTCACGTACGTGCGGCAGGCTGGGCGGCGTGTCCTACCTGATGCGGCTCGTGCTGCCCGACCGGCCCGGCGCGCTCGGAGCCGTGGCGTCGGCGCTCGGCGGCGTGGGGGCCGACATCCTCAGTGTCGACGTCATCGAACGCTCCCCCGGCAGCGCCATCGACGACTTCGTGGTCCAGCTCCCGCCGGACAAGCTGGCCGACACCCTGGTCTCGGCGGCGGCCTCGATCGAGGGCGTGCACGTCGAATCCATCCGTCCGTACGCCGGTCAGATCGACCCGCACCGCGAGCTGGAGCTGCTCGACAGCCTGGGCCGCGGCACCACGTCACCGCTCGTCGTGCTCGCCGACGGCGTCGCCCGGGTCTTCCGGGCCGGCTGGGCCCTCGTGCTGGGCGCCCCGGTCGGCGGCGTCAGCGAGGTGCTCGCCTCCGGCGGCGCAGCGCCGGAGCTGGCGTCGCTCGCCACCCCGTGGTGGCCGCCCGCGCCCAGCCGGCCGCTGGAGGCCGACGAGGCGTGGGCGCCGGCCGACTGGGGGCGGCTGGGCACCGAGCTGGCCGTGACCGCCCTGGGCGACGCCGCCCTGCTCGTCGGGCGCCCCGCCCTGCGCTGGGTGCCGTCGGAGCTGGTACGCCTGCAGCACCTGGCCGGCGTGGCTGCCAGCGTCACCGCCGCACCGCAGCCCGGCTGACCATACTGGGCTCATGCCGCATTGGACCGCCGCCGACATCCCCGATCAGACGGGCCGCACCGTCCTGGTCACCGGGGCCAACAGCGGGCTGGGCGCGGCGGCGGCGCGGGCTCTGGCCGCCGCGGGTGCGTCGGTCGTCCTCGCCTGCCGCACGACGGCGAAGGGTGAGCGTGCCGCGGCGTCGATGACCGGCGACGTCACCGTGCGGCGCCTCGACCTCGCCGACCTCAACTCGGTACGCGAGTTCGCCGAGGCCACCGGGCCGATCGACGTACTGATCAACAACGCCGGGATCATGGCGGTGCCTGAGGGCCGCACCGCCGACGGCTTCGAGCAACAGCTCGGCACGAATTTCCTGGGTCACTTCGCGCTGACCGGGTTGCTGCTGCCGCGGATCGCCGACCGCGTCGTCACGCTGTCCAGCGGCGCGCACCGGATGGGACGCATCGACCTCGACGACCTGAACTGGGAACGCCGCCGCTACCGCCGGTGGCTGGCCTACGGGCAGTCGAAGCTCGCGGACCTGATGTTCGCCTACGAGCTGGCGCGACGGCTGGAGGCGGCCGGCTCGCCGGTGCTCTCGGTGGCCGCCCACCCCGGCTACGCCGCCACCGAGTTGCAGTCGCACACCGAGTCCTTCCAGGACCGGCTGATGCAGCTCGGTAACCGTTTCATGGCACAGGACGCCGCCGCGGGGGCGCTGCCAGAGCTCTACGCGGCGACCATGCCGGACGTGCGCAACGGCGAGTTCTACGGCCCCGACGGGATCGGCGAGGTTCGCGGATCGCCACGGCGGGTGGGCTCGTCGGGCGCGTCGAAGGACACCCGTGTCGCGGAAAGGCTCTGGGAGCGTGCCACCGAGCTGACCGGCGTCGCCGTCGCCTGACGCGGGGCGGGGACGCTCGCCGGCACCCGCACGCTGTGCCGGTGCCGGCCGTCGAGCGAGGTCGCGCCCACCGGGCGCAGTGCCGGCGCCGGGGCCGGCGCGCGCCGCGCAGCGGGACGCACGGCACCCCGCGACCGGCGGCGCGCCAGCCAGCGTGTCCACCTGGGTTCGAGGTAGGCCAGCACGCGATCGGTGAGGCGGTCGACGAACGGCATGGCCCACGGCAGGGCGATCAGCACGAGGCTGCCGGCGATCCATCCGCCGATGACGTCGCTGAACCAGTGCGTGTCGCGATAGACGGTGCCCAGCCCGACGGTGATCGACAGGAACACCGCGACAACAGTGGCCACCCGCTTGTGGTTGACGGCGATCATGGCGACCAGGCCGTACAGCACGACCGCGTTCGACACGTGGCCCGAGGGGTAGATGTTGCCGCCGACGAACACGTCGTGGACGTTGTGGGTCTGTAGCGGCCCCTCACGTCCGGTGAGCAGCTTGACGACGCCGACGCTGAGGTTCAGCAGCACGAGGGCCGCGCCCAGCATCGTCAGCGGGCGCGGTGTGCGGTTGCGCCAGGCCACCCAGCAGAACCAGGGCAGGAAGACCAGGGTGGCCGGGCCGCGCTGGCCGAACATCACGTAGTACTTCACGAAATCGCGCCACTGCGGGAAACGGGCCTTGAGATCGAGCCGGAACAGGTCGGTGTCGAGCGTCAGCAACGGCGAGCGGTGAACGACGCCGACGGTCACCGCGACGTAGACGACGACCAGGAGGGCAAAGACCACCAGCCGGCGCGACGGGCGTCGGTACCAGGGCTCGGCCGCAGCATGCTCCGCGTCCGCGTCCTCCGAATCCGTCACCGTCACGTACCTGTTCTTTCCACAGCCAGCTGGGAACTACCTAGTCGAATGCCGGGGATCCGGCCGATCTGTGCCGTAGAACACGCCGAGCGGCCCGTTCACGACTTCGGCTCGACATCCGCGACGGCGGCCGGACCCTCGGCCAACAGCCTACGAAACCCGTCCTCGTCGAGCGTCCTCACGCTCAGCTGTTCCGCTTTCTCCGCCTTCGTCCCGGCGTTCTCACCGACCACGACGTAGCTGGTCTTCTTCGACACAGACCCCGAGGCCTTCCCGCCGCGCAGCAGGATGGCCTCTTTCGCCTCGTCCCGGGAGAAACCCGCCAACGAGCCGGTGACCACGATCGTCAGGCCCTCGAGCGTGCGGTTCACCGAGGTGTCGACATCGTCCGCGGTGCGCACGCCGGCCGCCGCCCACTTGTCGACGATGGCGGCGTGCCAGTCGACGGCGAACCACTCGACGACGGCGTCGGCGATGATCGAGCCCACGCCCTCGGCGTCGGCGAGCTGCTCGACGGTGGCGGATCGGATCACGTCGAGCGAGCCGAAGTGCGCGGCCAGCGCCCGGGCCGCTGTCGGTCCGACATGCCGGATGGACAGGGCGACGATGACCCGCCACAGCGGGCGGGTGCGTGCCTCGACGAGATTGGCGACGAGCTTCTCGCCGTTGGCCGACAGCACCCGCCCGGCACGCACGGCCTCGGGCGGGTCGCTCTTCTTCGCCGCGCGGGTGTAGAGCGGGACGGTCGCGAGCACCTCGGGCGTGAGGTCGAACAGGTCGCCCTCGTCGGTGAGCACGCCGGAGTCGAGAAGCGCCGCCGCGCCCTCGTACCCCATGGCCTCGATGTCGAGGGCGCTGCGCGAGGCGAGGCTGAACAACCGTTCCCGAAGCTGGGCCGGACAGCTGCGGGAGTTCGGGCAGCGGATGTCCTTGTCGCCCTCCTTCTCCGGCGCCAGGGTCGTGCCGCAGGCCGGGCACGCGGTGGGCATGACGAACGGGCGCTCGGTGCCGTCGCGCAACGCCTCGACCGGCGCGACGATCTCGGGGATGACGTCGCCGGCCTTGCGCAGCACGACGGTGTCGCCGATGAGCACGCCCTTGCGCTCGACCTCCCAGCGGTTGTGCAGCGTCGCGTTCTCGACGGTCGAGCCGGCGACCTTCACCGGCTCCATCACGCCGTAGGGGGTGACCCGGCCGGTGCGTCCGACGTTGACGCGGATGTCGAGCAGCTTGGTGTTGACCTCCTCCGGCGGGTACTTGAACGCGATCGCCCAGCGTGGGGCGCGGCTGGTGGACCCGAGGCGCCGCTGCAGGGTCAGGTCGTCGACCTTGACCACGACCCCGTCGATCTCGTGCTCGACGTCGTGCCGGTGCTCGCCGTAGTAGGCGATGAAGGCCTGCACGCCCTCGGTGTCGGGTACGACGCGGGCGCGGTCGGAGGTGGGCAGGCCCCAGACCGCGAGCCGTTCGTACCAGCCCGACTGGGTCGTCACCGCAGGGCCGCCCTCGACCCGGCCGACGCCGTGCAGCACGAGCGCGAGGTTGCGGGACGCCGTGACGCGCGGGTCCTTCTGGCGCAGCGACCCGGCGGCGGTGTTGCGTGGGTTGGCGAACGGGGTCTTGCCCGCCTCGACCAGCGCCGCGTTGAGCTCCTCGAAGCGGGCCACCGGGAAGAACACCTCGCCGCGGACCTCGAGCACGTCGGGGATGTCCTCGCCGGCGAGGCGCTCGGGGATGTTGGCGATCGTGCGGATGTTCGGCGTGACGTCCTCGCCGGTGCGCCCGTCGCCGCGGGTCGCGCCGCGGACCAGGCGGCCCTTCTCGTACACGAGATTGACGGCGAGCCCGTCGACCTTGAGCTCGCACAGGTAGTCCGGCGACGTGCCGGCGTCGCGTTCGACCCGCGCCACCCACGCCGCCATCTCGTCCAGCGTGAACGCGTTGTCGAGGCTGAGCATGCGCTCGAGGTGGTTGACCGGGGTGAACAGCGTCGAGTACGTGCCACCGACGCGCTGCGTGGGCGAGCCTGGAGTGCGCAGCTCCGGGAACTCGTCCTCCAGTTCCTCCAGCCGCCGCATGAGCCGGTCATAGTCGGCGTCGCTGATCGTCGGCGCGTCGAGGACGTAGTAGCGGTACTGGTGGTCGTCGAGTTCCTGGGCGATGCGCACATGCTCGTCGCGAGCCTCGCTCGGGGCGGTGCTGACCTCGGTCATGGCCTGAATCTATCGATCGGGTACGACGCCACAGGGCGGTCGGTGCGCGGCGACGGAACGCGGCCACTAGCGTTCGGGGCGGGAGGTGCGCACGGCGTGAACATGGATTTCCTCATCTCGCGGGCCGGGATCCGGGTCGCGAAGCTCACGATCGACGTCAGCGGGCTGCGGTTGGTGCGCGGCTCGACGTCGTTCGGCGCGCAGTCGGCGGACGCGGTGACGGGCGCGATGACGTTCAGTCTCGCCGACCTGACGGCCGCCCTGGCCCGGCCCGAGGTGATCGACCAGGTGTTCGCCGGCATCAGCGGTCTCGCGCGCCCGGAGTTCGTCCTCCGGGACGGCGATCACGGCGGCGTCAAGATCACCGGCAGCGTCGAGGTCGTCGGGCGGCGCTTCCCGATCACCGCCGCGACCCGGATCCGCGTCGACAACAACCGCATCGTCGTGAGCATGGCGCACCTCGAGGGCATCCCGCTGATCGGCATGCTGTCCTCCCGGTTGCCCGAGTTCGTGCTGCCTCTGTCGCTGCCGGTCGGGCTGCACTTCACCGACGTCACCACCGAGCCGGGTGCCATCGTCGTGCACTTCGCCGGCGAGGACGTCTGGCTCAGCGAGGACCCCCGTCCCGAGGTGCCCGAACCGCCGCCGCCGGCCGCGAAGGACCCCGACTGACGGTTCCGCACCACCGTCCGGGTCAGTCCTCGTCGGACAGGCTCTTGCCGACGTCCCGCAGCACGGCCAGCACGCGCCGGACATCGGTGCTGCCGGCCAGCCCGCACGCCGGGGTCGGCACGACGGCACCGGCGAGCGCCGCGCGCCCGAAGCCGAGATCGCGCCAGAACGAATCGAGCCGGGCCCGCACCGCGTCGAACGACGGCACCGCACCGGTGGCGGGCACGACACCCAGCCAGAGCGACACCCCGGCGTCGACGGCCTCCCCCAGCTCGTCGTAATCCTCGCGGCCCAGCAGGGTGGCGTCCATCGAGATGGCGTCCGCACCGGCGTCGCGCAGCAACCGCAGCGGCACGTCCGGGGCGCAGCAGTGCAGGACCCGGTGCCCGTCCGGGACGACCTCGAGCACGGTGGCCAGCGCCCGTTCGGCCACGATCGCCTCGACGGTGCGCACGGTGCCGTACCCCGACGGCGTGGCCAGGCGACCGCCGAGCACCGCGGGCAGGGACGGCTCGTCCAGCTGCAGCACGACGTCGGCGCCGGGCACGCGGGCCGCAACGTCCGCCACGTGCGTGCGCAGCCCCTCGGCCAGGGAGTCGACGAGGTCGCGGACGGCGCCGCGGTCGGACACGACGACGTGCCCGGACGGCAGCTCCAGCGACGCCGCGAGCGTCCACGGGCCGGCCGCCTGCACCTTCAGCGGGCCGCGGTATCCCGTCGCCTGCTCCTCGAAGGCGTCGAGGTCGCGGGCGAGCAGATCGCGGGCCCGTCGCAGGTCGCGGCCGGGTCGGCCCGCGAGGCGCCAGCCGGACGGCGCGATCTCGACCGGCATCTCGACCAGCAGCGCGGCGGTGCGACCGATCATCTCCGCACCCGCCCCACGCTCCGGCAGCTCGGCCAGGTGCGGCAGGTCGGGCAGTTCGCCGAGGACGAGCGCGGCCGCCTCGTGGGGGTCGGTACCGGGCATGGACCCGATGCCGGTGACGGCGCCCGGCGACCAGGGCTTGGTCAGTGCCTTGCTCACCCGAGCACGTCGGTGCGTTCGGCGCTTTTCACCCGAGCACGTCGGTGCGCTCGGCGCTTTCGGTGCGCTCGGCGGCGGTGATGGTGGCCGATCCGAGCACCGTGTCGCCGTCGTAGATCACCAACGCCTGTCCCGCCGCGACCCCGGTCTGCGGTACGTCGAGCCGGGCCGTCACGGAGCCCTCGGACACCGTCACCGTCGCCGGGCTGGTCATGCCGTGGGCGCGGAGCTGCACCTCGCAGGTGACACGCTGCCCGGGCGCGACACCCGACGTCCACACCGCACGCTCCGCTCGCACGACATCGGCTTCGAGCAGCCGCTTGGGGCCGACCACGACGGTGTTGTCGGCGGGACGGATGGACAGCACGTAGCGCGGGTCGCCGCCGGGCGCCGGCCGCTGGAGGGCCAACCCGCGACGCTGGCCCACCGTGAAGCCGAACGAGCCGTGGTGCGTGCCGACGACGTCACCGCTCTCGGCGTCGACGATCGGGCCGTCGGCGGCACCGAGGCGACGGGCGAGAAAGCCGCGGGTGTCACCGTCGGCGATGAAGCAGATGTCGTGGGAATCCGGCTTGTCGGCGACGGCGAGCCCCCGCACGGCGGCCTCCGCACGCACCGCGGTCTTGGTGGTGTCGCCGAGTGGGAACATCGCGTGCGCCAGCTGCCGCGCGGTGCACACGGCAAGCACGTAGGACTGGTCCTTGCCGGGGTCGACCGAGCGCATCAGGCGGCCGTCGACGAGCCGCGCGTGGTGGCCGGTGACGACGGCGTCGAAGCCCAGGGCCAGTGCACGGTCGAGCACCGCCGTGAACTTGATCTTCTCGTTGCACCGCAGGCACGGGTTCGGGGTGCGGCCGGCGGCGTACTCGTCGACGAAGTCGTCGATGACGTCGGCGCGGAACCGCTCGGCGAGGTCCCACACGTAGAACGGGATGCCGAGCACGTCGGCGGCGCGGCGAGCATCGTGCGCGTCCTCTGCCGTGCAGCACCCGCGGGCGCCGGTGCGCAGGGTCGCCGGGTTCGCCGACAGTGCGAGATGCACGCCGGTGACGTCGTGCCCGGCGTCGACGGCCCGCGCCGCCGCCACGGCCGAGTCGACACCGCCGCTCATCGCGGCCAGAACGCGCATGGTCAGGACGCGACCGAGGTGAGCCCGGCGCGGCGCGCCCGCTCGACGGCCGGGACGATCGCCTCGATCGCCGCGCGCACGTCCGCCGGCGTCGAGTCGTGACCGAGCGAGAACCGCAGCGAGCAGCGGGCGGACGCCGCGTCGGCGCCCATCGCGGTGAGGACGTGCGAGGGCTGGGCGACGCCGGCCGAGCAGGCCGAGCCGGTCGAGCACTCCACGCCACGGGCGTCGAGCAGCATGAGCAGCGCGTCGCCCTCGCAACCGGGAAAGCTGAAGTTCGCGATGCCGGGCAGGCGCCTGGTGGGGTGGCCGCGCAGCTCGGCGTCCGGGACAGCCGCAAGGATGCCGTCGACGAGTTCCTGCCGCAGCCGGCCGATGCGGGCGGCGGTGACGTCGCGATGCGCCGCGGCGTAGGAGGTGGCCACCGCCAGGCCGACCACTCCGGCGACGTCCAGCGTGCCCGAGCGGACCTCCCGCTCCTGCCCGCCGCCGTGCAGCAGCGGGACGCAGGCGGTGGTGCGGCGCAGCAGCAGCGCGCCGACGCCGGTGGGGCCGCCCAGCTTGTGGCCGGTCATCGTCAGTGCGTCGACACCGCAGGCCGCGAAGTCCACGGGCAGCGTGCCCGGCGCCTGCACCGCGTCGGTGTGCATCGGGACGTCGAACTCGCGGGCGATCGCCGCGAGCTCGGCGATCGGCTGCACGGTGCCGACCTCGTTGTTGGCCCACATGACGCTGATGACGGCGGCCGAGTCGGGGTCGTCGACCAGCACCGCACGCAGCGACTGGGGGTCGACGAGCCCGTGGCGGTCGACCGGCAGGGTGACCACGTCGGCGCCCTCGTGGGCAGCCAGCCAGTCGACGCTGTCGAGCACGGCGTGGTGCTCGATCGCGCTCACGATCACGCGGCGACGGCGTGGGTCGGCGTCCCGGCGGGCCCAGTAGATGCCCTTGACGGCGAGGTTGTCCGCCTCGGTTCCGCCGGCCGTCAGGACGACCTCGGACGGGCGGGCGCCGAGAGCCGCCGCAAGCTGCTCGCGGGACTCCTCGACGCGTCGCCGGGCGGCGCGTCCCGAGCCGTGCAGCGACGAGGGGTTGCCGCGCTGACCCATGGCCTCCGTGACGGCCGCGATGGCCTCGGGCAGCATGGGCGTCGTCGCCGCGTGGTCGAGATAGGGCATCGGGGCCGAGTTTAGAGGCTGGCCGCCGCGGTCGCCGTCGCCGCCGGCGCGCCCTCAGCCGCCGGCCGCGCCCGACCTGCCGCCAGCACGCCCAGCGCCGCCACCGCGGTGAGCACCAGGTCCACACTCACGAACGCCGTGGTCGTGCCCAGCGCGCCGCGGGCGGAGGCGGCGACGAACACGCCGGCGAGGCCGGTCGTGACGGCGGCGGCCGTGGCGTCCGACAGCTGCAGGGCCGCGGAATCCGAGCCCCGGGTGGCCTCGGTGGTGAAGCGGAGCAGCACGACGCCGACCGACGACATGGTCAGCCCGGCGCCGAGGCCGGCCACGCTCCACGCCGGGTAGGCCAGCCAGCCCGGCACCGCCGGCAGGGCGACCACGGCCATGCCCGCGGTGGCCACCGTCAGCAGGGCGAAGCCGGCGCGGATGAGGCGGACGCGGCGGAACGTGCCGTCGGGCACGTCGCGGCCCTGCCACCAGGACCCGACCGCCCACGCGACCCCGGACGCCGTCAGGGGCAGGCCGGCGGCGGCCGCGCTGTAGTGGTGCTGGACGCTCAGCGACAACGGCACGATCGACTCGACACCGAACAGGGCGCCGGCCAGCAGCCCGCGCAGCGCGATCGGCGCGGACACCCCCGGGGCGACCCGGACCGTGCCGCGCGGCAGCAGACCGCGCAGCCCCCATGCGCCGAGGGCCACAGCGGCCACGGCGGGGACCGCGGCCAGGGCGGAGGGGTGCTGGCCCACCTGTTCGAGGATCGCGACGCCGGCGGCGACTGCGAAGGCCTGCAGCACCCGCGTGCGCGCGGCCGAGCGGTTCACCACTGGCGGCGCGTCCGGACGGGCGAGGGCGCGCAGGGCCGGCACGAGCAACGCACCGCCGAGGACGGTGAACGGCGCCAGCCCGAGGAAGACCCACCGCCAGCTGGCGTGCTGGGCGAGCAGCCCGGCCACCAGTGGCCCGATCAGCGAGGGCAGCACCCACGCCGAGGAGATCGCGGCGAACAGCGGCGGCCGCAGATGATCGGGATAAGCCTGTCCGATGACGACGTAGGCGGCGGTGATCAGCAGGCCGCCGCCCAGGCCCTGCACGACGCGGCCGGCGACGAGCATCGGCATCGTCACCGCAGACCCGGCGAGCAGCAGGCCCGCGACGAAGGCGACCAGCCCGGCACCCAGCGGCAGCGAGGGCCCGCGTGCATCGCTCAACTGTCCGGACACAACCATGCCGACGACGTTCGCGACGAGGAAGCCGGTGAAGGCCCAGCCGAAGGCACCGAGCCCGTGCAGGTCACGCGCCGCGGTCGGCAGGGCGGCCGAGACGGCCATTGCCTCGAACGCGATCAGCGTGATGACGATGAGCAGTCCGACGCTCGTCCCGCGCAACGACGGCGCAAAGATCGAGCGCGGGGGCACGGGAACCACTATCCCCTCGGACGCAACCGGAGCGCCGCCGCCCAAGGCTGGAAACCTTTGGCGACGACGCTCCGAGAGATGGTGCTGGGCCCCGGACAACAACAGTGAAGTCCGGGGAGGCGGGCTAGCTAGCTCTTGCGCTTGGTGATCTCTTCGGTGAGCTGCGGTGCGACCTGGAACAGGTCGCCCACCACGCCGAAGTCGGCGAGCTCGAAGATCGGCGCCTCGGAGTCCTTGTTGATCGCGACGATCGTCTTGCTGGTCTGCATGCCGGCGCGGTGCTGGATGGCGCCGGAGATACCGACGGCCAGGTAGAGCTGCGGCGACACGGTGACACCGGTCTGGCCCACCTGCATCGTGTGCGGCACCCAGCCGGCGTCGACGACGGCGCGGGAGGCACCCACGGCGGCGCCGAGCGAATCGGCCAGCTTCTCGATGATCTCGAAGTTGTCGGCCTTGCCGATGCCACGACCGCCGGAGACGACGACCGATGCGTCGGACAGCTGCGGGCGCGAGCCCTTCTCCTCGACCACGGTGTCGGTGATCGTCGCGGCCTTGGCGGCGTCAGAGAGCGTCACCTCGACGGCGACCTCTTCGGCCGCGCCGGTCGACGGCTCGGGCGCGAACGAGTTCGGCCGGACGGTGATGACCGGGATGCCTTTGCTGGCCTTGGCCTTGACCTCGACCGCCGCACCGAAGATCTGCTGCGAGACGGTGCCGTCGGCGTCGACGGCCACGGCGTCGTAGAGCAGCCCGCCGCCGATCTTGAGCGCCAGCCGGGCTGCGATCTCCTTGTTCTCACCCGAGGACGGGATGAGCACAGCGACCGGCGAGGCCTGCTCGACGACTGCGGCCAGGGCCTCGGCCTTCGGCGCGACCGGGTGCTTGGCGATGTCGTCGCTCTCGGCGACGTAGACCTTCTCGGCGCCGTACTCGGCCAGCTGGTTCTTCAGCGCCGCGGCGGTGCCGGGCGCGCCGACGACCACCGCGCTGGGCTCACCCAGCTGCCGGGCGGCGGTGAGCAGTTCGAGGGTGGGCTTCTTGACCTTCCCGTCGAGCGAGTCGACGAGAACCAGAACCTCTGCCATATCCGTTGTCTCCTTGGTCTCGGTGTCGTCGCGCTCGGGTCAGATCAGCTTCTTGCCGGCGAGGAAGTCGGCGATCTTGGCACCGCCGTCACCCTCGTCCTTGACCACCTGGCCGGCCTCGCGCGGCGGGGCGTTCTCGAAGGACTCGACCGCCGTCCAGGAGTTCTCCAGGCCGACCTCGCCGGCGTCCAGCCCGATGTCGGAGAGGGTCTTGACCTCGATCGGCTTGCTCTTGGCCGCCATGATGCCCTTGAACGACGGGTAGCGCGGGTCGTTGATCTTCTCGACGACGCTGATGACGGCGGGGGTCGAACCCTCGACCTTCTCGTAGCCCGTGTCGGTCACTCGCTCGATCGAGACCGACGAACCGTCGATCGTGACCTTGCGGGCCTGCGTGAGCTGCGGCGCGCCGAGGACCTCGGCGAGCAGCGCCGGCACGACCGCGCCACGCGCGTCGGTGGCCTCGGAGCCGGCGATCGCGACGTCCCACTCCATGGACTTCAGCGCGGCACCCAGCACCTTGGCGGTGGCGATGGCGTCCGAACCGTGGATGGCGTCGTCGTTGACGTGGACGGCCTTGTCGGCGCCCATCGACAGCGCCTTGCGGATCGACTCCGTCGCGCGGTCGGGGCCGACGGTGAGGATGGTGACCTCGCCGCCGTGGGCCTCCTTCAGCAGCAGGCCCTCCTCGATGGCGAACTCGTCGATGTAGTTGATGACCGGGTCGACAGCGGCACGGTCGACCGTGTTGTCGGCCGGATCCAGCTTGCGGTCGCCTTCGGTGTCGGGCACCTGCTTGACCAGGACCACGATGTTCATACGTCGCTGACCTTCCAGTCGGGGCGTCGAGAGGCTCGCGTCGCCGTCACGACATCTTCGCGAAACACCTTGCCCATGTTACTGACCAGTAGCAACCGGACGTGGCGTTCGTCGGTATGTGAATCCTCGCACGTCCGCCGTCCCGGCTGCCGGGCGGCACAGGCTCGTAGGCCCCTGGATCAGGAGGGTGCGACGGTGAGCCGGCCGCGGGCGAGTGCGCGCACCGTGAGCACCGCGACGCCGGCACACGTGACGACGAGCGCGCCGAACAGCAACCCTGCTGCGACGCGGTACACCGGCTGACCGGTCTGCGCAGCCATCCGCTCGCAGCCGAGCACGACAGTGGCCACGGGGAACGTGAACGACCACCACGGCAGCCCGAAGGGCAACCCGCGACGGGCGGCGCGGCCGGTGATCACCAGCGAGACCAGGATCCAGACGGCGGCCGCGGCCAGCACCGGTATACCGAAGCCGATCGCGCCGGTCCGCAGCAGGTGCGCTGTGCGCGCCCCGACCAGCGGCACGGCGGCGGCGGCCAGGGCGTTGACCGCCGCCACCGACTGGCCGAGCGGTCCCAGCACGACCCACCGCACCGGCACCATCGCGGCCGGGACCGCGGCGCTCCTCCCCCGCGCCCGCACCATCGCCACGGCCACCCGCACCGACGCCGCCGTGGCCAGCGCGAAGCAGGCGTAGGACGCGACCAGCAGCGGCACCGCGAGGGCGTGCGTGGCGTGGGGCACCAGCAGCGCGCCGGTCGCCGCCGAGACCATCGGGGGCACGACGGGCAGCAACCGGCCGGGGAACGCAGGGTCGACCGCGGCGCCGCCCCCGGCGAGCGCGAGCGGTACCGCCACGAGCGTGGCGACGCCTCCGGCGGTACCCGCGATCCAGAGCACCCAGTCCACCGCAACGGCGCAGGGTTCCCCCACGACGTCGCGGCCGACGAGCAGGGTGGCCGCCCCGACGACCAGCAGCGCCATGGGTACCGTGCCGTAGAAGTGGCCGACCACGGGGTGCGTGAGGTAGCGGCGGGCCACCGCAGGACGGCGCCGGTGATGGAATGCCGTCGCCACGATCAACGCCACGAGGGTCAGCGAGGCGAGCGCCCACGCCGCGACGTCGAGAGCGTGCAGGCCGGGGACGGTCCAGGGCAGCCCGGCCCCGCAGACCGCGATCGCGCCGGTTCCCATCACGGATGCGAACCAGTTCGGCGGCAACCACTCGATGCCGCGCGGCACACGGACGGCGGCGTGCTCAGCAGGGGTCGAGTGGAGGATCGGCGCAGCGGTCACCGTTCCAGCGTCCGGGGCGCCCGGAACCGGCACTAGCAAGCGCGACTTGTGGGGTCACAAGCCGCACTGGTAACAAGTGCGTCATGCTCAGCTCGCGGATGCCGGACCTGTCGGCGCTCGAGGTGTTGGTCGCGGTCTCCCGCAGCGGGAGCTTCGGTGAGGCTGCGCGGGAACTCGGCCGCACCCAACAAGCGGTCTCGTCACGGATCGCGGCGCTCGAGGCCCAGACGGGCGTGTCCCTCGTGACGCGGGGGCCGTCGGGCTCGGCGCTCACGTCCGCCGGACGGGTGATCGCCGACTGGGCCGCACGGTTGCTCGACCACGCGGCGGAGGTCGACGCGGGGCTCGCGGCTCTGCGCGCCGACGCCCGGGCACGGGTGCGGGTCGCGGCGAGTCTCACCGTGGCCGAACAGTTGGTCCCCCGCTGGCTGGTCGCGCTACGCGCGGCGGGGTCGGGCCCGAGCATCATCGTGGACGCCGTCAACAGCGCCGAGGTCGCCGGCCTGGTACGCGACGGACGGGCGGACGTCGGCTTCGTCGAGGGGCCCTCGGCGCCGCGCGGGTGCCGCAGCCGGGTCGTCGCGCACGACGAGTTGCAGGTGGTGGTCGCGCCGACCCATCCGTGGACCCTGCGCGGCCGTCCCGTCGAGGCGCGGTTGCTGGCGGCCACGCCGCTCGTGACCCGCGAGCGCGGCTCGGGCACGCGCGACACGCTGGAGGCGGCGCTACGCCGGGCCCTCGGCGTCGATGCCGAGATCGCCCCACCGGCGCTCGAGCTGTCGACCACCGCGGCGATCCGCACCGCCGTGCTCGCCGGCGCCGCGCCGGCCGTGCTCAGTGCGATGGTGGTCGCCGAGGACGTCGCCGCCGGGCGCCTGCGCCGGGTGCCGGTCCGCGGCCTCGACCTGCACCGGGCGCTGCGGGCCGTCTGGATCGGCGGCCGCACGCCGCCCGCGGGGCCGGCGCGCGATCTTGTCGCGATCGCCGGCCACCGTTGAGGCCACGGTGCGAAAGCCCTACAGGGCGGTGATCTGCGGGATGACCTGCTCGCCGAGGATCTCGAGCGGGCGGATGGCCGAGACGTTCGCGATCGAGCCGTGGACGTGCTGCACGCCGAGCTCCGCCAGGCCGTGCAGCTGCTCGAGCAGCGGCCCGACCTTCTCGCCGTTCTCGCCCGGGTCGATCGGCATCATCACCGTCTTGAGGATCGCGTCGTAGTCGGTGCCCAGGCTCGCGCAGTGCTCGCGCAGCACGTCGAGCTTGTGCGGCAACTCCGGTGACGGGAACAGGTTGCAGGCCTGCGCGTACTGGGCCACCATCCGCAGCGTCTTCTTCTCCCCACCGCCGCCGATGAGGATCGGCGGGTGCGGGCGCCGCAGCGTCTGCGGCACGTTCAGCGTGCTGCCGAGCTGGTAGTGCTTGCCCTCGTACGCGCCGTTGTCGTCGCTGCACATCTGCAGATAGATCTGCAGCGCCTCCTCGAGCCGTTCGAAGCGCTCGGCGGTGGGCGGGAAGGGCAGGCCGAGGCCGGCGCACTCCTCGTCGTTCCACGCGGCACCGATGCCCAGCCAGGCCCGGCCGCCGGACAGCACGTCCAGCGTGGACACGATCTTGGCCAGCAGCCCGGGCTCGCGGTAGACGACGGCCGTGACCCAGGCGAGCAGCTCGATGCGCTGCGTGCGAGCGGCGAGGTAACCGAGCGTCGTGTACGCCTCGAGCATGTCGTGCTCCGGCGGCCCGACCACGCGGATCTGCCACACGTGGTCCATGACGCTCAGCTTGGTGAAGCCGGCGTCCTCGGCCGCGGCGGCGATGCGGCTGAGATCCTCGGCGAGGTTCGGCGCCCCGCCGGGATAGGTGAAGTCGGATACGTGCACGCCCAGTTCCACGCCTGTGCTCCTCGCGTCGGTGGTCCTTCGTGTCCACCCTAACCACGAAACGGAGGACGGCTCCACAAACACGGTGTGAACGCCGGGGCGGGCGGGTAGCCCATCACCATGACTGCGACCGACACCTCCGTGACCGTCCACCGCTCGATCGACTCCTCGGCCAAGGCCCTGTTCGACGTCCTCTCCCTGCCCGACCGGCACGTCGAGCTCGACAAGTCCGGCTTCGTGCGCAGCGTCGACCACGGCGATCGGATCACGGCCACCGGCCAGGTGTTCCGCATGAACATGGCCGGCCCGCACATGGGCGGGGAGTACCAGACCGACAACACCGTCACCGGTTTCGTCCCGGACAAGCTGATCGCGTGGCAGACCGCGCCGGCCGGCACCGAGCCGCCCGGATGGGAGTGGGTGTGGCAGCTCGACCCGACGGGCCCGGACGCCACCGACGTGACCCTGACCTACGACTGGAGCAAGGTCGCGGACAAGGCGCTGATCGCGAAGGTCGGCTTCCCGCTGGTGACCGAGGCGCAGCTCGAGGGCTCGGTGGCGGCGCTCGCGGAAGCCGTCAGCGGCTGACCTGCCTCACTGCGCCCGCAGTACGCGCCCGAGGAAATCGGTGAGGGTGCGCAACAGCAGCAGGCGCGACTCGGCTCGCCGGTACTCATGACCCTCGCCGGCCAGCTCGAGGTACTCGACCGGGCGTCCGAGGGCGCGGAGCCGCGCGACGAGCTGGAGCGCCTCGTTGAGAGGCACGTTCGTGTCGAGTTCGCCGTGGACGACCAGCAGCGGCACGGTGATCGCGTCGGCGGCGTGCAACGGTGAGACCTCGGCCAGCAGGGCTGCGTCCCGGACGGGGTCGCCGTACTTCGTCGTGGCCGCGGCGGCGATCCAGGGCTCGCTGTCGCGGTAGAACGTCAGCAGGTCGGACATGCCGCAGATGTCGACGCCCGCCGCGAACGACGGTGCGTGTCGGACCAGCGCCATCAACGTCGCGTAGCCGCCGTAGGAACGACCGGTGACCGCGATGCGCTTCGGATCGCACCACCGGCGTTCGGCGAGCAGCCGGGCGGAATCAGCGACGTCGCGGATGGCGTCGAACCGGCCCCAGCGGTCGTCGGCGTGCACGAAGGCGTGACCGAATCCGGACGAGCCTCGGATGTTCGGGGCGAGCACGGTGATGCCCGCCGCCGCCAGCACCTGGTGCTGCGGCGTGAACACGGGGCGCTCCTGCGCCTCGGGACCGCCGTGCAGGCTGATCATGGCCGGCCCGTTCGCTCCTTGTACCGAACGGTACAGCCAGGCGGTCAATGGCAGGCCGTCGTGCGCCTCGTAGTGCACAAGCTGTGGCTCGACGAGGTCGTCGCGCGGCGCCAGGCTCGGCGCGGTGACCGGCGACCACTCGAGCGTCGCGCAGTCCAACCGCCACAGCCGCCGCGGCGCGGTCGGGCTCTCGACCGCCAACACAGCACACCCGGCGTCGCGTGCCAGCACCGCGCTGGACACGACGGCTCCGGGCAGTCCCGGGCACGGCCGGCGGGCGCCGGTCGCGGTCTCCACGAACTCGACCTCGCTGCGGCCGGCGACGTTCCACACGCACAGCACCCGCTCGCCGGCGGCGTCGGCGTCGGCGAACTCCAGCTCGGCGTCCTCGCGGGCGGCGATCGTGCCCGCCGCGGCGCGGGTCCCGTCGGCGTAGATGCCGATGGCCACCAGCTCGCGCCGCGCCGCTCCGGCGTCGGTGACGAGGTAGGCGGTCAGCTGCGCGGGTGTTTCGCCGGAGCGCGGGGGCAGGGGCGGACGCAGCATGCCGACATCCGTGGACCCGATCTGCTCGTACGGCAGCACCGGGTGGTCGGCGTCGGCCCGCCGGTCGACGAAGCGGCAGAACTCGGCGCCGCGGGTGCCGTCGCGCAGCAGGGCGAACCGTCCGTCGGCGCTGAGGTCGAGCATGTGGATCAGTGCGCCGACGGCGACCTCGGTGACGTCGCCGGTCGCGGGATTCACGAGCACGCAGCGGTGCGGCTCGTCCGGGTCGTCGCTGCACAGCGTCACCACCAGCCCGTGGCCCTCGCGGGCCCACGGGCCGAGCACGGCATGGCAGTCGCCACCCGCGACGCGGCGGGCGTCACTGCCGTCCGGGCGGGTCACCCACACCTCGGTACGTACGCCGCCGCCGGTGGCCACCGAGCACGAGATCCACGCGTCGTCCGGGGACCAGCCGACGGCCAGGACGGGGTCCGGCCCGAGGGGGATGCACCGCGCCTCCGGCGGTTCGGCCCCCGGCGCCGGGACCCGCTGCACCCAGAGTTCGGGGCGGCCCGTGCGGTCCGAGACGTAGGCGACGCGATCACCCTCGGCCGTCATCATCGGCGCCCACGCACCCCAGGCGTGCACGAGCTCGTCGGCCAGGCCCGCGACGGACGTCCAGACGGCCGAGTCGGTGAGTCCGGTCGCCACGCCTACAGGCCCAGACCCTGTAGCCACATCTCGATCAGGCCGAGCTGCCACAGGGCGTTCGAGCCGAGGTTCGTGCGGGTGGTGTTCGGGTCGCTGAGCATCCGCTCCACGGTAACGGGACGGTACAGGTCGCGCGCGCGGGCCGCCGGGTCGGTGAGCGCAGCACGCACACGCTCGAGGTAGGGGCCCTCGAGCTGCCGGATCGCCGGGACCGGGAAGTAACCCTTGCGGCGGTCGATCACCGCGTCCGGCACGATGCCGCGGCTCGCGCGCTTGAGCACGCCTTTGCCGCCGTCGGCCAGCTTGAGCTCGTTCGGGATGCGCGCGGCCAGCTCGACGACGTCGTGGTCGAGGAACGGCACCCGCGCCTCGAGGCCCCACGCCATCGTCATGTTGTCGACCCGCTTGACCGGGTCGTCGACGAGGTTGACGAGGGTGTCGTTGCGCAGGGCGGCGTCCAGCGTCGAGTCGGCACCGGGACGCCCGAACTGCTCGCGCACGAACGCGGTCGGCTCGTCGTGGTCGATGAGCCACTGCGGCTGCAGCAGGTCCGCGAGCTCGCCGAACGGGCGGTCGAAGAAGACCTCGGCGTAGCGCTCGACGGACTGCTCGCGCGGCACGTCCCGCAGGGGCGGGTACCAGTCGTAGCCGGCGAGGATCTCGTCCGCCCCCTGGCCGGACTGCACCACCTTCACCGAGCGGGCGACCTCCTCGCTGAGCAGGTAGAAGGCGACGCAGTCGTGGCTGACCATCGGTTCGTTCATCGCCGCCACCGCACCGTCGATGCCGGGCAGCAGCTTGGCCGAGTCGATGTGGATGCGGTGATGGTCGGTGTCGAAGTGCTTCGCGACGACGTCGCTGAACTCGAACTCGTCGCCGGACTCGCCGCCCGCGGAGTCGAAGCCGATGCTGAAGGTCTGCAACCCCGTCTGGCCGGCCTCGGCGAGCAGCCCGACGACGAGGCTGGAGTCGATGCCACCGGAGAGCAGCACGCCCACCGGCACGTCGGCGACCATGCGGCGTTCGACCGCGGTGCGCAGCGCGTCGACGAGGGCGTCCTGCCAGTCGCGCTCGCTCCAGTCCGCGCGGGTCTCGTCGCGGGTGAACGACGGGTCCCAGTAGCGGGTGTCCGTGGTGCGGCCGTCGGTCTCGACGACGCGGACGGTCGCGGGCGGCAGTTTCTGCACGCCGGCCAGGATCGTGCGCGGCGGCGGCACGATCGAGTGGAAACTCAGGTAGCAGGCGAGCGAGACCGGGTCGAGCGAGGTGTCGACGCCGCCGGCGTCCAGCAGCGCCGGCAGGCTCGAGGCGAAGCGCACCCGATCCGCGGTGCGGTCGAGGTACAGCGGTTTGATGCCGAGCCGGTCACGGGCCAGCACCAGGCGGCCGGAATCGCGCTCGACCACGGCGAAGGCGAACATGCCCTTGAACCGCTCGACGCAGGCGGTGCCCCAGCGGTGGTAGGCCTTGGCGACGACCTCGGTGTCGGAGTGAGAGAAGAACCGGTAACCGGCGCCGGCCAGCTCGTCGCGCAGCTGCTCGTAGTTGTAGATGCAGCCGTTGAAGACGACCGTCAGCCCGAGTTCCGGATCGGCCATGGGCTGCGCGCCGGCCGACGACAGGTCGATGATCGCGAGCCGCCGGTGCGCCAGCGCGACGGGACCCGACGCCCACACACCGCTGCCGTCCGGGCCACGTCGCGACATCCGCGCACACGCCCGGCCGAGCGCCGCGACGTCCGCGGGGCGCCCGTCGAAGCGCAGCTCACCGGCCAGTCCGCACACGCAATCCCCTTCCGCAGCGCCCTGTCACGCGTCGTCGTCCGGGCCGGCGACGATCCAGGTGTCCTTCGCGCCGCCGCCCCGGGACGAGTTGACGACCATGCTGCCGGGCGGGCCCATCCGGGTCAGTGCCAGGTCGGCGAGGCGCGCGGAGCCGGCGTCGACGCCGGTCTGGTAGACGAACGCGCGCAGGTCGACGTGCCGCGGTTCCAGGCGCCCGTCGGCGAGCGTGGGGTGCGTGGAGAGCTCCACGAGCTCCTGTGCGACCCAGCCCGCGGGGTCGGCCTCGATGGCGGCCTTGCGCTCGGCCAGCTCCTCGTCAGTGGCGTGCGGCCCGATCAGCACGCCGTGGCCGCCGTACCCGTCGACCGGCTTGGTGACGAGCTGATGCAAGCGTCCGAGCACCGTTGCCCGTTCCGTCGCGTCGGCGCAGCGGTAGGTGGGGACGGGCTGCAGCAGCGGCCGCTCGTGCAGGTAGTACTCGATGAGGTCGGGGACCACGCAGTACATCGCCTTGTCGTCGGCAACGCCCGCGCCGGGCGCGTTGGCCAGTACGACGGCACCGGTCTGCGCCGCACCGAGCAGGTCCTTGCCGATGGGGACACCGGTGGCCGTCGTGAGGTCGACCAGCTCGACGCCCAGGCGCAGGTACAGCACGTGCAACCGGCGGCCACCGGCGTAGACACCGGCGCCGGTCACGCTGACGTCGTCGGGTTGGACGAGCAGCAGCTTGGCGCCCTCGGCGATGCGTCGGTGCTCGTACCAGGCGGAGTTGTCGGCGCCGTCCGAGAGCAGCGCGACGGTCGGGTTCGGGCGCGCCGAGCACCCCCGCAGGGTGCGGCCGATCAGGTCGAGTACCGAGTGCGGGTCGAGCACCGAGTCGTCGGACAGTTCCGGCATGACGCTGCGCATCAACCGCCGCAGACCCAGGGCGTAGCCGACACCGGACGGCACGCGGGCGTTGTCCTCGAGCACCCGCCACCCGCCGACCGAATCGCGGACCAGGTCGAAGCCGATGATCGGCGCCCGGATCACGTCGTCGGGCAGCTGCGTCGCCTCCGGCCGCCAGCCCGGCGCGCTGGTCAACGTCTCGCGGTCGACGAGGCCGTCCTGGACGATCCGCGCCTCGCCGTAGACATCGCGCAGGAACATCTCGATCGCCCGTGCTCGCTGGGTGAGGCCGGTCGCGAGGACGGCCCATTCGTGCGAGGCGATGATGCGCGGGACGAGGTCGGCGGGGAAGGGCAGCTGTGCGCCGTCGACGCCGAAGGTGAATTCGTCGGCGACCGCCTCGACACGGGCGGCCTCGGAACGGCGCCGCAGTTCGGCCGGTCCCAGGTCGTCGAGCCGTTCGAGCATCGGCCGGTACACCGGGAACGGGATGCCGGACACCGCGATCGCTTCGTCCTGCGGCGCGTCCGGGTAACCGGTGGTGAGTGCGGGACTGTCGACGACCGGCGCCATCGCTCCGCGGGATTCCGCCACCAGCAGCGCGACGACATCGGTGATGCGCCCGCGTTCGGCGTACCGGGACCGCTGGCGGTGGCTGGACTCGCCGCGTGCCAGCAGGGCGGCGCTCAGCTCGTCGACGTCGTCCCAGTCGCCGGCCTCCTCGAGATGGGTACGCAGGCGGGCGACCATCTCCCTGACCACGGTGCTCGCCGGTGCCGGGGTGGGCCCGCGCCCCGGCTGCAGCAGGACGCCGCGCAGCCCGTGCCGCGCCGCCCGCCACATGGCGGCGCGCCGCATCGGCCCCGTCGCACCGACCAGCGGGTCGCCACGCCGGTCGGCCTCGATGGCCTCCTCGACCAAGGCTCGGAACAGCCCGGCGATCAGGGCCGCGTCGTCGACTGACGGGGTCGCGTCGCAGACCCGCAGCTCCACGGTCGGCACGTGCGCCGACGGCCGCACGTCGAAGTAGGCCATCTTCGCGTCGCTGATCACCCCGGAATCGATGAGGTCCTGCACCAGCGCGTCGTACTCGGCGGCCGTCTCGACGTGGCCGAAGGAACCCGCGGTGGGCCAGCGCTGCCAGATCATGCTGCGAAAGCTCGAGTAGCCGGTGTCGTTGCCGTGCCAGTACGGCGAGCTGGCCGACATCGCCAGCAGCGCGGGCAGGCCGGCCTCGACCCGTTGGGCGACGCGCACCGCGACGTCGCGGTCGTCGACGCCGACGTGCACCTGCAGTCCGCAGATCAGCTGCTCGTCGACCAGGGAGCGGTAGTCCTGCTGCATGCGGCTGTACCGGCCCAGCGCGGTGAGGCCGAAGTCCTCGGCCCGCGACAGCGGTGCCGTCGCGCTGGCGATGACGGCGAGCCCGTCCGGCTCGGCGAGCCGCTGCACCTGTTCGCGCAGGCTGTGCATTTCGGCGTGCAGGTCGGCGAGGCTGGTCACGACCGAGGTATTGGTCTCGACGGTCGAGCGCTGCAACTCGACCGAGAAGTGCGCAGCCGGCAACTCGCGCAGCAGCTGCGGCGCCCGGGTGACAAGCTGGCCCGAATCCAGGGCGACGACGTGCAGCTCCTCCTCGACGCCGAGGGTGCGGGGTCCGCCCATCCGGTCACCCTAGGACGGCGGTCGTTTCGGGCGTGTGTCCCGGACTTTCGCTGACGTCATGCACAGCTACGGTGTGGGAATGCCGGAGCGCCTGCACCTCCCCACGAGAGTCAGCCTCGTCCGGCGGCGGAAACACCAGCACGACGACGACCCCTACGACCACGGCCACGACGACGCCCCGGACAGGTCACATTCGGGCATCGTCGACAGCGCCGTCTACGCCGACGGCAAGCGCCAGTGCACGCCACCGACGCTCACCGACTGCTTCGCGGCGCTGCGGGACCAGCCGGACGGCATGGCGTGGATCGGGCTCTACCGGCCGGACGAGTCCGAACTGAACTCACTCGCCGCGGAGTTCGACCTGCACGAGCTGGCCGTCGAGGACGCCATCCACGCCCACCAGCGCCCGAAGCTCGAGCGCTACGGCCACACGCTGTTCGTGGTGCTGCGGGCGGCCCGCTACGTCGACGAGCGGGAGGAGGTCGAGTTCGGCGAGCTGCACATCTTCGTCGGGCGCGACTTCGTCATCACCGTCCGTCACTCCGAGTCGCCGGACCTCGCCGTCGTCCGCCGGCGGCTCGAGGACGATCCGGACCTGCTCGCGCACGGCACCGAGGCCGTGCTCTACGCGATCCTCGACGCGGTTGTGGACGGCTACGGCCCGGTGGTCGCGGGCATCGAGAACGACGTCGACGAGATCGAGACGCAGGTGTTCGACGGCGACCCGGCCGTGTCCCGCCGCATTTACGAGCTGTCCCGCGAGGTCGTGGACTTTCAGCGCGCCGCCGCACCGTTGAGCGGCATGCTCGAGGGCCTCGCCGCGGGCTTCGACAAGTACCAGGTGGACGAGGAGCTGCGCCGCTCGCTGCGCGACGTCGCCGACCACGTGACGCAGGTGAACGAGCGCATCGACAGCCTGCGGGTGCTGCTGCGCGACATCCTGCAGGTCAACTCCATCCTCGTCGCCCAGAAGCAGAACGAGGAGATGACCGCGCTCAGCCGGACGAGCAACGCCCAGAACGACGAGGTCAAGAAGATCTCGGCCTGGGCCGCGATCGGCTTCGCGCCGACCACCATCGCCTCGATCTACGGCATGAACTTCCACAACATGCCCGAGCTGAAGTGGTACCTCGGTTACCCGTTCGCGCTCGGAATGATGGTCGTACTGGGCGTCCTGCTGTACACGCTGTTCAAGCGTCGCAACTGGCTCTGAGGCCGAGCGGGCTCGAAGGCCGATCCGGCCTGGGCCGGACGCGGTCAGCGTGAGGTGGTGGGACCGGCGCCGGCCGGCTCGTTCGCGGCGCTCGCCGACGTCCCGGCACCGCGACTGCCACAGGCGGCGAGCCGGCGGGTGCCCGCCGATGCGTACCCGTCGGCCGCGCTCGGCGCAGCGTCGGCGTGGGCGCCGGTCTCGTCGCTGCCGGTGACCTCGCGGTCCCGACGGTGGGCGTGGAAGCGGCGGGTCAGCTCACGCAGCAGCAGCGCACCGCCGAACCCCACGCCCATCACCAGCACACCGGCCAGCACGTCGAGCAGGTAGTGGTTCCCGGTGGCGAGCACGATGATCGCGGTGACGAAGGGGTAGACGACGCCGAGCACCCGCAGGGCGCGGTGCGAGTTGTAGCGCCACAACAGCACACCGCACCAGAGCGCCCATCCGACGTGCAGCGAGGGCATGGCCGCGAACTGGTTGGTCAGCCCGCCCAGGCCGCGCGGCACGCTGCCGTCGCCGCCCCACCAGCCCCACCGGCGTACCTGGAACAGCGCATCCGGCACGTTCGCGCCCTGCAGCAGCCGCGGCGGTGCGGTGGGCACCGCCCAGAAGATGATGAGGCTGAGCATCGTGCTGATCGCCAGCGCCGTGCGGGCGGTGCGGTAGTGCCGGCCGTGCCAGCGGTACATCCAGATGAGCACCAGCGGCGTCGTGACGTAGTGCATGGTCGAGTAGAAGTACGCCGACGCCACGGTGAGCGGGGTGACCTTGAGCAGGCCCACGGTGAGCAGGTGCTCGGGTGACAGCCCGACGGCGCGCTCCCAGTGCAGGAAGGTCCACCCGTTGCGGGTGGCGGGGCCGGCGGCGCTGACCTGCACACCGCGGCAGAGCTCGTAGAGCCCGTAGAGCACTCCGACGAGCAGCACCTCGCGCAGCCACCGCGGGACGTGCCGCACGAGCGACCACTCCCGGGAGGTGGTCGGTGCACTCGCCATTCGGCCACAATACTGATCGACCACCTCGATTTCGGGCAGCCGGCCGCCCGATGCAGGCAAGTCCTAAGGATCGGGCGCGCCCGCCGCGCCGGTCCGCCCGGCGCGCGACCGGCCCGAACGGTGCGTTCAGGTGCCCTGGCCGAGCGCCGTCATGACCTCGTACCGGTCTGTTGTGACGCCGTCCACGCCCAGTTCGCGCAGCTCCCGCGCCCGGTCCACGTCGTTCACCGTCCACGCCACGATCGTGTCGACCACCTCGTGCAGCGCGGCGATCCCACCGCGGTCCAGGGCTGTGTGCCGCACTGACGCCCCGCGCTCGGGCAACCGCTCTTCCCCGGCGACCCGGCGCACCTCACCCGCGAACTTCAGGGTCCGCCACGTCGCGAAACCCGCCTGTCGGAAGGCCTGCAGGTCCCCCAGATCACCGGTGCTCACGACGAAGCGGGAGCGGTCGGGCAGGGCGTCGGCGAGAGCGCGCACGAGGCGCCGGCGGCGATCGGGACGCGTCTCCTTGGGATCGAGCAGGATCCTGCAGTGCGCCGGCACCCGATCGAGGGTGTCGGCGAGCGTCGGGTCGAACGGCGGGCCGTGCCGCAGCCGGAAGCGGCCGTTGTCCTGCCGCACCAGCCCGCGGGTCCAGCGCACGGGCATGAAGTGCGACACGACAAGGGTGTCGCC
This sequence comes from uncultured Actinomycetota bacterium, assembly GCA_963787985.1. Lineage (GTDB taxonomy): Bacteria > Actinomycetota > Actinomycetes > Mycobacteriales > Jatrophihabitantaceae > Jatrophihabitans. The sequence continues at coordinate 1,643,773 of CAWBEL010000004.1, read as the reverse complement.
GGCCAGCTGGACGTCGGTCTCGAACATGGTGGCGCCGGCGTCGGCGAGGCGGGCGCATCCGTCGGCGGTCGTGGGCGTGCGGTGGGCGACCAGGATCACGCCGCGTCCTGGGGGCCGGTCAGCAACTCCGCGAGCCCCGGTACGGCGCGGATCAGCTCGTCGTCCTCGCGCACGTCGGAGTCCTCGGGCACCTCGACGAACGGCATGCCGATTGCGCGGGAACCGCCGTCGTTGTCGGGGTTGTCCCCGATCATCACGGCGTGCGCCGGGCGGACCCCCAGCTCGGTGCACGCGATCCGGAAGATCTCGGGATCGGGCTTCTCGACGCCACGCTCGTAGGACAGCACGAGGACGTCGATGTCGCCGTCGACTCCGTACCGGGCCAGCACGGGCCGCGGGTCCCACCCGATGTTGCTGACGACCGCGACCGGCACCCGGTTGGCCCGCAGCGCGCGCAGGACGCGGACGGTGTCGGGGTAGGGATGCCACGCCGACGCCGAGACGCCGTGCTCGTAGAGCCGGTCGGCCTGCGTGGGGTCGAGCCCGGCGCGTCGGGACAGCCCGGAGTAGGCGGCACGGTGGGCGTCGCGCGACAGGTCGCGGCGGGCCCAGACGTCGGCCAGCTCGTCGGGCAGTTCCGCCGGTCGCCCCGCCCCGTTGATGCCGCCGTAGCGGAGCACCGCCGGGGCGAGCCGCACCGCCTCCGGACCGACGGCGCGCAGCAGCGACACGGCGGCCGGTTCGATGTGGAACAGGGTTCCGGAGAAGTCGAACAGCACTGCGGCGGGCAGCATCGCGTTCGGTGCGGTCAAGGCGGCCAGGACGTCGACGACCGGCTCGTCATCAGGCACCTGTTCCGGGTCCCGGCGGGCTCCCGGCGTGTCGCCCAGGTGCGCGTAGGCCGCGGCCACGCCGTCGAACAGCTCGGCCCGCACCCCGGCGTCACGCTGCGTCCGCGCGATCTCCACCATCTCGTCGACGAATCGCGCCGCCTTGGTGGCGGCGAGCGCCACGCCGGCAGGCCAGCGCCGCGCGTTGTCCGGCCACTCCCGCGCCGTGTCGTCGAGGAACTCGGCGAGCACGCCGTGGTGCTGCGCGGTGAGCATCGCCTGGGCCTGCAGCGCCGTGCTGCCCTTGTACATCGACGCCGTGCACATCTTGAGGGCGGACGCCGTGCCGGCAGGTCCGGCCAGCCGCCGCAGGTCCACCCCCGGCGTCGGCAGGGCCGCGACCTCGGCCGCGCGCTGCCCGCTGAGGTAGACCCGCACCGCGGTACTGCCGGGGCGCGGCGGCGGCCCGGAGATCGACCCGTCGACGAGGTCCAACCCGGCTTCGGCGAGCACGTCCTGCACGGCCTGGACCGTTCGCGGGCTGATCGCGTTGAGGTCCACGACGAGGGGACGGGTATTGGCGCGCTGCGCCGCGGCGGCGATGTCGCGCGCCACGTCCCTGGCCTGCCCCGGCGGGACGACGGAGACCACCACGTCGCAGCCGACCACGTCCTCCAGGGTGGGGGCGTCCACGACGCCGGCGTCAGCGGCGAGGCGGCGGGTCCGGGCCGACCGTCCGGCCAGCACGGCGTGCACCTCGGCGCCGCCGGCCCGCCAGCAGGCGCCGAGCGCGCTGCCCATCGCGCCCGCGCCGATCAGTCCGATCCTCGTCACCCATCCGAGCCTAGGGACCTCCGGTCGTGGCCTCGTCGCGGCGCGCGCCGCGGCGTTTCGCGCCGCTGCCGGGCCACGGTGTCGGTCCGGGCCGTGTGAGAGAGTCCCTGCGCGCAATCGATCATCCGCAGGCCCGTGACCGGTGAAGGATCTCCATGCGACGTCTCCTGCTCGGCCTGCTGTCCGTGGGCCTGGTCGGGGCGGCAGCGCCCAGCGCTGAGGCCACGAACCCCGCCGTGCCGGCGCACGTGCGCATCACCCGAGTCACGGCCACGTCGTTCACGGTGTCGATGCGCCGGGCGTCACACGCGACGGCGTACCGCGTGTTCGTCTCGACGTCCCCCGGTGCGCTGTACCTGGGTTCGATCTCTCTGGCGCGCAAACACGTCGCGTCGTCGCGTCCGTCCGTGACCGTCCGCGGGCTGCGCTACACGACCGCGGCGCTCTACTACCGCGCCGAGACGCTGAGCCGCGGTGGGCACAGCTGGGATCCCCAGGTCCGCGCCGTCTACCTGCAGCCGGCACGGCCCCGAGCGTTCGCGGCCCACCATGGCTACCTGACCTGGGACGCCGAGAACGCAGGCGGGTTCGTCGTCACCCAGGCCACGAATCCGGCGATGACGCGCAATCGGGTAGATCGCGTCATCAGTGCCGGCAACACGAGCTACGCGCCCTACGGACTCGAACGGGGTACGAGGTACTGGTTCCAGATCCGGGCGCGCAACGGCGTGACCTCGAGCCGCTTCACCCCGCAGATCGGCATGACACCGAGCCGGGCGACCACCGGCGCGAAGGTCATGTCGTACAACGTGCTCGAGTCCAGTTTCGACGGCACACACGACGGTGGGCCCACCGGCCCGGTGATCGCGCCCTGGACCAGGCGCCGGCTCGGAGCGGCCGCCCTGATCGCCTCGCAACGTCCTGACGTCGTCGCCGTCCAGGAGGGCGCTGCGTGGGTGACACCGGTGCACGGACGGGGTGGCGTCCGGCAGATCGACGACCTGCTCACGCTGCTGCCCGGTTATGCCCTCGCCGAGACCGAGATCCCCCCGTCGCAACCGCATTACCAGCGCGCCGGCGACTACATCCTGTTCCGGACCTCGACCATGACGAGCGTGGGCGCCGGAGGCCACTGGGCGGTCGGGGACGGGCGGTGGGCGGCGTACCAACTCGTCCGCAGCCGCTCGTCGGGCGCGTCCTTCCTCGTCGTCGCGCCGCACCTGCTCGTCGGGACCGGCGCGGGTTACGACGCGATCCGCCGGCGCGAGACCACGACGACCATTGCGTTCGCCACCGCATACGCGGCAGCGAACGGCGACGTCCCGGTCGTCTACGCGGGCGACTTCAACTCGAGTGTGTCCAGGGTGTCGCACGTGTTCGACGGGACCAGCATCGCGATGCGCAGCCGCGATCTCGTCGACTCCCTCGGTGTGGCGCAGGCTCGGTTCGATGCGCACTACAACAGCTCCAACCGTTACCTGCGCACGCCGCCCGCCCACGACAACCACATCGACGCGATCTACGTCTCGCGCAATGTCGCCGTCCGCTCCTGGGGTCTCGTCATCAGGCTTCGCAACGGCCGGTTCGTCGGCACGATCCCGTCCGACCACAACCCCATCTGGGCCTTGGTCGGGATCCCGCACTGACGCAGTCACGCCCCTGCTCAGAAGCGGGGCAGAGCCAGCCCTGCAACAGTGCGTACATGGCGACGCGCGACGTGCACGGGTTGCAAAGTACCGGGCCGACCGACGCCGAGCACGTCGAGGACTCCGGCGTCGAGGGCAACAGCCGGCTCACCGCGGCCACCGGCACGCTGCTGACCCTGCTGCTGCTCGTCGAGGGCTTCACGATCCTCGACGTCCGCGGCTACATCACCCTGCACGCCGCCGTCGGGTTGATCCTCATCGGACCCGTCGCGCTCAAGACCGTCAGCACCATGTATCGCTTCGGGCGCTACTACACCGGTCGCGCGGCCTACGTGCGGAAGGGCCCGCCCAACATCGTGCTGCGGCTGGCCGGCCCGCTCGTCGTCCTGAGCACTCTCGCGGTGCTCGCCACCGGCGTCGTGCTCGTGACCGACCACGGCAGCAGCGGGACCTGGGTGTCCCTGCACCAGGCCGCTTTCTTCGTCTGGATCGTGGTCACCGGGCTGCACTTCCTCGGCCACCTGCGGGACGCGGCGGTGGGTACGGCCCGTGAACTGCGCCCCGCGACGGGCGATCCCGCACGGCGTGGGCGCGCGGTGCGCCTGCTCGCCGTCGGCGGCGCGCTCGTCGTCGGAGTCGGGCTCGCTGCGGCGTTCACGCCCAGCGCCTCGTCCTGGCAGATGCACCACGACATCCACGGCACCACCGGGGCGCACCACTCCCACGGCTGACCCGACCCCGTCCTGCCCGCCTGCAGGGTCCTTGGCCCCGTAGCGGCGGCCGCGCCGGCGTGTCGCGCCGCTGCGGGGCCAACCCAGCCCGGGTGGCCGCGTAGCGGCGAGACGCGCCGCGCCGGTCGCCGCCCAGGGGCCACGACCTGGGCCTGGAGGTGGGGATATGCCTGCGAAGCGGGGCGTACTGGACATTGCGCGACACGCAGCGCGCCGAACCGTCACGCGCTGTCATCTTTTCGGGCCTGCGCCGTGTCATCCGCGTCGGCGATGGGCATATAGCCGGTAGTCGAAGGTCCCTCCCCCGCGGGACCTTCCACCCCCAGGCACGACCACAACCGAACAGCAGAGCCATCCGCTCCCCCACGCGGATCTACAGGAAGACGCAGACCCCCCTATGCGCCGAATCACTGTGCTTGCCCTCTCCACGGGCATCGCCACCGCCCTGGCCACCATCGCCTCGGCCCCCGCCGACGCCGCGACCCTCGCCTACCCCTCGGGTGTGCACGTGTCGTCGGCGACCTCGACCTCCTACACCGTCTCGATGGCACGCGCCTCGGGTGCCACCGCGTACCGCGTATTCACCGCGAGCACGCAGGCCGCGCTCTACGTCAGCCACATCACGTCCTCGACCAAGCACGCGACGTCGTCGCGGCCGTCGGTCACGCTAGGCGGCTACCACTACACCAGCGCCGTTCTCTGGTACCGGGTCGAGACGCTCCGCGGCACCTCGCACCGCTGGGATTCCGTACCGCGTCCCGCCGGCCTCAAGCCGCCGACGCCGACAGGCGTCACCGGCCACGACACCGCGACCGGCAGTTACCTGACCTGGGCCGGCCAGTCGACCGGCAGCGGATTCGTCGTCGCCCGCGCCACCAACGCCGCCATGACCACCGGTCGGTCCGACCTCGCCATCGGTCGGGCCAACTCGACCTTCTCCCCGTACGGCCTGTCCGCCGGCCACACGTACTACTTCCGCGTGCGTGCGCTGAACGGTCCGGTCGGCTCGGGCTGGTCGTCGCAGGTCACGCTCACCCCGCGTGTGGCGCAGACGCGCCTGCTCACCGCGACCTACAACACGCTGGAGAACACCTTCGACCGGACCCCTGAGGGCGGCACGATGGTGAGCCCGTGGAGTGCCCGCGGACCGGCTGCGGCTGCACTGCTGACGGGCGCGAAGCCGGACCTCATCGCAGTCGAGGAAGCCGCCGCCTGGGTAGGCAGCGTCCACGGCCGCGGCGGCCGGCGCCAGGTCGACGACCTCGTGGCCCGGATGCCCGGATACAGCCTGGCCCGCACGGAAACCCCGCCGACGGAAGCCGGCTACATGCGTACCGGCAACTACATCCTGTACCGCAGGTCGAGCGTGACACCGGTGGGCGCAGGCGGCCACTTCCAGGTCAAGCCGACCAGCGTGAGTTCCTACACCGCTTACCAGATGTTCCGCACCACAACCGGTGCCGAGCTGCTGTTCACCTCATCGCACCTGTTCACGGGCAACGGGCGCAGCGGCGACGACATCCGCATGGCGCAGACGCAGAACCTGATCCAGCAGTCGACGGCGCTGGCCGGCGGTCACCCGATCGTCTACGCCGGTGACTTCAACAGCAACGATTACCTGAGCAACCACGTGTACAACGCGCCGGTGAAAGCGATGGCGGCCGCGCACGCCGTGGACGCCCGCAGCGTCGCCGGCGCGAAGTACGACGACCAGTACAACAGCGCCAACCAGTACCTCCGCGCTCCGGCCAAGGGCGGTTACGACATCGACTACGTGTTCGCCACGCCCGGTGTCTCGGTCCGCTCGTGGGGCCAGCTGATGAAGATGTCCGGCGGCAAGTTCGTGGGCACGATCCCCTCCGACCACAACCCGGTCTGGGCCTGGATCGGCGTCGCCTCCTAAACGACGCGGCGGACGCGGCGGACGCGGCGGACGCGCCCGGCGGCTCAACGGCCGCCCGGCGCACCGCCGAATCCGCCGGTGCCGCCGAAACGGCCGGTGCCCCCGAGTCCGCCGGTCCCGCCGAGGCCCGCGCCGGCGCCGGCGCCGCCCACCGAGCAGGCCGATCCGGGCACCGGTGCGGTTCGTGGTGCTGGACGTCGGCACCGCAGCGGAGACCTCGGCGAGCACCACCCGCTGCCCGGCCGTCAGCCCGGACGTGATCTGCACGAGCGAACCACCCACGACCCCCACCCCGACGCGCATCGTGGTGACGCTGCCCGCCTTCTCGATCGTCACGGTGTGCAGCTGCCCGATGGTGTGCAGCGCCGACACCGGGACGGTCAGCGCCTTGCGTGCCGTGCCGACATCGATGACGACACTCGCGCCCATTCCGTCGTAGAGCGCCGAGCTCGATCCGTCGAGGTCCACGCGGACGGTGTAGGTGGGCGAGCCCGAACCGCTCGCGGTGTTGACGACCCCGACCTGCGCGACGTGGGCGGGCAACGGCCGCGCCTGACCGTCGACGTCGACGCTCGCGGTCTGGTTCGCCTTGACCAGGTCGATGTCGGCGAGCCCGAGCGACACCGACACCGACAGCGACCCGCGGCCGACGACGGTGACCGTCGAACTCGTCGATCCCGCCGTGACCGACCCGCCCGGGGTCAGCGCGACGGCGGCGACGGTCCCGGCGATCGGCGACGTGAGGGTGGCGAGCGTCAGGTTGTGCCGCGCGACGGCGAGGGCCGCCTTTGCGGCGTCGATGGTCTGCGTGTCGGCGGCGATGCGTTGCGCGGTGACCAGGACGCCCGAGCTGCTCGACCCGCCGCCCGAGGTAGAGGACCCCTGGCCCGACGACGATGCCGACCCCGAGGCAGCCGACCCTGACGCGGCCGAGCGGGTGCCGGACCCGGTGCCGGAGGTCGAGCCCGAGCCGGTCCGGGTGCCACCTGATCCGGTCGGTGCGCTGGAGCCGGTCGAGGGCCGGGACGTGGTGCCACCGCTGCCGGTCGTCGACGCGGGCACCTTCGCCACCGCCGACGTCAGACCGGACATCGACGTGGTGAGCGCGGCCGAGGCGGAGTCGACGTCGTGCTGGGCGCTGCTCGCATCGGACACGGCCGAGGTGCAGGCGTCGCTGTCGACGGCCGCGGTGGCGAGGATGGAGACGGTGTAGGTCGTACCGGCGGTGAGCCCGGCGAAGGAATAGCTGCCGCCAGAGGAGACGGTCTGCGGGTTGGCCGACGTGGTCGACGCGACGCCCCCGCCGCTGGTGAGCAGCGTGACCTGCGCGGCGGACGAACCGGCCCCGCCGGTGATGGTGCCGTCGCTGCCGGCGGCGGCATGCAGCGTCGCCGGTGCGGACGCGTTGCCCGCGGCGCACGCCGTCGACAGCCGGGCGACCGTCGTGTCCTGGGCGGACACGGCCTTGTCCAGCGCCTGCTGCGCGCTGACCACCTTGGCCTGCGCCGCCTTCACGGCCGCCACCGGATAGGCTGCTGCGCCGCTGCCGGTCGGGGTGCGCGCGTCGACGAAGACGGCGGTCGCGGCGGAAGCCGGGGTGGTCCACGCCGACGTCGTGGCGCGGCCGGTGGAACCGGTGTCGGACTGGTTCGGCGACAGCGGGGAGACCGTCGTGCCGTTCGCCTGCGCCGACTCGTCGGTGCTGAGGGTCTGCTCGGCCTGCGACACGGAGCTCGAGGCGCTGGTGACAGCGGTCTGCAGCGGCGCGGGGTCAAGCGACGCGAGAGTCTGGCCGGCCCGCACGGCGTCCCCGACGCCGACGTGTACCGCCGAGACGGTGCCCGCGACCGGGAACGCCGCGGATGCGCGGTCGGCGGCCGCCAGCGACCCGTCCGCGGTGACCGTTTGCTCGACGTCGGCCCGGGTGACTGTCGCCAGCCGGTAGGTCGGACCGCCGGAGCGGTTCAACGCCCACGCCGCACCGCCGCTGCCCACGACGACCGCCGCGACGGCGCCGGCCAGCACCATCCGCCGCCGGCGCCGCCCCTGCGCCCGGCGAAGCGCGTCAGGCACCGCCGGAACCCCCCGGACCGCCCCCAGGCGCCCCACCCGGGAAGCCGCCGGCTGCGCGCCCGCCACCGGCGAAGCTCGTGCAGGAATCGCCGGTCCGGGAGCTGAGCGAGATACGGGTGGCGGTGACGGCCCCGGTCGAGCCGGCCTTACCGGCCGCCGAGGCGCACAGCCCGACCTTGACGGCCGCGGACGTGGTCGACGCAATCGTCGTGTACTTCGTCGACGAGGTCACGGTGACTACGGCGGTGCCCGTGGTGGGCGCCGCGCTCGCCGAGGGCGAGGCCCCGAACGCGCGCCGCACCGTCTTCACCGTGATCGTCGAACCGGAGACCGAGCCGACCTGGCCGCTCACGATGCCGGCGAACCCGGTCCGCCCCCTGCCGCTTGCCGCGCCGCTGGGCCGAGCTCCGGTCGGAAAGTTGCTCGGCCGCGGTCCGGACGGGAATCCGCTCGGCCGGGCACCACCGCCGAAGCCACCCGCCGCGCACGACCCGCCGGTGGCCGGGGTGATACGCACCGCGGTGGCGGTGATCGAGCGAGTCGTGCCGGCTGGCGCAGCGGACGCCGACGTGCCCGACCCCGCCGCACTCGTCGCTGTGATGCACGTGCCGGCCTTCACCGCCGCGAGCGTCGTCGCCTTCTCGATCGTGAAGCGGGTCGTGGCCGTCCAGCTGACCGCCGTCTGCGCCGACGTGCTCTGCACCTGCATCGTGCGCCCGCTCACCGCGGCGATCTCGCCCGACGCGGCCGACCCGTCGCCGCGGAACCCGCCGGCGGCCGCGCTGCTGCCCGCCGCTGCCGGGGCCGCGCTGCTCGCGGTGCTGGCCGACGAGCCCGAACTGCCGGACGAGCACCCCGCGAGCACGACCGCCGCCGCCGTCACGGTGCCGGCCGCGACGAGGACGCCGGTACGGACAGGGACGTGCCGGACGTGCCGGACGGTCCGGTGGGTGCCGGGCGAGGTCGCAGAGGACATGCGCTTCCTTCGGATCGGTGGGGTGGTGCTCATTCGCTGCGCAGGGCGTCGATCGGAGCCAGGCGTGCGGCCCGGGTCGCCGGGTACACGCCGAAGATCAGGCCGATGGCCACCGCGACGGCGATGGCGCCGACCAGCGCAGGTGCGGACACGGTGATGTCGTCGGAGATGAAGTGCGGGATGACCTCGGCGCCCGCCACGCCCAGCGCCGCGCCGGCCAGGCCGCCCACGAGACCCAGCGTCGAGGCCTCGACGAGGAACTGCCGGCGGATGAGCACCGGCGTCGCGCCGAGGGCCTTGCGCAGGCCGATCTCGCGCGTCCGCTCGGACACCGACACCAGCATGATGTTCATGACGCCGATTCCTCCGACGAGCAGCGACAGCGCAGCGATGCCGCCGAGCAGCACGGTCAGGGTGCCGCTCACCGAACTCGCCGTCGTCAGCAGCGAGTCCTGGGTCGTGAGGGTGAAGTCGGCGGACGCGGCGGTGGTGATCGAGTGCCGGATCAGCAGGATCGAGTCGATCTCCTGGTAGGCCGCCGAGATCGAAGCGTTCGACCGCGCGGCGACGTAGATCGAGGACAGCGCGCTGCGGTTGCTGCTCGACGACAGGCGCTCGACCTCCGTCGACAGCGGCACCACCGCGGTGTCGTCGAGGTTGCTCGAGGAGTCGGACCCGGCTGAGGTCAGCACGCCGACCACGGCGAAGCTGATGTCGTCGATCGTCACCGCCTGCCCGACCGGGTCGAGGCGGCCGAACAGCTCTTGCGCCGTCTGCGGCCCGAGGACGATGTTCGTCGCGGCGTTGCGTTCGTCGGCCGCGGTGAGGAAGCGCCCGGACTCGAGTTTCCGCGCGCGCACCGCCTGCCATTCCGGCGTGCTGCCGACTACCGAGGTCGTCCAGTTCGTGCTCCCGTTGTCGATCTCGATCGAAGTGCTCTGCACCGGTGCGACGGCCTTGACGTCCGGTGCGGACGCGGAGGGACCGATGGCCTGCGCGTCCGCGACGGTCAGCGTGGACGCCGAGCCGAGACCGCCGCGCACGCCGGTCGAACTCGTGGTGCTGCCGGGCGAGACGATGAGCAGGTTGCTGCCGAGGGCGTTCACCGCGTTCGCCACCGACGTCTTGGTGCCCTCGCCCAACCCCACGGACAGCACGACAGTCGCGATGCCGATGAGAATGCCGAGCACCGTGAGCCCAGAGCGCAACCGGTGCGAGCGCACCGCCTGCAGCCCGGTGCGAACTGTCTCGCTCCACCCCATGGCCGCGCTCATGCGGTGGCCTCGAGCTCGGCGCGCACCAGTCCGTCGAGCACCCGGATCGTGCGGCGGGCGCGCACGGCGACATCGGTCTCGTGCGTGATGAGCACGATGGTGCGGCCACCGGCACTCAGCTCGTCGAGCAGCGCGAGGATGTCGTGCGTGGACCGCGAGTCCAGGTTGCCGGTGGGCTCGTCGGCCAGAATCATCGCGGGCTCGGTGACCAGGGCCCGCGCCACGGCCACGCGCTGCTGCTGGCCGCCGGACAGCTCCCCCGGCCGGTGGTCGAGGCGGTCGTCCAGCCCGACGCGCGTGAGCGCCTTGCGGGCCCGCACCCGCCGCTCGTCCCGGCCCACCCCGGCGTAGACGAGCGGCAGCTCGACATTGCGTTGGGCCGTCAGGGCGGGCAGCAGGTTGAACTGCTGGAAGACGAAGCCGATGCGACGGTTGCGCACCTCGGCCAGCTCGTCCTCGTCCATGCCACCGACGTCCTCGCCGGCCAGTAGGTACTGCCCCTCCGTTGCCACGTCGAGGCAGCCGAGGATGTGCATGAGCGTCGACTTGCCCGAGCCCGACGGCCCGGTGACCGCGACGTACTCCCCCTCGGCGATCTCCAGCGACACCCCGCTCAGCGCTTCCACCTCGAGCGCTCCGGTGCGGTAGGTCTTGCGGACGTCACGCAGCGCGATGATCGGGTCCGGCATCAGTTGCCGCCGCCCCCGTCGACGGTGCCACCCGGCGCGTTGCCGCCAGGGAACCCGCCCGTCCCGCCGAGCCCGCCGCCGGTGCGGCCGTAACCCCCGTACCCGCCGCCTCCCGTGCCACGGCCGAAGTAGCCGGTGCCGCCGCGGGTCGTGGAGCCCGAGCCCGTCGAACCCGTGCTGCCGGTACGCCTCACGGTCTGGACGTAGACCTGCTGGCCGGACGTCAGGCCGGAGGTGATCTGCGTCGTGCCACCCGACGCCAGGCCGGTGGTGACGGTCTGCTGAACCTTCGACCCGTTGCGGTCGAGCTCGACGTAGCGCCTCGTGCCGGACACATGGATCGCACCGGTCGGCACCGTCAGCACGTTCGTCGCCTGCTTGTAGACGATCGAGACGGTGGCCGAGGCGCCGTCGTGCAGGCCGCTCGGCGAACCCGTCACAGCGATCGTCACCGGGTAGGACGCCGCCCCCGACGATGTCGAGGACAGCACCGACACCGACGACACCGTGCCGAAGATCGTGCCGGTGACGCCGGCGGTCGTGATCTCCGCCTGGTCGTTGCGCGCGACCAGGCCGATCTCGGTGTCGTCGACGCTCGCCGTCACCGTCCACGACTTCAGGCCGACGACCACGAAGTCCGCCGAGGTCGACGACGAGGTGCCGGTGGTCGAGCTGCTGCCGGATCCGCCCGTCTGCCTGGACCCGGAACCCGGAACCGGAACCGGAACCCGACGTCGTTCCCGAGCCGCTCGAGGACGAGCTGCTGGACCCGCCCGAGCCGGACTGCTCGCCCTTTGCCACGTTGACCTCGGCCACGGTGCCGGTGATCGGCGAGCGGAGCGTCGCGCCGTCGAGCGCGGTCTCGGCGTCGCTGACCTTGGACTTGGCGTCACTCACCGAGGCGCGGTCGGCGGCGAGGTCCGCCGAGGTGGTGGACGAGTCGTCCTCGGCAGTCGTCAGCGTGGACTGCGCGCTCGCGAGGGTGGCCTTCGCACTGGCCAGCGTCGAGGCGAGGTCGACGGTGTCGATCGTGCCGAGCACCTGGCCCTTGGTGACCTTGTCCCCGACGGAGACGAGGACGGAAGTCACCTCGGCGGTCGAGCCGAAGCTGACGTCGTCCTTGTCGGCCGGGGTCAGGGTGCCGGTGGTCGACACCGACTCGCGCACCGTTGCGGTGGACGCGGACACCAGCCGCGTCGTCAGCTGCACGCCGCTCGCGGACTGCGCTGACGAATTGGTCAGGACGAAGCCACCGACACCGCCGCCGATGAGCACCACCGCCGCTGCCAGGTACAGCCACGTGCGCCGACCGAGCCGCCCGGTCGCCGTGCGGATTCGAGTTCTGAGCGTCACCCCGTGCCTCTCCGGGCCCGCGCGCGTGCAGTCCCGGACGAAGGGTGGACCCCGGTCCCTTAACCGCCCGTCGCCGGACCATCAACTTCGCGTCAAGACCGGCTAAGCACCGGATGGGTACCGACCCGTGTCGCCGGCGCCGGTAGGTTGGGCGCACCGTGAGTGCCGTTCCCGCGACCGACCCGCACGAGCCGGACACCCTGCCGTTGACCGGCGAGCGGACGGTGCCCGGTATCCCCGCGGAGAACTACTGGTTCCGCCGGCACGAGGCGGCCTACGAGTGGGCACTGCGGCTCGCCGGCGGGCGGGTGCTCGAGGTCGGCTGCGGCGAGGGGTACGGCACCGCGTTGCTGGCAACGGCGGCCGAGCGGGTCGTGGGGCTGGACTACGACGCCCTGACGGTCGCGCACGCCGCGCGCACCTATCCGGCGGCGACCTTCGTCCGCGGCAATCTCGCCGCGCTGCCGCTCGCCGCCGGCACGGTCGACCTGGTCGCGACGCTGCAGGTGATCGAGCACGTCTGGGACCACCCGCAGTTCGTCCGCGAGTGCGCGCGCGTGCTGCGGTCCGACGGCACGCTGCTCGTGACGACGCCCAACCGCCTGACGTTCTCCCCCGGCCGCGACGAGCCGGTCAATCCCTTCCACACCAAGGAGTTCACGGCCGCCGAGCTGGCCGGTCTGCTCGAGGCCTGCGGGTTGCGCGTCACGTGGCTCGGTGGTCTCTTCGCAGGTTCGCGCCTGGACGCGCTCGACGTCGCGTTCGATCGGTCGTTCGTCGGCGCGCAGCTCGCGACGCCGCCGGAGGGGTGGAGCGGCCCGCTGCGCGCGGCCGTTGCCTCGGTGACGACGTCCGACTTCGCCGTGCTCGGCGAGCAGGAGGCCGACGTCGACGCCGCCCTGGACCTCGTGGTGCTGGCCACGCCTGCCCGCTGACCGACTCGTCAGGCTGCTGGGGCCGCCCGCTTCCGCGGTTCGACGCGACGGCGCGCGTGCTCGGCCACGAGCAGCAGCGGCACGCCGACGGCGAGGGCGAGCACCGCGGCGAGGAGCAGCAGGCCCGCGGTGTCGAACCCGCTGTCGTCGGCGTTGTCGACGAACACGTGCGGCAGGCCGTTGCACGCCAGCTGCACGCGTCCCGATAGCGGGGCGACGAAGGACGCGATCACCTGCGTCGCCTTCGTGTCGACGGCCTCCGGGGTCACGGTGAGCCCGCGCGTGCCCACGGTGGACGACGACAGGGTGCAGCTGAGCGTCGCGGGGGTCACGCCCAGCTCCTGGGCGCGGCCCACCCCGCCGCGGATGGACACGCGGTAGGTGTGCCCTGCGGTCACCTGCACCGAGGACGGCGCCGAGCCCAGCGCGTAGGCGTGGTGCTCACCTGACAGGGACGTGCGGGACAGCACGAACAGCGCCAGACCCAGCAACGTCAGGACGACGCCGGCCGTCGCCGTGCGCGACTGCGAACGGGCGGCGGGCACGACTGCAGACTAGTGCCGTCGCGCAGCGCCACGGCGTACCGCAGCTGAGCTAGGTGGGCGTGATCCGCCGGTCCTTGATCACCCGGGCCGGCACCCCGACCGCGACGCAGTACGCGGGCAGGTCTCGCGTGACGACCGCGTTGGCGCCGACGACCGCGCCCTCGCCGACGACCACACCCCGGGTCACCGTGACGCGCGTGCCGAGCCAGACGTCCGGCTCGATACGTACCCGTGACTTCGCGATGCCCTGGTCCTTGATGGGAAGGTCCAGGCTGTCGAAGTTGTGGTCGAAGTCCGACACGTACACGCAGTCCGCGAACAACCCGGCGGCGCCGATTTCCACGTCCAGGTAGCAGTTGATCGACACATCCCGGCCGAGGATCGTCTTGTCGCCGATGCTGAGCGTGCCCTCGTGGCAGCGCACGGCGGTGTTCACTCCGATGTGCAGCCAGCGACCGAGGACGAGGCGGCCGTAACCGGGGCGGGCGTACAGCTCGACACCCCGGTCGAGGAAGACCAAGCCGCGGGTGATCACGTGCGGGTTGGCCAGTTTGAAGCGGAAGAAGCGCCAGTAGCGCACCAGGTACCAGGGCGTCCATGCGCGGTGCCGGACCATCCAGCGCAGCGACGCCGGCGTGACGAACCGCGCGCTGGCCCACTGGTGGTCAGGACGCCGCAGCACCGGGCACCCCGCGAAGACCGAGCGCCACCCGCAGTTCGTCCGGTGTCGCGCAGATCGGGTCGGCGCCCGCCGCCTCCAGCTCGCCGGGCGGGGCGTAACCCCACCGCACGCCGACGCAGCGCACGCCGTGCGCCCGCGCGCCGAGCACGTCGTGCGCGCGGTCGCCCACCATCAGGACCGAGGACGGGTCCGGGTTGCCCAGCCGGTCGAGCACCTCACCGACGACCAGCGCCTTCGTGCCGCGCGAGCCGTCGAGCAGGTCCCCGCCGACGGTCTCGAAGTAGGCCGACAGGCCGAGGTGCTCGACGATGGGCACCGCCTGCGGCTCGGGCTTGCTCGTCGCCACCGCCATCCGCAACCCGGCGTCGCGCGCGTCGGCCAGCACGTCGGCGACGCCGTCGAACACCGTCGTCTCGTACATCGCGCCGGCCCGGTAGAACTCGCGGTAGGCGTCGATCACGTCCCAGAGCCGGTCCTCGCCGACGATCGCCGGCAGGGTCTCGTAGAACGGCGGGCCGAGCAGCGCGCGTTCGGCAGCCGGCGGCAGCGGCGGGATGCCGTGGACGGCGAACGCGTGGCGCAGCGAGGCCAGGATGCCGGTCGCCGAGTCCGACAGCGTCCCGTCCAGGTCGAAGAGGACGAACCGCGTCAAGGTCAGCCCTTCACGCCGGTGATCTCGGCGTTGTAGAACAGTCCACGCGGCACGACACCCTCGAGGCGCTGATCGAGCGCCAGCAGCCGCTGCCAGCCCTTCAGTGCGAAGGTCGCCCAGCGCATGCCGAGCTTCTCCCGCGGCACCGCACACTCGAAGGTCCGCACCGGCCAGCCGAACCACGAGGCGATCAGCTCCGAGGTCGCCACCCGTACCTCGCCGGCGCCGGCCCGCCGAGCCAGCTTCTCGAGCTCGTCCGGGACGAAGGTGTGAATGTCCACGACCGCCTCGAGCGCCGCCGCCCGCGACGACTCGTCCAGCTCGGCCTGCGGTCGTCGCCACGCCGCGAGCTGCGGCAGCCTCGTGATGTTGGTGGCCGCCCACCACGTGAAGCGCGACAACCGCCGCGCGATGTAGTCGCCGTGCCTGGTCGGCTCGCCGGCGAACACGAACCGGCCACCGGGCTTGAGCACGCGCAGGATCTCGGCGAAGGCGGCGTCGAGGTCCGGGATGTGGTGCAGCACGGCGTGACCCATGACGAGATCGAACGTGTCGTCGTCGTAGGGCAGCTGCTCGGCGTCGGCGACCTTGCCCTGGACCTCGAAGCCGAGTCCACGGGCGTTGCGCTGCGCGACCTCGACCATGCCGGGACTGAGGTCCGTGACGTGCCCCTCGTCGATGACGCCGGCCAGCTTGAGATTCAGCGTGAAGAAGCCGGTGCCGCAGCCCAGCTCCAGCGACCGGGCGTAGGGCCAGCCGTCGGTGCCGCCCACGTGCGCGAAGCGTTCGCGGGCGTAGTCGATGCAGCGCTGGTCGAACGAGATGGACCACTTCTCGTCGTAGGTGCCGGCCTCCCAGTCGTGATACAGGATGTTGGCCAGCTTCGGGTCCGACCAGGCCGCCTCGACCTGTGCGGCGGTGGCGTGCGGCGTCGGGACGGCTTCCGGCGCCGCACTCATGAAAAGTGCGCCTTGCCGGGACCGTTCTCGAGGAACGAGGCCATGCCGGTCGTCCGGTCCTCGGTGGCGAACAGGCTGGCGAACAGGTGCGCCTCCAGCCGCAGGCCCGAGGCGAGGTCGCCGTCGAGGCCGCCGTCGATGGCGGCCTTGGCGGCGGCGAGCGCGTACCGCGGTCCCTTGGCGAACTTGGCCGCCATCTTGAGCGCGGTCGGGTACACCTCGGCCTTGGGCACGACGGCGTCGACGAGGCCGATCTCCAGCGCCTCGTCGGCACCGACGAAGCGGCCGGTGTAGATGAGGTCTTTGGCCTTGGCCGGACCGATCAACCGGGGCAGTCGTTGCGTGCCGCCGGCTCCCGGGATGATGCCGAGCAGGATCTCCGGCTGGCCCCAGCGGGCGTCGTCGGCACTGACCCGGAAGTCGGCGGTCAGCGCCAGCTCACACCCGCCGCCGAGGGCGTAGCCGGTGACGGCGGCGATGACCGGTTTCGGGATGCGGGCGAGCGCGTCCAGCGAGGACGTGAGGCGCTGGGCGTCACGCAGCATGTGCTCATGGCTCTGGCCGGCGAACTCCTTGACGTCGGCGCCGGCCGCGAAGACCTTCTCGCCGCCGAAGAGGACAACGGCACGGATCGCGTCGTCGTTGCCGACCTGCTCGGCGGCCGCGCGCAGCTGTTCCTGCAACTCGGTGTTCAGGGCGTTCATCGGCGGGCGGTCGAGACGGATCGTCGCGACGCCCGCGGGCGCGCCGTCCGAGCCGTCGCCCACCTCGACGTGGACCAGGTCTGCCACCGGGCTGCCTCCTCCTACCGCTGTTCTCGCGTCTGTGCTCTGCGGGACTCTACGTCGTACCGGGCGGGGGCCCGGCTGCTGCCGGGTGCGTGGGCACGACGGGCGTCATCGCGCGCGGGCGTACCAGCGTCCGCTGCGCCGCTCGACCACGAGCTGCAGGCCAAAGGTCTCCGACAGCACCTCGGCGGTGAGCACGTCACGCGCCAGGCCCGACGCCACGACCGCGCCGTCGCGTAACAGCAGGGCGTGCGTAATGCCCGGGGGCAGCTCCTCGACGTGGTGGGTCACCAGCACCGATGCGGGCGCGTCGGCATCGTCGGCGAGGACCGACAGTCGCTGCAGGAGGTCCTCGCGGCCGCCGAGGTCCATGCCCGCGGCCGGCTCGTCGAGCAACAGCAGCTCCGGATCGGTCATCAGGGCCCGCGCGATCTGCACCCGCGCCTTCTCGCCCTGGCTCAGGGTGCCGTAGGTGCGCTCGGCGAACCCGGTCATCCCCAGCAACCCGAGCAGGACGTCGGCCCGGCGCAGATCGTCCGGCTGGTAACTCTCCCGCCACCTGCCGAGCACGGAGTAACCGGCGCTGACCACGACATCGAGGACCCGCTCGCTGCGCGGGATGCGGTCCGCGAGTGCCGCGCTGGCGAAGCCGATGCGGGGACGCAGCTCGAAGACATCGACGCGTCCGAGCTGCTCGCCCAGCACCCACGCCTGTCCCGACGTCGGGTGCAGCGCCGCCGACGCGACCTGTAGCAGGGTCGTCTTGCCGGCACCGTTCGGGCCGAGCACGGCCCAGCGCTCGTCCTCCTCGACCGTCCAGTCGACGCCGTCGAGCAGCTTCTTGGTGCCCCGCCGCACCGTGACGTCGGCGAGCTGGACGACGGCGTCCGGGTTGGGCGTGACCACCCCGCTATCCAAGCGCACCGCCGGCGGCCGCCCCGTGCCGGATCGCCGAGTGTTGCGGTCGCAGGACGACCACACTCCCCGATCGGTGGCTCAGTCGGCGGGGCCGGTGGTGAGGGTGACCGTGGCGGTGTGCGCGGCGCCGCCGGCGTCGGTCCAGGTGACCTTGACCTTGGAGTGGGGACGCTTGGCGCTGAGCGTGCTGCGCAGTGCTGTGGGCGAGCTGACTGTGGTGCCGTTCACGGCGGTGATCGTCGAGCCGCGGGTGATGCCGGCCTGGTCGGCCGGGCCGCCCTGGACGACGCTCTGCACCGCGACGCCCGAACCGCCTCCGGTCGCCGCCGCCGTGCTGACACCGAGGAAGCCGGGCAGCCCGATGTGGATCGTGGTGGTCCGCACGCCCGACTCGATCTGCTTGGCGACGCTCATCGCGTTGTCGATGGTGATCGCGTACGCGGTGCTTGCGCCGGACGTGCTGTTGCGGGACGAGGCCGACGCCGCGGTATCGATGCCGATGATCGTGCCGGCGGAGTTGTACAGCGGGCCGCCCGAGTCGCCGGAGATGATCGGCGCGTTCACCTCGATCAGCTGGTGCAGCGTCTCCGCGTCCTGACCGCTCTCATCGGTGGCGGTGATCGACTGGTTCAGCGCCGTCACCTTTCCGCCGGCTGCGGTGAGCGTGCCGGTGCCGCCGGCGTTGCCGACCCCGTTGACCGCGTCCCCGACCTTGACGCCCGCCGCGCTGCTCGCGAAGTTGGCCGTCGACAGGCCCGAGGCGTTGCGCAGCCGCAGGACGGCGATGTCCTTGGTGGGTGCGGTGCCGACCACGTCGGCCTTGTACGAGCGGCCGGTGGATTCGACGGTGACGGTGATGCTGGTCGCCCCGTTGACGACGTGGTTGTTGGTCAGGATGAGCCCGTCGGAGCTGAGGATCATGCCCGTGCCCGCACTCTCGGCCTGCTGGTAGGTCAGGGTCGAGACGATGGTGACGACCCCGATCTGCTGCTTGGCGGTGGCCACGGTCTTCGGGCCGGTCGTGGTGGACCCGCCGTTGGGCAGGCTGCCTCCGTTGCCCGACCCCGAGCCCGACCCGCTCGAGCCGGAACCGCCCGCGCCGTTGGGGTCCAGCGCCCGCGGGAACTGCGCGGCCGAGCCGCTGCCGGCGATCGAGGTGTTGCCGGACGTGGAGAACGCAACGCCGGCGATCACAAGCGCCGCCGCCACCATCACGGCGATCAAGCCGGCGAGCAGGCCCTTGCGCGGCCCGGGGCGGCCCGAAGCGGGGGGCAGCTGGGCGCCGGAGACAGTGGGCGGGTACCCGCCGTGCCCGTAGTAGGCCGGAGCGAACGAGGACGATGCGTACTGCGACTGCGCCGTACGGGGCCTGGCCGTACGGGGCCTGGCCGTACTGCGCCTGGCCGTACGGAGCCTGGCCGTACTGCGGCTGGCCGTACGGAGCCTGCCCGTACTGCGGCTGGCCGTACTGGGGCTGGTACGGGACCTGCCCGTACGGCGGCTGGCCGTACGGGACCTGAGCGTGCGCAGGCGCCGCGTAGGGCCGGCCGACCGCGGGTGAGGAGTAAGACGGAGTCGGGTCGGACCACGGCGACCGCGTCTCGGGCGGCGCGGAGTACACGACGCCGGAATCGTCGCTCTGTTCGGTCGGGGGCGGGGTCTGGTCCGCTTGCGGGCGGGGGCCACTGCGACCGTCGTCCTCGGCGCCATAGGGCCGCGGCTGCTCGTACGGCTCGTGCGTCGTCATGTCGAGAGCATCTCCGGCCTTTCCTGGACCCGACTGAGTCCTACCCATGAAGCAGCTGGGAGTGATCCGGGCCGGGAGCGCCGCATGACAGGTCCACTAGTGTCCCGGAGGTGCTGCCCGAGCAAGCGACCCTGGCTCCCGACCTGACGCCGTGGCCCGGCCGCCCGTTCCCGCTCGGAGCGCACTGGGACGGCGACGGCGTCAACTTCGCCCTCTGGTCGACCACGGCGACGGGCGTGAGCGTCAGCCTGTTCGACAGCACGGGGCACGAGTCCAGCATCCCCCTCCAGGAGACGACGTACCACGTCTGGCACGGCTACCTGCCGGGCCTGGCCCCGGGGCAGCGCTACGCCTTCCGCGTCGACGGGCCGTACGACCCCCGCCGCGGGCTGTTCCACAACCGTGCCAAGTTGCTGATCGACCCGTACGCCCGCGCTCTCGAGGGCGACTTCACCGACAACCGCGCTGTCTACCCCGACAACGACCAGAACTCCGCGCCTTACGTGCCGCGCGGCATCGTCATTCACGACGCCTTCCCGTGGGGCGGTGACAGCCGACCACGGGTGCCTTGGGCGGACACGGTGATCTACGAACTGCACGTCGCCGGTTTCACCCGCCAGCACCCCGGCATCCCGCCCGAGCTGCGCGGCACCTACGCGGGGCTCGCACACCCTGCCGCCATCGAGTACCTGACGAGCCTCGGGGTCACGGCCGTCGAATTGCTCCCCATCCACCACTTCGTCTCCGAGCCGGCCCTGCAGCAACGAGGTCTGCGCAACTACTGGGGCTACAACTCGCTGGGGTTCTTCGCGCCGCACGAGGCCTACAGCTCGCGGCACGGCAACCAGGTGCGCGAGTTCAAGTCGATGGTCCGCGCGCTGCACTCGGCCGGCCTCGAGGTGATCCTCGACGTCGTCTACAACCACACGGCCGAGGGCGGCACCGACGGTCCGCTGCTGAGCTTCCGCGGCATCGACAACGGCTCGTACTACCGCCTGGACCAGGACGACCCGTCGCGGTACGTCGACTACACCGGATGCGGCAACACCTTCGACCCGCGCCGGCCGTTCCCGCTTCAGCTGATCACCGACTCGCTGCGGTACTGGATCACCGAGATGCACGTCGACGGGTTCCGCTTCGACCTCGCCTCGGCCCTGGCCCGGTCCCTGCACGACGTCGACAAGCTGTCGTCGTTCTTCGACGTCATCCACCAGGATCCGGTGATCTCGCAGGTGAAGCTGATCGCCGAACCGTGGGACGTCGGGGCGGGCGGTTACCAGGTCGGGGAGTTCCCACCGCTGTGGACGGAGTGGAACGGCAAGTACCGCGACACCGTGCGCACGTTCTGGGCGCACGGCGCACCCGATGGCGTGCGCGACCTCGCCTACCGGCTGTCCGGCTCGTCCGACCTGTACGGCGACGACGGCCGGCTGCCCATCGCATCGATCAACTTCATCACCGCGCACGACGGGTTCACGATCCGCGATCTGGTGTCCTACGAGCGCAAGCACAACGAGGCCAACGGCGAGAACAACCGCGACGGCACCGACGACAACCGCTCGTTCAACTGCGGCGCAGAGGGCGACCCGGCACCGCCCGCGGTGGAGACGTTGCGGCGACGCCAGGCCCGCAACCTGCTGTCGACGCTGCTGCTGTCCACCGGCGCGCCGATGCTCGTCGCCGGCGACGCCCAGTGGCACACCCAGGGCGGCAACAACAACGCCTACGTCCAGGACAACCCGACGTCCTGGCTGGACTGGGCACAGACCGACGGGTCCGCCGACATGCTCGGCCTCGTTCGGCGGTTGCTCGAGCTGCGGCGCACGCACCCGGTGCTGCGCCAGAGCGCGTTCTTCGAGGGCCAGGCCGTCGAGGGCGGCGACGGATGCAAGGACCTGGCCTGGTTCCACCCGGCCGGGCACGAGCTCGCGGCCAACGACTGGTTCGACACCGGGCTGCGCACGATCGGCATGTACCTCGACGGCCGCAAGCTGCGCCACCGCAACCGGCGGGGCGAGCCGATCGTCGACGAGTCGTTCCTGCTGCTGCTGCACTCCGGCGACGACGACCGCCGCTTCCGGCTGCCAGGGGCCCCGTGGGCCGACGGTTACGAGCCGAGCATCGACACCACCGAGGTCAGCGGGGCCCCGGCCGACACCGGTGCGATTCCCGCCGGCACCGACCTGCCGTTGACGGCGCGGTCGGTCCGGTTGCTGCGCGTGCTGCGCGCCTGAGTTCCGCCTTCCCGGCCGCAGTGGTCGTGACGCGCCGGCGTGTCCGCAGCCATCCCGGCCGGGAAGCGCGATCTGGAGCACCGCACCCCGGGCACACTGGGGCCATGCTGCGAACCGATGCCGAGTGCTGGCTCTCCGACATGGACGGCGTCCTCGTGCGCGAGGAGCACGCCCTGCCCGGCGCGGCCGACTTCCTCGCTCGCCTGCAGGAGCGGGAACGCCGCTTTCTCGTCCTCACCAACAACTCGATCTTCACCCCGCGCGACCTCTCCGCGCGGTTGGCGCAGTCAGGCCTGGACGTGCCGGAGCACTCCATCTGGACGTCGGCCCTGGCGACCGCGACCTTCCTGGGTGACCAGCTGCCGGGTGGTTCCGCCTACGTCATCGGCGAGGCGGGGCTGACCACGGCCCTGCACGACGTCGGGTACATCCTCACCGACCGCGCCCCGGACTTCGTCGTGCTCGGCGAGACGCGGACCTATTCCTTCGAGGCGATCACGCGCGCGATCCGGCTCATCGAGAACGGTGCGCGATTCATCGCCACCAACCCCGACGTGACCGGCCCGTCCGAGGAGGGACCGCTGCCGGCGACCGGCTCGGTGGCCGCTCTCATCACCCGGGCGACCGGCCGCGAGCCCTATTTCGTCGGCAAGCCGAACCCGATGATGCTGCGCAGTGCGTTGAACAAGATCGAGGCGCACTCGGAGAACACGATCATGGTCGGCGACCGCATGGACACCGACATCGTCGCGGGGATCGAGGCCGGCCTCGACACGATCCTGGTGCTCACCGGCTCGACCCGGCGCAGCGACATCGAACGTTTCCCGTGGCGTCCGGCCCGGGTGCTCGAGGGGATCCACGAGGCAGTCGAGCTGGTCTGAGGCGACGCCGCGCCGGTCCGCGGCGCGCGCGGCAAAAGCTGTCGGTGGCGCTCGCTACGGTGCTGGTCGTAGCCGTAGGTCAGCATTGACGAGACATCACCATGATGTCATGGTGACATCACATTGTCGCGCCACGCAGCTCGAGCCGAGGGGTTCCGCATGACCGATGTGATCCGCGCCGAGGGTCTCGTGAAGATCTACGGCGCGCTGCGCGCCCTGGACGGGCTGGATCTCGCCGTTCCCGAGGGCACCGTGCTCGGGTTGCTCGGTCCCAACGGGGCCGGAAAGACGACGGCCGTGCGCATCCTGACCACCCTGCTCGAGCCGGACGAGGGCACCGCCACCGTCGCCGGGCTCGACGTCCGGCGGCAGGCGGCCGAGGTCCGGGCGAGGATCGGGCTGTCGGGGCAGTACGCGGCGGTCGACGAGTACCTCACCGGCTACGAGAACCTCGACATGATCGGTCGCCTCTACGGATTGGGACGCCGTCCGGCCCGCGACCGCGCCCGCGAACTGCTGGAGCGCTTCGACCTCGCCGACGCAGCGGGACGTCCGGTCAAGACCTATTCCGGCGGCATGCGTCGGCGCCTGGACCTGGCCGGCGCGCTGGTGGCCTCTCCCTCGGTCCTGTTCCTGGACGAGCCGACAACCGGCCTCGACCCGCGCAGCCGCACCGGCATGTGGGAGGTCATCACCGAGCTCGTGCGCGGCGGCACA
The DNA here is from genome assembly GCA_963787985.1 of uncultured Actinomycetota bacterium. Lineage (GTDB taxonomy): Bacteria > Actinomycetota > Actinomycetes > Mycobacteriales > Jatrophihabitantaceae > Jatrophihabitans. Next base: position 1,620,406 of record CAWBEL010000004.1, on the reverse strand, counting down.
ACTCTGTTACTCACCACGCAGTACCTCGAGGAGGCCGACCGGCTGGCCGACCGCATCGTCGTCATCGACCACGGCCGCTCGATCGCCGAGGGCACCGCCGACGAGCTGAAGGCGCAGGTCGGCGGCGAGCGGGTCGAGGTGGTGGTGGCGAATCCGGAGCAGATCGGGCCGGCACGCGCGGTGCTCGCCGAGATTGCCGAGGGCGGCAGCGTCGAGGTCGACACCCACACGCGGCGGCTCACCGCGCCGGTCATCGGTGGTGCCCCGGTGCTGACCGAGGCGCTGCGCCGGCTCGACGCGGCGGGCGTCGCGCTGCACGACGTCGGATTGCGACGCCCCACCCTGGACGACGTCTTCCTCACCCTCACCGGGCACCGCACCGAGGACGACCTCCCGACCGACAGCACAACCGAACCGGAACTGGCGGAGGCCCCCCGATGACGGACACATTGACGCGTGAGGTGCAGGTGTCGGCGCAGGGCGGGCTGAGCAAGACGCTGCGCGACGGCGCGGTGGTGGCCAAGCGCAACCTGATCAAGATCAAGCGAGTGCCGGACCTGCTGGTCTTCACCACGATGTCGCCGATCATGTTCATCCTGCTGTTCGCCTACGTCTTCGGCAGCGCGATCGGGCCGGTGAAGGGCGTCAACTACAAGGAGTTCCTGATCCCGGGGATCTTCGCCCAGACGGTGATCTTCGGCGCCACGATCACCGGCGCCGGGATGGCCGAGGACATGCAGAAGGGGCTCGTCGACCGCTTCCGCTCGCTGCCCATGTCGCGCTCGGCGGTGCTGGTCGGGCGCACCGGGGCCGACGTGCTCAACAACGTCATCACCATCGTGATCATGTCGGTGACCGGCCTGATCGTCGGTTGGCGCATCCGCTCGTCGGCCGGCGAGGCGATCGCCGGATTCCTGCTGCTGCTGGCCTTCGCCTACGCGATCTCGTGGATCATGGCGCTGATCGGGCTCATCGTCACGAGTCCCGAGGTCGTCAACAACGCCTCGTTCATGGTCATCTTCCCGCTGACCTTCATCGCGAACACGTTCGTCCCCACCAACCACTTCCCGAAGGTGCTCAAGGTGATCGCGGACTGGAATCCCGTCTCGTCGGTCACCCAAGCCGCGCGCCAGCTGTTCGGCAACACCGGTTCCTCGCCGCTGCCGTCGCACCCGTGGCCGTTGCACCACCCGGTGATCTACACGCTGCTCTGGGTTGTGGGCATCCTCGTGGTGTTCGTCCCGCTCGCGATCCGGCAGTACCAGCGGGCCGCCGCCCGCTGACCCGAGGCGGTCAGCTCACCCGGGTCGCGACTCCCCGTGGCGCCACGGCGTGAGCACCTGCAGGGCGTCGGGACGGACGGCGAAGGTGGCCGGCAGGTCGCCGACGACCTCACCGTCCGCGGCGATCTGCTGGCCGGAGTCGGCGTGCACCTCGATCGAGGTGACCTGCAGCGCGTGGACGTGGTGCACCGGTGTGTGCCGCCCGATCACGGTGTTGCCGACGGCCGCGGCGAGCCGCGGCAGTGACAACCGCTCGATGACGATGACGTCGAGCAGCCCGTCGGTCATGCTCGCGCCCGGCACCCGCATGCCGAGCACCCCGCCGAACACGGTGGCGTTGCTGACCGACAGGTGCACGACGTCCAGGACCAGCTCACGCCCGTGGTGCCGGACGGAGCAGCGGAACGGCTGGTAGCGGCGGATCGCCGCCGCGGCGGCCACCGGATAGGTCAGGCCGCCGAAACGGTCGCGTATGCGGCTCGTGGTGGCCAGTTCGGCGAAGGCGACGTTCAACCCCATCGTCGCGGCGTTCACGAAGCGCCGCGGGTCGCGATCACCGAGGCGGTACTCGCCCACGTCGACGATGCGGATCGCGCCGGAGGCGACGACCAGCGCGGCCTCGGCCGGATCCGGCGGGATGCCCAGCGAGCGCGCGACGTCGTTGGACGTGCCCAGCGGCAGGATCCCGAGCACGGCATCCACGCCGGCGATGGCGTCGACCGCGGCCCCGACCGTGCCGTCACCGCCCGCCGCGATCACCAGCGGGCGTCCGGCGCCGAGACTGCGAAGACGCTCGGGCAGGATGTCGGCGTCGCCGACGTCCACGCGCTCGACGATGTCGACACCCGCACCCTCCAGGACACGCAGCGCCGGCTCGAGCCCATCGGCCGACCCGGACCTGTCGCTGACCAGCAGGACGGCGCGCGCAGGCGGCCGGGCCGGCAAGGGACGCGACTCCGCATAGTGCAGGGACAACTCGCGGGCCCGCGCCGCGAGGCGTGCTGCGACGACGCCCGCCCCTGCCCCGAGCAATGACCCGGCCAGCACGTCGCTCGGATAGTGGACGCCGGTGTGCGCCCGGGAATACGCCACCGCGCCGGCGAGCGGCACCACGACCGGCGCCGCCGCGGGCAGCGACAGCGAGACTCCGGTGGCGAAGGCAGCGGCGGAGGCCGAGTGACCCGACGGGAAGGAGTAGGTCAGGGGCAGCGGCAGCAACGGGCCGCGCGCACCGAGGACCGACGCCGGTGGGCGGTCGCGGCGCCAGACGAATTTCAGCGGGCCGTTGACGAGCCCGGACGCCAGTCCCAGTCCGAGCAGGCCGCTCGCGGCGGCGGTCCGGGGCTGACGCCGGCCGGTGGCCGTCAGCACGGCGGCCAGCGCGAGCCAGAGGCGGCCGCTGTCGGCGGCCGTGCTCACCGCGGTCAGCGCCCGGTCGGTCCGGGGTGAGGCGGTGCGGGCCGCTGCGGCGAGCAGCCGCTGGTCGAGGTCGGTGACGCGGGCGGCGACCGCGCGCGCCCGCCGGCGTACGCGGCGCCGGGCGGAGGGCCTGGCCACTAGCTCGGCGGCAGGAACGCGGTCATGGCGGCGGGGTTCTTCAGCGCGCCCTCGCTCACGGCCTGCTCCAGCGGCACCCCGCTGAGCACCCGCTTCACCGGCACCTCGCACTTCTTGCCGTTGAGCGTGCGCGGGACCTCGGCGATCTCCCGGATCTCGTCCGGCACGTGTCGCGGCGACAGCCGCGAGCGGATGGCCGAACGCAACTCGTCGCGCAGGGCGTCGAGCGTCGCACCCTCCTCGGGCACGACGAACAGCAGCAGCTTGCCGTCGGTGCCGGCCGACGAGGTGTCGATGACCAGCGCGTCCGCGACCCCGGGCAGCTCCTCGACGACCCGGTAGAACTCGGCGGTGCCCATGCGCACGCCACCGCGGTTCAGGGTCGAGTCCGAGCGCCCGTAGATGACGCACGAGCCGCGCGACGTGATCTTGATCCAATCGCCGTGCCGCCAGACCCCGGGGAACGTGTCGAAGTAGGCCTCGCGCAGCCGGGAGCCGTCGTCGTCGCCCCAGAACGCCACCGGCATCGACGGCATGGGCTCGGTGATCACCAGCTCCCCCACCTCGTCGACCACCGGTGTCGCATCCGGGGCGAAGGCGTCGACCGCGCACGCCAGCAACCGGCACGGGATCTCGCCGGCGTGCACGGGCAACGTCGGGACGGCGCCGACGAAGGCGGTGCAGACGTCCGTCCCGCCCGAGGTGGAGTTCAGCAGCACGTCGCGCTTCACGTGTTCGTAGACCCAGTCGAACCCTTCGGGCGGCAGCGGAGCTCCCGTGGAGCCGACGCACTGCAGCGCGTCGAGGTCAAGCTCGGCACCCGGCTCGACGCCGGCTTTCATGCAGGCCTGGATGAACGGCGCCGAGACGCCGAAACAGCTGATACGGGTGTCGGCCGCGAGCCGCCACAGCGAGTCGGCGAACGGGTAGGCGGGGTTGCCGTCGTACAGCACGATCGCGGAACCGACGACGAGGCCGGACACGAGCAGGTTCCACATCATCCAACCCGTCGTGCTGAACCAGAAGAACCGCGTTCCAGGACCGAGATCCATGTGCAGACTCAGCTGCTTGGCGTGCTCGACGAGGATGCCACCGTGGCAGTGCACGATGGCCTTGGGCAGGCCGGTCGTGCCCGAGGAGTAGAGGATCCACAGCGGGGCGTCGAAGGGCAGCGGTTCGAAGGCAAGCGTGGCCGGGGTCGACGCGGCCTCGCTCCACGCCACCGAATCGGGCAGCGTGGCCGACTCGTCGAGGTAGGGCGCGAACAGTGTCAGCCGCAGTGAGGGCAACTCCCGGCGCAGCGCCTCGACCGTCTCGCGGATGTCGTACTGCTTGCCGCCGTAGTGGTAGCCGTCGACGGTGACCAGGGCCGCCGGCTCGATCTGGGTGAAGCGGTCCGCGACCGCCTGCCAGCCGAAGTCCGGCGAGCACGACGACCACACCGCGCCGAGCGAGCATGCGGCGAGCATCGCGATCAGGGCGTGCTCGGAGTTCGGGACGAGGCCGACGACGCGGTCACCCACCCTGATGCCGTGCGCGACCAGTGTCGCGCGAACACCGGCCACCTTGGTCCGCAGCTCGCGCCAGGTCAGCTCCGACCGCCGCCCGTCCTCCCGGGCGACCACCACCGCGACGTCGTCTTTGTCCACGCCGCACGGTGGGTACAGGGCATGCTCGGCGTAGTTCAGGGCAGCGCCGGGGAACCATTCGGCCCCCGGCATCGACGACGACGCCAGCGCCGCGGTCGGCCGCTCGTGCCACCGCACGCCGTACCACTCGGCGAGCGCCGACCAGAACGCGTCGACGTCGGCCACGGACCAGCGCCACAGCTCGTCGTAGGTGCCTGCGGTGATGCCGCCGTTCGAGCTCAACCACTCGCCGAACTCGGTGACCCGCGCCGCCGCAATGCGGGCCGGCCCGGGCTCCCACAGCAGCTCGCCCTCGCTCGTCATACGGCGAAATCTATCGGTCCACCCGTCGGCGGTGTGACGTCGCGGACCCGCACGTGGCGGCTGCCGGGACGGACGTGGCAGGATTGCCGACAAGGCCGATAGGCATTGATTTTCGTCGCGCCCGCGACGCATCCCGTCCGAGGAGTCCTTATGAGTTCCGCCTGGTCGTTCGAGACTCGCCAGATCCACGCCGGGCAGACCCCGGACGGCGACACCCACGCCCGGGCGCTGCCGATCTACCAGACGACCTCGTACACCTTCACGAACACCGAGCACGCGTCGAACCTGTTCGCCCTCAAGGAGTTCGGCAACATCTACACCCGGATCATGAACCCGACGCAGGCCGCGGTCGAGGACCGCATCGCCTCGCTCGAGGGTGGCGTCGGGGCGCTGCTGACCGCGAGCGGGCAGGCGGCCGAGACCCTGGCCCTGCTGAACCTCGCCGAGGCCGGCGGCCACATCGTGTCGAGCGCGCGCCTGTACGGCGGCACCTACAACCTGTTCCACTACACGTTCCCGAAGATGGGCATCTCGGTCACCTTCGTCGACGACCCCGACGACATCGAGCAGTGGCGCGCGGCGGTGCAGCCGAACACGAAGGCCTTCTTCGCGGAGACCATCAGCAACCCGCAGATCGACGTGCTGGACATCGAGGCCGTCGCCGCCGTCGCGCACGAGAACGGGGTTCCCCTCGTCGTCGACAACACGATCGCGACGCCCTACCTCATTCGGCCCTTCGAGCACGGCGCCGACATCGTGGTGCACTCGGCGACGAAGTACCTCGGCGGTCACGGCACGGCCATCGGCGGCGTCATCGTCGACAGCGGCAACTTCGATTTCGCCGCCGACCCCGAGCGCTTCCCGCAGTACAACACCCCGGACGACAGCTACCACGGCCTCGTCTACGCCCGCGACCTCGGTGTCGGTTCGCCGCTGGGCGCGAACCTCGCCTACATCCTGAAGGCGCGGGTGCAGCTGCTGCGTGATCTCGGCGCCGCCATCGCCCCGTTCAACGCCTTCCTGCTCGCGCAGGGCCTCGAGACGCTGAGCCTGCGGGTCGAGCGGCACGTGCAGAACGCCCGCGCGGTGGCCGAGTGGCTCGAGCAGCGCGACGAGGTGCTTTCGGTCAACTACGCCGACCTCCCGTCCAGCCCGTGGCACGCCCGGGCGCAGCGCTACGCCCCGCTCGGCGTCGGCGGCGTGCTGGCCTTCGAGATCGCCGGCGGCATCGACGCCGGCCGGCGTTTCGTCGAGGCGCTCGAGCTGCACAGCCACGTCGCCAACATCGGCGACGTGCGCAGCCTGGTGATCCACCCGGCGTCGACCACGCACTCGCAGCTCTCGCCGCAGGAGCAGGCGGCGACCGGCGTGACGCCGGGCCTCGTGCGCCTGTCGGTGGGGCTGGAGAACATCACCGACATCCTCGCCGACCTCGACGCCGGGTTCCGCGCCGCCAAGGAGGGCTGAGCGTGGCCGGTTGGCGCGACGGTGACCCCGCCGCCGCCCGCCGGTTCAGCGACCTCGGCCCGCTCGATCTCGAGCTCGGCGGGCACCTGCCCGCGGTGCGCATGGCCTACCAGACCTGGGGACGCCCGCGGCGGAACGCCGGCGGCATCGTCAACGCCGTCCTCGTCCTGCACGCCCTGACCGGTGACGCGCACGTCACGGGCCCGGCCGGTCCCGGCCAGCCCACCCCCGGCTGGTGGGACGCGGTCATCGGGCCGGGACGAGCGCTGGACACCAACCGGTGGTTCGTCGTCGCGGCCAACGTTCTCGGCGGCTGCCAGGGCACCACCGGTCCCGCGTCCCCCGCGCCGGACGGCCGGGCGTGGGGCTCGCGATTTCCCGCCGTGACGATCCGCGACCAGGTCACGGCCGAGGCACGCCTGGCGCAGGTACTCGGCGTCGAGCGGTTCGCCGCCGTGCTGGGCGGGTCGATGGGCGGCATGCGCGCGCTCGAGTGGGCGGCGCAGCACCCAGACCGTGTCGGATCCGCGCTGGTGCTCGCGGTCGGCGCCGAGGCCAGCGCCGACCAGGTCGCGACCCAGAGCGCGCAGGTGCTCGCGATCACCTCCGACCCGGCGTGGCACGGCGGGGACTTCGAGCGCGAGGTCGCCGACGGCGTCGCCGGCCCCGCCACCGGTCTCGGTCTCGCCCGCCGCATCGCGCACCTGACCTATCGCTCGGAGTCCGAGCTCGACACCCGCTTCGGGCGCCGGGTGCAGGACGACGGCCGCTTCGCCGTGGTGTCCTACCTCGACCACCACGCCGTGAAGCTGGCTGCGCGTTTCGACGCCGGCAGCTACGTCGTGCTGACGGAGGCGATGAACACCCACGACGTCGGGCGCGGACGTGGCGGCGTCGAGGCGGCGCTGCGCGCGATCGAGGTTCCGGTGGTCGTCGCCGGCGTCGACTCCGACCGGCTCTACCCGCTGCGCCAGCAGCGGCAGATTGCCGACCTTGTCCCCACCGCTGACGGCCTGCACGTCGTCCACTCGGCGTACGGGCACGACGGGTTCCTGCTCGAAGCCGATCAGGTCGGCGAGCTGATCGGGCGCACGCTCACGCGCTCGACCGTCAGCCAGCTGGTGTAGGCCGGGTCAGGCGGTGGCGACCAGCCCGAGCTCGGCGGTCGAGGCCAACAGGTCGTTGCTGGGCAGCACCCGCACGGTGTAGCCGAGCAGGCCGGTGCGACGCAGCGCCACCTCCCCCTCGTACCGCACGGTGCCGTCGACGGCCTCGATCATCTTCAGCTCCACGGTCGAGGTGCCAGTGAGCCGGTCGTCGCCGTCGATGCCGCCGACGACCGCCTCGACGGCGAGATCGGCCGCGTCGAGCCCGCCGTGCGCGACCTCGGCGCGCAGGGTCAGCACGTCGCCGACCTGCGCCGCGTCACCGGCGCCCGAGAGCTGCGAGTCGACGTGCAGGACGGCGACGGTCGGCCACGCCTCGCGCACGTGCCGTGTCCAGGCCGCAAGCGACTTCGCTGCCGCGTACCCGTCGGCCGACATGCGGGCCGAGGACACCGACGCGGGCGCGTACAGCCGCTCGACGTACTCGGCGACCATGCGGCTCGCGAGCACCTTCGGCCCGAGCGACGTCAGCGTGTGCCGCACCATCTGCACCCAGCGGGTCGGCACGGCGTCGTCGCGCTTGCGGTCGTAGAACCGCGTCGCGACGTTGTTCTCGACGAGGTCGTAGAGCGCGCGGGCCTCGAGGTCGTCGCGCCGGTCCGGATCACCCAGGCCGTCGGCGGACGGGATCGCCCAGCCGTTGTCGCCGTCGAACCACTCGTCCCACCAGCCGTCCATGATGGACAGGTTGAGCGCGCCGTTCAGCGCCGCCTTCATGCCCGATGTGCCGCACGCCTCGAGCGGGCGCAGCGGGTTGTTCAGCCAGACGTCGACGCCCCAGTACAGGTAGCGGGCCATCCCGATGTCGTAGTCGGGCAGGAACGTGATGCGGTGCCGCACGGCGGGGTCGTCGGCGAAGCGCACCATCTGCGCGATGAGCTGCTTGCCACCGTCGTCGGCGGGGTGGCTCTTGCCGGCGATGACGATCTGCACCGGGCGCTGCGGGTCGAGCAGCAGGCGGCGCAGTCGTTCCGGGTCGCGCAGCATGAGCGTCAGCCGCTTGTACGACGGCACTCGCCGCGCGAAGCCGATGGTCAGCACGTCGGGATCGAACGCGGAGTCGACCCATCCGAGCTCGGCCGAGCTCATGCCGCGTTGCAAGGCGGACTCGCGCATGCGGCGGCGGATCTCGCCGACGAGTCGTGCGCGCAGGGTGTTGCGGACCTCCCACAGCTCGGTGTCACCGAGCTTGTCGACGGCGTCCCAGCTGTGCCCGATGGTGGTGGTCGCGCCGGGCGAGACCCGCTCGACCAGCTCGAGGATCTCCCGCGACATCCAGGTCGGGGCGTGCACGCCGTTGGTCACCGACGTGATGGGGACCTCGTTCTCGTCGAAACCCGGCCACAGGCCGTTGAACATCCCGCGGCTGACCTCGCCGTGCAGCACCGAGACGCCGTTCGCGCGCTGCCCCAGCCGCAGGCCCATGTGCGCCATGTTGAAGATCGACGGGTCGGGTTCGGCGCCGAGAGCGAGGATCCGCTCGGCCGGCAGCGCGCCCATGCCGGTCAGGTGCGCCGCGACGAGATCGCGCGGGAAGCGGTCGATGCCGGCCGGCACCGGCGTGTGCGTCGTGAACACGGTGCCGGCGCGCACGGCCTGCAGCGCCTCGTCGAAGTCGAGGCCCTCGGTCTCGACCAGTTCGCGGATGCGCTCGATACCGAGGAAGCCCGCGTGCCCCTCATTGGTGTGGAACACCGACGGGGCAGCGGCCCCGGTGGCCGCGCAGTACGCGCGGATGGCCCGGACGCCGCCCACGCCGAGCAGCAGCTCCTGCTCGAGACGGTGCTCCGCGCCACCGCCGTAGAGCCGGTCGGTGACCTGGCGGGCGTCGGCGTCGTTCTCCTCGATGTCACTGTCCATGAGCAGCAGCGGCACCCGACCGACCTGCGCCACCCATACCGCAGCGTGCAGGGTGCGCGATTCCGGCAGCGCGACCGCGATGCGCACCGGGATGCCGTCGGCGTCCTCGAGGGCCTTGATGGGCAGGCCCTGCGGGTCGAGGGACGGGTAGTTCTCCAGCTGCCAGCCGTCGCGCGACAACGACTGGCGGAAGTAGCCCGCGCCGTAGAGCAGACCGACACCGATGATCGGCACCCCGAGGTCGCTGGCCGCCTTGAGGTGGTCGCCGGCCAGGATGCCGAGACCACCGGAGTACTGCGGCAGCACCTCGGTGATGCCGAACTCGGGTGAGAAGTAGCCGATCGCCTCGGGCAGCGCCGTCGCCGGGTCGGCACCCAGCTCGTCCTGCCGGTTCTGGTACCAGCGCGGCTGGGTGAGGTAGTCGGTGAGGTCGTCGTGGATGTCGTCGAGGCGGCGGACGAACTTGCGGTCCCGCGCCAGCTGCTCGAATCGCTCGGGCGTGACCTCGCTGAGCATGCGCCCCGGGTCGTGCCCGCACGACGTCCACAGCTCGGCGTCGACGGACTCGAACAGGTCGATCGAATCGGCGTGCCAGGACCAGCGCAGATTGGTGACGAGATCGCCGAGCTTGACCAGTTTCGGGGGGAATGCAGCACGGACGGTGAGTCGACGGAGAGCCTTCACGTGGCATCACGCTAGCAGCTGTGTAAGGGCTTACGGCGCCCTGCGCTGGGAGCGCACAGCGGCACGTCGACGCCACGTCGGTGGGCTGCCCCGGCGCGCCCGCGGAGCGTCGCGCGGTTGGATAGCTGCGCCGGACCCTGGGTAACGTGAGCCGAGTGGTAGGACGCTTCGGACTCTCCAATGTCAGCCCTGTCGTCGGTTCCACCGTCACGGCGGAGTTCCCCGCCCGGGCGGCTGTGGGTGAGGCGATCCCCGTCAGCGCGACCGTGTTCCGCGAGGGTCACGACGCCGTCGGCGCCAGCGTGGTCGTGCGCGACGCCGCAGCCAAGAAGGCCTCGGTGGTGCGCATGGAACCCGGCGCGCCGGGCACCGACCGGTGGCACGCGACCATCACACTCGACACTCCGGGGCCGGCGTCGTTCGCGGTCGAGGCATGGGGTGACCCGTTCTCGACCTGGCACCACGCCGTCACGGTCAAGATCGAGGCCGGGCAGGGCAGCGACGACCTCGCCAATGACTTCGAGAGCGGCGCCCGGCTGTTCGACCAGCTGGCCCGGACGCTGCCGAAGGACGAGCGGCCGCGCGCGCTCGCCGCGGCGAACGCGTTGCGCGATACGACGCTGGACGTCGGTCATCGCGTCGCCCCCGCGCTCGACCCGTACCTGCAGGAACTCGTCCACGCCTACCCGGTCCGCGAGCACGTGACGTCCTCGCCGCGGTACCCGCTGTTCATCGACCGGCGCCGCGCGCTGTACGGAGCCTGGTACGAGTTCTTCCCGCGCTCGATCGGCGCCCAGCTGGCGGGGGACCCGGTCGCACCGGCCCGCCCGGCCAGGCACGGCACCTTCAAGGACGCCGTCGCGCACCTCGACTACGTCGCCGCGATGGGCTTCGACGTCGTCTATCTGCCGCCGATCCACCCGATCGGCGCGGTGAACCGCAAGGGCCCGAACAACACCCTGGTCGCGGCGAGCTGGGACGTCGGCTCGCCGTGGGCCATCGGCTCGGCCGCCGGTGGGCACGACGCGATCCACCCCGAGCTCGGCACGATGGCCGACTTCAAGGCCCTGGTGAAACGGGCCAAGCAGCTGAAGATGGAGATCGCGCTCGATCTCGCGCTGCAGTGCGCGCCCGACCACCCCTGGGTGACCACGCACCCGGAGTGGTTCACCACCAAGCCCGACGGCACGATCGCCTACGCCGAGAACCCGCCGAAGAAGTACCAGGACATCTACCCGCTGAACTTCGACAACGACCCCAAGGGCCTGTACGCCGAGTGCCTGCGGATAGTGCGGCACTGGATGGCCGCCGGCGTGCGGATCTTCCGCGTCGACAACCCGCACACCAAGCCGCTGAACTTCTGGCAGTGGCTCCTCGCCGAGGTGCGCAAGACCGATCCCGACGTGCTGTTCCTCGCCGAGGCCTTCACCCGGCCGGCCATGATGCACGAGCTGGGCAAGATCGGGTTCCACCAGAGCTACACCTACTTCACCTGGCGCACGGAGAAGGAGGAGATCGAGGAGTACGTCACCGAGCTCGCCGGCAACGCGCACTTCATGCGGCCGAACTTCTTCGTCAATACCCCGGACATCCTGCACGAGTCGCTGCAGACCGGTGGGCCGGCCGGGTTCGCGATTCGGGCCGTCCTGGCCGCGACCAGCTCGCCGAACTGGGGCGTGTATTCCGGCTTCGAGCTGTACGAACACCTGCCGGTGCGCCCGGGCAGCGAGGAGTACCTCGACTCGGAGAAGTACCAGCTGCGCCCGCGCGATTTCGCCGGCGCGCTCGCCGACGGCCGCTCGCTGACGCCGCTGATCAGCCGGCTGAACGAGATCCGGCGTGCCCACCCCGCCCTGCAGCAGCTGCGCGACGTCACGTTCCACCAGGTCGACAACCCCGACGTCACCGTGTTCAGCAAGCACGACGAGCACAGCGGCGACACGGTGATCGTCGTGTGCACGTTGAACCCGCACGAATGGCGCGAAGCGACGGTGACGCTGGACCTGGAAGCGCTGGGCATGAGCTGGGACTCGGGCTTCGGCGTCCGCGACCTGCTCAGCGGCGAGGACTACCGCTGGGGCGAGCGCAACTACGTGCGCCTGGACCCCATGACCCGCTGCGCCCATATCCTGCACGTCACCCCGTGACCGCACGCCCCGCACCAGCCCCGTCAATCCAGCCCGTCCACCAGACCCACGTCAGGAAGACCCGGTGACCGACGCCCCCTTCGAGTCCGAGCACGCCACCGACGTCGACACGATTCCCACGTCGGTGGAGCCGGCGCCGATCGACTCCGAACCGGTTGCGCCGGCGGTGAGCCAGGACCCGCTGTGGTTCAAACGGGCGGTGTTCTACGAGGTCCTCGTGCGCGGCTTCGCCGACTCCAACGGCGACGGCTCGGGCGACCTGCGCGGCCTGACCGAGAAGCTCGACTACATCAAGTGGCTGGGCGTCGACTGCCTCTGGCTGCCGCCGTTCTACATGTCGCCGCTGCGCGACGGCGGCTACGACATCAGCGACTACACCGCGGTGCTACCCGAGTTCGGCACGATCGACGACTTCCGGCACCTGCTGGACGCCGCCCACGAACGCGGCATCCGCGTGATCGTCGACTTCGTCATGAACCACACGTCCGACCAGCACCCGTGGTTCCAGGCCAGCCGCCGGGATCCCGAGGGTCCGTACGGCGACTTCTACGTGTGGAGCGACGACGACACGCGCTACCCCGACGCGCGCGTCATCTTCGTCGACACCGAGCCGTCGAACTGGACCTACGATCCGGTGCGCAAGCAGTACTTCTGGCACCGGTTCTTCAGCCACCAGCCCGATCTGAACTTCGACTCCGCCGGCGTGCAGGAGGCCATCCTCGACGCGCTGCGGTTCTGGCTCGAGATGGGCATCGACGGCTTCCGCCTCGACGCCGTTCCCTACCTCTACGTCCGGGACGGCACCAACGGGGAGAACCTCCCGGAGACGCACGAGTTCCTCAGGCGGGTGCGCAAGGAGGTCGACGCCGACTATCCCGACCGCGTGCTGCTGTGCGAGGCCAACCAGTGGCCGGCCGACGTCGTGGAGTACTTCGGCGACCCCTCGGTGGGCGGCGACGAGTGCCACATGGCGTTCCACTTCCCGGTCATGCCGCGCATCTTCATGGCCGTGCGCCGCGAGTCGCGGTACCCCATCTCGGAGATCATGAGCCAGACGCCGGCGATCCCGGACAATTGCCAGTGGGGCATCTTCCTGCGCAACCACGACGAGTTGACGCTCGAGATGGTCACCGACGAAGAGCGCGACTACATGTGGAACGAGTACGCCAAGGACCCGCGGATGAAGGCCAACATCGGCATCCGCCGCCGGCTGGCCCCGCTGCTCGAGAACGACATCAACCAGATCGAGCTGTTCACGGCCCTGTTGCTGGCGCTGCCCGGTTCACCGGTCCTCTATTACGGGGACGAGATCGGCATGGGCGACAACATCTGGCTCGGCGACCGCGACGGCGTCCGCACCCCGATGCAGTGGACGCCCGACCGCAACGCCGGCTTCTCCACCGCCGAGCCGCAGCGGCTGTACCTGCCGGCCAACCAGGATTCCGTCTACGGGTACCAGGTCACCAACGTCGAGTCGCAGACGCGGAACACGTCCTCGTTGCTGCACTGGACGCGGCGGATGATCCAGATCCGCAAGGCCAACCCGGCGTTCGGGCTCGGCGAGTTCCACGACATCGGCGGCAGCAACCCTTCGGTGCTCAGCTTCGTGCGCGAGTTCGGTGACGACATCGTGCTCTGCGTCAACAACCTGTCCCGCTTCCCGCAGGCGGTCGAGCTGGACCTGCGTCCCTGGGAGGGCGCGCAGCCGATCGAGCTGACCGGCGGCTCGCAGTTCCCCCCGATCGGCCAGTTGCCCTACCTGCTCACCGTCGCCGGCCACGGCTTCTACTGGCTGCGGATCCCCCGGCTGCACCACTCGACGGCCGAGCCCGCCGCTGCGGGTCCCGAGACCCCGCCGCCCGCCGCGGCACCGTCCCAGGAGGGTGGACTGTGAGCGACGCTTGCGGAGCGAACCATGTGATCAGGCTCCGCCGACCGAACGGAGTGAGGGCGTGAGTGAGCCGGGCCCGACCATCATCACTGCCCTGAGCAACCTGCTCTCGGGCTGGATCCCCGTCCAGCGCTGGTTCGGCGGCAAGGGCCGAGGCGCGCAGTTCACCCTCGACCGGCTGACCGAGCTGAACCCGTGGCCGCAGGTCACGCTGTGGACGGCCCGCGCCGACTACGCCGACGGCGACGCCGAGACCTACATCGTTCCCATCGTGGCGCGAGACGAGCCGGTGCACACCCTTGAGCACGTGCTGATCGGCACCGTCGACACCGACGCGGGACCGCGCTGGGTCTATGACGCCCTGCACGACAAGGAGGTCACCCCGCTCTGGCTCAGCGGCATGCGCGACGCGTCGGACGACGCGGCCGACAGCGGCGCGGGACCGATCCGTTTCGTGCGCTATTCGCCGGGCGAGGACATTCCGGTCGGCGAGAGCAGCCTGGTGCTGTCCGGCGAGCAGTCGAACACGTCCATGGTCTTCGGCGACCGAGCCATCATGAAGTTCTTCCGGCGCCTGCAGCCGGGCGTGAACCCGGACATCGAGATCCAGGGCGAGCTGACCAAGCTCGGCGCCCGCAACATCGCACGACTGCTGGGCGCCGTCGAGCTCGTCGTCGACGGTGAGCCCTGCTCGCTGGCGATGCTGCAGGAGTTCATGACCAGCGCCACCGACGGCTGGGAGCTGGCCAAGGCCAGCGTGCGCGACCTCATGGCCGAGGCCGACCTGCACGCCGACGAGGCCGGCGGCGACTTCGCCGGCGAGGCCCACCGGCTGGGCATCGCGGTGGCCGAGGTGCACGCCGATCTCGCCACCGCCTTCGGCGGCCGCGCCGCCACCGCCGAGGAGTTGCAGACCCGCTCGCAGCAGATGCTCGAGCGGCTGCGCCGTGCCGTGGACGTCGTGCCAGAGCTCAACGACGTCGCCGACGGACTGGCGCGCACGTTCACCGCGTTCGGCGAGCTGCCGGGCGGTGCGCCCTTGCAGCGCATCCACGGCGACCTGCACCTCGGGCAGGCGTTGCGCACGGTCTACCGCTGGGTGCTCATCGACTTCGAGGGTGAACCGGCCGCCGGCATCGACGCGCGCCGGAGCCTCGACTTCGTGCTGCGCGACGTCGCCGGCATGCTGCGTTCCTTCGAGTACGCCGGGCACCACCGCGTCATCGACCTCGGCGCCGACTCCCAACTCAGCTACCGCGCGACGGAATGGTCCGAACGCAATCGCACGGCGTTCTGCGAGGGCTACACCGAGGTCGCGGGCAGCGATCCGCGCGAGCAGAACGTTCTGCTGCGCGCGTTCGAGGCCGACAAGGCCGTGTACGAAGCGGTCTACGAGGCCCGCAACCGACCGACCTGGCTGCCGATCCCGTTGGCGTCGCTGGCCAGGCTCGCCACCGACGGAGGAACTCGATGAGCACCACCATCGCCAGTGACGAGCTGGACCGGCTCGTCGGCGGAGCACATCACGATCCGCACGGGGTGCTCGGCGCGCACGACCTGCCCAAGGGCAAGACCGTCGTGCGTACCTTGCGCCCGGACGCGGTGTCGGCGACGGTGATCACCGGCACCACCCGGACCGAGATGACGCGGGTGCACGACGGTGGCGTGTTCGAGGCGGTGCTCGACGGCCCGGCCGGGGACTACCGCGTCGAGGTCGCCTACGCGGCCGGCTCCTTCGTCCTCGATGACCCGTACCGCTGGTTACCGACGCTCGGCGATGTCGACCTGCATCTCATCGGCGAGGGTCGGCACGAGAATCTCTGGACGGTGCTGGGCGCGCACGTACGCACCTACGACACCCCCGGTGGCCCGATCACCGGCACCTCGTTCGCGGTGTGGGCGCCGAACGCGCGCGGCGTCCGCGTCACGGGCGATTTCGACTACTGGTCCGGTCGCGGGCTGCCGATGCGCTCGCTCGGATCCAGCGGCGTCTGGGAGCTGTTCGTTCCCGACGTCCACGACGGGGCGCGCTACAAGTTCCGCATCCTCGGCGCCGACGACCAGTGGCGGGACAAGGCCGATCCGATGGCCTTCGCCACCGAGGCCCCTCCCCAGACCGCGTCGGTCGTGCACACGCCGAACTATGAGTGGGCCGACGACGAGTGGCTGTCCGGTCGCGCGCGTACCGAATGGCACAAGGCCCCGATGTCGATCTACGAGGTGCATCTCGGCTCGTGGCGCATGGGGTTGTCCTACCGCGACCTCGCCCGCGAGCTGGTCGACTACGTCACCGAGACGGGATTCACGCACGTCGAGTTCCTGCCGGTCGCGGAGCACCCGTTCGGCGGGTCGTGGGGCTACCAGGTCTCGTCCTACTACGCGCCCTCGGCCCGCTTCGGCAGCCCGGACGAGTTCCGGTACCTCGTGGACGCGCTGCACCAGGCCGGGGTCGGCGTGATCGTCGACTGGGTGCCGGCGCACTTCCCGAAGGACGCGTTCGCGCTCGGCCGCTTCGACGGCACCCCGCTCTACGAGCACGGCGACCCGCGCCGCGGCGAGCAGCTCGACTGGGGCACGTTCGTCTTCGACTTCGGCCGCAGCGAGGTGCGCAACTTCCTCGTCGCCAACGCCCTGTTCTGGCTCGAGGAGTTCCACATCGACGGCCTGCGCGTCGACGCCGTCGCCTCGATGCTCTACCTCGACTACTCCCGCGCCGAGGGGCAATGGGCGCCGAACAAGTTCGGCGGCCGGGAGAACCTCGAGGCGGTGGCGTTCCTGCAGGAGATGAACGCGACCGTCTACAAGCGGGTGCCCGGCGTCGTCACCATCGCCGAGGAGTCCACCTCCTGGCCCGGCGTCACCCGGCCCACCCACCTGGGCGGGCTCGGGTTCGGCTTCAAGTGGGACATGGGCTGGATGCACGACACCCTCAACTACCTGCAGCACGAGCCGATCCACCGTCAGTTCCACCACAACGAGCTGACGTTCTCGATGATGTACGCCTACACCGAGAACTTCGTCATGCCGCTGTCGCACGACGAGGTCGTGCACGGCAAGGGATCGTTGATCAACAAGATCCCGGGCGACCGCTGGCAGCAGATGGCGACCCTGCGCACGCTCTACGCCTACATGTGGGCGCACCCGGGCAAGCAACTGCTGTTCATGGGGCAGGAGTTCGGGCAGAGCCGCGAATGGTCGGAGTCGCGCTCGCTCGACTGGGAGCTCACCGACGACCCCGGGCACCGGGGCATCCTGCGGCTGATCAGCGACCTCAACCACACCTACAGCGCGATCGACGCGCTCTGGTCGCGCGACACGACCGAGGACGGGTTCCGGTGGATCGACGCCAACGACGCCCCCGGCAACGTGTACTCGTTCCTGCGCTTCGGCGACGACGGGTCGGTGCTGGCGTGCGTCGCGAACTTCTCGTCCGTGCCGCACGAGCAGTACCGGCTGGGCCTGCCGCATGCGGGCCGCTGGGACGAGATCGTGAACACCGACGCCGACGTCTACTTCGGTTCCGGGGTGGGCAACTTCGGCGGCGTCGAGGCGGTGGCCGAGTCGTGGCACGGTCTGCCGGCCTCGACGCGGCTGCGCGTGCCGCCGCTGGGTGCGCTCTGGCTGCGCTACCGCCCAGCGTCCTGACGCCCGACGGCTCGGGTCAGAACAGGGCGCGGGTGAGCTGACGGCGCGCGGGCGGCACCCGCGGGTCGTCGTTGCCGAGCAGCTCGAAGTACTCGAGCAACCGCTCCCGCACCCGATCGCGGTCGTCGCCGCTCACCAGTGACACGGTGCGCAGCAGCCGGTCCAGCGCGCCCTGGACGTCGTTGGTCGCCAGGGCGAGGTCGGCGGCGGCGAACTGCAGGTCGACGTCCTCGGGCGCTGCGTCCGCCCGGGTCACCGACTGCGGATCGACCTTCTCCAGCCGCTGCATCAGCTGGACCTGCCCGAGCGCGAGCTTGGCCTGCTCGTTCGCCGGCTCCTGGACCAGGATGGCCCGGTACCGCTCCGTCGCGAGGGCGTAGTCGCCGGCCTCGAGGGCGTCCTCCGCGGCGGCGAAGCGCGGGTCCTCCGGCTCGGCCGGCGGTTCGACATCGGTCTGCTCGGCCCCCTCGGCGACGGGGGCGCCGCCGCCCGTCAACCCGGCCTCCTGGCCGGCCTTGAGCACGGCGTCGACGAACTCGCGCACCTGCGCCTCGGGCAGCGCGCCCTGGAAGCCGGGGACGAGCTGCCCGCCGATGACCGCGAACACCGTCGGGATGCTCTGCACCTGCAGGGCCTGCGAGATGCGGGGGTTGGCGTCGACGTCGATCTTGGCGAGGACCCAGGAACCGCCGCCAGCCGTGGCCAGGCGCTCGAGCACCGGGCTGAGCTGCTTGCAGGGCTGGCACCAGTCGGCCCAGAGGTCGAGCAGCACGGGTACCTGGAACGAACGGTCCAGCACGTCGCTCTGGAACGTGGCCTCGGTGACGTCGATGACGAACGACCCCGCGGCAGGGGTCGGCGCCTCGGCGGCGCGCGCGGCGGCCTCGTTGCGGGCCTTGAGGGCACCGAGGTCGACGGCGCCGGCCATGGCGGCGGCCATCGCCTGGCTGGGCTGGGCAGCAGGACGTCGGGGTGCTCCGGGACGCATGCGTCCAGTTTTCCAGACCGCCGCCACCCCGGGCGGGGCGGCCACTCGTCGGCGCCGATGAACAGCACCCAGTTCCCCGGTGTCGATCACCTCCGCGCGAGGCGTGACCGCTTCGAGACGCAGGAACGGTCATCCGCCGCACGAAGAGGATCAGCTGGACGACGCGTCGTCGTCACCTGACGTTCAGTCCGACGCCCGCTCGGCTGCCTAACGTCCGGGCCATGAGCGATCGCGACGATTCCGCCGAAACCTCCGCCTCCGCCGTCACCCGCCGTCGGGCCCTGGCCCTGCTCGGCGCCGCCGGTGCCGGCGCCGTCACCGCACCCGCGCTCGTCGGCCGGGCCGAGGCGGCCCCGGCGACCGGTGCGGTATCGCTGACCCGCGGCGGCACCGGCGCGTCCCCCGTCCAGGGCCTGCACCTGACCTTCGGTCGCGACCCGGCGCGGCAGATGGTGGCCTCGTGGATCACCGACGGTGCGGTCCGCCGACCGCGGGTTGTCTGGGGCACTGTGCACGGTGGGTACGGGCGCAGCGCCGAAGCGGAGACGCGGACCTATGTCGACGGCACCTCGGGCCGCACGGTGTACGTGCACCACGCCCTGATGAGTGGCCTGCGGCCGGATGCCGAGTACCTCTACGCCGTGCAGCACGACGGTGCCGGCCCCGACGCCGGCACCTTCCGCACCGCGCCGGCCGGCCGCGCGCCGTTCACCTTCACCAGCTTCGGCGACCAGGCGACGCCGGAGGTCACCTGGGACGCGACCGGTAAGGCGGCGCTCGACGCCAACTCCTCGCCCGCCGCGAAGGACACCGTCACCGGCGTCGAGACCGTCGGCCCGCTGTTCCACCTGCTCAACGGCGACCTCTGCTACGCCAACCTCGACGTCGACCGCGTCCGCACCTGGAACAACTTCTTCACCAACAACACCCGCTCGACGCGTTTCCGGCCGTGGATGCCGGCCGCCGGCAACCACGAGAACGAGAAGGCCAACGGCCCGCTCGGGTTCGGCGCCTTCCAGACCTACTTCGACGTGCCGTCGACGGAGTCCGACGGCGAGCTCGAGGGCCTCTGGTACTCCTTCGACGTCGGCTCGGTGCACGTCGTCGTGCTGCAGAACGACGACTTCTGCCTGCAGGACGGCGGCGACAACTACGTCCGCGGCTACTCGGGTGGGCGGCAGCTGGCCTGGCTGCAGCGCGACCTCGCCGCGGCGCGCCGCTCGCGCAGCGTGGACTGGGTGGTGGTCTGCATGCACCAGGTGATGATCAGCTCGGCCGACTTCAACGGCGCCGACCTCGGCTTGCGCGAGGTGTACGGGCCGGTGTTCGACCGCTACGGCGTCGACCTCGTCGTCTGCGGCCACGAGCACGACTACGAGCGCTCGCTCGCCGTCCGCGGTGTCGTCGCGGGATCCGAGACGCTGACGCCACGACCAGCCTCGAACGCCACCGACGACATCGACACCGGCCTCGGCACCGTGCACATGGTGCTCGGGGGCGGCGGCGTCTCGGGCACCAGCAACCAGACGTTCTTCACCGACGGCACGGCCAAGGTGATCACGTCGGTGACAGCGCCGGGCAGCAACGGCAAGCGCGCGTCGGTGTTCACGACCGAGCAGGCGGTGTGGCGCGGCGTGCGCGATGGGGACCACCCGTACGGCTTCGCGGCGTTCACCGTCGACCCGGGCACCCGGCCCGGCGGGCGCACCAGCATCCACGTGACGTACTACAACGTGAACAAGCCGCACGGCGACCTCAGCATCTTCGAGCGCTTCTCCCTGCACCGCCGCCGCTCCGACGGGTGAGAGCCGGGCGCCGCCCGCCGGACAGATCGCCACCGGGCAGACTGCACGGGTGAGCGCCGACGCCCCTGATCCGCCCGACGAGCAGGGCGAGCTCTGGTACCTCGGCGGGCCCGGCGAGGACGCGCCCGATGCCGGTCAGGTCGAGAGCGCCCGCCGCACGAGACGCGTCGCCCTGATCGGCCTGGCCACAGTGGTCCTGGTGGCGGCCGTCGCGATCACCCTGGCCGCCCTCGTCGACACCTCCGGACTGACGTCACCGGCCAACCCGCGGGCGGCGGCCGAACGCTGGGGGCGAGCGCTCATCCACGGCGACAGCGGCAGCCGGCACAAGCTGGAGTGCTCCGGCTCGCAGTCCGGTGACGTCGCCGCGCTCGTGCTCGTCTCGCCGTCGTCGGTGCGCGTCGTGTCGGTGCACCCCGCCGGCCGGGACCGGTGGAGCGTGCCGCTCGAGGTGCGCGGGGCGACCGGAGACGTGCAGGACACGTTGCCCCTGACCGTGGTCCGCCGCGGCGGGCGCTACCTGGTCTGCTGACCGGCCTGCGCGGCGGTGACGACCTCGGCGACGAGCGCCACGAAGTCGGGCACCGCCGGGTGCGTTTGCACGCTCGGCCATGCCAGGTGGACGGCCAGGTCG
Organism: uncultured Actinomycetota bacterium; assembly: GCA_963787985.1. Classification (GTDB taxonomy): domain Bacteria; phylum Actinomycetota; class Actinomycetes; order Mycobacteriales; family Jatrophihabitantaceae; genus Jatrophihabitans. Next base: position 1,599,327 of record CAWBEL010000004.1, on the reverse strand, counting down.
GCGGCGTCCTCCAGCGGGACGAACGCAACCCCGGGATGCGCGTGCTGGCTCGCGGTCGACTCCGCGGTCACGCCGATGGCCAGGCCGCCGGCGATCTCCGTCAGCCACTCGTCGGTGTTGTCGACGTGCAGGACGCCGCGCGGGCGGTCGGCCACCGGCCACAGTTCAACGGTTGTGGTGCCGTAGGCGGTGGTCAGTACAGTCTCGCCGCTGAGCTCGGCGAGCCGCACGGCAACCCGCCCGGCGAGCGGGTGTCCGGTCGGCAGGACGGCCATCCGCGGCTCGCGGAAGACCTCGTGCACGGTGATGCCGTCCGCGGCGAAATCACCGCGAACGACCGCCACGTCGGCCCGCCCGCTCGACAGTCCGGCGTCCCGGACGTCGACGCGGTGGACCTCGAGCGAGATGTCCGGGTGCGCGGTGCGCCAGTGCTGGAGCACGGCGGTCGTGTGCCGCCCCAGGGCCGACCACGAGTAGCCGAGCCGCAGCGGACGCGCGGTGTCACGGGCGGCGGCCGCGACATCATCCACGGCGGACAGGGCGCGCACCGCAGCGTGATAGCTGCGTACCCCCGCCGGGGTCAGCGCAACGGTGCGAGTTGTGCGGCGGACGAGCTCCGTCCCGACGGTGGTCTCGAGCCCGACGATCGTCCGCGACACCGCCGACTGCGTGACGCCGAGCCGGATCGCGGCGTCGGTGAAGGTGCCCTCCTCGGTCAGCGCGACCAGTGCCAGGAGGTGCCGCAGCTCCACTCCGCTCATGATTGCCAAGCATAAATGCAGACGCCGCAGGCATTTCCGTGCCGGATCGGGCCGCCGCTAGCGTCGCGGTCGTGACCGCGACCTCGCCCTCCCCGATGCCACTGCCGGCGTCGGGAGCGGCGTCGCAGTCGGCTGCGGGGCAGGCGTCGGCCGGGCAGGCGTCGGCCGGGGCGGACTCCGGCCGCTCCGCCCGCGGTGTCGGCTCCGCCCTGGCCGTCACGAGCGTCGCGTCGGTGCAGTTCGGCGCGGCGCTCGCGGCGCACCTGTTCCCGTGGGTCGGTCCGGTGGGGACGGTGGCCCTGCGTCTCGTCGGTGCCGCGTTGGCGCTCGCCCTGATCGCCCGCCCGTGGCGCCGGACGTGGACGCGGCCCGACCTGGTCGCCGCCCTGGTGTTCGGCGCCGTGTTCACCTGCATGAACGTGACGCTGTACCTCGCCCTCGACCGGTTGCCGCTGGCCAGCGTGATCACGCTCGAGTTCCTCGGCCCGCTCACCGTTGCGATCGTGACGGCCAGCTCGTGGGCGACGCGCGGCTGGGCCCTGCCGGCTGCCGGCGGCGTCGCCCTTCTCGGTGGCTCGCTCGGCGGTACGGACCCGCTCGGCGTCGTCTTCGCCCTCGCCGCGGCCTGCTGCTGGGCCGGTTACATCCTGCTCAGCGGGCGGATGGGCCGCGCGGGCAGCGGCCTGGCCGGCCTCGGCCTCGGCTTGGCGTTCGGCGCTGTCGTCATGCTGCCGATCGGGTTCGCGACGGCCGGGACGCACCTGCTCGAGCCGCGGGCGGTGGCGCTCGGCCTGCTCGTCGGCGTGCTGTCCAGCGCGATCCCGTACAGCCTCGACCTGCTCGCGCTGCGCCGCCTGCCGACGGCGGTGTTCGGCGTGCTCACCAGCCTCAACCCCGGCGTCGCGGGGTTGGCCGGCTACCTCGTGCTGGACGAGACGCTGACGCTGCGTCGCCTCGCCGGCGTCGTGCTCGTCATGCTGGCCAGCGTCGGCGTGACGCTGACGCCGCTGCTTCGGCGGTTCCGGCCTGCGGTGCGCCGTACCCCTCGGACGGTCAGCGGCCCGGACGCCAGACAAGGTCGGGCCCGTCGGGGCCAGGGCCGTCGCGGCGCGGCCCGTCGTCCGGACCCAGCTTCCGGTACCCCGGGTGGACGCCCGGTTGCAGCCCATGGGCAGCCGCAAGAATGGCCAGCAGACTGTCCAGCCGGTCCCGCTCGTCCGCGGTGAGCGCCTCGGTCACCGCGGCTTCGTGCGCCGCCGCGACGACGCCGAGCTCGTGCAGCGTCCGGCTGCCCGCCGCGGTGAGATACAGCTCGTAGTTGCGGCGGTCGTCCTCGCTGCGCCGCCGCTCCACGAGCCCGCGGTCCTCCAGCCCGTCCACCAAGGCCACGAGGCGACTGGCGGGGGTGCCGAGCTGCTCGGCCACGGCTCGCTGGCTGCGTCCGGGCCGAGCCCCGATCACACGCAGCAGCCCGGACTGTGGACGGGTCAGATCGAGGGTCGCCGCGCGCTCACCGAATTGCTCGGCGACGTGCGCGCCCAGCTGAGCGAGCAGGAACGCGATCTGAGTTCGGGGCCGTGCCATGCCTTAACCATAACATTTGACAATCGTTCGGATGTGTAACTATTGTTGATCGTATCGATGCACCCGCACCTGCTGCACCCACACCTGATGCGCCGACCCCGTCAGCCACGCCACCGGGAGAGGACCCCGCCATGACCCCACCGTCCCGCCGCCGCCAGGCCGGTCCCCCGCTCCCGATCCCGGCCGTTGTCGCCGCCGCCCTGACCGTTGCCGCCGCTGCGACCTTCGCCGGTGCACCGCAACCCTCCACCTCGCCGACGGTTGCTCTCGCCTACCTGCGGGCGCACACCTCCCAACAGCACGCTCTGGCATTCCTGGTCGCCTCGACCGCCGTGCCGATCGCCGTGTGGACCGCCGCCGTCTACCGACGTCTGCGAACCCTGGGCGTCACCGCTCCCGGCGCCGTCATCGCTCTCGTCGGCGGCACGCTCGCGTCGGCGTCGCTGGCCCTGTCGGGCCTGGTGACCTGGGTGACGGCCGAGAACGCGCACGTCATCGACGCCGGCACAGCTCGCGTGTTGGTCGATCTGTCCTTCATCACCGGTGCCGCCGGGTTCACCGTGCCCTTCGCGCTGCTGCTCGCAGGCGTCGCCGTGCCGGCTCTCGTGCTACGCCTCGTCCCGCGCACGCTCGCCGCGGCCGGCACCGTACTTGCCGTCGTGGGTGTCCTGTCGAGCATCACCGTGCTGACCTCCTCCTTCGACGCGACACTTCCGATCACGCGCTTCGCCGGGCTGCTCTGGTTGATCGCCGTCAGCGTCGCCCTGCCGACGAATCGGCACCGCGTCGGCTCCCGGCCACCCGACGCCGAGCCCGCAGACCGGCGCAGCACGTCGGCACCGGCGGCCGCTCGGTGATCGCGGCGACGCCGCGGCCGTTCCGGTTCGGGGTCACCAACAGCACCGTCGGTGATGTGCGGACCTGGACGGCTTCGGCTCGCCGCGCCGAGGTGCTCGGGTACGCCACGTTCCTGCTGCCCGACACGGTGCGCACCGCCGCGCCGTTACCGGCTCTCGCCGCGGCCGCGGCGGCGACCGAGAGCTTGCACGTCGGCACCTGGGTCATCTGCGAGCCGCTCCGCGGTCCGGAGCTCCTGGTCTGGGAGACACGCACAATGCGAGAGCTGTACGGTGACCGGTTCGAACTCGGCCTCGGTGCCGGACGTCCCGGCGCCGAGCACGACGCCGCCGCCCTGTCTGAACCGTTCGGTACACCCGGGGCGCGCATCGGCCGGCTGGTGACTACCGTGCACCTGCTGCGCGAACGCGATCCCGGGCTCCGGATCCTGCTCGCTGCCTCGGGACCCCGGATGCTCGCACTCGCCGGCAGGTCGGCAGACTCCGTCGCCCTCGGGTGGCCACCGGACACCGACGTGGCCACCGCGTACCGGAGCGTGGCCGCCGTGACCGCAGCGGCGCAGGAATCCGGCAACGAGCCCGAACTCGCGATGGGGCTGATCGCGGTCGGCGACATCGGCGCCGCCCATCTCGCTCGACTGGGCACGGACGCTCAGCGGCTGGCGGCGCACGGCGCGGTGAGCGTCGTCAGCGGCACCCCTCGCCAGATGGCCGACCAACTGCTCCGCAGGCGGGACGCGCTGGGCGTCTCGTACGTGTCAGTGCCGTCCGAGACCGTCGAGGCGTTCGCCCCCGTTCTCGACCTGCTCGCGGGCGCCTGACCGCCACGCCGCGGGCGCCGGCGGCGTCAGAAGCGGGCGGGCTCCCGGTACTCGCCCCAGATCGGGCGGAACGCGTTGCAGATCTCGCCCAGCGTCGCCTCGGCCCGGGCGGCGTCGAGCATGGCCGGCACGACATTGCGGTCGGCCTGGGCGTCCTCGATCATGCGGGCCAGCGCGGCGTCGACGGCCTGCTGGTCACGCGACGCGCGCCGAGCGGCGATGGCCTCGCGCTGCGCCGTCTCGACCTCGTGCGAGACCCGCAGGATCTCCAGTGGCTCACCGACGTCCCCGGTCAAGGTGTTGACGCCGACGACCTTCTTGTCGCCCTTCTCCATCGCCACCTGGTAGGCGAACGCGGAGTCGGCGATCTCGGTGATGAACCAGCCGTCCTCGATGCCGCGCAGCAGGCCCGAGGTCATCGTGGCGTCCCCGCCGAGCTCCCTGATGCGCTCGAAGATCGCCTCGGCCTCGGCCTCGAGCCGGTCGGTCAGTGCCTCGACGTACCAGGAACCGCCCAGCGGGTCGGCGACGTTGAGCACACCGGTCTCCTCGGCGATCACCTGCTGGGTGCGCAGCGCGATCTGGGCCGCCTTCTGTGACGGCAGGGCCAGGACCTCGTCCAGGGCATTCGTGTGCAGGGAGTTGGTGCCGGCCAGCACCGCCGACAGCGCCTCGAGCGCGGTGCGGACGATGTTGTTCTCCGGCTGCTGCGCGGTGAGCGATACGCCGGCCGTCTGGGTGTGGAAGCGCAGCCACTGCGCGCGCTCGGTCTTGGCGCCGTAGACGTCGCGCAGCCAGCGCGCCCAGATGCGGCGAGCGGCGCGCAGCTTGGCGATCTCCTCGAAGAAATCGAGATGCGCGTCGAAGAAGAACGACAGCCCTGGGGCGAAGCGATCGACGTCCAGGCCGCGGGAGATGCCGAGCTCGACATAGCCGAACCCGTCGGCCAGCGTGAACGCCAGCTCCTGCGCCGCCGTCGATCCGGCCTCGCGGATGTGGTATCCCGACACCGACAGCGGCTTGTAGGCCGGTACCTCGGCGTCGACGTACTCCATCAGATCGCCGATCAGCTTCAGGTGCGGCTCGGGTGGATAGATCCACTCCTTCTGCGCGATGTACTCCTTGAAGATGTCGGTCTGCAGCGTGCCGTTGAGCTTCGCCGGGTCGGCGCCCTGCCGCTCGGCCGCGACGACGTACATGCAGAAAAGCGGCACCGCAGGCCCCGAGATCGTCATTGACGTCGTGGTCGAGGCCAGGTCGATGCCGTCGAACAGGATGTCCATGTCGGCGGCCGAGTCGATCGCGACGCCGCAGTGGCCGACCTCGCCGAGCGAGCGCGCATCGTCGGAATCGCGGCCCATCAGCGTGGGCATGTCGAAGGCCACGGACAGGCCACCGCCGCCCTCGGCCAGGATCATCTTGTAACGCTCGTTGGTCTGCTTCGCGTTGCCGAAGCCGGCGAACTGCCGGATCGTCCACGGCTTGCCGCGGTACCCGGTCGCGTACAGCCCACGGGTGAACGGGTACTCCCCCGGCCAGCCGATGCGATCCATCCGGTCGTCGGGTCCCGTCGGCCCGTAGACCGGCTCGACCTCGTCACCGGACAGGGTGGTGAAGTCGCGATCGGCCTTGCGGGCCGCGTCGTAGCGCTCCTGCCACCGTGCGCGGCCGGCTTCGATGTCCTCTGCGTCCATGGCTCCACCTTAGGAAGTGACGGCCGACGCGGCATGTCGACTACGTCCTATCAATTTACTAGGACGTCCAAGTATCTGCCAATCCGCGTCTGCCTGGTTGTGGCCCTTATCCTCGAGCGCGTGGGAGGACGCAGCTTCGCCGGCGCCGGCGCCGGCGCCATGGCGCTCGCGCTCGCCCTCGGCCTGACGGCGTGCTCCTCGTCGGCCCCGGCGCCCGCGCCGAGCACCACCGCCTCGGCCACCGTGCCTGCGACCACGTCGACGCCCAGTCCGACGGCGACGCACCCGCCGACGCCGGCGATCCGGCCCGTGGCAGCGTCCGCGCCGACGCACTTCACCATGCAGGGCAAGGGCTTCACGATCGCCGCCCACGTGTGTGGCATGGGTTACGTCCGGCCGCTGGACCCACCCGGCGAGCAGCACCACACCGTGTGCTGGGTGCAGCACGACTTCGGTGAGGCGCCGGGCAGCCACTCGAGGACGACCTACATCCTCGGCCACGCCTGGGCCGAGGACGACCTGGAGGTGCTGAACAAGGCCTCACGTCCGGCGACCCTGCAGATCCTCGACGCGGTGAAGCACGCCAAGGTCAGCCGGCTCGACGGCATCCCCGTCTATCCCGTCACCGCGCTGAACGGTTCGACCATCACCCTGCGCACCGCTACCGGAACGCTGACCTACGAGGTCCGCGACGTCTACGGGGTGGCGAAGAACCAGGCCGGCGACGTCCACAGCCTGATGAACCAGAAGACCCCCCGCCGCGTCGTGATCATCACCTGCGCCGAGGCGCACGGGATCGACTACGACTACGACATCATCGTCGACGCCTACCTCGTTAAGGCCGTGCCGAGCTCGGCGAGCTGAGCTCGGCTCACCGGTCCGGGTCGACGAAGTCCACGGCGTCGACGCGCAGCGTCCGCAGAATCGCGAAGATGCTCCGCAGGTCCTCCTCCGGGACGGCCTGCATGCCGAAGCGGGCGGCGTTGAACTCGGCGGTCGCCTTGGCCGCGACCCGGCGTCCCTCGTCGGTGATCACCGCGAGCGTGCCGCGCCCGTCGCGCGGGTTCGGCTCGCGCCGCACGAGCCCGGCGCCCTCCAACCGGTCGATCACGTTGGTCACCGACGTCGCGTGCACCTGCAGTCGCTCGCCGATCTTCGACAGCGGCAGCGCACCCTCACGCGCGTGGACGAGCAGCACGAGCGCCTCGTAGCGGCTGAACGTGATGCCGAACGGGCGCAGCATCGCGTCGAGTTCGGCGATGAGGATCTGGTGCGCCCGCATGATCGAGGTGACGGCGCGCATCGAGTCGTAGACGGCGGGCTCCTCGTCCGGCCAGCGCTGCTCCCAGAGCTGGCCGGCACGCACGATGGGATCGAAGTCCAGCGGCCCGGCCATGGCCAGAGGGTAGTCGGGCCCGATCGAACAACCGCGGAGTATCGCCGGTTGCGAGGTAGCGTCGGGGCATGAGCGACGCACTCGACCGGCTGGATCTGCTGGACCTCGACGACGACCTGGCCGGCGAGGACCGCCTGCTGCGCGACACCCTGCGCAAGTTCGCCGACGACCGACTACGCCCCCACATCGCGCAGTGGTTCGAGGACGGCACGCTGCCGGCCCGCGAGCTGGCCCAGGAGTTCGGCGAGCTGGGCGTGCTCGGCATGCATCTCGAGGGGTACGGCTGCGCCGGCGCGACGGCGACGCAGTACGGCCTGGTGTGCGCCGAGGTCGAGGCGGTCGACTCGGGCCTGCGCTCGCTGGTCAGCGTCCAGGGCTCGCTCGCCATGTTCTCGATCCACGCCTACGGCAGCGAGGAGCAGAAGCAGCGGTGGCTGCCGGGCATGGCCAAGGGCGAGCAGATGGGCTGCTTCGGTCTCACCGAGGCCGACTCCGGCTCCGACCCCGGCTCGATGCGCACCCGCGCCGTGCGCGACGGGGACGACTGGATCCTCAACGGCAGCAAGATGTGGATCACCAACGGTTCGCTGGCCGACGTCGCCGTCGTCTGGGCGCGCACCGAGGAGGGCGTCCGCGGCTTCCTGGTCGAGAAGGGCACCCCGGGTTTCACGGCGCAGGACGTGCACCACAAGATCTCGCTGCGCGCGTCCGTCACGAGCGGGCTGTCCTTCGACGACGTCCGGCTGCCGGCCTCGGCGCAGCTGCCGGAGGCGGCCGGCCTGCGGGCCCCGCTCGGCGCGCTGAACGAGGCGCGCTACGGCATCGTCTGGGGCGTCACCGGCGCGGCGCGTGACGCGCTGGCCTCGGCGCTGGACTACGCCGGCACCCGCACCCAGTTCGGCAAGCCGATCGCGGGTTTCCAGCTCACCCAGAAGAAGTTCGCCGACCTCACGGTGTCCCTGCAGCAATCGCAACTCATCGCGCAACGCATCGGCCGGCTGAAGGACGAGGGGCGGATCGCGTCACACCACGTCAGCGTCGGCAAGTTCGCCAACGTGCGGGCCGCCCTGGAGATCTGCCGCGAGACGCGCTCGATCCTGGGCGGTAGCGGCATCACCACCGAGTACCCGGTGCTGCGGCACGCAGTGAACCTCGAGACGGTCTACACCTACGAGGGCACCCACGAGGTGCACACGCTGGTGCTCGGATCGCGGCTCACCGGTCTCGACGCCTTCCGCTGATCCCTTGACCAGCGAGCCGGTGGGAGTGCCGCGGCACGACGTCGTGCGCCGGATGTTCGCCGCCTACCGCGCCGGTGACCGGGCGGCTGCCGAGCAACTGCTCGCGCCCGGCCTGCGCTTCACCAGCCCGCAGGACGACCACATCGACCGGGCGACCTACCTGGCGCGCTGCTTCCCCACCGCCGCCCGCTTCAGCATGCAGCGCATCCTGGCGTCGGCGACGGTCGGCGACCAGGTCTTCGTGCTGTACGAGTACGAGCTGGCCGACACCCGCGAACGTTTCCGCAACAGCGAGCTCTTCACCGTCGTGGACGGCCTGATCAGCGAGATCCAGGTCTTCTTCGGCGGCCGGTACGCCGGCTGAGTAGGCCTACTCACGACTCTCGCCCGTTCCACGGGCAGGGTCGAGACATGACCTACTCGACCCCGCCCGCCCCCTGCCCGACGATCCCTGCCCGGCGCCGCGACAGTGGTCGTATCGCTCTCGGCAGCATCCAGATCTGCCTGTCGCTGCTCCTCGGACTGTTCTGGCTCCCACTGGGAGCCGGCGTGGCGATGTGCACCGACGCCGGTCCCGTCGCGAAATGCGAGCAGCTCTTCACGCTGTGGGGCTTGACCGGCCTGACCATCCTGCTGAGCGTGCTCGGCGGAGCTGCGGTGACGGTCGGCTCCCGCGGCGCCCCCGGTTCGCGGTGGCGCACTGCGACCGGCTGGTTCGCCGGCCTCGCGGCGTCCTCGGTGTTCGTCGTCGGGATGGTGTTCTGGTCGGCTGCGTCGGCACCGCTGAACGGCTGACTACGCCAGCTCCGACATCCGTTGCTGCAGGAATTGCCGCTCCACGGCGTTGTCCACGAGCAGCAGGGCCTCTTCGTAGGCCCCACGCGCCTCGACCGTCCGTCCCAACCGCCGCAGGAAATCCGCCCGCGAGGACGCCAGGTAGCCGTAGCCGGCCAGTTGCGGCTCGGCCGTGAGCGGTTCGAGCGCGTCCAGGCCGGCCTGCGCCCCGCACGCCAACCCGATCGTCACCGCCCGGTTGAGCGCAACCACCGGCGACGGCCACACCTCGAGCAGCCGGTCGTAGAGCCCGGTGAGCTCGTTCCAGTCCGTCTCGTCCCAGCTGGGCGAGCCGGCATGGACAGCCGCGATCGCCGCCTGCAGCGCGTAGCGACCCGGCGGTCGTCCACGCAGCGCCTCGCGCACCAGCTCGATACCCTCGGCGATCTCGTCTCGGTGCCACGCCGATCGGTCCTGGTCGGCGAGCAGCACCATGCGCCCGGCGGCGTCGACCCGGGTGTCGCGGCGGGCATCGGTGAGCAGCATCAGAGCCAGCAGGCCGGCGACATCGCGGTCATGCGGCAGCAGCGTGCGCAGCGTCCGGGCCAGGTGCAGCGCCCGCTCGACGAGGTCGGGCCGCACGAGCCCGTCGCCCCGAGGCGCCGTGTGCCCGGTCGTGAACAGCAGGTGCACGACATCGAGCACGGCCGCGACCCGCTCGGGCAGCTCAGCGGCGGACGGCACCCGGTACGGGATGCGGGCGGCGGCGATCTTCTTCTTGGCGCGGGTGATCCGCGCAGCCATGGTCGGCTCGGTGACGAGGAACGAGTGCGCCACCTCGGCGGTCGTCAGTCCGCAGACCAGGCGCAACGTCAACGCGACACGAGCCTCCGGGGCGAGAGTCGGGTGGCAACAGGTGAGGACGAGGCGCAACCGGTCGTCCGGAATCTCGTCCGGATCCGTGCTCACGGGCTCGGGCTCGTCGATGACCAGCCACGGCAGCAGGCGCTTGAGGGTCGCCTCGCGGCGCAGGACGTCAAGGGCGCGGTTGCGGGCGGCGGTCGTCAGCCAGGCCGAGGGACGGGACGGGATGCCGCGCTGCTCCCAGACCCGGAGCGCCCCCGCGTAGGCGTCCTGCACGCACTCCTCGGCGAGGTCGAGGTCGCGGGTGACACGCACCGTCGCGGCGAGGACGAAACCCCACTCGCGGCGGTGCGCGTCGGCGACCGCGGCCGCGACCTCGTCGGCGCGGGACACGGCCTAGTCGAAGGTCATGATCGGACGGACTTCGATGCCGCCCTCGGCGGTCGGGATCTGCCGGGCCATCTCGACGGCGGCGTCCAGGTCGTCGGCCTCGACGAGGTAGTAGCCGCCGAGCGCCTCCTTGGTCTCGACGAACGGGCCGTCGGTGACCGCGAAGCCGCCGTTGCCGTCGGGCCGGACGGACGTCGCCGTCGACACCGGCTGCAGCGCGTTGCCGCCCAGGATCGCCGGCCCGTTCTTCTCGGCGAAGGCCCCGTGACCGGCCATGATCACGTCGTTGCGCTCGGCCATCATCTGCTCGAGTTTGGCCTCGTCGTCGTAGATGAGGATCAGGTACTGGGACATGAACCGCTCCTGTCGTCGGGCCCGCCTGCCGGGCCGCACGTCATCCCGACGAACGGGATCCGAGCGGATCGACAACGTGCGCATCGACAGCATGCACCGGCCGGACCTCGATCTCGAGGTTCAGCACCTAGGCTGTCGCGCCATGGAGTGGAACCTGCGTTCGTGCGCCCGCAAGGGGCACGTGACCTACGCCCCGGACGAACCGGACTACCGGGCCAAGCTCGAGGCGTCCACCCCGCTGGGCAACGCCTGGCGCTGCCTGCGGTGCGGCAGTTACATCCTCGGCGAGCCGGAGGGCTCCGGGCCGGCCGAGGACGCGCCGGTGCTGCTGCGGGGCAAGGCGCTGCGCAGCGCGTTCATCCTGCGTGCGCTCGCAATCGAGCGCTGGATCCGCGGGACCCTGCTGATCCTGCTGGCCATCGGGGTCTTCCGGCTCAAGAGCACGCAGGTGTCGCTGAAGCAGCTGTTCGACCGCGACCTGCGCTCGCTCCGGCCGTTCTTCGACCAGATCCACTTCAACGTCTCGGACTCGAGCACCCTCCACTCCGTCGAGAAGGTGCTCAACGCCAAGCCGAGCACGCTGAACCTCGTCGGCGTCGGCGTCCTGCTCTACGGGCTGCTGCAGGTCGCCGAGGGCATCGGGCTGTGGTCGCTCAGGCGCTGGGGCGAGTACGTGGCGGTCGTCGGCACGACGCTGTTCATCCCGCTCGAGGTGTACGAGATCACCGAGAAGGTCAGCTGGCTCAAGATCGTCGTGTTGATCGTGAACATCGCTGCCGTCCTCTACCTGCTGCTGTCCAAGCGACTGTTCGGGTTGCGGGGCGGCCACCACGCGTACGAGGAGTCGCTGCACGAGGTGTCGCTGCTCGAGGTCGAGGAGTCGTCGCGCCCGGAGCGCAGCGACGAGCCGGCTCACTCGAGGCAGGCGTAGACCGCTCGACGCAGGGCCACCTCGCGCGGGTCGTCGTCCAGGCGGATGCCCAGCCGGTTCGGCGTGTAGGCGTACCCGATGCCGGAGGCGGGGTCGGCGAAGGCGAACGAGCCGCCGAGCCCCGCGGCGCCGAACGCGCGCAGGTCGGGTGATCCGAAGGCGAACTCGGGTACTGGGCGGACGAAACCCAGCCGGAAGGCGCGACGCACCCGCAACAGCGTGTCCGTGGGCACCGTCCGTTGGTCGACCGGTTCGGCGAGCTCAGCCAGTGTCTCGGCGTCGATCGGGAAGCGTTCGGCGCCACCGGCCGCCGCGCTGTACACGCGGGCCAGCGAGCGGGCGTCCCCCACGCCGTTGGACGAGGCAACCTCCGGGGTCAGCACCTCGCGCCGGCTGAAGCGCTCGGGCGCCCCGAGGCGCGGGTTGTTCAGCGAGGCCGTGGTGGCACTGCGCCGATTGACCAGCTGCGCCGCGAGCCGCCACTTCACCCCCGGCAGCTGCCGCAGCAGGTCCGCGGGACCGAGCCGCCCGAGCACCGCCACCCGGTTCATGTCGATTCGCTCGGGCAGTCCGATGAAGAACGACAGCCCCATCGGACGCGCGAAGTCCTCGGCGAACACCTGGCCGATCGTGCGGGCGTCCCGGTCGACCCGCCGGACGAGCTCGTTCTGGAACAGCCCGAGGGTGACGGCGTGATAACCCTGCCGGGTGCCGGGCGGCCACCCGGGGCGCTGGTCGGCCAGCACGTGGGCGAGCGTGTCGAGATCGAGCAGCTCGGCGCGCCGCACCGGCCGGTCGAGCACCGCCAACCCGGCCTGGTGCGCGAGCAGCTGGCGGACGGTGATCGACTGCTTGCCGTGCGCGGCGAACTGCGACCAGTACTTCGCGACCGGCGCGTCCCAGTCGAGCCAGCCGCGGGAGCGCAGCGAGGCGAGCACGAGCGCGGCGACGCCCTTGGTCGTCGAGAAGACCGGGACGATGGTGTCGCGCTTCCACGGCAGCTGCTGCGCCGCGTCGCGTACACCGCCCCAGAGATCGACGACCGGCCGGCCGTGCCGAAAGACGGCCAGCGCCGCGCCGACCTCGCCGCGGTGGGCGAAGTTGCGCCGGAACTCACGCAGCACGGGCGCGAACGCGTCGTCGACGTCCCCGCCGACCGACACCGTCCCCACGACAGGGACGCTATCGCGCAGCGCGCCGCGTCCCGGCACCGATGCGGGGTGGCACACTCACGTCGATGGCCGACAACGACCTGCTCCCCCTGCTCCGTGAGCGGCTCAGCGGCATCTATTCGCCGCTGCTCGCGGATCTGTCGGCCACCCTGCTGTTCACCGCCGGCGGCATGGCCAACTGGACCGTCGAGATCGAGAAGGGACGCGCCGGCGCCCGCCGCGGCGGGCCCAGCCGCCCGACCACCACGGTGCGTGCGCCCATCGGGGTGCTCACCGATGTGGTCTCCGGTGCCCGCAGCGGCGTCCAGGCCTTTCTGGACGGGGACCTGACCGTGCGCGGCAACCTGGCACTCGCCCTGCAGATGGACGGCCTGTTCCCCGGCGACGCCCCCGACGACACCCGGACGAGCACGCGGCTGGTGCACGCCGGCGGCATCGACACCTTCTATCTCGAGGCCGGGCCGGTCGACGCCCCGCCGGTCGTCCTGGTGCACGGCCTCAGCGCCACCAACGCCTCGATGCTGCCGCTCATCCCGGCCCTGTCGCGCGAGTACCGCGTCCTCGCGCCCGACCTGCCCGGACACGGCGGCACCGAGGCACGCGACACCGCGTATGCCGCCCGCTACCTCGGCGGCTGGCTGTCGGAGTTCGTGCGCACGACGTGCGGTGGCAAGCCGGCCGTGCTCGTCGGAAACAGCCTCGGGGGGCGCACCAGCCTGGAGGCGGCCCTCAACGCGCCGGAGCACGTGCGCGGGGTGGTGCTGCTGTGTCCCGCGGTGGCCTTCCGCAAGCTGCGCCAGCTCGTGCCGTTCGTGCGCATCGTCCCGGACGAGATCGCCGGGCTGCCGGTACGCATCCCACGGTCGATGGCGATGCGGGGGCTGCGCAACCTGTTCGCGGACCCGTCCCGCCTGCCGGACGCCTGGTACGAGGCGGCGATCGACGAGTTCGTCCGCGTCATCTCGATCCGCGCGAACCGGCTCGCCACCTTCTCTGCGTTGCGGCACATCTATCTCGACGAGCCCTTCGGCGAGCAGGGCTTCTGGGACCGCTTGCCGCAGCTGAAGCCGCCGGCGCTGTTCCTCTGGGGCGATCGGGACGTGCTCGTCCCGGCGGGCTTCGCGCGCTTCGTGGCCGAGGCGCTGCCGCAGTCGCAGTCCAAGGTGCTGGACGACTGCGGTCACGTGCCGCAGTTCGAGTACCCGGAGCTGACCGCGCAGCTCACCCGCGACTTCCTGAGCAACCTGCCCTAGCGCGAGCTGGTCAGAGCGTCTCGACGAGCGCGTCGGCCGCGGTGTACGGATCGGTCTCACCGTCGACGACCCGGGCCGCCGCCTCGTCCAACGCCTTCGAGCCGTGCACCTCGGCGAACCGCCGGCGCACCGTGCCGAGCGCGATCGCCTCGATCTCGGCCGCCGCGCGCGCCTGCCGCCGCCGCGTGAACTCGCCCGTCTCCTCCAGCCAGGTGCGGTGCTTCTCGACGGCGGCGATGACGTCATCCACACCCTCGGCCCGCGCGGCCACCGTCTTCACGATGGGCGGGCGCCACGCCCCGGCCGAGGAGTGCCGGCCGCCGAGCGACTGCATGTAACGCAGGTCGCGCACCACCTGATCGGCGCCGTCGCGGTCGGCCTTGTTGACCACGAAGACGTCAGCGATCTCGATGATGCCGGCCTTGGCCGCCTGGATGCCGTCGCCGAAACCGGGCGCGACGACCAGCAGCGTGGTGTCGGCCAGCGACGCGATCTCGACCTCGGCCTGCCCGACCCCGACCGTCTCGATCAGCACGATGTCGCACCCCGCGGCGTCCAGCACGCGGAGCGCCTGTGGCACCGCCGCCGACAGCCCGCCCAGCTGGCCTCGTGAGGCCATCGACCGGATGAACACGCCGGGGTCGGTGGCGTGGTCCTGCATGCGCACGCGGTCCCCGAGCAGCGCGCCACCGGAGAACGGCGAGGACGGGTCGACGGCCAGGACGCCGACGCGCTTGCCCGCTTCGCGCAGCGTCGTGACGATCGCCGACGTCGAGGTCGACTTGCCGACGCCCGGTGAGCCGGTCAGGCCCACGACCTGGGCGTGCCCGCTGTCGGCCGCGAGCGCCGCCGCGACCTCGCGCAGGGCGGGCGAGTCGTTCTCGACGAGCGAGATCAACCGCGCGACCGCCCGCGGCCGGCCGTCCCGCGCCCGCGACACCAGGTCCGCGACATCGACGTCACGACGCGAGACGGCCACCAGGGTGGGTGCCTACGCCGGGACGTGCAGGATGAGCGCGTCGCCCTGGCCGCCGCCGCCGCACAAAGCGGCCGCGCCGGTGCCGCCGCCGCGGCGCTTGAGCTCCAGCGCGAGGCTGAGGGCGAGCCGCGCGCCGGACATGCCGATCGGGTGGCCGAGGGCGATGGCTCCCCCGTTGACGTTGACGATCTCCTCGTCCACGCCGAGGTCCTTCATCGACTGCAGGCCGACGGCGGCGAACGCCTCGTTGATCTCGATCAGGTCGAGGTCGCCGACGCTCAGCCCCTCCTTGCCG
Source organism: uncultured Actinomycetota bacterium (assembly GCA_963787985.1). GTDB lineage: Bacteria > Actinomycetota > Actinomycetes > Mycobacteriales > Jatrophihabitantaceae > Jatrophihabitans. The sequence goes on along the minus strand of CAWBEL010000004.1, from coordinate 1,583,961 downwards.
AGGGCGTGCTTGATGGCGTTGGACGGCTGCGACTGCAGCGAGTTGTCCGGGCCGGCGACGTTGCCGTGCGCGCCGATCTCGGCCAGCCAGCTCAGCCCCAGTTCCTCGGCCTTGGCCTTGCTCATGACGACGACCGCGGCGGCGCCGTCGGAGATCTGCGACGCCGAGCCGGCGGTGATGGTGCCATCCTTCGTGAAGGCCGGACGCAGCTTGGACAGCGACTCGGCCGTGGTGTCGGCGCGGATGCCCTCGTCGTCGCGGAACTCGATCGGGTCGCCCTTGCGTTGGGGGATCGAGACCGGAGTGATCTCCTCGTCGAAGACGCCGTTCTTGGCGGCGAGCGCGGCGCGCTGATGCGAGCGCGCGGCGAACTCGTCCTGCGCCTCGCGCGTGAGACCCAGCTTGGTGTTGTGGTGCTCGGTCGACTCGCCCATCGGGATGTGGTCGAAGGCGTCAGTCAGCCCGTCGAAGGCCATCGCGTCGAGCAACTCGACCGAGCCGTACTTGTAGCCGGCCCGCGACTTGGGCAGCAGGTGCGGCGCGTTCGTCATCGACTCCTGACCGCCGGCCACGATGATGTCGAACTCGCCGGCGCGGATGAGCTGGTCGGCCAGCGCGATCGCGTCCAGGCCGGACAGACACACCTTGTTGATGGTCAGGGCGGGCACGGTCATCGGGATGCCGGCCTTGACCGCGGCCTGGCGGGCGGGGATCTGGCCGGCGCCGGCCTGCAGCACCTGACCCATGATCACGTACTGGACCTGGTCCGGCGTGACGCCGGCACGCTCCAGGGCGGCCTTGATGGCCACGCCGCCGAGGTCGGCGCCCGAGAAGTCCTTCAACGAGCCCTGCAGACGTCCCATCGGCGTCCGCGCGCCGCTGACGATGACCGATCCGCTCATTCCGGGGTCCCCTCTCGATTGGTGGTCCAACTCTAACGAGGCTGCGGGGCGCCGCGATGTGAACCGTCCCACCGGAGGGGCACTGTAAGCGGTTGAAGTTGCGACGATGGCCCGATGCCCAGCGATGCCAGCACCGAGTCCCTGTTCTCCAAGATCGACCACGTCGGTATCGCCGTGCCCGATCTCGACGAGGCCATCGCCTTCTACCGCGACACCTTCGGCATCGTCAGCGTGCACGAGGAGACCAACGAGGAGCAGGGCGTGCGCGAGGCCATGCTGGCCGTGGGGGACGGCGCGACGCGCATCCAGCTGCTGGCCCCGCTCAGCGAGGAATCGACCATCGCCAAGTTCATCGGCCGCAACGGCCCCGGCGTGCAGCAGGTTGCCTACACCGTCGAGGACATCGAGGCGGTCAGCGAGACGCTGCGCTCGCGCGGCATGCGGCTGCTGTACGACGCCCCGCGCCGCGGCACCTCCGACAGCCGGGTCAACTTCGTCCACCCGAAAGACGCCGGCGGCGTGCTCGTCGAACTCGTCGAGCCGGCAACCGGGCACTGAACGACGGCCGGCGCGCGCCGGCTCGCGACCCAAGTTACTGTCCAGTAATATCTGGCACTGCCCGCAGACCCGCCGACCGGAGGCCCGTTTCTCGTGAGCTCGATCGACGACATCCGTACCGCCATCCTCAACGACGACTACCCCGCCGTCGCCGACATCCCTGTGCCCGAGAGCTATGAGGGCATGGTTGTGCGCGCGGACGAGGTCGACATGTTCGAGGGGTTGACGACCCGCGAGAAGGACCCGCGCAAGAGCCTGCACCTGCAGGAGGTCCCGACGCCCGAGCTCGGCCCCGGCGAGGCGATCGTGGCCGTCATGGCGAGCGCCATCAACTACAACACCGTGTGGACGTCGATCTTCGAGCCGGTGTCGACGTTCAGCTTCCTCAAGAAGTACGGCCGCTCGTCCTCGCTGGCCGCCAAGCACGACCAGCCCTATCACGTGGTCGGCTCCGACCTGTCCGGCGTCGTGCTGCGCGTCGGTCCCGGCGTGACGCGGTGGAAGGCGGGCGACGAGGTCGTCGCGCACTGCCTGTCCGTCGAACTCGAGGACCCGCAGGGCCACGACGACTCGATGATGGACCCGCAGCAGCGCATCTGGGGCTTCGAGACCAACTTCGGCGGCCTGGCCCAGCTCGCCTTGGTGAAGTCCAACCAGCTGATGCCCAAGGCCAAGCACCTGACCTGGGAGGAGGCCGCTTCCCCCGGGCTGGTGAACTCCACTGCCTACCGTCAGCTGGTCAGTCACCACGGCGCGGCGATGAAGCAGGGCGACACGGTGCTGGTCTGGGGCGCCTCGGGTGGTCTTGGCGGCTACGCGACGCAGTACGCGCTCAACGGTGGTGGTATCCCGGTCTGCGTCGTCAGCTCGCCGGAGAAGGCCGAGATCTGCCGGGCCATGGGCGCCGAGCTGATCATCGATCGCAGCGCCGAGGGTTACGAGTTCTGGAAGGACGGTGTCCAGCAGCCGTCGGAGTGGAAGCGGTTCGGTTCCAAGATCCGCGAGCTGACCGGCGGCGATGACATCGACATCGTGTTCGAGCACCCGGGCCGGGAGACCTTCGGCGCGTCGGTCTACGTGACCCGGCGCGGCGGCACCATCACCACCTGCGCCTCGACCTCGGGTTACATGCACGAGTACGACAACCGCTACCTCTGGATGACACTCAAGCGGATCGTCGGGTCGCACTTCGCCAACTACCGCGAGTCGTGGGAGGCCAACCGCCTCATCGGTAAGGGCGCGATCCACCCGACGGTGTCGAAGGTCTACCCGCTCGGCGACACCGGGCAGGCTGCCTACGACGTGCACCGCAACCTGCATCAGGGCAAGGTCGCCGTGCTCTGCCTGGCCCCGGAGGAGGGCCTCGGCGTGCACGACGCAGAGCTGCGGGCCGAGCACGTGGACGCGATCAACCGCTTCCGAGACCGCTGACCCACCGCTGACCCACCGTTGAGTCCCGCGGCCTGACTTCACGGGGGCCGGGCGCGAATGTCGCCGCGACCGGCGCGCCCCGTGATTGCGGGCCCCGGGGCCGGAGCGATCGTTGATCGTCGAACCGCCTCGCTCGGACACAGCGGAAAGTGGGACGATGACGACATGAGCGAGCCGACCCAGGACCTCTTGCCGCTCTACGAGACCAGCCGCGGCTTCGACACCGCGATGCGCGGGTACGACCGTGCGCAGGTGGATCAGGAGATCGGGCGCCTCGACGACGAGGTGCGCACGATGGCCTCCGAGCGCGATGCCGCCGCGTCGCGCAGCGCCGATCTCGCCGCGCAGCTGGCCAGTACCCAGGCACAGGTCGAATCATTGCGCCGCCAACTGCAGGCGGCGACCGCGAAGATCACCACCGACAACGTCGACGAGCGCGTGAAGCAGATGCTGCAGCAGGCGACCGCCGAGGTCACGAAGATGCGTGCGGACGCCAGCGCGATGGCCGACGAGGCCCGCAGCACCGCCGCCGACGACGCCGCCCGCACCCGGGCCGGCGCCCAGACCGAGGCCGAACGCGTCCTGGCGGCCGCCAACGAGCGCCTGCACGACGCCGAGACGACCTATCGCGAGCGGGTGGCCGAGGCCGACGAGTACCGCCGTCAGGTCGAGGCGTCCCTGGCGCAAACCGGCGAGCAGGCCCGCGCCGAGCTGGACCGGCTCGTCGGTGCGACCACGGCCGAACGCGAGCGACTGGACCGCGAGGCCGCCATCGAGCGCGACCGCCTGGACGCCGACGCGCTCGCCGAACGCAACCGGCTCGACGCCGCGGCCGCGGCCGCCCGCAAGCTGGCCGACGAGGACTTCGACATCACGCTGCGCGTGCGCCGCAGCGACGCCCTCCGCGCGCAGGCCGAGCAGAAGCGGGCTGCTGACGAGGCCGCCGCCCGCACCCTGGCCGACGCCCGCGCCACGGCCGAGCAGCTGATCGCCGACGCCACGCACGAGGTCCGGCGCCTGCACGGGGTGCGCGACCAGCTCCACGCCGACCTCACCACCCTCACCGGCCACGTGCGCTCGGCCCTCGACCAGTCGCTGGCGGCCACGCCGGCCGAGCCGGCCCTGCCGCGCTCGCAGCCGGAGATCCTGACGCCGGCGCCGGCGCCTCAGGAGTTGCCACCGGCCGCCGCGCCGATCGCCGAACTGCCGCCGGGCGGGTCTGCCGGCGGCTAGGCGTTGCCGCGGCGGTTCAGTAGCGCGGGGCCGAGCGTGAGCGCTGGACGCCCGGCGCCCGCCGGTTCCGCGCCGCCCAGCAGCCGGTGTGCCAGTGCCGTCGGTCGCCCGCCTCGAGGTCGCCGGCCGGCCACGCGACGAGGTGCGGCACGCCGGGGCGGACCTGCTGATCGCAGCCAGGGCAGCGGTACGGCTTGGTGGCCGAGGCACCGGTGATGGGCCGGACGGCGTAGGGCACACCGTTCCATTCCTCGCGCCGCTCTCCCCCACCGCGTGGGTCCGGAGCTGGCCCGTCGACGCGGCGGCGGTTCTGGCGGGGCACGACGTCCAGGCTAGGAGGGCGTCACCAGGTCAGCGTGCGCACGTCGTGGTCCGACGCCACGACGCACGAGTGGCCGGCCGGGCACGACACCGCGGTGATCGGGGCGGGTGCTTCGACCGGTGCGCCCCACGAGGTGCCGTCCAACGTCGCGGTGGAAGACGGTCCCGCCGCGAGGCACGAGGTGTCCGACGTGCAGGTGAGCCACGCGATCTTCTCGCTGAGCACGTCGTCGACGGCTCCCGCCGGGGTCACGACCGCTCCGGCCGTAGTGCCGGCGGTGCAGGCGTCTGCGGCGCGACACCGCAGCGTCGTCACCGTGCCGTGCCCGAAGACACCGAGATGTCCGTCGCCCGACCACGTCCCGCCCTGAAGTGCCGACAGGTAGCCGTAGGAATCGCTGGCCACGCAGCTGCCGTCGGCCCAGCAGGAGATCGCGCTGACTCCGTCTCTTATGGCCGGGCCCGGTGCACTCCACTGCGTGCCGTCCCACGTCGACGCTTTCGAGCCCGAGGTGGCCTCGCAGAAACTCGGGGACGTGCATGACATGGTGACCACGCTGAACGGCGCCGGCGTATCCGACCGGGTCCAGCTCGTGCCGTCCCAGGTCCAGACGGCGCTCAAAGAGATCGCCATGCAGAACGTGGTCGACGGACACGACAGCGTCCTGCTGCCGGCCGTGCCGGACGACACGGCGCTCCACCCGTTCGCGCCACGGGTCAGGTAACGGTTGTTGCTGTCGGTCGCCATGCAGAAGTCGGAACCGGCGCAGGCCAGCTGACGGATCGAATTGACCGTGTCGACGGTCTGCGGGGCGCTCCACTGCTGCGGCACGCTGGGCCCGTAGCGGTAGGTCGTCGCCTGGGAGGTTCCGATCGGTGTCGCCACCGTGACGGGGACGACGCCGGAGTCGTGCGCCGGCACGGTGACCGTCGCGGACGACGCGCTGGCGACGTGCACATTCGTGGCCGAGAACGATCCGAAACGCACGGAGACCGGCGCGCGCAACCCCGTCCCGTTCACCGTCATGGTGGTACCCCCGGCCGTCGAGCCCGCGGCCGGCGACAGCGACGAGACCGTGGGCGGCGGGAAGAACTCGAAGCGTGTCGTTGCACCCGCTGCGCGGGATGACCCGGTTGCGGTGGTGACGGTGACCGTCGTCGTTGCGGCGCCGTGGTAGGGCAGCCGCACGTACAGGGTGGTGTCCTGGCCGTAGAACTGCGGGCTCTGGACACCGCCGAAGGTCACCGAGCGCACGTCCCAGAGGTACCGGCCGTGCACGACGACGTTGCCGCCGTACGTGCTGCCGAGGTGCGTGCTCAGCGACGTGATCTGCGGGGCCGGCCAGCGGTAGGCATAGGCCGACGCCGCGCTGTGCGCCGACGTCCCGCCGACCGTCGTGTGCACGCGTAGCCAACCCGAGGTCGGCATCGAGGTGGCTGGCGCCCGGACGACGATCTCGCTCGCCGAGACCCGGTGGTAGCCGATCGAACGGCCCAGGAACGAGACGAGCAGGTGCCGACCGATCTGCCGTCCGTGAACGGTGACCAGCGACCCGCCGGTCGTGGTACCGCCGTGGCTCGACATCGACGTGATGACCGGCCGGTGCGACGTCGCCGCGTCGGCCGCCACCGAGCCGGTGAGGGCGGCCACCAGCACCGCCGCCAGCACCGTCGCGCTGTACTTCCGCACCGGCCGCGCCTCTCGCCTCAGCTGAGCCTCAGCGACTCACGGGAGCAAGATCGTAACCCACGTCCGCTCAGGTGTAGTCGCGGAAGCCCTTGCCCGTCTTGCGGCCCAACCGACCGGCGGTGACGAGCTGCTCGAGCAGCGGTGCCGGCGCGAAACCGGGGTCGCGGAACTCCTGGTAGAGCTCGCGCTGGATCGCCAGCGAGACGTCATTACCGACGACGTCGAGCAGCTCGAACGGGCCCATCGGGTAGCCACAGCCGACCTTCATCGCCGAGTCGATGTCGTCGGATGTCGCGTAGTGCGCCTCGAGCATCTTCACCGCGTCGTTGAGATAGGGGAACAGCAGCGTGTTCACGATGAACCCGGCACGGTCGCCGCAGCGCACGGCGTGCTTCCTGATGCTCTCGACGACCGTCAGCACAGTGGCCTCGACCTCGGGCGCCGTCGAGACGGTGGTGACCACCTCGACCAACCTCATCACCGCGGCCGGGTTGAAGAAGTGCATGCCGATCACATCGGCCGGCCGCGAGGTCGACGCGGCAATCGCGATGACCGGCAGGGACGAGGTGGTGGTGGCCAGCACCGCGCCCGGCTTGCAGATCTCGTCCAGGGCGCCGAAGGTGGCCTGCTTGACGGCAAGGTCCTCGGCGATCGCCTCGACCACGAGGTCGACGTCGCCGAGCGCGTCGAGCGAACCGGCGCCGGTGATCTTGCCCAGCGTCGCGTCCCGCTTGCCCTCGTCGAGCTTGCCGCGGGCGACGAGCTTGTCGAGCGACTTGGTGATGCCGGCGACGACGCCGTCGATCTTGGCCTGGCTGCGGGCGACGAAGATGACGTCATAACCGGCCTGCGCGAACACCTGGATGATGCCGCTCGCCATCGTGCCGGACCCGACGACGCCGACCTTCTCCACGACGCGCGCGCCCTCGGCGTCCAGTGTCGCGGGCGGGGTGAGCGCGTCGGCGACGACCTTGGGCGAACCGGGGGCCTCGTAGGTGTAGAAGCCCTTGCCGGACTTCCGGCCCAGCAGGCCGGCCGTCATCATCTGTTTGAACACCGGCTGCGGGGCGTGCAGGCGGTTGCGCGACTGCTTGTACATCGTGTCGAGGATCTCGTAGGCGGTGTCGATGCCGATGAGGTCGCAGAGCGCGAGCGGGCCCATCGGCAGCCCGCAGCCGAACCGCATGGCGGCGTCGATGTCCTCGCGCGTGGCGTAGCGCGACTCGAACAGCGACACCGCGTGGTTGAGGTAGCCGAACAGCAGCGCGTTCGCGATGAAGCCCGCGCGGTCGCCGACGGTGACGTCGGTCTTGCCGAGCCGCTGGACGAAGGCCTCGACGTCGTCGATGACCTCCTGCTCGGTGACGACGGTGCGGATGACCTCGACGAGCTTCATGACGGGCGCCGGGTTGAAGAAGTGCAGGCCCACGACCTTGCCCGGACGGCTCGTCGCGACGGCGATCTCGGTGATCGACAGCGACGAGGTGTTGCTGGCGAGGATCGTGTCGGGCTTGCAGATGGCATCGATCTCGGTGAACACGGACCGCTTGAGCGGCAGCTGCTCCGGCACGGCCTCGACGACGAGGTCCGCCTCGGCGAAGGCCTGCAGGTCGGTCCCGAACGTGATGCGGGCGAGCAGCTCCTGCTCCTCCTCCGCGGTCAGCTTGCCGCGGTCGACCGCGCGCCGCGTCGAGCCCTCGAGGGTGGCCTTGCCGCGCTCCAGAGCCGCCTCGTCCTTCTCCACGGCGAACACGGTCAGGCCGGAGCGCGCGAACACCTCCACGATGCCGGCCCCCATGGTGCCGAGACCGATGACGCCGACCCGCTGGAACTCCCGTGTCATGAACGCTTCCTCCACCACGCTGGGGACAGTCCTCGAACCCTATCTGCCGGAAACGCTGTCACGAGCGGCGATGCGGGTCAGCTCACGTCCGTCGCAGGTGGGGTCAGCGGGTGAACTTGGCGATCGCCTCGCGCAGCTGGGGGCTGTGCGCGGCGGCCGCCGCCTGGGCCCAGCCCTCGAAGTCGAGCGTCTCGTCGAACAGCCCGCGCTCGGCGATGCCGACCGCCCGCTTCATGTCGCGGGCGAGCAGCGGGTCGAGGGCCGCCCATCGCCCGGCCGTCTCCAGCGCCGTCGCCAGCGGGTCCTCGACCACCTCGAGCACCAGCCCGAGCCGCAGGGCCTCGTCGGCGTCGAGCACCTCACCGTCCAGGATCAGCTTCAGCGCCCGTTGCCGGCCGAGCGCCTGCGTCAGGAAGTACGTGCAGCCGCCGCCCGGGTGCAGCCCGAGCTTGGCGAACGTCACGCCGAAGCGGGCGCGCGGCCCGGCGAAGCGCACGTCGCACGACATCGCGAGGTTGACGCCGGCCCCGACCGCGGCGCCGTTCACCGCGGCAATGGTCGGGATCTCGAGCCGCTTGACGCGCAGGAACGAGTCGTAGATGCCGCGCAAGCCGTCCCGGATGTCCGAGACCTGGCGGTCGAGGCCGTGGAAGACGGCGGGCAGATCCGCGCCCGCGCTGAACCCCGGGCCGTTGCCGGTGACCACGAGCACGCGGGCAGAACGGTCGCGGGCAATGTCGTCCACGGCGGCGCCGAGCGCCTGTTGCAGCGCGGGCGACATGGCGTTACGGCGGTCCGGATCGTTCAGGGTGAGGACGCGGACGCCCTCGGCGTCGCCGTTCTCCAGCAGTACCAGGGACATGGCGCGAACCCTACGAGACGGCGTACCAGACCGCGGCGGCGACGGCGCCCATGGCGGCGACGAGCCGGACGGTGTCCACCCGCAGCAGCTGACGGTGCGCGTCCGCGTCGAATCCGCCGGACAGCACGCGATGCAGCCGCACCGCCCCGAACGCCGTCACCCCGAGCACGACGGCCAGGCACGCCCCTGCGACTGCCGCCGGCAGTCGGGGTCCGACCACGAACGCCGCGATCGTCGCCGCACCGTCCGCCACGAACAGCGGCCCGACGGCCCGACTCACCAGCTGCTGATGCCGCGTCTCGTAGGGGACGAACTCCTCCCCCGGCACGGACGCGAACTGCGGGTAGACGACGATGCGGATCGTCCACTGGAAACCGGCGTACAGCGCGGTCGCGACGAGCAGGAGCGCTGCCGTGACAGTCATGATCGACGCCGCGTCAGAGGTTGTGCATCCGCATCATCAAGAAGGCTCGGGGAGACGGCGCACGACCTCGGCCAGCGTCATCGCGACGGAGTCGAAGCGCTGGTCCATGGAGTCGAAGCGCTGGTCCATGGAGTCGAAGCGCTGGTCCATGGAGTCGAAGCGCTGGTCCATGGAGTCGAAGCGCTGGTCCATGGAGTCGAAGCGCTGGGAGTGCTGCTGTTGTGTCGATCTGATGTCGCTGATGAGCTCGTAGATCGCCGAGGTGTCGTTCTCGAGTCGGGACACGCGAAGCTCGATCTGCGGATCGTCGGCCATTTCGCCACCGTAGGCCGCGCGGCCACGACCCGCCAGCAGCGTCCGCTCCCTGTGGATACAGTCCTCGCCCCGCTAGAAGAGCCGGTTCTCCACATCGTCGATTCCCCGCAGGACGTTGTAGTCGAGGACGACGCACCGGATGCCGCGGTCCTCCGCGAGCGTCCGTGCTTGCGGCTTGATCTCCTGGGCGGCGAACACCCCCTGGACGGGCGCCAACAGCGGGTCGCGGTTGAGCAGCTCGAGGTAGCGGGTCAGCTGTTCGACGCCGTCGATCTCACCACGGCGCTTGATCTCGATCGCGACGGCGACACCCGGACGGGTCGCGGGCCAGCAGGTCGACCGGCCCGATCGGCGTGGGGAATTCCCGCCGCACCAACCGGTAGCCGGCGCCCAGCGTGTGGATGTGCTCGGCCAGCAGCTTCTGCAGGTGCGCCTCGACCCCGTCCTTGACCAGACCCGGGTCGACGCCCAGGTCGTGCGAGGAGTCGTGCAGCACGTTCACGATCGTGATGATGAGCTGCTCGCCCGCCTTGTTCGTCACCGTCCACGCGCCGTCGGACTCGATCAGCGAGCACGGCGGACTCATCCAGTTCAACGGCTTGTACGAGCCGCCGTCGGAGTGCACCAGCACCGAGCCGTCGGCCTTGACGAGTAGCAGCCGGGTCGCCAAAGGCAGGTGGGCGGTCAAGCGCCCGACGTAGTCGACGCTGCACTCCGCGATGACGAGACGCACGCAGGGCAGGCTAGTCGAGCTCGGACAGCACCTCCGACCGCGTGGGCGGCTGCACCAGCCGGTAGCGCGCCGGGGTGCCGTACTTGCGGGGGTGCTTCTCGATGCCGCCCACCCGGTTGCCCCACCAGACGCCGACCTCGCGCGGGATCCCGACGCCGAGGGAGTACCGCCGTGGCCGGCGGAAGACACCGACGGTGTCACCCCAGTAGTTCTCCGGGAAGCGCACGCGTGTGTAGTCCACCCGCGACTCGATCTTCGGCGGCATGTCGGTGTGCGCCTCCAGCAACTGCACCCGCGAGAACGCGGCCAGCGCGCGCATCGAGTCCGGGTAGTACCGCCAGCAGTCGAAATCCCAGTGGATGTGACCGCGGGACGGGGCGACGAGGAACAGCAGGCCGTTCGGACGCAGCACGCGCACGATCTCCAGGAAGGTCACCCACGGGAACGGGATGTGCTCGAACGCCGAGTTGGTGAACACGACGTCGAAGCTCTTGGACCGGAAGGGCAACCGGTACGGCTTGCGCATGACGACGTCGACGTTCGGGCCCGCGGACACGTCGGTGCCGGTGTAGGTGACGTCGTGGCCGGTGAGCAGCTCGCGATGGGTCCGCATGTTCCCCGCGGCCTGCGAACCCACGTCCAGGACGTCGTAGTGCCGGTCGCGCGTCATGTACTGCTCGACGGACAGGCCCATGTGCGCCATCGCGGTGTTGTGCATTGACGCGACGCTAGGACGCCGAGTTGGCCGGCCGGGTCACTGACGTGAACAACACCCGAATGGCGGCCGAACGTCGGGCCTCGAACGGGTCGGGAGAGCGCTTCAGGCGCGCGCCTCGGAGATGGCGTCGACGATCTGCCCGAGCATCGTGGTGATCTCGAAGTCCTTCGAGGTGAACACCCGGGCGACGCCGTTCTCCTTGAGGTGCGTCGCGTCCCGGTCCGGGATGATCCCGCCGACGATGACCGGCACGTCGTCGAGGCCCTCGGCCTTCAGCCCTGCGACCACGTCCGGCACGACCGACAGGTGCGAGCCCGACAGCACAGACAGTCCGACGACGTCGACGTCCTCCTCGACGGCAGCACTGACGATCTGCGCCGGCGTGAGCCGGATGCCGGAGTAGATGACCTCGAAGCCGGCGTCGCGCGCCCGCACCGCGATCTGCTCCGCGCCGTTGCTGTGCCCGTCGAGGCCGGGCTTGCCGACCAGGAACTTGAGCGGCCGGCCCAGCTGCTCACCCAGCGCGCGGACCCGGGCCTGCACATCGGACAGGTCGCCCTCGTGACCGCCGCCGCTCGCGCCCGCGACTCCGGTCGGCGGGCGGTACTCGCCGAAGACCTCGCGCAGGACGCCCGACCATTCACCCACCGTCACCCCGACCCGCGCGCACGCCATCGACGCGGTCATGAGGTTCTCGTCCGTCTTGGCGGCGTCGCGCAGGCCGGTGAGCGCGTCCTCGACGTCGGCGGCGTTGCGGCCCTCGCGCCAGGTCCGGATCGCGGCCTTGGCCGACTCCTCGACGGCCGGGTCAACGGACATGATGCCGCCGTCCTCGCCGCCCTGCAGCGGGTTGGGTTCGGACTCGGTGTACTTGTTCACGCCGACGACGACGTCCTCGCCGGACTCCAACCGCCGCCGGCGCAAGGCAAGCGAGGACACCAGTGCGGACTTGAGGTAGCCGGACTCGACCGCGGCCACCGTGCCGCCCAGCTCGAGGATGTGGTCGATCTCCTTGCGCGCACCTTCGCGGATCTCGGCGACCTTGGCCTCGACCACCTTCGATCCCGCGAACAGGTCGTCGTACTCGAGCAGGTCCGACTCGAACGCCAGCACCTGCTGCATGCGCAGCGACCACTGCTGGTCCCAGGCCCGCGGCAGGCCGAGCGCCTCGTTCCACGCCGGCAGCTGTACGGCGCGCGCCCGCGCGTCCTTCGACATCGTCACCGCCAGCATCTCGAGCAGGATGCGGTAGACGTTGTTCTCCGGCTGCGCCTCGGTCAGACCCAGCGAATTCACCTGGACGCCGTAGCGGAAGCGGCGCTGCTTGGCGTCCTGCACGCCGTACCGCTCGCGGGTGATTTCGTCCCAGAGCTCACCGAACGCGCGGAGCTTGCACATCTCCTCGACGAAGCGCACCCCGGCGTTGACGAAGAACGAGATGCGCGCGACGACATCGCCGAACTTGTCCTCGGGCACCTGGCCGGCGTCCTTCACCGCATCGAGCACGGCGATGGCGGTGCACAGAGCGAACGCGACCTCCTGCACCGGCGTCGCGCCGGCCTCCTGCAGGTGATAGCTGCAGACGTTGATCGGGTTCCACTTCGGCACGTTCGCGACCGTGTAGGCGATCATGTCCGAGATCAGGCGCAGCGACGGCGCCGGCGGGAACACGTAGGTGCCCCGTGACAGGTACTCCTTGATGATGTCGTTCTGCGTCGTGCCGGACAGCTTCGCGAAGTCGGCTCCGTGTTCCTCGGCGACGGTCAGGTAGAGCGCCAGCATGTACATCGCCGGCGCGTTGATCGTCATGGAGGTGTTCATCGCCTCCATGGGGATCTCGTCGAACAGCATCCGCACGTCGCCGATGTGCGAGATCGGCACGCCGACCTTGCCCACCTCGCCGCGCGCGAGTTCCGCGTCCGGGTCGTAGCCGGTCTGCGTCGGCAGGTCGAAGGCGACGGAGAGCCCCGTCTGGCCCTTCGCGAGGTTGCGGCGGTACAGCTTGTTGGATTCTGTCGCCGACGAGTGGCCGGCGTAGGTCCGCATCAGCCAGGGTCGATCACGCGTGTCGTCCGAAGGGAACGGCATGGTGCAACACCTCCGTGGAATTGTGCGAAGTCTAGGCCGGAAGCGTGCCGGAAGGCCTCCGAAAGCGCGCCTGCTGTGGCCCACCACGCACCGGCGAGCCTGTGTCGGCCACTCCCACCGACACCGCGTTTCTGCAACGCTGGCCCGATGGCGGACGCGGCGGACGGCGGACGCGAGATCCTCAGCTGGGAGCAGTTCGGCGTCGCGGCGCGCGAGCTAGCGGTCATGGTGCACGAGGACGGTTTCGCGCCGGACCTGATCCTGTCCGTCGCCCGCGGCGGGTTGTTCCTGGCCGGCGCGATCGGCTACGCGCTGGACGTGAAGAACCTGCACGTGGTCAACGTCGAGTTCTACACCGGCGTGGACGAGCGCCTCGACATGCCGGTGATGCTGCCGCCGGTGCCTGCGCCCGTGGACTTGTCCGGGGCGCGCGTCCTGGTGGCCGACGACGTCGCCGACACCGGGGCGACGCTCAGGCTCGTCACCGACTTCTGCGCCGCCCACGTGGCCGACGTCCGGTGCGCGGTGATCTACGAGAAGCCGCGCAGCACGGTGCACGCCCGGTACGCGTGGCGCCGCACCGAGCGGTGGATCGACTTCCCCTGGTCGGCCGAACCGCCGGTGACCGGGGGCCTCAGCCGCGACGCCTGAGCCGGTGAGTGCGCGGACCCGGCACCGCCTGCCCTCGTCTGGCACCTCGTTCGGCGCGCCGGACAGAAGGAGCAGGAGCACAAGGAGCAGGAGCACAAGGAAACAAGGCACAATGGAGGCGTGGGCAACGATCCGTCACCCGGCATCATCGCCGTGGTGGTCGTGCTGCTGCTCGCGCTGCTGCTGCGCTGGGTGTTCCGCCCGTCCCGGCCGCGGATCGGGGCCCGACCACCGGACGCCGCCGACTCCCCCAACCTCGGCCTGCTGACCGTCATCGAATCCGGGTTGTCCCGCCAGGACGCCATGGCGCGGCGCGCGAGACTCGGCGAGGTCGATATCCGCTCGTCGATGTCGCGCCGCCGGGACGGCCTCATGGACGTCCTGGTCTTCCACGCCGACGCCGACCGGGCCCGACTGCTCCTCGATCTCTAGTCCGGACCCTGTGCGTCTGGCTTTCGTCTAGTTCGCGGTTTACGATCTTGCGGCCGCTGCCGGACCAGCCGAGAGGACCGTCGACGATGCGCCTCCCGGCGACGAGAAGGCCGTTGCTGGTCACCCTGCTGTCGGGGCTGCTCGCGATCGCCGCCGCGGTTGCCGCACCGACCGCGTCGGCGAAGGTGCCGGCACCTGTGGTCACGGGGCTGTCGGTGCACTCCGGGCCCTCGCTGGGCGGCCAGCTCGTCACCATCCACGGGCGTCACCTCGACGACTCCCGTGCGATCTCGTTCGGGTCCCGCGCGATCGCGTCGCCGGGCTCGCTGGCGTCGACCAGTCTCACCGTGCAGACGCCGCGGATCGGCCGCGACACGAGCGTGATCGTTCGCGTGGCGACCTGGAAGGGTGGCGCCTCGGCTCGCACCCCGGCGGCCGCCTACAGCTTCGTCAACGCCCCGGTCGTCTCCCGCCTCACGCCGCTCGGTTCGCTGCCTGCCGGGCGGCGGGTCGCGATCTACGGACGTGATTTCCGAGCGGTGCGCTCAGTCACCTTCGGTGGCGCCGCCGGCTCGTCCATCCACATGCATGGCGCCGGCCTGTTCACGGTCATCGCGCCGGCGCACAAGCCCGGAGTGGTGGACGTCGTCGTGCACACGGCCTACGGCCGCAGCTACCCCAGCCTGAGCCCGCCGAGCGTGCCCGGCGATCACTCCGCGTTCCGCTACGCCGCCGCCCCGGCGATCACCTCGGTGACCCGGGAGTTGCCGGTGACCGGCGGCTCGCTGCTCGTCAGCGGCACCGCCCTTGCCGGGGTCGACGCGGTGACCGTCGGTGGCGTGGCCGCGCGCGTCGGGCAGGTCTCGGACACCGACGTGTACGTGACAGCGCCGGCTCACGTCTCTGGCTTGGCCGACGTCCGCCTCCGGACGCCGAGCGGCACATCTGCGGTGTCCTCCGCGGACCGCGTCCTGTACTCCCCCGCCCCGACGGTGGGATGGCAGAGCTCGGCGCCCTTCAACACCAGCAACGACGCCAAGTACGAGATCTCGTGCTCGACGCCCACCTCGTGCTCGGCGTTCGACGGCAACGGGATCGCCACCATGACAGACGGCGCGTGGACCACGTCCTGGCCGGGCGTGGTCCGACACCTCAGCTGCGCTTCCGACGGGTTCTGTGCAGTGCTGGGCAACCACACCATCCTGACGCGCGTGCCGGGAGGTGACTGGACCGTGTACCCGAGCGGCGTCGACTGGTGGGGTGGCGCGGTGAGCTGCGCAAGTCGCGACTTCTGCCTGGCTGCGAACGGCGCCGACCTCTGGCGGATCGGCGCGGACGGGGCTCCGGTGCGCATGGGCACGACGCTCGACGGAAAGCAAGTCACCTCGCTGTCGTGCGTGTCGTCGTCGTTCTGCCTGGCCGGTGTTGCGCCCGGCTACGGATACGGGCAACTCTGGGACGGGACATCTTGGCGCGATACCGACGGCGCCATCGGCCCGGGTGACATGCGGTTCACCGCCTGCGCGTCAGCGGCGCGCTGCATCGGGGTCAGTACCGACGACGGCGTGGTGATCTGGAACGGGTCCGGGTGGGGCCGTCCCCAGTGGGCCCTCCCCAACGACAAGGACGACGTCCTGGCCGGCGCGAGCTGTGCGCCCGACGGCACCTGCTTCGTCATCGCGACCAACGGCGACGTCGGCCGCTTCGACCCGGGTCAGACCACGGCACAGGTCGCCCACGGCGTGACCGGCGGCCGGGGACTGATAACGGGCCTGAGCTGCACCACGGGCACGGACTGCATCGTCACCGACGACAACGGCGACAGCGTCACCCTGACCGCCGCCGGCTGGGGAGCCCCGCGCGCGCAGTTCGAGCAGAGCGATGCCGTCACGGGACTCTCGTGCCCGACCGTCGACTTCTGCGCCGCCTCGGACGCCCGCGGCAACGTCTACGTCCGGCAGGGCGGCGCCTGGAGCGCACCGTTCCGCGTGTCGACGCAGGAGCACGTCTACACCGACGTCTCGTGCTCCTCGCCGAGCCGATGCGTGGTCGTCACGGGCGACGGACCGGCGGAACTCTGGGACGGGACGTCCTGGAGCGCGATCGCCGCACCTCCGACGCACTCCGACGTGATCTCCTGCGTGGCGTCGGGACAGTGCCTGACGCCGGACGCCACCTTCGACGGGACCACCTGGGTCGCCCATGCCGCCCCCGATCTCGTCGGGGTGTCGGCGCTGTCGTGCGCGGCGACGACGTTCTGCGCCGCCTACGGTTCCGGCCGGCTCGAAACCTTCGACGGCACGGCGTGGTCGGCCCCGAGCGGCACCACCGGCCCCAACGACCAGGGCCGGCGCGACGTCGTCTCGTGTCCCACCGTCGGATTCTGCACGGCGGAGGACGGCTCGGACTCCCTGCTCGCCTACGGCGGGCAGTCCTGGACCGCCGCACCGGTGCCCGTGGGCGGCGCGGGATCTGTGGCGTGCGCGACGCGGACGTTCTGCCAGTTCTTCCGCCTCGACGGGATCGGGCGGACCTGGAATGGATCGACCTGGTCGTACGGCTCCGTGCCCTCGGGAGCCGCAGACGGGGCCTCCCGGGCGCCCGTGGCCTGTCCTGCGCCCGGAAGCTGCACCGCTGCAACCTCCAACGGCGCCTCAGTCGGGCAGGTCTGGACCACAGTTCCGCGCTGACGCCTGCCTGATCGGCGGCGGCGCGCCGTTTGGCGCGCCCACACCCACGACATACGCTGTGCCGAATGAGCGCTCCCACCTCCCCGTTCCGGCATACGGGCGACGACTTCACCCCCGCGCAGTGGGGGCGCGCCTGGCTGGTCCACCTCTTCACGACGCTCGGCATCGTCGCGGCCATGCTCGCGCTGCGCGACGTGCTCGTGGGGCACGCCCGCTGGGCCATCATCTGGCTGCTGCTGACCCTGCTCATCGACGGCGTCGACGGTCCCATCGCGCGGGCCCTCGAGGTCGAGCGCCGGGTCCCGCTCATCGACGGCTTCATGCTCGACCTGATCATCGACTACGTCACGTGCGTGATCGTCCCGGCGTGTTTCATGTACGAGTTCTCGGTCGTCCCGCAGAACAACTTCGGGGTGTTCGTCCTCTGCGTGCTCGTGTTCACCTCGGCCATCTGGTTCGCCCGCAAGGACATGATGACCGAGGACAACTGGTTCCGCGGTTTCCCGGCGGCGTGGAACATCGTCGGCCCGCTGATGTTCCTGCTCCAGGTCCGCACGGAGGTCGGCGCCGCGGTCGTACTCGTTCTCTCCGTGCTGTGCCTGACGAACATGCCGTACCCGCACATCGCCCGGGCGCAGTGGCTGCGGCCCTGGACGATCGTCGGCACCACCTGTTGGATCGGCGGCATCTCCGTCGGCACCCTGTCGCTGCCGCATCACTGGATCTTCGCCGCGGTGATGATGTACGCGGGCAGCGCCTACTTCATCGTGCTGGCCGGGCTGCGCTGGCTGCACGACGTCCGCGTCAAGCGCGACCCGGCGACGGCGGAGCCCGCCACGCACGGGCTCGGCGAGACGGTACCGGCCGAGACCCGCTGAGCGTCAGCCGCCGAAGACGCCCGACTCGACACGTTCGACGTCGGCTCCGAGGGCCCGCAACTGCTCCTCGAAGCGCACGTACCCGCGGTCGATGTGGTGGATCTCGGCGACCTCGGTAACGCCTTCGGCCACGAGCCCGGCGATGACGAGGCCGACGCCGGCGCGGATGTCGGTGGCCCGCACCGGGGCGCCGGACAACCGTTCCTTGCCTCGGACGACGGCGTGGTGGCCGTCGGTGCGGACGTCGGCGCCCATCCGCGAGATCTCGTCGCAGAACATGAACCGCGCCTCGAACAGATTCTCGGTGATCATCGCGACGCCCTCCGCGACCGACAGGGCGGCGATCGCCTGCGGTTGCAGGTCGGTGGCGAGGCCGGGATAGGGCAGCGTCACGACGTCGAAGCTCTTCGGCCGGCGGTCGATCGTGACGCGGAAGCCGTCGGCGAGCACCTCGACGTCACCACCGGCCTGCACGACCTTGTCCAGGCAGATGTCGAGGTGGTGGGCGTTGGCGCCGCGGACGGTGATGTCGCCGCGGGTGGCGAGCGCCGCCATGGCCCAGGTGCCGGCGACGATCCGGTCCGGCACGGCGTCGTGGTCGGCCGGGTGCAGTCCCTCGACCCCGGTGATCGCGAGGGTGGACGAGCCGATGCCCTCGATCTGCGCACCCATCGCGACCAGCATCCGGCACAGGTCCACGATCTCGGGCTCGCGGGCAGCGTTGTCGATCACCGTCGTGCCCTTGGCCAGCACCGCCGCCGTCATGATGTTCTCGGTGGCCCCGACGCTGGGGAAGTCCAGCCAGATCGAGGCACCGCGCAGTTCCGGCGCGTCGGCCACGACGTAGCCGTGCTCGGTGCGGATCTCGGCGCCCATCCGCGCGAGGCCGCTGAAGTGCATATCCAGCGGGCGCGTGCCGATGGCATCGCCGCCGGGCAGCGCCACCTTCGCCTGCCCGGTGCGGGCGAGCAGCGGGCCGAGGACGCAGATCGAGCCGCGGATCTTGCGGACCAGGTCGTAGGGCGCCTCGGGATCGAGGACGTCGGGCACCGTGATGGTCACCCGGTCGACCGCGCCGTGCTTGGTGACGGACGCGCCGCACCCCATGCCTTCGAGCAGCTGGCGCATGATCGTGACGTCGGAGATGTCCGGCAGGTTGCCGATGGTGCTCGAGCCGGGCGCCAGCAGCGTCGCCGCCATCAACTTGAGCACACTGTTCTTGGCGCCGACGACGTCGACACCACCGGCGAGGCGTGCGCCACCGGCCACTCGCAGAACCTGCATCCGACCAGGCTAACCAGCCGACCCGCCGTCCGGTCCCGCGGTGTCGGGCGGCCCGGCTATCGTCACGAGGCGCGCGCGGCCGACTCGTCGACGGTGAACGCCCGCCGGCCACGACCGCTGTCGCGGCGACCGGCGTGGTGCCGTGCGACGTCCAGCAGCCCCCGTACCTGGGCCGCGCGGTGCGGGTGGGCGGCGGAGCCGGGTGCGAGCGCCACCTGCCAGGCCAGCTGGACGGTGGCCAAGGCCAGGTGCTCCGGCGTTGCCGTTCCGGAGCCGCCGTGGGCGGAGTACGACGCCGCCAGTTCGGCGCGCCCGTCGTCGGCGGCCAGCCCGGCCGCCGTGACCAGGTGGCGCAGCGTGACGAGCGAGCGGGCGAGGTCCCAGGACGGGTCCCCCAGCCCCGCGTCCTCGAAGTCGACGAAGTTGACCCGGCCGTCGGGCGCGACGAGCACGTTGCTCGGGCTCGGGTCACCGTGGGTCCAGGCCCGCACGAGCGGGTCCCGGCCGATCGGCCACCACCGCGCGACCGCGAGCCGCGCCCGGTCGAGGGTCACGTCGCCGCGCAGCGTGGCGAGCACCTCGCCGGCGAGGGGCTCGGTGGCCCGGCGGCGCGCCCACGCCGGCAGGTCGGCCGGTGTCAGCACCCACGGCCGGGTGGCGCGGGGCGGTGCGAAGAATCCAGTCACGGGCGCTGCGTGCAGGGCCGCGAGCGCGGCGCCCCACGCGACCGCGACGGCGGCGACCGGACGGCGCCGCAGGTCGTGACGACCGATCTGCTCGCCCGCGACCGGCGCGGTCCAGACGACACCGGGGGCCACCGGCAAGCCGGGCTCGCCGTCGAGCGCCTCGGGTGCGCACCGCACCCCCCGCAGCGCCCGCAGCGCCGCGCGCTCACGCTCGGCGGCGTCCACCCCGTCCAGACGGTGTGCCGCACCGGTCTGCTTGGCATAGGCCACGGCGCGCCCGTGCAGCACCAGCCGGTGCACGACGTTGCTGCGCGAGCACGACTGCAGGGAGGCTGAGCCGTCCTGCACGTCGGCGGCCCGCACGAGCCCGAGCGCGACGGCGTGGTCGAGCAGACCGCCGCCGTCGGCGTCCGGCACCGCGAACTCGAGCTGGTGTCCGGGCATCAGGGTCTCCTCCCCCGGGCCACTCCCGTCGGCGGCCACGCAAGGCAGAGCGGCGAGCGGGCGGGGAGATACCTCCGGACCGCCTCGGCGGCGTGCGTAGGGTGCAGGACGTGGCCGTGCACCTGACTCGCATCTACACCCGCGCCGGCGACGACGGGACGACCGCGCTCGGCGACATGTCCCGCGTCCGCAAGACCGATCCGCGCGTGGGTGCCTACGCCGCCGTGGACGAGACGAACGCCGCGATCGGCGTGGCGCTGGCCCTCGGTCAGCTCCCGGAGCGGGTCGCGGCGGTGCTGCAGGTCGTGCAGAACGACCTGTTCGACGTCGGCGCCGACCTCTGCACCCCGGTGGTGCCGGACCCGGAGTTTCCGCCCTTGCGCGTCGAGGACGTCTACGTCGAGCGGCTCGAGGCGTGGTGCGACGAGTTCAACGAGGACCTGCCGAAGCTGTCGAGCTTCCTGTTGCCGGGCGGCACCCCGGGCGCGGCCCTGCTGCACAGCGCGCGGACGCTGACCCGCCGGGCCGAGCGCGCGGCGTGGGAGCTCGCCGAGGCCGACGGCGACCGCGTCAACCGCGCCGCGATGCGATACCTGAACCGCCTCAGCGACCTGCTGTTCATCCTGTCGCGGGTCGCCAACCCGGGCGGCGACGTGCTGTGGAAGCCGGGGGGCGAGCGCTGAGCGCGTCCGTGGCCGGGCCGGCGGTGGTCGTCGTCATGGGTGTCTCCGGGTGCGGCAAGTCGACGGTGGGGCACGCCCTGGCCGAGCGGCTCGGCTGCGAGTTCTGTGAGGGCGACGACCTGCACCCGGCCGCCAACGTCGCGGCCATGGCCGCCGGACACCCGCTCGATGACGCCATGCGCGCGCCGTGGCTCGACGCCATCGCCGCCTGGATCGACCGGACGCTGGATGCCGGCGACACCGGCGTCGTCAGCTGCTCGGCGCTCAAGCGGCGCTACCGCGACACGCTGCGCCGCCCGCAGGTGCTGTTCGCCCACCTGGATGCGCCTCGCGAGGTGTTCGCCGAGCGGCTGGCGAACCGCCACGGGCACTTCATGCCGCCGTCCCTGCTCGACTCGCAGCTGGCCGACCTGGAACGTCCGGGACGCGACGAGCGGGCCCTGCGGGTGGACGCCACACTGCCCGTCGAGCAGCAGGTGAAGGCGATCGTGACCGAGCTGTCCGCCGGCTGATCCCGGGTCCGGCCCTGCCGGCCCGTCCTTCCCCGCCGGCTCACGCCATCGGCGCGGACGACTCCAGCCAGGACACGAACCCGGTGTAGGCACTGTCGCCGAAGGCCAGCGCGAAGATCTCGCCGTCCGGGCCGCGGCACTCGACGATGACGGCACCCTGCGGCAGCGAGCCGCGTTCGGCCGGCTCGCGGCGCCGGTGCCCGAGGATCTCGACCTGGCCGCGGCGCAGCACGCGTGAGGGCCGCGTGCCGACGCCCAGCGCGCGGTACCAGCGCAGCTCTCCGCCGACGTAACGACCGATGCCGTACAGCCACCGGTGGCCGCGCTGTACGGCGAGTGGCAGCGCACCGTTCATCCGCAGCATGTGCCGCTGCCTGGCCAGGATCGCAGCGAAGGCGAGCACCGCCAGCACGGCCGTGCACACCGCGATGAGATCGATGATGTGCACGGCCGGGCCTGACGTCGGTTACGGGCGCAACAGGTCAGACGCTCTCGCCTGCGGCGCGGAGCCGGGCGAGCGCCCGGTCCCGCGCGGCCTGCTCGTCGGGACCCTTCTCGGGGTCTGCGCGGTCGAGCGCGGCGCGGGCGCGGGCGACATCGATGTCGTCGGCGAGTTCGGCCTGCTCGGCCAGTACCGAGACACCGTCCTTGCGTACCGAGAGGAATCCACCGTGTACCGCGACGGTGATGGAGTTGCCGTCCTCGGCGTCGATGCGCACCGGGAACCCGGGCGCCAGCTCGCCGAGCAGCGGGGTGTGGCCGGGCAGGATGCCCAGCTGACCGACAACCGTGCGGCCGTAGACCGCGTTGGCCTCACCCGACCAGATTGCCGCCTCGATGGAGACCAGCTCCACGTGCATCGTGGCCACGACTCATGCCCTCCGCTCGACTGTGACGTTCGGATTCTTCGGGACGCTCAGGACGACTTCTTCAGCTCGTCGGCCTTCTTCTCGAGGTCCTCGATGCCACCGCACATGAAGAACGCCTGCTCCGGGTAGCTGTCGAACTCGCCGGCAGCCAGCCGCTTGAAGGCGTCGACCGTCTCTTCCACCGGCACGAACGAGCCGGGGATGCCGGTGAACTGCTCGGCCACGAAGGTGTTCTGCGAGAGGAACCGCTCGATGCGCCGGGCGCGGCCGACGATGACCTTGTCCTCCTCGGAGAGCTCGTCGATGCCGAGGATGGCGATGATGTCCTGCAGCTCGCGGTATCGCTGCAGGATCCGCTTGGTCTCGTTCGCGACGTCGTAGTGCTCCTGGCCGATGTACTGCGCGGACAGGATGCGCGAGGTCGAGTCCAGCGGGTCCACGGCGGGGTAGATGCCCTTCTCCGACACCGGCCGCGACAGGGTCGTGGTGGCGTCGAGGTGGGCGAAGGTGGTGTGCGGTGCCGGGTCGGTGATGTCGTCGGCGGGCACGTAGATCGCCTGCATCGAGGTGATCGAGTGACCACGCGTCGAGGTGATGCGCTCCTGCAGCTGGCCCATCTCGTCGGCCAGCGTGGGCTGGTAACCCACGGCTGACGGCATGCGGCCGAGCAGCGTCGACACCTCGGACCCGGCCTGGGTGAACCGGAAGATGTTGTCGATGAACAGCAGCACGTCCTGACCCTGGACGTCGCGGAAGTACTCGGCCATCGTCAGCGCCGACAGCGCGACCCGCAGTCGGGTGCCCGGCGGCTCGTCCATCTGGCCGAAGACCAGCGCGGTCTTCTCGATGACGCCGGACTCGGTCATCTCGGCGATGAGGTCGTTGCCCTCACGGGTGCGCTCACCGACCCCGGCGAACACCGACACGCCGCCGAAGTTCTCGGCGACACGGTAGATCATCTCCTGGATGAGCACTGTCTTGCCGACGCCCGCACCGCCGAACAGGCCGATCTTGCCGCCGACCACGTACGGCGTCAGCAGGTCGATGACCTTGATGCCGGTCCAGAACGGCTCGGTCTTGGACTCGAGCTGGTCGAAGGCCGGTGGGTCGCGGTGGATGGGCCACCGCTCCTTGACCTCGAGCTCGCTGGGCTTGACGTCCAGCGGTTCGCCGAGGGCGTTGAACACGTGGCCCTTGGTGACGTCGCCGACGGGGACGGTGATCGGCGAGCCGGTGTCGGTGACCTCGGCGCCGCGGACCAGACCGTCGGTCGGCTGCAGGGCGATGGCACGCACCATGTCGTCGCCGATGTGCTGGGCGACTTCCAGGGTGAGCGTCTTGGACAGCTCGCCGAGGTCGATCTCGGTGGTCAGCGCCTGGTTGAGCGGCGGCATGCTGTCGCGCCCGAACTCGACGTCGACCACCGGCCCGATCACGCGGACGACGCGTCCCTTGGACGAACCCGTCCCGGTGGTGTCCTGCTTCTCCTCGACAGCGGTCACTGTGTCCTCCTGCTCTGCGCGGGAACGCTCGACGCGCCCTCGCTCTGCTGCTTGCTCGCTGCGCTCGCCGCGATGCTCACTCGTCGCTCCCGGATGAGGCGAGGGCGTCGGCGCCGCCGACGATCTCGCTGATCTCCTGAGTGATCTCCGCCTGGCGGGCCTGGTTGGCCAGACGGGTGTAGGTCTTGATCAGTTCGGTGGCGTTGTCGCTCGCCGACTTCATGGCCCGCCGCCGGGCCGCCGATTCCGACGTGGCCGATTCGAGCAGCGCGGAGAAGATCCGCGAGCTGATGTAGCGCGGCAGGATGGCCGAGATCAGCCGGGCCGGCTCGGGCTCGAACTCGTAGATCACCGAGGCGTCGCCGTCCTTGCCGTCGGAGTTCTTGTCCCGATCGCTGCTGTCGTCCTGCGCGTCGTCCCCGCCCTCGGCCAGGGTGTCCTCATCGCCGTCGTCGCCCTGGACTGGCGAGACCTGGACGGTGGTGGGCGTCTGGCTGACCGAGTTGACGAAGCGGGTGTAGACGACCCACAGCTCGTCGATGCCCGGCTTGCCGTCGCGCTCGCCGCCCTCGACCTCGCCCTCGGAGGTCGCCGCCACGGCCGCGACGACGGCATCGGTGGCGCCGCGGGCGTCACCGAAGTTGGGCTGCTCGGAGAAGCCGGTCCACGCGCCGGCCAGCTCGATGCCGCGGAAGCGGTAGAAGGCCACGCCCTTGCGTCCGATGACGTAGCGCTCGACCTCCTTGCCGTCGCCCTCGAGCCGCTGCGCCAGCTCGTTCGCCGCCCGCAACACGTTGGCGTTGTAACCACCGGCGAGGCCGCGGTCGCTCGTGATGACCAGGATGCCGGCCCGCCGCGGGTTCTCGACGCCGTTGAGCATCGGGTTCTGCAGCGTCTTGTCCTCGCCCAGGGCCGCCAGCGCGCGCTGGATCTCCTTGGCGTAGGGCTTGGCGGCGTTCATGCGCGCCTGCGCCTTGGCGATGCGCGAGGCGGCGATGAGCTCCATCGCCTTGGTGATCTTCTTCGTCGACTGGACCGAACGGATTCGGCGCCGGTAGACGCGAAGTTGGGCTCCCATCAGCTATCTCGTCAGTCTCGTCAGTTGCCCGAGTCCGAGTCGTCCGACTCCTTCGAGTCGTCGGACGCCGTGGCGCCGTCGGACCCGTTCGAGTCGTCGTCGGAATCGTCAGAGTCGCCGGAGTCACTGGAGTCACTGGAGTCGCTGCTCGAGCTGCCGGAGGTGCTGGAGGAGTCGTCGTCGGGCTGGAACTGCTTCTTGAACTCGCCGATCATCGACTCCAGCTTGTCGGCGTACTCGTCGTCGAAGCCCTTGGCCGTGGCGAGGGTCTCGAACATCTCGGCGTCGTTGTGCTGGATGTAGTCCAGGAACTCTTCCTCGAAGCGCCGGATGTCGCCGGTGTCGACGTCATCGAGCTGGCCGGAGGTGCCGGCCCAGACCGAGACGATCTCGCGGCCGACCGGGAACGGGGAGGCGGCCGGCTGCTTCAGCAGCTCGACCAGGCGGCTGCCGCGGGCCAGCTGCTGCTGGCTGGCCTTGTCCAGGTCGGAGCCGAAGGCGGCGAACGCCTCGAGCTCGCGGTACTGGGCGAGGTCCACGCGCAGGCGGCCGGCGACGGCACGCATCGCCTTGGGCTGGGCCGAGCCGCCGACGCGCGAGACCGAGATGCCGACGTTGATCGCCGGCCGGACGCCGGCGTTGAACAGGTCCGTCTCCAGGAAGCACTGGCCGTCGGTGATCGAGATGACGTTGGTCGGGATGTAGGCCGACACGTCGTTGCCCTTGGTCTCGATGATCGGCAGGCCGGTCATCGAACCGCCGCCGAGGTCGTCGGACAGCTTCGCGCAACGCTCGAGCAGCCGGCTGTGTAGGTAGAAGACGTCACCCGGGTAGGCCTCGCGGCCCGGCGGGCGGCGCAGCAGCAGCGACACGGTGCGGTAGGCCTCGGCCTGCTTGGTGAGGTCGTCGAACACGATGAGCACGTGCTTGCCCTGGTACATCCAGTGCTGGCCGATGGCCGAGCCGGTGTAGGGCGCGAGGTACTTGAAGCCGGCCGAGTCGGACGCCGGGGCGGCGACGATGGTCGTGTACTCCATCGCACCCGCCTCGTCGAGCGTGTCACGGGCCGCGGCGATCGTCGAACCCTTCTGGCCGATCGCGACGTAGATGCAGCGCACCTGCTTCTTCGGGTCGTCGGTCTTCCAGTTGTCGCGCTGATTGATGATCGCGTCCAGGCAGACGGTCGACTTGCCGGTCTGCCGGTCACCGATGATCAGCTGGCGCTGGCCGCGGCCGATGGCGGTCATGGCGTCGATGGCCTTGATGCCGGTCAGCAGCGGCTCGCGGACCTCCTGGCGCTGCACCACCGTCGGCGCCTGCAGCTCGAGGGCGCGGCGCTCGTCGGACTCGATCTCGCCCTGCCCGTCAATCGGCTGGCCGAGCGGGTCGACCACGCGGCCGAGGTAGGCATCGCCCACCGGCACGGACAGGATGTCGCCGGTGCGCTTGACCTCCTGGCCCTCCTCG
Source organism: uncultured Actinomycetota bacterium (assembly GCA_963787985.1). Classification (GTDB taxonomy): domain Bacteria; phylum Actinomycetota; class Actinomycetes; order Mycobacteriales; family Jatrophihabitantaceae; genus Jatrophihabitans. The sequence goes on along the minus strand of CAWBEL010000004.1, from coordinate 1,557,667 downwards.
ATGCCGGACGGGTCACCGAGGATGACGGTGCCGATGTCGCGGACGTCGAGGTTCAGCGCGATACCGAGCGTGCCGCTCTCGAACTCCAGCAGCTCGTTGGTCATCGCGCTGGGCAGGCCCTCGACGCGGGCGATGCCGTCACCGGTCTCGGCGACGACGCCGACCTCCTCGCGCGAGGCATCGGCCGTGTAGGACGAGACGTAGTTCTCGATAGCGCTACGGATCTCGTCGGCGGAGATGGTCAGCTCTGCCATGGAGGTGTCCTCAATCTCGGGTCGTTCTCGATGTGGTCATGGAACTCGGTGGTGCAGGGATTCAGTGGTGCAGGTGGGTCGGGCTCAGCCGGCCAGGGCGTTGCGGGCGGTGGCGAGCCGGGTGGCGATGCTGCCATCGATGACCTCGTCGCCGACGCGGACGACGAGCCCGCCGCGCAGCGACGGCTCGAGGGCGGTGCGGACGCTGATGGCCCGCCCGTACATCTCGCTCAGGGCCTCGGCGAGCCGCTGCTCCTGGGCGTCGGACAACGGGACCGCCGACAGCACGCGGGCCACGGACCGCTCCTGGCGGGCCGTCGCCTGGTCGAGCAGGTTGTCGATCGCCTTGAGGATGCTGCGCTTGCGCTGGCTGGTGAGCGCGTGGTGCAGCAGCGCGAGGGTGGTGTCGCCGACCTTGTCGCCGATGAGCCCGTCGAGCAGCGTGATGCGGCGATTCGCGTCGGCGCCCTGCTCGTCGAGCAGGCCGAGCAGGTCGCCGTTGCCCTGCAGGATGCGCTCCAGGCGGAACAGCTCGTCCTCGACCCGGTCGAGGTTCTTGCCCTTCTCGGCCGCGGCGAACAGCAGGTCGTCACCGGCCGACTCGAGCGCGTCGCAGAGGTCCCACGGCGACGACCAGCGCTGCTGGACGGCGGACGAGGCGATGTCGAGCGCGGTCGAGTCGACCTTGCCCTCGATCAGCTGTTCGAGCAGCTTCGACCGCGACTCGCGATGCGTGGCCGGGTCGCCGAGCGCGCGGCGCAACCGCGGATTGCCGACCAGCAGGCCGGCGATTGCGTAGAGCTGCTCGGCCAGGGTGCTCAACCTGTCGGCCGACACCCGGGAGCCGATCGCCGACTGCTGCGCCTCGCGCAGCGACGCGAGGGCCTGACGGCTGGCGGACCGCATCAGGACCTCGACCCGGTGGACTTCTGAGGTGGCTCCGCCGACTCCAGCTCGGTCAGAAATGCGTCCACTGTCGCCGACACCCTGCTCTCCTCAGCCAGTCGCTGCTCGACGATGTGCTCGGCGAGTTCCACGGCCAGCGTGCCGATCTCGACGCGGAGTTCGCGCACGACGTGCGAACGCTGCATGGCCAGCTGCTCCTGCGCACGGTTGATGATCCGCTCGGACTCCTCGTGCGACGACGTCCTCAGATCGTCGACAGTGCGCTGCGCCTCGGCGCGCGCGTTCTCGCGGATCTGCGCCGCTTCGGTACGCGCCTCGTGGACTCCGTTCTGGTACTTGCGCTCGGCCTCGGCCAGACGCTGCCTGGCTTCCTTGGCCTCCTCGACCTGCTGGGCGATGAGCTCCTGCTGCTTGGCCAGCGCCGCGCGAATGGTCGGGATCGTGATCGGCAGGTTGGGTCGCCACCGCAGGAGAACCACGATGATGAGGATGAAGGCGACGACCTCGGCGATGTAACTGATCATGACTCGGTCCCGGTGCGTGCTCGGTCGTCAGCGGCCAGGCCGGCCAGGAACGACTCGACGGTCGTGCTCACGTCCGCATCGTCCGCCAACGGCTCGGCCACGATCTTCTCCGACAACTCCACGGCGAGCGTGCCGATCTCGTTCCGCAGCGACCGGACGATGTCGGTGCGCTGGCTGGCCAGCTGCTCCTCGCCGCGCGCGACGATGCGCGCGGACTCCTCCTGCGCGGCGGCCCGCGCCTCGTCCATCGTCCGCTGCGCCTCGGTGCGGGCGGCCTCACGGATGCGGGCGGCCTCGCCGCGGGCGTCGCTCAGCGCGTCCCGGTACACCTTCTGCGCGGCGGCCAGCTGTCGCTTGGCCTCCTCGGCGTCCTGCCGCTGCTGCTCGACCATCCGGCTGCGGTCTGCCGTGACGCCCTGGATGCGAGGTATCACGAACTTGGCGACGACTCCGAAGACGATCAGGAACAGCACCAATTCGACGATGAAGGTCGCATTGGGTACGAGGAAGTTCCCCGAGGCCTGAATGTCGGCGTGTGACATCGAAATCCGTCCGGTGGGTCGACTGACTACTTCGTGCCCTGGACGAAGACGAACAGAACGGCGAAGGCGAGGTTGATGAAGTACGCCGCCTCGACCAGGCCGACCGTCAGGAAGAACAGCGTCTGCAGCTGCCCCTGTGCCTCGGGCTGCCGGGCGACGCCCTGAATCAGCGAGCTGCCGGCGATGCCGTCACCGATGCCAGCGCCGATCGCACCGCCGCCGAGCGCGAGACCACCGCCGATCAGACTGCCGGCGATGACGGTCTGGTGCACTGTTGATGCCATGGAGAATTTCCTGCTTTCTGCGTTCAGGTGTTGCGAGCGGACACGGAAACGATCATGAACCGATCAAGGCTGCAATCAGTGGTTCGCAGCCTCCTGATGTGAGTCGTGGGGCTTGATCGAGCTGAGGTACAGGACCGTCAGCAGGCCGAAGATGAAGGCCTGAATCAGTCCGATGAACATGTCGAACAGCTTCCACAACACCTGCGGCAACCACAACACGAACGCCGGCAGCGCCGCGAGCAGCGCGACCATGATCGTGCCGGCGAAGATGTTGCCGAACAGACGAAGGGCGAGCGTGACCGGTCGGATGATCTCCTCGATGATCCGCAGCGGGAACAGGAACCGCGGCTTCTCGAAGATGTGGGCGTAGTAGTGCAGCCCCTGCCGCTTGACGCCGGTCACGTGCATCGTCACGACGACCATCAGCGCCAACGCGTAGGTCAGGTTCACGTCCGAGGCAGGCGGCGGCGCGTACTCGGGATGGTGCCCGGTCGGCAGTATCGACAGCCAGTTCGCGATCAGGATGAAGATGAACAGCGAGAACGCGAACGGCACGACCCACGGCGCGGTGCGCACGCCCATCGCGCCCTCGACCTGGTCCTCGACCTGCCGGACGACCAGCTCGGTGGCGATCTGCAGCTTGCTCGGCTTGCCGGAACTCGGCCGCCGCGCGACCAGCAGTCCGAGCAGCAGCACGATGCCGCCCGCGATCAGCGTGGCGGTGATGGTGTCGCCGTTGAGGGTGAGTCCGCCGAGCTTCCACTCGATGTGCTCGCCCGGCGTGATGTTGAGGGCCTGGGTGGTGGTGTGCACGCTCACGTGTCCTTCTCTCCCGTCCGGGTCACGCCGTCGGCCGGAGGCTACGGAAAACCGGAACCGCAGCGCCGACCAGCATCAAGACCTGGAAGACCGCGAGGCCGACGATGACGCCGAGCCCGTCCGGCCGGACGAGTAACGCCAGTCCGATGGCCAGCAGGGTGACGAGGCCCAACCGGGTCACCACGCCGCCGCGGAAGCGACCCTTGGTCGCGTCCTTCGCCCCGGACTGCACCGCGGTCGCGTAGGCGATCACCGACTTCTGCAGCAGCCGGTTGTTCAGGGCGCCCAGCGCGATGCCGACGATCCCGAACACACCCATCAGCGGGTGGCCGGCGAGGCTCGCCAGCCCGATGGCCACGAGGCCGAGGACGACGCCGATGATCGTCGACCGCCGCAGGTTCGCTGCGGCGGACACCGGCGTATAGACGACGGGCTCCACGTCGAGCTCTCTTCCTTGTCCGAGGGCGGTCGGGCGTCTGGTGGATGGTCAGTTCTTGAGGTACTGGCGAAACGTCGTGACGGCGTAGGCCCCGGCGGCGGCGAGCCCGACCAGCAGTCCTACGAAGAGGAACACCGGCGTGGTCCCGGCCAACGAGTCGACGAGCAAGCCCAACAGGATGCCCGCGACCAGAGTGACCGCGACGACCGCTCCGATGCCGAGCAACTTCTGCCAGCTCGGCGCCTCAGCAGCCATCAGTGGGCAACAGCAACCACGGCTAGGCGCCGTCGCTGTCCGGACCTGGATAGGTCACGCGCAACTCCTCGGGGTCGGGGCGTCTCGGTCGTCGGGGCGTCTCGTCGGGGGTTCGTCGCGAAACCGTGGCCGAACCGCCAGCAGGTCGGCCCGATCGTGCTGGTGCCGTTTCCACTGGCTTTTTCAGCGGGGCTTCGCGGACGAGCTTACCGGCCGCTGAGGTATACCCGCGAACCGGGGTTGTCCGTGACATCGCGGCCGCGCGCTTCGTGCGGACCGCACCGGCGCCACGTTGTCTGGTCACGTCGGGCACTGGTCCGGCACTGGTCCGGCACTGGTCCGCACCGTCAGACGCGCGTGGTGGGGCGGTCCGGGTGCCTCGTCGCCGGACCTGTCGCGCGCCCGCGCCGGCTGGCCCGCAGGGTCGGAACCACGGACAGCGCCAGGCCGATCACGACGAGCACGGCGAGGCCGATGACGACGAGCCACAGTTCGTGCTGGAACGACAATCCGACGCCTGCGAACGCGATGATGGCGGACCAGAAGTACAGCAGGAGCACCGCACGCCGGTGGCTGTGGCCCATCTCGAGCAGCCGGTGGTGCAGGTGCTGCTTGTCCGGCGAGAACGGCGAGCGCCCCCTGCGTACGCGGCGCACCACCGCGAGCATGAGGTCGACGAAGGGCAGAGCCAGCACCGAGATGGGGATGAGCAGCGGCAGGAACACCGGGAGCACGCCGAGGGTGCTGTTGAACGCCTGCGGGTCGACGTTGGTGGTGGCAGTGGTGGCGGAGGCCGCCAGGATCAGCCCGACCACCATCGAGCCCGAGTCGCCCATGAAGATCTTCGCCGGATAGAAGTTGTGCGGCAGGAACCCGATGCACGTGCCGGCGAGCGCCGCGGCCAGCAGGGTCGGCGGGGACGCGGACGCGGTGAACCCGTCCTTGCCCAGGTGGTAGGAGAAGACGAAAAAGGCGAGCGCGGCAATGGTGGTGACGCCGGCGGCCAGCCCGTCGAGGCCATCGATGAAGTTCATCGCGTTGATGGTCAGCAGGGTCAGCCCGATCGTGACCGGGATGCCGAGGCTGCCGAGGCTCAGCGTGGCGCCGGAGCCGAAGAACGGCAGGTAGGTCAGCTGCACGCCGCCGAGGGTGACCATCACGCCGGCGGCCAGGGCCTGCCCGGCGAGCTTGGTCAGCGAGTCGAGCTCGTAGATGTCGTCGAGAATGCCGACGGCACAGACGATGGCGGCGGCCACGACGAGCCAGCGCACCTCCGGCCCCACCTCGAAGGCCTCGCTCAGGGTCGGCAACCGGGAGCCGACGAACATGGCCAGCGCGAAACCGGCGAACACGGCCACGCCGCCCATCCGCGGGATCGCGACGGCGTGCACGTCGCGATCGCGCGGGGTCGCGACGGCGCCGATGCGCACGGCGATGCGGCGCGCGACCGGGGTCAGCACGAAGCTGACGATCGCGGCCACGCATGCCACGAGCACGTACTCGAGGCTCGGGTGCCTCATGGAGCCGTGCTCACCTCCCGCGACCGGGTGCCGGGCGGGGACGCGCCGGGGGCGACGGTGCGTCCGGTCCGGCCGTGTTCGCCGGGGGCACGTCCGGGGCGACGATGTCGGGAACCACCTCGCGCAGCGCGTCCATGCCGAGCGCGCCCGCTCGCAGGATGCGCGGCCTTGCGCCGGTCACATCGACGATGGTCGAAGCGATGCCGGCCGAGACCGGCCCGTCCTCGAGGTAGACCGCGACGTCCTCACCGAGCTGTGCCTGGGCCTCGGCGGCCGTCTGCGCCGCCGGGTGGCCGGACTTGTTCGCGCTGGAGACCGCCATCGGCCCCGTCTGCTCGAGCAGTTCGATCGCGACCGGGTGCAGCGGCATGCGGATGGCCACCGTGCCATCGGCGTCGCCGAGGTCCCAGGACAGCGACGGCGCGTGCCGCACGACCAGCGTCAGGCCGCCGGGCCAGAACGCCTCGACCAACCGGCGGGTGCGGGCGTCGACGGCGGTGACGAGCCCCTCGAGCGTGCTCCACGACCCCACGAGCACGGGTACCGGCATGTCCCGGCCACGGCCCTTGGCCCGCAGCAGGTCGGCCACGGCGACGGAGTCGAAGGCGTCGGCGCCGATGCCGTAGACCGTGTCGGTCGGCAGCACCACGAGTTCGCCGGACTGCACGCTGTGCGCCGCAGTCCGGATCGCGTCCTCACGGACGTCCGGGTCACCGCAGTGGAAGAGCAGGGCCACGGCGGCCATCTTGCCGCACGTGGATGTGGACGCCCGCAGGCCGACCGCTCAGATCCCCACCGCTGTCGCGCTAGCCCTGCCGTGTCGCTGTCGCGCTAGCCCTGCCGTGTCGCTGTCGCGAAGCGCGGCCGGCCGGCGAGGTCGCGATGCGCCTCGATGTCGTGCCACCGTCCGTCAAGCTCGAGCAGGGCGGGCACAGCGCTGCCGTGCGTGTCGTCGTGCTCGACGGCGAACACCCCGCCGGGACGCAGCAGGTCAGCGGCCCGTTCGATCACCGCGGCCATGAGCTCGAGCCCGTCCCGTCCGGCGAAGACGGCCTCGGCCGGGTCGGCGCGCACCTCGGGGTCGACCTCGGTCCGGGACGGCACGTAGGGCGGGTTGCAGACGACGGCGTCGGCGCGCCCGTGCAGCGCGCCCAACAAATCCGGATCGGTGACGTCACCCTCGATGACGCGCACCGCCGTGCCGGCCGCGTTGCGCGCCATCCAACGCAGCGCCGACACGCTGCGTTCGACGGCGGCGACCTGCGAGCCCGGCACCTCCTGGGCGATCGCCAGGGCCAGCGCGCCGGAACCGGAGCACAGGTCGACGACCTGCGGATCGTCGAGGAGAAGCAGGTGGGGCAGCACGGCGTCGACGAGCAGCTCGGTCTCGGGACGCGGCACGAAAACCCCGGGCCCGACGGCCAGCAGCAGGTGCCGGAACGGAGCGGTGCCGGTGATGTGCTGCAGGGGGCGGCGCGCGGCGCGCTCGGTGATCATCGCGGCGAAGGTGCGGGCGGCCCGCGGCGGCACGTCGGCACGGGTGAGCAGCGCGTTGCGGGGGACGCCGAGCGCGGCGGCCAGCAGCAGTTCGGCGTCGACGCGCGGGGTGGCGACGCCGGCGTCGCCGAGGGCCTCCACTGCGTCGCGCAGCAGAAGACGGACGTCGGTCATCGGATCAGGTCTCGGTACCGGCCAGCAGGGCTTCGGTGTCAGCGTGCTGCAGGGCGGCGATGACGTCGTCGAGCGCGCCGTCCAGCACCTGGTCGAGGTTGTACGCCTTGTAAGCGACGCGGTGGTCGCTGATGCGGTTCTCGGGGTAGTTGTAGGTCCGCACGCGTTCGGACCTGTCCACGGTGCGCACCTGCAGGCGGCGGGCATCGCTGGCCGCCGAGTCCGCCTCGTCCTGGGCCTGGGCCAGCAGCCGGGCGCGGAGCACGCGAAGCCCCGCCTCGCGGTTCTGCAGTTGGCTCTTCTCGTTCTGCATGCTCACGACCGTGCCGGTCGGGATGTGGGTGATGCGGACTGCGGAGTCGGTGGTGTTGACGCTCTGCCCGCCCGGTCCGGATGAGCGGTAGACGTCGATGCGCAGGTCGTTGGGGTCGATCTGGACCTCGACGTCCTCGGCTTCGGGCAGCACGAGAACGCCCGCGGCGCTGGTGTGGATGCGTCCCTGCGACTCGGTGGCCGGCACGCGCTGCACACGGTGCACGCCGCCCTCGTACTTCAGGTTGGCCCACACCGCGTTCTCGGCCTTGCGGGATCGGACGGCGATGGTCACCGACTTGCGGCCGCCGAGGTCGGTCGGCTCGTCGTCGAGCACCTCGACGCCCCAGCCCTGCCGTTCGGCGTAGCGCAGGTACATGCGCAGCAGGTCCCCGGCGAACAGCGCCGATTCCTCGCCGCCCTCGCCGGCCTTGATCTCGAGGATGACGTCCTTGCCGTCGTTCGGGTCCTTGGGCAGCAGCAGCGTGGTGAGGCGGGCCTCGAGCCCGGCGATGCGCCCGGTCAGCGACTCGACCTCGGCGACGAAGGACGGGTCCTCGGCCGCGAACTCGCGCGCTGCGCCGAGGTCGCCGCGGACAGCGTCCAGCTCGGCCGACGCCGCCACGATAGGTGCCAGTTCGGCGAAGCGTCGGCCGAGGGTGCGCGCGCGGTTCGGGTCCGTGTGTACCGCCGGGTCGGACAGCTGCCGCTCGACGTCCGCGTACTCCGCGATCAGCTCAGGCAGGCGTCCGGGGACTGTCATCCGCCTTGTCCTCTCGTCGGATCGCGTCTGCTCTGCTCGCGATGATCAGCCGCGCCGGTCGAGTGGCGCGGCACCTGTTCCAGTGGTGCGAAATACGCGCCACTGGACGCCTAACGCACCTCTCGCCCCAGGCGCGCGGGCGTTAACGGGCGACGGCGCCCGCCCCAGAGGGACGGGCGCCGTCGAGGTCACTAGCTGCCCGAGCGGACGCGCTTGCCGTAGCGCTTCTCGAACTTGTCGACGCGGCCGCCGACGTCCATGATCTTCTGCTTGCCCGTGTAGAACGGGTGGCAGGCCGAGCAGACCTCGGCGTGCAGATGCCCGCTCTTGGCCGTGCTGCGGGTGGTGAACGTGTTGCCGCAGGAGCAGGTCACCTCGGTGACCACGTACTGCGGGTGAATGCCTTCGCGCATGATTCTCGTGGATCCCTTGTGTCGTGGTCCCGGGTCGCCGTCCTGCTGTGGCGTGAACCGGTACCGGGTCGTCGTCGGCGCCGCGCGCCGACGGTCCAGTGTGCCAGGTGCGCCCGGCAGCCTCCAAACACCGCTCGCGGCGGCTGCTGCCTCGTTTCCCGGCCGGACGTTCGCGTCAACCACATCCCCAGGGGCGGTATTCCGCGTCAGAACCCGGGCCCGGATGGGCTTGGACAACACGCACCGAGCCCGGGACGATCAGCACGTGACCCGGCCGGACATCGCGCGGAAAGCGCTTGCACCCCTGGCCGCCGACCGGCGCGAGATCTTCCAGCTGCGGGTCGAGAGGTGGGGGCCCGACCTGCGCTCGGCGCTGGGCGCGCTCTACCCCGCCGAGCAGGCCGTCGCGCTCGAGACCCGCCTGCTGGAGGCCGCGGCGCGCACCTACGCGACCCGCCCGGCCGGTCTGCACCGGCTCGACCTGGAGCGGCAGCTGGCGCCGGACTGGTTCCAGCAACCGGACGTGCTCGGCTACGCCGCCTACGCCGACCGCCTGGGCTCCACCTTGGCCGGAGTGCAGGAGCAGATCCCGTACCTGGCCGAGCTCGGCGTCACGTACGTGCACCTGATGCCGTTGCTCGCACCCCGCGCCGGTGACAGCGACGGCGGGTACGCGGTCGCCGACTACCGCAGCGTCCGGCCCGACCTCGGCACCGTGGACGACCTCGTCGCCCTGGCCGCCGCGCTGCGCGCGCAGGGCATCAGCCTGGTTCTCGACCTGGTGCTCAATCACGTCGCCTACGAACACGAGTGGGCGCGCCGGGCCCGTGCCGGCGAGTCGCGCTACCGCGACTACTTCCACGTCTTCGCCGACCGCAGCGGACCGGACGCCTACGAGCGCACGCTGCCGGAGGTGTTCCCCGACTTCGCACCCGGCAACTTCACCTGGGACGACGACCTCGACGCCTGGGTGTGGACGAGCTTCAACTCCTTCCAGTGGGACATGAACTGGGCCAACCCCGACGTGTTCGGCGAGTACGCCGAGATCGTGCTCTGGCTCGCGAACTGCGGTGTCGAGGTGCTCCGCCTCGACGCGATCGCCTTCCTCTGGAAGCGGCTCGGCACCGACTGCCAGAACCAGCCCGAGGTGCACCAGATCGCGCAGGCACTGCGGGCGTTGATCCGTATCGCCTGCCCGGCCATGCTGCTCAAGGCGGAAGCCATCGTCGCCCCGGGCGATCTCGTGCAGTACCTCGGCCGCGGCCACCATCACGGCAAGGTCAGCGACCTCGCGTATCACAACACGCTGATGGTGCAGGTGTGGTCGATGCTGGCCGCCCGCGACGTACGGCTCGCCGTCCGCGCCCTGCAGGAGCTGCCGACGGTGCCGACCTCGACGGCGTGGATCTGTTACCTGCGCTGCCACGACGACATCGGCTGGGCCGTCGACGATGCCGATGCCGCGGCTGTCGGGCTGTCCGGGCACGGCCACCGCGCGTTCCTGTCGGACTTCTACAACGGACGCTTCCCCGGCTCGTTCGCCGAGGGCCTGGTGTTCCAGGAGAACCCGGCGACGGGTGACCGCCGCATCAGCGGCATGACCGCCTCGCTGGCCGGTCTGGCTGCGGCGGAGGCGGCCGGCGATGCGGCCGCGGTCGACCTCGCGGTCGCCCGTGTCCTGCTGGCTCACGCGATCGTGCTCGGGTGGGGCGGCGTCCCCGTGCTCTGGATGGGCGACGAGCTCGGCCTGCCGAACGACGCGCACTGGGCCGACGAGCCCGGCCACGCGGCGGACAACCGCTGGGCGCACCGGCCTCGGATGGACGCTGCGGCGCAGGCGCGCCGGCATAACCCGGACAGTGTGCCTGGCCGGTTGTGGACGGGGCTGCGGCACCTGGTCACGGCCCGCGCGGAGCTGCCGATGATGCACGCCGCGACGCAGGCGCAGGTACTCGAAGCGTCCGACCCCGGCGTGCTGGGCGTGCTGCGCGACCACCCGCTCGGCCGGCTGCTCGAGCTGTTCAACGTCACCGAGCAGTGGCGCCCCTGGCCCGGTGCGCGGCTCGCCGAGCACGGGATGCTCGGTGCGGAGGACGTGCTGAGCGGCCAGCGGATGCATCCCGGCGACGACGGGAACGTGTGGCTGGCGCCCTACCGCGCGTGCTGGCTCGTCCTGCGGTGAGCGCGGGCGGTTCGCCGGCTCAGCGGTAGGACGCGGCCTGGATCGTGTACAGCTCGCGGTAGGGCCCGCCGCGCGCCATGAGCTCGTCGTGGGTGCCGACCTCCGCGACCCGCGCGCCGTCGAGCACCACGATGAGGTCGGCCATCCGGACGGTGGAGAACCGGTGCGACACGAGCAGGGTGATGCCACGCTCGGACCGTGCCGCCGCGTAGTGCTCGAACAGCGCGTGCTCGGTCTCGGCGTCCAGGGCGGACGTCGGCTCGTCGAGCACGACGAGCAACGGGTCCGAGCGCATGAAACCGCGGGCCAGCGCCACCTTCTGCCACTGCCCCACCGACAGGTCGACCCCGCCGGGCCAGTTCGCCCCCAGCTGCGCTTCGAGGCCGCCCGCCAGCCGCTCGACGACGTCCTGGGCGCCGGCACGCTGCACGGCGGCGGCGACCGCCGGTTCGTCGTCGAGCCGCGGCAGGTCACCCAGTCCGACCGAGTGACGTGCGCTGAACTCGAAGCGCGCGAAGTCCTGGAAGGCGCCGGCCGTCCGCGCGCGCCACTGGTCGGCGTCGATGCGGGACAGCGGCACGCCGTCGACCGTGATCGAACCGTCCGTGGGCTCGTACAGCTTGCAGAGCAGCTTGACCAGGGTGGACTTGCCGGCCCCGTTCTCCCCCACGAGCGCCACCACCGATCCGTGCGGCAGCAGCAGCGACACGTCCTGCAGCACGAGCCGGTCGGTGCCCGGATAGGAGAAGGAGACGTTGTCGACGGCGATGCTGTCGGCGAGCTCGTCCGGCGCGGGGAGGTCCGCACCGGCCACGGCGGCCTCGGCGTAGCGCTCCAGCCACACCAACCGCTTCGAGCCGTCGAGCCAGATGCCGCGCAGGAAGCCGATCTCCGACACGGTCTGCGCGATGTAGGACGAGAGGCGCGAGCCGGCGGCCACGACGAGCAGCACGTCGCCGGCCGGGCGGTGCAACCCCTCGGCCGCGAACACGATCGCGCCGACGTAGGCCAGTCCGAAGACCGTCCACCCGGCGGTGTGCCAGATCGCGCTGCGCCACCGGGCTGCGGCGACCGGGGCATACCACCGCTCCGCCGCGTCGTGCCGCATCCGGGCCAGCAACGCACCCGTCCCGGTGACTCTGATCTCCTTGCCCGGCGCGGCCGCGGTGAGCGTCTCGAACAGGTGCCGGGCCAGCCGCATGTCGGGGGCGGCGGACTCCTCGGCTGCGCGCTCGACGGCCGGACGCCAGCTCGAGGTCAGCACGGTCGGCACTGCGAAGACCGCGACGAGGGCGAGCGCGGGGTGCACGCTCACAAGCAGTCCGACGGTGACGCCGAGTCGCAGCAGCCAGCTGGCCGTCGTGAGCAGCGACAGGTACATGTGGTCGAGCACGAAGACCTGGTTGCGCAGCACCGACAGCCGGTCGAGCAGCTCGGGACGTTCCTGGTGGGCGATGGTCGAGATACCGGCCTGCAGCCGTGCGATGTGCGACTCCAACGCGATGGAGACGCGGTCACGGAAGCGGCGCTGCACCCGGACGCTGAGCACCCGCAACAGCCAGGTCGCCGTCGTCGACAGGCCCAGCCCGAGGCCGGCCAGCAGCAATTCGGTGCGGTCGTGGTTCTGCACGCCGTTGCCCAACAACTTGAGCCATAACGCGATGAGCGCGTCGGGCAGCGCCGCGAGCAGGGTCAGGGCGAACGACGCGATCAGCAGGCCTGGTTCGTTGTCGTAGCCCAGCCGCATCATCCGCATCATGGACGGCAGCGCCGGGGGCAGGTCGTCGTTCATGCCGGGTCCAGGCTCACCGTGTCGTCGTCCTCGATGCCGGGGCCGAATCGCTCGGCCTGCAGGTCGAACATCGTCCGGTAGCGACCACCGTGGGCCATCAGCTCGTCATGCGTGCCGAGCTCGATCACCCGTCCGTGCTCGAGCACGCAGATGCGGTCGGCGTGCCGGACCGTCGAGAACCGGTGCGAGACGAGCACGGTGGTGACGTCCCGGGTGGCCGTGAGGATGCGGCCGAAGATCTCGGCCTCGCCGCGCACGTCGAGCTGCGCGGTCGGCTCGTCGAGCAGCACCAGGCCCGCCCCTCGCCGCACCGCACACAGCGCCCGGGCCAGGGCCACGCGCTGCCACTGGCCCCCGGACAGATCGGTGCCGCCGCGATAGCTCTTGGACAGCGGAGTGGTCAGGTCGGCGAGGTCGTCGGCACCCGCGTCGCGCAGCGCGGCCCGCACCTGCTCGTCGTCGGCGTCGTGACCGGGGTCGACGTTGTCCCGCAACGACAGCTCGAAACGGACGAAGTCCTGGAACACGGCGGTGACGCGCTCCCGCCACGCGCGCGGGTCGAGATCCGTCAGCAGTGCGTCGTCGACGGTGATGGTGCCGGCGTCCGGTTCGTAGAGCCGGCACAGCAACTTGGCCAGGGTCGTCTTGCCCGCGCCGTTCTGCCCGACGATGGCCAGCGACTCCCCCGCCCGCAGGTCGAGATCCAGGCTGTCGAAGACCGGCCGCGTCGCGCGGGGATAGGTGAACCGGACGCCACGCAGCGCGACCGCCGGCGCGCCCCGGGGTGGGGTACGGCCGGCGCCGGCGACCAGGGTGCCGAGCGAGGCCATGGCGGGCCCCAGTCGTCGCACAGCCGCCACCGGGGCAGCGGCGCCGTCCATGGCCCAGCTCAGACCGCCGAAGGCGATGGAGCTGGCCGCCACCGCGAGCTGGGCGTACGTGACGGTGCGGTTCAGGGGCAGGCCCTGCCGGGACAGCAACCAGAAGAACAGCGCATTCGCGCCGCCGACCACGAGCAGGGCCAGCAGCATGGGCCGCTCGCGCAGCCGCGTCGCGGCGTACTGCAGGTCGTAGAGCCTGCGGCGTCGCGCGCCGAACCGTTCGACCGTCCAGTCGGCCAGCCCGAAGATCCGGACCTCCTTGGCCGACGGCGGGTCGACGGCGAGACGATAGGCGTACTCGGCGTCGCGCTGCGCGGTGCGCACCTCCGGGGTGTTCCGGTCCCGCCAGACCCCGCTCTCGCGCAGCAGGTAGTGGGTCGAGATCCAGGCGCCACCGACCAGCAGCGGGGCCCACCAACCGCAGGCGACGAGAGCCACCACCGCGACGACCCCGGCCACCATCTGGCCGAGCGACCCGGCGATGAAGTCGACGTTGACGTTCATCGGCGGCGCGGTCATGCCGAGCTCGAAGTCGCGGGCGACCGTGAGGTCGTCGGCGAGGTCAGGGTCCTCGAGGTGGCGCAGCCCCGGCGGGTCGGTGCACGCCTCGACGAGCCGGTCGAACAGCCACGCCGACGTGCGGGTGCCCAGGTTGGCGCTGACTGCGGACTGCACGGGGGCGATGACCTGCAGCGCGACGAAGACCGCGCCCACGACGGCCAGCGACGTCGTGAGACTGCGTTCGGAAGCGATGTCTCCCACGAGCGAGCCGGTCGCGACGGCGAACACGGTGGGCAACAGGCCCTGCAGCGCCAGCAGCCCGAACCACACTGCGCCCAACCGGCGGTCGGCCTGCACGAGTGCGCGGAAGAACCCCCACTCCGGACGGGCGGTCAGGCGCGACACGGCTGGAACGGTATACGCGGCCACCGACATCCGCCGACCGTCGAGCGCGCCGGAATCAGACCCAGAACGTGTCGTGCACGCGGTAGAACTCGGCCATCTCGTCGGCAGTGGGCTTCTCGTCCATCGCCGCCCGCTCGGCGAGGCCCTCGAAGTACCGCTCGCGGGGAGCGCCGGGGGCGAACAGGATCAGCATCGAGGCCGGTGCGCCCGACTCGTTGCGGAACCCGTGCACGCCCCCCGCCGGCACGAAGCAGAAGTCTCCGCGGGCCATGTCCACCCATTCCTTGCCGTCGAACACCCGGACGCTGCCGTCGAGGACGAAGAACGACTCCGACAGCGAGCGGTGGAAATGTTCGGACGGCCCGGCCGGCGCGCTGCCCATGTTCCAGCGGTACAGCCCGTAGTCACCCCCCGAGGCCACGCCCGTGGCGAGGTAGTCGGCGCTGCCGCCGGCGCCGAACTCGATGTCGTGGGGTGCGTCGTCACGCCGCACCCAGGCCGTGACCTCGCCGGTCTCGCCGGTGTAGCGGTCGGGCGGGTAGGGGCGCGGCGGCGGGGCGAAGGACATGTGCCGACCCTTCCACCGCACGGCGCGTGCGCGCACGTCCTTTTGTCGTCACAGACCACGAGCGCCGTGTCGTCAGCGACCGGGAGCGCCGTGTCGTCAGAGCCGGTGCGCGCCGCGGCTGGGAACGGCGGGGAACACCCGTGGGGCGGTCAGGCGAGCGGCCGCGAAAACGTCCCGGACGGCGTCACCGACGGCGTCGGCGGACGCCTCGTCGACGAGCGCGATGGCCGAGCCGCCGAAACCGCCGCCGGTCATTCGGGCGCCGTGCGCGCCGGCGTCCAGGGCGGCGTCGACGGCGAGGTCCAGCTCGCGGCTCGACACCTCGTAGTCGTCGCGCAGCGAGGTGTGCGACGCCGTGAGCAGGCCGCCCAGCACCGGCGCGTCCAGCCCCTGCTCCAGCAACGTCACGGTGGCGAGCACGCGGGCGTTCTCGGTGACGACGTGCCGCACCCGCCGTCGCAACCGCTCGCTCGTCAGCCGGGCGAGGGCGGCGTCCAGGTCGGTAGCGGCGACGTCGCGCAGCGCGTCGACCCCCAGCTCGCGTGACGCCGTCTCGCAGTCGTGGCGGCGGGCGGCGTACTCGCCGTCGACAAGGCGGTGCGGCGCGCTGGTGTCGATCACCAGCAGCACCAGCTCCGCCGCCGACAGGTCGAAAGGCACCTGGCGGTGCTCACCCGAGCGGCAGTCGAGCAGGAGCGCGGACCCCTCCGCACACAGCATCGACGCACTCTGGTCGAGCGAACCAGTCGGTACACCGACGAAGTCGTTCTCGGCCCGGCGTGCGACCGCGATCAGATCGTCGACGTCGAGCCCCAACTCGAACGCGTCGTTCAACGCCGTCGCGACCGCGCACTCCAGGGCGGCCGACGACGAGAGCCCGGCTCCCGCGGGCACGTCGCCGTCCACCTCGATGCGGGCGCCGGGGACGGACGCGCCGCGCTCGCCGAGCGCCCACACGACGCCGGCCGGGTACGCCGCCCAGCCCTCGACGTCGCCGGGATGCAGGCCGGTGACCCCGAACCCGACCGGCGCGTCCTCGGCGCTGCTCGAGACCTGCACGTTTCCGTCCGCCGTCGGTGTCACCGTCGCGGTGACCCCGAGCGGCAGGGCGATGGGCAGCACGTAACCGCCGTTGTAGTCGGTGTGCTCGCCGATGACGTTGACCCGCCCCGGGGCTCGCCAGGAGACGACAGGGTTATGCGCGCTCATAGCGCGTTGCGCAGCAGTTCGGCGCTGCGCTCGGGGGCGACGTCGTTGACGAATACGCCCATCGCCGACTCGGACCCGGCGAGGTACTTCAGCTTGCCGGGCGCGCGACGGATCGAGAACAGTTGCAGATGCAGGTAGGCGAGATCGCGGTCGCGCCGCACCGGCGCCTGGTACCACGCCGCGATGTACGGCATGACGAGGTCGAAGACGCCGTCCAGGCGGGTCAGCACGTCCAGGTACACCGTCGCGAAGTCGTCGCGTTCGGCATCGGTCAGCTCGGTGACGTCGGCCCGCTGCCGGTTCGGGTACAGGTGCACCTCGAACGGCCAGTGCGCCGTCGCCGGCACGAACGCCGTCCAGTGATCGCTGCGCCGGACCACGCGCACCCCGGCCCGCTGCTCCGCGGCGAGCACGTCGGCGAACAGGTTGCCACCGGTGCGTTCACGGTGGGCGCGTGCGCTGTCGAGCATGCGCTCGGTGCGTGGCGTGACGAACGGATAGCCGTAGATCTGCCCGTGCGGGTGGCTCAGCGTCACGCCGATTTCGGCGCCGCGGTTCTCGAACGGGAACACCTGCTCCACCCCGGGTACGGCAGCGAGCGCGGCGGTGCGGTCGGCCCAGACGTCGACCACCGTGCGCACCCGCTGCGGCGTCAGATCCTTGAACGACGCCGCGTGGTCACTGCTGAACACGACCACCTCGCACCGCCCCACGCCAGGTTGCCGCGCGAGCAACGGCTCGCCGTCCACCAGCGCCGGAACATCGGGCACGCCGACGGCCAGGGACGGGAAGCGGTTCTCGAACGCGACGACGTCGTAGTCGTGCGCCGGCACTTCGGTGGCCCGCTCGTCGGTGCTCGGGCACAGCGGGCACTCGTCGTCGGGCGGCAGATAAGTGCGTCCCTGCCGGTGCGAGGCCAGCACGACCCATTCGCGCAGGACCGGGTCGTAGCGGGCCTCCGACGCGACGTGCGTGACCGGCAGGTCCCGCGTGTCGACCATGTCGCGGGTGCGCGGCGACTCGTCGAAGTAGATCAGCTCGCGGCCGTCGGCAAGCCTGGTGCTCGTCCTCGTGATCACGACTACGACCTTCGCACGGGGCGGGAACGACGCAGCCGGCGGCGCAGGCGCGCCGCCGGCTGCTGCCGTTCGGTGGTTCAGCCGAGCCGTTCGCCCGTCTCGGGGTGGAACACGTGCTCCTCGGCGGTACGCACGTTGACCGAGATGGTCTCCCCGATGTGCGGGGGAACGCGTCCGTCGAAACGCACGACGTAGTGCTTGCTGCCCGCGTCGTCGCCGACCAGGTTGCCGTAGACGTAGGCGTCGGCGCCGAGCTCCTCGACGAGCTTCACCTCGATCTTGAGGCCCTCCGCGGTGTTCGGCGCGGCGGCGTCGTAGGCGGTGAACGACTCCGGACGCACGCCCAGCGTGATTTCGTCCAGGCCGGCCGCCTTGGCCGCCTGGTAGGCGTCGGCCTGGATCGGCAGCGTGATGTTGCCCAGCTTCGCGCCGCCCTCGACGAGTTTCGCCAGGCGCAGGTTCATCGCGGGCGAGCCGATGAAGCCGGCAACGAAGGCGTTGATCGGACGCTCGTAGAGGTTGCGCGGGGTGTCGACCTGCTGCAGGTAGCCACCCTCCTTGAGGATCGCGACCCGGTGTCCCATCGTCATGGCCTCGACCTGGTCGTGCGTCACGTACAGCGTGGTCGTGCCGAGCCGGGCCTGGAGCTGCGCGATGCTCGAGCGGGTCTCGACGCGCAGCTTGGCGTCCAGGTTGGACAGCGGCTCGTCCATGAGGAACACGGCCGGTTCGCGCACGATCGCGCGACCCATCGCGACACGCTGGCGCTGGCCACCGGACAGCGCCTTCGGCTTGCGCTCGAGGTAGTCCTCGAGGTTGAGGATCTTCGCCGCCTCGAGCACCTTCTTCTGCCGCTCCTCCTTGCTGACGCCGGCCAGCTTGAGGGCGAAGCCCATGTTCTCGGCGACGCTCATGTGCGGGTACAGCGCGTAGGACTGGAAAACCATGGCGATGTCGCGGTCCTTCGGAGCCTTGCGTGCGACATCGGTGCCGTTGATGTGGATCTCGCCCTTGCTGACCTCCTCGAGGCCGGCGAGCATGCGCAGGGCCGTCGACTTGCCGGACCCGGACGGGCCGACCAGGACCATGAACTCGCCGTCCTGGATGTCGAGGTTCAGGTCGTTGATGGAGGGGGTGGGGTTGCCCGGGTACTGGCAGTAGGCGTGGACGTAACTGACTGCGGCCATGGAGGACCGTCCTTCGCGACCGGTTGGAGTGGACCGCACCGGGTACGGGTGTCGCGCGAACGGCACCTCACGGCATTCCCGGCGGGCGTGTAGGTCTCCTCACCGGTCACAGCGGAGCACGCACGTCGGGCATAGCGGCCTGACCACCACATGTAAGTGTGTCGACGGCCACTCGGTCAACCATGAGTTTTTCGCGGGGGTCGTCCCGAGTTCACCGCACGGGTGCACGAAGGCCACCGGCGCGGGGTGCGGCGGCGGCCTCCGTGATGCTCCGGCGGTGGGCGGTCAGTCCTGCCCGGGTGTCGTCTTCGCGATGGTCATCAGGAACTCGATGTTCGTCCGCGTCTTGCGCAACCGGTCCAGCAGCAGCTCGATGGCCTGCTGCGGTTCGAGGGCGTGCAGCACGCGCCGCAGCTTGATCGTGACGGCCAGCTCGTCCGGCGACAGCAGGATCTCTTCCTTGCGGGTCGAGGACTGGTCGACGTCGATGGCCGGGAAGATCCGCTTGTCGGCGATCTTGCGGTCGAGCTTGAGCTCGGCGTTGCCGGTGCCCTTGTATTCCTCGAAGAAGACGGTGTCGCCGGCCGAACCGGTCTCGACAAGAGCGGTGGCGATGATGGTCAGCGAGCCACCGTTCTCGATGTTGCGCGCCGCGCCGAGGAAGCGCTTCGGCTGGTACAGCGCGGTCGAGTCGACACCGCCGGACAGGATGCGACCGCTGGCCGGGGCGCCGAGGTTGTAGGCACGGCCCAGCCGGGTGATCGAGTCGAGCAGCACGACGACGTCGTGGCCCATCTCAACCAACCGCTTGGCGCGCTCGATGGACAACTCCGCGACGGTGATGTGGTCCTGAGGGCGGCGGTCGAAGGTCGAGGCGATGACCTCGCCCTTGACCGACCGTTGCATGTCGGTGACCTCTTCGGGCCGCTCGTCGACGAGCACGACCATGAGGTGCGCTTCGGGGTTGTTGATCGCGATCGCGTTGGCGATGGCCTGCAGCACCATCGTCTTGCCCGCCTTCGGCGGCGACACGATCAGCGCGCGCTGGCCCTTGCCCATCGGCATGACGAGGTCTATGACGCGGGTGGTGAGAATGTGCGGCTCGGTCTCGAGACGCAGCCGCTCCTGCGGGTACAGCGGGGTCAGCTTGGTGAACTCGACCCGGTTCCGCGCCTTGTCGGGCAGGTCGCCGTTGACGCTGTCGAGACGGACGAGCGGGTTGTACTTCTCGCGCCGTTCCCCCTCCCGCGGCTGGCGGACGGCACCCGTGACGGCGTCACCGCGGCGAAGGCCGTAGCGACGCACGATCGAGTTGGAGATGTAGACGTCGTCGCTGGTCGCGAAGTAGCCACCGACCCGGATGAACCAGTTGTTCTTCTCCTCCTGGGCGTCGACCACGCCGGCGACGGGGATGAGAACGTCGTCGTCACTGACAGTCGGTTCGGGATCGTTGCCCCGGACCTCAGCCTGCCCGGTCGGAGCGCCCTGCCGGTCACGGTTGCGATTGCGGCGGTCACGGTAGCGACGGCCGCGGCGGCGGCTCCCGCCCTCGCCGTCGTCGTCGAACTGGCTGTTCTGGCCGCCCTGGCCGCCCTGGCTGTTCTGGCCGCCCTGGCTGTTCTGGCCGCCCTGGCTGTTCTGGCCGCCCTGGCTGTTCGCCGGCTGGCGGTCCTCGCGCGCGGTCTGGTTGGGCTGCTGACGATCCTCGCGCGCGGTCTGGTCGGTGCGCTGGCCGGCGTCGCCCTGGTTGCGGGTGCGCTGGCGGTCGCGCTGCTGGCCGCCACGCTGGTCTTCGTCACGCGGGTGGTCGTCCTGCTGCCGGTCGTCCCGCTGGTGGTCGTCACGGCGATCGGGGTTGCCGTTCTGCGAACCGGCCGCCGCGCCCGCGGGCTCCGCACCGCTGGCGCTGACGGCACCGGCCGGTTCTGCGTCGTGGTTGTCGGTGGACGCCGGGGCGGCGCCGGAGCGTCGGGTGCGCTGGGCGCGAGCGGGGCGCTCCTCGATGCCGGCGTTCGTCCCGTTCGCGCCGTTGGCGGCGGTGCCGGCGCTGGCGGCGTTGGCGCTAGTGGCGGACGGAGCTGACGCCGGGGCGCCCCCGCCGCCCTGTGCGGCCTGGATCGCGGCGATGAGGTCGCTCTTCTTCATTCTGGTGGTGCTGATGCCGAGGCCGCCCGCGATCTGCTGCAACTGCGGCAGCAGCATCGACGAGAGCGAACCCCGTTTGGTAGCGCGGCCGGTGCCGGCGCCGCCCGCAGAGCGCTGCTCAGCTGTCGCGCCATCCGGCGCGCCGGCGGCAGGCGCAGACTGCTCGTGAGTTTCGGTCACGTGGATCGGATCCTTCCGAGGGTGATCGTCGGGGCATGGCCTGCGCCGACAACCGATTGCCGCGGATCGCAAGCTGTTCGCGCGATCCGGAAGTCCGGCGGAGAAGCCGGAATTGTGGAGAGAGCCAGCCCGGTCGCTGTCGGAATCACCTGATTCCGAGGACGCGGGGTGTGGAGCCTTACGGCTGTGTCGCGCTGCGCTGGTTGGCGGGCGGGATGGGCCTCGAGCTCCGGCCTGACGAGCACGAGCCTAGACGCTCGCTCTACGGCCAGCAACACCAGAGGTGCCCGGCGTGTTCCCGGAGCCGGACGGTTCGGACGCGGTCGCTCAGGCTTCGGGCGTGGACACGAGCTGCGCGCCTGCGGTGTCGACGGGCAGCGCCCACGCCGACCAGTACTCGGGCGCAGCGGCGAGAACCGCCTCGGCCTCCACCTGACCTCGAGCCGGAACGAGCACCGTCGGTCCGGCGCCGGAGATGACCGCCGGCAACCCGTCCTGGCGCAGCTGTGTCAGCAACCGCCAGCTGTCGGCCATGGCCGGCGCCCGATAGGCCTGGTGCAGCCGGTCCTCGGTCGCGTCGAACAGCGCCTGTGGGGTGCCGGTCAGGGCGGCGACGAGCAGCGCGGAGCGTCCGGCGGTGAACGCGGCGTCGGCGTGCGACACGGTGGTCGGCAGCAGACCGCGGGCGATCTCGGTCGAGGCGGTGAACGGCGGCACCAGCACGACGGGCACGATCACCGGGTCCGGGTCACGGCGCATCGCCCGCGTCCCGTCCGGCCCGCACCAGGCGATGGTCAGGCCGCCGAGCAGGCAGGGCGCGACGTTGTCCGGATGCCCCTCGATCCGGGTGGCGAGGTCGAGCAGGTCCGCCTCGCCGAACCGGCCGGTCCCGTCCACCACCAGGGCGCGGGCCAACACCAGGCCGGCGACGATCGCCGCTGCGGACGAACCCAGGCCGCGGCCGTGCGGAATGCGGTTGGCGCAATGCAGCTCGAGCCCGGGCGGCGTGACCTGCATGTGTTCGAACGCGCGGCGCATGGAGCTGATGACGAGGTGCGACTCGTCCCGCGCCACCCGCAGGCCGGTGGCGGCACCCTCGCCCTCGACCTCGACGCTGAGCCCGGCCGGCACGATGCGCGCGGTGACGTCGTCGTACAGGCCGAGCGCGAGGCCCAGGGCGTCGAACCCCGGGCCGAGATTGGCGCTGGTGGCCGGCACCCGGACGGTGACTGCGTGCCCGATGAAGGCCTCGGTCATGCCAGCCCGAGGTGGTGAGCGGCCTGGTGCGCGTCGACGGGCACTGTGATCGGTTTCGGCGCGCCGGAGATCGCCCACTCCGGGTCCTTGAGACCGTTGCCGGTGACGGTGCACACGACGGTCGAACCCTTCGCCAGCCGGCCGTCGGCGGCGGTGGCGAGCAACCCCGCGACGCTGGCGGCGGAGGCCGGCTCGACGAAGACAGCCTCGCTGCGCGCGACGAGCCGGTAGGCCTGCAGGATCTGCCGGTCGGTGACGGCGTCGATCAAGCCGTGCGACTCGTCCCGGGCCTGCTCGGCGAACGTCCACGAGGCCGGGTTGCCGATGCGGATGGCGGTGGCGATCGTCGTCGGGCGCGCGACGGGAGCCCCGAGCACGATGGGCGCGGCACCCGCGGCCTGGAAGCCGAACATCCGCGGAGTCGCGTCGACAATGCCGTCCGCGGCGTACTCCCGGTAGCCCATCCAGTAGGCGGTGATGTTGCCGGCGTTGCCCACGGGGATGCAGTGGACGTCGGGCGCGCGTCCCAGGACGTCACAGATCTCGAAGGCGGCGGTCTTCTGCCCCTGCAACCGGTACCTGTTGACGGAGTTCACCAGCGAGACCGGGTAGTCGACGGCGAGCTTCTGCGCGAGTTCGAGGCAGTCGTCGAAGTTGCCGTCGACCTGCAGCAGAGTCGCGCCGTGCACGAGGGCCTGCGCCATCTTGCCGAGCGCGATCTTGCCCTGCGGCACCAGCACGGCACAGGTCATGCCCGCGCGCACGGCGTAGGCGGCGGCGCTGGCCGATGTGTTGCCGGTCGAGGCGCAGATGACCGCCTGCGCGCCCTCCTCGGCGGCCTTCGAGATCGCCATGGTCATGCCGCGGTCCTTGAACGACCCTGTCGGGTTGGCACCCTCGACCTTGAGATAGACCTCGCAACCGGTGAGCTCGGACAGCACCGTGGCCGGCATCAACGGGGTGTTGCCCTCGTACAGGGTGACGACGGGCGTGTCGGCGGTGACCGGCAGGCGGTCCCGGTATCCCTCGATGAGGCCCGGCCAGTGCGTCAGCGTCATGTCACTCACCCGCCACGCCCTCGACGCGCATGACGCTGGCCGACCGCGCGACCAGCGACATGCCGGCCAGCTTCTCGACGGTGCGGCCCAGGGCAGCGTCGGTGGCGGCGTGGGTCACGAGCACCAGCGTGGCGGCGTCGCCACGACCCTCCTGCCGGACGGTCTTGATGCTGACGCCTTCGGCGGCGAAGGCGCTCGCGACGCTCGCCAGCACGCCCGGCTGATCCGCGACGTCGAGGGCCACGTGGTAGCGGGTGACGGTGTCTCCCATGCTCTGGACGGGCAGGTCGGCGTAGGCGCTCTCGCCGGCGCCGCGGCTGCCGCTGATGCGGTGGCGCGCGACGGCCACGAGATCGCCCAGCACCGCGCTGGCCGTCGGGGCACCACCGGCGCCCTGGCCGTAGAACATCAGCGACCCTGCGGCTTCGGCCTCGACGAACACGGCGTTGTAGGCATCGCCGACCCCAGCCAGCGGGTGCGAGCGCGGGATCATGGCCGGGTGGGCGCGGACGGCGACCTGCTCCTGGCCGTCGGCCCCGACCGTGCGTTCGCAGATCGCGAGCAGCTTGACCGTGGAGTCCATGGCGCGGGCGCTGGCGATGTCGGCCGCGGTGACGTCTCCGATGCCCTCGCGGTAGACGTCGGACATCGTGACGCGGGTGTGGAAGGCGAGGCCGGCGAGGATCGCGGCCTTGGCGGCGGCGTCGTAGCCGTCGACGTCGGCGGTGGGATCGGCCTCGGCGTAACCCAGCGCGGTGGCCTCGGCGAGCGCCTCGTCGAAGCCGGCGCCGGTGGCGTCCATCCGCGACAGAATGAAGTTCGTGGTGCCGTTGACGATGCCCATGACGCGCGTGATGCGGTCGCCGGCCAGTGACTCACGCAGCGGGCGCAGCAACGGAATGGCGCCCGCGACCGAGGCCTCGTAGTAGAGATCGACGCCGGCCCGCGCGGCGGCGTCGTGCAGCGTGGCGCCGTCGTCGGCGAGCAGCGCCTTGTTGGCGGTCACCACACTCTTGCCGCCCTCGAGCGCAGCCAGCAGCAGGCCACGCGCCGGCTCGATGCCGCCGATGACCTCGACGACGATGTCGACGTCGTCGCGGGCCACCAGCGCCTCGGCGTCCGTGGTCAGCACGGCGGGATCGATGTCGGTGTGCCGTCCGGGACGGCGCACGGCGACGCCCGCGAGTTCCAGCGGCGCCCCGACGCGCTGCGCGAGTTCACCGGCCTGCTCGTGCAGCAGCCGCACCACCTGCGACCCCACGACGCCACAGCCCAGCAGCCCGACGCGCAGCGGTTCGTTCACGATGCCACTCACGAAGCCACCACCGACGACACGAGCCCGGCGTCGAGGCGCAGCAGGTCGTCCTCGGTCTCACGGCGGACGAGCACCAGGGAGGCGCCGTCGCGCACCGCCACCACGGGCGGTCGCGGGACATGGTTGTAGTTGCTGGCCATGCTGCGGCAGTAGGCGCCGGTGGCGGCCACCGCGATCAGGTCGCCCGGGCGGACGTCGCCGGGCAACCAGGTGTCGCGCACGACGACATCGCCGCTCTCGCAGTGCTTGCCGACGACGCGGGACAACCGCGGCGGCACGGTCGAGGCCCGGTTGGCGATCGTGCAGGTGTAGTCGGCGTCGTAGAGCGCGGTGCGGATGTTGTCGCTCATGCCGCCGTCGACGGAGACGTAGCGCCGCGTCAGACCGCCGTCGAGCGTGACGTCCTTGACCGTCCCCACCTCGTAGACGGTGACCCCGCTGGGACCGACAATCGCGCGGCCCGGTTCGACCGCGAGGCGCGGGGTGCGCATGCCCACCGAGCGGCACTCGCGCTCGACGATGCCGGTCAGCCGTTCCAGGGTGAGCTTCGGCGCCTCGGGGTCGTCGCCGGTCACGTACGCGATGCCGAGGCCGCCGCCGAGGTTGATCTCGTCCACCTCGACCCCGTGCGTGTCCCGGATCGTCGCGGCCAGGCCGACCACGCGGTGCGCGGCGACCTCGAAGCCCGAGGTCTCGAAGATCTGCGAGCCGATGTGCGAGTGCAGGCCGGCGAGGTCCAGCGCGGGTTGCGCGAGCACGGCCTCGACCGCACGCAGCGCAGCGCCGTCGCGCAGCGAGAAGCCGAACTTCTGGTCCTCGTGAGCGGTGGCGATGAATTCGTGCGTGTGCGCCTCGACGCCGACAGTGACCCGGACGAGCACGCGCTGCCGGACGCCGGCCCGCTCGGCCACCGCGGCGAGCCGCTCGATCTCGTCGAAGGAGTCGACGATGACCTGCCCGACACCGGCGTCCACCGCCCGCTCCAGTTCGCCGAGCGATTTGTTGTTGCCGTGCAGGCCGATGCGCTCGGTCGGGAATCGTGCCGCCAGCGCCACGGCGAGCTCACCACCGGTGCAGACGTCCAGCCCGAGACCCTCGTCGCCGAGCCAGCGGGCGACCGTGGTGCACAGGAAGGCCTTGCCGGCGTAGTAGACGTCGACGCCGTCGAAGGCCGTGACGTAGGCGCGGGCGCGGGCGCGCAGGTCGGCCTCGTCCAGGAACAGCGCGGGCGTGCCGTGCTCGGCCACCAGCTCGGGAACGGGCGCGCCGCCGAGGTGCACAACGCCGTCGACACGCTGCGCGCCGGTCGGCCAGATCGTGGCGTCGAGCGCGTTCGGGTCGGCGGGCGCGGCGGCGTGCGCGTGCTCGGACAGCACGTCACCGTGGCGCGGCCCGGCCGGGTGCGCGTTCCTCGACACAGTTACATCCGCTCCGGGGCGCTGACGCCGAGCAGGCCGAGCCCGTTGGCGAGCACGACCCGGGTGGCCTCGTTGAGCCACGCGCGGGTGCGGTTGGCGTCGGTGACCGGCTCGTCGCCGATCGGCATGACCCGGCACTCGCGGGTGTCGTACCAGCGGTGGTACACCCCGGCCAGCGACTCGAGGTAGTGGGCGACGCGGTGCGGCGCGCGCAGCTCGGCGGCGGTGGCCACGATGCGCGGGTACTCCCCCAGGGCCGTCAGCAGCGCGGCGTCGGCGGGGTTGTCGAGCAGCTCGGGGACGAAGGTGGTCAGGCCGATGCCCACCGAGTCGGCGTTGCGCCGGACGGCCGACGTGCGGGCGTGCGCGTACTGCACGTAGTAGACGGGGTTGTCGTTGGTGCGCTTGACGAGCAGGTCGAGATCGATGTCGACGGTGGTCTCGATCGCGGACCGTTCCAGTGCGTAGCGCGCGGCGTCGACCCCGACAGCGTCGACGAGGTCGGCCATGGTCAGTACCGTGCCGGCGCGCTTGCTCATCCGTACCGGCTTGCCGTCCTTCACGAGGTTCACGAGCTGGCCGATGAGCACCTCGACGGTGTCCGGGTCGTCGCCGAAGGCCGCCGCAGCCGCCTTGAGCCGGGCGACGTAACCGTGGTGGTCGGCCCCGAGCAGGTAGATGCAGAGGTCGAAGCCGCGGGAGCGCTTGTCGCGCAGGTACGCCAGGTCGCCGGCGATGTAGGCCGGGTTGCCGTCGCTCTTGATGACGACGCGGTCCTTGTCGTCGCCGAACTCGGTCGACCGCAGCCACCAGGCGTCCTCGGCGAAATAGAGCTGCCCCGAGTCCTTCAGCTGCTGCACGACCTTGTCGACGGCCCCCGACTCGTGCAGCGAGTTCTCGTGGAAGTAGACGTCGAAGTCGACGCCGAAGTCGTGCAGCGACTGCTTCACCTCGGCGAACATCAACTCGACGCCCTCGCGCCGGAAGACCTCCTGGGCCTCGTCGTCGGGCAGGGAGAGGACGTCGGGCACGGCGGCGATGACCTGCTGCGCGATCTCGCTGATGTAGGCGCCGCCGTATCCGCCCTCGGGCGCGGGCTCGCCCTTGGCGTCGGCCAGCAGCGAGCGGGCGAAGCGGTCGATCTGCCCGCCGTGGTCGTTGAAGTAGTACTCGCGGGCCACCGAGGCACCGGTTGCCTCGAGAATGCGGGCGAGCGCGTCGCCGACGGCCGCCCAGCGGGTGCCCCCGAGGTGCACCGGGCCGGTCGGGTTGGCGGACACGAACTCGAGGTTGACCCGCAGTCCTGCGGCGGTGTCGCTGCGTCCGTACTGCTCGCCGGACTCGACGATCGAGCCGCGCCACGGCCCCGAGGCTGTCGGCGTCGAGGGTGATGTTGAGGAAGCCCGGGCCGGCGACGTCCACGCGCGCCACCCCGGCGGCGTCGCGCAGCCGCGCGGCGACCAGCTCGGCGACCTCGCGCGGCGGTTTCGCGGCGGCCTTGGCCAGGCGCAGGGCGATATTGGTGGCGTAGTCGCCGTGTTCGCGGTTCTTGGGGCGCTCGACGACGACGTCGTCGGGGATCTCGACCGCCAGGTCGCCGGCATCCACCGCTGACCGGACGGCGGCCCGGACGAGCGCGGCGAGGTCGGCGGGGGTCACCCATCGATCGTAGTGGCCGCCGGCTGGCGGTTTCGGCGTGGTCGGGACCGTCGCCGCGACCGCTCGCAGGACGTGCCCGCGACTCCCACCGGGGCGTTGCGCGACCGCGCACAGCTCTCCCTCACTGCCCCGCCACCTACACTCGGACGTTGACGACTCTGACCGTGCACCCCCGGCAGCTCCGCTGCGTACGACCCGAAGGCAGGCCGATGGCCCAGCGCAAGTCAGCTCCGTCCCGCAAGACCGCGGGCCGGTCCACGACCGGGCGCTCGACGACGCCACGTTCCACCCGCCCCGCAGGGGCGGCAGGCACTTCTGCTGCAAGCACCTCTGCCGCGGACGCCACCGACGAGGCCGCGCCGGCGAAGCCCGCCGCCGCCACCCCGACGTCCGGAGCCAAGCCCGCGTCAGGAGCCAAGCCCGCGTCAGGAGCCAACCCCGCCGCATCTGGGGCTGCGCTTCCCAAGACGTCGAGGCCGACGACTCCCCGCACCACGGCGGCGAAGAAGAGTGCGGCGCGCAAGACGTCCGGTTCCAAGGGCCCGCAGGGTCGCAAGAAGCCGAAGTCGATCGTCAACCAGAAACAGACCCCGTGGGGCCTGATCATCACGGCCGCGGTCGTGGTGCTGTTCGCCGCCGTGGTCGTGATCGCGGTGGTGGCGACGCACAAGAGCAGCTCGGACGCCACGGCCACCAAGGGTGGCCAGGCCGTGAGCAAGAGCGACCCCTACCGCCAGCCGGAGGCCGCCGCGGCAGCAGCCATCCCGGGTGTCACGTACACCGTCGAGGGCGAGCACACCCACATCGACGGGCATATCAAGTACGACACCACTCCCCCGGTCGGCGGCGACCACAGCCAGTACTGGGCGGACTGCACCGGCACGGTGTACCCGAAGGCGATCGCCAGCGAGAACGCGGTCCACATGCTGGAGCACGGCGCGGTCTGGATCACCTACAACGCCGACCAGGTCAAGGGTGCACAGCTGGCGAAGCTCAAGACCTACGTCTCGGGGATCGACCGGATGGCGTTGTCGCCCTACCCGAAGCTGTCCGCACCGATCTCGCTGCAGTCGTGGGGTTACCAGCTCAAGGTGTCCAACGCGTCCGACCCGCGGATCGCGAAGTTCATCGCGGCGCTGAAGTACAACCAGAAAACGACGCCGGAGTACGGCGCCACGTGCTCGCAGCCGACCTTCATCCAGCACCCGAGCACGTTCGGAAACCCGCTGTGGGTGCCGGCGGGCGGCGCGAGCGGTAACACCGGCGGAAAATGAGTCTCGGCACCCGCGACACCGATCTCGACGTCGAACCGGACGCCGGGGCGGAGCACGTCGAGCCCGAACAGCTCGGCGGGCGGGGTCTGCGCCTGACCCTGCTGTCGGTCATCGCGATCGCGGTGCTGGTCCTGGCCGGGACGGCCGGATGGTTGCTGCGCGGCAACGGCTCGTCCACCACCAGCAGCCCGTCCGCGGTGGACGTCGGATTCGCCCAGGACATGTCGACCCACCACACCCAGGCCGTGACGATGGCCGGATACGAGCGCGACAACACGAGCAATTCCGCGCTGCGCGTGCTGGCCACGGACATCGAGACCTCGCAGCAGTTCCAGATCGGCGAGATGCAGGGCTGGCTGGACGGCTGGAACAAGCCGCGCAACAACAGCGGACCGCAGATGGCCTGGATGAACCACTCGATCCCGGTAGGCCAGCTGATGCCCGGGATGGCCACCGAGGCGCAGATGCGCACGCTGCAGAGCCTGCACGGCAAGGCCCTCGACATCCTGTTCCTGCAGCTGATGATCCATCACCACCAGGGCGGGATCTTCATGGCCAAGTACGCGCGCGACCACGCCAGGACGGACTACGTGGTTCGGCTCGCGGGGGCCATGTACACGCTGCAGAGCGACGAGATCACGACCATGGAACAGTTGCTGCGCCAGATGGGTGGTACGCCCCTGCCACCGCCGAACGACTGAGTGCCGCTGCTAGGCTGACTCGGGTTTCCCGACCGTCCGCGGCCGGTTCCGCCCCCGTAGCTCAGGGGATAGAGCACCGCCCTCCGGAGGCGGTGGCGCAGGTTCGAATCCTGCCGGGGGCACCACGCTACAGGTCTCGTATTTCGGGGGCCTGTAGTCGTTTAACCTCAAGTTCAATGATCGCGATTCAGCGCTTGGGTACAGATCGGGTCCAAGCCTGCGCGCTTGTTTTGTAGATCCGGTGACCGGATCTCATGGCGTTCTCGTACGCCCATCTGTGACACGTGGGACAGGTGGGGCGCCTGAGCGCTTAAATCGCGGAACCTCCACTCGAACTTGAAACTGCCTCGGCGTGTCGGAGGACAAACTGCGCGACCTTGGTCATCGCCGCCCACTCCGACTCGTGATCGGACCGGATCCCGGCCACCATGCGGACCGCCCGCTCACGCAGCTCGACCGGGTACCTCCTGGACGTACTCGCTGACATGACTCCAACCCTTCCAAGGGACAGAGTCTCCGGACATGCCGGGGCGGTTCAGGGTGTCGTCAATCAGCAAGGCGCCGGTTAGTTCGGTCAACAGCACTTCTCTGCACCAGTCAAACCAGCGGAGCGCCGACGACTCTCGGATCAGGTGAGGATGGTGCTGCGGAACGCACCCATCCGGGGTTGTTGTCACTCGCCACGGCTACGGTTCGTCACTGCGGCGAGGAGGAAGCCCGTGGATGAGCCGGACGCAACGATGATCCGCATCGGCGAAGGAATCGAGTTGAATCAACGCGGTGAGCGCCGTGCAGCTCGCGAACTGTTCTCCGCGGTGTGGGAAGAGATCGGCGGCGAAAGCGGGGACCCGCTGCACCGTTGCGCGTTGGCCCACTCGATGGCCGACGTGCAGGACGACGTGAACGACGAACTCGTCTGGGACCTGCGAGCGCTGGCGGCCGCCGACCTTCTCACCGACGAACGCGCCGCGCGGGCGGGTGTCACGAGTCCGGTGGCGGCCTTCTATCCGTCCTTGCACCTCAACCTCGCCGAGTGCTACCGAAAGCTCGGCGACCTTGACAAAGCCCGCGAGTACCTTCGGCGGGGGCAGACGGTTGTCGGCACGCTGTCCGACGACGGCTACGGCCGGACGATCAAGGGCGCTCTCGACCGGCTCGTTGAGCGGCTGGCGTCTGCCTAACCGCCCCGGTAACCGATCCGCGTGCGGAGACCAGGTTGCCTTATCGGCTGACGTCGCTGAGATGTTGCTGATCTGTCGCGCCGGAAGCTGCGGCTACGGTGATTTTCGTGACCACCGCGAAGGTCAACGGGACGCCTGATTGGCGTCGAGACCTTTGGTGCGAGGACGCACCACTATTCCTGCTTGCGGGTGGGACGACGACGCTGTCCTGGCCTGCCTCGCTGTGCGAGCGCCTTGCCGCCGGCGGCCGGCGGGTGGTGCGCTACGGCCTGCGCGACAGCGGCGAATCGACGACGGTAGACCCAGAGAAACCCGCGTTCACGCTGCGAGACCTCGCTGCGGACGCGGCGGCCCTCATTGGCGTGCTCGGCGGTGGACGCGTGCACCTGGCTGGGATCGGCGTCGGCGGCATGGTCGCCCAGGTCGCTGCGCTCGACCACCCGTGCGCATTTACGGCATTCACAGGGGTCAACACCCGTCCGGTCGCACCCGGACCGGTCGACGAGGACTTACCCGATCACGACCAAACAATGATGAGCCAAATTTTCGCGCGCCCGATGCCGGACTGGACCGACCGCGAAGCTGCGGCCGACCATGCTGCCGCACGAGCGGAAATCCGCGGCGATGCCCCATCGCCGCGCGTGCGATCGCCGCACGCATCTGGGACCGAGGCGAGTGGCCGACATCCACGACTCCACACATCGCGCCGCAGGGTGCAGCCTAATTCGCGCCCGTGGCCGTCGTCGTGCAGACCGAATCCAGCGCGGCCGATGAGCGCCCCGTACTGGCCCGTCTCCGCCCCGCTTGCTCACGATTTCATCTCGAACGGTCAACCGCAGTTCGGCGATCTTCGTCTGCGGGAAAAGACTCTCGTAGCGGCGCCAGTCGCGCGAATGGAGCAGGTCATGATCGTCTTAGGCATCATCCTGTTGATCATCGGGTTCATCGCCAAAATCCCCTTGCTGTGGACGCTCGGCATCATCGTCTTGGTGATCGGTGCGATCCTCGCGATTCTGGGCGCGGTCGGTCGCGAGGTCGGCGGCCGCCGGCACTGGTACTGACATGTGCCCACACGCCCGTGATTCGCTGACCACTCCCTAACTACTGGTTCTTCTCGCGCCGTTCTGTCGACAACATTCGCATGGGTATGCGCAGCACGAATCGCGGCAGAAGAGCGCGGAGCGCTCAACGCGGCAATTGAGGGCGGCTACGCTCGCCCATGCAGCGGCATGACCGGACGTTACGTCGCACTATTGGCAGGTGTTGTGCAGGGTGACCGTCACTGTCTTGGCGGACCGAACCGTGACAGCAGCCGACCCATCGGCAGGTGCTGTTACTTGATAGCGACCAGGCGGCACGCGGACCTGGAACCGATATGGACTGACAAGGTCTTTCCTAACCGCGACCGTGCGCGAGTTCTGTAGCACGGTCACGTCCACCGTGTAGTCGGCATTCGGAATGTACGGGCCGATACAGGGCTGCGCCGTACCGGCAATTGTCCCCAGCTGGCGGTTCGCGGACGAGCAAGCCGCAACCATGCAAGACCCAGCCAGCACGACGGCCACGATTGAGAGCAAGGACTTCACAGCCTGTAGACGCTACGAGGTGCACTCGCGGTTCCGCGACCTGCCACGAGCGTCGAGCACACCGCCTAGCGGCAGAAGAGCGCGGAGCGCTCAACGCGGCAGACATCCCAGGTTTTTGGATATAGAGGGGTGCCAGAGCCGGTTGACTAGTGCCCCTCGGCAACCCGTCTAGAAGATGAAGTTGGCGCTTTGGGCGTTGCGCGCATCCTGAGCGGAGGCGTTGAGCGTTGCGAGACGCTGTCGCAGGCTTGCCTCAAGATCGGGTACGAGCCAGTTCGCGGCGCCGTAGCGGTCCAGGGCCAGCGGCGGAGCCGGCCATCCTTTGATGGGCAGCAGGTTCAGCAGCATGGTGGTGGCAGCGTCGGCCGGACGGTAGTCCCGCCGCAGGTCCGCGAGCAGCTGGTTCTGCTCTGCGGCGGTCTGGTGTGGCTGAAGATCGCGGTAGCGGCGAAACGGCCCGTGTCTGTCCCAGGCGCCCGCGGAGATGAGCACGTGCGCGATGTCGTGGATGCCGATCGGAGCGTGGTACAGCCACCATGCCAGTGGCTTGTCCGGCTGTTCGATGACGGCATCCAGGAGGTGGTCGGCTGGCGCGAACCCGGTGGCGGTGGTGTCGACCTCGAGCACGTCGCCGGCTTGGGTGAGTGTTCCGATGAGAGCGAGTTCGATGAGCACGGCCGCGCGGACAGCGGGGTTGAGCAGGCCTGGCTGGGGTCGCATCGTTACCACGGGCAGAGCGAACCGTGCCAGTTTGACTGCGACGCGTTCCAGGTCGCTGCTCATCGCTAGATCATGCGGCAAGGGCGTGGGAAACGCTATCCGCGCCAGAGCCGCTAGAGCCGCTCCGCGGCAAAGCCGGTAAAGCGGCCCGGGATGCTCGGGCGATCGGTGTGGACTCCTCAAATGTCTTCCGCTAGGTCAAAGGTGTACCAGTCCGGGTCTATGAAGAAGTGCGCGACCGAGCCGCGGCAGTGCACTTTGCATGCGGGTAGGGGATCGCCGGTCGGTGCCCAGAGATGCCGTCGCTGGAGCTCGCGGACGGTCCCGTCTTGGGTGTCGCCGATGATGAGCAGCGCTGGGTCGCGGTAGTCGCCGATGAGAGCAACTCGATTGCCTGCGGCCAAGACCGCGGACGGCCCGGAGACTTCGTTGGTTGGCAGAACTTCGACATGATCGTTGTTGATTCGGACGATCGGGAAGTCCGTGTAGGAGCATGCGAGAACCTCGTCGGCGCTGACGTTCAGTGAGTAGCAGTCGGCGATCAGTCCCTGCTGGGGATCGAGCTCCCATGTCTTGGCGAAGTCTGCCGACCATGTTGCGATGCCGCCGGCGCCCAGCGGTGCTGGGCCGGGGATGCCCCATCCGAGGTTGCCGAAGACTCCCTCGTCGAAGTAGCCGACCCAGATGGATCCATCGGGTGCGACTTGTAAGTGTGCGATGCCGTCGCCGAGGCAGCCCCGGTGGACCACGTCCCCGCGTGCGTCGATTGCCAGTGCGTTGAGTTCCGGGCCTGTGGGTTGCCATGCGCAGCGAGCACCGACGAGCAGGAATGTGCCGTCCGGCAGGACCTCGACGAAGGGATGGGCTACCGGGAGTTCCTCGACCAGCGCGGATGCCGTGATGGCGAGGGTGTCCCAGTCGTGGGCTGTCAGGACGGCCGGTGGCGGCCCGTCCGGTGTCCTGCGAGGGAAGGTTCCTGTCGCTGGAGAGCCAAGGACCGCTTGTAGTTCGGCCTCGCCCGCGGCCGTGGACCATAGGGCGACGGGGCCGTCGACGCCCGCACTCACCGTGACGAGCCTGTCGAATCCTTGTGGCGAAGTCAGTCGGCCTCGGAAGTGGACCCGCGGGTATCGCTCGTCGCGCCGTCCTCCGAACAAGCCTCCTCGACTCTCCACGAGCAGATCATCTCCGACCGTGGGCCGCCCCGCACGTCCCACCACCTCGGCCCCGCCTGGTCGCGTTCCGCGCGAGTAGGGGCAGAGCAGTGCTTTCCGGCGGCGAGTTCAGTAGTTCTTGCGTTGGGTCAGGGTCCGTCCTTGGGCGTCGCGAAAGGTGACATCAACAGGGCAGGACGAATCTGACATCGCGACTCGGGCGGCGAACCAACGGCCTGGCACTGCGTACCAGCTTGGGAGCATTCCTGTGACGGGCACCGTTGTCGGCGTCAACGTCCGCGTGGTGCAGTCGGTCCCACGTATGACCGAGGTGGAAAGGGTCGCGGTGACGGTGCGCGAGGGTGCAGGTCCGTACACCAGCACGGCGCCGTGGGCTGACGTGGTCGAGGTGGTCGGCTCGTATCCGCGGCCTTCGTCATTAAGGACGCCGGCCCCAAAACCGCACCCATCCTCATTGGGTTGACCAGCAGGTGTCCAGTCAACGCCGAGGCAGAGTTGTCCCTCGCCGTTGACCGCAGCGCGCATCGTCCAGCGGTCTGGGCCAGCGGCTCCGGACCCAATCGTGACAAAGCGGCCAAGATGCCCGCGGCTAGCAGGAAAGGTATCTTCCGTGAACGGCGAGGTGGACGCGCAGCCTGCGGCGAGCAAGACAACGGCTACGGCCGCTGCCGAACGCACAGCACTCGCCGACAGAGCTAATCCGACAAGTCGCATATCCGCCTTCCCGACACGCACCTTTGAGCTCAGCGGTCCATAGTGGCGCTTGGTTCATAAGCGCGTCGTTCGGCGTTGCCGGGACGAGCAGTCCAACAGATGCGGGCGGCGAGCGCTGCAGCGGCAGAGTCTGTGAAGCTATGGCTTCCGCGCCCGACCAGCGGCATGAGCGCGCGGTAGTGCTCAGGCGGCGGGAGAGCACCCGGTTCCGCCGTTGTCGGGCCCCTGAGCACTCGTCGATCGCAGGCCGCTGCCCTTCTTCCCTGCTGCTGCATCCCTCATCATCGTCACCGTCACGGTCGTCAACAGGGAGCTCGCCATGGATTTGCGCAACCATCCGGGAATGCACGTTGAGGTCAATCTCGAGGGCAAGACCGTCGGCGGCGTCGAATGCGGTGCCGGGTGGGTACCCGGGGTGATCGTCGCGACGAGCGCCCTCGGAACCTTTCTGACTGTCGAGCTCGACACCCCCATCGGTGGGGGACAACCGCACGGGGTGTTGCATCGAGAGACCAAGGCGCAGAAGCTGGTCTCCGTCGAGCTGGATAACGCGCGGCCGCGCGAGCCGAACGAGGTCATGCCAGACGGTGTCCCAGACGAGATCGTCCAGCTGGTCCGGGCAGGCAAGACAGTGCTGGCGGTGAAACGCTACCGGCAACTGAACGGCGCAACACTCGACGAAGCACGTGCCGCCATCCGACGGCTTTAGCTGCCGCTTCGCGGCAGAACCGGTAGAGCCGCTGAGCGGCAGCCTCGCCGCACGAGCAGGTGAAACTCTTCTGGGCGAGTCAGTCGCGCCGAAGAGAGCTCGGCCCCGGGAACTTGTTGCCGAGTCGGGCCAGCGAACCGATGCGGACGCCGATGTGAGGCGCCCTAGCCTGAACTTCGGAGGCGAAGTCCGCAAAGCCCTTCTGAACCATCACGAGCAGCGGACGGCCCTGCCGCAGTGCGATGACCTCGAAGGTGGAGCCGAGGCGTTGGGGCCGCATTTGGTCGATCTGGCGGAGGTTGACCGTTCCGCTGCGAAAGGGCGCGTGCCACGAAAGTTCGTCCTGTGACAGGTCCAGTCGGTAGGCGATGCGAAAGAGGAACCAGTACGCGTTCCAGACCAGGGCAAGGAGGTATAGCCCTACGAACCACAGCGGTGGCCCCGTCGCGACCACCGCTGCTACGAGCCCGGCTACGCCTATCGCCGCCATCAAAGCAAGCATGGCCACGATGCGCTTGGCGCCGAACCCCCAGACGCGGTACGTCAGCTCTGACATCCCCTCAGCCTTCCATCCGCACCTAGTGTCGTCGTAACAGTCGATGGCCTCGGACGTATCACACGACACCGGTCACTTGCCGCCTATCCGAGCGTCCGGCGAGGCCGGCAGCGCACTATGCGGCAAAGCCGGTAATTCACTTGGCTGTCGCAATCAGCGTCAAGCTGCCCAAGACCGCGAGAGGCCCTGCGCACCCCGGTGAGGGTGGAACGGTCAGTTGGCAACTTGGAGCTGTGAACGTGAGCGTCGTTGTCCCGGGGCGGAGAACTGTCCAGTGATATGCGCCTGTCGCGCGCAAGGCGCCACCGCGGGTTGCCGCATTTACTGTTGAGGTGCAGCTGATGCTGACCTCGGCGAGAACATGCTCTCCGACTGTGACCCTCAGAGTCGACACGGTGCGGATCTTCTCGATGTTCACGACTTGAGCCCCGGAAGTGACCGTGATCGGCAGACACGCTCGTGCATGCGGGTGGGTTTGGGTGTTCGACGAGTTGGTGGTCGACCCGTCCGTAGGTGCCAGCGCCGCGCTTGCGGGTCCAGTCGACCGTGGCGCAGTCGAGGATGACTGTGGCGTAGAGGCGCACCCCGCGGCTAGCAACCCAAGAACTACGGCGGAGACCGCTAACGGGCGCATGGCTATCAGACGTTCTGGCCAACCATGTTGGTTCCCGGAGAGCGCGGCGCGCGTCGTCCCGTCGTCCGGCGGAAGCGCACGATCACCGGCAGATGCGGTTGCCTGCATGGCTACCGTCGGAAGCGTTGAGCCGTCGTTCAACAGCGGGTGGGAAGGTCCGCACAGGCCACCGCGTCTGTATCTCGAGAGGGCTGAGCCGGTTCGAGTCCGGTAGTGCGGCGGCTCAACCCGAGGCCCAAGTACCGCGGCATTGCGGTTGTTGTGAATCGGCCGCTCGCACATGCTCGACGTGTGAACGATCGTGTCCGAGCAGCGCTCGACCTCGTCCGTGCTGACGCTGACGCATCCGGTGTGCCCGGACCGCCGTACATCGACGGGGACTGGGAGTTAGTGGACCTCACCGTCGCCTCGCCCGAACTGATCGCGGCCGTGGCCGATCGAGTGCAGGAGGACATCATCGAACAACTACAGGAGCGATCCGCCACGAATTGGCCGCCATGTCCGGCTCACCCTCGTAATCATCCGCTGCGACCAGCGGTGGTCGACGGCAAGGCGGTCTGGGCGTGCACCGACGGGACGCCCTACGCGACTATCGGATCGCTGTTCAGCTCCCCGCACCAGGCCCGGCGAGCGCGAAAGTCGCGGGGTGCGTGAGCGCGGATCGCGGCATGTCCGGTCGTAACGTCGGCACTATGCCAGTCCACCCCACCGCGCCGGAGCCGAGCAGCGACGTTCTCAAGGCTCGCGTTGCCAACTTCATGCGGCGCGCCAACGCCGTGTTGGCCCACCCACTTACTGGATCCGATCCGCGTCTTTCGATGACCCTCGCTCCCGACCCGGACACCGGCGAGCCGACGCGGGCAACATTCAGCTACGAAAACATCCCGCAACCCGACCTCATCTACTTGGCGACGCTCATGCGCCCGGTCATCTTCCTAAACGATCCGGTCAATGTTCTGAAACTAACCAGCAGGGTCGAGGCGGAGCACGCCGCCTTTCGCGGCAAGTTCCAAGACCTGCGCAAGGCGTTCGCTGATTGGCTCAGGACGCCGATCGTGACTACATGGACGATCGGGTGTGCTCCACCACAACTCCAGTCCGACGAACCACAGATAATGTTCGGCCCCGATGACCCGAGTCGTCGTTTACCCGACGGGATCGTGCTGACCGACCCGATGAGCGACATGGTGTCGGCCTTGAACTACTTCTACGGGCAGGTCTGGCACAGCGACGATGACAAGACCCAAGCCTTCGAGGATGCCTCTGATGAACGGCGCCAGTTCATGGCGAAGTGTGCCGAGATTCGCACCCTTGGCGCCGTCCAGTTCATCCGGCCGCTGCACACCTGGGTCAGGGAGGTACGGGCGATGGGCATGGACATCTAGCCGTTCACCGGACGGCGATCGTGTCAGATGCTTCAGAACGACTGCGCCGCCAGAGGCAACGCGGGCACACACTGCGCGGCACAGCCGGTAGGACCGCTGCGCGGCAGAGCCGGTAGAGCCGCTGCGCGGCAGAAGCGGTTGGATCGACCGGCCGCTGGAGAGCAGGATCAAGCCATTTCTGGACGGCGCGCCGCCGGCGTGGAACCTTTCGGCGGGTCCACTGCCTCTTATCAGTGGAGGCGGAGGTGGGCATGGTGGCGGAACGTGAATCGGCGGAGTTCGCCGAATTCGTCCGTGCTCGTTATTCCACTTTGCTGCGCACCGCATACCTGCTGGTTGGTGATCGCGGTCTGGCCGAGGACCTTGTGCAGTCGGGTCTGGTCAAGACACTCGGGGCGTGGGAGCGCTTGGCCCGTGTCGAGGTGGCGGAGGCCTTCACACGCACGACGATTGTCCGGTTGGCGGGGCGATGGGGTCGGCGTCGGTGGCGCGGTGAGATCCCCACGTGCCGGGTTCCGGACGTCGAGGCCGCTGCCGCTTCGGATCCGGTGCTTGCTCTTGACGTGCGGCGGGCGCTGGCGCGACTTCCGTGGGAGCAGCGGGCGGTCTTGGTGCTGAGGTACTTCGATGATCTGAGCGAGGGCGACATCGCCGCTGTGCTCGGGTGTGGTGTTGGCACGGTCAAGAGCCGCGCGAGCCGGGCGTTGCAGGCGTTGCGCCGTGAAGGTCTGTTGACCGAGCAGGAATGGCAGGTGCCCAATGGGTGAGCACGACGCGGTCCGGCGTTTACTCGAACGGGTAGCGAACGAGCTGGGTCCGATCACACCGCCGTCGCTCGACGGGCTGGTTCGGCACCGCAAACGTCGCGAGGTTGTCCGTCGCGGTCTGGCCGTGGCCGCGGCGGTCGTGGTCGTCGCGGGCATTGCGGTCGTCGTGAGCGTTCGTTCGGTCGGCTCGTCGACGACGACGGGCCGCACGCGCAACCCGACAGTCGCCCCCGCACCAGTGCTAAACCGGTCAGTAGCGGCGAGCGGGTTCAGCACGTTCCGGTGGCGCGCCCTCCCGACGGCACCGATCCCGGTGCGCACCGGGGCGGCGTCGGCGTGGACCGGCAGCCAGCTGTTCGTGTGGGGCGGCGCGATCGGAGACAAGCCGCGTTCCGATGGTGCGCTCTACGATCCCGCGACGCGAAAGTGGTCGGTGCTGCCCCGGTCGCCGCTGCCCGCGGGCCAGTACACGCAGGCCGTCGCGCTGGGCGGGTCGGTCCTGGTGTGGACGGGAACGCATGCCGCCCTGTTCGATCTCCGGTCACGGTCGTGGTCACGGCTCCCGCCTGCACCACCTGGACCTTCCAGCCAGTCGGCCGCTCAGTTCGTCGCGCTGGGAAATGTCGCGGTCCTTGTCCGGGCCACCACCGACGGAAGGTCACGGGCGGTGCAGGCCGACACCTACGATCTGCGCACGCACCGGTGGTTCCCCGGCACGCAGGTGCTGACGCCGCCCCACCACGGGGTCGGTGAGGTGGTGGCGCTTGGCGTCGGATCCGTCGTCGACGTCTGGCCCGGCTGGTACCACTCCGTCAGCACCGGTCCCGGTTCGACCGAGACCACGTCTGGGGTCGACGCGTTCCAGTTCGACCCTCACACGGGGCTTTGGAAGGTGATCACAGCGCGGCCCGAACGCGGGTTCGACGCATCCGGCGCGAGCTGGACCGGCTCACACATCCTGTTCCCACAGAGCCAGATCTACTGCGGACCGTGCTCCCATCCCGCCGCCGCGCAGCTGACACCGCGGCTGGTCGATCCGACAACCGGGTCAGTCGCCACCATCCCTAATGGCCCGCTCGGTGCGGCCGGCGACGGCCTGTTCTGGACCGGACAGTCCCTGCTGGCCTACGACTCGGGAGGCCAAATCGGGCCGATCAAATCTGGCGACCTCGCTGTCTGGAGCGCACCCAACGGATGGCATCGACTGCCGGCCGCCGACACGCCCCTGAGCGCGGAGCAGGACGTCGTGGTGTGGACGGGCA
Organism: uncultured Actinomycetota bacterium; assembly: GCA_963787985.1. Classification (GTDB taxonomy): domain Bacteria; phylum Actinomycetota; class Actinomycetes; order Mycobacteriales; family Jatrophihabitantaceae; genus Jatrophihabitans. Next base: position 1,517,465 of record CAWBEL010000004.1, on the reverse strand, counting down.
CGGCCCTGCTCGTGTGGGGAATCGGCGACTCACACGGAATCCCGTCCAGGACCGGGGGACTTGAGTTCGCCGCGCCCTAACGGCTGCCGGCTCTCGACATGTACGCACATCTCGACCTGATCGGGGCGATAGGTCAGGCGGCGAGCTTTGCCCCGAGGTCTCGCGACAGTTCGGTTTATTCAGTCAGCGGTCCGTAGCCAGGCGTTGAGTTCGTCGAGTTGCCTGGTCAGCCTTTGTGTGCCGATGCCGAACGGTGTGCGACATACGTCCAGCCCGTAGGTCGTCCCATCGCGTAGTAGGGCCTGGACACCTCGTTGACCTATGCGGGTGCCGCCGTTGCTGCCGATGCGGAACTCTTCAATTTGCGCACGACTTAGGCGCCGACCGCCAAGGTTGTTATGGATCGTCAGGGTGCCGTCAGCCTCGGAGTGGACGCCCAGGCGCAGAAGCCGCCATCCAAGCGTCACACCGAAGGCGATGAACACGACGCCGACAGCGATCGATGATCCGTGGTGGCGAATCATCGTGGTCCAAACGGCCGTTCCGACCCAAAATAGGAGAAACGCGGCAACATACGCTCGGATCAGCGCGGGTGGCCGGATCGACACCAGGCGACTGGGCGACGTCGTCACGAGAAGATCATGCCTTGTAGCCACCGACCCGTCCGGCTGGCAGGTGCTTGCGATGTCCGTCGCAAGCCGCAGTGCCACCGCCCGCTCGTCGGCACGGGCGCGCGACCAGCGGCAGATCAGTGCGAGTAAGCACGCGGCGGATCTGTGGGTGACGCCGCGGCATGATCGTGCGGACGCGGCTACCGCGGGCCCGTCATGCCTCCCGCGACTTCCGCTGAGGGACTTGTCCGCAGTCGGCGTTGCAGTGAACATGGTCGGCATGGCGCAGTGGGAGATCGTGGACGCAGGGTGGGGACGGCTCGCGGCCGACTTCGCGACGCTGAGCGAACCTTCGAACGTCCGGGAGTATTTCGGCCTGCACCAGGCCCTCGACGTCGGTGCGGGTGACCGGCTGCTCGACCTCGCTTGCGGCGCCGGGTTGGCGCTGGAGCTGTCCGCGCTGCGCGGCGCGACCGTCGCTGGCATCGACGCGTCGCCGCGGCTGGTGGCCGTCGCGAGGGACCGAACGCCCGGGGGCGACATCCGCATCGGCGACATGAACGAACTGCCCTGGGACGACGCGAGCTTCGATGTCGTGACGAGCTTTCGCGGCATCTGGGCCACCACGCCGAACGCGATCGCCGAGGCGCTGCGAGTGCTCAAGCCCGGCGGCCGGTTCGGCATGACGGTGTGGGGTCACATCAAAGCCTCGCCGGGAGCCTGGGCGCTGGCGCCGTTCACCCTTGCGGCCCCGCCGAAGGTGCAGAACCAGGTCGACATGAATCAGATGGGCAGGCCGGGGGTGGGCGAGCGGTTGCTCGCCGAGGCCGGCTTCGGCGACATCGAACGCATCGATATTCCCTTCGTCTGGGAGTTCGCCGACCCCGAGCAGTACGCCCGCGCGATCGCCTCGTCCGGTCCGGCCTACGAGGCGATCGAGCAGGTCGGCGAGGACGAGTTCTTCAAGCGCTGCGTCGAACTGGCGACCGAGCAGGTCCGGGCGGGCCTGCCGCTGCGGGCGCGGATCAACGTCGCGGGGTTCACCGCCCGCTGTCCGGTCGAGCTCCCCCCGTCCTACGACGACGAGTTCACCGGCAACTTCCTGGGCACCTATCCCCCTAGTGAGTACGCCGAGCAGATGCGGCAGGAGGATCTAGAAGAGGACGGCTACGTCTCGACGGTGGCCAAGCTCTGGGCCCGCATGCCCGGCGCCTTCGACGATCTCTTCGCCATGCAGCGCAACGCCGCCAGCTTCGGCGACCTTTCGCTGCGCCAGCGCGGCGTGCTCACCACCGCGATGGCCGCCTCCCTCGGCGATTCGGCCTGCGCTTACGCCTGGGGAGGCAAGCTCGCCAAGTGGGCCGACGACCCCGCGGTCCCGGCGAGCGTTCTGCGCGGAGACGACGGGACCCTCACGCCGGACGAGCGGGTCCTAGCCGCATGGACACGCAAGGTGGTCAGCGCACCTAACGAGACCGGGCCGGAAGACGTGGAAGATTTGCGCGCCGCCGGCTTCAGCGACGACCAGATCTTCGCGGCGACGTTGTTCGTCGTAGTCCGCCTGGCGTTCTCCAGCTTCAACGACGCCCTCGGGCTACGGCTCGACCAGGCCGTGGTCGACGCCCTCCCAGCCGCCGTCCGGGACGCCGTCACCTGGGGCCGCGCCCCGATTTAGCGTCGCCGCATTCCGTACAGGGAACCCGCGGCATGACTGGCCTACGGGCGGCTCGTCGGCGCGCCTCGGGCGATCGGATCTCGAATCCGCCACCACAGGTACAGGTCGCAGGACTCACCGTGCCTTTCGGCCACGAAGAGAGCATTGGCGAGGTCCTCGGGACGTTCCCAACCCTGCAGAATCAGTCGCTCGCACTTGGCGGGCGACAGGCGGAAGCCAGGTCGATACAGAGCTTGTTCCACAGCTTGGAAAGGTCATCGTCTGCCGCGCGGCACGACCGGATCTCGGCAGAAGCGGTCGTTTGATCTTGGCTGTGTGGGCGCAAGATTGATTCATCTGCGCGCCCATTTGCGCGGGCGCCGCAGCGCATAGCGACGGATCTCGAGTGGGCGAGGGGCGCCTGAGCGGCCGAGGTCTCACCCAGCGAGTTGCACCATACTCTCCAGTATGTTGATCAATTCTTGGTTGCAACTTGGTTGCTAACGACCCGTATTTTCCGTGCCTCGTGGACGTTCGTCCACGTCCGGCCGCATGCTTACAGATCAGTGTTTCCGGGATTTTTGAACTTTGGCGAACTTGACAGAACGTGCCATTGCGAGTCTGGCAGTGTGGGGGTTAGGGGTTCGAGTCCCCTCAGCTCCACCCATCGAAAGGCCCGCAACTCTGCGCTTTGCGCGACCCGGAGTCCCTTCACGAGCAAGATCATTGTTCGTCTGGCCTTGCCCGATTTGTAGGTCCGGTTCGAGTGAGAGTCTGATGCCCGATGTAGGTAGTGAGGCTCGATGATCATGGGCGGCGAGGGAGCGGCACAGTCGCGGAGCAGGTCGTGCGGAAGTGGACAATCGTGGGTGGGGCTCATCGGGAGGTCTCATAGGCGGGCCGCGCGGCGGGTGTTGACGGCGGGTATGACTTTCTCGCCGTAAGCGGTCAGCGTCTCGTTCTTGGCGTCGTGCTGCAGGTAGAGGGCGAACTGGTCGACGCCGAGGCTGCGCAGTTCCTGCAGCCGTTCGATCTGGTGGGCGACGGGGCCGATGAGGCAGAAGCGGTCGATGACCTCGTCGGGGACGAAGTCGGTATGGGTGTTGCCGGCTTTGCCGTGGGCGTTGTAGTCGTAGCCCTGGCGGCCGGCGATGTAGTCCGACAGCGCCTGCGGGATCGCGGCGCCCTGACCGTCCGGAGAATCGGTGCCGTAGCGCTTGACGATGTCGGCGACGTGGTTGCCGACCATGCCGCCGAACCAGCGGCACTGGTCGCGGCCGTGGGCCAGTCCGGCCTCGGTGCTGTCGGTGACGTAAGCGGGTGCGGCAACGCAGATGGTGATCGTGTCGGGGTCGCGTCCGGCTTCGGCGGCGGCCTTGCGCACGGCTGCGATAGACCAGGCGGCGATGGCGGGGTCGCCGAGTTGCAGGATGAACCCGTCGGCGATCTGGCCGGTCAGGGCGAGGGCCTTGGGCCCGTACGCGGCTACCCAGATCGGCAGTTGCGAGCCTTCGGACCACGGCAACTGGAGCTTGGTGCCCTTGTAGTCGACGGCCTCACCGTTGGCCAGGCCGCGGATGACGCCGATGGACTCGCGCAGCGTCGCCAGCGTGACAGGTGCACCGTTGATGACGCGCACCGCGGAGTCACCGCGGCCGATGCCACACACGGTGCGGTTGCCGAACATCTCGTTCAGTGTCGCGAACAGCGACGCCGTGACCGTCCAGTCGCGGGTGGCGGGGTTGGTGACCATCGGCCCAACCGTGACTCTGCGCGTGTTGGCAAGAATCTGGCTGTAGACGACGTAGGGCTCCTGCCACAGCAGGTGCGAGTCGAAGGTCCAGACGTGGCTGAAGCCGAACGTCTCGGCCTGGCGGGCGAGCTCGACGACACGGGCGGCTGGCGGGTCGTTTTGCAGGACGACGCCGAATTGCATTCCGAGGGGGCGGGGCATCGTCAGAGCAGGTTCTGCGAGAGCTCGCGTGCGACGAACCGGCCGTGCGACTTCGAGCCGACGTAGCCGGACGCGTCGACGATCACCGAGCCGCGTGACAGCACGACGTCGACGTGTCCGTCGATCTCGTAACCCTCCCAAGCCGAGTAGTCCATGTTCATGTGGTGGGTGTCGACCGAGATCGACGTGTGCCCGTTCGGGTCGTAGACCACGACGTCGGCGTCCGCGCCGGGGGCGATGACGCCCTTGCGGCCGCAGAGCCCGAACATCCGCGCGGGGGTGGTACAGCAGACGTCGACCCAGCGCTCCTTGGTGATGCGGCCGTCGACGACGCCCTGAAACAGCAGATCCATGCGGTGCTCGACCGAGCCGATCCCGTTGGGGATCTTCGCGAAATTGCCGATGCCCAGTTCCTTCTGGTCCTTCATGCAGAACGGGCAGTGGTCGGTGCTGACGGTGGTGACGTCGCCGGTGCGGATGTAGTTCCACAGCTCGTCCTGGTGGCCCTCGGCGCGCGAGCGCAGCGGGGTGGAGCAGACCCACTTGGCGCCCTCCAGTTCGCCCCACTGCTCGGACCGGGCGGCGAGCTGTTCCTCCAGCGAGAGGTACAGGTACTGCGGGCAGGTCTCGCCGAAGACGTTTTGCCCGGTGTTGCGGGCCTCGGCTATTCGCGCGAGCGCCTGCTTGGCGCTGACATGCACGACGTACAGCGGCGCGCCGGTGATGTCGGCCAGCATGATGGCGCGGTGCGTCGCCTCCTGCTCGGTCTGCCAGGGCCGGGTGATGCCGTGGTAGTAGGGCGCGGTGTCGCCGCGAGCCAGCGCCTGCTGCACGAGCACGTCGATGGCCGAGCCGTTCTCGGCGTGCATCATGACCAACCCGCCGTTGCCGGCTGCTGTCTGCATGGCCTGCAGGATCTGCCCGTCGGTGGACAGGAACACCCCCGGGTAGGCCATGAACAGCTTGAAGCTGGTGATGCCCTCGCCGATCAGCTCGTCCATCGCCTTGAGCGATTCGGCGTTGACGTCGCCGATGATCTGGTGGAAGCCGTAGTCGATCGCGCAGTTGCCGCCGGCCTTGTCGTGCCAGAGCGCGACCTGATCCTGCACCCGCTGGCCGTGGGCCTGGACCACGAAGTCGACGATGGTCGTCGTGCCGCCCCAGGCTGCCGCGCGGGTCCCCGTCTCGAAGGTGTCGGAGGCCTGCGTCCCGCCGAAGGGCATCTCCATGTGGGTATGGCCGTCGATGCCGCCGGGGATGACGTACTTGCCGGTGGCATCGATCGTGGTGTCGGCCGTGACGGGCACGGCACCGCGGGACAGCACCGCGACGATCTTCTCGCCGTCGATCAGCACGTCGGCAGTGGCGGACCCGGTAGCCGAGACGACGGTGCCGCCGGTGATCAGCGTGGTGCTCATGCGTCGTGCCTCTCTACGGCTGGGCGATGCGGGTGTAGGAGTCCGGCCGGCGGTCCCGGTAGAACTGCCAGTCGTCGCGCATCTGCTGCACCATGTCCATGTCGAGGTCGCGCACCAGCAACTCCTCGTTGTCCGCCGAGCCGCGCTCGCCCACGAAGTTGCCGCGCGGGTCGATCACCTGGCTGGTGCCGTAAAAGTCGACCGCGTCCGCGCCGTACTCGTTGTCCTCCCGGCCCACCCGGTTGGGCTGCAGCACGAAGTAGCCGTTGGCCACCGCCGCGCACGGGCCCTCGATCTCCCACAGCCGGTTGGACAACCCCGGCTTCGTGGCGTTGGGGTTGAACACGATGTGCGCACCGTTCAGTCCGAGCTCACGCCACCCCTCGGGGAAGTGCCGGTCGTAGCAGATGTAGGTGCCGACCTTGCCGACGGCGGTCTCGAACACCGGGTAGCCGAGGTTGCCGGGCCGGAAGTAGAACTTCTCCCAGAACTTGTCCAGATGTGGCAGGTGGTGCTTGCGGTACTTGCCCAGCGTCGTGCCGTCGGCGTCGACGACGACCGCGGTGTTGTAGTAGACGCCGGTCTGGTCCTCCTCGTAGATCGGCAGCACCATGACCTGGCCGAGCTCCCTGGCCAGGGCTGCGAAGCGCTGCACGATCGGACCGTCGGCCGGCTCGGCGAAGCGGTAGTACTTCTGGTCCTGCGTGATGCCGAAGTACGGGCCGTAGAACAGCTCCTGGAAGCACATGACCTGCGCACCCCGGGCGGCGGCGTCACGGGCGAACTGCTCGTGCTTGTCGAGCATCGACTCCTTGTCGCCGGTCCACGTGGTCTGCGAGATCGCGGCCCGAACCACCGTCATGTCGTATCTCCAGTCGTCGAGTGAGGGATCCTGCCGGGCAGACGTTTCGTCCCGATCACGCGTCGACGAAATCGTCGGCTACGTCGAGCGCCTCGTCGAGGATCGCGAGGCCCTCACGGACCTCCTGCTCAGTGATCGTGCAGGGCGGCACGACGTGCGTGCGGTTGAAGTGGACCATCGGCCACAGGCCGCGCTGCGTGCACGCGGCGGCGAAGTCGATCATCGGCCGTGCCGCCGCGCCGGAGGCGTTGTAGGGCACGAGCGGCTCGTGGGTGGCGGGGTCGCGCACCAGCTCGACGGCCCAGAAAACGCCCAGGCCGCGGACCTCACCGACCGACGGGTGCCGGTCGGCGATCTTGACCAATTCCGGGCCGATGACCTCGGCACCGAGGACACGCGCATGGTCGACGATGCCCTCGTCCTTGAAGATCTCGATCGAGGCGACGGCGCTGGCGCATGCCAGCGGGTGGCCGGAGTAGGTCAGGCCGCCGGGGAAGGGCCGCTGGTCGAACGTCTGCGCGATGCGCTCGCTGATGACAACGCCACCGAGTGGCACGTAGCCGGAGTTCACGCCCTTGGCAAAGGTGATCAGGTCGGGCGCGACGCCCCAGTGGTCGACGGCGAACCACTCGCCGCAGCGGCCGAAGGCGGCCATGACCTCGTCAGCGATCCAGACGATGCCGAACTCGTCGCAGATCGCGCGGACGCCCTCGAGGTAACCGTCCGGCGGCACCAGGACGCCGTTCGTGCCGACCACGGTCTCCAGGACGATCGCTGCGACGGTGTGCGCGCCCTCGACCATCAGGGTGTCGCGCAGATGCTGCAGCGCGCGCTCGCATTCCTGCTCCGGGGACTCGGAGTGGAAGGCCGAGCGGTAGGCGTACGGACCCCAGAAGTGCACGACACCCGACAACGCCGGCTCGGCACCCCAGCGGCGCGGGTCGCCCGTCAGACTGATCGCGCCGGCGGTCGCGCCGTGGTAGCTGCGGTAGGCGGCGAGCACCTTGTGGCGCCCGGTGTGCAGCCGCGCCATGCGGATGGCGTTCTCGACCGCCTCGGCCCCGCCGTTGGTGAAGAAGACCCGGTTGAGATCGCCCGGGGCCAGCTCGGCGATGAGCCGCGCGGCCTCGCTGCGCGCGTCGTTCGCGAACGTCGGCCCGATCGTCGTCAGCCGACCGGCGTACTGCTGGATCGCGGCCACCAGCCTCGGGTGGCCGTAGCCGATGTTGGCGTTGACCAGCTGGCTGGCGAAGTCCAGGTAGCGGTTGCCGTCGAAGTCGGTGAAGTACGACCCCTGCGCGCTCGCGATCGGCAGCGGGTCGATCAGCGCCTGGGCAGACCACGAGTGAAAGACGTGCGCGCGGTCCAGCTCGCGGACGCGGGCGTCGGTGGTGGGCAGGCCGTCGAGCGGGTTCATGGGCTGATTCCTCACGCGTGCTGTGCTCATCGGGTACGGGGGAAGCCGAGGTCGACGGTGGACGTCGCGGGGTCGGGCCAGCGTGCTGTCACCACCTTGCCGCGGGTGTAGAACGTGACGCCCTCGGGTCCGTACATGTGGGTGTCGCCGAACAGCGAACCCTTCCAGCCGCCGAAGGAGTAGTAGGCGACGGGCACGGGGATGGGCACGTTGACGCCGACCATGCCGACCTCGACGTCGAACTGGAACTGCCGCGCGGCCCCGCCGTCGCGGGTGAAGATCGCAGTGCCGTTGGCGTACTCGTGGGAGTTGACCACGGCGAGGGCCTCGTCGTAGGTGTCGGCCCGCACCACCGACAGCACCGGCCCGAAAATCTCGTCGGTCCAGACGCTCATCTCGGGCGTGACGTGGTCCAGCAGCGTTGTGCCCAGGAAGAACCCGTTGGCCGGGACGTCTGCCTCACGGCCGTCGACGACGACGGTGGCCCCGGCCTGTTGGCCCGCGCCGATGTAGCCGACGACCTTGTCGCGGTGCTCGGCGGTGATCAGCGGGCCCATGTCGGTGTCGGCGTCCGCACCGTTACCGATGCGCAGCTTGGGCAGCCGGGCCGCGATCGCGTCGACCAGCCGGTCACCGGCGTCGCCGACGGCGACCGCGACGGAGATCGACATGCACCGTTCCCCGGCCGCGCCGTAAGCGGCCGAGACCGCGGCGTCGGCGGCCAGGTCGATGTCGGCATCCGGCAGCACGACCATGTGGTTCTTCGCCCCGCCCAGGGCCTGGACCCGCTTGCCGTGCGCGGTGCCGGTCTCGTAGATGTAGCGGGCGATCGGCGTCGAGCCGACGAAGCTGACGGCGGCGACGTCCGGGTGTGTCAGCAGCCCGTCGACGGCAAGCTTGTCGCCCTGCAGCACGGTGAACACGCCGTTGGGCAGGCCCGCCTCCGTCCACAGCCGGGCCAGCCACAGCGCCGCCGACGGGTCCTTCTCCGACGGTTTCAGGATGAACGCGTTGCCGCAGGCGATCGCGTTGGCGGCCATCCACAGCGGCACCATGGCCGGGAAGTTGAACGGCGTGATCCCCGCGACGACCCCGAGCGGCTGACGGATGGAGTACACGTCCACCCCGGTCGCGGCCTGCTCGCTGAAGCCGCCCTTGAGCAGCTGCGGTACCCCGCACGCGAAGTCAACGTTCTCCAGCGCCCGTGCGATCTCGCCGTGGGCGTCGGACAGCACCTTGCCGTGCTCGGCGGTGATGATCGCGGCGAGTTCGTCGGCCCGATCGTGCAGCAGCGCGCGAAACGCGAACAGCACCGCCGAGCGCTGGGACAGAGACGCCGAGCGCCACGAACGCGACGCCTCCTTGGCGCTGTCCACCGCCGCCGCGATTTCCTGCTCCGAGGCCAGCGCGACCTCGCCGGTGTGCTCACCGGTCGCCGGGTTGAAGACGGGCGACGTGCGGCCCGAGGTGCCAGGGACGGGTGAGCCGTCGACCCAGTGGCCGATGCGTGACGTCATAGGCCGATGCTAGATCCATGCGCGGCCTGAAGTGACCGACATGTAGTCGCCACTGCCAATTCCCGACGAACCGTTCACGTGACACCGCGGCACGGACTGGGCTCCCCGCGTCGGCTGACCGCCAAGAGCTGGTCCCGGCCACCACGGACGTGGTGACCGGGACCAGTCTCAGAACGGCCAGGCGGCGTCGCGGCCGGCCTCGAGCAGCGGGATCATCGCGAACGCACCGTCGGTGAGCCCGCCGAAGGTGTGCCGCAACGCGCCGCCCGCCCCCCACAACATATACGTCTTGTATTCAGGACCCCAGTCCGTCCTATCCGCGAGCCGGATCAGTTCGCCGTCGTCCCGGAGGAGCCTTCATGCCCACGCCCCTGACAGCGCAGCGCGTCGCGGCCTTCGCCGCGCCGAGAGCCTCGGCGCATCGAGGAGTACCTCGCCGCCCACGCCGACCAGCCGACGCCGTTCCTCGTCGTCGACCTCGACGTCGTCGCCGAGCGCTACCGGCGTCTGCGCGCGTCGTTACCGCAGGCCGGCGTGTTCTTCGCCGTCAAGGCTAACCCCGAGCCGGCCGTCATCGACGTTCTCGCCGCGCTGGGCTCCAGCTTCGACGTGGCCAGCCTCGGCGAGATCGATCTGTGCCTACGACACGGTGTCGGCCCCGATCGCCTGTCCTTCGGCAACACCATCAAGAAGGAGCGGACATCGCGTACGCTTCACCGCCTCGGTGTGCGCACCTTCGTCGTCGACGCCCCGATCGAGCTCGACAAGATCATCCGCTGCGTCGACAGCGTAACGGTGCTCGTCCGGCTGGCCAGCGACGGCGACGGCGCCGACTGGCCGCTGAGCCGCAAGTTCGGCGCGAGCCGCCGACGAGGCCGAAACCCTGCTGCTGCGCGCCGCCGAAGCCGGTCTGGACGTCGGCGTCAGCTTCCACGTCGGTTCGCAGCAACACGATCCGCGAGCGTGGAACGCTCCGTCTGGCCGCGGTCGCGACGCTGCGTGAGGTCCTGGAGCGGCGGGGGCACAGGCTCGGCGCAGTGAACCTCGGCGGTGGCCTGCCGAGCACGCACTTCGTCATCCGACCCCGCCGATCGCGGCGTTCGGCGCGACGATGCGACATGGCGCTGCGACCGGCACCTCGGCCCGAACCACGGTCTGGACGTCATGCTCGAGCCGGGCCGCTACCTCGTCGGGGACGCCGGGCTGATCCGGGCCGAGGTCGTCCTCGTCGCCGACCGCGACAGCGACCACGGGAGCGCGCTGGGTCTATCTCGACATCGGCATGTTCAACGGCCTCGTCGAGACGCTGGAGAGGCGATCCGCTACCGCATCCGGTGTCCGCTGGCCTAGCGGCCCGACGGTGCCCGTCGTGCTCGCGGGGCCGACCTGCGACAGCCTCGACATCCTCTACGAACGCGAGCTCTACCCGCTGCCCGACGACGTGGCTCCCGGCCACCCTGTCGATCTGCTCTCGGCCGGCGCGTACACCACCTCGTACTCCTCGGTCTGGTTCAACGGCTTCGAGCCGCTCCGTTCCGTTCTACCTGCCACTCACACCCGAAGGGATGCTGTCATGACCGACCACTCCGATCTACGCGCCGTCTGACCGGCCCGGTCGTCATGATCGGGTTCGGCTCGATCGGACGCGGCACGTTGCCGCTGATCCTGCGCCACTTCGACGTTCGACCCGGATGACATCGTCGTGGTCGCCCCGAACGACGACAACGACCACCTGCTCGAAGAGCGGCGGGCGTGCAGCGGCTCGACGTCGCGTCTGACCCGGTCGAACTACCGCGAGGTGCTGACCTCGCTGCTCGGCGCGGCACCGGGTGGCGTTCGTGCGTCAACCTCTCCGTCGACACCTCGTCGGTGGAGATCATGCGGTTGGCCCGCGAACTCGGAACCCTCTACGTCGACACGGTGATCGAGCCGTGGGCCGGGCGTGTACGACGACCCCGAGCTGCCGATGGCCGGGCGCACCAACTACGCGCTGCGCGAGACGCTGCTGGCCGAACGCCGCGCCCGTCCCGGCGGACCCACCGCGTGTCGGCCTGCGGTGCCAACCCGGGAATGGTGTCGTGGTTCGTCAAGCAGGCCCTGCTCGACGTTGCCGACGCGGTCGGGCTCGACCACGGCACGCCGGTCACCCGCGCCCAGTGGGCAGAGCTCATGCGCGCCGCCGGGGTCCGTGGCATCCACATCGCTGAACGCGACACCCAACGCGGCCCGGTCGCCCCGCGACATCGGCACATTCGTCAACACCTGGTCGGTGGACGGGTTCATCTCCGAGGGCCTGCAACCGTCCGAGCTGGGCTGGGGGACGCACGAGAGGTGGCTGCCGCCGAACGGTCACCACCACGACAACCCGCACGCCCCGTCGATCTACCTCGCGCAGCCCGGCGCGAGCACGCGCGTGCGTACCTGGTGCCCGACCGCCGGTGCACAGCATGGGCTGTGCGTGACGCACAACGAGTCCATCTCGATCGCGGACTACTTCACCGTCGTCGCGGACGGCGAGCCGGTGTTACCGCCCGACCTGCCACTACGCCTACCATGCCCTGCGACGAAGCGATGCTGTCCTGGCACGAGCTGCTCGGCAGTGACGGCACCTGGCCTCCGGCGGCACGCGATCCTCGACGAGGCCGACATCGTCGACGGCATCGACGAACTCGGCGTGCTGCTGTACGGGCACGCGCGCAACGCGTACTGGTACGGCTCGCGGCTGTCCAACGCCGAGGCGCGCCGGTTCGCGCCCGACCAGAACGCGACCGGCCTGCAGGTCACCTCGGCAGTCCTGGCCGGCGATGGTGTGGGCGCTGGAGAATCCGCAGCGCGGCATCGTCGAAGCCGACGAACTCGACTTCCGCCCGCTGCCTCGAGGTGCAGCGTCCCTACCTCGGACCCGTCGAGGGACACTTCACCGACTGGACGCCGCTCGACAGCCGGTCGCGGCTTGTTCCCGGCCGATACCGACAACTCCGACCCGTGGCAGTTCCGCAACGTGCTGGTGCGCTGAGCGCCCATCGCCGCTAGTTCCGCGTGTGCGGGAAGTCCTCGAGCCCGGTGTACGGCGGGGCGTTGAGGACGGCCACCATGAGGTCGACGAGGCCGGTGATCGCGTCGTTGAACGTCGGCACGCCGTCCATGCCGCTGATCCAGATCGTCTTGTCGTCGGTGTCCGCGTCGTGCAGCAGCACCCGACCGCCGTGGACGTAGAACTGCGCGACGTCGGCAGCCGGTCCGTCTTCGAGGACGATCACCCCGGCGGCCACGAAGGCGTTGAACGCCTTGCTGAGGATCGTGCTGACCGAGCCGCGGGGGAGCGGGGTGTTGAAGTAGTGGTTCACGAACGCGTCGAGCTGTTTGCCGTCGACGCTGGCACGAATCTCTCGGGTCATGGCGGACCTGTCCTCATCCGGTGAAAGTGGTCACAGACGGACAATCGGACGGCCGGTGTGGCTGCGAAATAGGCCGATAGTCCGCACGCTGATACTTTTCGGAGCGCCCTCAACCACTCTCAGCGGCGGTGTCCACCCGTGGACGAGACACTGGTCGGTCGCGACGACGCGCTGCGAACGCTGCGCGACGTGGTGTCGCGCGGCCGACGAGCGGCCACCGGGGTGATCGTCACCGGCGACGCGGGCATGGGCAAGACCGCCCTGCTACGTACCGCGATCGACGCGGCCGAACCCGATGTGCGCGTGCTTAACGCGGACGGCATCGAGGTGGCGTCGAACTACGTCTTCGCCGGCCTGCAGCAGCTGCTGGCGCCGGTGCTGCCCGTACCCGACGACGCGATCAGCACGCGCCATCGCGAGGTGTTGGACTCGGCGCTCGGTACCGGCGTGCCCGTCGCCCTGGACGACTACGCCGTTGCGGCGTCGGTGCTCGCGCTGTTCGCGCATCTCACCCAGGACGGTCCCGTCCTCATCGGATTAGACGACCTGCAGTGGCTGGACCGGGGTTCGCTCACCGCACTCGCCTTCGCCGTGCGCCGGCTCGCCGACCACCCGATCACCGTCGTGGCCGCGTGCCGGAGCGACGCGCTCGCCGGTCTCGAGTTCCTCGACGTCCCGCAGATCGCGCTAGCGCCGCTCGACGCGCAGTCCGCCCGCATGCTGCTGCATCACACCGCGTCCGAGCGACGGGCTCCGCTCGGCGACGCCGAGCTCGACGGGCTCGTCCAACTCGGCGGCGGCATCCCGCTCGCGCTCGTCGAACTCTCGTCCCTGCCGTCGCTCGCGCCGGCCGGCCACCCGAGCAACCCCGCCGGCGAACCCGTCCGGCGGCTCATCGACCGGCTCTTCGGACGGCGGGTCGCCGCGTTGTCCACCGCGGCCAGCACCGCCGCGTTGCTGGCCGCCCTCGACGAGCCGACCGAGCACGACGCGTTCGTCAGGGCAGGCAGCGAACTGGGCGTCACGTCCGCGGACTGGGCCGAGGCCGAGCGCGCAGGCGTGCTCCGCCTGGACCTTGGCCGCATCGACGTCAGCCATCCGCTGCTGCGTCGTGCGGTACTCGATGCCGCCACGCCGCAGGACGTCCGGGGGGCGCACGCGGCGCTGGCCGCCGCCCTGCTCGACCGCGGTGACACCGCCCGTGCACTCACGCATCGCAGCGCCGCGTCCGTCGGGCGGACGAGGAACTCGCCGGCGAGCTGGAGAGGCCGCCCAGGACTATCGCGCCCGCGGCGGGCACCCGGCGGCGGCGAACGCGTTCGTCGCCGCGTCCCGGCTGTCCGCGACCGCCGCCCAGCGGGCGAGGCGGATCCTGCTCGCCGCTGACGCGGCGCGCCGGGCCGGCGAGTTCGAGAGGGCGGTGGCACTGGCCCGGGCCGCCCGCCGCGACAGCGTCGACCCGTTCATCCGGGCCCGGGCCGAGCTGCTGCAGGGGCACATCGAGGCCCGGGTGGGATCGACCGTCGAGGCCCTGCGGCGCTACCAGCGCGTCGCCGACGAGCTCGTCGGCGTCGACCACGATCTGGCCGCCACGGCGTTCAGCTACGCCTCGAGCGCCGCGGCGGTGATCGGCGACGGGAGCCGGTCGGTGACTGCGGCCCTTCGGGCCGACGGGCTGTCCGCGGACGGCCTCAGCGAGGACGCCATGATCGCGGTGCAGGAGTCGCTGGCCTCGGCGTGGGCGCTCACGGGTGAGGCCACCCGCGCCCGGCCCATGCTCAAGGAGATCGCGCAGTGGTACCAGCAGCAGGATGACCGCTCCGGCGCGGAGTACATCGCCGAGGCGCTGATCTGGCTCGGCGACTTCGACCTCGCCCGCGAGCTGCTCAACGACGTCGCTGCGGATGCCCGCCGGCTGGCCGCGCCCGGCCTGCTCGTGCAGGTGCTCGAGCTGCGCGCCGAACTCGGCTACCGGACGGGCGAGTGGGCCATGGCGCTCGCCGACGCCACCGAATCCGAATCGCTCGCGCGCGACACCGGCCAGGTCGTCCTGTCCGCGTACGCACGGGCCGAGCTGGCGATTCTGCAGGCCGGTCGCGGTGACGTGGACGCCGCCCGCGTTACGGCGCGGCAGGCCCGCGACGACGCGGACCGTCACGGCCTCGTGGTCGTCGGCGAGTCGGCGCGGTTCGCGCTGGCAGCGGCCGAGCTGGCGGCGAACCGTCCGGACCAGGCCCTGGTCGCGCTCGAGCCGGTCGCCGTGGCCACTGTCGCGGGTGGGCGGCACGAACCGGCGGTGTGCCTGTGGGCGGCCGAGCACATCGAGGCCCTCATCGCCGTCGACCGCCTCGGCGACGCGGAGCGGGCGGTCGACCGGCTGACGGCGCAGGGTGCGCACACCGAGGGCGCCTGGGCTCGCGGTGCCGCAGCGCGCTACCGCGGGCTGCTGGCGGCCGACGGTGAGTTCGACGAGCATTTCGCGGAGGCGGTCGCGCAGCACGAGCGCAGCGGCATGCCGTTCGAGCTCGCGCGGACGCGGTACTGCTACGGCCAGCGGTTGCGCCGCGCCTGGCGGCGCATCGACGCCCGCAGCGAGCTGCGTGCGGCGCTGTCGACGTTCGCCTCGCTGGGAGCCCGGCAGTGGACGGAGCTGACGCAGCGCGAGCTCACCGTCGCCGGTGAACGTGCGATGCCGGCCGCCGTACCGTCCGCCCTCGATGCGTTGACGCCGCAGGAGCTGCGGATTGCGCAGTGCATCGGCGGCGGTGCGACCAATCGCGAAGCGAGCGCCGAGCTGTTTCTGAGCCCGAAGACGATCGAGGCCCACCTGACGCACGTCTACCGCAAGCTCGGTGTCCGGTCCCGCAGCGAACTCGCCGCGCTCGTCGCCGCCACGGGGTGACGAGGGCAGTCGTCACTCCCGCGCAGCAGTGGCGGTGAAGGTCAGCCAACCCCAGTACGCACCCGCGAGTACCGCCGTCACGATCTCGAGACCGGCGAGCCACCATGCGCGTTGCACGATCGACAGCGCGCCGTTGACGCCGAAGACCACGGCCGTGGCCGACCAGGTGAACGTACTCGTCGACGGGCACGGTGAACACGGGCAACTGCAACACGTCCGCCGGGCGAGGGTCAGTCGGCGCATCGGCCGGCCAGGCTCTCGTCGGAGTAGCGGGCGCCGCACGTCGCCGCCCAGGTGTTCAGCGTCGAGCCCACCGGGCTGACGGCGTACAGGGCGTCGCAGCTCTTCAGGTTGTCGTTCTGGCAGCCGTCGATGAGGTCGTTCAGGATCGTGGCGCACGCCGATGTGTCTCCTGCGGCGCACTCGCTGATCAACGGATTCGACCCGCTGCCCTGCACGATGCGCACCTGACTCTGCGCGGACGAGTTCAGCTGCACCGATGCGGCCGCCGAGGTGGCGTCGGCCGACGGGGGAGCGCTCGACGCCGGCGGCGCCGTCGTGAGCTCGCTGTGCACGCTTACGGGACCGCTGCGGGACGCGGCGTCGGTGCGGAATGCCCCGGCGGCGTGCAGCAGCGCGGCGAGCGCCGTCAGCAGTCCCGATACCGCGGCGATGAACGCGATCGTTCCGCCACGATGGCGTCGTTCGTCCATCTCGCCAACCCCTGTCCCTCGTACGTGCTGGTCGAGGCCAGCCTCGCCGCGCGCCGGGAGCTGCGCATCAGGGGTTTCCCGCGTCTCGCACCGAATGTGGTGGCGTGGGCAGCTCGAGGGATTACCCCGATGTGCGTCGACGCGCCGGCGGCGATGGTGAACGCGGTCCCACCACACGTCCCTGAGGAGGAACGATGACCACCACCTTCGTACCGCCGACGCCGCAGGAGCAGCGTCCCCCGCAGCCGTACCCGCTGCGGCTCACCGGTCCCGCCGGCCGCCCGGCCGAACTCGACGCCTCTGGAGCCGCCGTCCTGACCGATGGCACCTTCGCCATCGGCGCCGGACCGCAGGTCTATTTGATATCCGGCGGCCGGCGCCGCTGGGTGCCCGACCCGACCACCCTGCTGGCCCTGGCCCCGAACGGTTGGGCCTCCGTGGTCAAGGTCGACGACGCGACCCTCCAGGCGGTCCCCGAGGGCGCGCCTCTGCCCTCGCGCGAGGACAAGCGGGTGTACCGGGGCGACCAGAGCGCACCGGTGTACGTCATCGAGAGCCTGTCCAAGCACCACATCCCCGATGCCGACACGCTCGCCGGCTACGGCGGCTGGCCCGCAGTTGTGGTCATCGCGCAGGCCGACTGCGACGCCATCCCCGAGGGCGCACCGATCCCGTCCGTCGACGCGGGCGCCACGACCATCGACGCCTACCTGCGGTCGCTGTCCGATCTCGCCGTCCAGCCCCCGAACGTCACCCGAACTCCGGCCGGGAGTGGCTCGGTCACGAACGACGGCGGCATCGACTACACCACGATGTTGTCCGACGTCGCTCTGTGCACGCTGCAGAATCAGCCCTGGATCGCCTCGCCGGTGGCCGACGTGCTGTATCCCGGCGCGCTGATCCAGGCGTCGAGCTTGGCGTCGGGGTTGCTGGCGCCGGTGCCGGGCGGCCTCAAGCGGGCCGGCGGGACTGTCACCGTCACGACGGACCTCGTGCACGGCGGTACGCCTAAGACCTCGAGCCAGGACGTGACCGAGACGGGTCTGAACACTGTGCAGGACGCGCGACAGGCCATCCTCGCGGCGTTACAGCCCAACGACAGTGCGACGTCGTTCGACTTCGAGGAGACCCAGATCCGGTCGTTGCAGTCCGGCTTCGCGAAGCTGGGCGTCAGCGTCAACTCCGGCTCGTTCAGCGGCAGCCTGAACGTGTCGGTCGACGAGAGCGTGCAGACCAGCACGACGATGGTCCTGTTCTGGGAGGTCTTCTACAGCGTCGTATTCACCCCGCCGAGCGGTGACAACGCGTTCTTCGATGCATCCGTCACACTCGACCAGGTCAAGTCCGTCTGCGGGCCGGACAAGCCGCCGTGCTATCTGTCCCAGATCGACTACGGCCGGCTGCTGATCCTGACCGCGACGAGCACCGAGAGCTCGTTGAAGGTGGCGGCCGCGCTCAAAGCGGCGATGGGAGCAGCCAAGAGCTCGAACGGGTCGATCGAGATCGACGCCGGCGACGCCCAAACGCTGAGCCAATCGACGGTGAGTGTGATGGTCAGCGGTTCTACCGGCGCGTCCGGCATGCAACTCCTGCAGAATCCCATCGCGGGTCTCACGCAGTTCCTCAACTCCGGCGGCTCCTTCTCCCCGAACAACCCCGGACTGCCCATCCGCTACACGGCCCGCTACGCGGGCTCCCGCGACGTCGCCGCGGTGAACATCGTCGCGAACTACCAGGACACCGTGGGCATCTCGGCGCCCAACCTGCACAACTCGTTCCAGGTGTGGGACGGCCCGCACGGCGGTCCGGTGAACACGGGGATGCGAGTGGGCCCGGGCGATCAGATGACCATCGCTGCCAGCGGCACGAACTGGTCCGGTGTCGTGCTGACCGGGACGTACGGTCCCGAGGGCTGGACGAGCTGGGCGACGCCCGGGGACGGCGGCAAAGGCTATCCGCTGCCGAACAACCACCCCTTCGGTCTGTGCGGAACGTGGGGTGACGGCGACACAGGCAATGGCAAATGGTTCTGGATCGGCAAGGGCATCAGCCGCGTGTCCGGACTGTCGTCTGCCGACACGCTCTATCTCGGCACGAACGACAACGATCCGTTCAACGGCAGCGACAGCGACAAGTTCACCGTCGTGGTCGACGTCGTGCGGAGCAGCAATCCGGACGACGTGCACCTTCCCGGCGTAGCTACGTCCTGATGGGCAGGCTCGGGTGCCTCGTGTGATCGCGGCACCCGAGCCGGTTGCCCACACGCTCTGTCCTCTGAGCGCGCCGTCACCGCGTTTTCCTCTTAGGGTCGCCGGACGGCTTCGCAGTCCTCGACGTCGACCGCGATGGCGGCTCGGCCGGTATCCACGACCACGGTGTACGTGTTGTCGACGCTCACGACCACGCCGTTGATCGGATGGTCGACGGTGGCCGGTCGGGCAATGATCACGGTGCCCACAGGAAAGTCGTGGGCCCGGCGAGGAGATGTGCGGCGCGCGAGATACATCGACGACCCACTCAGCCGGTCACGCCTCCAGGTGGGGGTAGTGGTAGTCGGTCACCGGCAGGTGGTTGCGCTTGGTCGAGCGCGGGCTGGCGAAGCGGATGAGGTTCCAGACGGTGCCGGCCTTGTCGTTGGTGCCCGAGGCGCGGGCCCCGCCGAAGGGCTGCGCGCCGACGACCGAGCCGGTGGGCTTGTCGTTGACGTAGAAGTTCCCGGCGGTGTAACGCAGGACGTCGTTGGCCTCGCGGACCGCGTGCTCGTCGTTGGCGAAGACGGCGCCGGTGAGCCCGTACGGGGTCGACTCGTCCACGAGCCGAAGCGTCTGGTCCCAGTCGGCGTCGTCGTACACGTAGGTCGACAGCACCGGGGCGAACAGTTCCTCGGTGATGAACGGCGAGCGCGGGTTGTCGACCTCGAGGACGGTGGGGTCGACGAACCAGCCGACCGAGTCGTCGGTGTTACCGCCGACGACGACGAGGTTCTCGTCGCGAGCCCGCGCGAGTGCCTTCTCGTGCTTGGCGAACTGCCTGGCGTTGATGACGGCGCCCACGTAGGTCTCGGTCTCGGTGGGGTCCCCGACGACGACCGTCTCCGTGAGCTCGATGAGCCGCTCGCGCAGCGCGGGCCACAGGCTGCGCGGCGCGTACAGGCGCGACGCCGCTGAGCATTTCTGTCCCTGGTACTCGTACGCGCCACGGATGCAGGACGCGGCAAGCGAGTCGAGGTCTGCCGAGGGGTGGGCGACGATGAAGTCCTTGCCGCCGGTCTCGCCGACGACCCGGGGGTAGTTCTTGTAGTTGGCGACGTTCGCGCCGACGGTTCGCCAGATGTGCTGGAACGTGCCGGTCGATCCGGTGAAGTGCACGGCGGCGAGATCGCGGGAGTTCAACGCGACGTCGCCGATCTCGGCGCCGTCGCCGTACACGACGTTGATCACTCCGTCGGGCAGCCCGGCCTCCCGCAACAGCTGCAGCGACAGGTGCGCCACCAGCGACGCGCTCTCGGCCGGCTTCCACACCACGGTGTTGCCGAGCACGGCCGGACCGAACGCCAGGTTGTTCATGCAGGTGAAGTTGAACGGGCTGACGGCGAACACGAAGCCCTCGAGCGGGCGGTACTCCGCCGAGTTCCACTCACCGGGCCGCGACGTGGGCTGCACCCCGTACATGTCGAGCATGTTCTTGACGTTGGCGCGGATGAAGTCGAGCGTCTCGCAGGCCGCGTCGATGTCGGCCTGGTAGGTGGTCTTCGACAGTTCGAGCATGGTGGCGGCGTTGAGCTTCGCGCGCCACGGGCCGTGCTCGAGCATGTCCGCCGCGCGCAGGAACGGCGCCACCCGCTCCTCCCAGGGCAGGCGCCCCCACCACGTCCCGGCCGCCAGCGCCGCGTCGATGGCCAGTTGCGTCTCCGCGGCGCCGGCCCAGTGCGCGGTACCGAGCTGCACCTTGTGCTCGTGTGGCGTGACGATCGCGACGCGCCTCTCGGTCCGCACGTCCTTACCGTCGATGACGTTGACGACGTCCCAGTCGGTTGCCCGCATCTCGGCGAGCGCGGCCGCGGTCGCTGCCCGCTCGGGGGAGCCCGGCGCGAACGAGAGCGGCGTCGTCGGGGCGACGGGGAACAGCGGCGTGCGGGCGGCAGGAGCGGTCATCGCGGCGACCTCGGATCGAGAGGGTGGCGGGCTGTCGACCCGACGGTAGGACCGGCCGCCCGCGGGGGCTTCGGTTCCGCTGCGGAAGTTCCCGCGTAGATTCCTACGATTGTCGAAACGCCCGGGCGGGGCGAGCAGATTGGCGGGCAGCGTGGCGGACGTGCAGCAGCAGGTCGAGGCCCTGGCCTCGATGCTCGGCTGCCCCGTCCTCGTCGAGGACCCGCAGCACCGACCGCTGTGGTGGAGCGCGCAGGGCGAGATCGACGGCGTCCGCTCGCGCACGATCCTGCAGCGCGAACCGCCGCCGGAGGCCGCCGCGCTGGTGACGAGGCTCGGGCTGGCCGAGGCGGTCGGCCCGGTGCGCACACCGGCGTTGCCCGACGTCGACATGTCCGAGCGCTGGTGCGTGCCGCTGCGCGAGGGGCGGCAACTCTTCGGCTACCTCTGGGTCAGCGACGCCGCAGGACGGGTGGGCGTGGACGATCTGGCGCCCGTGGTGGCCTGCGCGGAGCTCGCGACGCGCACCCTCGGCCGCAGCCGTCCGAGCCAGGAGGAGCGCGAACAACGACGGGCGCGCCTGCTGGTCCGGCTCGCCGCCGGTCCCGACCCGTCCAGCGCCGGCGAACTGATCGACCTCGAGCGGCTCACCGAGACCGCCACCGTCGCGGTCGACGCCCCTCTGACGGCCGGGGGCTGGGCCCTGCCGAACAGCATGAGCGTGCATGTCGACCCGTCCCCGGGGCAGTCGCACACCAGTGGCGCACCGGTACCCCTGGCCGAGCTCTCGACGGCCGTCGCCCGCGCCGCGGCCACCCTGCGCGCGCTGCGCGCGGGCGCCCGCCTCACCCGCCCGTGCTGGGATGCGCTGGGTTCCTGGCGGCTGATCGTCGCCGCTCCGCCGGACCTGTCGCCCGGTGACGTCCACCCCGGCGCCGACGTCCTGCTCGCGCAGAAACGGCCGGACCTGCTCGTCACCGCCCGGTGCGTGCTCGACAACGGCGGCGACGTCACGCTCAGCGCTGAGCAGCTGCACATCCACCGCACCACGCTCTACTACCGGATCGACCGCATCGAATCGCTGACCGGCGTGAACCTGCGGCTGGCTGCCGGGCGGGACGACCTGCACCTGGCGCTTCGACTCGCGGCGTACCGGCTCGCCCACTGACAGCCTTTTCCGACGGTTGTCGGAAGGTGGCCGCCGGAGTTCCGCCCCGCCGCCGAAGCCGCCGGCCCGCCCGCCTCCTAGCGTCACTGGCATCGCGGCGTCGACAGGCGCCCGTCACGGCCGGAGGCGCCGATGAGTTCCGACACCGCCGTGGACGCCGCCGTGGACACCGCCGTGGACGTCGTGGTGATCGGCGCGGGTGCCATCGGCGCCAGCAGCGCCTTCCGCCTCGTCGAGGCCGGACTGCGGGTCGCGGTCATCGAGGCCCTCGACGGGCCGGCGGCGGGAAGTACCGGCCGCTCGTTCGCGTCCATCCGCGGGCAGTGGGCCGACGACCTGAACATCGAGCTGTCCTGGCGCAGCATCCAGGCCTTCCGTGACTTCCCGGCCAGCCACGGCGTCGACGTCGGTTACCGGCCGTCCGGCTACCTGCTGCTCGTCAGCGAAGCCCTGTGGGCGGCGCAGCTGGACGCCGTCGAACGGCAACGGGCGCACGGCGTTCCCGTCGAGGTCCTGTCGTTCGCCGCCGCCCAGCAGATCACCCCCTTCGAGGTCGCCGGTCTGGGCGGCGTGACGTGGGGACCCGCGGACGGCGTCGTCGACCCGCACCTGGTCAGCAGCGCCTGGATCGAGCTCGCCCGGGCCGGCGGTGCCGAGGTGTCGTACCGGCGACGGGTCACGGCGATCGAACCGAGCGCCGACGGCGGGTGGACGGTGCGGGCGGGCGGGCGGAGCATCACCGCCCAGTTCCTCGTCAACGCCGCCGGGGGATGGGCGGGAGAGGTCGCCGCGCTGGCCGGCTTCGAGGTGCCGGTGGTCCATTCCCGGCGCAATGTCTACTCGAGCGCACCCGGCGCGGTGGCGGCGTCACTGCCGATGACGGTGGACTTCAGCTCCGGTATCTACCTGCGCAGCGAAGGGCCGCGGCTGCTGTTCGGCGGCGCCCGTCCCGACGAGGTCGACCGCTACAACGTCGACGTCGACTGGCCGTGGCTGGAGCAGCTGCTCGAACTCGGGATCCGCCGCTTCCCGTGGCTCGCCGACGTCCCGCTGGACCGCAGCGGTTGCTGGGCCGGCACCTACGAGAACAGTCCGGACCATCACGGGATCCTCGGCCCCGCTCCGGGAGCGCCGACGTGGATCAACGCCTGCGGTTTCTCCGGCCACGGCCTGATGCAGGCGCCCGAGATCGGGCGGCTCGTCGCCGAGCAGGTCACCAGCGGCACCATCAGCAGTGTCGACGCCGGCGCGCTGCGCATCGAGCGCTTCGCCGAGGCGAATGCCGGACACTCCGTCGAGCTGGTGTTCTGATGGCCGGCGACCGGAAGGGATCCTGATGTATCCGATCTTGAGCACCGATCCGGCGAAGCAGGAGTGGATCGAGGCCACGGCGAAGGAACTCGGCGGCTTCGGCGAGCAGCACCGCACCGCCCTGGACACCGCGAACCGGGCCAACAAGTTCCCGCGCGAGCTGTACCGCGAGCTCGGGCGGGGCGGCTATCTCGGGCCGCTCGTCCCGGCGGAATGGGGCGGACTGGGCGGCGGCGTCGCCGAATACGCCGTCATCGCCGAAGAGGTCGGTCGGCACGGGCTGGTGTCCGGCCAGATCGCCGCCCAGGGGCAACGGTGGCTGCTCGACTGGGGCACCGACGAGCAGAAGCAGCAGTGGCTGCGCGGCATCGCGACCGGGGAGATCGTCTTCTCCGAGTGCATCAGCGAGAAGAACGCCGGCTCGTCGTTCAAGGCGATGAAGTCGACGGCGGTCCGCGACGGCGACGACTGGATCCTGTCCGGCAGCAAGACGCACATCAACCTCGGCGCCGACTGCGACGTCACCCTGTTCTACGCCATCGCCGAGGAAGGGCTGACCTGCTTCCTCGTCGACATGACGCTGCCCGGCATCCGCACCCACGTGACGCGCGCGATCGGCCTGCGCCTGATCCGCACCGCCGACGTCGAGTTCGACGAGGTGCGGGTGCCCGACGCCGCGCGCCTCGGCCCGGCCGGTGAGGGGCTCGCGACCTTCCTGTCGACCTTCAACGTCAGCCGCCTGGGCAACGCCTCGGAACTGATCGGGCTCGGCCGCCGCTCGCTGGAACTCGCCCTGCGCTACGCCGGTGACGCGCGAGGTCGGCGACAACGTCGTCACCGACTTCCAGGGCATCCAGTGGACGGTCGCCGACGCGTGGACCGCCCTGCAGGCCGCGTCCCTGGCCCGCGACGACGCCGCCGTCGCGCACGCGCGCGGCGAGGACATCTCGTTGCGCACGACCACCGCGAAGAAGCTGTCCATCACGGCCGCCGAGCAGGCGTCGGACGCCGCGTACAGCCTCGTGGGCGGGCACGGCCTCTACTTCGACACCCCGTACACCGACATCGTCAACGACATCAAGGTGCTCAAGGTGGCCGGCGGGTCGAACGAGATCATGCGCAACTACATCGCGCGCCGCGTCCTCAAGGACCCGGGCCACGAAGGACTCGCATGACGCCGGTCAACCTCGCGAGCGCCCTCGTCGCGCAGGCCGAGCTACGGCCCGGACCTGCGGCTCGGCACCGTCGACGACCAGCTCACGCTGACCGACGCGCTGGCGTTCGCGGCCGGCCGCGCGCGTGACCTGCTGTCGGCCGGCACATCGCCCGGTGACCGCGTCGCCCTCGTCGCACCGACCTCGACCGACTACGTCGTCACGTGGCTGGCCTGCCTGCTCGCCGGCCTGCCCGTCGCGCTGGTCAACCCCACCTACCCCGACGCCCTGGTCGAGCGCATGCTCGAGCCGCTCGACCCGACGCTCGTGCTCCGTCCCGACGACATCGCGCTCGCCCGCACCGAACGGGCCGACGTGTCCGGGCTGCCGGGCCTTTCCGCGGACCGCTTCGCCGTCGCCTCGTTCATGCACACCTCCGGCACCACGGGGCTGCCCAAGTTCTGCGCGCAGACGCACGACTACTTCGCCCGGCTCGCCTCCGCGATGGGCGGTGCGCTCGAGCTGACGCCCGCGGACCGGGTGCTGGCGCCGCTGCCGCTGTTCCACATCAACCCGATGGGCTACGGCATCGTCACCGCGCTGCTGACCGGCGCCGACGCCCTGACCGTCCCGGCCTTCTCGGCGAGCGGCTTCTGGCCGGCCGTCGTCGCCGAGGGCGTCACGGTGCTGATCCTGCACGCGCCGCCGGTGGAGATCCTCAAGCGCGCGACCACCGCCGCCGATGCAGCTGGGCATCGGGTGCGGACGATGTTCTACGCCGACCGCGACTTCCTGCAGCGCTTCGCGATCCCGGCCGCCGTGTCCGGGTACGGCTCGACCGAGGCCGGCGGCGTGACCCACCTGCAGCGGTGGGACCCGGCGATCGACGACATCCCCGACAACGCCAGCCGTTACGGCGGGAGCGCCCGCGACGACGTCGAGTGGCGCCTCGACGACGCCGGCATCATCCACGTCCGCGAACGCGAGCACGCCGCCCTGTTCGACGGGTACGTCCGCGCGGACGGTCTCGATCCCGCGCGCGACGACGACGGGTGGTTCGACACCGGCGACCTCGGCCGCGCCGACGGCGACCGCCTCGTGTTCCTCGAACGCGCCGCCGAGTCGATCCGGGTGAAGGGCGAATTCGTGCCGATCCCGTTCGTCGAGAACCACCTGGCCGGCGTCGACGGCATCGCCGACCACGCGCTGTGGAAGCGCAAGGGCGCGCTGGTCGACGACGAGGTGGTGCTCTACGTCGTCGCCGACCCGGTTCCGCTCGAGCCGCTGCGGGCGAGCATCGCCGAGCTGCCGGCGTTCATGCGGCCGGCCGCCGTCGCGCGCGTCGGCGCCCTGCCGCGGGACGCCGCCGCCGGAAAGGTGCAACGACGGCTGCTCGCCGATGCCTCCGTGCTCGAGTGGGTGGAGCTGGCGTGACGACATCACTGCCCGGCTGGGCCGAGGGCATGACCGACCTGCACGTGCATGCAGCTCCCAGCCTGCTGCCGCGGCACGGCAACGACGCCGAGACGACCGCCGCCGAGCATGCGGTCGGGTTCGGCACCGTCGTGCTGAAGTCCCACGAGGGCAGCACCGTCGAACGTGCCGCCGCGCTCGGCGACGGCGTGTACGGCGGGATCGTGCTCAACAGCCCGGTCGGCGGTGCGAACCCCGACGCTGTCGAGGTGGCGGCGCGGCTCGGTGGTCGGGTGGTGTGGATGCCGACGGTGTCCGCGCCCAACCACAAGCGTGGCGCGTCGTCGCCGGAGCTGTCGGTGCACCGCGGGTTCGAGCTGCGGGCCGTCGAGATCGTCGACGAGCAGGGACGGCTGCTGCCGGCGTGGCACGAGGTGCTCGACGTGGTTGCCGCGCACGACCTGCTGCTGGCCAGCGGTCACCTGTCGGCCGACGAGACGGTGCTGCTGTTCACCGAGGCCCGCCGCCGCGGGGTGCAGCGGCTGATGGTCAACCACCCGCTGATGGCGTTCCTGCACTGGAACGAGGAGGCCGCAACGGCGCTGCAGGCGCTCGACGTCCGGCTCGAGCTCGGCATCCTGCCCGACCTGCTCGGCGACGCCGACCACGCCAGCCTCAACCTCGCCCGCACCTACCCGACGTCGCTGCTCGTGTTCGGCGGCGACCTCGGGCACGCCCACCACCCGGGACCGGACGTCGCCGTCGGCCCGTGGCTGCAGGACCTCGAGAACCGCGTGGGCGCCGACCGTGCCACCGCGATCATGACCACCCAGACCCGGAGCCTGCTGCTGACACCCACGACAACGCTCCGCACAGAACGCTCCACGTTCCCGCGGGGACCCCGGGATGAGCCATCGCCCTGCTGCCCGGCGACGGCATCGGCGCCGAGATCCTCGACGGCCCGGTCGCGTACCTGCAACGGCTGGCGCGGGACGGCGCCCCGGTCGAGCTGACCGGGCCGTGGCCCTACGGCAGCACCGGGTGGGCCGCGACCGGATCGACGCTGCCCGAGGAGACGGTCGCCGCCTGCCGCGAGGCGGACGTCGTGCTGTCCGGCGCGGTCGGCACCCACCCCGGCATCGGCCCCGACGAGTGCCCGAACCCGGAGGCGGCACTGATCCGGCTGCGGCACATCTTCGACCTGCGCATCAGCGTGCGCACGGTCCGCGTGCCCGGCGAGACGGACGTGATCATCGTCCGCAACATCACCGGCGGTGCGTACGCGGGCCCCGAACTGCGCGTCGAGAGCGACGGCACGCGCGACGCCGAGGACCGCATCGTGCTGAATCCCCAGCGCGTGCAGGAGGTCTTCGACATCGGCGTCGTGCACGCGCGCGAGCACCCCGGACGCCGGGTGATCAGCGTCGACAAGGCGAGCGTGTACGCGACCT
This sequence comes from uncultured Actinomycetota bacterium, assembly GCA_963787985.1. Classification (GTDB taxonomy): domain Bacteria; phylum Actinomycetota; class Actinomycetes; order Mycobacteriales; family Jatrophihabitantaceae; genus Jatrophihabitans. The sequence continues at coordinate 1,490,371 of CAWBEL010000004.1, read as the reverse complement.
CGCGGCTCTGGCGGCGCACGTCGCTCGCCACCGCCGCCGCAACGGGCCTGCGCATCGACAACGTCAACGTCGACCGCGCCGCGTACGAGCTGGTGCGCGACGAGCAGCTCCCGGCCGTGATCATCACCGAGGGGTTGTTCGGCGACATCCTGTCCGACATCGTCTGCGCGCGGGCCGGATCGCCCGCGCTGTGCGGGTCGGCGACCATCAACCCCGATCGCCGGTTCGGCGCCGGCGTCACGGCACTGTTCGAGCCCGCGCACGGCTCGTCGCCGCACCGCACGGGCAGCCGTCGCTCCAACCCCACCGGCGCGTGGCTCGCGCTGGTCGACCTGTTGGCGTGGTGCCCCGACCTCGCCGCGCTGGACCTGCACACCCACGTGCGTACCGCGCTCGATCGCGTGCTCGACGCCGGCGCGCCGACCTACGACCTCGCCCCGCCGGACGCCGAGGTGCTCGACCTCGACCGGTTCAACGCGCGCGTGCTCGACGAGTTGGCATCGGTGACGGCATGAGCACCCCGTTCCACCAGCTGCACCACATCTGTCTGGTCGTGCACGACATAGAGACGACGCAGGCGTACTACGAATCCCTCGGCATCGGGCCCTGGCAGCAGTATCCGCCGCTGACCGAATACGTCGAGCTCGACGTCCCGAGCACCGAGGCGTTCCTGCAGATGCAGTACCGCGTCACGAACCTGGACAACGTGCAGCTGCAGTTGTGCCAACCACCGACGCTGGACTGCCCGCAGCGCCGCTTCCTCGACACCCACGGCGAGGGCGTGTTCCATCTCGGCTTCGAACAGCCGGTGGACGAGGCGCTCACCAGCGCAGCGGCCCTCGGCCTGCAGACCCTGATGCGGGGTCGGCGCGACGACGGCAGCGGCTTCGTCTACTTCGACACGCAGGACCGCGCCGCCGTCGTTCTGGAAACGCGTCAATCGCCCACGGCGAACTGACCTGGCCGAAGCTCACCGCGTACCGCCGTTGCGGGTGACGTCGATGACGTGCCGGTACGTGTCCGGGTCGACGAGGACGTCGAGCAGGCGTGGTCCGGCCACCTCCGCGGCCAGCGCGGCGGAGAGCTCGTCGGCGGTCCGCACCGACGTCGAGGAGAGACCCAGGCCGGCCGCCACGGCGCCGAAGTCGATGGCGGAGTAGCGAACCGCGCGTTCGTCACCGTGCCCCTCGGGTCGTTGCTTCACCCGGATGAGCGAGAGTGACGCGTCGTTGAACACGACCACCGTCACGGCCAGGCGGAGCCGGGCGATCGTTTCCAGCTCGCCGAGCACCATGCCGAGGCCGCCGTCGCCGACGAAGCAGAACACCCGCTGATCAGGACGGGCGAGCGCGGCGCCGACCGCGGCCGGAACCGCGTACCCCATCGTTGCCAGGCCGGACGAGATCAGCACCTGGCCGGGCTCGTCGACCGACCACAGCGGCATGACCGCGAGCATGTGCGCACCGGCATCCACCGTCGCGACGCTGGCGGGCGGCGCCGCGTCGCGCACCAGGCGGACCACGTCCCACGGTGCCACCCCGGGCCCTGATGTCGGCCCGGCGCACAGGGCGCGAGTGACACCGGTCCGGAAGCGTGCAGCGAACCCGTCCGGCCATCCGTCGGGCAAGGCCGGCAGCCCGTCCAGCAGGGCGGCGAGCGGGCCGATCAGGCTCACCTCGGGCTCGAGGTAGCGGAACGGGTCCGGGTACTCGGCCAGGCTGATCACCGGTGCCGGGTGGTCCCACGGGTTCGGGATCAACTCGATCGAGTCGAGCCCGATCGTCAGGATGAGGTCGGCCGCGTCGAGCACGGCGGACTCGGTGCGCGCGCCGGTGAACGGCCCGGCCGAGTTCGGACCCGAATCCGGTACGACACCACGGGCCTTGTAGGTCATGAGCACCGGGATGTTGGTGCCGTCGACGAGGCGACGGATGGCCGCGGCGTGCGGGCGGGCGCCGACGCCGATGACGAGCACCGGCCGGCGTGCAGCGTCGAGGAGTCTCGCCGCGTTGGCGAGCGCGGCGACGTCGACCGGCGACTCCGACGTGGGGGGAGGGGCAGGCGGCGTGTCCCGACCGAGGGAGCCGGCGTCGACATCGAGGTGGACGGCGCCGCGGGGGGCCGACAGCGCCACAGTGACGGCGTCGGCCATGACCGAATCGGGATCGTGTCCACCGAGCGTCGTCGACCACTTCGTCACCGGGGCGAACAGCGCCCGCTGGTCGATGTTCTGGTGTGCGATGCGGGCGCGGCTCTGCACATCCACGGTGTCGCACAGCACGAGCAGGGGCTGGCGGTCCTGGTTCGCCTGTGCAGCGCCGTTCACCGCCGACGCCGCGCCGGGGCCGCGGGTCACGACGCACGCGCCGACGCTGTCGGTCAGCTCGGCGTGGGCCGTGGCCATGATGGCTGCGCCGGTCTCGGTGTGGGCCAGGACGAACTCGATGCCGGCCGCTTCGCACGCGCCGATGACGTCGAGGTTGTTGCCGCCGCCCGGCATCCCGAACAGGTAGCGGGTGCCGCTGCGGGCGAGCGCCGCGGCGATGGCCTGTGGCCCGGTACGGGTGGTCATCGCGAGGCGGCTCCGTCAGGTGCGCCCCCGAGAATCACGCGCGGGCGGGTGAGGGAGAACCGGACCGCCTGCCCGGGGCGGCACTGCGCGATGCGGTCGGCGCTGCCGGGATGCAGGACCGCGACCACCGGGTAGCCGCAGGTCGTGAGGTGGTCGGCACCGAAGACGATGGGCAACCCGTCCGGCGGAACCTCGACCGCGCCGCGGAGAGTGGGCTCGGACAACATCTCGTCGTCGGTGCGTCGGTCGAGCGCCGGGCCGGTGAGCCGGACGCCGACCCGGTTGCTGTCGGCGGTGACCGTGTACACGGAGCCGGTCAGCCGCCGCAGGGACTCGTCGGTGAACCAGTCGTCGCGCGGACCGAACATGCCCACCAACGTCACGTCCTCGTCGCCCCACCGTCGTCGGGGCGCGACGTCCACGGCGGGCGGGCCGGCCACGTCGCTACCCACGGGGATCAGGTCGCCGGCGCGCAGGGCGCGACCGAGACCGCTCTGCTCGTCGGTCGAGCGCGAGCCGAGGATCGGCTCGGTGGCCACTCCGCCACGAACGGCGAGGTAGCTGTACAGCCCTGAGGCGGGCACCGCGAACCGCACCGTCGCCCCGGCCGGGACGTGTTGCGGGCCGTCGGCGCGGCCGGCCACGCTGTTGACGAGGAACGGTGCGGGCGCGCCGGTCACTGCAATCGTCGCCGCGTCCTGGATGTGCAGCGTCGCCCCGCCCAACAGCATCTCGACCGCGGCGCAGTGCTCCGGATTGCCGACGAGCCGATTCGCCAGCCGCAGGCTGCCGCGATCGGCGGCCCCGCCGGGACCGATGCCCCAGGCGGCCTGGTGCGGCCGGCCCAGGTCCTGCACCGTCAGCTGCGGGCCGGGAGCGACGACCTCGATCACCGGTGCACCGTCCACGAGCCGCTCACGCCGCCGCGAATCGCACCGCGGTACCGGGCGACAGCAGCGCGGCCGGGACCTCGGTCGGATGCCAGAGGTCGTCGAGCGCCGTGCCGATGAGTTGCCAGCCGCCGGGGCCGAGGCGGGGATAGATCCCGGTGAGCTCGCCGGCCAGCGCGACCGCGCCCTTCGGCACGTCGGTGCGCGGGGTCCGTCGGCGCGGGACCTGCAAGCGACGGTCACCGCCGGCCAGGAAGTAGAAGCCGGGCGCCAACCCGATCATGACGACCCGGTAGGTCGGCGCCTGATGGGCCTCGACCACCTCATCGGGCGTGAGCCCGGCCCGCTCGGCGACCTCGTTCAGGTCGGCGCCCGTGTAGTCGACCCGGACGAGCACCGCGTCCGCCGCGTTGTCGTCGGCGGGGGTCGGCGGCGATGACACGTCCCGGGCCGAGATGGCGCGGGCGAGCTGGTCGACGTCGGTCCGGCCGGCGTCGAAACGGACGAGGACGGTGCGCAGGCCCGGCATCGTCTCGACCATGCCGGCAGGCGGGTCCTCGTCGAGCGACGCCCTGAGCGCAGCGGCCTCGCCTGCGTCAGCGAGCTCGACCAGCAGGGCCTCACCGCCGTACCGGAGCAGGTTCACGTCGACCCGGTGAACGGAGCCAACTCCACACCCGCGTCCCGCAGCGCGGCCACGATCGAGCGGGCGGACGCGACCGCCTCGTCGTTGTCGCCGTGCAGGCACAACGACTCGGCGTCGAGGGTCAGGACGGTGCCGTCGTGGGCCGTCACGACGCGCCGGCAGGCGAGGTCCAGTGCACGTCGGGTGATCTCGTCGACGTCGTGCAGCACGGCCCCGGCCAAGCGGCGGCTGCGCAGCATGCCGTCCGGTTCGTAGGCCCGATCGGGGAACGCCTCGGGCACCGTCGTCAGACCGGCCTGCCGCGCCTGCGCCTCGAGTTCGGTGCCGGGTAGGACGAGCAGCGGCAGGGCGGCGTCCACCGCGAGCACGGCGTCGACGATGCTCCGGGCCTGATCGGCGTCCCGCGCGGAGACGTTGTTCAGCGCGCCGTGTGGCTTGACGTAGCTGACGACCGTGCCCTCGGCTCGGGCACACGCGTCGAGACCGCCGATCTGGTAGACGATGTCGTTGGTCAGCTCGGCGGCCGGCATCGAGATCGGCCGACGGCCGAACCCGGCGAGGTCGCGGTAGGACACCTGCGCCCCGACCGCGACGCCGTGCTCACGCGCGCCGGCACAGACCCGCCGCATGATCGTCGGGTCACCGGCGTGGAAGCCGCACGCGACATTGGCGCTCGTGATCAGCTCGAGCAGCGCGTCGTCGTCACCGAGGCTCCACCGGCCGAAGCCCTCGCCGAGATCGGCGTTCACATCGATGCGGGTGCGGGTCTCGGAAGTGGTCACGTCGGTTGCCCTCGGTTCAGGAGAAGAGACTGCCGGGGATGCGCGGGAACTGGTCGAGACCGAACACCTCGACCTGGGGCGAACGCTGCTGGACCAGCACGCCGCCGTCCACGACGAGGCACGTACCGGTGACGTACTCGGCGTCCTCGGACGCGAGGAACACGGCCGGGCCGGCCAGGTCGTCGCTCCGCCCGCCGCGGCCCAGCGGAACCGTCTCGTCCCGTTTCTGCCGGGGTCCCGGCGCAAGGTGGGCCTCGTGCGTGGCGATGAGGCCCGGCACCAGCGCGTTGACCCGGATGCCGTACGGAGCCAGTTCGATCGCCAGGCTGCGGGTCATTGCCTCGATCGCGCCCTTCGACGCGTCGTAGCCGACGGCGCCCCGGTGCGACCGGGTCGCGCCGCCGCTCGACATGTTGATGATCACGCCACCGCGGGCAGCAACCATCAGCGGGGCGACGCGCTTGATGAACAGGTAATGGCCCTTGAGATTGGTGCGGATCATGTTGTCCCACCAGGCCTCGTCACCGTCGAGGAAGTGACGCAGGGTCGTGACATCGCCGGCATTGTTGACGAGGACGTCGACGCCGCCGTACTCGGTGACCGCGACATCGATGACGCGGTCGACGTCGGTCGACGACCCGACGTCCGCGGCGACGGCGGTAGCGCGGCCCCCGCCGGCCTGGATGGTCTCGGCGGCGGCCGACGCCCCCTCGGCGTTGATGTCGGCGATGACGACGCTGGCACCCTCGGCGGCGAACCGGTGCGCGATGGCGTAACCGATGCCGTGGGCGCCGCCGGTGATGACGGCGGTCTTGCCCTCCAGAGCTGCGCTGGGTGACCGCATCAATCCTCTTTCGATGTGACGTGAGCGGCTGTCAGATGACGATCGGTTCGCGCCCTTCCGGCGGCGTTGGACGCCACGGTGCATGTGTCCGCAGCCATCATGTCGGAACCGTCACCTACCGAACCGACGCTACGGCTACTGCGCCGACGTCGATGTCGGCGGGGACCCTCGCCGAGGGCATAATCTGGGCGCATCCTCAGGTCCGCAGGGGAGGGTTCGTCTCGGTGGCGGGGACTGTTGCCTCGGCATCGTCTCCGGGCCCCAGCAGTGCGCCCCGCGTCAGTGGGAATCCGGAGCGGCCGCGGTCGTCGGGCCGGACGGCCAGGACCTGGTTGACTCCGATGTCGTTGGACTCGAACGACATTGCCGATGCCGTCATGTACAGCCGCCACACCCGCGCCCGCACGGACGACGATGCGGCGACCGCAGCATCCCAGGATCGGTCGAGGTTGGCGCACCAGGCGCGAAGCGTCAGGGCGTAGTGCTCGCGCAGCGACTCCACGTCGCGGACCTCGAAGCCTGCGTCCTCGAGCGTCGAGACCATCCGGGCCATGGGCACGAGCTCCCCGTCGGGGAAGACGTACCGGTCGATGAACGACGAGGATTCCGGACCCTGCTGCGGATCGTCCGGACGCAGCGAGATCGCGTGATTGAGCAACCGTCCCTGCGGACGGAGCAGCGCGAACAGGGCCGCGGCGTACTCGGCCAGGTTGGCCGAACCGACGTGTTCGGCCATGCCGATGCTCGAGACGGCGTCGAACGGGCCGTCAGGGATCTCGCGGTAGTCCTGGACGCGGATCTCGACCCGGTCGGCGACGCCCTCGTCGATCATCCGCCGGCGGGCGAACTCGGCCTGCGCGCTGGAGAGCGTCACCCCGACGACGTGGGCGCCGTAGGTGCGCGCCGCATGTAACGCGAAGGTGCCCCAACCACACCCGACGTCCAGCACCCGCTTCCCAGGCTCAAGCCCCAACTTGCGGGCGACGAGGTCACACTTGGCGAATTGGGCAACGGCCAGATCACCTGGCTCGGCGGTGTCGGCAGCCGGCGGCGCCCAGTAGGCGCACGAGTAGGTCATCGAGTCGCCGAGCACCAGCCGGTAGAACTCATTGCCGACGTCGTAGTGGTGCGCGATCGCCTGGGCGTCGCGGCGCCGGGTGTGCCGGTGACCGCGCAGCCTGACCTCTTCCCTCGGCGGACGCGGCGGCAGACCCACCACCCCCAGACGCAGGGCCGCGCCGGCCAACGCCAGCACCGTGCGCACCCCAGGCCGCTCGCCGACGATGTCGTCGGGACGGATGAGCTCCAGAACCCGTTCCAGGACGGCGAACAGGTCGCCCTCGACGTCCAGGTCGCCGGTGACATAGGCACGGGCCAGACCGATCTCGTCAGGGGCCCACAGCAACCGGCGCAACGCCCGTCGCCGGACGATCACCAACGTGAAGGGCGAATCAGGACCGGTGACGCTGCCGTCCCAGAACCGCAGCCGAAACGGCAATTCGCCGCCGAGCGCGCGGTGCAGCAGCGGGCCGAGAACATCCGCCGCCGTACGGCCGGTCGGCCGACGTGATGCGGCGACGTCCACAGAACCTCCATTGCCGATCCGTGCCCGGCCGCGGAAACCTACTGATCAAGACTGCCAGAGCTTGCCAGTGGCGCGCCCCTCGGCCATCACCCGGCTTGCCTCGACGATCTCGTCGAGGCGCGTTTGAGTGCGTCCGCACGCGCAGGGTCGCGGGTCGTGCCGATGACGGTGAGGCCGCGCGTCTTCGCCAACGCCGCAGTGGTGAGCCCGATCGACGACGTGCCGCCCCGGACCAGCAGCGTCTGACCCGGCTGCGCATCGAGACCGACGGTCAGCGAGCCGTAGGAGGGTTGCGGGGTCGGTACGGGCCGGCAGCCTGCAGGGGGAAGCCGCCATCATGGCCGCCGCGCAGAAACCCTTCGACCCCACCGTCCTCGGCGACAGCTTCACCGCGCCGGCGACCTGGCACGCCATCCCGTCCTGGAGCATCGTGTCCACCGCCGACGTGTCCATCCCGACCGAGGCACTGCGCTGGATGGCGCAGCGTGCCCGTTCGAGCGTCACGGACGTGGACTCCTCGCACGCGGTCCCGGTCGCCCGATCCGACGTCGTCGCCAGGACCATCCTCGCCGCCGTCGAAAGCCTCCAGCGCTGACCGAACCGACGGAGCCGGCACCCTCGTGACCTGCGGCAGGGCCGGACCCCCTGCGACAGCGAAGTTACCGTTTCGAGTTCACGATGTACCAGTTGGGAAATCGCCCGCGCGAGCGAGCTGCCCGGCCACGGTCTTGCCGAGGCGATTGCCGAGCCAGCCGTCGAGGGGCAGGAGCGCTTCGAGGTCGACGCCGGTGCGGATGCCGCTGCGTTCCAGCAGGTAGACCAGGTCGGCGGTCGCGATGTTGCCCGTGGCCTGGGGCGCGAACGGGCAGCCGCCGATGCCCCCAGCGCTGGCGTCGAGCGCGAGCGGCAGGTACGGATCGGCGGCCTGCACGGCTGCCCACGCGTTCGCGTAGCCGGTGTTGCGGGTGTTGTGGAAGTGCCAGCGCAGCGGGACGCCGGGCAACTCCTCGTCCGCCACCGCGGTGAGCGCCTGCACCTGCGGCGGGACGCCGACCCCGATCGTGTCGGCGAACGCGAGTTCGTCCGGAGCCGTCGTCGCACAGGCCGCCACCACCTCGCGCACGCGCGCCCCACTCACCTCGCCCTCGAACGGGCACCCGAACGCGGCCGCGATCGTCAGCGTCGTCCGCAGGCCGGCGTCCCGAGCACGCGTGGCGAGCCGGCGCCACGTGTCGACGCCTCCCGCCGTATCGACACCCTGATTGCGCCGGCTGAACGTGTCGGTCGAGACGACCACGACATTGATCTCGGGGATGCCGGCCGCCAGCGCCCGGTCGAGGCCGCGGTCGTTGAGCACGAGCGCGGCCCAGCCGACCTGCGTGTGGCGGGGTAGTCGAGCGCAGACATCGTCGGCGTCCGCGAGCTGCGGCACGCGGACGGGGTTGACGAAGCTGGTCGCCTCGATGCGCGTGAGCCCGGCGATGACTGCTCCATCGATCAGCTCGAGCTTCTCGGCGGTCGTGAGCGTGACGTCCTCGTTCTGCAGCCCGTCGCGGGGGGACACCTCGACGATCTGCACCGATTGCCGCATCGGCTCATGATGGCCGTCGATCGGATTCCATGCAATCGTCGTAGGTCGATTGCTAAGACACGCGGAACAGCATGCCAGGCCTCTTGTGCGATGGGCACGACCCGAGCAGGGTTGTATGCAATCGACGACACGACGTGGGAACGGGGAACGCATGGCGGCGGCGGTCGACGTCACGGCGCAAGCGCTGCGTGAGCGCATCCTGTCCGGCCACTTCCCGGCCGGTGCGCGCCTCGGCGAGGCCGACCTGGCCGAGCAACTCGCGGTCAGCCGCACCCCCGTGCGCGAGGCGCTCTCGCGGTTGGCAGCCGAAGGGCTGGTCGATCTCGTCCCGAACCGTGGTGCGCGGGTCGCGGTCTGGACGACGGACCAGCTGCGCGAGATCTTCGAACTGCGCCTCGCCGTCGAACCGGCCATCGTCGCGCGCGCCGTCCCCAGGCTCACCGTCGACGAACTGGAGGAGTGCGCCGAGCTCGCCCGCCAGATGAGCCGGCTCGGGCGTCCCGGGCGCAACCAGGACCTTGATGCCCTCGTCGCGCTGAACTCGGCCTTCCACGGCACCTTCGTCCGCGCCGCCGGCAACGACGCCTTCGCGGCGTCGCTGCGCACCGTCACGCACTCGACCGTCGTGCGCCGTAACTTCGCCGGTTACGACGCCGCATCGCTGGCCCGCAGCCTGGCGCACCACCACGAGATGGTGGCCGCGGCCCGGGCCGGGGACGCCGAGTGGGCCGGCGCGGTCATGCGCGCCCACCTGCACAACGCCCGCGCCACGATGCTCTCGGACGACGCCCGATGACCGCGCCGGAGACGGGACCCCAGGACGGGTTGCCGCTCGACGACCTGCGCGTCGTCGAGTTCGGTCAGCTGCTCGCCGGCCCCTTCTGCGGGCAGCTGCTCGGCGACTTCGGCGCCGAGGTGATCAAGGTCGAGGATCCCGGCGCCGGCGACCCGATGCGCCAGTGGGGTCGCGAGAAGCCGCATGGCAAGTCCCTGTGGTGGCCGGTGGTCGCCCGCAACAAGCGGTCGGTCACCTGCAACCTCCGCGACACCGAGGGCCAGGCCCTCGCCCGCCGCCTGCTGGCCCACGCCGACGTCGTGGTGGAGAACTTCCGGCCCGGCACGCTCGAGCGCTGGGGGCTCGGCCCCGAGCAGGTGTGGCCCGACAACCCGCGGCTGATCTACACCCGGGTCACCGGCTACGGCCAGACCGGCCCGTACGCCCCGCGCGCCGGCTTCGGTTCCGTCGGTGAGGCGATGGGCGGCATCCGGTACGTGATGGGCGATCCGGACACACCGCCGGTGCGCGCGGGCATCTCGTTGGGCGACTCGCTGGCCGCGACGTTCGCCTGCCTGGGCACGCTGGTGGCGCTGCACAGCCGCGAGCGCACCGGCCGCGGCCAGGTCGTGGACTCGGCGATCTACGAGGCCGTGCTGGCGATGATGGAATCGCTCGTCCCCGAGTTCGCGATCGCCGGCTACCAGCGTGAGCGCACCGGCGCGACGCTGCCCAACATCGCGCCGAGCAACGTCTACCCCACCCGCGACGGCGACCTCGTGCTCATCGCGGCGAACCAGAACTCCGTGTTCGCCCGGCTCGCCGACGCCATGGACCGCCCCGAACTGGCCGACGACGAGCGGTACTCGACGCACGGCGCGCGCGGTGCCCACATGGCCGAACTCGACACGCTGATCGCCGAGTGGACGGCCACCCGCGACGGCGACGAGCTGCTGGAGCACCTGCACGAGCAGGGCGTGCCCGCGGGCCGGATCTTCCGGGCGAAGGACATGCTCGCCGACCCGCACTTCCTGGCCCGCGAGGCGATCGTGCGGGTGCCGCACCGCGACTTCGGCGAGGTGCCGATGCAGAACGTGGCGCCGAAGCTCTCGGTCACGCCCGGTGCGGTGCGCACCGCCGGGCCGGAACTCGGCGAGCACAACGAGCCGGTGTGGGGAGGTCTGCTCGGTGTCGCGCCGGACGACCTGCGCCGGCTGCACGAGAACGGCGTGATCTGAACCAGCCCTCGACCTAGTCGGACGACGAAGGAGCGAGCATGACCTACCGCTTGGGTGTCGACGTCGGTGGCACGTTCACCGACGTGCTGTTGGTGGACGAGGGCTCCGGCCGCACCTGGCGGGCCAAGACCTCGTCCACGCCGGCGGACCAGTCCGTCGGCGTGCTCGCCGGCGTCGACCAGGTCTGCGCGCAGGCCGGCATCGACCGCGGCGACGTGTCCTCGGTGCTGCACGGCACGACTGTGGCCACCAACGCGATCCTCGAGGGCAAGGGCGCGAAGGTCGGCCTGGTCACCACCAAGGGCTTCCGCCAGGTGCTGCAGATCGCCCGGTCGTTCGTGCCAGGAGGCCTCGCCGGCTGGATCATCTGGCCCAAACCCGAGCCGCTCGCCGCGCTGGAGAACACCGTCGAGGTGCCGGAACGCCGCGCCAGCGACGGGTCCGTCGTCCAGGAGCTGGACGAGGAGGCGACCCGGACGGCGCTGCGCTCGCTCCGCGACGCCGGCATCGAGGCCCTGGCCGTGTCGCTGATCAACGCCTTCGCCGACGGCACGCACGAACGGCGCATCGCCGAGCTTGCCGCCGAGGAGCTGCCCGGGATCGACGTGTCGCTGTCCAGCGTCGTGCTGCCCGAGCTGCGCGAGTACGAGCGGGCGCTGACGACGGTGGCCAACAGCTACGTCCAGCCCTACGTCGCCCGCTACGTCACCAACCTGACCCGGCAGCTGGACGAGGTGGGCCTCGGTGCCCGGCTGTCGATCCTGCGCAGCGACGGCGGACTGTCGCTGGCCGATGCCGCGGTGGCCGCTCCGGTGACGATGCTGCTGTCCGGGCCGGCCGGCGGCGTCACCGGCGCGGTGTGGGTGGCCGAGCAGTCCGACCACCGCGACCTGCTCACCTTCGACATGGGCGGCACCTCGACCGACGTCGCGCTGGTGCGTGATCTTGCTCCGCAGCATCGGCCGCGAGACGCAGGTCGGCGATCTCACCGTCCGCGCATCCGCGGTGGACGTCCGGACGGTCGGCGCCGGGGGCGGGTCGATCGCGCACGTCCCGGAGCTGACGAGGGCGTTGCGCGTCGGGCCGCAGTCGGCCGGCGCCGATCCGGGGCCGGCGGCCTACGCGCGCGGCGGCACCGAGCCGACCGTCACCGACGCCAACGTCGTGCTCGGCTACCTGCCCGCCAGCCTCGCCGGCGGCGAGATCACCCTCGACGTCGAGGCGGCGCGCGCCGCCGTCACGACCGTCGCCGACGCGATGGGCCTCACGGTCGAGCAGGCGGCCGCGGGGATCATCGACATCGTCAACGAGAACATGCTCGGCGGTCTGCGGCTGGTCAGCGTGCAGAAGGGTTACGACCCGCGCGACTTCTCGCTGATCGCCTTCGGCGGCGCCGGCCCGCTGCACGCCAACGCGCTGGGCCGGCTCACCGGCGCCTGGCCGGTGATCATCCCGCCGTCGCCCGGTGTGCTGTGCGCGCTGGGCGACGCGACGACGTCGGCGCGGGACGAGGCTGCACGCACGCTGCTGCGCCGCTTCCACGATCTCGATGCCGGCGAGCTGCGCGACATCCTGAGCGGGCTGTCCGACCAGGCCGGTGAACGGTTGAGCGCGCAGGGCATCGACCGCGCCGACCAGTCGATCACCTACCGCATCGACGTGCGCTACTTCGGGCAGGGCAACGACATCCCCGTCGAGGTCCCCGCCGACGCCCTGGCCGGCGCGGACGTCCTCGACGTGCTGGCGAAACGCTTCGACGCCGAGCACCAGCGGCTGTTCTCCTTCACCCTCGACGTCGACCACGAGCTGGTGAACGCGCGCGCGACGGTCACCGGGCCCGCGTCCGCACGTCGCCCCGACGACGCTGGCCGCCGGCGACGGAGACCCGGCCAAGGCACGCACCGGCACCACCCGCGTCTACGTCGAGGGCGGAGTTCCTCGAGGCCGGCCTGTACGACCGCGCCGAGCTGCGCGCCGGCGACGTTGTACCCGGGCCCGCCATCGTCGTCGAGATGGACTCCACGACCCTCGTCCTGCCCGGGCACCATGCCACCGCGCACCGCAGCGGCAGCCTGCTCATCGAACCCGTCCCGTCCACTGCCGCGCAGGAGGTCTGACATGGCTCGCATCGTCGAGACCACGACCACCCCGATCGAGCGGGTCGACGTCGACCCCATCACCCTCGACCTGATCGAGAACGGCCTGCGCAACGCGCGCTACGAGATGGACGAGGTGCTGTTCCGCACCGCGCTGTCGCCGGGCATCCGCGAGCAGCACGACGAGTTCCCGCTCATCGCCGATCCCGACGGCAAGATGGTCGTCGGCCAGTTCGGGCTGTCGATCCCGGACTTCCTGAACGGCTTCGAGGGCGACATCGGCGAGGGCGACGTGCTGCTCACCTCCGACCCCTACGCGTGCGGCGCGGCGATCAGCCACGCCAACGACTGGCTGGTCGTGCTGCCGATCTACGTCGACGGCCGGGTGGTCGGGTGGGCGTCGATGTTCGGGCACATGTCCGACGTCGGCGGCAAGACGCCGAGTTCCATGCCCACCGACGCCCGCACCATCTTCGAGGAGGGCGTGGTCATCCCGCCCTTCCGCCTGTACAGCGCCGGCCAGCTCAACGAGGACGCGCTGCGCATCATCCTCAACCAGGTCCGCGTCCCGGACTGGAACCGCGCCGATCTCGGCGGCCTGGTCGCGGCCTGCCGCACCGCCGCGCGCCGCGTGCAGGAGATGTGCGCAGCGCTTCGGCACCGACACCTACCTGTCCGCGCTCGATGCGTTGCTGCAGCGCAACTACGACGCCATGAAGACGCTGCTGTCGGTGGTGTTCGAGGAGGGCCGCACGCTGTCGTTCACCGACTACATCTGCGACGACGGCGTCGGCTTCGGACCGTACGAGCTGAAGATGGCGCTGACCCGCACCGGCGACAAGGTGCACCTGGATCTCACGGGCAGCTCGCCGCAGGCGGCCGGGCCGGTGAACTACTACATCAACGAGAACCTGATCCGGATGTTCTTCGGCATCTACATGATCACGGTCGCCGACCCGCAGATCCTGTGGAACGACGGCTTCTACCCGCTCGTCGACGTCACCATCCCGGACGGCTCGTACTGGAAACCGAAGTACCCCGCCGCGCTCAACGCCCGCAACCACGGCATCGGCCGCGTCTTCGACCTGTTCGGCGGTCTGCTGGGTCAGACCAACCCAGCGCTGCTCAACGCGGCCGGGTTCTCCTCGAGCCCGCACTTCATGTACTCCGGCAACTACGGCCCCGGCGACCGCAAAGGCGAGTGGTTCCAGCTCTACTCGATCGGCTTCGGCGGCATCCCCGGGCGGCCCATGGGCGACGGTCCCGACGGGCATTCGCTGTGGCCGAGCTTCGTCAACATCCCGTGCGAGTTCCTCGAGTCCTACTACCCCCTGCGCATCGAGAAGTGGGAGACCGTGGCCGACACCGGCGGTGCCGGACTGCACCGCGGCGGCAACGGCGTCGACGTCGCGTACCACTTCCTCGAGGCCGGCACCATCGCGATCCACGACGACCGCTGGCTGACCTACCCGTGGGGCGTGAACGGCGGCACACCGGGCGCGCGAGGCACGAAGTGGCTCGACCGGGCAGACGGCTCGCACGAGGTGCTGCCCAGCAAGTGCCACGACGTGGCCGTGCGGCCCGGCGACGTGCTGCACTTCGTCACCTGGGGCGGTGGCGGCTGGGGCGACCCGCTCGAGCGCGACCCGGAACTCGTCGCGCTCGAGGTCCGCCGCGGGCTGGTGACCCTCGACGGCGCCCGCCGCTACGGCGTGGTCATCACCGACGGCGCCGTGGACCAGGCGGCGACCGCCGAGCTGCGCACCGCGATGCGTGCTGACCGGCCCGCGGAGCTGCCCGTCTTCGACATGGGGCCGCCGCTCGAGCAGATCCTCGACCGCGCGCTCGAGGAGACGGGACTGCCCGCACCGACGCGGCCCGTCGCGACGTGAGCGCGTCCTCCGACGAGGGCTTCGGCTCGCAGCTGTCGTGGGGGACGCGTCCTGCCCTGCTCGTGATCGACATGATGCAGGCCTACTTCACCGCGGGCTCGCCGCTGTGCCTGCCCGACCGGGCTGCCGTCGACGGGTGCGTCCGCCTTCTTGCCGCGGCGCGCAGCAATGGCGTCCCGGTGGTGCACACCCGCGTCGCCTACACGCCCGGGATGGCCGACGCCGGGCTGTTCGTGCAGAAGGTGCCCGCGCTGGGCCTGTTGGTCGAGGGCGGCCCGCTCGGCCGGTTCGAGCCGGACGTCGCACCCGAGTCGGGCGAGGCGGTCGTCGTCAAGCAGTACGCATCGGCCTTCTTCGGCACGTCGCTGGCCTCGACGCTGCGCGCGGCGAACCGGGACACCGTCGTGGTGTGCGGCGTGTCGACCTCCGGCTGCATCCGCGCCAGCGCCACCGACGCGCTGCAACACGGGTTCGTGCCGCTGGTCGTTGCCGACGCCTGCGGTGACCGCACCCCGGCCGTGCACGAGGCGAATCTGTTCGATCTCGCGGCCAAGTACGCCGACGTGATCGCCGCGGACGAGGCCGTCGCCTACCTCGGCCGGTGACCCTGCCGCGCCGGCGCCGCATCAGCACGGCCCGTACCGAATGGGCGCTTTGCCGTTTCCCTCCGGTCGGGGTCGGGTACGTAACCCGCGTCACAATCCTCGGCCACGATCGTGGACGAGCACTTCTCGGCCGTCCGACCCGTCACCCGCCGCCCGGCCGGCCACGGAGGGGACGACGTTGTCCGACCGCAGCGCGCATGACACCGACGACCACGACGAGAGCGGCGCGGACGTCGTCGGCGCGGCGGCCCCGATGGACACCCTGCTCGCCGACGCCGGCTCCTCGATCGGACGCTGGCTCCCTGGCCGCAGCGGCCTGAGCCTCGCGAAGGCCCTCGCCCGGTCACCCCGTCCCGTCGTGCAGGCCGCCCGCGACGCCGCCGGCGAACTGGCCAAGGTCGCGGTCGGGCGCTCGGAGATCGAGCCAGGCCGCAAGGACAAGCGTTTCGCCGACGACGCGTGGGCGCAGAACCCGCTGCTGCACCGCGTCGTGCAGGCCTACCTCGTCGCGAGCAAGGCCGCGGGCGACGTCGTCGACAACGTCGAGCTCGACTGGCGCACCGAGAAGCGCATCCGGTTCCTGGTCGAGAACGTCGTCGAGGCGCTCGCGCCGTCGAACAACCCCGTCGTCAACCCGGCGGCGTGGAAGGCGGTCATCGACACCGGCGGCCGCAACGTCGCCCGCGGATCGGTCGCCATGGTCCGCGACCTCGCGACGGCACCCGCACATCCCGCGGATGGTCGAGCCGGACGCCTACCAACCGGGCCGCGACCTCGCCGTCACGCCGGGTCACGTCGTGTTCCGCAACCCGGTGCTCGAGCTGATCCAGTACACGCCGCAGACCGACACCGTGCACGAGATCCCGCTGCTGGTCGTGCCGCCGACGATCAACAAGTTCTACGTCGTCGACCTCTCACCGGGCCGCAGCCTCGTCGAGCACCTCGTCCGCTCCGGCCAGCACGTGTTCATGGTCAGCTGGCGCAATCCGGGCAAGGACGCGGCCGACTGGGGCGTCGACCGCTACGCCGAGGCCGTGCTCGAAGCGTTGGACGCCGTCGAGAGCATCAGCGGTTCGCCCAAGACCGCGCTGCTCGCCCTGTGCTCGGGCGGCATGCTCACCTCGATGCTCATGGCGCACCTGGCCGCGACCGGCCGGCAGGACCGCATCGCCGCCCTGTCACTGCTCGTCACCGTGCTCGACCAGCACAAGGCGGGGACGCCGGGCGCGCTGACCGACCGCCGCGCCGCCGAGGCCGCCGTCGCCCGCTCGAGCAAGCAGGGTTACCTGGACGGTGCTGCGTTGGCCGAGGTGTTCGCCTGGCTGCGCCCGCGCGATCTGGTGTGGAACTACTGGGTCAACAACTACCTGCTGGGCAAGCCGCCGCCGGCCTTCGACATCCTGTCCTGGAACGCAGACACCACGCGCATGCCGGCCCGCCTGCACCGCGACTTCATCGACCTCGCGCAGGACAACAAGCTCACCCAGCCCGGCGCGGCGACGCTGTGCGGCACGCCGGTCGACCTGTCGAAGGTGACGGTCGACTCCTACGTCGTCGCGGGCGTTGCCGACCACCTGTGCCCCTGGCAGAACTGCTACCAGAGCACGCAGCTGCTCGGCGGGCACAGCCGCTTCGTCCTGTCGACGAGCGGACACATCGCCGCGATCGTCAACCCGCCCGGCAACAAGAAGGCGTCCTTCCACGCCAGCGACGAGACGCCGGACGACGCCGAGAAGTGGCTCGAGAACGCCGACGAGAACCCCGGTTCGTGGTGGGACGACTACACGCAGTGGCTCGCCGCACACAGCGGCAGCGACCGCGTCGCGCCGACGTCACCCGGCGACGACAAGCACCAGCCGTTGCAGGACGCGCCCGGCGACTACGTCCTCGCCAAGTGAGCGGCGACGAGGAGCCGGTGACGATCCCGGACGGCATCGGCGAGGCGCTCGGCACCGACTACCTGTCCCTGCGCGACCCGTTCACCGACGACCAGCAGGACGTCCTGGACCGGATGCGCGCCTTCGTCGACGGCGACGTGCTGCCGGTGATCAACGACTACTGGGAACGCGCCGACTTCCCGTGGCCGCTGGTCGAGAAGCTGGCCAAGCTCGGCGTCGTCGGCGCCGGCATCGACGGCTACGGCTGCTCGAACCTCGACCCTGTCTCGGCGGGTCTCGTGCAGATGGAGCTCTCGCGTGGCGACGGCAGCCTGGCCACCTTCCTCGGCGTGCAGGCGGGGCTGGCGATGACGGCGATCTACCGCTGCGGGTCGGAGGAGCAGCGTGAGCGCTGGCTGCCGGGCATGGCGGCCTGCGAGAAGATCGGCGCGTTCGCCCTCACCGAACCGGAGCACGGCTCGGACTCGATCGCGCTGACGACCACCGCCCGCCGTGACGGCGACGAGTGGGTGCTGGACGGGGCGAAGAAGTGGATCGGCAACGCCAGCATCGCCGACGTCGTCGTCGTGTGGGCGCGCGACACCGAGGACGAGCAGGTGAAGGGCTTTCTCGTCGAGAAGGGCACGCCCGGGTTCGAGGCGACGGTGATCACCGGCAAGGGCTCGCTGCGCGCGGTGTGGCAGGCCGAGATCAGCCTGGACGGTGTGCGCGTCGCCGAGTCGAACCGGTTGCCGAACGCGACGTCGTTCGACGACTGCGCCGGCGTGCTGGCCACGACCCGCAGCGACTGCGCGTGGATGGCGCTCGGGCACGCCGTCGCCGGCTTCGACGCCGCGCTGAGCTACGCCAGGAACCGCCGGCAGTTCGGTAAGCCGCTGGTCAGCTTCCAGATCATCCAGCAGCGCCTCGTCCACATGCTCGCCGACGTCACCGCCATGCAGCTGTACTGCGCGCAGATCTCGAAACTGTCCGCGCAGGGCAAGCTGACCCCCACCCTCGCCGGACTGGCCAAGCTGCACAACACGTCCAAGGCTCGCGAGGTGCTGGCCGCGGCGCGCGACATGCTCGGTGGCAACGGCATCCTGCTCGAGTACCACGTCATCCGGCACATGGTCGACATCGAGTCCATCCACACCTTCGAGGGCACCGAGACGATGCAGACGCTCATCGTCGGCCGCGACATCACCGGAGTAGGGGCATTCTCGTGACCAACCTGGCGCAGAACCTTCTCGACGCCGCCGAGCAGCACGCCGACCGGCCGGCGATCAAGCTGGACGACCACGTGCTCACCTACGCCGAGCTGCTCGACGCGGCCCGCCGGATGGCGACGCTGCTGCAGGGCCTGGGCGTCGAGCCGGGCGACCGGGTCGGGCTGCAGACCGCGAACGTCCCCGCCTACCCGATCGCGTTCTACGGCGCGCTGATCGCAGGCGCGACCGTCGTCCCGATGAACCCGCTGCTCAAGGGCCGAGAGGTGCGCTTCTACGTCGAGGACTCCGACGCGAAGGTGATCGTCGCAGGCGAGCAGATGTCCGACGCCGCCAAGGAGGCGGCCGAGGCCGTCGGCATCGAGGCCGTCATCGTCGGCGCGATGGGTCCCGACGAGCTGCCCGACGACGCCGCCGACCTTGTCGAGCGCGACGACGAGGACACCGCCGTCATCCTCTACACCTCCGGCACCACCGGCACGCCCAAGGGCGCCGAGCTCACGCACCACAACATGAACACCAACGCCCGCACCAGCTCCGAGACGCTCGTCGAGGCCGGCCCGGACGACATGATCATGGGCTGCCTGCCGCTGTTCCACGTGTTCGGGCTGACGTGCGGGCTCAACGCCGCCGTCGTCGGCGGATCGTGTCTGACCCTGATCCCGCGCTTCGACGCCGGCAAGGCGCTCGAGGTCATCGGACGCGACAAGGTGACGATCTTCGAAGGCGTCCCCACGATGTATGCCGGAATGCTCCACCACGACGACCGCGAGCACGCCGACCTGTCGACGCTGCGCGTCTGCATCTCCGGCGGCTCGGCCATGCCCGTCGAGGTGATGAAGTCCTTCGAGGGCGAGTTCGGCTGCATGATCCTCGAGGGGTACGGGCTGTCCGAGACCTCGCCCGTCGCCTCGTTCAACCACCCGGACGTCGAGCGGCGGCCCGGCACCATCGGCATCCCCGTCCGCGGCATGGAACTGCGCCTCGTCGACGACGACGGCAAGGACGTCGACGACGGCGAGGTGGGCGAGATCGCGATCCGCGGCGAGGGCGTCATGAAGGGCTACTGGCAGCGCGAGGACGCGACGAAGGAGGCTATTCCCGACGGGTGGTTCCGCAGCGGCGACCTCGCCACCCGCGACGAGGACGGCTACTACACGATCGTCGACCGCAAGAAGGAGATGATCATCCGCGGCGGTTACAACGTGTATCCACGCGAGATCGAGGAAGCGCTGTACGAGCACCCGGACGTCGCCGAGGCCGCCGTCATCGGCATGCCGCACGACGAGCTGGGCGAGGAGGTCGGCGCCGCCGTCGCGCTGAAGTCGGGCAAGGACGTCGACCCCGAGGAACTCAAGGCGCACGTCAAGGAACGCGTCGCCGCGTACAAGTACCCGCGCAAGGTCTGGATCGTCGACGAGCTGCCCAAGGGCCCGACCGGCAAGATCCTGCGCCGTGAGGTGAAAGCACCGTCGGAGTGACGGCGCAGGACATCACCGTCGGCCGGCAGCGCCTGCGGGTCGACGTCCGGCCCGGCACCGGCAGCGGTCCGCCGCTCGTGCTGGCGAACGGCATCGGCGTGCCGCTCGAGGTGCTCGAGCCGTTCGTGGCCGCGCTCGACCCGGCCATCGAGGTCGTGCGCATCGACGTGCCCGGGGTCGGCGGTTCACCCGCGCCCCGCGTGCCGTTGCCGTACCAGGCGGTGGCCGTGCTGATCGGTGGCGTGCTCGACCGGCTCGGCCACCCGCGCGCGGACATCCTCGGCATCTCGTGGGGCGGGGGACTGGCGCAGCAGTTCGCGTTCCAGAACCCACGCCGGTGCCGTCGGCTGGTGCTGGTCGCCACCGCCACCGGCTCGCTGATGGTGCCCGGACCGCCGGGGGTGCTGCGGCACATGCTCACCCCGCGCCGGCACCAGGACCCCGTCTACGCCCGCCGGGTCGCCGGCGATATCTACGGCGGCAGCATGCGCTCGCCGGTCGCCGACTCGCCGCTCGAGGCCCGCGCCCAGGGCGGCAGCAGCCGCGGTTACCTGTACCAGCTGCTCGGCACTGCCGGGTGGACGAGCCTGCCGTGGCTGCCGTTCATCCGGCAGCCGACGCTGATCCTCGCAGGCGACGACGACCCGATCGTGCCGCTGGTCAACGCGCGGATCATGGCCCGTTGCCTGCCGAACGCGCGGCTCGAGGTGTACCCGGACGGGCACCTGGGCCTGCTCACCCGCGCCCCCGAGCTCGCCGCCACCGTCGCGGCGTTCCTGCGGGACTGACGCCCGCTACGGCGTGCGCACCGAGATGCGCGCGTCTCCGCTGCCGTCGCCGACGACGCGGGTGACGCACAGGCAGACGCGGCTGTCGGTCTCCTTCTGCCGGTCGCTGAGAAAGACGTCGCGATGGTCGAGGCGGCCGCGCAGCTCGTCCACGGCCATGACGCAGAGCCCGCACTCGCCCTTACGGCAGTCCCACATGAGGTCGGCGCCGGCCTCGCTCAGCGCGTCGAGCATCGTCTGCTCGGGCGAAACCGTGGTGCTGATGCCGAGCTCGGGCACGCTGACCTCGAACGGCTCGGCATCGAACCAACCGCTGTTGCCGAAGGTCTCGAAGCGCAGGTCGGTCGGTGAGAGGTCGGCCTGCGTCCACGCGCGGCGGACGGCGTCCATCAGCCGCACCGGCCCGCACATCAGCAGCTCCGTCCGTGCCGGGCCGGCCTTGATGCGGTCGATGATCGTCTGGACGTCCAGCGAGGTGCCGTCCTCGTCGACGTGCACCGCGAGGCGGTCACCGTGCTCGTCCGCGAGCAGGTCGGCGTAGGCCATCACGGCGCGGGAGCGGCCGACGTAGACGATGTCGTAATCGGCGCCGAGCCGGGCGAGGGTGCGGGCCATCGCGACCAGCGCGGTGACCCCGATTCCGCCGGCGAGCAGGACGTAGCGGTCGGCTCCGAGCACGAGTGGAAAGTCCTGCAGCGGGCGGGTCGCCTCGATCGTGTCGCCCACCTTCAGACGATGCATGAACGCCGACCCACCGCGGCTGCGGGCGGCCAGCTGCACGGTGACGGTGATCCGGCGGCCGGCGTCGTCGCATTCGACCACCGAGTAGGAGCGCATGTCGGTCGGGCTCGTGTCCGTCTCGCCCAGCCGGACGCGGACGTCGACGTGGCTGCCGGGTTCCGCCCGGCGCCCGAGCGGGACCGGGCGTTCGAGCGTGATGCGCCTGGCGTTGTCCGCGACGAACTCGGTCTCGACGACCCGGCACGTGCGCCAGTCCGGCCGTGCCCTGGTGGTCACCGCGTCCCCGGCTCACTGGCCAAGGCCCGCGCGTCGACCGGCACCGACGGCGCCGGCGCGTCGAGGCGGCCCTCGGCCTGCAGCATGCGGTCGAGGATGCGACGCACCCAGATACCGCCGGCGTCGATGTTCAGGCTGTAGAACGCGTAGTCGGGATTGGCGTCGATGGCGCGCTGCTGAGCCGTCAGCATGGCCTCGTCCTCGGCGAACACCCCGCGCACGCCCTCGCGCAGCTCGGTGGTGATCTTCTGGCTGTCGAGGCGGTAGTTGCGCATGAACGCCCAGAAGTAGTGCGACGAGAGCTCGGTCTCCGGCGTGATGGTGTTCATGACGTAGCCGTTGACGCCCTGGCTGCGGTCGCCCTCGGGAGCACCGCTGCCGGTCGGCGCGACGCCGACGTCGATGCAGATCGTGCTGGGCGCGTAGTAGTGGATGATCTGCCAGCGGTCGACCCGTCCGGTGAAGTCTGGGAAGCGGTCGCGGATGTTCTTCAGCCAGAACGCGGCAGGCTCGACGTCGATCATCCAGCGGGTGACGCTGACGTGGTTGTCGCTCTCGAGCCGGGTGCTGAAGTCGGACTGGCTCAGCTCGTCCTGGCCGAGGCTGGACCCGTGCACGAACTCCTCGTGAGTGAGGTCCATCAGATTGTCGAGGACCAGCTGGTAGTTGCACGCGGCCTCGATGGTGAGCCCGTCGCCGGCCCACTCGGGGTCGTCCAGCTGATGCATGTCCGGGATGGTCGACGGGTCGGCCAGGGTCGGGTCACCGGGCCACACCCACACGTACCGGTACCGCTCGACGACGGGGAAGGACGGCACCGACGCGCTCGGGTTGAGCGTCTCCTGCGCCGGCAGCCGGGTGCAGCGGCCGGCCGGGTTGTAACGCAGGCCGTGGTACGGGCACTGGATCTCGTCCGCGCCGACAAGGGTGCCCATCGACAGCGGCGCCAACCGGTGCCAGCACGCGTCGGCCAGGGCCACCGGACGGCCGGACTCTGTCCGGTACAACGCCATCGGCCGGTCGGCGATCGTGCGGGCCAGGATCTGCTTGCGGTTGACCTCCCAGTCCCACCCGGCGGCGTACCAGGCGTTGAGCGGCGACGGGAAGATCTTGGCGTTGACGCGTTCGCGCCGGTCCTGTTCGTCCATGCGTCTCAGCGTCGGACGGACGGGGGTGTGTCGGCCACCACTGTTTGCACTCAGTGCAAGAGTTCAGCGATCGCCCTGCGTGGCGTAGGCGCGGGAAATGCCGCGTGCCGCGGCCCGGACCAGCGGGGCCAGCGCCTGCGGGCGCGCGTCCTGGACCGGCACCACCAGCGACACCGCGGCGACCACCTCGTCGTGGGCGTCGGTGACGGGCGCGGCCACCGAGAGCGCGTCCTCGGTGACCGCACCGCGGCTCACCGCGCAGCCGTCGCGCCGCACGTCCGCGAGCGCCCGGCGCAGCTCGACGGGGTCGGTGATCGTCGCGGTCGTGTAGGCGGTCAGGCCTTCGGCGACGACCTCGTCGAACACTCCGGGCGGCGCGTGGGCGAGCAGCACCAGCCCGACACCGGTGGCGTGCAGCGGGAACCGGCCGCCGACGCGGGTCAGCACGCGCACCGCCGAGCGGCCGGCGATGCGCTCGACGAACACCGTCTCGGTTCCCTGGCGGACGGCGAGCTGGACGTTCTCGCGGGTCACGACGTAAAGGTCTTCGAGGAACGGCAGCGCCACCTCGCGCAGGGCGAGCCCGCGCGGCGCGAGCGAGCCGACCTCCCAGAGCCGCAGCCCGACGCGGTAGCGGCCCGTCTCGGTGCGTTCGAGCGCGCCCCACGCCGTGAGCTCGGTGGCGCGCCGCTGGGCGGTCGACAGCGTGAGCCCGGCGCGGCGGGCCAGCTCGGTGAGCGTCAGCTCGCGGTGCTGCGCGTCGAAGGCGCCGAGCAGGGCGAGCACCTTCGAGGCCACCGAGGTGAAGCCGGACGCGCTCAGGGCTACGCCGACCGCAGGCGTGTCATACGCGCACGATAACCAGCGACGATTGGCCCTGAACAGGCGTGATCCGCACCGGCTATGTCAGCGCGGCGACCTGGCTCGCGCTCAACGCGCTCGGGACCACCTGCACGTTGTCGATCGCACCGGACCAGAAGTCGGTCGTGGTCGCGTTGTACAGCGCCCGGCCCACCGTCAGCGGCCCGGTACTGGGGTCCGCGGCCTTGGTGCCGGTGGTGGTGCCCTGCTTCGTGCCGTTGACGTAGAGCGTGATCGTGTTCGCGCTCGAGTCCAGCACGCCGACCAGGTGGTACCAGACGCCGATCTGCGGCGAGAACGTCGACGTCGCCCGGGTGCCGAGCGCGCTGAACGACAACCGGTCCTGGTCCTGCACGTACTGCAGGTAGAACGAGCTGTAAACCGGCCCGTCCTGGCCGACCGCGGTGTGGAAGTGGTTCTTGTCGGCCAGCTTCACCCACGCCGAGACCGTGTAGCTCTGTGACGCGTTCAGCACGGGACCCGCCGTCTGCGCGTACTGGTCGGTGCCGTCGAACTGCAGGCCACCGCCGTTGGGGCCGTCGGTGGTCCATGTCGGAGCGTTGGCCAGAGTCAGGTCGTTCCCGTTGCCGGAGGTGTCCCGCGCGGTGGCGCCCGAGCCGTCGGTGAGCGGCCACGTGCCGGCCTTGCTCTTCACGTCGGACCCGCAGTTGCCGGCGGTGCTGCCCGCTCTGATCACGGCCCGGTTGATGGACCTGACCTGCGTCATGTCCATCTTCGGCATCTTGCGGTCGTAGGTCCACAGGCCGTTGACCTCACCCTCGACGTCGGTGAGCTGCGTGTAGACGCCGCCGGACAGGTTGCAGCCGGCGTAGTACTTCAGCGCGGTCTGCGTCTGCACGAATCGGTCGGTGAGCTCGGTCGTGTTCGACGCGCCGGCGTAGTTGATGAACCCGGCGTTCCAGCTGTGCTGCGGGATCGCGAGTCCCCAGCCACCGTGCTCGCCGTCGATCGCCACCCGGACGTGCGTGGGATCGGGTTGCGGGGTCGCGGGTCCGGTGTAGGTGTGCCAGTCGATCACGTTGCCGGCCCCGGTGTCGGTGTTGACGCTGCCGCAGCAGTTGAAGCCGGACTCCGCGTCGACCAGCCGGCTCGGATCGTCCGTCGCGACCTGCGCCGCCGCCAGCTTGACCTCGTTGGCCGCGTTGGCGGGGTCGTTGCGGTCCATGCCCCAGCCCTCGTTGTACGGCTCCCACGAGATGATCGACGTGGTGCCCCTGAGGTCCTCGACCATCTGGTGCAGCTGGTTGCGGAAGGAGACGTCCTGCGCGGCGGTCGGGCTGTAGCTGTCGTTCATCGAGGGCATGTCCTGCAGGACCAGCATCCCGAGCCGGTCGGTGTCGTAGTACCAGCGGGCCGGCTCGACCTTGATGTGCTTGCGGATCCCGTTGAAGCCCATGGCCTTGGTCTCGGCGACGTCCCATCGCAGGGCGTCGTCGGTCGGTGCCGTGTAGATGCCGTCCGGCCAGTAACCCTGGTCGAGCGTCGTGTTGACGAAGGTCGGCCTGCCGTTGAGGACGATCTTCGGCACACCGTTGATGCTCTTGGTGCCGACCGTGCGCTCGCCGAAGTACGAGCCAACGGTGTCGGGGCGGCCGCCGTCCTGCAGGGTGACGGTTGCCTGGTAGAGGAACGGGTCGTCAGGACTCCACAGGCGTGCGTTGCGTAGGGGGATGCCGATCGGCCGGTTGGCGGTGCCGTGCGCCGTGGCGACGACATGGCGGCCGTTGCGGATCGTGACGGTGACCTTGCCGGAGCTCGACGTCGAGCTGCGGACGAGGGCGGACACCGAGGCGCCGGTGGTGCTCGGTGCCTTCGGCAGCGTCGGAGTGAAGACGACTTGGTCGATCCGCTTCGCCGGGGTCGGCTCGAGCCAGACGGTCTGCCAGATGCCGGATGACGCCGTGTAGAAGATCCCGGAGGGGTCCAGTCGCTGCTTGCCCTGGGGCTGGTCCGGCGCGCCGGTGTTGGCGACGCCGACGACAATGCTCTGCCGCACGCTGTGGTGCTTGCCTGTCGTGGGCTGCAGCGCGTCGGTGATGTCGACGCTGAAGGGCAGGTACCCGCCCGTGTGCGTCGCGACGCGCTTGCCGTTGACCCACACCGTCGCCTGGTAGTTCACGGCGCCGAAGTTGAGCACGACGTGCCGGTGGCCGGCGACCCAGCTGTGCGGGACGGAGAAGCTGCGGCGGTAGAAGGAGTAGTCGTAGTGCTTGCGCACGCGCGACAGCGCCGACTCCATCGGGTACGGGACGACGATCGAACTGTCGAACGTCGTGCTCGACGCCGGCGGTGCCTGCAGCGCCTGGGCGGAGTCGACACCCTGGAAGTCCCAGACGCCGTTGAGCGACTCCCACTGTCCGCGTGTGAGCTGCGGTCGAGGGTACTGCGGCAACGGGTTGCGCGGGTTGACCTGCGACGCCCATCGCGTGCTCAGATCGACCGTCGACCCGTTGTGCACCGAGGCGAAGAAGGCCGGTATCGGCGAGCCGTCGGCGTAGGTGGCGCCGCCCGTGCCGTCGTAAGCGGCCGTGAGGTCCGGCCACGTCCGGTAGATCGGGCCGTCGAGAGTGACCACGAGCGTCGACGGGTCGTGCCGGTCGATCGCAGCCGACGTGACCGGGTACCCGAGGGACAGGTGCGGTGTCGCGCCCGCGGGCCAGGACCCGAGCGGCCGGCCGAAGGTGATCCGGGCTGTCCTGCCGTTCGAGGAGACGGCCGCCGCCTGCACCGTCGGCACGTACCCGTCGGGCAGCGTGAACGCCGAGTCCGGGATGCGGGTCAGCTGCTGCTGCCCCGGTGGGGACCACGTCAGGTTCGCGAACGCGCCGCCGCTGCCCTGGAAGTACTCGGCTTTGATGGTGTGCCGCCCGGCGGTCAGGGTTGCCGTGC
Organism: uncultured Actinomycetota bacterium; assembly: GCA_963787985.1. Classification (GTDB taxonomy): domain Bacteria; phylum Actinomycetota; class Actinomycetes; order Mycobacteriales; family Jatrophihabitantaceae; genus Jatrophihabitans. The sequence goes on along the minus strand of CAWBEL010000004.1, from coordinate 1,463,544 downwards.
CGGGAACGTTGACGTTCCAGTCGTTGACCCAGTGGTCGATCACCAGCGCACCGTCGATGTAGAGACGCAGGCCGTTGTCGCCGTACCAGTTGAAGGTGTACGTGCCGGTGGTCGGGACGTCGAGATTCCCCGTCCACCGGATGGCCGCGTTCTCCGACGATCCGGTGAGCATCGCCAACCGGCCGGTCAGGTCGTCGAAGTCGATGTTCGGGTCGACGATCGTGTTCTTGTAGGTGCCGAAGGTCCAGTCGGTGGACCCCGTCCCACCGCCGCTGGCGGTGTAGTAGTCGCCGCGCAGGCCGTGCCGTTCGGACGTAGACGGCGCCGCGTGTGCGACTTGGACGGTGAGGAACGAGGCGATCAGCGTGACGACCGCGACGACGAGACGCGTTCCGCGCGACCGGCGCCCGATGGCGGGGGACTGGGCCATGACGGCTCCCTTGGGTCGACCGAGGAGAGGTGCGGCACAGCCACACCGCTCACCGAACCGTGATCAGCGCCGGCGCCGTTTCCGATTTGAGACGTTGGCGCCGATCGCACCGTTGTGCTGGACGAAAATTAGGCCTGGGCGATCGATAGTGTCAACATCTGCGATGAAACTGATCGAAAGTCACGGCGAGAGCCGGGTTTCGATCAGAAACGGTCACGGCGAGCCGCTGTGTACGGCCGCTACCGGTAGCCGCGCCTGATGCGGACCCAGTTGCTGCACGGCCGGACCGAGCCACGCCGGACCCCGGCGCACGGCGGTGCCTCGTCGGGTTCCTCGGCCTCGATGAGGACGGTGAAGCCGTCCTGCTCGACCTCGCGTTCGGGTGTCCAGAAGCGCCGATGCAGCTGGTAACCGTTGAGGAACAGCTCGCAATCGCAGCAGCAGGCGCCGAGGTCGCCCAGCCGGTCGAGCAGGGCGGTGGCCCGTGGTGCGACGGTGTCGCGGTAACGCAGCGCGTGGGTGTGTCCGGCGCAACCGAACGTGGCAAGCTGCCTGTCGAGGTAGCAGCTCAGGCATTCGCCGCGCCGGACCTCGGTGAGATCGGTGGCGAGCGAGCGGACAAGGGATTCGGCTTCGCCCACGATGGGCGGTGTGGTTGTCATGCCTAGGGTGTAGCTCCGCCCACCGACAGTTTTTCAGGTGGGCAACGACGGCCTGATCACCGACTAGCGCGTCCACATGAACATCACCCCGGCCCTGCGCCCGGCAGCTGGTCCAGAGCGATTACTGGAAACCCACGACCTCGTGCGGCGTGTAGTGCTCGGTCAGCTGCGTGATCTCGTCGTCGGTGAGCTCGAGGTCGACCGCGGCGACGGCGTCGTCCAGGTGGTGCGACTTGGTCGCCCCGACGATCGGCGCGTCCACCCCCGGGTTGCTCATCACCCACGCCAGCGCGACCTGCGCGCGGGAGACACCGCGCGCGGACGCCACCGATGCCACGGCATCGACGATCTTCTTGTCGCTGTCGAGGTAGAGCGTGCGGCCGAACTCGTCCGACTCGGACCGCGTCGTCTGCTCGTCCCAGTCACGCGTGAGCTTGCCGCGGGCGAGCGGGCTCCACGGGATGACGCCGATGCCCTCGTCCGCGCACAGCGGCAGCATCTCGCGCTCCTCCTCGCGGTTGAGCAGGTTGTAGTGGTTCTGCATCGTGACAAACCGCGTCCAGCCGTGCGTCTCCGCGACGTGCAGGGCCTTGCTGAACTGCCACGCCCACATCGACGACGCGCCGATGTAGCGCGCCTTGCCGGCCTTGACGACGTCGTGCAGCGCCTCGAGCGTCTCCTCGATCGGGACCTCGGGGTCCCAGCGGTGGATCTGGTAGAGGTCGACGTAGTCGGTCTGCAGGCGGCGCAGGCTGGCGTCGATGCTCGACATGATCGCCTTGCGGGACAGGCCCTTGGAGTTCGGACCCTCGCGGTCGACCGGCATGAACACCTTGGTGGCCAGGACGATCTCGTCGCGGTTCGCGAAGTCGCGCAGTGCGCGTCCGGTGATCTCTTCGCTCGAGCCGGCCGAGTAGGTGTTCGCGGTGTCGAAGAAATTGATGCCGGCGTCGAGGGCCTGCCGGAAGAACGGCCGGGCGTCGTCCTCGCCGAGTGACCAGGAATGCACGCCGCGGTCGGGCTCGCCGTAGCTCATGCAACCGAGGCAGATCGCCGACACGTCGAGGCCGGTGCGGCCGAGCTTGCGGTACTTCATGTGGTGCCTTCCGTCTCGATCAGAACTGCAGGACGAGCCGGCCACGCACGCCGCCGGCTTCGAGGCGCTGGTGCGCTTCCGCCGCCTGGGCGGCCGGCAGGACGTCGGCCACCCGCAGCGTCAACACGCCGTCCTCGACCTGCTGGCGCAGGCGGTCCAACGCCTCCCACTCCCTCGCGTGCCGCGCCACCATCACCGGGATGACGGTGACGCGGTCCTGGCCGTTGCCGTCGTACCCGCGCACCGTCGCCATCCGGCCGCCGTCCTTGACGGCGGGCAGCGCGTCCTCGTTGAACAGGGCGCCGTCGGCGAGACCGTCGACGCCCTCCGGGTACTGCTGGCGCACCGCGTCGACGAACAGGTCACCGCGGGGCAGGACGTGGTCCGCGCCCAGGGTCTCGATGAGCTCGTGGTCCTTCTCGGCCGCGTCGGCGACGACGGTCAGCCCGTCGGCCTTGGCGAGTTGGACGACGTAGCCGCCGAACGCGCCGGCCGCACCGGTGACTGCGAGCACCTGACCCGGCTGCAGCTGCAGCGAGTCCAGGGCGAAGCGCGCGGTGAGGCCGTTCATCGGCAGCGTCGCGGCCTCGACGTCCGAGGCGTCCTTCGGGACGCGGGTCACCGAACGCGCCGGGACGACGAGGTCGCTGCGGTACGCGCCGTGCGGACCCTTGGGCACGACGACCGCCATGACGTGATCGCCCACCGCGATGCCGGTGTCGACGTCCTCGCCGACCTCGAGCACCTCGCCGGCCGCGTCCATGCCCGGCACGGCGCCCGGCGGGTCGGGGTCCGGCTTGTCGTCGCGCATGCCGCTGCGCACGCCGGTGTCGGTCGGGTTCACCGCGGCCGCGGTGACGCGGATGCGCACGTCGGTCGAGCCGAGCGGTTCGGCCGGGACGTCGATCTCGTGCAGCTGTTCCGGTCCGCCGTAGGTGGTCACGCCAATTGCCGTCATACCGGGCTCCTACCCGCTGACGCCGAGATCCACCCAGGTCTCGGTCAGGGGTAAACAGCCTCACCTTTCAGGTCACCGGGAATACGCGGGGTCGGGTGGGCCAGGCGCACGACGGCAGTGAGCAGCCAGGAAGACTGCGGTGGTGGCAGAGCACGAGACAGCACCGCACGAGACCGACCACCGCCTACCCCGCTGGCTCGGCGACTACCTCGATCACCCGAAGCACGGCCCGCTGCCGGCGCTCATGCTCGTGCTCACCGTCTCGACGGGAATGGTCGATGCGGTGAGCATCCTGTCTCTCGGCCGCGTGTTCGTGGCCAACATGACCGGCAACATCGTCTTCATCGGTTTCGCGCTGGCCGGGGCGCCCGGGTTCTCGCTGCAGGCCTCGCTCGTGGCGCTGGCCGCGTTTCTCGTCGGCGCCGCTCTCGGCGGCGTGCTGGTCGGACGGTTCCGGCAGCACCGCGGGGTGCTGCTGCGCAACGTGGTGGCCCTGGAGTTCGTCGCGCTCGCGGCCGGAGTGGTCGTGCTCGCGGTGGCCTCCGCACCGTTTCGCACCCTGCCGCAGGACCTCGCGGTCGGGTGCGCCGGCGTGGCCCTCGGGTTGCAGAACGCGGCCGCCCGCCGGCTGGCGGTGCCCGACCTGACGACGACCGTGCTGACGATGACTCTCACCGGCATCGCGGCCGATCTGCGCAACCACGATTTCGCCGTCGTGGCGCGCCGGCTGCTCGCCGTGGGCACCATGCTGCTCGGCGCCGTGGCCGGCGCGCTGCTCACACGGCACGCGAGTCCGGCGGTCGCGCTGGCCGTCGCCTGTGGCCTCGTCCTCGTCGTGCTCGCCGGGTCCGTTGTTGCGGTACGACGGCCCGGCGCGTGGCAGACGGCCTAGGTGACGGGGACGATGCGCGCCGACACGAGCCGGCCGCCGTCGATGATCAACTCGCCCACCGTCCCGCGCGGTTGCCGGCGCCGGTCGGTGGGGGAACCGGGGTTGAACAGCCGCTGCCCGTCGACCGTCTCGTCCCACGGGATGTGCGAGTGGCCGAACACCACCAGGTCGGCGTCGGGGAACAGTCTCCTCATCCGGAGGGCGCGACCCGTCTTCTGACCGCTGTCGTGGATCATCGCCACGGCCAGTGCGTCGAGGTTGATCTCGAGGGTGTCGGGCGCGCCCCATGCCGCGACGTCCGGTCCGTCGTTGTTGCCCCGGACGGCGTGCACCGGCGCGAACTGCGCCAGCTCGTCCAGCGTCTCGGCCAGGCACACGTCGCCGGCGTGCAGGATCACGTCAGCCCCGTCGAGCGCGGCCGCGACACTGTCCGGGCACCGGCGCCAACGACGCGGCGAGTGGGTGTCGGACAGGACGGCGACGCGCACGCCGTCAGCATTACCCGCGAACGCCTCGATCGATCCACTTGTGGTGTGCCGCGGCCAGATTTCGCGACTCAATCGAGCCGCGTCGCACCATAAGTCGGTGCGCGGCGGGGCCGCGAGGCTGCTGTCGAAGGCGGCCGGGTTCGACGTCCAGGTGCTCGGCCTCGTCGCGATCATGGGCGCCCACCGCGGCTTCACGATCAAGCGTCAGCCGACGGACGGGCTCGTGACGATCCTGGCCCGCACGGACCTCGCGCAGCATCTGCGCCGGATGCCGGCCGTTCTCGACGCGCCGTCGGTCGAACGCGTGCACGAGATAGCTCGACACCTCGCGACCTGGCAGCCCGAGACGGTGCGCTGGGACGACGCGTTCGGCGCTACGTCAGGAAGGTAGCTCGTCGGGGCACTCGCCGAGCTGGTCCGCGACGTATTCGATCAGTCCGTCCGGTGGGCTGACCGTGACGACGCCCGGGCACCGGTGACACGCAGCCGCACCTTCCTGTGCCCACCAGCGGCAGTCGCGCCTGATGTTGCACGCCGGCAGCTCGGCCACCACTTCGGGCAGCAGGTCCACGACCCGCCGCACCAGGTGGCAGGCGTCGTCGTGAAAGTGCCGGCAGGCGTCCTGTGCGCAGTCGGCCGCGATCCGCAGGACCTGGCCAGCGGGCACCGCGGGCGGTAGCAGCGGCAGCACCCGTTGCGGATCCAGCGGTGTCGTGAGGAAGCCGACGCGATCGGGCCCGCCGCCGTCGGCAACACCGATGACCCTGGCGTTGGGCCAATCAGGCTGCGCACTCGGACAGGCAAGAACCGGATCGGCCCTCCCGTCCACGACGGTTACCGCTCTTGGGACCCGACGCCGCCCAAGACGGGCGATGCGCCACGCTGCCCCTCACCGAGGGCGCGCTCGATCACGATCCATCCGCCCGCCGTGACGAGCGGGTTCAGGCTCACGCGATACCCCTGCTCGAGGTACTTGGCGGCCACTCCCGCCGTCGAACGGACGACCGCTGCGCTGACAGCCTCGGCCAGTCCTTCGATCTCGATCCGGCGCGGATCCTCAATGGGTTCGTCGGAGGTCATATTCGGCTCCTCTCACGACGCAATGCGCCCAGATTAGGCCGGGCGCCGCCCGCCGGACGGGATCCGGCACCTGATGCACACGTCGCGCGGCCGGCCGGGTCGAGTAGCCCGATGAGGACAGAAATCGATCTTCACGAGAATCTCACACCGTGATACGGTGCCGATGATCGTTCCAGTCGGTCCTGCGGGGGGTCGAGAAACGAGGTGCACCTTGTCCGTCGATCACGTCGCCCCTGAGGCGATCACCACGCCGGTGGCCGGCACGTGGCGCCGCTACGACGACGACCGCGTCGCCGTCCGGGTCAGCCGGCTGGGCACGGGCGAGGTCTGCCACAGCCTGGCCAGCTCGATCGCCGCCGTGCACATGGCCACCGCCGAATTCCTGGCCCGCCAGCAGGACGACGCCGACGCCGAGCGGTACGCACCGAGGCACGGACCTCGGCGCCAGGCGTCCGCGCCGCGGGACGCGGCTCCCGTGCGGACGTTGTTCGCCCGTCTCGTGGGTGGAAAGGTCGGCTCGAACAGCTAGCCGAGCTCGCGGTGGGCTGTCTGAACCGGTGAGTTGGCGGTGACGCAGAACGCCAGATCGGCGGGGTCGCGCAGCACGTGCCATCCGCGACCCTCGGCCACGTCCACCGCGCCGAGGTCGACCAGCCGGCGCACCTCGGCGCCGACGTCGTCCGTACCGAGGTCGAGATGCGCCCGCACCGGACCCTCGTGCTCGTCCAACTGCTGGAACAGCAGCTGCAGCGGCGATCCCTCGTCGTCGTGCCACTTCCCGGCGAACTCGGTTGCCGCGGACGGCACCCACCGCCCGCCGAGCAGGGACTGCCAGAACCGCACCTCGTTGTCGTGCACGGAGCGCGGCGAGTCGATGCAGACCTGCACCAGCCGTACGCGATGACCTTCGGGCGTCGTGACCGGCGGCGGCGGCGGTCCCGACGTCACGTTCACCAGGCAGAAGGGCAGGCCGCCGGGTGAGGACAGGGCGGTCCAGCTTGACGACGAGTGGACGACAGTGGCCCCCAGCGACAGGGCGAGCGAGAGCGCGTCGTCGTGCGACGACGGCTCGACGTCCAGGTGCACCCGCGCCGGGCCGTCGATCTGCTGCAGATGCACGTAGGAGTCGCCGGTCAGCGGCTCGAAGCTGCGAAGCTCCGGATGCGCCGGCCACGGTTCGCCGGCAGGCCAGCCCAGCGCGGCAGACCAGAACGAGGCCGTCTCGGCGAGTGAACCGGACGGTACGTCAATGACGGTGTGCAGCCGGCTCACACGTCCGGACCGTTGCGCTCGAGCTCGTCCAGCCACGCGCGCGCGCTCGCGTCGGACGGAGCGCGCCAGTCCCCGCGCGGCGACAGGGCACCGCCGGCGCTGACCTTCGGCCCGTTCGGCAACGCCGAGCGCTTGAACTGCGCGAAGGCGAAGTACCGCTGCAGGAACTCCCGCAGCCAGCGCGTGATGGTCGGCAGGTCGTAGGCGTGCCGGCCGTCGGCCGGGAATCCCGCCGGCCATTGACCGGCCGAGGGATCGCCCCACGCGTGCCATGCCAGGAAGGCGATCTTGGACGGCGGCAGCCCGTAGCGCAGGACGTGGAACAGGAAGAAGTCGTGCAGCTCGTACGGGCCGATGCGGTCCTCGGTGCTCTGGATCGCGCCGGTCTCCTCGTCGGCCGGGACGAGTTCCGGCGAGATCTCGGTGTCCAGGATGGACGTGAGCAGCTCGCTGGTGCGCTGGTCGAACTGCCCGGTCGTCACCGTCCACCGGATCAGGTACTGGATGAGCGTCTTCGGCACGCCGGCGTTGACGGCGTAGTGGCTCATCTGGTCGCCGACACCGTAGGTGCACCAGCCGAGCGCGAGCTCGGACAGGTCGCCGGTGCCGACGACGAACCCGCCGTGCTGGTTGGCCAGCCGGAACAGGTAGTCGGTGCGCAGCCCGGCCTGGACGTTCTCGAAGGTCACGTCGTAGACCCGTTCGCCACGGCTGTACGGGTGGTCCATGTCGGCGAGCATCTGCGCCGCGGCCGGCCGGATGTCGATCTCCATCGCTTCGACGTCGAGAGCCTTCATCAGCGCCCACGCGTTGGACTTCGTCGCCTCGCCGGTGGCGAAACCGGGCATGGTCACGCCGAGGATCGAGGAGCGCGGGACGCCCAGCCGGTCACACGCCTTGGCGGCGACGATCAGGGCGTGCGTGGAGTCCAGGCCGCCGGACACGCCGATGACCATCCGCGAGCCCGCGGACCGGAACCGCCGAGCCAGGGCCGCGACCTGGATGTTGAACGCCTCGTAACAGTCCTGGTCCTGGCGCGTGCGCTCGTCGGGCACGAACGGGAACCGGCGCAGCGGGCGGCGCAACCCGACGTCGCGGTGGTGCGGGCGGTGTTCGAACGAGACCGTGCGGTACCGCCGCTCGGGCTCGCCGGCGTGGACGGCGGCGTCGGCGAAGGTCGGTGTGCGCAACCGCTCCAGCCGGATGCGGGCCAGGTCGACGTCGGCGACCAGCAGCTGCGGCTCGGTGCCGAAGCGCCCGGACTCGGCCAGCAACGCGCCCAGCTCGTGCACGATGCCCTGCCCGTCCCACGAGAGGTCGGTGCTGCTCTCACCCGGACCGGCGGCCGAATAGACGTACGCCGCGACCGCGCGGGCCGACTGCGACGCCGACAGTGCCGCGCGATCCGCCGACTTGCCCACGGTGATGTTGGACGCCGACAGGTTCGCGAGCACGGTGGCGCCGGCAAGCGCGGCGTAGGACGAGGGCGGGATGGTCGACCAGTAGTCCTCGCAGATCTCGACGCCGAGAACGAAGTCAGGCAGGTCGGACGCCGCGAACACCTGGTCTGTACCGAACGGAACAGTGTCACCGGCCACCGAGATCTGCAGCCCGGACGTCCCGGCACCCGAGGCGAACCAGCGCTTCTCGTAGTACTCGCGGTAGTTCGGCAGGAACGTCTTGGGAACGACACCGAGGATCGAACCGTGGCTGATCACCACGGCGCAGTTGTAGAGCCGGCCGCTGCGCCGCAGCGGCGCGCCGACCAGCAGAACGGGGTCGAGCTCGCGGCTCGCGTCCCGGACCGAGGCCAACGCGAGCGACACGGCGTCGAGCAGTGCGTCCTGCAGCAGCAGGTCGTCGATGGCGTAGGACGAGATGCCGAGCTCCGGGAACACGACGAGGTCGACGCCTTCGGCGTGCGCCTGCCGCGCGAGCTCGATCGTCGCCGATGCGTTCGCCGCCGGGTCGGCCGTGACGACGACGGGCGTGGCTGCCGCGACGCGCAGCATGCCCTGGTCGTGCAGGCTCTCGAAGCGCCGATCGCTCACCGGGCCACCTCGTCGCCGGCGAGGGCGCGTTCCAGCTCGGCCAGCAGGTCACCGAGGGCCGCCGAGGCGGTCGCCGCGCGGATGTCACCGCGGTTGCCCTCGAAGTGGTACTCCTGGCTCGTCACCCCGCGGGGCGAGGCGATGCCGATGTGCACCTCACCGACCGGCCGGCCGCCCTGCGTGCCCGGTCCCGCGACCCCGGTGACACCGATGCCGTAGTCGGCATCGACCCGCTTACGTGCGCCGACCGCCAGCTGGGCGGCCACCTCCGGGTGTACCGGCCCGTGCTCGCGCAGCAGGTCAGCGTCGACGCCGGTCATGTGGTTCTTGGTGTCGACGCCGTACACGATCAGCCCGCCGCGGAAGGTCGCACTCGTCGCCGGCGCCTCGGTGAGCAGCACGCCGATCAGCCCACCGGTCAACGACTCGGCAGTGGCCACGGTGGCTCCCAGCTCGACGAGGCGGCTGTGGACCTGGTCGGCGTGACGGCGGGCCTCCTGCAGGGCGTCGACGTAGGTGAAGCTGGTCATGGTGCTGGCACTCTCACGTTGCGTGCGCACGCGCTGTTGGGCGCACGCCGCCGATCCTACTGACGAAAGCCGGCCCGCAGCGATCAACGCAGGTCCATACGCTGGGTGGCCAGCGCGACGGCGCCGAGCATCTCCGCCTCGTCCCCCAACGCCCCGGCGACGACGGGAATCATCTCGCGCCGCATGGGGGTGATGCCTTGCGCCAGCTGGGTGCGCAGCGCTACGAGCAGCGGCTCGCTCGCGGCGCAGTCGCCGCCGAGCACGACCAGCGCAGGGTCCAGCACGGTGCAGACCGGCACGATGGCCCGTCCGACGGCCCGACCGACGTCGGCCAGCACGCGGCGGGCGCCGTGGTCACCGGCGTCCGCCGCCGCCACGACGTCGGCCACCGTGGTGCCGGTGCCGCGGGTCAGCGCGAGCGCGCGGGTGATCGCGCCGGCTCCGGCCAGCGTCTCGAGGCAGCCGCGGTTGCCGCAGCGGCAGACATAGCCGTCCGGGACGACGGTGACGTGCCCCAGCTCGCCGGCACCGCCGGCCGCGCCCTCGTACAACCGCCCGCCGAGCACGAGCCCGGCGCCGACGCCGTCGGAGAGCATCACGTACAGCAGGTCGTCCACGTTCTGCGCGACGCCGAAGCGGTGCTCGGCGATCGCCCCCAGGTTCGCGTCGTTGCCCAGCGACACCCGCAGCCCCGTGCGGCGGGCCAGCTCGGCGGCGACATCCACCCCGCGCCAGTCGCCCAGGATCGGGCCCGCCCCGACGGTGTGCGTGGCGGCGGACACCGGGGCCGACACGGCCACGCCCAGCCCGACGACACTGTCGGGGCGCAGGCCCGCCTGCTCCATCAGTTCGAGGGCCGCGGCGGCGGCGAAGTCCAGGGTGTCCTGCGGTGCGTGGTCGACGTCGATGCCGGTCTGCGTCTGTGCCACCAGCGAGCCGGCCAGATCGGTGACGCCGACCCGCACGTGGTCGTGCGCGAGGTGGATGCCGACCGCCCCGCCGCCGCCGGGGTTGAACACCAGCATTCGGGCCGGACGGCCGCCGGCGGCCGAGCTCGAGCGCTCGGCCCGCTCGACCAGCACCGCCTCGTCGAGCAGCTCGCCGACGAGCGTGGAGATCGTCGTCGTCGACAACCCGGTCTGCTTGGCGATCTCGGCCCGGCTGGCCGTGCCGCGGTGCCGCAGCACCTCGAGCACCTGCTGCCGGTTGCTCCGGCGCAGGCCCCCCAGTGATCCCCGACCGGCTGTCACGGGTACCGACCCTAATGCAGTTAGTACGAGCCTCGGCCGAACCCAGGCGGAAATTTCCACCGGTTAGTCCTTGACGCGAACAAACTCGGCGCCTAACGTCCGAACACGCCACGCACATATGGCTCATATCCGACATTGCTCGCCCGGTGGGCGACGGCGAGGTCGGCGATGTCGAAGGGACCACCCATGTCCAGAGTCGGACACCTGCTCACCGTCGCTGCCCTGGCCGTTGTCGGCCTGGGCACCGCCTCCGCCGCCACTACCGCCTCGTCGGGGTCTGCCGCCGCGGAGCCCATCTACCTCAACGCGCGGTACTCGCCGGTCGAGCGCGCCACCGACCTTGTCGCTCGCCTGTCGACGAGCGAGAAGGCGGCGCAGATGGACAGCAGCAAACCGCCGGCCATCCCGAGCCTCGGCGTCGCGTCGTGGGGTTGGTGGAACGAGTCCAACCACGGCGTGAACGCGCTGACGCTCAAGCCGAGCGGCAACGCCACGACGATCACCAACACCACGTCCTACCCCTCCGACCTGTCGCTGGGCAGCACCTGGGACCCGAGCCTCGTCTACCGCGAGGCCGGCCTGATCGGCGACGAGGCACGTGACGTCGTCCCGAACAACACCGAGAACCTGGACTTCTACGCCCCCACCGTCAACCTCAGCCGCGACCCGCGCTGGGGACGCAACGACGAGTCGTGGAGCGAGGACCCCAACCTGACTGCCGCGCTGGCCTCGCAGTACGTCGACGGTCTGCAGGGCCAGAACCCGAACGGCACCCTGCCGAAGGCGGCCAACGGCTACCTCAAGGCGATCGCGACGCTGAAGCACTACGCGGCGAACAACAGCGAGGTCAACCGGCGCACCGGCTCGGCCGACATGGACCAGCGCACGCTGCGCGAGTACTACACCGCGCAGTTCGCCAGCATCATCGGCCAGGCGCATCCCGGTTCGATCATGAGCTCGTACAACGAGGTCAACGGCGTGCCGGCGGCCGCCAGCGTGCAGCTGATGGACACCCTCGCCCGCGAGACGTTCGGTTTCAGCGGCTACTTCACCAGTGACTGCGATGCCATCCAGCAGATCCAGGCCGGCCACCACTGGACGCCGCCCGGCGCGACCGCCCCGCTGGACCAGTACGGCCGCACCGCCTACGCGAACTCCGCCGGCGAGGACCTGGACTGCAACGCCGGCTACTCGGACCAGTACAACTACGGCAACACCATCCCGACGGCGCTGAGCCAGCACATCCCGACGCAGACCGACGTCTACAACGAGGGCGACGTCGACGTGTCGGTCGTGCGGCTGTTCACCGCGCGCATCGAGACCGGCGAGTTCGACGCCGAGTCGCAGGTGCCGTGGGTGCAGCAGGCCCGCGCTCGCCTGGGCGGCAAGACCTGGGTGGACGGCGATGCCAACAACGCCGAGACCGAGACGCCGGACCGACTGGCGCAGGCCCGCGCCAGCGCCGACCAGAGCATCACCCTGCTGAAGAACGCCAAGCCCGCCCGGCAGGCCAGCAGCCTGCTGCCGCTGAAGGTGCCGCACAAGGGTGCCTACAAGGTCGCGGTCATGGGTTACTTCGCCCACCCGAGCGGCGGGCTGTTCCTGGGCGGTTACTCCAGCATCCAGGGCCCGGCGGGCAAGGCCCACGAGGTCGACGCCTACCAGGGCATCAAGAACGCGGTGCAGGCCCGCGACCCGCAGGCGACCGTGGACTTCCTGCCCGGCGTCACCGGCGGCACCACCGCGGCGTCGCTGAACACCGTCGACGCACCGTCGATCGCCGCCGCGAAGAACTACGACGCCGTCATCGTCGTCGGCGGGACGGACTTCACCACCTCGTCCGAGGATCACGACCGTTCGACGCTGGCCCTGCCCGGCGCCCAGTCGGCCATGATCAGCCAGGCCGAGGCGGCCAACCCGAACACCGTCGTCTACCTCGAGACGGTCGGGCAGGTCGACCTCAACCCGTTCGCGAGCACCACGCACGCCCTGCTGTGGAGTTCGTACAACGGTGAGCGACAGGGTGACGCCCTGGCCGACGTGCTGCTCGGCAAGGTCAACCCGAGCGGGCACCTGCCGTTCACGTGGTACGCCGACCAGAGCCAGATCCCGGCCATCACCGACTACACGATCCGGCCCACGGGCGGGACGGATGGACGCACGTACCAGTACTTCACCGGCAAGGTCGCCTACCCGTTCGGCTACGGCGGCAGCTACACCCGGTTCGGGTACTCGCACGTGACGGTCAACCGCCGGTCCGCGTCGGCGAACGACACGGTGACCGTGTCGGCGACGGTGCGCAACACCGGTACCCGAAGCGGTTCGCAGGTCGTGCAGCTCTACGCGGCCACCCCGTTCGAGCCGAAGTCGGCGCAGCGTCCGACCAAGCGGCTGGAGAGCTTCCAGAAGGTGCAGCTGCGTCCGGGCCAGAGCAAGCGGCTGAGCTTCCGCGTGAAGGCGTCGTCGCTCGCGTTCTTCAACGAGGCGGCCAACAAGTACGTGGTCGACCCGGGACGCTACGTCTTCCAGGTCGCGACGTCCGCGGCGAAGGGTGACGTCAAGGGACAGGCCAGCACCGTCGTCCACGGCCAGATCGCCCAGACGCCGACGGTCGTCAACGCCAAGCCGATCGAGACCGGCGACCAGGCGCGGCAGGTCGCGCAGCGGGTGATGTTCGACCGCGGCGCCCGGATCAACCCCCAGCTGACGGTGTCGATGAACGACCAGCTGCTGTACGGCTACATCACCAAGGGGCAGAGCCGGCCGCTGCCGCGCGGGTTGACCGTCCGGTACACGAGCGACCGCAGCTCGGTCGTGCGGGTGGACCGCAACGGGACCATCCGCGCCGTGGGTACCGGTATCGCGACGGTGACCGCCACCGTGCGCTACCACGGGGGGTCGGCGTCGACCAGCTTCACCGTCGACGTCCACTGACGTAGCGCGCTCCGGGCCCGGTGTCGATGTCGGCATCGGGCCCGTGGCGCGCCGGTGTCAGGTGAGGACGCGCTGCGGCGTCCCGGCGTCCCAGGCCACGATGTCCTCGACGACCTGGGCGAACCAGTGGCGGTACGTGTCGGTCGTGACGTAGCCGATGTGCGGCAGCAGCAGGGTGTTGGGCGTGCCGCGCAGCGGGTGGTCGACGGGCAGCGGCTCGACGTCGTAGACGTCCAGCGCCGCCCCCGCGATGCGCCGCTCGCGCAGGGCCTCCAGCAGGGCCGCCTCGTCCACGATGGGCCCGCGCGAGGTGTTCACCAGGTAGGCGGTCGGCTTCATGGCCGCGAGCTCCGCGGCGCCCACCAGGCCGCGGCTGCGTTCCGAGAGCGGCAGGTGGATCGTGACGACGTCGGCCTCGGCAAACAGCTCGTGCTTGGCAACGGCGCGTACCCCGTGCTCCGCGGCGCGCTCGGCGGTCAGATTCGGCGACCACGCGGTGACCGTCATGTCGAACGCCTGCGCCAGCCGCGCGACCGGCCGGCCGAGCCTTCCCAGCCCGAGCACGCCGAGCGTCTTGCCGGCGAGCCCGGGACCGATCGTGTGCTGCCACCCGCCGGCCCGCACGGCCGCGTCCTCGACGGCGAAGTTGCGGGTGACCGCGATGATCATGCCGATCGTGAGCTCGGGCATGGCGTTGCCCGCCGCGGTCGTGCCGCACACCATGACGCCGTGCCGGCGGGCGGCGTCGAGGTCGATCGCGGCGTTGGCCATACCCGTCGTGACGAGCAGCCGCAGGTTCGGCAGGGCCGCGAACACCGCCTCGGGGAACGCGGTGCGCTCGCGCATCGCGACGACGACCTCGGTGTCGCCCAGGCGGTGCAGCAGCGCCTCGCCGTCGAGGTGCTCGGAGACGGCGTCCACCTCGAAGCCCTGCCGGACCGCGGACCAGTCCGAGCTCGACAGCGCGACCTGCTGGTAGTCGTCGAGCACCGTCACCCTGCGCATGACCTCGACGTTAGCGGCTGCCGGTTTCACCGCGCGCGATCCCTAGGAAGGAGGTAAGAAGAACTGACCCTGGAGTCAGACGAGAGGACGCGCACGTGGCGACGAGGCTGCGCATCGTGGTGGGAATCGTGTCGGCAGGAGCGCTGGTGAGCAGCGCCGTGGTCGGGTCGGGCGGTGCCGCCGCGGCCGGGGCCACCGGGATCCCGTCGGCCGCATACCGGGCCAACGACTACGCCGACGGCCAGGCGATGAGCATCCTGCCGCCGGGCGAGAACGGCCTCGTCAATCCCGCCCAGGCCCTGCAGTTCGAGACGGCCGGCACCCGGCCGCCGAACAGCCAGGACCAGCTCGGCAAGTACGAGAACCTGCTCTACGGCTACCCGTCGCTGACCAATTCGTCGCTGCCGAAGTACTACGACGACGAGTCCTTCGGCGTGCGGCCGGCCGACATCACGCGCACCGAGAAGCCGGCGACGAACGTCGTCATCTACCGCGACACCCACGACGTGCCGCACGTCTACGCCGCCAACGACCAGGCCCTCGCCGTCGGCGCCGGGTACGCACAGGCGGAGGACCGGCTGTTCCTGATGGACGTGCTGCGCCACTACGGCGAGGGCACGCTGTCGTCCTTCCTCGGCGGCTCGTGCGACTTCGAGCAGATGGACCACGACCAGCTGCTGCTCTCGCCGTACACGCAGGCCCAGGCCACCGCGCAGGTCGACGCGCTGCCCAAGGAGTACGGCGCGCAGGGGCAGCTCGCGAAGTCGATGATCTACGGCTACGTCCAGGGCGTGAACGACTACGTCGACGCCACCCGTACCGACGTGTCGAAGCTGCCGGCCGACTACGCCGCCGCCGCGCCGACGCTGGTGCCGCAGAAGTGGACCGTCGCCGACGTCGTCGCGATCGCCGGGCTGATCGGCGGCATCTTCGGCAAGGGCGGCGGCACCGAGGTCGCGAACGCGCACCTGCTGCAGTACCTGCAGAAGACCCTGGGTGCGGGCGCCGGTGCTTCGGCGTTCGCGCAGTTCCGCACGAGCAACGACCCGCTGGCCCCCACGACGTCGGCAAAGCGCTTCCCGTACGAGACGCCGGGCAAGATCAACGCGGCAACGACCGCGCTGCCGGACTACAAGGCTCCGACCACCGGCGGCCCCACCGACACGTCGCCCGACTGCAACCTCACGTCCCCGAACGCCCTCGCGCAGTCGATCATCACCGGGCTGAATCAGCTGCCCAAGCACATGAGCAACGCCCTGGTCGTCAACGCGAACCACAGCGCCGGCGGCCACCCGACGGCGGTGTTCGGCCCGCAGGTGTCCTACTTCGCGCCGCAGATCCTGTCCGAACTCGACCTGCACTCGCCCGACTACGCCGCTGAGGGCGCGTCGTTCCCGGGCACCGGCATCGTCGAGCTCGGCCGCGGCGAGGACTACGCCTGGTCGGCGACGTCGGCCGGCAGCGACCTCATCGACCAGCGCGTGGAGAAGGTCTGCAACCCCTCCGGTGGCGCGCCCGCCGCGAACGGCGCGTACTACCAGTACAACGGCAAGTGCCTGCCGATGACGGTCGAGCACTTCAACGAGACGGCGCTGCCCAAGCCCGGCGGCCTGGGCGGCCCGGCCCAGCTGAACCACACCATCTACCTCACCCGGCACGGCATCGTGCAGGGCTGGACGACGGTGAAGGGCAAGCCGGTCGCGATCGTCAACCAGCGCTCGACCTACAACCACGACGTCGACTCCGTTGTCGGATTCGTGCGCTGGGGCGAGCCGAAACTGACCCACGACGTGTCCTCGTGGATGACCGGGGCGACGCAGATCGGCTTCACGTTCAACTGGTTCTACGTCGACAACCGGGACACCGGCTACTACGTCAGCGGTCGCGACCCGGTGCGCCCGTCCAACGTCAACCCGAACCTGCCGGCGTGGGGCACCGGCAACGCCGAATGGCAGGGCTACCTGTCGTCGGCCAAGCACGTGCACGACACCAACCCGAAGGCAGGCTTCTTCGTCAGCTGGAACAACAAGCCCGCACCCGGGTTCGCCGCGGCCGACGACCAGTACGGCTACGGGCAGGTGTACCGATCGGTACTGCTGGTGGCGCAGCTCAAGGCCCAGCTGGCCGCGCACCACGGCACGGTGACCCGCGCGCAGGTCGTACAGGCCATGGAGACCGCGGCTTCGCAGGACCTGGACGGCGTGACGGTGCTGCCGTTGCTGCTGAAGTACGTCTCCGGCCGCAAGGAACCGGCGGGCGTCACCACCATGCTGTCGCTGCTGAAGACCTGGGTGGCCAGTGGCTCGCACCGGCACAAGGCGGGCGCCGGCGGACACCCAGTACCAGCAGGCGGCGGCCGTCGCGATCTCGGACGAGCTGATGCCGAACCTCATTCGCGCGCTGTTCGACCGGTTGCTGGCGGCGGGCGGTCTCGGATCGGCGGGATCGACGGGCGGTGCGGCGACGGCGGCATACAGCGTGCTGCCGATGCAGTGGGTCAACACCCCCAACAGCGGCGGCGCGCACCTCGGCAGCGCCTACGACGGCGGGTACGAGGGCTACCTCGTGTCGACGTTGCAGCAGCTGCTCGGCCAGCACCCGGCGGACGGCTTCAGCTCGGTGATCACCAAGCACGAATGCGCCGGCGGGCAGTCGACCTGCCACACGGCGATCGACAGAGCGCTGGCCGCGGCCTACGCGTCGCTGGTGACGGCGAACGGCGGGTCGACGAATGTCGCCTCGTGGACGGCGTCTACGGACTCGGCGGCGGCCAAGCAGGCCATGCCGGTCTTCGACGCGATCCAGTTCCGCGCCCTGGGTCTCGTCGGGCAGCCGGCGATCGACTGGCAGAACCGGCCGACCTTCCAGCAGGTGGTGCAGTTCCCGCGGCACCGCGCACGCTGACCCGCGCCCGCTGACCCGGTCGTCCGTCCGGCTACCGTGACGGGAAATGGGATGCCTGGGATTCGCGGTCGCGGTCCTGCTCGCACTAGCCGTCCCGGCGTCGATCGCCCCGGCCAGCCTCGCCGGCGCCTACGTGGTGCTGGCGGTGCTGGCCGTGGCAGCGGTCGCAGCCGTCGTGCACCGGGGCCGCCGGCCGATCGAACCGGCTGACCGGCGCACGCAAGCCCGCCTGGTGTGGGTGGCGGCGCTGACGACCGCGTATGCCGTCGTGGTGACGGTGATCCACCTCAGCGCTTAGCCGCCGGCTGTGCAGCGCCTGTTTCCCGACAGGGCGTTGACTGGACGCGAGCGGGTCGCCAAGCTGACCAATGGTCCGGCTTAGGTCCTATCGGGAGTTTCGCGTGCTACGTCCGTTCGGTCTCGTTCTCACCCTCGTCCTCGCCGGCGTCACCGCCACGGTCACGGCCACTCCGGCCGGAGCGCACCCGTCCGGGCACCCGTCCAGGCATGGTGGCGACCGTCCGGTGGTGCTGTTCGCCTCGGACGGCATGCGCCCGGACCTGATGCAGCGCTACGCCGGCGCCGGCCTGATGCCGACCTACGCCGGCCTGATGCGGCACGGTGCGACCGGCGACAACGGCTTGACGCAGGGCTTCCCGCCGAACACCGGGCAGGGGTGGTACACCCTCGCCACCGGCGCCTACCCCGGCGTGCACGGCAGCACCAACAACACCTTCTTCGACACCCGGCAGACCTTCGACAAGTCCGACTCCTTCAGCTTCCACGGCAACGCGACGCCGGGCACAGACCCCACCAACGTCCTCGAGGCCCAGTCGGTCGCGTCATCGGCCGAGCAGGCCGGCAAAACGGTGGCCCAGCTCGAGTGGACGGGCGGCCTGAACGCGAACATCGCCGGCCCCACCGTCGACTACGCGAACTTCTACTCCCAGCGCGGCGTGCTCGAGACCCCGCTCGACGCGACGAAGCAGGCCAGCGCCGCGAGCTTCGGGCTGTCCTACCAGCTCGCCGACTTCACTGCGGCGGCCGGCTGGAGCAATGTCCCCGCCAGCGCGCTGCCGGCGAGGCAGACGACCATGCTGCTCAAGTCCACGTTCTCGTCGCTGAACCCGGACCGCACCTTCGACCTGTACGCCTACGCCACCAGCCGCCGCGGGTACGACCGCGTGCTGGTCGTGCCGAGCACGGGCGGCAAGAACGGTGCGTCCGCGCTGGCCACCCTGCGCCCGGGCGCGTACAGCGCCATCAAACTGACCGGCGGGCTGAGCAACGGCGAGTCGGCCGGCTTCTACATGAAGATCATGACGATGACGCGCGACCTTTCGCGCTTCAGCCTGTACTTCACCAGCCTGACCCGGCCGAAGGCGCACTGCGCGACCGCGGCGTGTGACGCGCTACCGGCCGGCGCGCCGGGCGAGGACCGCCTCGAGAAGTACCTCGCCGACAACCTGCCACCGGCGATCTTCGGTGACTTCGCGCCCGAGGAGGCGGGGTTGATCGACGAGGACACCTGGTACCAGCAGGTCGTCGACCTCAACCAGGCCTACGACAGGGCGGTGTTCCGCTTCGTTCTCGGCCGCCTGCAGCCGCACACCGACGTCCTGCTGGCCGGCACCGACCAGACCGACGAGGTGTCGCACCAGATCCTCGGCCTGCTGACCCCGACCGCGCCGGACGGCAGCGCCAACCCCTACTACGACCGCGTCGCCGGCACCGGCCCCCGCGACCACCGCGTCGCGCAGCGCTCGGCCTACCTCGCCGGGGCCTACCACTCGGCCGACGCTCGGCTGGGACTCGTCCGCTCGCTGCTCGGCCGCGGGTCCGACGTGCTCGCCAGCAGCGACCACGGCTTCGCGCCGCAGTGGTTGGCCATCGACGCCGCGCTGCCGCTGAAGCAGCTCGGCCTGCAGGACGTCGAGCAGACCGGCAACTGCAAGCCCAACCCCGCGAGCGCGCCGGGCGGCACGGTGGCCAAGCAGTGCGAGGCGGGCGCGACCACGCAGATCTACCTCAACCTCAAGGGCCGCGACCCGGACGGCACGCTCGACCCGGCGCAGTACCAGGCGACCGTGGACAAGATCGTCAACGCCTACCGCAACCTGCGCGACCCGCGCACCGGGCAGAAGATCGTCGAGGCCGTCTTCACCAAGGCGCAGATGGCGAACGTGCAGGGCAGCGACTCGCTGAACCCGACCCGCACCGGCGACGTCGTCGTGGTCAGCAAGGTGCCGTACGAGTTCGACGGCGCCACGCCGGGCACGCTGGTCGCGCCGTCGAAGTTCTTCGGCCAGCACGGTTACCTGCCCGAGGACGTCGACCTCGCGCACAACGTCAACATGCACGCGACCTTCGTCGCAGGCGGGCCCGACATCGTCCACGCCCGCAGCGTGTCCGCGGCGTGCGTGCCGTCGACCTCGCACCGACGCTGGCGCTGCTCGGTCATTTCGACCCGCCGCTGCAGGCGCAGGGGCGTCCGCTCACCGGCATCGTCCACGGCGGCTCCCGCTACGTCAGCGGGCAGATCCTCGGCATCAACGACGTGCACGGCAACATCACCGGGAAGGGCCTCACCTACAGCGACCCGTACACCGGGGTGAAGGACGCCGCGGGCGGCATCGCCACCCTCGCCACCTGGTTGTCGCGGGCCCGGAACACCGACCCGAACACGGTGAGCGTCGAGGCCGGTGACATGGTCGGCGCCAGCCCGCCGGAGTCGGCGCTGCTGCGCGACAAGCCGACCCTGGACGCGCTGAACGCGATGCACCTCGACGTCGGCACGCTCGGCAACCACGAGTTCGACCGCGGCGTGCCCGAGTTGCTGCGGCAGATCCAGGGCGGCCCGTCGACCATCGACCCGAAGATCACCTTCGCGCGGGAGAACTGGCCGACGGTCGATGCCAACGTCATCAGCGACCGCACCGGCAAGCCGTTGCTCGCGCCCTACGTCGTCAAGAAGATCGGTGGCGTGCCGGTGGCGTTCATCGGCGCCACGACGATCACCACGCCGTCGATCGTGACGACGGGCGGCACGTCCGGCGTGCACTTCGTCGACGAGGCGACGGCGATCAACTCCTACGTGCACACGCTGCAGAAGCACGGCGTGCACAGCTTCGTCGCCGTCGTGCACGAGGGCGGCGCGCAGAGCGCGTATCCGGTCGGCACCGTCAACGACCGCATCCACGACATCGCCACCCAGCTCGACCCCGCGGTCAAGGTCGTCATCGCCGGGCACAGCCACACCGTGCTCGACAGCCGCGTCGGGCACGCGCTCGTGGTGCAGGCCTCGTCGTACACGCGCGCGTTCGACGACGTGCACCTGTTGCTCAACCGCTCGCGCGGCAGCATCGACGCGGCGTGGGGGTCCGTCCTGCCGGCGTGGCACAGCGTCCCACCGGCGTCGACCGATCCGGCCGCGCCTGCAGTGACGCCGGACGCGGCCGTCCAGCGCATCGTCGATGCCGCCGTCACCGCCACCAACCCGGTGACCCAGGAAGTGATCAACGAGGCGTCGGCCGACATCCCCTCGCAGCGCGAGGGCGGGGCGACGCCGGCCGGCGAGTCACCCGCGGGTGATCTCGTCGCCGACGCACAGCGCACCTACGCCAAGACACAGCTCGCGTTCGTGAACACCGGCAGCATCCGGGCCGGCCTGCTCAAGGGCGACGTGACCTACGGCGACCTGTTCACGATGCAGCCGTTCCAGGATGACTACCTCGACACGTTCACGCTCACCGGGGCGCAGGTGTGGGCGTTGCTGCGGCAGCAGCTCGCGGCTGGCACCGGCGGCATCATGCAGGTGTCGGGGCTGCACTTCACCTACAGCGGAACGCAGGGCAGCGGCACCATCACCGGCGTGTGGCTCGGTGCGGCGGGAGACAACTCGACCCCGATCCCGGACAACGGGTCGGTCACCTACACCGGCACGGCCAACTCGTTCATGGTCGGCGGTGGTGACGGGTTCACGGTGCTCGAGTCGGCCGGGTCGATCGTCCAGACGCCGGACGCCGAGTTGCAGCCGCTGGTGACCTACGTCCGCGGGCTGCCGCATCCGTTCGCGTACACCGTGGACGGGCGGATCGCCCGCACCTGAGTTGTGGCCTCGGCCCGAGGCCTCGGCCCAAGGCCTTTGCCGTGGCCCCTAGGCGGCAGCGTTCGCGGCGTGTTGCGCCGCAGCGCGGCCACGGCCGGTGATGTGGCCCGGGAGCGGCGCGACACGCCGTGCCGCCCGCCGCCCGGGGGCCACGACCGGGTCAGGCCGTCAGCTTTGCGTACGGAGGTTCAGCGGCGTCGCTCGTCCACGATGCGCCGCATCTTGCCCATCGAGCGCTCGATGGTGTCCGGCCCCTGCACGACCACCGACGCGCTGACGCCGATGGTGTTCTTGATCAGCGTGCCCAGCTGGGCGCCTGCCGCCTCACCGTCCTCAGCGCTCGCGTCGACGCGCCGCTCGACGTGCACCGCCATCGCGTCCATGCGTCCCGGCGTCGAGAGGTGCAGCTGGAAGTGCGGTGACAGCGCAGGCGTGCGCAGGATGAGCTCCTCGACCTGTGTCGGGAACAGGTTGACGCCGCGCAGGATGATCATGTCGTCCGTGCGGCCGGTGATCTTCTCCATCCGGCGCATCGTCCGCGCGGTACCGGGCAGCAACCGGGTGAGGTCGCGGGTGCGGTAGCGCACCACGGGCATGGCCTGCTTGGTGAGCGAGGTGAACACCAGCTCGCCCTGCTCGCCGTCGGGCAGCACCTCGCCGGTGACCGGGTCGATGATCTCGGGGTAGAAGTGGTCCTCCCAGACGTGCAGGCCGTCCTTCGTCTCGACGCACTCCTGCGCAACGCCCGGGCCCATGACCTCGGACAGGCCGTAGATGTCGGTGGCGTCGATGCCGGCCCGGGCCTCCATCTCCACCCGCATCTCGTTGGTCCACGGCTCGGCGCCGAAGATCCCGTAGCGCAGCGAGCAGGCCGCGGGGTCCAGACCCTGACGCTCCATCTCGTCGACGATGGCGAGCATGTACGACGGCGTCACCATGATCACGTCCGGCCGGAAGTCGCGGATCAGTGTCACCTGCCGCTCCGTCATGCCGCCCGACACCGGCACCACCGTGCACCCGAGCTTCTCCGCCCCGTAGTGCGCGCCGAGCCCGCCGGTGAACAGCCCGTAGCCGTAAGCGTTGTGCAGGATGTGGCCGGGACGACCGCCCGCGGCGCGGATCGAACGCGCCATCACGGTGGCCCAGGTGTCGATGTCCTCGTGGGTGTAACCGACGACGGTCGGACGACCGGTCGTGCCGGACGACGCGTGCACGCGGGCGACCTGGTCGCGCGGCACCGCGAACATGCCGAACGGGTAGTTGTTGCGCAGGTCGGCCTTGGTCGTGAACGGGAAGCGGGCGAGATCGGCGAGCGAGCGGCAGTCGGTCGGGTGCACACCGGCCGCGTCGAAGGCCTGCCGGTAGTGCGGCACGTTGTCGTAGGCGTGCTGCAGCGACCACCGAAGGCGTTCCAGCTGCAGCGCGCGCAGCTCGTCGAGCGACGCGGTCTCGATGGGTTCCAGGCCCTCGGCCGGAGTCAGGGTCGACGTCATCTCGAGGCTCCTCAGTCGTCGAAGTCGACGGTGATCTCGTCGGATGTAGGCAGCGTCTGGCAGGTCAGGACGTAGCCCGCTGCGACCTCGTCCGGCTCGAGGGCGTAGTTGCGCCGCATGCGCGCCTCGCCGTGGACGAGCCGGGCGCGGCAGGTGCCGCACACGCCGCCCTTGCAGGCGAACGGCAGGTCCGGACGCACCTTCTGCGCGCCGTCCAGCACGGTCGTGCCGGGCGGCAGGGTGAGGGTGGTCGAGCGGCCGTCCAGCACGACCGTCACGCTCGCGCCGTCGCCCACCGGGGCGTCGACGTGCGTCGCCTCGACCGGCGGGTCGTCACCGACCCAGAACAGCTCGCGGTGGATTCGTCCGCGCTCGACGCCGAGTCCGGTCAGCACGTCGACGGCGTCGTTGACCATCGCGAACGGCCCGCACAGCCACCAGTGGTCTACCCCGGCGACGTCGACGGTGACCGGCAGCAGCGTGGCGAGCCGGTCACGGTCGAGGCGGCCGTTGAACAGTTCGACCTCCTGCGGTTCGCGCGACAGCACGTGCACGGTGCTCATGCGCGCAGGGTGGGCGTCCTTCAGGTCCGCGATCTCGTCGGCGAACATGACCGTGTCGCTGCGGCGGTTACCGTAGAGCAGGGTCACCGTCGACGTGTCGTCGGCGGCGAGCACCGACCCGGCGATGGAGATCATCGGGGTGATGCCCGACCCGGCGGCGATGAGCACGTGCTGCGCCGGGGCCGCGAGGTCGGGTGTGAACGACCCGCTCGGCGCCTGCACCTCGACGGTGTCGCCGGCTCGCAGCTCGTGGACGAGCCAGCTCGAGACGGCGCCTCCGGCGACCTCGCGCACGCCGATGCGTGGTGCAGAGCCGGCGGGGGCGCAGATCGAGTACGAGCGCCGCTCCTCGCCGCGCCGCACGGTCAGCGTCTGGCCGGGCGTGAAGGTGAACGCCGTGGCCAGCTCGTCGGGCACGGCGAACGTGACGGCGGCCGAGTCGTCGGTCAGCCGTTCGACCCGCTCGACCGGCAACGGGTGGAAGTCCGTCCTCGCCAGCGTCATATCGACTTGACCGCCTCGAACGGCTCGCCGCACGCGTCACAGCGGTGCAGCGCCTTGCAGGCCGTCGCGCCGAACTCCGCGGTCCGGTGCGTCGACGTCGAGCCACAACGCGGGCACCGCATCGCCGGCGGCGCGCCCAGGGTCAGTGGCACCGGGCCGGGAGCCGACCGCGCGGGCGACGGCGGCGCGATGCCGGCGGACGCGAGCTTGGCCCGCCCGTCGGCGGTGATCCAGTCGGTCGTCCACGCCGGCGCGAGCTGGGTGCGGACCTCGACGTCGTCGTAGCCGGCACGTTCGAGCCGGCGGCGGACGTCGGCGCTGATCTCGCGCATCGCCGGGCAGCCGCTGTAGGTGGGCGTGATCGTGGCGACCACCGCACCACCGGGCGTGACGTCGACCGCGCGCAGGATGCCGAGGTCGCCGACGGTCACCATCGGCAGCTCGGGGTCCGGGGTGTCGGCGGCGACGTCGAAGGCCGCGAGGGTGGCTACCACGTCGCGTCCGGGTAGGTGCGGGCGATGGCCTGCAGCTCGGCGAGGACGTACCCCATCGCCTCGGTGTGCGCGCCGTCGCGCCCGTAGCGGCCGCCGACCCCGGCCAACGGCATCGCCGTCGGCCGGTCGAGGCCGCCGGTCGCGAGGACGGTGTCGAGCACGGTGTCCACCGCCTCGCGCTTGACGAGGGCGGGGGAGTCGGCGTCCGGCCGGTACAACTCGTCGACCAAGGGCCACAGCGTGTCCAGCGCGTCCTGCATGCGCTGGTGCGACAGCTCGGTGCCGTCGCCGAGGCGCACGACCCACTGCGCGGAGTAGTCGCGGTGGTAGGTCAGCTCCTTGACGCCCTTGGCCGCGATCGCCGCGAGCACCGGGTCGGGGGCGTGCATGAGCTCCTCGAACAGCGCGAGGCGCCAGGAGCTGAACAGCAGCAGCCGCCCGACGAGCTGCGCGAAGTCGTCGTCGGCGCGTTCGACGAGACGGACGTTGCGGAACTCGTGCTCGGTGCGGTGGAAGGCCAGCTGGTCCTCGGTGCGGCCGAGGATGCCACCGGCGCGGGCGAGCAGCATCCGGGCCTGGCCGAGCAGGTCGAGCGCGATGTTGGCCAGGGCCGTCTCCTCCTCCAGCTCCGGCATGCGCGTCATCCACTGCTGCAGGCGGTGGCTGTAGACCAGCGCGTCGTCGCCGAGCGCGAGGCAGTAGCGGGCGAGGGCGTCGGCGTCCAGGCCGTCGGGCACGGAGGTGTCGATGCCCTCGAGCGGGTCGGTGAACCCGGTGCCGAAGGCCCAGCGCTGCCCGTCGTCGTTGTCGTCGCCCAGCAGGTCGTACGGATTGTCGTGGCTCATGGCACTGCCCTACATGTGTGGGACGTCGTCGGGGATGTCGTAGAACGTCGGGTGCCGGTAGACCTTGTCGCCGGACGGCGCGAAGAACGGATCCTTCTCGTCCGGGCTGGACGCCGTGATCTCGGCGGCGGCGACGACCCAGATGCTGACGCCTTCGTTGCGCCGCGTGTACAGGTCACGCGCGTGGTGCAGCGCCATCTTCGCGTCCGCGGCGTGCAGCGAGCCGACGTGCACGTGATTGAGCCCGCGCTTGCCGCGCAGGAACACCTCGTAGAGCGGCCAGCCCGCACGGACATTGGCCGGCGACGGCGTGACCGGGACATCGGCGATCGGCACCGCGCCGTGGCCGCCTTCCGCGCTCAGTTCGGTCACGGCGTGCGTCCCTTCCGCGCATGCGCCGTGGCCGCTTCGCGGACCCAGGCGCCTGCTTCGTGGGCGTTCTTGCGGTGGGCCATGCGCTGGGCGTTGCACGGGCCGTTGCCCTTGATCACGGCCTTCAGCTCGTCCCAGTCGATGTCGCCGAAGTCGTAGTGCCCGCGCGACTCGTTCCAGCGCAGGTCGGGGTCGGGCAGCGTCACGCCGAGCTTGTCCGCCTGCGGCACCGACATGTCGACGTAGCGCTGCCGCAGCTCGTCGTTGGTGTGCCGCTTGATGCCCCACGCCATCGACTGCTCGGTGTTGGGCGAATCCGAGTCGGGCGGGCCGAACATCATCAGCGACGGCCACCAGAACCGGTTCGTCGCGTCCTGCACCATCGCGCGCTGCTCGGCGGTGCCGCGCATCATCGTCATCAGCAGCTCGTAACCCTGCCGCTGGTGGAACGACTCCTCCTTGCAGATGCGGATCATGGCTCGCGCGTACGGCCCGTAGGACGAGCGGCACAGCGGCACCTGGTTGCAGATGGCGGCGCCGTCGACGAGCCAGCCGATGACGCCGACGTCGGCGTAGGTCAGCGTGGGGTAGTTGAAGATCGACGAGTACTTCTGCTGCCCGGTGATCAGCTTCTCGGTCAGGTCGTTGCGGTCGGCGCCCAGCGTCTCGGCGGCGCTGTAGAGATACATGCCGTGGCCGGCCTCGTCCTGCACCTTGGCCAGCAGGATCGCTTTGCGCCGCAGCGACGGCGCGCGGGTGATCCAGTTGCCCTCGGGCTGCATGCCGATGATCTCCGAGTGCGCGTGCTGCGCGATCTGCCGGATCATCGTCTTGCGGTAGGCGTCGGGCATCCAGTCCCGCGGCTCGATGCGTCGGTCGTGCTCGATCGTCGACTCGAAGTGCCGTTCCAGCGTTTCGGTCACTGCGACCACTCCTTCGCGACCATGGTGAGCACGTCGTAGGTGGCGACGACGGCGCCGTCCTGGTTGGTGACCTCGGCGTCCCAGCGCACCTCGCCGTACTCGCCGGAGCGAGGGCTGATGTGCTTGCACGTCAAGGTCACTGTCATCGCGTCACCCAGCTTGAGCGGCGCGAGGAAGCGCAGGTTGTCGATGCCGTAGTTGGCGAGGACGGGGCCGAAGTCCGGCTGCACGAACAGTCCCGCCGCGAAGGACAGGATCAGGTAACCGTGCGCGACCCGCGTGCCGAAGAACGGGTTCTTCGCGGCGGCGTCCTCGTCGGTGTGGGCGTAGAACGTGTCACCGGTGAACTCGGCGAAGTGCTGGACGTCGTCCTCGGTCACCACGCGGGGACCGCCCACGACGGTGTCGCCGATGCGCAGCTCGGCCAGCGACTTGGTGAAGGGGTGGGCGCCGGTGTTCGTGCGCGCGGCACCGCGAACCCAACGGCCGGTGACCGCCTGCAGCATGCGCGGGCTCGCCTGCACCGCGGTGCGTTGCATGTGCTGGAACACCGACCGCATGCCGCCGAGCTCCTCGCCGCCGCCGGCGCGTCCGGGACCGCCGTGCACCAGCATCGGCAGCGGCGATCCGTGGCCGGTCGACTCGGCCGCGGCGTCGGCGTCCAGGACGAGCAATCGTCCGTGCCAGGGCGCGGTGCCGAGCACGACGTCCCGGGCGAAGCCGACGTCGTCGGTGACGACAGAGCCGGCCAGGCTGCCCTTGCCGAGCGCCGCGAGCTCGACGACGTCGGCGGTGTCGCGGTAGCCGATCAGCGTGCTGACCGGGCCGAAGGCCTCGACCTCGTGCACCTCGGCGCGGCGGCTGTCGTCGGCGCGCACCAGGACGGGGGACAGGAACGCGCCGCGCTCGGCGTCGGCCCCCACGACCTCGACGTGCTCGGGGTCGCCGAACACCAGGCGGCCGGCCGACTCCAGAGCCTTGAGCGAGCGGCGGACCTCCTCGCGCTGCTCGAGGCTGGCGAGCGCGCCCATCCCGACCGACTCGTCGGCGGGGTTGCCGACCACGATCGCCGCCAGCTTCGCCGACACCGCGTCGCTCACCGCATCCACATGCTCGATCGGCACGAACGCGCGCCGGATCGCGGTGCACTTCTGCCCGGCCTTGACCGTCATCTCGGTGACGAGCTGGGCGACGTAGCGGTCGAAGGCCTCGCTGCCGGGGACGGCGTCCGGGCCGAGGATCGACATGTTCAGCGAGTCGGCCTCGGCGTTGACGCGCACCGCCCGGCCGACGACGTTCGGGTGGGCGCGCAGGCGGTGCGCCGTGTCGGCCGAACCGGTGAAGCTCAGCGAGTCGGCCTCCTGCAGGTGGTCCAGCAGGTCGCCGGCGCTGCCGCAGACCAGCTGCAGCGCGCCCTCGGGCAGCAGCCCGGACCCGACGACCAGCTCGACCACCCGCGCGGTCAGGTACGCGGTCTGCGACGCCGGCTTGATAAGCGTCGGCACGCCCGCGATCAAGGCCGGTGCCAGCTTCTCGAGCGGACCCCAGACGGGGAAGTTGAAGGCGTTGATCTGCACCGCGACGCCCGGCCGCGAGGTCAGGACGTGCTGGCCGAGGAACTGCCCGGCCCGGCCGAGCGGCTCGGGCTGGGCCTCGACGACCACCCGCTCGTTGGGCAGCTCGCGCCGGGCCTTGCTCGCGTACGACAGCAGCGCGCCGATGCCGCCGTCGACGTCGAACCTGGCGTCGCCCAGCGTCGCCCCGGTGCGGTGCGACAGCTGGTACAGCTCCTCGCGGTGCTCGCGCAGCATCGTGCCGACGGACTTCAGCAGCGCGGCACGGTCGTGGAAGGTCAGCTCGCGCAGCGCGGGCCCGCCAACCGCCCGCCCGTGTTCGAGCGCGGCGGCGAAGTCCACCCCTTGCGACGACACCTGCACGACCTCGTCGCCGGTCACCGCGTCGTGCACCGGTTCGCCGGCGTCCGGCGCGGTCCACCGACCACTGACGTAGCTGCGCAGGACGGTCATGGGCGACACCTTCCGAGCGACGCGATCCTCGTGCACGAGGAGCTATTTACAGAACGATCATTCGGTAATGTACTCTACGGCCATGGCCGATGACCAGGGTTCGTCCGACGTCACCGTCGAGATCAGCGGCGCCGTCGGCGTCCTCACCATGACGCGCCCGGCGCTGACGCTCGCCGCCAAGGAGCAGCTGCTCGCCGGAGCCCAGCAGCTCGCCGCGGACGACGCTGTCCGGGCCGTCGTGCTCACCGGCACCGGCAAGGTCTTCTGTGCCGGCCAGGACCTCGGCGAGCACGCGAAGTCCCTCGCCGGCGCCGACGCGCACGCTCTCGACACCGTGGCGCAGCACTACAACCCGCTGGTGCTCGCGCTGACAGGGGCACCCAAGCCGGTGGTGGCCGCCGTCAACGGCACGGCCGCCGGCGCCGGCCTGTCGCTGGTGCTGGCCTGCGACATCCGGGTCGCCTCGTCCGCGGCCAAGTTCGCCACCGCCTTCACGGGCATCGGCCTCACCTTCGACTCCGGGCTGTCCGCGACGCTGGCCCGTGCCGTCGGGTCCGCCCGCGCGAGCGAGCTCGTGCTGCTCAACGAGCCGTTCACCGCCCAGCAGGCCCTCGAGTGGGGGATGGTCGGGCGGCTGGCCGAGCCCGACGACGTCCTGCCGCAGGCGCTCGAGCTCGCCGAGAAGCTCGCCGCCGGGCCGACGCTGGCCTACGCGGAGGCGAAGAGAGCGCTGCACTTCGCGGCCACGGCGAGCCTGCCCGAGGTGCTGGCCGACGAGCACGTCGCCCAGCTGCGCCTCGGCGGCACCGCGGACCACCGCAACGCGGTCGACGCCTTCCTGGCCAAGCAGCGCCCCGAGTTCCACGGGCGCTGAGCGGTGAGCGCCGTCCCGCCCGCCGTCGCCGCGATGATGGACGCCGACGGGGCGTCGCGCGCGCTCGGCATCGAGCTGGTCTCGTGCAGCGAGGGACGTGCGACTACGACCATGACCGTGCGCGACGACATGGTGAACGGCCACGCCATCGCTCACGGCGGGCTGGTGTTCACCCTCGCCGACACCGCGTTCGCCTGTGCCTGCAACAGCCACGGTCCGGTCACCGTGGCGGCCGGCGCCGAAATCACCTTCGTCGCGCCGGCGCGCGCCGGGGACCAGCTGGTCGCCGAGGCGCAGGAGCGGGTGAGCTTCGGCCGCTCCGGGATCTACGACATCACCGTCCGCCGCGGCGACGACGTCATCGCCGAGTTCCGCGGCCGCAGCCACCGCGTGGCCTCGGCGCCGCGGCCGTGACCGCCACCGTGAGTTCCGACGCGCCGCGCCGTCGCGGCCGTCCCGGCTACGACCTGGAGTCGCTGTTGCGGGTGGCCGTCGACGTCTTCAACGAGCGCGGCTACGACGGCACGAGCATGGAGGACCTGTCCAAGCGACTCGGCATCGCCAAGTCCGCGATCTACCACCACGTCCCGGGCAAGGAGGAGCTTCTGCGCTTGTCGCTCGACCGCGCCCTGGACGGGCTGTTCGCCGTCGCGGCCCGGGTGCAGGCAGCGGACGGCCGCGCGATCGACCGGCTCGAGCTGCTGGTACGGGGCAGCGTGCGGGTGCTGCAGGACGAGCTGCCGCACGTGACGCTGCTGCTCCGCGTCCGCGGCAACACGCCGGTCGAGCGGGCGGCGCTGGACCGCCGCCGCACCTTCGACCGCTACGTCGCGCGGTTGGTGCGCGAGGCCGAGCAGGACGGCGACGTGCGTCCCGGCCTGAACCCTGCGGTGACCGCGCACCTGTTGTTCGGGCTCGTGAACTCGATCGTGGAGTGGTACCGCCCCGGCAAGGACGGCGTCGCGCTGGACGACATGGTCGTCCGCATCGCCTTCGACGGGTTGCGCGCCTGAGCGTCGTGCGGTCTCAGGCGGTGGCGCCGCTGCGCATGTCCACCGACTCGCCGGCCGCCTTCTTCTCGTAGAGCTCGGTGATCTCCTCCACGGACATGTTCTTGGTCTCCGGCAGGTACCGGGCGACGAAGCCGATGGCGACGACACACAGCACCGCGAAACCGACCATCACCCAGCCGAAACCGAAGGTGCGCTGCGAGGCCGGGAAAGCCTCGATGACGGCGTAGTTCGCGATCCAGTCGACGGCCGCGGCGATCGATGCGGCCTGACCGCGCACCTCCGTCGGGAACATCTCGCCCTGAATGAGCCAGCCGGTGCCGCCCACACCGACCGCGAACGACGCGATGAACAGCGACAACCCGATCATGCCGACGACGACCCGGGGCGTGCCGGACAGCACCCCGACGCCGATGGCGGCGACGACGGCCATCACGGCCATGCCGGCGAACCCGCCGATCGCCAGCTTGCGCCGCCCGATGCGGTCGATGTAGCGGAAGGCGAAGAAGGTGGCGATGACATTGACGGCGGTCATGATCGACGTGACCGCCACACCGGCCGTGGTCGAGGCGACGACCGACTTGCCGTCCTGGAAGTACTGGCCGAGAAGCTTCGGGCCGTAGTAGAGCGGGACGTTGATGCCGGTGATCTGCTGGAAGACGAAGAACCCGCAGACCACGTACACGGCACGGCGCACGCCCGGGCTCCACCCGCCGCGGCGCGCCTTCTCCGTCTGGGCGTCGGCCTGCTCGAGTTCGTGCGCGGTGTATTCGATGTCGTCGACCGTGACGTCCAGGCCCAGCTTGTCGAAGGCCTTCTTCGCGTCCTCGTATTTGCCCTTGCGGATCAGCCAGCGTGGCGACTCCGGCATGTCGAAGCGCAGCGCGAGCCCGAGCAGCGCCGGGATCGCGCCGATGCCGAAGAACCAGCGCCAGTCGGTGCTCGCCGAGCCCGGCCACACCTCGAGGATCAGCAGCGCGACGAGGTAGGCGATGAGGATCCCGACGGTGATCATCCACTGCTGCAGCATCGACAGCGCGCCGCGCTTGTTCCGCGGGGCGTACTCGGCGATGTAGGCGGTCGCGATGGCCGAGTCGGCGCCGATCGCGAGCCCGATCAGGGTGCGCGCGATCATCAGGACGCTGACGTGCCACGTGAAGGCCGACAGCAACGCGCCGACGGCGTAGACGAACGCGTCGATGATCAGCAGCGACTTGCGACCGAAGCGGTCGGTGAGCGGGCCGGCGAGCAGCGCGCCCGCCGCCGCGCCCAGCGAGGCGCCCGCGACGAGATAGCCCGTGCCGAAGGAGTTGAGCTTGTAGGGGATGAAGTTCAGCGCCGAGCCGATGTTGGAGGTGTCGTAGCCGAACAGGAAGCCACCGAGCGTGGCCAGCAGCGTCAGGCGCCAGTAGAAGCTGGTGGGGACGTTCTTGTCGAGCTTGTCGAGGGCGTTGACACGTTCCGTCGTGGACGGCATGGGATCACTCGGCTCTATGTAGCTGTGACAGGACCGTGGGTCGTCTACCCGTTCGGGCCGATTTCCGAAACCAGCGAAATGCGAGGTCCTCGGCCCGGCGGGTGTGACGCCCGTTACGCCCGACTCGGGCGCGGGTACACGGGCCGGGACGAGGCGCGCCGCGTGGGCGCGCTACCGGGGAGGACCCGATGACGGCGACGACGCACGGCGACACGGCACCCGGCACGAAGACCCGGACGAAGGGCAGGTCCACCCGCAGCGACGGGCCCGCCGGGAGCGACAAGTCCGGCCAGGCCGGGCGCTCCGGCGCGTTCACCCCGCTGCTGCTGGTCGCGGCCCTGGTGTCGGCGATCAGCTCGCTGCTCTACGGCTACGACACCGGCATCATCTCCGGCGCCCTGCTCCAGATCAGCAAGCAGTTCCACATCGGTAGCGGCATGCAGCAGGTCGTCGCCTCCGCCATCCTCGCCGGCGCGATCCTCGGCGCTCTCAGCTGCAGCGCGTTGGCCGAGCGCCGCGGACGGCGCGGCACCATCCTCATCGTCGCGGTGATCTTCGTGGTCGGCGCCGTCGGTGCCGGGTTGGCGCCCAACCCGTGGCTGCTGTCCGCGGCGCGCCTGGTGCTCGGGTTCGCGGTCGGTGGTGCCACGCAGACCGTCCCCATGTACGTCGCCGAACTGGCGCCCGCCAAGCACCGCGGCCGCCTGGTGCTGACGTTCCAGCTGGGCATCGGCACCGGCATCGTCATCTCCACGATCGTCGGAGCCAGCGAGTCGGTGTCCTGGCGGCTGTCCGTGGGCATCGCCGCCGTTCCGGCCGCGATCATGTTCCTGCTCATGCTGCGGCTGCCCGAGAGCCCGCGCTGGCTGCAGAAGCACAGCGGCGACGACGCCACCCGCGAGGTGTTGACGCGGTTACGCGCCGACGGCGCCGACCTCGAGCCGGAGTTGCACGAGATCTCCGAGCTGCAGGAACAGGAGGACAGCGCCGACGCCCGCGAACGCGGCTGGCGCGGGCTGCGCCGCAGCTGGGTGCGGCCGGCCCTGATCGTGGGTTGCGGTATCGCCGTCTTCACCCAGCTCAGCGGCATCGAAATGATCATCTATTACGCGCCGACCATCCTGACCACGAACGGCTTCTCGACCTCGGCGGCCCTGCTCGTCAGCGTGGCCCTCGGCGCCACCTATCTCGTGATGATGATCGTGGGGTTGTCGATCGTCGACCGCGTGGGTCGCCGGCGGCTGACGCTGGTCATGGTGCCCGGTGCGGCGGTGGCGCTCGGAGTGCTGGGCACCCTGTTCGCCACCGGGCACAGCGGCCGCAGCGACGTGCCGTTCATCGTGACCTGCCTGATCGTGTTCATGTTCTTCAACGCCGGCGGTCTGCAGCTCATGGGCTGGCTGACGGGCTCGGAGATCTACCCGCTCGGAGTGCGCAGCGCCGGCACGAGCGCACAGGCGGCCACGCTCTGGGGAACCAACCTGCTGATCACGCTCAGCCTGCTGACGATCATCAACGCCGTCGGTGTCGGGCCGACCATGTGGCTGTACGGCGCCTTCAACGTCGCGGCATGGGTGTTCGTGTACTGGAAGATGCCGGAGCTCACGGGCCACTCGCTCGAACAGATCGAGGGCAAGCTGCGGGCGGGGGAGTTCGCGCCGTCGGATTTCCGCTGACGACGCGAACCCGCTCGCCGGTTACGGGAAGTCGGTGACCGTCACCGGCGTGTCCGGGTTGGCCACCGTGGACGAACCGCCGGTGTCGTTCACGACGTGCAGGATCCCGCCCTTGCCGTTGGTGGCGTCGAGGAAGATCGTCAACAGGTCGTGCAGGTGGACGCGGGACGGGTCCTGCACCTGGTAGGCGTGGTCGGCGTAGATGTCGATGCCCTGGTTGAAGAAGCTGTAGGTGCCCATGCCGTATCCGTTGAAGCCCTGTGCCGAACGGTTCACGAGGACCGCGGCGTAGCCCTTGGTGGTGCGGCTCGACATCCACGCCGACTGGCTGGGGACGTCGTAGGGCATTTCGCTCTGGAAGAACACGTCCGACCCGCGGGCGCCGTTCCAGATGACCTGGAAACGCTGGTAGTGCTCGACGAACAGCCCGGTGGCGTTGACGTCCGAACCGTTGACGACGAGACCGGTGGCTGCGGTGTTCTGCGTCCAACCGACGCCGGTGCCGTGGTCGGCCCGCCACGCCCAGATGTCGTCGAGCACCACGTGGTCGGCGTCGACGACGAGGCTGGTGTCGGCGCGGCCGGCGTGCGGGCCGGCGATACGGAAGAACACGTCCTGCAGGGCGGTCGGGTCGCTCACCGAGCTTGCGCCGCGCCGCGGGCGGCCCTGCCCGATCTGCATGAGGGTGCGGGCGCGGGCCGGTCCCGCGTCGACGATCAGGCCGGCGATGTCGATGCCCGGCACGTCGGCCGTACTCAGTACGGTGGCGCCGCGCGCGGACGTCAACGTGGCCATGCCGAGGCCGAGCACGACGGCGTTCGCCCGCTTGACCTTCAGCGTCCGGTTGATGCTGTACACACCGGGGGTCAGCAGCAGGTCGCGGCCGCGGGACAGCGCGTTGCCGAGTGAGGCCGCCGAGTTGCCCGGCCGCGCGATGGTGAACGACGAGAGGGGGACGGAGTGGCCCGGCGTCGGGCCGGTGGCCCAGGTCGTGCCGGCCGACGCGCGCCGGGCCGACGGCACGAACACCTGCCAGCGGCCGCGCCCGTCGATGTAGAGGTACGGCTTCTCGCGGCTGGACGGGGTCGTGGCCAGCGTCGTGTACGGCCCGCACGTCGAGGTGAGCGGGAAGCACTCGGCCGGCGCGCCCGTGGTGCCGGCGAATACCTGGTTCCAGACGCCGTTCGACCAGCCGTTCAGCGCGCTGTTGCGCACGACGTACTGCTGTTGCGAGCCATTGGTGACGGTGTCGTCGAACTGCGAGTCGGCGATGAAACCGCCACTGGCGAACGACGGTTGCGTGCAGTAGTCCATCAGCGTCGTCTTGCCGCCGGTCACGTGCACGCGGCGCATCGGCGCCGCCTGCGACGCCGCCCAGAATTCGCCGGTGTAGCAGCCGGCGTCGGGGTTGCTGACGTTGATCGTGAGATTCGACAGCGAGCGCCAGAAGTTGTTCAGGGCGATGCAGTTGCCGTTGTCGCACTGGTTGTAGACGTTGATCGAACCGTTGATGACCACGTCGCCGGGGTTGCGGCCGAGCCCCGCGACCTCGGTGTAGTAGCCGACCTGGAAGTTCAGCGGGTCGGCGGCGCTGCCGTAGACGCCCGGCTTGAACAGCAGGGCGTACCGCTGCTCGCCGAACTGGTTGGTCAGCTGCAGCGCCGAGATCGCGTCGACCGTCGACTGGATCGTCGACACCGGCATCGACGGGTCGAAGACGTAGACGTTCGGGCCGAGGTCGGGATCGCCCGCGGCGTGGTGCGCGGCGGGCGCGCCGTGGTGGGCCGGCGGGGCGGCCGCGGCGAGGGCGGGGAGGCCGGCGACGCCGAGCGCCAGGGCCAGAACGGGAGCGACCAGACGAAGACGGCGAATGTTCACGAGCAGAACATAGGCGACATGTGACCTGGTGCACAACGGGCCCGAGATGAGCGGATCGGTGCTTGTTCAGCGTCGGCGGGGCCACCGCTCGACGTCGACCTGGCGCGCGCCGCGGCTGCCGACGACGCAGATCCGGGTATCGACGGACAGCTCCTCGGCGCAGTAGGCCAGGTAGAAGTGCGGCTCGCCGGCCAGGATCACGCGGATCTCGCCCGGCAACCGGCCGCCCCGGACGGTCCGCACCACGGTGCCGATCGCGCCGTCGAGCGAGCGGTCGCCCATGGTCAACCCCTTGCTGTTGTCGCCCTTGTCGCCCTTGTCGCCGTGGTCGCAGGCGTCACGCCACTCTAGAGCGGCCCCCTTGCGTGCGGCCCGGGGCGGCGGGCAGGGTGACGGCCAGCGCGCCGCCGACGTCGAGGTCCGGTGGTCGCTCGTCGGAAGAGGTCCCGCCGTGCCCGGTCCGCACATCGCCCGTACGCCCCGCTTGATCACCGCGGCGATCGCCGTCGCGGCCCTCGTCTTCACCGCCTTCACCGTCGGTAACGGCGGCGCGTCCGCCGCTCCGAAGGTTCCCGCCCACCATCCCCGGCCCGTGCACAGCGGGCCCGGATACCTCGCCCTCGGCGACTCGGTGCCGTTCGGCTACCGCGAGGCGGCCAACCTGCCGGCCCCCAACTATCCGAACGCGTCAAGCTTCGTCGGCTACCCCGAGGACATCGCGGCCGCGCTCGGCCTGCACCTGGCCAACGCCTCCTGCCCCGGTGAGACGACGGACAGCTTCATCACTCCGGGCGCGGCCAGCAACGGCTGCGAGAACAGCCCCGGCGGCAAGCCCGGCTACCGGCAGCTGTTCCCGCTGCACGTCAGCTACCCCGGGACGCAGCTGACCTACGCCCTCAACTACCTGGAGAATCACCGGAACACGCGCGTCGTCAGCCTGATGATCGGCGCCAACGACGGCTTCCTGTGCCAGGAAACGACGGCCGACCACTGCGTCTCGGAGCTGCCCACTGTCCTGGCCAAGGTCGGGCACAACGTCGCCACGATCCTGTCCGCGATCCGGTCGAAGGCGCACTACCGCGGCCGCCTCGTCCTGCTGACCTACTACTCGCTGAACTACAGCGACGCGACAGCCAACGGGAGCAGCGTGGCGCTGAACTCGGCCCTCACCACGGCGGCGAAGCCGTACCGCGTGACGATCGCCGACGGTTACGGCACCTTCCAGCAGGCCGCTGCACAGTCCGGCGGCGACAGCTGCAAGGCCGGACTGCTCACGCAGCTCACCACCGGTGGCTGCGGCGTGCACCCGAGTGTGGGCGGGCAGTCGCTGCTCGCACTTGCGATCGAGAAGGCGCTGCAGCACCCCTGAGTCAGGGGGCGGACAGGAACTCCTGTACCGCCTGGTACGTCTCCTCCGCCCGCTCCTCGGGCAGGAAGTGCCCGCAGTCCAGCGGCATGGCAGTGACGTCGGTGGCGTAGTCGCGCCAGACCGACGGCACGTCGTACTGCGCGCCGACGAAACCGCGCCCGCCCCACAGGACCAGCAGCGGACAGGTCACGCGCGCTCCCGCGGCGAACGAGGCGTCGTCGTCGACGAGGTCGGTGCCGGCGCCGGCCCGGTAGTCGTCGCAGCTGGCGCGGATCGCCTCGGGGTCGACGAAGCAGCGCACGTACTCGGTCACGGCCTCCTCGTCGAACGCGTCGCCGACCCGGGACCACGCCCCGACGGCGTGCCGGACCCAGCCCTCGGGATCGGCCCCGAGCATGCGCTCGGGCAGGTCGTAGGGCTGGGCCAGGAAGTACCAGTGGAAGTAGGCCATGCCGAAGGCGCGGTCGGCCATGGCGAACATGTGCCGGGTTGGGACGACGTCGAGCACGGCCGCCCGCCGGACACGCTCGGGGTGGTCGAGGCAGAGCCGGTGCGTGACGCGGGCCCCGCGGTCGTGGCCGACGACGTCGAAGGTGTCGAACCCGAGCTCGCGCATGAGACCGGCCATGTCGCCGGCCATCGCGCGCTTGCCGTAGGCCGCCTGGTCGGGGCCGCCCGGCGGCTTGGCCGAGTCGCCGTAGCCGCGCAGGTCGGCCAGCACCACGGTGCGGGTCTCGGCCAGCCGCGGCGCGACCCGGTGCCACATCACGTGCGTCTGCGGGTAACCGTGCAGCAGCAGGACGGGACTGCCCGAACCTGCCGTCCACGCGGCGACCTCGACGCCGTCGACATCGACGCGGTGCTGCTCGAACGCCGCCAGGTCGGCCAGGGCCGTCACTGCCGGACCTCCACCTCGCCCATCTCGCCCCAGCCGTCCATGCCCTCGATGGTGGTGCTCACGATGGAGGGCGTCTCCGCCACGACGTCCGGCATCCACCCGGTCGCGGTGCGGAAATGGTCCGACCCGACGTGCGCCTCCGCGGCGCCGTCGTGGAACGCCTCGACCAGTACGTAGACGTTCGCGTCGTCCACGCTGCGCGACCACTCGAAGAAGATGTTGCCGGGCTCGGCCCGCGTGGCCTGCGTGAAGTCGTCCACCTTCGCCAGCCAGGATTCCGCGAACTCCGGTCGGACCGTCCACTTGACCACGATGAAGATCATGCTGCGATCCAAACCCGGGACCGGTCCGGCGCCCCAGCCCGGCCTCCCGATCAGCACACAGGACGCCACATCGGGCCGCCAGAAAGGGTTTACACCCGGCTAATGCGTGCCATGACGGTACTTACGTCCCGTGGCCCGGCGGAGGGAGTTCGCGCGATTCACCCGCTCTTG
Source organism: uncultured Actinomycetota bacterium (assembly GCA_963787985.1). Taxonomy (GTDB): domain Bacteria; phylum Actinomycetota; class Actinomycetes; order Mycobacteriales; family Jatrophihabitantaceae; genus Jatrophihabitans. The sequence goes on along the minus strand of CAWBEL010000004.1, from coordinate 1,424,987 downwards.
CGTGTGATGATGTGTCCGGTTCGAGGTAGACCGCCCTGATTCCGAGGGCTCCGCTCACGGAGCGTGACTTGTCGAATGCGCGACGCGCTGTTTCCGGCCTTGCAGCGGGGGCATACTCGGCTCGTCCGACTCATCCTGCGGGGGATGAATCGAAAGGTCTCGGCGATGTCCTCCACCCTCGCCCTCCCGAACGCCCGTCTGGGCGTCCGTCTCCCCGGTTTCAAGCGTCGCGGCGTCCCCTGCGTCGGCCGGACGTTCACCCTCGACGGGTTGCGTGCCCGCCGTGACTGGACGGTGCTGGACTCCTCACCCCTGAGCTTCGTCGACCACCTCGTCGTCACGCCTTCGGGCGTCCTCGCAGTCACGGCGCGCTACCACGAGGTGCTCGACGGCGACGACGCGGTGAAGCGGTCCTGGCAGGCCATCCGCGCCGCACGTGCCGCCGGCACCGTGCTGCAGGAGATGCTCGGCCAGGGCGCGCCCACCGTCACGCCCGTGCTGATGGTGTGGGGCCCCGGCGCCCCCGAGCTCGAGGACGGCTACCTCGTGGTCAAGGGCGTGCACGCCGTCGACTTCCGCCGCCCCGAGGCCTGGGCCGACCGCTACGCGCAGCCGGCCATGGACGAGATGACCCGCCGTCGGGTCGTCAAGGTCCTGCGCGGGCTGCGCAACTCCGACCGCGCCGGAATGTGCGCGGTCGCCCCGTTCGCCGAACGATGCTGAGCGCCGGCTGATCGGCTGCTGACCGGCATCGCTCCGACGTCAGCCCGCTCCGACGTCAGCACGGCCGGCCCCGCTCATGTCCTGAGCCCGGACGTAGTCGCCGTAGACCACCCCGAGAAAGCGCCCGACGGCCTCCGCCGCCGCGGTCGCCCGCGGGCTGCCGAAGACGTCGAAGGCATGCTGGGCCCGCGGCAGCTCCGCGTACACCACGGGCTGCTGCGAGACCGCGCGCAGGCGCTGGGCGAACAGCCGCCCCTCCTCGACCGGGATGAGCGAGTCGTTGGTGCCGTGCGAGAGCAGGAACGGCGGTGCGTCAGGGCCGAGATGGCTCATCGGTGACGCCGCGTCGAACACGTCGGGGGCGTCGCGCAGCTTCTGCTTGACCACCCGCCGCTGCAGCAGCGGCACCAGTCCCCGGTTGCCGACCCGGTCGCGGTTGGTCCAGTCGTAGGCGCCGTAGAACGGCACGGCCGCCGACACCGTGGTGTCGACGTCCTCGAACCCCGGCTGCCATTCGGCCCGGTTCGGGGTGAGGGCGGCCAGCGAACTGAGGTGCCCGCCGGCCGAACCCCCGGTGACCGCGATGAAGGACGGGTCGCCGCCGTAGTCGGCGATGTGCTCGCGCACCCAGGCGATGGCCCGCTTGACGTCGACGATCTGCGCCGGCCACGTGTTGCGCGGGCCGAGGCGGTAGTTGACGGCGACGCACACCCACCCGCGTTCGGCCAGGTGGCTCATCAGTGGGTAGGCCTGGCCCTGCTTGTTGCCGGTTACCCAGGCCCCGCCGGGCATCTGCAGCAGCACCGGCGCGCGGCCGTCGCGCGGCAGGTCGTCGCGGTGCCAGACGTCCAGGTGGTTCGCGCGCCCGTGATCGCCGTAGGCGATGTCGGCGTCGAGGGCGAAGCGGCGGCGGATGCGCGCCATCCGGACCATGCCCGGGGTGTTGGCCAGCGCGGCATCGGGTCCGGGGAAGGTCGGCAGCGTGATGCGGTCGGCGTAGTCGGCGCCGAGGCCTTCGACGAGGGCGGCGGCGTAGATGTTGCCCGACTGCCGGGCCAACCGCTCCATGGCCACCAGCGTCGTGGCGCTGCCGGCGGCCAACGCGGCACTGAGCACGCCGGCGCGGCCGCGGAACCCGCCGCGCCACGCGCCGACCGCGTTCGCCGCGACCAGGCCGCCGAGCGACGGCAACGCCAGCTCCGACGTCGGCCAGCCGGCCAGGAAGGCCTGCATCGACAGGCGGCCGTGCCGGTCGACGGGGTGCCAGGCGTTGGCGGTGTTGGCGGCGGCCAGCGCGTTGAGCGCGAGCAGTCGTCCGGTCGTCCTCATGGGTATCCCCTCCCGCGGGCGACGTGCCCGCCTCCCCGATCTTGACCCAAACCGGCCCCGCGTACACCTCGGCGAGTGAGCAATCAGGCGTCAGCCGGCGAGGCGGATGCGGGCGACCTCGCGCAGCTCGTCCTGCCCGGATCGTGCCGACGAGCGTTGCAAGGTGGTGACGGCCCGGCGGCCGTCGGCGACGAACTCGGCGATCTCGTTGCCGAAGTGCGGACCGGTCAACCGCGACCAGCGCAGGCTCACCGGCGGGACGGGGGCGACGACGCGCAGCAGCAGCCGGACGAACCGCTCGGCGGCCCGGCTCCAGAAGCCGCGGAAGATCAGCTTCATGAACCAGGGAACGTAGTTGTTCAGCGGCGAGCAGGTGAGCTGGAAGACCCGCGAGCCCACCGGCCGGTCGAAGTGCGCTTCGGCGACGTAGGCGTGGTGGACGTCGCCGGACAGAACGCACACCGTCGCCGGAGCGTCGTCGCGGCCGGCCACCCACGACAGCAGCGCGGCGAGCCGTTCGAAGGACAGCCGGAAAGACGCCCAGTGCTCGAGGTCAGCCGTCCGCCGCAGCCACTCGCCGAAGCGGCCGATGCGAGTTGGGTGCGACCCGTCGCAGAGCGACTCGTCCCACGCCTCCAGGTCGTGCAGCGCCCGGGTCAACAACCACGGCAGCGAGGTGCCGACGAGCAGGTGGTCGTACGCGCCGTCGACCTGCGACTCGACCCATGCGAACTCGTCGTCGCTGATCATGCTGCGCCGCCCCTCGGCGAGGATCCGTCCGCAGCGCGAGTCGATCATGAGCAAGCGGGTGCGGCCGAAGTCACGGCGGAACGACCAGCGGGTGCCCTTCGCGCCGTCGGCCTCGGCGTCGGCCTGCGCGGCGAACTCGCGCAGCAGGTGCTCGGCGTCGCCGTCGTGCTTACGTACCGACTGGTACAGCTCGTCGGCGGCCAGGTCACCGGGCGACAGGTTGCCGAGGTGCTGGTACACCCAGTAGGACGAGAGGCCGCCGATGATGCGTTCCTGCCACCAGTCCGTCGCCTGCATCTCCTGCCGCCACAAGTGCGAGGTGTTCCAGTCGTCACGCACGTCGTGGTCGTCGAAGATCATCGAACTGGGGATCGTGGACATCAGCCAGCGGACGTGAGGGTCGGTCCACGACTCGAGGTAGAGCCAGGTGTACTCCTCGAAGTCGGCGACCTGGTCCTTGCTGCCCTTGGTGATGTCGCGCCGAGCGCGGATGCGGCGGCGGGTCGGTTCGGTGGTCTCGTCGGCGTAGACCTGGTCGCCGAGCAGCAGCAGCGCCGACGGCCACTCCGCCTCGTCCTCGCGGGCGAGCTCGCGGGCGTAGGCGGCGAGCGAGTCGGGGGCGAAGTGCGGGTCGGAGGCGGTCACGGCGCTGCGGCTGTAGCGGCAGGACCCGAACGCGATGCGCACGCGGCCGGCGGCGGGACTGTCGGCCGGCGGAAGGGTGCGGATGCGCGAGGGCGGCCGCGCGGCGTCCACTGGCGGCCATACCGGCTCGTCGTCGAGGTGGACCTCGTAGTCGGTGGCGGTGTCCGGCGTGAGCCCCTCGACGGTGACGAGCGCGTAGTGGTGCCCGCTCGCCGTCCAGGTCCGTTCGCGCGCGCCGAGCACCCGCACCTCGCACGGACCGTCGGTCTCGACCCAGATCGTGGCATCGGTCGTGCCGACGTGCCGCAGCACCGGCCCGACCAGCAGTCGCGTCACGAGGTCACGATGCCGTACTCCCGGATCCTGCGGTAGATCGTCGCGCGGGACAGGCCCAGCGCGCGGGCGGCCTCGAGCTTGTTGCCGTTCGCGGCGTCGAGGCTCTGCACGATGGCGTCCCGCTCCAACGACTCGATCGGGCTGAGCAGGCGCCGGCTGCCGGCGGGCACGTCAGCGGGCAGGTCCGCAACGTCGACGGCGCCGCGGCGCCGCCGGGTGAGAGCCGTGCGGACGGCACGGCGCAGCTGCTCGACGTTGCCCGGCCAGCTCGCGCGCTGCAACACGCCGAGCGCGGCCGACGTGAAGGCGACATCGGGGTGGGACGACTTCGGGCGGGCGAAGTGCGCGGCCAGCGCCGGCACGTCCTCCGGACGCAACCGCAGCGGCGGGGTCTCGACGAGGCCGCCGAAGCGCTCGAGCAGCCGGTCCAGGGCCGCTGGGCGCTGCCCGGTGCCGAGGGTGACGGCGACCCACAGCCGCGTGGCCCGGGCGGTGCCGGCATCCTGCCGGAGCACGGCGTCCAGCGTCCGCAGCTCGACGACGGTCAGCGCGTCGACGTGGGTGAGAACGACACGGTCGGCGGCGTCCAGCGTGCGCCTCACCTCGGCCACCCAGGTCGGGTCCGCGCGAGCGTCGCGGGCGTCGAGCAGGGCTGCCCGTCCGCCGTTGCCGAAGCGGTGCGCCAGCGCCTGCGCGAGTGACCGCTTGCCGGTGCCCGGCTCGCCGTGCAGTGCCACCCATGCCCCGGCGGCGGTGAGGTCGTAGGCCTGCTCGCAGGCCCGTCGCCAGAGCGGTGAACCCCCGACCAGTTCACGCAGCGGGGGACGGGCCGGCGGCCGTGCGTCGTGCGGCGCTGCGAGCGTCCCCTGCTCGCCGACCCGCACGTGCACCACCAACCCGGCCGCCCGTCCGGCGTCGTCGATCTGGTGGCAGTGCAGCCGGGCCGCCACCCCGGCCGGCAGCGGAACATCGACGTGCCGCCGGTGCCCGGGCGCGAGCGCGCGTCCGATCTCGACGGCGTGTGCGACGACGGCCGCCTGGTCGCCCGGCGCGAGCTCGGCGCGGGCACGGTCGTTGAACGTCACGGCGTCGGCGGTGACGGCCAGGACGATGCCCGCGGTGCGCCGGCACGCCTGGCGGTAGGCCTGCAGCACGGCGGCCTCGGCCCGCCCGGCGGCCATGAGCATGGCCTGCTGGATCTGCTCGGCGGTGGTCTCGGCGAGCGTCAGCAGCAGCGCGTCGGTGTCCTTGCGCCAGCAGGTCAGGTCGAGCACGCCGGCCATCCGTCCGGACACCGGGTCGTGGATCGGCGCGGCGGCGCAGGCCAGCCGCTCGAGGTTCTCGGCGTAGTGCTCGTGGCCGAACACCTGGGTCGCCGCGCCGGTCTCGAGGGCGGTGCCGATGCCGTTCGTCCCTGCGAAGCGCTCGGCGTAGCTGAATCCCGGAGCGAGCAGCACGCGGTCGAGTTGACGTTCGAACTCGCGGTCCAGGGTGCGCCGGCTCAGGACCGTCCCGGCCGGGTCGGTGAGGATGATGCTGACCGCCAGGCCCGAGAGTCGCTCGGACAGCCGGCTCAGCACCGGGCCGGCGCTGCGGGTCAGCGGCGTCTCGGCGTCCGGGTCGCGCAGGAACGGCACCTGCAGCCGGTCCGCGGCAAGCCCCGCCTCGCGCGAGCGCCGCCAGGAGGCCAGGATCGCGGGGCGCACCTGCCCCGGCTCGGGCGAGTCGGCGGTGAGGAAGCGCTGGCGGCCGGCCGCGCAGCCCTCGGCGTCGGGCGGCACCGGCGCGATCGCGGAGCGCTGCGGATCGACGCGTGCCGCCATGACACCTCCTCGTGCCGTGCGGTCACCCTAACCCGGTTCGGGCGGATTGCGTCCTGTCTCAAAGTGAGACCGCCTCGCCCACGGGCAGCCGATAGGACGGGTGGCATACGACCCGATCGGGGCGTCGTCGAGCGCTGCAGGCCGTCCCGTCCGTCCGAGCCGAGGGAGCCCACCGTGTACGAGAAAGACGGGGAGAAGTACTTCGTCGTCGACAGCCACATGCACTTCTGGGACGCGAGTCCGGCGAACTGGGTGGCCGGCCACGAGCAGTTCGCGAAGGGCTGGATCGAGTGCTTCCACGCCTACATGAGCCTCGGCCCGCCGGAGACCCACTGGGACATCGAGAAGTTCCAGAAGTACTCCGAGGACGACCTCATGTCCGACGTATTCGACAAGGGGCACGTGGACGTCGCGATCTTCCAGCCGACCTACCTGAAGGAGTGGTACGCCGACGGCTTCAACACCACCGAGCGCAACGGCGCCCTGGCCGAGAAGCACCCGGGGAAGTTCGTCGTCAACACCCGCTTCGACCCGCGCGACGGTGACGCCGGGCTGGACGAGCTCGAACGCAATGTCGAACGCTGGCATCCCAGGGGCGCCAAGCTGTACACGGCGGAGTGGAAGGGCGACTCGCGCGGCTGGAAGCTCAGCGACCCCGAGGCCTACCGCTACCTGGAGAAGGCGCAGTCGCTCGGCATCAAGAACATCCACGTCCACAAGGGCCCGACGATCTGGCCGCTGGACAAGGACGCCTTCGACGTGTCCGACGTCGACCACGCCGCGACCGACTTCCCCGACCTGAACTTCGTCGTCGAGCACGTGGGACTGCCGCGCATCGAGGACTTCTGTTTCATGGCAACGCAGGAGCCGAACGTCTACGCCGGGCTGTCGGTGGTCATCGGCGGATTGATGCATGCGCGGCCGCGCTTCTTCGCCAAGGTCATGGGCGAGCTGCTGTTCTGGGTCGGCGAGGACAAGATGACCTTCGGCAGTGACTACGGCATCTGGGAGCCGCAGTGGCAGGTGGAGGGCCTCGTCGACTGGGACTTCCCGGACAGCGAGGACTACTCCGACTACCCGCGGCTCGGTGTCGAGGGCAAGAAGAAGATCCTCGGGCTGAACGCGGCGAAGCTCTACGACATCGAGGTCCCCGCCGAGTGCCGCATCGCGGACTCCTCGGCGCCGGCGTCGCGGGACGACGCCGAGCTCGTCGGCGGCGCGCAGGCATGAGCCCGGTGGTGACGGCGGCCGGGGCGCGCGAACGGGTCCTGGCCGCGCTCGACGGCGTGCGCGATCCGGAGCTGGACGAGCCGGTGACGTCGCTCGGTTTCGTCGCCTCGTGCACGGTCGACGACGGGGTTGCCGAGGTGCACCTGCGGCTGCCGACCTACTTCTGCGCGCCGAACTTCGCCTTCCTCATGGTCGCCGACGCCCACGACGCGGTGAGCACGGTCGCGGGCGTGACGCGGGCGGTGATCGTGCTGGACGACCACTTCGCGTCCGAGTCGATCAACGCCGGCGTCGCCGCTCGCGCCGGGTTCGTCGGCACCTTCGGCGACGAGGCGGTGGACGAGCTGGACACCTTGCGGCGTGACTTCGTGCGCAGGGCGGTGCTGGCCGGCACCGACCGGGTCGTGCGACCGCTGCTGCGGTCGGGCCGGACGAGCGAGCAGCTGGCCACGATGAGCCTGGGTGAGGTGCCGCCCTCGGCCGAGCTGAGCGCGCTGCGCGACCGCCGCCGCGAGCTCGGTCTGCCGACCGGCGACGCGGATCCGTTTCTGGTCGACGTTGCGACCGGACGGCCGGTGGAGCGGGACGAGATAGCGCTGCGGCTGCACCTCGGCCGCGCCCGGCTCAGCCGCGTCAACATCGAGGCCAACGGCAGCATCTGCCGCGGCATGCTCGCCGACCGCTACGGCGGCACGCCGGGAGTGGTGGGCTTCGGACGCGAGACCGACGAGGAGACGGCATGAAAGCGGTACGGCTGCACGCCTATCACGAGAAACCGGTGATCGACGAGGTCGCGGAGCCCACGATCTCCGGGCCACTCGACGTCATCGTGAAGATCGGCGGCGCGGGAGTGTGCCGTACCGACCTGCACATCATCGAGGGGCAGTGGGACGCGGCGATGAGCCCGACCCTGCCGTACACGATCGGCCACGAGAACGCGGGTTGGGTGCACGAGACCGGCTCGGGCGTGACCAACGTGCAGGTCGGCGACACCGTGATCCTGCACCCGACCCCGACGTGCGGGCTGTGCCGTGCCTGCCGGGCCGGGCAGGACATGCACTGCGTGCAGAGCACGTTCCCCGGCCTCGACGGCACCGACGGCGGGATGGCGGAGTACCTGCTGACGTCCGCCCGGGCCTGCGTCAAGCTCGACCCGTCGACCCAGCCCAAGGACGTCGCCGCGCTGGCCGACGCCGGCATCACGGCGTACCACGCGGTACGCAAGGCGGTGCCGCTGCTGTACCCGGGCACGACGTGCGTCGTGATCGGCGCCGGCGGCCTGGGGCACATCGGCATCCAGTGCCTGGCCGCCATGACCGCGACGACCATCGTGGTCGTCGACGCCAACCCGTCCGCGCTGGAGCTCGCGACCACGCTCGGCGCGAACCACACCGTCGTCGCGGACCGAACGCAGCTCGACACCGTCCTCGAGCTGACCGACGGGGTGGGCGCGGACGTGGTGCTCGACTTCGTGGCCGAGCAGGGGGCCGAGGCGGCGGGCTGGGCCATGACCCGCCCGAACGGTTCGTACTACGTCATCGGCTACGGCGGCGAGCTCACCCTGCCGACGCTCGACATCATCTCGACGGAGCGCAACATCGTCGGCAACATCGTCGGCACGTACAACGAGCTGGCCGAGCTGATGGTGCTGGCGCAGACGGGCCGCGTCACGCTGCACACCAAGACCTACCCCCTCGACGCGGCGGCCGACGCGCTGCACGACCTCGACCAGGGCCAGGTGCGGGGCCGCGCGATCCTCGTCCCCGACTAGCCGGTTGTGGCCCCGTGGCGGCGCGCGCTACGGCGTGTCCCGCCGTTGCGGGGCCACGACCCGTGCCGTGGCCTCCGGGCGGCGCGACACGCGGTGGGCGACGCCGCTACGCGGCCACGAGCGGGCCGGGTGGGCGACGTCAGCCGGCTTCGATGGCGAGGGCGCGCTCGGCCTCGACGGGGACGGGTCCGGCCTCCGCGGCGCGGCGGGCGGCGCGGCGGGTGACCCAGAAGCCCAGCCCGGCGGCGGCGAAGCAGGCCACGGCGCCGAGGCCGAGGCCGGCCCGGCCGCCGAAGGTGTCGGCCACCCAGCCGGCGACAGGACCGCCGATGGGCGTCGAGCCGAGGAACGCGACGGCCCACAGAGCCATGACGCGGCCGCGCATGGTGGGGTCGGACGTGAGCTGCAGCGTGCTGTTGCCCTTGGACAGGAAGCCCACGCTCACTCCGCCGACGAGCGCCATCGCGACCAACTCCAGCCCGAGGGTCGGGGCCAGCGCGGCGAGGGTGATCACGACGCCGAACGCCCCGGCCGACATGGTGAGCGACCGCAACCCGGTGCGCCCGCGCGCGGCGACGTACAGCCCGCCGATGACCGCGCCGACACCCATCGCGGCGGTGAGGAAGCCGTAGGCGGCGGCGTTACCGGCGAAGGTGTGCGAGGCGACGACCGGCAGCACGACCTGGAACTCGTAGGCCAGGCAGCCGACCAGGGCCATCATCAGCAGCGGCCCGGCGAGTTCGGGGGTGCGAGCCACGTAGGACAGGCCCTCGCGCACCTGCCGCTTGCCGCGGGCCATCGGCGGTGTCGGCGAGAGCTCCGAGACGTCCAGGCGCAGGAGCGAGACCACGACGGCCACGAAGCTGACGGCGTTGAGCAGGAAGCACACGCCGGTGCCGCCGGTCGCGATGATCACGCCCGCCACGGCCGGCCCGACGGCGCGGGCCGCGTTCGCGAGCACCGAGTTGAGGCTCACGGCGTTGCGGACGTGGTCGGCACCGACCATTTCGAGCACGAAGGCCTGGCGGGCGGGGTTCTCGAAGGTGTTGTTCATGCCGAGCAGGAACGCCAGCCCGTAGACCTCCCACAGCTGCACGACGCCGGTGACGGTCAGCAGGCCCAGCACGAGCGCGAGCACGCCCATCATCGACTGCAGTGCGATCATCAGCTTGCGCTTGTCGACACGGTCGGCCACCACACCGCCGTACGGCCCGAGGACCAGCACCGGCAGGGTCTGCAGGGCGACGACCAGGCCCACGGCGGTGCCGGACCCGGTCAGCTGCAGCACCAGCCAGGACTGGGCGATGGTCTGCATCCACGTGCCGATCAGGGACACGGCCTGGCCGCTGAAGTAGCGACGGTAGTTGCGGTTCGACAGCGAGGAGAAGGTCTGGTGCGCGAACGCGGTCGCCGAGGTCATGCGCCGGCCCCGGAGGTCGCGCGCCCACGGGCGGCCGGGACAGGAGACGGGTCGGGGTGCCGGAGCGCCTCGGAGAGCAGTTCGAGGGCGGGGACGGCGCGGAGCAGCGCCTCCTGTTGCCGGGCGGGCAGATCGGCGAGGCGGGCTGTGAACAGCCGCGTGCGCTGGGCACGCAGGCGGGCGTGCAACCGGCTGCCGGCGGGGGTGATCTCGACGACCACCGACCGACGGTCGTCTTCTGCGGGGGAGCGGCGGACCAGGCCGGCCGCCTCCATCTTGCCGACGAGGCGGGAGGTCATGGTGGGGTTGAGGCCCTCGATGTCGGCCAGCTCGCCGATGCCGAGGCTGCGCTGCCGCGCGACGGTACCGAGCACGGACAGCTGAGTACGGGTCATGCCGTCACCGGCGACCTGCCGGTCGACGGTGCGGGAGATGCGTCCGAGGGCCGTGCGTAGCCGGTTGACCTCGTCCTCGTCCACGTGCCCACTCCCGTCCCGGGTCAGTTAGTTGCCTTTCGGCAAGCATATAACCGGGACGGGAGGGGGCGCATTCCCGGGGGCCCGCTCAGGGCGTGGGCGCTCAGCCGGCGAGCGCGACCTCGGAGCGCCGCGCGTGACCGACGGTGTGGTGCAGGCGCCGCGCCCCGACGACCGCTAGCCCGCAGCAGAGCACCTGCAGGAGCAGGAAACCGGCCGGTGTGCCGAGCCCCAGCAGGGCGCCGGACAGGGCCGGTCCGACTGCGGTCGCGAGGGTCTGGGCGCCGGTCATGGCGGCCAGCGTGCGACCGGTCGCGCCCTCCGGCGCGAGCGCGGCGGCGAGGGGGGTCAACACCGGCGCCAGCATCGTCTCGCCGATGCTGAACAGCGCGTACCCGCCGATGACGAACGCGGAAGCTGGCCCGACGTGCAGCAGCGGCAGGGCCAGCACGAGCCAGACACCGATCCAGGCCAGCCCGCAGGTGGCCAGCAACCGGGCCGGCGCGACCCGACGGGTTGCTCGGACGACCGGCGCGGTCAGGACGGCGACGAGGACGGCGTTGACGGCGACCGCGGTGCCGAGGGTCGCCGGCGCCACGTCCAGGACGCTCAGCGCGTACGCCGGCAGGCCGGAGTCGAACTGCGCGTAGCAGGCGAGGGTCAGCAGGACCGTCACGGCGAGCATCCACCGCACGCCGGGCGCCCGGAGCACCGTGCGGTAGCCGAACGACGGGCCGGTGCCGCCGGACGCGGCGTCCCCGGCCAGATCCGGCGCGACCGCCGGGCGACCGCTGCGGCGACCGACCGCGGCCACGACCAGCGCGCTGATCACCGAGCAGACCGCGGCGAAGGCGTAGGCCGGGCGCGATCCGTCGGGCCGGGTGAGGTCGACGAGGTACCCACCGACGACGCCGCCGAGCGCGAGCCCGAGGTTCTGGCCGATGAACTGCCAGGCGAAGATGTCGCGGCGCCGGGCGGCGGGAGCCATCTCGAGCACCATCACCGACACCGACGGCTGGATCATGGCCAGCGCGGCCCCGTAGCCGAAGGCACCGAGGGCCAGCAGCTCGATGTTGCCGGCATACATGAGGGTGACGATGGCGAGCACCATCGCCAGCCGGGCGATGGTGGCGACGGTCACCGGCCGGCGCTGGTCGGCGAGCCTTCCGGCCCAGGGCGCGGCGACGAGCGAACCGAGGGCGAAGACGGAGAAGGTCAGGGCCGCCATCGAGGCGCCCAGGCCACGGGCGTCGGCGATGTCGGCGTAGAGGAACGGCAGGACGGCGCCCCACCCGATGGCGCCGAAAGAGGCGCCGACGAGCAGGACGGCCAGGCGGCCGGTGGATGAACGCATATCAGGGACTCGCACTTCGAAACGAAAACTTTGATGTGAAAACTTCGATATCGAAACTGTAGCTACGGGGACGGCACCGTTATTCCACCCGGGGGCGTCGGGGGTGATCGCCCTCACCGCGGGCGCCGCTGGCCGTATCGTTCCTGCCATGGCGCGGACCCCGTGGGCGGAGTACGAGCGGGCGGTGCGCGTCTACACCGAGGCAGGTGCGGCCGAGACGGTGCAGCGCATCGTCACCGCCATGTCGCGGTTATCGCGCCGGCTGGACGTGTTCTACAACGAGCGTTTCGACGTCATCGACATCTCGCGCCCCGAGTGGCCGGTGCTGCAGGCGCTGGCTATGGAGGGGCGGCACGGCAGCTCCAACCCGTCCCGGCTGGCCGAGGCGGCCGGTGTGTCCGCGTCCACGATGACGCACCGCCTCGACCGCATGGTCGAGCGGGGGCTCGTCGAGCGCCACCCGGACCCGAGCAACCGCACGCGGTCGGTCGTCTCGCTGACGCGGGCCGGCTGGGAGCTGTTCCGGCGGGCTGTGCTCGACGTCGAGTCCGAGGAGACGGTGGTGTTCGCACCCCTCACCGATGCCGAGCGGGCCACGCTCGCGCGGCTGCTGGAGAAGGCCCTCGCCGGGCAGGACGCCGACACGAAGCGCCGCGGGTCACGGGGCGGGCGTCAGGCCTAGCTGCCGGCCTTCGGAGCCGTCTTCTGAGCGCTCATCGTCGCGGGTTTCGCCGCGGGCCATCGCTGCCGGCGCAGGGGAGACCGGCGCGGGAGACGGAATGCCGAACGGGGCCGCCTCTGTGGGAGGCGACCCCGTTCGGGTCTGGTGCAGATGGTGGTGCGGAGTGCGGGTGGTGGGGTGTGGTTAGGGGCGGCCGAAGTCGACGGTGAGCCAGATCTTGTGGTGGGTGGTGTCGAGGTAGACGTCGACGCCGAGGTTGGTGTAGTGGGTGTTGAGGATGTTGAGTTTGTGGCCGTTGTTCGGGGGGACCTCGGCGTACATGATCTTTTCCAGCTGCTGGACGCCGGTGTTGGTCATGATGGAGTTCCAGCCGATGTTCTCGCCGGCGTAGTGCCACTTGTAGCCGGCTTTGGTGACGCGGGTGGCCAACCCGGCTTCGCCGCGGACCTGGTGGCTCATGGTGTTGGCGCGGGACATGGCCAGGTTGTGGCTGCGGGCGGAGTGCAGCAGCGCGGTGCGCATGGACAGGGCCGGCAGGTGGTGGGCCTTGCGTTCGGCGTTGAGGGTCTTCTCCAGGGCGACGGCCATGGACCATTCGGCCTTGGTGACCGTGGGTGTCGCGGCTTGGGCGGCGGCGGGGGCGAGGAGCCCGGCGAGCAGGGCGACGAGGACGGCGAGGGCGGTGAGCACGGTGCCGGCCAGGCCGCGACGGGAGCGGGGCTCAACCGTCTCGGTGACGGCCGGGGCGGCGGGAGCAGCGGTGGCGGTGGTGCTGGTGCCGGTGGCGTTCATGGTGGTCATGGCGGGGATCCGATTCAAAACAGCGGCGCGGTGGCCGGTGGAGGGTGGTGATGTGCGTGCTGGCGATCCCCCGCCAAGTCGGCTCCGGTTCCCGGCCGGCGCCGTGAGTCCCAGGATTAGGTCCCGGTACTCAGTCCCGGTTTCCCAGGACTTTCGTCCCAGCTAAGGTGCCCCTCTGTCACCGTTCTCTAACACGGAATGAACACCGGTTCTCGACGCAGCCGGACATAAGGGCGTCGGCGGTGCCGGTATGGGCGGGTTCGCGGCATTCGTCAGCGGGACCAGTGGCGCCGGGAAGCGCCGATGGTCCCGTGCGTGCCGCGGTGCGCGGCAGGGTGCCGTGGGCCGTCAGGCGGCGGCGTCGCCGGGTGGGGTCGAGATCCAGCGCAGCATGCCGACGACGCCGTGCCCGGCCGCGCGCACGGCGGTGGCCTCGGTCAGCGGCAGCCGCGGCAACCAGAGCGGGCGGCGGGCCCATCCGGGTAGCGACGCGACGGCAGCGGCGGCGAGCACCGCGTACGGCGCGCGGGCGATTGCCGGCAGCGGCGGGCGCAGTAGCAGGAAGCGCGCGGTCGAGCGCGCCTGCGCGGTGCCCTCGAGCTCGGGCCGATAGGCCTGAAGCTGGTCACGGAGCTCCGCCTCGGTCTCCGGCGGGTCCGGCACGCCGAGCGCGCGGGCGACCCGTGCAGTGTCGGCGACGTAACCGTCGCGTCCAGCCGCATCCAGCGGTGCGACGCCGTAGCGCTGGTAGGTCGAGAGGAAGCTGTCCACCTCGGCGACGTGCACCCACCGCAGCAGGTGCGGGTCGCCGGCCGAGTACGGACGCCCGTCCGGTGCCTTGCCGCGGACCCGGTCGTGCACCGCGCGTACCCGCACCACCGCGTCGTCGGCGTCCTCGGCCAGCCCGTAGGTCGTCACGGCGAGAAAGTAGCTGGTGCGCTGCAGCCGTCCCCACGGGTCGCCCCGGTAGCCGGAGTGGCCGGCGACGCCCGCCATCGCCAGTGGGTGCAGCGACTGCAGGAGCAGGGCGCGCAGGCCGCCGACGAACATCGACGAGTCCGCGTGCACCAGCCGGATCGGGCGGTCCTCGGCGAACCAGCGTTCACCGGGAGTGTTGTGGATGCGCTCGCGCTTGTTCGGCCCGTCCTCGCCCGCCACCCGTTCGAACACGATCTTGCCGAGGTGGCTGCGCAGGTCCGAGAGCATGGTTCCATGGTGCCCATCGAGTCCGGGCTGCGCTCGTCCCGCGGCCGTCGAGTGGCCGGTCACTCACGCGGGGATGGCCAGCCGGCTGACATCGGCGCACAGGTCGCCCACGAACGGCAGCGTGCTGGCGCGCTCGTCCGCCGCGGCCGCGAACGCCCGGACCGCCCCGGTGACCTGCACCGCCGCCGCCGCGATGTGCCAGCCGACAGCTGTCTGCACCGGCCCGTCACGTGCGGTGTAGGAGATGGCGACCTGCTGCGGCAGGGCGGTGCGTCGGGTCCGGCGGGCGTCGAGACCATGGCTGGTCAGCGCCGCAGCGATTGAGGCGTGCACCCGGTCCAGGTCGTCGGCGAGGCCGCGGCAGGCCGACCCGAGCGTCTGATGCGCTCGGAACAGCGTCTGCCAACGCGCGGCGACGGCCGCCGCGGACGCCGAACAACCCGCCTGCTGCAGCAGCGCGGCCGACGTCTCCCAGACCTGCGCCGCGGCGCGCAGGACATCGGGCCGGCCGTCAGGCCACGCGCTGCCGGCGACCCGCGCGACGAGTTCCCACGCCGCCGGAGGATCGGCCTGCCCGCAGGCGTCCGACGGCGGCCAGCCACCCACCCGGCCGACGACGTTGCTCGCGGCGCCTGCGCTGGCGAGCGGGTGCAGGGCGTCTGCCACGGCGCGGACCGCGCTGCGCGCCGCCGGGACGTAGCGCCGGGACCACTGCCGGCCGGTCGGGTCGCTGCCGGCCATGACCCCGCCGCCGGCGAGGTCGCGGGCGAGGTGGTCGAACAGCTGCATCGTCAGGGCCGGCACCTCTTCGATGATCGTCCGGTCCGGCAGGCGCGTCCGGGTTGTCCACAGACCGGCCCGTTACCGCCGCGGCCGTCCACAGCGGGTCGCTCACCGACGGCGTCCGGCCGCGAGTGCGGTACAAGCAGAACCGCCCCGCACCGGTGGGTGCGGGGCGGTTCGGGGAACGTCTCGTCAGACGGCGCGGACGTTCTGCGCCTGCGGGCCCTTGGGGCCCTGCGTGACCTCGAAGTCGACACGCTGGTTGTCCTCGAGGCTCTTGTAGCCGTTACCGGTGATGCCGGAGTAGTGCACGAAGACGTCGGCTCCGCCGTCGTCGGGGGCGATGAAGCCGAAACCCTTCTCCGAGTTGAACCACTTGACGGTGCCCTCTGCCATGTTCGGTGTTGCCTTTCGCGATCGGTCGGTAGACCTCCGCCCGACGCGGAGACCCAGGTCCTGCAGGCGAGGGCCGATCCCAGGAAGGCACCCGCGCGCTCTGCATCATTCTGCGCGCGGTACACGTGCGGAAAATGCTCCAGAACCGCGCGGGAGCATAGCAAGCGCAGAAGTGTCCCGGGACGGTTCGACCGATCTTCATCGGCACCCGCGGTGCGTCCACCACGTCGTCCACTACGTCGTCCACTACGACGTCCACTACGACGTCCACTACGCGTCCACTACGTCGTCCACAGCGGGTGTCCATCCGGCCGCCGGACTGTCGGACGCCCGCGGCACGATGGGTGCCATGACCGCCACCACCGACCTGCGGGCCGCCGCCCAGGACCACCTCGCGCGCCTCGCCGGGCCGACGGCGGCGCTGCGCGACGACCAATGGGCGGCGATCGAAGCACTGGTCGTCGAGCGCCGCACCGTCGTCGTCATCCAGCGCACCGGGTGGGGCAAG
Organism: uncultured Actinomycetota bacterium; assembly: GCA_963787985.1. Classification (GTDB taxonomy): domain Bacteria; phylum Actinomycetota; class Actinomycetes; order Mycobacteriales; family Jatrophihabitantaceae; genus Jatrophihabitans. Next base: position 1,408,754 of record CAWBEL010000004.1, on the reverse strand, counting down.
TCGGCGGTCTACTGGATCGCGGCCGGGCTGTGCCGCGCGCAGGGCAGCGGGCCCGCCCTCGTCATCTCCCCGCTGCTGGCCTTGATGCGCGACCAGGTGGCCGCCGCCGAGCGCTCCGGGCTGCGGGCGGTCACGCTGAACAGCGCGAACGTCGACGACTGGCCGGCCATCGAGGCACGGCTGGCCGCCGACGACGTCGACGTGCTGCTCGTGTCACCCGAGCGGCTGAACTCCTTCGGCTTCCGGGCACGCGTGCTGCCGCACCTTGCCTCGCGCATCGGATTGCTCGTGGTCGACGAGGCGCACTGCGTGTCCGACTGGGGCACCGATTTCCGCCCCGACTACCGGCGCATCAAGGACGTGCTCGCCGGGTTGCCGGCCGGCACTCCGGTGCTCGCCACCACCGCCACGGCCAACGACCGGGTCAGCGCCGACGTCGCGGCCCAGCTGGGGCAGGACACGGTGACCCTGCGCGGGTCGCTCGACCGCACGAGCCTCGCCCTGTCGGTGGTCACGACCCCTGACGTCCCGCACGCCTACGCCTGGATCGCCGACGCGCTCGACGGTCCCGATCTGCCCGGATCGGGATTGATCTACACCCTGACCGTCGCAGGCACCGACCAGCTCGCGTCGTTCCTGGCCGAGCGCGGGCACGCCGTCGCCGCCTACAGTTCGGCCACGCCGCCGGACGAGCGCGCCGACATCGAGCGGCGGCTGCTCGCCCACGACCTGCGCGCGGTCGTGGCCACGTCCAGCCTCGGCATGGGCCTCGACCACCCGACCCTCGGCTTCGTGGTGAACCTCGGCGCCCCGCCGTCACCGATCGCCTACTACCAGCAGGTCGGCCGCGCCGGCCGCGCGCTCGACGTCGCTCAGGCGGTGCTGCTGCCCACCGCGGCCGACGAGCGCATCTGGGCCTATTTCGACTCGACCGCGTTCCCCGACGAGGAGCGGGTGCGCCGGGTGCTCGACGTGCTCGCCGACGGTCCCGTCAGCGTGCCCCGACTCGAGTCCGACACCGGCCTGCGACGTGGCCGCCTCGAGACACTGCTCAAGGTGCTCGACGTCGAGGGCGCGGTCGAGCGGGTGGACGGCGGCTGGACGGCGACCGGCCGCCCTTGGCAGTACGACCACGCACGGCACCAGGGCATCGCGGCCGCACGGCGTCGCGAGCAGCAGGCGATGCTGCGCTACGAACGCGTCGAGTCGTGTCTCATGCAGCAGCTGCGGCACCAGCTCGACGACGACACCGACGTGCCGTGCGGGCGGTGCGCGTGGTGCACCGGCCGGTTGCCGGCGCCGGGCACGACCCCGTCGGCCGACACCGTCAGGGCCGCCGTCACGCACCTGCGCTCGCGCACCACCGTGCTCGAACCGCGCAAGATGTGGCCGACCGGCGCTCCGCGGCGGGGCCGTCTCGGCGAGCACGTCCGCGCCGAACCGGGCCGCGCCATCGCCGTTGCCGAGGACCCGGCGTGGCTCGACCAGCTCGCCGAGGCCTTCCGTGCCGACGTCCCGCTCGGCGACGAGCTGTTCCAGGGCATCGTGGCGACGCTGTCGCGGTGGGGCTGGCCTGCCGGCCGGCCGACGTGGGTCACGTGGGTGCCCTCGCGCACCCGCCCGGCCCTGCTGCAGGACCTCGCTGATCGCCTGGGCGCGCTGGGCCGCATGCAGGTGCGTACGCCGCTGCGTGCCGACGGCCCGGGTTTCCAACGCGACGCCGGCACGAGCGTCGAATCGGCCACGCGGGCCCTGACCCGTCTCTCGGTGGACGGCGACGTCCCCGACGGGCCGGTGCTGCTGCTCGACGACACCACGCGCAGCGGATTCACCCTGACCGTCGCCGCGGCTCTGCTGCGCGAGGCGGGGGCGGGACCGGTGTATCCCCTCGTGCTGCACAAGGCCTTCTGACCGCGCAGGTGTCCTGAGCCGAGGCACCCGTCGGTCGCGCACGATCCGGTTGTGCGCGATCGGCGCGGCCGGGAAGCCACGCGGTGCGAGGTACCCTGGCCGCCTACGAGGGCGCGTCCGCGCCCGGGCCGGCGCCGTGCCGACGGACGCGATCGGGAGGTCACCGGCTCCGATGTCGTGGGTCGAACGCATCGACCGGTTCCAGCGCAATCATCCGCGAGCCGGGCTGCCGATCGCGGTCGTCTACAAGTTCTTCGACGACCAGGGCAACTACCTGGCCGCCCTGATCGCCTACTACGGCCTGCTGTCGCTCGTGCCGCTGCTGCTGCTGTCGGGCACCGTCCTGAACTTCGTGCTGGCCGGCGACAAGCAGTTGCAACACAGACTGTTCGACTCCGCCCTGGGGCAGTTCCCGGTGGTCGGCGCCGAGTTGTCGAATCCGAAGGGCGTGTCCGGCAGCGGACTGGGCCTCGCCGTCGGCATCGTCGGCACCGTGTTCTTCGGCCTCGGCGTCGCGCAGGCCGGCCAGAACGCGATGAACACCATCTGGCAGGTGCCGCGCAACCTCCGGCCGAACCCCCTGCGCAGCCGGCTGCGCAGCATCGTGTTGCTCGTCGTCGGCGGGCTCGGCGTCATCGGCACCACCGCATTGACCACGCTCGGCAGTCAGGTGCCGGGCTTCGGCGTCACCAGCAAGGTCTTCATCGGGCTCGGGACACTGCTGCTCAACACCTGCGTCTTCTCGGCCATGTTCCGCATCGCGACCGCACAACCGCTCGACCTGCGGCGCCAGATCCTGCCGGGCGCGGCGGCGTCGGCGGTGGTGTGGCAGGGGCTGCAGTACGTGGGCGCCGCCTACGTGAAGCACGCCGTGCGCGGGGCGTCGGAGGTGGACGGCGTTTTCGCCCTGCTGCTCGGGCTGATCGCCTGGATCTATCTCGGCGCGCTCGTGGTGGTGGCCGCGGCGGAGTACAACACCGTCCGTTCGCGCCGGCTCTACCCGCGCGCGCTGCTGACGCCCTTCACCGATGACGTGGACCTCACCAACGCCGACGAGCGCAGCTACCGGGGGCAGGCCGAGGCCCAGCGGGCCAAGGGGTTCCAGGAGATCACGGTCCGCTTCGACCCGCCGGAGTAGGCGGCGGCGGCGTTACTTGGCGAAGATCGGCGGCAGCGCGATCAGCATTGCCAGTGACCACACCAGGTGCGTGATGATCGAGGCGAGAATGCCGCCCGAGGCGCGGCGCTGCAGGCCGAACAACGTGCCCATCAGCACCGCGGCGAACACGAGCATCGGGTTTCCGGTGGCGATGGTGACGACGGCGTAGATGACGACCGAGATCGGGATGGGGTGCTTGCGCCCGATCGCGGCGAACAGCGCACCGCGGAAGAAGACCTCCTCGGCAGCGCCGTTGAGCAGCGTGACGAAGTAGATCAGGACGAGGCTGCCCTTGCGCTCGTGTTCCAGCACGTGGTTGATGAGCGATCGGATGGGTTCGATCTCGCGGACGACGAGCGCACCGACGATGAAGACCACCGACGCGATGAGTCCCAGCACCAGTGGCGTGATGATCGGCCGGCGCAGCGAACCGCGGAACGGGATGTAGCCGAGGTGCAGCGGTCCGGAGAGGAACCCGCCGACGATCCAGACGACGGCCACCCCGATGGTCAGCGGGTAGAACGCCGGTGCGCCGGGCGAGGTCGCCAGCGACAGGCCGAGCAGCGTGGCGCCGACGACGAGCGAGATCGCCACCACCAGGCGGCGCCGGCGGAACGCGCTGTCCGGCTGCCAGTGGTCGCGTGGCACCTGCTCGAGAAGCGCGGGCGCGACGAGGCGGCGTAGGCGTGCCTGCCAGGTCGTCTCGGCCGATGAGGACGGTGCCGCCGGCGAAGCCGAGGCCGGTGCGGAGCCGTCGGCGCGGTCGGTCCGCGAGGAGGAATGGGCGCCCGTCACTTCGCTGTCTCCCGTTCCCGATCCGCCAGCGCCAGCCGCACCGCCTCGTCGTAGCCGATGGTCGGGCCCGGCACGAGCTCCTCGATCGAGCGGTCGTGGACGACGACCTCGTTGCCCATCGATTCGACGAGGTTCTGCGCGGTCGCGAAGTCGACGTCGGTGACCAGGGCGAGCCATCCCGACGACAGGCGCGGGGTCAGCAGCGGGACGTCGATGCTGGGCAGCGTCCGTCCCTTGACCTTCGCCGCGCGCTTGAGCATGTCGATGTAGCGCAGGACCTCCGGGCCGCCGATCTCGAACACCCGCCCCTCGGCGTCGGGGTTCTCGAGCACGCCGGTGAGGTAGCGGATCGACGTCGGGCAGGGCGATCGGCTGGGTGCGCGTCTTCGTCCACCGCGGCGTGATCATCACCGGCAGGTGGTCGATGAGCTGGCGGGTGATCTCCCACGAGATGCCGCCGTGCCCGACGACCACCGCGGCGCGCAGCACCGTGACGGGGACGCCGTGCGAGCCGAGCAGTTTCTCGACCTGCCGGCGGGAGCGCAGGTGCGGCGAGAGGTCGGTGCCCTCGTCGCCGAGGCCGCCGAGGTAGACGATGCGCCGGATGTTCTTCTCCGCCGCGGCCTGCGCGAAGCAGCGGGCGGCGGCGGCGTCCTTCGCCTCGAAGTCCTTCGAGTCGAGGGCGTGCACCAGGTAGTAGGCGACATCCACCCCGTCCAGCGCCGCGCGCAGGCTGTCGAGGTCGGAGACGTCGCCCGCAACGGCCTTGCCGGGGCCGTCGTAGGAATCGGGGTGCCGGGTCATGGCGCGTACGTCGTGACCCTGCTCGTCGAGGGCGCGCACGAGGTGGGATCCGACGAAGCCGGTCGCACCGGTCACGAGAACGGTCAAGGGCATGTGGTCAGCCTTCCCGTCGTCTCCGTCCAGTATCTCCGGCGTCCGCCACGTCACCTTCGGCCGGCGGTCAGCCGACGGCGTCGGCGCGCAGCACCTGCAGCAGCTCCTCGTACGGTCCGACCAGGTAGGCCACGTCGCCGCCGTCGAAACGGTCGTCGCGACGCGGCGGGAACTCCAGGTCGCCTGCGGCCTCCCGCCGGCTGATGGCGATGACCCGGATGCGGGCCGACAGCTCGGCCATCGACTTGCCGGCCAGGCCGCCGGCGTCGGCGACCGTCAGCCGGGCGATGAGCATCGGCTGGTGGTCGACGTAGAAGGTCTTGAGGATGTCGAGCCCGAGGGCCGCCCCGACGAACCACGGCGCCGCGAGCGCGGCGGTCGAGCGCACCGTGTGGAAGTGGAAGCCGGACTCGACGGTGTGCGCGAGATCGCGGTCGAAGACGCGCACCACCACGGGCACCTCGTCGCGTTGGTCGCCGAGCAGGTCGTCGACGATGAGCGCCGTCTCGATGTTGGCGAGGTCGTTGCTGGTGAGCACGGCGACGGCCCGTGCCCGGCGCACGCCGGCGGCGTCCAGGCTGGCGGCGATGGTCGAGTCGCCGAAGACGACCGGCACGTTCAGCGCCCGCGCCCGGGCCAGGAAGCGGTTGTCCTCGTCGCGGTCGAGGACGACGGCGGGTTGACCGGCCGCGACGAGCTGCTCGAGCACGCCCAGCCCGACCGAGCCGAGGCCGATCACCACGACGTGGTCGTGCATGCGCGTGGCGAGCTGGCGGCCGAGCGACTGCGCGATGCGCCGGCTGACGAGCAGGTTGGTGAGCATGGCGTAGACGACGGTGATCAGCGCCGCGCCGAGGACCATGAGCGCGATGGCCCAGACGCGCAGCCAGCCGTGCTGGTTGGCGAAGTAGAAGTCGCCGAAGCCGACGGTGGTCAGCGTCTCGGTCGTGAAGTAGGCCGAGTCGAGCACGGTCATGTGCTTGCCGTCGGCGCTGCGGTAGCCGATGCGCAGCAACAGCATCGACAGCAGCCCGACGGCCAGCAGGGCGACGAGCGTCAACCGCATCGCCCGCTCGCTCTCGGCCACGAAGCCGCGGACGTAGCGGCGCAGGGTGCCGACCGGGCGGAAGGGCCGGCGGCGGTGGCGGGGCGGCGGTGGCGGCCGGTACGCCGCGGCGGTCCATGTCGCTCTCGGGGCCGATGACGTAGACGCGGTCGCCGACGTTCACCTGCAGGTCGCGGCCGGGACAGATGTGCATCTCACCCGCGTCGCCGGTGCCGCCGGGATCGCCCGGCACGACCGCGATGGGCGCGAGGTCACCGAACTGGCTGCGCAGCGTGGCGGTGTGCTGGGCGACGAGCTCGCGCAGCTCGAACGCGCGACCGGCGAGGTCGATGGGCCGCGAGTGCAGGTCCAGGCACGCCTCGGCGAGGGTCGGCGCGGCGATGGCAGCGGTGTCCAGGACGCTGTCCGGGCCGATGACCCGGCCGACCGCACGGCCCAGCGCCGGGTTGCCGAGCTGCACGACGACCCGCAGGTCCGGCTGCAGCCGCTTGGCGAGCAGCGCGACCTCGAGGTTCTCCAGGTCCGACGGCTCGGCGCAGATGATCGCCGCTGCAGTGTCGACGCGCACCGACTCGAGCGTCGAGGGACGCCGGCCGTCGGCGGCGAGGTGTGCGGCGCCGATCTCGAGCGCGAAGTTCAGCCGACGCGGTTCGGGGGCGTCGTCGACGACGATGACCTGCTCGCCGGACAGCCGCAGCTGCTCGACCAGACGCACACCGACGTCGTCCAGCCCGCAGACCACGATGTGCCCGTGCCAGTCGCGCCACGGCACGTCGGTGTCGCGCGGACGCGCGGTCGGCGGCGACAGGAGGTCGTCGGCCTCGGGCATCGTCACAACCTAACCGTTTCCGGCGCGAATCCGGGCGGGCATGCTGAGGCACACGGCGTGGCCGCGACGGCCACGCGCAGAGTCAGGAGAACTGTGCCGTCCGACGCCCAGCCCGCACCGTTCCCCGAACTCACCGACCCGTTCCGCACCGATCGCCGTCTCGACCTGCAGGCCGAGGCGCGGCGCTTCGCGATGGAGGAGGTCAAGCCGGTCGCCGACGAGTACGACCCGCAGAAGCTGCAGATGCCGCCCGAGCCTGATCGAGGCCATGGGTCGGCAGGGCTACTTCGGGATCATGATCGACGCCGAGCACGGCGGCCTGGGTTGCGGTGTCTTCGAGTACACGATGATCGCCGAGGAGCTGGCGCGAGCCTGGATGAGCGTCGCCAGCATCATCGCCCGCGCGCAGGGCCTCGGCACCGACTTCGGTGACGACGCGAGGCGGGCGGAGCTGTTGCGCCGCAGCGCCCGTGGTGAGTGGATCGGGGCGGCGGGTTTCAGCGAGCCCGAGGCCGGTTCCGACCTCGCCGCCGTCAGCACCCGGGCCGAGCTCGACGGCGACGAGTACGTCATCACCGGGGAGAAGCGGTGGATCGGCAACGCCGAGGCGGCCGACTTCATCCAGCTGCTGTGCCGCACCGAGGACCCCAGGCCGGGGGAGAAGCGGGCGGCGGGGCTGGCGACGTTGATCGTGGAGAAGGACCGCGGCTCGTTCCCGAAGGGCTTGACGGGCACCACCATCGACAAGATCGGCTACCACGGTTTCCTGACGTGGAATCTGGTCTTCGACGGCGTCCGGGTGCCGGCGGCGAATCGGGCCGGCGGGTCGGGCTCGGGCACGTCGGCGTTCCGGGACACGCAGAAGTGGCTCAACATCGCGCGGGTGCACACCGCGGCCCGGGCCGTCGGGCTGGCGCGGGCGGCGGTCGAGGACTCGGTGCTCTACCTGCAGGAGCGCGAGCAGTTCGGCCACCCGATCGGCGACTTCCAGGCGCTGCGGTTCATGCTCGCGACGATGGCGGCGCGGGTCGAGCAGGCCCGCGCCTTCTACCGCCAGGTGGCCGACCTGCTCGACCGCGGCGAGCCGTGCGAACGGGAGTCGGCGATGGTGAAGCTGGTCGCGACCGAGATGGCGGTCGACGTCACCTCCGACGCGATGCAGCTGCACGGCGGCAACGGCTACACCACCGAGCGGCAGGTCGAGCGCTACTGGCGCGACGCCCGGCTGACGACGATCTTCGAGGGCACGAGCCAGATCCAGCAGAAGATCATCGCCGACTCGCTGCTGCCGCGCAGCCCGCTCGAGTAACCACCGCCGCTTCCCGGCCGGTGTGGCTGCCGACACGCCGGCGTGTCACGACCACGCCGGCCGGGAAGCGCGGACGGTCAGTGGCTGAACGCCTCGGGAGCGGTGCCGCCGTCGGTGGTCGGCAGCCCGGCGGCGGCCCAGCCCCGGAACCCGCCGATGAGGTCGGTGGCCGGCACGCCGATCGAGTTCAGCGCGTCGGCGGCGAGGGAGGACGTGTACCCCTCGGAACACACGACGATCCATTCCTGGCCCGGCTGCGCGGCGGGCAGGCGCGCCGAGGACTCCGGGTGCAGCCGCCATTCCAGGTGATTGCGCTCGACGACCAGCGCGCCCGGGATCTCGCCCTCGGCCGTGCGCTGCCAGATCGGCCGGATGTCCACGAGCCGCGCGCCCCGCTCGACCGCCGCCGCCGCCTGCTGCGCGTCCACCCGGGTCAGACGGGAGCGGGCGTCGGCGAGCAGGTCGTCGACGGAGGTGAAGCGGGCGGTCTGCTGGGTCGAGGTGTCGCTCGTCGTCACGAGGCCGAGCGTACGTCCGCCACCGCGAGGTCGGGCTCCGGGTCGTCGGTCGCCAGCGTCCGGATCGGCGTGAGCGCACCGTCGGCGAGGTCGTAGTACGTCATCGACGTCAGCGGCGGGGAGTAGGTGTGCACGCTGACCGCCGGCTCGTCGCCCACGTTGCGCACGTCGTGCACGTAGCTCGCCGGGAACCCGACCTGCGCCCCGGTCGTCCGCTCCCGCTCGCGCAGCGTGCCGCGGGGCGTCAACGAGGCCTCGGTCAGCGTGCCGCGCAGCACCGTGAACGCACCGGACGAGCCGCCGTGGTCGTGCAGCTCGGTGCCCTGGCTGGGCAGCCAGCTGATCAGCCAGACGTCGATGCGCGGGTCGCGGTAGATGCGCTGGTGCCAGCGCTCGTCGGGGTCGAAGTCGACGTAGGGATACGCGCCCTGGGCGACCTCGGCGGCGTAGAAACAGGCGAACTCGACCAGCCGGCGCGGGGTGAAGTAGAGCGGCGTGGGGCGCGACGCGGGCCGCGCGATCGTCGAGTCGGGCACGAGGAACCAGTCTGCCGACTCCCGTCCGCAATGTCTATCGATTTCCTAGACTAAGTGACGCAGTCGTACCCGGTCAGGGGGCGATCAGGGGCCGATCATGCGGGTGCGCGGCCAGCCCTGCTCGATCTCCAGCCGGCCGAGTTCCTCGGCGAGCCACGCCGGCGAGGGCGGCCGGCGCGCCGGATTGCCGTCCAGGGCCCAGGTCAGCAGGTCCGACAGCGCGAGCGGGATGGTCGCGTCGACGATCGGGCGCACGGTGTCCCCGAGCACCCGGACGATGATGGCCGCCGGGGACTCGCCGGCGTAGGCGCGGAACGCACTGCGCCCGGCGACCAGCTCGTACAGGGTCGCGGCCAGGCCGTAGACGTCGGTGGCGAGCGTCGGAGGCTCGCCCTGCAGCAGTTCCGGCGCCGTGTACGGGGTGGTGATCTGCTCGGCGGGGCGGGCGGCGTACCCGCCGCCGATGCGCACCGCCTCCTCGAACCCGGCCAGCATCGGCTCACCCCACTCGCTGAGCAGCACGTTGCCCGGTCGGACGTCGCAGTGGATCGTGTCGGCGCTGTGCGCGGTCTCGAGCGCGCCGGCGAGCTTGATGCCGATGGACACCGCCTCGTGCGCGGGCATCCGGCCGCCGTCGCCGAGCGCCTGCGAGATCGAGTCGGTGCAGTGCTCGAAGACGAGCGCGGGTCGACCGTCGGACAGGGTCAGGCGCTGGTACAGGGTGACGATGTTGGGGTGGGCGCTGATCGCGGCCAGGATCGCGGCCTGGTGGTCCAGCACCTCGCCCAGCCAGGGCGGCCCGCCGTCGTTCGGTGTCTTCACCACGACGGCACGTCGCGTCACCGGTTCGCGGGCCTCGTAGACGGTGAAGCGCGAACCGGAGCGGAACAGACGGACCTCGGTGAACCGCTCGAGCAGTTCGAGGCCCGCCAGGTCGCGTGATGCCGGCGCCATCGGCAGCCCCCTCCAGGTGACACGAGTCTACTTCACGCAGGCTTCACAGTCGATGTTCAGGGTGGACCGGATGACGACGGGTCAGGGCACGACGGGTCAGGGCACGACGGTGACCGGCCACATGGCGTCCCGCACCAGGCGTCCGGCCAGCGAGCCGACGAGCCGATGTCCGGACTGCATCGACGCGCCCACCACGATCCCGTCCACCCGTCGCTCGTGCGCGAGACCGACCAGCTCCTTGTAGGGGTTGCCCCGGCGCACCACGAACTCCGAATCGAGCCCGATGCGGGCTGCGCCCTCGAGCACGGTGCGGCGCAACTCCTCGGTGACCTCGTCCTGGACCTGCAGCATCATCCCTGCCGTGGCGGCCATCTGCGCCGACACCGAGCTGGTCGACACGACGTAGAGCGCGATCAGCTGTGCGCTCTCGCGGCGGGCCATTCCGGCGGCGTACGCGGCGGCGTGCATCGAGGTCTCGGAACCGTCGATTCCGACCAGCAGGCTGCGCGGGCCGTCCATCCCGTACTCGAACGTCGGCTCCGCCACTCTGCGATTCTTGCCCATCGCGCGCGCGGCCGAACCGCGGCGGGGTGAGCGCCGTCTCCCCGATTACCGGTGACACCGCGTGCTGGGTAGCGTCCCGGGGCATGACGAGGGTGTCACGAGCGACCGATCCGGATCCCAGCCCGCACCCGACGTTGTCCGGACGGTCGGGACCGCCGCCCGACGGGCTGGTGCCGTTCGCGCTCGCCGACGGCACCGTCATTGCCGTGCAGGACACCGGACCGCGTGACTCGGACGAGGTGATCGTGCTGGTCGCGGGGTGGACGCAGGACCACACCAGCTGGGAGGACGTGGTCGCCCAGCTGCACCGCATCCGTCCCGGCGCCCGGGTCATCGCCTTCGACGCCCGCGGCCACGGCTGGTCCGACGCCGGGCCGCGCGGTACCTGGACGATCGACCAGCTGGCCGACGACGTCGCCTACCTGCTCGCCGAGTACGCCCCGTCCGGCCGTGTCGTCGTGGCCGGGCACTCGCTGGGCGGGCCCATCGCGATGGCCTTCGCCGAACGGCATCCCGATCTCGTGCGCGACCGCGTGGCCGGCGTGGCCCTCGTCGCGACGAGTGCCGCCGGGCTGGGCAAGGACGTGTTCGGATTGTCCGGGCGCATCACGGCGCCGGCGATGTTCCTCACCCCGTTCGTCACCCGCCTGCGCAGGCTGTCCCGGGCGCGCACCAACCTGCCCAGCGGTGATCTCATCGCCGCGTTCATCCGCTTCGGCTTCTACGGGCCGGGCCAGGCGACGGCGCACAACCGCAAGCGCACCGCGGCGCAGACCGCCCGCGGGCATCCCGCCACCACCGCCGCGCTCGTCGACGAGATGCTCCACCACGACCGCCTGCACACTCTCGGCGAGCTCGACCGCACCCCGACGGTGGTGCTGGCCGGCACGAAGGACGGCCTCTGCCCGATGGCGCACGCCCGCGCGATCTCCGAGGGAATGCCGAACGCGCGCTTCGTCGTGTTCCCCAAAGCCGGGCACATGCTGCCCTACGAGCGGCCGGCCGAGACGGCGCAGCAGATCGCCGCGCTGTTCGACCGCACCGCCGGCCGGGGTAGAAACTCCCGCGAGATGATGGCATTGGTGCAGCGAGCTGACTACGGTCGTGGCACCGGCCCCGTGCCGGCGTTCCAGCCGCGCCATCAGCTGTCCGACGAACCGCCCCGGGGGAGGGACGAATGATCACCATCACCTCCTCGGCGTTGACCCATCCGGGCAACGTCCGGAAGTCGAACGAGGACAACATGCTGGTGACCGGCCGCGTCGTGGCGGTCGCGGACGGGTTGGGCGGGCACGCCGCGGGCGAGGTGGCGAGCAAGATCGCCGTCGACCGCATGCGCGAGCTCGGCGACATCGACCACCTGCATCCGGACCAGATCATCGACGCGATCCTGGACACGAACGGGCTGATCCTGGCCGCGACGCGTGAGCATCCGGACAACGCCGGCATGGGTACCACGCTCGCCGGGGTCGGGGTCGTCACGATGGACGGTTCCGAGCACTGCGTCGTGTTCAACGTGGGGGACTCCCGCGTGTACCGGCTCGTCGACGGCGATTTCGCACAGGTCTCGGTCGACCACTCCGAGGTGCAGGAGCTGCAGGACGCCGGGCAGATCAGTGCCGAGGCGGCCGCGTTCTATCCCCGCCGCAACATCATCACCCGCTGCCTCGGGACCGACCCGGCGCCGATGCCCGACCTGTGGGTCTTCGTGCCCAGCCCGCACGAGCGCTTCGTCATCTGCTCCGACGGGCTGAGCGGCGAGGTTGACGACGCCGCGATCGCCGCGACGATCCAGCAGGCGACAACACCGAAGGATGCCGCCGAGAGCCTGTTGCAGCAGGCCCTCGACGGTGGCGGGCGCGACAACGTCACGGTTATCGTCGTGGACATGAGCAACGGCGCGCCGGAGCAGCCGGCGGCCGGAGCGCCGGGTGCGCAGGCGTCCGCGGACCAGTCGACGGTCGAGCACGCGCAGTCCGCCGACGGTGCGCAGGACGGTCTTCAGGCGGACGGCGTGCAGGGCCACGAGGCATGGGGGGCTCAGTCCACTCCCACGACATGACCAGGGCAGGGCGGTAAGCGGTGGTGTCGGGTGGACGTCCCACGATCTTCTACGTCCCCGGGTCGTGGCCGGCGCTCGTGTCCGACCACGCCATCGTGCTGGCCGAGATCGACCCGTCCGGACCGGCGGTCGCCGAGTGTTGGACCGCGATGTCGTCCGGCGAGTCGTTGGACGGGTTGCTCGAGCGGCTGGAGGGCGCCCGCAGCCTGACCGCCGTGGGGCTCCAGCCCGACGGGCTGCGCGTCGTCGCCCGGGGACACGCGCGCGCCGAGGTCGTCCGGCCGGGGTCCGCGCACCCGCTTGTGGTGGCCGCCGAGGACGGAGCCGGGCAGACCGAGCAGCGGGTGACGGGCGTGCTCGAGATCCGGTTGCTCGCGCCGTCGGCGTCCGGGCAGGGACCGCGGCTGCCCATGACGTCCGGGGTGTCGCTGGCCTCGGCCCTGTCGTTGCTGGCGCCGGGGGTCGCGGCCACGCCGACGACCCCGCCGACGGAAACGGTGCCCCGGCTGCCCGGGCCGCCGCTGGACGCGGTCTCCGGTCCCGCCGAACCGCCTCCCTCGCCGGTGCCGCCGATCGACATCGTCACCCGCCCCGCGGACCCGGACCCGCTGCCACCGGACCCGCTGCCACCGGACCCGCTGCCACCGGGGCCGCCACCGGTGGCGCCCTCGCTGCCCTGGCGGGCGCCGGAGGCTTTCGTCCCCGACGACGACTCGGGCACCCAGCCGGTGTACACCGCCGACGCGGTCGGACCGCTCCTCGACGACCGTCCGACGGGCACCTTCACCGGACCGCTGGGTTCGCCGGCGCCGGCCGACGGCACCGACGTGGCGCGGACGGGCCGGCCGCCCGGCCCGCGCTACGACGAGCCGCGTTACGGCTCACCGGACTGGGCGTTCGTCTCGCCACCGACACCGGCACAGTCGGCCGACCGCACCGCCGAGCCGCCGCTGGTACAGGCGGTGCTCTGCGAGAACGGGCACCTGAATGCGCCGTTCGTCGTGGGCGCCTGCCGGGTATGCGGCGCTGCGGTGCCGCCGCAGCAGCCGTTCGCCACCCAGCGGCCCACCATGGGACGGCTGCTGCTCTCGTCCGGTGGCGCGATCCCGCTCGACCGCGACGTGGTGCTGGGCCGCGCGCCGTTCGTCGTCGACCCGGACGGCTCGCACGTCATCTCGGTGCCGAGCCCGAACAACGACATCTCGCGCAGCCACGTCCGCTTCGGCATCGACGGGTGGCTGGTGCAGGTGACCGATCTCGGCTCGACCAACGGCACCCTGGTGACCGTGCCGGGTCAGCAACCGGTGCGGCTGCGCCCGCACGACCCGTTCACCATCCTGCCGGGGACGACGATCAGCCTGGCGGACGAGGTCACCGTGCTGTTCGAGGTGGTCCCGTGAGCCAGGTCTGCGGAACGAGCCGGGGACGCAGCGACCGATGACCTTCGACTACTCCAACCTGCCGCCGCGGCGCGGGCGCTTCGTCACCTGGGCCGGACGCGTCTATCCCGGGGTGGCGCGGGTGCAGGACGACGTCGCGCCGTTCGCGGCGGCGTGGGCAGCCGAGAACGCCGCTGCTCTGGCCGACCGTGGAGCCGGGGCGCGGCCGCTCTGGGTCGCGCTCGGCGACTCGTTGACGCAGGGCATCGGGGCCGGCGACTACGACCGCGGCTGGGTCGGCCAGCTGCGCGACCGCCTCGCCGCGGCCGGGCGCGAGCACGCCGTGGTCAATCTCGGTGTCAGTGGCGCGAAGACTGTCGACGTGCTGGAGCGACAGCTGCCGGTGCTGGACACGCTCGACGCCGACCTCGTCACCCTGATGATCGGTTCGAACGACCTCATGCGACCGCACAACCGCAAGCTGCTGCCCGAGCGCTTCGAACAGATCCTGCGCCGTCTCCCGCGTGGCGCGATCGTCACCACGCTGCCCAACCCCGCGCCGCCGGCGCGACAGGCCAGTGACATCCTGCTGCGGCTGGCTCCCGAACTCGGTCTCGTCGTCGCCGAGCTGCGCGATCCGCGCACGTCGTCATGGCGCGGCAAGCTGGCCGCCGACCACTTCCACCCCAACGAGCTCGGCCACGCCGCGCTCGCCGGTGTGGTGGCCGACGCGATTCCCGGACTCGAGGAGGCGGCCTGAGATGTACGTCCCCGCCCATTTCCGACCGGATGACGAGACGGTGCGGCAGCTGCTGTCTGCAGGCGGCTTCGCGCACCTGGTCACGCCGACGCCCGACGGCCTCGTCGCCACGCCGCTGCCCGTGCTCTACGACGCCGAGCGGCACGCCCTGCTCGGCCACGTCGCCCGTACCAACGAGCACTGGCGGCACGCCGGCGGAGAGGCGGAATCGCTGGCGATCCTGCCCGGCCCCGACGCCTACGTCTCACCGGCCTGGTACCCGAGCAAGGCCGAGCACGGCCGGGTCGTCCCGACCTGGAACTACGAGGTGCTGCACGTGCACGGCCGTCTCGTCGCGCACGACGACCCGGGTTGGCTGCGCGCGTTCGTCGACCGGCTCACCGAGCGGCACGAGTCGCAGCGCACCGACGGCGCCCCGTTGTGGTCTTCGGGGGACGCCCCGGAGGCGTTCCTGACCGGTCAGCTGCGCGCGATCGTCGGTCTCGAGCTCACGGTCACCCGGGTCGAGGGCAAGGCCAAGCTCAGCCAGAACCGACCCCCCGCCGACCAGGACGCGGTCGTCGCGGCGCTCGCCGCCTCGTCCGCCCCCATGGACCGGGCCGTGGCCGCGCGCATGCACGAGGCGGGTGTCGGTACCACCGGCTAGGGTCGCCCGGGTGAACGGGGACCGGGACGCGACCGGCAGCGCGGGTGCCGAGGGGTCGCCGTCGCGCCGGCTGCTGACCGATCCCATCGACAGCCAGATCGCGCGGGCGTTGACCGCGGACGGCCGCGGCACGTTGCGTTCCCTCGCCGAGCTGACGGGACTGTCGGTGTCGGCCGTACAGGCCCGCGTGCGCCGGCTGGAGTCCGACGGCATCATCCGCGGCTACACCGCCCTGCTCGACCCCGAGGCGATCGGGCTGCCGCTGGCCGCGCTGATCGCCATCACACCGCTCGATCCCAAGCAGCCCGACGACGCCCCGGAACGGCTGGCCGGGCTGCCCGAGATCGAGGCGTGCCACTCCGTGGCCGGCGACGACGCCTACGTGCTGTTCGTCCGCGTCGCCACGCCCACCGCGCTGGAGCAGCTCATCCGCGAGATCCGCCGCCGCGCCGACGTCTCGACCCGCACCACGGTCGTCCTGCAGACGTTCTTCGAACACAGGTCCGGCCCACCAGGCTAGGACCGGAAATATGCCGGTCGCAGGGCTGATCGGCCGGAAATAGTCCGCTACCCTGCCAGCATGACCTCGCTGCGCAGCGTCGGCACCTCCGACGCCACCGACCCGGCACCGGCCCAGGTCCACGAGACCATCGGCCGCCACATGCTGGCCGACGGCTACGACCTCGTTCTGGACCTCGACGCCTCCCGCGGCTCGACCCTCGTCGACGCCCGCGACGGCACCCGCTACCTCGACCTGTTCACCTTCTTCGCCTCGTCCGCCCTCGGCATGAACCACCCCGCCCTGGCCGACGACGAACACTTCCGCGCCGAGCTCGGACGCATCGCGGTCAACAAACCGAGCAACTCCGACATCTACACGGTGCCGATGGCGCGCTTCGTCGAGACCTTCGCCCGCGTCCTGGGTGACCCCGCCCTGCCGCATCTGTTCTTCGTCGACGGCGGTGCGCTGGCCGTCGAGAACGCGCTCAAGGTCGCCTTCGACTGGAAGAGCCGGCTCAACGAGGCCCGTGGCCTCGACCCGGCGCTCGGCACCAAGGTGCTGCACCTGGAGAAGGCCTTCCACGGCCGCAGCGGCTACACGATGAGCCTCACCAACACCGACCCCGCCAAGGTCGCGCGCTTCCCCAAGTTCGACTGGCCGCGCATCCCGTCGCCGTCGATCAACGGCCATGACGACGTCGAGGCCGCCGAGGTGCAGGCGCTCGCTGCGGCGCGGGCCGCATTCGAGGCCAACCCCGACGACATCGCCTGCTTCATCGCCGAGCCCATCCAGGGTGAGGGCGGCGACAACCACTTCCGCCCGCAGTTCCTGCAGGCGATGCAGCGGCTGTGCCGCAAGTTCGACGCGCTGTTCGTCATGGACGAGGTGCAGACCGGCGTCGGCATGACCGGCACCGCCTGGGCCTACCAGCAGCTGGGCGTCGAACCGGACGTCATCGCGTTCGGCAAGAAGGCGCAGGTCTGCGGCGTCATGGCCGGCGGGCGCGTCGACGAGGTGCAGGACAACGTGTTCGCGGTGTCCTCGCGTATCAACTCCACCTGGGGCGGCAACCTGACCGACATGGTGCGGGCCACCCGCATCCTCGAGGTCATCGAGCGCGAGAAGCTCATCGACCGCGCCGCGTTCGTCGGCACGCACCTGCGCGTCGGGCTCGAGGCGCTGGCGGAGAAGCACCCGCAGATGCGCGACGTCCGCGGCCGTGGCCTGCTGTGTGCGTTCACCCTGCCCACGGCGGCCGAGCGCGACGAGATCGTCACCCGGCTGCGGGAGGACGAGCGCGTGCTGGTGCTGGGCTGCGGCACGAGCGCCCTGCGCGTGCGCCCGGCGCTCACGGTGTCGATCGACGAGATCGACGCCGGCCTCGCCGCGCTGGACCGGGTGCTCTCGCGCCGCTGAGGGCCGCCATCAACACAGGCGCCGCGACGCCGCGCTGCCGACCGCGCGTCACGCCCCGGTCAGGTCATTGCCGCCCACCGTTAAGACGGCGCTCCTAGCTTCGGGCTCGTGACGACGGGCGGATTACGGACAGGACTGGCGCGCACGGTGCGGCGCGGTCGGGACGCTGCCACCGACTCGGTGCTCGACTCGCCGCGGCTGCGCGCGATGATCGCGGCCGAGGTCGATCGCCGCGTCGCCGAGAGCACGAAACGCGACGCCGACCTGGAGTTCAGCCTGCAGGTCCTCGTCCACGGGCGCGCCGGCGCCGATCGCCGGCTCAACCCGCGCCGGTTCGCGACCCTCGCCGGTCAGATCGAGCAGCTCACCGCCACACCTGCAGCCGACGTCCGGTGGCGGCTGGGGCAGGCCTATCTCACCCTGCTCGACGCCGAGGCGCGCGGCATCGGTCGGATCGCCGGCTCGACGTACAACATCCTCGGCAAGCTCGTCGTCCCGCCGCTGCTCGTGCCGCCGGACGGACCGGTGCTCGAGATCGGGACGCTCTACGGCCTGTTCTCGCCGGCCCTGCTGCGCTCCTTCCGCCGCGCCGGGCAGTTCCGTGAGCTGACCGTCGTCGACCCCTTGTCCGGCTCGCAGCTGCAGGGCGGCAAGGTGTCGTTCGCCGACCCCAGCGGGGCGCCTGTCGTCGAGCCGGTCGTCCGGGCCAACTTTGCAGAGTTCGGTCTCGCCGAGTCCGACGTCCGCGTCCTGGTTGGCCTCTCGACCGACGCCGAGGTGCAGGCCGTCGCGGCCGATCGGCGCTACGCCGTCGTCGTCATCGACGGTGACCACTACGAGGACGGCGTCGGGAAGGACCTCCGCTGGGTCGAGAACATCCTGGTCCCCGGCGGCATCGCCGTGATGGACGACTTCGGCGACAGGAAGTGGCCGGGCGTCGAGGCCGCCGTACGCGGCTACCTCGCCGACGGCGGGCGGATGCACCTGCTCGGCACCGCGTCCACGTCCGGCTACCTCCGCCTGCCGTCCTGAGCGGCGGCAGGTCCCACCGTTCGAAGGAGACACCATGGCCGCATCCGACGACCTACTGGGCCGCGTCCGCACCGTCACCCACCTCAACGTCAAGCGCGCGCGACGCGTCGCCCGTGACCCCGCCGCCGCGCTGGCCCGCGTGCGCGACCGGCTGACCGGCGGCACCGACGCCGCCCCGGCACGGCGGCCAACGCCCGGCCCGCGGCCGGTCGCCGGTCCCCGGCTCGCGCACGCCGATGCGCTGCGCGAGAACGGTTTCACGGTGTTCCGCAACGCGTTCTCGAACGAGGAGTGCTCTCGGTTGGCCGAGATCTTCAAGGCCGACGCCGACATCACCGACGGCGTGAAGTACACCCGGGTGGACGCGACGAACGCGATCGCCAGCACCCGCGGTGTGTTGTTCGACCCGCGCGTCCTCGGCGCCGTCCGTGAGGCGGTCGGGCCGGACGTGCGCTTCCTGCAGGTGTCGGACCTGCACTACCGCCACGACACCTTCGGCTGGCACCGCGACAGCGTGCACCGGGCGCACGACGCCAGCGAGGCGCCGGACTGGGCCGACCCGGCGGTTCCCTTCGGCGTGGTGAAGGCGATCCTGTACCTCGAGGCCGACAACGCCGCGATGGGGATCATGGCCGGGTCGCACGCCTCGCCGATCGAGATGGACCACGCCTACGTCGATGCCGTCGAGAAGCGGCACGGTCAGACCGTCGTCGGGCCGCAGGACGAGCCCAACCGCCGCTTCAGCGCCGAGGAGCGGCGCATCCCGCTCGCCTGGAAGGCCGAGGTGGGCGACCTGCTGGTCTTCGACGAGCGGATGTACCACGCGGGACGCCGGGTCGACGGCGGTGTGGTGAGCCGTAACCAGGAAGCACCCAAGTTCACGCTGTCGCTCGTGTTCGGCCTCGACAACGCGCATTCCGAGCGCATGTACTCCTACTTCCGCTACGCCCGGCGCGAGCTGCGCTACCGCGACCTGCCCGAGGACTTCCGGCAGCAGCTCGCCGCCGAGGATCTCGTCCTGTCCCAAGGGTGGACGAACTTCTACGAGCGGCAGCCGGGCGACCTGCGGCACGTCTTCCTCCGTGACCCGGAGCAACTGGAGCCTCTGCTGGCCGAGTTCGCCGCTGCCGCCGCCGCCGCTGAGGCCGCCGCCGCGCGAGTTGTCCGGCCTATCTCACGTGCCTGACGCTGGATAGCCGGGACAACTCGCCAGGGGACTCAGCGGGCGAGCAGGGCGCGCGCGGCGGTCTCGATCTCGTGCTCGTCGAGCAGCACGTGCTGTGCGGCGTCGCCGAGCGGGATGTAGGTGTCGCGGCTCGCGACGCGGGCCATCCGCCCGGGGAAGCGGCGCTCGACCAGCATGGACAGCACGCCCTCGCCGACGCCACCGGCGTGCCGCGTCTCGTCCGCCACCAGCACGCGGCGGGTCGCGGCGGCATTGAGCAGGATGTCCTCGACCGGCAGCGGGGCGATCCAGCGCAGGTCGAGCACCCGGACGCCGTGGCCCTCGCGCTCGAGCCGGGCGGCCACGCGCAGGCTCATCCGCACGCCGTTGCCGAAGGTGACGATGGTCAGGTCGCGGCCGTCGCCGTGCACGCGGCCACTGCCGATCGGCGCATGGTCGCCGGCGGAATCCGGGGCGTTGTAGGCCCCGAGCCAGCCCTTGTCGCCCGGCTCGTGCAGGTCGCGCTCGTGGTACAGCGCGATCGGCTCGAGGAACACGCTGACCTGGCCGTCGACGCGCGCGGCCGCGAGGCAGGAGCGGAACAACGGCGCGGCGTCCTCGGGCCGGGACGGCACCGCGACGACGAGCCCCGGGATGTCACGCAGCACGCCGACGGCGTTGTCGTTGTGGAAGTGGCCGCCGAAGCCCTTCTGGTACGCCAATCCGGCGACGCGCACGACCATCGGATTCGTGTACGCGCCGTTGGAGAAGAACCTCAGCGACGCCGCCTCGCCGCGCAGCTGGTCCTCGGCGTTGTGCAGGTAGGCGAGGTACTGGATCTCGGGCACCGGCAGCATGCCCGACACCCCGAGGCCGAGCCCGTAGCCGAGGATCGACTGCTCGTCGAGCAGGGTGTCGAACACCCGGGCGGCGCCGAAGCGCTGCGCCAGGCCGCGGGTCAGCCCGTAGACGCCGCCCTTGCGCCCGACGTCCTCGCCGAACACGAGCATCTCCGGGCGCGCGGCCAGGGCGTCGGTCAGCGCGGCGTTGATGCTCTGGGCCAGCGTCATCGGCCCGGCGTCCTCGGGCAGCTTGCCGCCGAACACCTCGGTCCGCCGCGCGGTGTCGGCGATCACTACGGCGTCGCCGGCGATCCGCCGCGCGCGCCGCGGGGCCAGCGGGGCGACGATGTCGCCCGCGGTGGTCAACGTCGGCGTGCCGGCCAGCTGCTCGTGGAGCTCGTCCAGCCGCGACGAGATGCCGTCGTAGCGCTCGGCCAGCGCGGCGCCGCCGCCGATCCGCCGGGCGAGCGCGACGAGCGGGTCGCGGGTGCGGTCGGTGCTGAGCTCGGTGGCCGTGCGGTACGCGGTCTCGACGTCGCTGCCGGCGTGGCTGAGGTAGCGGACCGTGCGCAGGTGCAGCAGGGCCGGGCGGCGTGAGGTGCGCACGAACTCGGCCGCCCGTCGCGCCGCCGCACGAGCGGCATCCGGGTTGTCGCCGTCGGCGGCGACGTACTCGATGCCGGGACGCTGCGCGGCGGCGGCGACCCAGCCCGCCGGCGTGGCGACGGAGATGCCGATGCCGTTGTCCTCGCACACGAACAGCAGCGGCAGCGGGAGGCCCTGCGCCACGGTGTACCCGGCGGCGTTCAGCGCCCCGACCGCGGTCGAGTGGTTGATGCTGGCGTCGCCGAAGCTGCACACCGTCACCGCGTCGCGCGGCCAGCGCGCCTCGACCCGCAGGCGACGCGCCCGGCTGACCGACATCGCGACGCCGAGGGCCCGCGGCAGGTGCGAGGCGATGGTCGACGTCTGCGGGATCACGGCCAGGCCCGCATCGCCCCAGACCTTGTGCCGCCCGCCCGAGGCGGGGTCGTCGACGCTGGCCAGCGTGCTCTGCAGCACCGCACGCAAGGCGGCGTCCAGGCTGCGGCCGGCCTGCAGCGCGCGCCGCAGGAAGAACCCGCCGGAGCGGTAGTGCAGCAGCGCCGGGTCGGTCGGGCACAGGGCCTCGGCGACGTAGGCGTTGGACTCGTGACCGGCCGAACCGATCGTGTAGAAGCCGCGGCCGACCTCGCGCTGGCGGCGCGCGTGGATGTCGAGCAGCCGGCTGCCGGCCATGGCGTCGAACAGCGTCAGCAGGTCGGGGTCGGCGGGGCCGACGGGGGCGCCGGTGGTGGTGCCGCCGGGAGCGTCGTCGACGGCGACCAGCTCGCGACGGACGTGCTGGTCGAGCTCGTCGTGAGCGGAGGCGGGACCCACGCCGAGGATCATGCCCGCCGTGTCCGGCTCGCGGCATCGGCGGGTGCCGACGTCCCGGAACCGGTCCCGGATCATGGTGGCAATCTGCATAACCAGCTTATATAGTTGGCTCATGGGTATTCCGATGCCGGACGTGCGGGCGTTCGGCGCCGCGGTCGACAGGCTCGTCATCTGGCTGCGCCGGCAGACGCCGACGCAGCTGTCGAGTTCGACGATCACCGCGCTGGACCGGCTGGCCGCAGAGGGCCCGCTCCGCGTCTCGGACCTCGCCAGGCGCGAGGCCATGACGCAGCCGGGTGTCACGCTGCTCGTCAACCGGCTCTCCGACGCCGGGCTCGCCGAACGGGTCCCGGATCCGACCGACCGCCGGGCCGCGCTCGTGCGCATCACCGACGCCGGCCGTGCCGTGCTGACCGAGCGGCACGACGCGCGCGCCGCGATCCTGCGCGAGCGCCTGTCGCAGCTCAGCGACACCGACCAGCGCCTGCTCGTCGCCGCCGTCCCCGCCCTGGAGCGGCTGCTCGAGGCCGAGCCCCGGTCGACCAAGCCACCTGTCCAGCCGACCGACGAGCCGCCCACCACGCCGTCCACCGGTCCCACCGGTGCGTCATCGAGGAACCGATCATGAACCATCCCACCCCACCGTCCAGCCCGTTCCGCCAGCCGAAGGCGGTCTGGGCGGTCGCGTTCGCCTGCGTCATCTCCTTCATGGGCATCGGGCTCGTCGACCCGATTCTGCCGGCGCTGTCGCAGAAGCTGCATGCCTCGCCCAGCCAGGTCGAGTTGCTGTTCACCAGCTATCTCGTCGTCACCGCGGTGGCCATGCTCGTGACCGGCTGGGTGTCGAGTCGGCTCGGCGCCAAGCGGACCCTGATCGCCGGCCTGGTGCTCATCGTGGCGTTCGCGGCGCTCGCCGGGACCGCGAACTCCATCGACGGCATCGTCGGCTTCCGCGCCGGCTGGGGTCTCGGCAACGCGTTGTTCATCGCGACATCGCTCGCCGTGATCGTGAGCTCCGCGACCGGCGGCTTTGCCGGCGCGATCATCCTGTACGAGACCGCGCTCGGAGTCGGCATCGCCCTCGGCCCGCTGCTCGGCGGGGAGCTCGGTTCGATCAGCCGGCGTGGCCCGTTCTTCGGGGTGGCCGCGTTGATGGCGATCGCGCTCGTGGCCACCGTGTTCCTGCTGCCGAGCACGCCCAAGCCGGCCAGGCGGGAACGGCTGCGCGAGCCGTTGCTCGCGCTGCGACACCGCGCCCTGGCCACCACCAGCGTCGTCGGCCTGCTCTACAACTGGGGCTTCTTCACGCTGCTCGGCTACTCGCCGTTCCTGATGCGGCCCATCACCCCGCAGCAGCTCGGACTGGTGTTCTGCGGCTGGGGCGTGCTCGTCGCGCTGTTCGCGATCTGGGGCGCGCCGGCGCTGCGGGCGCGCTTCGGCACCGCTGGCACGCTGTACGGCAACTTCGTCCTGATGGCCGCCGACCTCGCCGTCATCGCCATCTGGTGGGACTCCAAGCCCACCGTCATCGCCGCGGTGATCGTCTCGGGAGCGTTCATCGGCGTCAACAACACCCTGGTCACCACGGCGGTCATGAGCATCGCCCCGGTGGAGCGGCCGGTGGCCTCGGCGACCTACGGCTTCGTCCGGTTCATCGGCGGCGGCCTGGCCCCGTTCGTGGCCAGCAAGCTCGTCAGCTCCGACGGCAACGCCATGCTGCCGTTCCTGCTGGGTGCCGGCGCCGTCGTCGTCGCCGCCGTCGTGCTCTCGACCGTGCACCGCGCGCTGCAGGACGCCGACGCCGGGACGAGCACGCAACCCGAACTCGACGAGCTCGACCGCGCCGAGCGCGAGGACGAACTGCAGGTGTCGGCCGGCCTGGGCAACGAGACCTGAGCGGCCGCGACAGATCTTTAGCCTGGCTAAGTAATGTCGAGGTCATGAGCGAACTCAGCCGACGCCGACGACTGCTCGTCCTGGCGATCTGCTGCATGAGCCTGCTGATCGTCGGCATGGACAACACGATCGTCAACATCGCGCTGTCCTCGATCCACCGCGATCTCCACGCGTCACTGACCGATCTGCAGTGGACCATCGACGCCTACACCGTCGTGCTGGCCAGCCTGCTGATGCTCGCCGGCTCGACCGCCGACCGGCTCGGGCGGCGACGCGTGTTCCGGATCGGGCTCGCGGTGTTCGTGCTGGGCTCGCTGCTCTGCAGCCTCGCGCCGTCGCTGGGTTGGCTGATCGCCTTCCGCGGGCTGCAGGCGGTGGGCGGGTCGATGCTCAACCCCGTCGCAATGTCGATCATCACCAACACCTTCACCGAGCCACGTGAACGGGCCCAGGCGATAGGTGTGTGGGGCGGCGTCGTCGGCATCTCGTTCGGCCTCGGACCGATCGTCGGCGGGACGCTCATCGACGCCGTCGACTGGCGGGCGATCTTCTGGATCAACGTCCCCATCGGGCTGGCCGCCATCGTGCTCACGACGCTGTTCGTGCCGGAGTCCCGCGCGACGCGGGCGCGGCGCCCGGACCCGGTCGGACAGGCCCTGGTGATCGCGATCCTGGGCGGTGCCACCTACGCGATCATCGAGTCGCCGCGCGCCGGTTGGTCGTCGACGCAGACGCTGGTGGCAGCCGCCGTCGCCGCCGCTGCGCTGGTCGCGCTGCTGGTGTACGAGCCGCGGCGCGTCGACCCGCTGCTGGACCTGCGCTTCTTCCGCTCCGTCCCGTTCAGCGGCGCCACCGTCATCGCGATCTGCGCCTTCGGCGGCTACGCCGGCTTCCTGTTCCTCAACACGCTGTACCTGCAGGAGGTGCGCGGCCTCAGCCCGCTCGTCGCGGGGGTGTGCACGCTGCCGATCGCCGTGGCCGCGATGGTGCTGGCCCCGATCTCGGGACGGATCGTCGGCGCCCGCGGGCCACGGGTGCCGCTCGTCCTGGCGGGTGTGCTGCTGCTGGCCGGCGCGGCGCTACTGGTGCCGCTCAGCGCCACCGAGTCCTACCCGCTGCTCATCCTGAGCTACGTCGTCTTCGCCTCGGGCTTCGGCCTGGTGAACGCGCCGATCACCAACACCGCGGTCTCGGGCATGCCCCGCGAGCAGGCCGGCGTCGCGGCCGCGGTCGCCTCGACCAGCCGGCAGGTCGGCGCCACGCTCGGGGTCGCGATCATCGGCTCGGTGCTCGCGTCCGGTCTCACCGGCTCGATCAGGACCGGCTTCGTGCCGGCCAGCCGCGCGGCATGGGTGATCGTTGCGGTGTCGGGCCTGCTGGTGCTGCTGCTCGGGGCGGCGACGACCGGACGGCACGCGGTCGCGTCGGCTCGACGCACCGCGTACCTGCTCGACGAGGCCCCGCAGCCGGCGATGGCCGACTGAGCCTCGTCTTACCGGGCGCGGCGGCGTACCTCCAGCGCCCACGTGATCAGCGGCAGCTGCGCCGGCAACCGCAGGATCGTCCCGGCGCGGTAGGGCGCGGAATCGCTGCGGCGGGCGTCGAGGGCCATCTTGACGTTCGCGGGCAGCACGCCGGCGAACAGCGCGGCCGCGGCGAGCGCGCCGTGGCGACGGGTGCGCGGCGCCAGCACGGCGCCGGCGACCGCGAGTTCGACCGCGCCGGATCCCCGTGTCCACGTGCGGGCCGCGCCCGGCAACTGCTCGGGGATCATGGCGTCGTAGAAGGCCGGAAAGGCGAAATGGGTGATGCCCGCCCCGGCGAGCAACGCCGCGAGGGCGCTCGCCGGAGGATAGGTCGGGCGCACGGCGCCAGCTTCTCACGTCGTCGGGACGCCGTCGCGGCGTTCGCTACCCTCCTCGGGGGGTCGACGGGAGGTCAGCGTGGCGCTCAAGCGTCGATCGAAGGCCGCATCCGACGACTTCTTCCCCGGCTTCACCGAGATCGTCGAGATCGGCGTCGGAAGCCTGTCGACGGTGTACCGGGCGCGGGAACTCGGCACCGACCGCTACGTGGCGCTGAAGCTGCTCAACGTCCGCGACGCATCACCGCGCGCGCTCGAGTCGTTCGAGCGGGAGTCGGTCGCGCTCGGTGCGGTCAGCTCGCACCCCAACATCGTCACGCTCTACCGGACGTTCCGGGCCGACGACGGCCGGCCGGTCCTCGTACTCGAACTCTGCACCGGCTCGGTCGCCCCACGGGCCCAGGGTGGTCCCGGCGTGCCCCCGGCCCGGGTCGTCGCCCTCGGCATCAAGATCGCCGGGGCGCTGGAGACGGCGCATCGCGCCGAGATCCTGCACCGCGACGTCAAACCGCAGAACATCCTGGTGACCGAGTACGGCGAGCCGGCACTGGCCGATTTCGGCGTCGCCATGCTGCAGTCCTCCACCCAGACGACCGCGGGGCTGTTCGACTTCACCACGTTGCACGCGGCGCCGGAGCTGCTCGAGGGACGCGCGACCTCCCCCGCCACCGACGTGTACGAGCTGGCGTCCACGCTGTACCAGCTCGTGGCCGGGCGCTCGGCCTTCCGCGCCTACGACGGCGAGTCGCCCGCGTCGGTGATCCTGCGGATCCTGCGCGATCCGGTGCAGCCCATCGGCGCCCCCGCGGTGCCGTCCCAGCTGTCGGACCTGCTGCTCCTCGCGATGTCGAAGAACAAGGAGCAGCGGCCGCCCACCGCGGCGGAGTTCGCCGCCGAGCTGGCCGGTATCGAGGTCGACCAGGGCTGGCCGCGCACGCAGTTCGTCATCCGCGATCCCGGCTCGCCCGGCCGCGGTTTCGCCGGCCCGCCTGTCGCGCGGCGGGTGCCGGAAGCGGCCCACCGTGCCGCGGTTCCGGTTCCCGATCGCGTTGTTGCGGTTCCAGGTGGCTCCAGCGTCCCGCAGCCGCAACAACTCCGCACCGGTGTCACAGCGGCCGTCGACGGTGACCGTTCCGCGCTACTCCGCCCCTGCGTCGCAGGCGGCGCCGCCGTCCCCACCAGCGCCGCCGTCCGTGCCGACCGCCGTCCATGCCACCGCCGCCCGTGCCGCCGCCGGCACCGTCGCAGCAGCCGCCGACGCGTACTGTCCCGGTGCTGCCCGACCAGGTGGCGGACCGGACGACCTGGCGGCCCCCGCCACCGCTGGCGGCGGCCCCGGCCGAGGTGTCGCGACACGCCGCACCCGAGGCGATCGACGACACCCCGGTTCCCGACGACGAGTGGTCCGTACCGACGCTGACGCGCCACCACGACCAACCGGATCCCGAGCCGGAACCGGAACCCGACTCCGCGCCGGCGGAAGTGATCGCGCCGGGAGCCACGTCACCGGATCCGACGACGGCCGAGTCCACGACACCGGGACCTCGCCACCTCGTACTCGAACACCAGGTCGTCGAGCGCGTGGTGGTCGACGTCCCCCCGCCGCCCGAGCCCCTGCCGCCCGAACCCCTGCCGCCCGAACCCCTGCCGCCACCCGCGGAAGGGCAGACCGAGCGCGACCCTGCTGCGGCGCTGCTCGGTATCTGGACGGCGGTGCCGGACCTGCCACCACCGCCGCCTCGAGCCTCTGTACCATCCGGTACAAATGGTGGGCAGCCGGAACAGCCGGCCGGACCGTTGCCACTCGTGCCCTGGCGCGATGCCGGGTACGGCGACAGTGACGACCCGGTGAGCACCACGCCTGCGGAGCCGCCTAGCGACGTCGACCCCGACCGAACCGGCGAGCGGCGCTACGCGGTACCGCCGGCGGGGACCGCGGTGCAGCCGGCCGCGACGGCCGTGCCGACGTGGGCCTTCCGGGTGCCGCCCGCCCCGCAGCAGCAGACCCGGTTCAGCGATCTCCGGCTGGATCCGGGCTCGCTCAGTCCGAGCGTGACGATCCGCTCCGGCGCCGCGCGACTCGTGGTCGACGAGCGGCGGTTGCGGTCGCGGTCGTGGCTGCGACGCACCGAGCTGCCCTGGTCGGACGTGCTCGCCTTCGAAGCGCGCTTCGAGTCCGGCGCTCCCGGATCCGCCGGGCGCCTGGTCGCCCTCACCCACGCCGGGCCGGTCGAGCTGCCCGCCACCAGGCGGCCGGTCGGGGACCTGCGCTACGTCCACGCGCTGCTCGACGCCTACCGCGAGCGCGCCGCGATCACCGGACACCTGTGACGGAGGGTCAGTGCACGCGCCGCCGCCCTCGGCGCCTGCGGCGCAGGTCCTTCCCGCCGCGCCCGTGGGTATCGGCCCACGCCCGGGGTCCGGCAACCGCCGACCGTCGGCGCGGCCGGTGGTAGCTGAGTCCGGAACGCACCCGTGCCGGCACGGTCAGCTGGCGCCGCACCGCACGACGCAGCACGACATGCGCGCGCCACACGGCGTCGGCCTGGTCGTCGGTGACCCACGACGTGGGGCTGAAGATCGCCGCGTTCGCGCGGTCACCGATCCAGCGGGCCTGCGCGCCGGTCTCGCCGCCGAAGTGCTCGCCGGCCCGGGTGGCGACCTCGGCGCTGGTGAGCGTGGAGAGGTCGGGCAGGCCCGACTCCTGCAAGACGTCGAGGCTCTCGCGCCAGGCCCCGATCAGGCGGGCGCGCGGATCGCCCGGCCGGCGTCGCCGGCGCACGCGCAGCCACTTGCGCGTCAACAGACCCAGCACCACGAACAGCAGTCCCACCAGCACGCACAGCAGGACGATCAGCGCGAGTTCCGGCCCGCCGAGACGTCGGTGGTCCGGGACGCGGCTCTTCGGCGCCACGGCGTGTCCGTTGCGCGCCGACTGGGTGACGAGACCGTTCGGGGTCAGCGTCGGCGTCGGGCTCGGGGACGGCCGGGCGCTCTGGCTCGGTGGGGTGCGCTGCGAGCCGTACGTGCCGGGGGAGGCGTCCAGGACGACCCAGCCCTTTCCCTGTACCGGGATCTCGACCCAGGTCCACGACTCGGAGGTCGTGACGGTGTGGGCGCCGGCGCTCATCGTCGGGCGGTGGCCGGGGGTTGTGACCCGGAATCCGGTGACCAGCCGTGCCGGCACCCCGATCTGGCGCGCCACGAGGGCGACGAGGGTCGCGTACTGCTCGGGGGTCGCCGAGCGTGTCGGACCGAGGATGGCCGCGAGCACGTTGGCGAAGCCGGTGCCGCCACTGCTGGGGCGCGTGGTCGGCGCGGGCGACGGTGACGACGCGATGGAGCGGGCGGGTTTCGCCGGGGTGGTCGGGTGCGAGGTCGGCCGGGTCCCGGACGGGGCGGGCGCGACGAACCGGTGCACCGAACCCGACGATCGCGGGGCCGCACGCGACGACGACGGTGACGGCACTGCGGTGGTCGTGCCGGTGCCGGGTCGCGCCACGCCACCGCTCAGGGCGTAGTTCGTCCGCAGGTCGCGGGTCAGGGCCTGCAGGAACGCGACCCGGTCAGCGCTCGCGGTGTGGGTCTCGTTCTGCAGGGAGGTGACCACGGTGCCCAACGATCGGCTGACCTCGCTCGGCACGAACAGGTAACTCGGCGGGGTCGAGGTGGCGATGACCGGCGTCCCCCTCAGAGCGTCGAACGAGGTCGGTGTCGCCGTGGACCGCACGGTGTAGTGCGCTCCCGCGCTCAACCGCCCGGAGGGCACGATCATGCCGCTACCGGTGTCGACGTCGACGGACGTGCCGTTGATCTGGACCGGGCGGTACAGGAAGGGCAACCACGGCGTGCCCATCAGCGCGCTGCGGTACATCGTGTACGTCTGGTCGACGGCGGGACCGGGTGCGCTCAGGGTGGGGTCGGGCTCGGCCGGGACGGTGCCGCCCGAGGGCCGGAAGGTCCGGATGAAGGACCAGCCGTCGCCGTCGTAC
Organism: uncultured Actinomycetota bacterium; assembly: GCA_963787985.1. Classification (GTDB taxonomy): domain Bacteria; phylum Actinomycetota; class Actinomycetes; order Mycobacteriales; family Jatrophihabitantaceae; genus Jatrophihabitans. The sequence continues at coordinate 1,379,241 of CAWBEL010000004.1, read as the reverse complement.
AGGTCGGTGTCGGCGATCGCGATGTAGTTCGACGTCGCGCGGTCGACGCTGACGCGGAACACCGGGGTCCCTGACGAGGTGGGCCGGTCGGGCCGGAGCCCGGCGATGAACGCCACCGGGCTCAGCGGCCGGTCGTTGTTCAGCGGCGGCTTGCGCCCCGGCCGTGCCGGCGGTCCGGTGAAAGCCGCCGCCGTCACGCCGGCCGCGGCCAGCGCGACCACGAGCGAGACGACGCCGCCGACCACCAGACCGCGCAACGGGAGCAGACCGTCGGGCTGCGTCGACTCGGAGTCGAGATCCTGCTCGATCCAGGCCTGGCAGGCGCGCATGAGCAGCAGCGTCAGCAACAGGGCGGCACCGAGCAGGACGTCGGTGCGCCGACCGGTGGACACGCTGGTGATACCGCGCGCCGACCCTGCGTAGGCGAGCCCGAAGGTCACGAGCAGGGTGGCGTACGGCACCACCGAGTGCCACGACCGGCCGATGCACTCGCCGAACACGGCACCGCCCAGCCAGCACAGCGCGACCGGCGCCACCAGCAGCGTGCGCGGCGTGACCAGGGGTAGCGCGTAGGACAGGATCTGCGCCGGGCCGTGCGCGAGGCCGGCGTAAAGGTCGTGGTATCCGGTGGTCTCGTGCAGCACGACGAGCAGCGTGTAGAAGACCCACATGAGCCCGTCGATGAGAGCGGTGAGCCAAAGCCGTCGGAGACCTATCCCGGTCACGACCAGCGGCGTCAGCACACCCAGCACGGCCGCGCCGTACAGCGGGAGCGACATCGTCGACGACGGGAAGACGCGCAGCCACGGCGAGCTGGCCAGTCCGCACGCAATCGCGGCGAGCGGCACCAGTGCGAACGGGACGGCCCGGCGACTCATCGCGCCACCTGCAGGCCCCAGGCCGCGGCCACCTCGTCCGCGTCCCGGCCGGCGATCACCCGCACCGCGCGGAACGGCGGCGCGGACGTGCGTTCCGGGTCGACCGAGATCACGACGAGACGGTCGAAGCGGCGGCGCAGGGCGGCGACGTACGGCAGATCGGCGCGGTCGAGCTCGCCGGTCACGACGATCAGAGACGTGGCCCCGCCGCGGATCCGCCGCAGCCGCAGCAGTTGGGCCCGCAGGTCCCCGTCGGGGTCCGCGGCCACGCCGGTGAGGTGGTCGACAAGTGGTGTCGCGTCCCGCGTCCGGGGGCCGCCGACGACCGTGCCGTCGGTCAGGCGCAGCTCGACCGGCGCGCGGTCGGCCGCCGACGCGAGCACGACCGACGCAGCCACGTCCACCGCTTCCTCGAAGGAGGCCTCGGTGTACAGGCTCGGGCGCTGGTCGAAGACCACGACGGTGAGCGGCTGGGAGGTGTCCACGTTGTGCTTGACGAGCAACCGTCCGGCCCGCGCCGACGAGCGCCAGTGCACCAGCCGCAGGTCGTCGCCGTCGTGGTACTCGCGTAACCGGTGGAAGGTCACCGTGCCCTGCGGCGACAGCTCGGACGACGGGCCTTCCAGGTTGCGGTTCTGGCCCACCGGCAGCGTCGGCAGGCCGAGGTCGCGCGGGTAGACCCAGATCCGCTCCGTGCCGGCGTAGCGCCGCGAGTGCCGGAAAAGCTCGAACGAGTCGCGCCGCGTCAGCTCGATGGGCTCGACGTCGAAGATGCCGCGCTGCCGGGTCGGCAATCGGTAGGCGCGGCTTCCGCGCTCGCCGCCGCGAAGCTTCGGAATGACCGTGCGCACCCGGTCCCGTCCGAACGCCTGCGTCGCGATCGTGACCGGGATCGTGCGCCGGCCGCGGTTGCCGAAGGTGAGGAACGCGATCGCCGGGGACCCCTTGGGCACCCGCGGCGGCTGGATCTCCCGGTCGATCACGAGCCGGGACGGGCGCACGACGACGGAGAAGCCGAGGACGACGACGGCGAGCAGGCCGAGTCCGAGCAGGTCGAGGGCAAGCCAGTCCAGCACGAGGCCGAGCACCAGTGCTGCGGCACCAGCCAGCAGCGTGGCGATCCCGAACCTCGTCATGTCGTGTCGGCAGCGCTCAGGAGGTGGCGACGGCGCGGGGCACGGGGACGGACTGCACGGCGCGCGCGATCAGTTCGGTGCCCGTCCGGCCCTGCAGTTCGGCATCGGCCTGCAGGATGACGCGGTGGGCGAGCACGATCGGGGCCATCTCCTTGACGTCCTCGGGCACGACGTAGGGCCGGCCCGATGCCGCGGCGCACGCGCGGGCCGCGCGCAGCAGGGCGAGGCTGCCGCGCGGTGAGACGCCCAGGCGCAGCTCCGACATCGACCGGGTGGCTGTCGAGACGGCGACGATGTAGTGCTCGAGAGCGGGCGCAACCTCGACGTGCTGCACGATGTCGGTCATCGCGGCGACGTCGCTCGCGGTCAGCACCGGCGACAACCGCGGCGCCGTCGGACCCATCTTCTGCGTCCGCAACACCTCGGCCTCGGCCTCGGCGCTGGGGTAGCCGACGGTGAGCTTCATGAGGAAGCGGTCGAGCTGCGCCTCGGGCAGGACATAGGTGCCCTCCATGTCGATGGGGTTCTGCGTCGCCACCACCATGAACGGGCGGGCCATCTGGTGGATGGCGCCGTCGTAGCTGAGCGTGCCCTCTTCCATCACCTCGAGCAGGGCCGACTGCGTCTTCGGCGACGCGCGGTTGATCTCGTCCGCGAGCACGATGTTGGCGAAGACGGGACCTTTCTTGAACTCGAACTCGCCGCTCGCCTGGTTGTAGATCGACACCCCGGTGACGTCCGAGGGCAGCAGGTCGGGCGTGAACTGGATGCGGTGCCAGGTCAGCGAGATGGACGAGGCGAGCGCGCGGGCCAGCGAGGTCTTGCCGGTACCGGGGACGTCCTCCAGCAGCAGGTGGCCTTCGGCGAGCAGGCACACGACGGCGTTGCGCAGCACCTCCGGCTTGCCCTGGATCACCTGGGCCATGTTCTGGCACAGGCGCTCGACGTCGTGCGCCACCCGGGAGATGGGGTCGTGGGGGCTGGACACTGGGCGTGCTCCTCGTGATCGAGTCCTCGGGATCGAGCGGCGACCGGCCGGGCGCCGCGGGCGGGACGGAGCTAGGACGGGGGCGAACCGGTCACGGGGACGGTAGCGGTCTGCGCCGTTCCGGACAGGTCGTTGTAGGTGATCGACACGCTCCAACCGTCGGCGGCCGGCGTGTCCGAGCAGGTGAGCGGCAGGCCGGTCACCGGAGGCGCCGACCCCGCGTCACCGGTTCCGCAGTCCGTCGGGGTGGGGCTGACGACCGTGTAGGTCCAGCCGGTGCAGTTGCCCACCGCAGCTGCGTCTGCCGCGTCGACGTCCACGGTGGGCGCCGACGCCGTGCCGGACCAGGCGGCGGTGAGGTTCGCGGCGTTCACGTCGCACATCGGGGGGTGATAGGTGGGTGCCGGACCGCCGGTGATGCCCGTGACCGTGTACGGCCCACGGTCGGTGCCGAGGAAGGAGAAGCTGACGGTGACGGTCCAGTTGTCGCCGCTCTGCCCGTCGGCGTCGACGCACGACTGCGGCACCGTCACAGGGTGCAGCGAGCCGTCACCGCTGTAACCGCCGCAGGTCGTGCCGTGCGGGTCGGTGACGCTGACCGAGAAGTTGGACGCGAGCGGGAAGAGCGGGTCGCCGCCGGAGTACTTCACCGCGACCTGCGAATGGTCACTGCTCGATGCGTCCCAGGATGCGCTGAAGTCGCCTGCGCTCACGCCCAACGATGCGGGGTCGATGGTCACCGTGTCCGAGGCGACGTTCGAGAACCCCGCGCCGAACAGCGGTGGGTCCGTCACCGACCCGTCGTCCTGTTTGAGCTGCACCTCGACCTTGCAGGAGCCGTAGTACTGGGTGCGGTCAATGGTGAATTTCAGCGTCGACGCCGGATCGAAACCGGTTGCGTCGAGGGCACGGGACGCGTTGCCGCACGACAGCGAGCTGTTCACGAGGTCGAAGGTCTCGCCGCGCGCGCGTGCGCTGGCGATGCCGGTGAACCCCAGCACCACTCCGGCCGCGGCCGAGCCCTGGTCGGTGACCGACTGGACGTGCATCGCGACCGCCGGCCACTGGGCCGTGGCCTGGGGGACGTCGACGGAGGGCACTGTCAAGGCGTTGCCGGGATGACGGGGCGGGGTGACCGTCGCCTGTACCGAGTACCTCTGTCCCGGTGCTATGCCGGCGAAGGTGACCGAGGTGCTGCTCGTCGCGCTGATCGTGCGCACGACGGAGTTGCCGCTGCTCAGTGTGTAGGTGAACTGCGCGCCGGCTCCGCCCGCCGCGCGTATCGGGTCCGGACCCAGGTCCAGGGTCGCGGTGGCGGTCGTGGTGCCCCCGAGCTGGACGTTGCTCGCCGCCGTGCTGGCGTGCAGCGAGATGTCGGCGGCGATCGGCCGCGACCAGCTGTACGTGCACGCGGTGTACGCGGACGGGTCGCCGACCTGACCCCCGTCGCCGATGCCCTCGACCTGGAAGCGCAGACCTCGCCCGAGCAACGCGTCCCCGCCCTGCAGCTGGGCCGGTGGTTGGGCCACCGAGGTCGGGTCGGCGATCACCGAGATCGGTGCCGGCGCGGCGGCCAGGCCCTGTCCGTCGCAGAACTCCGGGACCACGCGCCACGACGCTGCGGGCACGCACCCGTCCTGGACGGACCCGCAGGAGGCCCAGTTGACCGACCAGGTGCCGTTGTCGTCCGTGCTGGCGGTGACGTTGCGCGGCGCGGCGGGGCCGGCGGGCCCGGTCGTGATGCGTTGCGCCGGCGACGTCGTGCCCTGGCTGTTGATGTAGGCGGTGACGGTGATCGAGTACTGGGTCGACGGGAACAGGCCGGCGAGGTTCACGCTCTCCTGGCCCTGCACGCGCACCGAACCCGGCGGCGACGGCGCGGTCGGACTCAGCAACTGGATGGAGACGACGTAGGTCGACGGCACACAGTCCTGCGGGTCGAGCAGCGGGTAGGTCCAGGTCAGCAGGACCGTTGTCGAGCCGGGGTCGGCGCCGGTGATGGTCGGGATGTGCGGCTTCTGCTGCGTGCCCCGGCAGTCGATCTGGTTGTTGACGGGGTTGGGTTGCCGCTTCCCGGTGGCGACCGGCGCGCGGTTACTGGTGCGGGTCTGGTTGCGGGTGCGCGTCAGGGCCTCGGCACTGTCCGAGGCGTTCACCGAGACCGCGGCGGACTTCTCGATCGTCACCGGCGCGTGGCTGCCGTCGGTGAATACGGCCAGAGCGTCGAGGTGGTCGGGATCGTTGAAGATCACTCGCGGGCCGCGAGCGAGGACCGACGGGTCGGTGAAGCCGGCCGCCTCGACGCGGCGGCCGTCCTGGGTGACGACGGGGTAGGACGGCGTGCCCTGGATGGTCTCGGCATGCTGGGAGCCGGGGATGCGGAAGAGCCGGCCGCTGGTCGCGTCCATCGTGTAGAGGCTGCCCTGGCTGTACGCCGGCGGGATGAGCGACGCGGTCCGATCGACGCCGTCGAGGCGCACGGGACCCAACAGGCCGCTGCCGTCGGTGCGCACCGAGACCGCGTACCAGCCGTCGCTGCCGTGCAGCAGCCAGGACAGCCGGCCCTGGGCATTGCTGGCCGGCAGGATGTTGCTCAGCCCGGTCGGGGCGTGGAACCGCACCGTCGGCGTCCCCGGGCCCAACAACCGGATCGCATCCGAGGACGCGACGCCGGCGACGGCGGACCCGTCCGGGGCGGTAGCGGCCTCCAGCGCGGCGGGACCGGTCACGGTCCCGTGGTCAGTGGGGGTCAGGACGGCGCCCGCGCTGCTGTGCGGCGGCACGCTCAACTGGCGCACGACCCGGCTCTGACCCGCGCCGGCGAGCATCCACAGCTCGCCGTCGGCCGAGGCGGTGGCACCCGGTGCCGACGAGACCGGCTGGGCCATCGCGCGGAAGGCCCGCGGCTTCACCCGCGCGGCCACGTCGGTCGCCGTCTCGACGGTGGCCTGCCCGACGAGGTACACCGACGTTCCGGTGGGACCGGACTGCACGAGGTAGGCCAGGTCCCCGGCGGCGACGGCGTGGACGGCGGTCGCGCCGGGACGGGCGTCGATGGGGACCCCGCCGGCGGTCTTGACCACGAAGCCCGTCGAGGCGACGAGATTGAACTCGCCGGTGCTGCGGTTGAGCAGCAGCGTCCCGCTGGACAGCGGGGTGACCGAGAGCTGATTGGTGTCCTTCGCCGCCCCCACCTGGGCCGCGGCGTTGATGAGCCGGACGGTGGGCTTGCCGGTGGCGAGGTCCACGGCGACGGGGGCGAGGGAATCGCTGAGGAACACCGAGCCGTGGAACAGCGCGAACGAGCGCGCCCGGTCCGGGTGCACGAGGTAGGAGGCGGCGGCGAGGGTGCCGGCCACGACGATCAGGGCAGCGAGCAGGGCCACCGACTGCCGCGCCGAGGGGCGTACGGGGTCGACGGTCGCCGGGGCCGCCCGAAAAGCGGCCGGATCGCGCCAGAGGCCAGCCACCCGAACCTCCTCGGACTCGGCAGGTGCCGGCGTACCTGCCGAGGTCGAGACTATCGGAGCAAACGAGATTCTCACACTGATCGAACATCGTGCGATCTCGCCCGCCGGTCCGGCGGGGCGGGTGCGGGCCGACCCGGGCGCCCGGTGGGTCACGGGCTGCAGGGAATAGCTATTCTTCGAGGTGGCGCGTCCAGTAGGTGCCGCAAGGCCCCGAAGACGCACCGTGGCTCCGGTCGAACCGAGGCAGGACCCGACGCAGTGACAATGGGAAGCGAGGCTGAGGCGTGAGCACAACCGCCGAGACCACCCCAGCGGCCGGCGCGGGGGAGAACGACCCGCGGCCGATCATCGCGCGTCCCTTCCCCGAGCACGAGGGCGTCAAGGGCTCGTACTTCAGCATGATGCTGCGCACGACCGACCCCAAGGTCATCGGGCGCATGTACTTGGTGACCTCGCTGGGGTTCTTCGCGGTCGGCGGAGTCATGGCGCTGCTGATGCGCATCGAACTCGCCCGTCCCGGCAAGCAGTTCCTGTCGCCGGAGCAGTACAACCAGCTGTTCACGATGCACGGCACGATCATGTTGCTGTTGTTCGCGACCCCGATCGTGTTCGCGTTCGCCAACCTCGTGCTGCCGCTGCAGATCGGCTCGCCCGACGTCGCGTTCCCGCGGCTCAACGCGTTTTCCTACTGGCTGTTCCTGTTCGGTGGATTGACCGTCCTGGCGGGCTTCTTGACGCCCAACGGCGCGGCCGATTTCGGGTGGTACGCCTACTCGCCGCTGACGAACTCGACGAACACGCCCGGCTCCGGTGCCGACCTGTGGATCGTCGGACTGGCGATCGCCGGGCTTGGCACCATCCTGGGCGCGGTCAACATGGTCACCACGGTCATCACGCTGCGCGCGCCGGGCATGACGATGTTCCGGATGCCGATCTTCACCTGGAACATCCTGGTGACGAGCCTGCTGATCCTGCTGGCGTTCCCGATCCTCACCGCGGCGCTGCTGGTGCTCTACGCCGACCGGCATCTGCATTCCCAGGTCTTCGAGGCCCAGAACAGCGGCGCCATCCTGTGGCAGCACCTGTTCTGGTTTTTCGGTCACCCCGAGGTCTACATCGTCGCGCTGCCGTTCTTCGGCATCGTCACCGAGGTCATTCCGGTCTTCAGCCGCAAGCCGCTGTTCGGGTACAAGGGCATGGTGATGGCGACCCTCTCCATCGCGGCGCTGTCGCTGACGGTGTGGGCCCACCACATGTTCACCACCGGTGCGGTGCTGCTGCCCTTCTTCAGCGTCATGACATTCCTCATCGCCGTCCCGACCGGTATCAAGTTCTTCAACTGGATCGGGTCGATGTGGCGAGGAGCGGTCACCTTCGAATCAGCGATGATCTTCTCCGTCGGGTTCATGGTGACGTTCCTGTTCGGAGGTCTGACCGGCGTCATGCTGGCCAGCCCGCCGATCGACTTCCACGTCGCCGACAGCTACTTCGTCGTCGCGCACTTCCATTACGTGCTGTTCGGCACCATCGTGTTCGCGGTCTACTCCGGCATCTACTTCTGGTTCCCGAAGTTCACCGGCCGCTACCTCGACGAGCGTCTCGGCAAGCTGCACTTCTGGATGACCTTCATCGGCTTCCACATGACGTTCCTGGTGCAGCACTGGCTGGGTGCCGAGGGCATGCCGCGGCGCTACATCGACTACCTGCCGACCGACGGCTTCACGACGCTCAACACGATCAGCTCGATCGGGTCGTTCGTGCTCGGCGCCTCGTTCCTGCCGTTCGCGTGGAACATGTACAAGTCCTACCGCTACGGCGAGATCGCGACCGCCGACGACCCGTGGGGCCACGGCAACTCCCTGGAGTGGGCCACGTCCACCCCTCCACCACGGCACAACTTCACCTCGATCCCGCGGATCCGGTCCGAGCGTCCTGCCTTCGAGGCGCACTACCCGCACCTGCTCGAGCGGCTCGAGGCCGAGGCGCACGCCGGTGGTCGTCGCAAGAACCCGGAGGGTCGCCCGCTCGCGAATGCCGTCTCCAGCGCAGGCTCGCGCCAGGGCCAGCGGGACGTCGATCCCTCGTGACGTGCTGCGCGCGCCGGGTCGCCCCGGCCGCGTGCTGATACATGGAGCCGACGCAGGTCCTCGCCACGATCACCGGACGCGACCGTCCCGGTGTGACGGCGTCGTTGTTCGCGACCCTCGCTGCGCACGACGTCGAGGTGCGCGACGTCGAGCAGGTCGTGATCCGCGACCGGCTGATCCTCGCCGTCCTGCTCGACCTGCGCGGTGATCCGGCCGCGCTGCGGTCCTCGGTCGTGCAGGCGTCCACCGCGCTCGGCATGGAGTGCGAGCTCACCGTCGACGAGCACACGGCGCCGCGGCGGCCGCGCGAGCGCGGGCCGCGCAGCCACGTCATGATCATCGGCCGGCCGTTACGGCCGGGGGCGCTCAGCCACGTCACGCAGGTCGTCGCGGACATGGGCGGAAACATCGAGTCGATCACCCAGCTCGCCGTCGAGCCCGCCTCGAGCCTCGAGCTGATCGTGCGCTGCGAGGATCCCGCGACGCTGCGGGCCGGTCTCGTCCGGGCCGCGGACGAGACCGGCGTCGACATCGCGGTGGAGCCTGCCGGGCTGCGGCGCCGCGCCAAGCGACTGGTCGTGCTGGACGTCGACTCGACCCTGATCCAGGACGAGGCGATCGACGTGCTGGCCGAGCGGGGCGGGGTGGGGGAGGCGGTCGCCGATGTCACCGCGCGGGCGATGGCCGGTGAGCTCGACTTCGCCGCCTCGCTCCGCGAACGCGTCGGGTTGCTCGCCGGGCTGACCGTGACCGACCTGGAAGCGGTGCGGGACTCGCTGAAGCTGACGCCCGGGGCGCGCACGTTCGTCCGCACGCTGCACCGCGTCGGCTACCACGTCGGGGTGGTGAGCGGCGGGTTCACCTTCGTCACGGACCGCTTCGTCGAGGAGCTGGGACTGGACTTCGCGGCCGCCAACCAGCTCGAGATCGTCGACGGGGTCCTGACCGGCCGGCTCGTCGGGGAGATCGTCGACCGGGCGGGCAAGGCGACGGCGCTGCGGCACTTCGCCGCGAACTTCGGCGTGCCGCTGGAGCAGACGGTGGCCGTCGGCGACGGCGCGAACGACATCGACATGCTCGAGACAGCCGGGCTCGGGGTCGCCTTCAACGCCAAGGCGGCGCTGCGGGCGGCGGCCGACACGGCGGTGAACCTGCCCTACCTGGACACGGTGCTGTTCGTGCTGGGCATCAGCGGCGACGAGGTCGCCGAGGCGACCGCGGACTGACCGCGGGCGTACCGCGGCGCCGGTGGGGCTAGGAATGGCGCTGCGCGGCAGATACGATCCGCGCGGCCGGCGATCTTCGCCGGACCTCTCTCGCAAAGGTGCGTGGTCCTTGCTCCGTCGTCGGCTGCTCGTGATGCTCTCCCTCGGTTGCGCCGTGGCCGGCGCCGCGGTCCTGTCCACCGCGAGCACGGCAGGCGCCGCACCGCCGCCTGCCACGAACGGCAAGACCTACGTGGCGCTGGGCGACTCCTACGCCGCCGGTTTCGGTCTCCCGGCGCCGTCGACCCCGACCGGTCAGCCGGTAGCGGGGTGCGAGCAGACCACGGGCGACTACCCGCACATCCTGGCGATGAAACTGGGCCTGTCCCTGACGGACGTCACCTGCAGCGGCGCCACGACCGCGGACTTCACCAGCCCGCAGTCGGTGACGGGTCCGCCGCCGCCGGCCCAGCTGGACGTCTTCAAGACCCACCAGCCCGACCTCGTGACCATCACGATCGGCGGCAACGACCTCGGTTTCACTTCGATCGCGACCGCCTGCGCGGCGACCGCTCCCAGCGGTCCGACCGCGCGCGTGGTCGGCAACGGATCATTCACCTTTAGCACCTGCCAGGACTACTTCAACTCGACCGGGGCCAACGGCGGCAAGACGAAGAATCCGTACGACGACCTAGCGTCTGTCATCGGCAAGGTGAAGGCCGCGATCGGCGCCGTGCACAAGGCGGCGCCGAAGGCCAAGATCGCGGTCATCGCCTACCCGGCCATCGCACCCAACGCGGCCAACACGCCCGCCGGCGGGTGCTACACCAGCCTGACGCAGGCGCCCAACCCGCCGGCGAACCCGTTCCCCTCGGCGCTGCCGTTCACCAACGCCGACGTGCCCTACCTGCAGGTGCTCCAGCAGCAGCTCGATGCGGGCATCGGTCAGGCGGCGACCCAGCTCGGCGCGTCCTACGCCGACATCTACCCGTCGTCGCTATCCCACTCGGCCTGCCAGCCGGAGAACACGCGCTGGGTCGAGCCCATCGACCCGGGTGACCCGCCGGGCACCAACGTCCTTCACCCGAACCTGGCCGGCACGACCGCCATGGCGAACGCCCTCGCGCCGGTCGTGACCCAGCTGCTCACGCCCGCGCCGAGTTCGGTCCCGCCGTCCAGTTCGACCTCGTCGGCGGCGAGTAGCAGTGCGGCCTCGGGCTCGCCGGCTGCGGCCAGCGCCACGCCACTGGCGAACACCGGCACCACGACGCCGGTCGGGCAGACGATCCTGGTCGGTGCGCTGTTGGTCGGGGCCGGTGCAGGCCTGCTGCTGCTCACCCCGGCAGCACGGCGACGCCGCGGCGCCCACCGCTGACCCGTCTCGCCGGCGCCCGGCTACCGCTGGGCGCCGGCGATGATGATGCCGACACCGACGAGGCACACGGCGGCGCCGATCAGGTCGTAGCGGCTGGGCCGGAAGCCGTCCAGGGCCATGCCCCACACCAGCGACCCGGCGACGAAGACACCGCCGTACGCGGCGAGCACGCGTCCGAAGTGTGAGTCGTGCTGGGCGGCGGCGACGAAGCCGTACGCGCCCAGCGCCAGGACGCCGCCGACCGCCAACCACCACGGCCGGGACTCACGCACCGCCTGCCAGATCAGCCAGCAGCCGCCGATCTCGGCGACGGCGGCGAGGACGAACAGCAGGACAGAACGCACCGTGCCGGTCATGAGGTCATCCGTCGTCCAGGTCGCGGTGCGCCGCGACCGGGGGGTCAGGCCCGGCGGGGCCCGATCAGCGCGCCGACCGCGATGATCACGAAGCCGGCGATCGCCAGCCAGTAGCCGATGCCCGCATGCTTGAGGTAGAACGACAGGCCCGCACCGGACTTGGCCAGCTTGATGGCGAAGAAGGTGACGGCGGCCCCACCCAGCCCGACGAGTGCGCCGATCGGCCGGAACGCCGACGACGCTCCAGACGGAAGGTTGGCCAGCACGGCCAGCACTGCGGCCGCGGCGAGCAGAACCCAGCCGAGCCACGCGAAGTACGCATGGGACAACCCGGTCACCTGCGACGGCGCGGCCTTGACGACGTCGTGGATGTCGGAGAACGAGCTGTGGCCGGTGTTGCCCCACTTGGGCCCGAGGAACGCGATCAGCACGGCGATGGCGCCGACGAGTGCGACGATCACGCCGACGACGCCGAACCGCCGGCCGCCTGCCGGGCGGCCGTAACCGCCGGATGCGGCTCCGCCGCCGTAGTTCGGCTGCCCGTAGCCGGGCTGCTGCTGCTGCGGGTACCCGGGCTGCTGTTGCCCGTAGCCCGGCTGCGGCTGCTGGCCGTAGGAACCCTGGTAGGACCCCTGACCGTACTGCGGCTGGCCCGACTGCTGACCGAACGGAGGCTGCTGGCTCATGGCCGCCAAGGTAACGCCTGATACCGCTGCGGCGTAAGGGGAACCTGAGCGCCGCCGCCCGCCCGTTACCGGATCGTCAGACCCGGCGCGGGCCGATCGCGGCACCGATGCCGGCGAGGACGTAGGCCACGAGGATCAGGTAGAAGCCGACCCGCGCATGGACGAGATTGTCGGTGTAGGAGGAGTTGTCCACCAGCTGCAGCGCCAGGAAACTCAAGCCCGCCGCCGCGAAGCCCACGACGACGCCGATGATCCGGAACGCCCGCAGGGCCGGGGAGGGGAAGCTCGCCATCACCGCAGCCGCCACCGCCACGACCAGGAACGCCCACGCGACCCAGCTGAAGTAGGCCGCGGAGAAGCCGTTGGCCAACGAGCCTGCGGCGTCCAACCGCGAGGACATGTCGCTGAAGCTGATGCCGCCCTTGAACCACTCGAGGCCGGTGAGGGCCACGATGCCGACGATCCCGCCGAGCAGCGCCATGACGCTGCTCGCGATCCCGAAGGCCTGGTCGCTGGCGGCGCCGAACGGGTTGGCGGTGGTGTCGCGGAACTGGCCGCGCCCGGGCTGGGCGCCGTAGCCCGGCTGCCCGGCAGGCGGGCGGACCGGTGGAACCTGGCCGTATCCCTGCTGCCCTCGCACGTACGGCGGTCCGGCCGGCGTCGGCTGGCCTGGCTGGTCGTACCGCGGCATGCGCCTGGTCTCACCGCGGCTCGGGTCGTCCCATTGGCTCATGCCCTCGACCGTACCCAGGACGGCTCCCCGCGCCCCGGGGAGTGGCGGATCAGCCCCGCAGGACCGGCTCGCCGATCAGCGTGATCCCTGCCTCACGGAATGTCTGGAGGGCGCGGGCGGTGCTGTCGGGGTTCACCCCGGCGGTCAGGTCGAGCCGGATCTCGGTGTCGAAACCGGCCCGCGCGGCGTCCAGGGCGGTGGCGCGGACGCAGTGGTCGGTGGCGATCCCGACCACCTCGACGGTGTCGACCCCGTGCTCACGCAGCCAGTCGGCCAGCAGGGTGCCGTCGCTGACCGCCTCGAAGCCGGAGTAGGCGGCGGCGTACTCGCCCTTGTCGAAGACGGCTTCGATCCGGGCCGTCTCGAGATTGGGGTGCAGTGCCACCCCCGACGTGCCGACGACGCAGTGCGGCGGCCAGGTGTCGGCGAAGTCGGGAGAGTCGGAGAAGTGGTGGCCGGGGTCGATGTGGTGGTCGCGGGTGGCGACGGCGTGCTCGTACCCGCCCTCGGCGAGCCGGCTGCTGATCGCCCGGGCGACCTCGCTGCCGCCGCCGACGGCCAGCGACCCGCCCTCACAGAAGTCGTTCTGGACGTCCACAACGATGATCGCCTTGCTCATGAGTTGATCCTAGGTGCCGGCGTGTACCACCCGGGTGGGCAGCGCGGGCTCCCCTCGCGAGAGCTTGAGCCCGTCCCACGGCAGCGTGACCGTCGCCTCCCGCAAGTGCGCGCGCGATTCCTCGAGCGTCGGCAGGCCCTCGACGCGCTCGCCGCCGCGCACGAGGGGGCGTTGCAGCAGCCGTTCGCCCGGCCCCGGTGCGACCGCATCGCCGGGGCCGCCCCCAGGACCCCGGGCGACGACGATCTCCTCGATGGCGGTGCCGGTGGGCTTGTGCGAGCGCAGCGCGGTCTTACGGCCGCCGACGCTCTCCTTCTGGGCCGAGCGCTTGGCGACCGGCCGGCCGTCCACCTCGACCAGCTTGTAGACCATGCCCGCCGTGGGCGCGCCGGAGCCGGTGACGACCGCGGTGCCGGCGCCGTAGGCATCGACGGGACGCGCCCCCAGCGCGGCGATCGCGAACTCGTCGAGATCCCCGCTGACGACGATGCGGGTGCCGGTGTTGCCGAGCCGGTCGAGCTGGGCGCGGGCGTGGTCGGCGAGCACCCCGAGATCGCCGGAGTCGATGCGGACCGCGCCGAGCCCGGGTCCGGCGACGTCGACGGCCAGCTCGATGCCGTTGGTGATGTCGTAGGTGTCGACGAGCAGCGTCGTGCCCGCCCCCGCCGCGTCGACCTGCGCCCGGAACGCCGCGCGCTCGTCGTCGTGCAGCAGGGTGAACGCGTGCGCGGCCGTGCCCGCCGTCGGCACCCCGTAGCGGCGGGCGGCCTCGAGATTGGACGTCGTGGCGAAACCGGCGAGGTAGGCGGCGCGCGCGGCGGCCACCGCGGCCTCCTCATGCGTCCGGCGCGACCCCATCTCGATGATCGGGCGCCCCGCTGCGGCGGTGACCATCCGCGCCGCGGCCGAGGCGATGGCGCAGTCGTGGTTGAGGATCGAGAGGGCCAGCGTCTCGAGCACGACCGCGTCGGCGAACGTGCCGCTGACCGTCAGCACCGGGGAGTGCGGGAAGTAGAGCTCGCCCTCGGTGTAGCCGTCGACGTCACCGGCGAAGCGGTACCCGGCGAGGTGGTCCGCCGCGCGGTCGTCCACGACACCCTGCTCGCGCAGCAGCGCGACGGTGGCGTCGTCGAAGTGGAAGTCGGCGATCGCGTCGAGCAGCCGCCCGGTGCCGGCGACCACGCCGTAACGGCGCCCGTCCGGCAGGCGGCGGGCGAAGACCTCGAACACGCAGGACCGGTCGGCGGTGCCGTCGCGCAGCGCGGCGGTGAGCATCGTCAGCTCGTACCGGTCGGTGAGCAGAGCAGTCGACATGCCGGAGATCGTGTCAGAGGCGCGCGGACGGGGTGGCGTGCGGCTCTGGCACGGCCGATCCGAGAACGGCCCCCAGGGCGGCGAGCAGGTAGGCCGCGAGCGCGGTCCACAGCCCGGCGGAGGCGTTGTGCAGGACGCCGTGGTCCGATCCGCCGGCCACCCGCTGGGCGTTGAACAGCTGCGCCAGCGCGTAGACCGTCAGCACTCCGCCCGCGACACCGACGAGGAAGCCGAGCACGCGCAGCAGCCGGCGCAGCGGCGACGCGACCCGGGCGGCGAGGGCCAGCAGCACGACGAGCGCCATCAGCCCCCACGCCAGCTTGTCGAAGTAGGCTGCCGCGACCGGCGCCCCGAGCCGGTCGGCGTTCGCGTGCAGATCGGTGAACGTGAACCCCTGACCGGCCGAATCGGTTGCCGCGTCCACCGAGTACCAGCGCAGCGTCCCGAAGGAGGTGGCGGCCAGCGCGGCGGCGAGGAAGACCAGCACGAGAGCCGCGACGTCGAGCCGACGCAGCTGCAGCGCGGGGGCCTGCCACAGCGAGGCGCCGGCGCCGCGGGACGGCCCACCACGGGGCGGGGAGCCGGTCGACGCAGCCACGGCGGCACCGTAACCGACCCGGGCGCACATGCCACCATGGAGGCATGCCCGGCACTCTCAGTCCCGAGCGCGAGGCGGTCGAGGAGCAGGACGCGCAGGTCGCCTCCGACCCGGACCGGCCCTGGATCACGATCGTCTGGAACGACCCGATCAACCTCATGTCCTACGTCACGCACGTGTTCATGGAGGTGTTCGGCTACCCGAAGGCCAAGGCCGAGAAGCTGATGCTCGACGTGCACCGGCTCGGCCGGGCCGTCGTGTCGTCCGGGCCGCGCGAACGCATGGAACTCGACGTGCACACCCTGCACGGGTACGGGCTGTGGGCGACCCTCGAGCAGCAGACGTGACGGGGTGAACGTCACCCGGCGGCGGGGGCACCTGCGCCTGCACCTCGACCCGATCGAGCGACAGTTCCTGGTCGGTCTGCTCGACGAGCTGCTGCCCGCGCTGGACTCCGCGGACGCCGACGACCCCGTCGTCCGCCGCCTGTACCCGGCGGGATACCGCGACGACGACGTGGCGCAGGAGGAGTACCGCGGGCTGACCGAGGACACGCTGCGCCGCGAACGCAGCGACCGGGTCACGCTGTGCGCGGGCGAGCTGGCCGGCGAGGGACCGATCGAGCTCGGGGACCCCGACACCGCGCGACGCTGGATCCAGGTGATCAACGACCTGCGCCTGACCCTCGGCACCCGCCTGGCCATCACCGAGGACGAGCCGGATTTCGACCCCGAGGACCCCACCGAACAGCCGCGCGTCGTCTACTACTGGCTGACCGCGCTGCAGGACGCCGTCGTCACGCAGCTGATGCGCTGAGCGCAGCACGTGCTCGGTAGAGTCGGGCGTCGTGCTGCGCATCCCCCGCGAGATCCACGACGCCATCGTCGCCCACGCCCGGCGGGACCACCCGGACGAGGCCTGCGGCGTCGTCGCCGGGCCGGAGGACAGCGACCGACCCGAGCGGTTCGTGCCGATGCTCAACGCGGCGCGCTCGCCCACGTTCTACGAGTTCGACTCGGCCGACCTGCTGGCGCTGTACAAGGACATGGCCGGGCGGGACGAGGAACCGGTCGTCGTGTACCACTCGCACACCGCCACAGAGGCCTACCCGTCGCGCACCGACATCTCCTACGCCTCGGAACCGAACGCGCACTACGTCCTGGTGTCGACGCGGGACGACGCCGAGACCGAGTTCCGCTCCTACCGGATCGTCGACGGTGAGGTGACCGAGGAGCCGGTCGAGGTGACCTGAGCGGGCTCCCCGACGCCCGCGCCGGGACATTGCGCGGACCGGATGGGACGATAACGGCGGCGTCCGGTGTTGGGAGCGGGTAGGACGCCGCGACCAACCGTCGCGACCATGAGACCGAGCCAGACGAGACATCAGGAGCACGCATCACCATGGCCATCGAGGTCAAGATCCCGACGATCCTGCGCACGTACACCGGCGGCGAGAAGTCCGTCGAGGGCTCGGGCGACACGCTCCAGGCCCTCATCGACGACCTCGAGGCCCATCACGCGGGCATCAAGGGCCGGCTCATCACCGACGGCGGCGGCCTGCACCGCTTCGTCAACATCTACGTCAACGACGAGGACGTCCGCTTCACCGGCTCGCTGGACACCGCGCTGAAGGACGGCGACGCCGTCACGATCCTCCCGGCCGTCGCCGGGGGCTGACCCGCCCAGGCGGATCCCATGACTCGCTACGACTCGCTCGTCGACGCCCTCGGCGACACCCCGCTCGTCGGGCTGCCGCGCCTCTCGCCGCGGTGGGAGGGCGAGCACCCGGTTCGCCTGTGGGCCAAGCTCGAGGACCGCAACCCGACCGGTTCCATCAAGGACCGTGCGGCGCTGGCAATGATCAGCGCGGCGGAAGCCGACGGACGCCTGCGGCCGGGCTGCACCATCCTGGAGCCGACCTCGGGCAACACCGGCATCTCGCTGGCCATGGTCGCGAAGCTGCGCGGTTACGGGTTGGTGTGCGTCATGCCCGAGAACACCTCGATCGAGCGGCGGCAGCTGCTGGAGATGTACGGCGCCCGCATCATCTCCTCGCCCGCGGCCGGGGGCTCGAACCAGGCCGTCGCGACGGCCAAGGAGCTGGCCAAGCAGTATCCGGACTGGGTGATGCTCTACCAGTACGGCAACCCCGCGAACGCGCAGGCGCACTACGAGGGCACCGGTCCGGAGATCCTCCGGGACCTGCCCACGATCACCCACTTCGTCGCCGGGCTGGGTACCACCGGAACGCTGATGGGCGCCGGGCGCTACCTGCGCGAGAAGGTGCCCGACGTCCAGATCGTGGCCGCCGAACCGCGCTACGGCGAGCTGGTCTACGGCCTGCGCAACATCGACGAGGGTTTCGTGCCCGAGCTCTACGACGACAGCGTCCTGACGCGGCGGTTCTCGGTGACGTCCTACGACGCCCTGCGCCGCACCCGCGACCTCATCGACTCCGAAGGCATCTTCGCCGGCATCTCCAGCGGTGCGATCCTGCACGCCGCGCTCTCGATCGGCGAGCGCATCGAGCCCGACCAGTCCGCCGACATCGCCTTCGTCGTGTGCGACGGCGGCTGGAAGTACCTGTCGACCGGCGCCTACACAGGCACCCTCCAGCAGGCGGCCGAGCGCCTCGAGGGCCAGCTCTGGGCCTGACCGTCCGCTGAGGGCTGTCATGGTTCGGTAACCCCGAGCCCGATGCGCCGCTGGGACGATGGTTGTATGCGTTCGCGCGCCGGTCTCGGCTGGCTGATCGGCTTCCTGTCCGCAGCAATCGCCATCGGGGTCGGCGAGACGGTGGCGGCGTTCGTGCGCCCGGCCGCGTCCCCGCTCATCGCCGTCGGCAACCGCGTGATCACCCTGACGCCGGAATCGCTCAAGCGCGACGGCATCCGCAAGGCCGGCACGAACGACAAGACGCTGCTCATCCTCGGCATCTGCCTGCTCCTCGCGCTCATCGGCGCCTTCGTCGGCGAGCTGGCGCTGCGCAAGCTGTGGTGGGGGCTGGCCGGAATCGGCCTGATCGGCGGGTTCGGCGTGTACTGCGCGCTGACCGCGAACGCCAGCCACGTGTCGGACATCGTCCCGACCCTGATCGGCACCCTCGTCGCCGCCGGCGTGCTGGCCGCGCTCGTCCGGCTCGCCAGGCCGGCCCCGCAGCCGACAGCGGCAACGACGACGACATCGACCACGAGCTCGACGAAGACATCAAGGACGACGCCGGGCAAACCCGCCACGACCTCCGGCGGCGCCTTCGCAGGCCTGGCCGACCGACGGGGCTTCCTGCAGGGCACCGTGGCCACCGCGGGCATCGCGGCGATCGCCGGTTTCGGCGGCCGCGCCGCGCAGAGCGCGCGCTTCAGCGTCGCCTCCGATCGCGCCAAGGTGAAGCTGCCGGCGGCCGCCGCCGGCGACACCGCGGCGCACGCGGCGGGTGTCCCGACCGGGACCGATCTCGGCAAGAGCGGCGTGGCGTGGCGGACGCCGAACGCGGACTTCTACCGCATCGACACCGCGCTGAGCATCCCGCAGATCTCGTCGCACAGCTGGAAGCTGCGCATCCACGGCATGGTCGACAAGCCCATCACCATCACCTACGCGCAGCTGTTGGCCCGCCCACAGGTCCAGCGCTGGATCACCCTCAACTGTGTGTCCAACGAGGTCGGGGGAGAGCTGGTCAGCAACGCCCTGTTCGAGGGTGCGCGGCTGGCTGACCTGCTGCGCGAGGCGGGCCTGCACCCCGGCGCCGACCAGTTGCTCATGACTTCCGTCGACGGCATGACCATCGGCGCGCCGGCCAGAGTCGTGATGGACGGGCGCGAGGCACTGCTCGCGGTCGGCATGAACGGGCAGCCGCTGCCACTCGAGCACGGCTACCCGGTGCGGGTCGTCGTGCCGGGGCTCTACGGCTACGTGTCGGCGTGCAAATGGGTCGTCGACATCGAGGCCACCACCTTCGCCGCCCAGCAGGCCTACTGGGTACAGGGCGGCTGGGCGACGGCGCCGCCGATCCGGCTGGCCTCGCGCATCGACCGGCCGAGCAGCAGCGAGACGGTCAACGTCGGCGAGACCGTGGCGATCGCGGGTGTCGCCTGGGACCAGCACGTCGGCGTCTCCAAGGTCGAGGTGCAGGTCGACAACGGGCCGTGGCAGGCCGCCCGGCTGGCCGCGGTGCCCTCGACCGACACCTGGCGCCAGTGGGTGCTGCCGTGGACGCCGGAGAAGTCGGGCAGCCACACGCTGCGCGTCCGCGCCACCGATGCCCGGGGCCGCGTCCAGGACACGAAGCACCGTGACGTCTTTCCCTCCGGAGCCACCGGGCTGCACACCGTGTCCGTCCACGCGGTCGTCTGAGCCGGCCCTTCACCGCACGCCCTACCCTCGGGTCCGTGACCGAGACGCGACGTTCCCGGCCCCGGCGGCTTCCCGTCGAGCCGACGAGCTGGGGTGGCGCCATCGCGCTGATGATTCTGTTCGCCGCCGTGCTGTGGGTCGTGCAGATCGCGAACGCCGCCGACGACCAGCAGCTCGACCGCTTCGGCATCAAGCCGCGGCACCTGGACGGGCTGTGGGGCGTGCTGACGGCACCGTTCCTGCACGCCTCGTGGGACCACGTCCTGTCGAACACGCTGCCGGTGATCCTGATCGGATGGGTCGTGCTGATCGGCGGGTGGCGGGAGTGGCTGACGGCGACCGGTGTGGTCGTCGTCGTCGGAGGCGTGCTGACGTGGCTCGTCGCTCCCTCGCACGCGGTGATCGTCGGCGCGAGCGGCCTGGTCTTCGGGTGGCTGGCCTACCTCGTCGCCCGGGCCTGGTTCTCGCGCAAGCTGAAGTGGATCGTCGTCGCCGTGGCCGTGCTGGGGTTCTTCGGGTCGCTGCTGTCCGGGCTCGTGCCGGTGCCGCACTCGCAGGTGTCGTGGCAGGCGCACGTGGCGGGCTTCGTCGCCGGCATCGGCGCGGGAGCGCTGCTCCACACGCCCTGGGCCGCACGCGCGCTCACCCGGCGTTCGGCCGTATCGTGACGTCCGTGCAACACGCGCGGACGGCTCCCGGTCGTGATGCCCCGATCGGCATGGTCGACTCCGGGGTGGGTGGCCTGACCGTCGCGCGCGCGGTGCTGGACCAGTTGCCGCACGAGACCCTCTACTACGTCGGCGACACCGCGAACGGCCCGTACGGCCCCCAGCCGATCGCCGACGTGCGCCGGCACGCCCTCGCCGTCATGGACGGGATGGTCGAGTCCGGCGTGAAGGCGCTCGTCATCGCCTGCAACAGCGCCAGCTCGGCCTGCCTGCGCGATGCCCGCGAGCGCTACGACGTGCCCGTGATCGAGGTGATCCTGCCCGCGGTACGGCGGGCGATCGCCGCCACCCGCAACGGCCGCATCGGCGTGATCGGCACCGAGGTCACGATCACCAGCGGCGTCTACCAGGACGCGTTCGGGGTGGCCGCGGACGTCGAGGTGGTCGCCGCGGCCTGCCCTCGTTTCTCCGAGTTCGTCGAGCGCGGCGTGACCAGCGGGCGCCAGCTGCTCGGGCTGGCCGAGTCCTATCTCGCGCCGCTCAACGCGGCCGGCGTCGACACGCTGGTCCTCGGCTGCACGCACTACCCGCTGCTGACCGGCCTGCTCTCGGTGGTGATGGGTGACTCGGTGACGCTCGTGTCGAGCGCCGAGGAGACCGCGAAGGACGTGTTCCGCATGCTCATGACGCGTGACCTGCTCCGCAGCGACGGTGCTGCGCCGCCCCAGCACGTCTTCCGCGCCACCGGCCCGGCCGAGCCGTTCCGTCGCCTCGCGGAGCGCTTCCTCGGCCCGGCGGTCGCGAACGTGGCGGGCGCCGCCCTGGTCAGCGGGGTCGCGTGACCAGCGGGATGAAGGTCACCGTCCTGGGGTGCTCGGGCAGCGTGCCGGGTCCGGACTCGCCCGCCTCGGGCTACCTGATCGAGGCCGAGGACTACCGCCTCGTCCTCGACCTGGGCCATGGGGCGTTCGGCGCCCTGCAGAACTACCTTGACCCGGCTGACGTCGACGCCATCGTCATCTCGCACCTGCACGCCGACCACTGCATCGACCTCACCGCCTACGTCGTCGCCCTGCGCTACGGCGGCGAGGGGTACCGATTGCGCGGTCCTGATCGGCGCATCCCGCTCATCGGCGTGCCCGGCACGCGCGATCGCCTCGAGGCGGCCTACGACCCGCTGGCGCGCAAGCTCGGGCTGCACGAGCTGTTCAGCTTCGGTACGCCGACGGCAGGCGAGCTGGGACCGTTCGGGCTGTCCTACGCCCCGATGAACCACCCCACCCCGACCAACGGCGTCCGGGTGGCCTACCAGGACCGCGCGCTGGTCTACTCCGCGGACACGGGGGAGTCGCCGGAGCTGGTGGAGCTCGCCGAGGGCGCCGACGTCCTGCTCTGCGAGGCCTCGGTTGCCCCGGACGAGGAGCTGGTGCCCGACCTGCACCTCACCGGACGGATGGCCGGCGAGCACGCGGACAAGGCGGGCGTCGACCGGCTCATCGTCACGCACGTGCCGCCGTGGAACTCGCCCACCGCCGCCGCCGACGAGGCCGCCGACGCCTTCCACGGCGTCGTCGAGATCGCGACGCCGGGCGCGGAGTACTGGATCTGACGCCTGGCTCCAGCCGCCAGGGATTCCGGCCGGCCGGAAGCAGTACTAGCCGCTCAGGAAGCTGAGCCGCACCGTCCGGGTGCTGTTGTCGATGTTGGTGTCGACGAGGCAGATCGACTGCCAGGTGCCCAGCTGCAGCTGGCCGCCGACGACGGGGACGACGACCGACGGCGCGATGAACGCCGGCAGCACGTGGTCACGGCCGTGCCCGGCACTGCCGTGGGCGTGACGCCAGCGCGAGTCCCGGGGGAGCAGGTCGTCGATCGCGGCGAGCAGATCGTCGTCGCTGCCGGCGCCGGTCTCGAGGATCGCGACGCCGGCGGTGGCGTGCGGGACGAACACGTTCAGCAGCCCGTCGCCGCTGGGATCGCCGCGCGAGACGAAGGACGCGCAGTCCCGGGTGAGGTCGTGGACGCGGGGGCTGCTGCCGGTGCGGACGTCGAGGGTCTCGGTGCGCATGCCCCCATCCTGCCCCGGCCTGCCGGGGCGATCGGAGGCCGCCACTACCCTCGAAGCCATGCCACGCCCCGACGCCCGCACCAACGACCAGCTGCGTCCCGTCTCGATCGAGCGGGACTGGCAGAAGTACGCCGAGGGCTCGGCGTTGATCAGTTTCGGTGACACCAAAGTGCTCTGCTCGGCCTCGGTGCAGCAGGGCGTGCCGCGCTGGCGCAAGGGCAGCGGCCTCGGCTGGGTCACTGCCGAGTACTCGATGCTGCCGCGCGCCACGCTGACCCGGAACGACCGCGAGTCCGTGCGCGGCAAGATCGGCGGCCGCACGCACGAGATCTCCCGACTCATCGGACGCTCGCTGCGCGCCGCGATCGACCTGTCGGCACTCGGGCGAGAACTCCATCAGCATCGACTGCGATGTGCTGCAGGCCGACGGCGGCACCCGCACCGCCGCGATCACCGGCGCCTATGTCGCCCTCGCCGACGCCGTCTCGTGGCTCAGGTCCAAGGGTGCGCTCGCGCGTCCCGAGCCGCTGATCAACACGATCTCGGCCGTCTCGGTCGGCGTCATCGACGGCGAACCGCGCCTGGACCTCATGTACGAGGAGGACGTGCGCGCCGAGACCGACATGAACGTCGTCGTCACGGGAGCGGGCGACTTCGTCGAGGTGCAGGGCACCGCCGAGGGCGCCCCGTTCCGCCGCGACGAGCTGGACGCCCTGCTCGACCTCGCCGTCGGCGGCTGTGCCGAGCTGGCGCGCCTGCAGCAGGAGGCGTTGGCGGGCCCGTCCGCGGCATGAAGGTTCTTCTCGCGAGCCGCAACGCGAAGAAGCTTGCCGAGCTGCGCCGCATCCTCGGCCCGGCGCTGCCCGGCGCCGAGATCGTCGGCCTCGACGACGTCCCGGCCTACGACGAGGTTCCCGAGTCCGGGGCCACGTTCGCCGAGAACGCGTTGATCAAGGCCCGCGAAGGGTTCCGTCGCACCGGCCTGCCGACGGTCGCAGACGACTCCGGCATCGCGGTGGACGCGCTCAACGGCATGCCCGGCGTGCTGTCGGCGCGCTGGGCCGGCAGTCACGGCGACGACGAGGCGAACCTGCGGCTGCTGCTCGACCAGGTGGGCGACGTCCCCGATGAGCGGCTCGGCGCGGCCTTCGTGTGCGCCGTCGCCTACGTGACCGAGGACGGCGAGGTCGTCACCGACGGCCGCATGCCCGGGCGTCTGGTCCGCGAACCGCGTGGCACCAACGGGTTCGGGTACGACCCCATCTTCGTGCCGGACGATTACGACCGCACCAGCGCCGAGCTGGACAGCGCGACCAAGGACTCGATCAGTCATCGCGGCCAGGCGCTCCGTGCGCTGGCCGAACGTCTTGCCCGCTGAGAATCGACGTAGCGCGACCTCGTCTGCGGGGGGTTGGGCTGCCAGTCGCCGATCATGCGGCCGGAAGGGCCAAGAAGCGACGCGTACGCGTGAGTCCAGCCGCGGTCCCAATTCGACGGTCTTGTGACCCGCGTCTACGGTCGGACGGACCATACCTCAGGGTTTGGTAGCCGGTCCCCCCGCCGGCGCCGGCTTGTCACCTTCGCAGCGCGGCTTCTGCCCCCCTCGGCCGCGTTGCGAGGTGACAAGTCCCTCCCGAGGCAACGACGGCCGAGAGGACGCGCATGACCGCAACCCGCCCGCCGATGACCACCCGGTCCGACAACGACCGCCGACGACCGTCGCCGACCCCGCGGGTGACGCCCGTCCCGGTGACCGACACCGAGCCGGAGGCCGGGCACGGCGTCGGGCGGCGTGGCTTCCTGGGGTGGGTGCTCGCCGCCCCGACGTTGATGGTCGGCGCCTCGGTGCTGGCCGAGACGGCGGCGCCGCAACGCGCCGACGCGGCCGTCCCCTCGCCGCCCGAGCTGTCCGACGAGTACGACCTCGGCGACCTGCAGGATGACGCTGCGCTGCCGACGTCGAACCTCGTCACCGTGGTGGTCAACAAGGACGGCAGCGCCACCTTCGCGCTGCCGCGTGCCGAAGTCGGACAGGGCATCACGACGTCGACCGCGATGCTCATCGCCGAGGAACTCGACCTCGACGTCGCCAAGGTGACGGTCACGCTCGCCGACGCCCGACCGGAACTGCTGTTCAACCAGCTGACCGGCGGGTCAAACACCACCCGCTCCACCTACACCGCGGTACGTACTGCAGCCGCGCTCGCGCGCGCCCGCCTCGTCGACGCGGCAGCGAAACAGTGGGGCGTCGCCGCCTCAGCCCTGACGACGAGCAACGGCGTCGTGCGGTCCCCGTCCGGCCGTACCGTGACGTACGGCGCGCTGACCGCCGCCGCGGCGTCGTCCACGGTCAGCCGTATCGGTGTGACACCGAAGGCCACGTCGTCGTTCAGCGTCATCGGCAAGCCGCACAACCGGGTGGACGCGCTGGACGCCGTGACCGGGCGCAAGGTGTTCGCGATGGATCTCAAGATCCCGAACGCCATGCCGACGATGGTTGCCCGACCCCCGACGATCAACGGCACCCCGCGCGCGATCCGCAATCTCGCCGCGGTGAAGGCGATGCCCGGGGTCACCGACGTCGCGACGCTGTCCACCGGCGTCGCCGTCCGTGCCCGGACGTTCGGCCAGTGCATCGACGCCGTCCGTGCCCTGCAGATCGACTGGAACGGCGGCACCGCGGACGGCAAGTCCGACGCCACCGTCCTCGCCGAACTCAAGAATGCCGAGCTGCCGCTCGCCGTACCGAAGGTGCCGCTGCTGGCCAAGACTTTCGACGGCGAGTTCACCTTCTACTTCCGCAGCAACAGCCCACTCGAGCCGGGATCGGCGGTCGCGACGTACTCGGCCACCGACGGCATCGAGGTGTGGAGCTGCCTCAAGGTGCCGATCGTGCTGCAGGAGCAGCTCGCGGCGAAGTACGGGTTCCCGGTGAACAAGGTCAAGGCACACGTCGTGCAGGGCGGCGGTTCGTTCGGTCGCCACCTGTTCAGCGACACCGCGCTCGAGGCGGTCGAAGCGGCCAAGGTGATCGGCAAGCCGGTGCGCCTGATGTGGGCTCGCACCGACGACTTCCGGCAGGGACGCACGCACCCGATGGCGACCTCCCGCGTGCGGGCGACCTACCTGGCCGGCAACGTCCTGACCTACGAGCAGCGGCACACCAGCGTCTCGACAGACTTCACCCACGGACTGGGCGAGATGCTGACCGCGTACTCGGCCAAGCTGCCGGCCGGCAACTACACGTTCGCGCAGTCGATCTTCGCGCTCACCGCGAACGTCTCGTACAACTACGGCGCCACGACGCAGCTGCTCAACGAGGTCGACATGGGCTTCAACACCGGCTCCATGCGCAACATCTACTCGCCGGACGTCTGCACGGCCCAGGAGCTCATCACCGACCAGATCGCGGCATATGCCAAGCAGGACCCCTACACGTTCCGGCGCAACTTCGTGAAGAACCCGCGCGGGCGGGCCGTGCTCGACAAGGTGGCCCAGGTCGGCAAGTGGGGCCGAGCCATGCCGAAGGGTATGGCGCAGGGCATCGCCATCCACAACGAGTACAAGGGCTGGTGCGCCTGCCTGGTCGAGATCGACTGCCGCACCGCGACCGTCAATCGCTCGATCCCGGACGCCTACACCGGTCCGCGCGTCACCAAGGTCGTCTTCGCCGTCGACGTCGGCCTGACCGTCAACCCGACGGGCCTCGAGGCGCAGATGCAGGGCGGGATCATGGACGGCATCGCCCAGGCGCTGTCGTCGAGCCTGCACCTCAAGGACGGTTACTTCCTCGAGGGCAGCTGGGACAACTACTTCTACACGCGGCAGTGGAACGTCCCGCCGGACATCCAGGTGATCATCATGCCGAACACCGGTGAGAGCCCCGGTGGAGCCGGCGAGTTCGGCGTCGCGGCGTCGATGGCCGCCATCGCGTGCGCCTACGGCCGCGCCACGGGCACCGTGCCGACGAGCTTCCCGATCAACCACACCGGCCCGCTCGGTTTCGAGCCGTACCCCACGGTGCCGCCGCTGCCGGCCAGCCCCACCGACGGCCTCGACCACACCTTCTGAGGAGCAACCCGTGCCCACCCATACGTTTGTGTTGAACGGCAAGAAGGTCAGCGTCGACGTCGAGGACGACGTGCGGTTGCTCTGGGTCATCCGTGACCTGCTCGGCTTCACCGGGCCGAAGTACGGCTGCGGACTGGACGTCTGCAAGGCCTGCACGTCGCACATCAACGGCAAGGCGTTCAACCCCTGCTCGGTCGAGGTCAAGGACATCGCCCCGACGGATGAGATCACGACGATCGAGGGACTGCCGGCCACCGTCGGCAAGCCGCTGCACCCGATGCAGGAGGCGTGGCTCGCCGAGGACGTCGCGCAGTGCGGTTACTGCCAGCCCGGCCAGATCATGGCCGCGGTGGCGAAGGTGAAGCAGGCCCGGGCGGCCGGCCGGGACGTCACCGACGCCGACCTCGACGAGATCCGCAACATCTGCCGGTGCGGCACGTACCACCGCATTCGCGAGGCCATCAAGGCCGGCTCCGCCGCCATGTGACGGCTGATCGGCAGCTCAGCCGAGGCTGACCAGCTCGGTGATGTCGTCGGCCGGCAGGTCGTCCTCGGTCCACGCCGAGACGCTCATCTCGGTGAGGTCGAGGTCCGCGCCGTAGTTCGACAGGAAGGCCGTGTCGGCGGCGTCGCGCCCGGTGGCGATCCGCAGCAGGCTCGGCCGCGGGGCGAGCAGCGTCGCGTCGACGACCCGCCATGCGTCGTCCACGACCGCTTCGACGACGGCGTGGAAGTCCATCGGGGCGAGACCGGGCGCGTACACCGCCACCAAACGGGCCGGGACGTCGCACGCGCGCAGCAGGGCCGTGACCAGGTGGGCGTAGTCGCGGCACACGCCGCGCCGCGCGAGCAAGGTGTCGACGGCGCCGTCGGTGGGCTGGCTGCTGCCGGACACGTAGTCCACCCGCGCGCCGACCCAGGACGACACGGCATCGAGCAGGTTGCGGGCACCGTCGACCCCGGCGAACTCCGACCGCGCCACCGCCTCCAGCCGGTCCGACTCCGCGTAGCGCGACGGGCGCAGGTAGGTCAGGCGCTCGGTGTCGGTCACGGGCAGCGGGTCGGCGCGTCCGGTGATCACCGCCCGGTAGTCCACGACCAGGCGGCCGGCCGGGACCTTGGCGAGGTGGGTGCGGCCGCCGGCCTCGGTCGTGAGTTCCCGCGGCGAGACGTCGAGCCCCTCGAGGGTCACGTCCAGCTGCTCGTCGAGCACCAGGCCCGGCAGGGAGGCGGCGACGACGGCGAGCGCCACCAGCGCAGGCCTGCGAACGTCGAAGGACAGGTGGGTGGCCACGGTGCGGATCATGGTGCGCCGTCAGGGACTCGAACCCCGAACCCGCTGGTTAAGAGCCAGCTGCTCTGCCAATTGAGCTAACGGCGCGGATCATGCTTCAGGCCCGCCGAAGCGAACCGAAGGTCGAGATTAGCACGGGCCCCGAACGGCCGAGCGGGGCGTCCGGCGGACGACGAGGGCCCCGGCGATGTCACCGGGGCCCTCGCTGTCGGGGTGAGTGACGAGACTTGAACTCGCGACATCCGCGACCACAACGCGGCGCTCTACCAACTGAGCTACACCCACCACGCCGGCGGCGGACCGCCGAGCGCAGCCAGTCTACCTACACGACCGGCCGGGACCTACACGGTATCGGCGATCTCCCGGGCCTGCTCGAGCGTCGGGCCGGGGGCGGCCACGAACAGCGCCCGGCGGTAGTACGCCAGCTCGCGGATGCTCTCGAGGATGTCGGCGAGCGCGCGGTGCGCGAGGCCCTTCTTCGGCTGGGCCTGGTACACACGGGGGTACCAGCGCCGGGCCAGCTCCTTCAGCGACGACACGTCGATCATCCGGTAGTGCAGGTAGGCATCGAGTGCGGGCATGTCCCGGGCCAGGAAGCCGCGGTCGGTGGCGATGGAGTTTCCGCACAGTGGCGCCGACCGCGGATCGGGGACGTGGCTGCGGATGTAATCCAGGACGACCCTCTCCGCGTCGGCGACCGTCGTCGTGGACTCGCGAACGGCGGTCGTGAGCCCGGAATGGGCGTGCATGTCGCGCACGACCGGCACCATGGCGTCGAGCAGGGCGCCGTCGGCGTGGATCACGACGTCGACCCCCTCGTCGACGGGGGTCAGGTCGGCCTCGGTCACGACCACGGCGACCTCGATGAGAGCGTCGTGGACGAGGTCGAGTCCGGTCATCTCGCAGTCGATCCACACCAGACGGTCTGCCACGACAGCCGAATGTATACGGTCACCGGCCCGACGACGATTACGGTGGAGCGAAGGACACCCCGACGGAGGTGATCGCCATGGCGACGCTGCTGGACCAGGCCGCGATCGACGACGGGCTCGCGCGCCGTCACCCGGACTGGAGCGGCACGCCGGCCACGCTGCGCCGCTCCGTCGAGTTCGCCGACTTCCCGACCGCGGTGCAGTTCGTCAACGCTCTCGCTCCGCGCTGCGAGGAGCTGAACCACCACCCGGACCTCGCGCTGCGCTGGCGGTGGGTGGACATCGAGCTGTCAACGCACAGCGCGGGTGGCGTGACGGACAAGGACCTGCAGCTGGCCGGTGTCATCGACGAGCTTGTCGCCGACCTGCCGATGGCCGGCGAGTAGACCCCGCGCCCGTCAGGGCTTGCTGCGCCAGGCGCCCATGCCGAGCACGATCAGGCGCAGCTGACGCTGGGCGACGTCGAGCCGCTCGGCGACGTCCTCGGGGTGCCGCTCGTCGACCTCGAGCAGCACGAGCACCGTGCTGAGCATCGCAGCCACCATGAGATCCGCGGCCATCTCGAGGTCGTCGGCGGTCCAGTCGAAGCCGGCGGTGAGCCGGGCGAGGTCGACGGTGAGGTCGCTGGTGAACATGCGCAGCGCTGTGGCGATGGCGCGGCGGACGGCGCCGACGCCGCCGTAGCGCTCACGGGTGAGGAACCGGAACTGGTCGGGGTGCTCACGCACCTGCCGGGCGAGGATGTCGACGGTGCTGGCGATGATGTCGGTGTGGGCCGGGCGGCCGCGGCGGGTCTCGCGGATCATTTGGCGCAGCGGGCGCATGCACTCGTCGACGAGGTCGACGCCGAGCATGTCCATCGACGGGTAGTGGCGGTAGAACGCGGTGGGGACGATCCCGGCGTCCCGCGCGACCTCGCGCAGGCTGATGCTGGCCAGGCTGCGCTCGGAGATCAGGTGCAGCGTGACGTCGAGCAGGCGCTGACGTGTGCGCTCCTTGCGCTCGGCCCTGGTCCGTGCGTCGCTCACTCTCGCAGGTTAGCCGGACATCGCGATGGGGACCCGTCCCGGAGGCCCGGGCGTGCCCCCTGTGCGCGCCCGGGCCTGCGGGACCAGGGAGTGCACGCGTGCACTCCCACGTCGCCGTCCGACCTCGATGTAGGCAGCTAAACGAGGTCGTGACTCCCGCCACCGTGCCCATGCTCACGCGCGTCGCGCGTTGACACCGCACACCCGGCTCGATGTACTAGTGAGTGTACAGACGTGCACTGAAGTGTCTGTCCCGATTTCCTGGAGGAGGACGCGATGACGCTGCTGACCTTGCGCCGGCCCACGGGCCCGCGCCGCTTCTCGCCCCTGCGCCCGGTGTCCGCACGATCGGCACGGTCCGCGCTCGGGGTGCTCGAGGCGCTCGCCACGCCGCACGGCGTGGACCGGTATCTCGAACTGATCAACCCGATGCTCACCGTCCGGGAGCTGCGGGCCGAGATCACCGAGGTGCACCGCCCCACCGACGACAGCCTGCGCCTGACGCTGCGTCCGACGCGGCAGTGGCGCGGCTTCGACGCCGGCCAGTACGTGTCGGTGACGGTGGACATCGACGGTGTGCGCCGCACCCGCTGCTACTCGCCGTCCTGCTCGCAGTACCGCTCCGACGGCAGGATCGAGCTGACGGTCAAGGCGCACCCCGAGGGCGTCGTGTCGCAGTGGCTGCACACCCACGCCCGTCCCGGTCTGGTGGTAGGACTCAGCCAGGCCGACGGCACGTTCCGGTTGCCCGAGCAACGCCCGGACCGGCTGCTGCTGATCAGCGGCGGGAGCGGCATCACCCCGGTGATGTCCATGCTGCGCACCTTGTGCGACGAGGGACACGCCGGGGAGGTCGTGTTCCTGCACTACGCGTTCGGCGAGGAGCACGTCGCCTATCTGGACGAATTGCGCGAGCTCGCCGCGTCGCACAACAACGTGCGACTCGTCCTCGCGTTCACCGAGCAGGAGCTCGGTGCCGACCTGCGCGGGTTGTTCCACACGGGACACCTTGACGAGGTCGCGCCCTGGTATGCCGAGGCCGCGACCTTCCTGTGCGGCCCACCGCCGTTGATGAAGGCGGTGCGGGCGCACTTCGCCGCGCGCGGCATCGATGACCGCCTCGTCGTCGAGGACTTCGCGCCGTCCAGCGTCCCGGCCGATCCGAGCCAGATCACCGGCACCACGGCATTCGCCCGCAGCGGGGCGTCGTCGGACAACGCCGGTGAGACGCTGCTCGAGCAGGCCGAGGCTGCCGGGTTGACGCCCGAGTACGGCTGCCGCATGGGCATCTGCTTCTCGTGCACGCAGATCAAGACCAGCGGTTGCACCCAGAACATCCGCACCGGCGAGGTGAACAGCGATCCGGACACCGAGATCCAGCTGTGCATCAACCGCGCCGTCGGCGACGTCGAACTCGCCGTCTGAGCCGTCGCCGGCCCACCCACCACAGACCAGCCGAGAGGGGATGCACCATGTCCGACACGGACATTGCCGAGCGCACCATCAAGCTCAGCGACGAGCAGGTCGAGGAACTCGGCCGTGAGCTCGACGCCATCCGCGCCAAGCTCATCGAGAGCCTGGGCAAGGACGACCGCGACTACATCTACAACGTCATCAAGGCGCAGCGGGCTTTCGAGGTCGCCGGGCGCGCCTCGCTGATGCTCAGCGCCCTGCCCCCGTTCTGGCTCGCCGGCACGGCCGCGCTCTCGATCTCCAAGATCCTGGACAACATGGAGATCGGCCACAACGTCATGCACGGCCAGTACGACTGGATGCACGACCCGGCGCTCAACTCGAAGATGTTCGAGTGGGACACGGCCTGCCCGTCGGACCAGTGGCGGCACTCGCACAACTACATGCACCACACGTTCACCAACATCCTCGACAAGGACCGCGACATCGGTTACGGCATCCTGCGCATGGACGAGAGCCAGAAGTGGAACCCCTACTACCTGGGTAACCCGGTGTGGGCCTTCCTGCTGATGACGTTCTTCCAGTACGGCGTCGCACTGCACGATCTCGAGACCGAGAACGTCATCACCGGCAAGCGCAAGATGAGCGAGAACAAGAAGCTCTGGTCCGGCATCTGGCGCAAGGTCGGCAAGCAGTCGCTCAAGGACTACGTACTGTTCCCCCTGCTTTCGGGGCCGCAGGCGCCGTTCACCTTCACGGCGAACATGACCGCCAACCTCGTCCGCAACCTGTGGTCGTACTCGATCATCTTCTGCGGGCACTTCCCGAGCGGCACGGCCACCTTCACCGAAGAGGAGACCGAGGACGAGACCCGCGGTGCCTGGTACGTCCGGCAGATGATGGGTTCGGCCAACATCACCGGCAGCCCGCTGTTCCACATCATGAGCGGCAACCTCAGCCACCAGATCGAGCACCACCTGTTCCCGGACATCCCGGCCCGGCGCTACCCCGAGGTCGCCGGCGAGATCCGCGCGCTGTGCGAGAAGTACGGCCTGGACTACAACACCGGCCGGTTCTCCCAGCAGATCGGTTCGACCTGGTCGAAGATCTTCCGCTTGGCGCTGCCCGGCCGCAGCAGTGACCGCCCCGCCCCGGTCGTGGATATCGTGGACCGTGAGCCGGGTGTCCCGGCCGAGGCCGTCGCAGCCTGAGGAGTCGTAGTGGTCGGAAGACTGGAGATCGCGAAGGACACGGCGCAGGTCGTCACCGAGTCGGCCGCCGCCCACGTCGGGCGGATCGCGACGATCCTGGCCGGGGCCGTCCGCGAGGTCACCCACGAGGTGGGGGAGTGGGCGACCGATGTGCTGGAGATGCGTGAGGCGGCCGGCAAGGCCCGCTTCGCCGACGCTGTTTACGACGACGAGGACGACGCCCCCGACGTCGACGGCAAGGACTGAGTTCCCCGGCACGCGTCCCGACCTGAAATCCGACGGGCCGGTCCCGCCGTCCTGACCCTGGTCAGTGGATGGCGAGGCCGGCCCGATCGCGCACCATCGACTCGAACAGGGCGAGCAGGCGGGTCAGCTCGTCGGCATCGACCGGTGTGCGCCACTGCTGGAAGCCCACCAGCATCGACATCGCCATCGTCGCGAGCCTCTCGGACTCGGCGTCGTCCGGCACCAGCTGCCGCACCGCGTCGTGCACCGCGGCGTGCCGCTGGATGTCGACCCGGCGCTGCGCCGCCGCTACGGCCGGATTGGCGTGCGCCCAGGCGCGGATAGCCGTTTCCGCCTCGTGGGGCAGCCCGAGTGCGAGCTGCTCGAGGCGGTGCAGACGCATCCCGGCGTCGGGCTCGACGGCGGCCAGGGCCAGCGCCCGCCGGGTCTTCTCCTGCTCCCAGTGCTCGAGCAGCGCGTCGACGAAACCGTCCAGGCTGCCGAAGTGGTGGTAAAAGCTGCCCGCCGTCACGCCCGCGCGCTGGCACAGTGCGCCGATGCGCAGGCCGGTGTGACCCTCGCGGCCCAGGATGTCCAGGGCGAGAGCGAAGTAGTCGTCGCGGGTGACCGTCAGGCGGGGCACGGACGTCCGCTCAGAACAGCTTGCGCATGACGTAGCGCTTGAAGCGGCCGTAGGGCGGATAGGCGATGGCCGGGTCCGGCCGGGTCGGCTTGCGCAGCACGGCCTTGCGGTGACTGAACGTCTGGAATCCCCAGACACCGTGGTAGGCGCCCATGCCGCTCGTTCCAACACCGCCGAACGGCAGGCCGGGCACGAGCAGGTGGTACATCAGGTGGTTGACGACCGTGCCGCCGTTGCTGATCTCGTCGAGTACCCGGCGTTCCTCGTCGCGGCTCTCGCTGAACAGGTACACCGCCAACGGCTTGGTGCCCTGCTGGACGTGGGCGATGGCGTCGTCGAGGGAATCGACGGTGACGATCGGCAGGACGGGCCCGAAGATCTCCTCGCGCATCAGGTCGGCGTCGGAGTCGGGGTCGACGATCACGGTGAGGTCGGCACGGCGCCCGAGGGCGTCAACCGTTCCCCCCGTAACGCGTTCGCCGCCCGCCTTCTCGACCAAGCCTGCGATCCGCGCGGCGTGGCGAGGGGTGACGATCGGCAGCATCGGCGCGTTCTTGCCGCGGAACCTCGTCAGGGCATCGGTCAGGCCGGCGACGAACTCGTCGCGGACGCTGCGCTCGACGAGGACGTAGTCGGGTGCGACGCACGTCTGGCCGGAATTCAACAGCTTCGCCCACGCCACGCGCCGCGCCGCGACCTGGACGTTCGCCTTGGCCGTGACGATGCTGGGGCTCTTCCCGCCGAGCTCGAGCGTGACCGGCGTCAGGTGCTTGGCCGCGGAGGCCATGACCGCCTTGCCGATCTCCGGGCCACCGGTGAAGAAGCAGTGGTCGAAGCCCTGATCGATGAGCTGCTGCGTGACGTCGGCGGCGCCCTCGATGACGGCGACGGCGTCCGGGTCGAGGTACTCCTCGACCAGCCGCTTGATCGTGGCCGAGACGGACGGTGTGTGCTCCGACGGCTTGAGGACGGCGGTGTTGCCGGCGGCCACTGCCGCCACCAGCGGGGCGAGAACGAGGTGGAACGGGTAGTTCCACGGACCGATGATCAACACGACGCCGAGCGGCTCGTACTGGTACCAGGCCTTGGCGGGCTGCACGCCGAGCGGGACCGGGACGCGCGTGGGCTGCATCCAGGACTGGAGTTTCTTGCGCGCGTACTTCGCCTCTCCCGTGACCGGGGCGAGGTCGGCGAGCCAGCCGTCGACGGCGGGCCGTCCGAGGTCGTCGGCGAGCGCCGCCAGGAGCTCGTCCTCCCGCTCGGCCACCATCCGCTCGATCGCCTCGAGCTGACCGAGCCGCCACGCGATGGGCCGGGTGCGACCGCTGCGGAAGGTCGCCCTCAGGTGCGCCACCGTGTCGGGGATGCTCCGGGTCGCAGCGCCAGCTCGGGAAGGGTTGCGCGAGTCGGAAACGGTCATGCGGCCTCCTGCGGTCGTGACGGTGCACCGTGAGCGCTCGGACGTCAGGTTAACGGATCCATTCGCTCGGAGCGCGAACATACCATCCTCTATGTTACGTTCGCACCATTTGAGGCGCAGCATTTCACGGGCGGCCGTGTGCGCGTGCCGAGCTCGTGACCGACGACCGACGTACCGACCTGTTGGAGGAATGATGGGTGAACTGGTGCGAGTCGAACGGGACGACGACGTCCTGGTCGTGACAATGAACGACCCTGCGCGGCGCAACGCGCTGTCGCTGGACCTGACCGCCGCGCTGTCCTCGGCCTTCGGCGATCACGCCGGCGTCGGAGCCATCGTGCTGCTCGCCGAGGGACCGCACTTCTGCGTCGGCGGCGACGTGTCGGCCTTCGCGGCCGCCGAGGACACCGGTGACTACGTCGCGCGCCTTGCCCGGTCCTTCCACGACGTCGTGCGAGCGATGCGGGCCGCTCCGGCGCCGGTGATCGCAGGCGTACGAGGCTGGGCGGCCGGTGCGGGCATGAGCATGGTGCTGGCGGCGGACGTCGTGGTGGCAGGGCAGTCGGCGAACCTGCGCCCGGCCTACACGCGCATCGGCATGACGCCCGACGGCGGTATGACCTGGACGTTGCCGCGGATGGTCGGGCAGCGGCTCGCCCGCTCGATCCTGTTCGGCAACCAGGTGCTGACGGCGCAGACCGCGCTGGAGATCGGCATCGTCGACGACGTGGTCGCCGACGACGTGGTCGACCGACAGGCGGTCGCCTTCGCGCGCCGGCTCACCGACGGCCCGACCGCCGCGCTGAGTGGCATCAAGAGGCTGCTGCTCGAGGGCGCGCAGCGCAGCTTCGACGAGCAGCTCGACGCCGAGGCGGCGTCCATCGCGTCCTGCGCGGCGGGTCCTGAGGGGCAGGAGGGTGTCACCGCCTTCGCCGAGCGCAGGCCGCCGAACTTCCGGGCCGCGCGCGGGGTGTCGACGGGCGCGCTGCGGTAGCAGCGCGGCTCCCCGCCGCTACTTGGTCGGGGCGACGGGGAGGAGCGGGAGCTTGGCGTTGATGGACCGCACCTGCCGCAGCGTCTCCTTCGCGACGGCGAGCAGTTGGGTCTGAACCGATTTGGACTGGCGCAGGGTCGTCAACGTGCTGGCCGCGATCGACAGCGCGGCCTGACCCGTGGACAGCGTCTGCTTCGCCAACGACAAGGTGGTCCGGGCGAGGGAGAGACCCGCGTTCACACCCTGCACGATCGTGGTGACATCGCCCTTGAGCCGATCGAGCGGCTTCAGGGCGGCGAGCACGCGGCGGACCGTCGCCGCCGTCGAGGTGGTCTGAGCCAGCAGGGCGGTCGTGTTCGCGGTCGTGGTCCCGGCGAGCTGCTCGGAGTTCTGCGCGACGAGCAGTCCCTGCTGCGCCACCGAGAGCGACGACTGGGTGCTGCGCAACAGGGCCGACGACTGCGTCAGTGCCGCGCGTTGGGTCTTGAGGGTGGCGTGGATGTCAATCCGGGTGCCGTGCAGGTCGGTGCGGACCTGGCCGATGTCGTCCCTCGCTCCTCGCGCCGGCCCGAAGATCAACATCAGGGTGCCGACCAGCAAGAGGGCTGCTACCGCAACAGACAGCACCACCCGGTGACGGTGCACGAACGTGGGCAGCTCTCGCGGCGACAGCAACGTCGTCATGGTGGGTGTCATGTGTCTTCCTTCTTGGCTGAGCACGTTCGTGCTCCATGCCGTGAACTCGACACAGGTCCATGGTCGCGGCCCCGGCGGCCGGCCGGACCGGCGGGTCGCCCGGACATGGGCAAGCGCACAGGCATCCGACGTTTAGGCAGTCAGATACCCGCAGCACACCCAGGAGCGCCCCCGGCAGGGTTCGAACCTGCGACCATCCGCTTAGAAGGCGGGTGCTCTATCCGCTGAGCTACGGGGGCCGGTGCCCGCGACGGAGCCGGGGCCGTGGTGCCGCGCGAAGTCTATCGACGCGGAAGCGTGCGGGCGGCCCACGCCGGACCGGTTCCCGCCTGGAGCAACCCGTCAATCTCCGCGCGAGCGTCACGCCGCTACCACGACCGGCTGACAGTCGTCGCTCCTGCCGTACACAGGGACGTCCTCCGTCCACAGCGCGGCGATCGCTCGCCCGCGCAGCCGTGCCGGCGGTGAGGGTGGTGCCACGCCCGACGGGGGCGACCGGAGCACCCGGACATCAGAAGGAGCACACCGTGAACGACACCATGATCACGATCGCCGGCAACGTCGTTGACCAGCCGCGGCTGCGCCGCACGAAGAACGGCCACATGGTCGTCAACTTCCGCGTCGCGTCCACCTCGCGCCGCTACGACCGCGAGCAGGAACGCTTCGTCGACAACACGAGCCTGTTCATCAATGTCACCGCTTGGCGGGCGATGGCCGAGAACATCGGCCAGTCGCTGCACAAGGGCCAGCCGGTGATCGTGCACGGCCGCTACTACACGCGCGACTACACGGTGAACGAGCAGCCCCGCACGAGCTATGAGCTCGAGGCCACGGCCCTGGGACACGACCTCGCCCGCGGGGTCACGACCTTCGAGCGCGTCTACCGTCCGGCCGCCCCGGAAATCGTCACCGACGAGAACGGCGTGCCCACCGACGACAGCGACCACTGGCACGACCTCGCCGAGGACGAGGTCCTAACGGACGGGCGCGGTTCGTTCGACTCGGCGGCGGAGCCCGACGGGCGTGAGCTCGCCGCGGTCTGAGGGCGACCGCGGCGAGCACCGCCGGCCGCGGCCCGGTTCCCTGCCTGAGTGGGCAGCGCCGGGCCGGGCCGGCGGTGTCCGGCGGTTGACTAGGCTCGACCGAGCAGCCGACGCCGATTTCTCTGGAGCACGCACGTGGCGCAGTTCATCTACACCATGCAGAAGGTGCGCAAGGCGCACGGTGACAAGGTCATCCTGGACGACGTCACCCTGGCCTTCCTGCCCGGCGCCAAGATCGGCGTCGTGGGTCCGAACGGCGCGGGCAAGTCGAGCGTCCTGAAGATCATGGCCGGCCTCGATCAGGCCTCCAACGGCGACGCCCGGCTGGCCGACGGCGCGACGGTGGGCCTGCTGCAGCAGGAACCGCCGCTCGACGAGACCAAGACGGTGCGCGAGAACGTCGAGGACGCCGTCGCCGACCTGCGCGCGACGCTGGCCCGGTTCGAGGAGATCTCGAACGCCATGGCCGACCCGGACGCGGACTTCGATTCCCTGCTCACCGAGCAGGGCAATCTGATGGAGGTCATCGACCACGCCGAGGGCTGGGAGCTCGACAGTCGCATCGAGCAGGCCATGGACGCGCTGCGATGCCCGCCCGGCGACTCGGCCGTCACCCACCTGTCCGGTGGCGAGCGGCGTCGCGTCGCGCTGTGCAAGCTGCTCCTCGAGGCACCCGACCTCCTGCTGCTCGACGAGCCCACCAACCACCTCGACGCCGAGAGCGTGCAGTGGCTCGAGCAGCACCTGGCGAGTTACGCCGGCGCCGTCCTCGCCGTGACGCACGACCGGTACTTCCTGGACAACGTGGCGCAGTGGATCCTCGAGCTCGACCGTGGCCGTGCCTACCCCTACGAGGGCAACTACTCGACCTACCTGGAGAAGAAGTCCGAGCGGCTCGCCGTCGCCGGCAAGAAGGACCAGAAGCTGCAGAAGCGGCTGCGCGACGAGCTCGACTGGGTCCGGCAGAACGCCAAGGGCCGCCAGACCAAGAGCAAGTCGCGCCTCGCCCGCTACGAGGAGATGGCGGCCGAGGCCGAGAAGACCCGCAAGCTCGACTTCGAGGAGATCCAGATCCCGCCGGGCCCGCGCCTGGGCAACGTGGTCGTCGAGGCCAGCCACCTGGACAAGGGTTTCGACGGCGAGTTGCTGATGAAAGACCTGTCCTTCACGCTCCCGCGCGGCGGCATCGTCGGCGTCATCGGCCCCAACGGCGTCGGCAAGACGACGCTGTTCAAGATGATCGTCGGCCAGGAGCGGGTGGACGCCGGTGACCTGCGGGTCGGCGAGACGGTCAAGATCAGCTACGTCGACCAGGACCGCGGCGGCCTCGACCCGACGAAGAACGTCTGGGAGCTCGTCTCCGACGGCCTGGACTACATCAAGGTCGGCAACGTCGAGATGCCGTCGCGGGCCTATGTCGGCGCGTTCGGGTTCAAGGGCCCGGATCAGCAGAAGCCGTCCAAGGTGCTGTCCGGTGGTGAGCGCAACCGCCTGAACCTGGCGCTGACGCTCAAGGAGGGCGGCAACGTCCTGATGCTCGACGAGCCGACCAACGACCTCGACGTCGAGACCCTCGGCTCGCTCGAGAACGCGCTGCTGGAGTTCCCGGGCTGCGCGGTCATCACGTCGCACGACCGCTGGTTCCTCGACCGCATCGCGACGCACATCCTGGCGTGGGAGGGCGACGACGACAATCCGGCCAGGTGGTTCTGGTTCGAGGGCAACTTCGAGTCCTATGAGAAGAACAAGATCGAGCGGCTCGGCGCGGAGGCCGCTCGCCCGCACGCCGTCACGCACCGCAAGCTGACCCGGGACTGAACCGCCCCGTGACACGGTTCGTGCACGAGGTCCACATGCGCTGGTCGGACATGGACGCCTACCGGCACATCAACAACACCGCCTACCTCGCCTACCTCGAGCAGGCACGCGTGGCGATGTTCTTCGACCGGTTCGAGAGCTTCGCCGACGGCACCGTGATCGCGAAGCACGAGATCAGCTACCTGCACTCCGTCGTCTACCACCCGGAGCCGCTGCGGCTCGAGCTCTGGGTCGATGCGATCCGGGGGGCATCGTTCGTCGTGCACTACGAGGTCTTCGACGGCGAGCGGCTCGTCGCGCGCGCCTCGACGCAGTGCGTCACCGTGGACTTCAGCGCCGACCGCCCCCGCCGGCTCACCGACGAGGAACGGGCGGTGCTGCGCGGTTACGCCGACGACAGCGCGGCCTGACGTGGCCCCCGACCTCACTTCCGCCGACCGGGACGCCTTGCTGGATCTCGCCCCGGTGCTCCGCCGCGCGGTGGCCCTCGACGCCACTGGGCTGACCCGCCTGCGCCTGCGCGGCGACCGGGTCACGGCGTTGGTGCGGCTGCCGTTCGGGGTACTCGTCGCTCGCACGATCGACGCGCCCGCCCGCGAGACGGGTCTCGACGTCGCCGTCGGTGCGCAGGCGGCGCTCGACTGGCTCGACGGCGCCGCCGTCGACCCGCCCCCCGCCCGCGACGTCGAGTGGCGCACCGGACTGCCGCCGGAGTCCGGTTGGGCACGCGTCGAGACGGTGCCCGACGAGGTCGTGCGCTCCCTCGTCCGCAGCGGCGCCCTCGCGCTCGCCGACGCCGCCGCGCGGGAGGGCGTTCCCGGCGCGCAGCCGCGGGCCGAGGTCGCCGACGCCCTGCTCGACTCGATCGTGCTCACCGTCGACGACGACGCCGGCACCCGCGCCGAGGTCAGCCTGCGGGCGCTCAGCGCGCTGACGCGGATGGGCTTCCTGCCGCGCGGCGGTCACGTGCGCGTCGACGTACGCGGCCGCTGGACGCGGGTGGTGGCCGAGTACGGCACGGTCTACCTCGAGCGTCCCGGGGGTCTCGGCCTGACCTGATCGCGGCGGCACGCCGTGCCCGGGTCGGCGAACGGCGGAACCCGGCAGCGCCGTCACCTCGTCTGGGCTGACATGGACACCGATCCCATCGTGGCGCCCGGGCGTCCCCGCCGCGCCGTC
Source organism: uncultured Actinomycetota bacterium (assembly GCA_963787985.1). Classification (GTDB taxonomy): domain Bacteria; phylum Actinomycetota; class Actinomycetes; order Mycobacteriales; family Jatrophihabitantaceae; genus Jatrophihabitans. Next base: position 1,338,740 of record CAWBEL010000004.1, on the reverse strand, counting down.
ATAACCCTCCTCACCGCCGCGGTCGCCGTCGCCGCGACAATCACGGCGGTTGCCCTCGGGGCCGGCGGCGGCCACGGCCACGGAGCGGCGGGCTCGGAGGCGGGCTCGGTGGCGGGCTCGGCCGTCCCGTGCTGCCGACTGGTACCCCGGCGACGCCGATCGGGCCGAAGGACGTCCGCCTCGTCTCCTACCGCAGCTGCGACGCGCTGGCCCGCGACCTGCGCGCGGCCACCGCAACGCGCGTGACCGCCGACGGGTTGCCCGGCACCGCGTCCGACCTCCGACTGCCCGCAGGGGTGGTCCCGGCCGGCGCCCCCGTCGCCGCGGCGGGAAGCGCGAGTGCGTCGTCGGCCGCCGGCTCGGCGACCGGGGGCGCCAGCGGCGGTTCGTCGACCACCAACGACCAGGAGGTCAGCGCCGACGAACCCGACGAGGTCAAGACGGTCGGCGACCGCGTCGTCACACTGACCGGCGGCGTCCTGCACGTGGTCGATGCCGGCACGCGCCGCATCACCGGGTCACTCGACCTGTCCCTCTACGCCGGGTCCGACGGCGCCCAGCTGCTCGTCAGCGGAGACCGCGCCCTCGTGGTCCTCGCCTCCGACGGCGGTGGCGTGCGGGTCCCGGCCAACGTCGACCTGCCGTACCGGTCGGCGGCCGAGGCGGGCTTCCTGCTCGTCCGGCTGACGGGCACCCCGGCCGTGGTGGGCACCTTCCGCCCCGACGGCAGCTACGTCGGCGCCCGCCTCGTCAACGGCACGATCCGTCTCGTGGTCACCAGTGCGCCGCGGCTGACGTTCCCGCAGCCGGGCACCGCGGGTGCGTCGGCGGCGGCGAACCGTGCGGTCGTGCGGCGCGCGCCCGTCGGAGCCTGGCTGCCGCGCTGGACGGTGAGCAGCGGTGCGATCACCACCAGCGGACAGGTGGGCTGCGGCGCCGTCGCTCGACCGGCGTCGTCGCTGACCGGCACCGCGACGACGACGGTGTACTCGGTCGACCCGGCGCGCGGGTTCACCGACCTCGCGCCGGTCAGCGTCGCCGCGGCCTCGAGCGGGATCTACGCCACCGCCCGCAGCCTGTATCTGCTCGACTCGGACGGGGCGTCCGGGCCGGACAGCGACGGTGCGGGCGTGCTTCGCACCGAGATCCACCGGTTCGACATCACGACCCCGGGCCGGCCCCGCTACGTCGCGTCGGGTGCGGTCGCCGGGCAGTTGCTCAACTCGTACTCACTGTCCGACGCCGGCGGCTTCCTGCGCGTCGTCACCACGACCGGCGGCGCTGTCGACGAGGGCGGGCCGATCCCCGTCGGGGGGAAGTCGGCAGACGCCCCGTCGACGACGTTGTCGGTGTTGGACGCGGCGACCCTGCGCCGGGTCGGGCACGTCGACGGGCTCGGACGCACCGAGCAGGTGTACGCAGTGCGCTTCGTCGGCGACCTCGGCTTCGTCGTCACGTTCCGCCGCATCGACCCGTTGCACGTGCTGGATCTGCGCGATCCGCGGCACCCGCGCCTCGCCGGCACGGTGCAGGCCGACGGCTACTCCTCCTACCTGCACCCCGTCGGCACCGACCGACTGTTGGGCGTCGGCACGATGGTAGGGGCGGACAACGAGCCGTCCGGGCTGCAGCTGTCGCTGTTCGATGTGTCCCGGGTGGCCGACCCGGCGCGGATCGATCGCATCGTGCGGCACGGCACGGCCGGCGCCGGGACCGACGTCGACCCGCACACCGTCCTGTACTGGCCGGCCGCGCAGACCGCCGTGGTGCCGCTGGACGGCTGGGACGGCACCGACGCCGGGGCGGTACTGGTGGTGCGGGTCGGGCAGGACAGGCTGCGTTCGGTCGGCACCGTGACGAGCCCGGTCGACAGCTCCGGCGCCGGCGCCATCGAGCGCAGCTTCATCGTCGACGGCGCGCTGTGGACGCTGGCCCCGGCCGGCGTGCTGGTGAGCGATCTGACCACCCTGCATCGCCAGGCCTGGCTCCCCTTCACCTGACCGCCAGTCGTGGCCCCGTAGCGGCGCCTAGCACGGCGTGTAGCGCCGCAGCGCGGTCACCACCCGTGCCGTGGCCCCGTGGCGGCGCGACACGCTGCGGCGCGCGCCGCTACGCGGCCACGGGCGGCGGAGGAGGGGTCAGCGGAGCCAGACGGTGGTGTCCGGGGGCAGCGTGTCGGCGACCGGGCCGGACGACAGCAGCACCTCGCCCGTCGGCAGCGGCACGGCTGCGTCCGAGGCGTTCAGCCACACCGACACCGAACCGCGGCGGTACGCCAGGCACCCCGCGGGCGCGTCCAGCCACTCGAACGACGGCGACAGCAGGTCGGCGGTGGACGACCGCAGCGCGATCGCCGCCCGGAACAGCGACAGCGTCGAGTTTGGGTCCGCCTCCTGCGCGGCCACGGTCACCCCGGCCCAGTCCTTCGGCATCGGCAGCCACGTCGTCGACCCGGTGGTGAACCCGTACGGCGGCTCGTCGCCGGACCACGGCAGCGGCACCCGCTCGCCGTCGCGGCCGCGGACGGTATGCCCGCTGCGTTCCCAGGTCGGGTCCTGCAGCGCCTCGTCGGGCAGGTCGACGTTCTGCAGTCCGAGCTCGTCGCCGTTGTACACGTACACCGCGCCCGGCAGTGACAGCTGAACCAGCGCCGCCGCCCGCGCCCGGGCGACACCGCGCGGCCCGCCGCCGTAACGGGTGGCGGGCCTCGTGACGTCGTGGTTGCAGAGCACCCACGAGCAGACGGCGCCCACCCGGGCCATCGCGGCCAGCGAGCGTTCGATGGCATCGCGGAACTCCGCACCACCCCAATGGGCGGCGACCAGTTCGAAGTTGAACATGAGGTTGAGTTCGTCCGGGCGGGCGTAGAGCGCCAGCCGCTCGGCCTCGGCCACCCACGCCTCGCCGACGGCCATCCGGTCACCGGGGTAGGAGTCGAGGATGCGGCGCATCTCGCGGTGCAGCTCGTGCACGGCGTCGCGGTCGAAGCGGACGTCGGCGTGCGGACGCATCGACGGGTCGTCCCCCTCGCGGGTCTCCAGCATCTCCGGCGTCAGGTCGGGCAGTCCCGGTTCCTTGGCCATCGAGTTGGCGACGTCCACCCGGAACCCGTCCACCCCCCGATCCAGCCAGAAGCGCTCGATGCGCTCGAACTCGGCCGGTACGGCGGGGTTGTCCCAGTTGACGTCCGGCTGCTCGGGCGCGAAAAGGTGCAGGTACCAGGCGCCGTCGGGCAACCGGCTCCATGCGGGGCCGCCGAAGGCCGAGGTCCAGTTGTTCGGCGGTTCCGAGCCGTCCTCGCCACGGCCGGGCCGGATGATGAACAGGTCCCGCTCCGGCGCGTCCGGTCCGCCGGCGAGCACGGCCTGGAACCACGGGTGCTGGTCGGAGAAGTGGTTGGGGACGATGTCGACGGTGACCTTGATGTCGCGGTCGTGCGCCGCCGCCAGCAACGCGTCGAAGTCGGCGAGGGTGCCGAACAGCGGGTCGACGTCGCACGGGTCGGCGACGTCGTAACCCCCGTCGGCCATGGGGGAGCGGTAGAACGGCGAGAGCCAGATCGCGTCGATCCCGAGCGACGCCAGGTGGTCCAGCCGCTCGCGGATGCCGATCAGGTCACCGGTGCCATCGCCGGTGCCGTCGGCGAAGCTGCGCGGGTAGATCTGGTAGAAGACCGCGGTCTGCCACCACGGCCGGTCGGGGCTGAAAGCGCTTGTGGTCACCCGGGCAGATTACGCAGCGAGTCCGCCGCGGACGTCAGGTACTCCCAGAGGGTCCGGTCGTAGGAGGGCGGCAGGTCCAGGGTGTCGAGCGCCGCGCGCATGCGCGCGAGCCACGCGTCGCGGGCGGCCACGCCGATCGCGAACCCGGCGTGCCGCATGCGCAGCCGCGGGTGCCCCCGCTGCTCCGAGTACGTGCCCGGCCCACCCCAGTACTGCATCAGGAACAGCCGCAGCCGCTCGGCGGCCGCATCGAGGTCGTCCTCGGGATAGAGCGGTCGCAGCACCGCGTCCTCGGCGACGCCGGCGTAGAAGGCGTCGACGAGCCGCCGGAACGTCTCCTCGCCGCCGACGGCCGCGTAGAAGGTGTCGGGCCGTGCCGCCCCGTCCGATGCTCCGCTGCTCACACCGGCCATTGTCCCTGACGCGGTGTCGTGCGAGTCGGTACGGTCCGCTCATGGATCTCGATCTGATCGTGCTCGGGCTCGGACCCGGTGGTGAAGAGGTGGGCGGCAAGCTCGCCGAGGCCGGCCGCGACGTACTCGGGGTGGACGAGCGTCTGCTCGGCGGTGAGTGCCCCTACTTCGGGTGCATCCCGTCGAAGATGGTGCTGCGCGCCGCGGACGCGCTCGCCGAGTCGCGGCGGGTGAACCAGCTGTCCGGCAGCGCCAGCGACCAGCCCGACTTCGGCGTTGTCGCCACCCGCATCCGCGAGGAGGCGACCGACGACTGGGACGACCGGGTCGCCGTCGAGCGGTTCGAGGGGCAGGGCGCGAAGTTCCTGCGGGCGACCGGCCGGCTCACCGGCCGCGACCAGGACGGGCAGTTCCTGGTCGAGGCCGGCGGCGAACTCCACCGCGCGCCGGACGTCGTGATCGCGACCGGGACGCGCCCGTCCATCCCCCCGCTCGACGGCATGGACGCTCTCGAGGTGGGGGTCGACGGCCCCGTCTGGACGAACCGGGAGATCCTCAAGGCGCGCACGGCGCCGGCATCGATGATCGTCATCGGCGGCGGTGTGATCAGCTGCGAGTTGGCGCAGGGCATGGCCCGCTTCGGCACCCGGGTGACTGTGATCGAGAGCGGGTCCCGGCTGCTTGGGCGCGAGGAACCCGAGGCCGGCGAGGTGCTGGCCGACGTCTTCGCCCGTGAGGGCATCACCGTCGAGTTCGGCCGCGCGGTGTCGAAGGTTTCGCGTGGTGGGGACGGCGTGCTCGTCACCCTCGCCGACGACACCACCGTGACCGGCGAGAAGCTGCTCGTCGCGGCCGGCCGCACGCCGAACCTCGACAACGTCGGGCTCGACGCGATCGGCCTCGACCCGTCGGCGAAGGTGCTCGACGTCGACGAGCACATGTCGGTGCTCGGCGGCGACGGCACTCCCGTCCCCGGCCTGCACGCGGTCGGAGACGTCACCGGTAGGGGTCCGTTCACGCACGTCTCGGTGTGGCAGGCCCGCGTGCTGGTCGCGCACCTGCTCGGGCAGGAGGAGCCCTACGGCGGATACGACGCGCTGGCGTGGGCGACCTTCACCGACCCCGAGGTCGGCCGGGTCGGTAAGACCGAGCAGCAGGCCCGCGACGCGGGACTCCACGTCCGCGTCGGCGTGCAGCAGATCTCGTCCAACACACGTGGCTGGATCCACGGCCCCGGCAACGACGGTCTGGTCAAGATCGTCGAGGACGCCGACCGCGGCGTGCTCGTCGGCGCCACCGTCATCGGGCCCTACGGCGGCGAGCTCATCGGGATGCTGACGCTGGCCGTCCACGCCGAGGTTCCGGTGAAGACGATGCTGACGATGCACTACGTCTTCCCGACCCTGCACCGCTCGGTGCTGGAGGCCTTGCAGGCGCTGAAGTAGCGCTCAGCTCGTCGTGTCGGCAGGCGGCAGCGGCGGCCCGGAATCGGGGTCGATGTCGCCCACCCGCACCTCGGTCCGGCTGTCGGGGGCCGAATGGCTGATGTCGAGCTCGTCGAGGCGGTGCCAGATGCGACGTCGCAGCTCGCGCGCCGTGCGCCACTGCTCCAACGGCCGCACCCGCACCGACAGGCGGATCACCGTCTCGTAGCGCGTCAGCGACTCCACCCCGTCGACCTGCGGGTCGTTGAGGAAGACGTGCTCCCAGTCCTCCTCGTCGTGCATCGCCTGGGCGACCTCGAGCATCGCGCTCGACGCGCTCTCGATGTCGGCCCACGCGTCGATGGGGACGTCGAGGACGACGGTGGCGAAACCCTGGCTCTTGTTGCCGACGCGCAGGACCTCGCCGTTACGGACGTACCAGACGGTGCCGTTGACGTCGCGCAGCCGCGTGCTGCGCAGGCCGACCGCCTCGACGGTGCCGGACGCGAGCTCGAAGTCGATGACGTCACCGACGCCGTACTGGTCCTCGAGCATCATGAACATGCCGGCGAGGAAGTCCTTGACGATGTTCTGCGCGCCGAAGCCGAGGGCGACGCCGACGATGGACGTGCCGGCCAGGAACGGCGCGAGGTCGAAGCCCAACTCGTTGATGATCAGCATCAGCGCGATCACGAACAGCGTGACCGAGACGCCGGACTTGAGCACCGAGCCGATGGTGTTCGCCCGCTGCGCCCGGCGCTCGGACATCAGGCCCGTCGACTCGAAGAACGAGGTGCTCACCCGTTCGCGGAAGGGACGCAGCACACGGGGCACGCCGCCGCCCGCGACCGGCTTCACTGCCTGGTTGATCACCCGGTGGATCACCGCGCGGATCACCAGCGTGACCACGATGACGATGACGATGCGGATCGGCACCTCGATGATCGCGTGGCTGTGTTTGCTGACGAATTTGGGCAGGCCGAGGGCGCCCTCCGACCCACCGGAGACCTCGCTGAACTTCGTGCTGCTCATGACTGGCCACCCTGCCACGGGTCGGTGGGCGGGCCGCAAGCGCGACTCACCGTGCTGTGTCGACCGGCACGCGAGGGTGTGGTGTCGCGCACGATAAGGCGTGCGCTGGCGGCGTCCGTCAGGTTGACTGTGGTCACACGCGGAGGTGGTCATGGGCGCGACGCTGGTTCTCAACGCCACGTACGAGCCGCTCTGCGTCGTGCCGCTGCGGCGGGCCGTCGTGCTCGTGCTGGCCGAGAAGGCGCACGTCGTCGAGGCCGGGTCGTCCGTGATGCACAGCGAGCGCCTCAGCGTTCCGGTACCCAGCGTGGTCAAGCTGACGCACTACGTGCGCGTGCCCTATCGGCGCGAGGTTCCGCTCACCCGCCGTGCCGTGCTGGAGCGGGACGGCCACGCCTGCGTGTACTGCGGCACCCGCGCCGACACCATCGACCACGTGCGTCCCCGCTCGCGGGGCGGCCTGCACGTGTGGACGAACGTCGTGGCCGCGTGCGCCCGGTGCAACCACCGCAAGGGTGATCGCCTGCTCGTCGAGCTCGGCTGGGGGCTGGACGCCGCGCCGGCGCCGCCGCCCGCCACGGTCGCCGTCGTGCTCGGGTGGTCTGCGCGCGACCCGTCGTGGGCTCCCTACCTCGGCCTGGCGCCGCGCGACGGGGCCATCGCCTCCGCCGTGTGAGGGTCAGGCCTCCTCGGCCGCCAGCACGACGCAGTCGGTGAGGACGGCCATCGCCTCCTCCAGCTCCGCGATCGGCGGGTAGCTCGGCGCGATACGGATGTTGCTGTCGTCCGGGTCCGTGCCGTACGGGAACGGTGCGCCGGCCGGGGTGAGCTTGACGCCGGCCTCGGCGGCGAGCGCGACTACCCGCGCCGCCGTCCCGGGCTTCACCTGCAGGCTGACGAAGTAGCCGCCGGCCGGGTCGGTCCAGGACGTGTCGGGCAGGCCGCTCAGCCGCTCGGTGAGCGCCTGCTGCACGACGGCGAACTTCGGCTCCAGGATCGCTCGGTGCTTCTGCATGTGCGCGAGCACGCCGTCCGGGCTGCCGAAGAACTCGGCGTGCTGCAGCTGGACGATGCGGTTCGGGCCGATCGTCCGCTTGCCGGCGTGCCGCAGCCACCAGGCCAGGTTGGCCGGCGAGCTGCCCAGGAAGGACACGCCGCCGCCGGCGAAGGAGATCTTCGACGTCGAGCCGAACACGAACGCGCGGTCGGGGTTGCCGGCCTGCTCGGACGCGGCGAGCAGATCGGCCAGCTCGTCCGGGGTGTCGGTGAGGTGGTGGACGGCGTAGGCGTTGTCCCAGTACACGCGGAAGTCCGGCGCTGCGGTGGGCATCTGTGCGAGCCGCCGCACGACATCGGGGCTGCACGTCCACCCGGCCGGGTTGCTGTACTTCGGCACCAGCCACAGCCCCTTGACCGACTCGTCCTCGGCCACCAGCCGCTCGACGACATCCATGTCCGGGCCGTCGGGCGTGGTCGGCACCGGCACCATGTTCACGCCGAGATCGGCGCAGACCCCGAAGTGCCGGTCGTAACCGGGCACCGGGCACAGGAACGTCGGTGTCCCGGCGTCCCTCCAGGCCGGCGCCCCGACCTCGGGCGACTCGAAGAAGGAGGTGGCGACCGCGAGGTACATCAGCTGCAGGCTGGAGTTGTCGGACGCGACCAGCTGGGCGGCGGGCACCTGCAGCAGGGGCGCGAAGATCTGGCGGAGCGCGGGGAGGCCGGCGGCCGGACCGCCGTAGTTGCGGACGTCGCCGTCATTCGCCAGCGTGGAGCGGTCGGTGGGCAGGTCGAGCAGGCCGTTCGACAGGTCCAGCTGCTCGGTGCTCGGCTTGCCGCGGGTGAGGTCCAGAGCGAGGCCCTTGCCGAGCCAGCGTTCGTAGTCGGTGCGTGCGGCCGTGGCCATGCTGCTGCTCCCGTTCCGTGCCGGTGGTCGTCCGGCATCAGGCTAGTGGCGCGCGCGACCCGGTTCGTCGTGGCCTCAGCGCTACGGTGCCCGGCATGAGCGATCTGCACGATCTCAGCGCCTTGGACGCCGCCGCCGCCGTCCGCCGCCGCGAGGTCAGCCCGACCGAGCTCGTCGAGCACGCCCTGGACCGCGTCGATCGCCTGGACGACCAGCTCGGCGCCTTCGTGACGATCACTGCCGACCGCGCCCGCGCCGAGGCCGCCGCGGCGACGCAGCTGGTGCTCGAGCGGGAGCCGCAGGAGTTGCCGCCGCTGCACGGCGTCCCCACCGCGATCAAGGACCTGAACAACGTCGCCGGCGTCCCGACCCGGCTCGGCTCGGCCGCGTTCAGCGACTTCGTCCCGACCTGGGACGACGCCGTCGTCACCCTGCTGCGCCGCGCCGGCATGATCAGCATCGGCAAGACGTCCACGCCGGAACTCGGCCTGCCCTGCTACACCGAGACCGACATCGGGCCGCCCGCCCGCACACCGTGGGACACCACGCGGCTGGCCGGCGGCTCCAGCGGTGGCGCGGCCGCGGCCGTCGCGGGCGGGTTCGTGCCGGTCGCGCAAGGCAGCGACGGCGGCGGCTCGATCCGCATCCCGGCCAGCGTCTGCGGACTGGTCGGGCTCAAGACGACGCGCGGCCGGGTGTCCCGCGGTCCGGTCGACATCGACTCGACGCGGCTGTCGGTGCTGGGCCCGCTGGCCCGTACGGTCCGCGACGCCGCCGCGTTCCTGGACGCGGTGGCGGTGCCGCAGCCTGGCGACCCCGAGCTCGTCCCCGGCCCGGCGACGAGCTTCCTGGACGCCTGCGACCGTGAGCCGGGACGGCTGCGCATCGGGCGCTACCTCGACTCGCCCATCGCGAGCGACGTCGAACCCGAGGTCCGCGCCGCGTGGGAGCAGGCGACGCAGCTGCTGGTGTCGCTGGGTCACGAGCTCGAGGACGTGCTCCCGCCGATCCCGCCCGAGGCGGTGCAGTACTTCGAGGCGGTGTGGGCGGTGTCCGCCGCGACCGCGCCGGTCGACCCGTCCCGCGAACACCTGCTGCGCCCGCTCACCCGACACCTGCGCGCCCGCGGCAACGCCGTCACCGGCCCGCAGTTCGCCGACGCCCTGGCGCAGCTCGGCGTGCACGGACGGCGCGGGCGCGCCGCGTCCGAGCACCTGGACGCCGTGCTCACCCCGACGCTGGCCATGACGCCGCGGCCGGTCGGCTGGTTTCAGGGCGGCGACGGCGACCCGGCCGCCGACTTCGAGCGGCAGAAGCGGTTCACGCCGTACACCGCGATCTACAACACGACCGGCCAACCCGCGATCTCGCTGCCGCTGTACGAGAGCCCGGACGGACTGCCGATCGGGGTCATGCTCGTGGGCCGGCTGGGCGGCGAGGAGACGCTGCTGAGCCTCGCTGCGCAGCTCGAGACGGCGCTGCCCTGGTCCGACCGGCGACCGCCGATCTGGACGGCCTGAGCGCGGGCCGCAACCGCGCCTCCGGCTGCACGGGCACCGGGGCGGTTCGGTATCTTTAGCCCGTGACAGTCGTCCAGACGCTGCTGGTGTTCGTCGGCATCCCGGCCGGCATCATCCTGCTGATCTTCCTTGCCGTGTACGGCAAGTCGTTGACGCGACAGCCCAACCGCTACCGCCCCGGCAAGGCCTGGGACTTCGAGCCCAGCTGGTACGTCCCGCACCCCGAGGTGGTCGCCGGAGCGCTGCCGACCGGCCAGCGTTCGTCCACGACTGCCGTCGGAGGTGCCAGCGGTGAGTGGTGAGATCATCAAGGCTCCTCGCCGGGAGCTGCAGCACGGTCCGCAGGGCGCGCTGGGTAGTGGCGACGGTCCGTTCACGACCCGCCAGCTGACCCGCCTGGACGAGGCCATCACGCTGTCCAGCCGCGAGACCGGGCTCACCTTCTCCGTCTACGTCGGCGAGCTCAAGGCCCCGACGCGCGCCCACGCCGAGGCGCTGTTCGAGCGCCTCACCGACGAAGCCGTGCTGATCGCCGTCTCACCCGGCCAGCGCACGCTGCACATCGTCACCGGGCCCGAATCGTCCAAGCGGCTGCCCAACCGGGCCTGCGCGCTGGCAGCGCTCGCCATGCGCGGTGCGTTCGCCAACGGCGACCTCACCGGCGGGCTCGTCACCGGCCTGCGGATGCTCGCCGACTCCGCCGGCAACCGCTAGACCCGAGCCACGTCCGCGCCGTCGGATCGTCGCTCCGACGCTGTGCACGTGCGTCGCTCCGACGCTGTGCACGTGCGTCGGTACGGCGTCGCGGTGCGTCTGCGTCCAGCTAGATGCAGATGCCGACCAGGTTGAGCACGCAGGTCTTCGTGGACGAGGCCGTCGGCGTCGCCTTCTTGGTCGTGGTCGGCTTCGGCAACAGCGTGGGCAGCTTCGTCGGCAGCAGGCCACCGCCACCACCGCCCCCGGCGCCCGTCGTCTGGGTCGGCAGGACTCCCGTTCCGCCGCCCGTGCCGCCGCCGCCCGTTCCGCCGCCGGTCCCGGTCCCGCCCGAGCCCGAGCCGGTGCCGGTGCCGGTGGAGTGCGACCCGCTGGGCTTCGTGCCGGAGGGCTTCGTGGGTTTTGCCGGCGTCTTGGGCTTGGGCTGCGACTTGGCGGTCTTGCTTGCGCCCGGGTCGACCGCCGTCGGCGGGGCCGGGTTGGCCGGCGGGACGTAGCCGGTGTTCGGGACCGTCGGCAGGTTCCCGGTGGTGATGCCGACCGGGATGCCGCTCACCTTCACCCCGTTGCGGTAGTCCGCGGCCAGCGCGAGCACCTGGGCCAGGTACTGGTCCGAGTGGTTGTAGGCGAGTACGGCCGCGACCTGACCCGCGTGGGTGCGCAGGTTGCCACCGGCGGCACACAGGTAGCGCGCGGCGCCCAGCGCGGCGTCGTTGATGTTGAAGATGTCGACCTTGCCGTCGTTGTTGGCGTCGGCGCCGTACGCCGACCACGTCGACGGGATGAACTGCATCGGGCCGAGTGCGTGCGCGAAGGTGCGGTCACCGGTGATGCTGATGTACTGCGCCGACACCGGGATGTAGTCCCAGTGGATGCCGTCGAGCGCCGGCCCGACGATCGGCGGCGTAGAGACGCCGTTGGCGTGCAGGGTGGCGCCGCCGAACTGTCCGTGGTCGGACTCCTCGCGGCCGATGCCGGCGAGCAGGGCCCAGTCGATGCCACAGGACGGCTCGACGTTGGCCATGCGGGCCGCGGCCACCCGGTAGGCGTTGAGGGCGACGTTGGGGATGCCGTTGGCGGCGAGGCCGGTGATGACGGCCTTGGTGACCGGAGCCGGCTGCGTGGAGTGGACGGGCTTGCTCGACAGGGTTTTGCGTCCGGCCGGCGCCGCCTGCGCCGTGCTTGGGCTCGCCGTCGGCAGCTGCAACGGCGTCGTGTGCAAGGCGGTGCGGCGCGTGCCGTTCTGGTGCTTGTTGGACTTGTCGGCGGCGGCGATCGGCGTGGCGATGCTGGCGGCGACGAACAATGCGCAGCCGACGGTGATGGCGGCGATGGACCCACGCTTGCCCGGAACGCGGAACATCGCCGAGCGCAGACGCGAGCCGAACGGCGCGCGGTCCCCGTCGTCGTAGTCGTAGTCGCCGCCCGGCCCGAACGGCGAGGGCCTGGACGGCCGAGGCCGTCGGGAAGTCTGGTGGGACGTCATGGATTCAGTGCTCCGGCAAGCGTGGTAACAGTCACATGTCCAACGAGTGAAGTACCCGTCGGTAACGCGAGGTTCACGGTGGACGTGACACCGCGTCAAGCCAAGGCGGAGAATGCCCGCTTTTGTCCATCAGGTTGTGACGCGCCGCACCGTGTTGCGGCCCGTCTCGCCTGTCCTGCCTGTCGTGCCAGACCGTGTCAGGCGGTCACGGTGGCGCGGTCCGCCGCCCGCGCCGCCAGCGCCCGGACCACGTCGGCCCGTCCCTCGCTCACCAGGCGTCGCAGCGAGCGCGGCACGTCGTCGCCGGCGAGGAATGCGTCCGCCCGCTCGACGGTGCTCTGCGCGATCGTCGACACCCACGTGGGGAACAGCCCGACAACGACGTTCTGGGCGAGCTCGCTGGTACGCCTGGACCACACCTCGGGGATGGCCTCGAAGTACTTCTCGACGTAGGGCCGCACAAGCTCACCCTGCGTCGGGTGGGCGAAGCCGCCGATGACGGCCTCCTGCATGGCGTTGGGCAGCGAGTCGTCCTCGACGGCCAGCCGCCAGGCCTCGGCCTTGGCCTCGGCGGTCGGGCGCAGCGCCCGCGCGGTGGCGGCGTGCCGGCGCCCGGCTGCGGACGGATCCCGGTCCAGCTCGGCGGTGATGTCGTCCTCGCTTGCCGCCCCATGGGCCGACAGCGTCATCAGCATCGACCAGCGCAGCTCGTGGTCGACGGCCAGCCCGTCGATCACGGCGGTGCCGTCGAACAGGCTGCGGACGTAGCCGACCTGCTCCTCCGTCCGGGCCGATCCGAGCAGCGTGTGCACCCAGGCGAGCTGGTGGTCCGAACCGGGCGCGGCGGCGTCGAGGGCCGCGCGGGCCGCGTCGGCGAGGGCGGCGTAACCCTGGGGCGCCCAGCCCGGGTCGGCGTAGATCTCGAGCGCGCGCAACGCCTGCCGGGTCAGCGACTGCATGACGCCGATGTCGGTCTCGCGCGCGGCGCCGGCCACGACCAGGGCGACGTAGTCGCGGGTGGCGAGCTCGCCGTCGCGGGTCATGTCCCACGCCGCCGACCAGCACAGCGCCCGGGCGAGCGGCGACTCGAGCTGGGCGATGCCGCCGCCGCGCAGGGTCGCGAGGCTGCGCGCGTCCAGGCGCTGCTTGCAGTACGTCAGGTCGTCGTCGTTGACCAGCAGCAACGCCGGCTGCTGGCGGCCGATCAGCTCCGCCACGGGCGTGCGGGCGCCGGTGACGTCCAGCTCGACGCGGTGCGTGCGCACCAGCGCGCCGTCGCGCTGCTCGTACAGGCCCACTGCCAGGCGGTGCGGGCGCAGCGTGTTCGTGCTGGCGACCTCGTCCGGAGCGGTCTGCACGATCTCGGCGGTGGTGAACCGGCCGTCGGCGTCGACCTCGAACTCCATGCGCAGCGTGTTGATGCCGGCCGTCTCGAGCCAGAGCTTGGACCACTCGCCGAGATCGCGTCCGGACGAGCGCTCGAGGGCCTGCAGCAGGTCCGACAGCGTCGTGTTGCCGTAGGCGTGGTCGCTGAAGTACTCGCGCAGCCCGGCGAGGAACGCCTCGACACCGACGTAGGCGCCGAGTTGCTTGAGCACGCTGGCGCCCTTGGCGTAGGTGATGCCGTCGAAGTTCACCTCGGCGGTCTGCACGTCGGGGGCGTCCGTGGCGATGGGGTGCGTCGAGGGCAGCTGGTCCTGGCGATACGCCCACGTCTTCTCGGCGTTGGCGAAGGTGGCCCAGCTGTCGGTGAACTTGGTGGCGCTGGTCTGGCAGAGCACCGAGGCGTAGGTGGCGAACGACTCGTTCAGCCAGAGGTCGTCCCACCACCGCATGGTGACGAGATCGCCGAACCACATGTGCGCCATCTCGTGCAGGATCGTCTCGGCGCGCCGCTCGTAGCGGGCGCTGGTGACCTTGCTGCGGAAGACGTAGTCCTCGCGGAAGGTGACGCAGCCGGCGTTCTCCATCGCGCCGGCGTTGAACTCCGGCACGAACAGCTGGTCGTACTTGTCGAAGGCGTATCGCATGCCGAAGTTGGCGTGGTACCAGTCGAAGCCCTGCTTGGTGATGGTGAACAGCTCGTCGGCGTCGAGGTGGTCGGCGAGAGTCTTGCGGCACCACAGGCCGAGGTCGATGCCGTCGTGGTGGTCGGTGACCACGTGGTACGGGCCGGCGACCAGTGCCGTGATGTAGGGGCTGATGCGGGCTGTGGTGGCGAACCGGACGCGCTTGCCGGCGGTCAGCTGCTCGACCTCGTCGACGCGGCCGTTCGAGCAGGCCTCCCAGTGGTCCGGCACGACGACGGACAGGATGAACGCGGCCTTCAGGTCGGGCTGGTCGAAGCAGGCGAACATCCGCTTCGCGTCCGCGGTCTCGAACTGCGAGTACAGATAGGTCTCGCCGTCGAGCGGGTCGACGAAGCGGTGCAGGCCCTCGCCGGTGTTCGTGTAGAGCAGGTCCCCATCGACCACGAGCACGTTGTCGTCGGCCAGGCCGGTGAGCGCGATGCCGTCCTCGGGCCGGTAGCCGGACACGTCCACGTCGGCGCCGTTGAGGGTCACGCTGTGGAACCCGTCGGCCAGGACGTCGATGAAGGTGTCCTCGCCGGCGCGGGCGGTGAAGCGCACGGTGGTGATCGACCGGAACGTGCGCTCGGACGGCTTTCCCCCGCCGTCGGTGAGGTCGAGGGCGACCTCGTAGGAGTCGACGTGCAAAAGCGCGGCCCGGGTGCGGGCGTCGTCGCGGGTGAGGTTCGGTACTGCCACGGGTGGGATCTCCCCTTCGGCTGCCGGAAATATGCTGTGTTCGATCGTCCGGAACCGGTCGGTTCCAGAGGCCTCGCTTCTGTGGGCAATCCTTCCACGCCGGGCGCCTGGGCCACCCGGTGGTTACGGTGAGGCCTATGCGCGAAGGTGACGTGGTACCGGACTTCGAACTTCCCGACCAGACCGGAACGCCCCGGTCGCTGTCGGGGCTGCTGGCCGACGGGCCGGTGGTGTTGTTCTTCTACCCGGCCGCGATGACCAGCGGCTGCACCAAGGAGGCGTGCCACTTCCGCGACGTCGCCGCCGAGTTCGCCGCGGTGGGTGCCCAGCGGGTGGGCATCAGCCGCGACAGCGTCGAGAAGCAGAAGCAGTTCGCCGACACCCACGGCTTCGACTACCCGCTGCTGTCGGACCTCGACGGCACCGTGGCCGGCGTCTTCGGCGTCCAGCGCGGGAAGCTCGGGCAGAAGCTCGGTGCCCCCGTGAAGCGGTGGACCTTCGTCATCGGCACCGACCGGACCGTCCTCAAGGTCCTGCACTCCGAGGTCAACATGGATCTGCACGCCGACCAGGCGCTCGCCGCACTCGCCGGGAGCCCCACCGCCTGATGCGCCGCCCCCGTCCGCGGGGTTACTGTCGTTGACATGACTACCTCTTCTCCGGCCGGCGGCGAGCGGCCGACCGTCGACTTCTACTTCGACCCGCTGTGCCCGTTCGCATGGGTCACGTCGCGCTGGATCCTCGAGGTCGAGAAGCACCGGGACATGGACCTCAGCTTCCGCGTCATGTCGCTGTCGGTGTTGAACGAGAACCGCGAGGGCCTCCCGGACAACTACAAGGAGATGCTCGGACGCGGTTGGGGCCCGGTGCGCATCTGCATCGCCGCCGAGCAGGCCCACGGCAACGCCGTCCTGCGCGACCTGTACACCGCGCTCGGTACCAAGCGGCACAACGAGAAGCGCGAGTTCGACCGCGAGCTCTACGTCGAGGCCCTGCGCGAGGTCGGGCTGCCGGAGTCGCTGGCCGACGCCGCCGACTCGACCGAGTACGACGAGGCGCTGCGCGAGTCGCACCACCGCGGCATGGACCCGGTCGGGGACGAGGTCGGCACGCCGACCATCCACATCGACGGTGTCGCCTTCTTCGGCCCGGTCATCACGCGGGTTCCCGAGAAGGACGACGCGCTGAAGATGTGGGACGGCGTGCAGCTGCTCGCCTCGTACCCGTACTTCTTCGAGCTCAAGCGCAGCCGTACCGAGGACCCACGGGCTGACTGACCGGGTGCGCCTGTTCCATCTGGTACAGCCATCGGAGTGGGCTGCTGCCGTCCCCACCGACAGCTACCGGCCGGCGTCGCTCGACACCGAGGGGTTCGTGCACTTCTCCTACGCCGGTCAGGTGGCGGGCAGCGCCAACCGGCACTACGCGGACGCGCCCGAGCTGGTCGTTGTCGAGGTGGACGCCGACCGGCTCGACGCGCCGGTGCGGGTCGAGGACAGCTACGGCAGCGGAACGGCGTTCCCGCACGTGTACGGGCCGATTCCGGTCGCGGCGGCAGTAGCGGTGCACCCGCTACGCCGAGGCGCGGACGGGGCGTGGGCGTTCGACGCGCCGGTCACCTGACGAGCTGTTCTCGGTGCCGGTCGCTCCTGCGTGCGGGCGCGAGAACAACTCCCGTCACTCGAGGCGGCGCAGGCGCTGCTGCATCGCCGGGTCGCCGACCCACCACGGGACGTCGCGCTCGACCCGGCCGTCCGGACCCTCGTCGGCGTCTTCGCTGCTGTCCTGCGGGTCGCGGGTCATGGCGCGGCGGGCGACGCGCTCAGCCTCGAGGACAGCGTCGACCCGGGCCGCGTCGCGGGCGTCGGCACGCAGCCAACGCCGGTAGACCAGCCACAGGAACGGCAGGTCGATCACCTCGGCCAGCGTCCACAGGATGCCGCCGGCGAACTGCTGGTCGTGCAGCGGACGCGGCGTCCACGCGTAGACCGCCTTGTGGTCGAACCAGCTCGTCGCGAGATGCGTGTGCAGCCGCAGCACGATG
Organism: uncultured Actinomycetota bacterium; assembly: GCA_963787985.1. GTDB lineage: Bacteria > Actinomycetota > Actinomycetes > Mycobacteriales > Jatrophihabitantaceae > Jatrophihabitans. The sequence goes on along the minus strand of CAWBEL010000004.1, from coordinate 1,321,711 downwards.
CCGGGCAGTGCGTCGATCACCAGCTCGAACGAGCCGATCGCCAGCGAGAGCCCGACCGCCAGCGAGCTGACGTCGTCGTCCAGCCCGACGAGCGGCAGCACCATCAGGCCGCCGACGAGCACGAGCAGTAGCTGCAGCGGCCACCCGACGGCCGGCGTTGCGATGGCCCAGCCGGGCAGCGGGCCGAAGAACAGGGCGAAGGACAGGATCGGGACGAGCGCCGGGCCGACGAGCGGGTTCGACACGACGCGGGCCGGACGCGAGCGCAGCAGCCGGTCCATGCGGCCGTCCCGCCCGAGCGCCCGCGCCAGCTGCAGCGGGTGCCCCCACAGCAGCACGATGGGCACCAGCAGCCACAGCATGAGGGTCTGCGACGTCCACACCCAGAACAGCGACCGGCTGTAGACCTGCCAGAAGCCGGTCCCTGCCCACAGCAGCAGAGCCAGGCCGACGCCGAAGGTGACCGACCGGCCACGGGACCAGCGCGTGCGCGCCGTCGCATTCACCCGGTGGACACCGCGGGCGTAGCAGACGCCGAGCGCGACGACGACCGCGATCACCAGGGGCTGCACGGTCCACGCGGTGAACGCGGCGCCCAACTCCGGCCGGGCCAGCGCGCTATCCACCTGTCCATGGTGCCTCGCGGCCGTGCGGTTCACCGGCGCGGGCTGCCATGATGCGTGCATGCGCGTCTACCTCGGCAGTGATCACGCAGGCTTCGAGCTCAAGGCCCGTCTCGTCGAGCACCTGAGGGGGCTCGGGCACGAGGCTGTCGACTGCGGCGCCCACACCTTCGACGCGCAGGACGACTACCCGCCGCCGTGCATCGCCGCCGCCGCGCGCACCGTCGCCGACCCGGGCAGCCTGGGCGTCGTCATCGGCGGCTCCGGCAACGGCGAACAGATCGCGGCGAACAAGGTGGAGGGCGTCCGGGCGGCACTGGTGTGGAGCGACGAGACGGCCACGCTCGCCCGCCAGCACAACGATGCCAACATCATCAGCATCGGGGCGCGAAACCACCCCGAGAGCGACGCGCTGCGCTTCGTAGAGATCTTCGTCGACACCCCGTTCTCCGAAGGTGCGCGGCACAAACGGCGCATCGCGATGCTGACCGAGTACGAGCAGACCGGCGCCATCGCCGGCCACGAAACCAGCTGAGCGCGCAACCTCTCCGACCGGCCCAGCCTGCCTTGGCCGCGTAGCGGCGGGACACGCCGCGGGAATCGCCGCTGCGGGGCCACGACTGGGCGGGTGCGCCGCTGCGGGGCCCCGACTGGGCGGGTGCGCCGCTGCAGGATCAGGTGCGGCGGTGGGGCGTGCCGCCGGCGTCGTCCGGACGCCAGTTGCGACGCACGATCACGAGCTGCGCCTCGGCGGCGGCGAGGTCCTCCTCGGTCGGGCGGTTCACGTCGCGGGCCCGCAGCGCTCCGCTGACGCCGACCTGCGAGCGCACCGCGCCGGCGAGATCGCCCCGCGGGTCGGCGCCACGCGTTGGTTGCTCGGCGGACCTGCGACGCGGCTTGCGGCGCTCGTCCTTGGCCCTCGGAGTCACTGCGTTCGTCGCCGGCGGTTTCTGCGTCTCGGGCTCAGCGGTCGGCGCGGCGGGCGGCGGACCCTGCACCGCGGTGGCGCGCCGGCGTCGTCGCCGGTGCCGTTGCGGGTCCGCTGCGTCCTCGTCCATGTCGGCGTTCCCCGTCAGGACAGTGCGAGCATCTCGATGAGCGTGCGGGCTGCCTGCCCGCCGTCCTCGAGGGCGATCGCGAGCGCCCGCGGGACGTCCAGGTCGTCGAGCAGCGCGGCCGGAACGGCGGCGGCGCCGGGGGCCATGCCCGGTGTCGCGGCGGCGGCGTACAACCGCTCGAGCGTGGCCTCGGCGTTCGTGAGCTCGTCCGGGCTGAACTCCCACGGCTGGGCCCAGGGTCGATTCAGGCACAGCAGGCGGACGGCGCCGGGGCTGTGGTCCTTGAGCAGGTCCTCGACGAGGACGAGGTTGCCGGTCGACTTTGCCATCTTGGCGCCGGCCACGGACACCAGCCCGGCACGCAGCCAGCCGCGGGCGAACGGCGCGACACCGGTCGCGGCCTCGGCGAGCGCCGCCTCGCAGGCGTGGTGCGGGAACTCGAGGTCGGCGCCACCGCAGTGCAGGTCGACGCTCGGTCCGTAGATCGCGAGCACCATCGCGGCGCACTCGGCGTGCCAGCCGGGCCGGCCGTCGCCCCACGGGCTGGGCCAGCTGACCTCGTCGCCGTCGTCGGTGGCCTTCCAGACGACGGTGTCGAGCGGGTCGTCCTTGTCCGGGTCGTCGGGGTCGTCGTGGAACTCCGCGGCCCGCTCGAGCGCGACCTCGTAGGTGAGGGTGCTGCGCCGCCAGGACTCGGCCGTGCGGGCGTAGACGGTGCCGTTGCGCTCGTAGGCCGCGCCCTGATCGAGCAGCGCGGCGGCGAGCTGGACGACGTGGCCGATGTGCTGCGCGGCGCTGGGGGAGTGGTCCGGCGGACGCACCTGCAGGGTCGCCATCGTTCCCTCGAAGGTCGCGCGCTGCAGGGTCGACAGCATCGTGTGCGACTCGCCGCGACGGCGGGCCTCGGCGTACAGCACGTCGTCGACGTCGGTGACGTTGCGTGCGACCGACACCGTGTGCCCGTGCCAGCGCAGGATGCGCTCGGCGGCGTCGGCCCAGATGAAGGTAGCGGCGTGGCCGAGGTGGGTGACGTCGTAGGGCGTGATCCCGCAGACGTACATGCGAACGTGGCCGACCATGGGCAGCAGCTCGTCGCCGAGGCGGAGACGCATGGGCGGGCCGGTGAGGCGCGAGGGGTTCACGCGCCCATCTTGCCAGCGGCGAGCCGTGGTTCGGGCCGGTGCCGCCTGCCCGGTATTCTCGATCCGCCGTCGCCTCGCGACGTCGGCGGGCGTAGCTCAATGGCAGAGTCTCAGTCTTCCAAACTGATTGTGCGGGTTCGATTCCCGTCGCCCGCTCCATCGGTAGCCCGTGTTGGCAGGGCTACCCGCGCTGCTCGTAGGCGCTCGGTCTGGCTCGCCGTCGCGGCCGCCGAATCCCGCAGCCGTTCCCAGTAGCAACCCCGCCCGCCCGGGTCAGTGTTCGATCGGCTCGATCTCAGCGGGAAACTGCGCGTCGAATCGCGTTCTATCTTCCGGCCGGTGGAACCCGATCTGGTTGCGATCGATGTGACGCAGCGCCAGTAACGCGTTCAGCTCCGTGAGCGTCGAGCCAGGCTCAAGATTCAGCCACGTCCCGATGTGCCACACGCCGTCGCCAGTCGGCCAAGCCATGTACTGACTCATGAGACGACCGTACGCCGGAGCAGTGGCTCGGTCGGCTCTACCGGGCTGCGGACGGGTCGAGCAGTTCGAGCGGAAATTCAGGATTTCTGCTGCAAAGGGTGAATATGCTGAGAAACCCCAAATGCGATCTCTCTGTTCTGCCATCGCGCCAACGGCTACCGTCCGGCCTCACAGATCCGTAGCGGCCAGCGGAAGGCGCACGCATGAGAAAACTGACGGCATCGGCAGCGGCCATTGCCCTCGTTCTTGTGGTTCCGGCAGTGGCGGGCGCACAGACCCCTCCAGCCCCGGCACCCGGCACGTTGAGCCCGGCGCAGGCGCACGCCCTGTCCGTGGGGGTCAACAAGCGCGTGATCATCGTTTTGAAGAATCAGGTCTCGCAGTACCCCGCCAGCCGATCGGCCGTCGGTGCCCGCCGCCACGCAGTGTCGAAGCTGCAGAGCCCGGTGCGGGCCCAGCTGACAAGCACGAAGGCTCGCAACGTCAAGTCCTTCACCGCCATCAACGCGATCTCGGCCACCGTGTCGGCCGGCGAGGCCGCCCACCTCGCCGCATCTCCCGACGTCGCCGAGGTCGTGCCGGACCAGATCATCAGGCTCGCGAAGCCGGCCGCATCCGCTGCGGGCTCGACCTCCAGCTCAGCGCCGGTCCCCGGCGCCTGCCCGGCCCCGGGCGCCGCCCCGCTGCTGACGCCGGAGGCGCTCGGGACCATCCACGCGGACTCCGCGGACCCGCACGCCGCCACGGCCAGGTCACTCGGACTCACCGGTTCGGGCGTCAAGGTGGGCTTCATCGCCGACGGTCTGGACATCAACAACACCGACTTCGTCCGACCTGACGGTAGTCACGTGTTCGTCGACTACAAGGACTTCAGCGGCGAAGGCACCGGCGTGCCGACCGGCGGTGAGGAGGCCTTCGGCGACGCCAGCTCGATCGCCGCGCAGGGCCGCAACGTCTACGACGTCAGCCAATACAGCGCGTTGTCGCTGAACCGGCCGTGCAACATCCGCGTCGAGGGCGTCGCGCCGGGCGCGAGTTTGGTCGGCCTGGACATCTTCGGGGCCGAGGACGCCGGCTTCAATTCCTCGTTCCTGCAGGCCATCGACTACGCCGTCTCGGTCGATCACGTCAACGTGCTCAACGAGTCCCTCGGCAACAACTACTACCCCGACGACCAGGCCAGCCTGGACATCATCAAGCAGGCCAACGACGCCGCAGTCGCTGCCGGCACGACGGTCACGACGTCCTCCGGCGACGCGGGGGTCACGAGCACCATCGGCACCCCGGCGACCGACCCGCACGTGATCTCCGTCGGCGCATCGACGACCTATCAGGTCCCGGTGCAACTCGGCTACGGCGGTGCGCAGTTCGGGGTGACCGGCTGGCTCAACGACAACATCAGCTCGCTGAGTTCCAGCGGCTTCACCCAGGACGGGCGCACGATTTCCCTGGTCGCGCCGGGTGAGCTCAACTGGGCGCTGTGCTCGACCAACACCGCGGTCTACAGCGAGTGCACCAACTACCAGAACAAGCCCACCCCGGTGGTCGAGTTCGGTGGCACGAGCGAGTCCGCCCCGTTCACCGCGGGTGTCGCCGCCCTCGTGATCCAGGCCTACGAGAAGACCCACGGCGGAGCTGCGCCCTCTCCTGCGTTGGTGAAGCAATTCATCACCAGCAGCGCCGACGACATCCAGGCACCGGCCGAGCTGCAGGGCACCGGACGCATCGACGCCTACCGCGCCGCGCTCGCCGCCGAGCAGTACCGGGCGCCGTCCGCCGGTGGGCCGAACACGGTGCTGGAAGGCACGACGCAGTTCACCTCCATCGCCTCGGGCGGGGCGAGCCGCACGTTCCCGGAGAAGCTCACCAACGAGGGCAACACCGCCACGACGGTCCGCCTGTCGAGCCGCACCCTCACCTCCTACCAGTCCATCGAGACGACGACGGTGCACCTCAGCGACGCGGCGAGCCCGCACAGCCTCGACTACCAGGGCATCAAAGACAACTACGAGGTGGTGCACTTCCACGTTCCGTCCGGCTACGACCGCCTCAACGCCTCGATCGCGTTCAAGGGTTCGACAGCGTCGCTCGCCGCGCGGGTGCGGATGACGCTCGTCGACCCGCGGGGCCGGCTGGCCGACTACTCGCTGCCGCAGGGGGTCGGCAACTACGGCAACGCTCAGGTCGCCGAGCCCATCGGCGGAACGTGGACGGCCTATGTCTGGAGCCGCGACACCGCCGACGGGGGCACCACCGGCCCGGTCGTGTTCGGTGCTGACGTGGCCCGCTACAAGGCCTTCGGCCAGGTCACCCCGTCGTCGGTGACCATACCGGCGGGGTCGACCCGCACGGTCAACCTCACGGTCGTCCGGCCCAAGACGCCGAACGACTACGCCGGCTCGCTGGTGATCACGCCGTCGGGACAGCAGGCGCAGACGGTTCCCGTCACCCTGCGGACGCTGGTCCCGGCCCGGCGCGTCTCGTTCCCCGGGGTGCTCACCGGCGGCAACGGGCGGGCCTCGTTCACCGGCGTGACGAAGTACTACCAGGTCGACGTCCCGCGGGGCTCGTCCGGACTCAACGCGTCACTGCGACTGGCCGACAACCGTGACAACCAGTCCTACGTCTGGCTGGTCGACCCGTCGGGGCAGGCGCAGGCGTTCCAGAGCAACGGCGTCGTGACGTCCGACAGCTCCGGCGATCTGACCTACACGAACACCCTCGGCGTCAACACCCACGTGATCACACCGGCGGCCGGCCGCTGGACCATCATCGTGGTCTTCGCGCCGGCCGTCTCCGGTACGGCGCTGCGCGAACCGTTCACTCTCGCGGTCGACGAGCAGGCCGAACCGGTCTCGGCGTCGGGGGCGCCGCACGGTCAGAGCCTGAGCGTGAACCACCCCGCCGTCGTCTCGGTGAAGGTGACCAACCACGGCTCGGGCCCCGAGGCGTACTTCGTCGATGGCCGCACCTCCGGGTCGACGCGGTACAGCTTGCCGGCCCTGGGTTCGGCCGACACCACAGTGCCGCTGAACGTCAGCCAGAACATTCCGATCTATCTGGTGCCCAGCCAGACCAGCGCGCTGGACGCCACCGCCGGCACGACCGGGTCGGAGCCCATCCAGTTCGACCTGGCAGCGCCCAGCGGCGACCCCGACGTCGCGTCGGGCCAGGGCACGACCGTGACGGCGGGCGTCGGCGGGAACCCCGTGAGCAGTGGGGTGTGGGACATCGCGCCGACCGTGGTGGGGCCGTTCGGCACGACCGGGGCGACGAACGAGCCCGTGTCGACCACCCTCACCGCGACGACCCGGCCCTTCGATCCTGCGGTGACCTCCACCTACGGTGACCTCTGGCAGGCCGCTATCGGTGGGCCGATCAGCGTGAGCCCGATCGTGGTCCAGCCCGGCAAAAGCGCAGTGATCCCGGTGACGATCGCTCCGACCGGCAAGCCCGGCACCAAGGTCTCGGGCACGCTCTACCTCGACGACGACAGCCTGTACAGCGTGTACGGGGGCCTTGCGCCGAACGCGAACACGGTCGCTGCGGTGCCGTACTCCTACACCGTCGGCCGCGACTGAATCCGGGCCTCACATGATCCGGCCCCCGGGTGCGATGCACCCGGGGGCCGCTTCACGAAGTCGGCATCGCTCGATCGCACAAATACGGGGCAGCGAAGTTACCTCTTGCGCGGCAGGATCGCGACAACGATCAACGAGATCAAGGAGAAGAAGAAGCCGAGGATCGTCCACAGCACGACGCTGCGGCCCTTTGCCGCCGCAACCCTGTTGCAGATGATCGCAAAGATGATGCCGCCGATCACCCCGCCGAGTACCGTGCCGTTGCTTCCGACGCCCACAGCGAGTTCGTGCGCCGCCGCCACTGAGATGCTCATGCGGAGTATGTGTCCAATCGGGGTCTCCATCTATCGAGAAGACGGCCGACCTGGGTGGACGCGGCCGGCATCTCGGGCGGGAGGGGAGCGTCGCCGCCACCGTCCGGGTGCTGGGTCACGCGGTCTAGCGACCTGGCTGGGAGCGCTCCAGGACGGCCCCGAGCCGGAACAGCTCGGCGTCCGCGCCGGCCGCCGCCGACAGCATGATCCCGACGGGCAACCCGTCCTCTTCCGAGCGGCCACCCGGCACCGACAGTGACGCTAGACCGGTCAGGTTCGCCACGACGGTCCAGCAATCGGTGTAGGGCGCCGACGTCGGGTCGGCGAGTTGCTCGACCGACGGCGACGCCGTGGGGCCGCCGTCGAGGAACGGCGCGGTCGTCGGCATGGTGGGGGAGAGCAGCACGTCGCACCGCGTCAACGCGATCCCGACCTGCTCGACCAGCCGCAGACGGGTGGCGCGCCCGTCGGCAAGCACGCCTTCGGCGCCGGACACCAGCGAACGGCCGAACTCGTAGCGACGGACGACCTCCGGACCGGCCCACCCGGTCGCCACAGCGCCGGCGAGCGTGCGGACGCAGGCGGCGGACGTGAGGACGTAGTACGCGTCCAGCGCGTCGACGGCGTCCGGCAGGCGCACGGGGACGATCTGCACGCCTGCCTCGGCCAGCGCGGCCGCCGCCTCGTCGAACCGGGCCAGCACCGCGGGCTGGTTGTGCGGGCCGCAGAACTCCTGGACCACGCCCACCCGCAGGCCGCCGCACGGAGCGGGGCGACGGCGTCGACAGGTCGGGACGGTCTGCCAGCGTGGCCAACAGCCGGGCGGCGTCGGCGCAGTTGCCGGCCATCGGCCCGACCCGTTCGAAGGCCGGCGCGAACGGCACGAGCCCGCCCGCGGGCACCAGGCCGGGCGACGGTGCCATGCCGACCACCCCGCACTGCGCGGCCGGTTCGCGGATCGACCCCCCGGTGTCGCTGCCGACGGCGAGCGCGGCCATGCCGGACGCCACCGCGGCTGCGCATCCGCCGCTGCTGCCGCCGGGGCTGCGCCGCAGATCCCAGGGGTTCCGGGTCGGGCCGAAGGCAGAGGTCTGGGTCGACGCGCCGAGAGCCAGCTCGTCCATGTTGGCCCGCCCCAGCAGCACGGCGTCGTGCGCCAGCACCCGCGCCACGACCGTCGCATGCTCCGCCGCCACGTCGTCCCGTCGCGAGCGGGACGCGCAGGACGTCGGCTGCCCGCGGACGTCGAGGTTGTCCTTCACGACGATCGGGACGCCGGCCAGCGGGCCCAGCGGACGTCCCGCCCGCCGTGCCCGGTCCAGGCGACGGGCGGTGTGCAGCGCGCGCTCGCCGTCGACACTGATCAGCGCGTGCACCGACGGGTCGCACTCCGCGATGCGGCACAGGTGCGCGAGCGTCACCTCCTCGGCGCTCAGCTCACCGGCCGCGACCAGCCGGGCGATGTCGACGGCCCGCAGGGCGGTGATGCCCTCTGGGGCGAGCGGCACCGGAGCGTCCAGACCCACCGGTTCCATCGAGACTCCTTGCTGGCAGCGGGTCGGTTGGGTCAGGACGGCGAATGTCGTTCCAGGCGGGCGATGTACCACTGCAGGAAGTGATCCACGGAGGCCTCGACGACGTGCGAGAGCGGGCCGGGCCGGTAGGCCGGCGACCGCAGACCCGCGTAGTTCGCCTCGCAGAGCTGCCAGTCCTGCTCGCTGGTCGCCGTCCACACGTCGAGCAACCGGGGCAGGTCGACGTCCTCGTCAGCCGCGTTGCCGTCGACCAGGAACGTCACGTCGACGTCCGTGCGCGACGGGCTGACGGGAGTGAGCCGGGTCGTCACGGCGTAGTCGAGGTTGGCGTGCGCCCACATCGTCGGCAGGGTGATCAGCCGCAGGCTGCCGGGCTCGTCGCCGACCTGGCCCATCGGCGGTGCGACAGGAGCGCCGTCGATCGATTCGGTGCGGTAACCGCTGCGCAGTGGCAGGCGGGCGACGCGGTACCAGGAACCGCCCGGGAAGTTGATCTCGTCGGTCGACAACCCGTCGCCGGTCCAGCGTCGGCGTGCTCGGTCGAGCGCCTGCTCGTACTGCTCGGAGCGCCTCGGGTCGCCGTGCGTGCCGAACTCGAAGTTGGCCTGCAGGAATTCGGGATGGCTGCCCCGGCAGTGGTAGCACTCGCGGTTGTTCTCGACGAGGGTCTTCCAGTTCGCGTTCACGGGGTAGTGCGCGCGATGCACGACACGTCCCGCCGCCAGGCCGTGCGGTTGCAGTTGGGCGCGGATCGCCGCTTCCGCCTGGTCGAAGTCCGGCGGGTCGTCGGCGAGGCAGACGAAAACGAGGCCGGCCACCTCACGGACCGTCGCTGCCGCGAGGTGGTAGCCGCCGGTGTCGAAGTCGCTGCCCATCAGGCGGGCGGCGCGAAGTTTGCCGTCCAGCCCGTACGCCCACTGGTGGTACGGGCAGACGAGGGCGCGGGCCGTGCCACGCTCGGCGGTGCAGATCCGCGAGCCGCGGTGGCGGCACACGTTGTGGTGTGCGCGCAGCGTTCCTGTCTCGTCGCGCACGACGATCACCGAGTCGGTACCGAGGGAGAAGACGAGGTAGTCGCCCGCGTTCAGCAGCTCGCAACTGTGCCCGGCGAACAGCCAGCCCGGCCGGAAGACGGCGTCCAGTTCGGCGGCGAAGATCTCGTCCGCGAGGTAGTAGGCCGCCGGCAGGCTCCAGTGCGGCCGGTAGGCGGACGCCGCCTGCAGTGCGGTGTCAGACATGGACGCTCCTGGCGAAGGCGGGATCGGTCAGGGCCGCCCGCTCGAGAGCGAAGTCGTCGATGGGGTGCCTGCTGGTGCCGCGCAACGTGAGGTCGGTGAGGATCCGACCGATCAGGCTGGCGAACTTGTAGGCGTGCCCCGCGCCCACCACGACGGCGACCTCGGGATGGTCGGGCAGGACGTCGAGGACGAAGTGCTGGTCGGGCGGCACGGTGTAGAGGCACGTCTTCGTGTACAGCTGCGGCCCGGCGAAACCCGGCAGGTGCGTGGCCAGGAAATCGCGCTGCCGGTCTTCGCGGATCGGGTCGGGGTCGAAGGTGCGCGTGTCAGCGGTGGTCTCGGACCCGCCGTTGTGTTGACCGAGCTTGGTGGCGACCTCGCCGTAGACCGGGAAGCCGTAGTAGTTGTGTCGCCCGTGCCACATGAACACCGGGAAGCGGCCGGGCGAGAAGTCGAGCAGGTTCGGGGTCGCGTAATAGGTGACCTGCTCCTGGGTGACCCGCAACGGCAGCGTCGTGCCGAGGTCGGACAGCAGGGTGTTCGTCCACGCGTCGGCCGCCAGCACGACGCGTTCGGCCAGGTACGTCTCGTCCGCGGTCACGACCTCGATCCGTCCGCCATGCGGACGCAGGGCCAGCACCGGCGTGCGGTCGAGGATCGTGGCGCCGGCGGCGCGGGCGAGCGCGATGTGGGTGGCGTTGGCCTTCGCGGCGTCGACGATCCCGGACTCGGCCTGGTAGATGCCCTGCTCGCCGCCGGCCAGCCGGAACTGCGGCCAGCGTGCGGTGATCTCGTCCGCCTCGAGCAGCTCGAAGGCGACACCGTGGCGGCGCATGACGTCGACGTAGCCCTCGACGTTGCGGGTGCCGGTGTCCGTTCCGGCCCGTTCCGCGACGTCCTCGATGACGAGGCCTCCGGTGCGCACGAGGAGCTGAACACCGGACGCAGCCTGGACCTCGTTCCATGCGGCGTACGCGTGCGGCGCGAGGGCGGCGTAGGCGTCCTGGTGTTGCGCCAACCGGATGATGCGCGAGTGGTCCTGCGACGCGCCGCGGTGGTGACCGAGCGGGAACTGCTCGAGGCCGAGCACGGCCGACCCGGCCTCCCTGGCCAGCCAGTAGCAGGCGGCCGAGCCCAGTCCGCCGCAACCGACGACGACGATCGGATGGTTCGTGTTCATGACGCTCCTCGTTGCACCCCTCCTGTCTAAGGGATGCGGAAGCGCGCATGGGTGCACCGGTGATCGGTGTTGGTTCTGCTTGCATAAGCTCAGCCCTATGGATGCCGACGTGCGGCAGCTTCGGATGTTCCTCGTCGTCGCGCGCGAGCTGCACTTCAGTCGAGCCGCCGATCAGCTGCACATGAGCCAGCCGGCGTTGAGCCAGCAGGTGCGCGCCCTCGAGCGGGAGCTCGGGGTCGAGCTGTTCACCCGCACGAGCCGCCAGGTGACGCTGACACCGGCCGGTGAGGCGTTGCTGGCCGCGGCCCCGCGGGCGATCTACGAGATGGACGAGGCGGTGCTCACGACCCGCCGTGCGGCCAGCGGCGCGGTCGGCCGGCTGGTCATGGGATCGGTGCGCAGCGGTTTGTCGAGTGTCGTGCCGCGCCTGATGCGCGCCTTCTGGGTGGCCCATCCCGAGGTTCGGCTCGAGGTGTATCAGATGGACACCAGCGCCCAGCTGCGGGCGCTGACCGAACGGCGCATCGAGGTGGGCGTGGTCCGGGCGGCCGGGCCGACGCCGCTGCTGAGCATCGAACCGTTGATCTCCGAACCGCTGGTGCTCGCCTTACCGGCCGATCATCCGATGACCGCGCTGAGTGCCGTCGACGCGGCGCAGCTCGCGGGCGAGGGCTTCATCGTCGCGCCGCGCCACCTCGGGGTCGACTTCTTCGACATCGTCGTCGCCTACTGCCGAAGCCACGGGTTCAGCCCACGGATCAAAGCCGAGGGTGACGACGTGGACACCCAGCTCGCGCTGGTCGCGGCCGGGATCGGCGTGTCTTTGCAACCGGCGTTCTTCGCCGGTGCCGCGCCCGGCGGCGTGGTCTTCCGGCCGTTGACCGGGCCCACCCCGCACGTCGCCCTCCAGCTGGCCTGGCGCAACGACTGCTCAGCCGCGACCGAGGCGTTCGTCCGGGCAGGACGCGAGGCGGTTGCCTGACACAGTCACCCGTGCCGACCGTTGTTAGGGTCCGTCAGTGCATTTGCGCAGGCGTCTCACGCCGGTAGCCGCCCTGGTGTTGGCATCGGTTCTTGCTGGCTGTAGTGGCAGTCACGCACGCGCACCGGCCTCCGGCTCCACAACGCCGACCTCCCATGCCACGACGACGCACGCCCGTCCGTCATCGACGTCATCCGAGGCCGCCACCGCCGCGTCGGTCGTGTCTGTACCGGTGCAGGTAGCGGCTACTGCTGACGGCGCTGTGGGTTACCGCAGCGTGGGTAGTGGCCCCACCGTCCTGCTCATCATGGGTTTCGGCGGGACGCTGAACAGTTGGCCACCGACGTTCGTTGCGTCACTCGCCCACACGCACCGGGTGATCACCTTCGACAACGCGGGGATCGGCAAGACTTCTGCATTGACGTCGCCGCTGACGATCACCGCAATGGCCAAGCAGACGGCCGCCCTTCTCGAGACCTTGAAAACGGGACCCGTCAACGTCCTCGGTTGGTCGATGGGCGGAATGATCGCCCAAGCTTTCGCCGTGCAGCAACCCTCCTTGGTGAGGCATCTCGTCCTCGCCGCCACCCTGCCTGGCGACGGCACCGCGACCAGCCCCAGCGCCGCCGTCCAGCGGCGACTGGCCTCCTCGGTGACGAATCCTGTCGCGGCGCTGTCCCTGCTCTTCCCGGCGACCGCATCCGCTGCCTCGAACGCCTACGTATCCGGGATTCTGTCCTGGCCCGACTATCACTCACCCTCGGTGACAGCGGCGACCGCGCAGGGGTCGGCGCTCAGAAGCTGGGTTGGCGGCGCCGAGCCGATCGGTCGCAACATCAAGGCGATCGCTGTTCCCACCCTGATCGCGGACGGGTCCCAGGACGTGCTGGTACCACCGGCCAACCTCGCCGCGCTCGGCGCCGCCATCAAGGGATCCCGGAAGGTCGTCTATCCGGGAGCGGGGCACGCTTTCCTCTTCCAGGACCAGGCTCAGTTCCTGACAAAGGTCACGGCCTTCTTCGGTTGAGCGCGGCTGCGGTCAGCCGGTCAGCCGGTCACTGATTCGGTCCGGTGCGGCAGTCGCCAGCCCGGGCGGACGTAGTGGCAGGTGTAGCCGGCCGGGTAGCGCTGCAGGTAGTCCTGGTGCTCGGGTTCGGCCTCCCAGAACGGACCCGCCGGGGCGAGTTCGGTGACGACCTTGCCCGGCCACAGACCGGAGGCGTCGACGTCGGCGATGGTGTCCTCCGCGACCTGCCGCTGCTCGTCGCTGGTGTAGAAGATCGCCGAGCGGTAGCTGAGGCCGAGGTCGTTGCCCTGCCGGTTCCTCGTCGACGGGTCGTGGATCTGGAAGAAGAACTCCAGCAGCCCACGGTACGAGGTCTGCGTCGGGTCGAAGGTGATCTCGATGGCCTCGGCGTGGGTGCCGTGGTTGCGGTACGTCGCGTTGGCCACGTCGCCGCCGGTGTAGCCGACGCGGGTGCTGATGACGCCGGGCTGCCGCCGGACCAGTTCCTGGACGCCCCAGAAACAGCCGCCGGCCAGTACCGCGCGCTCGGTGATGGTGTCGGTCATGACTTGTCCTTTCCCATGGAATCGTCGAACAGGTGGCGGTACTGGCCGTAACCCTGCGCCTCGAGCTCGGTGGCCGGGACGAACCGCAGCGCCGCCGAGTTCATGCAGTACCGCCGGCCGCCCACCTCGGCCGGGCCGTCGTCGAACAGGTGCCCGAGGTGGCTGTCGCCGTGGGCGGAGCGAACCTCGGTGCGCACCATGCCGTGACCGGTATCGATCTTCTCGATCACGTTGGCGGCCTCGAGCGGGCTGGTGAAGCTCGGCCACCCGGAGCCGCTGTCGTACTTGTGGATCGACGCGAACAGCGGCTCGCCGGAGACGACGTCGACGTAGATGCCGGGCTGCTTGTTGTCGACGTACTCGTTGGCGAACGCCGGCTCGGTCGCGTTCTCCTGGGTCACCCGGTACTGCCGGGGCGTCAGCGCGGCCAGGGCCTGCTCGGTCCTGTCGTAAATCTTGGTCATGGTTTTCCTCCTTCGCCCCCTACAACCAGGGCTGTCCCGGATTTGGTCCCGACACCGAGACCCGACGGACGTCCGGCTGGCGTACGGCTGGTCCGGACGCCAGGACGCATGTCGTCGCAGAGCTTGTGGTGATCGTTTCAGTGGTGCACGCTCACGTCCCGAGCGTGCTCATCCGGCCGCTGCAGCGCTGAACGAAAGCAGGCCCGCGCGTGTCTCGATCGCGGAAATTGTCCGGGTGTCTCGCTGTCGCGGCCGGCGTCGTGGTGCTGTCCACCTCCGTTCCGATCCAGGCGAGCCCGGCCTCGGCGGGCACGCTCAGCTCGTCAACCGACCAGCCCTGGCTCGGTTTCGTGCAAGGGTCCACGGCCGGCATCGCCTGGGACATCGGCCACGCCGTCAGCCAGGTGGGGCCCGACTCCGCCAATTCCGTGCGCTATGTCGCGTTCGGCCGCGCGGGCACGGTCACCGCTGGGGGCGTGGTCGGCGGCGACCAGATCAGTGGCGTCGACTTCAGCCTGATCGGGAGCGCGCTGTACATCGACAGCAGCGGTGGTCTCGCGACCGGGCGGGACATCGTCACCGGCACTGCCCTGCCGCAGGCGCGTGGCTGTGCGCGGACCGCCGCCGGGTGCATCCGGGTTCCCGGCGACGAGTCGGGTCAGTACACCTACACGCCGGACGGGAGCGGGGCAGCGTCAAGCTTCGAGCCTCCGCCGATCGAGGGATCCGTCGTGCCGGGTGATCGGTACTTCCTCAAAGCCGCCGACGACACCGGCGCAGTGATCGAGGCGGTCGGGGCTCGCGACGACATTCGTCCGGGCAGCACGACCGGGACGCTGGACTACCTGGACTTCGCGACCGGGGCCTACACGGTCCTGGACGGCACGAACTACTCCGAGGGTGACCAGGTCGTCATGGCCGCCGCGCACATCGTGTGGACGCACGACCGCCACGCGCTCTACGTCGACCGGGACGATGTGGCCGCCGCGCCGGCCGCGGCGACGCCCACGCCCGGCGTCGTCGAACTTGCCGTCAACGGTGACAGTCTCGTCTACACCGCACTGGTCGACACGCAGTACGACGGGGACTACGCCACCCCGAGCGTCACGTACAGCGGCACGCTCGGCAGTGCGTCGTTCACCCAGCTCAATGCCACCCCCACCGGCCCGTTGATCGCGATCAACAACGGCGACTTCGGCGTCAGTGCAGGCAGCACCGCCGCGGACTACGGGCCCTACCGGCTCACGCCCGGCTCGAGCACGCTCGGCCCGCGACTTGCGCTCTACGGCGTGGCACCGAAACTGCTGCCGACGTTACCGCCGGACGACTTCGGCGCCGTCGGGCACAGCGCGCAGACCGTCGTCGACAGCTCGCACCGCTGGACCGTGGCGGGCATGTCGACGCCGGTGCAGTTCGGTCGTGCGGGCGACGTCGTCGCCCCGACCACCGGCGCCGGTCGCGCAGCGCAGCTCACGGTCTTCCGCCCGTCGAACGGGACCTGGTACCAGCGAACGCTCAGCGGTTCGGTGCTGACGACCCAGTGGGGGCAGCGCGGCGACGTGCCGGTGGCGGCCCACTACGCCGGCCTGGACGAGGTGTCCGTGCTGGCCGTGTATCGACCGGCCAACCACCGGTGGTACCTGCGCGGTCGGACGAGCGTGCAGTGGGGTCTGGCGCACGACATCCCGGTCCCGGGCCACTACGACGGCACCGCCGCCGACGGCTACGCCGACGAGATCGCGATGTACCGACCCAGCAACGGCACCTGGTACGTCCACGGCCACGCCACGGTGCAGTGGGGGCGGCCGGGTGACATCCCGGCCCCGGGTGACTACAACGGCGACGGGCGGACGGACTACGCCGTCTACCGGCCGTCCACGCAGACGTGGTGGATCCGCGGACAGAAGTCGCCAGTCAGGTGGGGCCTGCGCGGCGACGTCCCGGTGACCGGAGACTTCAACGGCGACGGGCGTACCGATCTCGCGATCTACCGGCCGTCCACCCACACCTGGTGGGTGCGCGGCGTCGGAACCCTCAAACTGGGAGCGATCGGCGACACCGTGGTCGGCAAGGCCCCGCTCACCAACTGAGCGCAAGCGCCACGGGTGTCACCCGGCCGGGCTGAGCCAGCCTCGGTCACCAGGCGCGCGACCTCAGAACGCACGTCCGGACGCTCGCCGGAACCGCGATGGCGTGGTGCCGGTCGCCAGCCGAAATGAGCGACTGAACGCGGACTCGGACTGGTACCCCACCTGCGCTGCGACAGTGGCGACGGTGGAGTCGGTTGTCCAGAGCAGTTCGGCGGCGCTCATGAGCCGGGTCTGGGTGAGGAAGGCGCCGACGGTCATACCGGTGCTGCGGGCGAAGCGGCGGATGAAGGTGGCCCGCGACATCGCCGCGGTTCGGCTCAACCGCTCGATCGACCAGGCGGCTCCGGGATCGCGCAGGACGTGCTCGATCACCTCGGCGATCCGGTCATCGCCGGCCGCGGTCCACAACGTCGCATCGGTGGCGGGGCCGCGAGACGTCCGCAACACCATGGTCAACAGGACCGTGCACAAGGCCGAGAGGATGGCTTCGGTTCCATCGCCTTCGCGCTGCGCCTCCCCCCGCATCAGGGCGCTCAGCATCCGCAACACCTGATCGCTGTCGGGCGACCGTCCGAACGACACGTGCACGGCTTCGGGCAACGACCGGAACAGCATCGCCCCAGCCCCGGCGCCGAACGTGTAGTGCCCGCAGAACAGGTCGAGCACCGCCTCGTCGCCGCGCTCGCTGCGCGTTGTCGTGAAGGCCTCCCCGGGCGTCTCGGCAATACCCTGAACTCGCGCCCGGCCGCTGGTCATGACCCGGTGCGGTGCGCCGCTCGGAATCACGACGACGTCCCCTGGCGTGAGGTCGAGCACCAACGGACCGACCTTGAGCTGACACGCGCCTTCCAGCAGCACGTGGAACGGCGCCTCCAGCTCACCGTGGGCCGCGACGTTCATGCGGGTTGACGCGCCCAACAGGCAGCGCTTGTCCAGCCTGGCCGTCACCCGGGCCAACCCGATGAGATGACTTATCGCATCCACAGTGAGACTTTCGCGCCGAAAAGTGAGACTAATCCGCCTGGTTAGCTCAAGTGTAACCGCGCAGGCTGGGTTCATGGAAACAGCAACGACCAGCCTCACCGCCGACGTTCTGGTCATCGGATTCGGTAAGGGCGGCAAGACCGCTGCCCACGTGCTCACCGACGCCGGCCACCGCGTCGTCCTCGTCGAGCAGTCCGAGAACATGTACGGCGGCACGTGCCCCAACGTGGGCTGCGTACCCACCAAGATGCTCGTGCACTACTCGAACGCGAAGCGGCTCGAGGACGACGCCCAGAAGTTCTTCGCCAACTCCGTCGCCGGCGTCCGTGCCCTGACCAGCGCCTTTCGCGCCGGCAACTTCGACGCCCTCGATGTTAAGGACAGCGCCACCGTCATCACCGGCGCCGCCCGCTTCGTCGACGCCCACACCGTCGCGATCGGCGAGGGTGAGGACCGCATCACCGTTACCGCGCCGACGATCCTGATCAACACCGGTTCCGAGGCCGTGATCCCGGGCATCCCCGGGTTGGCGAACAGCAAACACCGCGTCAGCAGCACCGATCTCATCCAGCAGGACCAGCTCCCGGCCAGCCTGGTCATCGTCGGCGGCGGCTACCTCGGCCTCGAGTTCGCCGCGATCTACCGACACTTCGGCACCGACGTCACGGTGCTCGAGACCGCCGAACGACTGCTCGGCCGCGAAGACGAGGACATCGCCCAGACCGTCACCGACATCCTCTCCGGCGACGGCATCCGGCTCGTCACCGCAGCCACGGTCGTCGATGCTCGCGACAACGACACCACAACGACCGTCGTCTACGAGAAGGACGGCCAGACGCTCACCGTCGAGGCCGAAGCCGTACTTGCCGCGACCGGTCGCAGACCGGCCATCGCGAACCTTCACCTCGACAACGCCGGTGTGCGCATCACATCGCACGGGGCCATCGAGGTCGACGAGCACCTTCGCACCAACCAGCCGCACATCTACGCCCTCGGCGATGTCAACGGCGGTCCGCAGTTCACCTATGTCTCGCTCGACGACGCTCGCATCGTGATCGACCAGATTCTCGGCGAGGGCAAGCGCGCCACTGCCGACCGCGTCGCGGTTCCCCGGACCCTGTTCATCACACCGCCTCTGGCGACCGTCGGGCTCACCGAGAAGGAGGCGCGCGCCCAGGGGCGCACCATCACGGTCTCCCGCGAGAGGGTCGCCGACATCGTCGCGATGCCGCGCGCATACACCGTCGAGGAGACGCGTGGCGTCATGAAGTTCGTCGTCGACGCCGACACCGACCAGGTCCTGGGCGCGGCTCTCTTGAGCATCGACGCCCAGGAGGTCATCAACACCGTCACCCTCGCGATGCGCCACGGCATCACCGCTACTGACCTGCGCGATGCGATCTACACCCACCCCAGCTCGACCGAGGCCCTCAACGAGGTCTTCGACAAGAGGATCTGACCAGTGATTGCCACCCGCCGGGAGCGGGACCACAGCACCCTTGGAGGCAGTGACATGACCACATTCGATCAACCGACCAACGAGCCGACCACCCGCCCGCAGACCTCGTCCGGGGACGGGTCGGTGAGTAGGCACACGACCTCGCAGCACGGCCGCCGTCCTTCGCCGCGTCCGGAGGGGGAGAACCCCGGCTACCCCGATCCGGTCATGGGTCAGCCCGACCACGGCCGGCACAGCGCGATGATGGGTCAGCCCGACCACGGCTCGCACAGCGCGGTGATGGGCGAGCCCGACCACGGCTCGCAGAGCACGGTGATGGGTCAGCCCGACCACGGCTCGCACAGCGCGGTCATGGGCGAGCCCGACCACGGTCGCCACAGCGAGGTGATGGGTGACCCCGACGGCTCACGGCCACGCGTAGAGGTGGCCGTGCGCCGTCCGGTCCTTAAGGGTGCAGTACGACCTTGATCGCACCGTCCTGCTTCTTCTGGAAGATCTCGTAGGCGTGCGCGGCGTCGGCCAGCGGCAGCCGGTGGGTCGCGAACGACTCCACGTCCAGCGGGTCGTCGTCGCCGAGCACGGTGTCCAGGATCTCCGGAGCCCACTTCTTGACGTTGGCCTGACCCATCCGGAACTGGATCTGCTTGTCGAACATGATGTTCAGCGGCAGCGGGTCGGCGGCGCCGGCGTAGACGCCGATGAGCGACACGGTGCCACCCCGGCGCACGATGTCGATGGCCGAGTTGACGGCCGCCAGCTGGTCGACGCCGGCGAGCTTGGCCATCGGCGCGGCGATCGCGTCGGGCAGTACGGACGTCGCCTGCAGCACGCCCCGCGCCACCGGCGACCCGTGTGCCTCCATGCCGACGGCGTCGATGACCGAGTCGGTACCCCGGCCGTCGGTGAGGTCGCGGATGACGTCGCCGAGATCGTCGCCGTGCTCGTTCAGGTCGACGGTCTCGATGCCGCGGGCCTGCGCGCGGGCCAGCCGCTCGGGCACCAGATCGACGGCGATCACCCGCTTGCCCTGGTGCTGGGCGATCCTTGCCGCCATGTCGCCGATGGGACCGAGGCCCAGCACGGTGACCGACCCGCCGTCGGGCACGTCGGCGTAGGCCACCGACTGCCAGGCCGTGGGCAGCACGTCCGACAGGTACACGAAGCGCTCGTCCGGCGGCCCGTCCGGGACCTTGATGTGCGTGAATTGGGCCTGCGGGACACGCAGGTACTCGGCCTGCCCGCCGGGCACCTGGCCGTAGAGCTTCGAGAACCCGAACAATGCCGCGCCCATGCCCTGATCGCGTACCTGCGTGGTCTCGCACTGCGTGTAGAGCGTCTGGTCGCACATGTAGCAGTGCCCGCACGAGATCTGGAACGGGATGACCACGCGGTCGCCGACCTTCAGGTCGCCGACGCCGGTCCCGACCTCCTCGACGATGCCCATCGGCTCGTGACCCATGACGTCGCCGGCGTCCATGAACGCACCGAGGGTCTCGTACAGGTGCAGGTCGGATCCGCAGATGTTGGTGCTGGTGATCTTGATGATCGCGTCGGTAGGTTCCTCGATCTTCGGGTCGGGCACGTCCTCGACCCGGACGTCCCGCTTGCCCTGCCACGTCACTGCCTTCATTCAGGTGCCTCTTCCTGCTGTTGCGTTGTTTCGTCGTCCAGCTCCTACCCATTTGCGCCGTTCGCCTTCGTCCCCCTGGGTGAGACCGGCGCCGCCCGGCACGGGCGGGTGCCCCTGGCCTTGGCGGCGAGGAGAAGGATGGGGTGGTGAGCATGGATCCGGAAGACCTGTTCGAACTCGATGCCGACCGTCCCGATCTGACCGGCGCGGTGCTCCTCCACGGCCTCGACGGCTTCGTCGACGCCGGGTCGGCGGTTCGGCTGGCCCGAAGCGCGTTGCTGTCCGGCGATGCACCGGTGGTGGCGCGCTTCGACGTCGACCAGCTGCACGACTACCGGGCGCGGCGTCCGGTCATGCGCTTCGCCGTCGACCACTGGACCGATTACGACGCCCCGGAACTCGTCGTGCACCTGCTGCACGACGAGGAAGAGACGCCCTACCTGCTGCTCGCCGGACCGGAGCCGGACACCCAGTGGGAACGCTTCGCCGCCGCGGTGGAACTGCTCGTCGACCGGCTCGGGATCAGGCTGGTCATCGGTCTGGACGCGTTCCCCATGTCCGTGCCGCACAGCCGGCCGACGCCGATCATCGTCCACGGCGCCCGGCGGGAGCTGTTCGCCGACTACCGCGCCTGGCTCGGCCACATCATGGTGCCGGGCAGCGCCGGGCACCTGCTGGAGTACCGCCTCGGCGCGGCCGGCATCGACGCGCTCGGGATCGCCGCTCCCGTCCCGCCCTACCTGTCGCAGGTCGAGTTCCCGACCGCGTCGTTGGCGCTGCTGCGCGAGGTCGGCGCCCGCGCGGGGCTCCGCTTCGACACCACGACGCTTGAAGCGGCCGAACGCGTGACCCAGGAGGCGGTCGAGCGTGAGGTCGCCGGGTCCGAGGAGCTGCAGACGCTGGTCGCCGCGCTCGAGCAGCAGTACGACGCCGCCGCCGCCGAGGCCCAGGCCGCGCTGTCCGAGGGAGACCTGCCGTCCGCGGACGAGTTGGGCGCCGAACTCGAACGCTTCCTCGCCGACCAGAAGCGCAGCGACTGACGCACCGCCGGCTCGTCAGGTGGGGTGTGCGGCAAGCTCCCCACGTGGGCGGCGGGCCCTGCGCAACGAACCCCTCGCGATGTAGAGCGCCCACAGCACCAGGGGGATCTGCAACGGCAACCGGCCGTAGGCGACGAGTTTGCTGCCGTCGCCGTGCCAGGCGTGGACGGCCATGTCGATGTTGGCCGGGAAGACCACGACGAACAGCGCGGTGGTCGCCCACCCTGCGGCCCGCCGGGTTCGCGGGATCAGCAGCCCGACCGCGCACGCGAGTTCGCCCACCCCGCTGAGGCGCACCCAGAACGCCGCGGAGCCCAGGAAACGCGGCACGATCGACTCGAACCCGTGCGGCGACGCGAAGTGCCAGGTGCCGGTCGTCAGCAGCAGCGCGGCCAGCGCGACGGCGGCGGCCGTGACGCGGGCGCGGGGGCTCATGCCCTCATGGTGCTCCTGGCGGACAAGCTCAGGCGTCGTCGTCGGCGTCGCTGTCCGGAGTGTCGTTGTCTCCACTCGCGGCCGCGGATTCACCGATCGCGGGTCAGAGTGCGACGGACGTCAGACTCGTCAGCTCGGCGAAGACGGCGTCGGCGATCACGTCGAGCGAGCGTGTCTCGTCCCTGCCCAGCCACTGCGCGAACGCGATGCCGAACACGGTCGTCCC
Organism: uncultured Actinomycetota bacterium; assembly: GCA_963787985.1. Classification (GTDB taxonomy): domain Bacteria; phylum Actinomycetota; class Actinomycetes; order Mycobacteriales; family Jatrophihabitantaceae; genus Jatrophihabitans. Next base: position 1,299,675 of record CAWBEL010000004.1, on the reverse strand, counting down.
GGACTGCGCTGCCAGCGTCGCCGTCGGCTCATCGACGCCACGGGCCCGCAACGCCCCGGCGACCGTCGTGGCGAGACCGGCCAGCTTGTGCACCTCGCGCTCCTGCAGAGCGGGGTTGCGCTCGATGACGCCCTGCCGCGTTCGGGATGTGGCCCGCCGCTCGTCGGGGAAGAAGGACGCCGCCGACCGCACCGCGCCGGCCACCATCTGCAGCGGCGACGCGCCGGCCGGCGTGGCGTCGAGGCCGTCCAGGAAGGCCTGCACGAATTGCTGCTGGCCGTGAAAGAGCACCTCGCGCTTGTCCGTGAAATGCCGGAAGAAGGTGCGTTCGGTGAGCCCCACCGACTGCGCGATCTCCGCCGCCGTCGTCTGCTCGAACCCGCGGGTGGCGAACAGCTCCAGCGCGGCGTGCTGCAATCGCTCCGGGGTTCCGGGCTCCCATCTCGCCATGCGCCGAGTGTAGGTGATGACAGCGGCTGACCTCAGGCGTACGGTATGTCAGTGACCGACGTCAGTCACTGACGAGACACAGCAATGAGGGAGCACGACATGCACGTATTCGTCACCGGAGCCTCCGGTTGGATCGGCTCGGCGGTCGTGGACGACCTGCTGGCCGCCGGCCACGACGTCACCGGCCTCGCCCGCTCGGACGCCTCCGCCGCGTCGCTCGAGGTCAAGGGCGCCCAGGTTCGCCGGGGCGATCTCGACGACCTGGGTAGCCTCCGCGCCGGATCCGAGAGCGCCGACGCCGTCATCCACCTCGCCAACAAGCACGACTTCTCCAACCCGGCCGTGTCCAACGCCGCCGAGCGGGCCGCGGTACAGACGATCGGCGACACCCTCGCGGGCAGCAACCGGCCGTTCCTGCTCGCGTCCGGCGTCGCCGCCCTGGCCCCCGGCCGGCCGGCGACCGAGGCCGATCCCTCACCGTTCTCCGGCCCGGACTCACCCCGCGGCGGCGCCGAGAACCTCGCGTTGGAGTTCGTCGAACGCGGCGTGCACACGGTCAGCCTGCGTTTTTCGCCGACCGTCCACGGCATGCGCGACCACGGCTTCATCGCCGTCCTGTCGGCCGTCGCCCGGGAGAAGGGCGTCGCCGGCTACCCGGGTGACGGCACCAACCGGTGGGCCGCGGTGCACCGGACGGACGCCGCGCGCATGTCGGTGCTGGGCCTGCAGAAGGCACCGGCCGGCAGCCGCCTGCACGCCGTCGCCGAGCAGGGCGTGCCGACCCGTGAGATCGCCGAGGCGATGGGGCGGGCGTTCGACCTGCCCGTCGCGTCCATCGCGCCGGACGATGTCGCCACGCACTTCGGCTGGATCGGCATGTTCTTCGCGATGGAGATGTCGGCGAGCAGCACGGCGACGCAGGAGTTGCTGGGCTGGACGCCTACCGGCCCGACGTTGCTCGAGGACATCGACGGCGGGGCGTACGCGGCCGGCTGACCCCCTCGCCCCGAGCGGATCGGGGAGGGTTGTGGTGGCAGGACACCCACAACGCTCCCCGATCCGTGGTGGGCGGGCGAGGTCAGTCGTGCAGGGACGCCTCGGTGACCAGCGGTCGCTTCGCCACACCGCGCAGGACGGCGACGGCGAGCAGGGCCGCGAGCAGGGCCGACGCGCCGCAGACGATGTAGCCGATCGAGTACGCGTGGTCCAGGGCGTGGTACGCGACGTCCTTGATCGGGTTGAACGGCATGAGCTTGCCGCCCGGCCCCGGCACGGCCGAGGGCACTGCGTTGGCGCCGAGCGGTCCGGACCGCACCGCACCGACCGCCTCGGCCACCGTGGACTTCTGCGCGGCCGGGACATGTGCGGGCGCGGCGTAGAACTTCGCCACCGCCGACTGCAGGGCGGGGCTCGCGCCGATCTTGTCGCGGATCTCGCTTGCGGCTCGGCTCAGCGCGATGGCCCCGATGACGGCCGGGCCGAGGGTGAAGCCGAAGTCGCGCAGCTGGCTGGTCGTGCCGGACGCCATGCCGGCGAGGTGGTTGGGCACCGTGTTCACAGCGACGGCAGTCACCCCGGACAGCGCGAAGGCGAAGCCGACGCCGATCAGCACCAGCGGCGCGATGATGTTGGTGAACGAGTCCGCCTGCAGCGACACGGCCGAGATCCAGAAGTCGCCGATCGCGATGAGCGCGAACCCGGCGCCCAGCGCCCAGCGCGGGTTGTAGTCGTGGATGACCTTCGCGGTGAGCGGCAGCAGGACCAGGGTGAAGCCCTGCAGCAGCACGAACGCCACGGAACTCTTCAGCGGCGAGAAACCCTGGATGGCCGACAGCCGGATGCTGGTGGCGTAGGCGGTGCCGAGGAAGGCGAACATGCCGGCGACGGTGACCACCGCCGTCACGCCGAAGGCGCGACTGCGGAACAGGTCGAGGCGCAGCAGCGGGCTGCGCGCGCGGTTCTCGGCCAGTACGAACAGCACGAGGAACACCGCGGCGACGATGAACCCGGCGATGATCAATGGGTCGGACCACCCCGACGTCGAGCCCTGGATGACGGCGAACAGCAGCGCGAACAGTGAGATGGCGATGGTGATCTGCCCCGGCCAGTCGAGCGAACGGTCCTCCGGCGCCGACGAGTTCTGTGCCGTGAACCCGATCAGCATGCTGACGAACGCGAGGATCGCGACGGCCACGAAGGCCCAGCGCCAGTTCGCGTAGGGCGCCGAACCCCAGCCGATCTTGGTGACGAGGCCGCCGAGCACCGGTGAGATGAACCCGCCTGCCGACAGGGCGGCCGCCCACACCGCGATACCGCGGGCGCGGCTGCGGACGGTGTGCGTGCCGGCGGCGACCATGGCCAGCGTCGTCGGGAACAGCACCGCAGCGCCGATGCCGGCGAGCGCCTGACCGGTCCACAGCATGCCGACGCGCACGTTCGTCGCCGTCCCCGCGCCGGGGACGAGCACGCTCACCAGCTCGCCGATCACCATCAGCCCGCTGCCGCCGATCAGCAGCCGCTTGCGGCCGAACAGGTCGCCGAGCACGCCGAAGGTCAGTTCGAGCAGGGCGACGGGAACCAGGAACGCGTCCGAGATCCAGGTCAGCTGCGACGAGGTGGGGCCGAGGTCCTGCTGGAACGACCCGTTGAGCACGGCCGGGATGGCCAGGCCGACCTGCCCGACACACACCGCGACCGAGGTCGCGATGATGGTGGCGAGGGTCAGCGCCCCGGGGCGTACACCCGGGGTGTCGGACTGCTGGACGGCGGTGGCGCCTCGGTCGGCGGATCCGGTGACCATCCCCGGAGTGTTCGCCGCCACATCCGGAGAAACCAGGACGAACTTCCACTGAACGAAAGTTGCGTCGATAACGCTCGAACCGGCCGAGCTCGTCAGGCGTCCAGCGGCGGGAGCCCGAGGCAGCCCCGCAGCGCGTTCTCGATCCGGGCCGAGCGCTCGTGCGTGTCGAGGTGCGCAGTGACGAAGCCGAGCGCGTAACCCGCCTCCTCGCTCCACCAGCCGAGGCTGCCGCCGATGCCGCCCATGCCCCATCCGTCCGATTCGATCGCCACCCCGAGTCCCCAGCGCGCCGGGCTGCCGAGGACGCAGTCGTCGCCCGCTGCCTGCACCCGCGAGAGCTCCGTGACGAGCTCGGCGGGCAGGACGCGCCCACCTGCTACGGCAGCGTAGAAGCTCGCGACCGCACGCGCGGTGACGTGCGCGTTGACGGCAGGAATCTCGGCCTGCCGCCACGCGACGGAGTTGACGACGGCGGTGTCGGTGACGCCGGGCGGGTTGCCCAACACCGAGGCGCGCAGCGGGCCTCCGGAGCCGGACGGGAAACCCGGTGCCGCGACGAGGTCGGCGACACGGCCGTGCTCGGAGGCGGGGACGCCGATGTGCAGGTCGAGATCGAGCGGACGGGCGATCTCGTCGCGCAGCACGGTGCCGACGGTCCGCCCGTCGACCCGGCGGACCAGCTCGCCGACGAGGTGCCCGAACAGCACCGCCGACTCGCCGACGGCGGCGCCCGGCGGCCAGGACGGTTGCTGCCGCGCGAGCCGGTCGCACAGGCCGTCCCAGTCGTAGAACGCCGACGTGGGCGCCGGCTCGTCCAGCGCGACGATGCCGGCCGAGTGGCTGAGCAGCTGGCGGACGGTGGCGTCCCACCGCACCTGCGGCCAGTAGGTGCGGGCCGGTTCGTCGAGATCGAGCTGCCCACGTTCGACCAGGAGCAGGGCGCAGACCGCAGTGAACGCCTTGGTCACCGAGTAGGGCATGGCGAGGGTGTCGCGGGTCCACGGCGTGGTCGCGGTTGCGCGGCCCGACCATAGGTCGACGGCAAGCGCGCCGTCGTGCCAGACCGCGAGCGCTGCGCCGGGACCGTCCGGGTCGACGGCGGCTGCGAAGGCATCGCGCACGTCGGCGAGATCGGTGCGGCAGTACCCGTGTACCAAATGGTTCACAGCGTCCTCCTTGCGCATTTGGCGCCCTGCCTTGATACCCCAGGCCCGGTCGTGGCCCCGCAGCGGCGCTCGGTGCGGCGTGTCTCGCCGCTACAGGGCCACAACGCCGGTCGTGGCCCCGCTGCGGCGCGGGCTGCGGCGTGTCCCGCCGCAGCCCGGCCACGAGAGGACGGATCAGTAGCTGCGCTGCCCGTCCTCGAACAGCCGCGGCACCGGGTGGTTGCCGACGAACAGCCCGTCGGGGTCCATCGCGGAGCGGATGCCGGTGAGCTGCATCCACGACGCGTCGGGGTAGGCGGTGCGGGTATCGACCGGCTGCTCGGCAAAATTGAGGTAGTTGCGGCCGTTGGCCCACGGGGCGAGCGCCGCCATGAGTCGCTGCGCGTCCGCGTGCCCCTGTGCCCCCATCTCCGGTGTCGCCGCAATCGCTACGCCGAACAGGATGAACTGGCCGTCGAGCTTGGACAGCACCCCGCCGCCGGCGTGCGGCCGACCGAGGGCGCCACCGAGCTGCCGCAACTCCGACGCGAGCAGCGAGGTCGTGGCGTCCGCCCCGACCGTGTCGAGGAAGGCCTGAATTCCCTCGTCGGGCAGGTGCGACAGCATGGCCGCGCCACTGACCGCGGGGGTCGGGCCCTCGGGGTCCATGTGCAGCCGGCTCAGCGCCGCGGTCGGCGTCCGGGCGAAGGTGTCCAGCTCAGGCGTGACGGCGCGCAGTGGGGCCAGGATCGCCTCGGCCTCGGCGTCGTCGGCGAGCACGGCACCGTCGATGACGGCGATGGTGCGGCCGCGCAGGAACTCCGGGATGTCCGGCAGCGGCGGAAGCCGCAGGATGCGGAAGGACGTGGTGACCTCGTCCGGTGCGTCGACGGCCCATCGCGCCCAGGTACGGAGCACGGAGTCGGCGTACGCGACGTCCCAGATCAGCATGCCGGCGTAGGCGGTGTCGAAGTCGTACATCCGGAACTCCAGCGCGGTGACCACGCCGAAGTTGCCGCCGCCGCCGCGCAGCGCCCAGAACAGCTGCGGGTCGTGCTCGGCGTCGGTGCGGATGATGACGCCGCGCGCGTCGACGAGCTCGATCGCGGTGAGGCTGTTGGCGGCGAGGCCGAGCTTGCGGGCGTACCAGCCGATGCCGCCGCCGAGCGTGTAACCGGCGATGCCGACGTCGGGAGAGGAGCCGTGCAGGACGGTGCCACCGGCTGCGGCGGCCGCCTCGACGGCGCCCTCCCAGACGGCTCCGCTGCCGACCCGGACGACGCTGCGCTCGCGGTCGACCGAGACCTCGTTCATGCCGGACATGCGCACGAGGACGACGTCGGACAGGTCATGCGCGGCGAGCGGTCCGGCGTTGTGGCCGGTGCCCTGTGCCGCGACGCGCAGCCCGAGGCCGGCGGCGCACCGCACGACCTCGGATACGTCGGTCGCGGAGCGCGGGTACACGACCGCGGCGGGGCGCTGGTCGACCGCGACGTTCCACGGCATGCGGGCCGCGTCGTAACCGGGATCGCCGGGCAGGTGGACGCCGCCGCCGCACAGGCGGCGGAGTGGGCCGGCGTCGATCCGGCGCGCCTGGTGGAGGGCGTCGGAGGGAACGCTGACGTGCGCCACGGTGGTGGTGTCGGTGGTCAGGCCGTCGATGGACATCGTGCTTCTCCTAGCGGGTAGCTGTTGCGTGTGGCACAGACCCTGACGCGACCCGCTTGTGGCGCACTTGTCGTCGACTTGCCGCCTGAGGGTGCGGCGCCGGTCGCCTCCACGCCCCGTCGTCAGGTGGCGACGAAGCCGGGGTCCTTCAGCGCGAGCAGGGCCGCCGCGCGCGAGCGCGCCAGGTCGTCGAGGAGCGTCTTGCGTTCGGCGAGCGCGCCCCGCGCCGCCAGCACCGCGGCCAGCACCTCGCCGGTGTGCCGGTTGGGTCGCGCCTCGTGGTCGGACCGCGCCCAGCGCTCGGCGGCGGGCAGGTCGCGCGTTACCGACCGGCAGAACTCGGCCAGGTGGTGGACGTACCGGCGCCGGCCGAGGCGCGTCGACCGCTCGTACCCCTCGGCGGCTTCGGCGTGCCGGCCCGCGGCCTGCTCGGTCAGCCCCAGCCGCAGCAGCACGTCGCCGAGCGTATGGGCGTGGTCCGGGCGCCCGGTCGTGCGCAGCACCGCCTCCCAGCTGCGGACGGCGTCGCCGGGGCGTCCGGCGGCGGCCAGCCAGCGCGCGCGCTCCTCCTGCACCGGCCACCCGTCGTCGGCCGCCTCGGCCCGGACGAGGTGCAGCTCGGCGCGCTCGAGGTCACCGTGGCGTCGCCGCATGCGCGCGCGCTGGATCTCGACCCACGCCAGCGACTCCATCTGCGTGACGTCGATGTCTTCCTCGGCACGGCGGTACAGCGCGTCGGCGGTCGTCGGGTCGTCGAGGTCGTCGAAGATCCCGGCCAGTCCGGCGATCGGCGTCCACGACTGCTCGTCACGGGCCAGGTCGACGTAGACCCGCGCGGCGGCGAGCCAGTCGCCGCGTTGGCGCAGGGCGCCGGCCCGCACCGTCCGTCCCGATGCCGACGCTGCCGCGCGGGGGAAGCGCCGCAGCAGGGCGTCGACCTCGTCCAGCTCGTGGCAGGCGCCGTGCAGGGCGGCCAGGGCGAGGACGAGGTCGTCGTGCACGTGGCCCGCGGCGAGCGCGGCGTTCGCCTCGCGCAGCGCGGTGTCGACGTCCTCGTCCCGGCCGAAGAGGTTCGCCCGTTCGACGTGCAGCACGACCGTCCGCACGATCTGCTGCCGTTCGGTCAGCGCCGGCGGGTCGGCCAGCAACCGGTCCAGGCGTGCGGCCCGGGCCGCGGCCGGGCCGGCGTCGACGCTCAGGGGTGGGCCGGCCACGGCGGGGCCAGGTACGGGAACTCGGACGAGAACGCGGCATCGTTGTGCAGCGGGTTCGGCGGCACCTTCGGGGTGACGGGCGCCGCGGCGTAGGTAGCCGGGTCGTTGAGGGACTCGACGGTGATCGGTTTGCCGGCGACCTCGGCCGTGTGGTCGAGGAACAGCGACAGGAAGCGGGTCGCCACCTGGTCCTCGAGGCGCCGGCCGTAGGGCCACGTGCCGGTGGTGTCCATGTCGATCGCGCAGACGTTGGGGATGAAGATCTCCAACGGCCGGCGCAGCGGGATCGGCAGTCCCTTGGGGTTCCAGCTGTCGTCGGGCATCCGCAGCTCCTGGAAGATCAGCTGCTTCACCCGCGGGAACGCCGTCAGCACGCTGCGGTGCACGCGATGCACCGACACCGGCGAGTTGTCGTGGTCGAACGAGCAGGGCAGGCCGAGCGCCGACACCGACGGCCCGAACCCCCAGCCCAGGTGGGCCAGCCGCGTGACGAAGTGCGGCGCCAGCACGAAATTCGCGCCGCCGACCTGGCGGCTGTCCTCGCGCTCGTTCAACGCCGCGTCGGCGAACGGCTGCGCGGTGGTGTCGACGCGCTTGAAGTGCCTGAGTTGGTCGTCCCGCTCGGCCTCGCCGAGGAAGGCGAACGGGTGCTCGATCCACATGGGGTCGTCCGGGACCAGCGGCACCTTGCCGGTGGCCTTGCGGACCCAGCTCTCAGCCCAGACGTCGACGACACGGTCGCGTTCGGGGTCGGCGGTCAGGTAGGACAGCGGGATCTCGAGTACGACGCAGTTGACGTTCTCGCCGGCGCGCGCGTCCTCGCCGGAGTAGACGAGGCGGTAGTCGCCCTCGGGCGTCTTCGCGAAGGCGTTGCCGTTCCAGGTCATCGGCTCGTCGGGCAGGTCGCGCTTCTCGCCGTGCCCCCAGTCCGGCTGGGACGCGTCGTAGTTGAACCAGGTGTTGCCCTCGAGCTCCAGCAATGACTTGGGGATCGGCACCTCACGCAGCTCCGGCGGCGAGTCGTGCGGCACGTGGTAGAACTGCGGCGCGTAGTTGATCGAGCGGAAGAACCCCGTCAGGTCGTTGAAGAACGCGTCGTCGCGGCCGCCGACCCACACCTTGATCGCCGCGCCGGACTCGGTCGTCACGACGTGCACCTCGTTGGTCGACACCTCGGCGTCGACGTCCCCGCCGGGGAAGCCGCGCAGCGTGAGGTGCGCGGCCTGTGCCTCGTCCACCCACGCACGGACGTCGCCGGGCTGGAAGACGCTGGCGAAGCGGTCCTTCACGCCGTCGACGTAGTGCAGCAGGTCCGACAGCTCGAAGCCGCCCTGCCACCCCGCGGCCCGCTCCCGCGCGTGCACCCGCATCCGGTACAGCAGGTCGGGGTCGAGCGTGCCGGCCTCCGGGACGGCGGCGAAGGTCGAGGCGATGACGACGGTGTCGGGTTCGGCGGCGGGGAAACCGAACATGTCGTAGAGGTCGGCGGGGCTGGCCTCGACGTCGGAGAAGATCGAGTTCACCGAGTTCGGGTCGTTGTGGTCGGCCATGGCGGGTTCCTTCGGACTGCGTGTGGCGAGCCGGTCAGCGGGCGCCGGTCGCGCGTGGCCAGGGCGCGAACGGGTTGTCGACGCCGTGCAGCGCCGGCCGCAGCTGCGGGTAGTGCCGCAGCAGGACGGTGGTCATGTCGTTGTCCTGCACCCAGCGGAAGCCCGCCGGGCTGTAGACCTCGGGCCGGAAATCATCGGTGAAGAAGCGGTCGCTGTTGAGCCGGCGCGACGCCATCAGGATGAAGATCCGGAACGCGGTGTCGCTGAACCCGAAGCCCTGGGGCCGCTTCTCGGCGAACATGCCGACGATGGTGTCGACGTCGTCGACGCTGTCGTAGACGTCGGCGAGCACCTGCTGCAGCGCCGGGTCGTCGGTGAAGTCGGCGAAGTCGGTCGCCGGCTTCAGGTGCAGCAGGCGGCGGAACTCGTTGTAGCGCGGCACGCCGAGTTCGCGAGTGCGCACGATGTCGGTCGCGGCCAGGTCGGTGTACTTGCCGTCGGGGCGTTGGAACTCCTGCAGGAACCGCGGGAAGTTCTGCAGCACGAGCGCGCCGGGGTTGGACGTGCCGAAGGAGTACAGCAGGTCGCCCATGTCGGTCTCGAGCAGGACCTGCTTGCCCGCGGGTCCGCTGAGCTGCCGCAGGTCGTAGCTCGCGACGGCGCTGTCGTCACGCGCCGACCGAATCGAGTAGTCGTCGGGGATGAGCGGATGCATCCGGTAGACGATCGAGAACTCCTCGGTCAGCGAGTACGGCGTCCCGAAGTGGTCGACGTGGCCGCCGACGATGCCGCTGAGGATCTCGCTGCCGCTGATGCGGCCGAACGCGTCCTTGAGCTTCTGGCCGGCGACGCCGTACCAGTTGGCTCGCAGGGCGGCGACGGTGGTCGGGTGGGCGATGATGGCCGGCGTCCACTGCACGGTGTGGATCTTGGCGATCAGTGCGGTCACGACGAGCCGGGCGCGCTGGAACAGCTCCTCGTCGTCGTAGGACGGGTTCTCGGCGGCGATCGCGTCGCAGACGCTGTTGTGCTCGAGGCAGAACAGCGAGCCCATCATGGCGAGCCCGGCCCAGAAGCCCGGCACGAGCGACGGGTCTAGGGAGGGGTCGTCGGGCAGTACCACCAGACCGGTCGGCGCGACATTGAGCTTGCCGCCCGCCCCGGTACGGATGACCTTCTGCTGCGCGAGCGAGTCGCCGTAGATCGACGAACCGTCCCACCAGGCGGTGTTGCGGTTGACGAAGGTGGGCGGGAGGTCGCCGCCTGGGCCGCGGGTCGGGTCGGGCGACGTCGACGGGATGAGGAGTTCGGGCTCGGGCCAATGGTCGTCCGGTTCGAGCTTCGGCTTGTACGGCTGGTTCGGGTCGCCCTCGCCGTGGCTGAACCAGTCCTTGACCATGAACTGGATCCACGTGGCGGCCAACATGTTCAGCGTCGTCGCGGGCACGAACTCCCGGCGGCCCAGCAGGGCGCGGCTGATCAACCGCGGGTCAGGCGTCATCAACCGATCGGTGTCGGGGAAGGCGTCGGCCAGCGGGATGTTGCGGCCGAAACGGGCGCCGGCCATGCCCATGCGGGGACTGCCGAGGTCGTTGTAGGTGCCGTCGGCGGTGCGAGAGACGAGGTCCGGCGGCGTGACCGCGGCGAGCGGCGGCAAGCCGGTTGCCGGAGCGACGTCGGTGTCGTAGAGGTTCTTCGCGCGCAGGGTGCCGCGCAGGCCGACGAGCACCAGCAGCCCGATCGGCTTGGGCAGCTTGTCCCAGCCGACGCGGTGGTCGACCCACTGCGTCACGGCGCCGTAGGCCCGGCTGAACCAGGATCGTGTGGTCATGAGGGCTGCTCCTTCGTGCGGGGCGTCGACGAGTGTTCCAGGTGGTACATACAGTGGTCAGGCGGAGTGTCTGGCGACGTGGTCGGACCCCGCGCGGACGGGCCACGCGGTGCCGTTGCCAGCTGCGTCGGCGAGGATCACGTCGGCCGCCTTCTCGCTCGCCATGTAGACGGCGGAGACGATGAAGTAACCGGGGATGCGCGGGAACACCGACGCGTCGACGACCCGCAGACCCGGAACGCTGCGCACCCGGAAACGGCTGTCCAGCACGGCAGCGGGGTCGTCGTCCGGCCCGATGGCGCAGGTGCCACAGGCGTGGTGGCCCCAGGCGTTGGCGCGGACGTAGTCGCGGACGGCGTCCTCGGTCTCGACGTCGGCCCCCGGGAACAGTTCGGCGTCGCCGTCCCGGCTGAGCCGCCGGGTCAGGCCGCGCGCGATGCCGATACCGGTCACCACGGCGTCGAGGTCCCGGCCGTCGACGTCCGATCCCTCGTCGAAGTAGCGGAATCGGATGTCCGGAGCGTCCGACGGATCGGCCGAGCGCAGCCGCACCGTGCCGGCGCGGTTCTCGGTGTGCGCTTTGAGGATCGCCCACGTCAACCGGTCCGGCTGCAGCTCCAGATCCTCGGCGTAACCGGGGTAGTAGCCGCGGAACTGCGCCGGCAGGGCGAACAGGAACAGGTCCGGGACGTCGAGCTCGGGTCGTGACCTGGCGACGACGGCGAGCAGGCCACCGTTCGTGGTGTACGCGCCCTTGCCCTTGCGCCAGGCCGCGAGGTAGGGGTCCGGCGGGTCGTCCGGTCGCGGAGGGTGGAACGCCCCGCCGGTGACGAGGTCGAAAGGGTGGGCCATCCGGGTCACGACGGTGACCTCGTAGCGGTCCTGCAGGTTGTCCCCGACGCCGGGCAGGTCGACGCGGACGTCGATCCCGTGCGCGCGGAGCTCGTCGGCGGGCCCGATGCCCGACAGCATGAGCAGTTGCGGGGTATTGAAGGACCCGCCGGCGACGATGACCTCGCGGGTGGCCGTCGCCACCTGCGCCGGACCGGGGGCCGGCGCCGTCAGGTGTTGCGGGTCGGCCGCGTACTGGTGCGCGCCCTGGCGGAACTCGACGCCGGTGCAGCGCCCGTCCGCGTCGAGCACGAGCCGGGTGGCCAGGCAGTTGCGCAGGATCCGCAGGCCGTGGTCGCGCACCGCGCGTTCGAGCGGCTCGCGCGTGCCGTGCCGGCGCCCGCGCTCGACGGCGAGCGGGATCAGCCAGACGCCGAGCATGCCGCTGCGCTGGGCCATGACGTCGTTGGGGTCGAACCAGGTGGTGAGGCGTTCGGTGGCGGTGAGCGGACGGCCGAAGGTCTCGGCCAGCTGCGCCTCGACGGCGTCGACAACGGTACGGACGAGCTGTCGGTCCTTCGCGAGCAGCGTCGGTCGGGCCATGCTCGTCGGCAACCACCCGTGGAAACCGTGCCCGGACGGTGCGAACCAGGTGCGGACGATCGGCAGCCGGGTGACGGCGCGGCCGAACCAGCCCGAGCGCAGCAGGGTGAGCGGGCGCCAGCGGTGGCCGCACCGCTCCAGCCGCTCGAAGTAGGTGCGCATGTGCTCGGCGCGCCACGACGGGTCGCCGCAGAGGTCGGCGATCGAGTCCCAGTCCTGGTCGTTCGGATAGACCGTGATCATGGCGTTGTGCGCCGTGCAGCCGCCGACGGTGGCGGCCCGTGGGTAGAGCACGCCGCCCTGCTCGGGGCGGTACTTGTCGTCGCGGCGCTGCGCGTCCTCGTCGTCGTAGTGCCGGACGAAGAAGTCCCAGCGCATGCGCTCGTCCTCGGTGGCGTACGCGTGGAAGGCCGGGACGTCGTAGGTCAACCCGTCCGCGTCCCCGCCCGCCTCGATGACGACAACGCTGTGCCCGGCCTGCGCCAGCCGCACCGCGAGCGGTCCACCGCCGGCGCCCGAGCCGACGATCACGTACTCCGCGATCACCGGCGCGGGCGGCCTGCTCATGATCGGATCCGGGCCGGCCGGTTGGCGAGCACGGCCAGCCCGGCATTCAGGGCCGACGCCGCGACCGCGATCCGCGCACCCTTCGCCGGCAGCTCGTGGCGGCCGAGCACGACCAGGGCGGCGACGGTGTCGGCGGGGTGGACGACCAGGGCGCGCCGCACCACCGGGTCGTCCGGCCCGTCGCTCGCGAGCAGCAGGTCGACGCCCAGCAGCACCGTCCGCACCCCGAACAGCCGGAAGGCGTAACCGAACCCGGGGCTGGAGGCCGTCGAGACACCGAGTCGCTTGCCCAGCACGTTCGGCGCCACCAGCGCGAGCGCACCGTTGGCGAGGCGGATGACGCCCAGCGAGACCCGCGCCCAGCGCGCCACCGAAGCAGCCATCGTCCCTACCGCCCTCATCGATCGACCGAGTAGGGGCGACGCTAGGGACGTCGCGCCGCGGAATCGACGGTCTATGCGCGTTCCGCATCGCCGCTGCGGGCGCCTTGACGCCCGAGTGACGTCAGTGCGCGAGTGACGTCCGGTCGGTGTTGCGCACCCGCGGCAGTGCGGCCGGCAGGCTCGTCGGCGGCAGCAGCGCCGGCGTGCGGCAGACCTGCTCGGCGACGTGGACGAAGGACCGCACCGCGGCACGTGATTCGTGCCGACGGCAGGCCACGCTCACCGGCACGGGGGGAGCCCCGACGACCGGGACGTACCGCAGGCCGACCACGCGCGAGAAGCGGCGCAGCGAGCGCGGCGCCCAGCACACGACGGCCCCGGACGCGGCCGCGAGCAACGCGTCCTCGAACGAGGCGGTGTCGACGTGGCGGTGGTCGGGGTCCTGCCAGTAGCCCACCCAGGCAGGGGCGTCGACCGTGGCCACCGCGAACGGACGGACGTCGTCGACGGTGACCGTCGAGCGGGCGGCCAGCGGATGACCGTCGGCCACCGCGACGGCGCGGTCGTCGTCGAACAGCGCCCGCGCCGCGACCCGCAGACCCTCGGCCGGCCCCCACGCCAGGGTGACGTCGACGTGTTCGGCGCCCAGGGCCGTCACCACGTCCAGGCTGCTGACGTCGACGATGCGCACCCGGGTGGCGGGCGCGCGCCTGCGGTACTCGGCGAGCACGGCGCCGGTGTGTTCGCCGGCCGCGGGATGGAACAGCCCGACCCGCAGCTCGTCGACGCCCGGCCGCTCGTCGCCGCGCCGCACGTCGGCGATGCCGGCGTCGAACAGCCCGAGCAGCTGGACGGCGTAGCGCTGGAACCGCTCGCCCGCAGGGGTGAGGGCCACGGTGTGGCTGTCACGGGCGAACAGCTCCTCGCCGACCTCACGCTCGAGCTCACGGATGCGGCGGCTCAGGGCAGGCTGCGACAGGTAGGACCGCGCCGCGGCGCGCGTGAAGTTCAGCTCCTGGGTCAGCGCCAGGAACGGGCGCAGGCTCTCGATGTCCATATCGCTGTGTCCAGATGGCTGCTCGTCCCGACGGCCGGCCGGGACGCGTCTTCGGCGCGCACGAGACCCGCACGCGTGCTGCCCGCGCTGCGATGCGCAAGCTGCATGGACGCAGAGACCGTCGCCTGCCCGTTGATACTGTCCCGCGGCGTCGACGGGCAGTCGGCAGCGTCCGGTGACTTGGCATGGATCATCCGATCCGCACGTCACCGGCCCTCTCCCGCTCGTGGCCCCGTGGCGGCGACGCCTGCGGCGTGTCGCGCCGCAGCGGGGCCACAACCCGTGCCGTGGCCGCCCAGCGGCGCGACACGCCGCAGCCCGCGCCGCTCCGGGGCCAAGACCGGGTCAGACGCGGCGGCCGGGGGACGACCGGCGCGTGGTGCGGCCCGCACGCCACCGGACGGTTAGATTCGCGTGATGCTGGTCGCGACGCTGGTCGGGGTCTGCGGCGTGCTGGTCGGCGTCGCGGTGCTCGTCGGCGCCTACGACCTCTGGGTGTGGTCGACCGACCGCGCCCAGACCGAGTGCCTGTGGCTCGGGCTGCTCGCGGCCTGCCAGGCGCTCGTGCTTGGCACCGGGGCGGTCGTGCTGCTGCGGCCGACGTCCTGGCTGTACACGTTGGCGATCGACGTGCGGGCCACCTTGTTCGGCGTCTACGCGATCCTGGCGACGGTCGTCATCGCGCAGCTCATCCCCGGGCTCGCGATCCGGATACCGGTGCTCGTCACGACCGGCGTGCTCGTGGTGCGGACGGTGTTGCTGCTCGCTACCGACCTCATCGTCCGCCACCCGTTGCAGAAGAATCACTGGCCGGTCTACGGCACCCTGTCGAAGACCGGGTTGGTCTATGCGGTGGCCGTGTTCTGGGTGACCACGCTGCTGGTCATCCGCGCGCACGGGCCGGCCAGGACGCTGGTGCTGGCCGCGGTGGGCGCGTCGATCCTGATCGCGGTCGGGTCGCTCGCCGCGAGGTCCGGGGAGGTCTTCGAGGCGCTCGTCACCTTCCAGGTCGTGCCCAGCGCATCGGTGATCCTGGTGCTCGGCGTGGTCCGTATCGGCGCGGGCGCGCGCGAACGCGACCACCTCGCGGCGCGCGAGGCCGTCGTCGCCGACCTGGGACAGCTCTCGGTCGCGCACGGCGACCTCGAGCTTGTCCGCCGGGAGGCGCAGGATGCCCTGGCGCAGACCGAGCAGCTCACCATCGACATCCGCGTGCTGCCCGACCCCGAGTCCGACGTGACCGATGCGGTCGTGGTGCGCGGCCGGCAGGTCACGGTCGCGGCGAGCGGGCCGCGCGATCTCGACGCCGGCACCCGGTCCTTCATCAGTGCGGTGCTGCAGGTCGTGGCAGCGACCGCCGACCGGGCTGCGCTCGTGGCCGACGTTGCGTACAGCGCGACCCACGACGACGTCACCGGATTGCCGAACCGGGTGCTGGTCCTGGACCGGATCGGCGCGCAGCTGGCCGACCCCGAACGCGGACGCACCGCACTGGTCCTGTGCGGGTTGACCCGGTACGACGAGCATCTCGCCGTGGCCGGCGTCGACGGCGCCGACCGCCTCGCCCGCCGCGTCGCCGCGACCCTCGCGTCGCCCCTGGCCGGCCCCGACACGCTCGGCCGGTTGGCGGCCACCATCTTCGCCGTGGTCTGCCGCCTCGACGAGGACGACCTCGCCGGCGCGCTGGCCCGCCGCGTGCAGGACCTCAGCCTGCGGCTGCGGGCAGGCATCGGCACCACGACGCCGGTCGGTCCGGCCCTGGGCGCCGCCGTCGCCGGGCCGGGCGCGTCCGCGTCGGACCTGGTCCGGGACGCGACGGCGGCCCTGCGCCGCAGCGCCGCGGGCTCCGGCGCACCCGAGGTGTTCGACGCCGAGCTGGGCGCACGGCTGCGCGAACGCGCCGAGCTCGAGCAGGGCCTCGTCGGCGCCGCCGAACGCGACGAGATCGTCGTGTACTACCAACCGATCGTCGACGCCGGCACCCGCAAGATCACCGCGTACGAGGCGTTGGCGCGGTGGCGGCGCGGAACGACGCTGGTACCGCCGGACACCTGGGTGTCCGTCGCAGAATCGCTCGGCCTGCTCGACGGCATCGCCGACCGCGTGCTACGCATCGCTCTGCGCGACCAGCCGCTGCTGGGCACCAAGGTCACCGTCAACGTCTCCCCGCAGCAGCTGGCGAGCGACACCTTCGTCGAACGCACGCTCGAGCTGATCGACGCCGCCGAGCCCGGCGTCGTACTGCTCGAGATCACGGAGACCGCGGTCATGGCCGACCTCGAGCGTGCGCGCCGCACGCTGACCCGGTTCCGCGAGCACGGCGTGCTCATCTCCCTCGACGACTTCGGCACGTCGTACAGCTCGCTCGGGGCGCTGGCCACGCTGCCCATCGACGGGATCAAGATCGACCGCGTCTTCGTCGAAGGGTTGACCGGCGCCAAGGGTCCCGACATGGTGGCCGCCATCGTCGGGCTCGCCCGCACGCTGGACAAGGTCACCGTGATCGAGGGCGTCGAGACCGAGGAGCAGTTCGCCACCCTCGCCGCGATCGGCGTCGACCGCGTCCAGGGTTACCTGATCGGGCGTCCCGGCCCGCTCGAGGACTTCGTCGTTCCGTGACGTCCGCGGCCCGGCACGTCAGGCGATGGGCACGATGTCGCCGGCGCCGAGGCGGGCGGCGTCCGCGGTGGCGTCGTCGGGCTGTTGCTGCGACGCGCGCTCGGCCTCGACGCGTTTGCGGTAATGCTCGATCTCGCGCTGCACCTGTTCGTCACCCCACCCCAGCAGCGGCGCCATGAGGTGCGCGACCACCTCGGCGGCCGCGGTGCCACGGTCCCACGTCTCGATCGAGGCGCGGGTGCGGCGGGCCAGCACGTCGTCGAGATGCCGCGCGCCCTCGTTCGAGACCGCGTACGGCACCTCGGCGCGCAGGTAGTCGTCGGCGCCGGGGAGGGGCTCGGCCAGCGTCGGATCCTGCGCGATCAGGTCCAGCACCTCGGTGGCCATCGAGCCGTAACGGTGCAACAGGTGCTCGATGCGGACGATGTTGAGTCCCGACGACGCGGCCAGCTCGTGCCTGGCGTTCCACACCGCGGGCCAGCCGTCCGAGCCGACCAGCGGCACCCGGTCGGTGCAGGAGGCCGGGACGCGGGCGTCGAGCGCGCGCACCGCCTCGTCGACGGCGTCCTCGGCCATGACGCGGTAGGTCGTGTACTTGCCGCCCGCGACGACGACGAGGCCGGGCGCCGGGTGCCCCACCACGTGCTCGCGCGACAGCTTGGACGTCGAGTCGCTCTCGCCCGACAGCAACGGCCGCAACCCGGCGTACACGCCCTCGACGTCGGCCGCGGTCAGCGGTGAGCGCAGCACGCGGTTGACGTGCTCGAGCACGTAGTCGATGTCCGACGAACTCGCCGCCGGGTGCGCCTTGTCCAGAGACCACTCGGTGTCGGTGGTGCCGACGATCCAGTGCCGTCCCCACGGGATGACGAACAGCACCGAGGTCTCGGTGCGCAGGATCAGCCCGCACTCCAGCTGCAGGCGGTCCCGCGGCACCACGAGGTGGACACCCTTCGACGCACGGACGTGGAACTGCCCGCGGGCGTTGGCCATGGACTGCGTCTCGTCGGTCCACACGCCGGTGGCGTTGATGACCTGCTTGGCCGCCACCGAAAACTCCTCGCCGGACTCGAGATCGACGAGGCGCGCCCCGGTCACGTGCTCACCGGCGCGCTCGAAGGTTGTGACGCGGGTGCGGTTCGCGACCAGCGCGCCGTAGGTGGCGGCGGTCCGGACGATCGTCATCGTGTGCCGGGCGTCGTCGACCTGCGCGTCGTAGTAGGTGACCGCGCCGACCAGGGCGTCCGGCTTGAGCGCCGGTGCCACCCGTAGTGCCTTGCGCCGCGAAAGGTGGCGGTGGTGCGGCAGGCCGGTGGCGTGGCCCGAGGTCGCGGCCATGACGTCGTAGAGCGCGATGCCGGCGCCGACGTAGGGCCGTTCCCAGCCGCGGTGGCGCAGCGGGTAGAGGAACTGCACCGGCTGCACGAGGTAGGGGGCCAGGGTGTCGAGTGACAAGCCGCGTTCGCGCAGCGCCTCGCGCACCAGCCCGAAGTCCAGCATCTCCAGGTACCGCAGCCCGCCGTGCATGAGCTTGGACGAGCGCGACGACGTGCCGCTGGCCCAGTCGCGCGCCTCGACGAGCCCGACCCGCAGGCCGCGGGTCGCGGCGTCCAGGGCAGCTCCGCTGCCGACGACACCACCGCCGACGACGAGGATGTCGAGCTCCCGACCGTCGCGCATGTCGTGCAGTGCAGCGATGCGGGCCTGGGGTGACAGGGCGGCGGGGTGCATGGCGCTACCTCCTCGTTCCTGGGGATCGGGCGAACGGATGCGTCACTCGTCCTCCTCCCAACCCAACGTCCGCTCGACCGCCTTACGCCACCCCGCGTAACCGGACTCACGTTGTTCGTCGCTCCAGCGCGGCTCCCAGCGGCGGTCCTCGTGCCAGTTCTGCCGCAGCTCGTCCGTGGAGGACCAGAACCCGACGGCCAGGCCGGCCGCGTACGCCGCGCCCAGCGCCGTGGTCTCGGCGACCTCCGGCCGCGACACCGGCACGCCGAGGATGTCGGCCTGCAGCTGCATGCACAGGTCGTTGGCGGTGACGCCCCCGTCGACCTTGAGCACGTCCAGCTCGACGCCGGAGTCGGCCGTCATGGCGTCGGCGACGTCGCGGCTCTGGTAGCAGATGGCCTCGAGGGTGGCGCGGGCCAGATGGGCGTTGGTGTTGAACCGCGACAGCCCGACGATCGCGCCCCGGGCGTCGCTGCGCCAGTACGGCGCGAACAGCCCGGAGAAGGCGGGGACGAAGTAGATGCCGCCGCTGTCATCGACCTGCCGCGCCAGGCCCTCGATCTCGGACGCGCCGGAGATGATGCCGAGCTGATCGCGCAGCCACTGCACCGCCGAGCCGGTGACCGCGATCGAGCCCTCCAGCGCGTACACCGGGTCGGCGTCGCCGAAGCGGTAGCAGACGGTGGTCAGCAGCCCGTGTTCGGAGCGCACGATCTCGGTGCCGGTGTTCAGCAGCAGGAAGTTGCCGGTGCCGTAGGTGTTCTTGCCCTCGCCCGGGGCGAAGCAGACCTGTCCCACCATGGCCGCGTGCTGGTCGCCGAGGGCCGCGGTGATGCGCACACCCTCCAGCTCGGACGGCCGCGTGATGGCGCCGAAGGCCTCGGCGTCCGACGATGACGCGATCTCGGGCAGCATCTGTCGCGGCACGCCGACGATGTCCAGCAGCTCGTCGTCCCAGTCGAGGCTTTCAAGATCCATGAGCATCGTCCGGCTGGCGTTCGTGACGTCGGTGACGTGCCGGCCGCCGTGCCGCCCACCGGTGAGGTTCCAGATCACCCAGGAGTCGATGGTGCCGACGATCGCCTCGCCGCTGTCGGCCGCCTCCCGCACGCCGTCGACATTGGCCAGCAGCCAGGCGATCTTGCTGCCGGCGAAGTACGGCGCCGGCGTCAAGCCGGCCTTGAGCTTGACGGTGTCGGCGTGGCCGTCGCGTTCGAGTTTCGCGATGAACGGCGCCGTCCGGGTGTCCTGCCAGACGATCGCGTTGTGGTAGGCCCGGCCGGTCTTGCGGTTCCACACCACGGTCGTCTCGCGCTGGTTGGTGATGCCGACGGCGGCAAGGTCTTCCGGTTGCAGGTCGGCGCTGGTGAGCGCCGTGGCCATGGTGCTGGCGGTGCGCTCCCAGATCTCGGTCGGGTTGTGCTCGACCCAGCCCGAGCGCGGCAGGATCTGCTCGTGCTCGAGCTGGCTGCGGGCCACTTCGACGCCGTCGTGGTCGAAGATCATGAAGCGGGTGCTTGTCGTGCCCTGGTCGACGGCGCCGACGAACTCAGGCATGGGGCCTCGCTCCTCCGGGTGTCATGCCGGCGCCTGGCAGGTCGGGCACCAGAACAGGTTGCGGGTGGCCAGCAGCGCCGTGCGGATCGCCGTGCCGCAGACCCGGCACGGCAAACCGGTTCGCCGGTAGACGTAGTGCGCGTCCTCGCGCCGCACTCGCCCGCCTCGGGTGCGGTCCTCGTCGCGGACGGTCACGATGCGCCCCGAACGGACCCCGGCCCGCATCAGCGTCACGAGGTCGTCCCACAACTGCTGCCAGAGTTCGGCGTCAATCGTTCTGCCGGCGCGGAACGGGTCGAGACGGTGCCGGAACAGCAGTTCGGCGCGGTAGACGTTGCCGACGCCGGCCAGCACGGACTGGTCCATGAGCAGGCCGGCGATCGGCGCGCGGCTGCGGCTGACGCGGGCGAAGGCGCGGGTGCCGTCGGGGCGCGGGCGAAGCGGGTCCGGTCCGAGCCGGGCCACGAGCGCCTCTACCTGCTCGGGCGTCACCACCTCACAGGCGATGGCGCCGCGCAGGTCGGCCCAGACCTCGTCGTTGACCAGTCGCAGGCGCAGCGCCCCGCGCGGCTCGGGCGGTTCACCGCGTCCGGTGAGGAACTTGCCGTACAGGCCGAGGTGGACGTGCAGGATCGGCCCGGCGGTGTCGGCAGCGGCGTAGCGGTGGAACAGGTGCTTGCCGTAGGCCTCGGCCCGCTTCAGCAGATGGCCGTCGATGCGGGCGGCCCCGACGGTGAACCGTCCCTGCGGGCTGCTCGCGTGCACGACCGTGCCGCCGAACAGGCGCTGCTGATCGCGCGCGAGCCGGTGCAGCGTGTGCCCTTCGGGCATCGGTCACCTCCCTGGCGCCGAGTCTGCCGCAGGCGGCCGGAGCCGGTCGGGCCACCCGTGCCCGGGGGCGACCGTAAGCTGAGGCCGGGTCACGCGGGGTGTGGCGCAGCTTGGTAGCGCACTCGCTTTGGGAGCGAGGGGCCGCCGGTTCGAATCCGGCCACCCCGACGAAGGCCGCGCGCCGACCGAGCTTGCTCGAGTCGGCCGAGGCCGAGGAGCGGGTCGGAGGCGCGCCAGCGCCGAACACCCCGACCAGCATCGGATGCGCTTCCCGGCTGAAGTGGCTGCGGACACGGCGGCGTGTCACGACCACACCGGCCGGGAAGGCGAGTCGAGTCAGCGCTTGCGGCCGTAGTACCACCAGGCCAGCACCGCCAGCACCACGCCGAAGACGGCCGACGGCAGAACGACGGATTCCCACACGAGCGCGCACGCTACCGAGGCACTCCTGTGCCGCGGCCTCGTGGCCCCTGGGCGGCGGTGGCTGCGGCGTGTTGCGCCGCAGGGCGGCCACGACCGGGGTTTCAGCTGACCAGTCGGCCGGCGAGGGCAGGCTGTGCCCGACCTCGCTGCTCGCCGGTCCCCGCGGCCGCCGAGAAGGGTCCGAGCACAGCCACGCGACACCCTCCCCAGAAAGTCGCGCACCCGCGGGCCGAATCCCCCCGGACACCGCGCCCACGGGTTGCCCACCTCCGATCGTGCCGAAGATCGGCGGCCCTGTCGCGCTGAAGCGGGTCGTGCCAGCCGGTCCCGGGCGGCGAACGACGCGGTCCCGCAGTCCGGGAACCCGGCGCGTCGCAGCACCCACGGCGGGCTGCCTAGACTTGGCGCCGACGCCGGGAGCGGTCCCGGCCGACGAGTCGTCCGCCGCACAGGCCACGCCGTCCGGCTCGCCGCGACCGGACCCGAACGTCCGGGGTGCCGCGAGTGATCCGCCCGCCGCGCCGCCACCCGGACCACATGCCCGCAACAGCCGTACCGAACAGGAGCACCAGCACGTGAAGAGCACCGTCGAGAACCTGAGCCCGACCCGCGTTCGGCTCGCCGTCGAGGTGCCCTTCGACGACCTGCAGCCCAGCCTGGACAAGGCCTACCGCGCGATCGCGCAGCAAGTCCGCGTACCCGGTTTCCGTCCGGGCAAGGTGCCGAACCGGATCATCGACCAGCGGGTCGGCCGCGCGTCGGTGCTGCAGGAGGCCGTCAACGAGGCGCTCCCGGCGATCTACGGCGAGGCAACCCGCGAGCACGGGCTGAACGTCCTCGGCCAGCCCGAGATCACCGACATCACCGAGGCCGACGAGATGGTCGACGGCTCCGTCTGGCACTTCACCGCCGAGGTCGACATCCGACCGGAGATCACGCTGCCCGAGCTCGACGGCATCGCCGTGCAGGTCGAGGACGCCGAGGTCACCGACGAAGCGGTCGACGAGCAGCTGGACGAGCTGCGCGACCGCTTCGGCTCGTTGAAGGGCGTCGAGCGCCCGGCCGAGTCCGGCGACTACGTCTCGCTCGACCTGTCGACCGCCGTCGACGGTGAGGCGATCGACGAGGGTTCGTCGAAGGGGCTGTCCTACGTCGTCGGCTCCGGTGACCTCATCGAGGGCCTGGACGACGCGATCACCGGCAAGGCGGCGGGGGAGTCGGCCACCTTCACCACCACGCTGCAGCACGGCGACCACGCCGGCGCCGAGGCCGAGGTCACCGCCACGGTCAACTCGGTCAAGGTCAAGGAACTGCCCGAGGTCGACGACGAGTTCGCCGGCATGGCCAGCGAGTTCGACACCGTCGACGAGCTGCGGGCCGACCTGCGCGAGCGCCTCGGCCGCGTCCGCGTCATGGAGCAGGGAGTCGCCGCGCGCGACAAGCTGATCGAGCACCTCATCGAGGCCGTGGACTTCCCGCTGCCCGAGTCGGCGGTCCAGGCCGAGATCGAATTCCGCCAGCACGACGTCGTGCACTCGCTCAACCACGACGACGCGCTGCTCGACCGTTTCCTCGAGGCGCAGGGCAAGACCCGCGAGGAGTGGGACACCGAGCTGCGCGAGAACGCCGAGAAGGCCGTGCGGGCGCAGTTCATCCTCGACGCCGTCGCCGAGAAGAACGACGTCCAGATCGGCGACTCCGAGCTGACCGAGTACCTCGTACGGCAGGCGCAGCGCTACCAGATGCCGCCGCAGGAGTTCGCGAATCAGATCGTGCAAGCCGGCAACCTGCCGCTCCTCGTGGCCGACATCCGTCGCAACAAGGCACTCGCCGAGATGCTCGAGTCCGCCGTCGTCACCGACGCCTCGGGCAACACCGTCGACCTCAACGCCCTGGACGCGGTCGCCGCCGCTGACGACGCTGACGATGACCCCGCGTACGACGACGAGTCGGACGAGGACTGACAGAACCGACAGGCGCCGACCGGCGTCCGTCCACCGGGGCCAACCCGATCCGGCCGAGACCCGGCCGTCACGCCCTGAGCGAACGCGGGCCCTATCCGGGAGTCCCCGGCCTGCCCGCTTCGTTAGGGTCGATGACATCACCACGACGAGGTACGACGAAGGAAGGTTTGAGGCCGTGAGCCGATACGACCACCTGGCGACGGGGCCGGAGCTCCGCGCTCCGAGCTCCGGCATGTCGCTGAACGACTCGGTCTACGACCGGCTCCTGCGTGAGCGGATCATCTTCCTGGGGCAGGCAGTCGACGACCAGATCGCCAACCAGATCTGCGCGCAGCTGCTGCTGCTCGCGGCCGAGGCACCCGAGAGCGACATCGCCCTCTACATCAACTCGCCCGGCGGGTCTGTCACCGCCGGCATGGCGATCTTCGACACGATGCAGTTCGTCGATTGCGACATCGCCACCTACGCGATGGGACTGGCCGCCTCGATGGGTCAGTTCCTGCTCTCGGCCGGCACGCGCGGCAAGCGCTACGCCCTGCCGCACGCGCGCATCCTGATGCACCAGCCGTCGGCGGGCATCGGCGGCACCGCAGCCGACATCGCGATCCAGGCCGAGCAGTTCAAGCTCACCAAGCGCGAGATGGCCGAGCTGATCGCCGAGCACACCGGCCAGCCGGTCGAGAAGGTCCAGGAGGACTCCGACCGCGACCGCTGGTTCACCGCGCAGCAGGCGCTGGAGTACGGCTTCGTCGACCACGTCGTCAGCCGCGTCGCCCAGGTGCCCGGCAGCGCCAGCCCGAACCCGGCGGAGTGAGAGGGAATCCCATGAGCGAGCTCTACCGTCCGACCGGAATCAGCGCGGGGTTGCACCTGCCTCAGAACCGCTACGTCCTGCCGTCGTTCACCGAGCGGACGAACTACGGCATCAAGGAGTCCAACCCGTACAACAAGCTGTTCGAGGAGCGCATCATCTTCCTCGGCGCGCCGATCGACGACGTCGTGGCCAACGACGTCATGGCCCAGTTGATCGTGCTGGAGTCCTCCGACCCGGACCGCGACATCCAGATCTACATCAACTCCCCGGGCGGATCGTTCACCGCGCTCACCGCGATCTACGACACGCTGCAGTACGTCCGGCCCGAGATCCAGACGATCTGCATGGGCCAGGCCGCCTCGGCCGCCGCGGTGCTGCTCGCCGCCGGCACCAAGGGCAAGCGATTCGCCCTGCAGAACGCCCGCATCCTGATCCACCAGCCGTCCGGCGAGGGGCAGGGGCAGGTGTCCGACCTGGAGATCCAGGCCAACGAGATCCAGCGCATGCGGGTGCTGCTCGAGGAGATCCTCGCGCGGCACACCGGGCAGGAGATCGACAAGGTCCGCAAGGACATCGACCGCGACACGATCCTGACGGCCCAGCAGGCCAAGGAGTACGGGATCGTCGACCAGGTCATCACGACGCGCAAGCTCATCCCCGACGTCTGATCGCCCGCGGGCCGGGCTCGTCGAGCGAGCGCCCGGACGCCCGGGAAGTGCGACGCGCTGTCACAGGCAGCGGGCGCCAACTTCTCGGCGCGTTCGGCGTGGTTTGCAGCGGACTTCCACGGCAAATGCGGGTAGCGTGCGATGTCTCCGAGCGGCCCGGCCGCCGGGACGACGTGCACACCCCGAAACCACCCCAGCTACCGCACAGCGGACAGCAGAGCGCGAGAGGACTGGTCGCCCGTGGCCCCACGCGTCGGCGAGACCGGCGACCTGCTGAAGTGCTCCTTCTGCGGGAAGAGCCAGAAGCAGGTCAAGAAGCTCATCGCGGGCCCCGGCGTCTACATCTGCGACGAGTGCATCGACCTCTGCAACGAGATCATCGAGGAAGAGCTCGCCGAGACCAGCGAGTTCAGTTTCGACGAACTGCCCAAGCCCAGTGAGATCTACGAGTTCCTCAACGGTTACGTCGTCGGCCAGGACCAGGCCAAAAAGACCCTCGCGGTGGCCGTCTACAACCACTACAAGCGAGTGCAGGCCGGCGGTGACGGCAAGCCACGCAACGCCGACGCGCAGGTCGAGCTGGCCAAGTCGAACATCCTGCTGCTCGGCCCGACGGGCTCGGGCAAGACGCTGCTCGCCCAGACGCTCGCCCGGATGCTCAACGTCCCCTTCGCCATCGCCGACGCCACCGCGCTGACGGAGGCCGGCTACGTCGGCGAGGACGTCGAGAACATCCTGCTGAAGCTGATCCAGGCCGCCGACTACGACGTCAAGCGGGCCGAGACCGGCATCATCTACATCGACGAGGTCGACAAGATCGCCCGCAAGGCGGAGAACCCGTCGATCACCCGTGACGTCTCCGGCGAGGGCGTGCAGCAGGCGCTGCTGAAGATCCTCGAGGGCACGTCGGCGTCGGTGCCGCCGCAGGGTGGCCGCAAGCACCCGCACCAGGAGTTCATCCAGATCGACACCACCAACGTGCTGTTCATCGTCGGTGGCGCCTTCGCCGGGCTCGACACCCTGATCGAGCAGCGGGTCGGCAAGAAGGGCCTGGGCTTCGGTGCCGAGCTGAACACCAAGTTCGACCGGGAGACCAAGGACGTCTTCTCCGACGTCATGCCCGAGGACCTGATCAAGTTCGGGCTGATCCCGGAGTTCATCGGCCGTCTCCCGGTCATCACGTCGGTGCGTCCGCTCGACCGCGACGCGCTGGTGCAGATCCTCACCGAGCCGAAGAACGCGCTGGTGCGCCAGTACGCCCGGTTGTTCGACCTGGACAACGTCGAGCTGGAATTCAGCGACGACGCGCTCGAGGCCATCGCCGACCAGGCCGTGCTGCGGGGCACCGGCGCGCGCGGGCTGCGGGCGATCATGGAAGAGGTCCTGCTGTCGGTGATGTACGAGGTGCCGTCCCGCGAGGACGTCGCCCGCGTCGTCATCACCCGCGAGACCGTGCTCGACCACGTCTACCCGACGCTGGTGCCGCGGGAGCCGCCGAAGCGCGAGCGCCGCGAAAAGTCCGCCTGACCCGCTGCTCCTGGCCTGTTGTGGCCTCGTAGCGGCGCTGCGTGCGGCGCGTCCCACCGCAGCGCGGCCACAACCCGTGGCGTGGCCTCGTAGCGGCGCATAACACAGCGTGTTCCGCCGTGGGGCGGCCACCTGTGGACGGGCGGGTTCAGTCCACAACGTCTCGACCGTCCCGCCGGGCGGTCTGTTTTGGCGTGAATCTCTGCCGGTGGACCTCGACGAACTCTTGACAGCGGAAGACGGCCTCATCACGAGGCGTCGCGGCGTGGCCGAACTTGGCAGACACCCCTTCGACAACGCGGTGAAGACCGGAAGGTTGGCGGCGGTGTTCCCGCGCGTGTACGCCTACCCTTGGGACGCCGATCTGCCCGACGTCCGTCGGCGTGCGGCCCTGCTCAGCGTTGGCGGAGACGCTGCCCTCAGTCACCTGAGTGCGCTCGCACTGCGCGACCTTCCGGTTCCGCAGGACGAGATCTTGCATGTCACCGCCTACCTCCCGCGGCATCCGCGTGGTGTACCTGGCGAAGTCTGCGTCCATCGCACTCGTATGCCCCTGGACGCGGTCGAAATAGACGGCGTGCCGGTGACCCGAATCGAAAAGTCACTGACGACAAGTTGGGGTCTGCTGTTCGGGCCCGAGCGTCGTGCTCCCGTCATCGAAGCAGCCCGCCGGCGGTTGCTGTCGCCGGCACGCTTGATCACCGAGGTCGAGCGGTCCTGGTGGATCAAAGACATCCGTGCATTGCGCGAGCTGGTCGGTCTCCTCGCCGCCGGATGCGAGAGCGAACTCGAGCTCTGGGGTTACACCGGTGTGTTCGACGTACCTGGTCTGAACGACGCGAACCGCCAACGGGTCGCCCGGGTCGACGGTCATGCGTATCGGTTGGACATGGCCTACGACGAGGAGATGCTGGTCGTGGAACTCGACGGGCGGGCGTTCCATGCATCGACGGAGCAGTGGGAGCGCGACATCCAGCGGGACCTCGCGCTCGCCAAGCTCGGCTGGCAGACGATCCGCCTCCCGCACCGACGGTTGTTCGGAGACGTGGCGGGTTGCCGGCGCGACGTCCTCGAGGTTCGGGACGCCCGTCGGCGGCGGGTCAGCTGACCGGCGGGTTGGGGCCGCACTGCGGCGAGACACGCCGCAGCGATCGCCGCCCCGGGGCCACGATCGGCGGGGTTGGCCGCGCTGCGGCGAGACACGCCGCGGACATCGCCGCCCAGGGGCCAAGACTGCCGGTTTGTAGGGTGGGCGCGTGAGCGAGCCGTCCCTGCCGACGGGTGCCGAGCTGGACGCGGCGATCGTCGAGGCCAAGGCGGGGCGCCTGCCCGCGGACCGGTTCGCCGCTGCTCTCGACGCCGCGACGCTCCTGCTGGCCGTCACCGACCGCACCGGCGAGACCTCGGCGACCCCGTTCGTGGTGCAGATCGGCGGGGCCGACCACGGCGTGGCCTTCACCGGCCCGCGGCACCACGAGTCGTTCGGCGTCACCGCCCCGTGCGCCGTCCTCCGCGGGCGCGACCTCATGCAGGGGTGGCCGGACGGTCTCGGGCTCGCGGTCAACCCCGGCGCCGACCCGTCGATCGTGTTCAGCGCCGCGCAGCTGGCAGCCCTGTTCGAGACGGTCGATGCCCACACCGTCGTCCCGGCCGGGAGCTCGATGCGTGTCGGCGCTCCCGATCCGGGATTGCCGCCGCATGCGGTGGACCTCTTGCGTCGCCTGGTCGCGTCCGATCCGAGCGTCCGGGCCGCGTACCAGCTCGCGGTGGGGGTGGAGGACGGCCCGGTCGAGCTTGTCGTCGGTGTCGAACCCGAGCAGGCCGGGGGGACGGGCGGCGGCGCCGACGTTGCGCGCCGGTTTGCCGACCGCGTCGCCGAGGCGGACGCCGGGTTCCGCGGACTGCCCTTCCTCGATCTCGACGGGTGGCTGCTCGACGCCGCGCGCGAGCACGGCACCCCGCTGGCCTGACACGGGCCGCCGACGTCGCCGCCAAACGTCGCCTACGAATGCCGCCGCCGGGCTCGCTAGGGTCGATGAAGTGACCGACCTGCACCCGCTCGAGCTGCCCACCGACGACTGGGCGGGCTGGCTCGCCCATCGTGTCGACACCCTGCTCGCCGCCTCGTCCGCGGCGCTCGGCCAGCTCGCCGACGGCACGCACCGCACGACCGACGAGGTGCTGGCGCTGTGGGACGAGTCCGATCTCGCCCTACGCTCGGCGAGCGTCGCGGCGGAGCTGATGAACGAGGTACACCCCGACCCGGACGTCCGCACCCTGGCCGAGGGCCGCGCCCAGCAGGTCAGCCGGGCCCGCACCGACCGCGACCTCGACCCCGCACTGTTCGCCGTCGTCGACGCGACCGACCCGGACGGTCTCGACGCCCAGGCGACGCGCTTCCGCGAGCGGGTGCTGCGCGACTTCCGGCGGAGCGGCGTCGACCGCCCCGAGGCCGACCGCGACCGCCTGCGTGCGATCGCCGAGCGGCTGACGGTGCTCGACCAGGATTTCGCACGCCTCATCCGCGACGACGTCCGCACGGTGTCGCTGCCGCCCGAGGCGCTGGACGGCCTGCCCGGCGACTGGCGCGACGCCCACCCGGCCGGCGCGGACGGGCTCGTCGCCGTCACCACCGACTACCCCGACTTCCTGCCGGTCCGCACCTTCGCCCGCAATGCCGCCGCGCGTCGCGAGCTGACGGCGGCGTTCCTCGACCGCGGCTGGCCGGTCAACGACACCGTGCTGCACGAGATGCTGGACCTGCGCGACGAGCAGGCCCGTCTGCTCGGCTACGACGGCTGGCCCGCCTACGACGCCGAGGTCAAGATGGTCGGCACCTCGCAGGCCATCGACGAGTTCGTCATCAAGCTGCGCGCAGCCGCCGACGACGCCGGGCAGCGCGACCTCGAGCTGCTGCTGTCCCGCCGCCGGCAGGACGAACCCGGCGCCGACACCCTCGACGCCAGCTGCTCGTCGTACTACAGCGAGCTCGTGCGCCGCGAACTCTTCGACCTAGACGCGCAGGAGGTGCGGCGCTACTTCGACTTCGAGCGGGTTCGCGCCGGCCTGCTCGACGTCACCGGGGCGCTGTTCGGGATCGAGTACCGCGAGGTGACCGATGCACCGGTCTGGCACGAGGACGTCACCGCCTACGACGTCGCGGACGACGGTGAGGTCATCGGACGCATCTACCTCGACCTGCACCCTCGCGACGGCAAGTTCAAGCACGCCGCGCAGTTCGACCTCGTCCCCGGAGTCGCCGGCCGGCACCTGCCGGAGGGCACGCTCGTCTGCAACTTCTCCAAGGGACTGCTCCAGCACACCGACGTGGTGACCCTGTTCCACGAGTTCGGGCACCTCGTGCACCACGTGCTCGGCGGTCGCCAGCACTGGACGCGGTTCAGCGGGGTGGCGACGGAGTGGGACTTCGTCGAGGCGCCGTCGCAGATGCTCGAGGAGTGGGCGTGGGACGCCGACGTCCTGCAGACCTTCGCGACCGACGCCGACGGCAACCCCATCCCGCGTGATCTCGTCGCCCGGATGCGCGCGGCGCAGGACTTCGGCAAGGGCCTGTTCGTGCGGACGCAGCTGTTCTACACGGCAGTGTCCTACGAGTTCCACCGCGATCGGCCGGCCGATCTGACGCAGCGGCTGATCGAGCTGCAGGCCCGCTACGACGTGCTCGCCTACATCGACGGGACGCACTTCCACACCTCGTTCGGGCACCTCGCGGGGTACACGTCGGCGTACTACACCTACCTCTGGAGCCTGGTCATCGCGAAGGACCTGTTCTCCCAGTTCGACCCCGCGGACCTCCTCGCGCCGGCTGTGGCGCGGCGCTACCGCGACACCATCCTCGCCCGGGGTGGTAGCGAGGACGCCGCCGATCTCGTGGAGCAGTTTCTCGGCCGGCCGTTCGGCTTCGACGCCTTTGCCGCGTGGTTGGACCGCCCGCTCGCGGCGGGATGACGCGATCAGGCGAAGGTGACGACGACGCGGTCCTCGACGGGGCGGTAGCCGAGCTGCTGGTAGATCTTGTTCGACGTCGGGTTGGCGAGATCGGTGAACAGCACCGGGACGGCCCCCTCGTCGAGGATCGAGCGGGTCGCCGCGGCGGTGACCGCCGAGCCGTAGCCGCGGCCACGCTGCTCCGGCGGGGTGTAGACGGGACCGATCCGCGCGCTGCCGCCGGCGGGTCGGCGGCGGCAGGCCAGGGACACGGGCGTGCCGGACACGTCGATCCACAACCAGCCGCCCTGCTCGGCGAGCACCGCGTCGGTGAACACGTCGACGTCGCGGCCCAGCCAGCCCTCCTCGGCGTCGAACCCGCCGACCAGGGCAGCAACGACGTCCCGGTCGGCCTCCGTGGCGATGCGGGCAGTGCCGGGCACACCGGCCGGCCACGTCAGCTCGTCCAGCCGGAACAGCCGCTGTGCCATCCGCATCGCCGGCTGATCACCGCGCAGCCTCGCGACGAGCCGCGCCACGACGGACTCCGGCCCGTTCACGCCGGCCAGGTGCGGCAAGGCGGCCAACAGCGCCACCAGTTCGTCCATCGCGTCCAGCCAGCCGTCGCCGACGACGACCGGGAAGCGGGTCGCGGTGCGCACGGCCAGCCGTTCGCCGTCGACGGCGGCCCACGCGGAGTCCTCCAGCTGGCGGGCGAGCGTGCCGAACATGGTGCCGCGGACCGGGTCACGCCCGACCGCGGCCGCCAACGCGGCGGCGATCGCGTCGTGGTCGGTCAACTCGTGCAACGGCATGCCGCGATGATCGTCCGAAGCGTGCGGCGGACGCGACCGGATTACCCGCGGAGCCGCCTTCGTAGGATGCACGGGTGAGCGCCGAACCGTCCCCGACCCCTCCGAGTCTGCCGACCCATTACGTGCCGGCCGACGTCGAGGGCCCGCTCTACGAGCGGTGGGTCGAGCGGGGCTACTTCACCGCCGACCCGTCGAGCGACAAGCCGCGCTTCTCACTGGTCATCCCCCCGCCCAACGTGACCGGCAGCCTGCACCTGGGCCACGCCCTCGAGCAGTCGATGATGGACGCGCTCACCCGTCGTGCCCGTATGCAGGGCTGCGACACGCTGTGGCTGCCGGGCATGGACCACGCCAGCATCGCTGTGAACAACCTCGTCGAGCGCTACCTGGCCGAGACGGAGGGCAAGAGCCGCTCGGACTACACGCGCGAGGAGTTCGTGTCCCGCGCGTGGGAGTGGAAGGAGCGCTACGGCGGTCAGATCCTCGGCCAGATGCGCCGCCTCGGCGACGGCGTGGACTGGTCGCGCGAGCGCTTCACGATGGACGAGGGCCTGTCTGCCGCCGTCCAGACCATCTTCAAGCGGCTGTACGACGACCAGCTGATCTATCGCGCCGAACGGATCATCAACTGGTGCCCGCGCGACATGACGGCGCTGTCGGACATCGAGGTCGAGCACGAGGACGAGCCGGGCGAGCTGATCTCGATCCGCTACGGCGAGGGCGAGAACTCCATCGTCGTCGCGACGACGCGCGCCGAGACGATGCTCGGCGACACCGCGGTGGCCGTGCACCCCGACGACGAGCGCTACCAACACCTCGTCGGCACCGAGGTCGCGCTGCCGCTGACCAACCGGCGTATCCCGATCGTGGCCGACGAGCACGTCGACCCGAGCTTCGGCACCGGCGCGGTGAAGGTGACCCCGGCGCACGACCCCAACGACTTCGAGATCGGCCGCCGGCACGACCTGCCGATGCCGACAGTCATGGACGAGCGGGCCGTCATCACCGCGCCCGGCCCGTTCGCCGGTCTCGATCGCCTCGAGGCGCGCTTGGCCATCGTCGCCGCGCTGCGCGAGGACGGCCGCATCGTGGCCGAGAAGCGCCCGTACATCCACGCCGTCGGGCACTGCTCGCGCTGCGACACCATCGTCGAGCCGCGGTTGTCGCTGCAGTGGTTCGTGAAGGTGGCGCCGCTGGCCGAGGCGGCCGGCGCCGCTGTGCGCGACGGGCGGGTGGCGATCGAGCCGGCGTCGATGCGGGCCCGCTACTTCCAGTGGGTCGACAACCTGCGCGACTGGTGCATCAGCCGCCAGCAGTGGTGGGGCCACCGCATCCCCGTCTGGTACTCGCCCGACGGCGACGACGTTTGCTTCGGCCCGGACGAGACGCCGCCGGCGGGGTGGACGCAGGACGACGACGTGCTCGACACGTGGTTCTCGTCCGCGCTCTGGCCGTTCTCGACGCTGGGTTGGCCCGAGGACACCGCCGACCTGCGCGCGTACTACCCGACCACCGTGCTGGTCACCGGCTACGACATCCTCTTCTTCTGGGTCGTGCGGATGATGTTGTTCGGGCTGTACGCGATGGACGGCGAGGTGCCCTTCAAGACCGTGCTGCTGCACGGCCTCGTGCGCGACCCGTCGGGCAAGAAGATGTCCAAGTCGCGCGGCAACGTCATCGACCCGTTGCTCTGGATGGACGAGTACGGCGCCGACGCCGTGCGCATGTCGCTGCTGCAGGGTGCGAACCCCGGCGCCGACCAGGCGGTCAACGAGGAATGGGTCGTCGGCGCCCGCAACTTCTGCACGAAGCTCTGGAACGCGACCCGCTTCGCGATGATCTCCGGCGCGACGGTGGACGGTCCGGTGCCCACCGACGTGTCGGGGCCGGACGCGTGGATCCTCTCGCGGCTGGCCGCGGTCACCGCCGAGGTCGACGCGCTGTACGAGCGGTTCGAGTTCGCCAAGATCGCCGACGTCCTCTACCACTTCGCGTGGGACGAGGTCTGCGACTGGTACATCGAGCTGGCCAAGCTGTCGCTGGGCGGCCCGTCCGGCGACGCCACCCGCCGGGTGCTCGGCGAGGTGCTGGACGTGCTGCTGCGCCTGCTGCACCCGATGGTGCCGTTCGTGACCGAGCAGCTCTGGACGGCGCTGACGGGCGGCGAGTCCGTGGTGATCGCGTCCTGGCCGGTGCCCGACACGACGCGCGACGCGCCGCAGGCGAGCGCGGACGTGGCCACCGTGCAGGCCGTGGTCACCGAGGTGCGGCGTTTCCGCTCCGACCAGGGCGTCAAGCCGTCGCAGAAGGTGCCCGCCCGGGTGGTCGGTGCGTCAGCGGCGACGGAGCCCGCGATCCGGGCGCTGTTGCGGTTGGACGAACCGGGCGATGCGTTCAGCGTCACGGCCTCGATCACGACCGCGAACAGCGTCGAGATCGCCTTCGACCTGTCCGGCACGATCGACGTCGCCGCCGAGCGGGCCCGGCTGACCAAGGCGCGGACGGCTGCGGAGAAGGAGCGCGACACCAACGCCGGCAAGCTCGGCAACGAGGCCTTCACCGGCAAGGCGCCGGAGGCCGTCGTGGCCAAGGTCCGCGACCGGCTGGCCGCCGCCGAGGCAGAGATCGTCCGCATCGACGCCGCTCTCGACGCGCTGCCCTCCGCGTGAGCGGCCCCGGCGTGAGCAACCCCGGTGTGGGCAGCTCCGGTGTGGGCAGCTACGTCGTGCAGCCGGCCGATCCGCGCCGCATCGCCGACGCCGTCATCGCCTACCAGGTGCAGCAGCCGCGCTTCCTGGGCGCGGCGCTGTTCGCGATCGCGGTGTTCGCGGCGGCGGGCGGCATCACCTACGGTGCGTCCGGCGCCGTGGTCGGAGCGCTGATCATGATCGTGCTGCAGGGCCTCGTCGTGGTGTTCAAGCGTGCGCAGCTGCACCGGCTGATGGCGGCCCGCGGTTACCGGCCGGGCTCGTCCATCGAGGCCGCGTTCGACGACGCGAGCTTCCGCATCGTCACGGAACGCGGCAGCGGCGACCACCCGTACGACTGGGTCGCCGACGTGCGCGAACTGCGCGGCGTCGTCGTGCTCCGGTTGCGCGAGGCGCGACTGGTGATCGCCCTGCCGCGCGAGGTCGTCCCGGACGGCGCCGTACAGCGTGTCCGCGCCGGCATGGCGTCCTGAACCACTGCACGTCGAGGAGGACCCGTGGGACTGAGCGAGCAGCGCACCGACGACGACGCGGGCCGTCGTCGCTCCACCCCGATGAACCGCATTCCCGACACCGGGCGCAGCGGCGAGGACGCCTACGACGCGATCACCAGCGAGCTGTTGCTGGACGGCAGCGCGCGGCTGAACCTCGCCACCTTCGTCACGACGTGGATGCCGCCGTTCGCGGGCCGGTTGATGGAGGTCACCGCCGACAAGAACATGATCGACAAGGACGAGTACCCGCAGACGGCGGAGATCGAGTCGCGGTGCGTGTCGATCATCGCCGACCTCTGGAACGCCTCGGACAGCGAGACGCCGACCGGCTGCTCGACCACGGGCTCGAGCGAGGCGGTCATGCTCGGCGGCCTCGCCCTGAAGTGGCGCTGGCGCGAGCGGATGCGGGCCGCGGGCAAACCCACCGACCGTCCCAACATGGTCATGGGTGCCAATGTGCAGGTGTGCTGGGAGAAGTTCTGCCGCTACTGGGACGTCGAGCCGCGGCTGGTGTCGATGGAGGGCGACACCTTCCACCTCACGCCCGAGCGGGCGATCGCGCACTGCGACGAGAACACCATCGGCGTCGCGGCGATCCTCGGCTCGACGTTCGACGGCAGCTACGAGCCGGTCGCGGCGATCTCGGCGGCGCTGGACGAGCTGCAGGAACGTACCGGATGGGACATCCCGATCCACGTCGACGCCGCGAGCGGCGGGTTCGTCGCGCCGTTCCTGCAGCCCGAACTCGAGTGGGACTTCCGCGTGCCGCGCGTCGCGTCGATCAACGCGTCCGGGCACAAGTACGGGCTGGTCTATCCCGGGCGTCGGCTGGGTCGTATGGCGCGACGCCGCAGGCTCTGCCGAAGGACCTCGTCTTCGACGTGAACTACCTCGGCGGCAACATGCCGACCTTCGCGCTGAACTTCTCGCGTCCTGGCAGCGAGGTCATCGCCCAGTACTTCATGTTCACCCACCTGGGCCGCGAGGGGTACCGGCGCACGCAGCAGCAGTCGTCCGAGGTGGCGCAGTACCTCGCGTCCGAGATCGAGAAGATCGGGCCGTACCGGTTGCTGACCCGCGGGGACGAGCTACCGGTCTTCGCGTTCGCGCTCAAGCCCGAGGTCACGAACTACACCGTCTTCGACGTCGCGGACAAGCTGCGCGAGCGCGGCTGGCTGGTGCCGGCGTACACCTTCCCGGCTGACCGGCAGGACCTGTCCGTGCTGCGGATCGTGGTGCGCGCCGGCATGACGCAGGACATGGCCGATGTGCTGCTGCACGACCTGCGCGAGCGCACCGAGTTCTTCGAGTCCCTGGACGGCCCGCTGCCACGCCCGTCAGCGGAGTCGTCGCACCGGCTTCAAGCACTGACCGCGGCGGAGCGCGGGTGGGCGTGGCTTCGTAGACTGGCGTGTCGTGGCGCCGACTGAACGTGAAACCTACGCCCAGCTGCTTCGCGAGGTCGAGGCGTCGATCTTCGGACGGCGGGGCGAGGGCCATGTCAACCCCACGAATGAGCGGATGCAGGCGCTCGTCGACCTGCTCGGCGATCCGCAGCGGGCCTACCGCGCGATCCACCTGACGGGCACCAACGGCAAGACGACGACGGCCCGGATCGTGGACGAGCTGCTGCGCGGGTTCGGCGTCCGCACCGGCCGCTACACCAGCCCGCACCTGTCCCGCGTCACCGAACGCATCGTGCTCGACGGCGAGCCCGTCAGCGACCGCACGTTCGTCGAGGCGTTCCGCGAGCTCGAACCCTTCGTCGAGCTCGTCGACCAGCGCTTCGACACCCCGCTGTCGTTCTTCGAGATCGTCACGGCGTTGGCGTACTCGATCTTCGCCGATGCCCCGGTCGACGTCGCCGTGGTCGAGGTCGGCATGGGCGGGACGTGGGACAACACCAACGTCATCGACGCCGAGGTCGCCGTCGTCACCCCGATCGGGCTCGATCACACCGAGTACCTGGGCGACAACGTCGTCTCGATCGCGCGCGAGAAGGCCGGGATCGTCAAGAAGGACTCCGTCGCGATCCTCGCCGCCCAGCCCGCGGACGCCGCGGCCGAGCTGATCCGGCACGCCGTCGAGGTGGGCGCCACCGTGGCGCGCGAGGGCCTGGAGTTCGGCGTGCTCGAGCGCCGTGTCGCCGTCGGCGGCCAGATGCTGACCTTGCAGGGCCTCGGCGGGGTGTACGAGGACGTCTTCCTGCCGCTGTACGGCGCGCACCAGGCCCAGAACGCGTCGGTGGCGCTGGCGGCCGTCGAGGCGTTCTTCGGGGCGGGCGGGCGGACGGGGGCCCTCGACGCCGACACCGTGCGGGCCGCGATCGCGGGGGTGCGCTCACCGGGCCGGCTCGAGCCGATCCGTTCCGCGCCGACGATCCTGCTCGACGCCGCGCACAACCCGGCCGGTATGACGGCGACCCTGCAGGCGGTGGGGGAGGCGTTCCAGTTCCGCCGCCTCATCGCCGTCGTCGGCGTGATGGCGGACAAGGACGCGAACGGCATGCTCGAGCTGCTCGACCCCGCCGTGGACGAGCTGGTCGTCACCGAGGCGTCGTCGTCGCGCAGCATGCCGGCCGACGAGCTCGCCGCGCTGGCCGTCCCGATCTTCGGCGCCGACCGGGTGACCGTCGAGCCCCGGCTGGACGACGCGCTCGAGACCGCCGTCCGGCTGGCCGAGGACACCGGCGACGAGGTGCTGTCCGGCGCCGGCGTGCTCGTCACCGGCTCGGTCTTCGCCGTCGGCGAGGCCCGCACGCTGCTCGGCGGCGGCCAATGAGCGAGCCGGGTACGGCGGAGCCCGCGTCGGAGCCGGACGCGGCGCCTGAACCCACGCCCGAGCAGATCGCCGAGCGGGCCCGCCGCGCCGACCGGGCGACCCGCGGCGTGATGGCCGGTGTGCTCGGCCTCGAGGCGATCATCGTGCTTGCTCGTACCGCGCGCGATCGCGTTCACCTCCGGGCTGAGCACCGCCGACACGGTGATCCTGATCGTGCTGGCGGTTGTCCTCTTCCTCGCGGCCG
Source organism: uncultured Actinomycetota bacterium (assembly GCA_963787985.1). Taxonomy (GTDB): domain Bacteria; phylum Actinomycetota; class Actinomycetes; order Mycobacteriales; family Jatrophihabitantaceae; genus Jatrophihabitans. The sequence continues at coordinate 1,262,452 of CAWBEL010000004.1, read as the reverse complement.
GTCTTGTGCGGCGGCCGTGGGGGATCGCGGTCGGCTCGGCGATGCAGGTGGTCTTCTTCGCGAGCGGCGTCTTCATCACGACGATGTTCGTGGTGGGCGCGATCTTCGGCCTCATCTGGTGGCGCGTCCTCGTGCTGCGGCACGAGGTCGTCGGATCACCCGGCGGCTGGCGCCTGCTCGCCGGCTGAGCCGCCTCCGTTCGTCCCTCGCGACGTGTCCCGGCCAGGTACCGGCTGCTGCCTGATCCAGCTGGGACAACTCGACGGCGAGGTCAGAGGTCGTCGATGAGGACGGATCGCGCCCACGCCGGCACGGCGGACTCGTCCCCGCCGTATTCGGAGGTCAACACGCCCACCACCACCCGGACGCCGCGGGGCGGTTCGTCCGGCCATGGCGTCATGCCGTCGGTGAGCACGACCACCACGTCCGGACGCGGACGCAGCCGGGCCGCCGCCTCGATGCCCGCGCCCATGTCCGTGCCGCCACCGCCGGCCAGCCGCACCTGATCGGCGCGCGCAACCCTGCGCATCGTCCTGGACCTCGGTGTCGACGGCGAGCACCGGCACGCCGGCCGGGAGGCCCGCGCGGGTGAGCAGGCGGTCGATCTCGGCGAGCGCGCGGTCGAGCAGCTCGTCGGTCATCGACCCGGACGTGTCGCAGACGACGGCGACCGCCGGCGTCGGCCGGTACAAGGAGGGCAGGACGACCGTGCCCCCCGATGACGCCTGGCGACGAGAGGGCCGGCGGTAGCTGTAGTCGACGTTGCCCGAAACGGCGTAGCACGCCCGGCGGATCTCCGCGGTGAGAAGGCGGCGCCAGTCCGTCTTCGCGGGCAGGACGGACTGCGCCCACCGCAGCCAACCCCCGGGCATGGTGCCCGGCCGTTCGTCGGCGGCGCGCACGATCTGCTCGGCGACGTGCATCCGCACCAGGTCGGACTGACCGGGGGTCATGCCGTCGCCGCCCCGGTCCCAGGGCCGCTGGTGCCCGTCGCTGCCGGACCCGCAGTCCCACGGCACCGCCCCCGACGCTCGCCCAGGTTCTTGACGCAGCGCGGCGTAATAGGCCTCGACCAGGCCGCCGTCGGCGAGCCCGAGGTCGCCCGGCAGCACGCCCGCGACCGGCGGCCGGCAGTCGGACGCGACCAGGTCGTCGTTGATCTCGGCATCGGAGCAGGTGTTCCACAGCTCGCGCCGCTCGTCATCGACCAACAACGCCTCGGCGCGTCCCGCATGGTCACGCACGAGGTGCCCGACGAGGTGGACGAGCATCCTTGCCCAGCTCCGGTACGGACAGCCCGGTCGACGACGTCCGGATCGGCATGCACGCGCCACCGCCGGTCGACCGCGACGGTCCCCGACCCCGGCGCCGACAGCACGACCCCGGCGAACAAGCGCGCGAGGCGAGATACGGCATCCGGGTGGTTGCCCACAGCCGTGCCGCTGCGACCTTGCCGTCGTCGAGAGAAGGGCTCACGGCAACAGCTCGGCCTCACGAAGCAGCGGCAGGAACAGGTCGATCTCCGGTGGAAGCGCTCGCCCTCGGGGGCGGCATCGAGCCAGGGTGCGGGCGGCCGCCGCGGCGACGTCCGGTGCGGCGTCGGCGGCGTGGGCGAAGGCTCGCCACCCGCGCTCCCAGCGGTCCCCCCGGGTGTCTGCAGCTACCGCCGCGGCCACCGAGGACAGCACCGCGTAGGCGCGGTCGCCGCGGGTCGGCAGCACGAAGTGCTCCGGGTCGGCAAGCACCGCCTCGGGATCGGGCAGGTCCGCCTCCGCGAGCCAGGTCAGGAACTCGACGGCGGCTCCGGGTCCGACGCAGCCGGACACCAGGGCCGATGCCACGGCGTCCTCGGCCCGCGTCGATCGAGCGGCGGCGAGCAGCGTGGCGGCCATGTCCCACGAGCGTGGACTCGGCCACGCCCGACCTGCGGCCGCCAGGTCATCAGGTACGGCGAGCGCAAGCTCCGCCCGGACACGCAGGAACGCTGCCACCCAGCTCCGTGCCACCGGCACCCGGCTCACCCAGTCGGCGTCGAGCGTGGGTGGTGGTGCGTCCGGCCACCCACCGACGAAGCCGTCGGCCAACGCGCGCGCGTCGAGCCGCCAGTCGAGATGACAGAAGCGGTTGGCCAGCGGCGCGGACAGATCCCATCCGTCGGCGGCCTGATCGGGCGGATTGGCTGCGGCGACGACCGAGACGCCGTCCGGCAGCTCGAGATCACCCACGGTCCGTTCGAGCACGACGCGCAGCAACGCGGCCTGCACCGCCGGCGGGGCCGTGGAGATCTCGTCGAAGAAGGCCATGCCGTGGCCCTCGGCCGCCAGCCGGGTGGCCCACCTCGGGGGAGCGAACTCCACCGACGACGCGCCATCGGTGGACACGACGATCGGCAGACCGGCGAAGTCGGCCGGTTCGCGAATGGACGCTATGACGACCTCGCACGGCCAGTCGGCCGCCGCGGCCATGGCTCGTACGGCGGAGGTCTTGCCGGTACCGGGCGACCCCCACAGCAGGACGGGCACCCGGGCGCTCACCGCGATGCCGAGCGCCGCCAGCGAGATCGCTTGTCCGTCCACGCGGACAGTCTGCCGTCTGGCACGCTGCGCGTGTGACGGATTTCGACGCCGAGCTGTACCTGCGCCAGCGCGGTGAGCAGGCGCTGCGCAGCGAGGACACGGCCGTCTTTGACGAGTGCGCGCGGGTGCTGGCCGCGCTCGGGCTGCTCGAGCTCTCGGTGGCCCACGACATCGTCGGGGTGTATCGCAAGGCGCGCGGGCTGCGCGGCAGTCCGTGGTTCGACGAGGGTCCGGACGAGGGCGGCTCGCACGGCACACCGGACTACCACGTCCACGACGGCGGCCGGGACATCGAGACGTCCTTCGGCACGGTTCACGTCCAGTACCTGGCGCTCGCGCCCACAGCTACCCGGATCGCTGCCACCGTCCAGCTGACGCCGCAAGGGCGTGGGCCGAACGGCGGCCCGTCGCGCTACATGCCGTTCCACCCACATATGCCCCAGGCCGACGTGCGGGACGATCGCGGCCGGCGGATCGCACTGCACTTCAACGGCGGCGGCTCCGCGTCCCAGTGGGCGGGAGCGTTCGTCGCCGACGAGGGCTTCGCTCCAGGAGCACGGTGGGTCGAGTTCTGCGGCGAGCGGATCGATCTGGTGCCCGTCGACTCGGGAGCCACGATCCTCGTCGGGTCGGTCGGCGAGACCCCGCGCGAGCGGGCGCTGGCCTATCTGCGTTTCCGCAGTGCGCAGGATGACGAACACGACTGGCATCAATCGACCCGCTCCGCCGCGGTCGAGACCATTCGGGCCACCGGGCTGCTCACGCCCGAGGAGCTCGTGGACGGCCGCGGTGCAGCTCCGCGTCCCGGCTTCCACCCGCATCGCCACCCGCCTCGCGGCATGGCCGTCGTCACGTCGGCGCACGGGCCCGGCGGTGGGCCGACGCGGCGAAGATCGGCACGGGGGAGGAAGGGACGCGTCCTGGTCGGCGCCACCACCCCGGTCTTCGACCGGATCGTGCTGAGCGTCCTCGCCGTGCGGGGCGAGTCCAGCGGGTTTCTCGTGGACGTGCAAGGCGCGACTGTCAGAAGCGACATGCTGCTCGACGAGGGCGACATCACCGCCCGCCTCGTGTTCACCGCCTCGGACGACCGAGGCACGGCGTACTCCGGTGGGTTCTCGCACTGGGCGGAGGAGGGGTACGGCGAATTCGGTGGAACGCTGCGCTTCGAGCCGGGCATCGATCCGTCGGCCACTCGACTCACGCTGGAGCTGACCACTCGTACCGTCCGGGCCACGGTGAGCATCCCGCTGCGCTGGGCGGCGTCGTGAGCACGCCCTGGTGGGAGGAGTTGGGGCCGGTCGAGACGACCGTCCCGTGCGCGGGGCACGCACACGCTGCGGTGGGCGGACGGCGAGCTCACCGCCGTCGACCATTCCGACCCGGAGCGCGAGCGTGCGCTGGTGGCCCTCGGGGCGAGCCGCAACGCTGCCTCGAGCTCGCGGAGCTGTGGCGGGCGCACGTCGACGATCTGGATGTTCTCACCCTGGCCCCCCGCGGGCCGTCCGACCCCATCACGAGATTCACCGTCGAGGACGACGTCGTCTTCGAGGACTCAGACGACGACGATTCAGACGACGACGATTCCGACGACGAGGACTCCGACGACGACTACCGACCGACGAGGACTCGACGATGACGACGACGATGCGCGGACCTACGTACCGCGGCGTCGTCCGCGCGGGGGTCGGTGTGTCCTCGCGGCCGGTCCCGGCCATCGCGTTCGCCGGGCACCGGCCGGGGCGGCACTTCGGATGGTTCGCCCACGGCGCGCCACCGTTCGCCCCGGGGGATCCCGACGACAGCGCCCCCGACGTCGGAGACCTGCTGCTGCTCGGCGGTGGCGTGGGCGAGCGCCTGACCGCGGGCGTCATCGGGATCTGGTGCGATCGCCTTGCGGCCGACGCCCCCGAGTGCGCCACATCCGGGGCAGCTCTGTTCATCGCCTTGGCCTCCCGCGTCACCGAAGCGGTCCGGTCGTGGCTCGGCGACCCGGAACTCGAGGTGACCGTCCGCATGGTCGCGTCACCGGCTGCGCGCCGGCTCGCGAACGGGAGCGTCGAGGTGTCGGTCGCGTTCGAGTCGCTGCGCGACGTCTGGATGCAGCGCCGGTCGGTGCTGCTCGGACGGCTCGCGCTCACCTGCACCCGCACGGCGGCGACCGAGTACCGGTTGCTCACCGTCTGACCGAGCTCGGCGCTCCCACCTCCACCACCGTCTCCTGGTGATCCGCTCTCTCACCGACTCTTCGAGTTGTCCGGGCTGTATCGCTCCTGGGCCTGATGTAGCCGGGACAAGTCGCGGGACAGGGTGGCCGATACGCTGCCGCGGTGGCCGATCTCGAACGCACCCTCGTCCTCGTCAAGCCCGACGGCGTGTCCCGCGGACTGTCCGGCGAGGTGATCCGCCGCATCGAGGCCAAGGGCTACCGCCTCGCCGCGCTGGAGCTGCGGCAGGCCACCCCCGAGCTGCTCGCCGAGCACTACGCCGAGCACCAGGGCAAGCCGTTCTACCAGCCGCTGGTCGATTTCATGCTCTCCGGTCCGGTCGTCGCCCTGGTCGTCGAGGGCGAGCGCGTCATCGAGGGCTTCCGCTCGCTGGCCGGCGCCACCGACCCCACCGCGGCCGCGCCCGGAACGATCCGCGGCGACCTCGGCCGCGACTGGGGCCTGAAGGTGCAGCAGAACCTCGTGCACGGCTCGGACGCGCCGGAGTCGGCCGCCCGCGAGATCGCGCTCTGGTTCCCCTCGCTCGAGTCCTGACGCGACGGCGTCGGACTGCGGGCGCGGCGCTCAGGCTCGCCGACATCGCTCGGACGAGCGTAGGTCACACCAGTCACCACCTGACCCGCGCGTCGCAGCGCGGAATGGCCGTCACGCCGACCTTACGATCGCGACAAGCTGTCCTCTGCGATCTCCCCGAAGTAGGTCCGTCGTGACGTTCACCCCGCTTGCCCGGCGTGCCGTGGTGTCGCGCGTGTCGCAGCGCAGTGGCGAACTGCTCGGCGGTGACCTCGCGATCGATCTCGGCACCGCCAACACCCTCGTCTACGCCCGCGGACGCGGCATCCTGCTCAACGAGCCGTCCGTGGTCGCCGTCGACACGAGCACCAACTCCGTCGTCGCGGTGGGCGCCGAGGCCAAGCGCATGATCGGCCGGACGCCGGACCACATCAAGCCGGTGCGCCCGCTGCAGGACGGCGTCATCGCCGACTACGACGTGACGGCCGAGATGCTGCGCTACTTCGTGCGCAAGGTGCTGCGCCGGCGCGGCGCGTTCACCGGCCCGCGGATCGTCGTCTGCGTGCCGTCCGGCATCACCGGCGTCGAGCAGCGCGCGGTCAGCGAAGCCGCCTACGCCGCCGGCGCCCGCAAGGTGCACATGATCTCCGAGCCGATGGCGGCCGCGATCGGCGCCGGCCTGCCGGTCAACCAGCCGTCGGGCTCGATGGTGGTCGACATCGGCGGCGGCACGACCGAGGTCGCGATCCTCGCCCTCGGCGGCATCGTCGCCTCCACCAGCGTCCGCGTCGCCGGTGACGCCCTCGACATCGCGATCGTCGACTACGTCCGCGCCCAGTTCGCGCTGCTGATCGGCGAACGGACGGCCGAGGAACTCAAGATCTCCGTCGGCTCGGCCTTCCCGGCCGCCGGCCCGAAGACGGCCGAGATCCGCGGCCGCGAGGTCAGCACCGGCCTGCCGCGCAACATCAGCGTCTCGGCCGACGAGCTGCGCAAGGCGATGGACCCGCCGCTCGCGCGCATCGTCGCCGCCGTCCGCGCCACGCTCGACCGCTGCCCGCCCGAGCTGTCCGGCGACCTCGTCACCGGCGGCATCGTCCTCACCGGCGGCGGCGCGCTGCTGCGCGGCATGGACGCCCGGCTGGAGCGCGAGCTCGGCGTACCGGTGCACGTCGCCGAGCGCCCGCTCGACTCGGTGGTGCTCGGCACGGCGACGGTCGTGGAGCACTTCGACCAGCTGCACAAGGTCGTCGTCGACGGCCATCGCCGCTGATCGGCGGCCGGTATGCGGCAGCTGACCCGGCGGCAGCGGATGTCGGCCGCCGTCCTGGCGGTCGTCGCGCTCTGCTTCATCACCCTCGACCTCGGCGGCGGCGGCCTGCGCGGCGCCCATGACGGCGTCCGCGGCACGTTCGGCTCGCTGTATCGCGGCACGGACGCCGTGCTCGGCCCGGTGCGCCGGTGGGTCGCAGGCCTGCCCGACGCCGGCACGAACGAGAGCCGCGATCAAGGCTCTGCAGCACGACAACGCCGTTCTGCACGGCCGGATCGACGCCCTGAGCTCCGACCGCAGCACCACCGCCCAGCTCGCCCGGCTGCAGCGCGTCGCCGACGGCACCAAGCAGCGCATCCTGCCCGCGCGGGTCATCGCCTACGGCCCGGGCGGCGGGTTCGACTGGACGGTGACCGTCGACGTCGGCACCCAGGACGGCGCGCAGACCGGGCAGTCGGTCACCGACGGCGCCGGCCTGGTCGGGCGGGTGCTGCAGGCCGACGCGCACAGCGCGGTGGTGCTGCTCGCCGCCGACCCGCAGTCCGGCGTCGGCGTGCGCGACACCGCGACCGGCCAGATCGGCGTCGCCACCGGCCACGGCGCGCGCGGGCTTCACGTTCGCGCCGCTCGACCCGACCGCCCGCGTGCACGTCGGCGATCGCCTGGTCACCGGGCCGACCGGCTCCACGAGCTTCGTGCCCGGGCTGTCGGTGGGCACCGTCACCGCCGTGCACACCTCGTCGGACGGGACGACGCACGCCACCGTGCGCCCGGCCGCGTCGCCGACCGCCGTCGACCTCGTCGGGCGTCGTCCTCGACACCACGGTGAGCCAGGCGGGCAGTGACCCGCTCGTCCCGCGGGGCGGCCGGTGACCCGCGCGCGGGTGGCCGCCGCCGCGGCCGGCGATCATCACCGCGCTGCTGCTGCAGGCCACGCTCGTCGGCGCCGCTCGCCGGCTGGATCCCGCTCAGCCTGCCCGCGGTGCTCGTCGCCGCCGTCGGGCTGGTCGACGGCCCCGCGACCGGCATGTCGCTTCGGCTTCGCCGCCGGCCTGGTCGCCGACCTCGACTCCTCCCACGCCGCCGGCGTGCTCGCCCTGTGCTGGATGGGCGTCGGCACTGCTCGTGCGGCCTGGTCGGCCGACCGGCGCAGCCTGCGCAAGGACGCGGTGACGGCCGGCGTCGTGAGCGCCGTCGGCACCGCGGTCGCCACGCTGGTGCTCGCGCTCGTCGGCCGCACGCAGGTCGATGGACGCCGTGCGCGGCCTGCTGCCCTCGATGCTCGGCGACGTCCTGCTCGGCGCGGTCGTGCTGGTCGTCGTCCGCGCCGCTGCTGCACAGCGACTCGCTGCGCGCGCCGCACCCGGTCTACACCGAGCTGACGGTCGGGGCCGGACGTGGCTAGCTCCACCCTCGCGCCGCCGCCGGTGCGCCGGCCGCCGCGCGGCGGCAGACCAGCCGCCCGCCGACCCCGCGCCGGCTGACGATCATCGTCGCGCTCGTGGCGTCGCTGATGCTGACGCTGTTCGCGCGGCTGTACTACGTCCAGCTGCTCGACCCGCAACAAGCCGGTGCAGACCGCGCAGGCCACCGCACACCGGCACATCGTCGATCCCGGCGCCGCGCGGGCTGATCGTCGACGCCCAGGGCCGCTCGCTCGTCACCAACACCACCGTGCAGATGATCACCGTCGACCGCGACCTGCTGCAGAAGCGTCCGGACAAGGGCGCGGCCGTGCTGCAGCCGGCTGGCCGCGCTGCTGCAGCACCAACGCCGCGCCTGCTGGCGAAGAAGATCACGCCGTGCGCGCCGAAGGTGCCGGCGCCGTGCTCGACGGGCGAGCCGTACGCAGCCGGTCCCGGTCGCGACCAAGGCGCCGACCGACGATCGTGCTCGCCGATCAGCGAGCACCGCGAGCAGTTCCCCGGCGTCGCCGTGCAGACCGTGACCCAGCCGACCTACCCGGGCGGCTCGCTGGCCGCGCACGTGCTCGGCTACACCGGCGACGTCACCGCGGCCGACGTCAAGGCGAACACGAACCTCAACGACGCCGACACCATCGGCGCGCACCGGGCTCGAGGCAGCAGTACGACACCGTGCTGCGCGGCATCGACGGCACGCAGAACGTGCTGCTCAACCCGCAGGGCTACACGGTCGGCTATCGGCTCCACCGTCGCGCCGACGCAGGGCGACACCCTCGTCACCAGCATCGACGCGCGCGTGCAGGCGCTGGCCGAGAGCTCGCTGGCCCAGCAGATCAAGGACTCGCGCAAGGCAGGGCAAGCCGGCGACCTCGGGCAGTCGTCGTGATCATGGACCCGCAACACCGGGCGCATCGTCGCCGCGGCGAGCTACCCGACCTACGACCCGTCGGCTGTTCGTCGGCGGCATCTCGAACGCCGACTACGCGCACCTGACCGCGCCGACGGCGAACGACGCCGCTGCTCGACCGGGCGATCGCCGGCGCAGTACGCGCCGGGCTCGACGTTCAAGCTGATCACGTCCTCGTCGCTGGTCATGCACCACGAGATCTCACCGACCGGCATCTACACCTGCCCGGGGTCGCTGACCATCGACGGCCGCGTCAAGACCAACTACGACAGCGAGGTGCTCGGCCCGATCACGCCTGCGCGACGCGCTCGGCTACTCCTGCGACACGTTCTTCTACCGCCCGGCGGCCGACGAGTACTACGCCGACCAGGCGCGCATCGCCAAGGGCAAGAAGCCGAACGAGTACCTGCAGCGGATGGCCGCGGCGTACGGCGTCGGCACCGCGCCCGGGCGTCGACCTGCCGGCCGGCGAGCAGGCGACCGGCAGCTACGCCGACCGCGAGACCCGGCTCGCGCGGTGGCAGGCGAACAAGGCGCACGTACTGCGCCGAGGCCAAGAGCGGTTACCCGAACGTCGCCGAACGCCGCCGACCGCGCCTACCTGACCCAGCTGGCGTCGGAGAACTGCACCGACGGCTGGCGCTACCGCGCCGGCGACAACGCCGACATGTCCATCGGCCAGGGCGAGACGACGATGTCGCCGCTGCAGCTCGCGCGTCGCGTACTCGGCGCATGTTCAACGGCGGCAAGATCTGCGAGCCGACCTTCGGCTGGGCCGTCGTCGACGGCAAGGGCAAGGTCGTGCAAGACGATCGAGCCCGAAGGTGCGCAACACGGTGCCGGTCAGGCAGTCGCTGCTACAACTACATCGCCAACTCGCTGTCGTTCAGCCGCGGCTGGGCGGTGTCGGGTGCGTTCGCCTACCTGCAGTCGCCGTACCGCGACCAGCTCGGCGGCAAGACCGGCACCGCCGAGGTGTTCGGCCAGCAGGACACGTCCTGGCTGGCGAGCTGGGGCCCGACGTACAAGGACGCGACGGGCAACGTCAAGGCCCAGCTCGTCATGGTCGGCATGATCGAGCAGGCCGGCACCGGCGCGTTCGCCGCCGGCCCGATGCTCAAGCGCATCTGGGACGGGCTGCTTCGGCGTCGGCGGCAAGAAGCCGGTGCTGCCCGGACCAGCAGGCCGCCGCAGCCAGCTGCCCGACGTCGTCAAGGCCGTCGACGGTGACGCACAAGTGAGCGCCCGATGACGCTGACTCGCGCGCGACCCGCGGGCGCCGTTCACGCCTGACGCCGATCGTCGATGCCGCTCGACGCGGCGCGGCCCGCGGCTACGACCTGGCCGCTCGCCGCCGCCGCGCTCGGCGCTGGCCCTGATCGGCGCCGTGCTGGTGTGGGCCGCGACCCGCGACGTCGCAGCAGGCCGCCGGCCGCGACCCGCAGGCGTTCCTCTACCGGCACCTGATCAACGTCGTCATCGCGGTCGGCTGCTGCGTGGCCGCGTCGCGCCTCGACGCCCGGCTGCTGCGGCTGCTCGGCCCGATCGTCTACCTCGCCAGCGTGCTCGGGCTGCTGCTCGTCATGGTCGCGTCGGCTCGACGATCAACGGCGCGCACGCCTGGATCCGGCTCGGCGGCGGCTTCGAGATGCAGCCGTCGAGTTCATGAAGCTCGGGCCTGATCGTCGGCATGGCCGTGCTGTTCACCCAGCGCGCCGAGCAGCGCGACGACGACGGGCCGCCGACGACGCGCGACGTGCTGCTCGCGCTCGGCGCTGGTCGCGGTGCCGCTCGCGCTGATCATGCTGCAGCCCGACCTCGGCTCGGCGATGGTGCTCGGCTGCGCCGCGCTCGGCGTGCTCGTCGCCGCCGACGTCCGGGCCCGGTGGACGATCGGCCTGCTCGTCGCTCGGCGGTGCTCGTCGCCGTGCTCGCGGTGAAGGCCGGGCTGCTCGCCGACTACCAGCTGGCGCGCTTCACCTCGTTCACCGCACCCGGACCACGACCTGCAGGGCGCGGCTACAACGTCACCCAGGCGCACATCGCGATCGCCAACGGCGGCCTGTTCGGCACCGGGCTGTTCCACGGCCCGCAGACCAACGGCGGGTTCGTGCCCGGAGCAGCAGACCGACTTCGTCTTCTCGGTCGCCGGCGAGGAGTTCGGCCTGCGTCGGCGGCGTCGTGATCATCGCGCTGTTCGCGCTGCTCTGCTGGCGCGGGCTGCGCATCGCCCGCGACAGCCGACGCGGCCGGACGGCTCGTCGCGGTCGGGCATCGTGTGCTGGTTCGCCTTCCAGGCGTTCCAGAACATCGGCATGAACCTCGGCCTGACGCCGGTGACGGGCGTGCCGCTGCCGTTCGTGTCCTACGGCGGGTCGTCGATGTTCGCGCAGGCGCTCGCGGTCGGGCTGCTGCAGGCCGTGCACCGCCGCCGCGTGGCCTGACCGCGGCTTGCGGGATGTAGCGCCATCGGTGGTGAGACTGCAGCTCATTCCGCGTTCCATTCCGCCGTGCGGCTGCGGAGCGCGTTCAGCAGCCCGTGCGGGTCATGCAGAGGAACCATGCCGTCTCGAACGACTCGTCCGGTCCCTGCGTCGAGCGGATCCGTGGCCGCCCAGGAAGGCTCCGCGATGCCGACTTCGATCACCAGGCCGGTGGGCAGCCTGAGCCGGCGCTCCTGGATGGCTCCGAAGTCAGCGGTGCGCACGATGTCGACCTCGTCGCCGAACACCCCTATCCAGTCCGAAGTGCAGAGCGCGACCGACGGCTGGTCAGTGAGTACGACCAGGTCGAGATCGGAGTCAGCGCGCGCCGCGGCTCGCGCCCGATGAGCCGACCACCGCGATCGCGACGACTCCGGGCAGCACATCCGGTAGGCGTAGTGCCTGCGCCACCGCATCTCGACAGTGCCCCAGGGGATCGGCTGCTTCCGACACGAGCTTGCTAGGTCCAGTCGCGAAAGATGACGCACACCGTGGTGGCATCCAGCAGCGCGAATTCCCGGGGTCCCCAGGGCTGGCGCGTGACCACGCTCAGGTTCGGGTGGAGCAGATCCGGCCGCCGCTGACTGAGGTCCGTCCACACCGTGTCGATGTCGTCGGTCTCGATCGCGAGTTCGGGTCGGTCGCCCGCAGCGGACTCGGCGGACTGCACCAGGTAGACCTTCGCGTGGTCACGGGCCAGCACGGCGAGGTCGCCGTCTCGGTGCAACACCTTCATGCCGACACCATCGACGAACAGGTCGAGCCCGACGGTCACGTCGGCGTAGAACACCGTCGGTATCAGAGCAGTGAGCATCAGAAGAGCGTCCCAGACCTCGGCCGCGTCGCCAGGGCTCGGCTCAGTCGCTCGGGCGATTCCGCATCCGGATTGCGAACGCCCGCGCCGCTCCCACGGCAGCCCCGATCTCCAGCGTCGTGAGCATGGCCTCGTGCGGTCGCTGCCGGCGCCTGCGCAGGACGCTCAGAATGAGGGCGAGGGGTGCCCGGGGTCTTCGACCGCATCGACCTGGCTCCGCGCGGCGAGGTTGACCGAGACCGCTCGCGAAGCCGGCGCCACGGACCCCGAACGACTCGGTGAGCAACTGGCGCTGCTCATCGACGGCGCGTCGGTCCGCACCCGGGTCGTCGACCGCGAACAGTTCAGTGCCGCTGCCGGCATCGCCGCCGCCCTCATCGACAACGCGATCCCGGCGTCGTCCGACGGAGCCCGGTCAACGGCCTGAGGGCGCTCCGGCTCAGGGCCCCGGTTCGGGCACGTCGGCGGCGGGTGGGGGAGTCCGCGACGTGAGCGTGATGCCGACGCTCGCGACGATCACCAGCACCAGCGCGACGCCGAGGACGAGCGTGATCGACTGGCCCAGGACGACGATGCCCGGCGATCGCGGCGACGGCCGGCTCCAGGCTCATCAGCAGGCCGAACACGTGCGTCGCCAGACCGGCGCAGCGCGACGAGCTCCAGCGTGTACGGGCATCGAGCGACGACAGCACCGCGACACCCGCGCCGGCCGCGATCACGCCGGGATGGCCCAGTCGTGACCCGCCCTCGACGATGCCCGCCGGCAGCACGAGCACGGTGCCGAACACCAGCGCGAGCGCCAGCGCGTCCAGGGCGCGTACGCGGGAGCCGACCCGCTTCGCCAGCAGGATGTAGACCGCCCAGCACGACGCGGCGACCAGCGCCAGCACCACGCCGAGCGTGCTCACCCCGGAGTCGCCGCCGCGCAGCGCCAGCAGCACGACCCCCGCCCCGGCGAGCGCGACCCACAGCCCGTCGAGCAACCGTCGCGAGCCGGCGAAGGCCACCGCCAGCGGGCCGGTGAACTCGATGGTCACGGCCACGCCCAGCGGCAACCGGTCCAGCGCCTCGTAGAAGCTCCAGTTCATGCCGGCCAGGAACAGCCCGTACAGCGCGACGAGCGCCGATGTCGGCCCGGGTGCGCCCGCGCAGCGAGGGGCGCGCGACGACGAGCAGCACGAGCGCGGTGATCACCACCCGCAGCAGCGCGACACCGGCCGGTCCGACGTGCGGGAACACCTTGTCCGCGAACGCCGACCCGACCTGGACGGACGTGACCGCGCCGAGCAGCAGCACCTCGGGCCGACGGCGGACGCGCGGGAGGACCGTGCCTCGCGCGTCGCCGTCCCGCTCACGTGCCGATCGTGCCACCGCCGCCCGACGTGGCGTCCAGGCACCGCGGCGGACGTAGACTCGGGCCCCGTGCCTGTCGAGTCGCTTTTCCCGCGCCTGGAGCCGCTGCTGCCCCGGGTCAGCAAGCCGATCCAGTACGTCGGCGGTGAGCTGAACGCGCGCACCAAGGACTGGGACGCCGTCGACGTCCACTGGGCTCTGATGTACCCCGACGCCTACGAGGTCGGGCCTGCCCAACCAGGGCGTCCAGATCCTCTACGAGGTCCTCAACGAGCGTGCGGACGCGCTGGCCGAGCGCACCTACGCCGTCTGGCCCGATCTCGAGGCGCTGCTGCGCGAGCACGGCGTCAGCCAGTTCACCGTCGACGCCCACCGCCCGGTCGGTGCCTTCGACCTGCTCGGCGTCTCGTTCTCCACCGAGCTCGGCTACACCAACATGCTCACCGCGCTCGACCTCGCCGCCATCCCGCTGCACGCCGTGGACCGGGACGAGACGCATCCGGTCGTCGTCGCCGGCGGGCACGCGGCGTTCAACCCCGAACCGATCGCCGACTTCATCGACGTCGCCGTGCTCGGCGACGGCGAGCAGATCGTCGGCACCATCACCGACCTTGTACGTGAGTGGAAGGCCGCCGGGCGCCCCGGCGGCCGGGACGAGCTGCTGCTGCGCCTGGCCGAGACCGGCGGCGTGTACGTGCCGCGCTTCTACGACGTCACCTACCTGCCGGACGGCCGGATCGAGGCCGCCGTTCCGAACCGGGAGCGCGTGCCGGTCCGCGTCAGCAAGCACACCGTCATGGACCTCGACGCGTGGCCGTATCCGCAGCACGCCGCTCGTCCCGCTCGCCGAGACGGTGCACGAGCGGATGTCGGTCGAGATCTTCCGCGGCTGCACCCGCGGTTGCCGGTTCTGCCAGGCCGGCATGATCACCCGTCCGGTGCGCGAGCGCAGCATCGACGGCATCGGCGAGATGGTCGCGCAACGGCCTGGCCGCCACCGGGTTCGAGGAGGTCGGGCTGCTCTCGCTGTCCAGCGCCGACCACTCCGAGATCGGGCCGCTGGCCAAGCAGCTCGCCGACCGTTACGAGGCCGACAAGGTCAGCCTGTCGCTGCCCTCGACGCGCGTGGACGCCTTCAACATCGACCTCGCCAACGAGTTCAGCCGCAACGGCCGCCGGTCGGGGCTGACGTTCGCGCCCGAGGGCGGGTCCGAGCGGCTGCGCCGCGTGATCAACAAGATGGTCAGCAAGGACGACCTGATCCGCACCGTCAGCGCCGCCTACGGGCAGGGCTGGCGCCAGGTGAAGCTCTATTTCATGTGCGGCCTGCCCACCGAGACCGACGAGGACGTCCTCGAGATCGCCGAGATGGCGCACGACGTCATCCGCGCCGGACGCGAGGCGGCCGGGCACAAGGACATCCGCTGCACGGTGTCGATCGGCGGGTTCGTGCCCAAGCCGCACACGCCGTTCCAGTGGGCCGCGCAGGCCTCGCCCGAGGTCGTCGACGCCCGACTGGCCAAGCTGCGCGCCGCCATCAACTCCAACCGTTCGCTGGGCCGCAACGTCGGCATGCGCTACCACGACGGCGAGCCCTCGCTCGTCGAGGGACTGCTCTCGCGCGGCGACCGCCGCGTCGGCGCCGTGATCGAGCGCGTGTGGCGCGAGGGCGGCCGCTTCGACGGCTGGAGCGAGCACTTCTCCTTCGCGCGCTGGATCGCCGCCGCCGACGCCGAGCTGCACGGCGTCGACCTCGCCTGGTTCACCACCCGCGAGCGGGACGGCGACGAGGTGCTGCCCTGGGACCACCTCGACTCCGGCCTGGACAAGCAGTGGCTCTGGGACGACTGGCAGGACGCCCTCGGCGAGTTCGAGCAGGACGACTGCCGGTGGACGCCCTGCTTCGACTGCGGCGTCTGCTCGAACCTCGGCACCGACATCCAGATCGGCCCGACCGGACGGTCATTGCTGCCGCTCGCACCCAAGACCTGACGGGTCTGTACCGGGCGCTTCAGTCGTCCGCAACCACGTCGTCGAGGCGTGGACGGGACAGATGTTCGGCGACGACGTCGTCGGCCAGCGTGCGCGCATTCGCGACGGCACCGACGGCAGCGAGGAAGGTCGCTCGCGACACGGCCCACAGCTGAGTGTCGGCGAGCGCGCGCACGGTCGCCGTCCGCGGCACGTCGCGCAGCAGGGCGATCTCGCCGAACCCGTCGCCGGGACCCTGCGTGCGTCCGTACTCCACCACCTGAACCTCGCCGGTGTCGACGACGAAGAACTCCTGACCCGCCTCACCCGCGCGGATGATCGATCCGTCTGCGGCGACGGTGACCGAGCGGGCGTCGCGCACCAGCCGCTCGAGGCGGGGGAGCGGCAGGGCGGTCAGGAACGGCACGCCGTGCAACAGGTCGCGGACCCGGGCCGCCACCTGCTCACCGCGGTCGAGCTCTGCGCACCGGGCGACGGTGAGCACGGCCAGCACGGCGTACGCGCCGCCGACCGCGAGCAGGCCGCCTCGGACGCCGATGGCGTGGATCAGCAACGGGGCGATCAGCGCACCCAGGGCCGAGACGCCGGCGTAGAGCACCTCCAGCACCCCATACACCCGGCCGACCACGGCGTCGTCGGCCAGGCGCGGCACGATGCCCAGTACCGCGCTCTCGACCAGGGCGAACCCCAGCCCGGCCGGCACCATGGCCACGACGGCAAGAGCCACCCCGCCCAGGCCGCACACGCCCAGCGCCACCGCGAATACCAAGGCGCCCACGAGCAGCGCCCGTCCGTAGCCGGCGCGGCGCACGACGACGAGCAGAGCGAAACTCGCCACCAGGCCGCCGACACCCCAGAGCGCGTAGAGCAGGCCGGGACCGCCGCTCCCGAGGTGCAGGCGGCTGATTGCGAGCGCGACGAGCAGGACGTCGCTGGCGCCCTCGAGCACGAGCAACCCGACGAACAGCCCGACCGGTGCGTGCAGCAGGCGGGACCCGCGCACCGCACGCAGCCCGGCGAGCACCCCGTCCGATTCCCCTGGGTCATCCGCTGCGGTGGCCGTCACCTGCGGCAAGTACAGCGCGAGCGCGGCGGCGAGCACTACGAGGCCCTCGGCCACGGCCATTACCTCGCCCGGCCCCATCGCGACGAGTAACAGCCCGCCCGCTCCCGCGCCGAGCAGGAAACCGCTGCTGTCGGCCGCGCTCCACCACGCCGTGCCGCGGGTTATTTCTGCCGGCGTACGGGCCAGGGCCGGCAGCAAGGACTCCAGCGCCGGCCGGATCGGTGATCCGGCAATGCTGGACAGCACCGCGGCAGCCACCACCCCGATGACCGGGCCGTGCCCGACCACGACCGCGGCGGCGGTCGCGTAGCCGACGGCGCTGACGACGGCGGCGATGCCGACCAGCCGCCCACGGTCGAGCCGGTCGACCAGCGTCCCGGCGAACGGCGCCGCGAGCATCGCCGGCAGCAATCGGGCCACGGTGACCGCTCCCGTTCCACTCGCGCCGGAACGGTCGAAGGCGTAGACGCCGGCCGAGACCATGAACATCCACAGCGCCGACGAGGCGAGCAGCCAGCAGCCGAGCAACCGCCCCATCGGACCGCGCAGGAGCGTCACGCGCGGAATGTAACCGATCACCCGCACGGCGCCGCCGCTCGCCGCGGCGCGGGACTCTGCGATCCTGGACCGCGATGGCCCGCCGAGTCCCCGAAGGTCCGCCGCCACCACCCGTGGTGCAGCGGCTGCGCCTTCGCTACGCCAAACGCGGGCGGTTGCGCTTCACCTCGCACCGGGACTTCGCCCGGGCCTTCGAGCGGGCCCTGCGGCGCGCCGAGATCCCGATGGCCTACTCGGCCGGCTTCTCGCCGCACCCCCGGATCAGCTACGTCGGCGCCTCACCGACCGGCGTCGCGAGCGAGGCCGAGTACCTCGAGATCGGGCTGGCCCGCGAGACCGATCCCGAGGTGGTCCGCGCGGCTCTCGACGCTGCGCTGCCCGACGGCCTGGACATCGACGAGGTGGTCGTCGCGGGGCCCGGGACGCTCGCGGAGCGGATGGTCGCCTCCCTCTGGCGCATCGAGCTGCCCGGGGTGTCGTTGGACGAGGCACGCGCGGCCGTCCGGCTCTTCCTGGAGCGGGACGAGGTGTTGGTCGAACGTGTGCTCAAGTCCGGCCGGCGCAACGTCGACACGCGCGCACCGGTGCTGTCCATGACGGTGCCGGAAGCGTCGGAGGGGGTCGACGGGGCACCTCGTGCGATAATGGTCACGGTCGTCCGGCAGGTGACCCCTACCGTCCGACCCGATGATGTCGTCCTCGCTCTGCGAGACGTCGCCGGTCTCGCCCCGGCCGGGCCCGTTCTCGCGGCCCGCCTGGCGCAGGGCCCGGTCGACGAGGACGGGACGATCGGGGACCCACTGGCTCCCGATCGACACCAGACCACGACACCGTCGCCGTAGCATCCGCCCCGACCGGGCCGCGCCCAGCGGCTCGACGAAGACTTCGCGGACGGGCACCGGTAAGACCGGCCCGTCTCGCCACATACCGCCTCTGTGCGGTCGCGGTCCGCCTCGCGCGGGCGCGCCCGGAGGCTGAAACGGAGTGACCGAGCACATGCTCGACACCGACACCACCCACGACGACACCCCCTCAACCCCCGACAACGCCGGCCCCGCCGACGAGACCGGGCACGAGGCACCGGCCCGCACTCCCCGCAAGCGGGCCCCGCGCAAGGCGGCGGCCAAGACGGCCGCGCCGGACGATTCTTCAGCCCCTGCACCGGCCGAGGCATTCGCCGAGACACCGGCCGAGCAGGGGCCGCCGGCCCGCAAGCGCGCGCCCCGGAAGCGGGCTGCCGCACCGGCCGACCCGCCCAACGCCGACACGTCCGATTCGCCCGTCGCCGGGCTGACCGGCAGCGTCGGGGCAACCCCGGCCGTCGTCGACGCCGCCGAAGAGTCCGGCGAGAACGCCGCGCCGGCCAGGAAGACCGCCCGCAAGCGCGCCGCCCGCAAGAGCGCTGCGGTCGACGACGCCGCGGCCACCCCCGACACCGCGGCGACCCCCGACACCGCGGCCACCCCCGACACCGCGGCGACCCCCGACACCGCGGCCACCCCCGACACCGCGGCCACCCCCGACACCACCACGGACGCCGCGCCGACCGCCGAGACCGACCCGGCCCCCGCCGCGAGGGCTCCGCGCAAGCGGGCGTCCCGCAAGACCGCCGCCGAGACCGGTGTGGCCGCCACCCCGGCCGCTCCGGGCGACGGCGACCAGGCCGCCGTCGCCCCCGCCGTGCTGTTCGTGGCTCCCGACGCCCAGCCGTCGCAGCCCACCCGTCGCCGCCGCAGTGCGGCCTCGAAGACGTCCGCAGGCCCCGATCAGGCCGGCCAGGGAGCAGCCGAGGACCCGACCGCGACCGAGGTCGACCTCACCGTCGCCGAGGACGCCGAGGACGCGACCGCCGAGCCCGAGGACATCCGCGAGGCCGCCATCGAGCAGGCCACCGGTGCCCGCCGCCGCCGGCGGCGGGGTCGTCGTGGTCGCGGCGGCGCCCAGCGGTCCGAGGGCGGCGACGAGCAGGACGGCGACGACGAGCCGGACACCGACACCGACACCGACACCGCCAGCGAGACCGACTCCGACAGCTCCGACGATGCCGACACCGCGGGCGAGTCCGGCGAGGAAGGCTCGGCCAACAGCCGTCGCCGCCGCCGGCGCCGCCGCTCCGGCACCGGGGACGACGACTCGACACCGGACGACCCGCCGAACACGGTCACGCATGTCCGCGAGCCGAAGGCCTCCGACGACGGCGTGAAGGCAGTCAAGGGCTCCACGCGGCTCGAGGCGAAGCGCCAGCGCCGCCGTGACGGCCGCGACACCAACCGCCGCCGGGCGCCGATCCTCACCGAGTCCGAGTTCCTCGCCCGCCGGGAGGCCGTCGACCGCGTCATGGCGGTACGCCAGGCCGGCGACCGCACCCAGATCGCCGTGCTCGAGGACGGCATCCTCGTCGAGCACTACGTCACGCGGGCCAGCGCGACCTCCTACGTCGGCAACGTCTACCTCGGCCGGGTGCAGAACGTGCTGCCCTCGATGGAGGCGGCCTTCATCGACATCGGCAAGGGCCGCAACGGCGTGCTCTACGCCGGCGAGGTCAACTGGGACGCCGCCGGCCTCGAGGGCAAGTCGCGCACCATCGAGCAGGCGCTCAAGGGCGGCGACAGCGTCCTGGTCCAGGTCACGAAGGACCCCATCGGGCACAAGGGCGCCAGGCTGACCAGCCAGGTGTCGCTACCCGGACGGTTCCTCGTCTACGTGCCGGGCGGCGGCATGACCGGCATCAGCCGGCGCCTGCCCGACACCGAACGCCACCGTCTGAAGGCCATCCTCAAGAAGATCGTCCCCGAGGACGCCGGCGTGATCGTCCGCACCGCGGCCGAGGGCGCCAGCGAGGAGGACCTCACCCGCGACGTCGAGCGGTTGCAGGCGCAGTGGCAGAAGATCCAGGAGAAGTCGGCGAACGGCAAGAACGCGCCGACCCTGCTGCACGGCGAGCCCGACCTGGCGATCCGCGTCGTCCGCGACGTCTTCAACGAGGACTTCAAGTCCCTCGTCGTGCAGGGCGACGAGGCCTGGACGACGGTGTCGGACTACATCGAGGGCGTGGCCCACGACCTGGCCGAGCGCGTCTCGCGACACACGAAGGACACCGACCTGTTCCACGACCTGCGCGTCGACGAGCAGCTGAAGAAGGCGCTCGACCGCAAGGTCTGGCTTCCCTCCGGAGGCTCGCTGGTCATCGACCGCACCGAGGCCATGACGGTCATCGACGTCAACACCGGCAAGTTCGTCGGCTCGGGCGGCAACCTCGAGCAGACCGTGACGCGCAACAACCTCGAGGCGGCCGAGGAGATCGTGCGCCAGCTGCGGCTGCGCGACGTCGGCGGCATCGTGGTGATCGACTTCATCGACATGGTGCTCGAGTCGAACCGCGAGCTCGTGCTGCGGCGGCTCACCGAGTGCCTCGGCCGCGACCGCACGAAGCACCAGGTCGCCGAGGTCACCTCGTTGGGATTGGTCCAGATGACCCGCAAGCGGGTCGGCGAGGGCCTGCTCGAGGCGTTCAGCGAGCCGTGCGAGCACTGCCATGGCCGCGGCGTGATCATCCACGACGAGCCGGTCGACCAGTCGAAGGGCGGCGGGTCGTCCGACGACGAGCGGCCGGCCAAGGGCAAGCGGCGCCGGGGCGGGGGCAACGCCGCCCCCGCGGCGGTCGACGAGGTCGAGGACCGCGCGACCGTGGAGCAGCGCAAGGCCGCCAACGCCGCAATCGCGGCCATCCACCGGGCCGCGGCGGGCGAGAACGACGACGAGGGCAGCGAGAACCACGCCATGGCGACGCTGGCGAGCGACCTGATGGCCGCCGCGCTGAGCGGTGCCGGGGCGCCGGCCCGACCTGCCCCGTCCCAGGTGCCGGAGCCCGCACCCGCTGAGGCAGCGCCGGCGCCCGAACAGGCCGGTCCGGCCGGCATCCCCGACGACAACGCCGGCGAGGTCGCTGACCACGGCGCGAGTGACAACGGCGCGATTCACAGTGGGGCGGGTGACGACGGCGAGCAGGCGCCGTCGCGGCGTCGACGGCGTGGCGCGAGCCGTCCGGCCGGCCCGCCGGTGCAGACCGGCTGAGGGGCGCGACGGGACGCGTTTTGCCTCGGCTACCGGCGGTGTCGTAATCTGGACGACGGCCCGCCGCGCGGTGGGCCGCTCGTGCGTCAGGCCCGCTGCACCGGTTCGTCCGCCGCCCCGCACGACTGATCGAGACAGTGAGCTAGGAGTGGATCCCGCGATGTACGCCATCGTCAAGACCGGCGGCAAGCAGTACAAGGTCGCCGAGGGCGATGTGATCGAGGTCGAGAAGCTCAACGTGGAGCCCGGCGCCGAGATCGCACTCGCGCCGCTGCTGCTCGTCGACGGTGAGACCGTCACGCACGCGGCGGCCGAGCTGTCTGCCGCCAAGATCACCGCGGAGGTCGTGGCCCAGACCAAGGGCCCGAAGATCCGCATCCACAAGTACAAGAACAAGACCGGGTACCACCGCCGCCTCGGGCATCGTCAGCGCCTGACGCAGCTTCGGGTCACCGGAATCAGCGCGAAGTAGCAGGAGGCACCGACATGGCACACAAGAAGGGTGCATCCAGCTCCCGCAACGGCCGCGACTCGAACGCGCAGTACCTCGGGGTCAAGCGCTACGGCGGCCAGACCGTCAAGGCCGGCGAGATCCTGATCCGCCAGCGCGGCACCAAGTTCCACCCCGGTGCGGGCGTGGGTCGTGGCAAGGACGACACGCTGTTCGCGCTCGAGGCCGGCGCCGTGCAGTTCGGCGAGCGGCGCGGCCGCAAGACCGTCAACATCGTCTAGTCCGCCACGCTGAGCCGCCTCCCCGGCCTTCACTGTTGTCGTTCCGCTTGTCGTTCCGCTCCAGCGCCAGGGTTGCCCTGGCGCTGTTGCCTTTAAGTTCCAGCTGAAAGTTCTGTGATGGCGAGTTTCATCGACCGGGTCGTGCTGCACCTGACCGCCGGCAACGGCGGGCACGGCGTCGCGTCCATCCACCGCGAGAAGTTCAAGCCGCTGGGCGGCCCGGACGGCGGCAACGGCGGGCACGGCGGCGACGTCCGGCTCGTGGCCGACACCAACGTCCACACCCTGCTCGACTTCCACCACCACCCGCACCAGAAGGCCGGCAACGGCACCCCCGGGTCGGGCAGCCACCGCAACGGCGCCGACGGCGGGGACCTCGAGCTGCGCGTGCCCGAGGGCACCGTCGTGCTCGACGAGCACGGCGAGGTGCTCGCCGACCTCAGCGGACCGGGTATGACCCTCGTCGCCGCCCGCGGCGGTCGCGGCGGCCTCGGCAACGCCGCGCTGGCCTCGACCAAACGCAAGGCCCCCGGGTTCGCCCTGCTCGGCGAACCAGGAGAGGCCTGCGACGTCGTACTCGAGCTCAAGAGCGTTGCCGACGTCGGCCTTGTCGGCTTCCCCAGCGCCGGCAAGTCGTCGCTCGTCGCCGCGCTGTCGGCGGCCCGCCCGAAGATCGCCGACTACCCCTTCACCACCCTGGTGCCCAACCTCGGCGTGGTCAGCTCCGGCGACACCACCTTCACCGTCGCCGACGTGCCCGGGCTGATCCCCGGGGCGGCGGCCGGCAAGGGTCTCGGCCTGGACTTCCTGCGCCACGTCGAGCGGTGCGCGGTGCTGTTGCACGTGCTCGACTGCGCCACGCTGGACCCCGGCCGCGATCCGCTCAGCGACCTCGACGCCCTGGAGAACGAGCTGGGCCAGTACGAGGGCACCTTCGGCGAGCTGCTGGCCAAGCCCCGCCTGGTCGCGCTCAACAAGGTCGACGTCCCCGAGGGCCGCGAGCTGGCCGAGCTGGTTCGGCCGGACCTCGAGGCCCGCGGGCTGAGCGTGTTCGAGATCAGCGCGGTGTCGCACCACGGCCTGCGCGAACTGACCTTCGCGCTGGCCGAGGCGGTCGAGGCCGATCGTGCCGCGCGGGCGTTGCCGGAGTCGCCGCGCATCGTGCTGCGTCCCACCGCGGTCGACGAGGTCGGGTTCACCGTCACACCCGATCCGGACGATCCCGGTGGCTTCGTCGTGCACGGGGACAAGCCGCGGCGCTGGGTCCAACAGACCACCTTCGACAACGACGAAGCCGTCGGCTATCTCGCCGACCGCCTCGCGCGGCTCGGGGTCGAGAAGGAGCTCGCGCGCCGCGGCGCCGAGCGCGGCGCCGCGGTGACCATCGGCGACGTCACCTTCGACTTCGAACCGACCGGCGGCATCGACACCGACGACTGGACGCCGAGCCGGCGCGGCACCGACGTCCGCCTCGAGCCGTCCGCGCGGGCCAGGGCGTCGCAGCGGCTCGCGGCGAAGAAGTCCCGGCACACCGGCGACTGGGACGACGAGGACGAGAACGCATGACCAGGGGCGCGGTCGCCGCGGCGCGGCGGACCGTCGTCAAGATCGGCTCGTCGTCGCTGACCTCCCGCGGGCGCCTCGCCCCGGAACGGCTCGACGCGATCGTCGACGCCGTCGCCGCCCGGGCACAGGCGGGACAGCAGGTCGTGCTCGTTTCGTCCGGCGCCATCGCCGCCGGCATCGGCCCGCTGGGGCTGCGTTCGCGGCCGCGTGACCTCGCCACCCAGCAGGCGGCCGCCAGCGTCGGGCAGCTGCTGCTGGCCGAGCGCTACGCCGCGTCGTTCGGGCGGTACGGGCTCGACGTCGGGCAGGTGCTGCTCACGGCCGACGACCTGCACCGCCGCGGCCACTACCGCAACGCCGAGCGGACGCTGGAGCGGCTGCTCGCGCTCGGCGTCGTCCCGATCGTCAACGAGAACGACACGGTCGCCACGCACGAGATCCGCTTCGGCGACAACGACCGGCTGGCCGCGCTGGTCGCGCACGTCGTACGCGCCGACGCACTTGTACTGCTCACCGACGTCGACGGTCTCTACACCGGCAAGCCCGGCCGACCCGGGGCGGAGTTCATCCCCGAGGTCGCGTCGATGGCCGCGCTGGCCGGGGTGGACGTCAGCCGGTCCGGCAGTCACGTGGGCAGCGGAGGCATGACGACGAAGGTCGACGCGGCGGCCATCGCGACCAGCGAGGGCATCCCGGTGGTGCTAGCGGCGGCCACCCGCATTGCCGACGCCCTGGCCGGCGAGGCGGGGACGATCTTCCAGCCGGCGGGCGACCGCACGGCGTCCCGGCTGTTCTGGCTGCGGCACGCGACGACCCCGCGCGGCCGCCTGCACCTCGACGCCGGCGCGGTGACCGCCGTCGTGCAGCGGCGCACGTCGTTGCTGCCGGCCGGGGTCACCGCGGTGCAGGGCGAGTTCTACTCCGGCGAGCCGGTCGATCTCGTGGGTCCGGACGGCACGCCGGTCGCCCGCGGCCTGGTCGGCTACGACGCCGCCGACCTGCCGCCGCTGCTCGGGCACCGCACCGGCGACCTGCCGGCGGAGTTCCGGCGCGAGCTGGTGCACCGGGACGACCTGGTCGTCCTGTAGGCGTCGGTGCTGTCGCGTTCAGCGGCGGACGAAGTCCAGCGACGCCTGCACCGATGCGCAGGCCGCCTCGACCGTCGCCTTCTGGTCCAGGCTCTGGCACTGGATGCTGAGCACGGTCCGTCCGCGGTAGACGGTCGTGATGTCGGTGCTGACGCCGTTGGAGTAGCGAGCGACCTGCCGGTAGGCGCGGGCGCCGTCGACGGCGATGCGCTGCGCCGGGCCGGCCTGCGTGATGCCCAGTTCACCCTTGTGCAGCAGGAACACCCTGTCGTACATGGCCTTCAGCCCGGCCTCGCTCGTCGCGTCGGTGTCGGCGTTGGCGGCGGCGAACACCTCGACGAGGTCGTGCTGGCCGATCGACACGAGCGTGCGGTACGTCCAGCCCTTGCCGTAGTTGCGCAGGGAGGAGAAGTTCGTGAAGCCGGCCGGCAGGGTGAAGCAGAACGGCGCCTTCGCGACGGTGATGCTCGTGGGCGCGCACGCGGGGACGCCGGGCGACGTCCGGGTCGGCCGCGGAGCCGGTGTCGTCGCGGTCGTCGACACGGGCGCCGAGACCGAGGTGCTGGTCGGTGCGGGCGACGTGCCGGCCGGTGTGACAGCCGACGAGGAGGTCGACGGCGCACTGGATGCGGCCGACGACAGGCTCGACGACGACCGGCTCGGTGACGAGCCGCCGGTGCAGCCGGCGACGCAGGCCACGGCGGTGAGGGCCGCTAGCGCGAGGACGGGACGGCGGCGCATCCGCCCACTATCGCAAGTGACCGGACGTTGCGGACGTCACCCCCGTGGCCGCGTCGGGTGACCCTCGCCGCGCGTCGGGGTACGCCCTCGGCATGACCGATCCCGCGTACCGTCCGCCGACACAGTCCGACCCCACCTCGCAGGCCTCGGGCACTGCCCCGGTCGCGGCGAAGAAGCGGTCGTTCTCCGTCGGGCAGTTGCTCGCCGCGATCCTGTTCGTGCTCGTGGTGATCTTCATCGTCGAGAACACGGACAACGTCAAGATCCGCATCATCGCCGGGCCCAAGGTGAACGCTCCCGTCTTCGTCGCGCTGCTCATCGCCGCGGTCGCCGGCGCACTGATCTCCGAGCTGCTGCGCTTCCGCCGCAAGCACCACCAGCGGCGCTGACGCAGGCGGCGGGCCGGCCGTACCCTGATCGGGTGACCGAGCAGGTAGCCACCGAGCAGGACGTCCGGGGCGCCGCCGCGCGGGCCCGCGAGGCCGCCGCCGAACTGGCCCCGCTGTCCCGCGCCGCCAAGGACGCCGCGCTGCACGCGATGGCCGACGCCCTCGACGCCGCCACGGACACCGTGCTCGCCGCCAACGCCGAGGACGTCACCGCCGGGCGGGAATCCGGCCTCGGCGACGGGCTCATCGACCGGCTCCGGCTCGACGAGGACCGGGTCGCCGCGATGGCGCAGGGGTTGCGGGACGTCGCGGCGCTGCCGGATCCGGTGGGCGAGGTGCTGCGCGGGTACACGCAGCCGAACGGGCTGGAGATCCGGCAGGTCCGCGTGCCGTTCGGCGTGATCGCGATGATCTACGAGGCCCGGCCGAACGTCACCGTCGACGCCGCCGGTCTGGCATTGAAGAGCGGCAACGCGGCGCTGCTACGCGGCTCGGGCAGCGCCCACCACTCCAACACCGCACTGGTCGAGGTGCTCGCGTCCGCCGCCGAGAAGGCCGGGTTGCCTCGCGACAGCGTGGTGCAGGTGCCCGGCACCGACCGCGGCAGCGTGGACCACCTGCTGCGTGCCCGCGGCCTCGTCGACCTCGTCATCCCGCGCGGGGGCGCCGGCCTGATCAGCCACGTCGTCGAGAACGCCACGGTGCCGGTCATCGAGACGGGCGTCGGCAACGTGCACGTCTACGTCGACGCCTCAGCCGACCTCGACGTCGCCGAGCGCATCGTGGTCAACTCCAAGACCTCGCGGGTGAGCGTCTGCAACTCGGCCGAGACGCTGCTCGTGCACCGTGACATAGCTGCCGAATTCCTGCCGCGCATCACCTCCGCGCTGCAGTCGCAAGGCGTCGTGCTGCACGGCGACGACGCCTTCGCCGCCCACGACGACGTACAGGCCGCCACCGACGACGACTGGGCGCGCGAGTACCTCTCGCTCGACATGGCCGCTCGCGTCGTCGACGACCTCGACGAGGCGGTCGCGCACATCCGCCGGTGGTCGTCCGGGCACACCGAGGCGATCGTGACCCGCGACCTGGACGCCGCCCGGCGCTTCGTCGCGCGCGTCGACTCGGCGGCGGTGATGGTGAACGCCTCGACCCGCTTCACCGACGGCGGTGAGTTCGGCTTCGGCGCCGAGATCGGCATCTCGACGCAGAAGATGCACGCCCGCGGCCCGATGGGGCTGCCCGAACTCACGTCGACGAAGTGGATCGTCACCGGCGACGGCCACACCCGCTGAGGGCGAGGCAGTCGTGGGCCACCCGGTGATGTTCGACGAGGACGACGCGCAGCTGGTGCGCGTCCGCGAGATCGCGCTGGCCTTCCCCGGCGCGGCCGAGAAGATCTCGCACGGCAAGCCGGTGTTCTACACGACCAAGGTCTTCACGCACTACGGGTGGCTGCGCCGCCACGGCGACTGGCGGGAGTGGCGCTCGCAGCCGCGCACCATCGTCGTGCTGCCCGACCCCACCGAGCGCGAGGCGCTGCTGCAGGACGAGCGGTGCTTCCACCCCGCCTACCTGGGCGCCTACGGGTGGGTGGCGATCGAGCTGCCGGCGGCCCGGGCGGCGAAACGACACTGGGCCGAGATCACCGAGCTGATCGACGAGTCCTACCGCAACACGGCCGGCAAGCGCCGGATCGCCGAACTCGACGCGCGTCAGGCCTGACGCGCGCGGGACGGGCCGAGCAGCCCGCGCATCAACGCCTTGTCGGTGGCGACGACAGCCCGAATGGGGAACGGCGCGAGCACCAGCACCACCGCCGACACCCCGGCGAGCAACGCGATGCGTCCGGGGGTGTCGAGGAAGTAGTGCGGCCCGAACGCGGCCGCGCGGTGGCAGGTGCCGTTGTCGTCGCGCTGGCAGGGCAGGAACGGTCGCCAGATCCAATAGGTCAGGCCGCCCAGGCCGTAGGCAAGCATGGTGACGGTGACGACGAACCCGGCGATGCCGACCGGCAGCGACAGCAGCAGGTAGAGCCGCGCCCGCCACGCGCTGCGGTCGGAGATCGCGGTCCTGACCCATCCGTCGCCGCGACGGGGTGTCGGCGGTGACGCGGGGACGTCGGCCTGGACCCAGTGGTTGGCCAGGCGGCGACGGGCGTCGCCGAGGGCGCGGCAGACGACCATGGACGCGGCGAGGACCGGCAGCCCGACGAGTGTCACCGACAGCCCGAGCCCGACGACCAGCGTCGTCAGCGCGATCACGAAGCCGGCGATACCGAGTGGCAGGGCAATCAGCGCGTACAGCGCCTCGGCCCACGTGCGGCGCTGGAACAGGCGCAGCGGCCACGCGACGGCCCGGCGGTCGGGAACGGCATGTGTGGTGTCCATGCCGTCGATGCTCGTGGGCGGCGCGAGCTCGGACGAGGGTGCAGGACCGCCCGTGTGGGGTGGAGTTAACCCCACCCCGGCCGGTTCACGGCGCGGGGCGCAGGCGCTGCGCCGTGGCCTCGTCGGCGGGGTAGAAGGACTCGATCAGCAGCTCCTCGACCGTGACGTCTGCGGCAGTCGACACTGCGGCGACGATCGAGAACAGCGCGAGCTCGCCACCGCCGTGCCGCAGCCGCATCGGCAGCACGACACTGGCCTGCGGGACCGCGTGGTCCTCACCGCCGGGGTAGGCATGCAGCTCGTCGTGCAGGGCGACGAGCCGCGGGTCGCCGGTCGTGTCGGCCCGGCGCCGGACCTGCTCGAGCAGATGCGCGCGCCACTGCGGCAGGTTCGCGATGCGTGGGGCGAGACCGTCCGGGTGCAGGCTCACCCGCAGCACGTTGACCGGCGGCGCCAGCAGGTGGTCGGCGACGCCCTGCAGCAGCACCCCGACCGCGGCGTTGGCCTCGACGAGCTCCCACTGCCGGTTCATCACCAGTGCCGGAAACGGCTCGTGCCCGGCGAGCACCTGCCGCAGCGCGCTGCGCACCGATGCCAGTTCGGGCGCGTCCAAGCGGTGTTGCGGGTAGGCGGGCGCGTACCCGCCCGCGAGCAGGAGCTGGTTGCGCTCGCGCAGGGGGACGTCGAGGTGCTCGGTGAGCCTGACGATCATCTGCGGCGTGGGGCGGGAGCGTCCGGTCTCGACGAAGCTCAGGTGCCGCGTCGAGATGTCGGCCTGGACGGACAGCTCGAGTTGGCTCAGCCGCCGGCGTTCGCGCCACTCGCGCAGCAGCTCGCCGACGGGCCGGGCCGGGACGGTGACAGTGCTGGTCATGGGGGCGACGGTAGCGAGCGGGCTGCGGCTGGGCGATGACCTGCGGGGTAATCGACGGGCGGCCGTCCCGGTTGCAGGCTGGGTCACGTCCGGGCCGCAAAGGCCTGCTACGAAAGGGATTGCGTCATGACCGACTCCACCACCAGCGTCGTCGCCGACTACCTCGCCTGCTGGAACGAGACCGACCCGGCCGCGCGGCGCGAGCGCATCGCGCAACTGTTCACTTCGTCGGCCACGTACACCGACCCGCTGGCCGACGTCGCCGGGCACGACGCCCTGGACGCGACCATCGCCGCCGTCCAGGCTCAGTTCCCCGGCTGGGTGTTCAGCGCTGCGGGCGAGGCCGACCACCACCACGCGCAGGCACGCTTCGGATGGGGACTGGGACCCGCCGGCGACGAGCCGCCCGTGCTCGGCTTCGACGTCGTGCGTCTCGCGCCGGACGGCCGCATCGAGGAGGTGCTCGGATTCCTGGACCGCGTCCCCGCCGCGGCCTGACCGCTCCGCCGTCCCCGTCGAGTGGTGCGTTCCGGGCTCGAGTGGCGCGAGACAGTGCGCCACTCGACGGGGTAACGCACCACTCGATCGGGGGCCGGTTCGCGCCCGGGTACGCTTTGCCTACTCATTAGGTAGGCAATGGAGGGACCGTGGCCCTGCCGGATTTCCTCGTGATCGGCGCTCCCAAGGCCGGCACGAGCGCGCTGCACGCCGCCCTCGCGGCGCACCCGCAGCTGTTCCTGTCGACGCCGAAGGAACCGAAGTACTTCCTCACCGACGGCCGGCCGCCGACGCGGGCGACGCAACGCGGTCCCGGCGACGCGCACAGCGCGCGCGAGTGGATCTGGCACCGCGAAGGCTACGAGCGGCTGTTCGACGCCGCCCCCGCCGGGACGCTGTGCGGCGAGAGCACGCCGTTCTACCTCTGGGACCGCGGCGCGCACCGCCGTATCGCCGCAACGGTGCCGGACGCGCGGCTGATCGCCGTCGTCCGCGACCCGATCGACCGTGCCTACTCGAACTGGATGCACCTGCGCGCGGACGGGCTCGAACCCGAGCCCGACTTCGGCCGTGCCTGCGACCTGGAGGACGAGCGGGCCGGGCACGGGTGGGCCCCGTTCTGGCGCTACCTCGGGCTCGGGCGGGCTCGTCGCGTCGATCCCCGGCTCGAACCTGAAGAGCTGGGCCGGGGACGGGGGCGTCAACACCGTCCTGCGGCGCGCGATCCGTGGCGGCGCGCACCTCGGTCGCTTCGCCCATCCCCGTGTCTGGCGCGAGGCGCAGCGGCCGCTGGTCGCGGCCCTGCAGCGCGGGTCGAGCGTCCGCCCGCCACTCGATCCCGCCGTACGGCGTGAGCTGGTGTCCCGCGTCGCCGACGACGTCCAGGTGCTGGGGGAGCTGCTCGGCCGCTCGTTTCAGGACTGGCTGGGCGAGAGCGGGCGGGGCAGCTTCGCCGTCCGCAGCTCGTTGGCGCCGTCGGAGCGCGAGGCCTCCCAGTAGAGGCGCGTGCCGGTGAGCGACTCGGCGAGGCTGAGGTAGCGGACGGTCTGCCCTGCCGGGGTGGGGCCGTCCTGCGCGACGAAGGAGTCCGGGCCGGTGCCGATTGCGACGCCCGTGCGCTCGAACCAGTTCTCGGCCGCGCTGGCCCGCCCGTCGTAGAAGGCGATCCACTCCGTCCCGCTGCGCACGACGCTCGTGATGCGGGTGCCGCGGCTGTTCCAGGTGTCCGGCGTGGGCGCGAGCGCCGTGCCCACCTCGGTCCACTCGAGCCCGTCACCGCTGGTCAGGTACACCGAGGTCATCCGGTCGGCCTCGTCGTCGCCACCGTCGAGCGGGTGCCGGCACGCCCACATCTGCCAGTCGGGGCCGGCACGGCGGACGACCATGTCCTTCCACGCCGTCGACGCATCACCGGGCAGCACCACGGTCCGCGTGCCGTCGGACAGGTCCTCGAGGGTGTCGGCCTCGATCGCCTCCACCCACCAGTGCTTGGAGTCGCGCGTCGAGCACGAGACGTAGAGCCGCCACCCGCCGCCGTCCAGGGGCACGAGCGCGGGCCGCTCCAGCGACGCGCAACCGAACTGCTCGCTGCTCACCGTCGCCATGGTCTCGAAGTGCACGCCGTCCTCGGACCGGGCGACGACGTTGGCGTACCCGCGGCCCTCGGTGACGGGACGCCGCAGCCGGTACGCCAGGTGGAAGGCCCCGTCGTGCCAGACCGCCGACGGGCCGCCGGCCCAGTACCCGGTGCCCTCGCCCGGCGGCGCGACCGCGACCTCGTGATCCGGGCCTGCGATCAGCTGAAGGATGTCGATCGGAGCGCCCACTTGGGCGACCCTAGCCGGGCGACGGTGTCTGCCCCTGGCGGGAGGGCCGCGCGCGGACGGGGCAGAGTGGCCGCATGAGGTTCGAGGACTCGTTCTTCTCGCGCGAGTCGCGCTACGCCCTCGGGGTAGAGACCAGCAGCGGGCGCTGCTACCTGTCGATCCCGGTCAGCAACGGCTCGGTCGACTACGAGGAGTACTACGAGCTCACCGACGCGCAGTACCGCGCCCTGCGCGCCGATCCGGACGCCGCGGCGCGGTTCGCCGAGTCCTGCCGCCGGGGCGAGCAGGACGCGCTGCTGATCCAGCAGCCCGGCAGCAACCGCGGTACTCCGGTCTGAGGCGGCGGTCCGGTCGGCGCTGAGGCGCACCGCACTCCCGCAACGGTCGGCAGCGCGCATCAGGCCGCGTAACTTGGGAAGGGTGACGACCCAGGCTTCCGCTCCGGCCCCGGCGCCCGCATCAGGCCAACCTCCGCGCGGCGGCCCGTTCGCCTTCGTGGGCGCGTTCACCGGCTTCTACCCGGCCCAGGCCTCGGAGTTCGCGCACCTGGATCCGGTCACCCGGTTCCTCTACGCCGCGCGCAGCGTCATCCTCGTCATCTCGGCGCAGTCGGCGATCATGGCCGGCCTGCTCGCCGCGACAGACCGCCGCTTCGAGACGCTGCCGTTCATCCTGCTGTTCGTCGCCTACCTCGTTCTGCACGCGGTCAGCAACCTGTCCAACGACTACTTCGGCTACCGCCGCGGCCACGACACCGACGACTCGCCGCGCCGCCGGTACACGCTGCACCCCATTGCCAGCGGGGCGGTGACCCCACGCCTGCTCGCCGGCGGTCTGGTCGTGCTCGGGGTCGTGTCCGTCGCGGTGGCGGTCTACTTCGTTGCGCTGCGCGGATGGCCGGCCGTCTGGCTGACCCTGATCGGCGCCGTCCTGCTCTACGCCTACGACGCCGCGCCGCGGGCGCTGAAGGAACTGGGGCTCGGCGAGATCGCCGCCTTCGTGGTCTGGGGTCCGCTGATGATCGGCGGCGGCTACTACGTCGTCACCGGCCACTGGTCCGGGATCGCCTTCGCCGCGTCCGTCCCGCCGGGTCTCGGCGTCATGTCGATCCTCGTCGGCAAGCACGTCGACCAGCGCGAGTTCGACACCGGCCAGCACCAGCGGACGCTGCCGGTGGTGCTGGGCGAGCACCCGGCGCGGGTGTTCAACCAGCTGTCCGTCGTCGCCATGTACGCCGTGACGGCGCTGATGGTCGGCCTCGGCGACCTGTCCCCGTTCACCTTGCTCGTCGTCGTGGCCGCGCCGCGGGCGCTGCGCGCGCTGCAGGTCATGAACAGGCCGGCCCCGGCCGAACCGCCGGTGGGTTACGTCGGCTGGCCGCTCTGGTACCACCGCGTCTGCCTCGTCCACAACCGCGCCTTCGGCTGGCTCTACATCGCCGGGCTCGTCGTGGGCGCGATCGCGCCGTCCGTCCGCATCGGCTGACGCCCGGCTCCGTCGCGACCCCTCCGGTGGAATTACCGTCGCCGGTGGACGACACTCCTCCTAGCGCGCACCGCCGGGCGCCTTCTCGAGGGGACTGACATGGCGTACTTCGTCACGGGCGCGACCGGGTTCATCGGCCGCTTCCTGCTCGCCCAGCTGCTGGAGCGGGAGGGCACGATCTACGCGCTGTGCCGAACGGGGTCGCTGGACAAGCTGGACGATCTCAAGGCACGCCTCGGTGCCGACGACGACCGCATCGTGCCCGTGGTCGGCGACCTGTCGCGCGAGCGGCTCGGCGTGTCCCAGGAGGACGTCGAGAAGCTCGACGGCCAGATCGACCACTTCTTCCACCTCGCCGCGATCTACGACCTGACCGCGGACGCCGACAGCCAGTTCGTCGCCAACGTCGAGGGCACGCGGCACGCGCTGCACCTGGCCGGGGCCGTGCACGCCGGCCACTTCCACATGATGAGCTCGATCGCGGCGGCCGGCCTCTACCGCGGCACCTTCACCGAGGACATGTTCGACGAGGCGCAGGACGTCGAGCACAACCCCTACTACCACACCAAGCACGAGGCCGAGCGGGTCGTGCGGGACGAGTCGCCGGTGCCGTGGCGGGTGTACCGGCCGGGCGCCGTGGTGGGGCACTCCGAGACCGGCGAGATCGACAAGATCGACGGCCCGTACTACTTCTTCAAGACGTTGCAACGCCTGCGCGGGGTCATGCCTTCGTGGGCCCGGGGCATCGGCATCGAGGGCGGCGAGATCAATCTCGTCCCCGTCGATTACGTGGTCAAGGCGATGGACTACATCGCGCACCAGCCCGAGCTCGACGGCCAGGCCTTCCACCTCACCGATCCCGAGCCGCTCACCGTCGGCGGGCTGTTCAAGGCGCTGACGAAGGCGGCCAAGGCCCCGCAGCCGACGATCAACCTCGACGCCCGCGCGCTGGACATGCTGCCGGCCCGGCTGACCTCGACGTTGACGCGCCTGCCCGGCGCCAAGCAACTCACCGACCTGGCCCTGGCCGAACTCGGCATCCCGCGCGAGTCGTTCCAGTACCTCACCTACCCCACGCACTTCGACTCGAGCAAGACGCAGCAGGTGCTCGAGGGCTCCGACATCGAGGTACCGCCGTTCGCGATGTACGCCCAGAACCTCTGGGAGTACTGGGAGCGGACGTACAGCCCGGACCGCCGCAAGGACAAGCAGCTGGCGCGCGCCATCAAGGGCAAGACGGTCATGATCACCGGCGCGTCGTCCGGCATCGGGCGCGCGACGGCGCTGCGGGTCGGCGCCGCCGGCGGACGGGTCATCCTCGTCGCCCGCGGCGTGGAGAAGCTCGAGCAGACGAAGCTGGAGATCGAGGACCTCGGCGGCCAGGCGTTCGTGCACCGCTGCGACCTCGCCGACGTCAGCGACATCGAGCGCATGGCCAAGGAGGTCCTGCAGGAGCACGGCCGCGTCGACGTGCTCGTGAACAACGCGGGCCGGTCGATCCGTCGTTCGATCGCGCTGTCCTACGACCGGTTCCACGACTTCGAGCGCACCATGCAGCTGAACTACTTCGGCCCGGTGCGGCTGATCCTGTCGCTGCTGCCGATCATGCGCCAGACGTCGCCGGACGGCAGGCGTGGTGGGCACATCATCAACGTCAGCTCGATCGGTGTGCAGACCAACATCCCGCGCTTCTCGGCCTACGTGGCCTCCAAGGCAGCGCTCGATGCGTTCTCGCGCTGCATCGCCTCGGAGGTGATCGACGACGGCGTGCACCTGACGACGATCCACATGCCGCTGGTGCGCACGCCGATGATCGCGCCGACGAAGATGTACGACCGCTTCCCGACGATGACTCCGCCCGAGGCGGCCGACCTGATCTGCCGCGCGATGATCCGGCGGCCGAAGAAGGTCGGCACGGCCATGGGCAACGCCGGGGCGCTGGCGTACCAGATCGCCCCGCGCGGGGTCGATGTCGTGCTCAACGCCGGCTACAAGTTGTTCCCGGACTCGGCTGCGGCCAAGGGCGGCTCGTCGAAGTCGAAGCCGGACAACCCCTCGACCGAAAGTGTCGCCTTCGCGCACATCCTGCGCGGCGTCCACTGGTGACCTCGCCCCGGCCGTGACGACGCGGCCCGTGCCGGGAACGGTAGGGGTCGGATGCGGCGATTCGGACGCACCTAGGGTGATCGGTGGGGTTCGGCCGGCCTACCCCGGGCCGCTCGACCGGACGACGCCGAGGAGTTGACATGGACAGCGGGCAGCAGGGCCGGCAGCGCGGGCCGGGTGACGACGTGCCAGAAGGTGTTCCGCTGGAGCGGCAGCGCCCCGCTCACGCCGCCGACGACGCGCCGCAGCAGGACCCTGCCGCCGGGTGGTGGGCGGCCGATCCCGCGGCCGGCGGCGGCTGGCCGCAGCAGGCCCCTGACGCGCAGGGCGGGTGGGACCCGTCCGCGTACAGCGGGTACGGCCAGGCCGAGCCGACGGGGGAGACACGGACGAACGACTACGTCCCCAAGCGCAGCGCGCCGGACGACGCCGGCCGCGCGTGGGACCCGACGCACCAGCAGCCGGCACCCGCCGAGGTGCAGCCCGATCCGAACGCGACGCTGCCCCAGGTGCCGGTGTACCACGCGGAACAGTGGCCGCAGGGTTATGCCGAGCAGGCCTACCCGACGGCGCCGCAGCAAGCGGTCCCGTTCCAGCAGGGCACGCCGTCCCAGCAGCTCGTCCCGCAGCAGCAGTTCGGGCCGCAGCAGCAGGTCGCACCGCCGGCGCCCTCGCGGCCGCCCGTCCCGCGTCCCGAGGACCTGCTCGTCCGGCCCGACTCGCCGTTGGCGGCCCAGCCCGCGACCTGGGGCTGGCGCGGGCGCATGAACCGTGCCAGCGGCGGCCTGATCAAGGCCAAGGCGAGCCCCGCCGAGGTCGCGTCGCGGCACGCCGAGACCGAGATCAAGCGCAGCTTCTCCCGCCCGATGACCGTGGTGGTGGTGCAGCCCAAGGGCGGCGCCGGCAAGACACCGACCACCATCTGCCTCTCGGCGGCCTTCGGCGCACACCGCGGCGGATACGTCGTGGGGTGGGACGACAACGAGACGCGCGGCACGCTCGCCGTCCGCGTCAGCAATCCCGACGCCAAGCGGGCGACGGTATGGGACCTGTTGAGTGACCTGCCCCAGTTCGAGCGCTCGGACGCGCGGGTCGGCGACCTGAGCTACTACGTGCGCTCGCAGCCCGACTCACACTTCGACGCCCTCGTCAGCGACGACAACCCCGCCAACATGTCGCAGATCGGCGACGAGGAGTTCGAGCGACTGCACCAGGTGCTGCAGCGCTTCTACCGGCTCATCGTGGTCGACACCGGCAACAACGTACGGTCGCCGAATTGGCAGGCGGCGGTCAACAAGGCCGACCTCGTCGTGGTCGTCTCGTCCTACCAGCGCGACGTGGGGTACAGCGGGTCCTGGGTGCTGGACCATCTGGCACAGACCGGGCGCGAAGAGCTCGCCCGCAACGCCGTCACCGTCCTGACCGCGGCCGACCCGACCGTCGACCGCTCCGTGCGCGAGCAGCTGCTCGACCACTTCCGCAACCGCACCCGCTCGGTGGTCGAGATCCCGTTCGACACCGAGCTGGCGCACGGCGGCCCGATCCGGTGGAGCGAGCTGGCCCCCGCCACCCGCACCGCCTGGACACGCGCCGGCGCGACCGTCGCCAACGCCCTGGCCGAGCACGACGAGAAGACGCTCGCCACCCGGCGGTCCTGAGGCGCACCACCACCCGCTGACTAGCGTGGACGCATGGCCTCGCTCCCAGGACGCCGTCCGCCCCTGATCCTCGAGCTCGACCTCACCACCGCGCCCATCGAGGTCGAACCCGACGACCCGATCGGCAAGCTGCGCAACCGGCGCCGCCCGCGGCTCAAGGCCGTGCTGCGCACGCTGTACGAGGCCGGTGACGACGCGCGGGTCAAGGCACTGGTCGTCAAGGTCGGCACCGCGCTGCCCTGGGCGACGGTGCAGGAGATCCGCGACGGCATCGCCCGCTTCACGGCCTCGGGCAAGCCCTCGGTGGCCTGGGCGGAGTCCTTCGGCGAGGAGGGCAACGGCACGCCGGCCTACACGCTCGCGACCGCGTGCAGCGAGGTGTGGCTCCAGCCGTCCGGACAGGTCGGGCTGCAGGGCGTCGCCGCCGACACGACCTTCCTGCGCGGCGCGCTCGACAAGATCGGCATCGAACCCCAGCTGGACAAGCGCTACGAGTACAAGAGCGCCGCCGACCGCATCATGCGGCACGAGTCGACCCCGGAAGGTCGCGCCGCCCTCGACCGCGTCGTCGAGTCGCTGTGGGAGCACGCCGTCGCCACGATCGCACCGGCCCGCGGCCTCGACGCCGACACCGTTCGCCAGCTCACCGGACGTTCGCCGCTCGCGGCCGCCGATGCCCTCGAGGCCAGGCTCGTCGACCGCCTCGGCTACCGCGACGAGGTCTACGCGCACGTGCGGCAGCGGGCCGGCGACGACGCGCAGCTGCTGTTCGCCGACCAGTGGTCGCCGCACCGCAGCCCGGTGCAGGCCGTCCGCCGCTCCAAGGACTTCGTCGCCCTCGTCGAGGCCCACGGGGAGATCGTCATGGGCCGCAGCAAGCAGGGCGCACGCGGCCCGCAACTGGGCAGCGACACCGTCAGCTCGGCGCTGCGCGCGGCGCGCGAGAGCGACCACGCCAAGGCTGTCGTCTTCCGGGTCGACTCCCCGGGCGGGTCGGCCGTCGCGTCGGACACCATCTGGCGCGAGGTGGAGCTGACGCGCCGGGCCGGCAAGCCGATCGTGGTGTCGATGGGCACGCTGGCCGGCTCCGGCGGGTACTACGTCAGCTGCGCCGCGGACGCCATCGTCGCCCAGCCGGGCACGATCACCGGCTCCATCGGCGTGCTCGGCGGCAAGGTCGTCGTCAGCGAGCTGCTGGACAAGCTGGGGCTCGGCTCGGAGACCGTCGCCCACGGCGGCGGCGCGACGATGTTCTCGCCGCGGCACCGCTTCACCGACGAGGAACGGCAGCGGCTGTCGGCGATGCTCGACCGCATCTACGGCGAGTTCGTGCAGAAGGTCGCGGACGGGCGCGGGATGTCCTACGACGACGTGCACCAGGTGGCGCGTGGGCGCATCTGGTCCGGTGCGGACGCGGTCGGCAACGGCCTCGTCGACCGGCTCGGCGGCCTGCGCGACGCCGCGGCCGACGCCCGCAAGCGGGCCGGGCTCAAGGACGACGCACCCCTGCGCCCCGCGGTGCACGTGCCGCCGCTCGCCCGGCTCGGACGCCCGCGTTCGAGCGAGGACCCGCGCGCCCAGGCCGTACAGGCAAGCGCATGGGGCGAGCTGACCGCGCTGGCGCTGGCCCTCGGGCTCCCGCGAAGCGGGCCGCTGAGCATGCCCGCGGTCCGGCTGAGCTGACCGGCTGGCTCACCGGCGGGGCTGACCCGCTGGGCCGACTCGCGGGGCCGACCGGCGGGGCGAGTGGCAGGGCGGACGGCCGTCCGTAGGATCGCGCGCATGCAGGGGCAGGACACCGGGCGCGGCCGCCGCGTCGGGATCATGGGCGGCACGTTCGACCCGATCCACCACGGCCACCTCGTCGCGGCCAGCGAGGTTGCGTCGCTGTTCGGGCTCGAGGAAGTCATCTTCGTCCCGACCGGCGAGCCGTGGCAGAAGACCGAACGGGTCGTCAGCCCGGCCGAGCACCGGTACCTGATGACGGTCATCGCGACCGCGTCCAACCCGATGTTCTGGGTCAGCCGTGCCGACATCGACCGGCCCGGCCCCACGTTCACGATCGACACGATCCGCGACATCGCGGAGCTGCGTCCCGGGGCGGAGCTGTTCTTCATCACCGGCGCCGACGCGCTCGCGCAGATCCTGTCCTGGAAGGACGCCGAGCAGGCGCTGCAGCTCGCGCGCTTCGTCGGGGTGACGCGACCCGGGTACGAGCTCAGCGACGCCCACCTGCCGAGCGACTCGGTCACGCTGCTCGATGTCCCGGCACTGGCCATCTCGTCCAGCGGCTGCCGCGAGCGGGTCGCGTCGGGACGGCCGGTCTGGTACCTCGTGCCCGACGGCGTCGTGCAGTACATCAACAAGCACGAGCTCTACCGCTGACCGAGTCGGTCGGGCCGGCGCGGTGCGCCCGTAGACTCGTGGGCAAATGACAGCCACCGATCAGGCCATCGCGCTCGCCCGGACCGCCGCGCAGGCCGCCGCCGACAAGCTCGCCACCGACATCGTCCTCATCGACGTCAGCGAGCGTCTCGCCATCACCGACGTCTTCGTCGTCGCCACCGGCTCCAACGAGCGGCAGGTGGAAGCGATCGTCGACTCCGTCGAGGAGAAGCTCCGCCTGGCGGGGTCCAAGCCCATCCGCCGCGAGGGCCAGCGTGACGGACGCTGGGTACTGCTCGACTACAACGACGTCGTGGTCCACGTGCAGCACGCCGAGGAGCGGACGTTCTACGCCCTCGAGCGGCTGTGGAGGGACTGCCCGTTCATCCCCTTCACCGACGCCGCCGCGAACGGCCCGGCCTAGGTGCAGCCCCGGCGGATCATCCTGCTGCGGCACGGCCGCACCGCCTGGAACGCACAGCGCCGCTTCCAAGGCCAGGCCGACCCGCCGCTCGACGAGGTCGGGCGCGGCCAGGCCTACGAGGTCGCCGGGCTCATGGCCGCGCTGCGTCCGGACCTGCTGATGACCTCCGATCTCGCCCGCGCCGTCGAGACGGCGGACGTCGTCGGCGCCAGCACCGGACTCGAGGCCATGCCGGACGCGCGGCTGCGGGAACGGGATCTCGGGCACTGGGAGGGGTTGACCCGCGACGAGGTCGAGGCCCGCTTCCCCGACGAGTTCGACGAATGGGCCGCCGGGCGCGACGTCAGCCGCCGCGGCGGCGAGACCCGCGAGCAGGTGGCCACCCGCGTGATGGCGGCGATCGGCGACCTGCCCGACGTCGGGACCACCGTGCTCGTCACGCACAGCGCCACGGCCATGGCCGCCACCAACGCGCTGCTGGGCATCCCACAGAGCGCGCACCCGCTGGGCCCGCTCGCCAACTGTCACTGGAGCGAGCTGTACACCGAGCTGCGCAACGCGGCCGGCCCGGTGTGGCGGCTGCGCGGACACAACCTCGGTGCACCCGGCACCGTCGTCCCGCTACCGGCCTATCGGCCGGTTCTGGAGGATGCGGCCGACGCCGACGCCTGACCGTTCGGCCGGTTGAGCTCACCGTGACGCGGGTCATAGAGTGTTCAACCAACGGCGGGAGGGGCCGCGCCCCTATCCTGACGTCAGGTGCCCCCGTGCTCGGTGGCGACGGACAGCGAGCACGGGGCGCGCACCTCATGCAACCGGCCTGTGAACCGCTTTCGGTACGCTGGTGGCATGAGCGGCGTCCGCCTCCTGCTTACCGGGCCGCGCTGACGATCATCCGATCTCAGTGCGGCTGAGCCTCTGCCGACCGGCAGGGGCTCTTCGTTTGTGCGGACGACCGACTCACCTCGAAGGAGCCAGACCCATGACCGACGCGACGCCGGCCGCGGACGTCCCGCCGTTCCGCTACACCGCCGCGATGGCCGACGCCGTCGAGACCCGGTGGCAGCAGCGGTGGTTCGACGAGGGCACGTTCAACGCACCCAACCCGACCGGCCCGATGTCGGAGGGCTTCGAGCGGGTCGCCATCGGGCGGCACAGCTACGTCATGGACATGTTCCCGTACCCGTCAGGCGCGGGCCTGCACGTCGGCCACCCGTTGGGGTACATCGGCACCGACGTGTACGCGCGCTACCGGCGCATGCGTGGCGACAACGTCCTGCACACGATGGGTTTCGACGCGTTCGGTCTGCCGGCCGAGCAGTACGCGGTCGAGACCGGACAGCACCCCCGTACCACGACGTACGGCAACATCGACGTCTTCCTGAAGCAGCTGCGCCGACTGGGCCTGGGCCACGACGAGCGGCGCCGCGTCAACACCACCGACCCGGAGTTCTACCGCTGGACGCAGTGGATCTTCCTGCAGATCTACAACGCCTGGTACGACGACGAGCAGGACAAGGCCCGACCGGTCGCCGAGCTGATCGCCGAGCTGGACGCCGGAACCCGCAGCCCGAAGGTCGGCACCAACCCGTCGGGGCGGCCGTGGGCCGAGCTGACCGAACTGGAACGGCGGCAGGTGGTCGACAACCACCGCCTCGTCTACCGCAGCGAGTCGATGGTCAACTGGGCGCCCGGCCTGGGCACCGTGCTGTCCAACGAGGAGGTCACCCCGGACGGGCGCAGCGAGCGCGGCAACTTCCCGGTGTTCCGCCGCCCGCTGCCGCAGTGGAACATGCGCATCACCGCCTACGCCGACCGGCTGGTGCGTGACCTGGACCAGATCGACTGGCCGGACAAGGTCCGCACGATGCAGCGCAACTGGATCGGCAAGTCGACCGGCGCGCACGTCTCGTTCGCCTCGCCGGCCGGCGACATCGAGGTCTTCACGACGCGTCCGGACACGCTGTTCGGCGCGACCTACATGGTCCTGGCGCCCGAACATCCCATGGTCGACGCGCTGACGGCGCCGGCGTGGCCCGACGGCACCCGCCCGGTGTGGACGGGCGGCGCACCGACCCCGGCCGAGGCGATCCAGGCGTACCGGCTGGCCGCGTCCCGC
Source organism: uncultured Actinomycetota bacterium (assembly GCA_963787985.1). Taxonomy (GTDB): domain Bacteria; phylum Actinomycetota; class Actinomycetes; order Mycobacteriales; family Jatrophihabitantaceae; genus Jatrophihabitans. The sequence continues at coordinate 1,220,910 of CAWBEL010000004.1, read as the reverse complement.
CGCTCGGACCTGGACCGGCAGGCGGGTGACCGTGAGAAGACGGGCGTGTTCACGGGCTCGTTCGCCGTGAACCCCGTCAACGGCACCATGATCCCGGTCTTCGTGGCCGACTACGTGCTGATGGGTTACGGCACCGGCGCGATCATGGCCGTACCGGCGCAGGACGAGCGCGACTGGGAGTTCGCCGAGGTCTTCGAGCTGCCGATCGTCCGCACCGTCTCGCCGCCCCAGGGCTGGGAGGGCAAGGCCTTCACCGGCGACGGCCCGGCGACCAACTCGAGCAACCCCGACGTCTCGTTGAACGGCATGGACGTGCCAGCGGCCAAGGCCGCGATCATTGCCTACCTGGAGGGCATCGAGCGCGGTCGGGGCGCGACGACCTACCGTCTGCGGGACTGGCTGTTCAGCCGCCAGCGGTACTGGGGCGAGCCGTTCCCGATCGTGTACGACGAGACGGGCCTGCCGGTTCCGCTGCCGGACTCGATGCTGCCCGTCGAGCTGCCCCCGACCGACGACTTTTCGCCGAAGTCGTTCCCGGCCGACGATGCCGACTCCACGCCCGAGCCGCCCCTGGGCCGGTTGAGCGACTGGGTCGAGGTCGAGCTGGACCTGGGCGACGGGCCGAAGAAGTACCGGCGCGAGACGAACACGATGCCGAACTGGGCCGGCTCCTGCTGGTACGAGTTGCGCTACCTGGATCCCGCCAACCACGAGCAGCTGGTCGACCCCGACGTCGAGCGTTACTGGATGGGCCCGAATGCCGACCGGCCGCTGGGCGGCGTCGAGCTGTACGTCGGCGGGGTCGAGCACGCGGTGCTGCACCTGCTGTACGCGCGCTTCTGGCACAAGGTGCTCTTCGACCTGGGATACCTGACCTCGTCCGAGCCGTTCCACCGCCTGGTCAACCAGGGCATGTTGCAGCTGCCGGCCTACACCAATGCCGACGGCTTCTACGTGCCGGCGGCCGAGATCGTCGAGACCGACGGGCGCTACTTCCACGACGGCGCCGAGGTCCGCCAGGAGTTCGGCAAGATCGGCAAGAGCCTGAAGAACGTCGTCACTCCCGACGACTTCATCGCCGACTACGGCGCCGACGCGTTCCGGCTCTTCGAGATGTTCGGCGGCCCGCTGGAGGCGTCGCGCCCGTTCGACGCGAAGACCATCACCGGGCCGTTCCGGCTGCTGCAGCGGGTGTGGCGGGTCGTCGTCGACGAGCAGACCGGTTCGGTGCACGTGTCCGACCAGGACATCCCGGACGCGCTGAACCGCCAGCTGCACCGCACCCTGCAGGCCGTGAACGACGCCTATGACGCGCTCCGCTTCAACACCGCGATCGCCCGCATTACCGAGCTCAACAACGCCGTCGTCGGCGAGTACCCGAGCGGCGGCGCGCCGCGGCAGCTGGCGGAATCGATCGTGCTGATGCTGGCGCCGATGGCCCCGCACCTGGCCGAGGAGCTGTGGTCGCGGCTGGGTCACCCGGCTTCACTGGTGCGCGAGCCGATGCCGCAGGCCGATCCGGCGCTGCTGGTCGAGGACACCGTCCAGGTCCCGGTGCAGGTCAACGGCAAGGTCCGCTCGGTGATCACCGTGGCGGCCGGTGCCGACGCCGCCGCGATGGAGGCCGCTGCCCGCGCAGACACCAAGGTCACGACGGCGTTGGGCGAGCGCGCGGCGAAACGCGTCGTCGCCGTGCCCGGCCGCCTCGTCAACTTCGTGGTCTGATCGTCTTCGTGGATGCGGAGCGGGTCGCGGTCGTCACCGACTCGACGTCCTGCCTGACCGCGGATGAGATGTCCTACCTGGGCATACGCGTCGTGCCGTTGCGGGTGATGCTCGGTGCGCGCTCGGCGGTTGACGACGGGGTGGACGTGACCCCGACCGATGTCACGCGTGCCTTGCGCGACAAGTTCGGGGTAAGCACATCGCGCCCGACTCCGGCCGAGTTCGCGGCGATGTACCGATCGGTACTCGAGGCGGGTGCGACCCGCGTCGTGTCGGTGCACCTGTCGGCGGCGCTGTCCGGTACGTGGGAGTCGGCGACGCTGGCGGCGCAGGACTTCCCACACGGGGCGGTGCGGGTCGTCGACTCGCGCTCGACGGCGATGGGGCTGGGGTACGCGGTCCTGGCGGCGGCCCGGTGCGCGACCGACGGCGGCAGTGCCGCAGCGGTGCAGGGCGCCGCCACGGCCACCGTCGACCGCACCCGCACGATGTTCTACGTCGACACCCTCGAGCACCTGCGCCGCGGTGGTCGGATCGGCTCGGCGCAGGCGCTGTTCGCGACCTCGCTGAAGGTCAAGCCGCTGTTGCAGATGATCGAGGGCCAGATCGTGCCGCTGGAGAAGGTGCGGACGTCCACCCGCGCCGTGGCGCGGTTGATCGACCTGACAGCGGCCGCCGCCGGCGACGGCGAGGTCGATCTCGCGGTGCACCACCTCGCGGCGGCGGAGAAGGCGGAGGCGCTGTTGGCGTCGCTGCGCTCGGCGATCCCGCGGGTGCGCGACGCACGGGTGGCCGAGCTCGGTGCGGTGATCGGCGCGCACCTCGGGCCGGGCGTGCTCGGAACGGTGCTGGTCCGCCGCTGAATCGACGTGATGCTCAGAATCGCGGCGCCTAGCACGGCCTGCTGACGTCGACCGTCGTTCTGTGCACAGCCCACTGCGGTGTCCACAGGGCCGTGATCGCGCCGCGCCCGGGTAGGGCAGCTCCCTAACGTCGGGCCGGTGCGGAACGAGTCGGAGCGGGTGGCCGAGCGGGTCCGGGCCCTCCTCGGGACGGGCTGGGACGAGCCGCGCGACGGCCCCGGGTCGGACGAACGCCGGTCGCGGGTACCCGGGTGGCTGCAGCGGTGGGCGGCGCGGGTGCCGGTCCGCGTGGATCCGGGACGGCGCGCGGCGCTCGGGGTTGTGGGCGCGGTGCTCGTGGCGGCGGTCGTCGCCGGCGTGTGGCTGATGGCGGCCCGGCCACGCGCGGTCGCGGTGTCGGCGCGCGTGCCGTCGGTGCCGGGGTCGTCGTTGGTGGGGTCGTCGCTGGTGGGGACCGACGGCGCCACCGCGGCCGCGTCCGGGTCGGGGACAAGTGCGGTGTCGAGGGCAGCGTCGGACGCTCCGTCGCTGTCCGCGGGGCTGGCGGCGACAGGGTCCGCGGTCGGCGACGTGGTTGTCGACGTAGCCGGCAAGGTGCGCCGGCCGGGGCTGTACCACCTGGCGGTGGGCGCGCGGATCGACGACGCGATCTCGGCCGCTGGCGGGGCCCGACCGGGCGTCGACCTGACGAGTCTCAATCTCGCGGCACGGGTGACCGACGGGCAGCAGATCGTCGTCGGACTGCCGGCTGCCGCCGCCGCGGCCGCTGTGCCGGCAGCGGGTACGGCGAGCCCGGCCGCCGGTGACAAGGCGGGTGCCGCCTCGAGCGGACCGGTGGACCTCAACAGCGCCACCGCCGAGCAGTTGCAGACGCTGCCCGGGGTGGGCCCGGTCCTGGCGCAGCACATCCTGGACTGGCGCAGCGCGCACGGTCACTTCACCAGCGCCGACCAGCTCAACGACGTCAGCGGCATCGGCGACGTGAAGTACGCGGCGCTCCGGCCGCTGGTGTCGGTGTGATCGCAGTGCCGCGATGATCGGCACGACCGTGCCTCGGCGCGGAGCGCCCGGTACGGGTGAGCGCGAGCCGTTCGACCTGCGCCTCGCCATCGGCACCGGCGCAGCCTGGCTGGCCACCGTGGCCTGCCTCGCCAGGCCGCAGGCGGTGTCGCTGGCGCTCGGTATCGGGTGCGCGCTGCTGGCGGTGGGCGTGCTGGCGGCGTGCGCTGGCCAACACGCGCGGACCTTCGCGCGGATGGCGCCCGGCGTCGCGCTCGCCGCGGCGTGCGCGGCCCTGGTGCTGCTGCCACTCGCGGCGCGCATCGGGCACGCGCGGGCCTCGCCACTGGTGCAGCAGGCGTGGCGGCACGCCGCGGTGACCCTGACACTGACCGTCGACAGCGACCCGGTGACGCTGGCGGCGCACGGCACCGGGGGAGTCGCGCGGGCCGAGATCCGTGGCACCGCGTCGACGCTGTCCGTCGGCGGCATCGCGACACCGACGGACGGCGACGTCGTGATCCTCGGTGACGCCCGGTCCTGGCGGGATGTCCTGCCCGGGCAACGGGTCGCCGTCGAGGGCACGCTGCAACCGCCGTTGGACCCTGCCGCGCTGTCCGTCGCGTTGTTCAGCCACCGGCCGCCGCACCTGCTGGGCCGCCCACCGTGGTGGCAGCGCGCCGCCGGGGGCGTGCGGGCGGCGCTGCGCCGGGCGGTGGCCGGCTTGCCCGGCGAGGAGCGAGGGTTGCTGCCGGGCCTCGTCGACGGGGACACCGCCAACCTCGACCCCGTGCTGGCCGAGCACTTCCGGCTGGCCGGGCTCACGCACCTCGTGGCGGTCAGCGGCACCAACTGCAGCCTGCTCATCGGGACCGTCGTCCTCGCGTTGCGCCGGCTCCGAGTCCGCCCCTGGATCTGCGCGGCGGCCGGGGTGGCAGTGCTCGCCCTCTTCGTGGCGGTGGCTCGGCCGTCGCCGTCGGTGCTGCGGGCGGCGCTGATGGCGGTGGTGGCGCTCGGGGCACTGGCGGCAGGACGCCCGCGGGCTGCCGTCCCCGCGCTGTCCGCGGTCACGCTCGCGCTCCTCGTATGGGATCCGCAGCTCGCCGCCACCGCCTCGTTCGCGATGTCCGTACTGGCCACCGGCGCGTTGCTGCTCGTGGCGCCGGGGTGGGCGCAGGCGCTGCGGCGCCGGCACGTACCGCCCGGCGTCGCCGAGTCGGTCGCCGTGGCGGCCGCGGCGCACCTGGTGACGGCGCCGGTGATCGCCGGGATCTCCGGACAGGTCAGCGTCGTGGCGGTACCGGCGAACGTGCTCGCCGAGCCGGTTGTGGCGGTGACGACGGTGCTGGGCTTCGGTGCGGCCGTCGTCGCCCCGGTGGCACTGCCGGCCGGGCAGGTGCTGGCCTGGGCCGCAGGGTGGCCGTGCCGCTGGCTGGTGGGGGTCGCCGACTTCTTCGGCGGCCTGCACGGGGCCACCGTCCCCTGGCCCTCCGGAGCAGCCGGCGGGATGCTGCTGCTGCTCGTCACGGCCGCGTTGTGGTTGCTGGCATCGCATGCGGGCCTGCGCCTGCTGCTCGCGGTGGCGGCGGTGACGGCCGCGATCGTGCTGTTCCCGGTGCGCGCGGTCGTCTCGACCTGGCCGCCGCCGGGCTGGGTGTTCGTGGCGTGCGACGTCGGTCAGGGCGACGCGCTGGTGCTGAACGCCGGCCCGGGCGCCGCGGTCGAGATCGACGCCGGGCCCGATCCCGTGCCGATCGACCGATGCCTCGACGATCTCGGGGTCACCGACATCCCGCTGCTGGTGCTCACTCACTTCCATCTCGACCACGTCGCCGGGTTGCCGGGCGCGGTGCGCGCTCGCACGGTGGGCGCGATGCTGGCCGGCCCGCTCGACGCCCCCGAGTCCGGTTCGCAGATCGTGCGGTCGGTCACCAAGGCGTTGGGTCTGAGCGTGCGCACGCCGAGCGTCGGCACCCACATACAGGTCGGGCGCGTCCGGCTGGACGTGCTCGGCCCGGCCGCGCCCTTCCACGACACCCGTTCGGACCCCAACAACTCGTCGCTGATCCTGAAGGCCACCGTCGACGGGCTGCGCATCATGCTGCCGGGCGATGCCGAGATCGAGGCGCAGCAGGCGCTGCTGCGCTCCGGGGCGGACCTGCGGGCCGACGTGCTCAAGGTGCCGCACCACGGCTCCGCCTATTCCGACCCGCGCTTCCTCGCCGCGGTGCACGCGTCCCTCGCCGTGGTGTCGGTCGGCGCGCACAACGACTACGGCCACCCGTCGCCGGTCCTGCTCGCCGAGATGGCCCGGCTCGGAGTGCCGCTGTTGCGCACCGACCGCGACGGCGACATCGCCGTGGTCGCCCGCGACGGCCACCCGGCGGCGGTCGTACGCGGGATCCGGGCAAGCACGGTGGGCGCCCGGGATCCGGTCGACTCCGGCGTGCCGGCGACCGGCGTAGGTCCGGTGACCGTGCGGGCGGTGCTGTCGGCGCGCGGTGCGAGGATGACGCCATGCCCGCGCGCACCGTCTCCCCGGACGATCTGCCCAGCCCGTTGCCGCCGGTGGTCCTGCTCGTGGGGGACGAGGAACTGCTCGTCGACCGGGCCATCAGCGCGGTCTCCGCCGTTGCCCGCCGCGAGGACGCGGCGGTCACCGAGAGCGAACGGCTGGGCGGGCAGATCGAGGGTTCGGAGCTGCACGAGGCGCTCGGCCCGTCGTTGTTCGGCGACGCGCGGCTCATGGTGATCCGCGCTGCCCAGGACGTCCGCAAGGACGCCCTCGCGGTGCTGGCGCCCTACATCGAGGTGCCGGCCGAGGGCGCTCGGCTGGTGCTCCAGCACTCCGGCGGCGCCAAGGGCAAGGCGTTGCTCGATGTCGCGCGCACGGCGAAGGCGCTCGAGATCGGCTGCACCAAGCTGACCCGGCCCGACGAGCGGGCCGACTTCGTGCGCAACGAGATCCGGCTGCACGGTGGCCGCATCGGCCCCGACGCGCTGAGCGCTCTGCTCGACGCGGTCGGCAGCGACCTGCGCGAGCTCGCCGCCGTCGCGAATCAGCTGGTCAGCGACTCCGGCGGTGAGGTGACGCTGGACGTGGTGCGGGCCTTTCACACCGGCCGCGCCGAGGTCAGCGGCTTCGCCGTGGCCGACCTCGCCGTCGTCGGGCGCAGCGGGCCGGCCCTGGTGGCGCTGCGCTACGCCCTGGACGTCGGCGTTCCGCACGTGGTGATCGCCGACGCGCTGGCCGACGGCGTCCGGTCGGTGGCGCGGGTTTGGTCCGCCGGGCGCGGCAGCGAGTACGACCTGGCGCGCCGGCTCGGCATGCCGCCGTGGAAGGTGAAGCGGGCCGGCGGTCAGGCCCGCGGTTGGAGCGAGCCCGGGCTGCGCCGGGCCCTTGGTGTCGTCGCCACGCTCAACGCGGACGTCAAGGGCGCCGCCGTGGATCCGGGGTGGGCGTTGGAGCATGCGATCCGGCGACTCGGCGCCGCCCGCGCCGTGCACTGAGTCGCGTCGTCGCACGCAGGCCCAGAACTGCGCAGAGGGCGCAGACGCGACGAGCGGGCCGGGTGGGAACCCGGCCCGCTCGGTAGCGGTGCGTGAGGCGAGGCGCCTCGGCGGCGATGCGTCAGAGCGCGTTGGCGCGCTGCGCCATCGCCGACTTCTTGTTGGCGGCCTGGTTGGCGTGGATGACGCCCTTACCGGCGGCCTTGTCCAGCTCGCGCGAAGCGACGGCGAGCGCCTTGCTCGCGGCCTCGCGGTCACCGGAATCGGCGGCCTCGCGGAAGTGGCGGACAGCCGTCTTCAGCGACGACTTCACGCTCTTGTTCCGCTGGCGCGCGATCTCGTTGGTGCGGATGCGCTTGATCTGGGACTTGATGTTGGCCACGAAGATCCTTGACGTCTGGTCTGATTGGTGTTCGATCGGGAGTCCGCGTCGAACCCGGACAGCCGGTGAGCAGACAACCGTGCCAGGTTACCAGCGGCGTCGGGACGGGCCCAAATCCCGCTTATCCATGGGACGCGGACGAGCTCCTCAGACGGCGCGGACGCTGACCAGCTCGTACTTCGTGTACAGGTAGGTGCGCAGCCCGTCGCTGGTGCTGACGACCTCGGTCACAGCCTGGTCCCCGTCCTCGTCGTCGCCGTAGATCATGGCCGCGCCGTCGTCGCCGAAGTACACGCCGCCGTCGACCGGGGCGAGGTCGGTGAGCTGCACCACGACGTAGCGCCCGTGCAGCGCGCCGACCAGCGTGCGGATCTCGGTGGACAGCGCGTCGGACTCGGAGCGGTAGACGCCGACGACCTCCTGCCAGTCGTCCTCACCGGGGGTCGTGTTGACGAGGTCGCCCACCTTCAGTTGGACGGCGGGCAGGCGGAATTCGACGGCGGCACGAGGGTCGGTCATGGCGCCCATACTGCCCGATCGCCCGGACGGGCCGTCACGCGAAGGGCAGCTGCGGCTGCGGCGGCCCGTGCGTGGGGTCGACCTCGGCGAACATGCTGCTGATCGACTCGCCGCCGTGGATGCGGGCGATGGCCTCGGCGAACAGCGGCGCGACGGAGCGGACCGTCAGCGACGGCCAGTCCTGCGACGGCGGCGGGACGGTGTCGGTCGTGACCACCTCGGACACCATCGGGTGGTCCCGCAGCCGCTCCACCGCCTTGCCGGCGAACAGCCCGTGCGTGCACGCGATGGCGGCCTCGGTGCAGTTCTGGTCGGCGAGGCGGTCGAGCAGCTCGACGATCGACCCGCCGGTGGCGATCTCGTCGTCGAGCACGATCGCCCGCTTGCCGCGGACGTCGCCGACGATCGCGTCGATGACGACCCGGTCGTCGTCGAGCCGCTGCTTGGACCCCGCCGCCACCGGCAGTCCGAGCAGGCGGGCGAACTGCGTCGCCGTCTTGGCGTTGCCGAGGTCGGGGGAGACGACGACGGAGTTGGTGAGGTCCCGGGTGCGGAAGTGGTCGGCCAGCTCACCGATGGCGGTCAGGTGGTCGACCGGGACCGAGAAGAAGCCGTGCACCTGCGGGGCGTGCAGCGTCATGGTCAGCACGCGGTCGGCGCCCGCCGCGGTGATCATGTCGGCCACGAGGCGACCGGCGATCGAGATCCGCGAGGCGTCCTTCTTGTCCGACCGCGCGTAGGCGTAGTGCGGGATCACTGCGGTGACCTGGGCCGCGGACGCGCCGCGGGCCGCGTCCAGCATGAGCAGCAGCTCCATCAGGTGCTCCTGCGTCGGCGGCACCAGCGGCTGGATGACGTAGACCTCGTTCTGCCGGCAGTTCTCGTGCAGCTGCACGTACAGGCAGTCGTTGCTGAAGCGCCGGATGTCGGTGTTCGACAGCGGGACGCCCATCGCGTTGCAGATGGCCTGCGCGAGCGGGCGGTGGGCGCTGCCGGAGAACACCACGATCTCGCGCATGGGTGCAGGTTAGCCGGGAGACGGCCCGGTTCCCGATGCCGGTGAGGGCCGCCCGAGCGGACGGACCGCGGGCCGAATCACGGGCCGGCCGCGGGCCTCGACCCGCGGCGTATGGCACGGGAAGTCCGGGTATGCCCTAGGTACAGAAGTGGAACAGAAGTTCCGAACGACCGTCTGCCGGGACGGCGCAGGACGGCACGACACCGAGCCCCATCGGCACGCGCAACCCCGACCGGGGAAGCACGAGGCGGGGCCGGTCGAGCAGGAGGACATGATGGCGAAGAACCTCACCCCGGGCCCGCGACGGCGCGTACCCCGGACCCGCGGTGCCACGAGCGGCCTGCTGCTGGTGATCCTGGGCGTTTGGGGCGCCCTGATCCCCTTCGTCGGCCCCTACTTCAACTTCTCCTACACGCCGGACAAGGCGTGGCACTGGACTTCCGCGCGCGGGTGGCTCGAGGTCGCGCCCGGCGCTGCCGCCGTGCTCGGCGGCCTGCTGCTGCTCTTCAGCGCCAGCCGCTCGGCCAACCTGTTCGGCGCGTGGCTCGGCATCATCGCCGGCGGCTGGTTCGCCGTCGGCCCGGAGCTCGAGAAGACCTGGCACATCGGTTCCCCGGGCACTCCGGCCGGAAGCCACAACGCCGTGCGGGTCCTGGAGACCCTCACGCTGTTCACCCTGCTCGGCGTCGTGATCGTCTACGTGGCCTCGACAGCGTTCGGCCGCCTCTCCGTGGTGTCGCTGCGCGACGCCCGCGCTGCCGAACGCCGCGAGGCGGAGGCGCTCGAGGCCGACCGGCGTGAGCGGGAGGCCGCTCAGGCCCAGGGCGGCGAGGGATTCGGTCCCGGTGCCGCGGGTGCAGGAGCTGGTGCAGGAGTCGGTGCGGCCGCGGCGAACGCCGAGGACCGGCACGAGTCCCGCCGTGAGGCCAAGCAGGAGGACAAGCGCGAGGCCCGCCACGACGGCGACCCGAACGACCGCGAGCAGGTCGCCGGCGACGGCGCCCAGCAGGGGGTCAACGAGCCCCGCGGCGGTGACGACCCGAATGCACCGCGCGAGAACGGCCCGGTCCATCCCGCCCACACCGCCGGCGCCCACGAACAGGGTGTCGGATACCAGCAGCAGCCTGCGGGCTACCAGCAACAGCCCGGCGGGTACGAGCAGCCGGCCGGGTACAACCAGCCCGCCGGCTACCAGCAGCCGCAGCCCTACCAGCCCCAGGCCCAGCCGGTCCCGCAGCCCCAGCAGGGCCAGCCCGTCCCGGCCCAGGGCGGCCCGGACGAGCAGCCCCAGCGCAGCGGCAAGAAGCACGGACTGTTCCACCGCAACTGAGTTCTGCGGCACCGCCCGGTGCGACGACGGGACGGAGTGGACGCCTCGATCCGTCCGCTCCGCCCCGTCGTCGTATCCGGACCGTTCAGGAGGTGGCGACCGTGAAGCGGGCGCGCCGGTGCGCCGGCCGTTCCAGTTCGTCGACCAGGGCGACGGCATAGTCCTCGAAGGAGATGAACGACCCGGCCGGGGTGTCGTCGGCCACCCAGTAGCTGCCGGTCCGGTCGCCGAAGTCGATGACCGGGGCGGGGGACACGTAGGTCCAGTCCAGCGACCCGTCGGTGCCGCGCAGCCACTCCAGGGCGGCCGCGCTGGCGCGTGCCTCCGCCCTGTACCCGTCCGGGAACTCGGGCCCGTCGACGAGCCGCTCGCCCGATCCGTCCAGCAGGCTCCCGGCACCGCCGACGACGATCAGCCGGGTGCTGCCGACGGCGCCGGCCACGCCCCGGATGAGGGTGGCGAAGTCGTCCGGGTTCTCGCCCGGTACGCGCGACGGGCCGTTCGCGGTGACAACGGCATCGACCGTGCCGGCGACCTGCTGCACCGACGCGGGGTCGGCGAGGTCGCCGTGCTGCCAGCTCGCTCCGGCAAGGGGTTCGGCCGGCTCGTGCCGGCTCAGCGCAACGACGTCGTGCCCGCGGTGCGACGCCTCGGCCACGATCGTCGACCCGGCGCGCCCGGTCGCTCCGTACACGGCAATCTTCATGGTGTCCTCGTTCCTCGTCGGTGTCGGTGCCGACGGTAACGATTGGTAACCGAGTACTGCAAAGTGCCATAGTTACCTCGTGGTACCGATGCCCGGCAACGTCCTGGACCCCGCCTGCCCGAGCCGGCTGGTCCTCGACCGCATCGCCGAGAAGTGGACGGGGCTGGTCGTGCTCGTACTCGACGAGCAGACCCTGCGCTTCGGCGAGCTGCGCCAGCGGATCGGCGGCGTCGCCCCCAAAGTGCTGACCGACACCCTGCGCGCGCTGGAGCGCGACGGACTGGTCACCCGCACCGTCTACGCCGAGGTGCCGCCGCGCGTCGAGTACGCCCTCACCGATCTCGGCCGGTCGCTACGCGAGCCGCTGCGGGTGGTGCAGGACTGGGCCGAACGCCACGTCGCCACGGTGCTCGAGAACCGGGCGCGGCACCAGGCCTGAGCGCCGCGGGGCGCGACGCGACGTCGGAGGTGCCACCGCCGTCGTGAGACCATGGAAGCCAGCCCGACCGACCGCCGGAGCATTGACGGAGCCCTGACATCGTGACCACCTCGCCGACCGCAGCACCCGGCGGCCGGACCGATCCCACGCGGATCCGCAACTTCTGCATCATCGCGCACATCGACCACGGCAAGTCGACGCTCGCCGACCGCATGCTGCAGCTGACCGGTGTCGTCGACGAGCGGCACGCCCGGGCGCAGTACCTCGACCGCATGGACATCGAGCGCGAGCGCGGCATCACCATCAAGTCGCAGAACGTCCGCATGCCGTGGACGAGCAAGCAGGACGGGCTCGAGTACGTCCTTGACATGATCGACACCCCCGGCCACGTCGACTTCACCTACGAGGTCTCGCGCTCGCTCGCCGCCTGCGAGGGCGCGATCCTGCTCGTCGACGCGGCGCAGGGCATCGAGGCCCAGACACTGGCGAACCTCTACCTCGCCCTCGAGAACGACCTGCACATCATCCCGGTGCTGAACAAGATCGACCTGCCGGCCGCGCAGCCCGACCTGTACGCCGCCGAGATCGCGCACATCATCGGTTGCGAGCCGGACGACGTGCTGCGGGTGAGCGCCAAGACCGGGCAGGGCGTCGAGGCGGTGCTCGACCTGATCTGTCGCGAGGTCCCGGCGCCGGTGGGCGCCGCCGATGCCCCGCCGCGCGCAATGATCTTCGATTCCGTCTACGACATCTACCGCGGGGTCATCACCTACATCCGGGTCATCGACGGACGGTTCACCCCGCGTCAGCGGATCAAGATGATGTCCACGGGCGCGACGCACGAGCTGCTCGAGATCGGGGTGATCTCGCCCGAGCCGGTGCCGACCGACGGGCTGTCGGTCGGCGAGGTCGGCTACCTGATCACCGGGGTCAAGGACGTACGGCAGTCACGTGTCGGGGACACCGTCACCGACGCCGGCAAGCCGGCGACCGCGTCGCTCGGCGGATACCGCGACCCGCGGCCGATGGTGTACTCCGGGCTGTATCCGATCGACGGGTCGGACTACCCGCTGCTGCGCGACGCGCTGGACAGGTTGCGCCTCAACGACGCGGCCCTGGTCTACGAGCCGGAGACGAGCGCGGCGCTCGGCTTCGGTTTCCGCTGCGGGTTCCTCGGCCTGCTGCACCTCGAGATCACCCGCGACCGGCTCGAGCGTGAGTTCGGCCTCGACCTCATCAGCACCGCCCCGAACGTCGTCTATCGCGTCGTCCTCGAGGACGGAACCGAGCACATCGTCACCAACCCGTCGGACTGGCCCAGCGGCAAGAAGATCGCCGACACCCACGAGCCCGTTGTCAAGGCGATGATCATCGCGCCCAGCGACTACATCGGTTCGATCATGGAGCTCTGCCAGGACCGCCGAGGCGCGCTCGGCGGCATGGACTATCTGTCCGAGACCCGCGTCGAGCTGCGCTACACGCTGCCGCTCGCCGAGATCATCTTCGACTTCTTCGACCAGCTGAAGTCCCGTACCCGAGGGTATGCCAGTCTCGACTACGAGCTCGCCGGCGAGCAGGCGTCGGACCTGGTCAAGGTCGACGTGCTGCTGCAGGGCGAGACCGTCGATGCGTTCTCGGCGATCGTCCACAAGGACAAGGCCTACGCCTACGGGACGTTGATGACCTCGAAGCTGCGCAAGCTCATCCCGCGCCAGCAGTTCGAGGTGCCGATCCAGGCCGCGATCGGCTCGCGGGTGATCGCTCGAGAGAACATCAGTGCGATCCGCAAGGACGTGCTGGCCAAGTGCTACGGCGGTGACATCACCCGCAAGCGCAAGCTGCTGGAGAAGCAGAAGGAGGGCAAGAAGCGGATGAAGATGGTCGGCCGGGTCGAGGTGCCGCAGGAGGCCTTCATCGCCGCGCTCTCGACCGGCGACTCCGCCGACGTCAAGAGGTAGTCGGGCCGGCGGCTGACGCCGCGGTCAGACCTCGAGGACGATCTTGCCGACGAGATCGCCGGACGCCATCGCGGCCAGCCCGTCGGCCGCCTGCTCCAGCGGCAGCGTGCGGTCGATGGTGGGACGCAGGCCGGTGGCGTGCAGGAAGGCGATCAGCTGCTGCAGCTCGTTCTTGGTGCCCATGGTGGAGCCGACCAGTTCGAGCTGCAGGAAGAAGAAGCGGTTGAGGTCGGCCGGTGGGTTCGGGCCGGACGTCGCTCCCGAGATGACGATGCGTCCGCCGGGCTTCAGCGAGCGCGCGGAGTGGGCGTAGGTCGCCTCGCCGATGGTCTCCATCACGGCGTCGACCTTCTCCGGCAACCGGTCGCCGCTGGCGAATGCCTCGTGCGCACCGAGCTCGAGGGCGCGCGCCTGCTTGTCCTCCGTGCGCGCCGTGGCGAGCACGCGAAGGCCGGCCGCGCGGGCCATCGAGATGCACGCGGTGGCGACGCCGCCGCTGGCGCCCTGCACCAGCACCGTCTGCCCCGGCTTGAGCCCGGACTTGGTGAACAGCATCCGGTAGGCGGTCAGCCACGCGGTCGACAGGCAGGCCGCCTCGCCCCACGACAGGTCCGCGGGCTTGGGGACGACGTTGCGGGTCGGCACGATCACGTACTCGGCCAGTGAGCCCTGGTGCTTCTCCGACAGCAGCGACCGCTTGGGGTCGACGGTGTCGTCGCCCTCCCAGCCCGGCGCGTTGATCACCGAGTGCACGACGACCTCGTCGCCGGTCGCCTCGTCGATGCCCGCAGCGTCGCAGCCCAGGATCATCGGCAACTGCTCGGCCTTGATGCCGACCCCGCGCAACGTCCACAGGTCGTGGTGGTTCAGGCTCGCGGCCTTGACGGCGACGCGCGTCCAACCCTCCGGCGGCTCCGGCTCGGGCTGGTCGCCGACGCGGAGTCCCGCCAGCGGGTCGTCGGCGTTCAGGGACTCGGCGTAGACGGCGCGCATGGTCCGACCCTAACGACGATCAGGCGGTGAGCTCGGCCGGGGCGCTGTCGAGCGCGGCCTGGATCGCGCTGACCAGCTCGCGGGCCGAGGCCGCGGTCAGCTCGAGGGCGACGCGCTGCCCGGGACCCTTGGTGGGGGCGGCGAGGTCGATGTTCAGGGTGTGGTCGGCCATCGCGTGGACGGGATGGTCGAAGTAGACCGTGACGTCGGAGATTCGGAACCAGGAGTCGCCCGGCCCCTTCGCGCTGCCGTCGAGCGTGGTCTGCAGGGTGGCGTAGGTGCACATGGCGTGTCCTCCGGTCAGCCGAGATTCGTCGCATAGAAGGCCTGGATGCGTTCCCAGCCGTCGTTCGCCGCCTCGACGCGGTACGACGGGCGGTCGACGGAGAAGAACGCGTGCCCGGCGCCGTCGTAGCGGTGGAACTCGTAGGTCTTGCCGTTGTCCTTCAGCAGCTGCTCGAACTCGTCGACGTGGGCGGGTGTCGGGTACTTGTCGTCGTTGCCGAACAGGCCGAGCACCGGGCAGCGCAGCTCCGGGATCTGGTCGTTGAGGTTGGTCACCTTGAGCGGGAACTCGGCCGGGGGAGTGCCGGTGACGAAGGCGCCGTAGCAATCGACGGCGGCGTCGAGGTCGACGTGGCACGCGGCGAGCACCGACTGACGGCCGCCCGAGCAGTAGCCGATGACGCCGACCTTGCCGTTCGAGGTGTCCAGTCCGCGCAGGTAGGCCGCCGCCCCGCCGACGTCACCGACCAGCTGCTCGTCCGGTACCCCGCCGTTGGCCCGGGCGACCGCGGCCGCGTCGTCGGGGGCGGCGTCCGGGGCCTCGCGCCAGTACAGGTTGGGGCAGATCGCGTCGTAGCCGAGCTCGGCGAAACGTCGGACGATCTCCTTGGTGGCCCGGTCGTAACCGGGCATGTGGTGGATGACCACGACGCCGCCGCGTGACCGGGCGCCGTCATCGGGCCTCGCGAGATAGGCCTGGACCTCGTCGCCGCCGTGGCCCGGGATCGTGATCGTGGTCGCGCTCAGAGAGTCACCCATGATCAGATCGAAGCACCGGCGGCTGGCGCCGTGCGGGCGGGGTGACCGATCGCGTGCACAGCCGGTACCCGGGCGCGGCCTAGAGTCTGCGCTCGTGCGCAGTCGCCTCCGCCGGACCCGCCGGCCGCTGATCGCGCTGGTCGTGCTGGTCGCCGCCCTGGTGGTCGCCTATGTCGTGAAGGGACTCGAGTCCGACCAGGGAACGGGGACGCCTTTCTCGTCGGCGTCGGCCTCAGCCTCCTCGAGTGCGGCGTCCCGGTCGGCGTCGGCGGCCGCGCGCGGGGTAGCGCTGTCATCGCTCCCGGCGCAGGCGGCGCAGACGGTGCGGCTCGTCCAGGCGGGTGGCCCGTTCCCGTACCCCGCCAATGACGGAGTGGTCTATCACAACCTGAACCACGACCTGCCCCGCGAGCCGGACGGCTATTACCACGAGTACACGGTGCCGACGCCGGGTGAGCACACGCGCGGCGCGCGGCGACTCGTGCGGGGAAATCGGGGCGAGTACTGGTACACCGGCGATCATTACGAGACCTTTGTACGCGTGGACGTGAACACATGACGAGTGCCAGGCAGGCCGGGTCGTTGCCCGAGGCGATCGCCGACGTCTACGTCCAGGTGCGCGCGCCGGCGTGGGCCGCCCCGAACGCGGACGGGCTGGTCGACGTGCTGCGCGACCTGTCCTGGATGCCGGCCGGACCGGTCACGGTCCGGGTGCCGCTGCGCTTCGCGTTGGACGGCTCCGACCTGTCACACCTGATCAAGGTCCTGATGACGGCTGAGGCCGACACCGCGCACGGCCCCCACCCGGTGCGCGTCATCGTCGGCTGAGCCCGCCGCGCCGCCGCCGTCCCGCGCCCCACGGCGCGCACACTGGACACGTGCCGTCCACCCTGCCCCAAGGCGACCCGCCACCGCCCGACGGGCGTTTGCCGCTCCGTGCGCTCGACGAACTCGCCGAGCGGCCGCTCGGCATCTACGTCCACGTGCCGTTCTGCGAGACGCGCTGCGGGTACTGCGACTTCAACACCTACACCGCCTCCGAGCTCGGCAACGGGGTGAGCCGGCACTCCTACGCCGACGTGCTGCTGCGCGAGGTGCGCCTGGCCGCCGAGGTCCTGGGCGTCGGTCAGCGTGACATCCCGCCGGTGTCGACGGTGTTCGTCGGCGGTGGCACCCCGACGCTGCTGCCGGCCGAGCACCTCGGGCTGGTCATCGACGAGATCGCGGCGCGCTTCGAGCTCGCCCCGGGCGCCGAGATCACCACCGAGGCCAACCCGGAGACCCTCACGCCGTCCTACCTCGCCCGGTTGCGGGAGGTGGGGTTCACCCGGCTGTCGATGGGCATGCAGTCCGCCGTCCCGAAGGTGCTGGCCGTGCTGGACCGGCGGCACCGGCCCGGCCGGCCCGAGGAGGCCGTCGCCGAGGCCCGCGCCGCCGGTTTCGAGCACGTCAACCTCGATCTCATCTATGGCGCGCCCTACGAGACGGACGCCGACTGGGAGACCTCGCTGGACGCCGCGATCGGCGCCGGCCCGGACCACGTCAGCGCCTACGCCCTCGTCGTCGAGCAGGGCACCGCGCTCGCCGGGCAGGTGGCGCGTGGCGTGGTGCCGGCGCCCGACGACGACGTGCTCGCCGACCGCTACGTCCTGGCCGACGAGCGGCTGAGTTCGGCGGGTTTCGGGTGGTACGAGATCTCGAACTGGGCCCTGGACGCGGAGGCCCGGTGCCGCCACAACGAGCTGTACTGGACGGACGCGAACTGGTGGGGTCTCGGCCCTGGCGCGCACAGCCACGTGGGCGGGGTCCGTTGGTGGAACGTCAAGCACCCGGCGCGCTACGCGGCGCTGGTCGACGCGGGTGCCAGCCCGGCTGCCGGGCGCGAGACCCTGGACGAGGAGGCCCGGACGACCGAGCGGGTGATGCTCGCCGTTCGCCTGCGCGCGGGGCTGGCCGTGCGCGAGCTGCCGCTGCCCTCGCAGGACGTGCTGCCGCAGCTGATCGCCTGGGGCCTGCTCGACCAGCGCGCGGTCGACGGCGGCCGGGTGGTGCTGACCCAGCGAGGCCGGCTGATGGCCGACGCCGTCGTCAAGGAACTGCTGGCGGTCGTCTGACCCTCAGCGGCTGCTGCTGCGGAACGCGTCCAGATCCAGGATGCGCACGTGCAGCGTGGTGCGGCCCTGCAGCGCCGCCCGCAGCGCCCGGTGCAGGCCGTCCTCGAGGTAGACCTCGTCGTGGTAGGCGACAGCGTGCGGGAACAGGTCGCCGTAGAAGGTGGAGTCCTCGGCCAGCAGGTGGTCCAGCTCGAGCTGGCGCTTCGTGGTGGTCAGCTCGGCCAGCCTGATGGTGCGCGGGGCCACGTTCGCCCAGTCGCGCGCGGACAGGCCGTGGTCAGGGTAGGGACGACCGTCCCGCACTGCTTTGAAGATCACTACCCGTACCCCACCACACCGGCTCGCCAGGTCCGTCCGACCCTATCGTCCGCGCCCACGGATTTGCCGCCCTAAACTGGAGGTGGTCGAACAGCCGAGGGAGGGTGCGACGCCGTGAGTGTCGAGGAGCGCAAGCTCGAGGTACTACGCGCGATCGTGTCCGACTACATCGCCACCAACGAGCCCGTCGGCAGCAAGGCGCTGCTCGACCGGCACAACCTGGGCGTGTCGCCGGCGACGATCCGTAACGACATGGCGGCGCTGGAGGATGACGGCCTCATCCACCAGCCGCACACCAGCGCGGGGCGGGTCCCGACCGATGCCGGGTACCGGATGTTCGTCGACAGCCTCACCGAGATCAAGCCGCTGTCCGGCGTCGAACGGCGCGCGATCCACACCTTCCTCGACGGTGCCGTCGACCTCGACGACGTGTTGCGCCGGGCCGTTCGCACGCTGGCCCAGCTGACCCGCAACGTCGCCGTCGTCCGCTACCCCTCGCTGTCGGCGAGCCGCATCCGGCACGTCGAGCTGGTCATGCTCACCCCGGCCCGGCTGACCCTGGTGCTCATCACCGACACCGGCCGCGTCGAGCAACGCATCGTCGAGCTGCCGGCCGACGTCGGCGAGGACGTCGTCTACGACCTGCGTTCGGCGATCAACGGCCTGCTCCGCGACCGCCTGCTGTCCGAGGCGCCGGGCTTGATCGGCGAGCTGCCCGGGGAGGTGCCCCCGCAGCTGCGCGGCCTGGTCGCCACGCTGACCTCAGTCCTGCTCGAGGTGCTGGTCGAGCCCAGCAGCGACCGCATCGTCATGGGCGGCACGGCCAACCTCACGGAGCGGGCGCTGGACTTCCCGGCCATCCGCCCCGTGCTCGAGGCGCTCGAGGAGCAGGTGGTGCTGCTGCGCCTGCTCGACGCCTCGGTCGCGACGAGCCGGATCATCGTGCAGATCGGCAACGAGACGCAGTACGAGGGGCTGGCGAACGCCTCGGTGGTCTCCACCGGGTACGGCGTGCGGGGTTCGGCGCTGGGGGCCGTCGGTGTCCTCGGGCCGCGCCGCATGGACTACGCGCACACCATGGCTCGGGTGGCTGCGGTCGCGCGCTACGTCGGGACGCTGCTCGAGGACCGCTGAGCGCTCGGTCCGTACACTGAACTGGCACTCCGGTGATCGGAGTGCCAACCACTGCGAGGACGGATTGGGTCGTGGCTGACACTCCGCGCGATTACTACGGAATCCTCGGCGTCAAGCAGGATGCGACGCCGGAGGAGCTCAAACGCGCGTACCGCAAACTCGCCCGCGAGCTGCACCCCGACGTCAACCCCGACCCGGCCGCACAGGACCGGTTCAAAGCCGTCACCACCGCCTACGAGGTGCTGCGCGACCCCGAGAAGCGGCGCGTCGTCGACCTCGGCGGCGACCCGCTGACCCAGGCCGGTGGCGGTGGGGGCGGTGGCGCGGGCAACCCGTTCGGCGGGTTCTCCGGCTTCGGCGACGTCTTCGAGGCCTTCTTCGGCGGCGGCGGCCCGATGAGCGGCGGCCGCGGGCGACGCAGCCGCGTCCGCCCCGGCGCCGACGCGCTGCTGCAGGTCGCGCTCACCCTCGAGGAGGCCGCGTTCGGCACCCGGCGCGAGATCGTCGTCGAGACCGCGGTCCTCTGCGAGACGTGCACCGGCAGCGGGTGCGCGCCGGGTACCTCGCCGCGCACCTGCGCCACGTGCGGCGGCGCCGGCGAGATCCAGTCCGTGCAGCGATCCTTCCTCGGCCAGGTCATGACGACCCGGGCCTGCTCGGCCTGCGGCGGCACCGGCGAGCAGATCCCCTCGCCGTGCCAGACCTGCGGCGCCGAGGGCCGCGTCCGTGCCCGGCGGACCAAGACCGTCGACGTGCCGGCCGGCATCGAGGACGGCATGCGCATCCGGCTGGCCGGTCAGGGTGAGGTCGGCCCGGGCGGTGGACCGGCGGGCGATCTGTACATCGAGATCTCCGAGACGCCGCACGAGACCTTCACCCGCGACGGCGCCGACCTGCACTGCACGATCGGCGTTCCGATGACCTCGGCCGCGCTCGGCAGCGACCTCGTCCTCAGCACCCTCGACGGTGAGGAGAAGATCGAGATCCGGCCGGGCACGCAGGGCGGTGCGGTACTGCACCTGCGTGGCAAGGGCGTCCCGCGGCTGCGCAGCACCGCGCGCGGCGATCTGTTCGTGCACATCGAGGTCCGGACCCCGACCCGGCTGGACGAGGAGCAGGAGCGGATGCTCCGCGAACTCGCCGAGCTGCGGCACGAGGACGTCTCCATCACGTCCAAGTCGAACGGGTTGCTGGGCAAGGTCCGCGACGCCTTCCGCCAGTAGCCGTCGTTGACGCCGCCGCTGTTCCTGCTCGACCGGCTCCCGGCGCTCGGCGAGTTCGATCTCGTCGGTGACGAGGGGCGCCACGCCGCGCGGGTGCGGCGGATCGGGCGCGGCGAGCGGGTCTGGGTGTCCGACGGGCTCGGCGGCGTTCTCGTGTGCGACGTGACCGGCGTGGTGCCGGACGGGTTGCGGCTGGCCGTTCGTGCCGTCCGCACCGTCCCGCAGCCGTCGCCGCGGTTGGTGGTCGTGCAGGCGCTGCCGAAGGGTGAGCGCTCGGAACTCGCCGTCGAGGTGCTCACCGAGCTCGGCGCCGACGAGATCGTGCCCTGGGCGGCCGCCCGCTCGATCGCGCGCTGGCAGGGCGAGCGCGGCGACAAGGCCCTGCAGAAGTGGCGCCGCACCGCGCGCGAGGCCGGCAAGCAGAGCCGCCGTCCGCGCCTGCCGATGGTGGCCGAGCTGGCGTCGACCGAGGACGTCGCGGTGCTGGTCGCCGGTGGCGGGTTCGTGCTGCACGAGGACGCCGAGGTGCCGCTTGCGTCCGCACCGCTGCCGCCGTCCGGCGACGTGGTCGTGGTGGTCGGCCCGGAGGGCGGGGTGTCGGGCGAGGAGCTCGACCGGTTCGAGGCCGCGGGCGGCGTCCCGGTCCGGTTGGGGGAGCCGGTGTTGCGGACGTCCACCGCGGGGGCAGCTGCGCTGGCCGTGCTGTCGACTCGCCTGGGCCGCTGGGGCTGAGCGCCCCCGGGGCGTCCGGCCGGGCGGACCGCTAGGTTCGGGACATGGCTGACGACTGTCTGTTCTGCAAGATCGTCGCGGGCGAGATCCCGTCGACCGCGGTCTACGAGGACGAGCACACCTACGCCTTCGAGGACCAGAACCCGCAGGCGCCGACCCACGTCCTGGTCGTGCCGCGTTCGCACTTCAGCGACATCGCCGACCTCGGTCGGGACCCGGCGGCCGCCGGCGGGCTTCTCGCCGGAATTCGCGGTTACGCCCGGCAGGAGGGGCTGACCGACTTCCGCACCGTGTTCAACACCGGGGCCGGGGTGGGCCAGACGGTGTTCCACGTGCACGCCCACGTGCTGGCCGGCCGTCCGATGGGCTGGCCGCCCGGCTGAGCCGCCGCGGGCGGGCGGCGGAATTGGGGGCGGGGAAATATCCCACCGCGCCGGTACAGTGGAAGTGCCCGATTCGCCGAAGCAGAAAGCTCACCTTGACCGGTCCATCCGATCGTCCGACCACCTCGGATCGCGTGTCCACGACCCTCGTCGTGCCCGGTGAGCAGGCCATGGTGGCGCTCCTCGGCTCGCGCGACGAGCTGCTGCGCGTCATCGAGAGCAAGCTCGACAGCGACGTCCACGTGCGCGGCAACGAGATCACCATCACCGGCGCGCCAGCCGACAACGCCGTGGCCGTCCGCCTGTTCGAGGAGCTGCTCGAGCTCATCAAGTCGGGGCAGAACCTCACCGCCGACGCGGTCTCCCGCGTCCTCGGCATCATGAACACCGACACCTCCGCCAGTCCGGCCGAGGTGCTGAGCCTCAACATCGTGTCCCGGCGCGGGCGCAACATCCGTCCCAAGACGTTGAACCAGAAGCGTTACGTCGACGCCATCGACAACCACACCATCGTTTTCGGCATCGGCCCGGCCGGCACCGGCAAGACCTACCTCGCGGTCGCCAAGGCCGTGCAGGCCCTGATGGCCAAGGAGGTCAGCCGCATCATCCTGACGCGGCCGGCCGTCGAGGCGGGGGAGCGGCTCGGCTTCCTGCCCGGCACGCTGTTCGAGAAGATCGACCCCTACCTGCGGCCGCTGTTCGACGCGCTGCACGACATGCTCGATCCCGACTCGCTGCCGAAGCTCATGCAGGCCGGCACCATCGAGATCGCCCCGCTGGCGTACATGCGGGGTCGGACGCTTAACAATGCGTTCATCATCCTCGACGAGGCGCAGAACACGACCGCCGAGCAGATGAAGATGTTCCTGACGCGGCTGGGCTTCGACTCGAGGATCGTCGTCACCGGCGACGTCACCCAGGTCGACCTGCCGAACGACGCCCGCAGTGGACTCAAGGTGGTCCGCGACATCCTCGGTGACGTCGAGGACGTCTACTTCGCGAATCTCACCTCCACCGACGTCGTCCGGCACCGGCTGGTCGCCGACATCGTCGACGCCTACGAGCGTTACGACGCGCGCTCGGCCAAGACCGCCCCGACCGGGCAGTCGCGGCACGTCAACCCGCGTCGCTAGTAGTTCTCATGAGTATCGAGATCAACAACGAGTCCGGCAGCGAGGTCGACGAGCGCGCGCTGGCCGAGCTCGGACGCTTCGTGCTGGACGCCCTGCAGATCGACCCGCTCGCCGACCTGTCGGTACTGCTCGTCGACGTGGACACCATGGCCGCGCTGCACGAGCAGTGGATGCAGCTGCCCGGGCCGACCGACGTCATGGCCTTCCCGATGGACGGCGCCGACGGGCCGGTCGACCGGGTCGATCCGTCTGCCCCGCACGGCACCGACGAGCACGCGGGCGAGGCCATGCTCGGCGACGTCGTGCTGTGCCCGGTCGTCGCCGCGGAGCAGGCGAGTTCGGCAGGTCACTCGACCGAGGCCGAACTGCACCTGCTGTGCACGCACGGCATCCTGCACCTGCTCGGCTACGACCACGGCGACCCGGACGAGGAGCGGGCCATGTTCGAGCTGCAGTCACACCTGCTGGGCGAGTGGACACAGCACTCCGGCCGCGGACCGATCCGCGCGCCGCTGCCCGGCACCGGTGGCGAAGCCCGCGACACGGCAGGCCCCCGGCGATGAACACCGCCGACATCGTCGCGCTCGTCGTGGCGGTGGTGCTGATCCCGATCGGCGGGCTGTTCGCCTGCGTCGACTCGGCACTGGCCCGGGTGTCGAAGGCCCGGGCGGAGGAGTTCCTGCGCGAGGAACGCCGCGGTGCGAAGGCGCTGGCGGTGGTGCTCGACGACCGCCCCCGGTTCACCAACCTGCTGTTGCTGCTGCGGGTCACCTGCGAGCTCACCGCAACGGTGCTGGTGACGCTCGTCGCGCGCTCGACCTTCGGCCGGTCGTGGGTCGTGCCGGCGTTGACGGTGCTGATCATGATCGTCGTCAGCTACGCCATCGTCGGGGTGGGCCCGCGCACGCTCGGACGGCAGCACGTCAACAGCGTCGCGCTCGCCGGCGCCCCGTGGGTCCGCGTGCTGGGGCGGCTGTTCAATCCGCTGGCGGCCCTGCTGACGCTGTTCGGCAACGCGATCACCCCGGGCCGCGGCTTCCGTGACGGCCCCTTCTCCTCCGAGGTCGAGATTCGCGAGCTCGTCGACATGGCCGAGGAACGCGGCGTGGTCGAGCACGGTGAGCGGCAGATGATCCAATCGGTCTTCGAACTGGGCAACACGATCGCGCGCGAGGTCATGGTTCCGCGCACCGAGGTCGTGTTCATCGAGGGCGCCAAGTCCGTTCGGCAGGCGCTCGCGCTCGCACTGCGCAGCGGCTTCTCGCGCATCCCGGTGACCGGCGAGAACCTCGACGACGTCATCGGCATCACCTACCTGAAGGATCTCGTGCGCCGCGCGCAGGACGCCGAGCACGTCCGCAACACCACCGTCTCCGAGGTCATGCGCCCCGCCTCGTACGTGCCGGAGTCCAAGCCGGTCGATGCGTTGCTGCGCGAGATGCAGGCGGCCCGCTCGCACATGGCGGTGGTCATCGACGAGTACGGCGGCACGGCGGGGCTGATCACCATCGAGGACATCCTCGAGGAGATCGTCGGCGAGATCACCGACGAGTACGACAACGAGCGGCCGCCGGTCGAACGTATCGACGAGGACACCGCTCGCGTGACGTCGCGGCTGGCCGTCGAGGATCTCGGGGAGCTGTTCGACGTCGAGCTGCCCGACCGCGACGATGTCGAGACGGTCGGCGGCCTGCTTGCCGAGGCGCTGGGCCGCGTGCCCATCGCCGGCTCGCATGCGGTCGTGCACGGGCTGCAGCTCACCGCCGAGGACGTCGGCGGGCGGCGCAACCGCGTCGACACCATCCTGGTCCAGCGCGTGCCGGACGAGGTCGACGAGCGGTCTGAGAACACACGCGACACGACGACGACGGACAGGCAGGCCGCTGAGGCATGAGCGAACTCGACCCCGAGGACGCGAAGCTGGTCACGCTGGCGCGGTCGGCACGCGCCCGCACCCGAGCGGCCCAGGGTGCGGCCGTGCGTGACGGCGACGGGCGTACCTACGTCGCCGCGAGCGTCGACCTGCCGTCGCTGCAGCTGTCGGCCCTGCAGGTGGCGGTGGCGATGGCGGTGTCGTCGGGCGCTCCCGGCCTGGAGGCGGCGGTCGTGCTCGGTGAGGACCCCGCGGACGAGGCGGGCGAGCAGGCCGTGCGCGACGTCTCGGCCTCGGCCGCGGTGTTCCGTGCCGGCCCCGACGGGACGCCGGCTTGACGTCAGGCCGGTAGCCGTCCTGCCATCAGGTCCGGCACGGCGTCGCGGGCCGCGGTCCAGGCGGAGCTGCCGGTGTCGATCAGCGTGAAGTGGTCGCCCGTGGTCTCGTGCAACGTCGCGTGCGCGCCGGCACGGGTGGCGGCGGCGACGTAGGCGGTGCTCTGCGCGAAGGGCACGTTGGCGTCCGCGCGCGAGTGCAGGCACAGCACCGGGACGTCCAGCGGCACCTGTTCGATGGGGTCGCCCTCGCGGTAACGGTCTGGGTGCTGTTGGGGTGTGCCGCCCATCAGGTCCGGGACCGCGGTGCCGCCGACCGCCGTCCGCGCCGCGGTGAGCAGGTCGAGCACGCCGGCCTGGGAGACCACCCCGCTCAGCCGCACACGCGGTGCGGATCCGGGTGCTGCGCGCGGCAGGGCGGCCCGGCCCGCGGCCCACACGGCCAGCTGGCCGCCCGCCGAGTGGCCGATCGCGACGACGGCCGAGGTGTCCACGTCCAGCGTCGCCAGGTGGTCGATGCCGGCGGCGACGTCGTCGAGGGTCTGCGGCCAGCCACCGCCGCCGCCCACCCGCCGGTACTCCAGGTTCCAGCTGGTCCACCCACGTCCGGCCAGGTCCTGGGCCAGCGGGGCGCCGAGCGAGAGGTCGTACTGCGAGCGCCAGAACCCGCCGTGGATGACGACCACGGTGCCGGGGCGGCGATCACCGACGCCGCGGTAGAGCTCGCCGTACTGGGACGCGTCGGCGCCGTAGGCGCTGCGGGAGGGCTGCACGCCTCCAGTCTTGCGCCCGGCGGGTGCGCCGCGCGACGAACACCCGGCGACCGCGGCCGCGCCGCTCAGCGCCAGTGCGCCGAAACCCCGCCGCGACAGCGCGCGGTCAGAGCGCACCCAGGACCTTGGCGGTCAGGGTGGACGTGCCGAAACTGCCGGTCGTGTCGACGGAGTTCACGAGCAGCATCGTGGTGCCCTTGCTGGTGGCGCAGGCCCAGTCCTGGCCCTTGTCGGCAGGGTAGAACGGGGTCTGGAAGCACACGCCGGTGGTCGCGCCGATAGCGGCCTGCTGCGCGTTGCGCTCCTTGATCCCGAGCAAGACGAAGGCGTTGTGGGCGGCGACGGTGGACGCGTAGCGCTGCGTCGTGATCGCGACGACCGGCTGGTTCGGCCCGGGCAGGTGCTCGGCGGCCAGGCAACTGGCGTCGCACTGGTCGTTCGGGTGCTGGAGCGCGTAGAAGCGGCACCCCACGGTCCTGCCGCCGGAGACCTGCACCGTGACGCGGCCCAGGCGCTCACCCATGATCGTGGCAGTGGCGGCCTGAGGGGCCCAGGGGCACGCCCTGGCGCTCCGGGTGGTCGTCGGCCCGCTCGAGAGGGGTACGAGGGCGGTCGCCGACGGGGTCGGTGTCCGCGTCTCGACGACGGTGCGCACGTTCGTTCGCGGTGTTCCGCCGGAGCCGCTCGAGGTGCATGCCGCCAGCACGGGTAGCAGAGCGGAGAGGGCCGCCACGGCCGCTCCGCGCCGGACCCGATCACCCTGCACGTGATCAGCATGGCATCGCGGCGCGCCGTCCGGTGGGTGCCGCTCTGGACGTCACAGCCGTCTCAAACCTCCTGCGCCCGGGTGGGAGGATGGCGCGGTGACCTTCCGTTCCGGCTTCTGCTGTTTCGTCGGACGTCCCAACGCCGGAAAGTCCACCCTGACCAACGCGCTCGTAGGCAGCAAGATCGTCATCACCAGCGACAAACCCCAGACCACGCGGCACGCCGTCCGCGGCATCCTCACCCGCGACGACGCCCAGCTCGTCCTCGTCGACACCCCGGGCCTGCACCGCCCGCGCACGCTGCTCGGCCAGCGGCTCAACGACGTCGTGCGGGCGACGCTGACCGAGGTCGACGTGATCGGCTTCTGCGTGCCGGCCGACCAGCGCGTCGGGCCCGGTGACCGGTTCATCGCCGCCGAGCTGGCCCAGCTGCGCGCCCCGGTCGTCGGCGATCGTCACCAAGACCGACGCGACGTCGAAGCAGCGCGTCGCCGAGCAGCTGGTCGCGCTGACGAAGCTGGGCGAGTTCGTCGACGTCGTCCCGGTGTCCGCGGTGGCCGACGAGCAGGTCGGGTTGCTCGCCGACATCCTCGTCACGCACCTGCCCGAAGGGCCGATGCTCTACCCGGACGGTGTCGCCACCGACAACGACGACGAGACCCGCGTCGCCGAGCTGGTGCGCGAGGCGGCTCTCGAGGGCGTCCGCGACGAGCTGCCGCACTCGATCGCCGTCACCATCGACGAGATCCGCCGCCGGGACTCGGGCCTGCAGGAGATCTTCGCGACCATCCATCTCGAGCGCGACAGCCAGAAGGGCATCGTCATCGGCCCGGGAGGCTCGCGGCTCAAGGCGATCGGCGTGCGGGCCCGGGCAGCCATCGAGACGCTGCTGGGCGAGCGGGTGCATCTCGCGCTGCACGTGGCCGTCGAGCGGGACTGGCAACGCGACCCGAAGAAGCTCGACCGGCTCGGGTTCTGAGGTGTTCGGCTCCTACCGCGAGGTGTTCCGGGCGCCGGGCTCGGCCGCGTTCTGTGCCGCCTCGTTCGTCATGCGGATGCCGATCGCGATCTACCCGATCGGCATCGTCCTGATCATCTCGGCGCGCGACGGCCACTACGGCTTTGCCGGCGTGCTCAGCGCCTGCTACGTCTTCGGCGGTGCGGTCGGCATGCCGGCGCTGTCGGTGCTGATCGATCGCTTCGGCCAGCGCCGGCTGCTGCTGCCGGCGGCCGTCGTGCACGCCGCCGGCGTCATCGCCCTGGCCGTGCTGGTCCGCACCGGTGCCCCGAACGGCGTGCTCGTCGTGCCGACCGTGCTGTTCGGCGTCACCTATCTCAGCGTGGGGTCGCTCGTCCGCGCCCGGTGGAGCCACGTGTGGGACGGGCGTCCCCAGTTGTCGACGGCGCTGTCGCTGGAATCGGTGCTCGACGAACTGATCTTCGTCATCGGGCCGCTGATCGCGACGGTGCTTGCCACGCAGACGGTGCCGGTGCTCGTGCTGTACCTGGCCGCCGCGCTGGTTTCCGCCGGCTCGGTGTGGCTGGCTGCGCTGCACTCGACCGAACCGCCCGTGCAGCCCCGCGGTGCCGACGGGCACACG
This sequence comes from uncultured Actinomycetota bacterium, assembly GCA_963787985.1. GTDB lineage: Bacteria > Actinomycetota > Actinomycetes > Mycobacteriales > Jatrophihabitantaceae > Jatrophihabitans. The sequence goes on along the minus strand of CAWBEL010000004.1, from coordinate 1,193,038 downwards.
TCGGCGCTGCACGCGCCAGGCATGCTGCTGCTCACCGTCGCGACGCTGCCGATGGGGGCCGTGTTCGCGAGTGCCGAGGTATCGGCGGTGGCCTACTGCGGCCAGCACGGGCACCGCGCGCTGAGCGGTGCGGCGCTGGCGGCGATCGCGGCCGGCAGCGCGTGCTCGGGGTTGGTGTACGGGGCGCGCGTGCGGGCCGGTGACGTGCTGAGCCGGTTCCGGCGCCAGACGTTGCTGTTCGCGGTGTTGCCGTTCGTGCTGCTGCTGGTGGTGAACGTGCCGGTGCTCATCGCCGCGGAGTTCGTGCTGGGGCTCGGCATCGCGCCGGCGCTGATCACCGCGTTCGGGCTGTGCCAGCAGATCGTGCCGACGCGCAGCCTCACCGAGGGGCTGTCCTGGATCAACACCGGGCTGGGCGTGGGGTACGGAGCGGGCGCGGCGCTCGTCGGCGGGATCGCCGACCACTACGGCGCGCGCACGGCCTTCCTCACCGTCCTCGGTTCCGCCGTGCTGGTGGGCGTGCTCGGCGCGGCGCTGCACCGGCGGATCCGCTCGCAGCAGCGGTCGGCGGAACCGGTAGCCGTCGGCGCCCGGTGACACACTGGATCGGTGCCGCTCTATCGTGATGACGCGGTCGTCCTCCGGGTGCACAAGCTCGGCGAGGCCGACCGCATCGTCACCCTGCTCACCCGGCGCCACGGCCGGGTGCGTGCGGTCGGCAAGGGCGTGCGGCGCACGTCCTCGCGCTTCGGCGCGCGGCTCGAGCCCGGCAGCCATATCGACGTCCAGCTCTACTCCCGCTTGCCCGAGGGGCAGGCGTCGGCGGACGGACGCCGCGGGCTGGACGTGGTGCAGCAGACCGAGTCGATCGACGCGTTCGGGGCCCGTCTCGCCACCGACTACGGCCGCTGGACCGCGGCGTCGGCGATCTGCGAGACGGCCGAGCGGATGACCGAGGAGGGCGAGCCGGCGCTGCGGTTGTACCTGCTCGTGGTGGGCGCGCTGCGGGCGCTGACCACCGGCGAGCACGACCCCGGGCTGGTGCTCGACGCGTTCTTCGTCCGGGCCATGTCGCTCGCGGGCTGGGAGCCGGCCCTGCGCGAGTGCGCGGTTTGCTCCGCGCCCGGGCCGCACGCCGCGTTCAACGTCCCGGCCGGCGGTGCCGTGTGCGAGACCTGCCGGCCGCCCGGTTCGGCCCGGCCGCAACGCGAGACGGTCGGGCTGATGGCGGCGTTGCTCGATGCCGACTGGCCGGTGGCAGACGCGAGCCTTCCCGAGGCGCGGCGCGAGGCGAGTGGCCTGCTCGCGGCGCACCTGCAGTGGCACCTCGAACGGGGGCTGCGTTCGCTGCCCTTCGTCGACCGTACCGGGGCGGACCGGACCGGTTGAATCCTCCGGTCCTCCGCCGGAATCGTGTTCCGATTCTGCGCTACAACACTCTCATTTGACGTGACGTGACGTGACGTGACGTGGCGTCCGGAACGGGCGGGGCGGAGCGTTCGTGCGGGCAGCCCACACGCGTCCGGAACGGGTCGGGTGCCGAGGGGCCGCAGCCCTTGGAAGCTCATGTTCCCGCGGGACCGGCCGATGAAGTCTCTGTGTACTCCGCTCTCACCTCGCCGGTCGACAGCGAACGCCGAGCCCTCGACGAGATCCTGCGCCACGGCTCGGTACACACGCACTTCCAGCCGATCGTCGAGCTCGAGTCCGGTGCCGTCGTCGGGTACGAGGCGCTGAGCCGCGGTCCGGCCGGCGACCTACAGCGTCCGGACCTGCTTTTCGACGCGGCCCGCGCCGCCGGTCGGCTCGCCGAGCTCGACGAGCTGTGTCGCCGGACCGCTCTGCGCACCGCCATCGACGCGGGCCTCTTCGCCCCGACGACGCTGTTCGTCAACATCGAACCCGAGGTGCTCGAGCAGGGCCGGCTCGCCGATCTGATCGCGCTGGCCGACCAGGCGCCGGGGCAGCTGCAAATCGTCCTGGAGATCACCGAGCGGGCGATCGCGTCCCGGCCGGCCGACCTGCTGGCCACGGTCCGGCGGTTGCGTGAGGCCGGCTGGCGCATCGCCCTCGACGACGTCGGTGCCGACGACATGTCGCTGGCGTTCATGCCGCTGCTGCGACCCGACGTGGTCAAGCTCGATCTGCGGCTCGTGCAGCAGCGTCCGGATCCGGCCGTCGCCGAGATCATGAACGCCGTCAACGCCTACGCCGAACGCACCGGCGCCGTCCTGTTGGCCGAGGGGATCGAGGACGAGGCCCACCTGGAGCTGGCACGGGCGCTGGGCGCCCGGCTCGGGCAGGGCTGGAGGTACGGCCACCCCGCACCCACCGTCAGGCCGGCGACCCGCACCGCGCCGCTGCAGCTACCCCGCATCGACACCGGGGACCCGGCGCCCTCACCGTTCACCTGCCTGCCGGCCGGGACCGAGCTGCGCATCTCGACGAAACCTCTTCTCGTCGAGGTCAGCAAGCACCTGGAACGTGAGGCCAGGCGCTTCGGACGCCCCTGCGTCGTCCTGGCCACCTTCCAGCAGGCGCGGCACTTCACCCGCCCCACCGCCCGTCGCTACCGCGACCTGGTCGCCGAGGTCGGCTTCGTCGCCGCCATCGGCGAGGGACTCTCGCCCGAGCCGCTGCCCGGCCTGCGGGGAGCGAGCCTGCACGCGGACGATCCGGTGCGGGGGGAGTGGGACCTCGTGGTCCTGGCTCCGCACTTCGCCGGCGCATTGCTCGCCCGCGACCTCGGCGACGGCGGCCCGGACTCCGGGCGGCGCTTCGAGTTCGTGCTCACCTACGACCGGGACGTCGTCGTCGCCGCCGCACAGACGCTGATGTCGCGCGTGCAGCCCCACTGGGTCGACCCGCCGGGGCAGGCGGCCCCGCTCGAACCGGCCGACCCGCCGATGCCGGACCGACCCGTCCTCGTGCTCGGGCCACAGGGCGCCAGCGCCAGCGACAGCGACAGCGGCGGCGACGTTGACGCTGACGCTCGCACGCGACACTGCGACGCGCCCTCGCAGCGACCAGCAACGGCGTCTCGATCGCGGACGCCACGCGCCCCGATCAGCCGCTGATCTACGTCAACGCCGCCTTCGAGCGGCTCAGCGGGCTCCGGGCGGAGGACGTGCTCGGTCACAACTGCCGCGTGCTGCAGGGCCCGCAGACCGATCGCGAGGCGATCGGCCGGATCCGGGCGGCCATCAACGCGGGCCAGGAGATCCGCGAGACCATCGTCAACTACCGCGGCGCGGAACGGGAGCCGTGGTGGAACGAGATCTATCTCGCCCCGGTGTACGACGAGCACGACCAGCTCACGCACTACATCGGGGTGCAGAGCGACGTGACGGCGCGGATCACCGCCGAACGTGACCTCGCGGACGAGCGGCGACGCTCGACTGGCCTACCTGAACGAGGTCGAGGCACTGGCCTTCCACGACCCGCTTACCGGGCTGCTGAACCGCCGACGCCTGCAGGAGAGCCTGCAGGCCGTCATCGAGCAGGCCGCGGCCGACAGCACGTCCGTGGCGGTGCTCTACCTGGACCTCGACAACTTCAAGGCGATCAACGACCGCCACGGTCACACTGCTGGCGACACCGTGCTGCGGACGACAGCCGAGCGCCTGCAGCGCTACCTCCGGCCGACCGACCTGGTTGCCCGGATGGGCGGCGACGAGTTCCTCGTGGTGGTCCCCGGCTTGTCCGGCGCGGGCGTGCTCGCGCGCGCCGAGCGCATCGTCACCGAGTGTGTCGACCGGCTACGTGCGCCGATCGAGACCGAGCATCGTGGGCCTGGACCCCGTCTGCGCGACCTTCAGCGCCGGCGTGAGCGTCTATCCCGACGACGGGCGCACCTTCGACGATCTGGTGCACGCCGCCGACCAGCGCATGTATGCGAACAAGCCGTCGGCGGGCGCCCAGGTCGGACCCGCCTGACGCCAGGACCGACCGCCCCGGAACCGTGGACGCACGGCGGGTTGCGGTCGTAGATTCGCGCCGGGTCGCGTCGCGACCGGTGCGGGAGGAAGCCGATGCCCACCGAAGCCGCCGTGCGCTGCGGACCGGTCGAGCGCACCTATCCCGAGCTGCAGGAGCGCGTCGCGCGGCTGGCCTCGGCCCTGCACGACCTGGGTGTCACCCGCGGCGACCGCGTGGGCCTCGTCCTGCAGAACGACGTGGCCTTCGTCGAGATCAGCCTCGCGGCCGGTCGGCTCGGCGCCGTCCCGGTTCCGGTCAACTGGCACTGGCGCGGCGGTGAGCTGCGGCACCTGCTCGGCGACTGCGAGGCGGTCGTCGTGTTCGCGCACTCGCACCTGGTCGATGTCGTCGACTCGGCGGTCGAGCCGGGCGTCCCGGTGGTCGAGGTGCTCGTCCCGGACGAGCTCGCCCACGCCTACGGCATCGACGCGCCCGCTCCGAGCGGCCGTCACGACGACCTCGAGTCCCTCGTCGCCGGGGCCGAGCCGTGGCCCGAACCGCCCCCGCCGGCGCCGCTGGCGATGATCTACACGTCCGGCACGACCGGACGGCCCAAGGGCGTGCTGCGCGACCCGATGCGACCCGAGGACGTCCCGGCCCTGGTCGGTTTCGTGTTCGGCGCCTTCGGCCTGCGCCCGGACAGCCGCACCCTGTTGCCCGCCCCGCTGTACCACACGGCGCCGAACACGCACACGATCCTCGCCGCGGCGGCCGGGCTCGACATCACGATCATGCCGCGCTTCGACGCCGAGCACATGCTGCAGCTCATCGAGCGGCACCGCATCGACGAGACGCAGGTCGTGCCCACGATGTTCGTCCGGCTGTTGCAGCTGCCCGACGAGGTCCGTGCCCGGTACGACCTCAGCTCGCTGCAGGCCGTCGTGCACGCCGCGGCCCCGTGCCCGCCGGACGTCAAGCGCCGCATGATCGAGTGGCTCGGCCCCGTCGTACTCGAGTACTACGGGGGCACCGAGACCGGCATTGCGGTGTGGTGCGATTCCGAGCAGTGGCTCGCGCACCCCGGCACGGTCGGGGCCCCGCTCGCCGGGTCGGGCCTGCGCGTGCTGGGTCCGGACGACCGGCCGGTCCCGCCCGGCGTCTCGGGCGAGGTCTTCCTCAAACCGCCGCCGTTCTGGCCCAACTTCACCTATAAGGGCCTGCCCGAGCGGCGCGCCGCGATCGAGCGTGACGGCTACATCTCCGTCGGCGACATCGGCTACGTCGACGAGGACGGCTTCCTCTACCTCAACGACCGGGCCAGCGACATGGTGATCTCCGGCGGCGTGAACATCTACCCGGCCGAGATCGAGCAAGCCGTGCTGCAACTGCCCGGCGTCCGCGACGTCGCGGTGTTCGGCGTCCCCGACGACGAGTTCGGCGAGGCGCTCGCGGCGCATGTCGACACCGATCCCGACGGCGGCCCGGACGAGGCCGCGATCCGGACGTTCCTGCGCGAGACCATCGCCGGCTACAAGGTGCCGAAGATCATCGTCATCGACCGCGACCTGCCACGCGAGGACACGGGGAAGCTGTTCAAACGCGTCCTGCGCGAGCGTTACCGCGCCGCAGCCACGGCCTGACACGCCCCCGACCGGGGCACCCGGCCGGGATAGCCTGTCGCGATGACCGTGCCGACGCAGTACGCCCCGGCGCGCGACGCCCGCGGCCGCGCCGTCTGGCCGGACCCGCCGCCGCATCCGTCCGGCGCCCGACCACCGCACATCCCGCCCGCCCTCGTGCCGCGCCACGTCGCCATCGTGATGGACGGCAACGGCCGCTGGGCGCACGCGCAGGGCCTGCCGCGGATCGAGGGCCACCGCGCCGGCGAGGCGAGCCTGATGGATGTGCTGCACGGCGCGATCGAGCTCGGCGTGTCCACTGTCAGTGCCTACGCGTTCTCGACCGAGAACTGGCGGCGCTCGCCGGAAGAGGTGCGCTTCCTGATGGGTTTCAACAAGGACGTGATTCGCCGCCGGCGCGACGAGCTGGCAGCCCTCGGCGTGCGTATCCGCTGGGCCGGCCGGCGGCCGCGCCTCTGGCGCAGCGTCATCAGCCAGCTCGAGGACGCCGAGGCCTACACCCGCGACAACGACCGCCTGACGCTGCAGTTCTGCGTCAACTACGGCGGCCGCGCCGAGATCGTCGACGCCGTGCGGGCGATCAGCCGCGAGGTGCAGACGGGCGGGTTGAACCCGGCCAAGATCGACGAACGCACGATCGCGGCGCACCTCGACGAGCCCGGGCTGCCGGACGTCGACCTGTTCATCCGCGCGTCCGGCGAGCAGCGCACCTCGAACTTCCTGCTCTGGCAGTCGGCCTACGCCGAGCTCGCGTTCGTCGACACGCCCTGGCCCGAGTTCGACCGTCGGCACCTGTGGCAGGCCTGCCTCGACTACGCCCGCCGCGACCGGAGGTTCGGCGGAGCCGGCCCAGTGGCACCAGGCGGCGCAGCGGGTCCGGTCGAGGCACCGGCGGCGGCGCCGGACGCCGCAGCGCCATGATCGCGGCGACCCACTTCGTGGCGGACGGCCCCGGACTTCCCGGCGCGGGCCAGCACGGCGCTGCAGGCCCTGGCCGCCCGCCCCGGTTACCTTCGCGGCACCCTCGCACGCAGCACCGACGACGCCGATGCGTGGTTGCTGCTGACCGAGTGGGCCGACGTCGGCTCCTACCGTCGCGCCCTCGGCAACTACGAGGTCAAGCTGCACGCGACCCCGCTGCTCGGCCTGGCGCTGGACCTGCCGTCCGGTTACGAGTCCCTGCTCGACATGCCGCCGGCGGGGAGACCACAGTGCACGCGAGCGACCGGGCACCGGCGCCGTGACCGACCTGCGGGTGCAGGACCGACGAGGTCGCGGCGGCGGCGGCCAGCGCACCGGTGCGCCGACACCCCGTGGCGCGAAACGGTGGCGGCTCTCGCAGCGCCTGCGGATCCCGCCCGAGTGGCGCGAACGCACCGACTGGGTTCCGCTCGACACCACCTTGGGCAGGTCCTGCGCGGCCTGCGGCTGGGCCTCGCGGTCGCTTACCCATCCTCGTCGCCGGCGCTGGAGCGCGTTCGGCGTGCCCGTTCGACCGGACTCGATCTGCTGCTGTGGATCGCCGGCGGGCTGGCCTGCGCGTGCGTCGGGCGGCACCCGGTGTGGCTGCTGTGGGTGCTGCTCGACCTCGTCCCGTTCGCGGCGGTGCTGGTCGTCTACGACTACCTGCGCGGCTGGGCCGACACCGTCGGGCTGCCCACGTGGTGGCACCCGCAGGTCGACGTCGACAAGGCCCTGTTCGGCGGCGTCCAACCGAGCGTCTGGCTGCAGGAGCACCTGAAGTACCACGGCGTGCGGTGGTACGACGTCCTGGCGTGCGCCTGCTACTTCTCCTTCTTCTTCCTGCCGTACGTCATGGCCGGCGTCATGTGGCTGCGCGGCCGGCGCGACTTCTACCGCTGGACGCTGCGCTTCGTCTCGCTGTCCTTCCTCGGGTACGCGTGTTTCGTGCTGTTCCCGGCCGCGCCACCCTGGGCCGCCGCGCTCTGCACGCCGGCCGACGTGGCCGGGCACCCGCACAATCCGGCCTGCATGGCCGCCGGCGACCCCAACACCGGCGGGCTGATCGGCCGCTTCACGGTGCGCCACACCGACGTCCACCCCTACGTCGAGCGGATCGTCACCCGCGGCTTCGCGCACCTGCACCTGGGTGTCGCCAACACGTTGCTGTCCGAGGGCCGCGTCAGCGCCGACGCCGTGGCCGCGGTGCCGTCGCTGCACCTCGGCGGCACCGTGCTGTTCGTGCTGTTCGTGTGGCGGCGGGTGCCGCGATGGTGGCGACCGGTGCTGGTCGCGTACCCGCTGCTGATGACCTTCTCGCTGGTCTACACCGGCGAGCACTTCGTGATCGACTGCATCCTCGGCGCGCTGGCCGCGCTGCTCGTGCACACGGTGGCCGGCCGCCTCGAGCGCCGGTGGGAGCGGCGCCGTACGGACGCGCGGGATCGGCGGGCGGACGCGCCACCGCCGCTCGTTACGCTGGAGACTCCGCCCAAGTTCTGAGGAGTCATCTGTGCCCGCCCCGGACACCTCGCGCAACGACGCCGTCGTCAACCTCAGCAAGCGACGCGGTTTCGTCTTCCCGTCCAGCGAGATCTACGGGGGGACGCGTTCGGCCTGGGACTACGGACCGCTCGGTGTCGAGCTCAAGGAGAACGTCCGCCGGCAGTGGTGGAAGGCCATGGTGCAGCAGCGCGACGACGTCGTCGGCCTGGATTCCGCGGTCATCCTGTCGACCGACGTCTGGAAGGCCTCCGGCCACCTCGACGTGTTCACCGACCCGCTGGTCGAGTGCCTGCACTGCCACAAGCGCAACCGGGCCGACCAGCTCGAAGAGGTCTACGAGGCCAAGCACGGCACCCCGCCGCCGAACGGGCTCGCGGACGTCCCGTGCCCGCATTGCGGCACCCGCGGGCAGTGGACCGAGCCGCGCGACTTCAACATGATGCTCAAGACCTACCTCGGGCCGGTCGAGTCCGACGAGAACGTGCACTACCTGCGGCCCGAGACCGCGCAGGGCATCTTCGTCAACTTCCTCAACGTCCTGAACACCTCGCGCCGCAAGCCGCCGTTCGGCATCGCGCAGACCGGCAAGAGCTTCCGCAACGAGATCACGCCCGGCAACTTCATCTTCCGCACCCGCGAGTTCGAGCAGATGGAGATGGAGTTCTTCGTCGAGCCCGGCACCGACGAGCAGTGGCACGAGTACTGGCTCGAGCAGCGCTGGAACTGGTACGTCGGGCTCGGCATGAACCCCGACAACATGCGCTATCTTCGAGCACCCGAAGGAGAAGCTGTCGCACTACTCGAAGCGCACCGTCGACATCGAGTACCGCTTCGGCTTCGGCGGCACCGAGTTCGCCGAGCTCGAGGGCATCGCGAACCGCACCGACTTCGACCTTTCGACCCACCAGGAGCACTCCGGCGCCAACCTGACCTATCTCGACCCGGCGACGAACAACCGGTACACGCCCTACGTCATCGAGCCGGCCGCCGGTCTCACCCGCGCGGTGCTGGCGTTCCTGCTGGACGCCTACACCGAGGACGAGGCACCCGAACGCCAAGGGCGTGCTGGAGAAGCGCACCGTGCTGCGCCTGGACAAGCGTCTTGCGCCGGTCAAGGCCGCCGTGCTGCCGCTGTCCCGTAACGAGCAGCTCTCGCCCAAGGCGCGTGAGCTCGCCGCAGCGCTGCGGCAGAACTGGAACGTCGACTTCGACGACGCGCAGGCCATCGGCCGTCGCTACCGCCGGCAGGACGAGATCGGCACGCCGTTCTGCGTCACCGTCGACTTCGACACCCTCGACGACAACGCCGTCACCGTCCGCGAGCGGGACTCGATGGAGCAGGAGCGCGTGTCGCTCGACCAGGTCGAGGCCTACCTGGCGGCGCGCCTGCCGGGCTGTTGAGCGCGATGACCACCGCGCTGGACGTCGCGCCGCTGCGGCTCGGCCCGGGCGTCGTCGCCGACCCGCCGGTGGTGCTGGCCCCGATGGCCGGCATCACCAACACCGCCTTCCGCCGGCTGTGCCGCGAGGCGATGGCGACCGAGCTCGCGCCGGGACAGGCCGGCGGGCTGTTCGTCAGCGAGATGATCACCAGCCGGGCGCTGGTCGAGCGCAACCCGAAGACCCTGCAGCTGATCCGGTTCGAGCCCGACGAGTCGCCGCGCTCGATCCAGCTCTACGGCGTCGACCCGGCGGTCGTCGGCGCGGCCGTCCGCATGATCGTCGACGAGGACCTCGCCGACCACGTCGACCTCAACTTCGGCTGCCCGGTGCCGAAGGTGACCCGCAAGGGCGGGGGAGCGGCGCTGCCGTTCCGCATCGGGCTGTTCGACGACATCGTGCGGGCCGCGGTGCGCGAGGCCCGCGGCGCCGTGCCCGGTCACCGTCAAGATGCGCGTCGGCATCGACGCCGACCATCTCACCTACCGCGAGGCCGGCCTGCGGGCGCAGGACGCCGGGGTCGCGCACGTCGCCCTGCACGGGCGCACCGCCGAGGAGTACTACGGCGGGCACGCCGACTGGACGCGTATCGCCGACCTCGCCGACCTGCTCGACATCCCGGTGCTCGGCAACGGCGACATCTGGGAGGGCGAGGACGCCGTCCGCATGATCCGCGAGACCGGCTGCGCCGGCGTCGTCGTCGGCCGCGGCTGCCTCGGCCGGCCGTGGCTGTTCGCCGACCTGGCCGCCGCCTTCGCCGGCGCGTCACGGACCGCGTCCGGCCGCCCTCGGCACCGTCGCCGCCACGATGCACCGGCACGCCGAGCTGCTCGCGGCCTGGATAGGCGAGCAGCGCGGCGTCACCGAGTTCCGCAAGCACGTCGCCTGGTACCTCAAGGGCTTCGGGGTCGGTGGCGAGCTGCGCGCGGCGCTGGCGCAGTCGTCCTCGCTCGTCCAGCTCGACGACCTGCTGGCCAGGCTCGACGCCACGCAGCCGTTCCCCGAGATCGTGCTCGGCCAGCCGCGCGGACGCACGACCGGCGGGCGCGGAGTATCGCTGCCGGAGGGATGGCTCGACTCGGGCGACTCGCGCGACGTCCCGTTCGGCGCCGAACTCACCGACGGCGGCGGCTGACCCGACGGGCGGGCGCGCCACCGGTTTCCGACCTCACAACCCCGCGCGACCCGGACTTCCGGCGACCGATCCGGTGACATCCGGACAAAACCCGTTGTGGACGGTCAGGAGGCCGCCCTAACCTGCGCCGCAACGGCCCGGTCCGACGCACCGCCGGTGGTGCTCCGGCGCCGTGGGGGTGTGTCCTCGTGTGGCGTGACGTGCTGGGCTCGCTGGGTGCCTTGGTCGTGGCCGTCTCCGCCCTGTACTACCTGCTCGACGTGCTGCGCGGCAACACCCGCCCGCAGCGCACCTCCTGGGCGCTCTGGGCCACCGTCGGCATCCTGGGATTCGGTACGAGCACCGCGGGCGGCGCCGGGCCCGGGGCCTGGGCGGTGGGCGTCGATGCGGTCGCCTGCATCGTCACCTTCGCGGTCAGCCTGAACCCGCGCTTCGGCAAGCGCGGCGGCAGCCGGTTCGACCCGTTCCTCGTGCTGATCGGGCTGGCCGCGCATCGGCCTGTGGCGCTGGGGGATGTTGAGCATGGACGTCGCGGCGCTCGGCGCCGTCGCCTGCCAGCTGCCGGCGCTGTGGCCGACACTGCGCGAGGCGTGGCGGCAACCGGCCTACGAGTCGGTGGGTAGCTGGAGCGCCGACGTCGCCGGCCACACCTTCGCCGTCGCCGCCATCGCCCAGTTCTCGGTCGCGGCGGTGGCCTTCCCGCTGTACGAATTCGCGGCGACCGCGAGCGTGGCCGCGGTGCTGCTGCTACGGCGCAGGACGGTGCCTCTACCGGTCGTGCCCGTCGCGCCGAGCGGGCTGGTCGACGAGCGGGAAGTGTGGGTGCGCCCGGCCTTCGTCGTGGGTACCCGCGAGCTGCCGGTCGTCAACGCACCCGCCCCCTGGACGCGGACGACGCCGGCGGCCATGTGGCCACCGGCGTCGTCGACGAATAGCGCCTAGGACGTCGCGTCGGACCTGTCGTCGGAGTCCGTTTCGGACACCCGGTTGGCCTCGTCGTCGGGCCCGTCGGCGGACTCGTCGTCCGGCTTGGGCCGCTGCGCCGGCGGCGGGCCGTCGCCCTTGACGTCCCAGTCGGTCGACGCCGTCGAGGCCGAGACGCCCATCGCCCCCATCGACACGAGCATCAGTAGGCCGAAGCCGCGCCGCAGCCGGCGTGGCCAGCTCAGCTGGGACATCGGCGTCGGCTTGTGCGGCCGCGGCAGCTCCGAGAGCAGCGTGGCTGGATCGGGCAGGTGAATCGGCAGTTTCATCGGGTCCTTCCTCGGCTCACGAATGTCGGCTGGCGGGTCGGCTTACGGGAAGGCCGGAACCCGCTGCTGCGCCTGCTCGCGGCGCTGCTTCTCCTCCGGCGTCAGGTGGTACGGGCCCGGCTTCTGCCGCGGGCCGCCGCCCGGGAAGGCCAACCGTGCGATGGTGCGCTGCACGCCGCCCCACTGCCTGCTCAACGGACCGGTGTTGTACGGCAGCCCGAACTTCTCGCAGATCTCCTTCACGCGCGGGGCGATCTGCTGGTACCGCGAGCTCGGCATGTCCGGGTACAGGTGGTGCTCGACCTGGAAGGACAGGTTGCCGGACATGATGTGGAACAGCGGGCTGCCGTCGATGTTGGCCGCACCGATCATCTGCCGGATGTACCACCCGCCCCGGGTCTCGTCGCCGACCTCGTCCTCGGTGAAGACGTAGGTCTGGTCCGGGAAGTGTCCGCAGAAAATGATCATGTTTGACCACACGTTGCGGACGATGTTGGCGGTGAAGTTGGCCCAGAACGTCGAGCGGATGCCCTCCCGACCCTGCACGAGGCCGCTGATGGCCGGGTAGGCGAGGTAGTCCTTCGCGATCTGGCGGCGCGCCTTCTTGCCGATGGCCTTCAGCTCGTCCCAGAGCTGCTTCTTGCTCTTCTCTCCGCTGTGGATGCGCGGGAAGTCGAGGTCGTGGATCGCCACACCCCACTCGAAGAACGCCATCAGCGCGAGGTTGTAGAACGGCTGGAAGAGGTAGGACGGCTTCCACGGCTGGCGCGGGTCGATCCGCAGGATCTCGTAGCCGACGTCTTTGTCCTTGCCGATGACGTTGGTGTACGTGTGGTGCACGTAGTTGTGGGAGTGCTTCCACGCCGCGGCCGGGGAAGCGGTGTCCCAGTCCCACGTCGAGGAGTGGATGTTCGGGTCGTTCATCCAGTCCCACTGGCCGTGCATGACGTTGTGGCCGATCTCCATGTTCTCGAGGATCTTGGCGATCGACAGCCCGGCGGTGCCCAACAACCATGCCGGCTTGAACGTCGAGAAGAGCAGGATGCCGCGGGAGACGGCGACCAGCCGGCGCTCGACGCTGATCATGTTCTTGATGTAGGCGGCGTCCGAGTCGCCGAGATCGTCGAAGATCTCGTCGTGCAACTCGTCGAACTGCTTGCCGATCTCCTCGATCTGTTCCTCGCTGAGCGTGTTGAGCGGGTTGCCTTCGTTGTATGGCACAAGTTCCCCTTCGCGGCTGGTTGTGTGCGTGCGTGGTGTTGTGTCGGGCGCGGTCTGTTTCCGCTGTCGTAGGTCAGAGGTCGATTTCGACGTGCCCCTCGGGGGCGTTGATGCAGATGCGCACCATCTGGCCGTTCGCCTCTTCAACGGCTCCGGTGCGCAGGTCACGGACGGCGCCGTCCTGCAGGCGCCCGACGCAGGTGTGGCAGATGCCCATGCGACAGCCGAAGGCCAGCGAGGCCCCGGCTTCCTCGCCGCCGACGAGGATCGACTTGCCCGGGTCGCACTCCGCTTCGCAGTCCGACACCCGGAAGTGCACGGTGCCGCCGGAGCCGTCGCCGCCGCCGCTGCCGATGACCGGCTGGAAGCGCTCGAGGTGCAGGTGTTCCGAGCGGTCCTCGTTCTCGAACTTCTCCTCGACCGCCTCGATGAGCTTGGTCGGGCCGGACAGGAAGGTCTCGCGCTCGCGCCAGTCCGGGCAGTGCTGGTCGAGGTCGTCGGGCGAGAAGCGGTCGGCGTTCGAGGTGTGCACCTCGATGAGCCGGTAACCCGGCCGACGATCGGCCAGCTCGCGCAGCATGTCGCCGAAGATCATGTCGTCCTTGGTGCGGCAGCTGTGCACATGCACGACCTCGTCCTGCCGGTCGGCGTCGTTCATGCGGTCGCGGCGATCGAGCTCGCGCAGCATGCTCATGATCGGCGTGATGCCACTGCCCGCGGACAGGAACAGCATCTTCTCCGGCAGCGGGTCGGGCAGCAGGAACTCGCCCTCGATCTCGCCGAGGAAGACCCGCTGGCCGGACCGGACGCGGTCGTTGAAGATCGGCGAGACCTTGCCCTCGCCGTTGCGCTTGACCGTGACCGAGAGCAGGCCGTCGGGGTGCTCGGGGTCGGAGGTGATCGAGTAGGCGCGCCAGTGGCGCTTGCCGTCGATCTCCATCCCGATCCGCAGGTACTGCCCCGGCTTGTGGGGCGGGATCGGCGTCACCGGCTTGACGACCACCGTCGTGGCGTCGCCCGATTCCCGGCGGACCCGCACGACCGTGCCGGCGAGTTCGCGGGTGGAGAAGTTGGGATTCAGCAGCGCGAAGTAGTCGTCCGGCAGCAGCGGGTTGGTCAGCACCCGGCCGATCCGGGTCACTTGCCGGCGGACGAAGGAGACCTTCGGTGTGGCACCGGTCTCGACCATGTTGCTCCTCGTCGGTGTGTGCTGCTGTGGGTGTGCCAGGGGTGCCAGCAGGCGCCCAGAGGGGCACCGCTGTCGGGCCCGCTTGGTGGGCTAGGTGTTCCCCGTCACCCGACGCAACCAAACCAGTGCACAACTGTCAACCCAAACTGGCCGGATGGGGCAGGGAACACGCCGTCGCGGCAGCCTAGGCTTCGGGCGGAAGACCCTGCTCAGGGCCAGCGCCGCACGACGCCCGGAGGACCGGATGCCCCGCGAGACCAAGTACGTCTACGACTTCGCCGAGGGGTCGAAGGACATGAAGGACCTGTTGGGTGGCAAGGGGGCCAATCTGGCCGAGATGACCAATCTCGGCCTTCCCGTGCCACCGGGGTTCACGATCTCGACGGAGGCGTGCCAGGCCTATCTGAAGAGCGGCCACGAACCGGAGGAGTTGGCCGAGGAGGTCAGCGAGCATCTGGAGCTGCTCGAGCGTGCGATGGGCAAGCGGCTGGGGCAGTCGGACGACCCGCTGCTGGTCTCGGTGCGTTCGGGGGCGAAGTTCTCGATGCCCGGGATGATGGAGACCGTCCTGAATGTGGGGTTGAACGACCAGTCGGTACGGGGGTTGGCCAAGCAGGCCGGGGACGAGCGGTTCGCCTTCGACTCCTACCGCCGGCTGATCCAGATGTTCGGCAAGACGGTGCTGGACATCGACGGTGAGCATTTCGACGACGCGCTCGAGGCGGCCAAACGGGAGCGGGGCAGCGAGAGCGACCTGGATCTGGACGCGGGTGATCTGCGCAAGCTGGTCGAGACGTTCAAGGAGGTCGTGGTCGAGCGGGCCGGGCGGCCGTTCCCGCAGGACCCGCGTGAGCAGATGGACCTCGCTGTACGGGCGGTGTTCGAGTCCTGGAACACCGACCGCGCGGTGATCTACCGTCGGCAGGAGCGCATCCCGTCCGATCTCGGGACGGCGGTGAACATCGTGGCGATGGTGTTCGGCAACCTGGACATGGCCTCCGGCACGGGGGTGGCGTTCACCCGTGACCCGGCCAGCGGCGCGCAGGGCATCTACGGCGACTACCTGCAGAACGCCCAGGGCGAGGACGTCGTGGCCGGCATCCGCAACACGGTGCCGCTGGCCGAGCTCGAGCAGCTGGACAAGTCCTCCTACGACGAGCTGCTGGGAATCATGCAGCGGCTGGAGGAGCACTACCTCGACCTGTGTGACATCGAGTTCACGATCGAGCGCGGCAAGTTGTGGATGCTGCAGACCCGGGTCGGCAAGCGCACGGCGGCGGCGGCGTTCCGGATCGCGACCCAGCTCGTCGACCAGGGCCTGATCGACATGGACGAGGCGATCTCGCGGGTCACCGGGGCGCAGTTGGCGCAGTTGATGTTCCCGCGCTTCGACTACGCCTCGAAGCCGAAGAAGATCGCCACCGGCATGAACGCCTCGCCCGGCGCTGCCACCGGCAAGGTCGTGTTCGACTCCTACACCGCCGTGAAATGGTCGCGCTCGGGGGAGAAGGTCATCCTCGTGCGGCGCGAGACCAACCCCGACGACCTCAACGGCATGATCGCCGCCGCCGGCATCCTGACCAGCCGCGGCGGCAAGACCAGCCACGCCGCGGTGGTGGCCCGGGGCATGGGCAAGACCTGCGTGTGCGGCGCGGAGGCGCTCAAGGTCGACACGAAACGCCGCGTCGTCACTGCGCCGCGTGGGGTGGAGATCCACGAGGGTGACCTGATCTCGATCGACGGCACCACCGGCGACGTGTTCCTCGGCGAGGTGCCGGTCGTCGACTCGCCGGTCGTGCGCTACTTCGAGGAAGGCATCGTCGACGAGGGCACTGTGGACGAGGGCGGAGACGGCCACCACGATCTGGTCGCGGCCGTCGACCGCATCATGAAGCACGCCGACGGCGTGCGCCGCATGTCGGTGCGCTCGAACAGCGACAACCCCGAGGACTCGGCCCGCGCCCGGCGTTTCGGCGCGCAGGGCATCGGGTTGTGCCGGACGGAACACATGTTCCTCGGCGCGCGGCGTGAGCTGGTCGAGCGGCTGATCCTGTCCGACACCGACGACGAGCGGGACAAGGAGCTGGCCGAGCTGCTGCCGATGCAGCGCGAGGACTTCGTCGGCATCCTCGAGTCGATGGACGGCCTGCCCGTCACGATCCGGCTGCTCGACCCGCCGCTGCACGAGTTCCTGCCCGACATCACCGAACTGTCGGTGCGGGTGGCAGTGGCCGAGGCCCGCGGCGAGGAACGCGAGGGCGACCTGCGGATGCTGCAGGCCGTGCACCGCCTGCACGAGCAGAACCCGATGCTCGGCCTGCGCGGCGTGCGGCTCGGCGTGGTGATCCCGGGGCTGTTCGAGATGCAGGCCCGCGCGATCCTCGAAGCGGCGGCCCAGCGGATCAAGGACGGCGGTGTGCCCCGCGTCGAGATCATGGTGCCGCTGGTGGCCAACGTGCAGGAGTTCGAGACCATCAAGCACGCGATCATCATGGTGGCGCGCGAGGTGCGGGCCGAGACCGGCGTGCACCTGGAATTCCTCGTCGGCACGATGATCGAGCTGCCCCGCGCGGCGCTGACCGCCGACCACATCGCCGAGGCGGCCGAGTTCTTCTCCTTCGGCACCAACGACCTCACCCAGACCACCTGGGGTTTCAGCCGCGACGACGTCGAGGCCGCGTTCTTCTCCGCCTACCTGGAGAAAGGGATCTTCGGGGTCAGCCCGTTCGAGTCCCTCGACGAGGAGGGCGTCGGCGAACTGATCCGCATCGCCGTCGAGAAGGGCCGCTCCCGCCGCCCCGGCCTCAAGCTCGGCATCTGCGGCGAACACGGCGGCGACCCCGACTCCGTCCACTTCTTCGAACGCGCCGGCCTCGACTACGTCTCCTGCTCACCGTTCCGCGTCCCCGTCGCCCGCCTCGAAGCCGGCCGCGCCGCGCTCGAGAACTGATTTCTTCGCGAGTTGTCCGCGCTAGATGACGTCTCCCGCGGGAGTAGGCCGGACAACTCGCCGGGCCGTCTGGACTTGTCCCGGTTACATCCGGTCCGCGGCGCGACGCGGGCCGGACAACTCGCTAATCGCTAGAGAATGCGGTGCGCACCGCCGCGAGGTCGTCCTCGCCGTGGCCCTGCTTCTCGGACGCGGCGTCGAACAGGCCCTTGACCGACTCAATCAGGCGCGGGTCGACGCCGTTGCCGCGGATCGCGTCGGCGATCAGGCCGAGGTCCTTGCGGCCGCCGTCGATCTGGAACGACGGCGTCCAGTCGCCCTTGAGCATCATCCCGCCCTTGAGCTGGGCGTAGGGGCTGTCGACCGGACCGCCCTCGATGGCCTGTAGGAACAGCGACCCGTCCAGGCCGAGCGCCTCGGCCAGCGCGACCGACTGCGCGGCCGCCGCGGTGAGCGAGAACAACCAGGCGTTGCATGCCAGCTTCAGCCGGCTGCCCTGGCCGAGTTCGCTGCCCGCGACCACCGTCTTGGACGCGATGGCGTCGAGCACCGGCTGTACCCGCTCGACCAGGTTCGGGTCGCCGGCGACGAGCGGCACGAGCTTGCCCTGCTCGGCCGGCTGCTTGGTGCCGAGCACCGGGCAGTCGAGCAGGTTGGCGTCGGGGTAGGCCTCGGCGATGCGGGCCATGCCGTCAGGGCCCACGGTGGCGGTCTGCAGCCACACACCGTCACCCAGCGCGCCGGTCAGCTCGTCGCCGATCGACAGCACCGAGTCGACGTCGAACAGCATCGTCACCACAGCGTCCGCGCCGTCGACGGCGGCGCCGACCGAATCGGCGACCGTGATGCCGTCGTCGGCCAGCGGCTCGGCCTTGGACCGCGTCCTGTTCCACGCGCGGACCTCGTGCCCCTCGCGCTGCAGCGAGCGCGCCATGCCCGCGCCCATCGTGCCCGTCCCGATCACTGCGACCTTCATACCCCGACCTCGTCTGTCCTCGTACTGCTCGTTTTCGTTGCCATGACAACCCTGCCCGGGCCGTCGGCATGGGCTAACGGCCCGGTACCGTCGACGCGTGTTCCGTCGCAGGTCGCGTCCCGAGATCGAGTCCCCGCGCAGCGACTCGGCACGGGGAGACGAGGTCAAGCCCACGCGACGCGCCGCCGGCGGCGGCGTCACCCCGGTCGCGATCAGCCTCGGCCTGGTGCAGCAGCTGCTCGACGAGTTCGGTCTGCGGCACGCCGTCGACGACGACGGGGACCTGATCGTCCGGTGGGAGAAGTGCTCGGTCTACTTCTTCTTTTACGGCGACCAGAACGAGGTGCTGCAGGCCCGGCTGTACCTCAACCGCAGGTTCAGCGTTGACGACCGCGGTGCGTTGACGGTGCTGCTCGACGAGTGGAACCGCACGCGGCTGTTCGGCAAGGCCTACACGATCCTGCCGGACGACGGCATGGTCAGCGTCTGCGCCGAGGAGTGTCACGACTTCGAGGGCGCGACGCGGGCGCAGGTCAAGTACGCGGTCGCGATGTGGGTCGATGTCCTGCTGCGCTTCAGCGACTGGATCGACGAGCAGATCTGAGCTGCGGGGTGTCCGACGAGCACCGCTACGGCCCAGCCGACCGGGCCCGACGGGTGGGCGAGCCGCCCAAACGCGCCGGCGCCGAGGCCGGCGCCCGGGACCGCGACGACTTCGCGCGGGACCGCGCCCGGGTCCTGCACTCCTATGCCTTCCGCCGGCTCGCCGACAAGACGCAGGTCGTGGTGCCCGGCGAGGACGACTTCCCGCGCACCCGCCTGACGCACTCGCTGGAGGTCGCCCAGATCGGCCGTGAGATCGGCGACGCGCTCGGCTGCGACCCCGATATCACCGACGCCGCCGGCCTGGCGCACGACATCGGCCATCCGCCCTTCGGCCACAACGGCGAGGCGGCGCTGGACGCCGCGGCGGTCGCGTGCGGCGGCTTCGAGGGCAACGCGCAGACCCTGCGCGTCCTGACCCGGCTCGAACCCAAGGTGCTCGACGCTCGTGGGGCCTCGGCCGGGCTGAACCTGACGCGCGCCACGCTGGACGCCGCGTGCAAGTACCCGTGGCCGCGGCGACCCGGGACGCCGAAGTTCGGCTACTACGCCGCGGACCGCGATGCATTCGACTGGGTGCGGGACGGCGCCCCGGATCGCCGGCGCTGCCTCGAGGCGCAGGTCATGGACTGGGCCGACGACGTCGCCTACTCCGTGCACGACGTCGAGGACGGGGTGCACGCGGGACTGATCCGGCTGGCCGAGGTGCGGAACGGGGCGCGCGAGACGCTGTGCCGGCTGGCGACCGAGCTGTACACGTCCGCACCCGCCGAGTCCCTTGCGCCGGTGCTGGACGAGCTGCTGTCGCTGCCCACGCTGCGCGACCTCGCCGACTACGACGGCAGCTATCGCGCGCAGGCGGCGGCGAAGCGGGCGACGAGCGAGCTGCTCGGCCGCTTCGCGGGGGCCGCGATCGCCGCGACCCGCGCCGCGTACGGGCCTGGTCCGCTGTCGCGGTACGCGGCCGACCTGGTCGTGCCGGAGCAGACGGCGGCCGAGTGCGCGCTGCTCAAGGCGGTCGCCGCGCACTACGTGATGGCCCGCCCGGGCGCGGCCGAGCGGCAGGCCGCCCAGCGCCGGCTGCTGGGCGAACTGGTCGACGCCCTGCTCGGGGCCGCGCCGGCCGTGTTGGACCGCGGGCTGGTGGCGGCCTGGCGCGACGCGCCGGACGATGCCGGCCGGTTGCGCGTCGTGATCGACCAGATCGCCCAGCTCACCGACACCTCGGCGGTGACGTGGCACGCCCGGCTGACCAGCCCGCCCTCCTGACGAATCCGGGAGAGTTGTGGTCGCAGGGCCACCACAACTCTCCCGGATTCGGGACGGACGGGGTCAGAGGCCGATCGAGTTCGCGCCGGTGGCGGTGACCGCGTCCGACGCCGTGCCGGTCGAGAACACGTACGTGCCGTGCTCGAGCGTGGGCGGCCCGCTGGCGTCGATGTCGCCCTGCACCACGCCGAGGGCGCTGGTCGGCACGGTCACGTGCACCGTCCGGCTCTGCCCGGCCGCCAGCGACACCCGGGTGAACCCGGCGAGCCGCTTGGCCGGTACCAGCACTGCGCTCTGCGGCTGCGAGGCGTAGACCGGCACGACGACATCGCCGCTGCGCGATCCGGTGTTCGTGACCTTGACCCCGACGCTGACCGAGTGGCCGGAGTGCGACACGGACGTCACCGCGGAGTTCGTCGGCGCGTACGACAGCCCGAAGCCGAACGGGTACGCCGGCTGATAGACCGGGCCGGTGCCGTTGTAGGTGGTCGGCTTGGTGTTGTACAGGTAGTCCGACGGCTGGTCGGTGGCCAGCTTCGGCCAGCTCACCGACAGCTTCCCGCTCGGGTTGACCTTGCCGTACAGCAGGTCGGCGACGCCGTTGCCACCCTGCGAGCCCGGCCGCCAGGCGGCGAGCACGGCGTCGGCGTTCGCGGCGCTGCCGAGCACGTCGGGGCGGTCGTCGATCAGCACCACGATCACCGGCGTACCGGTCGCCCGCAGGGCATCGACCTCGGCCTGCTGATCGGCCGGCAGCGTAGGGTCACGCTGGTCGTTCGGCCCCTCCGCGCCGGGACCCCGGCCGGCCACCATCACGACGGCGTCCGCGCCCTTCGCCGCGCTGACGGCCGCAGCCTGGGACGCGGCGTAGGTGACGTCGGAACCGCCCGCGGCCTGCATGCCGGCCCGTACGGTCACGGCCGTCTCGGCGCTGCCGGCCGGCACACCCTGCCACCCCACGCTCCAGCCGCCGAGGGTGTCGGGGACCGAGTCCGCCGCCGGGCCGGTCACGACGACCTTGGCCGACGACTTCAGCGGCAGCACCGAGCCCTGGTTGCGCAGCAGCACCGACGATTCCGCGGCGGCCCTGCGGGCCAGCGCGGTGTCGACACCGAGCACGCGGTTCGCCGTGGCGGCGTTCACGTAGGGGTGGTCGAACAATCCGAGCCGGAATTTCATCGTCAGGACGTGGGTGACGGCCTGGCGGATGCGCGACCGGCTCACGAGGTGGTCGTTGACCGCAGCCCGCAGGTCGGTGACGAAGGTGTTCGCGTCGTAGGGCTCCATCGTCACGTCCACCCCGGCGTTCACCGCCTTGGCGATGGCGTGCTCGTAGTCACCGACGACGTGGTACTTGTTCCACAGCGCCATGACGTCCTGCCAGTCGCTGATCGTCACGCCGGTGAAGCCGAGTTGGTGCCGCAGCACCGTCGTCAGCAGGTAGTGCGAGCCGGTGGCCGGGACGCCGTTGACCGACGAGGAGTTGACCATGACCGACATCGCGCCGGCGTCGATCGCAGTGGCGTACGAGGGCAGCTGCTCGGTCTGGAAGCTGCGCAGCGACAGGTCCGCCGGCGTCCGGTCCAGGCCGCTGTCGGAGGCGCCGTAGCCGGCGAAGTGCTTCACCGTCGCGGCGACGGTCGGCGAACTCTGCAGGCCCGTCACGGCCGCGGCCGACATGCGGCCGTCCAGGACCGGGTCCTCGCCGAAGGACTCGTAGTAGCGGCCCCAACGCGAGTTGGTGTCGACGTCGGCGACCGGCGCGAAGGCCCATCGCACGTTCGTCGCGGCGGCAGCGCGGCCGGCCGAGCGCTGCACCGCAGTGACCAGCTTCGGGTCGAAGCTGCTGCCGAGCCCGATCTGCTGGGGGAACAGCGTCGTACCGACGACGTCGTTGTGCCCGTGGACGACGTCGGCGCCGTAGATGATCGGGATGTGGTGCCGCGAGTGTGGATCGCGTACTTCTCGAGAGCGTTGATCTGGGTGGCCCAGGTCTGCGGCGTGTTCGGGTAGGCGCCCTCACCGGGCACGTCACCCCCGCCGGACAGGATCGAGCCGACCGCGTCGGTGCCGAGGATCTGCTGGGTCTTGGCCGCGTTCAACGGGCCGGGGTTGTATCCCGTGCCGTCGCCGTACAGCTGGCCCACCTGGATCTGGACCAGCTGGCCGATCTGCTCGGTGAGTGACAGCCGGCCGGCCAGGTCGCGCGCGCGGGCCGCGGGGCTGGCGTGCGGATTCTCGTAGACGGGGGTGCTGGCGTCCGAACTGGCCGCGCCGGCCAGACCGGCGGCGACGAGACCCGTCACCGCGAGCCCGACGAGGGCGGTCTTCGGACGAAAACGCGTGGGGGTCACAGGCATCGTTGCCTCCGGACGAGCAGCCGACCGGCCGCGACGGGGGTCGCGAACCGGGTCGCACGAGCGGTGACCGGCGTCACATCACGTGCGGCGAAAACGAAAATGGCACTGCAATTTGTCCGAGTCAAGAACTTGGCCCGAATTGCCCTAGGCGGTCAGGCAGGCGCGAGACCCCGGGTGAGGGTGGCCAGCGTCGCCTCGTAGATCGGCACGGCCTCGTCGGCCGGGATGTCCAGGGCCAGCTCGAGGCTGACCGCCCCGTGCACGGTGCTCCAGATCGTCATCGCGATGACCTGGACCTCGCCGTCGCGGATCACGCCGGTCTGCTGGCCGGCGCGCACGATGCCGAGCAGGCCCTCGAACGCCGGCTCGGCGTGCGGGCCCAGCTGCTCGTGCACGGGGCCGCCGGCGCCGCCGAACATCAGCGAGTACGCCGCGGGTGCGGCGAGGGCGAAGCGCCGGTAACCGCGCCCGGTCTCCATGAAGGCCTCGGCCGGCGACAGATCGGCGCGCCAGGTTACCGCCGATGTGAGGTTGTCGAAAGCGCGCGCCAGTGCGGCGACGAGCAGCCCGTCCTTGCCCCCGAGGTGGTTGTAGACCCCCATCGGCGCGACCCCGGCCTCCGCGGCCACCGCGCGCACCGTCAGCCCGGTCAGACCGTCGCGTTCCAGCACCGTGACGGCCGCCTCGACCAGGGCCGAGCGGACGTCGGCGGTGCGCGAGCGCCGAGCCGGTGCCGTGCGCGCGCGCCGGGCCGGTGTGGTGCTGCTCGATCCACCCGGTGCGCGCTTCGTGGTCACGGCGCTGATCCAAGCACTTGACATCTCCCCATCGTAGTAGCACATTGTTCTACAAGCATAGAACAACGTAATATAAGTCCGGAGGAACCCATGACCCCACGACAGCGCTGGATCGCCCTGGTCGTGCTCTGCCTGGCCGAACTGCTGGTCAGCATCGACAACACGATCGTCAACGTCGCCCTGCCGACGCTGTCGCGCCAACTCGGCGCCAGCACCGGCGGCCTGCAGTGGATCGTCGACGCCTACACGCTGGTGTTCGCCGGCCTGCTGCTCGCCGCCGGCCACCTCGGTGACCGGCTCGGCCGGCGCCGCACCCTGCTGCTGGGGCTGGCCGGTTTCGGGGCGACCTCCGCCGTGGCGGCCACGCTCACCGGCCTCGGCGGGCTCATCGCGGCTCGGGCCGTCATGGGTGGCTTCGCGGCGCTGATCTTCCCGGCAACCCTCGCGATCCTCACGCAGATGTTCACCGTGACGCGGGAGCGGGTGGCCGCCATCGGTGTCTGGTCGGCAATCGCGGGTCTGGCCGTCGCGATCGGACCGGTCACCGGCGGCTGGCTGCTCGAGCACTTCAGCTGGCACTCGGTGTTCTGGGTCAACGTGCCGCTCGTCGTCCTCGCGATCGTGCTGACCGTGACCCGCGTGCCCGAGTCGCGCGACCCGTCCGTGGGGCGGCTCGACGTCGTCGGCGTGCTGCTATCGATCGGCGCGATCGTCACGCTGGTGTGGAGCGTCATCGAGGGCCCCGGCAACGGCTGGACCTCGGCGACCGAGATTGCCGGTTTCGCCGGTGCCGCGGTGCTGCTCGCCGCCTTCGTCGCGTGGGAGTCGCGGCACCCGCACCCGGTGCTGTCGATCGCGCTGTTCGCCAACCGCCGCTTCTCCGCCGGGGCAGGCGCCATCAGCGTCGCCTTCTTCGGCCTGTTCGGCTTCATCTTCGTGGTGACGCAGTACTTCCAGGTCGTCCGCGGCTACGGCACGCTCGACGCCGGCCTGCGCACGCTGCCGTTCGCGATCGTGATCGGTGCCGTCGCCCCGGTCGCGGTGCAGGTGGCCTCGCGCGTCGGCAGCACCGCCGTCGTCTCGGGTGGCCTGGTGCTCATGGCGGCCGGCTTCGGGCTGGCCGCGACGCTGCCGGCCCACGCCGCCTACTTCGGCCCCGTGATCCTGTCCATGACGCTGATGGCGGCGGGGCTCGGGCTGGTGTCCGGCCCGGCCACCGAGGCGATCATGGGTGCGCTGCCGCGCGAGACCGCCGGCGCCGGTTCGGCCGTCAACGACACCACCCGCGAGGTCGGCGGCACCCTGGGCGTCGCCGTGATGGGTTCGGTCATGTCGGCGATCTACGGTGGCAAGCTGGTGGACGCGCTGCGTGGCCTCGGCGTCGACCACCGCACGCAGGACACGGCGCGCTCCTCGGTCACCGCCGGCTTCGAGGTGGCCCAGCGGCTGCACTCGCCGCAGGTGGCGGCGGCGGTGCGCTCGGCGTTCCTGTCCGGCATGCACACCGCGTCCTGGGTGGCGGCCGGGGCGACGCTGGCCGGGGCGGTGCTCGTGGCGTTCGCGCTGCCGGCCCGCGGCGTCGAGCGCGCCACCGAGCCTGTCCCGCCGGAGGGCGCCGCGGAGCTCACCGCCGCCTGACCGCGCCGACCGCTCGACCCACTCCGACCTGTCCCGGCCACGCCACCCTCGATGCGTGATGTGGTCGGGACAACTCGTCGGGGGAAGGGTCGGGGAGGGGTGTGCGAGCGGGTGTGGACGGCCCGGACCACGGTGGCGCGACGGACCTAGACTGAGCCCGTGGCAGGGCGGATCAAGGACGAGGACATCGCCCTCGTCCGCGAGAAGTCGCCCATCGACGACATCGTCGGCGAGCACGTCCAGCTGCGCAACGCCGGCGGCGGCAATCTCAAGGGCATCTGCCCGTTCCACGACGAGAAGTCGCCGTCGTTCAACGTCACGCCGGCCCGCGGGCTGTTCTACTGCTTCGGCTGCCAGGCCGGTGGCGACGTCATCCGCTTCGTCCAGGACATCGAGCACGTCGACTTCAGCGAGGCGGTCGAGAAGCTCGCCGCCCGCGCCGGCATCCAGCTCCGCTACCACGAGGGCGGCGACCTGCCGGCCCGCCAGCACGGCCAGCGCGCCCGGCTGATCGAGGCGCACCAGGCGGCCGCCGACTTCTACCGCGAACAGCTCACCTCGCCCGAGGCGGCACCGGCGCGCGAGTTCCTCAAGACCCGCGGTTTCGACGCCATCGCCGCGGCGCGCTTCGGCTGCGGATTCGCCCCGTCGGGGTGGGACGCACTGACCCGGCACCTGCTCGCCCGCAAGTTCAGCCCGCAGGAACTCACCCTCGCCGGGTTGTCGCGCGAGTCCGGGCGCGGGTCGCTGATCGACCGCTTCCACCGCCGCCTGCTCTGGCCGATCCGCGACGTCAGCGGCGAGGTCGTGGGCTTCGGTGCGCGGCGCATCTTCGACGACGACCGCATCGAGGCCAAGTACCTCAACACGCCCGAGACGCCGATCTACAAGAAGTCGCAGCTGCTCTACGGCGCCGACCTCGCCAAGCGCAGCATCGCCCGCAAGCACCAGGCTGTCATCGTCGAGGGCTACACCGACGTCATGGCCTGCCACCTGGCCGGCGTCGAGACGGCGGTCGCCACCTGCGGCACCGCCTTCGGCAGCGAGCACGTGTCGGTACTGCGGCGGCTGCTCATGGACTCCGACTCCACCGGCGAGGTCATCTTCACCTTCGACGGTGACGCCGCCGGCATGAAGGCGGCCGAGCGTGCCTTCGGCGACGACCAGAAGTTCATGGCCCAGACCTTCGTCGCCATCGAGAACACCGGCATGGACCCGTGCGAGCTGCGCATGGCCTCCGGCGACACCGCGGTACGAGACCTCGTGGCACGGCGGGTGCCGCTCGTCGAGTTCGTGCTGCGGGCGACGGTGCGCCGCTTCGACCTCGACACCGCCGAGGGCCAGACGGCGGCGCTGCAGCGCAGCGTGCCACTCGTCGCCCAGCTGAAGGACCACGGCCTGCGCGATGAGTACGCGCGCCGGCTCGCGGGTCTCGTCGGCCTCGACGACCCGATGCGGGTGGTTACGCGGGTACGCGGGTTGGTGCGCTCGGGCGAGCAGCGCGGCACGCCACCTCCCGGGCCGGCACCCGCTCCGGAACCCGAGCGCACCAAGGTGGACGAGGCGGTCGCGTCACTCGAGCGCGAGACGTTGAAGGTCGCGCTGCAGCTGCCCGCAGTGGCCGGGCCGGAATTCGATGCCCTGACGCCCGCCGCGTTCCTGCTCGACGCGCACCGCCAGATCAGGCAGGCGATCGCGGCGGCCGGCGGCACGACCGCCGGGCTGAGCGGCCCGGGCTGGGCGGCTGCGATCGAGGCGCACCTGGCCGACGAGCGGGTGCGGCGCGGGGTGTCGGAGCTGACGGTCGAGCCCCTGCACCTCGGCACGGGCTCCGGCAACGGGGCCGGCGCGGTGCTGGGGGCTGGCGGCAGCGGTGCCCCGGAGCGTTACGCCGCCGCGGTGCTCGCCCGCATGCACGAGGTCGTCACCGGGCGGCAGGTCACCGCGCTGAAGTCCCGATTGCAGCGCATCAACCCGCAGGAGCAGCCGGACGACCACGCGCGTCTGTTCGGCGAGCTCATCGCGCTCGAGGCCCTGCGCCGCAACCTGCGCGAGCGCGCCATCGGCGGTGCCTGATGGCGCTGTTCACCCGCCGGGAGAAGCCGCCGCCGGAGATCACCGCCGAACTCGAGCGGGACGAGCGGGTGTTGTCGTGGGCCGACACCGACGGTGGCGACGTCGTCGTCGCCACGACCCTGGGCCTGTGGTGGCCCGGTGACGAGGGTCGACGTCGCATCCCGTGGCAGCACGTCGACAAGGCGACGTGGTGGGACAACATCCTGACGGTCGTGGAGGCCGACGTCGTCGACGACGAGCTGCTGGTCGACCGGCCGCCGGTGCACGCGACCCTCGCGGTGCCCCGGGACCTGCCGCCCGTGGTCCGCAAGCGCGTCGAGTCGACCGTCATCCGCAGTGAACTGCTGCGCGTCCCCGGCGGCACGGTCCGCTTCGTCGCGCGGCGCCGTCCCGGCCGCGACGGCGTCGTCTGGTGGGCGCGGCTGGAGCCGGGAACGCGGGCCGACGCCACGGTCCGCTCGGCGATCTCGGCGCGGCTCGCGGTCCTGCGCGCGCAACAACCCTGACGCGTCGCCACGACGCGTCGCCGAGGCCGGGATAGCCTTCACCGGTGAAACCCTTTCCGTCGCGGGGTGTGCCGAGCGCCCTAGACGGCTCCGAGGCGCTCGCCGCCGCCATCGCCAGCGGCGCCGAGGTCGAGCGCCTGCTCGAGGAGATCCGGCGGTTGATGAGGGCTGACGAGGCGACGTTGCTCCTCCTCGACAGCGGCCGGACCATGCTCGAGAACGTGGCGTCCCGGGGACTCGACCGCACGCCACGGGCCACCGCGCGGGTACCCGTCGGCCGGGGGTTCGCCGGTCGGGTCGCGCTGACCCGCGCGCCGGTCGTGCTCGAGGACCTCGAGGTGAGCGAGGTACTGAACCCGGTGCTGCGCCAGCACGGGGTGCGCTCGTTGCTCGGGGTGCCGGTCACCGCCTTCGACCGGCTCATCGGCGTGCTGCACGTCGGAACGGTGACACCTCGTACGTTCAGCAAGGCCGACGTGAGCGACCTCGAGGGAGCGGCGCGGCACCTGTCCGAGGCGCTGCAGCTGCAGTTGCCGGGTGAGCAGCACAGCGCCGCCCTCGTCCTGCAGCGCAGCCTCGTGCCGACCGCCCCGATAACCGTTCCCGGCCTGGACATGGCGGGGCGGTACGTGCCGGCTGAGGGTGACCTCGGTGGCGACTGGTACGACGTATTCCGGCTGCCGTCCGGGGCCGTGGGGCTGGTGATGGGTGACGTCGTCGGGCACGGTCTGCACGCCGCCGTCGTGATGGGCCGGCTCCGCAGCTCGCTGCGCGCGTACGCCCTCGAGACCACCGACCCGGCCGATGTGCTGAGCCGCCTGGACCGCAAGATCTGCCACTTCGAGCGGGGCGCGCTGGCCACCGTGCTCTACGGCGTCACCCTGCCGCCCTTCGACCGCGTGACCTTCAGCTGCGCCGGTCACCTGCCGCCGCTGATCACCTCACCCGACCGCGTCGCCGAGACGGTGCCGCTGCCGGCCGACGTCATGCTCGGCGTCGACCCGGGCCTGGCACGGCGCTCGACCACGGTGCCGCTGCCAGCGGGTGCCGCGCTCTGCCTGTACACCGACGGTCTGGTCGAGCGGCGCGCCGTCATCGGCACCGACGCCCCCGACCAGCTGTCGCAGATGACGACCCTGCAGTCCAGCTTCACCGGCACGGACTCGGCCGAGACGGCCTGCACGCGCATCCTGCACGACACCATCGGCGACGAGGTGGCCGAGGACGACATCGCGCTGCTCGTCGTCCGCCGCGACCCGTCGGACGCCTCGCCTACGGGGTGAGGGCGGAACCAAGGTCGGGGTACACGGTGAGCACCTCGTCGAGCCGCGAGATAGCGAACAGCTTGCGCAGCGACGGCTGGGGGCAGACCACGACGAGCGCGGTGGCGCCATCGGCTGCCTTGCTCAGGCCGACCAGCGCACCGAGCCCGGACGAGTCCATGAACCCGGTGGTCGAGAGGTCGACGACGACCCGCCGAACCCCGTCGGACAACGCCGCCCGCACCGCCCGGTCCAGCTGGGGCGCCGTGTCGTGGTCGACCTCGCCGCCCACCGAGATGACCGCGGACGCCTCACCTTCGAGACGCGTTGCGAGCTCGAGCTCCACGGCGTCCACCCCCGTTTCCTGACGGTGACCGGCGTCAACCGTAGCCGAAACTCCGTACGGTAGCTTTTCTGGCACCGCGGTGACACCGAGTGCGTCGGGTGGCCGGCGGGCCGAAGGGTAACGGGTGGCATGGGCGAGATGCTCGACGGTGCACGATCGGGCCGTACGCGGCCTCCGTTCGATCTCGACACCGACTTCGGGCGCGAGCTCGCCCGCGTCGACTGGGCCGCCACCGACGTCGGGCCGTGGGAGCACTGGCCGGCCAGCCTGGCCAACACCGTGCGGCTCGTTACCGGGTCCCGCTTTGCGATGTGGATGGCCTGGGGCCCGTCGCTGACCTTCTTCTGCAACGACGCCTACCGGCGCGACACGCTCGGTGCCAAGTACCCGTGGGCGCTCGGCCGCCCGGCCAAGGAGGTCTGGGCCGAGATCTGGACCGACATCGGCGGGCTCATCGACACGGTCGTCACCGAGGGCACGTCCACGTGGGACGAGCGGATGCTGCTGTTCCTGGAGCGCAGCGGTTACCCGGAGGAGACCTACCACACCTTCTCCTACAGCCCGATCCACGGCGACGACGGCACGATCGCCGGCATGCTCTGCGTGGTCAGCGAGGACACCGCGCGCGTCATCAGCGAGCGTCGGATGGCCCTGCTGCGTGACCTCAGCTCCGGGCTGGCGGCCGCCTCGACCGTCGACGACGTCTGCGTTGCGGCCCGGCGCGAGCTGGTGACCGACGCCTCCGATCTGCCGTTCGTGCTGGGTTACCTGTTCGACGAGCACGGCCATGCGCAGTTGCACTGGTCGAGCGGGGTGCGGGCCGCCGAACCGTGGGCGCCGACGGTGCTGCATCCCGCCGACTCCTCCGAGCTGTGGCACCGCGC
This sequence comes from uncultured Actinomycetota bacterium, assembly GCA_963787985.1. Classification (GTDB taxonomy): domain Bacteria; phylum Actinomycetota; class Actinomycetes; order Mycobacteriales; family Jatrophihabitantaceae; genus Jatrophihabitans. Next base: position 1,163,109 of record CAWBEL010000004.1, on the reverse strand, counting down.
GGTGTTCGCACCCGACGACGTACCGATCGAGATCGACCTGACCGCCGTGCCCGGCCTGCCGCGCGGGCCGTGGCAGGCTCCGCCCGTCGAGGCGCTCGCCGTGCCGCTGCAGGTCGGCGGCAAGGTGCACGGCCGGCTGATAGCGGGGCTGAACCCCTTCCGCGCGCTGGACGAGGACTACCGCGACTTCGTCGACCTCGTCGCTGCGCAGCTGTCCTCGGCGTTGTCGCGGGCCGAGGCGTTCGAGCAGGAGCGCGAGCGGGTGGAGCAGCTCGCCGCCCTGGACCACGCGAAGACGACGTTCTTCACCAATGTCAGCCACGAGCTGCGGACGCCGCTGACGCTGCTGCTCGGCCCCGTCGAGGACGCGCTCGCCGACACGACCAACGCGCTGCTGCCGCAACACCGTGACCGGCTCGAGGTGGTGCAGCGCAACGCCGAACGCCTGCTGAAGCTGGTCAACACCCTGCTCGACTTCTCCCGACTGGAGTCCGGCCGCGTCGAGCAGGTGTACGAACCGCTGGACCTGGCCCGCTACACCGGTGAGTTGGCCAGCATGTTCGAGTCGGCGTACGAGCGCACCGGACTCGAGCTCACCGTCGACTGCGCACCATTACCCGCATTGCCCTACGTCGATCGCGAGATGTGGGCCAAGATCGTGCTCAACCTGCTGTCCAATGCGTTGAAGGCGACGTTCACCGGCGGGGTTCAGGTCCGCCTGCGCGACGGGGACGGTGCGGCGGTGCTCGAGGTCGTCGACACCGGCGTCGGCATCCCCGACCACGAGCTCTCGCGGCTGTTCGAACGCTTCCACCGGGTCAGCGGCGCGCAGCTGCGCACGCACGAGGGCTCGGGCATCGGCCTGGCGCTGGTCGCCGAACTGGCTCGCCTGCACGGCGGCGAGATCGCCGTCGAGAGCCGGGCGGGTGTCGGGTCGACGTTCCGGGTCACCATCCCGTACGGGCGCGATCACCTGGATCCCGACCGGGTCCGGGACCGGGCGTCGGACGAGGTACCGGACGCGGCCCGGCTGGGTGCGGGCTACCTCGCCGAGGCGTGGCGCTGGCTGGGCACCGATCATCCGGGCTCGGACCGACGCGCGACGCCGGCCACGGACGACCACCGGCCGTCGGTGCTGGTCGTCGACGACAACGCCGACATGCTGGACTACGTGCACGGCCTGCTCGCCGAGGAGTTCGCCGTGCTCACCGCCGGCAACGGCCAACAGGCGCTCGCGGTGCTGCAGGAGCACACGCCGGACCTGGTACTGACCGACGTCATGATGCCGGTGCTCGACGGTTTCGGCCTGCTCACCGCCATCCGGCAGAGCGCGGAACTGTCCCACATCCCGGTCGTCATGCTCTCCGCCCGCTCGGGTGAGGACGCGACCATCGAAGGGCTCGACGCCGGCGCCGACGACTACCTCGTCAAGCCCTTCTCGTCCCGCGAGCTGCTGGCCCGCGTGCGCGCCAACCTCGAGTTGGACCGGGTGCGCGCGCTGGTCAGCGAGCTCGAACGTTCCCGCGAGGTCCTCGGTCACGCCGAGGCGTTGGCCCACCTCGGATCGTGGGAGGTCGATCTCCGCACCGACACCGTCTCGGCCTCACCCGAGTTGCGGCGGATGACGGGGCTGCCCGCGGTCGGGTCCGTCGACTTCGACACCGCGTTCGCGAGCGTCGTCGACGAGGACCGCCACCGTCTCGCGCTGTCGATCCGGGCGGCACGGGCCCGTAGTGCGCCCTTCGACCTCGAGATCCGCGCGACGCGACCGGACGGCGGAACCTATCTCGCCCGGGTCCGGGGCAGCTCGATCACCGACGAGACCGGCGAAGTCACGCTCGTCCGCGGCAGTACCCAGGACATCACCGAGCAGCGGGCCGTCGAGCAGGCGATGGCCCGCGCCGAGGCCGACCGGGAGGCGGCGGCGCGCGAGCACGCCATCGCCAGCGAGCTGCAGCAGAGCCTGCTGCCGCCGTCGAGTTTCGAGGCCGACGGGCTGGAGATCGCGACCTTCTACCGGCCGGGGGCGGCGGGCGTGCAGGTCGGCGGCGACTGGCACGACGTCATCGACCTCGGGGACGGGCGCGTCGCGCTGGTGATCGGCGATGTCATGGGCCGCGGCGTGCGGGCGGCGGCGGTCATGGGACAGCTGCGCGCCGCGACGCGGGCGTACGCCCGGCTCAACCTCACCCCCGACCGGTTGATCCGCCTGCTCGACGACACCGTCCGCGAGGTCGGCGAGGCCATGATCGTCACCTGCGTCTACGCGGTGTACGACGCGCGGGACGGTCTGCTCACCTACGCGAACGCCGGGCATCTGCCGCCGCTCGTCGTGGACGCGGAGGGCACGACCCGGCGGTTGTCCGCGGGTGCACCGCCGCTCGGCGCGGGGGAGCACGGCAACGTCGGAGAGACCGTTCAGCTGCTCCCCGGCGCACTGCTCGTGCTCTACACGGACGGGCTCGTCGAGCGCCGCGGGTCCGACCTGGACGCGGGCATCGACCACCTCGCGTCCGCGCTGCTCGGCGCGTCGGTCGGTTTGCCGGAGCTTCCGAACCATTTGGTACATGAGCTGATGCCGGACGGCCCGGACGACGACGTCGCGATCCTCCTGTGCCGGGTGGAGGAGGAGTCCGGCACGACGTCGCGCCACGCCGTCACGGAAGCGCCGGGGGCACTGGGTCAGGCTCGCGAGTTCGCGACGCGGACCCTGCGCGCGTGGGGCGTCGACCCCGACACCGAGTTCGAGGTGCTGCTCACGGTCAGCGAGCTCGCCACCAACGCGCTGCGCTACGGCGCGCCGCCGATGCAGCTGTCGCTGCGCCGGGACGCCGAGGGCCTGGTGGTCGAGATGAGCGACTGCGGGGGCGGCGTTCCGGTCGCGCGGTTGGCCGATCCCAGGGAGGGCACAGGCCGCGGGTTGCACATCGTGTCCGAACTCGCCGCCGCGTGGGGCGTGCGGCCCGAGGTTCAGGGCAAGACGGTGTGGGCAAGCTTCCGGCTACCGGGGGAGTCGACCTCCGGCTGATCACCTTGCGCGTGGGATGAGCGCTTCGGGGGCGCGCTCCCGGTCGTCCGACGCGCAGACGTGATCATTCCACCGTTCCGCGGCGCACGGCAGGCGACGCCGGTGGTCGCGTCAGGACGCAGTCCTCGCACACCGCCGACGGCCCGGCGGCGAGGCGGTACATCAGACAGCAGCTCGTGCGCCGGAAGCCGGGGCCGGATCGCAGCGAACCGGCGGCGATCCGAGGGTCCGCGAGCAGGGTGTCCGCAGCGGCCCGGGCGCGCGTGGCGGCCTCGGTCGCGCCCTGCCCGGTCGCGCCCTGCCCGGCGTCGCGCCTGCCAGGCGGGCGGCTGTGTTCGCCGCCGACGCCACATTGCCCCACACGACCTGCGCGCTCACGTGATACCGCCGCGCGACCGTCACGGTGATCGCCTCCACGATGCTGCCGCCCAAGTCCCCGACCGATCCGGCGCCCGCTGTCCGTGGGGTGCGGAACGATGCCGGGAACGGGCCACCGAGCCTGGCCTGCCACCACACGTCGTCCAGGCCGAAGGGCAATCGTTCGTGTCCGAGCGCCGCCGCGCCGACCACCGGGGCGAGCACGCGTGCGACGAGTCCCAGCTGCGCCACCGAGGCCGCGACGCGCAGCTCCACGCGGTGCGGACCGTCGGGGTCGTCGAGCGCCGCGCGCACCGCGTCGACCCGATGCGCCAGGACCGCCGGGTCGTCGAGGAGTTCGCGCATCGGCCGCCATGGCGGGGTCGGCCGGGCGTGCTCGTCGTGGACATCGCCAGCGAAGAACGCGCCGAGGGTGGCCAGTCGAGCGGTCAGGTGCGGGTCGTCGGTCATGACGCGACAAGCCTGACACGCTGGTGCGGCGATCAGGTGCGCGAGGGCGGCCGTCGGCACGCGGCGGTGCCGACGGCCGCCGAACCTGCGGCAGGTGCGTCGGTCGGGACGCGGACGTCGCTCGGGGGTGAACGCTGCCGGGCCGGGACGTTCAACGGGCCCGGCGCCTTCCGCACCCGCGCGATGCGCGTTCCCGCGCGGCGCAGCCTCTCGCCGCGGTGCCGGGCCGTCCACCCGCCCCCAGCTGTCGGATGCGGCGGCCCGGGCCATTCCGCAGCGAGGATGGCGTCGAATTCGGCCTGCAGCAGCTCCTCATCCGAGCAGATCAGCTCGAGGAACTGCTCGTCGACGGCAGTTGACGTCGCCATCGCCGGTCAGGCGTTGATGACCTGCCGGTCGTTGCCCGTGCTGTTGATCGCGATCTTGCGCGGCTTGGCGCGCTCGGCCACCGGGATGGTCAACGTCAGCACGCCACCGTCGTAGGCGGCCGTGATGTGTTCGGTGTCGAGGTTGTCGCCGAGGATGAGTTGCCGGCTGAAGACGCCGCGTGGGCGCTCGGCCGCGATCAGTTCCGCATCGGTCGCGCGGGACGGACGCTCAGCCTTGACCGTGACGACGTTGCGCTCGACGTCGAGGTCGATCGAACCCGGGTCGACGCCCGGCAGGTCGAATTCGACGTGGAAAGTGTCGCCGTCGCGCCAGGCGTCCATCGGCATGGCTGCCGGGCGCGCGAGGGTGCCCTGGCTGCCGAAGACCTGCTGGGTGAAGCGGTCCAGCTCGCGGAACGGGTCGGTGCGCATCAGCATCGTGTCCACCTCCATTGCTCCTGTTCTGTAGATGCTCCTGATGTGGGCCACAGACCGGCGGGACCGTCGATCTATGACATGCGCTGTAGATTTCTTATAGCACTCGTGACATGATGATGGCAAGTGAGAAATCGGCGAGCGACGAGAGGCGGTGCGGTGGACGACCCGACGCCCGACGAGCGCGGCGTCTACGGCATCTCGGTGGCCGCCGAGCTGGTCGGCATGGGCGTGCAGACGTTGCGGCTCTACGAGGCTCGCGGCCTGCTCGAGCCCGAGCGCACCGAGGGCGGCACGCGGCGTTACAGCGCCAACGATCTCGACCGGCTGCGTCGCATCGGTGACCTGCTCGGCGCGGGGCTCAACCTCGCCGGGATCGCGATGGTGATGGACCTGCAGGACGAGAACGTCGAGCTGCGCGCCGGGCAGACAGGGCGACCTCGGCGGGCGGAACGGCCCGGCCCGGAGCCGAGCTGATCACGTGTCGTCGCTGCGTGCCCGCTTCGCGTGCAGCGGCAGCGCCACCCAGAGCACGATGATCGCGATGAGCACGCCCGCGCCGACGGCCGCACCGACGGCCAGGCGGCTGACCGCCGCGGTGATCAGGCAGCTCACCCCCACCACGGCGACCGCGAGCAGGGCCATCCCGACGATGGCGAGGCGGTGCGCGAGCTCGACGGTCTCGGCACGCTGGTGCCGGCGGAACAGCGCACGGTGCACGATCACCGGCGCCTGCAGGAACAGGGTGGCCACGATCGAGGCCGCGGCGGTGCCGAGGTAGACGCCCTTCTCGCCCGACGTCAGGCGGGTGAATCGCTGCTGGAACGGCAACGTCAGCAGGAACCCGGTCAGCAGCTGGACGCCGGTCTGGATGACCCGCAGCTCCTGCAACAGGTCGGTCCAGTTCCGGTCGAGCCGCTCGGTCGGCGTCTCGTTCCGCCCGTCCGCCTCGTGCCCGTCCGCGGTTCCCACGACCTCTACCTCAGCACAGACCAGGCTCGCCAGGACACCGCACTCCGTTGCGACCGTTCGCGTCGGCGCCCGAGGAGTGCGACACTTCGGACATAACTGCAGTCCGGGAGGGACCACACATGCGCGGCGGACTCACCCTGTCGGACGGGTTCGACCTCCTCGGCGCCGAGGTCGAGGAGGTGTGGTGGGGTTACGCCGGTTTCGGCGGTCGCGCGAACCCCGCCCTGCTCGAACGCCGCATGATCGGCCGGGCACCGGTCGACCCGAGCGAGCACACGCTGATCGCGCAGGCCCTCAACGAATGCTTCGTGGACCGCGGGATGCCGGTGTTCCCGGTCGGGTACTCGCCGGAGTGCAACCGGTAGACCCCTTCGGGCCGGTCCGGCTACAGCACCGGGCGCCCGCCGGTGACGGCCACGCGCGCGCCTGAGACGTAGCTGGCCTCGTCCGAGGCCAGCAGCACGTAGACCGGCGCCAGCTCCGCCGGCTGGCCGGGACGGCCGAGCGGGGTGTCCGAACCGAACTGCTCGACCTTCTCCGGCGGCATAGTCGACGGGATGAGCGGCGTCCAGATCGGGCCCGGTGCGACGCTGTTCACCCGGATCCCGCGTGCTCCCAGCATCTGCGCGAGGCTGGCGCAGAAGTTGGCGATCGCCGCCTTCGTCGCCGCGTACGGCGCAAGGCCGGGCGAGGGCATGTCGGAGTTCACCGACGAGCTGCCGATGATCGACGAGCCCGGGCCCATGTGCGGCAGCGCCGCCTTCGTGAGGTGGAAGAACGCCGACAGGTTCGTGGCCAGCGTGCGGTCCCACTCCTCGTCCGGTACGTCCTCAAGGGTGTCGCGATTCATCTGGAACGCCGCGTTGCTGACGAGGATGTCGACGCGGCCCAGCTCCTGCACCGCGGTCCGGATCAGGTGCCGGCAGTGCTCGGGCGACGACACGTCGCCGCGGACGAGCACGGCCCGCCGGCCGGCCTCCTGCACGAACCGTTCGGTGTCGTGCGCGTCGTCGTCCTCGTCGAGGTAGCCGATCACCACATCCGCGCCCTCACGGGCGTAGGCGATGGCCACCGCACGGCCGATTCCGCTGTCGCCGCCGGTGATCACGGCTACGCGGTCGGTGAGCCGGCCCGTGCCCCGGTAGCTCTGCTCGCCGCAGTCGGGTACGGGGGTCATGTAGCTCTGCCGGCCGGGTACGTCCTGCTGCTGGGGGGGCTGGCTCATGTCGATCCTCCGTCGGACGGGTGGGCGAGGCCGCCGCAGTCTCGACGTCTCCAAGGGGAACTCCTCGAATGTAGTCATAGGGCACGAATTGCGACACCGGGCGGGTAAGCCGTCTGGGACGCCGCGCCTGGACGCGGCGCCTGGACGAGGAGGTAGACGTGGACCGTTCCGACACCACCGAGATCCGATGCCCCGCGTGCGCCGAGCACGGCACACGTCACGGTCCGGTGGAACGACACGGGTTTCGAGACCGCGCACGGCGAGGTCGTCGACTTCGACTGCGCGCACGGCTGCGAGGTGGATCCGGGCACCCTGCGCACCATGATCGGAGCCGAATAGCCGGAGACGCTGCCGTTATGCACGGGACGACGTATCCTTTGTCCGACATCGTCGGGAACAGGCGGTCTCGTCCGAGATGCTGCCGTGACGGTGCTTCCAGGATGAGGTGGCCGAAGCCATGGAAGATGTGCCGGCCGGGGTCATCGACGAGATGGCCGAACTCGGAGACCAGCTGCGCGATCTCGTCCTGGCCATGAGCGAGGACGGCTCCGACACCGTCAAGATCCCACGCGTCGTCCAGTTCGCCGCAGCCGCCATGCCCGGCGCACAGCACGCGGCCATCTCGGTGATCCAGCGTAGGTCCGAGCCGCACACGATAGCGGCGACCAGCGAGCTGCCGACCCGGGTCGACAGCATCCAGTACGAGCTGGGCGAGGGCCCGTGCGTCCAGGCTCTCGACACCAGCGACGTGTTGCTGTCGGAGGACCTGGCCTGCGACGGTCAGTGGCCGCGCTTCGGTCCGCGGGCGGCCGAGGAGATCGGCGTGCGGAGCATGGCCAGCTACCGGCTGTTCATCACGGCCGACCATCGAGCGGCACTCAACTTCTACTCCACCGAGTCGCGCGCCTTCGACCGGATCGCCCTCGGTACCGGGGCGTTGTTCGCCTCCTACGCCGCCCTCACCCTGCTCGACGATCTGCACCGCGACAAGGCCGAGAACCTGGAACGCGCGCTCGTGTCCAGCCGCGAGATCGGCGTCGCCATGGGCATCCTGATGGCTCGCGAACTCTGCACGCAGGAACAGGCGTTCGAGCTGCTGCGCGTCGCCAGCCAGGACACGCACCGCAAGCTGCGTGACATCGCGACCGAGGTCAACCGGACGGGTGCGTTGCCCGACCTGGGCAAGGCCCGCTGATCGTCCGTCGCCGCCGGCGGCGCCGGTTACGCCGGACTGAGGGGCGGGTAACCGCGTCAGCAATGTTGGCCGACCGAGGAGATCTCCGCGTATGCCGTCCGAACTGATCCTCGTGCGTCACGGTGAAAGTCTCGGCAACCTTGCGCGTGAGCAGGCCGAGTCCGACGGCGACGAGGTGATCGAGCTCGGCACCCGCGACGCGGACGTCGGGCTCAGCGACCTGGGTCGGCGCCAGGCCCACGCGGTCGGGACGTGGCTGGCGGCCGACACGCGACGGCGGCCCGACGTCGTCGTCGCGTCGCCCTACGTGCGGGCCCGCGACACCGCACGCCGCGCACTCGAGCAGGCGGGCATCACTCGAACGATCGAGATCGACGAGCGGCTGCGCGATCGCGAACTCGGGATCCTGGACCGGTTGACGTCGGCCGGGGTGCATGCCCGGCATCCCGAGGAGGCCGCGCGTCGACGCGAACTCGGCAAGCTCTACTACCGGCCGCCCGGCGGCGAGTCCTGGGCCGACGTGGCGCTGCGCCTGCGGTCGTTCCTGCACGACCTCCAGACCCGAAGCGGCACAGCGCTTCTCGTCACCCACGACGCCGTGGTGCTGCTGTTCCGCTTCGTGACCGAGGGATTGTCCGAGGACCGGCTGCTCGAACTCGCCGCCCGTGGGTCGGTCGCGAACGGGTCGATCACCCGGTTGGTGCACGACGACGACGGCCGGTGGCGGACGATCGAGATGAACGGCGTGCGCCACCTCGAGGACGAGGGCATCACCGTCACCGAGCACGGATCGGAGGATCACGCCCATGCCCGCTGATGCGCTGACCCCCGAGCCGGTCACCCCGACCTCGCTGCGGCACTGGCCGCTGCCCCAGCCGTCCGGGAGCAAGCGCAGCCGTGGGCAGGTGCTGGTGCTCGGCGGCAGCCCGAGTACCCCGGGCGCTGCGATGCTCGCCGGCCTGGCCGCCCTGCGCGTCGGGGCGGGAGTCCTCGGTCTGGCCGTCGCGGCGAGCGTGGCCCCGTCCGTGGCGGCCGCCGTGCCAGAGGCGTCCGTCACGCCGCTGCCCGAGCTGGACGGAGGAGCGGCGAACGACTCCCTGCCCGACACCGTCGGCTCGGCGGACACCGTGCTGGTCGGGCCCGGGCTCGACGCGCCCGAGCCCGCCCGAGAGCTCGTCCGCTGCGTCCTCGAGCACGGCGACGACGACGCCCCCGTCGTGCTCGACGCGTTCGCCCTCGGTGTGCTGCGGGACGAACTCGACGGCCGCACGCTGGCCGAGCGTTACGTCCTCACGCCGAATTCCGCGGAAGCCGGCCGCCTGCTCGACCGGCCGGCTGACGAGTTGTCCGACACCGACCACGAGGTCGCCCTGGAACTCGCATCCGCGTTCGGGGCGGTGGTCACCTACTCCGGCACCGTGGCCCACCCCGACGGCCGGTGCTGGACGGTGTCCACCGGGCACGCCGGGCTGGGTACCTCGGGCAGCGGCGACGTGCTCGCCGGTGTCGTGGCCGGCCTGCTGGCACGCGGGACGGAGCCGGCCCAGGCGGCGTGCTGGGCCACCTACCTGCATGCGACAGCCGGCGACCGGCTGGCGGCCCGGGTCGGCCGCCTCGGCTTCCTCGCCAGCGAGCTCGTCGCCGAGCTGCCGCTCGTGCTGGTGCAGACCGAGGTCTGAGGCCTGACGCACGCGCACCTCCGTCGGCCGCCGCGGCGACGTAACCTCGGCCGGTGCAGTTCAGCCGCGAGCTACGACCCGGCGTGCTGTCCGGCGACATCACGCTGACCGTCCGGTTGTGGGGCCGACCCCAGGTCAAGCCGGGCGGCCGATACCGGGTCGGCGACGGGGCCATCGAGGTCGATTCGGTCGAGCTCATCCCGTTCGGCGAGATCGACGAGGCCGACGTGCAGCGTTGCGGCGAGGTCGACCGGGAGTCCCTGCGACGCCGCACGGCGCACGCCGGCCCGGTCGGCGACAACACCCTCGTTCACCGCATCGAGTTCCACGCGGTCGACGAGATCGAGTAACCGGTCAGCTCGGCGCGACGGTGCTGCCGCCCCAGTCCTCCGGTGCAGTGTCGGCGATCGTCTCGCTGAAGATCCAGTGGTGTCCCCAGGGGTCGGTGACGCTGAACTGGCGCTCGCCGTAGGGGAAGTCGGTCGGCTCCGACGCGATCTGCGCGTCGTGCTCGCGGGCACGCTCGTAGATCGCCCGCGCATCGGGCACCCGCACCATGACCGAGTGCGTGACCGCGGCGGGGTCCGGCGGCGTCCGCGCGCCGCCCGTGTCGGCCACGATGAGCCCCCCATCGCCGAACGACAGCTGCGCGCGGTGGTCCTCGCCGATGCGCACCCGCTCGGCGAAGCCGAACGCGTCTTCCAACCAGGCCACTGCCGCCCGCACATCGGGATAGGTCAGCACCGGGATGACCGTCGTGGCCGGTATCGAGCGGTTCGCGCGCATGGCGTCATTGAACTCCGACGACCGCCCCACGACGGTGCGCAGAGCGCATTCGTGCACTGCGTGGCGCATCGGAGGCGACGTCTGTCGGGGTGTGCCGCGCGTCACTACGCTCCCGTCCGGCATCGAGGCCGGTGCCACCGCCTCGGAAGGGAATCCAAATGGAAGATCAGGACAACACGCCCCGGACGTCCCGTCGGCGCCGCGTCGTGTGGGCCGCCGGCGGGCTCTGCGTGGCGGCGACCGCGGCGGCTCTCACGGGCGTGGCGGTGGCCGACCCTGCCGGCAGCGCGTCGAGCACCACCGTCTACGCCTGCGTCGGGCGACACGACGGCAACGTCCGCGTCGTCGCCCAGGGTGCGACCTGCCGTAAGGACGAGGACGCGACGTCGTGGAACAGCACCGGACCTGCCGGACCTCAGGGTCCCGCGGGTCCGCAAGGGGCCACCGGCGCCCAGGGCCCGGCGGGAGCCGCGGCACCGGACCCCACTCCGCGCGCTCACCTGGTCGGCCACATGTCGCTCACGCCGGGCAGCGGCGACCCCTTGACCTTCGACATCTACGACTACTCCGCGGCGCAGCAGCAGTCGGAGACGGTCGGCTCGGGCAGCGGCGGGGCCGGGGCGGGCAAGGTCAGCTTCCAGCCGATCTCGGTCAGCAAGCACGTCGACGCGTCGTCGCCCAAGCTGCTCACCTTGCTCGCGTCCGGCGCGCACCTGGTGTCGGGGCAGATCCAGCTGGTCGCAGCCGACGGGACGGTGACCGAGACCGTGGATCTGCGCCAGATCGTGCTGGCCTCGTTGACCACGTCCAACAGCGGGGCTTCGACCGATCAGCTGCACGAGCAGCTGACGCTGCAGGTCGGAGCGATCTCGGTGCAGGCCGGCGGCAACACCGGCGGCTGGGACGTCACCAAGAACACCGGCAGCTGAACCTGCGGCGGGACCGGGTGCGCCGCGGCGACCGAGCGTTGCCGCGACGCACCTCTCGCCATGGGTAGACCGGAGTCGATGACGTCTCAGCAGGAACCGAGCACTCGCAGTGTCGATCGCCGCCTCGACGAGGCCATCCGCACGCTGCTGTTGCAGCGCGCCGTCGGAGCGACGATCTGCCCCTCCGACGCGGCGCGGTCGGTGGCCGGCGACGGCGACTGGCGGGAGTTGATGGAGCCCGCTCGCCGCGCCGCCCGGCGTCTCGTGGAGTCGGGCGAGGTCGAGATCACGCAGGGCGGGCACGTGGTGGATCCCTCCTCGGCCCGCGGACCGATCCGCATCCGTCGCCGGCCGACCTGACGTGTCCGTCCTGACGTGTCAGCCGTCCCGCCCGGTCAGTGAGGCGAGCAGGTCGTCGTCGAGGCCGACGCGGACCAGGGCGGCCGACAGCGCGGCCGCGTCCTGCCCCCGATAGCGACGGACGAGGGCGGATCGTGCGTGGGACCAGCCGAGGCGGCGCGCCCCGTCGATCACTCGCTCGTCGATGTACGGGGCGGCCCAGGTCCAGACCTCCTGCGCCTCGCGCAGCACGATGTCGGCACCGGTCGGCCCGATGCCCGGGGCGTCCGTCAGCAGGGTCCGTGCGGTATCGGGACGCTCGTGCGCCGCGTCGGCCAGCCGCCGCAGGTCGCCGCCGTAGGTGTCGCGGACGAAGACGGCCAGCTGCTCCACGCGGGTGGCCATGCTCTCGTCGAAGCGGCGGTAATGGGCGCGCCCGAGGGCGTCCACCCGCTGCTGCCACGTGGTCCGCAGCGCCGACGCCGGACTGCGAACCCCGCTGCGCCGCAGCTCGCGCGCGGCGGCGGTCGCCATGGTGGCGTCGATCGGTTTGGCGAGCAGCGCCGCGAGCACGAGCAGCTGGAACAACGGCGCCGGCTTGTCCCGCAGGCTGAACCCGGCCTGCTGCGCGAACGTGCGGCCCGCCGCCTCGACGACGGCGCGCGTGGACGGTGACGGCACGGCGCCTCCTTCGTCGGATGGTGATGTCGTTCTCGTACCCGCGTGCCTGTCGTCACACGCGTCCGGTGTCGCGCTGAGAGCCGCCGAAGTGCGGATCGGCGTCTCGGCAGACTGGGATGGTGACTGCCTCTCGTGACGCCGCCTCCAGCACCGGACGCTCGGCGATGAGCCGCGTGCTCTTTGCCCTCGACCGCGTGGCCGGACGCCCGACCGTCGGCCTGGCCGCAGTGTCGGGAGGTGCAGTGTGGGTGCTGTTCTCGGCCGCGGTGGGCTTCCCGACTCGGCTCGAGACGGTTTTCCAGACCCTCGTGGCCGCGCTGACGCTGACGATGGTGTTCGTCATCCAGCACACGCAGACCCGGCACCAGGTCGCCACCCAACGCAAGCTCGACGAGATCCTGCGTGCGTTGCCGGACGCCGACAACACGATCATCTCGCTCGAGGACGCCGACGACGCGACGCTGGTTTCCACCCGCAATGCGCATCTCGGTCTGCGCCGCGACGCGCTGAACACGTGACGAGAACATCGGTCTTGATCACTGGTCCACAACACCCGGCGCAGCGCGTGGGAGAGTAGCCCGGTGGTCGAACACCCGGCTCGCAAGCCTCGACGGCAACAACTGTCGCTCGAACGGATCGTCGCGGCGGCCTTGCAGCTCATCGACGAACAAGGCATCGGCGCCGCGTCCATGCGCACTGTCGGTGCCCGGCTCGGCGTGCGGGGGATGGCGCTCTACCGCTACGTCGACAACCGCGAAGAGCTGTTCGACGCCGTGGTTGACCGCATCGTCAACGAGTTGGACGACGATCCCGCCCTCGTGGCCGCCCCCGCCGACGACTGGCGCAGCTATCTGGGGAGCCTCGCCGGTGGCGTGCGCCGGTACGCGATCGCGCACCCGCACGCGTTCCCGCTCGTGGCCACCCGCCCGGTGGCCGCGCCGTGGGTCAACCCGCCGCTGCGTTCGCTGCGGTGGATCGAGTCCTTGCTGGCGACGTTGCGCGGGGCCGGGTTCAGCGACGACCAGACCTTGTTCGCCTACCGCACCTTCAACAGCTTCCTGCTCGGCTTCCTGCTGCTCGAGACCAGCGCCATGGTCCTGCGCGACCCCAAGCCGGGGGACGGGTCGTTCCAGTCCGGGGAATCCAGTGAGGGCACGGACCCGGTCGATCCCACCGACCCCGTGCCCGGTGCGCTGAGCCCGGCCCGCTCGAGCGACCAGCGGGCCGAACTCGCCGCCACGACGAGCGACGAGGACGTGGTCGGCGACGTCGACCGCAGCGTCTACCCCACGATCCACGACCTGCGAGCGGGTCTGGCGGCGTCGTACTACGACGCGGAGTACACGATCGGGCTCGCGACCGTGCTCGACCGCATCGCCGAGCGTCTCGACGGCGACGCGCAGGGCAATGCCACGCCGGACGCGATCTGATAGACGCGTCCGGCCACAGCTGTTTACGTTCGAAACTTACAGCGCAAACTTACAGCAGAAATTGACAGGCGCGGGTGCGTGTATTCGTCAGCGACGACGGGTACCCCCCAAACATCCGCGCTCGATTCGTCCGTTTCGCCGTTCTCGGCGATCTGGTCGGCCAGGCCCTTCCAGGCCCGGCGCCCGCAGCCGGATCAAACGCACAACAGCGTGCGTGACATCCGAAGACTGCCGCCGCCGGGCGGCGTGCACCCCTGAAAACAGGCGCTCGTGCTCCGCGCACGCGCGCCGTTCCCATCCGTGTCCACGAGAGTCCCAGGAGGACCTTCATGACCGAAACGCCCTACGGCGCGCCGGTGCGGTCGAGCTCGACCGCCACCAGTGACACCCCCTACAGCGACAGCTCGTACAGCGACAGTTCTCCCAGCGGCAGCCCGGCTGTCGGTGGCGCGTACGGCGACAGCTCGCAGCTCGCCGACACGCACCCGCGTCCGACCCCGCAGGGCGGCGAGTCCGACGGCCCGTCGGTGAAGGACAAGGCGAGCGAGTCGGCCGAGGCCGGTAAGCAGGCCGCGGGCGAGGTGGCCCAGCAGGCCGTCGGTCAGGCGAAGGACGTCGCGCAGGAGACCAAGAAGCAGGCCCGTGACCTGGTCGGTGAGGCTCGTAGCCAGCTCAGCGAGCAGGCCGGGGCCCAGCACCGCACGCTGGTGACCAACTTGCGCTCCCTGGCCGACGAACTCTCCTCCATGGCGGAGCGCAGCGAGAACGCCGGCACCGCCACCGACCTCGTCGGCCAGGCCGGCGATCGGGCCCACAGCGTGGCCGACTGGCTGGACCAGCGCGAGCCGGGCGACCTGCTCGGCGAGGCACGCTCGTTCGCGCAGCGGCGCCCGGGCGCGTTCCTGCTCGGCGCCGTCGTCGCAGGTGTGGTCGCCGGCCGGCTCACCCGCGGCGTCGTCGCAGCCCACTCCGACGACAGCGGCTCGAACGGCTCGGGCGCAGCGGCGAACGGCAACGGCTCGGCCGCACGGCACCAGGCCGTCGAGGCGCCTGGCGGCGTGTCGGGCTCGAACGTGTCCGGCGGGTACGGCACCGTTCCGGACCCCGCGCTGCCGTCCCAGCAGCCCGCCACCCCCGGGTACTCGATCCCGCCCAGCCAGGGCTTCGGCACCGGCGGCGTGACCCCGTGACCGCCCCGTCCTCGCAGCAGCAGCCACCGGCGCCCACGGCGTCGGCACCCAACACCGACGGCGGGCGCGAGGCCGCCCAGCCGTCGGTCGGCGAACTGATCTCGGTCGTCACCCAGGACCTGTCGACGCTCATGCGTCAGGAGGTCGAGTTGGCCAAGGCAGAGATCAAGACCGAGGTCTCGAAGGTCGGCAAGGGCGCCGGCATGCTCGGCGGCGCCGGCTTCGGCGGCTACATGGTCGCGCTGTTCCTCTCGATCGCCCTGTGGTGGGGCCTCGCCAACGTCATGGACCAGAGCTGGGCGGCGCTCATCACCGCCGGTGTCTGGGCCGTCATCACCGCCGTGCTCGCCGTCCTCGGCCGCAGCACGCTCAAGTCCGTCAACCCGAAGCCCGAGCGGACCGTCGAGACGGTCAAGCAGGTACCCGATGCACTGAAGGGTCAGTGAGCGAAGTGACTACCCCGCAAGAGATCCAGCGCGAGATCGATCGCACGCGTGAATCGTTGAGCCAGGACGTCGACCGGCTGACCGACAAGGTCTCGCCGTCGAAGGTCGTCGGCCGTCGCGTCGACAGCATCAAGGGCACCGCCAGCTCGGTGCGCGACCGCGTGATGGGCACCGCTTCCTCTGCAGGCGACAGTGTCAGCAACGCCGGTGGCTCGATCAGCTCGGCCGCCTCCAGCGTCGGTGACGCCGCCTCCAACGCCCCGCAGGCCGCCCGCCGGCAGGCGCAGGGCAACCCGTTCGCCGCAGGCATCGTCGCCTTCGGCGTCGGCATGCTCGCTGCCTCGCTGCTCCCGGCCAGCCAGAAGGAGCAGGAGCTCGCTTCGGCCGCCCAGGACAAGGCCACCGAGCTGTCCGGCCCGCTCCAGGAGAAGGCGAAGGAGATCGCCGGCAACCTGCAGGAGCCGGCGCAGCAGGCCGCCGAGTCGGTCAAGGCGAAGGCCACGGACGCGGCGAGCACCACCGTCGACCAGGCCAAGTCCTCGGCGCAGGACGTGAAGGAGCCGATGCAGCAGTGACTACCAACACCGTCTCCCGGTCCCTGCACGACGTCGGACTGGCCGCCTGGTTCGGCGGCACACTGGCCAATGCCGTTGCGCTCAACGCCGCTGCCGGTGCGGCCACCCGCCCGAGCGACGCCGGCGCGGTGGCCAACGCCGGGTGGGATCGCTGGACGCCGGTCAACGCCGCCGCCATCGGCGCTCACCTGATCGGCAGCGTCGGCCAGCTGCGCGGCAATGCCGGCCGTATCGGCGGTCAGCAGGGCGTGGGAACCATGGCCGTCGTGAAGACCGGCCTCACTGCGGCCGCGCTCGGGGTCACCGCCTGGTCGCGCGTGCTCGGGGCCAAGGTGTCTGCCGCCGGGCGTGTACCGGCCGAGGACGGCAGCACCCCGACGCCGGAGACGCCGGACGACGTCGCCGCTGCACAGAAGCAGCTGTCGGCTCTGCAGTGGGCGATCCCGGCCCTGACGGGAGCCCTCGTGGTGATCTCGTCGTTCGCCGGTGAGCAGCAGCGTCCGCAGTCCGTCGTCACGGGAGCCGCGAAGCGTCTGCGCCGCAGCTGATTGCACTTGCGGGTCGAGTCGACCCGCGGAGCCGGGCCGGGGTCTGTCGGGGGACCCCGGCCCGGTGTGCTGCGTCGCGCCGTACGCACCGACGTGTGCCGCCCGGGCACCCACCTGACGTGAGGAAGGCAACGATGAGTACGACGGCCACATCGGCTGCCGCGCAGCGGATAACGGTGCTGGGCCTGGGGCGCATGGGTGCGCCGATCGCGACCCGCCTGGCCCGCGCCGGGTTCCTGGTCATCGCCTACGACCCGCGTCCGGAAGCAGCAACCGCCGCCCTGGCGTCGGCGGGCGTGGTGTGCGCCGACTCGCCGGTGGCTGCCGTGCACGGCGCGGACATCGTGGTCACCGTCCTGCCCGGCACCCCCGAGCTGCGCGCTCTCATGATCGACGACGGGCTGCTCAACCGTCTCGGTCGGGCCACCGTCTGGATCGACTGCACGAGCACGGCGCCCGACGTCGGTGAGGAGCTGACGACCCGGGCGTCGCGCGCCGGCGTCACCCGTGTCGACTGTGCTCTCGGCGGCGGTCCGGACGATGCCGCCGCCGGAACGCTCACGCTCTACGTCGGGGGTAGCGACGACGCGCTGCGGCGGTGCGGAGCGGTGACTGACATCATCGCCGCCTCAGGGCGGGTGCATCACGTCGGCACCACGGGCAGCGGCACGCTGGCCAAGCTGCTCGTCAACCTGCTCTGGTTCGGTCAGGCGACGCTCGTGGGCGAGGCGTTGTTGCTGGCCGCAGCGGCCGGCCTGGACGCCGCCTGCGTGGCCGAACTGCTTCCCGCGACGCCCGCGGCCAGTGCCTTCGTGCGCGACCACCTGCCCGGGCTGCTCACGGGTGACTACCTCGCCTCGTTCGGGCTCGATCGTGTCGTCGAGGAATTGGACGGACTGGAACGCCTGGCGCACACCCGGGACAGTCCGTTCGCTGTCGGTTCCGCGGTCAGCCGCATCCACCGCCAGGCGCTCGAGCGGTTCGGCGCAACGGACGGGGAGCTGCTCGCGGTGGCGCACCTCGAGGCCCTGGCGCATCGCTCGTTGTCGGATACGCGCAACCGGCCGTAGCGCGGTACTGGCGAGTAGGTCAGCGACGGCGCTGTTGGACGCCGCAGCGGCCTAACCTGGATACATGGACCTGCTGCGCGAGCTCGAACCGGTCGTTGCCGAGAACCTCGACCGGCATCTCGGACTGGCCCGGGAATGGCACCCGCACGACTACATCCCGTGGAGCCGCGGCCGGGACTTCGCCTTCCTCGGCGGCGAGGACTGGGTGCCGGAGGAGTCGGCGCTCGACCCGGTCGCGAAGACCGCGATGATCGTCAACCTGCTCACGGAGGACAACCTGCCCTCCTACCACCGCGAGATCGCTACGCGCTTCGGGCGGGACGGCGCGTGGGGTCAGTGGGTCGGACGCTGGACGGCCGAGGAGGGCCGCCACGGCATCGCACTGCGCGACTACCTCGTCGTCACCCGCGGCGTCGATCCCGTGGAACTGGAGCGGGCGCGGATGGCGCAGATGACGACCGGCTACGACTCCGGTGACAAGACGCCGCTGCAGGCGCTGGCCTACGTCTCGTTCCAGGAACTGGCGACGCGGGTCTCGCACCGCAACACCGGCAAGGCCTCGGGCTGCCCGGTCGCCGAGCGGCTGCTGAGCCGCATCGCCACCGACGAGAACCTGCACATGGTCTTCTACCGCAACCTCATGAGCGCAGCGCTCGACATCGACGCCGACCAGGCCATGGAGGCGATCCGCGACGAGGTCGTCGGCTTCTCCATGCCCGGGGCGGGCATGGCCGACTTCGTGCGCAGTTCAGTGATCATCAGCAAGGCGGGCATCTACGACCTGCGCCAGCACCACGACGACGTCATCGTCCCGGTGCTGCGGCACTGGAAGGTGTTCGAGCGGACGGGGTTCGGTCCGCGGGCCGAGGCGGCGCGCGACGAGCTCGCCGCCTTCGTCGCCGACCTCGACGTCAAGGCGACCCGGTTCGTCGAGCGACACCAGGCGAAGGCCACCGCCGCCGGCTGATCCCGCCGGTGACACGGTCAGGGCAGCAGCGTCGACCGCAGGTTGCCCCGGACGAACTCGACGTAGCGGTCGATGGCCCATCCTCGGCGTAGGACGATCAGCTCGTAGATCTCGGGGGAGTTGAGCGTCCAGAGAATGTCACGTACCTCGTCCTGCGTGAGTCCGTCTCGCAACCCGCCGATCCGGATCAGCTGTTCCGCCATGGCGGTCATACCGAGCAGACGTTCGGTGCGCATCTGGTCGAGGATCGGGGCTGCGGCGGCGGGGTCGGCGGCGGCGGCGTCGCGGGCGAGCAGGTAGACCGGCGCGACGCGCACCTGGACCTGACCGAGCATCTCCGCGTACCCGTCGAGTACGGGTTCCGCATCGCCGAGCGAAGCGAGCCGTCGTACGTCCGGCCGGTCCTGCATCGCGACCGGCTCGTCGTCACCGACCACCGAGCGGTCGAAGACGGCTTTGAGCAGCGCCGGCTTGGCCCCGAACGCCTTGTAGACGAACTCCGGCGAGACCCCTGCGGTTGCGGCGATCGCCGGTATGGACACGGCTGCGTACCCGTGCTCGACGAAGGCGTTCTGCGCGGCGTCCAACACGGCCGCGCGCGTGGAAGCGGCGCGCTGCCGGCGGCCGTTGCTGTTGTAGGGACGTCGAGGCTTGACAGGATCGGTCACTTGACTACAGACTCCCGTATCGAATCCAGATTCCTGGATTGAAATTACATCACGAGCGGGGCGGCACCATGACGACGCAGGCGAAGAAGTTCGCGACAGACATCTTCGAACGAGGATTCGGGCACGGTGAGCTGGACGTCGTCGACGCCGCTCTGCATCCCGCCGCGGTGGATCGGCACCCGTTCGCCCCGGACGAGCCCGACATGGCGCACCACCTCAAGAACGCGATCCGGATGATCCGCGGCGCCTTCCCGGATCTGACAGTCACCGTGGGCCACCTGATCCAGGAGGGCAACGTCATCGCCATGCGCGTCGAGATGGCCGGTCTCCACACCGGGACGCCGTTGTTCGGCGTCCCGGCCGCCGGCGCCGCCATGCACGTGGAGCAGTTCCACGTCGTCGAGGTCGACGACGAGGGTCGTGGACTGCGGCACTGGGCCAACGTCGGCATCGAGCAGATGCAGGCCCAGGTGTCGCGGCCGGTCGCCGCGCAGCCCGCCTGAAGCGGGCGAGCCCGGAGCGTCACGGGCGACACCGACACGAGAGGATGTCGGGAACGCAGGCGTATCCGGAGGTTCGATGAGTGGCGTCCACATCGCGTTGCTCGTCGTGTCCGTTGTGGCGTGTCTCGAACTCCTGGCTCTGCTGGCCGTGCTCGTCACGCTCCGGCGCACCCGCGGCGAGCTGACCGACCTCCGGGCGACGGTCATCGAAACGCGCCCGACGCCGTCGCCCGCCGCCGCATTGGCCGGCAGCGCCGTTCGCGCGCTCACGGCGTCGGCGTCGCGGCTGCGCAGCGGTGGCATCGGCGCGCTGCTCGCCGGGTCGCTGGATGACATCGAGCGGTGGGCACGGGAGGACCGAGCCTCGATAGTGCGGGTGGCGGCGCCGGACGGCACGACGACCATTGCGTTCACCGACATCGAGAATTCGACGGCGCTCAACGACCAGGTCGGCGACCGGCGTTGGGTGCGCATCCTGCACGCGCACGAACGCGTCGTCACCTCGTGTGTCGCGGCCGCCGACGGGCACATCGTCAAGAACCAGGGCGACGGGTTCATGATCGTATTCGGCTCGGCCGCCGCCGCGCTCGAGGCTGCGGTCGCGATCCAGCGTCAGACGGCCCGCGCGAGCCGGCGGGAGCTGCGCGCGAGCGCCATCCGGGTGCGTATCGGGCTGCACACCGGGACGGTGGTCAGCCGCTCGCAGGATTTCTTCGGCCGCAACGTCGCCGTGGCGGCGCGGGTGGCCAACCTGGCCGACGGCGGTCAGATCCTCGCGACGGCCGCCGTGCTCGAGGCCGCCGGCGACGACGCTCCCGAGGTGCGCGAGCTCGGTGAGCAGTCGTTGAAGGGCGTGCGGGAGGCAGTGTCGGTCGTCGAGGTGCCCTGGACGTGAGGGCGAGCGACGTCCGCCGAGCCGATCACGTGAGCAGGGGACGCACCTGTTCGCCGGCGAAGCGCGCGTACGTCACGGGGTCGTCGGCTGCGGTCGGTTGCAGGACCACCGCGTCGGCGCCGGCCTCGGCCCACCGACGCACCGCGGCCGCGACCTCGGTCGCGTCGCCGTGCACGCCCACGTCGGCCGCGGGGTCCAGCTTCCAGTGCGCGGCCTCGTCCACGTAGCGGGCCGCGGAGTCCGGGCCGGTCACCGCCATGAGATACACGGTGACGCGGCCGGGTCGCTCGCCGCGCGCCGCGTCATAGCGCGCGCGGGCGGCGCGCAGCCCGTCGGACGTCGTGTCGCTCGTGAGCACCAGCCCGTCCGCCGCCTGGGCCGCCAGTTCGATCGTGCGCGGACCGACCGCGCCCACCGACACGGGTGTGTGGTGCACCGGGGGCCGGCTCAACGTGACGTCCTGCAGGCGGACGTAGCGCCCGTCCGTGGTGACCGTGTCGCCCGCCAGCAGCGTGCGCACGGCATCGACGTACTCGCGCAGCAACGTCATCGGTGACTCGGCGCGGGCACCGACCTGAGCCATCCACTCCTGCACGCCGTGGCCGAGACCGACGTGTACGCGTCCCGGGAACAGGCGCGCGAGCGTCGCCACCTCCATCGCGGTCAGCGCGGGATTGCGCAGCGGAACGGGCAGGATCCCGACCCCGATCGTGATGCGCTGGGTCCAGGCGAGCGCCGCGGCGACTGCCGCAACGCCGGAGTGCTCGAAGCAGTCCTCCCACAACCACAGCTCGTCGACCCCGGCGTCCTCCGCCGCCTCTGCGGCCGCCCGCAGCTGTTCGAGCGGGAACTGCGGGCGGAACACGACGCCGAGGGTGGTCACAGCCGGCGACGCTACCGGTTATGGGACGGGCGCCCTATCGCTCCCCGCGGGCGAATGGGTCGGTCCGACAAAGCCGAATCGGTCGAGCCGATGCCTAAACCGAATTGAGGGTATTTTCGCGCTGCTCACATTACCGCGCAGGGATTAGGTTCCCGGCCATTGCCGGCCTAGCGTGAGAGTCAATCAGGTACGCAGTCCAAACAGTGGTCGCATATCAGATCTCGGGTGTCAGACGACGGCCGAGACCGCAGTGGCCGCGCGCCGGCTCTCGCCAGACGATGGTGTTGATCGTCCCGCTTGCGAGTGCCTGTCTCGGGCAGCCGGGGACTCGCGAAAGCCGACAAGGGAATTTCTGCGCTGGTCGCCAATCGCCGCGACGCCGGTTCAGTCCGACTCAGTTCTGGGGATGGTTCTTCCTCCGTCCCGCGCATTCTTTCATTTCCCATCTTTTGTCGTTCACCTTCCAAGGAGATAGTCATGGCTGATCATTCCGACGCCGACCAGGCCCGCCAGGGCCTCGTCAGCTCGATCAAGGGAAAGGCCAAGGAGGCCGCCGGCGCCGTCCTCGGCAACGATTCCCTTGCGCGCGAAGGGCAGTTGCAGCAGGTCGAAGGCGCGGAGCGCCGCGCCGCGAACGCCGAGGAAGCGATCGCGAACGCCGAGTCGGCCGACGCCGCCGAACGCCTGAAGACCGAACGGGACGCCGCGCGCGCCGCCGACCAGGACGCCGCCCGACACGAGCAACAGGTCGCTCGCGCGGCGGAGCGCACGAAGGACGCGCAGATCGCCCACGCCCAGGACCAGGCACGCTCCGAGAAGCGCGAAGCGGCCCAGGCGGCGCAGCAGCACACGGCGGACGCAGTGCAGGATGCCGCGGCCGACAAGGCCGATGAGCTGGACGACATCACGGCCCGCGAGGCGGCGGCGCAGGACGAGCACGACCGATTGCTCGCCGAGGCGCACGCCGCGCAGACCCGGGCGGCTCAGGAGGAGCACGAAGCCGAGAAGCCGTCCGTCGATCTCGACCGACCGCGTCCGGCCACCACCTCCTGACCCCTCTCACTTCTTCCGAAAGGTCACGCAATGTCACTCAGTTCGCTTCCCCGCACGCTTCTCCGACTTCCGTACACCGTTGCCCGTTCCCCACTGAGCCTCTTCGACGCCCAGGTCCTCGGCCGGCTGCCCGACTCCTCCCGGTTCAAGCTGGCCGTGACCCGCGGGCTCGCCGGGCTCGACACGACGGCCGGCCGCGTGCTGCGCGACCACCAGCTCGAGCTACGCGGTGCGGACGTCGCCGCGCGCATCGCCAAGCGCGAGCGCGCTGCGGAACTCCGCTCCGAGGCCGACGAGCTGCGCACCCGTGCCGCCAACACCACTCTCGAGGCGTCGTCCGAGGCCGAGGCGCGCCGCAAGGAGGCAGCCCGCGTCGAGCGCGAGCGCATCGCCGAGGCGAAGCGCGAGGAGGACGAGGCCACCCAGCACGTCGGTGAGCTCGCCGATGCCGACGCGGCCGAGCAGAAGCGTCGGGCCGACCTGCGGGCAAAGCACCAGCAGGCCGAGCAGGCTGAGAAGCGGCAGGCCACGCAACGTCGCACGGCAGCAGCCGAGAAGAAGGCGACGGCGCCTGCCAAGGCCGCGTTGCAGTCCGCCGGCAAGACCAAGGCCTCGGCGCGCACCCGGCGCGCGACTGCGGACAAGCTCGACGATCTGGCCGGCAACGAGAAGCAGGCACGCGCCGCCGCCACGTCCTGACCGACGCCGCGCCCGACCCGGACGACGATCGCTTCAGCCGGTGGTCATCGTCCCGGCCGGGCGTCGTCCCGATCCGGGCGTGGTTCGAGCGGCGGTGGGTCCAGCATCACCGGTGTCGTGCGTTCGACGGTGCGTACCGCGTCGGCGGCCCACAGCAGGACGGCAGCGACGTCGAGACCATGGGGTCGGATCGCCGCGTACGGCGCGATGTTGGCGGCGCCGCGTTCGATCAGCCGGGCGGCGCCGACGGAGTTGCCCCGCGCGGCGTGAGTGACGCCGACCGCGAGTTGGGCGAGCCCACGCCACAGTTGACGCTCCGGTTCCGGGGCCGACTTCCACGCGTCCTCGAGAACCTCGTGCGCGTGGAACGGGCGGTCGTGGTCGAGTAACCGCCACGCCTCGACCAGCGCCTCGTGCGGCGAGCGGGCCACGCCCTCGGGCGCTCCGGGCACCCCCACCGATCCGTAGGGCAGCGGCCGGCCCAGGCCGTCCCGCGGCCGGGTATTGCGCCGCGGGCGCACGTCACGAGCTGTACCGGGCGGTACAGGCACTGTGCCGTCGTCGCTCACGGGTTGCCCGACCTGCGCGTCAGACCGTCGGGCCGGCGACGGCGATCTTCGAGCGGACGTGCACGAGCGGCGGGTCCTCGGCCGAAGGTCGGGGGAGTGCGGCAAGGCTGAAGTCGGCCACGGCGCCGGGTCGGAACACCAGGCAGTGTGTCGAACCGCCGAACTGGAAGTACCCCAGTTCGTCGCCCTTGGCCACGTGGTGGCCGGGCGTGATGGCCGGGTCGATGAGGCACGACGAGACGTCCGACATGCCGACCGGGACGAACGCCATCAGGCCGATCACCGGATCGTCCGCCTGGATCAGAATGATCGCCCGGGCCGCGACGTGCGCGAGGTAGGACTGCGAGTTCGTCGGCTCGACGGCGTCGGCCCCTTCGGAGTCCGCCTCCGAGTAGTACGTGCCCTCCTGCACCCAGGCGCGCACGATGGTGCCGGCCACGGGGCTGTGCCAGCGGTGGTAGTCGGTCGCGCTCAGGAAGGCCTGGTAGACCGTGCCCCCGACGAACTGGTCGACCGATTCGTCGTCGGCCAGGATGTCCTGCAGCGAGTACGGCTGGCTCTTGATCCAGAACCTGTCCCGGCGCTGCACGCCGGTGCCGATGCCGTACGGCGTCGACTCGCACGCGCTGACGATGACCTTGTCGTCGCCGGGCGCGGCGACCGGCCGGGCGCCGTCGGTGAACCGCCTCGTGAAGAAGTCGTTCCACGAGGTGAAGCCCCAGTGCTCGTCCGCCGGGTCGTGCTCGTACTGGTCGATGCCGATCGCCTCTTGGGCCCGCTCGCTCGTCCAGCCCGTGGGGGAGTCGTTGAGGACGTAGAGCGAATCGGGGCTGTCCAGGAACTCGCACCACGCCGTCAGAATCTTCTTCAGCGCTGCGTTGACGCGCGGGTCGCGGTAGGCGGCGAACCCGGCCGGCGTGCCCATCGTCCAGTCGAGGATGGCGCCGAGCGGAAGGGTCACGGCCTGGTCGCCGAACTCCGGTGCGACCGTGAGCACCTCGTTGATCAACCGCAGCAGCTGATCGACACTCGTGAGGTGTCGCCGGCTGTAGTTCCGGTTCTGCGGGACCTCCGCGATCATTCGCTCGAGATACATGTGGATCAGGGGATCGGATTCGATCAACTGCTGGAACTCGGCGACGGCCGGGTGCAGGACGACGTCGTCGCCCTTGGCGTCGGCGCGTTCGCGGTGGCCCTGCAGCCATGCCTCCAGGTCCTCCTGCGAGTCAGGCAGCCAGCCCGCTCGACGTCGGACATCGGAATCCTCGCGACCGGTCATAGCGGTCAATCTGCCACACGGTCCCGCCGCTTCCAGGCGAGCTCGTTGCGCCGCTCAGCCGGGTGTCAGAACCGGTGCCGGTACCGCAGCGTTAGTGGTCGGCCGTCCGGGTCGTAGATCGTCCGATACAGCGGAGTGGACCACGCGAGCGTCCGCCTCGACAGCCGCTCGGCCCGGTACGGCCGCAGTCGCCCGGGCGGGCGTGGGCCGCGACGGCCGTTGTCGTACCAGCGCTGCAGAGCGGCGGCGCTGTCGGCGAAGCGTCTGAACACCGTGGCGGGGTCGACGAGGTCGGCGTCGTCCCCGGCCGCGCGGTCGAGGTGCTCGCGGGCCAATTCGAGCCGCAGGTCGCGGGCGAATCGCCGGGCGCCGTGGCCGAACCGGTCCACGACCGTCGGGCTGCGGTCGTCGCGCTGCTCGTCCACGGTGGCGCAGGACAGTTCCGAGTCGTGCGTCCACGACCGTCGGTTGATGTTGTCCGAGCCCACAGCGGCCCACACGTCGTCGATGACGCAGACCTTGGCGTGGACGTAGACGGGGGTCCCGGCGTGGTTCTCGATGCCGTAGACCGCGACCCGGTCGGGGGCGGCGGCGTTCAGCTCGTCCATTGCTTGTTGTCGCCCGACGAGGTTGGGTGGCATCGAGAATCGGCCGTCCTGGTCGGGGTGGTGCGGGATCACGGCGATCAGGTGCAGCGACGGGTTGCGCCTCAGCGCCTCGGCGAAGCAGGCCACGATCTCTGCCGACCACAGGTACTGGTCCTCGACGTGGATCAGGCTGTGCGCCCGCGACACGACCTTGGTGTAGCCGTGCGCCACGCTGCGCTCGCCGTGGCGCGCGAACGGGTATCCGGGGTGCCGGTTGCCGTAGGTGCGCAGCAGCTGGACGTGCACGGTCCCCGCCGGTCCAGGGTCGGGCTGCGGTGCCGGCAGCGCGCCCGGCCGGTGGTCGTCACCGCGTAGACGTTCGCTGACGACGTTCACCGGATTGCGGGTCGGGGGCGCCGGGTCATCCCATCGCTCGCGGAACGTTGCCTCGACGTCGGCCACGGCCGGCCCCCGGACGGCGAGCTGGATGTCGTGCCACGGCGGCCGGGAGCCGTAGACGTCGGCCATCGGCTGCTTCTGCGGATCACCGCGATGCTCGGCGTCGTCGCGCCGGCTGTGGCACAGGTCGATGCCACCGACGAAGGCGACGTCGAGTTCCGGGTGGCCGGCGTGCCGGATGACGAGGAACTTCTGGTGGTGCGAACCTCCCGGCCGTACCCGTTGGTCGAGCACGCACTCACCGCCCGCGGCCTCGATGTCCTCACCGAGGTGGCGGTTCTGCTGCTCGCTGAACGACAGCCGGTCCAGGTGCGAGCGCCACACGAGCCCCTTGACCACGGCGCCCCTGCTCGCCGCCTCGCACAGGGCGCGGGCCACCGTCAGGCCCGAGCCGTCCACGAGCTGATCGGGATCGCCGCGCCAGTCGGTGAACAGCACGACGTCGCCGTGGCCGACCCGGGCCAGGCAGCGCACCAGCTCGGCGTAGTAGACCGCGCCGTGCACCAGGGGGGTCACCGCGTTGCCGCTCGTCCACGCTTGCCCTTCTGGGTGCCGACGGTCGAGCTCGGTGTCGTCGTTGCGCCGTTCGGCGGGGGACAGGAACCAATCGGTGACGGCCATCGCCACATCAAACTCCGTCACCGGCTCGCGTCGCCCACTCCGGTCAGCCGCCGGCGAACGACACCGCGCAGCGGTTGCGCGGCGTAGGCGGTCCGGGCGAGCACGAGGGCCTGGGCGGTGCGCCCGGTTCCGAGCAGGCCCGTGACGAGGTCTTCGGTGCATTCGGTGCGGCGTTCGTGCAGCGCGACGGCGGCGACCCGCACCCACTCCCCGGCGGCGAGGTCGGCGAGCGGGTCCCCGCGCCACAGGTCCAGGTGGCCTGCTCGGGGCAGGGTCGCGGTCCACTCGCGCCAGGCGTGCATCACCGCGGCGGTGTCGGCGCCGTCGAAGAACAGGCATCCGCCGAGGATCTCGGCAAGCGGCACTAAGTCGAACTCGACAGCGGTGACGATCCCCAGCGTGCCTTTGCCGCCCCGGAGGCCCCAGAACAGCGCCGGGTTCTCGGTGGCAGTCGCGCGGCGCAGGACGCCGTCGCCGGTGACCACGTCGAAGGCGGTCACGTAGTCGGCCGACACCCCATAGGTACGTGCGAGCGGGCCGATGCCGCCGCCGGTGAGGAACCCGACGACGCCGACGCCCGGTGCGGAGCCGGCGAGCGCGGCGAAACCGAGCGGGGCCGCGGCGTCGATGACGTCCTTCCACTGCAGGCCGGCGTCCGGCGCGGCTTGCCGTCGACTTGGCGTTCACATGGCGGGCGCGGTGGCGGGCACGCGGACACCCGGTCGGACGGCGATCCGTCCGACCGGTGGCGCGGGGGGAGCGCGCTAGTAGATGTGGCGACGGCCGCCGATCTCGCGACCCATGGCTCCGGCGATCGCGAAGACGGCGCCGATGACGAGCGCGACGATGCCCAAGATCCAGATGATGTGGATCGCGGCGACAAAGCCGATGATGAGCAGGATGATGCCGAGAATGATCATAATGACCGTCTCTGTGGGGAGGGCACCGGCTGCCCTCGTGCGTAAGCCGTACCCGTCCGTGCGGCGCTCCACGCATATTCGTGCCGTCTCCACGACAGGCGCTTCAGGTGGCGGCGGAGGGGAGTACCACCATGACCGAGGCTGACGACCGCACGCCGGCGCTGCCGGAGATCGTCGATCGGGCCGCGTTCCAATCCGAACTGGATGCGCTCCGGGTGAGGGAGAAGGCGCATACCCGTGAGGGTGACGCCCTTGCTGCGGCGCGTCGACGGCTACCGATGGTCGAGGTGGACCCCACGCTCACGCTGACCGGGCCGGAGGGAGCGCTCACCCTGCTCGACGCGTTCGAAGGACGCCGGCAGCTGATCGCCTACTACTTCATGTGGCACCCCGGCCAGCCGGCCGCCCAGCAGTGCGAAGGCTGCACGTTCTACACCTCGCAGATCGCCGAGCTGTCCTACCTGCATTCCCGTGACATCACCTATGCGGTGTTCTGCCAGGGACGGAATGTCTCCTCCGGGCAACCGCCGGCCGATCCGTACGACGAGAGTCTTCGCTACCGCGAATTCATGGGCTGGCGCATGCCGTGGTATTCAGCTCATGATTCCCTCGACGAGCTTCTGATCGGGCGAGAGCGGCTGGCCGCACCAGTGCACGAACACGCGCACCGACGGTGGCGAGCCGGAGTGGCCGCCGGTGTCCGCCTGGCCCGGGGGCGGCCGGCCGCGCAATGGCCGCGACTCTCGGCCGGCCACTCCGACGATCTCATGCCGGGAGCGACACCATGAGGGATGTGCAGAGAATCGTCTTCTCACTCAGTGTGAGATGACAAAGCGGTGCGGGGGTGGTTTGACTCGCGGAACCGTGAACCGGGACCATTCTCGGTATGGCCAAAAAGACTGTGACCACCACTGAGTTCATCGACGACCTGGACGGCGGTACAGCCACCGGGACCGTCGCGTTCAGCTACAACGGTGTCAATTACGAGATCGACCTGAGCAAGAAGAACAAGACCGCAATGGACAGGGCGTTCAAGCCTTACGTGGACCACGCCCGCAAAGCCAAGACCGCACGAACCCGGCGCGCCCCAGGGCGGCCCGCTGCCCGTCGCAGCGACCTGTCCGCAATCCGGGAATGGGCCAAGTCGCAGGGCCTGGATGTCTCGGACCGAGGCCGCATCAGCCAGGACGTGCAGGACCAGTACGACGCCGCGCACTGACGCGGCGCAGCAGCGGCCGTGTACCGAACGGAACGCCGTCCGCGAGCCGCTCTTTCGACGCTCCCACCTGCTCAGTTCTGCCCGGTATGTTCCGGGTCGGGATCGGCGTGGGTCGACACCAGGTGCTCGACCCGCCGGTCGGGGACGAGCCACATCAAGGCCACGACGACATAGATCGCGACACCGGCCCACCG
Organism: uncultured Actinomycetota bacterium; assembly: GCA_963787985.1. GTDB lineage: Bacteria > Actinomycetota > Actinomycetes > Mycobacteriales > Jatrophihabitantaceae > Jatrophihabitans. The sequence continues at coordinate 1,133,869 of CAWBEL010000004.1, read as the reverse complement.
GTCGACGATCAGCGCCGCGGCGATGGCGAGGCAGTAGAGGACGGGCGACGCCTTGCCCTTGAGATCACGACCCAACGCCCGAGCGAGGCGGGAGTCGGCGCCCTCGGCACGGAGCAGCGCGGTCTGCAGGATGTAGTACGCCAGTGCGGCGCCGAGCAGCGTGATGCCGTAGGCAGCCGTCGGCCTGGGCGGGAAATGGTTCTCGCTCATCCAGGCAGTGGTGAACGGTACGAGGGACAACCAGAACAGCAGGTGGAGGTTCGCCCACAGAACCCCGCCCGTGACGCGCCGGACGGCCGCCAGCATGTGGTGGTGGTTGTTCCAGTAGATGCCGAGGTAGACGAAGCTCAGCAGATAGGCGAGCAGCACCGGCAGCTCGTGCCGTAACGACTCCCACGACGTCCCGGCCGGTTCTTTCAGCTCGAGCACCATGACGGTGATGAGAATGGCGATGACGCCGTCGCTGAACGCTTCCATCCGCCCGGTGTTCATCCGCACAGCGTGGTCGACTGCAGCGTCGTTCCCGGCTTCGACATGCGGGATCGGCCCCGACTGCGCACACTGGACGCGTGCCTGATCGCGTCCGCACCTCCCGCCGCGCCTTCCTCGCCGGGTCCGCCGGCGCCGCAACGGCGCTCGCCCTGCCGGCAACGGCCTCCGGAGCCACCACGCCGTCGGTCTCGGCCGATGTCGTGGTCGTCGGCGCCGGCCTCGCCGGCCTGACTGCCGCCCGCCGCCTCCTGCAGGCCGGGCACAGCGTCGCGGTGCTCGAGGCTCGCAACCGCGTCGGGGGCCGCACGCTCAACCACTCCATCGGCAACGGCAAGGTCGCTGAGGCGGGTGGTGAGTTCGTCGGACCGACGCAGGACCGCATCGTCGCTCTCGCCGCCGAGGTCGGCGTGGCCACCTTCGACGCGTACGACACCGGCAACGACGTCTACGTCAACGGCGCCACCCGACTCGCCTACTCCGACACCGGGCCCCTCGGCACGGCCCCGCCCGATCCGGCCTTGCTCGCCGACATCATCAAGCTGAGCCAGCAGATCGACCTGATGGCCGCGCAGATCTCGCCGGCCACGCCCTGGACCTCACCGAACGCCGCGGCGTACGACAGCCAGACCCTCGCAACGTGGGTGCGGAGCAATGCGGTCAACGCCGACGGCATCCTGGCGCTGCTCGCGTCCTTCACCGAAGCGCTGGTCGGCACCGAGCCGGAGGAACTGTCGCTGCTCTTCGTGCTCGCCTACGTCGCGTCGGCGGGCAATGCCAACAACACGGGCACCTTCGAGCGGCTGTTCAACGTGCGCGGCGGTGCGCAGCAGAGCCGGCTCGTCGGCGGTTCGCAACTCGTGGCGCAGCGGGTCGCGGCGGCGCTCGGCGCACGCGTGCACCTGAACGCGCCGGTGCGCCGCATCGACCAGACCGCCAAGGGCGTGACGGTGACTGCCGACGGGCTCACCGCAGTCGGCAAGCGGGTGGTCGTGGCCCTGCCGACCCCGCTGGCTGCGCGTATCGACTTCGCCCCGTTGCTCCCGCCCGCGCGGGACCTGTTGAGCCAGCGGCTGTCGATGGGTGCGCTGATGAAGGTCGAGGCGGTCTATCCCACCCCGTTCTGGCGCAAGCAGGGCCTCACCGGCCAGTTCCTCACCGTCGGCGGACCGGTCGGATACGCCTTCGACAACTCGCCGCCCGACGGCACGCCCGGCGTCCTCGCCGGCTTCGTCGGTGGCGCGCAGAACCTCAACTGGGGACCCCGCGCCACCGCCACCCGCCGGTCGGCCGTTCTCGCCCAGTACGCCCGGATGTTCCAGGACAACAGATTCCTGTCGCCGACGGAGTACTTCGAGATGGACTGGACCCGCGAGCAGTGGAGCCGAGGCGGCCCCACCGTCGTGGCGGCTCCCGGCGTACTGACGCACTACGGACCGGCGTTGCGTGCGCCGGTCGGCCGCGTCCACTGGGCCGGCACCGAGACGTCGGACTACTGGCAGGGTTACATGGACGGCGCCGTCCGCTCGGGCGAGCGCGTATCGACCGAGGTCGCCGCCCTGCTCTAGCCGCGCGGTCGACGTCGTGAGGTCGGCCGGGTTGCGGCATCCGGCGGCTACCGTGAGGTTCATGTCCGAGTCGGAGGTGTCCAACGAGGACCTCGTCGCCCTGTGGCAGAACGTGAGCTCGGGAGTGACGGCGGTGGAGCGGCGCATTGATCAGCGCCTGAACGACGCTGGCGTGCCGGCCCAGTGGTTCGGAGTGTTACGCATCCTGCACGCGGCCGAGGGTCACCAGTTGCCGATGAACGCGCTGGCTCGCGAGGCGTCCATGACATCCGGTGGCTTCACCAAGATGGCCGATCGGATGGCGCGTGAGGGCTTGATCGATCGCCGCGGGTCCGCTCACGACCGTCGGGTGGTCAATGCGACGCTGACCGAAGAGGGGCTTCGGGTGGCGACGCACGCTCTCGGCGTGTACCTCGATGCCCTGCGGGACTGCGTGCTCGGCACCGTGAGTGTGGATGGTCTTACTTCGGTGGCGGCGACGTTGAGCAGGCTTCAAGCCGCGCATGATGCAAGTGCCGACGACCTACCCCCGTACGTCGCGTCCGAGCGGAACGTCGCGTTGCCCGATCGACGAAGCCGGGATGTTCCGGCCGGCTGACCGCGCGTCGGGTGCGGCGTCAGTGGGCGTAGATCGTGGTGAGTTCGTGGCGGGCGAAGGTGTTGATGTAGTCGTAACCCCAGGCCGTCGGGCCCATGATGCCGTGATAGGACGTGTCGTGGGCCAGGCCCAGGGCGTGACCCAGTTCGTGCTCGGTCGCAACCTTCCGCACGGCCGCAGGCTGGGCCTCGTCCGAGGCGTTCATCTGGATGTCGACTCGGGTGATGGTGGTCTTCGTCGCGTAGATGGACGACAAACCGAACGGGGCCGAGTTCCCGCGGGCCGGACTGGTGATGCGAATGCACCCCGCGTTCGCACGGCATGCGCCGAGGTGCAAGCCGCTGCCCCAACCGGCTACCGACGCGGCCACCGACCAGCGGCCGTCGGTGTGGTCCTCGACGTACACGACCGGCCAATGACCGGCCTTGTGGGCCCAGGTGTACCCCTCGGCCGCCGCCGCGGCCGGCTGGGCCCCCACGAGCAGGCCGCCGAGGGCGGCACAGGCAACGGCCACGGCGATGACGATGCGTTTCATGCGGTTGTCCTTCACAAGAAGTATCTTCCATAGAAGTAAAATTCTTGTCAAGTTGTCTGGAGGTACAGCAGACCGGGAACATCCGGTTTCGGACGCGTACGACAGCCAGCGGGAGGCTCCGTGCCGAGCTGCCCGATGTTAATTCGCCGTTTGCTTCGCTGCTGTATGGTCAGACCAGGTCGAATTTGTGTTCGCGAGCACGTGGCGGGCGCGCGGGGCTGGGGCGTCGCGACCGACGGGGGTTGCACGAGCTGGACAGGCAGTCCTGCCGGCCAGACACGCGACCGAAGGCCCAACCACCATGCGCATACCACTGCCCCGTGCCGGTAGCCGACACGCCCGTCGCCGCCCACCGGCCACGAGAACTCGCCGCGTGTTGTCGAGCGGCCTGGCCCTTGTCGGTCTGACCTGCCTGGTGTGGGGGGCCGTTGCAGGTGCTGCTGTGCCGAGCGCGCAGGCCGCCGCCGCAAGCTCTATCAATCAGTGCAACGGCACGGACAACGTCGGCGGTCAGGCAGTGGAATGCACCGTCACCGTGACCAACAATCTGGACCTGGCGACGGGTACGACCAGCTCCACCGTGACGGTCAAAGAGTGCCATGGCGCTGCCCATGCCCCACCGACGTGCACCATCGACACGACGTCGAACACTGCCCTGACCACCTCGGTGACGCAGTGCGACGGCTCGGGAAGTGGTGGTGGAGGCACGGTCACCTGCAGCGTGGGCATCGTCAACAACATCACCGGTCAGGCAACGACCAGCCCGGCGACCGTCAACCAGTGCCTCGGATCAGGTGAGGGCGGCGGTACCGAGCCCACCCTCGTGTGCAGCCCCGTCGGCAGCACCACCAACGCCACCGTCACCCAGTGCAACGTGTCCGGTAACAAGGGTGGCGGGACGATGCGCGTGCAGTGCACCGTCGACTCGTCCACCCAAACCTCCGCGCTACCGATCACGGTCGATCAGTGCAACGGCTCCGGTAACGGCGGTGGCGCCACTGTGACCTGCACCGTCTCACTCACCAACAATGTCATCCCGGTGACAACGACCACGCCGCCGGTGACCACGCCGCCGGTGACCACGCCGCCGGTGACCACGCCGCCGGTGACCACGCCGCCGGTGACCACGCCGCCGGTGACCACGCCGCCGGTGACCACGCCGCCGGTGACCACGCCGCCGGTGACCACGCCGCCGGTGACCACGCCGCCGGTGACCACGCCGCCGGTGACCACGCCGCCGGTGACCACGCCGCCGGTGACCACGCCGCCGGTGACCACGCCGCCCGTGACGGTGGCTCCGGTAACGACGGCGCCGGTGAACACTCCGCCGGCGATCACGGCACCGGTAAGCACGCCGCCGGTGAGCACGCCGCGAGTGAGGGCGCCTCGAGTGAGCACCCCGAGCCCGCGGGTGAGCACTCCGTTCACCCCACCCGCAGGCCTGACAGGTGACAGCACACCCCAGCGCGGACCGAACGGGGTGCTCGTGGGCTTGGGCCTGAGCTTCCTCGTCGCCGGCCTGCTGACGATGGTCGCTCGATCGGCACGCTGACCAGGGCACGGTTGATCGTCGCTGCCGCGGTAGCTATCGCTGTCATCGCGATAGCTACCGCGCTCCTGGCGGGCGGGGGGATCGAGCACTCGAGCGGTCCGAGCCCACAGGCACAGCCCGCGGCCGGATCGATCAGTGCGTCTGGGAGCACTCGCAGCACGGAACACGCTGCCCGCGGTTCGTCCGGGCAGGACGCGACCTCGCCACCCGGACCTTCGCCATCGTCGGCGTCGGAATCGACCGATCGACCGAGGCAGGTCGACACTCGTGGAGCGTTCTCCCTTGTGGTGCACACCAGTCGCGGCGACATCAATGCCCTGGTTGCACCGCTGTCCGCCACGATTCGTTCCAACGGCACCGTCGAGCCGATCGACCCGCCGCACGGCAACGCGCGACAATGGGACACGGCAGCGTGGATCGAACAGTCTGCCTACCCCACGCGGCCGGCGAGCGGGCCGAGCTACATCTACGGGCACGCCTGCCATTACCACCTGTGCCCGTTCACCCGACTCGGCGACGCGCACGTTGGCGACACGCTCACCGTGCAGTCTTCCGCGAGCCCCATCGGGTATCGGGTCTGCTCCGTCGGGGTGTCCTCCAAGGCCGGGAACCTCGTTCAGCCGCCGTGCAGTTCAGGCGCTGATCTTGTCCTCGTCACCTGCCAGTACGAGCGGGGCGATACCAGCACGAACAACCTCGTCGTCGTCGCCACCATGATCGAAACCTCCGGATGACCGAGGAGTCCGCGTCCTAGGTGATCATCTCGGCCGCGCGCTGGAGCACATTGGGGGGTTGCCTCGGTGCACGCAGTGCCGATGCGCGCTGCCGGCCGTGTACTGGGCGGGCTCGGGCTGTTCGGAACCAGCGTCGGCGAGCTGAACGAGGCCGATCTGCTGGTAGGGCGCAGCCTGGCTCACGTGGCCAGCGTCGCGATTGTGCAGGAACACGCGCCGACACCCGACGCGGTGCTGCCGCATCTGCGCAGCGCACTGGCGAGCCGGGTCGTGGTCGAACAAGCCAAAGGCTTCGTGCGTGAGCAATGAGACGTCACCGTCCCTGAGGCGTTCATCCTGCTGCGTTGTGCACCCGGCGCACGGCAATTGAGCTGGTTGACCGCCTCGGCGTCACCGAGTCTGAACGACCGCATCACATCAAATGAGTGACAGAACACTCTGCTAGCTCCCTGCTTGCATTTGCAAGCGTCCGAGTGCGAGAGTCGAACGGAGCAGTACGCGCGGTCTCGTCCGGGAATGTGCGCGTTGAGGACGCCCGCGGTGCCCTCGGTTGCGTAGTTGAGGCGCCGGTCGCACGTGCTGCAGTCCACGCACCCCCATCGAAGGAGCAATTCGTTATGTCGATCATTGATCGGACCCGCGTTTCCGCGGGCGCAACGCTGAACCAGAGTAAGTCCAGTCTGGCGACCGCGTCCGGGCGTTTGCGCACGGTGCCGGACAACACCCGGGACCTCACTCGAAGCGCCGTAACGCTCGGCCGTCAGCAGGCCTACGTCACGCTCGGTGTCAGCGACGCGATCGTTGCGACGCTCACCAGGCAGCGCGAAGAACTGCCGGTCCAGCTCAAGCAGTACGCGGTACAGCTGGCGGAAACCACTGGAGCCCGCGTCGGTCGTGCCACCTACCTCGTCAACAAGGCGCAGGAGAAGATCGCGTCCGCGACCGGGGAGTTGACCGAACGCAGCGCCGACGTCGCTGCCTCTGCCCGCAAGTTCACGCCGGCGGCGACGGTCGCCCGTCTCAAGGACACCGCCGGAGGTCGAACCAGCCAGGCGAAAGACGCCTACGCCAAGCTCACCGTGCGCGGTGAGCAAGTCGCGACCGACCTGCGACACGATCCCGTCCTGGTGCGCGTGATCGGCGACGTCGACAACCGCGTCGGCCACGCCGCCAACGCGGTGACCTCGGTAGCCCAGAAGGTACGGACCAGGGCGCTGGCGCAGGCGAAGCGCGAGCGCTCGGCCACGACATCGACTCCGGTTCGCGCCACCCCGGCGAGCAAGGTCCCGGCGCACCGCACCACGGTCCGCAAGACCCCGGCCCCGCAAGCCGCGGTCAGCACGACGCCGACCCACCGTGCGGCCGCCCAGGAGACCGCGACCCGCGAAGCTGCAGCCAAGAAGGCCGCTGCCACCCGCAAGGCCAACGCCGACCAGGCCGCCGCAACGCGGCAGGCCGCAGCCGAGAAGGCCGCTGCGACGCGGAAGAAGGCCGCCGCCGAGCGCGAGCAAGCCGCCAAGGCCCGCCACGATGCCGCCGTCAAGGCAGCCGCCACACGAAAGAAGAACGCATCCGACGCCTGACGCGACTGCGGGCGCCCCTCGCCGTGCGGTAAAGGCCACCTACTCGCTACCCGGGAGCCTTTACCGCCGGCGGTGCGGGGCACAACCACGGCCGATGCTCACGCGACGGCGTCCATTCCCTCAGGGCGTCTCAGCCCGGCTGCCCTCCCGTCGAGGGCGACGGCGCGCGCGTTGGACCGGAAGAGGTCCACCAGCCGAGCCGACTCCGGGGCCTTCAGCTCCCCCGACTGGACTCGAACCAGTAACCCTTCGATTAACAGTCGAATGCTCTGCCAATTGAGCTACGGGGGACCACCGCAACGCTGCCGCTGCGGGCAACCGGACGAGAATATCCCACCGCGGCGCAGGCCCGCCGTCGGGATTGGGTCCCGGGTTACGCTGGCCTGGACCGGCCGCCGGGCGCCGGCGCCGGCGTTCGAGGGGACTCCAGTGAAGCTGTCGAACCTGGTCTACGCGGCCGCGGGCTACACCCTCGGCGCGCGCGCGGGGCGGGAGCGGTACGAGGACATCGTGCGGATCGCGCGCCGGGTCTACGGCAGCCAGACGGTGCAGACGACGGCGGGGGTCGTGCAGGCCCGCGTCGACCAGGTCACCAAGCAGGCGCGCAGCACCGTCGAGGCCAGGCTGCGCGGGCAACCGTCAACTCGGCACGGGGCGAATGGACGCCGCAGCACGACCTGACCCGCGCACTGATACGCCTCGGCCGCGACGATCACGCCAGCAGCGCGACGTGACGTCGTCCCTTGACAGGGGTAGACAGACAGGTCTACCTTCAGGCCAAGCGAGCAGACAGACCGGTCTACTCACCTGGATCTGGAGGAGGTCGCCGTGACGACCACCCGCATCATGACGCACACGGACCGGCAATTGGCCGCCGCCGGTGCCCAACGGGTCACCAGCACCACGACGGCGCCGGCAGCGGCGACCGGCACGGTCGCCCGGATCGGCCGCGCGGATGCTTGGCGCCTCGGCCTGCTTGTCTCGCTCGTCGTCGTCTTCCTGGCCGGCTCGAGCGCACCCACGCCGCTGTACGCGACCTACCAGCGCGAGTGGGGGTTCTCGCTGATCACGACGACGGTCGTGTTCGGCGTCTACGCGCTCGCCGTCCTCGCCGGCCTGCTGTTCCTCGGCCGCCTGTCGGACCACGTGGGTCGCCGCCCGGTGATCGCTGTCGCGGTGCTGCTGCAGATCGCGGCCATGCTGGTCTTCGCGCAGGCGTCCGGGCTGGACGCGCTCCTGCTGGCCCGGGTCGTCCAGGGCGTCGCGACCGGCGGGGCGCTCGGCGCGCTCGGCGCCGCGATGCTGGACCTCTCGCCGCGGCTCGGCACGTCGGCGAACGCGGCTGCGCCCGGTGCCGGCACCGGCGCCGGCGCTCTCCTGTCCGGACTCATCGTGTCCTACCTGCCGCACCCCACCCACACGGTCTACCTCCTTCTCGCAGCAGTGCTCGCGCTGCAGTTCGTCGCCGCGCTGGTGTTCGTCGAGGCCGCCGACCGCAAGCCCGGTGCGCTGCGGTCGCTCGTCCCGCAGCTGCGGGTGTCGACGCCGGTGCGCCGCGCCATCCTCACCGCTGCACCTGTCGTGTTCGCCGTGTGGGCGCTCGCGGGCTTCTACGGTTCGGTCGGTCCGTCGCTGGTGACGGCGCTGTCGGGCCGCAACTCGGTGGTGCTCGGTGGCATGGGACTGTTCCTGCTCGCCGGTACGGCGTCGCTCGTGACGCTCCTGCTGCGCCGCGTGTCGGCGGCCACGATGCTGCGGGTCGGTCTCGCGGGGCTCGTGCTCGGCGTGCTCGGCGTGCTGGTGGCGATCACCGCTGGCAGCACGGCCGGGTTCCTCGTCGCGACGGTGGTGGCCGGCGGCGGCTTCGGCAGCGGCTTCCAGGGCGCGATCCGCACCGTCCTCGTCGAGACCCCGCCGGCCGATCGGGCGGGCGTGCTCTCGGTCGTGTACCTCGTGTCCTACCTCGGCATGGGCGTCCCGGCCGTCGCTGCAGGATGGCTGGTCGTCCACGGCAACGCGTTGCTGACGGTCTCGCGCTGGTACGGCGCGGCCCTGCTGGTGCTCGCCGCCGCCACGGCCATCGCGCTGCGGCTGCGTCGACGGGTCGCGGCCTAACATGACGACAGCGCAGTCCACAAGAACGGTGCAGGAGAGGATCGACATGGCTCCGGCCACGACAACCGACCGGCCGGCGGGCACTCCGCCCGTGGCCGGCTCGGCCCGCGAGCGGTTGCTGGCCGCGGCCAACGAGCTGTTCTACCGCGAAGGCGTGCACACCGTCGGCATCGATCGCATCATCGAGCAGGCCGGCGTCGCCAAGGCCTCGCTGTACAAGACCTTCGGCAGCAAGGACGAACTTGTCCGCGCCTACCTCGAGGCCCGCAGCTCGCGGAGCTCGAACCGCATCATCGCCGCGGTCGAGAAGCAGACCGATCCGCGCGAGCGGGTGCTGGCCGTGTTCGACGCCGCGGCGAGCTGGATGGCCGAGCCGGCCTTCAACGGCTGCGCCTTCGCCGCTGCCACGTCGGAGACGCATTCGAGCACCGTCGACGAGATCACCGCGTCCTACCGCAGCTGGATTCGCGCCACGTTGGCGCAGCTGGCCGCCGAGGCGGGAGTCGCCGAGCCGGACGCGCTGGCCCGCCAGCTGCACCTGCTGTACGACGGCGCCTCTCAGACGGCCCGGATGGACGACGACCGCAGCGCCGCGCTGACCGCCCGCGCCGCCGCCGTCGTGCTGGTCGACGCCGCCATCGCCGCCTCCTGAGCTGTCCCGGCTACATCACGTCCCGAGCGTGATGTAGGCACGGACACATCGAGAGCAGTGGCCGACGACGGTCAGCCGGGCAGATCGAGGCCCGGCTCCTGCCGCGCCGCGACGAGCACCCGGTTGAGGACCGCGATGAGCTCGGTCCGCGTGACGATGCCGACGAGCCGGTCGTCGGCGTCCACCACCGGCAGGTGCCGCAGTCCATGCTCGGTCATCAGCCGTACGAGATTCGCGACCGGGGTGTCGTCACGGACGGTCGTCACCGGACTGCTCATGATCGACTCTGCAGGGCCCAGGTCGACGATCTTGAGGCGGAACAGGTCGTAGATCGTGATGATGCCGACGACGTGCCGTTCGGCGTCGACGACCGGCACGGCCTTGATGTGGTTGTAGGAGAAGATCAACCGGACGCGGTAGATGGTCTCGAACGGCTGCACCGTCGCGACATCGGTCTCCATGACCGTCCGCACGACGAGTTGCCCGAGCTGGCGGTCGACGGCGTGCACCTCCGCCTCGTGTACGAGGGCCAGGACGTCGCCGGGGTGCACGTCGAGACCCTGGTCCAGGCGCTGGATGGCACCGCTGATGTCGCCGAGGCGCAGGCCCACCCGGGCGGCAGGGGTCGCCGCCGCGTCCGATGCCGGCACGGGAGCCGGTCGGTGGGGGTAGCGCCGGCCGGTGAGGTTGTTGACGGCGATCGCCACGAGCAACAGGAACACCGTGTCGATGGCCACCGGGAAGACCGCGAACAGCAGGCCCTGGTGGTGCACGATCGGCGACGCGGTCGCGGCGAACAGCGCGCACGCGCCACCCGGCGGGTGCAGGCACCGCAGCCCGATCATGATGGCTATGGCGGCGGCCACCGCGATCGCCGCCGCCGCGGCCGTCGATGACACCGCACGAGCGGTGAGCACGCCGACGAGCGAGGAGACGACGTTGCCACCGACCACCGGCCACGGCTGCGCGAGCGGGCTGGCAGGCGCTGCGAACAGCAGCACCGCCGATGCCCCCATCGGCGCCACGATGAACGGCAGCGCTGCTGGACCGATGTCGAACAGCTGCGCCGTCCACGCCGCGACGAGCAGGCCGAGCAGCGAGCCGAGCGAGGCGCGCACGTAGTCCGGCCACCGGTAGACGAGCGGCTGCGGCCGGAACGAGCGCAGGTAGGCCGGACCCCGCTCGAGCGCGTGCGCGAGCCGCGCGTCCATGCGACCTCCACCACAGACCTCGTCGTCGGGCTGCGCAGAGACTAGTGAACGGCTCCCGGTCACGCCATGGCACGGGGACTCAGTGGCCCGGCGGTGGGCCAGCGCATACCCCGGTGCATACCCCGCGTCGCGTCCCACTCGGACAAAGCGGGCATAACGGTGTTATGTCCTCGACCGAACCGACTGCCACCGCCCAGCCCGATCCCGAATCGTGCACGGTGGGCGAGCACGACGGCACGATCGAGGTCATGCTGCCCGCGGACGTCGCCGCCGTGCGTACGGCGCGGCGCTACGTGCACGAGCGATGGGCCGCACTGGGAGAGAACACGCTCGGCGACGTCGAACTCATCGTCAGCGAACTCGTGGCGAACGCCGTCCGGCACGGACGGCCGGAGATCGTGTTCCGGGTCCGGGTCGCGCCGTTCGCGATCGACATCGCGGTGCTCGACCGCGGCGCGGGACTGCCCCCTGAGCGTCCGGTGCTGCCGTCCGACGCTGCGAGCTCCGGACGCGGACTGGTGCTCGTCGACCAGCTGTCCAGCCGATGGGGTGTCGAGCCGCACGCCGAGGGTGTCGGCAAGACGGTGTGGGCCAGCGTCCGTCGCTGACCGGCGCACGTCCGACCCCTGCTCAGTCCCCGCTGCGGCGCGCGGCCACCGCCGCCGGCATCACGTCGTAGCGTGCGAAGCGTCGGGTGAACAGCCCGGTCCCGCCGGTCGCCGCGCGCAGCGACACGACGTAGGTGGTCAGTTCGATGTCGGGTACCTCGGCATGCACCACCGACCAGCCGGGGTTGTCGGGATCCGGGTCGGTCCCGGTCACGCGCCCGCGCCGGCCGGCGAGATCGGACAGCACGGCGCCGACGAGCGAGTCCGGCACCGTGATCTCGACCGCGGCGATCGGTTCCAGCAGCACGGTGTGGCCCTTCGCCGCCGCGTCCTTCACCGCCAGCGATCCAGCAGTCTGGAACGCCGTGTCCGAGGAGTCGACGCTGTGCGCCTTGCCGTCCAGCAACGTCACGAGAACGTCGGTGACCGGCACCCGATCGGCGTCCAGACCCTGGTCGAGCTGGTGCCGCGCGCCCTTCTCGACCGACCCGATGTACTGCGAGGGCACGGCGCCGCCGGTCACCTTCTGCTCGAACCGCACGCCGGAGCCGCGCGGCAGCGGGGTGACCGTGACGTCGCAGACGGCGTACTGGCCGTGGCCGCCGGACTGCTTCACCAGGCGCCCGTGCCCGTTCGCCGGCTCGGCGAAGGTGCTCATGAGCGGCACCTGCACCGGGACGGGTGAGACGCCGGCGCCGTTGGCGCGCAGGCCCGCGAGGGCCGACTCGGCGTGCGCCTCGCCGAGGCACCACAGCACGAGCTGCCCGGTCGTGGCGTTGCGCTCGACCCGGACCGTGGGGTCGGCGGCGACGAGACGGGCCAGGGCCTTGGGCAGGTTGTCCTCGTCCGAGCGGGTGGCCGTCTCGACCGCGACGGGCAGTTGTGGATCGGGCAGCGGCCAGGGCTCGACGAGCAGCGGGTGGGCGCGCGCGGAGATGGTGTCCGCGGTCTCGGCGTTCGTCAGCCTGGTGAGCGCGCAGAGATCACCCGCCACGACCCGCTCGACCGGACGCAGCTGGTCGCCGAGCGGGGAGTACAGCGCGCCGGCGAGCTCGTCGCTGTCGTGCTCGGCGTGCCCGCGCGCGTCGCCGCCGCGGCCGCACACATGGATGGGGAGGTCGCGGGTCAGCGTGCCGGAGAACAGCCGCAGCACGGTGACGCGGCCGAGGTAGGGGTCGACGCTGGTGCGCACGACCTCGGCGACCAGCGGCCCGTCGAGGCCGGCGTCGAGGTCCACGGCCTCGCCGTCCGGCGTGCGGGTCGGCGGCAGCGGCCGCTCGGCCGGCGACGGGAAGCCACCGGACAGCACCTCGAGCACCTCGACCAGCCCGACGCCGGTGGGCGCGCTCGCCGGCAGCACCGGGAAGAAGTGCCCCCGGCAGACGGCGAGCTCGAGATCGTGCATCAGCGTGTCGAACTCGAGTTCCTCACCAGCGACGTAGCGGTCCAGCAGCGTCTCGTCCTCGCTGTTCTCGACGATGGCCTCGATCAACTCGGCCCGGGCGTCGTCGATCTCGCCGTCGGTCGCAGGGTCGTGCGGACGCCGGGTGACGCTGCCGTCCGGGCGATGCTCGTAGACGGAGCGGCTCAGCAGTCCGGTCAGCGTCGACGGGTCGCTGCCGACGAGGTACAGCGGCACGCAGCCGGGGAAGGCGGCGCGGCAGCGTTCGAGCGCATCGGGGTACGAGGCGCCCGGGACGTCGTGCCGCGTGATCACCACGGCGCGGGGGGTGCCGAGCACCTCGCACTCGTGCCAGAGGGCGACGGTCGTCGGGTCGATCCCGGCGGTGGCCGACACGACGAACAGCGCGGCGTCGCCGGCCCGCAGTCCCGCCCGCAGCTCGCCGACGAAGTCCCCGAGTCCGGGGGTGTCGATGAGGTTGATGACGAGTTCGTCGTGGTGGATCGGGTACACGCCGAGCGTCAGCGTGTGGTGTGTCTCGGGCGGTGGACCTCCGGCGGCGGCCGCCGGTGCTCGCCCGGTGCTCTCGGCCAGGAGAGCGTCGACGAGCGCGGTCTTGCCCGCGTCCGGGCGCCCGACGAGCACCACGTTGCGGATGTCCTGGGGCCGGGCCGCCGTGGCGACCCCCGCCGCATTGCCGTTGGAGGACGCCTTCTTGCCGGACATCGCAACCCCCTGCGGGCGCGCGGCCCAGGTCGGCAGGCCCGTCGCCGGCGCCGCACCGACGGCGGTTCGATACCGCTCATTCGACACCCGGCGTGCCGGTCCGGCAAGGGTCGGCCGCTCGCGGTCCGGCGATGCGCGACGGGTCAGGTCGGGGCCAGCAGTCGCCGGTGCGCCCCGCCGATGGCGTCGATCATCCGGATGCCGGTGTAGGCGGCCAGGGCCGCGACGACGGCGGTGATGAGCCCGGCGATGAGCCCGGCCGACCCGGAGAACAGCGACGTGACGATCGTGACAACGAGCCCGAACTGCTGCATCAGCCAGAACGTCCACCACGCGCCCACGACCCGGCGCGACGGGTCGTCGGGACGCAGGCAGTCGGCCGCCACCTGGTAGGGGAACCAGAGGTTGACGACGGGGACGAAGAAGCCGCCGATCGCCCAGCCGGTCTGCCGGCGGGCCGGCAGGCCCGAGCGCCGCGCCAGGGTAGCGGCCCGGTAGAGCCAGACCACGATGGCCGCCAGTGCCGCGATCGAAACGAGTTGCCCGGCGTAGGCGACAACCGTCTCGCCCGGAGTCAGCCCATGCGTGACGGCCGAGTCCCGGCCGTCGGCGATCGCCCTCAGCTGGGTGCGCAGGTCGCGGAACAGCCAGACGCTGAGCAACCCGTAACCGGCCGAAACCACCGCGCTGACGACCATGGCGACACGCGCCAGGCGTGCCGAACTCAGTTCGTCCTCGAGGTCGCGCCGCGGGTCGGGAGCGAACAGCGCCCACGCCGCGGCGGCCGGTGCCGGCGCAAGAGCGGCCTTGGACGTCACGTGCGACGTCCAGGTCGTGCCGTCCCACCACCGCAGCAGTTCGGGCACCGCGGCGAACGGGTCGTCGTACCAACCGGGGATCACGGGCGCGATCTTCTCATCACGTGTCGGAGGTGCCGGTTACCGTCGCGGCAATGACCGAATCCCATCGCGAACCCGTGCCGCGCGACGATGCCGGCGAGCGGGCCACAGCCCTGGCCTTCCTCGGCTTCCAACGCCGGGCACTGGTCAAGAAGACCGCCGGCCTGGACGAGGAGAAGCTGCGCCGCGAGCTCGTGCCCACCGGCACCAACCTGCTCGGGCTCGTGCAGCACATGATCGTCGGCGAGCGGTGGTGGTTCCGGCACCACGTCGCGGGCGAGCTGCTCGACGAGGAATTCGACTTCGGGATGGCGGTGCCACGCGAGCGTGGCGCAGCGGAGGTGTTGGCCGAGTACCGGGCCGCGGTGGCCGCGAGTGACGCCGTCATCGACCGGACGGCCTTCGACGACCTGACCGCGTTGCCGGTCGACGACGAGCCACGCACACTGCGCTGGGTCGTCGCGCACGTGATCACCGAGACGGCCCGGCACGCGGGGCACGCCGACATCCTGCGGGAGCTGATCGACGGCACGACCGGCCGCTGACCGACGGACAACGCGTCAGGCCCGGCCGGGCGCCGAGGACGTAGCCGGCCCGGGCCCGTCCGACCAGGACGGGCGGTGCCGCCCCAGCGGCCCGGGGGCGTAGGCCCAGTGCACCGGGCTGCCGGCGATGCGACCGGGCAGCGGCGCCCGGCGCGCGCGACCCCATCCTGTCTCCACCGCCTCGGTGTCGGCCTCGCTCCAGCCGGGGTCGTCGCTTCCGGGCTCGGTCGGGTGCCGGTGGAGCAGGGACGCGGTGGCCACGAGCGAGCACCGCACCTCGCGCACCGCACCGGTGGCGTGTCGTTCCCGTAGCGCGCGGCCCACGGCGGCGGCGAGGACGTACCCGGTCGCGTGGTCGAGGGCCTGGGCCGGCAGCGGCGTCGGCCGGTCGCGGCCGTAGGCACGGGCACCGGCGGCGGTGATGCCGGTGCTCATCTGGACGAGGCTGTCGAAGCCCCTGCGGCCGCGCCACGGGCCGTCCCAGCCGTAGGCGTCCAGCCGCGCCACGACCAGGCCGGGATTCAGGTCCCGCAAGCGACCGCCGTCGAGTCCGAGACGGTCCAGCGCGTCGCTGCGCAACCCGCACACGAGGACGTCTGCGTCGCGGACGAGCTGCTCGAACGTCGCGCGCCCGACGCCGTCCAGGTCGAGGAACGCGGTGCGTTTGCCGGCCGACATCTCCGGCACGAGGGCAACGACCTCGTCGAAGGCGGGCGGGTCGATGCGCAGCGCGTCCGCCCCGTGCCCGGCCAGGAACCGCGTGCAGACAGGGCCGGCGATGACCCTGGTCAGGTCGAGCACGCGGATCCCGGCGAACGGTCGATCGGCAGACCCGGGAGAGGCGGCGGCGACCGTACCCGCGGTCGACCAGTGCACGAGCGGCTCGTCCCGGGTCGCGGCGCCGGCGGGCGAGGCGAGCCACGCGTCGCGGTCGCGCTGGACGGCGGCGGCACCTCCGGCCTCGACGACGAGCTGCTCCAGCTCCTCGGCCGGCCGCCGGGCGACGGCAGCAGCGACGGCGTCTCGTTCGACCGGGACACCGAGCACCGACAGCGCCGCGTCGCGGTGGTGGGCGTAGTTGGTGTGCAACCGGATCCAGCCGTCGGCGGCCGCGTAGTCCCCGGCTATCGGGTCCCACGCGCCGGGCAACGTCCAGCCCTCGGGGGTGAACAGCCGTTCGGGGACGAACGCGGCGCAGGCGGCGCGGGTGTCGACGCTCGCCTCGCGAGGGGTCTCGCCGGTGCGGGCGGCGAGCAGGTCGGCCGCCGCACGGACGGCGGCACCGACCGAGGCGGTGGCGAGCCCGGTGACGTCGAAGGCGGCGGGCAACACGGTGGCCGGGCCGGTCACGGTGACGTCCGGGGGACCGGCGTCGGCACCGGACACGGCCGCCCACACGTCGGTCGGCAGCTCGCTCACTACACCAGTGTGCCGTCCGGTACAGACGGAGCGCTGTGGCGCGCGCTACTCGGCGAGGATGGCGTCGACGGCGACTCTGGCCGCGGCATCTGCTCCGCGCTTGTCGCCGGTCGCGGCGAGTTCGGCGAGCAGGCCCCGCCCGGTGGCGACGACAGCGGCCGCCAGGCGACGGGCGTCCGCGCGCCCCCACCCACGTTCGACGAGCGCCCGCGTGGCGGCGTCGTGCCAGGCGCGGACGGCGTCCGCGGCGCGCTCCTGCTGG
The DNA here is from genome assembly GCA_963787985.1 of uncultured Actinomycetota bacterium. Taxonomy (GTDB): domain Bacteria; phylum Actinomycetota; class Actinomycetes; order Mycobacteriales; family Jatrophihabitantaceae; genus Jatrophihabitans. The sequence goes on along the minus strand of CAWBEL010000004.1, from coordinate 1,116,971 downwards.
CCGAGCTCCAGCAGGCGGGCGTGTACCTGCACGGCGAGGGCCTGCAGCGGCAGCGCCTTGGGGGCGGTGATGCGGCGCCAGGCGGCAAGGGCGAGGTCGGCGGCGGGCAGGTCGCCGCGGTCGGCGAGATCGGCGACGAGAGCCCGGTGCCGTTCGCCGACCTCGTCGGCGACGGCGGACATGAGGCCCTCCTGGCCGGCGAAGTGGTAGATCAGCATCCGGTGGCTCGACCCGATGTCCGCGGCCAGCGCGCGCAGCGATGTCGCCACGACCCCGGTCGCGACCATGTGGTCGACGACCTGACTGAGCAGCGCCTGGCGCCCGGAGACTGGTTCCGACACGAGAACGAAGCCTACCGGCTGATCATCGCGGTACGCAGTCCAGCATTACCGCGCCCGCTCGGCGAGGAGCTCGCGCTGCAGGCAGACCGACGTCGCGCTGTCCACGTACGGCCCGAACCGGGGGAGCACGACCGGACGGCGTGATTGGCCAGCGACGGGCTGGCGCACTGCCGCAGTACCGTCAGCGCCTGTGGCGCCGTCGCGCCGAAGTCGGGGACGCCGGCGGCCTGCAGGGCGGCGCTCACCGGGCCGCCTCGCGCGTGACGTGCCGTGACTCGTGCCGCACCGGGAAGTTCACCGACCGCGCGACGAAGCAGAGCTCGTGCGAGCGCTCGTGCAGCGCGTCCAACTGCTCGTGGTCGACCTCGCCGTCGACGGTGACGGCCGGGTGCAGCACGACCTCGTCGAAGCGGCCGCCGCCGTCCCGCTCGACGGTCATCGTGCCGACGGGGGAGTCGGTGTAGGCGACCACTTGCACACCGGCGACCGCGGCCAGGTGCAGGAACTGCAGCATGTGGCACTGGGCGAGCGAGGCCACGAGCAGTTCCTCGGGGTTCCAGCGGGCGGCGTCTCCACGGAAGGACGGGTCGGACGAGCCGGCGATGGCATCCTTCCCTGGCGCGGTCACGACGTTGTCGCGTCCGTAGGTGCGGTAGGACGACGTTCCCGTCCCCAGGTTCCCGGTCCACTCGACCGTCAGTGTGTACTCGTGCGTGGCGACCACGGGACACCCCTCTCTGCAAGCGCGTACCGAACGGTACGGACCGCCGCCAGGGGTTTGCGACGGCCCGTCGGGCGGGGGCCCGGAATGATGCGATCCGCACCGAATGGCACCAATGCCTTGACAACGTGGCGTGAACCACAATGCTGACGACGTAGGCCTTTGCGGCGCACAGGCGCCTGCGGAGGTAACCGACCGGTGATGTTCGGAGGTTGGCTATGCTGCGTCTGGACGTCAATGCGTTCGACTACGTCCTGCTGGGGATCTACTTCGTCCTGGTGATCACGATCGGCCTGTTGGCGCGGCGCGCCATCGCCACCAGCGAGGACTTCCTGCTGTCCGGCCGGTCGCTGCCGGCGTGGGTCACCGGGCTGGCCTTCATCTCGGCCAACCTGGGCGCCATCGAGATCCTCGGCATGGCCGCGAACGGCGCGCAGTACGGCATCGCGACAGTGCACTTCTACTGGATCGGCGCCGTGCCGGCGATGATCTTCCTGGGCCTCGTGATGATGCCGTTCTACTACGGCTCCCGGGTCCGCAGCGTGCCGGAGTTCCTGCGTCGGCGGTTCAACCGGTCCACGCACCTGTTCAACGCGGTCTCCTTCGCCGCCGCCTCCGTCCTGACCGCAGGCGTGAACCTGTACGCCCTGGCGCTGGTGATCCACGCGCTCATCGGCTGGCCCACGTGGTTGTCGATCGTCGTGTCGGCCGCGTTCGTCCTCGCCTACATCACCCTGGGCGGGTTGTCCGGCGCGATCTACAACGAGGTGCTGCAGTTCTTCGTGATCATCGCCGGCCTGGTGCCGCTGGTGATCATCGGGCTCAAGGACGTCGGCGGGTGGAGCGGGCTCAAGACCAAGGTCCACCACGAGGCGCTGTTCAACGCCTGGCAGGGTTCGCACGTCGGGACGTGGACGAACCCGCTGGGCGATTGGATCGGCATCGTCATGGGCCTGGGCTTCGTGTTGTCCTTCGGTTACTGGACGACGAACTTCGCCGAGGTGCAGCGCGCCCTGTCTGCCAAGGACCTGTCCGCGGCCCAACGCACGCCGTTGATCGGCTCGTTCCCGAAGATCTTCATCCCGGCGCTGACGATCATCCCTGGCCTGATCGCGGTGGCCGTGGTGCCGAAGCTGGGCACGACCGGCGGCACGTACAACGATGCCATCCCGCTGCTGATGAACAAGTACCTGCCGAACGGCACGCTGGGCATCGCGCTCGCCGGACTGCTCGCCGCGTTCATGGCCGGCATGGCCGCCAACGTGAGCTCGTTCAACACCGTGTTCACGTACGACATCTGGCAGGACTACATCGTCAAGGGCCGCCGCGACCGCTACTACCTGACGGTCGGACGTGTGGTCACGGTCGTCGGCATCGTGATCGGCATCGGGACGGCGTTCATCGCTTCCGGTTACAGCAACATCATGAACTACATCCAGTTGCTGTTCTCCTACTTCAACGCCCCGCTGTTCGCGACGTTCATCATCGCGATGTTCTGGAAGCGGGCCAGCCCGTGGGCCGGCATCGCGGGCCTCGCGACCGGCACCCTCGGGGCGGCCGTCACCCACTTCGCGGCCTACCACATCGGCTACTTCTATCCCGGCGGCAGCGTGCTCGCGCACTCGAAGATCAACGCGCAGATGGCGAACTTCTACGGTGCCATCGTCGCCTTCGTCGCCGACGCCGTCGTGACCGTGCTCGTCAGCCTCGTCACCCGGCCCAAGCCGGTGTCCGAGCTGGGCGGCCTGGTGTGGGGGATTCCCGACCCGGACGCCCCCGACCCGGGCTCGGTGCCCAAGCCGAAGTGGTGGGCTTCGCCGAAGGTGCTCGGTGCCACGTCGGCCGGCATCGTCATCGTCCTGTCCGTGATCTTCACGTGATCACCGCCCGTCGCCGCGCACCCATGCCGAGGAGATCGCGATGCCCCAGGACCTGACCAACGAACCCGACGCCGAGTCGACCCCGGTGTCCGCGGCGGCCAAGCTGTTCGACATCCGCATCATGATCGGGGGACTGTTCCTGGTCTACGGCGTGATGCTGACGATCGCCGGCTTCCTCGTCTCGGACAAGGCGCGTGCCAAGGCGGCCGGCATCAACATCAACCTGTGGCTCGGACTGGGCATGTTGGTCGTCGGCATCATCTTCCTGGTCTGGCGCGCCCTGAACCCGATCAAGCTCGACGCCAACCCGGTCAACGCGCCGGAGGCGACCGGAGGGGCTCGCCATGGCCATTGAGCAGGTCGTCGTCGTCGGTGTCGACGGCTCGACGGGCAGCCGGGACGCCCTGACATGGGCGGCCGGCCAGGCCGAGCTGATGGGCGCCGCCGTCCGCGTGGTGGGCAGCTGGCGCTGGCCGAACTACCTCACCCGCGTCCCGCCGGGCGTCGACCTGCAGGCCGACACCGAGCGCACGGTCCGCGAGATGACCGAGCCCGTCCAGCAGGAACATCCAGGGCTGACGATCACACAGCACGTCATCGAAGGGCCGCCCGGGCCGTCACTGCTGACGCAGGCCGGCAATGCCGCGTTGCTCGTGGTTGGTGCACGGGGACGCGCCGCGTTCCCCGGCATGCTGCTCGGTTCGGTGGCCGAGTACTGCGTGCGCAACGGCCCCTGTCCCGTGGTCGTCGTCCGCACCCTCGCGCCGGCCTGAGGCCTCCGGAGCGGACGCCGTGCAGACACGCCGCAGCGTCGCGGCGTGTCTGCACGGCGTTGCCGGGGATCGATCAACCGTCCGCGCGCCGGCGCAGCAGCACCGCGGCGGCGGCGGACCCGACGCCCGCGACGGCGCACGCCACCCACAGGGCGTGGTGCAGCCCGGACACGAACTCGGCCGGGTTGCCGCCGAAGGCCGAGCGGGCCGGAACGAGCACGCCGAGCGCCGCGACGCCGACGGCGATGCCGGTCTGCCGGAAGGTGTCGTTGACGCCGGTCGCGACGCCGGCCTGGTCGGCGGAGCTCTCGCTCAGCACGAGCCCGCTCATCACGGGGTTGAACACGCCGGTCGCGCCGCAGGCGAGCACGAAGCCGGGCAGGATCGCCCACCAGGACGAGTGCACGCCGGCCAGCGTCGACAGGCCGAGGCCGGCGGCCACCAACATGAGAGAGCCGGCGAGCGCTCGCGCCGGCGAGATGCGGTCGAGCAGCCGCGCCGTCAGGCCGGCCACCACGAACATCAGCACGGTGCCGGGCAGGTAGACCGCGCCCGCCTGGACCGGTGAGAGCCCCAGCACGCCCTGCAGGTAGAGCGTCACGTAGAGGAACACCGCGAACAGCGAGGCCGAGATCGCGAACGCCGCGATCTGCACGCCGCTGAACCGCCGGTTGGCGAACATCGAGAACGGCAGCATCGGGTCGGTGACGCGCCGCTCGACCACGACGAAGACCGCCGTCAGGAGGCCGGCCACGGCCAGGCAGCCGAGGATCGAAGTCGAACCCCAGCCCTCGTCGTTGCCGCGCAGCAGGGCGAAGACGAGCAGGAAGAGCGTGGCGGTCAGGACGGCCTGGCCGGTCCAGTCGATGCGGCGCGGGCGCGGGTCCCGCGACTCGGCGACCCCGGCGGCGGTGAGCAGCAGGCAGAGCGCGCCGACCGGCAGGTTGACGAGGAAGATCCAGCGCCAGCCGAGGTGCTCGGTCAGCAGACCGCCGACGAGCGGGCCGATCGCGAACGAGCCGCCGATCGTTGCGCCGTACACGGCGAGCGCCTTGGCGCGGTCCTGCATGTGCGGGTAGGCGTTGCCGAGCAGGGCGAGCGACACCGCGAACAGCGCCGCGCCGCCGGCGCCCTGCACGGCACGAGCCGCGTCCAGGAATCCGATCGTGGTGGATGCGGCGCAGGCCGCCGAGCCGATGGTGAACAGCAGCAGGCCCGCGACCAGCATGCGGCGTCGCCCGAGCCGGTCGGCCAGCGAGCCGGCGGTGAGGACGAGGGCGGCGAGCGGCAGGGTGTAGGCGTCGACCACCCACTGCGCACCGGTCAGACCGCTCTTCAGGTCGTGCGCGATGGCGGTCAGGGCGGTGTTCACCACGGCGATGTCCAGCATGAGCATCACGGTGGTGATGCAGACGACGGCCAGCGTGCGGCCCGGCGTCACGTGCCGGCGGCCGCGCCGTCGTCCCGGTGGTGGTTCCACGGCGCTCGCGGTACGCGCGGCGGTACGGGCTCGCGCTGGGGTGACGGCGGTGGTGATGACGGCGGTGGGGTCGACGGTCTGGGTCATGACGGCTCCTCAGTGGGTCGGTGAGGGACCTAGGAGAACGGCGAGCGCTTGTGGCGGGCTTGGCGTCCGCTTGCGGCGGCCGGTGACCGTGGGCGCGCCCGTCAGCGCGGTGCGTCGGGTCAGTGCACGCGGCGCAGGGCGGCGTCCCCGGCCATCGCGACGCCCACCATGGCCGAGACCAGTGCGGCGCGCGGGTTGCGGGCGAGCGAGCGCCACAAGTACGGGTCCGGTGCTGCTGCCACGACCCGCGCGGTCCGGACGGGGGGCGCGGGCACCACCCACACGGCCGGGTCGGCGAGGGGCACCGACCAGCGCGCGCAGAGGCGGGTGGCGTCCAGGGTGTCGGCGAGAGTCATCGTCGGCGTCCTCAGCGTCGGGCCCGAGGGCTCGGAACAGGTGATCACCGATGACCGATGCCGCAAAGGTGGCGCTGATACCTCGTCAGGAGGCGATCTGGCGAGCCAGGGCCGTCGCGCTCGTCGCGGTGTACGGCCCGCTGATGGCGATGACACCGTTCGTGATCGGCGCCAGCGTCAGCGGAACCGACACGGCAACGCCTCGCGTGATGAGGGCGACGTAGTCCGCGCACGGCACCGTCGCGGACGCGCACTGCGTCGGCAACGTGGTCGGCGACGTCGTCTGCGACTGGTCCCCGTGGTGGGCGGTCGTGTACGCCGTCAGCGCCCTGCGGCCGGCAGGCGTGAGCGTGATCTGAATCGTCCACTGCGTGATGCCGCTGCCGGGTGGCACCGCGCGCGCCGAGGCCACGTCGAGCGAGGTCAGCACGGGCCGTCCCGTGAGCAGCGCGGTGGGCCCGTTCGTGTCGCTGGTGCACACGACGCGGGACTGCGCGCCGGCTGGGCCGGCATCCGCGCAACGGACTGCAGACAGTGCGGTGGCCAGCGAGGCCTTGTGCGCCGTGGAGAGACGGTCGTAGGTCCCCTCTTCGCCGGGCAACTCGAAGCCGAGATGCCCGACGCGGACGTCGGACCGGCCCGCCCGCACGGGCACTCCCGGCGCCACCAACGGGCGGGCCTCGAAGGTGCCGTGCGGATTGCCGGTGATCACCCCCGAGACCGACGGCGACGCCGACGGACCGGTGTCCGGCCCTCGGGGGACAGGGGCGGACGAGCCGCAGGCGCTCAGCAGCGCGGCGATCACCGCGAGCAGCGTCGCGCGTCGTATGCCGGCACCCACGTCGTGGATCTTCGCACGGCCGTGCCGTCAGACGACGTTGATCTCCGGGCGCAGGTCAGATCGGTGCAGGCGGGCGACGTCGAGGGCGCCGACGTCCACCACCGGCGGACGTCCGAGCACGAGATCGCGCACCACCTCGCCCAGGGCCGGGCCCATGAGGAACCCGTGGCCGGAGAACCCGGTGGCGTACAGGAAGCGGGAGACTTCCTCGGCCTCGCCGATGAGGCCGTTGTGGTCGGGCGTCATCTCGTACAGCCCGGCCCAGCCCGTCCGCACCCCGACACCGTCGAGCCGGGGTGCCCGCCGGGCGATGACCTCGGCCAGCCGCGGCAACCAGGTGTCCGAGCGCCCGAGCCGGAAGCCCGGCTGCTCGTCCGGGTCGCTCATCCCCATGAGCAACCCGGGACCCTCGCGGTGGAAGTAGAACGAGGTGCTGAAGTCGATCGTCATCGGGAGCTCGTCGGGCAGCCCGGCCACCGGCTCGGTCACCAGGATCTGACGGCGCAGCGGGGTGACGGGCAGGTCGACACCGGCCAGCGCCCCGACCTCGCCCGACCACGCGCCGGCGGCGCACACCACCGTGTCCGTCGCGATCCGGCCGCGCTCGGTGACGACGCCGCCGATCCGCCCCGTGGTCACGTCGATCGCCCGCACGGCGCAGTTCGGCACGAGCGTCGCGCCCAGGCGGCGGGCACCGGTGGCGTAACCCTGGACGACCGCCTCGGGTGTGCAGTGGCCGTCGGTCGGTGAGTACGCCGCCGCCAGCAGCCCCTCGGCACTGACCAGCGGGCACAGCGCGACGGCCTCGTCCGGGTCGATCATGCGGCTGGGCACGCCGAGTTCGTTCTGGGCCGCAACCGCGGCTGTCATGGACCGGACGCCGTCGGGGTCGTCGAGCAGGAACAGGTAACCGGCCCGGTGCAGGTCGATCTCTGCGCCCGGCCGGGTGCCGAACTCGGCGAACGCCTCGAGGCTGCGCCGGCCGAGCTCGATGTTGACGCGGTCGGAGAACATGGCCCGCACGCCGCCTGCGGCCTTGCTGCTCGAGCCGCCGCCGAGCGGGCCGGCGTCGAGCAGCACGACGTCTCGCACGCCCGCCTCGGCCAGGTGGAAGGCGACACTCGTGCCGATGACGCCGCCGCCGATCACCACCGCGGACGCGGAACGGGGCAGCTCGACCACGCCGCAGAACCTACGCCCGCCGGCCGCCTGGGTGGTCATGCGGGCGGGCGAAGTGTCCGCTGAGAGGCGAACCGTGGTGTTCACCCGCTGGTGGCCGGCGCGTCACCGCATTCAGAGGCCGGCTCCCTAGACATCGGACGTTCCCGTTCCGCAACCACTGGAGACCGCATGAACACCCGTCGCCTGCTCGTCGCCGCCGGGGCCGCCCTGGCCGCGACAGCGAGCACGATCCCGTCCGCCGTTGCCACCGGCAGCCACGGGCACCGCCACCACGCGCCGTCCCGGCACGTCCTGCTGCTCTCGGTGGACGGCCTGCACCAGTCCGACCTCGACTGGTACGTCGCCCACCACCCGCGCTCGACCCTGGCCGCCCTTGTGCACCGCGGCACGTCGTACTCGCATGCGACGACGACGTTCCCGTCCGACTCCTTCCCGGGCATGATCGCCCAGCTCACCGGCGCGAACCCGGGAACGGCCGGCGTCTACTACGACGACACCTACAACCGCGCCTTCTTGCCACCAGGCACGACGAACTGCGCCACCGCTGCGAAGGGCACCGAGATCCCGTGGACGGAGAGCATCGACCGGTCGCAGAACCCGATCACCCTGGACGCCGGCGAGGGACTGAAGGACCCGGCGCTCACGTCGCTGCCGAGCAACACGAAGGCGCAGACGCTGGCGAACGCGGCGGCGATCACCACGGCGATCCTCAAGCTGACGCCGAACGCCACGTCACTCATCGACCCCGCCGCGCTGCCGGTGAACCCGACGACCTGCACGCCCGAGTACCCGCACGACTACATCCGGGTCAACAGCGTCTTCGACGTCGCGCACCGCGCCGGCCTGCGCACCGCCTGGTCGGACAAACACCCGGCCTACGAGATCCTCAAGGGCCGGAGCGGCACAGGCATCGACGACCTCTTCACGCCGGAGATCAACAGCGTCGCCGACAACACCGGTGACGACTGGACGACGGACAACGCCCTCACCGAGGTCTACGACGGCACCAAGGTCGCCGCCATCCGCAACGAGATCGATGGCTACGACCATTCACGCTCGCACCGTGTCGGCACCCCGGCCGTGTTCGGCATGAACTTCCAGACGGTGTCGACGGCGCAGAAGCTGCCGACGTCCGACGGCCTGCTCGGCGGCTACACCTCGGGCAGCACGCCCGGTCCGCTGCTGCAGCGCTCCCTGGACTACGTCGACGCGCAGATCGGCTCGCTCGTGCAGCGCATCGACGCCGACGGACTCGCCCGCACGACGACGATCGTGCTGTCGGCCAAGCACGGCCAGTCGCCGATCGACCCGGCTGCGCTGCGTCGCGTCGACGACGGACCGATCATCGACGGGCTGAACGCGGGGTGGAAGGCGAGCCACCCGTCCGCGGCACCGCTCGTCAGCTTCTCCGTCGACGACGACGCCATGCTGTTCTGGCTGTCGGACCGCTCGGCCACAGCACGGGGCTTCGCCGCGAACTATCTGCTCTCGCACAGCGCGCCGGCCAATACGATTCACGACCCGAAGGGCGTGTACTCGAGCACCGTCGCGCACTCCGGATTGACCTCGGTCGCGACCGGGCGGCAGGCGGATGCGCTGTTCGGTGCGCCGGCGAACGACCCGCACGCCCCGGACCTGGTGGGTATCGCGCAGCACGGCGTCGTCTACACCGGCGGCGTGAAGAAGATCGCCGAGCACGGCGGTGCCGCGGCCGACGACCGGGACGTCCCGCTCGTGGTCACCGGGGCCGGTGCACGCGGCGGCCGCGCGTACGGCCGGCACGTGCAGACGACCGAGATCGCGCCGACGATCCTGCAGCTGCTCGGGTTGAACCCGCGCGCCCTGGACGGCGTGCGGGCCGATCACACGCGGGTGCTGCCGGGCGTCTGACCGCCACCGATCGCGGAGCGGAAGCCGTCGTCACGACGGCTTCCGCTCCACCGCGTCGCGCGCCTGACAGGATCGGACCATGAGCGCTGGACGAGTGCTGTGCGTGGGATCGGTCAATGTCGACGACGTCGTCGAGTGCCCCGAGATCCCGCGTCCGGGTGAGACCGTCCTCGCCGGGGACAGCCACCTCGGCTTCGGCGGCAAGGGAGCCAACCAGGCGGCGGCTGCTGCCCGCTTCGGCGCAGCTACGGCCATGGTCGGCGCCGTCGGTGACGATGCCGACGGCACCGCGGCCCGCGACGACCTGGACGGCTGGGGCGTCGACACCACGCACGTGCACGTGGTCGCCGGCGCGCGCACCGGCCGCGCCATCGTCCTGCTCGACGGCCACGGCGAGAACGCCATCGTCGTCGTGGCCGGCGCCAACGGGTCCCTGACGGCCGACGACGTCACCGCCGCGCTGGGCACCCTTCTGCCGACCAGTGACGACGTGGTGCTGGTCGGTGCCGAGATCCCACCGGACTGCGTCGAGGCAGCGGCCCGCGCCGCGACCGCCGCCGGCGCGTGGCTGGTGCACAACCTGGCGCCCGCCCGCGAGCTCGTGCCCGGCGTGTCGGGCGCCCGGGCGGTCCTCGTCGTGAACGAGCTGGAGGCCGTGCAGGTCGCAGGTGTCGACGATCTGGACGCGGCCTGGCCGGCGCTGCTCGAGCGCGTCGGTCACGTGGTCGTGACGCGCGGCGGCGCCGGCGCCGAGGTTCGCAGCGCCGACGGCGACCCGGCTGAGGCCCCGGCGTCGCACGTCCAGGTGGTCGACACCACCGGCGCCGGCGACGCGTTCTGCGGCGCGTTCGCGGCCGTGCTCGCGTATGGCGGAGACGTGGCCGAGGCGTTGCGACTCGCTGTCGCCGCTGGCGGGGTCGCCGTCACCGGGAGCGGTGCGCGCGGTGCGCTCGCCCAACGCGGTGACGTTGCATGAGCCGTGACGACCTGGGGACGGACGTCGCCGTCCGCGGTCCGGCCGCCCGGGTCGTCTCGCTCGTCCCGTCGCTGACCGAGTCGATCGCGGCCACCCGCGCCGGCGCGCTTGTCGCCGCCACCGACTGGTGCACCCACCCGGCGGACCTCGACGTCGAGCGCGTGCGCGGCACCAAGAACCCCGACGTCGCGCGCATCGTCGCGCTCGCGCCGGATCTCGTCGTGGCCAACCAGGAGGAGAACCGGCGCCTCGACGTCGAGCGGCTGCGCGCGGCGGGGGTGCCGGTCTGGGTCACGGTGACCGAGACGCTCGACGGCGCGCTCGCGTCCCTGCGCCGGATGTTCGCGGATGCCCTCGGCTGGCCGGTGCCCGGATGGGTGGACGAGTGCGCCGCGGCGTGGGAGCCGGACGTGCCGGTCCGGGCGCGCGTCGCGATCCCGATCTGGCGGGACCCGTGGATGGTGGTCGGGCCGCGTACCTTCACCGGCGACCTCGCGCGGCGCGCCGGACTGGTGAACGTCGTGGACGAGGGCACGGACCGCTACCCGCACGTCGACCTCGACGCGATCCGTGCGCTCCGTCCGGATGTCGTGCTGCTGCCCGATGAGCCCTACGCGTTCACGGCCGACGACGGACCGGAGGCCTTCCCCGGGCTGCCGTGCGCGCTCGTCGATGGCCGGTCGCTCACCTGGTACGGCCCGTCGCTGCTGACGGCCCGCGACAGGATCGACGCCGCCCTGGAGTCGAGGATCACCCGCTGATGCGCGCCAGGATCGCGTCGCCCAGAACGTCCGGCGCCTGGTCCGGGATCCAGTGCGAGACGCCGTTCAGCTCGACGAATCGGTAGTCGCCCTCGACGTAGGCGGCGCATCCCTCCGCCGCTGCCCGGCCTACCGCCATGTCGCCGTCGCTCCACACGTAGGTCGTCGGCACCGTGATCGGCCCGAGGGCGCGCGGGTCGGACAGCGGGATGGCGCGGTACCAGTTCAGCGCCGCCGTCAGCGCGCCCGGTCCGCGCAGCGGTGCGAGGTAGGCGTCGACCTCGACGTCGGACAACCCGGAGCCGTCGAAGAAGCGGTGCGCGTAAGCGGCGCCGTCCGCGAGCAGCGTGGTCTCGGCCTCGCCCGGCGTCTGCAGCAGCCGCATGTACTGCGAGCGGGCCTGCTGGTCGGGGTCGGTCCGGATCGCCTGGCCGTGGGCGAGCGGGTGCGGGACGGAGACGGCGGTCAGGGTGCGGACGCGGTCGGTGTGCCACCCCGCGACGTACCAGCCCACCACCGAACCCCAGTCGTGCCCGACGACGTGCGCCCGCTCGAGCCCGAGCGCGTCCAGCACGTCCACCACGTCCTGGGCCAGCGCGCTCGGCAGGTACGCCTCGACCGCGTCCGGCCGGGCGCCGGGGGAGTAGCCGCGCTGGTCGGGCGCGACGGTGCGGAAGCCGGCGGCGTGCAATCTGGGTGCGACGGCGTGCCACTCGTGGCGGTTCTGCGGGAAGCCGTGCAGCAGGACGACCGGCGTGCCGTCCTCGGGCCCGGCCACGTCGAGGTCGAAGGTGCCGGCGGGCAGGTCGATGCGCATGACCGACAGCTTGCACGCTGTCGTCGGAGTGCAGTCGCAACTGTTCTGAATTGGTTTCCGATGCCGACGTATCACCGGCGTCCGGCCGCGCTCTCTAGTGTCGTGATGCCCGCAACGGTTGCGCCCAGCCGCTTCGCTTCCGCCGTCGCCGACCCGCCCGGGCCCGCCGGCGGGCGTGGCCTGTGGTGCCATACGGTCCGAACCGCCATGATTGTCCACGCCGGGCGCGCCGCGTCCGGTGTGTCGGGGCGGAACTCGGCCGGTTCCCGCCCCGGTGTTAGCGCGTCGGTCCTGGCCGGCGCAGGGCCTCTCGGGGTGAGGATGGACGACAGTCCGGACCTGGTCGACCTGTTCGCCGCTGCGGCGGCCGGCAACCAGGCGGCGTGGGACCAGCTGGTCGACCGCTTCGTCCCGCTCGTCCGCCATGTCATCCGCTCCTTCCGCCTCGCACCCGAGGACGCCGACGACGCCGCGCAGTCTGTGTGGCTGCGGCTGATCGAGCACCTCAAGGACATCCGCGAGCCGTTGGCGCTGCCGGGATGGATCAGCACGACGACCCGCAACGAGTGCCTGATCGTGCTGCGGACCAAGCGCCGCACGACGCCCGTCGGCGAGGCCATCGACGCCAAGGCCGACCTGAGCATCGACGTCGACCCGACCGAGGCGCTGTACCGCGAGCAGCGGCGCGAGGCGCTGCTGCAGGGCCTGGCCGAACTGCCCGAGCGGCACCGCGCCCTGCTGACGCTGCTGCTTCACGACCCCCCGGTCTCCTACGACGAGATCAGCCGCCGCCTGGACATGCCGGTCGGCAGCATCGGGCCCAGCCGGGCCCGCGCCCTGCAGAAGCTCCGCGAGACGCGCGCGATGGCGTCGCTGCTCACGCCCGACCCGGAGGGACACCGATGACCGCCAGTTCCGATCCGTCCGCGCCGCCGGACGACGACGCCCTGTTCGCCGAGCTCGCCGACGCCGTCCGCGGTGTCGGCGGCCCGACCACCGACCACGAGCGCGAGCTGGCCCGCACGGCCCGTGACCGGCTCGGCGAGAGCGACCCGTTCGACCTCGCCGAACTCGTCTTCGACTCCGTGCTCGACGACGCGGTCACCGTGCGCGGCACCGTGGTCGCCGAGGCACGGCAGATCTCCTTCGACGCGCCGGACGTCACGATCCACGTCGAGCTCGCCTCGGAGCTGCTCACCTGCCGCCTCGACCCGCCGCTCGACGGAACGGTGGTGCTGGTGACCCTCGGCGACGAGCGGTACGCCTTCACCGATCTCGGGGGTGGACGCTACGAGCTGGCCGACCCGGCGCCCGGCATGGTGCAGGTGGAGATCGAGGCCGACGGCAACCGCGTCGTCACGTCCTGGTTCCGGATCTGAGGGCGGGGGGTCATGCGCCACACGCTGAAGGACTGGGGCTACCCCGGGGTCCCGGCCGAGCACACCGGTGAACGCGGCAGTCACGAGGACGGCGTCGCCCGCCGCGACTCGCTCATCGTGCACGAGGACGACTGGCCCGGCGTGCGCCGCGCGCTCGACCGGCTGCACGTCGGGTACGCGCCCAACCCGCCCGAGTCCTACGGGTTGCGGCGGGTGCGGTTGAGCAAGGACTACGACGCGCTCACCGAGGACCGCATCCTGCACGAGATCGACAGCGAGTTCGCCGAGACCCATCGCGGACGGGCCCGCTTCGGACGCAACCGTCTGATGGCCCGCGCGCGTATCGAGTTCGACGACGTCGAGCTCGAGGGCACGCCGAAGGTCATGCCGTCCAGCTTCGAACCGGCGAAGCCGGCCGCACCGCCGTCGGACCCGCTGCAGTACCGCACGCCCACGGGCGGACGGATGATCCGCGTCGGCGTCGTCGACTCGGCGCTCACGCGGCACGCCGCACTGGACGGCGCGTGTGTGTACCGTCCGGTACCCCCGTCCGACCTCGTCCATGGCTCGGTGGTCGGCGACGTCACCGGGCACGCCACCTTCATCGCCGGCATCATCAGCCGCATCGCACCGAGCAGCGTCATCCACGTCGAGAACGTCGTCGAGGCCGACGGTCTGGCCGACATGGTGGCCGTGCACGACGCGATCTGCCGGCTGGTCGACAACGGCGTCGACGTCATCAACCTCTCGCTCGGCTGCGTGACCAGCGACGACGACGACCCGTTCGTGCTCGCGCACGCCTTCGAGTGGGCCCGCGAGCACGAGAACACGACACCGGTGTTCGTCGGCTCGAGCGGCAACGGCGGCACCGACAAGAAGTTCTGGCCTGCTGCGCACCCCGAGGTGTGGGCCGTGGCCGGCGCCCGCCGGGCTGGTGACCAATGGGTGCTCGCCGACTACAGCGGCCGCGGCGACTGGGTCGACCTCGCCGCCCCGTCGGACAACCTGTACAGCACCTGGCCGCACCTCGGGCCGGGTATCGCGCACTTCGACTCCTGGGCTACGTGGAGCGGCACGTCGTTCGCGACCGCGGTCGTCACCGGTCTGGTCGCGGCGTCCCTCGCGAGCGGCGAGCCGCCGGTCCGTCCCGGGGACGGCGATCTCGACCTCCCCGGGGCCCGCTCCACCGTCGCCAACGAGGGCGGCGACCTCCCGCTGTACGGCACCGACGCCGCGCTGTTCGCCCCGGCCGCCGGGTAGGGGCCGCCCGGCGTGACGCGCACGGCGACCGGCCCGGGGCGCCGTCCTTCCGCAGCGGAGGACGAGCGCATCTCGGCCCTGCTCGCCGACGCGGCCCGCGCGCTCGATTTGGCCCCGGCCGAGCCCTTGGCGGCCCGCGGCCTGGCCGAGTCCGTGCTGCGCGACTGTGCCGAAACGCGCACGCCGCAGGCCGCTGCGGCGTCCGCGCTCGCCGAACGCGCGCTGGGTCAGGTCGCCACTCTGGTCGAGGATCTCGCCGCCGCCCGGCACCACTTCGCTCGCGCGGTGCGCCACGCGCGTGCGGCGCGGGACGGGCAGAGCGAAGCCGAGGCCCGGCTCAGCCGCGCGTTCGCCTACGCCCAGGAGGGTCGGTTCGGACTCGCGGCCAGCGAGCTCGACCGGGCCGAGGCAGGGCTGCGCGGCGATGACCGTGACCTCGGGCGTGTGCACAACCAGCGCGCCCTCGTGCAGTGGCTGCGCGGCGACTACGGCCAGGCCGTCACCTACTTCGGGCACGCCGCCCACCGCAGCCGGCGCGCCGGTGACGAGCTCGGGCTCATGCGGATCTACAGCAACCGCGGCGTCGCGCGGGGCCGGCTCGGCGCCTACGCGGCGGCCGAGCGCGATCTCGCGAGGTCGGAGGAGCTGGCGGCGAAGCTGGGCCTGCCGCTGCCGGTGGCGATCATCCGGCACAACCTGGGATGGCTCGCGGCCGAGCGCGGTGACGTGCCCACCGCGCTGCGCCGGTTCGAGGAGGCCGAGCGGCGCTACGAGCAGCACCGGGGCGAGCTGGGGACCCTGCTGCTCGACCGGTGTGCCGTCCTGCTCGGCGCGCGGCTGGTACCCGAGGCGACGGAGGTGGCGCGCCGCGCGCTCGACGTCCTCACCGCCGGTGCCGTGACCACCGCCGTGCCCGAGGCCCAGCTGCACCTCGCCGAGGCCAGCCTGCTCGCCGGCGACGTCGCCACCGCACGCGACCAGGCGGCGGCCGCCCTCGACGCGTTCCGCCGCCAGGGTCGGACGGGCTGGGCGGCCCTCGCCCGCTACGCCGCCCTGCGCGCGCGGTTGCGCAGCGACGTCGCGCTGCCCGCCGACACCTGGCGGGCCGGGCTGCGCGTCGCGGGCGCCCTAGAGGCCAGCGGGCTGGTCGAGCAGGCCCTGGACGCGCGCGTCGTCGCCGCAGGACTCGCGCTGCAGGCAGGCAAGGTCGACGTCGCCAAACGCGAGCTCGCCCGCGCGTCGTCGGCCCGCGCCCGCGGCACGGTCGAGCGGCGTACCCGCGCCTGGCACGCCGAGGCGCTGCTGCGCCTGGCCGACGGCGACCGCGTGCGCGCCCGCCGCGCCGTCCGTACGGGCCTCCGCATCCTCGAGGAGCACCGCGCGATGCTCGGTGCCACCGACCTGCGGGCCGCGGCGTCGGCCCACCGCGTCGAGCTGGCCCGGCTGGCCTTCGCGATGGCGATCGAGGACGCCGACGCCACCGCGGCCTTGCGCTGGCTCGAGTTGAGCCGGGCCGGCCTGCTGCGCCTGCGCGGGGTCCGCCCGCCCGACGACACCCAGCTCGCCGCGGCGCTGGCGCAGTTGCGCGCGACGCTGAAGGCAATCGACGACGCCGTCGGGTCCGGCGAGCGCATCGGGCCGCTGCGCACCACGCAGACCCGCCTCGAGCGCGAGATCCGGGACCTCTGCCGCATCCTGCCGACCGGCAGCGTGGACCTGCCGGCCCCGCCCCCGTCATTGCCGGATCTCGCGGCGCGGCTGGGGGAGCGGGTGCTGGTCGAGTTCGCGGTCGATGGCGCCGAGCTGCACGCCGTCGTGTTCGCCGACGGGCGTGCCACCGTCCGCTCGCTGGGTGCCGCGGCGCCGGTCGCCGCCGACGTCCGGTCCCTGTCGGTGTTCCTGGACCGGCTCGCCCGCGGGCTCGGCGGTCGCGACCGGCAACGGGCGACGCTGCACCGCTTCCGCGATCTCGCGGCGGCGGTGGACGCCCGCGTGCTGGCCCCGCTCGCGTCACTGACCGGCGGCCGGCCGCTCGTGCTCGCGCCGGACGAGACGGTGCGCCCGGTGCCGTGGTTCGCGTTGCCGACGGCGTCGGGCCGTCCGGTCACCGTCGTGCCGTCGGGCACGGTCTGGTTCGAGGCCGCGGACCCGCGCGACGACGCGACCGCAACCGACGGCGACGTCGTGCTGGTGGCCGGGCCCGGGCTGCCGCACGCCGACGTCGAGGTCAAGTCCGTCGCCGAGCTCTACCCGCACGGCACAACCCTCGTCGGCGACGCGGCGACGGTGCAGGCGACGCTCGCCGCTTTCGACGGCGCCGCGCTCGCGCACGTCGCCGCCCACGGGATGTTCCGCGCCGACAATCCGCTGTTCTCGTCGCTGCGCCTGGCCGACGGTCCGCTCACCGTCTACGACCTGGAGGGCATCGGGCGCGCACCACGCACCGTGGTCCTGGCCGCGTGCGACACCGCGCGGCACACCGCGCGCCCGGGCGACGACCTGCTCGGCCTCGCCGCCGCGTTCCTCTCCCTCGGCACGCGGACCCTGGTCGCGCCGCTGGTGAGCCTGCCCGACGACGAGTCCGCGGCCTTGATGGCCGACCTGCACGCCCGACTGCGCGCGGGACAGCGGCCGGCTGCAGCACTCGCGGGCACCCAGCGCGAGGCGGTGGCGGGTGGTGAACCCGCGGCGTTCGCGGCGGCGGCCGGTTTCGTCTGCTTCGGAGCGGGGTGAGCCGTCGCCCGGGTGCCGACGTCGTCGTCCGTTCACCTGGGTTTCGTATCGTCGCCGCATGAGCGACGGTTGCACAGCGAACCGTGTCCCTGACGTTGAGCGAAGCGAGGCCCGAGAATCATGACGAGTGCGGACGACGACGACCGCGTGAGCAAGCTGAGCGAGGCCATCGCCGCGTCGAAGCGAGCCGAGCGCGAGGAACACGAGGCCGACATCGAGCGCATGCAGGCTGCCGACGAGCGGGTGGTCGAGGCGTTGGCCGAACGCCCGGACGCTGCGGGCGCCGACCCCGCCTGATCGGCCCCGCCCCGGGTGCGGGTGGCGACCCCGCCGCCCGCAGGCGGCGACCCCGCGCGCCCATTGACCGGGTCTGCCAGAATCCAGATCTGCCCCGAATGCAGATCGTTCTGGCGGGACCGGGAGGCACCATGACCGAGACCGACGTGTCGCTGCTGGACCGCGCCGCGCAGCGCCGGCTGACACCGCGGCAGGAAGCGGTGAACGACGAGCTGCGCCGCCTGCTCACCGCCGGTCTGGATCTGTTGCGGCGCAACACCACTGCGCTGCCCCGCGTGTCCGACATCGTCGCGGCCGCGAACTCGTCCAACGATGCGTTTTACCGGGCCTTCGGCAGCCGCGAGGCCTTCCTGGCCGTGGTCGTGGACGACGGGCTGCGCCGCCTGCTCGCCGACGTGGAGCGGCGCATCGACGACGCCGGCGATCACGCCAAGCGGCTGACCGCGGCCCTCGACGCCGTCCTGGACCAGGCGCGCGACGCCGAGGCCGCGACCACGATGCGAGCGCTGCTGGCCGGCGCACCGCGGCAGGCCACCGAGGGCATCGGGCTGACCACGCTGGCCGATCGGCTCGCCGATCGGCTCGCCCCTGAGCTCGAGGCGATGCACAGCCCTGACCCCCGGCGTGACGCGCTCACCGTCGCCCGGGCCGCGCTCGGCGTGATGGAACAGCACCTCACCGCGGGCACCGCGCCGGGCGCGGGCGAGCTGACCTATCTCACCGGGCTGGTCACCCGTATGACGGCCCGGGCGGGCGGGTCCCGCGGACGCGGCACGGGTCCGGCGGAGACACCCACCTCGCCCGACGCGCCGGTTGCCGGCGGCCTCGGCGACACGGGGTCCGCGCCCGCGCGGCCGGCGCGCCCGCGTCCGAGCCCGCGCCGCTGACGGACGCCCCGCAGCCCGCAGGCGGACGCCGGGGCCGCCACGTCCGGAAGGTCGGACGTGTCGGGTACTGTCCGGCGACCGTTCCCCACGACTGCCCTGGAGCGCCCGTGCGCGCAGCCCGCGTCTGCACCGCCCTCACCGCCGGCTGCCTCGCCGCGCTCGTCCTCGCCCCAGCCGCGCTCGCCGCTCCGGGCTCGACCTCCGGTCCGGCACCCGCGCCGGCGCGTGCTGCCGCGACGTCCACGGGCAGCACGGGTTCGTCCACCTCGTCGAACACGAGTGGGTCCACCTCGACGAGCACATCGGCGTCGAGTACATCGGCTGCAGGCACCGCGGCCGGCGGCCCCGCGCGGGCCGCGACCGTCCCGGGCTGCAGCACCGACCCGCACGCCACCCACCCCGTCATCTGCCTGCCGGCCGATTCCGGTGAGGACCGCGTCGCCTACCTGCCGGCGGGCTCGGCCATCGAGTTCGGGGCCCAGGTCGTCAACGGCGGCACGACGGCGGCCGACGCCAAGATCGTCATCACCCTGCCGGCCACCTTGCGCGTCTTCGCCGACGATCCGCCCGTCCGCATCGACGACTGGTACCCCCTCGACTCCTCCGACGACGACGGCACCGATCTGCGCTGCACGCAATCCGCCGACTTCCGCACCGTCGTGTGCGACCCCGGCACGCTGGCCCCCGGCGCCAACATCCTGATCGGCATCCCGCTGTACGCCGCCGACAACGCCCCTGACGGTCAGCGAGCCACCTTCGGCGTGTCCCTCCAGCCGTCCGGCACCTCGGCCTTCGACCCGTCCAGCGTCAGCGCCACCGTGCAGTTCCTGGGCGCCTCGCACCTGCAGACGACACTGACGCCGAACCGGTTGACCGTCGTCGTCGGACGCACGGGACGGATCGTCGCCGCCGTGCACAACCTCGGACCGTCCGCAGCTGTAGGCACGATCGGCCTCGCGGTGATCGCACCCTCGCCGGGCGGCCACTCGCACTTCCTGATCACCAACTCGGCGATCGACGTCACCGACGATCCGTCCGTCACCGCCACCGTGCTGCACCGGCGTGCCCTGCTGGCGCAGCAGTTCCTCGCCGCGCAACGCGCCGCGCGCCCCACGCGCTCGGGGTCGGCGCACCCGTCGCCGGTGGGTTTCTGGCCGATCGGCACCATCGCCGCCGGCGCCACCGCGCACGTCCCCGTGGTCGTGCAGGCAGTCAGCATCGGAACATCGGAGCTGACCTTCGGCGCGCTGAGCGCCACCGACCCGGGCAACTGCAACGACGACGGGACGGCGTGCGACGAGATCGCGATCGCGCACCTGGCCGCCGTCGCCGCCGTTGCGAACTCGCGGCACCAGGAGCCGTTGGCGGCCACTGGCACACGGGCGGACGCGGCGTGGGTGCAGGCGGCAGTTCTACTGCTCGCGCTCGGCGCGCTGCTCGTGATGCTGGGCCGGCCCGTCCGGGCGCGCCATCGTCGCTGAGTGTTCACGGTGCGTTTCCTGACCGTGCGCTGACGAGGAGAGGGTCCGCAGAGGGGACGTTCCTAACGTCCTGCACGTGACCCTGACGACCGGCGCGGCCCGGAAGGCGGCACGCAGACGCCCCGGCGCGCGGCGCCGGCGCGTACTGCCGTGGCTGCGGCGGCGGCCCGAACTGATCGTGTTCGCCGTGGCGCTGGTGGCGCGGCTGTCGGTGATCTTCCGGCACGACGGGTTGCGCGGGTTCTACGGCTACGACGCCGCGGTGTACTTCGCCGCCGGTGACGCCCTCGTGCACGGGCGCCTGCCGTACCACGGCTTCGTGCTGCTGCACCCGCCCGGGCTCATGCTCGTGCTGGCGCCGTTCGCCGCCCTGGGCCACTGGATCAGCGACTCGTCGGCCTTCGCGCTCGCCGACCTCGCCTTCTGCGTGCTCGGCGCGGTGAGTGCCGTGCTCGTGGTCCGGGTGTGCCGAGCGCTCGGTCTGCCGCTTCGGGCAGCCGCGATCGGCGGGTTGTTCTACGCCGTGTGGTACGGATCGGTCGACACCGAGTTCCTCACCAAGCTCGAGCCGCTGGGCAGCGCGGCGTTCCTCGGCGGTCTGCTGCTGGCGCTGCGCGCCCGGGAGGGCGGGGGACCGTGGCGGCCCGTGCTGGGCGGGCTGCTGCTGGGCGCCGCCGTCAGCGTCAAGATCTGGTGGATCGTGCCGGTGCTCGGCGTGCTGGTCTGGCATGCGCTCGCCGTACGTCGCCGGTCGATGCCGCGTCCCATGCTGCCTGTGGCCGGCGCCGTGGTCGGCGCGCTGGCGATCAACCTGCCGTTCTTCCTCGCCGCGCCGAGCGCGATGTGGCACTCGGTGGTGCTCGACCAGTTGGGGCGGGCCCAGACCCGCACGGCCGAGGTCGTCCGCTTCGCCGACTTCAGCGGTGCGACCAAACTGCACGGGCACGCGCCCACCGCCGTGGTTGTCGTGCTGTCGCTCGCCTTCCTCGTCGTGTTCGCGTTCGCGATGCTCCGGGCGGCGACGTGGCGCGCGGCCCGCCCGGTTCTGGCGTTGTTCGTCGCGCAAGCGCTGGTGCTTCTGATCGCACCGTCCTGGTTCGCGTTCTACGTCGACTACGTCGGTGCGACGGCGTCGCTGGTGGTGGCCGCCGCGTTCGCTGCCGACGGGGTGCCGTCGTGGGCGCGGCGGGTCAGTCGCCCGGCACGGACGGGGCGCTGGGTCCCTACCGTGCTGGCCGCCGTCATCACCGCCGTCGCGCTGGCCCTCGGCGCCGGCGCGGTTGCCCGCTTCCCCGCCGCTCCCGTACTGACGAGAGCGACCTCGCACGTGCGTTGCCTGATGTCGGACTCGCCCATGTCTCTGATCCGGCTGAACGCGCTCAGCCGGGGCCTCGCGAACGGTTGCCCCAACTGGATCGACGTCACCGGCCGCACCTACGGCCCTGACCGCCCCCGGCACGGTGAGTCGCGCGCGCACAACGTGCGCTGGCAGCACGACCTGACGACCTACCTGCGCTCCGGCGACGCCGTGGTCATCGTGCGGCGCACCGGCACCGGCATCGACGGGTCGACGCTCCGGGCGCTGGCCCACGACGGCGTGTTGGCTCGCTCACTCGGCGTCACCGTGTACCGCGTGACGGCGCGCCCCTGACGCCCGGCGTGACTGCCGGGCCGTAACGTCCGTACCGAACGGCACACCGGGAGGTCCGCATGGCCGAGCAGGGCAGCTTCGTCGATGCCGACGGGGTCACGGTCGTGTACCGGTCGTGGCTGGCGACCGCCGATCTTCGCGGCGTGGCGGTGATCGCGCACGGGGCCTCGGAGCACTCCGGGCGCTACGACCGGTTCGCTGCCGCGTTGGCGGCCGCTGGCTTCGCGGTTCTGGCCCCCGATCACCGCGGTCACGGACTGACCGCAGCGAGCACCGGTCCGGGCGCCATCGGTGAACGCGGCCTGGACGGCGTGCTGGACGACCTCGCCGGTGTCGTCGCGCTCGGCCGGACGGCGGCGCCCACCGTGCCGCTCGTACTGATCGGGCACTCCATGGGTTCGGTCATCGCGCTGCGCTACGCCGAGACACGCGGCGACCAGCTGGCTGCGCTCGTGCTCTCCGGTCCGCTCGGCGTCGTGCCCGGCGTGGACGAGACGATCGCGGAGCTCGAGGGCGCGGTGTCCGGCGGTCTGGGCGGGTCACCCGTCGACGCCCTTGGCGCGTTCAACGCGGCATTCGAACCGGCGCGGACGCCGTACGACTGGCTCTCCCGCGATCCGGCCGAGGTCGACGCCTACCTCGCCGACCCGCTCTGCGGCGACGACCTGCCGTTGACCTACGGCTACCTGCTCGCGGTGCTACAGGGCGTCCGCGACGGCGCCGACCGGGCGGGCGACCTGCCCGATGGGCTGCCCGTGCTCGTCACGGCCGGCGAGCGGGACCCCGTCTCCGACGGCACCGTCCAGGCGCGTGCCCTGGCCGAGCGGCTGCAGGCCGGCGGCGCGCAGGTGAGCGAGCGGTACTACCCCGACGCGCGGCACGAGATCCTCAACGAGACCAACCGCGACGAAGTCGAGGCCGACGTCGTCGGCTGGCTCGACGCGTCGGTGCCGCGTCCCGGCGACTGAGCGGACCGCGGCAGGCCCGTTCGTGGGGGCGTTCACCTGGGCGAGGAACAATGGCGGGGTGCAGCAGCGCGTCGCGGAGTGGTTCGAGCGCTCGACCTCCTGCTGGCGCGACTGGGATCCTGCCGCCCTCGTCGTCGCGAAGGCCGGCCGCCGCATCAGCCTCGTCATCCCGGCCCGCGACGAGCACGCCACGATCGGCGGCATCGTCGAGCGCATCCGCACCGACCTCGTCGAGACCGCACCCCTCGTCGACGAGCTGGTGGTGATCGACTCCGATTCCCGTGATGCCACCGGTGCCGAGGCGGCCGACGCCGGCGCCACGGTGTACCGCGCCCGCGACATCCGTCCCGATCTGGGTGGTCACGCCGGCAAGGGCGAGGCCATCTGGAAGTCGCTGTTCGTCACGACCGGCGAGGTGCTCGTCTTCGTCGACGCCGACCTCACCGGCTGGGGCACGCACTTCGTGTCCGGGCTGCTCGGCCCGCTGCTCACCGACGACCGCGTCGAGCATGTCAAGGGCTTCTACGACCGCATCCTCGACGACGGTTCCGGCCAGGTCGCCCCGCAGGGCGGACGGGTCACCGAGCTGGTCGCGCGGCCACTGATCAACCTGCGCTGGCCCGAGCTGGCCGCGGTGGTTCAGCCGCTCGCCGGCGAGTGGGCGGTGCGGCGTGCGACGATCGAGGCACTGCCGGTACCGGTCGGTTACGGCGTCGAGATCGCGCTGCTGCTCGACGTCTGGGCCCGGGCCGGTCTCGACGCGCTGGCGCAGGTGGATCTCGGCGAGCGCGCGCACTCGCACCAGGCCGTCCACGACCTCGGGGTCATGGCGGCGGAGATCCTCGAGACCGCGTCTCGGCGGGCGGGGACGGTGCCCCCCGAGCGTGGCGGCGAGGCGGTGCTGTGGCAGTACGACCGCGGCAGCACGCCGCCCTGGCGCGGCCGCCCGGTGCCCCTGCTCGAACGCCCGCCGGCGGGCCCGCTGCGGACCGGCCCGTGCTGACGCTGCGCGGGCACGCGATCCCCGACGGCGAGCCGGTGATCATGGCGATCGTCAACCGCACGCCCGACTCGTTCTACGACCGGGGCGAGACCTTCGCCTTCGACACCGCCCTGCAGCGGGTGCGCGACGTCGTGCGCGACGGGGCCGGGATCGTCGACATCGGCGGCGTGAAGGCGGCGCCGGGCGACACCGTCGACACGGCGGAGGAGATCGACCGGACGGTGCCGTTCGTGGCCGCGGTGCGCGCCGAGTTCCCCGACCTCGTGATCAGCGTCGACACCTGGCGGCACGAGGTCGGCGCCGCCGTCTGCGAGGCGGGCGCGGACCTGATCAACGACGCGTGGGGCGGCTGGGACCCCGAACTGGCCGAGGTGGCCGGCCAGCACCGCGTCGGCATCGTGTGCACGCACGCCGGCGGCGTGCCGCCCCGCACCCGTCCGCACCGAATCGAGTACGACGACGTGATGGCCGACGTCCTGGCCCGGACGGTCGGGCTGGCCGAGCGGGCCGTCGCGGCCGGCGTACCGGAGCAGAGCGTGCTCATCGATCCCGGGCACGACTTCGGCAAGAACACGCGGCACTCGCTGGAGGTCACTCGGCGGCTCCCGGAGATGATCGCCACGGGCTGGCCGGTGCTGGTGTCGCTGTCGAACAAGGACTTCGTCGGCGAGACCCTCGACCGCGCCCTCGACGAGCGGCTGCTCGGCACCCTCGCGACCACCGCCGTCTGCGCCCACCTCGGCGCCCGGGTCTTCCGCGCGCACAACATCCCGGAGACGCGGCAGACGCTGGACATGGTGTCGAGCATCCAGGGCGTCCGGCAGCCGGCGCGCTCGGTCCGTGGCCTGGCCTGACACCCCGCTACGAGTCGTCCCGGGTACATCACGCCGGCCCATCACGCCGGGGACGTCATCCGGCCCGAAGAACTCGACGGGTCAGCCGGTCTGCTCCAGCAGCTCCCGCACCATGTGCATCGCGACGGTGACGGCGCGGGTGCGCACGTCGGCGCGGGTGCCGGGCACGACGATGCGCCGCGCCAGCGTGCGCCCCTTACCCACGACACAGAGGTGGACGAGGCCGACCGGCTTGTCCGGGGTCCCGCCGCCCGGGCCGGCGATGCCGGTCGTGCCTACTCCGATGTCGGCGCCGGTGCGCCAGCGCGCGCCCGAGGCCATCGCCTCGGCGACCTCCTCGCTGACGGCGCCGACGCGCTCGATCAGCTCGCGCGCGACCCCGGCCAGCTCGGCCTTCGCCTCGTTGGAATAGGTCACGAGGGCACCGAGCAGGTAGGCCGACGAGCCCGGTAGGTCGGTGAGCCGCCCGGCGAGCAGGCCGGAGGTGCAGGACTCGGTGGTGGCGATGGTGAGCCCGCGCTCGATCAGCGTGCGCGCGACGAGTTCGTCGACGGTCTCGCCGTCGGGGGAGTACAGGGTGTC
This sequence comes from uncultured Actinomycetota bacterium, assembly GCA_963787985.1. Taxonomy (GTDB): domain Bacteria; phylum Actinomycetota; class Actinomycetes; order Mycobacteriales; family Jatrophihabitantaceae; genus Jatrophihabitans. Next base: position 1,091,771 of record CAWBEL010000004.1, on the reverse strand, counting down.
GGGGAAGTCCTGCCGGAGCACGGTGCGCAGCCGGTCGTAGGTGTCCTGCGCCGGCGGGCCGTAACGCGTTACGACCTCGAGCTCCCCGTCACGCAGGCAGGTTGTGATCTCGAGACCGTCGACGATGTCGTCATGCCGGCGCAGGGCGGCGGCGAGTTCGGACTCGGGAACGTTCCACAACCGCATCGTGCGCTGCCGAAGCTCCGGCGCCTGCTCCACGAGCACCGCGACCGCCGGGGCGGCGAGCGCGGCCGGCCACATGCCCTGCAGCTCCCGCGGCGGTCCGGGTAGTACGAGGACCGGCGGACCGTGCGTGCCGTCGGCGGGCGGGACGACCAGGCCGGGAGCGGTGCCGACCGGTGGCAGGACGGTGGCGCCGGCCGGGACGCGGGCCTGCTTGCGCACCGCGGCGGCGGTGGCCTCGGCGTCGGTGTGCCAGCCGCGACCGCGCCCCAGTCGCTCGACGATGCCGGCGATCTGCGTCTCGAGGTCCGCGTCGACGGCCGACTCGCGTCCCTGGAACCGGCCCACCACCTCGGCGGTGAGGTCGTCGGCCGTGGGGCCGAGGCCGCCACTGGTGATGATGAGATCGACGCCGAGGTCGCGCTGGGCCGCCAGTGCTGCGGACAGGTCCTCAGGGCGGTCGCCCACGATGAGGATCTGGGCGATGTCCAGGCCGACCTGGCGTAGCTGGTCGGCCAGCCAGGGCCCGTTGCGGTCGGCGACCCGGCCGGTCAGCACCTCGGTACCGGTGACGACGACACCGGCCCGGACGCTCATTTCGACGATCCTAGGCCGAATGCGCCGCGGACCGGAGCGCGCAGGGCGCTCCGGTCCGCCGATCGGCCTGCCGGCGTCAGAACGTGGAGGTGTCGATGACGAAGCGGTAGCGGACGTCGCTGTCGACGACCCGGTCCCACGCCTCGGTGATCTGGTCGCCACTGATCGTCTCGATGGTGGCGCCGATCCCGTGCTTGGCGCAGAAGTCCAGCATCTCCTGCGTCTCGCGGATGCCGCCGATCTGCGATCCGGCCCAGGTCTTGGCCCCGCCGATGAGGCCGAACGCAGGCACCTCGAGCGGCTCGGACGGTGCGCCGACGCTGACCATCGCCCCGCGCGGCTTCAGCAGCGACAGGTACTTGTGCATCGGCAGGGTGGCCGAGACGGTGTTGACGATCAGGTCGAAGGAGCCGGCGAGCTTCTCGAACGTCTCGTCGTCCTTGGTGGCGTAGTAGTGGTCCGCTCCGAAGGTCTTGCCGTCCTCTTCCTTGGAGGTCGTCTGCGACAGGACGGTGACCTCGGCGCCCATCGCATGCGCGATCTTGACGCCCATGTGCCCGAGACCGCCCATGCCGACGATGGCGACGTTCTTGCCCGGGCCCGCGCCCCAGTGGTTCAGCGGGGAGTAGAGCGTGATGCCGGCGCACAGCAGCGGAGCTGCCTCGTCCAGCCCGATGCCCTCGGGGATGCCGAGCACGAAGCGTTCGTCGACGACGATGTGCGTGCTGTAACCGCCGTCGGTCCAGGCGTCGTCGTGGTTGTAGTCCTGGGCGTTGTAGGTGCCGATCATGCCCTTGAGGCAGAACTGCTCCTCGCCGTTGGTGCACTGCTCGCACTCGCCGCACGAGCCGACCATGCAGCCGACGCCGACGCGGTCGCCGACCTTGTACGTGCTGACCTCGGAGCCGACCTCCTCGACGGTGCCGGCGATCTCGTGACCGGGGACGAGCGGGTAGTGCGCCTCGCCCCACTCGTCGCGACCGGTGTGGATATCGGAGTGGCAGATGCCCGCGAAGGCGATCTTGATCAGGACGTCGCGGGGGCCGACGTCGCGACGCTCGACGGTGGTCTTCTCGAACGGGGCTTTGGCGGACGGTGTGGCGTATGCGGTCACAGACTTCATGACAAGTCACCTACCCACCGAGCGCCGGTGTATCGCGGCGTGCGAAATCACTCACGCAGACGGGAGAACGGGAATGCGGGCACGGCCTGCGACGATGGCCTGGTGGTGGACGACGCGACCGAGCCCGACGTCGACCTGCGTGACGTGCTCGCGCTGGAGGCCGTCGAGCGGGACCTGTTCCGGGCGGGCACCGTGTACGCCGAGGAGTTCGACCTCTACGGCGGCCAGGTCGCGGCCCAGGCCCTGATGGCGGCCGGGCGCACGGTCGACCCCGCCCGGCGGCCGCACTCGCTGCACGGGTACTTCCTGCGACGCGGCGACCCGTCCCGTCCGACCGTGTTCCGGGTGTACCGCGACCGGGACGGACGTTCGTTCTCCGCGCGCCGGGTGGCGGCGGTGCAGCGGGGCGAGGTCATCTTCACGGTGTCGGCGTCGTTCCACACGGCACAGGACGGATGGTCGTCGCAGGTCGCGACGCCGCCGGAGACCCCGGCACCGGACGAGCTGGATCCCACGCGGCTGCCGCGGCTGTTCTCGATGGAGGCCCGGATGCCCGTCCAGCCCTGGCCCGATGCGCGGTGGCCGACGCGCTTCTGGGCCCGGGTCTCGGTGCCGCTGCCGGACGACCCACTCGTGCACGCCTGCGCGCTCACGTACCTCTCCGACATCTCGACCGGCGTGCTGCCGAGCCCCGACGGCAGCCAGACACCGGGGTCCAGCCTCGACCACGCGGTCTGGTTCCACGACAGCGTGGACATGACGAGCTGGACGCTGTCGGAGTACCGGCCACAAGTCACCGGCCACGGCCGCGGCTGGTACAACGGCTCGCTGTTCGCCGAGGACGGCCGCCTGGTCGCCAGCATCGCGCAGGAGTGCCTGTTCCGCTGAGCACCGTGCGCCGTGCCCCGCTTACGGTGGACGTATGGACAGGATCGATCTCGGCGGACTGATCACCTCGGCCCAGGGCCTCGGTTGCATGGGCATGAGCCAGAGCTACGGCCCCGGCGACTGGGACGAATCGATTGCCGTCATCCACCGGGCCCTCGAGCTCGGTGTGACGTTGTTCGACACCGCGGACGTCTACGGGGCCGGGCACAACGAGGTGCTCGTCGGTCGCGGGCTCGTCGGCCACCGCGACGGGGTGCAGCTGGCGACCAAGTTCGGCATCGACAACGACCTCGGTCCGGACCAGCGCACCGTCCACGGCACCGCGGCGTACGTGCGGCAGGCCTGTGAGAACTCGCTGACGCGCCTCGGCGTCGACCACATCGACCTGTACTACCTGCACCGGCCGCCGCAGGACGCCGAGATCGAGGAGACCGTCGGCGCCATGGCCGAACTCGTGCAGCAGGGCAAGGTCGTGCACCTCGGGCTGTCCGAGGTCGACGACGACCTGCTGCGCCGGGCCTACGCGGTGCATCCCATCGCGGCCGTGCAGAGCGAGTACTCGTTGTGGACCCGTGACCCGGAGCGGTCGGTGCTCACCTCGCTGCGCGAGCTCGGCGTCGGGCTGGTGCCGTTCTCGCCGCTCGGCCGCGGTTTCCTGACCGGCACGCTGGACGTGGCGTCCCTCGGCGAGAAGGACTTCCGGGCCCGCAACCCGCGCTTCGTCGGCGAGGCGGCGGCGAGCAACCAGCGGATCGCCGACGCCGTGACCGAGGTGGCCCGGCGCCACGACGCCACCGCGGCCCAGGTCGCGCTGGCCTGGGTGTCCCAGCGCTCGGCGGTGCTCGGCGTGCCGGTCGTCCCCATCCCGGGGACCAAGCGGACGAGGTGGCTCGAGCAGAACGTCGGGGCTCTGGAGCTGGAGCTCGACGCCGACGACCTCGCCACCGTGGACGCGCTGGGCGATCAGGTTGCGGGAGCGCGCTACTGATCCTTGCTACGTCATTCGCGCGTCGGTCGAAGTGAAACCCTTGTGAAGTTTGTTCCTTCGGCCTACCGTCGGGCCTAGTCGAGGCGCCGCCGAACGGATCGCGGTCGACGCGATCGCACGAGGAGGCCCGGCCGATGGCTCGAGGGCGGCACCACGCGCGCGGTCCGCTGCGTCGTGCGCGTGCGGCAGAGCCGACGCCGGTGGACGCCGGGCCTGTCGAAGCTGTGCCCGTTGCCCAAGCTGTGCCCGTCGAACCGGTGCGCGGGCCGGGTGCCGCGATCTACGATCCGTCCGTGCCGCCTGGTCCGGCTGCGGTCCCGCGGCGCGGCGGAGCCCGCCGCGTCCGGCGTACGCGCGCGCTCGGCATGGGCCGCTCGCTCCGGTTGACGCTGGTCGAGCCGCGGCGCCGGGCTGTCACCGTCGGCGCCATGGCCGTCGTCGCGACGGTGGGCGTCACCGGCCTCGTCCTGACCTCCTCGGCCGCACCGGCACCCCGCCACGTGGCAGCGCCGCTGCCCACGACGTCCGCCCCCAGCCGCACCGCGGCGCCGGCGTCATCGACGGCTCCGACGACAGCTGCGTCCACCGCCGCGCCGGTCCCGCTGGTGGGGCCGGCCGCTCCGCCGACCGCTCGGCCCACGTCGGCCCCGGTGCGGGCGGTCGCGGTGTCTGCGCTCACCTCCGACGGCATCCCGTCCACCGCGCTTGCCGCCTATCGCGCCGCCGCCGCCCGCGAGCTCACCCGCGATCCCGGGTGCGGCATCACCTGGCCGTTGCTGGCCGGCATCGGCCGTGTCGAATCCGATCACGGACGAACCGGTGGCGCGGTCCTGCACACCGACGGCTCGGCAACGCCCCGCATCCTCGGCGCCCGCCTGGACGGGCACGGCACGGCCGTCATCCGCGACACCGACCACGGGCGGTTGGACGGCGACCGCGTGTACGACCGCGCCGTCGGACCGATGCAGTTCATCCCGTCCACGTGGGCGGCGTGGGGAGTGGACGCGAACCACGACGGCGTCCGGGACCCGAACAACATCCTCGACGCCGCCGCGGCCGCCGCGGACTACCTGTGCGCCGCCGGCCGCGACCTGCGCACCTACGCCGGCGTGGTGCGGGCGATCCGCAGCTACAACAACTCGCAGGCCTACATCGCCTTGGTCATCGAGACCGCGCGCGCCTACGCCGTCGGGACCCCGGTCGTCGTGCCTACCGCGCCGCCGGGTGCACCCCCGAACACCGGTAAGCCCGCGCTGCCGCCCGCCGACCCCGGCCCGCCGAAGGGGCTGCAGCCAAGACCCAAGCCCAAGCCGAGCACCGCCACGTCGACCCGGCCGTCGAGCCCGGCCCGGTCGACAGCCCCGCACCCCGCGCCGTCGTCCGGCGGAGTGGGGGGGTCGTCGGCCCCGGGCGGGGTGAGCTCCGAGCCGTCAGTGTCGCCCACGCCGCCAGTGCCACCTGCGCCGTCGACCTCCAGTTCGACGGTCACCGACCGTGGCACGCAGAACCCGACAGATGCCGCCACAAGCCCCTGAAACCCCCACCATCCGGTGACCGTCGGTAACCATTACCTGGATCTCCAGGGCTCTCTGCGCTTGCGCGCCGACATTGCCCCCCAATACCGTCAGGCACGGCGCGCGATGTGCACATGCGCACGGCCGACCCGGTGCCCGCACGACAAGCCGGCGGACATCGATGTCCGACACCGGCCGGGTGCGTATCGGAGGTCGTGACAGCTGCACACGCGCCCTGTCGACTGGGAGTCGGTGAGATCGGCGATGTCTGAAGAACTCGGACGCGACCGCAACGGCCGTGTCGACCTGCCGCCCGCGGGGGCGGTGGCGTGGCTCGACGTGTCCGCCGACAGCTCCGACGTCTGGAACGGCCGGCTGCGGACGGGCCCGCTGGGCCTGCAGATCGCGCCGTTGCGGCACGCCCGCGGCCCGTATTTCTTCAAGGGCGCCCGCCTGCGCGGGACCCGCTGCATCTGGTCGGCCTCGACCGTCAGCGGCGCCGAGCTCTACCGGGCACCGCGGTCGGTCGGCGGCCCGTCGTTCGAGCGCGGGGTCCAGGTACTCGCCCGGATGGAGGGCGGGGGATCGGTGTTCGACCCGGTCGGCACGGGGCCGGGGATCATGAAGGTCTACGACCCCGCCGACGAGGTGGCCGAGCAGTTCGTCGCCAACTCCCACCTGTTCACGCTCAACATCCCGCTGGCCGCGATCGGCATCGAGCCGGCGACGGTCCGCAGCATGCGCGAGCGCACCTTCGACCTCACGCCCTTCCAGTCCCAGCTGCTGCGCACGGCGGTGTCGTTGCTGCTCGTCGGCGGGGACGAGCTGCGGACCTCGTCGAGCCTCGTCGGGGTCGATCGCTATCTCGCGGCCATGGCGGCGCTGCTGCTGCGCACCGCGGTGCCCAAGTCCGCGCCTGACCTGGCCCAGGTCGAGCAGGTCCGGCTGCGTACGGACGCCATCATCTTCGAGCAGGCGACCGACCCGAATCTGACGCCGGCCTCGATCGCCGCCCAGCTCAACATCTCGCTGCGTCAGCTGTACCGCGCGTTCAACGGCACCGAGAGCCCGGCGGCCCGGATCCGGCGGCGTCGGTTGGAGCGGGCGGCCGAGATCCTCGCCTCCCGGACCGGTCCGGGGCACGTCGAACGGGTCGCGCTGGAGTGCGGGTTCGCCTCCGCCGAATACTTCTCCCGCGCCTTCCGCCGCGAGTTCGGGCTCAGCCCACGCGCCTACCGGTCCGCGCACCGCGACGCGACGGCGCGCTGACCCAACCTGCCACCGTCCCGTCCGGCCGGTCAGTGTCCCGCCCGTCCCGCGGGTCCGCCCGGGGAGGTGGGGTGGACAGGTCGGGTGACGGGTCGGGTCACCTGTCCGCCTGACGCTCGGCGCGGTCCAGGGCCGAACGCGCCTCGCGCCGCTTCGTCCGGCCGGCCTTGACAGCTCGCCGGGACCTGTCGCGGTCCTGCTTGCGCTGCTCCAGCTCGCGCTGCAGCTCCGACAGCTGGGCCGAGATCTCTCGGATGCGCTCGCTGGCGCTGCGCTCCTCCTGCTCGGCGGATTGCAGCGCCGCGTCCGCCTCCTCGAACGTGGCGCGGGCCTTGTCGACTGCCCGCTTCGCCTTGCGCGTCTCGGCGGCGGAGCGACGCGGCTCGGCCGGCGGCGGCGGCGGTGCGGCGGGCGGGTCGGACGTCGTCGGCGCCTGCTTCCTCCGAGCCGCCGGACGGGTGCTCCGCGCGGCGTCGCGACCGCCGCGCACCAGGGTCAGGGCCGGGCCGGTCAGCGGCGCCACACCGAAGCCGGACCACGACTCCGAGCGCGTCAACCTCCCCAGCCGACCGGCGATCTCCGGATCGGCGACGGCGGCATCGAAGGTGTTCGTCACCTCGTCGCGCTGGCCGGCCGGCGGCGAGTCCTGCCCGGAAGCTTCGAACGCGGCCGCGGTGAGCTCCGCGACCAGCGCCCGACGCTCGGCCGACAGTTCGCGCAGCTGCGCCGCGTCGAGGGCCTCGTGCGCCGCCCGCAGCCGCGTGCCGACGTCGAGCAACCGGTCCACGCTGTCCGGGCTCTCGTACACGTACCGGTTGACGACGGAGGCGGCCACGGTGGGTTTGCGCAGCGCGCCGATCGACTTGGCCGCGGCGGCGTCGCCCTCGGACCGGGCCTGCGCGGACAGCCGTTTGCGCTCGTCGAGGAACGACTCGGGCGCCCCGCCGTACAGGACGGCGAACGCCTCGCGCAGGGCGGGCGACTCGTCGCCCGGCCGGGACCCGTCAGCCATCGTGTCGGCTCCGCGGACAGCAGTAACCGTGAAGTAGAGAACGAGGGTTCGCCGAACCCGTCATGCCCGCACCCTGTCGACGAGAATGTCGTCGCGGAAACCCGCCGCCAGGGCCCGCAGCGCCGCGTCGAGGTAGACGGTCAGATCGGTGTCGGCCTGTTCGGCCCACTGCTCGTACGCGGCGCGGCAGGCGGCGAGTGTCGCCCGCCCGACCGTCACCGGGTAGAGCGAGCGCGCCGGTCGACCCGTGCGCCGCGCCACGAAGTCGATGACGGCTTGCTCCCACGCGTCGTAGTGGACCGCCGCAGCGGCGCTGAGTTCCGGAACCGAGCCCACGAGGCTCATCCGGGTCCGCAGCTCGGGGACGTCCTCAGCGCGGTAGTGATTGACCTCGAGGACGGCGAGCCGGACGGCGTCCATGATCGACAGGTTCGGCGGCATCTCGGCGAGCACCCGCCGGATGTGCTCGACCTCGGCGTCGAAGGCGTTCCACAGCACGCCCGTCTTGGAGTCGAAGTAGCGGAAGAACGTCCGCTTGCTGACCCCTGCTGCGGCGGCGATCTGGTCGATCGTGGTGTCGTCGAAGCCCTGGTCGGAAAACAGCTGCAGCGCGATGAGTTCGAGGGCCCGGGCGCTCGTGCCCGGCGGTCGGCCCCGGCGGGCCGACGGCGCGTCCGGTTCCGCACCCATCGCTACCTACCTCGTTGACCAGATTTCCACCGGATTCGGCCGCGGACCTTGTCCGGCGCGAGCAGCGACGTTAGCGTACGCGGGTATTCGTCACCCGGTGACGAAACCCGTCGTGCGACCGCAGTCCTACCGGAGGAGCGCCCATGCCCGAGACCACCGCCACCGCCGACTCCCTGGACGCCACGTCCGAGGACACCGCCCCGGCCACCGCCACCGCGTCGAGGAGACCGTCGTCGACGAGGTGCTGGTCGAGGAGGTCTCCATCGACGGGATGTGCGGGGTCTACTGAGCCATCGGGAGCACCCGCACGTGACCGCCGTACCGGCCGGAACCGCGCCCGCCGGCGTGGTCGGGGACGCTGTCGAGGCCATCGATCTCGAGGATGCCTTCGAGCTTGACGGTGCCTGGCAGCTGCACGAACAGGTTTCGGTTCGCCCGGAGCGCTTCGGCGCCCTGCTCTACCACTTCGGAACCCGTCAGCTGTCGTTCCTGAAGTCCCCGCTGCTGCTCGAGGTCGTGCGTGGGCTGGCCGCGGCCGACACCGCCCGCGCCGCTTGCCTCACCGCGGGCGTGCAGCCGGCCCAGCTGGGGCAGTACCGGACGGCCCTGAGCACCCTCGCCTCGTCACAGATGATCCGCCGGAGGACCGCCCCATGAGCGTCGCACCGCTGCCTCTCGTCGAGCAGTTCCAGTTCGGACTGGACTCGCCGATCTGCCTGACCTGGGAGCTCACCTACGCCTGCAACCTGTCCTGCGTGCACTGCCTGTCCAGCTCCGGGCGGCGCGACCCGCGCGAGCTCACGACCGCCGAGTGCAAGGCCGTCATCGACGAGCTCGAGCGGATGCAGGTGTTCTACGTCAACATCGGCGGCGGCGAGCCGACCGTCCGTCCCGATTTCTGGGAACTCGTCGACTACGCCACCGAGCACCACGTCGGCGTCAAGTTCTCCACCAACGGCGTGAAGATCACGCCCGCGATCGCGCAGCGTCTCGCGGGCAGCGACTACGTCGACGTACAGATCTCCCTGGACGGCGCGACCGAGCAGGTCAACGACGCCGTCCGCGGCGCAGGTTCCTACGCGACCGCGATGCGGGCGATGCAGAATCTCGCCGACGCCGGGTTCCGCGGGTTCAAGCTGTCGGTCGTCATGACCCGCGAGAACGTCGGACAGCTCGACGGGTTCAAGGCGATCGCCGACCGCTTCGGCGCGCAGCTGCGGATCACCCGGCTGCGCCCGTCCGGTCGCGGCGCCGACGTGTGGGACGACCTGCACGTGACGCCCGCCCAGCAGCGGGAGCTCTACGACTGGCTCGTCGCGAACGGGGAGTCCGTCCTCACCGGCGACTCGTTCTTCCACCTCGCCGGTTACGGCGACGGCGCGATGCCCGGGCTGAACCTGTGCGGCGCCGGGCGCGTGGTGTGCCTGATCGACCCGGTCGGTGACGTGTACGCGTGCCCGTTCGCGATCCACGACAACTTCCTGGCCGGCAACGTGCGGGACCCGGGCGGGTTCACCCGGGTGTGGCGCGAGTCGGACCTGTTCCTCGACCTGCGCCGCCCGCAGACCGGCGGCGCCTGCAGCTCCTGCTCGGCGTTCGACGCCTGCCGCGGAGGGTGCATGGCGGCCAAGTTCTTCACCGGCCTGCCGCTCGACGGCCCGGACCCGGAGTGCGTCAAGGGCCACGGCGAACGCGCCCTGCTCACCGTCAGCGCGGGCAGCGCGCCCAAACCGTCCCTGGACCACTCGCACCGCACGCGTCCGGTCCCGGTCACGCTCACGGCCCGTCCGGACGGCGCGCTGGTGCAGCGGCGGCCCCCGGCCTCGGCGTGTGACGAGAACCCGCTGGCCGGCCTGGCCCTCGCGGGGGACGCCCCCAGCGGGCGGTGACATGCCCGCAGTGCACCGGCCGGCCCGGGCCCTCGCCGAGTTGACGACGCGCGAGGTCGCGGCGTTGGCGGCGGCCGGGGCCGTGCTCGCGGTGCCGCTGGGGTCCACCGAGCAGCACGGCCCGCACCTGCCGCTGACCACAGACACCGACGTGGCCGAGGAGCTGGCGGCGCGGCTGGCCGTCGCCCGGCCGGACGTGGTGGTCGCGCCGCCGCTGCCCTACGGCTCCAGCGGCGAGCACCGCGGGTTCGCCGGCACCCTGTCCATCGGCGCCGCGGCGCTCGAGCACGTCGTCGTCGAGCTCGGCCGCTCGGCGTTCGAGACATTCTCCCGGGTGATCTTCGTGTCGGGGCACGGCGGCAACGCGGTTCCGCTGCGGCGGGCCGTGGCCGTGCTGCGCGCCGAATCGCGCGACGTGCAGCTGTTCGAGCCGCGCTATGCCGGCGACGCGCACGCCGGCCGGTCGGAGACGGCGATGCAGCTCGCGCTGCGCCCCGATGCCGTCCGCACCGAGCTCGCCGACCCGGGCGACACCCGCCCGCTGGGCGAGATCATGCCGATCCTGGCCACCGGAGGCGTGCGGGCCGTGACGGCCACCGGCGTGCTCGGCGACCCGACCGGTGCCTCGGCCGCCGAAGGTGCCGCGCTGCTGGACCAGCTCGCAGCCCAGCTGATCGAGCTCGTCGCGGCGCGGTTCCCGACGGTCCTGCTGTACGGGGCCGGGGCATGAGGGTCGCGCTCGTGACCGGAGCGGCGCGGGGCATCGGCGCTGCCACCGTGCGGGCACTCGCCGCCGACGGGTGGGCCGTCCTCGCCGTCGACGCCGCCGCCAACCACCCCGCCCTGCCGTACGCGCTGGGCACCGAGGACGAGCTCCAGGCGGTTGTCCACGACGCCGCCCACGGCACCGACCAGGTCGTGTCCTGGGTGGCGGACGTCCGAGATCCGGCCGCGATGGCGGCCGCCGTCGCCGAGGCCGAGCGCCGCTGGGGCGGCCTGGACGCCGCCGTGGCAGCCGCCGGCGTGATGGCCGGTGGAGTGCCGCAGTGGGAGGTCCCGCTCGAGCAGGAGCAGGCGGTGCTCGAGGTCGATCTCGGTGGCGTGCTGTCGCTGAGCCGCGCCGCAATCCCCGCCCTGCTGCGCCGGCCGGCCCCGCGCTCCGGCCGCTTCCTGGCCGTGGCCTCGGCCGCGGCCACCCGGGGACTGCCCATGCTGGCGGCGTACTGCGCGGCCAAGGCGGGGGTCGCCGGGCTGATCCGCGCCCTCGGCGTCGAGCTGGCCGACACCGGCGTGACCGCGAACGCCGTCAGCCCCGGTTCCACCGACACCGCGATCCTGGCCGAGACGGCCCGCCTCTACGGGCTGCCCGGCGGGGCTGAGGACTTCGCAGAGACCCAGCCGCAGCGTCGGCTGCTCGACCCCACCGAGATCGCCGCCGTGCTGGCGTTCCTGGCCGGCCCCGGAGGCTCGGCCATGACCGGTGCCGTGGTGCCCGTCGACGGCGGGCTCGCCCTGTGAGGCCGCACGCCGCCGCGACGCCGGCACCCAGACCGGTCGCGGCAAACCCGGGGGCCCGCACCGCGCCCGCCCCGCTGCCGGACGGTTTCCGCGTCGACCTGGACACCTCCGCGCGCCAGCTCGCGCCCGGCGTGTGGTTCGGCGGCTCGCCCGCGCGCGTCATGCGCCTGACCGGCCCCGGGCGCGCGGCATGGGACGAGCTGCAGCGCGGGGGCGTCGGCGGTCGCACCGCCGGCACGCTGGCCCGCCGGCTCACCGACGCCGGCCTCGCGCACCCCGTGCCGCCCGTCGACACGCCGGCGCCGACGGTCACCGTCCTGGTCCCCGTCCACGACCGGGCGCTCGAACTGGAGCGCTGCCTCGCTGCGGTCGGGCGCGAGCACGCCGTCGTGGTCGTCGACGACGGGTCCACCGACCCCGCCACAGTGGCTGCGGTGGCCGCACCGCCACGGCGCCCACCTGGTGCGGCGGCCTCTCAACGGCGGGCCGGCCGCCGCCCGCAACGACGGGTTGGCCGTCGTCACCACCGAGGCAGTGGCGTTCCTGGACAGCGACTGCGTCCCACCGCCCGGGTGGCTGGCACCGCTGCTGGCCCAGCTCGCCGACCCGATGCTCGCCGCCGTCGCACCCCGCATCGTGGGCATTGCGCCGGACACCTGGGCCGGGCGCTACACCAACGCGGCCAGCAGTCTGGACCTCGGGTCGAGGCAGAGCCGGGTACAGCCCGGAGCGCGCGTGTCCTACGTCCCGACCGCTGCCCTGGTCGCGCGTCGATCAGCCCTGCTGGACGTCGCGCGGCGGGGTTACGTCTTCGACCCGGCCCTGCGCTACGGCGAGGACGTCGACCTGGTGTGGCGGCTGCACGAGGCGGGTCACCGGGTCCGGTACGAACCGGGCGTCCGGGTCGCCCACCACGAGCCGACGCGCTGGCACGAGCTGCTCCGCCGCCGCTTCCGGTACGGCACGTCCGCCGCGCCCCTCGCGCGCGCCCACCCCGGCGCGGCCGCGCCGCTCGTCGTCCACCCGTGGCCGGCGACCACCGTGCTGGCGTTGCTGGCCCGCCGGCCCGCCGCGGCGGCTGCCGCGTTCGGCGTCTCGGTGGCCCGCACCGCGCAGCCGCTCCGGGCCGCCGACGTCCCGACCGCCGGCACCGTCCGAGCCGTCGCCGACGCCACCCGCCAGACCTGGCTGGGGCTGGGGCGCTACCTGACGCAGTTCGCCGCGCCGGCCGTCCTCGCCGCTGCCGCGCTGCCGGGCCGTCCCGGCCGGCGGCTGGCCGCGCTGTCGCTGCTGCTCGCCGGCCCGCTCACCGCCTGGTGGCCGCACCGTGACCGTCTCGATGCGCCGCGGTTCGTGACCGCGCGGCTCGCTGACGAACTCGCCTACGGCGCCGGCGTACTCGCCGGCTGCCGGGCGCACCGCACCCTGGCCCCGCTCCGCCCGACCGTCGTCCGGCGGCGCCGCGACACCACCCCGCCGGCCCGGCCGGTACCGACCGAGGAGTGACCCGATGCCCAACGAGTGGTTCGAGACCGTCGCCGAGGCCCAGCGCCGGGCGAAGAAGAGGCTGCCCCCCTCGGTGTACAGCGCCCTGGTGGCCGGCTCCGAGCGCGGGCTGACCGTGGCCGACAACGTCGCTGCCTTCGACGAGCTCGGCTTCGCCCCACATACGGCGGGCCATCACGCCGGACGTGAGCTCGCCACCTCCGTCCTCGGCCAGGACATCGCCCTGCCGGTGGTCATTTCCCCGACCGGGGTACAGGCCGTCCACCCCGACGGCGAGGTCGCCGTCGCCCGCGCCGCTGCTGCGCGCGGCACGGCGATGGGCCTGAGCTCGTTCGCCAGCAAGCCTGTCGAGGAGGTTGTGGCCGCCAACCCCCAGACCTTCTTCCAGCTGTACTGGTCCGGTTCGAAGGAGCAGATCGTCGCGCGGATAGAGCGGGCCCGCGCCGCCGGCGCCGTCGGACTGATCGCCACCCTGGACTGGTCGTTCTCCATGGGCCGCGACTGGGGCAGCCCGCACATCCCGGAGAAGGTCACGTTCAAGGAGGCGATGCGCTTCGCTCCCGAGGCGCTGACCCGGCCACGGTGGCTGACCACCTTCGCCCGGACCGGACGCATTCCCGACCTCACCGTGCCGAACATGCAGGACGCGGGCTCGCCGCCGCCGACCTTCTTCGGCGTCTACGGCGAGTGGATGCAGACCCCGCCGCCGAGCTGGGAGGACGTTGCGTGGCTCAAGCAGCAGTGGGGCGGCCCGTTCATGGTCAAGGGCGTGACCCGGGTCGACGACGCGAAGCGGGCGATCGACTGCGGCGCCGACGCGATCTCGGTGTCGAACCACGGTGGTAACAACCTGGACGGGACGCCGGCGACCATCCGGTGCCTGCCGGCGGTCGCCGACGCCGTGGACGGGCAGATCGAGGTGCTGCTCGACGGCGGCATCCGCCGGGGCAGTGACGTGGTCAAGGCGCTGGCGCTCGGGGCCCGCGCCGTCATGATCGGCCGGGCCTACCTGTGGGGCCTCGGCGCCAACGGCCAGGCCGGGGTCGAGAACGTCCTCGACGTGCTGCGGGGCGGCATCGACTCGGCGCTACTCGGGCTGGGCCTGACCTCGGTCGGCGAGCTCGACCGCTCGTGCGTGCTGATGAAGCACGACTTCGCGCTCGCCCTCGGCACCTGACCCACGAGTTGTCCCGGCTACCTCACGCCCTGGAGCGGATATGGCCGGGACAACTCGCAGAAGTACGGGTGTATTCGCGGGTCAGCCGGCGAACGCGTCGATCGCGGCGGCGCAGAAGTCGTCGAGGTCGTCCGGGTTCCGGCTCGTGACGAGGGTGAACGGGCCCTCATGGCACGTCACGGCCGAATCGTCGACCCAGTTGCCGCCGGCGTTGCCGATGTCGGTGCGCAACGACGGCCAGCTGGTCAGCGTGCGGCCGCGGACGGCGTCGGCCTCGACGAGCGTCCACGGGCCGTGGCAGATCGCGGCGATCGGCTTGCCGGCGTCGACGAAGGCCTTGATGAAGTGCATGGCGTCCTCGTCGATGCGGAGCGTGTCCGGATTCGCCGTGCCCCCGGGCAGTACGAGGGCGTCGAAGCTGTCCGGGTCGACGTCGTCGAGCGAGGCGTCGGGGGTGAACGTGTCGGCCGGGTTGATGTCGCTCTCGACCGCCTGGACGTCGTTCGAGCCCGGCGCGACGAAGACAATGTCCGCGCCGGCGTCGGCGAGGCGCTTGCGTGGTGTGGTCAGCTCGACCTGCTCCACGCCGTCAGTGGCGAGGACGGCGATGCGCTTTCCATTCAGTTCGTTGCTCATGACGGTCGGGTACCCGCACCTCAGCCGGCGTAATCGGGCGTAGCGAAGGGCGTCACCGGGGTAGGCAGATCGGGACCGGCACGCGGTCGATGACGACGTGGAGGGCACATGACACTGCGGCACGCGGATGGCTGACGGCCGGCAGCGGAGCACGCTGCGCGGCATCGAGATCACCCGCGGCCTGTGGGGTCTGGCCCTGCTGACCCGCCCGGAGCTGGTGCTGGCCACGGTCTACCGGGTGCCGCTGGACCGGCCGTCGCTCGTGGTCGCGCGGGTCCTCGGTGCCCGGCATCTGGTGCAGGCCCTGCTGTCCGGTGTTCACCCCAGTCCCGAGGTCCTGGCGATGGGTGTGTGGGTGGACGGTGCGCACGCGGCGTCCGCGATCGGGCTTGCCGTCATCGACCACGATCGCGCGTCGGCGGCCCTCGTCGACACGGTGGCCGCGACGGGGTGGTCCGCCTCCGGCTGGCACGACCTGCGCAACGCCGCGGCCACCCCGCCGGGGCACGATCGCCGACGCGACGCCATGGCCCGCGCGGTACTCAGCCGGGTGCCGGGCGGCAGGCGCCTGCTGGCGCAGGTGGCCGCCGATCGCGGGGGCCCCACCGGACACAGCACGAAGGAGCGGACATGACAGCGCGCGCGGTGCTCTTCGACGTCGACGGCACCCTCGTCGACAGCACCTACCTGCACACGGTGGCGTGGTGGCAGGCATTCCGGCGGGCCGGCGAGGACGTGCCGATGGCGCACATCCACCGCGCGATCGGCATGGGGGCCGACCACCTCGTCCCGCACGTCCTCGGACGCGACATCGACGAGGACACCCTGTCGTCGCTGGCCGATGCGCACGACGCCGTCTACGCCACGCACTGGCCGGCGCTACGGGCCTTCGCCGGCGCGCGCGACCTCGTCCGGCACTGCCACGACGCGGGGCTGACGACCGTGCTCGCGTCCTCGGCCGGCGCCGACGAGGTCGAGGTCATCCGCGGGCTGCTGGACATCGACGACTACCTCGACCACAGCACCAGCTCCGCCGACAGCGAGCAGAGCAAGCCGGCCCCCGACCTGGTCGAGATCGCGCTGGAGAAGGCCGGGGTGGCCGCCGAGCAGGCCGTGTTCGTGGGCGACGCGGTGCCCGACGTCGAGGCGTGCAAGCGCGCGGGGGTTCGCTGCATCACCCTCACCTGCGGCGGCACCGGTGAGGACGAGCTGCGCGGCGCCGGGGCGATCGACGTGTACGCCGACGCCGCCGCGTTGCTCGCCGCCTTCGACCGCACCGCGCTCGCCGAAGACTGAGGCGCCGGGACGCCGATCGAGGCGAAGGCGACGTCAGACGATGCCCTCGGCCTGGGCCACCGACCGGCCGTCCCGGGTGAGCACGTCCAGCACGAAATCACGCTCGACGTGGTTCGCGATGGCCGTGAAACCCGCGCGTAGGGCCCGGTGCACCTCGTCCGCGGTGTGCGGGTGATCCGGCGCCGGGTGCCGCCAGTGGCAGGCCACCACGACCCCGTCGGTGGCGAGTGAGGCGTCGATGCGCTCCACGAGGCGGTCGAGGTCGGGGACGTAGTAGGCGATCTCGCTGAGCACGACGAGGTCGAGTTCGCCATTGGGCCACTGCTCGGGGATGCGCCCGACAGCGAGTTCCACGGTTGCGGGCGCCCGTTCCCGGGCCGACGTGACAGCGGCCTCGCTCGCATCCCAGGCCACGACCCGGTCGCAGCGCGCGGCGAGGCGTTCGGTGAGCCACCCGCCGGAGCATCCGGGCTCGAAGGCACGGACGAAGCGACGCCGGGGCAGCGACGCCAGCAGCAGGTCGCGCTTGCGCTGTTCGTAGAAACGATCGGCCAGCCCCCACGGATCGGGGTCGGCGGCGTAGAGCGCGTCGAAGTAGGCGGTACGGGCCGCCGGTGTCGCGGGCCGGACCCGGAACGTCTCGACGTCGCGGTGGAAGTGGGCCAGCACGTGCGGGGGCAGGATCGCCTCGTCCCCGGGCTGCTCGGACAGCGGGGTGTGTTGCGAGCGGTGCTCGGCGAGCGCCGCCTGCTTCGCCGCATACTCGTCCGGCCCCAGCGGCAGGGCGTGGACGTCCGGCGCGTCCAGCAGCCCCCCGTCCGGATCGCCCCAGTGCCACGTCCAGACGGGATAGGACCAGTGCTCGGCGCCGGTCGCGAGGGCGAGCTCGGCGGCGACCCGCGCGCAGTGGTCGTGGTCCGGGTGGCCGTCGCCCAGCAGCGGACTGACCACATGCGTCACGCCGGCCACCCACGGTTGCACGAATCGAGCGGCCGCGTCCCCGGTGGCGGCGAGTCCGCCGTCGGGCAATCCCAGGAAGTGCAGTTCGGCGTCCCCGGCCAGCCGGTCCAGGGCCGCGCGCATCTCCCGCCGGCGGATC
Organism: uncultured Actinomycetota bacterium; assembly: GCA_963787985.1. Lineage (GTDB taxonomy): Bacteria > Actinomycetota > Actinomycetes > Mycobacteriales > Jatrophihabitantaceae > Jatrophihabitans. Next base: position 1,074,386 of record CAWBEL010000004.1, on the reverse strand, counting down.
ACCGCAAGTTCGGACGGCGTGGTGGTGGGGGAGTGCGGATGCGAATGCTCACCGTCGGTGGCGACGACAACGGTGATGCGCGCGCCCCGCGAAGCAGCACCGGCGATCAGGCCACCCGCGCCCAGCGTCTCGTCGTCCGGGTGCGCGCTCAGCAGGATCACGTGGTCACCGGCAGCCGGCCAGGGCGCCGTCGGCAACCCGGCCAGTCGCCACGTCTCGGGCGCGTTGCCGGGTTCCCGGGGTGAGAACGTCACGCGCGACCCAGCAGGGCCGACCCGAGGGAGGCAAGGTCGCGCTCGCCGTGGTGCTGGCGGACGTAGACCTCGAGGTCTGCGACCTGCCGGGCGTGGTTCTCGTCGAAGGTCAGCGGGGCCGGTCCCAGCGCGTGCGCCACCTGTTGCAGGACGCGTTCGGCGGCTGCGGCCACGACGCTGCGGGTGCGCAGGGCGAGCAGCGCGGGGTCGGCGACCCCCCCGGTGTCGATGCAGGACGCGGCGTGCGCCAGGGCGGTGCGCGCGGCGTGCAGTTCGACGTCGGCGGCCCCGAGGTGCAGCTCGTCGAGAGGTCGCGCGCGTCCGGCCGCGACGCGTCGCAGCGTGTCCGCCACGCCCTCGGTACCGCCGTACCAGCACGCCGCGACTCCCACGCCTCCCCAGGCGAAGCCGGGCCGGGTCAGGTACCACCCGACCTCGCCCACCGGGTCGGTGGGGACGTCGTCGTAGTGCGTCGCCGTCGACGTCACCGTGCGCAGCCCGCGGGACACCCATCCCTCCGGGGGGTCGACGCGCACGCCAGGCTGCCGCAGCGCCACCCGGAACAGCTGCCGTTGCTCGCCGACGTGGGCCGTCACGAGGGCGTGGTCGACGCGGTCGGCGAGTGAGCACCAGGGTTTGGTCCCGGACAGGCGGTATCCGTCGGCCGCGGGTACGGCGTCGAGCCGGGCACCGGGAGCCTCGGCGGCGAAGACGCCCCACGTGCCGTCGACATCGTCGTGCCCGGCCTCGCGCAGGATGGCGAGTGCGTCGCAGTGCGCCTCGACGACACGCGCCACGGTCAGGTTGGCACGGCCGAGGGCGGCCAGGGTGTCGAACCGCGCCGCGGTCGACCCGCCGCCAGGCAGTGGGAGCTCGCGTCCGAGCCCGTCGGCGATGGTGAGGGCGGCCTCGACGTCCTCCCCGGCCTCGCGGGCGGCGGTCGACACGGCAGCCGGGACGGGGGTGGTGGGCACCGTGCTCCGCTTCTCGCCGGACCGGGTGGGCCGATCGGGCGGGTGGTGGGTGGCAGTGGTGGGCGGCAGTGGTGGGCGGCGGCGGTGGGCGGCATCGGCCGGACGCACCGCCGTTCCGACGGTAGTCGACATCACGAGGCCGGTAGGGGCCCACGCTGCTGCGCTACCGTGGATCGCGGTGGAAAACACCGCCGTTGCAAGGACCGGGTCGGCTGCTGCCCGTCCCCGTATCGAAGGGCCGCATGCCCGAGGACGGTCGCACCACCCGATCCCAGCTTCCGGCGTCGGCGCACGTCTCCGTCGTCGTTCCGGCGGCCGACGAGGCGGCTACGATCGCCGACTGCCTGGCCGCGCTGAGCCGCGCGCAGAATCACCTGCGCGAGGTCTACGGCGGCCGCGTCACGTCGTCGGTCACCGTCGTGCTCGACTCGTGCACCGACGCGACCGGCCAGCTCGCGGCCTGTTTCCCGGTCGACCTGGTCACCGTGCAGGATCGCTGCGTGGGCGCTGCCCGGGCGGCCGGCTGCGCGCAGGCGTTGACCCGCGACGACCCGTGGGTCCTGGCCAACACCGACGCCGATTCGAGCGTGCCGGTGGACTGGCTCAGCGCACTCGTCCGGCACGTGCTCGATGGCGCCGACGTCGTCCTGGGCACGGTCCGGCCGGGGCCGGGTCTGCCGTCCGACGACGCCGATGCCTGGTACGCCGCGCACGACCTCGGGACCGAGCATCTGCACATCCACGGTGCGAACATCGCCCTGACCTCCGCGGCCTACCGGCGGCTGGGTGGATGGCGACCGATGGCCACCCACGAGGACGTCGCCCTCGCGGTCGCCGCGCGCCGGTCGGGGTTGCACGTGGTCGCGGTGGACGACGCGCCCGTGCAGACGAGCAGCAGGCTGGAGGGGCGCGCCCCAGGCGGCTTCTCGAGTTACCTGCGCGGCCTGGGCAGCCCCCAGGCGTCGGTTTCCCGCTGAGGGCAACCGGGCACCGATCCTGACGTACGGATCGACGGACAACGGCAGGAGAACCCGGTGGCGAATTTCGGCTACACATTGATGACGGAACAGAGCGGGCCGCGCGAACTCGTGCGTTACGCCGTCAGCGCGGAAATCGCCGGTTTCGACTTCGAAGTCTCCAGCGACCATTTCTTCCCGTGGCTGCCGAGTATGGGGCACAGCCCGTACGCATGGTCGGTGCTGGGCGCGGTCGCGCAAGCCACCGAACGGGTCGAATTCATGACCTACGTGACGTGCCCGACCGTGCGCTATCACCCCGCGATCGTCGCGCAGAAGGCGGCGACCCTCGGTCTGCTGTCCGACAACCGCTTTACCCTCGGTCTCGGGTCGGGTGAGAACCTGAACGAGCACGTCGTCGGCGAACCGTGGCCGGTGGCCCGGGTGCGGCAGGAGCGCCTGATCGAGGCCATCGAGATCATCCGTGAGCTCCACCGCGGGGAGCAGACGAGCTGGACCGGGTCCCACTACGCCGTCGAGTCGGCCAAGATCTGGGATCTGCCCGACCGCCCGGTCCCCATCGCCGTCGCGGTGTCAGGCGGTTCGTCGGTCGCCAAGTTCGCCCCGCTCGCCGACCATCTCGTCGCCGTCGAGCCGGACGGCGATCTGGTTCAGCAGTGGGACGCCGAACGCAAGTCGAATGGCTCGCCGGTCAGTCGCAAGATCGGACAGATCCCGATCTGCTGGGGGCACGACGAGGACGCCGCGAAGAAGCGTGCCCACGAGCTGTTCCGCTGGTTCGGTGGCGGTTGGCACGTCAACGCCGACCTGCCGACGCCGGTCGCCTTCGAGGCGGCCAGCCAGTTCGTGACCGTCGACGACGTCGCCGAGGCGATCGCGTGCGGGCCCGACCTCGACGCGCTGGCCGAGTCCGTCCGCCCGTTCCTCGACGCGGGATTCACCGATGTCGCGCTCGTGCAGGTCGGTGACGAGAGCCAGGAGGAGTTCCTGGCCGACGTCGCCGGGCCGCTGCTCGAACGGCTGCGCGCGCTCTGAGGTCACTCCGCGGTCGACGGGCGGCGGTCAGTGCGCGGCCTGGTACGCCTCCAGGACCTCGCGTGAGATGCGGCCGCGCTCGGAGACCTCGAGGCCGCTCTGCTGCGCCCACGCCCGGACGGCGGCGGTGTCCACGCCGCCGCGCCGACGCGTCGCCGAACGGCTGCCGGTGCCCGCGGAGCGGGTGCCTCGCCGGGAGCTGCCGGTCGTGGTGGAGGCGGCATCGAGATAGGGCTTCAGCGCTTTTTCGAAAGCCGCTTTGTTCTTCTTGGCGAGATCGATCGTGTAATTGGCGCCCGCATAGCTGAAACTGATTGTCTCGGCGTCCGGACTTCCGTCGAGATCGTCGGTGGTGATGATGGTCTTTGCCATGCCGGAATAGTGTCGGAAACGGTTGGGTAAGAGCAAACCCGGTGTTTGCCTTCGCCTGCAGGGCCGCATTCGCCGACGCCGTTCCGTCACCGGGTGGCGAGGACGACGTGCACGCACAGGGCGCGGTGGTCGGAGCCCGGGAGCTCGCTCGTGGCGGCGGACGTCGCCGTCGCGTGCCGGGTGAGCACGTGATCGAGCCCGAGGAGCGCCGGTACGGCCCGGTCGGTGGGATAGGTCGGCAGCGGGCCTGCGCCGGCCTGATCACCGGCGTCGGCGTACCCGGTGTCGAGCAGGTCGCGGAACTGCGGCGTGTTCCCGGTCGCGTTCAGATCGCCGGCGACAAGCACCGGGAGCGGGCGCCGGGCGTCGCTCGCGAGCAGGGTGCGGAGCCGGCGCATCTCGCGTACCCACGTGCCCGACGGGTACGGCCACGGAGGCAGCAGGTGCACGGCGACGAGTTGCACGCCGTGCGTGCCCGGCACGGCGACGCGGGCCGACAACAATTCGAAGGTGAAGGTGTCGTCGTGTCGAGTGTCCGCGAGCGGGTAGCGGCTCCAGATCCCCGTCCCCGCGCCGCCGGGGTAGGGCGTCACCAGGTGATCGGGCAACCACCGCGACAGCCCGGCCGCCGTCAACCGGGCGTCCTCGGTGGACGTGAGTTCGTCGACGGTGAGCACGTCGGCGTGCCGCCGCGCGACCAGGTCCACGAGAGCCTGCGGGTCGGCGGCACCGACGCGCAGGTTGGCCTGCACCACGACCATCGTGCGTCCGTGCGCGGGCACGCCGCCGTCCGCGATGTAGTCCGGCACCGTCACGGCGACCGCGGCCACGACGATCACTGCCGCGACCGCACTGCCGAGCCAGACGCGTAGCGCGACCAGCGCGGCGCCCCCCGGCACCGCCGCCGCCACCAGGACGGGGAAGAACGCCGCGGCGACGATCATCGGTTGCCATGTCGAGACGACGCTTCGTGCGGCCAGCTCGCCGCCGCCCACCGCGACGCCGAGCCACCCCGCGATCAGCAGTGACCATCCACGCCCGCCCGTCGCCGAACCGGTCAGCAGCCGACGGATCATCGGGCCGAGCGTCCGATCACGAAACCGGTGCGGCGTCCGGACCCGCGCCGGGACGGCGAATGGCGATCAGGGTCGCGTCGTCCTGGAACACCGCGCCCTGTGCGCAGGCGTCGAGCACCGAGTCGAGCATGCCCGGGACGCTCAACGGCGCCGCAGCAGTGGCCGCCTGACGCAACGTCTCCATACCCTCGAGTACGTCGCGCCGCAGCTCGGTCACGCCGTCGGAGTAGACCAGCATCGTGTCCCCGGGGTCGAGCGGCGCGTCGCCCACCGCGAAGCTGCCGGCGCCGCTGTAGCCGAAGGCGCGGCCGCGGGCCTCGACGAAGTCGGCCTCACCGTCGGCCGGGATGCGCAGTACCGGCGGGTGGCCCGCGCCCGCGATGCGCACGGTGCCGGTCGCGACGTCGATGCGCAGCACCACCACCGTCGCGACGAGCGCGCCGCCACCGGACTGCAGGATGACGTCGGCGCGGCCGAGGAGTTCGGCCACCGGATGCCCCTCGAGAGAGAGCGCACGGACGGTGTGCGTCACGTGCAGCGCGTCGCGCGTGCCGGTGACCCCGTGCCCACGTACGTCGACCAGCGTGACATGCACCGTGCCGTCGGGCAGCACGAACCAGTCGTACAGGTCGCCGCCGGTGGGGGAGTTGGCCTGGGCCGGCACGTACCGCACGCCGAACTCGAGGCCGTCCACCTCGGGCGGCGGCGGACGCAGGGCGTCGGCGAGCTCCTCGAACACCTTGCGCTGCGCGGTCCGCACCTCGTTGCTGCGGTGCTCCAGCTCGGCGTACAACGCGACGACGCCGCGGTTGGTCTGGTCGAGCTCGGCGTTGAGCGCGACCAGTTCGGACTCCCGCTCGCGCAGGGCGGTGAGGGTCACCACCAGTTCGCCGTTCAGGCTCTGCAGCAGGGCGCGGTTGTCGATCGCGGACTCGCGCAGCAGCTCGTCCCGCACGACCTCGAGGCGGCCCGGCTCCACGTCGACCGGCAGCTCCTTGTACACGCGTACGACGTCGCCGCCGAGCACCACGTCGTCCATCAGCCGGTGCAGCGAGCGGTGCAGATCCGGTCGCGCGGTCACCGCTTTCGCGGCGTCGAGGAAGCGGAAGGAGATGACGAAGCCCGGTCGCGTCACCTCGGCGGGACGGGTGCCGCGCTCGATGGAGAAGGTGACCTCGACCGGCTCCACCGTCTCGGCCAACCGGCCCAGCTCGGAGATCGAGGTCGAGACGCGGGTCGCGTCGATGTCGGCGAGACCGAGCAGCAGCGCCGCCCGACGCCCGACGTGCCGCAGGCTCGTCGCGGTGCGGGTCTCGTCGAGGTGCAATCGCAGCAGCTCGTGCGAGCTCACGCGGTCACCTCGCGCCGCCCGGCCCGCACGACGAGGACGAGGCTGTCGTCGGAGCTGCGGCAGTGGTCGCGCCACAGTGCCGTCGCGATCAGATCCGGGGGTTGCCGCAGCAGGTCGGAACGGCCGTCGAGCGTCCACCTGGTGCCCAACCCGTCGGTGTGCAGCACCAGCACGCCGCGCGCCGGGAAGTCCGCGCGCTGTTCGGTCGTCGTGCGTCGCGAGCGCACGCCGGCGGTACCCATCGAGGTCATGAGGCGCTTGGTGTGCCCGTCGGGAGCGGCCACGAGCAGGCTGACGTTGCCCAGGCCGGAGCTGTGCATCGGGCCGCCGTCGCGGGCGGCGTCGAGGTCGAGGCTGGCCACGGTGATCGCCGCGCCGCGGCTGGTGGCCATCCGGTGGTTGATCTCGGTCACGAGCTGGGCCGGCGAGGCCTGGCCGACGGCGAGGAACTCACGCACGGCCGCGCCGCTGGCCTCGGCCGCGCCCGGACCGTGACCGAGCCCGTCGGCAACGAGCACCACGATCCGCGACCCGAACCGCACGACGGCGAAGTCGTCGCCGTTCACGGTGCCCGGTTCGAGCGGAAAGGCCACGACCCCGACGGCGAACGGGTGGTGGTGCCCGGCCGCCGCGTCCACCCCGGGGATCCGGAAGCCGGCCCGCACGACGGTCCCGACGCCGGGCTCGCTCACCGCGGCGAAGTCGTCGGACATGCGCCGGACCGTCCCGAGGCCGGCACCGAGGGTGCCGATCGTCGAGAACCCGTCGGCAAGGCACCGCTCGAAGTCCTCGACGCCGGGTCCGCGATCGACGGCGACGATGCGCAGTTGGTCGGTGGCGCCATGCACGTCGGGCGGCAGGACGAGCAGCTCGCCGCCGGTGGCGTGCCGGTGCAGGTTCTCGGCGAGTTCGGCGGCCACCAACTCGACGGTGTGCACCGCTTGTTCGGACAGCCCGACGCGGTGCGCGACGTGCGACGCGGTCACCCGGGCCGCGGTCACCTGGCCGGCGTCGGAGACTTGGACCCGCTCCGGAGGTAGCGGAATGCGGCCGGTCGTCACGGCCCGCGCTGCCACACGACCACAGACACCCGGGTGCCCCGGCCGGGCACCGACGTCAGGTCGAACTCGTGCACGAGCCGCTGTGATCCCGGCAGGCCGAGCCCGAGGCCCGTACCCGAACTCCAGCCGCCGGTCATGGCCCGGTCGAGGTCGGCGATGCCCGGACCCTCGTCGGTGAACACCAGCCGCAGCCCGGCGCGATGAACGTCCGGATCGCGCACCGTGTCGATGACCATGCGTCCTCCGCCGCCGTGGATCACGGTGTTGCGGGCCAGCTCACTCGCCGCGGTGATGAGTTTCGTCGAGCTCACCAGGTCGAGGCCGAGCCGGGTCGCGCGTTCGCGCACGGTGCGCCTGGCGAGCAGGACGTCGTAGTCGCTGCGCAAGGAGACCTCTTCGGTGAGCTCACCGGCGAGGCCCGTCATCGGTTCATCCGGTCATGCCGGGCCGGCCGCAGCTGGACGGTCGTGGGGTCGCCTGTCCGCGAGTCGCTCGAGACCGCTGTCGACGTTGCGTACGGTCGCCACCCCGTCGAGGGACAGCCCGAGTTCGACCATCGTGATCGCCACCGCAGGACGCATGCCGGCCAACACCACGTCGGCGCCGAGGACGCGCACGATGCGCGCCGTGTCGCCCAGCACCTTGCAGATGAAGGAGTCGACGATGTCCAGGGCCGAGACGTCGATCAGCACTCCGCTCGCGCGGCGGCGGACGACGCGGTCGCTGAGTTCGTCCTGGAAGGTCAACGCTGATTGGTCGTCGAGCTCATCACCGAGGGTGGCGATGAGGACGTCGCCGACCTGCACGATATGGACGCGTGCCACCCGTCAGGCCCTCGTGGACGGCTCGCCGCCCACCGCCTTCGGATCGACCCGGCGAATGGCCGTGACCAGCGCGTCGGCGAGCGTCGCCCGCGTCGTGATCTCCGTCAGGTCGATGCCGAGCTGAACGATCGTCTGCGCCGTCTGCGGCCGGATGCCGCTGATGATGCAGTCCGCGCCCATGAGTCGGGTCGCCGTCACGGTCTTGAGCAGGTTCTGCGCCACGAGGGTGTCGAAGGTGGGCACCCCGGTGATGTCCAGGATCGCTATCTGCGCGTGCTCGTCGACGATGGCCTGCAGCAGCGCCTCCATGACGACCTGCGCGCGGGCGCTGTCCAGCGTGCCGACCAGCGGTACGCCGACGATGCCGTCCCAGAGCCGGACGACGGGGGTCGACAGCTCCACCAGCTGATCGCTCTGCGCCCGGATGACCTGCTCGCGCGAGTGGACGTAGGTCTCGAAGGTCAGCAGGGCCAGCGCGTCCACCAGGCGGCCGGCAGCGCCGACGGCCTCGCTGAAGGCAGCGATATCCGCCTGCTCCGTCTGCGCGACGACGTGCAACGCTTCGCGAAGAGCGAGCACTCCGTGCGCCGTCTCGGCCGGCGTGGAACCCTCGCGCGCGCCGCGGCGCGAGCGCTCGGCGACCATTGCCCGCAACGATTCGAAGCCCGGGCCCACCGGGTCGTAGAGGCGCCCCGAGCTGCGCAGCGCGGCACCGATGCCGTTGACGATGGCCGTGCTGGGCCCGCGCAGCGAGGCCGAGTCGTCCACCGGCCCGCGTGGCCCCGCGCCCTCGGTCTGCAACTTGACCCAGATGTCGACGATGTCACCGCCGCGGCGCTCGATCAGCTCCGCGAGCGAATGGGCGCGCGCCTGCTCGCGCTGTCCGTCGTCTGTCAGTGCCATGGGCGCTCCTCGTCCACACCGTCCACCCGGCCGGGCCGGGGCAGCTTGTGCAACACTTGGCCGCACCAAAAAGGAATGTACGGGCATCGCGCTGTATCCCGGCGTTCGGACAGGACGGAGCGGTCGGTGTCCTTCTCCAGTTCCGACGATGTCCTGCACGAGATCCCTGTCCTGCGGCTCTGGGGCGACATCGACATCGGGAGCGCGGATGCGTTCCGGGCGCGGATGGCCGAGCTGCTCGGGCGCGGATCCAAGTTCATCATCGTCGACTTGACCGGCGTCTCCTTCTTCGACTCCTCCGGCCTCAAGGTCCTCGACGAGGCCCAGCAGGACGCGGCCGAACGTGGCGCGCGCCTCGCGCTGGCCTGCCCGCCCGGTCGGGTGCTCCGGCTGTTCGAGATCACCGGACTGGACGATCACTTCGCCATCCATCCGGACGCCGAAGGCGCGGCGTCCGACCAGCGATGACCGACGCGCAGATCCTTTCGCTGGACGGCCGCGTCAACGACCCCGCACGAGCCCGCCGATTCGTGCGCGACCAGCTCACCGGAGTGGCGGAGGCGACCTGCGCCGACGCCCTGCTCGCGGTGAGCGAGCTCGTGACCAACGTGCACCTGCACGGCGGCACACCGGCCGACCTCGTGCTGCGCGTCAACGGCCGGGCCGTGCGCATCGAGGTCTACGACAGCGGACCCGCGATCCCGATCGGTTCGGTGCGGCTGCCGCTACCCACCGACGGCGGCGGACGCGGGCTGTTCATCGTCGCCGCACTCGCCACGTCCTGGGGCATCCGGACCGACGTGGGCTGTCCCGGTAAGACGGTCTGGATCGAGCTGGCCGGCTAGCCACCGTTCACAGCATCCGCCTGGCAGGGACTCAGCGGACACCCTGGCTCGGTGGGTTTGCTTGCGGCATGACGTACTCCGACGCGCAGGCCGGCTCGCACTGGAACCCCGAGCACGACCGCTTGGTGGTCCCCGGGCCCGAGGGTTCCACCCCCCAGCCGTCCCACGGCTCACGCACCCGTCGCATGACTCTGGCCGGCGGCGGCGTGGCGCTGGCCGCCGCACTGCTCGTCGGTGGTGTCGTGGTCGGGCGCGCGAGCGACACCGTGGCCGGCACCGGCTCGACCGCCCGGGCCAACGCGGCGACCGGCACCGGCAGCGCCGGCACCGGCAGCGCCGGCGGCAACGGCAGCGCCGGCAGCACCGGGCAGGGCACCACCAGCACCGACACCAACGGGCCGGCCGCGAGCAGCACGCAGCAGGCCGGCGTCGTCACCGTGGTCTCGACACTCGGCGACGAGAACGCCGAGAGCGCCGGCACCGGCCTGGTTGTCACCTCGAGCGGTGAGATCGTCACCAACAACCACGTCGTCGACGGCGCCACCAGCGTCACCGTCACCGTCGCGTCAACGGGCGCGACGTACAAGGCCTCGGTCGTCGGCACCGACCCGACGCAGGACATCGCCGTCCTCCAGCTCAGCAAGGCCAGCGGGCTGACCACGGCCAAGGTCGCCAACGCCGCCGCCGTCCGCACGCTCACGGTCGGGGACACGGTCGTCGGCGTCGGCAACGCCGGCGGCACGGGCACGCTCACCGCCGCGACGGGCAAGGTCACCGCACTGGGCCGGTCCATCACCGCCACCGATGAGGACGGCGGCAACGCCGAGACCCTGTCCGGACTCATCGAGACCGATGCCGACGTCGTCGCTGGTGACTCCGGCGGGCCGCTCTACGGCGCCGACAGCACGATCCTCGGCATCGACACCGCCGGGGCGTCGTCCAACGGGACGTCCGGCGCCGCGTCCTACGGCACGCCGTCCGCCACCGGTGCTGCCGCCCAGAGCTACGCCATCCCGATCACGACGGCGCTGGAGATCGCCGGCGAGATCGAGTCGGGTGTGCAGACCTCGACCGTGCACATCGGGCTGCCGGCCTTCCTCGGCGTCGGGGTCTCGGCGACCGCGACCGACGGCGCCGGCATCACCTCCGTCCTGTCGGGCGGCCCGGCCGACGACGCCGGCATCACTGCCGGCTCGGTGATCACCGCAATCGACGGGAGGTCGGTCACCTCGGCGAACTCGCTGAAGGCGCGGCTCGCGACCGTCGAGCCCGGACAGAGGATCACGGTCACCTGGACCGACCCGTCGGGCAGCAACCACACCGGCACCGTCATGACGGTGAACGGCCCCGCCGACTGACCGCACCGCGCCGGAAGGTTGTTGCCAATAATTTGCAACAATGCTGGACTGGGCAGGTAGGCCGGTGCAGCACCCCCGGTCCGGTGACGGCAGGGGAGTGGTCATGACCGCAGGTACGGGCACGCGGTCCTCGGTGCCCGGGCAGCGGGGCGTCTCGTCCTTCGCCCGGTTCCGCGCGAGTCTCGTCGCCCGCGACCGGCGCTCGTTGGCCGGCATGGCGATCGCGGTCGTGCTGCTGCACGCGGTCGGCTTCGGCGTGCTGTTCCTCGTCGTCGTTCCCAGCCACTACCACCTGGGCGGCGGTCACCCGGTCTTCACCGCCGGCGTCGGCCTGCTCGCCTACACCTTCGGGCTGCGGCACGCCTTCGACGCCGACCACATCGCCGCGGTCGACAACGCCACCCGCAAGCTGATGGCCGACAACGCCGTCAAGGAGGCCGACGGCACGCCACCGGAGCAGATCCGCAAGCCGCTGTCGGTCGGGTTCTGGTTCGGCCTCGGGCACTCGACGATCGTGTTCGGGCTCTCGGTGCTGCTTGCCTTCGGTGTTCGTGCCCTCACCGGTCAGGTCGTGAACGGCAACTCCGGTCTGCACGACGTCACCGGCATCATCGGGGCCTCGGTCTCCGGTGTTTTCCTGTGGATGCTCGCCATTCTCAACGCCGTGACGCTGGTCGGCATCGGAAAGGTCTTTCGCAACCTGCGGCGTGGCCACTACGACGAGGCCGAGCTGGAGGAACACCTCAACAAACGTGGGCTCATGAACCGCATCCTCGGCGGCCTGACCAAGAGCGTGCGCAAGGCATGGCACATCTATCCGGTGGGCGTGCTGTTCGGGCTCGGCTTCGACACCGCGACCGAAGTGGGCCTGCTCGTGCTGGCCGCCGGCGCCGCCATCGCGCTGCCCTGGTACGCGATCATGGTGCTGCCGGTGCTGTTCGCGGCCGGCATGTGCATGATGGACGCCGCCGACGGCGTGTTCATGAACGCGGCGTACGGCTGGGCGTTCGCCAAACCCGTTCGCAAGATCTTCTACAACCTCACCATCACCACCATCTCGATCGTGGTCGCGGTGGTCATCGGCACGATCGAGCTCGTGGGCGTCATCGCTGACCAGACGGGTACGACCGGTGGCGTCGTCGGCTGGATCGCCGGCATCAACCTCGACTACGCCGGCTACGGCATCGTGGCGCTGTTCGTGGGTTCCTGGCTGATCGCGTTGGCGGTGTGGAAGTTCGGGCGCATCGAGCAGCGCTGGTCGAACGATCTCGCCCCCGCCCCCACGGAGTGATGCCCCACGGGCCGCCGCCCTATCAGGGATGGCCGGGGTGGCAGCGCGAACCGTCGCTGCTCGAGCGCACCGTCCTCGACGCACAGGTGGTCGAGGGAGTGCGGCGCTGGGGCCGCTGGCCGTGGTCTGTGCCGCTCGGCCCGACCGCGGTCCTGGTCGCGCTGATCGTCGTCGCCAACCTGGGCGTGCACCACAGCGCCGGCACCGCGACCGAGAACGTCGGCAGCCTCATCGCCTCGATCGTCGGTGAGTTGCTGCTGCTCGCCGCCGTCGTGCTGTTCGCGCGCCCGATCGCGCGGCGGCAGGGCGCCTTCGCGCCGGCCGTCGGACTGGACCGGGTGCGCGGACGTGACTGGCTGCCGTGGATCACCGGCGTCGGGTTCGTGTTCGCCGCCCGCGTCGCCGTGGGGATCGTCGCCGCCGCCCTGACCCGCGGCCAGGCGGCCGCAGAGTCGTCCAACGTGCGGCTGCACACCGCGACGGCGAGCACGGTCGTGCTGCTGGCCCTGCTCGCGGTGGTCGTCGCCCCGGTGACCGAGGAACTGCTGTTCCGCGGCGTGATGCTGCGGTCGCTGATGCAGCGCATGGGGTTCTGGCCCGCGGCGCTGATCTCGACCGCCGTCTTCGCCGGGCTGCACGCGTACGAGGTGCGCACGGTCGCGGGTGCCCTGACGCTGGTGGCCGGTGTCGGCGTGCTCGGGCTCGGCAACTGCTACCTCGTCCGCATCACCGGGCGGCTGGTGCCCGGGATGATGGTGCACGCGACCTTCAACGCGCTCGCCGTGCTCGTGGCGGTCGCCCGCGCCCGGTAGCCCGCGCGTCGCGGACAGTTCAGCCGCGGGTCGTGGTCCGGCGCGCCACCGACCACGTGGCCACCACGTGGCGGGGTGCGTTGTCGAGCACCATCCGGGCACACACGTCACCCTGGTCCCGCATCGACTGCGACACCGTCGTGAGACCCGTGGCGGCGGCGGCCGCGGAGTCGTCCCAGCCGCTGATCGCGACGTCCTGCGGCACGCGCAGCCCAGCGGCGTGCACGGCGTCGAGAGCGCCGAAGGCCTGTTCGTCCCCCATGGCGGCAATGGCGTCGGGGACCTCGGGCAGTTCGAGCAGCCGTTCGGTCATGGCGCGGGCGTGCGCGCGGCTGTTCTGCGAGCACACGCCCACCGTCACGGACGGCCACGGGTGGTGTGTGCGGCGCGCGGCGTCGCGAAAGCCCGCCAAGCGGTCCCGCGTGACCGGGAACGTGGCGGTCGCGGGCCGCACTCCGCCGGCCAGATGCGCACGTCGCCGGCGGTCGAGCGGGAACGCCAGCACGGCGGGACGCTCGGCCCCGGCGAAGGTCAGCTCGCCGATCTCGCATGCCGCCGCGCGGTTGTCGATGCCGACCAGGCCGAGCGCCGTCGACGGCCGGGCCGCTGTGGATCACGGCGGGTGACCGCAGCGCCTGCACGGCGGCGATCACCGGATCGTCGTCGACGGTCGTCCACAGCACGAAACCGTCGACGGCGGCGACGCGGATCCGGCGGGTGTCCTCGGACCCCCCGGTGGTCGGCAGGATCGTCATCGCCTGGCTGCGCTCGGCACAGACATCGGCGATGCCGGCGAGGAAGGCCGCGGCCTGCGGGTCGTCGAAGGCGTAGCTCAGGTGCTCGCCGAGCACCACGCCGAGGCTGTCGGTCTGCCGGCGCCGCAGCGAGCGGGCATTGGGGTCGGGTCCGGCGTAACCGAGCGCGACCGCCGCCCGTTCGACCTTCGCGCGGGCCGCGGCCGACACGCGCTGCGGTTGGTTGAACGCGTACGAGGCCGTCATGACCGACACGCCGGCTTCGGCCGCGACGGCCGCCAGCGTCACCGCTCGCTCGTCCGGGAAGAGGGCCACTGGACCACTCTAGTTGTGTATCGTTACACAGTGATGGATGCGAACAGGACGGACGACGCAGAAGCACCCGTGACGGCGCACGCGGAGCAGGGTGCCCGGTTCGTCCGCGCGGCCCCGACACGGCTCGGTTACGGCACCATTGCCGCGTACGCGTACTGGCTCTACGCCTTCGGCCCGGCGCTGTCCCTGCTCCGCGGCGAGCTGCACCTGTCCTACACCGTGATCGGCGTGTTCTCGGCGCTGTGGTCCGGGGGCGCAGCGCTGTCCGGGGCGATCTTCGCGCCCCTGGTCCGCCGCGCCGGCCGCCGGCTGACTCTCTGGATCTCTGCCACCGTCGCTTCGGCCGGGGCCGGGCTGTTCGGGCTCACCCACACGGTCGCCCTCGGTCTTGTCGGCGCCGCGCTGCTCGGCCTCGCCGGCACCACGCTGCTGTCGGTCGCGCAGTCCGTGCTGGCCGACGAGCACGGCGATCGCCGCGATCGCGCGCTGGTCGAGGCCAACGTCGCGGCCGCGGGGTGCGCGGTCGTGGCGCCGCTACTACTGGGGGCACTCGCCGTGACCCCCCTCGGCTGGCGGTGGAACTTCGCCCTGCCCGCTCTCGCGTTCGCCGGCCTGGCACTGCTGTACCGCAGGCTGCCGCTGTCGGTCGCTCCGCACCCCGACGGCCACGTCACGGGCGGACGAGGGTCGCTGTCGGCGCGCTGCCGGGTTGCTGTCGTGCTCGTTGCGCTGGGCATCGCCGCCGAGTTCTGCATGATCTACTTCGGCGCCGAGCAGGTGCAATCGACGGGCCTGTCCGCGGCGTCGGCCGCCACCGCGCTGGGTGCCCTGTACGGCGGCATTCTCGCCGGTCGTGTCGCCGGGGCCGCCCTGACCGCGCGTCCCGGCCGCACCGTCGTGCTGCTGTGGGCGTCGCTGGCGCTGACCATGATCGGCTTCCTCGGATTCTGGCTGACGGACCGTCCGGTCGTGGCCGTCGTCGGCCTGCTCGTCGCCGGCGTAGGCATCGCGAACCTGTACCCGCTGTCGCTCGCGTTGGCACTGGCCGCGGCAGGCGGCCACACCGACGCCGCGAACGCGCTCACGCAGCTCACCGGCGGTATCGCGGTCGTCGTGGCGCCCTACCTGCTCGGCACCCTCGCCGACCACAGCGGCCTGCACGCGGCGTTCGGGGTCGAACTGGTGCTCATCGTCGCGTCCGCGGTGTTGCTGCTCGTCGCCGGACGCGGCGACGCACCGCGCGGCACCCCAGGTGCGTCGCCGCGTCGCGGATAGACCGCCGCGCGCCGGGGGCAGCACGCGGTAGCGCTCACCCGGACTGCAGTCCCAGCAGGCGGACTGCGTTGTCCTTCATGATCAGCGGCCGCACCTCGTCCTTGATGTCCAGCTGCTCGAAGGCGGCGACCCAGCGGTCGGGGTCGATCACCGGGTAGTCAGACCCGAACAGCACCTTGTGCTTCAGCAGCGAGTTGGCCTGGCGCACCAGCTGCGGCGGGAAGTACTTCGGCGACCAGCCGGACAGGTCCAGGTGGACGTTGGCCTTGTGCGTGGCGATCGAGATCGACGAATCCACCCACGGCACTGACGGATGGGCCAGGATCATCTGCAGCTGCGGGAAGTCGGCGGCCACGTCGTCGAGCAGCATGGGGTCCGAGTAACGCAGCTTGATGCCACGCCCGCCCGGCAGGCCGGCTCCGATGCCCGTCTGTCCCGTGTGGAACAGCCCGATGACGCCGAGCTCCTCCAGCACCTCGTAGATCGGGTAGAACGCCGCGTCGTTCGGCGCGAACGCCTGCAGGCTCGGGTGGAACTTGAAGCCGCGCACGCCGTACTCGGTGACAAGCCGCCGCGCCCGCTCGACAGCATCGGGTGCATGGGGATCCACGGACCCGAACGGGATCAGGACGTCGTTGTGCTCGGCGGCGAGGGTGGCGATCTGCTCGCTGGACAGCCCCGGTCGCCCCAGCGCGGTCGTCGCGTCGACGGTGAAGATCACCGCAGCCATGCTGCGGGCGCGGTAGAAGTCGGCGAGATCCTGCACCGACGGGGTCCGGTTGTCCTCGGCCCGGAAGTACTTCGCCGACGCGTCCAGCAACTGGTCGTCGAGGGCGAAGTGCCCGTGCGCGTCGCGCTCGACGTGGGTATGGACGTCGAGCGCGACGATGGCGTCGACGTCGACGGCCGGTACGTAGCGGGCAGTGGTCATGGAACCTCCCGGGGAGAAGCGACGGCGCTGCTCACCAGCGCGGCCACGGCGAGCAGGACGGCGACCGCGGTGACGGCCCGGAGCACGGTCACCTCGTCGCCGAGGAAGCCGACCAGCGGGGGACCGCCGAGGAAGGCGCAGTAGCCGATCGAGGCGATCACGCTCACCCGACCGGCCGCGAGGCGCGGCTCGTCGGCCCCGGCGCTCATGCCGACGGGGAACCCGAGCGACGAGCCCGCCCCCCACAGCACCGCGCCGAGGAAGGCGAATGGCGTCACCGGCGCGAACACGAACAGCAGTACTCCGGCGATCGCGAGGGCCGCGAGCAGGCGGACGACCGGCACCCGCCCGTAGCGGTCGAGCAGCGCCGGGCCGAACCACCGACCAACGGTCATGGCCGAGAGGAACAGCGCGAAGCCCAGCGTGCCGACGGCCGCCGGCACGCCGTACCCGCTGATCGCCGCGACGCTGATCCAGTCGTTGCCGGTGCCCTCGGCGAAGGAGAAGGCCAGCACGAACACGCCGATGAGCACGGTCCGCGGCTCGCGCCAGGCGGCGAGTGCGCTGCGCCGGCCCGTGGTCCCATCGGCGGGATCGACGCCGGCGGCGTCGTCGACGAAGCTGCGGGTGCCCCATGCCACGACAGCGCAGGTCCCCGCGGCCACCACCAGCAGGTGCGCGGTCACCGGCACGCCCAGGGCGACCATCAGCGCACCGAGGAGCGCTCCGGCGACCGTGCCGAGGCTCCATCCGGCGTGGAAGCGGGCCATGATCGAGCGTCCGAGGTGGCGCTCGACGAGCGCGCCCTGCACGTTCATGGCCACGTCCCAGGTGCCGTTGGCGAAACCGAACAGGAACAGTCCGATCACGACCAGGACGGGACCGGTCAGGTAACCCACCGCGGCAATCGCGAGTCCGAGCGACAGCGGCACCGTCATCGAGGCCACGGCGCGCCGCGAGCCGAGACGGTGGACCACGACCCCGGCGGCCGGCAGAGCGAGCAGCGAGCCGGCGGCGATCGCGAACAGCACCAGTCCGAGCCGGGCCGGCGTCAGGTGCAGGTGCTCACGCACCTGCGGGATGCGCGACGCCCAGTTCGCGAAGGCGAAGCCGCTGCCCGCGAACGCGATGTACGTGCCGCGGACGCCCGCTCGGACCTGCGCCGGGTTCGGGGCAGCGACGGTGACGGCGGGTGCGGGCGGCATGCGGCTGTTCTCCTCGACAGGACGGCGGATCGTTCCCATCGTCCCCGACCATTGCCCGGCAGGCACACCGTTCTGCGGGCGTGAGCCTGCGGCGCTAACCCTGCGACCGGTCGGGTGTCTGCCCGGATTCACGCCGGGTCCGCTCCGGCTCGGCCGTCCGCTCGTCCGAGTCGGCGAGGATGGCCTGCGCCTGGGCCTCGGGATCGTCACTGCCCGCCGCCTGCTCCTCGGGCAGCAGGTCGGAGCGCTCGGTCACCCGGTCGTCGTCCGGTGTCTCGGTCATGTCGACGTCCTACCCATCGCCGAAGCCGCAGCTTGACGGTCCCACTCCGTTAGTCGTAACTTGCGTTAGTGGTCACTAACCAATCGGCGTCCGTCCTGGTGGACGCCATCACCGAACCGACGCGACGCGCCATAGTCGAACGCCTCGTCGACCACCCCGCCGCCGTCGGCGACATCGCGCGGGACATGCCGATTTCGCGCTCGGCAGTCTCGCAGCACCTGCAGGTCCTCAAGTCCGTGGGAATCGTCACCGACGAGGCCGTCGGCACCCGGCGCATCTACCGGGTCGATCCTGCCGCGCTCGCGATCATCCGCGCCTACTTCGACGCGTTCTGGAAGCGGTCGCTCGCCTCCTTCGAGGACGCGGTACACGATCAGAAAGGACGCTCATGACGACCACCGACGCCACGACGACCGTCACGACCTCCGTCGAGGTCGACGCCCCGATCGCCCGGGCCTTCCATGTGTTCACCGCCGAGATCGGCACCTGGTGGGACGACGACAAGCACATCCTCGAGGCACCGCTCGCCGAGATGGTGTTCGAACCC
Organism: uncultured Actinomycetota bacterium; assembly: GCA_963787985.1. Classification (GTDB taxonomy): domain Bacteria; phylum Actinomycetota; class Actinomycetes; order Mycobacteriales; family Jatrophihabitantaceae; genus Jatrophihabitans. The sequence continues at coordinate 1,055,942 of CAWBEL010000004.1, read as the reverse complement.
TTCGTCGGCGGCCACATCATCGACCGCGGCGTCGACGGCAGCGAGTGCCGTTGGGCGCGCGTACTTGCCTACGAGCCGCCGGGACGCGTCTGTTTCAGCTGGGACATCACCACGCGCTGGCAGATCGAGACGGACCCTGCGCGGGCCAGCGAGGTCGAGATCGCTTTCACGGCGCTCACGCCCGAACGCACCCGCGTCGTGCTGACCCACCGCCACCTCGACCGGCACGGCGAGGGCTGGGAGGGGATGCGCGATGCGGTCGGTAGCGGGTGGAGCCTCGAGCCGCTCGCCGTCCGCATCGGCGCCGCGAATCACGTCGCCGGGCGCGTGTTGCCGGTCGTCAGCGACGAGGCGATGCGGGAGCGCCTGTCGGCCGCCTCGACCTACACCGCCGTCCTGCTGCGGGCCACCGAGACCCTTGTCCGGCCTGCCGCGGACCCGATCATCTGGGAGCACGGCCGGCGGAACATGGCGTTGAGCGAGGCCGGCCTGCTCCCGGTCGTGCTGCCGGTGGGCGATGACACCGATCTCGCAGGCATCGGCATCTTCGCCGTCGATGCGGACGGCACGCGCGCGATCATGGACGACGACCCGGGCGTGCGGGCGGGCATCTTCCGTTACGACCTGCACCCGGTGCGCGGGTTCCCCGGTGCCGCGTTGCCCTGACGCGGCTCGGATCGCCGGCGCGTCGGCCTAGGCGTCGCCGAGCTGTTCGCGCAGCGCGGCGCGGCGCTGCTCCAGCGACTCCACGAGCGCCTGCGTTTCCTCGAGATTGGTGTTGCGGGCCGCGACGTCCTCGGAATCCTCGGCGCCGGCGAGGTCACCGACGTTCAGGCCCTGCTCGTCACCGCGCAACTGCGCGATCTCGGACTCGATCTCCTGCAGGCGGCTGCGCGCCTCGGCGGCATCGAACGGGGTATCGGCCATGTCTGCTCCTCGTCGCGCATCGGGCGAGGTCGTGCCCCGCGCCCCGGACGCTACCCGGTCGGTTCAGCGGTCCGGTTTGCGCGCCGAGCCCAGGATCACCGGCCGCACCGACGGCAGCGACCGTGGCATCGCGCCGTGCTCGAGGCGCTCGACCACGAGTTGCGAGCCGTGCAGCAGCTGCTCGGTGCGCCGGTTCGGGTGGCACCCGGCGGCGGCATAGACGTGCACCGGCTCGATCACGTCCTGCAGCCGGGCCAGCAGCGACCCATCCTCGGCGCGCACGTGTTCGAGGAACAGGTACCGGCCCCCCGGTGTGAGGACCCGCGCGATCTCGGCCATCGCACGCTCCGGCTGCGGGATCGAACAGTGCACATAGGCACTCGTCACGGTGTCGAAGTGGCCGTCCGGGAACGGCAGCTCCTCGGCGCCGGTCTGCACCAGATCCCAGGTGCCGACGGACGGCGGGTCGCCGGCGAGTCGTGCCCGCAGCAGGTCGATCATGTGCGGGCTCGGATCACTGATCACCAGCTCGGTGACCGCCGGCGTGTAGTGCGGCAGGTTGTAGCCGCTGCCGGCGCCGAGCTCGAGGGTGCGGCCTTCGGCCCGGCCGATCGAGCGCGCCCGCAGGGCCGCGCCACCCGCCCGTTCCGACAGGCCGACCAGACGCGGGTAGTACCACGCGAACACCCGCTCGTTCAGCCCCCAGGGATCCCGTGTCAGCATGCGTCACCTCGTTCCGGGAGTCGGCCCGTGTCGGGCGGCGTCAACGCCTCATCATGGCGTCCACGGCCTCGGACGCGCTCGCTACGGCCAGGACGGCGCCGAGAGGGTGGCCCTCTGCGTCGTGCCTGACCCACCCGTCGACGGAGACGACGGGCCGGCCGAGCCGTACCGCCAGTGCGATCTCCGACTCGGTGCCCCAGCTGCCCCCGACGGCGATCACCCCGTGCGCGCTGGTAACCACCAAGGCGTTGCGGGCCTCGCCCAGCCCCGTCGGGAGCGGGACCGACAGGTAGGGGTTGGCGCCGACGAGATCGCGACCGGGCAGCAGGCCCACCGTCACCCCTCCGGCCTCGTGAGCGCCCTGCGACGCCGCGGCCATGACCCCGTCCTCGCCGCCGGTCACCACGACCGCCCCGGCCCGCGCGAGCAGGCGGCCCACGTCGTGCGCGATCCGGTGAATGCGCTCGTCGCACTGGTGTGGACCGACGACCGCCACGACCGTCGGCCGCTGGGCCGCCGGGTGCCCGGACGCGAGGGACATGGGACGTCGACCGGTGCCGGACTGCCAGGGGTCTCCTACCAGCGCAGGCTGGACTGCCGGTGGGCGAGCGCGTTGCCCGCGCCGCTGCTGGCGATCGCGACGAGCACGGCCGCGACCCCGATCTCGCACAGCACGGTGACGAACGAGCCGACGTGGAACACGTGGCGTCCGAGCAGGCTGCCGACCAGCGAGCCGATCCAGCCGATGACGATCGTGCTGAGCACACCGATATCCTGCCGGCCGGGGAGCACGAGGCGGGCGAGGCCGCCGATGATCGCCCCGACGACGGCCGCGGTGATCAACAGCCACAGGGCCCACCCGGCGATGGGCAACACGACGACCAGCACCAGCAGGACGACGATCAGCACAATCATGATCCGACGGTACCCAGGTCACAGTTGGTCTCACGCCAGGTCGCCGGGTCCACCCTGGATCGTGGGTCCGAAGCCGGCCGGCCGGTGCCATACTGACGAGGTCGAGATCGTGACCCGCGCATCGAGCGGGGGCCGGCCCTGGCGTTCGGCCCGTCTCGCCCGCGGCAGCGGGGCGCGGAGCAGAGAGGTCTCGATGGACACGTCGCCGAAGATCAGCGTCGACATCGACCAGGAACGCCGCGAGGTGACCGTCGCCGGCGAGGTGGACCTTGCGACCCGGTCAGAGGTCACCGAGGCCGCTGCCGAGCTCAACGAAGCGGGACGCGGCGACATCGCCCTCGATCTGGACGACGTCACCTTCATCGATGCGGCCGGTGTCGGCGCGGTGGTCGAGGTCGAGGATGCGCAGATAGAGCGCGGCACCGCCCTGCACGTGTGGTCGGCCAACGCCTTCGTGCGGCGGGTGTTCTCCCTCTGCGGGCTGTCCGCCCTGCTCGAACGATCGCGTCGCTCGTCGGTCGACCCCTCATGAGCGCCGGTGTCCTCGCAGGGGACGAGCACGCGCAGGACAACGAGCAGAACGAGTCACCGTCCTGAGCCCCTTGCCGCCGCCGAGAACACAGGAGGGCACGTGGACAGGTCGCTGACGATGCTGAGCCGCGCGACGGGGTGGGCGTGTGTCGCCATCGGGGCCGGGCATGTGGCACTCGGCGTGCGGCGCTCGGTGCCCGGGGCGGGGCACGTGAGCCCCACCTTGGAATCCCAGGAAGCCTTCTACAACTCCGTCTTCATCGGCTACGGGCTGACCTGGCTGCACGCGAGCCGCGAAGACCGGGTCGACCGCGCCGTCGAGGCGGGTGGGGTGATGGCGCTCGGTGGTCTCGCCCGCCTGGTCGCGATCAAGCGCGCGGGAACGCCGCACCCCTTCTACCTCGGACTGACCGCGGTGGAGTTCGCCGTTCCCGCTGCCGTCGTCGCGCTCGCCCGTCGCAAGGGCACGGCGCGAAGCTGACCATGGCGCGCGCGACGCGGGTGTCGGTCAGCCCACCGCCTCGCCGGTGAGTTCGTCGCGCTGCGCCCGCGCGGCCAGTGGCGGCGGGGCAGGGCGGCGTGGTTCGCGGACGCCGGCCTCGCCGTCGCCGCGCTCGAGCCACAGCTTGACCGACGACGCGGCATGGATGCGGGTGCCCGGGTCGGGGTACTGCCGCACGACGACGGTCGGCCGAATCTCGTCGGGCCGGTCGACCAGGTCGATCTCCGGCGTCGCCGAGACCGCGTCCAGTCCCGAACCGGTCAGGATTCCCAGCGCCTCCGCAACGGTCAGCCCGACGACGTCCGGCACGGCGACCATGCCCCGCCGGCGGCGAACGCGTCCCACCAGGTCGCCCGTAGCAGTCGCGACGGCGCGGTCGCTCGCGACGGGCATCGTGACGCGGGCGTCGTCGGGCGCGTCGTCGAGATCTCGCCAGCGCTCCCACGCCGACTGGCGCGTGATCGCCAACATCGTGGCGATCTCGGTCCATGACCGTCCGTGCCGTCGGGCGGTGCGCACCGCCGACAACTCGGCCTGCTCCAGGCCGCGGCGGACGTCGGTGACATCGGCGAGCGCGCGCAGGGCGTCGTCGCCGTCGTCCGGCGCCTGACCGCCGGGCAGCCACGGTCCGAGCCGTTTCCAGGGCTTCGACATGCTGTCAGGCTAGCCTGACAACCGACGCGGGGGTAGGAGCGCGACACGCAAGCACGGGTCACACCCGTTCCCCCGTGCGCGTCATAGGTCGTAGCAGCCATTCACCATCGAGGAGGCAGTCATGTCCTACGCCGTCGACTTCGCCACTGTGTCCACCGACGGGCTCGACTCGTCGCCGGTCGCGGACGCCCTTGCCGGGCTCCGGGCCAACGAGGCGCGGTACTACAAGAACAAGTACGACCACGTGTTCACCGTCGACGCGGCCGGCGACGTTCCCGAGATCGTCGACTACGTGCACCGGATCCTCCGGGAGGAGCGGGACCTCGTCATCTCCTCGCGTCCGCTGCAGGCGACGGCGTTCGAGGTCGACGGCCTGCGCATGGCCTACGTGTTCTACGAGTCCGGCCTGGCCATCAACGTCATGTACGCCTTGGACGACGGCGGTAAGCGAGCCGTCGGCTTCAAGCTGAGCGACGGGATGGAGGTGCCGGACGAGCTGGAGTCGCGGTTCAAGTTCGCCCGGCAGAAGTCGAAGCTGGCGGGCACGATCCGCGGGTCCTTCTTCGTGATCAAGGGTGAGTACTGACAACGTCGACGGACAGTGTCTGCTGTGTCCACCGCCGCCGTCCTTGACGGCGGGTCCGGCCGGGACCACTGTGCGTTATGGGTTGAGGCAGTGTCGGCAAGGTTCGGCGAGGAGATCGTGTGGACGTAGGGGTGACCGGCGGTGTGGTCCGGGGCAGTGCGGACGGCGGCATTGCGCGCTTTCTCGGAATCCCTTACGCAGCAGGCCCGTTCGGGCCGAACCGGATGCGACCACCCCAGCCCGTCGAGCCGTGGGACGGCGTCCGCGACGCCACCGACTACGGGCCGACGTCACCCAAGGGGGAGTACCCACCGCAGTACCGGACCCTGCTTCCGGAGCGGGACATCCCGGGAGCCGAGTGCCTGAACCTCAACGTGTGGACGCCCACCGACGCGGTCGGCACCGGCGGGCTTCCGGTGCTGGTGTGGATCCACGGCGGATCGTTCATGAACGGTTCGGGGGCGAACCTGGAGTACGACGGCACCGCATTCGCCCGCGACGGCGTCGTGTGCGTGACGATCAACTACCGGCTCGGCGCCGAGGGTTTCCTCTTCGTCGACGGCGACGCGGGCACCGGTACGGCCAACCTCGGGCTGCAGGATCAGGTCGCTGCCCTGCGATGGGTCCAGGCCAACATCGCCGCGTTCGGTGGCGACCCGGCCCGGGTGACCGTGGCCGGGGAGTCCGCCGGCGCGATGAGCGTGACGACCCTGCTGGCCATGCCGTCCAGCCGCGGCCTGTTCGCCCAGGCGATCACCCAGTCCGGTGCCGCCGCCCACACCCTGACGCCGGAAACCGGCTTGCTGGTGAGCCGGGTGCTGGCCGAGCGGCTGGGCGTCGATCCGACGCGGGAGGCGATCGCCGCGGTCGACCTGGACACGACCGTTGGTGCGGCGTCCGACCTGGTGTCCGAGGTGCAGGTGAATCCCGATCCGCAGACCTGGGGTGCGTTGGCCCTGAGCCTGCTGCCGTTCGCCCCGGTGATCGACGGCGAGGTGCTGCCGCAGCACCCGCTCGACGCGTTCGCCGGCGGGGTGGCGTCCGACGTCGTGGTCCTGGCCGGCTCGAACCGGGACGAGGCACGGCTGTTCCTGGTGGCACCCGGGATCATCGACGCCGTCGACGAGCCGACGCTCGTGGCGGGGACGGCGGCCTACGGGTTGCCGCCCGAGGGCCTCGAGCTGTACCGCCGCAACCACCCCGGCGCCTCGCCGGGTGACCTGCTGGCGGCCGTGGTCAGCGACTGGTTCTTCATGGTGCCCGCGGTCCGCCACGCCGAGGCCCGCGAGGCCGGCGGTGGCACCACCTTCGTGTACCGGTTCGAGCACCCGGACCCTGCCGACAACCACGGTTTCGGTGCGGCGCACGCCGTCGAGATCCCGTTCGTCTTCGACACCGTCGGCCTGGACCAGATGCACGGTCTCATCGGCGACGACCCGTCCACGACCGTTGCCGACACGGCGCACCAGGCCTGGGTTGCGTTCGTGACCACGGGCAATCCCGGCTGGGCGCCCTACTCGGCGAATGTGCGCACCACCGGGCTCATCGCCGAGAAGGTGGACGCCGTGGACGACCCCCGCGGCGACGAGTTGGCCGTCTGGGCGGGTATCCGCTGACGATCGTCACGTGATGCCGAACGTGCCCGTCAATCCGTCGCGCCCGGCGGGGGTCACGTCCAGCGCGCGGTGCTCCCGTGCCCGGCGCACCCAGTCCAGCTCGAACAGGCGGTCGAGGATGCCCCGTCCGAGCGAGCCGCCGAGGTGGTGTCGCTGCTCGGTCCAGTCGACGCAGTAGCCGATGGTCCGGCGGCGAGAGGCCAGGGTGACGCCGAACTCGTCGAGGAACGCCCGGCCGGTCGTGGTCAGCGCGTAGTCCGCCTCGTGGCCGGCGCCCTGCAGCGGGTCATCGGCGCCGCGCCGTCCGTTCCCGCCGGTGAGGTGGCGGCGGTCGAGCATCGCCGTCATCACGGCGACCCCGAGCCGGCCGGCGAGGTGGTCGTAGCAGGTGCGTGCGGCGCGGAGCTGGGCCGCGCGGGTTCCCTGCCGCAACGAACGGACGGGTCGGCGCGGCGCGAACGGCTGCAGCGTTTCGATCAACCGGCCGACGTCCGGCCCGGCGAGGCGGTAGTAGCGGTGCCGTCCGTGGGGTTCGACACTCACCATCCCCGCGTCGAGCAGTCGGCGCAGATGGCTGCTGGCCGTCGCGGCGCCGACACCGGCCTCGTCGGCCAGCCGCGACGCGGGCAGCGCCCGGCCGTCATCCAGCGCCAGCAGCATCCGGCATCGACCCGGGTCGGACAGGACCGCACCGATCGCCGAGAGGTCCGCGTCGCCGAGCTCGTTCACGCTCCCAGGCTAGATCGGGAACGTTTCGTCGACCGTCGAAGCGATGGTGCACTCCACCGCCGGCGGCGCAGAGACCTCAGCGCCAGCCGAGCTCCGGCGCGACGTGGGTCAGCAGCGACTCGAGGACGTGCGCGCAGTAGTCGACGCCGAGCTGGTTGGGCACGGTCAGCAGCAGCGTGTCGGCCGCCGCGATCGCCTCGTCCTCCGCCAGTTGCTCGGCCAGGCGGTCGGGCTCAGCGGTGTAGGTCTTGCCGAAGCGGGCGACCCCGCCGTCGAGGTAGCCGACCTGGTCCTGCGAGCCGCGCTCGTTCCAGAAGTAGGCCCGGTCCTGGTCGTTCACGATCGGGAAGATGCTACGACTCACCGACACCCGCGGCTCGTGCGTGTGTCCGGCATCGGCCCAGGTCTTGCGGAATCGCTCGATCTGTTCTGCCTGAAGCTGGTGGAACGGCACGCCGGTGTCCTCGCTGAGCAGCGTCGAACTCATCAGGTTCATGCCCTGCTCGGCGGTCCACTCGGCCGTCTTGCGCGTTCCGGCGCCCCACCAGATCCGGTCGCGCAGTCCCGGCGAGTGCGGTTCGACGCGCAGCAGCCCCGGCGGGTTGGCGAACATCGGTCGCGGGTTCGGCTGGGCGAACCCCTCACCCTTCAGCACCTCGAGGAAGACGCGGGTGTGCTCGCGTGCCATCGCGGCGTCGTCGGAACCCTCGTCCGGGACGTAGCCGAAGTATCGGAAACCGTCGACGACCTGTTCGGGCGATCCCCGGCTGATGCCGAGCTGCAACCGTCCGCCGGAGATGAGGTCGGCGGAGCCGGCATCCTCGGCCATGTACAGCGGGTTCTCGTAACGCATGTCGATGACGCCGGTGCCGATCTCGATGCGGCTGGTCCGCGCGCCGACGGCTGCGAGTAGCGGGAACGGTGACGAGAGCTGGTTGGCGAAGTGGTGAACCCGGAAGTACGCGCCGTCGGCGCCCAACTCCTCGGCCGCTTCGGCGAGCTCGATCGACTGCTGCAGTACGTCGGAGGCCGACCGTGTCTGCGAGTGCGGCGACGCCGACCAGTGCCCGAAGGAGAGGAACCCGATTCGCTTCATGGGGGCTGAACGCCGTCGGATCGCCGGCTCTTCCCGGCGATCCGACGAGCGTCTGTGCGCGGTGACTAGCTGCTCTGACTGCGTTCGCGGGAGGCGGTACGGACGGCGGCGGTCTGCTCGGCGTCGCGCGTGTCGTCGTCATCGAGCTTGCGTGTGTCCTTGACCATCGCGAACAGCTCGGTGTCCGGGGAGACGCCCTCGTGCAGCGCACGCTCGTGCTCGAGTTCGGCGTCGAACTCGGCGCCGAGCAGGATCGCCAGGTTCGATATCCACAGCCAGACCAGGAAGACGATCACGCTGGCGAGCGCACCGTAGGTCTTGTTGTAGGAGGAGAAGTTCGCCACGTAGAAGGCGAACAGACCGGACGCGATCAGCCACACCACGACGGCGAGGACCGCGCCCGGGCTGATCCACTTCGCGCCGCCGTGCTTGACGTTGGGGCCCGCGCCGTACAGCACGGCGAGGATGAGAATGAAGATGATGAGCAGCACCGGCCACTTGGCGATCTCCCACGCGGTGATCGCGGCCGATCCCACACCCAGCGTCTTGCCCAACTGGGTCGCGACGGAGCCCGTCGCCACGACGATGACCAGACCGGCGACGAGGCAGATGACGGTGAACAACGTGATCAGCAGGCGGGTCGGCGCCGTCTTCCAGATCGGGCGCCCCTCGTCGACGCCGTAGATCGCATTCGACGAACGCATGAACGCGGACACGTAACCCGAGGCCGACCACAGCGCCAGCAGGATGCCGACGATGCCGGCGATTCCGGCGGTGGCCTTCTGCTTCTGGGAGTTGGTGATGATGCCTTGGAGGGTGGATTTCACGCTGCCCGGGGCGATGCTGCCCAGGTTGTTCAGCAGCGTCTGCGTCGTCGAGTGGCCGAGCAGCCCCAGGATCGAGACCAGGACGAGCAGCCCCGGGAAGATCGCCTGGACGCCGTAGTACGTCAGCGCTGCCGCACGGTCGGTGAGTTCGTCCTGCTTGATCTGGCCCACCGCGCGCTTCAGCACGGAGATCCAGGACTTCTTCGGCAGCTCGGTTGGCGTGTCCGGGGTATCGGAGCCCCGGGAGTTGTCCCCGTCGGCAGAGGCGTTACCGCCGGAAGGGGCGTCGGTGCGGTGTGCGCTGTTCGCACCGTGATTCGTTGCAGACATCGGCGTAGCTCCACGAAAGGGACAAAATCGTCGGTCGTTCGTGGACTACCCGGGAGCAGGGACGCTTACACCATAAGTTTGCGGTGTAAAGCCCGTGTGTACCCGCGCGCCGCGGCACACCTACTCCTGCAGGTAAGTGGCGATGCGGTCCAGCGTGGTCGACAACCCCGTCCGGAATTCGGTCTCGTAGTACTCCGCCGCGAGGCCCTCGCTCAAGTCGAAGATCGCCGGGTACTCGTCGGGTGCGACGCCGCTTCCGGGCGTGAGCAGGCCGTCCTGCGTCTCGGTTGCCGTGAGCCCTTGCTGCTGTTCGCCCGATCGGGTCGGGCTCAGCGGCCCGGGAACCGGGTCGTCCGGACTCGTCGTCTCCTCCGAACCGCCGGTCTGAAACGTACCGTCACCCGGCTGGGGATCACGCAGCACCATGCCGCTGGTCTCCAGCAGCAGGAACCCCAACAGGAAGCTGTTGAAGCTGCGGTAGGCGAACAGCAGCTGATCGTCGGTGAAAGCCTCGCGGCGCAGCGTCGCGAGCATCGCCTCGATCCACCGCAGTGACCGCAGCGGGGGATTCACCCAGGGCGCGTCGGGCGGCCGGGTGGCCACGAGCGGAAAGGCGCGGGGGTGCGCGATTGCGTAACGCCGCACGCCGTAGGCCAGGTCCTGCAGGTACACCCGCCACCCCTCGACCGGCTCGGCCGCGATGTCGAGTTCCCGGTCCAGCTCGCCGACGATCATGTCCACCACGGCGTCGAACAGCCCCTCGCGATTGTCGACGTAGCGGTAGAGCGACATCGCGCGGACGCCGAGACGCTCGCCGACGGTGCGCATCGAGGTCACCCCGATGCCCTGCTCGTCGATCAGCTCCAGCGCCGTCGCGACGATGCGGTCATAGGACAACCGCCGACGCCGCGCCGCCTGTGCCCGTCGCTCGACCACATGATCACCCTGCCACCACCGCGCCTCAGTGCGACACGTGGGAGGTCACCGTGGCCGGCGCTGCGCTGTACGCGTCGAGGAATCGGTCGCGGAAGGCGTCCATCCGCCACAGCGGGGCGGACGGGCCAGGCAGCAGGCCCGGTTGCCAGCGCCAGCCGTCGATGGCCCCCAGTACTGCGGGGTCGGCGGAAATGATCGAGATCGGCACGTTGTGCGTGGGGTTGCGGCCGCTGACCTCGTTCCACGGCTGGTGATCGCCGAGCAGCACCATCACGAGGTTCGGGTCGCGGAAGGTCGTCACGTATGACACGAGCGACGACAGCGAGTACCGGATCGACTGCGCGTAGTTCGCCTGCACGTGCTGGGGATTGCGCCACACCTGCGACCGGCTGGGCTGGCCGACGAGCTGCTGTCGATAGATGCTCCCGTCGCCGAGCTGTGCCCACGGCACCATCGACGGCAGCGGCGCCCAGGGCGTGTGCGACGAGTCGAGGTCGATCTCGGCGAACACCGGTTTGGCGTGCGGGTGCGCGAATTCCCGCGCGTGCAGTGCGGCCAGGCTGTACTGGTCGGGGATGCGCGCGTAGCCGAACTGCGGGCCGCGGTACTCGGTGTTCGAGGCGTTGTAGAGCGCGTCGTAGTGGTAGAAGGACTTTCCCTCCGGCCAGCCGCCAGTGTCCGACGGGATGTCGGAAACGGTCCGCCATCCGCCGCGCCTGAACGCGTCACTGAGCGTGTAACGCCGGCTCGCCACGAGCTTGTCGTACCGGGTCTGGCTGTCGATCCACAGGCCCGACTGGATCGACGAGTGTGCCAGCCAGCTGATGCCGCCGAAGGTGGGCGACGTCAGGAACGCGCTGCGTGACCCGTACCCGGCGGAGGTCAGCTGGGCGGTGTCCGCGCGCAACGCCGCGTCGTCCCGCGCCGCGATCGGCGAGCCCTGCACCGCGACCTGCCCGTAGCTCTCGACGAAGACGAGCAGCACGTCCTTGCCGCGCAGCTTCGACAGCACGGAGCCGGGTGGGGCGTCGGCCTGCGGGTCACGGCGCGAGCGCAGCTCCGCCGAGAAGGAATGGCCGTCCTCGACCGCCACCCCGGCGTCCCGGACGTGGTCGTAGACCGGTACCGCGGCGTCAGAGGAGGCGAGCGGCTCACCCGGATCGATCTGCAGCCCGAGCCCCGCGCAGACCACCCACGCCAGCGCGAGCACGCCGACCGCCCGCCCGGTCGCCATGCGGTGCCGCGCGGCGGCGCGTGTCAGCCGCAGGACACACCACGGGATCAGCACGACCACCGCGATCGCGAGCGCCGCCGCGGCCGCCGCGACGGCGACCGCCCAGCCGTGCCCGATCGAGTCCGACAGGACGCCCAGGGCGGGCCCGAACGTGCCGACGTCGGTGATCGGGTTGAACGGCCGGTCCAGGAAGTTGTGGAAGCCCATGTCGAGCACCCGCAGCAGCACCGAGGCCGACAGCAGCAGGCCGGCGCCGACCGCCAGCACACGTCGTCCTCGATCCGGCAGCACGAGAGCCACGGCGACCACAACCAGGGCCTCGATGGGGATGCGGCCGAAGGCGGCGAACCCCAGCCGGTCGAGCCGCGCAGGTACGAGCAACGCGACCCAGACCACGACGAACGCCACGCCGGTCAGGACGGGACCGCCGCGGCGGGCGGCGGGCACCTCCGCGCGGCCCGCTCGGTGCCGCCACAACCACCCGATCTGGCCGGCGAAGGAGTGCGCGAGCAGGGCGAGCGCGGTGGCGAGCGCGAGGCCTGCCAGCGTCTCGGGCACGACCGCCGCTACCGCTGCGGTCAGGGTGACACCCTGCACGGCGGCGACCAGTTTGCGCCAGCGCGACGGCGGGGTCGGTGCGCGTAGCCACGGCACTGCAAGCGCGACCAGTCCGAAGGCGTAGCGCGCGAGGCCGACGGCGAGCACCCACCACCCGAACGTCGGCGCCGCCGCCAGGCTCAGCACGAGGATCAGGGCGGCGTCGACCTCCATGTCGAAGCGGGCGCCGAGTTCGGTGACCTCGCCCCACCGACGCGCGACCCAGCCGTCGACCAGGTCGAGAACGAGTGCCACCGAGGCCAGTGCGGTGATCGTGGCCGCATGGACGGCTCCGGCCGCGACGAGCGCGACGACCCCCCCGACGAGGACGGACCGCCCGAGCGTGATGCGGTTCGCGAGGCCGAGCGAGCCGGTGGGCAGCGCCCGGGCCAGCAGCAGCACGACCGACGCACCGAAGCAGAGGCCGGCCGCCACGGCGGCTGCCCCCAGCCCGACCGTCAGGTGCAGCGCGGCGAGCAGCGTGACCTGGCCGGCCGCGCCGACCGTCAAGTCGCGTCGAACATCGCGCATCTCGCCTCCGTGGTGGTCATCGTGACACCAGCTCCGACGGAAATGGAGCCCGAAGGGTTCAGCAGGACGGGCGTGGCGCGCAAGGATGGCCGGATGGACAGGGCCCGGACGGCCAGGGCGTTCTGGACGCACCCACGAGCACGCGGTGAGCTGCGTCCGGTGACGGTGCCTGCCCCGCGCCCGGACGAGGTGCTGGTGCGCACGATCGCGTCGGGCATCAGCCGTGGCACGGAGCGACTCGTCCTCACCGGCCACGTCCCCCCGAGCCAGTACGACACCATGCGCGCCCCGTTCCAGGACGGCGAGTTCCCCGGGCCGGTGAAATACGGCTACCTCAACGTCGGCGTCGTCGAGCAGGGACCCGACGACCTCGCCGGTCGCACCGTGTTTTGCCTGTATCCGCACCAGACCCGCTACGTCGTCCCGGCGAGCGCGATCACCGTTGTGCCCGAGGGCGTGCCGACCCGGCGCGCCGTGCTGGCGGGCACGGTCGAGACGGCGGTCAACGCGCTCTGGGACGCGGCCGTGCTGATCGGCTCGCGGGTGGTGGTGATGGGCGCGGGCGCGGTGGGCTGCTGCGTCGCGCGCCTGTTGGCCGGCATGCCCGGCGTCGAGGTCGTGCTCGCCGACGTCGACGCCTCGCGGGAGGCGGTGGCGACCGCCCTGGGTGTGGCGTTCACCCGGCCCGAGGACGCGCCCGGCGAGCGTGACCTCGTCGTGCACACCAGCGCGACCGCGGCCGGCCTGCAGCGTTCGCTCGACCTGCTGCGTACCGACGGCACGGTCGTGGAAGTGAGCTGGTACGGCGACGCCGAGGTGCCGCTCGCGCTGGGTGGCGCGTTCCACGCGCGGCGGCTCACGATCCGTTCGAGTCAGGTGGGGACCGTGTCACCCTGCGCCTCACGCACCCACGCCGAGCGCCTGGCGCTGGCTCTCGACCTGCTGCGCGACCCCGCGTACGACGCGCTGCTGGGCGGGGACTGGCGCTTCGGGGAGCTGCCCGAGGTGATGCGCCGGCTCGCGTCGGGCGAGCTGCCGCCCGGCTGCCACACCGTCCGCTACGACGAGGAGACCGCGTGTTCAGCGTGACCGTCCGCGATCACATGATGATCGCCCACAGCTTCGCCGGCGAGGTGTTCGGCCCGGCGCAGCAGTTGCACGGGGCGACCTACGTCGTGGATGCGACCTTCCGTCGCGCCGAGCTCGATGTCGACAACATCGTCGTCGACATCGGCCTGGCCACGCAGCAGCTGCATGAGGTGATCGGTGGGCTCACCTATCGCAACCTGGACGAGGTGTTCCCCGGCACGAACACCTCGACCGAGTGGTTGGCGCGCCTGGTGGCCGACCGGCTGGCCGACCGGGTGCAGGACGGCGCGCTCGGTGCGACGGCCCGCGGGATCACCGCGATCGCGGTCACCCTGCACGAATCGCACGTCGCGTCGGCGGCGTACGAGCGGGCGCTCTGACCGTGCTGCACCTCGTGGTTCCGGCCGGCATCGACGACCCGTCGCGCCCCAGCGGCGGGAACCGCTTCGACCGGCGGCTCTGCGACGAGCTACGCGCCACGGGCCGTGCAGTGTGCGAGCACCGCAGTGACGACCTGACCGTGCTCGACAGCGTGCCGGACGGCGCCGCGGTGCTGGTCGACGGCCTGGTGGCGTATGCCTGGCCGGCCGCGTTCGTCCGCGCCGCCGGGCGCCTGCGTCTCGGCGTGCTGGTCCACATGCTCACCGGCGCGGCGGGGGAGCGGGCCGTGTTGTCGGCCTCCGCACGGGTCGTCACGACGAGCGACTGGGGACGGGACCGCACGATCGCGGACTACGGCGTTCCACCCGGGCGCGTGCACGTGGCCCGGCCGGGCGCCGACCCGGCACCGCTCGCGCCCGGTTCGGCGGACGGCGGCGTGCTGCTCTGCGTCGGCGTCGTCGCACCGCACAAGGGTCACGACGTGCTGCTGGACGCGCTCTCGAAGCTGGAGGACCTGCCGTGGCGGTTGGTGTGCGTCGGCAGCCTCGAGCACGACCCCACTTTCGTCGCGCGGTTGCGCCGGCACGACGTCGCCGACCGCGTCCAGTTCCGCGGCCCGTTGCCCGGCGTCTACCTCGACCACTCCTACGCAGCGGCCGACCTGCTCGTCCATCCGTCCCGCGGTGAGATGTACGGCCTCGTGCTCACCGAGGCGCTCGCGCACGGCCTGCCGGTGATCGCGTGCGACGTCGGGGGAGTGCCCGAGGCGGTCGGCGACGGCGGCGTGCTCGTGGCTCCGGGCGATCGGCTCGCCCTCGCCGCGGCGCTGCACGCATGGCTCACGAACGGCGAACAGCGGGCGGCGCTGCGCCGTGCCGCGGCGCGCCGGCGCGGATCTCTTCCGGGCTGGGCCGAGACCGCGCACGCTGTCGAGGCGGCTGTCGGATGGTGAACCGGACGACCGCCAGATCCGTGGGGCGGGCAGGGAACGGAGGACGGGTGAAACGGACGGCATGGGCGTGGGCACGGGTTGCGGCCGGGCTCGCAATCCTGCTCGCCATCGCCTGGCACGTCGGCGCCGGGCCGTTCCTGCAGGGCGTGCGCGACGTCCGCCTGCCCGCGGTGCTGCTCGCGGGGCTGATCACCGCGGTGGTCACCGCCTGCAGCGCGCTGCGGTGGCAGCTGGTTGCCCGTGGCCTCGGCATGACCTTGTCACTGCACGTGGCCATCGGTGCCTACTACCGCTCGCAGTTCCTCAACACGGCGTTGCCCGGCGGCGTGCTCGGTGACGTGCACCGCGGGTTCGATCATGGACGAGCCACAGGCGACCTCGGCCGGGGGCTTCGCGCCGTCGGCTGGGAACGCGTCGCCGGCCAGGTGGTGCAGCTGGCGGTCGCGGCCGTCGTGCTCGCCGTCGTGCCCTCGCCGGTACGGCCGGTGCTGCCGGTCCTGCTCGCGGGCTGCCTCGTGCTTGCGCTCGTTCTTGTTGTCCTCCACGTGCAGTCGCGCCGCGTCGGCACGTCCTCGGGCACGTCCCGCCGGGCCCGCGCCTGGCGCACGGCCCGCGTCGACCTTCGGGACGCGGTGCTCGCCCGCAGCGCATGGCCGGCGGTGACGCTGCTGTCGCTGGCGGTGCTCGCCGGTCACGTCGCGGTCTTCGTCATCGCAGCCCGGACCGTCGGCATCGGCGCCGGATTGCGCGTGCTGGTACCACTCGCGCTGCTGGTACTGGTGGCTGCGGCGCTACCGGCCAACGTCGGCGGCTGGGGCCCGCGTGAGGGCGTCGCGGCGTGGGCGTTCGCCGGTGCCGGCCTGGGTGCCGACCAGGGCATCGCCGCCGCGACCGCGTTCGGCGTCCTCGTCTTCGTGGCCAGCCTGCCCGGCGCGGTGGTCCTCGTCGCCCGGGCGATGCGCCGCAGTCCGCTGCCGGCCGAGCCGGACGACCGCGTCCTCGTCGGAGCGGGCCGTGGCTGACCGCCCGTACACACTGCTCAGCTGCGGCATGTCGATCGACGGCTTCATCGACGGCGCCGCGGTCAAGCGGTTGCCGCTGTCGAACGAGGCGGACTTCGACCGCGTCGACGCCGTGCGCGCGAGCTGCGACGCGATCCTGGTCGGCGCCGCGACCGTGCGCAACGACAACCCGCGACTGCTGGTCAAGTCCGCGCGTCGCCGCGACGAGCGCGCAGCGCGCGGAGTGGCCGACGACCCGGTGAAGGTCACCGTCACCCGGCGCGGCGACCTCGACCCGGCCGCCGCGTTCTTCCGCACCGGCGCGGCCGGGAAACTCGTCTACTGCCCCGCTGAGACAGCCCCGGGCCTGCGCCGGCGGCTCGGCGACCTGGCCACCGTCGTGGGCATCGACGCGACCCGTGACGGTGCGTTGTGCATGGACCGCGTCAGCCGCGACCTGTCCGACCGCGGTATCGCCCGCCTGATGGTCGAGGGTGGCGGGACGGTGCACACGCAGTTCCTCACCGCCGACCTCGCCGACGAATTGCAACTGGTCGTCGCGCCGTTGTTCATCGGTGACGCGCAGGCCCACCGCTTCGTCGGTGAGGGCAACTTCCCGTGGCACGCGCACCGCCGGGCGGCTCTGGCCGAGGTGCGGCAGATCGGCGACGTCGTCCTGCTGCGCTACGCCCTGTCGCCGCGGTTCACACCCGGCTGAACGACGACTCCGTGCGGCGCGAACGCGTACGCAGTACGGCGATCAAGGCCGCGGCGGCGATCGCCGCCGCGGCCTCGCCGATCACGCTGAGCACCTTCCCGCTCGGCGCCCAGTAAGGGTCGTACAGGTTCGGGATCGGACCGATCTTGCCGATGTTCGAGTACCGGGTGATGACCGCCACGGCCGCGGCGGACGCCGCGACCAGGAAGGCAAGCGCTGCCGTGTACCACCGCGGCAGCACCACGACGAGGAGTGCCACCACCAGCGAGACGACCGCCTCCGCGCGGAAGAGATCCGCCTCGCTCAAGGTGCTCGTCTTGTTGTTCGCGAAGTTCGACGCGAGGTCGAAGTGCACGATCGCGTCGACGACCAACCCCACCACCACCACGGCGATCAAGACCCAGCTGAGTGCCGACCGTTGAGCACGCATCGCTACCACCTTCTCCGATTCCGAAACGCCGTGTCCGTACCAGTCGCTACGTGCAGGCAGCGCGGTCGGTTCACCTACGGGATGTCGATGCTGACCAGAGGGCAGTTGACGATGACGCCGACCGCTCCGAACTTCGCCCCGCCCGGGCCGGTGACCAGCGGCTTCGCGCCGTCGACCGGCACCGTCAGATCGGCCAGCACGGTGTTCACGCTGCGGAACTGCGTGCGGTCACCGGCGTTGATCGCGAACGGGGTCCACTGGGCCAGGTGCACGTCCCAGAGCGGCGAGTACTCCGGAGCGCCGACGTCGGCGTGCTTGGCCAGCTGTGGCGCCTCGTGCAGCAGGTTCAGCGGCGTCGGGTTGGCCCCGCCCGTCTTCAGGGCGTAGTTGACGCCCTGGTCGAGCTGGTTGCCCGGCGCAGCCGGCCCGTTCACGAAGGCGATCAGCGTCTCCCTGGCGGAGGTCTTGAGGTCTTCGCTGTTCAGTCCGGGCGCGGCGTTGAGGTTGGGCGCGTAGGTGACGTCCTCGATCGCGGCAACCCCCGGGTCGGAGGCGTCGAAGGACGCGTAGTGGACGGACTTGTCCTCGTAGAAGCCGTGCTGCGCGCGGAAGACGACCGTCATCTTCTTGGTGTCGAGCTTGATCACCTTGTCTGCGTTGCCGGACGGGTTGGAGATCTGCGGCGCGTTCTCGAAGACGCCGTTCGGCAGCTCGATGACCGGGCTGTACTTCGCGTCGCCGATCGACGGGGGAGCGGCCTTCTTGGGCGGGAAGCCCGTCGCGCTGGGCACGATCACCCGCTTGTGGTTGAAGTCCACGGTGCCCGGGAACGTGACCGTGCCGTCGCCCGCAACAGTGACCTTCTGGACCGCCTTGGTCCCCTTGGCGTTGGCCAGCTTGGGGACGTAGTTCACGCCGAGGCGCTTCGACGTGGCCCTGTCGGAGGTATCCATGATGACGTACCAGACGGTGTGGCCGCCCGAAACGCCCTTGTGGATCGGCAACCGGAACTCGGTGACGTCGGTCGTGCCGTTCTCGCACGCCGAGGTGTTGAAGCGGTAGTGGCCGGCGCCGGGCGTGCCGGCGTTGGCCGGCTTGCAGACGAAGGCCGGCGTGCCGCTGTCCGACGTCAGCGAGGCCGACGTGGAGGACGCCGACGCCTTGTTGTGGTGGCCGATGAACCAACCTCCGACGCCTGCCGCGGCCAGCAGGACCACGGTTCCGATGCCGACCAGGGCGCGGGTGCGGCCACGGCCGCCGCCCGAGGACGGACCCGACGTGGACTGCCAGGGCGGCGGCGCACCGCCGCCGGGCGGTGGACCGACCGGCGACGACCCGTAGGGCGCCGCCCCCGCTGGTGCCGAGCCGTAGGGAGCTGCCCCGGCTGGTGCCGAGCCGTAGGGAGCCGCCCCGGCTGGCGCCGCCCCGGCTGGTGCCGCGCCGTACGAACCGGCGGACGCCGACTGCGGCGCGTTGAACGCCTCGTACTGAGGCAGCGTGGAGATGCGCTGGGTCGCGTGGGCATCGCCCCCACCGCCCCCGCCGTAGGGCACGGGGCGTTGCGGTGCGGACGTCGCCTCGACGGTGGCCGTGACCATCCCGAACTCGAGGCGGTCTCCGGCCCGGACCCGGGTGGGCGCCTCGAGCCGCCGCCCGTTGAGCAGCGTCCCGGCGGCCGAGCCGAGGTCCTCGACGATCGCCGAGTCGTCGCTCTCCGGACTGATCCGGGCGTGCTGGCGCGACAGCGTCGCGTCACCACTGAGATTTCCCGGCGGCGGCGCCTCCCGACCGATAACCACCGCCGAGCTGATCGGAATCACCGTGCCCTGCTGCGACCCCGTCGCCACGCGAATACCTAACACCACGAATCACCTTCTCGAATGATTTGCAGGCCCCCATTGTCGTGAGAAGGATGCACCGTCCGGCAGAACAAATACATAGCTTGTGGCGGCTCGCGGCGCGGACGTAACCGAATCGTGCGAATTGGCCGTGGGAACAGTGTGTTATCCAAGATCAATTGCACGAGTACCGCCGCTGCTGGCCCAAGATCGTGAGTCCCGATCGTCGCTGGTGCAGCGTCAGGAGCCGGACACGGCCCGTTTAATGATCATTATGATAGGCAGAGAGGGTTGCGCCCCGGACTGTTTTCCGATGGTGGTGCACCGCCATTGTTCGCGAGATTGTGGTGGTGCGAAGCCGCTTATGGGCGGGTCGTCCGAAATGCGGTCCTCGCGTATCGGGCATTACGCGACAACGTCCTACACGTATCGGCACGGGCGCCGCGCCGGTCACGGCGGTGGGCTTTGGCAGAGTGGGTCCGATGGACGACGAGACCCGGGCCCGGCGCGAGCGCTGCCAGACGTTCCTGCAGGGCGATGGGCTGGTTCGGCCCGCCGACGTGCTGGCGTCCATCGACGACGCGGTGGTGGCGGACCTCTACGGCGACGGGGGTGTCGTCGCCGACCTGGAGTCCACGGTGGCCGACCTGCTCGGCTTCCCGGCTGCCGTGTTCCTGCCGAGCGGGACGATGGCACAGGCCGCCACCCTGCGGGTGCACGCCGACCGGCGTGGGCACCGCACCGTGCTGTGGCATCCGATGTGCCACCTCGCGACGCATGAGGGCGATGCGTACTCGCGCGTGCACGCGATGACGGGCCGGGCTGTGGGGGACCGTCACCGGCTGCTGACCCGCGACGATCTGGACGGCGTCGCCGAGCCGCTTGCCGCGGTGGTCTGGGAGTTGCCCCAACGCGACCTCGGCGGTCAGCTGCCCGACTGGCTCGATCTCGTCGAGCAGGTCACCTGGGCCCGGGACCGCGGCGCGGCGGCCCACCTCGACGGTGCGCGGCTGTGGGAGGCGGCAGCCGGGTACGGACGACCCCTGGACGAGATCGCCGGACTGTTCGACACCGCCTACGTCTCGTTCTACAAGGGCATCGGCGCGCTGCCCGGGTGTTGTGTCGTCGGCTCGCCGGAGGTCGTGGATCAGGTTCGCGAGTGGCGACACCGGCTGGGCGGCACGCTGTTCGCGATGTGGCCGGCTGCGGCGTCCGCTCTGGCCAGGCTGCCGGACGCTCTGGCCGAGATGCCCACGCGGCTCGCGCACGCCAGGGCGATCGCCGCGGCCCTTACCGGCGTCGACGGAGTCCGCGTCGTGCCGGACCCGCCGCAGACGCCGATGATGCACCTGCTGTTCGACGTGGGCCAGGACAAGTTCATCGCCAACGCACGTCGCCTCGCCGATGACGAGGGCACCTGGGTGTGGCCCAGGCCGATGCCGACCGACGTGCCCGACGTGGTGCGGTGCGAGCTGTCCGTGGGCCGCGCGACCTGCCGCCTCGAACCGGCCCGGGTCGTCAAGATCCTCCGCGCCCTCTGCGCATAGAACGATCACCGGTCTCCTATACTGGGTCGCAACACGCACGCCGACGGCCCGGTGCCTGGGCCGACTACCAGGACGAGGCATGAACACCGAGGTTGTGTGGAAGCGGTTGGTGACGGCCGCCGGGGCGCCCGCCGCGATCGAGTCCGATCGCGAACGCCGGGCCTTGCTGTCCCTGGCGATGACCGTCGGGACGACGGTGTCGTCCGACAGCGTGGGCTGCAGCATCACCGAGGCGGTCGACACGGGTTTCCGGACACCCGTGGCGTCCAACGCGCTCGCGCTCGATCTCGACAGCGCGCAGTACGCCGACGACGACGGACCGTGCATCGCGGCGTGCCGGGAGGGCGCGGTGCACGCCGTCGACGTCATGGCTCACGAGCAGACGTACCGCGAGTTCGCCCAGGTCGCGTTGTCGCACGACGTTCGCAGTTCGCTCTCGCTGCCGTTGGCGACGGTGGGCCGACCGTCCGCGCTGAACCTGTACGCCAGAAGTTCCTCGGCGTTCGACACACCGCGCGCTCGGGCGGTCGCCGAACTTCTGGCGCGATGCACGGGCGCCCTGCTGGCCGCGGACCCGTACGCAGTCCTTCGTGGTCCACGCGCGGGCACCACCGCCGCCCACGACGCCGGGGCGTTACCGGCCGACCCTCGCGGCAGCGAGGACGCGCGGATCATCGCGTCCGCGCTGCAGCTGCTGGGCGAACGCGAGGGTCTGGACGAGCGCCGGGCTTTCGCCGAGATGGTGCGACGCTCGCTGGATCAGGACCGCGGCGTCGCGACGCTCGCGCGTGACCTGCTCACCTCCTCGCCGCATCCGAAGCCCGCAACATGAGCCGCCCAGGACAGAAGTACAGCCTCTATCAGGGCGCCGTGATGTCGGGCCTCAGCTACGAGGAGATCTGGACGCGGCAGGCCGTCTTCGGCGGAACGGCCGGAAGGCTCGAGGTCGAGGCCTACGTACTGGGACTGCTGGACCCCGATCCTCATCAGCACGACCTGATCGCCCAGGCCATCAACGAGCACTTCCTGGAGCAGGGCGGGAACCACCCGGTCGCCTATTCGACCGAGGTCACCACCTAGCCGGCCGCGTCTCAATCACCGGGCAGCAGCTGCCAGTCGAGGGCGGCGGCCCGCTCGCCCACCATCAGATACACGATCAGCGCGTCGCGCAGGGTCGCCGGGTCGACCGGGCAACCGACGGCCTCGCCGTCCAGGTGCCACACCAGCATCTCGTCCGCCGGGTCGCCGACGGTGAACTGGATCATCAGCGGGTCCAGGACGGTCGGAGCGGTGTAGAGGTCGGCGCGCAGCGGCACCCCGGCCGCGATGGACTCGCACGCGACCAGGTCGAGCGCGGACAGCAGCCCGTCCGTACCGCCGAACCGCGTCTCGCCGGCGAACGGCGTTCCGGCACCCCATCTGAGCAGGTAGTCGCGGTTCAGCATTGCGGGCTCGTCAGGTGAGCAGTCATGGTCGTCTCCCGGTTCGGTCCGTGCCTGGTCGACCGTGCCGCACCCCGTTGGCGATCGCTTGGGGACCGCTTGCACGCAGGGAGACCCAGGATCCGAAGGTCCGTGCGGAGTCAGGACTCGGCGGTGGCGACTTCCCGGCTCGCGCGACGCCGCCGGGGCACGCGGTCGGCGAGGTCGGACAGCGGGACCACGGCCTGACTGAGCTGCTCGATGGAGTCACGCAGCCTGGGCATGACCTCGATGAGTCCGTCCCACGTGGGTTGGATCTTCTCCAGCTTCTCGCCCAGCGCGACGAGCTGGTCGAGGGTGCCGCCCTCGGCGACCAGCTTGTCGACGAAGCCGTCGTCGTCGAGGATGCGCTGCGCGATCCCACGATCGGCGAGCAGCCGCTCGAGCAGCCCGTCCGGAGCGGTGATGCGGTCGAGCGGCCCGCCCGGCTCGAGCAGGCGCTCCAAGGGTCCGTTCGGCGTGACGAGCATGTCCACCGGGCCGCCGGGCCTGAGCAGCCGGGTAAGCGCCCCGTCGTCGGCCAGCAGGCGGTCGAGCGGACCCTGGTCGGCCAGGACGCGGTCGAGCATGCCGCCCGGCGCGATGGCGCGGCCGAGCGGTCGATCCGGGGCCGCAGCCCGGGCCAACGCGGCCAGGCGACCGAGTGGACTGTTCGGGTCCTTGGTCATCGCCTCGAGCCGCCCGATGAGGCCCTCGGGTGACAGCAGGCGGCTCAGGGCCATCGTCACCTCGGACCCCGCGTTGGCCAGGCGGGCGGGCAGGTTCAGAACGTCACCGGGCGTCGGCAGCGGCAAGGCGAACCTCCTGTGTGCGGGTCGGCGACCGTCCCCAAGGCGATCCGGGTCACGGACGCAGTGTGCCCATCCCTGCCGACCTCTGGCACTAGCGTCGGGAGCATGCGGATCGGAGTGGTGTTCCCCCAGACCGAGCTCGGCGGCGATGTCGGCGCGGTGCGGCAGTACGGCCAGGCCGCCGAACAGCTGGGGTACCGTCATCTGCTGGTGTACGACCACGTTGTGGGCGCCGATCCGGCCGTCCACTCGCCCTGGCGCGGTCCGTACGACGTCGACACGACCTTCCACGAGCCGTTCGTGCTGTTCGGGTTCCTGGCCGGCGTCACCTCGCTGGAGCTGGTCACCGGGGTGATCATCCTGCCGCAGCGGCAGACCGCGCTGGTGGCGAAACAGGCGGCGGAGATCGACCTGCTCACCGGTGGGCGCTTCCGGCTCGGGGTCGGCGTCGGGTGGAACCGCGTCGAGTACGACGCCCTCGGTCAGGACTTCACCACGCGCGGACGGCGCAGCGGCGAGCAGGTGGAGCTGCTGCGCCGGTTGTGGACCCAGCGCTCGGTTGACGGCACGGTCGACGCCGAGCGGGTGGTCGGGGCCGGGATCGCCCCCGCGCCGCTGCAGCGCCCGATCCCGGTGTGGTTCGGCTGCTCGTCGCCGCCGGCCTATCGGCGCGCCGGGCGCCTCGGCGACGGCTGGTTCCCGCAGGTCCGCCCCGGGCCCGATCTGGACGAGGCCCGCGCGATCGTCGAGGGCGCGGCGAGCGACGCCGGTCGCGACCCGTCCACCCTGGGTATGGAGGGCCGCGTCAGTTGGCGCGGCGACGTCGACACCACGCTTGCCGCGGTGGAAGCGTGGCGCGCCGCCGGTGCCACCCACCTGTCGATCAACACGATGGGCGCGGGGCTGTCGTCCGTCGACGATCACGTCGCCGCCCTCACGTCACTCGCGACGGCTCTCGGGCTGACCTGACCGGCACGCGCCGCGCGACGCCCGTCCGGGTTCGAGCGAGAGCGGCGGGTGCGCTCCTACGACCTGCTCGCGCAGGAATGGGACCGTCGATGAGGCTGCTGCGGCGCTGGTGGCAGGGCCATGCGGCCTGCGCGAACGCCAAGCACGCGGCAGCGGATGGGACGACCTACCTGCGCCGCCACCATCAGCGTTGTCGATGATCCAACACTGTGTGCAGCAAGCGATTGAGTCCTGCATCTGCGCAGAGGTCAGACCGAGTAAGGACTGCACCTGATCGATCGCGGCCTCGCAACGGCGCAGTCGCCGTCGGGCTGCCCGGCCGACCCGGCTATGAGGCCAACCAGCAGATCGCGGCTCAGTTTCGCGGTACGGGCGGCCAGGACGCGCCGATCCTGCTGGTGGCCACCGACCGCAGCCAGCCACTCGTCAATGCGGTTGGACACGGCAACCGGCGGCTGACGGGGCTAGACGCTTGTCGCCCGGCTCGCGGCCTCGAGAAGGGCCATGAGAACGACACGTGCTTGTTCGAGTTCTTCGAGCGGCACGCCGAGTCGCGCGATCACCTGGGCCGGCACTTTCTCCGCCTTACGGCGAAGCTTGCGGCCGCCGGCGGTCAACGTGAGAGCGAGGTTGCGCTCATCGCGCGCGTCCCGCTCCCGGACGACCAGCCCTGCGCGTTCGAGGCGCTTGACGAGCGGGGACAGGGTGCCAGGATCGAGATGGAGCACCTCACCGAGTTCGCGCAGCGACCGGGGCGAGCGCTCCCACAGCGCGAGCATCACCAGGTATTGCGGGTGCGTGAGCCCCATCGGCTCCAGCACTGGCTTGTACACACCGATGACGGAGCGGGACGCAGCGGCTAGCGCGAAACAGACCTGTCGCTCCAGCGCCAGCGGGTCGATGTCTGACTGTGCAGTGGCCACCTCGCGAGTGTAGCTACACACAAATCGTTTGTGCACCAATGGTTGGCGTTAGGCTTGTAGGATGAACCGTCCAGGCCCAGTGCTGTGGTTGCGCTACGCCATCGTGGGATCGTTGCCATCGCAGTACTCCGAGTGGGTGCTGCACGACCTCACCACCGGAACGTGGGTTCTCAGACACCTGCTGCGTGTGCTGGTCGTACTGGTGCTCCCGGAGGCCGCCTTGGTGCTCGTGCTGCCGGCGTCCGGAACGCTACGCGCGCTCACCGCGTTCGTGACCGGCGCCTGCGTCGTGCTGCTCATGTCGATCCTGGCCAACGACATCACCGAACGCATGGCGCAGCGTGCCGGCTACGCATGGGGCACTGCGCAACGCATGCGCGGCGAACGATCGGAGAATGCGCAGCGCGCCCAGGCCGCCGCGTACCGCGCCAGAGTCGCTCGGCGCCACCAGCGTTAGACACCACAACGCGCGCGCTGGTTAGCCTTCAATACTTCGCGGCGCCTTCCCGAATGTCTGCCGGGGTACGCCGGTTGTGGGGCGGGTCGGACTCGAACCGACGACCCAGGGATTATGAGGTCTACCGGCCTCACCCTTGTGCGGAGGCCCCGTTTTCCGGGCCCTGCAGCGCTCTGCGAGATCCTTTTCGCGTCGAATCCCTGGCTGTTGTTCACGCTGCCTCATCTTCGGCGTGTCGCTTTCATTGTGCTCGGCGGGCGGAGCGGTGTCTCGCCCGACCTGCCGTCGGCGGAGTCAGAACGTGGGCGTCGCCCGCGAGTGGGCCAGTTCGGCCTCGACGGATCCGCCGACGACGAACCGGTGAGTTGTGGCGGCTGGCAGGCTGAGGACGTCCAGTGCTTCTACCCGGCGCAGGAGTCACGATGACCACGAGCACCGAAACCAGTCTCTGAGGTGCGCGCCCCGACTGGCCGCTGGAGAGGAAGCACCAGGCGATGAGCAGCGTGCCGGTGAACGAGCTCATTCGCGCGGTCGACCTGACGGGGGTCTTCGCCAACGCCGTTCTCGGTGGTGTGATCGCTCGCCGCGAAAAGCTGGACCCGGTCGGGTTCGCCACGCTCGCGCTCCTGTCCGGCCTCGGCGGCGGCCTGATCCGCGACGTCCTGCTCCAACACGGAACCCCCATCGCGTTGACCGACTACGCCTATCCGCTCACCGCGTTCGCCGGGGCGGCCCTCGCCTTCGGGGTGCGGGTCGAGGGCCGGCTGTGGGACCGCGTCTGGCCGGTGATCGACGCTCTCGCGCTCGGCTGCTGGGCTGCGGCCGGCGCGCAGAAGACCCTGCACGTCGGGCTCGGCTGGCTGCCGGCTGTGCTGCTCGGCACGATCACGGCCGTCGGTGGGGGAGCGGTGCGGGACATCGTGCTGCGCCGCGTTCCGGCTGTCCTCGGCGGGAACACCCTCTACGCCACATGCGCGGCCGCGGCCAGCGGGGCACTGGTGATCCTCTACGACCAGGGGTACGCCACGGCAGGAACGTTGACGGCCCTGGTGCTCGGTGCCGGACTGTGCCTGCTCGCGCGGTGGCGGGGATGGATCCTGCCCAGCGGAGATGCGTGGTCGCCGCTGCGGGTGGCGTCGCGTGACCGTCGACAGCGTCGTCGTCGGCACGCTGCAGGCCGGGTTCGGGACGGGAACGTCGCACCGGGCGACATCGAGTCCGACGACAAGGAGCACTCGTGACCTCCACCTCACCCACCGCAGCCGTACTGGGCGCTCTCGACCAGGTTCGTCCGTGGCAGGAGGACTTCTACCGTCACCTGCACCAGCACCCCGAGCTGTCCCACGAGGAGACAGCACACCGCAGATGCCGTCGGCGAGCGGCTTCGGTCGAACGGCTATGACGTGCACTCGGGCGTCGGTGGGACCGGGGTCGTAGGCATCCTGCGCAATGGTGACGGGCCCACTGTTCTCCTCCGGGCTGACATGGACGCGCTCCCGGTCCGCGAGCAGACCGGACTGCCCTACGCGAGCACGGTCACGGCCGCTGACGCCGACGGCACGACCGTGCCGGTGATGCATGCGTGCGGCCACGACGTCCACGTCACCTGCCTGCTCGGCGCGAGCGCATTGCTCGCCGATGCCGAGGACGCGTGGAGCGGCACCCTGATAGCGCTGTTCCAGCCGGCCGAGGAGTTGGGTGACGGGGCCCGGCGAATGATCGACGACGATCTGCAATCGCTCGTGGGCGACGTCGACGTGGCCCTGGCGCAACACGTGCTGCCGTTCCCCGCCGGGCAGGTCGCCACGCGCCCCGGAGCCGTCCTGTCCGCAGCCGACAGCATGCGGATCACGATCTACGGGCGTGGTGGTCACGGGTCGATGCCGCAGGCGACTGTCGACCCGGTGGTGCTGGCCGCCATGATCGTCCTGAGGCTGCAGACGATCGTGTCCCGGGAGATCGGGCCGACCGACCCCGCGGTCTTGACGGTCGGCAGCATCCAGGCCGGCACGAAGAGCAACGTGATCGACGACCACGCCGTCCTGCAGCTCAACGTCCGCAGCTACAGCGAACAAACCCGCACCACGATCCTCGACGCGATCCGACGGATCGTCCTCGCGGAGTGCGACGCATCTGCCTCGCCGCGAGAACCCGACTTCGAGCTGTTCGACCGCTTCCCGCCCACGCACAACGACTCGCCCACCACCGCGCGCGTCCGCGCCGCCTTCGACGACGTCTTCGGCGCCGACAGTGTGGACCTGCCGCTCCAGACTGCGAGCGAGGATTTCAGCGACCTACCGAGCGCCCTCGGCGTGCCCTACACCTACTGGGGCATCGGCGGCGTCGATCCCGACGCCTACGAGCGGGCGGCGCAGGCCGGGCGCGTCTCGCAGGACATCCCCGTCAACCACTCACCGTTCTTCGCCCCGGTCGTCCAGCCCACGCTCGACGTCGGTACGACGGCCCTGGTCACGGCGGCTCTCGCGTGGCTTGCCAAGACCCGATGAGGCGCCTGCCCCACACTGACCGTAATCGCCTCCGGAGCGATCCAAGGATGAAGGGGATGTCCCCCGCGGGGTCTGGACTCGGTTGGCGGGAAGCGAGTCGAAGCATTGCCCCGACAGCTCGACGATCCCCAGGTCGCCTCCTTGGCCGACGATCTGGAAGCACAGCTTGTGGACATCGACGCGCACGCGGCCGCCTTGTTCTGGAGTCTATGTGCGATACCGCTGGCGCCTACTGCGGCTGGTTGCCGACGCCTGGCTCGCTGCCGTTGCCGGCGTGTCCGCTCTCGCACTCGTCGTCGTCCTGCTCGGCTGACGGGGAGTTCGCTACGCAGCGTGGTTGCCCGAGGCCAGTGCGTAGAACCAGCCGCTGGTAGCCGCCTGACGGAGCATGCTTGCATAATGTAAGCATGCCGAATGTGTTGGTACGCGATCTGCCGGACGACGTGCACGCCAAATTGCAGGCCCGTGCGGCCGAGCGCGGCCAATCGCTGCAGCAGTACTTGGCCGGCGAGATGCGTCGGTTGGCAGAGCGACCGACGATGGACGAGGTGTTGGGCCGCATCGCGACGCGTCGCGGCGGGACCGTCGGTTTCGAGCAGGCACTGTCCGATCTGGCGGTCGAGCGCGAGCGTTCGTGATCGTTGTCGATGCCTCGGTGCTGGCGAACGCGGTCGGGGACGACGGCGCCGACGGAGTTCGCGCCCGCGGCGCGCTCGCCGGGCAGGACCTCAGCGTTCCGGATCTTGTCGACGTCGAGGTGGTGTCCGTGCTCCGTCGGCGTTGGCTGGCGAAGGACCTGACCGCGAACCGGTTCGCCGCGGCCATCGCCGATCTGGAAGCGCTGCCCGCCGACCGGTACCCAGTGCTGGCCTTTATGTCGCGGGCGTACGAACTACGGGCCAATGTCAGCGCCTACGACGCCACCTACGTTGCACTTGCCGAACAGCTCGGCTGCTCGCTCATCACGGCCGACGGCGGGCTGGCAAGGGCCACTGGCCCTCGCTGTCCGATCAAGCTTCTGTAGTCGATCGCCGAAGGTCATCGCCGAGCTGGCACTCCGGGACGAAGCGATGGCCGCCCCCGAACGCCGAGTTCGGAGGGGCGGGGGTACGACTGGATCGTCGGCAGCGACCGCCCGCGGGCGCGCAGCGACATCCGCCGGTCCTCGAGCAGTTCGTTCACCACACTCAATGGAGCCGGCGACGGGGGTTGTGGGGCGGGTCGGACTCGAACCGACGACCCAGGGATTATGAGTCCCCTGCTCTAACCTGCTGAGCTACCGCCCCGCCTGCGTCGACCAGCGCCAAGGTAACGCACGCTGCGGGCCGGACTGCAGACCGCGTCAGCGGCCGGGTCGAGGTGTGATCTCGGCCGAGCCGCGGGTGATCAGCCGCGTCGCGACGTGCTGCACCGACGGTGCTGACGTGTCCCCGTCCAGCCGCGCGAACAATCGCTGCGCCGCGAGGTGGCCGATCATGTCGGGCTGTTGGGCGATGACCGACACCGACGGTTGCAAGAGGTCGGCAAGGGTCAAGTCGTCGAAGCCGAGCAGCGCGACGCGGTCCTGCCGGTCGAGTCGGCGCAGCGCCTGGATCGCTCCGACGAGCACCAGGTTCTGACCGGCGAAGATGGCCGTGGGCGCAGCGGTCCGCAACAGGTCGACCGTGGCCTCACATGCCGCAGCGGCTGTCCGGAGGTCGGTACGTACCAGCTCCGGAGCGATCGGCAGCCCGGTCTGGGTGAGCACGTCGCAGTACCCCGCGTAGCGATCTCTCGCGGTCTGGATGCGCAGGTTGTCGCCGAGAAACGCGATGCGCCGGTGGCCGCCGGCCAGCAGGTGTTCGACCCCTTGGCGTGCACTCGCGCGGTGGTCCGACAGCACCGCGTCGGCCTGCAACGGCTGCGGGGCGCGGTCGGCGAACACGAACGCCACCCCGGCGCGTTGGTGGTCACGCATCCAGCCGTAATCGTCCGCGCAGGGCACGATGACAAGCCCGTCGGCGCCACGCTCGATGAGCATGCCGGCCACGCGGCGCTCGCGTTCGGCGTTCTCGTCGAGGCTCGCCGCCAGCACGAGGGCGCCGCGGGCGCGGGCGACCTCTTCCACCGCGCGGTGGATGGCAGCCGAGAACGGGTTGCCGACGTCCTCGACCAGCAGCCCGATGGCACCCGACCGGTTACGGGACGCCAGCCCCTCCGCGCCGGACGGCGGCACGTCGGGCGTGCGCGCGGTGGGCGACACCAGCCATCTCCTCAGCGTCGTTGCCGGGCAGACTGCGGTGACGACCGGTCACCGACACCGCGGGCGGGGACGCGGCGCCGGGCGACGCTGCGTTCCACGCACTCTAGGGGGTTCGTGAGTTGTTCGTTAGACGAGGTAACTCACAGTGACAGTTCTCAGGCGGCGCGTGTCCAGTCGACGCTCTCGCGGATGGGCTCGGTGAGGGCGTCGTCGTAGCGGTCGCAGATGGCGGCGAGCTCGAGCAGGTCGGCGCGCGAGGTGAAGGCGCCGAGGTCGAGGGCCAGGCGGCGCTCGGCCTCGCGCCGGGTGCGGGCGGTGACGAACGACTGGCGCAGGCGCGTCGCGGTGGGCCGGTTGATGCGGGTCATGAGGTTCTCCTCTCGGTCACTGTCCAGGGTCCGCGGCCAGATCGCATGCGTCCAATACCTTGGTGTCGACCCAACCATGCGCAAGATGCATGAAAGGAAACGCTATGGACGTCACGACCCTGCGGTGGTTCCAACAGGTTGCCGACGGCGTGACGGTCACCGAGGTCAGCGATCTGGAACAGGTCAGCCAGAGCGGCGTCTCACGCGCGCTGGCCCGCCTCGAGTCCGAGCTCGGGGTGCCGCTGCTGCGGCGAAGCGGTCGGGTGCTGCGGATGACGCAGGCCGGTTCGACCTTCAAACGTCACGTGGACCGTTCCCTGCACGAGCTCGACGACGGCATCGCCGCCCTCACTGCGCTGACCGATCCCGCCACGGGCACCGTCGTCGTCGCCTTCCAGGCCACGCTGGGTGCCTGGCTCGTCCCCGAACTGGTGGCCGGTTTCCGCGGCGCGTACCCGGACGTCCGCTTCGTGCTGCACCAGGTGCGCGACGAGCTGCGCGGGCCGACCCTGCTCGACGGCGTCGCCGACCTCGAGATCACCACCGTCCCGGCGCAGGACCCGACGATCCGCTGGCGACCGTTGCTCGGGCAGCCTCTCCGGCTTGCCGTGCCGGCCGGTCACGCCCTCGGCCGGCGACGGCGTGCGCGGCTGCGCGAGGTGGCCGACGAGGCGTTCGTGATGCTCACGCCCGAGTTCGCGCTGCGGCGCACCTGCGAGGAACTCTGCGCCCAGGCCGGCTTCACGCCGCGGGTCGCCTTCGAGGGTGACGACGTCGCGACGGTGCTCGGGTTCGTCGGGGCGGGTCTCGGCGTCGCCGTGGTCCCGGTGCGCCCGGGCGGCTCCGACCCGGGACAGGGTGCGCGCTTCCTGGCCTTGGACGACCCGGGAGCCGACAGGCAGATCGGGCTGGCGTGGTCCCGCGAGCGCCGGTTGCTGCCAGCGGCGCGGAACTTCCGCCAGCACGTGGTGGACCAGCTGACGGGGCGGGAGGCGGAATAGCTGCTGCGGCGGTAAGGTTGAGTGTTCAACTAAGCAGGAGGAAGTCCATGACGACGGCGACGACGATGCCCGTGCTCTACCTCAGCCACGGCGCACCTCCGTTGGCCGACGACGAGACGTGGACCGCTCAGCTGGCCCGCTGGTCGGCCGACCTGCCGCGTCCGACCGCGATCCTCGTCGTCTCCGCCCACTGGGAGCACGCCCCGATCGCGGTGAGTGCGACCCAGACCGTCCCGCTGCTCTACGACTTCTGGGGCTTCCCGCAGCGCTACTACGACGTCACCTACGACGCGCCGGGCGCCCCCGAGCTGGCCCGGTCCGTCGCGGCGTTACTCACCGGTCCCGGCACGCCGGTGCTGCAGGACGAGAACCGTGGGCTCGACCACGGTGCCTACGTCCCGCTCGTGGAGATGTATCCCGATGCCGACGTCCCGGTGCTCCAGCTCTCGCTGCCGACCCTGGGCCCGTCCGAGCTGCTCGAGGTCGGCCGGCGGCTCGCGCCGCTGCGCGACGAGGGCGTGCTGATCATGGGCAGCGGCTTCACCACCCACAATCTCGCCGCGTTCCGCCCGCAGTTCGGGTCCGACTACACACCGCCCACCTGGTCGGTCGAGTTCGACCACTGGGCGCAGGAGGCCATGGCGCGCGGCGACGTCGACGGTCTCGCCGACTTCCTGCACCGCGCCCCGGCCGCGCAGCTCGCCCACCCCAGGACCGAGCACTTCGCGCCGCTGTTCGTCTCGCTCGGCGCCGCTGGGCACGGCGCGGCGACCTCGGTCATCGACGGGTTCTGGTTCGGGCTGTCCAAGCGCAGCTGGCAGCTCGACCTGATCTTCCCGGCCTCCCGGGACGCGACGCCCGGCAATGGCAGGATCGTCGGGTGAGCATCGACATCGGATCGCAGTCGTCCGGCGCCTGGCTGACCACCGACGAGCTGGCCGCGGCCCGCGAACGCCTGCCGATCCTCTACGTGGACGCCGTGCCCATCCGCGTCGATGATCTCGGCGAGGTGACGGCGATCGGGCTGTTGCTGCGCGCGAACGCCGAGGGCGAGATCAGCCGCGCCCTGGTGTCCGGGCGCGTGCTGTACCACGAGCGGGTACGGCAGGCGCTGCTCCGGCACCTCGAGAAGGACCTGGGGCCGCTCGCGCTTCCGCGGGTGCCGCCCAACCCGCAGCCGTTCATGGTCGCCGAGTACTTCCCGACTCCTGGCGTGACGCCGTTCCACGACCCGCGCCAGCACGCGGTGTCGCTCGCTTTCGTCGTGCCGGTGGAGGGTGATTGCGCGCCGCAGCAGGACGCCCTGCAGCTGATCTGGCTCGCGCCGGAGCAGGCGCGTGACGAGCTTCTCCTCGCCGAGATGACCGGCGGACAGGACATGTTGTTGCAGCAGGCGCTCGCGCACCTCGGCCTCTGACCGCCCGCCCCCTTCGAGTTGTCCTGGCCACATCGGTGCGCAGGCGTGAGATAGGCCGGACAACTCGCACGGGAGGGTGGACGGTCAGACGGTGGCGTGGACGAGTTCGATGCCGCGGGCCAGCGTGGTGAGCCGCTGCTCGACCGTGTCGCCGGCCGGATAGAGCCGGACGGTGTCCACGCCGGCCGCGCGCCACACGGCGAGCCGGTCACGCACCATCTGCTCGGTGCCGATCAACGTCGTCGCCAGCACCATGTCGTCGGTGACCAGCTCCGCCGCGCCGTCCCGGTCCCCGGCCTGCCAGCGCTCGCGCACCGCCGCCGCCACCTCGGCCCAGCCCTGCCGGCTGTACGCGCGGTTGTAGAAGTTCGTCGACGCCGAGCCCATGCCGCCGAGGCTGAACGCCAGCTCGCCGCGCCGGCCCGCCACGTGTGCCCGCAGCGCCTGCTCGTCGTCGAAGAACGCGACCTCCGCGCCCTGGCACACGTCCAGGTCGTCCCGTGCGCGCCCGCGATGTCGCGAGACCCTCGTCGAGCGGCGCGAAGTACGCCTCGTCCGCACCCTCGGGCACGAAGCTGGTGCCGAGCCAGCCGTCGGCGAGCTCGCCGGTGAGCCGCAGCATGGCCGGTGACATCGCGGCGATGTAGATCGGCAGCGGATGCGTCGCCCGCATCGACAGACGCATCGGACGGGTGTCGCTGCCCGGCAGCGGGATCGTGAACTCGCTGCCCTCGTACTGCAGCTTCTCGCCGGTGGCGACGCGGCGGACGATCTCGATCGTCTCCCGCATCCGCCGGGCCGGGCGCGCGAACGGCACGCCGTGCAGCCCCTCGACGACCTGCGGTCCGGACGCGCCGAGCCCGAGCAGGAAGCGACCCTCGCTCATCGTCGACAGCGTGATCGCCGCCTGCGCGGTGGCGACGGGAGTCCGCACGCCGAGCTGCATGATGCCCGAGCCGAGCAGCAGGCGACTCGTGCGCGCGGCCAGGAACCCGAGCGTGGACGGGGCGTCAGACCCCCACGCCTCGGCGACCCAGCACACGTCCAGGCCCAGGCGTTCGGCCTCGACGACGAACCCGACCGTCTCGCCGAAGGACGCGCCCTGCGATCCCTCGACGGTGGTCGCCGCCCGCATCAGGCGGCGCTCTCGGCGCGTTCCTTGATCGCGGCGAGGTTGGCGAGGATGCCCTGCTCGAACTCGCGCAGCCGGACGAAGACGATCTTCTGCTCCTTGTCCGGCATCTGCTCGATGGCCGCGGTCAGCCCGGACCGCCCGGGTCCCATCCGCACCCACTGGCGCAGCCGGGTGCCGCCGCCCGCGGGCTCGAGCGTGAACCGCCACGTCGCGGTGGGGCTGTCCGGATCCTCGACGGCCCACGCGAACACCCGTGGTGCCTCGCACTCCACGACGTGGCTGGTGGTGCTCCACTCGCCGAGCGCGTCGTGCCGGTTGTGGCCGCGGAACCGGGAGCCGACGGCGGGGGAGTCGACGTCGTCGAGCCACTCGACCGCCTGCAGCTCGCTGCTGAACTCGGGCATGACCAGCGGGTCCGAGACCAGCGCCCACACCCTGTCGGGCGCCGCGTCGATGTCGATCTCGGCCTCGACGGTGGGGCTGTCGGCATAGCGCGCGCCGGTCCACTCCATGCGGTGTGCCCCCGGGGGTTCTTCGTGCGGGTCGCGCCGGCGTCCGCCGGGCTGGCCCCACGATGGCAAAGCCAGGTGACGTGTGTCAACGCACGCGGTCGCCGCGCCGACGGTGGGTAGGAACAGCCCCGTGGCCACCCCGACACCGTCCGCCGCCCAGCTCATCGCGGCGCTCTACGAGGACCCCGAGGAGTGCGCGAAGGTCGCCAAGCTGCGCTACGTCAGCCCCGACGAGCCTGGACTGACCCGGTTGCGCAAGGGCAAGGGTTTCACCTACCGCGACGCCCGCGGAGTCACCGTCGTGGACGTGGCGCTGCGCGACCGCATCGCCAAGATCGCCATTCCGCCGGCCTGGAAGGACGTGTGGATCGCGACGTGGCCCGACGCGCACCTGCTCGCGGTGGGCGAGGACGAGCGGGGGCGGCGGCAGTACATCTACCACGAGCGGTGGCGCTCGATCCGCGACCAGCTGAACTTCTACCGGCTGCTCGGTTTCGGCGACGCGATGCCGGCCATCCGCAAGAACGTCGACGCCCAGCTCCGGCGCGACACCGTCGACAACGACCGGGTGCTCGCGACCATGCTGAGGATCATGGACGCCACCGGGCTGCGGGTCGGTAACGAGGTCTACGCCGAGGAGAACGACAGCTACGGCCTGACCACGCTGACCAAGCGGCACGTGCAGGTCGACGGCGACGCCGTTCGGTTCCACTTCCCGGCCAAGTCCGGCAAGGAGGCGGACACGGTGCTCGAGGACGCCGGAGTGGCCCGCGTCGTCGAGCACCTGCTCGGGCAGCGGGGTCGCCGGCTGTTCACCGTCGACGGCAAGCCGGTCGACTCCGACGTCGTCAACGCGACGCATCCGCGAACTGACCGGCGCACACTTCACGGCCAAGGACTTCCGCACGTGGAAGGGCTCGTCCACCGCGTTCGCGCACCTGCGCCGGCACCTGGACCACGAGCCGTCGGAGAAGCGCTTGCTCGCCGCCGTCGACGAGGCCTCGGAGCTGCTCAACAACACCCGCACGCGTGTGCCGCGCGCACTACGTCCACCCCGACGTGCTGGACGGCTACACCTCGGGCGATCTCACGCGTTTCCTCGAGGGCAAGCGGGTGCGTGCGACGAGGTGGCTCTCGGTCGACGAGCGGCTGATGCTGGCGTTCCTGTCCGAGACGCTCGAGACGCGGGCCGGCGACCTGATGGTGAGTTGACCGGGGGACGGGTCGTGACCGGCACGTTCGTCAAGCACGACCCGGCACCGCTGGAGGCGGCCGGCCTGCGGTGGCTGGCCGAGGCCGGGGCCCGCGTGCCCGCAGTCGTGGCCGAGACCCCGAACCGGCTGGAGCTGCAGCACATCAGGCCCGGACATCTCGACGCCGCGGGCGAGGAGGACCTCGGGCGCATGCTCGCCACCGTCCACCGTGCCGGTGCGCCACGCTTCGGGTCGCTGCCGGCGGCCGGCCGTTTCTTCATCGGACGCTGCGAGCTCGATTCACCCGAGGGCGACGACTGGAACGTGTACTACCTGGAACATCGCTGCCTGCCGTTGGCGCGCCGGGTCGGCCTCGAGCGGGAGGTCGCCGTAGTACTCGTCGACGCCCCGGTCGAACCGGTGGCCCGGCTGCACGGGGATCTCTGGACCGGCAACGTGCTGGCCGGCGAGGACGGTCTGGCGTACCTCATCGACCCGGCGGCGTACGGCGGCCACCGCGAGACCGATCTCGCCATGCTCGACCTGTTCGGTGCGGTGCCCGCCCGTACCCGTGCGGCATACGACGAGGTATGGCCGTTGGCCGACGGCTGGCAGGACCGCGTCGCGCTGTGGCAGCTGTACCCGCTACTCGTGCACGCCGTCCTGTTCGGCGGCGGTTATCTCGGCCAGGCAGCGGCGGTGGCGCGGCGCTACGCCCGCTGACTGCCGGAAACCGCCCGGCGACAACGCACGCGCGCGTCGTCGGTGCCGAGGGGCACGATGGCCGCATGACCTCGTTCCTGGACCTGCACCGCCCCGGCGAACCGCTGCTGCTGCCGAACCCGTGGGACGCCGGCAGCGCCCGCATCCTGGCCGTGCTCGGGTTCCGTGCTCTCGCCACCACCAGCTCGGGCTTCGCGGCCACCCTCGGCCGCCGCGACATGTCCGTCACGCGGGACGAGGCGCTCGCGCACGCAGCGGCGATCGTCGCTGCCACCGACCTCCCGGTGTCCGCCGATCTCGAGAACGCGTTCGCTGACGACCCCGCCGGCGTGGCCGAGACGGTGCGCCTCGCCGTCGACACCGGACTCGCCGGCTGCTCGGTGGAGGACGCGCATGCCGGCGAGGACCCCATCTACCCGCCCGGGCTGGCCGCCGAGCGGGTCGCGGCAGCGGTCGAGGCAGCCGGGAGCCGGTTGGTCGTCACGGCCCGTGCGGAGAACTACCTGCACGGACGGCCGGACCTTGCGGACACGATCGCGCGATTGCAGCGCTTCCAGGAAGCGGGCGCGCACGTGCTCTACGCACCCGGGCTCACCGATGCGGCGGACATCCGCACGGTGGTGACCTCGGTCGACCGGCCGGTCAACGTGCTTGCCCTCGGCGGCGCGCCGTCGGTGTCCGAGCTCGCGCGGCTCGGCGTGGCTCGGGTGTCGGTCGGGGGCGCCTTTGCGTTCGCCGCGTACGGCGCGCTCGTCGCGGCGGCCACCGAACTACGCGACGGCGGCACCTACGGTTACCTCGATGCGGTGCGGGAGACCCGCGGCGTGGTCACCGACGCGTTCGGCGCCTGACGGTGCTCAGAGATCCAGGTGGGCACCCATGACGATGGTCCGGTCCATGGGCAGGTGGAAGCTCGCGGCGGGATTGGCCGCGTTGTGCGCCATGCCGATGAACATGCGCTTGCGCCAGGTGCGCATGCCGGGCTGATCGCCGCGCTGGATCGACAGCCGAGACAGGTAGTACGTGGCGTTTTCGGCGTCGAAGTCCAGCTCGCCCCCGGCCTGCTTCACCTGGCGCAGCACGGCGGGTAGATCCCGGTCGTCCTGGAAGCCGAAACGGGCCGCGATGTGCACGATGCCGTCGTCGGCGTACTCGAGCGGGTCGATCTCGAAGCGCTCCTCCGACGGCACGTGCGGAACGTCCTCGGCCAGCATCGACACCAGCACGACGTGCTCGTGCAGGACGTGGTTGAACTCGACGTTCGCCCGCAGTGCCAGCGGCGTCGTCTCCTTGTCAGGGTGCGGGAAGACCGCCGTGCCTGGTACTCGCGTCGGGGGGTCGTCGTGCAGCTCGTCGATGAAGTCCTGGAGGGGCCCCTCGAGCTTGCGGCGCCGGGCGGTCACGATGCGCCGGCCGGCTTGCCAGGTCGTCATGACCGTCGTGACGGCGAGGGCGATCAGCAGCGGAAGCCAGCCGCCGGAAAGGATCTTGACGACGTTCGCGCCGAAATACGAGACCTCGACGATCCCGAAGACGACGGCAACGGTGATGAGTTTCCATCTCGCCCACCGCCAGACCACCAGCGCAACGACGACGAACAGGGTCGTGTCGATGAGGAAGGTTCCGGTGACCGCGAAGCCGTACAGCGTTGCCAACCGCTGCGACGAGCGGAACGCCAGCACGAGCACGAGCACGCTGCCGAACAGCAGCCAGTTGATGCCCGGAACGTAGATCTGCCCGCTCTCTTCGCGTGAGGTGTGGCGCACGGTGAGGTTGGGCAGGAACCCCAACCGCATCGCCTGCCGGGCGATGGAGAACGCGCCCGAGATGACGGCCTGCGACGCGATCACGGTGGCGAACGTGGCCAGGACGACCAGGGGAATACGCGCCCACGACGGGGCCAGGTTGAAGAAGGGGTTACCGATGGCGTGCTTGTCGCTGAGCACCAGCGCGCCCTGACCCAGGTAGTTGATGGTCAGGCACGGAAAGACGAGGAAGAACCAGGCACGCCGAATCGGTCCGCGGCCGAAATGGCCCATGTCGGCATACAGCGCCTCGGCGCCGGTGATCGCGAGCACGACCGCGCCGAGTGCGAGGAAGGCGAGGAAGGGGTGGTCGGCGACGAAGGTCCCGATGTAGATCGGCAACAGGGCGCGGATCACGGCCGGGTGCGCGACCACATGGGGAAGTCCGGTGACGGCGAGTACGAGGAACCACACCGCCATGGTCGGCCCGAAGAACCGACCTACGACGTGCGTGCCGAAGCGCTGCACCACGAACAGCAGCGCCAGGATGGCGATAGCCAGCGGCAGAACGGCGTCGGCGAGGCTGGGTGACGCGACCTTGAGTCCTTCGACCGCCGACAGCACCGAGATAGCCGGCGTGATCACGCTGTCGCCGAAGAACAATGACGCCCCGACCACGCCCAGCAGCAAGGAGGTGCCGACGAGCCGTCGGCGATCGCGGGCGAAGCGACGGGCGAGCGCGGCCAGCGCCATCACGCCGCCCTCGCCGTCGTTGTCGGCGCGCATGACGAACGCGACGTACTTGACGGACACGACGATGGTGATCGACCAGAACACGAGCGAGATCACGCCGTAGACGTCGCCCTGGGTCGCCTTGATACGGCCACCGTCGACCTGGAACACGGTCTGCAACGCATAGAGCGGGCTGGTGCCGATGTCGCCGAACACCACGCCGAGCGCCCCGAGCGCCAAGCCGATCATCCCGCTGGTGCGTACCGCGGGGTGCGAGCCGGCAGCAGGCCGGCCGGGCTCGTCCGGACGGCAGGACTCCGGTGGGTTCGGGTCATCGAGCTTGACGGCAGGCGCGCCCCCGCCCGCGCCCGCTTCACTGTCGCTCACGCCCTCACTCCGTTCGGGCGTGCGGAGACGCAATGCCGCCGGTTCGCTCCGCAACAGTCCGTCATGTCCCCAGTCTTGCCCACGAAAAGGCCGGCGAACGCGGACGGGGGTGGGGCGGCCCTCAGGCTCGGGCGTAGAGGGCGTCGATCCGGTCGGCGTACTTGCCGGCGATCGGCTTGCGCTTGATCTTCATCGTGGGCGTGATCTCGTCGCCACCCGGCTCCCACACGTCGGGCAGGATCTCGAAGCGCTTGATCTGCTCGACCCGGGCGAGGCGCTGGTTCGCGTCCTTGATCCCGGCCTCGACGGCGGCTCGCACGGCAGGGTCGGCGGCGAGCGCGTGCGGCGAGGTGTCGGTGAGGCCGTGGGCCGTCGCGAACGCCGCGGTGGCGTCGGGGTCGAGGGTGACCAGGGCGACGACGTAGGGGCGGTCGTCGCCGATCGCCACCGCCGATCCCACCAGCGGACAGGCGACCT
This sequence comes from uncultured Actinomycetota bacterium, assembly GCA_963787985.1. Classification (GTDB taxonomy): domain Bacteria; phylum Actinomycetota; class Actinomycetes; order Mycobacteriales; family Jatrophihabitantaceae; genus Jatrophihabitans. Next base: position 1,016,192 of record CAWBEL010000004.1, on the reverse strand, counting down.
TGACCGCGCCCTCGATGTTGGCCGGCGACATGTTCTTGCCGGCGGCGTTGATCATCAGTTCCTTCTTGCGGTCGACGATGCGCACGTAGCCGTCGTCGTCGATGGTGGCGACGTCGCCGGTGTGCAGCCAGCCGTCGGCGTCCACCGTCTCGGCCGTCTTCTCCGGCTCGTTGCGGTAACCCTTCATGACCAGCGGCCCGCGGACGAGCAGCTCGCCGTCGTCGGCCAGCATGAGCTCGGCGACGTCGAGGGCGCGGCCGACGGTGCCGATGCGGATCGCGTCGGGCGGGTTGACGGTGGCTGCGCACGTCAGCTCGGACATGCCCCACATCTCGCAGCACGGCAGGCCGAGGGCGAGCACGAACTCCAGCGCGTCCGGGTCGATCGCGGCCGCACCCGTGGCGGCGAAACGGACGCGGTCGAGCCCCAGCTTCGAGCGCACGGCCGAGAGCACGATCCGGTCGGCGACCGCGTGCTGCACGGCGAGCCCCCGCGGCACCGGCGCGCGGTCGGACAGCAGCCGGGCGCGGCGCCGGCCGACGTCGATCGCCCAGTGCGCGAGCCGGCGCTTGGCCGGGGACTTCTCGGCCGAGAGCTGGGCCTCGATCCCCGCCTTGAGCTTGTACCAGACCTGCGGCACGGCGCCGAACATCGTGGGCCGTACGGCGGGCAGGACACCGATGAGCTGCTTCATGTCCGGCAGCGGGACGATCTGCATGCCCGTCTTGAGGCTGGTGTAGTGCGCACCCCAGCGGTTGGCGATGTGCGCGTCCGGGAGGTAGGAGATCACCGAGTCGTGCTCGGTCAGCTCCACGATGGCGGCGGTGGCGCCCAACTCCGCCAGCATGTTGGCATGGGTGATCTCGACGCCCTTGGACGGACCCGTGGTGCCCGAGGTGTAGATGATCGTCAGGACGTCCTCGGACTGCACCGAGCGCCAGCCTGCCTCGAAGTCGAACCCGGCAGGCTCCGCGGACTCGACGTCAGCCAGGGACACGGTCCCGGGGACCCCCGCGTCGACGCAGACGATCGTCTCGACGGCCGTCTCCGCGTGCTCGGCCGCGGCGCGGATCTGGTCGACGAACTGCGCCTCGCAGACCACCACCCGGTTGCCCGCGTTGCCGAACAGGTGCGCGATCTGCTCGGGGGCGAGCGTGTTGTAGATCGAGAACGGGGTGGCACCGGTGTGCAGGGCTGCCGTGTCGACGAGGTGGAACTCGATGCGGTTGGTCAGCATGATGCCGACGGTGTCGCCCGGACCGACGCCGAGGCCCGCGAGCCCGCCCGCAAGGGCACGCACCCGCTTGCCGTACTGCCGCCACGTCAACCGGGTGCTGCCGTCCGGCGAGCTGAGGGCCACCGTGTGCGGGGTCCGGGCGACGGTGGCCTGAAAGGCCTCGCAGAGGGTTCGGGGCGCGTCCGCCGTCGAGGGAAACTCGGTGTCGACCGGCGGCGTCATCGGGCCAGGCTAAAGTTGACAACAGGTGTCGTCAACATTGCGTGTGCGGTGGGCGAGGTGCCCCGGGGGCCGTTACGCTCGGGCACTTACCGGTCGGCCGCGGCCCTCGCTTCCTCGACCGCCGCGCGGTCGGCATCCGACAGCTCCGACCAGCGCTCGGCGTCGTCGTCAGCGCGGGGCCCGCTGACGAACAGCACCTCGTCCAGGCCGGTCATGTGCAGCACGCGGCCCACGAGCGAGCGGACACCGGTGACCACGAGCGTGCCGCGGCTGGCGAGCAGTTCGCGGTGCACGGTGGTGATGCCGCTCAGGGCGGTCGCGTCGACGAACGACAGCCCCGACACGTCGAGCCGCAGGAAACGCCGGCCGGCGCTCATGTGGCTGCGGAGCACGGCCCAGAGCGGGGCGGCGGTGCCCATGTCGAGCTCCCCGTCGACCTGCACGCTGGCGCGGGAATCGTCGAAGCGGACGGTGCGCACGGACATCTGCGCGTCGCGCTTACGGTGCTCGGACCAGTCCGACGTCGAGATCAGTGAACGGCTCGGGGCGGTGCTGGAGCCAACCTTCACCCGCACGGGACCTCGCTCTCCGGGCTCTTGACGCCCTGCGAGTCACCCGCCGCCCGGTGTGTTCGAGTCGAGCGGATGTCTGGTACGGAATGTACCCAGCCGCGGACATTATCGCCCTTCGAAAGATCACGCCCCTGTAATTGCGGAGCAAATCATTGTTGGCCGTCGGGCGCGACGGTTACTGACGGTGTCGGGCGATGGCGGACAGCACGGCCGGAGCGAGATCGGCCCGGCTGATCAACAGGTCGGGCAGATACGGGTGCGGCAGGTTGTACCGCAAGGCGCTGCCGTCGATCCGGGATGCGTGCAGGCCGGCGGCGAGGACCACGCCGACCGGCGCCGCGGAGTCCCATTCCCACTGCCCGCCGTCGTGCAGGTAGGCGTCGGCGTCACCCCGCAGGACGGCCATGGCCTTGGCCCCGGCCGAACCCATCGGCGCCAGTTCGGCGCCCAGTTCCGCCGCGACGGGGGCGGCCCAGGCGGGCGGGCGGCTGTCGCTGACGAGGAAACGCAGGCCGGCCCGTCGTGGCATCCCGGCGGCGTCCGTCGCTGTGTCGCTGGCGTAGACCGCGCCCAACGACGGCTGGGCCACAGCGGCGTCGGTGATGCCGTCGTGGCCCTCAGCTCTGCCGCGCTGCCAGAGCGCGACGTGGACGGCCCAGTCCGGGCGCCCGGGCATCCCGTACTCCCGTGTGCCGTCCAGCGGGTCGATGATCCAGACGCGGTCGGCGTCCAGGCGGGCGGGGGAGTCCGCGGACTCCTCGGACAGCACGGCGTCGGCGGGCCGGGCCGCGGCGAGCTCGCGCAGCAGCAGCTCGTTGGACTCCCGGTCGCCCCGCTTGCCGAGCTCCTTGCCGGTGAGCCCGTCGGCCTCGCGCAGCTCGAGCAGCAGCGTCCCGGCCTGCTCGGCCAGCCGTGCCGCCAACCGGGCGTCGGTCTCCCGTCGGTCATCGCCGGCCGCTAGCCGAGGGTGCGTTCGACGAGGTCCTGGACGAGGGTGGCCGCGGCGACGGCGTCGCCGTCCTCGGGCCGCAGGCGCAGGTGCGGGGATTCCGGGGCCTCGTAGGGGTCGGTGACTCCGGTGAAGTGCGGGATCTCGCCGGCGCGGGCCTTGGCGTACATGCCCTTGGGGTCGCGGGCCTCGCACACCTCGAGCGGGGTGTCGACGAAGACCTCGAGGAAGGGCAGCCCACCGTCGGCGTGGGTCTGGCGCGCGCGGTTGCGGTCGGCGGCGTAGGGCGAGACGAGGCTGACGATGGCGATGACCCCGGCGTCGGCGAGTAGCTTTGCGACCTCGCCGACGCGGCGGACGTTCTCGGCGCGGTCGTCGGCGGTGAAGCCGAGGTCGGCGTTCAGGCCGTGGCGCAGGTTGTCGCCGTCGAGCAGGTAGGCCGGACGGCCGGAGGCGACCAGGCGCCGTTCCAGCTCGGCGGCCACGCTGGACTTGCCGGAGGCCGACAGCCCCGTCAGCCATACGGTCAACCCCTGCGTGCCGCGCTCCTGGCGCTGCACCGATCCGGAGTGCCAGACGACCCGTGATTCCTGCTGCGACGGGCCGGTGATCATGCCGGCGGCGACGGTGTTGTTGGTGGCCTCGTCGACGAGGATGAAGCTGCCCATCTCACGCGAACGGCGGTAGGCGTCGAACAGCAACGGTGTCTGGGTGCGCAGCCGCACGCGGCCGATCTCGTTGAGACCCAGGCCGGTGGCCGTCTCGTCCCGGTGCAGGCTGTTGATGTCCAGGCGGTAGTCCAGCTCGCGCACCACGGCCCGGGTCGAGCGGGTGGTGTGCTGGATCGTGTAACGGGCGCCCGGTGTCAAGTCTGAGTCGCTGCTCATCCAGCAGAGCATCGCGTCGACGTCCTGCCCGACGTGCGGGCGGTTGTGCGGGCGGCAGATCAGATCGCCGCGGGCGATGTCGATGTCCTCGGCCAGCTCGACGGTGACCGCCTGCCCGGCGAAGGCTTCGTCCACCGCGGTGCCCCCGGGACGCCAGATGGCCTTGACGGTGGTGGTGAAGCCCGAGGGCAGCACCGTCACCTCGTCCCCGGCGCGCATCACCCCGCCGGCGAGGGTGCCGGCGTAGCCGCGGAAGTCGTGCAGCGCGGCGTCGTCGGAGGCGTTCGGGCGGATCACGTACTGCACCGGGAACCGCACGTCGATCAGGTTGCGGTCGCTGGCGATGTGGACGTCCTCGAGGTGGTGCAGCAGCGACGTGCCCTCGTACCAGGGCATGTTGCTGCTGCGCTCGACCACGTTGTCCCCGGCCAACGCCGAGATCGGGATGAACGTCAGGTCCGAGACCTCGAGCTTGGTTGCGAAGCGCGCGAACTCGCTGCGGATCTCCTCATACCGCTCCTGCGAGTAGTCGACGAGATCCATCTTGTTGATGCACACGATCAGGTGCGGGATGCCCAGCAGCGAGGCCAGGAACGCGTGCCGCCGCGACTGCTCCAGCACCCCGTTGCGGGCGTCGATGAGGATCAGCGCGACGTCGGCCGTGGATGCGCCGGTGACCATGTTGCGCGTGTACTGCAGGTGTCCCGGGGTGTCGGCGATGATGAACTTGCGCCGCGGCGTCGCGAAGTAGCGGTAGGCGACATCGATGGTGATGCCCTGCTCCCGCTCGGCCCGCAACCCGTCGGTCAGCAGGGCCAGGTCCGGTGCCTCCTGACCGCGCGCACGGGAGGTCGACTCCACCGCCGACAGCTGGTCCTCGAAGATCGCCTTGGAGTCGAACAGCAACCGCCCGATCAGCGTCGACTTCCCGTCGTCCACCGATCCCGCCGTCGCGAGTCTGAGTAGTTGGGACATGGCTAGAAATAGCCTTCCTTCTTGCGGTCCTCCATGCCGGCCTCGCTGATCCGGTCGTCGGCGCGGGTCGCGCCCCGTTCGGTCAGCCGCGCCGCCGCGACCTCGAGCACCACGTCGGCCGGCGTCGCCGCCACCGACTCCACGCACCCGGTGCAGGTCGCGTCGCCGATGGTGCGGAACCGCACCGTCGCCTCGAACGGCGTCTCGGCCTCCGTCGGCTCGACGAACCGGTTCACCGCCAGCAACATCCCGTCGCGCGCCACCACCTCGCGCCGGTGCGCGTAGTACAACTCGGGCAGTTCGATGCCCTCGGCCTCGATGTAGGACCAGATGTCGAGCTCGGTCCAGTTCGACAACGGGAAGACGCGCATGTTCTCGCCTTTGCGGGTGCGGCCGTTGTACAGCGACCACAGCTCCGGACGTTGATTGCGCGGATCCCACTGGCCGAACTCGTCGCGGAAGGAGAACACCCGCTCCTTGGCCCGCGCCTTCTCCTCGTCCCGGCGTGCGCCGCCGAACACGGCGCCGAACCGGTTCTCCACGATCCCGCGCAGCAGCGTCACCGTCTGCAGCTTGTTGCGCGCCGCGCCGGGGAAGTCCTCGACCACCCGCCCGGCGTCGATGTCGTCCTGCACGCTCGCGACGATCAGCCGCAGGCCGAACCGCTCGACCGTCCGGTCCCGGAACTCCAGCACCTCGTCGAAGTTCTGCCCCGTGTCCACGTGCATCACCGGGAACGGCACCGGCGCCGGCCAGAACGCCTTGACAGCCAGGTGCAGCATCACCACCGAGTCCTTGCCGCCGGAGAACAGCAGCCCCGGTCGCTCGATCGTCGCCCCCACCTCGCGGAAGATCTGCACCGCCTCGGACTCCAGCCGGTCCAGGTGCGTCAACTCGTACGCCGCAGTCATGCGCCCTCCGTCACCAGCTCCGACACCGTGCGATCCTCCCAGACCCGTCGACCGCAACCCGCGGACGCGGGCTTCCAGTGGTCCAAGTCCCCCCGGCCGCCGGTGATTCCGCGGCCGCGTCACATCCAGGGTTGAGGCGGACGGCGGCGTGGGCAGGCTCGTCGGGTGAGAGACGACGACGCCGGCAGCGCCACGGAGCCCTTGCCCGCCCCGGTAGGGGCCGGCGGCACCGAGGGCGAGAGCAGCCTGACCGTGTTGCTCGCCCTGGCTGCGAACGTCGGCGTCGGCCTGCTCAAGCTCGCCGCGGGACTCATCAGCGGTTCGGCGTCCCTGCTGTCCGAAGCCGCCCACTCCGCGGGCGACTCGACGACCGAGGTCTTCCTGCTCGTCGCGCAGAAGCGTTCGGTGAAGCCGGCCGACCGCTCGCACCCCTTCGGCTACGGCAAGGAACGCTACTTCTGGTCGATGCTCGCCGCGGTCGCCATCTTCGTGTCCGGCGCCGCGTTCTCGATCTATCAGGGCCTCGAGACCATCGTCGGCGGCGAGGAATCGACGATGCTGTGGATCAACTACCCGGTGCTGGTGGTCGCCGCGGTACTCGAAGGCACGTCGCTGCGGCAGGCCGCCAAGCAGATGCAGAGCGAGACGAGGCGGCTGCGCCAGACCCTCGTGGAGTACCTGCGCACCCCGCGGGACCCCACTGTCGAGAGCGTGCTGCTCGAGGACACCGCCGCCATCATCGGCCTGATCATCGCCGGCCTCGGCGTCGGCATGCACCAGCTGACCGGCTCGCCGGTGTACGACGGCGTCGCGTCGCTGCTGATCGCCGTCCTGCTGCTCGCCGTGTCCGGCACGCTGGCCCGCGCCTGCAAGGCGCTGCTCATCGGGCAGCAGGCCGACCCGCGGCTCGTCCGGGCCATCGAGACCTGGCTCGAGGAGCAGCCCGAGGTCGACGACGTCGTCGACCTGCTGACCATGCTGACCGGTACCGACAGCATCCTGCTGTGCGCGCGGGTCGATTTCGTCGACTCGACCTCCGGCGCGGACCTGGAACTGGCGTGCGTCCGGCTCGACCAGGAGCTGCGCGAGCGCTGGGACGTCCTGGACGAGATCTTCATCCAGCCTGCCTCGCGCGGCGACGAGACCATGCGGGCCCGTGTCGAGGCGCGCTACGGCGAGGCCCTCGCCGACATCTGAGCCGGTCCTCGAAAGGTGCGTCCGTCAGGCACCATGGACGGCGTGAGCGTTGCCGCCCCCACCACCGAGCTCGACCCGCGCGGGTTCGACGAGCTCCGGGCCCTGGTCGAGCGGGGCGGCGTCGTCGTGCTCAGCGGGGCGGGGCTCTCGACCGACTCGGGCATCCCCGACTACCGCGGGCCGAGCGGCTCGCTGCGGCGGCACAGCCCGATGACCTACCAGGAGTTCGTCGGCTCGCCCGCGGGGCGACACCGGTACTGGGCCCGCAGTTACCTCGGCTGGCGCCAGATCGCGTCGGCGCGGCCCAACGCCGGGCACGCCGCCGTGGCCCGGCTGCAGCAGAGCGGCCTGCTCGACGGCGTCATCACGCAGAACGTCGACGGGCTCCACCAGGCCGCCGGCGCGCAGGACGTGATCGAGCTGCACGGCGGCCTCGACGTGGTCGTCTGCCTCGGCTGTGGCCTGCGCGAGAGCCGCCGCGACCTCGACGTCCGGCTACGCGCCGCGAACCCGCACTTCGGCGCGTCCAGCGAGCAGATCAATCCCGACGGCGACGTCGAACTGTCCGACGACCAGCTGGCCGGTTTCGTGCTGGTCGGCTGCCGGTACTGCTCGTCCGACCTCGTCAAGCCCGACGTCGTCTTCTTCGGCGAGAACGTGCCCAAGGCCCGCGTCGACGCCTGCTACGCGCTGGTCGAGTCGGCCCGTTCGCTGCTCGTCCTCGGATCCTCGCTCACCGTCATGTCGGGCCTGCGGTTCGTGCGCCGCGCGGCGAAGCTCGCCGTGCCGGTCGCCATCGTCAACCAGGGCGAGACGCGGGGCGACCCGCTGGCCGATCTCAAGCTGGACGCGCCGCTCGCGACCGTGCTGCCCGCACTCGCCGCCTGAGCAGGACCGGCGCCCCCGCGACGGGTGTGGATGTTTTTCTGCGTTCACTGGCGCCTCACGGGCCTCATGGGTAACAATGAGTTCACGCACCTCGCACTACCGACGGATCGCTGGGGAAGGCGTCGCCGTCGAAACAGGGAGGTGTGCGATGTCTGATGCCCGCACCGGGAGCAGGTCCGGAATGCGCGCCGCGTCCACGACGCGGGGCGTGGTCTTCGTGCACTGCTGCCCGTCTGCGCTCGCGCCCCACGTCGAGTGGGCGTTGGCCGGTGAGCTCGGCCGGCCCGTTCGCCTGCAGTGGGCGGGCCAGCCCGTCGCGCCCTCGCACCTGCGCGCCGAGGTCGCCTGGACGGGACCGGTCGGCACCGCGGCCATGCTCGCCAAGGCCCTGCGCCCGTGGCCGATGCTGGTCTTCGAGATCACCGAGGAGGGCACCGCGGTGTCCGACGGCGAGCGGCTGGCCTACGTGCCCGGCCGTGGCTTCCACCGCACCGCGATCTCGGCCTCCGGCGACGTCGTCGTGGGGGAGGAGCGGCTGCGCGGACTGCTCGCGCGGGCCCGCACTGCCGACGACTTCCGGCACGGGCTGACCGAACTGGTCGGCTCGGCCTGGGACGACGAACTGGAGCCCTACCGTCGCGGCGGGGAGGGCGCACCGGTGACCCTGCTGCACCAGGTCGTCTAACCCGCGCTTCCCGGCCGGTGTGGCTGCCGACACTCCGCGTGTCGGCAGCCACACCGGCCGGGAAGCGCGAGTCTTGGGGCTAGAGCGGGATGTTGCCGTGCGCTCCGCGACCGGACGGTGCGGCGGCCAGCGCCTCGGCGAGCGCGGCCCGAGTGCGGCTCGGTTCGAGCAGCTCGTCGACGACTCCGAGGTCCATGGCACGGCCGACGCCGCCGGCGATCCGCTCGTGCTCTGCCGCGAGCTCCGCGTGCAGCGCCTCGCGTTCACCGGGTGGGGCGGCGGCGAGCTTCTTGCGGTGCAGAATGCCGACCGCGGCCGAGGCACCCATGACCGCGACCTCGGCGCCGGGCCACGCGAAGACTCGCGTCGCGCCGAGAGCCCGCGAGTTCATCGCGATGTAGGCGCCGCCGTAGGTCTTGCGGGTCACCAGCGTCACCCGCGGTACCACCGACTCGCCGAAGGCGTGCAGCAGCTTGGCGCCGCGACGCACGATGCCGTCCCACTCCTGGCCGACGCCGGGCAGGTAACCGGGGACGTCCACGAGCACGACCAGCGGCACCCCGAACGCGTCGCACATGCGCACGAACCGCGCCGCCTTCTCCGCCGACGGCGAGTCCAGGCAGCCGCCGAGGCGCAGCGGGTTGTTGGCGATGACGCCCACGGTGCGACCGGTCAGTCGCCCGAGGCCGGTGACGACGTTCGGCGCCCACTTCTCGTGCAGCTCGAGGAACGCTGCCCTCGTCGAGGATCGAGGCGATCAGCGGGTGCACGTCGTACGCGCGCCGCGGGTTGTCGGGCAGCAACGCGCTGACGTCCTGCCCGGGGCCGATCTGATGCAGGTCGAAGCTGCCCTGGCGGGCGAGCAGCGACGTCACCGACTGCGCCGCGGCGAACGCCGCAGTGTCGTCGTCGGTGACCACGTGCACGACCCCGCTGCGGCGGCCGTGGGTGTCGGGGCCGCCGAGCGATTCCATGTCGACGCTCTCGCCGGTGACCGAGCGGACGACGTCGGGGCCGGTGACGAACACCCGGCCGCCCGTCGACATGATCACGACGTCGGTCAGCGCGGGCCCGTACGCGGCGCCGCCGGCGGCCGGCCCGAGCACCACCGAGATCTGCGGCACCCGTCCCGACGCCCGGATCATGGCCTGGAAGACCAACCCGACCGCGTGCAGCGCCTCGACGCCCTCGGCCAGCCGCGCGCCGCCGGAATGCCACAGCCCGATGACCGGCACCCGCTCACGGACGGCGGTGTCGATGGTGTCGACGATGTGCCGGCACCCGGCCGAGCCCATGGCTCCGCCCATGACGGTCGCGTCGGTGCAGAACGCGGTGGCCGGGCTGCCGTTGACGCGGCCGCGCGCCGACACGACGCCGCTGTCGTCACGCGGGCCGAGCAGCTCGATGCTGCCGAGGTCGAACAGCTGCTCGAGCCGCAGCACCGGGTCGCGCGGGTCGCGTTGCCCGGCGTCGACGGCGGTGGACGCGAGCGCCGTCACGACTCAGGCCTTTCGGAACACGAGTGACGCGTTGTGGCCGCCGAAGCCGAAGGAGTTGCTGACGGCCGCCGTGACAGACATCTGGCGGGCCTCGCGCGGGACGTCGATCTTGAGCTCGTCGTCCGGGTCGTCGAGGTTGATCGTCGGAGGCACGACGTCGTGGTGCACGGTGAGCACCGTGGCCACCGCCTCGATCGCGCCGGCCGCCCCGAGCAGGTGGCCGGTCATCGACTTGTTCCCGGTGACGACGGTGTCCTCGCCGAACAGGTCGGCGATCGCGCCGGCCTCGCCCATGTCGCCGACCGGCGTGGACGTGGCGTGCGCGTTGACGTGCACGATGTCGTCGAAGCCGAGGCCCGATCGGCGGATCGCGATCTCGAGCGCCCGCACCTGCCCGGCCTTGTCCGGCTGGACGATGTCGTAGGCGTCGGAGGTCATCCCGGCGCCGGCGAGCACCGCGTACGGCTCGCGGCCGCGCGCCTTCGCCGACGACGCGCGCTCGAGCACGAGCATGCCCGCGCCCTCGCCGAGCACGAACCCGTCGCGACCCTTGTCCCACGGACGCGAGGCCTTCTGCGGCTCGTCGTTGCGGGTCGACATCGCGCGCATCTGCGCGAAGCCGGCGATGTTCAGCGGCGTGGATGCACGCCTCGGTGCCGCCGACCAGCACGACGTCGGCGCGGTCGAGCTGGATGAGGTCCAGCCCGTAGGCGACGGCCTCGGAGCCGGACGCGCACGCGCTGACGGGGGTGTGGACGCCGGCCTGCGCCCCGATCGTCAGCCCGACGTGCGCCGCCGAGCCGTTCGGCATGTTCATCGGGATCAGCAGCGGCGAGACCCGGCCGGGACCCTTGGCCAGCAGGATGTCGTACTGCGTGAGCAGGCTCGTCACGCCGCCGATGCCGGTGCCGATGACGACTGCGACGCGGGTGGGCTCGAGGCCGGCCTCGCGGGCGCTGCCCTCGAAGCCGGCGTCGGCCCACGCCTCGTTCGCCGCGATCAGTGCGGCCTGCTCACTGCGGTCCAGGCGGCGGGCCTTGACCCGCGGCAGCACCTCGGACGGGTCCACGGCCATCGGTGCGGCGATGCGCACGGTCAGGTCGGCCGCCCACTCCTCGGTGATGGCCTTGACGCCGGAACGTCCCGCGAGCAAGCCCTCCCAGAAGGTGGCGACGTCGCCACCGAGCGGCGTGGTGGCGCCGAGCCCGGTGACGACGACGTCCTCGGTGCTCATGATGATCAGCCGTTCTTCTCGATGTAGCTGACGGCGTCACCGACGGTCTTGAGCTTGGGCAGCTCGTCGTCGGGGATCTTGACGCCGAACTTCTCCTCGGCGGCCATGGCCACCTCGACCATCGACAGCGAGTCGACGTCGAGGTCGTCGACGAAGCTCTTCTCGTCGCTGACTGCGTCGGCGTCCACGTCGGCGACCTCGTTCAAAATCTCTGCGAGTCCGGCACGGATCTCGTCGGCACTGGCCACGGGGTGTTCCTTTCGGGTGGTGTCGCCGCCGGGTCCGGCGGCGTCGTTGCAACGTAACGTCAGGGGGAGAGCACGACCTGGCCGGCGTAGGCCAGTCCGGACCCGAAGCCGAGCAGCAGCACCGGCGCGCCGGACGGGATCTCGCCGCGCTCGACCATGCGGGACAGCGCGAGCGGGATGGTGGCCGCCGAGGTGTTGCCCGAGGTCGTGATGTCGCGGGCGATGATCGCGTTGGGCAGGCCGATGCGGCGGGCGAGCGCGTCGATGATGCGCAGGTTGGCCTGGTGGGGGACGAAGGCCACGATGTCCTCCGGCGCCACGCCGGCGCGGCGGCACGCCTCGAGGCCGACGGGCGCCATGGAACCGGTGGCCCAGCGGTACACCGCCTGTCCCTCCTGCCGGAAGAAGCGGCTCTGCTCGTCGATGACGACGGTGTCGGACTGGTCGCCCGCGCTGCCCCAGACGACCGGCCCGAGGCCGGGCTCGTCCGACGGGCCTACGACCGCGGCGCCCGCGCCGTCGCCGAGGATGATGCAGGTGCTGCGGTCGTTCATGTCCAGCCAGCCGGAGAACCGCTCCGCGGCCACGACGAGGACGTTGCGCGCCTGCCCGGTCTGCACGGCGGCCGAGGCGGTGTTCAGGGCGTAGACGAAACCGGAGCAGCCGGAGTTCACATCGAAGGCGCCGGGTGCCTGGATGCCGAGCCGGTCGGCGAGCTGCGGGGAGGCTGCCGGTACCGGCGTCGGCATGGTGCAGGTGGCGACGAGGACGAGGTCGATGTCGCTGTGCGGTACGCCGCTCGCGGCCAACGCCTTGCTGCGCGGCCTGCTCGCCCATGTCGACGACGGTCTCGCCCGGGTCGGCCCAGCGGCGCTCGGCGATGCCGACGCGGCTCTTGATCCACTCGTCGTCGGTGTCCACCCCACGGGCGATGAGGTCGTGGTTGGTGATGACGTTGCCGGGCCGGTAGTGGCCGAGGCCGAGGATCCGCGTCCCGTTCGTGGTGGGTGCAGCGTTCAGGGTCACGTCAGTACTCCGTTCCGGAGGCGAGGCGCGCGACAGGCAGCCCCGCGCCCACGATGTCGCCGTCCTCGCGCAGCCACTCGGCGAGCACGCCGGGAGCGGCGGCGACGACGGCGTGCTCGTCGCGGTTGGTGCGGACGGTGCCGATTCGGGCGCCCTGGGCGACGGGTGTGCCCTCGCGCAGCGCGTCGGCCCGGGTGAACACGCCCTTGGCCGGCGTGACGACCACGCGCACCTCGGGCGTGTGCTCGCCCTGCCCGTGCTCGGGGCGGCTCAGGACGAGCGCCCGGGCCTTGTCCAGGTCGTCCGGGGTCTTGATCGCGACGAGGTCCGTGCCCTTGAGCTCACGCTTGGCGATTCCGGTCAGGACGCCGCCGGGGGCGAGCTCGATCGCGGCGGTGACGCCGAGGTCGGCGCAGGTCGCCAGACACAGGTCCCAGCGCACCGGCAGCGTCACCTGGCGGACGAGTCGAGCGATCAGCTCGCTGCCGTTGTCGATCGCGGCGCCGTCGGCGTTGGACAGCAGGATCGGGCGGGGGTCAGCGACGTCGAGGGTGTCGACCCAGTCGCGCAGTGCCTTCTCGGCCGGCTCCATGTAGCTGCGTGTGGAACGCGCCGGCGACCGCGAGCGGACGCACCCGCGCACCCGACGGGGCGTTGTCCGCGAACGCGGCGAGGTCCTCGGCCGATCCGGCGGCGACGATCTGGCCGGCGGCGTTGCGGTTGGCCGCGGTCAGGCCGACGGCCTCGATGGCGGCGACGACCTCGTCCGCGTCCCCACCGAGCACGGCCGACATGCCGGTCGGCGTGATGGCGCAGGCGGCGGCCATCTCGGCGCCCCGCCGCGCGGCGAACGCCACGGCGTCGACGGTGGTGAGCGCGCCGGCGACCGCGGCGGCGGTCAGCTCGCCGACGCTGTGGCCGGCAACGACCCGCTCGCCGCCGTCCTCGAGGCCGAGCTGCCCGGCGGCGAGGACGCCCATCATCACGAGCAGCGGCTGGGTGACCGCGGTGTCCTTGATCTCGTCGGCGTCGGCGCTGGTGCCCAGGCGTTCGAGGTCCAGCCCGGTGGCCTCGGAGAAGGCGGCGACCTGCTCTCGAACGCCGTCGAGCTCGAGCCACGGGCTCAACATGCCCGGCGTCTGCGCCCCCTGGCCCGGCGCGAAAATCGCTATCACGGGTCCCACTATGTCGCCGCCCGGACCGGTGTGGCGACCGTGACACCGACAGCGTTCACGGGCCGGTCTTGTAGGAACCGCACAAGAGTTCCGGGAGGATTGCGGTGATGTAGCGGCTGCGCGTTGTCGGTTACCTCACGTCACGGGTTCTTCGGGTCGTGGGCGAGACGTCCGAGCACCAGGGCGACGCGCAGGGTGAGCGCCCCGCGGGCGTCCATCGGGGAGTGGCCGCAGAGCTCGGCCACCCGCCGCATGCGGTAGCGCACGGTGTTGGCGTGGACGAACAGCGCGCGCGCCGTCGCCTCCAGCGCGCCACCGGCGTCGAGGAACGCCGACAGCGTCTGCATCAGCTCGCCGCCGGCGTCGGCCAGCGGTTCGTACACCTCGTCCACCAGCTGGGCGCGGGCCTCGCCGTCGCCGCCGAGGGCCCGCTCGGGCAGCAGGGCGTCAGCGTCCACCGGGCGCGGTGCGCCGGGCCACGCCACCACGGCGCGCAGCCCGCTCAGCGCCGCGCGGGTGACGCGGGCGGCGTCCTGCATCCCGGCCGCGACCGGGCCGACGACGACCGGCCCGTCGCCGAAGGCGTCGACCAGGTCACCGGTCACCGCGGCCACGTCCGTGCCGCCGCCCGCGACCACGATGAGCCGGTCCGCGTGCACGCCGGCCATCGCGTCGACGCCGCGCCGGCGGGCCCGGGTGTGCACGGCCTCCAGCGCGGTCTCGGTGGGACCGTCCGGCGCCGCGCCGACGAGGCTGACGATCGGCCCGGCGTCCTGCCAACCCAGGGCGGCGAGCTGGCTGGGCAGCGAATCGGACACCACCGACCCGCTGACGAGGTTGTCGATGACCAGCGCCTCGAGCCGCCGGTCCCACTGGCCGCGGTTCTCGGCCGCGGTCGCGTACACGCGGGCGGCGGCGAACGCGATCTCGCGGCTGAAGCGCAGCAGTTCCACGCGCACCATCTCGGCGTCGGCCGGTCCGGCGATGGCCGGCAGGTTCTCCTCGGCCACCGCGATCGCCTGCCGGACGAGTTCGACCGTCTGCGTCAGCGTCACCGACCGGGCCATGGCCTGGGGTGCGGTGCGGAACACCGAACCGGTCAGGCGCAGGACGTCGTCGGGAAAACGCAACCACTCCACGAAGGACTGCAGACCGGCCTGCGCCACGAGGGTGACCCAGGAACGCTGGTCCGGCGGCAGCTCGCGGAACCACACCAGCTCGTCGTCCATTCGGGCGACGCTCTGGGTGGCGAGCTTGCCGGCCGCCTGCTCGATGCGGCGCAGCAGCTCGTCATCGAGCACGAGCCGGCCCGGCACCTGCTGCACACCCTCGGCCACCGCTTCAGCGTGCCACGGCCACTACGGTCGAGGGCATGGCGAGTCCGCGCGATCCCGTGGCCGACCTGCGCGAGATCGCGTTCCTGCTCGAGCGGGCCCGGGAACCCACCTACCGGGTCCGCGCCTTCCGCAACGCTGCGGAGGCGGCTGACGAGCTCGGCGCGGACGAGCTCGCCGAACGCGTCGCCGACGGCACCGTCGGCAAGATCAAGGGCATCGGCAAGACCACGGCGCAGTGCGTGACCGAATCGCTACGCGGTGAGGTGCCCGCGTACCTGCAGCGGTTGCAGGCCGCCGAGGACGAGCCGCTGGACGAGGCGACGGCCGCCGTGCGACGCGCCCTGCGCGGGGACTGCCACAGCCACTCCGACTGGTCCGACGGCGGTTCACCGATCCGCGAAATGGCCGAGACGGCACGCGCGCTCGGGCACGAGTACCTCGTCCTGACCGATCACTCGCCGAGCCTGACGGTGGCCAACGGGCTGTCGGTGGAGCGGCTGGAGCGGCAGCTGGACGTTGTGGCCGAGCTGAACGCCTCGTTCGCCGAGCAGCAGGAGTCCGGTGAGGCATCGCCGTTCCGGCTGCTCACCGGCATCGAGGTCAACATCAACGACGACGGCACGCTGGACCAGAAACCGTCGCTGCTCGAACGACTCGACGTGGTCGTGGCCAGCGTGCACGGCAAGCTGCGCATGCCCAGTGACGAGATGACGCCGCGGATGGTGGCGGCGATCGCCAACCCGCACACCGACATCCTCGGGCACTGCACGGGGCGGCTCGTGACGGGTGGCCGTGGCACGCGGCCGGAGTCCGACTTCGACGCCGACGTCGTGTTCGCCGCCTGCGAGGCGTTCGGGGTCGCGGTCGAGATCAATTCCCGTCCCGAACGGCTGGACCCGCCGAAACGCCTGCTGCGCCTGGCCGTCGAGGCCGGCTGCCTGTTCTCGATCGACACCGACGCGCACGCGCCGGGGCAGCTGGACTGGCAGCCCAACGGCTGCGAGCGTGCCGCGGAGTGCGAGGTGCCGGTCGAGCGGATCGTCAACTCCTGGACGGCCGACCAGCTGCTGGCGTGGACGGCCGACCACGACGCGCGGCCGTGACGCTGCGCCCTTCGGCCGAGCGGTTCCGCACCGACCAGCGGGGCATCACGTCCTGGCACAGCTTCTCGGCCGGTGCGCACTACGACCCGTCCAACGTCGCGTTCGGTCCGGTGATCGGGGTGGACGAGCACCTCGTCGCCCCGGGCGCGGGGTTCGACTGGCACGGGCACCGCGGCGTGGTCATCGTCAGCCGGGTGCTGGCCGGGCGGTTACGCCACGAGGACGCGGACGGGCGGGTGCTGACCGTCGGGCCGGGGGAGCTGCTCGTCCAGACCACCGGGGACGGGGTGCGGCACACCGAGACCAATGCGTCGTCGTCAGAGCCGCTGCGGTTCCTGCAGCTGACGCTGTTGGGTGGGGGCGAGGTCGCCGACGTTCAGGTGGGCACAACGCCGCTGGGGCTCGGCGCTGCGACGGTCTCGCTCGCGTCCGCCTTCGTCGGGACAGGGCCCGCGCTGGTACACGACGCGACGACCGGTGACGCCCTGCGCCTGGCGGCGAACGAGCCCGGTGAGTTGCGCGGCGATCTGCTCGTCGTCACGTTCCGCTGACCCCCACATTCCGCTTCCCGGCTGGTGTGGCTGCGGACACGCCGCGTGTCCGCAGCCACACCAGCCGGGAAGCGAGCGGGAGGGTTGTGGATAACCCGCATAACGCCGACCCCAGGTCCGACGATGCCGACCGTGACGGCACCGTGGGAACACAACGATCCGGATGACTGGCGCTCGTGGTGGGCCCGGCAATGCCGTGACGAGCCGGTTCGGATCGCAGCCAGTGCGCAGGGCTTCGTTCTGCCGACCTCCGCGTTGCCGGCTCTCGGTGTCACCCGCGCCGCCGCCCGACACCGGACCGCACGGGGCGATTGGACGAGGATCGCGCGCGGGGTCGTCACCCCGCTCAACCTGCTGGACGACGACCCGGACCTGTGGCTCCTCGGCCGACGTCATCACGCCCTGCGCTCCGCCGCCGCGAGCCTGCTGCGGCCCGGCCACGTCGTCAGCGATCGGAGCGCCGCCGTCCTGCACTGCCTGCCCACCGTCCGGCCGCTCCGGGTGCCCCAACTGACCGATCCGGGCCCGGACGGTCTCGGCAGGAGGGGCACGGCGCATCTGTTCGGCGCCACCCTGCGTTCGGACGCCTGCACGACCTGGTGGGGCGTGCCGGTAACGACCGCGGCACGCACCGTCGTCGATCTCGCCCGGCACGGACGACGTGACGGCATCGCCGCAGCCGATGCGGCGCTGCGCCAAGGCCTTGCGACCCGAGCCGAGCTGGATCGCGCCGTTGCCGCCGCGAGAGGCTGGCCAGGCGTGCGCCGGGCGCGCAGAATCGTCGCGTTCGCCACGCCGAAGGCCGAATCGCCGCTCGAATCGATCGTCCGGTTGCTCATGCACGACGACGACATGCCGCCGGCCGAGCCGCAGCACTGGATCGCCGGCTACCGCGTCGATCTTGCGTTGCTGGCGCAGCGACTGGTGGTCGAGGCCGACGGCCGGCTGAAATATGAGGGTGACGCCGGTTGGGAGGAGAAGCGGCGCGAGGTGGCACTGAAGCGTGCCGGGTGGCGGGTCGAGCGGGTGTTGTGGTCCGAGACCACCGCCGCTGGCTGGCCCCGTACGAGCAAACGCCTGTGGGCGGCCATCCAAGACCCGCCTTCCCGGCCGGTGTGGTCGTGACACGCCGGCGTGTCAGCAGCCACACCGGCCGGGAAGCGCGAAGTCAGGCGTCGCCGCCGATGGTGCCGTGGCCGGCGGCGGTGATGGAGCCGAGCTGGTAGCGCTCGAAGGCCTCGCGCGGCGCCTCGCGCTTCACTTCGCCGCGGCGGGCCAGCTGCTCGAGCACCGCGACCACGATCGACTGGGCGTCGACGTGGAAGAAGCGCCGCGCCGCACCACGGGTGTCGGCGAAGCCGAAACCGTCCGTGCCCAGCGAGGTGTAGTCGCCAGGCACCCAGCGCGAGATCTGGTCCGGCACCGCCCGCATGTAGTCCGACACCGCGACGACCGGGCCCGTGGCGTCGGCGAGCGCCGAGGTCACGAACGGCACCGGCGCCTCCTCGCCCGGGTTCATCAGCGCGTGTTGCTCGCACGAGACGGCGTCGCGGCGCAGCTCGTTCCAGGACGTCACCGACCACACGTCGGCGTCGACATTCCACTCCTCGCCGAGCAGCCGCTGCGCCTCGAGCGCCCACGGCATCGCCACTCCGGACGCCAGCACCTGGGTACGCGGCCGCCCGGTGTCCTGCAGACCGGTGGAGTAGCGGTACATGCCGCGCAGCAGCGCCTCGACGTCGAGATCGGCGGGCTCGGCCGGCTGCACGATCGGCTCGTTGTAGATGGTGAGGTAGTAGAAGACGTCGTGCTGGGACACCTCGGCCGTCGAGAACGCGCCGACGCCGTACATCCGCGCCAGGCCGGCCCGCACGATGTGCGCGACCTCGTAGGCGAACGCCGGGTCATAAGCCACGCACGCCGGGTTGGTCGAGGCGAGCAGCGGCGAGTGCCCGTCGGCGTGCTGCAACCCCTCGCCGGTCAGCGTCGTCCGCCCCGCCGTCGCCCCGAGCACGAAGCCGCGCCCGAGCTGGTCGGCGAGCTGCCAGAACTGGTCGCCGGTGCGCTGGAAGCCGAACATCGAGTAGAAGATGTAGAACGGGATCATCGGCGTCGCGTGCGTCGAGTACGAGGACGCCGCCGCGATCAACGAGGCCATCGAGCCGGCCTCGGAGATCCCCTCGTGCAGGATCTGCCCGGTCGTCGACTCCTTGTAGGACAGCAGCATCTCCCGGTCGACCGCGTCGTACTCCTGCCCGTGCGGCGAGTAGATCTTGGCCGTCGGGAAGATCGCGTCCAAGCCGAACGTGCGCGCCTCGTCCGGGATGATCGGTACGAACCGCGAGCCGATCTCCTTGTCCTTCATCAGGTCCTTGAACAGCCGGACCGTCGCCATCGTCGTCGCGACCTGCTGCTTGCCCGAGCCGTTGCGGAAGTCGGCGTAGACCTTGTCGCCGGGCTGGGCGAGCGGCTTCGCACGTACCAGTCGCTTCGGCAACGCGCCGCCGAGCGCGGCCCGCCGCTCCTTCATGTACTGGATCTCGTCGGACTTCTCGCCCGGGTGGTAGTACGGCGCGAGGTCGGCGTCGAGTTCCTTGTCAGTGATCGGCAGGTAGAGCCGGTCGCGGAAGGCCTTGAGATCGGCGGTGGTGAGCTTCTTCATCTGGTGGGTGGCGTTGCGTCCCTCGAAGGACTCCAGCGTCCAGCCCTTGACGGTCTTGGCGAGGATCACCGTCGGCTGCCCGGTGTGGGCGCGGGCCGCCTCGAAGGCCGCGTAGACCTTGCGGTAGTCGTGACCGCCGCGCGAGAGCTTGCGCAGCTCGTCGTCGGAGAGGTCCTCGACCATCTTGCGCAGCCGTGGGTCGCCGCCGAAGAAGTGATCACGGATGTAGGCGCCACTTTCGACGGTGTAGGTCTGGAACTGCCCGTCCGGCGTCTGGTTCATCTGGTTGACGAGCGCGCCGTCGCCGTCACGGGCCAGCAGCGGGTCCCAGTCGCGTCCCCACACCACCTTGATCACGTTCCAGCCGGCGCCGCGGAAGTAGGCCTCCAGCTCCTGGATGATCTTGCCGTTGCCGCGGACGGGGCCGTCGAGGCGCTGCAGGTTGCAGTTGATGACGAAGGTGAGGTTGTCCAGCTCCTCGCGCGACGCCACGCCGATCGCGCCGAGGGACTCGACCTCGTCCATCTCGCCGTCGCCGAGGAAGGCCCACACGTGCGAGTTGGACGTGTCGGCCAGGCCGCGGGCGTGCAGGTAGCGGTTGAAGCGGGCCTGGTAGATCGCGCTGATCGGGCCGAGGCCCATCGAGACCGTCGGGAACTCCCAGAACTGCGGCATGAGCCGCGGGTGCGGGTAGGAGGACAGGCCGTACGGCGCGCGCGAGACCTCCTGCCGGAAGCCGTCGAGGTGCTGCTCGGTCAGTCGGCCCTCGAGGAACGCGCGGGCGTAGATACCCGGCGCAGCGTGGCCCTGGAAGTACACCTGATCGCCCGGGCCGGACGCGAGGTCCTTGCCCTGGAAGAAGTGGTTGAACCCCACCTCGTACAACGAGGCCGCGGACGCGTAGGTGGCGATGTGGCCGCCGACGCCGACCGATTTGTTCGCGCGCGAGACCATGATCGCGGCGTTCCAGCGGACGTAGGCGCGGATGCGGCGCTCGATGTCCTCATCGCCCGGGAACCACGGCTCCCGTTCGGGCGGGATGGTGTTGATGTAGTCGGTGCTGCGCAGGCCGGGGACGCCCACCTGCCGCTCGCGGGCCCGCTCCAGCAGGCGCAGCATCAGGTACCGCGCCCGCTGCCGGCCATCGGAGTCGATCGCGGCGTCGAGGGACTCGAGCCATTCACGCGTCTCTTCGCGGTCGATGTCGGGCAGCTGGTTGGGTAGGCCATCGGTGATGATGCTGTACCGGTCGCGGGTCACGCGCGATCTCCTCACTGCTTCGGGCGTCGGACTGCGCAGCTCGTGGCTTTGCGTCTACGGTCCAGTGAACACCCTTGCGAGCAGCTAGGGTCGGGACCGGAGTTACCGCCCGGTATCCACAACGGGCACGCGTGTCCGACACGCCTGAACATCGTCACGACACGACATCGCGCTGAAGGAGGAGGACGTCGCCGTGAGCACGACCGCCCCGTCCGGCAACGGACCGGGAATCGCCGAGCACCTGGGGCTCAAGCCCGGCATGATGGTGATGGAGTCCGGCTGGAACGAGGACGTCGACGAGGACGCTCGGCAGGCCATGATGGACGCCATCGACGCCGACCTGCTCGACGACGACACCGACGAGGTCGTGGACGTCGTCGCCCTCTGGTACCGCGAGGGGGACGGTGATCTCGTCGACGTTCTCGTGGATTCGATCTCGCCGCTCGCCGACGACGGCTTCATCTGGCTGCTGACCCCCAAGCGCGGCCGCGACAACTACGTGGAACCATCGGACATCGCGGAGGCGGCCTCCATCGCCGGTCTCTCGCAGACGTCCATCGTGACCGTGGGGAACGAGTGGTCCGCCGCTCGACTCGTCGGCCGCAAGTCCGGAGGCAAGAAATGATCGAAGTTGGCGCTGAGGCTCCCGACTGGACGTTGAAGGACCAGAACAACGAGCAGGTCACGCTCTCGGACTTCCGCGGCGAGAAGGCCGTGCTGATCGTCTTCTACCCCTTCGCCTTCACCGGCATCTGCACCGGCGAGCTGGCCCGGGTGCGGGACGAGCTGCCGACCTTCCAGAACGACGACGTCCAGGTGGTGTCGGTCAGCGTCGACTCCCCGTACGCGCACAAGATCTTCAGCGAGCGTGAGGGTTTCGAGTTCCCGCTGCTGTCGGACTTCTGGCCGCACGGCCAGGTGGCGCAGGCCTACGGCGTCTTCAACGACGGCGGCGGCATGGCCAACCGGGGCACGTTCCTCGTCGACAAGCAGGGCATCGTGCGCTTCGCCGAGATGAACGGTCCCGGCGAGGGCCGCGACCCGTCGGCCTGGCAGGCGGCCATCAAGGCGCTCTGAGGCGTGCTGCCTGGCCGCTGCGATCAGGCGAGCGGCCGCTTGGCGCGCAGCAGGCAGTCGATCGCGGGACGCTCGGCGCCCTCGATCGGCCGCAGCACCTCGCCGGCCCGTTCGATCTCGAGACCGCAGCCGTCGAGGTCCTCCGCGACGTCCGCGGCGGTGTAGAGCCGGGACGGGTCCTGTGGGCCGCCGGCGCCGTCGGTGAGGTTGCGCGAGTCGTGGGCGATCACCAGCAGGACGCCGCCCGGGCGCAGCGTCGCGGCGGCGTGCCGGACGGCGGCGCGCCGGCCCGCTGCAGCCAGCTGCAAGTAGCAGAGCAGCGCGAGATCGACGTGCTGGGCCGGCTCGTAGCTCGTGGCGTCGCCGTGCACCCACTCGATGCCGCCGGTCGGGCCCTCCAGCGCGCGCCCCTTGTCCAGGGCCACCACGGAGAAGTCGACCGCGATCACCCGCCACCCGCGGCGGGCCAGCCAGACGGCGTTGCGCCCCTCGCCGCACGCGAGGTCGAGCGCGCGCCCCGCCGGCAGGTCGATGACCTCCTGCTCGACCCAGCGGTTCGGCGCGCCGCCCCACACGCTGCCGCTCTCGGCGTAGCGCTGGTCCCAGTACGCGGCGTCGAAGTCGCTCATCGCCCGAACTGTACGGACCGGGGTGACGGCAGCCTCCCGCGTAGCATGACCGGGTGGTGCGGGCGCTGCTGTGGGTGGTCCGCCAGCGGCGGTACCGGGCGCTGACGGCGGTCCTGTGGCTCGTCGCCGTGGCCTGTGTCGGCGCGGGCACCTTCGAGCTGCACCGCTTCCACGAGAAGCGCCACGACAACGGTGCGTTGCGCGCCAACGCGCATGCAGCCACGGTTCCGCTGAGCCGGTCCCTCGTGCCGCTGACCGGCGAGCCGGCGCTGCCGGCTGGTGCATACAAGTACCGCACCGTACGGGCCACCGGCACCTACGAGGCGGGCCAGGAGCGGTACGTCACCGATGCCTCCCAGGGCGGCAAGCAGGGGTTCCTGGTCCTGACCCCGCTGCGGACGGACACCGGCGTCCTGCTCGTCGCCCGCGGGTTCGTGGCCGAGACGGCGGACGAGACCCGTCCCGCGCGGGTGCCGGCGCCCCCGATCGGTCGGGTGACCGTGGCCGGGCGGCTGTACCCCGGCAGCGACCACGCCGAACGCGACGGCGTGCTCGGGCACGGCGAGATCACGGCGACGAACCCGCGGGCGCAGTCCGTCCGGCTGGGAGCGCCCGTCTACACCGCCTACGCGGCACTGCTGTCGCAGCAGCCGGGCACCGCCGGGCTGCACGTGCTCGCCGGGCCGAGCCTGTCCAACCCGACCGGCGGTGCCGGTGAAGCGCAGCTGATGTCCTACGTCGTCCAGTGGTACGTGTTCGCGCTGCTCGCGCTGGTCGGGCCGTTCGCGCTGGCCCGCGCCGAGATCCGAGACGCCCGGCGCCGCTTCCTCGGCGTCGACGACGACGCTGCGCAGTTCGACCTGCCGTCGACCGCCCCCGCCGTGACGGCGCTGCCCGTCGGCGCGTCGGGCGGGGGCGGGGAGCTCGCGGTTCGCGCTGGTGCCGACGTCGCGCGGGTGGGTGACGCGGCCGCGCTGCGGTTCGAGCGGGCGCAGCGGCTGGCCGACCGGTACGGCCGAACTCTCGGCCCGGACGCGGCGCCGGACGAACGGGCCGGTCCCGTGCCGGTCCGTCGCTCGGAACCGACCTTCGACGCTGCTGCGCGGAGCAGCGCGAAGGCGCCGCACCGCAGCGACGACGAGTATCACGGCGGCTACAACGACTACCTCTGGCAGCTGGCGCTGGCCGATGGCAACATCCCCGACGTGGTGTTGCCGGGCGACACCGCGCGGCAGAACGAGTCCGGCACCCGCACGGTGCGGGAACGCCAGCCACGGGTGATCGAGCCCGGCCCCGCCGGCGACGACCCTGCTGCGGGCGATGAACCCAGAGCGGGCGATGAACCCAGAGCGGGCGATGAACCCAGAGCGGGCGATGATCCGGGCGCGGACGACGAACCCGAGGTGGGCAACGCACGGTCCTGAGGACGCAGCCGCGTCCGGATACCCTGGTGCCGCCCCGGCGCTGCCGGGCGCGGGCGTTTAGCTCAGCGGGAGAGCACTCGGTTTACACCCGAGCGGTCACTGGTTCGATCCCAGTAACGCCCACCATGCGGCGCTCGTGCGCCGTGGCGGTGGAAGCTGCTAAAGGCGCGCCGCGAGATGGGTAGAACCTCCCGCAACGGCGCAGCCGCGCAGAACCACTGTCCCAGGAGGCGCCCCCCGTGGCGTGCCGCAGCGCACTGCCGCGGTGGACCGGAGGATCGCGGATGACCGAGCCGTCCGACTACGAGCCGACACTCGACGACGACGAGCAGATGCTGCTCGCCAGCCTCCACGACCTCGGCAGCATGGTGACCGGGTCCCTGGGGTTGACCGAGCTCGTGGGCAACGTCGCGACGTTTGCAACCCGCGCGATCCCCGGTGCCAAGGGCGCGGGCGTGACCTTGCTCCGTGACCGCGACGAAGAGCACCCGATCGAGGCGCTGGCGGCGAGCGCGCCGTTCGTCGCCGAGATCGACCGGTTGCAGTACGAGAAGCTGAACGAGGGTCCCTGCATCACTGCGGTCCGCGAACGTCGCTGCGTACGGACCGGCTCGTTGGCCGACGAGCCTATGTGGCCGCGTTTCGGGCCGCAGGCCGAGCGTTGCGGCGTGCACAGCGCGCTGTCGCTGCCGCTGATGTTGGGCGATCGGGTGGTCGGTGCGATCAACGCCTACGCCTTCGACAAGGACGCTTTCGACGACCACGCCGTCGAACTCGGCGAGCTGTTTGCCGCTCCGGCCGCGGTGGCAGTTCACAACGCGCAGATCCTCCACCAGGCGAACGACCTCGTCGGCCGGTTGCGGACCGCCATCGCGGCCCGACCGGTCGTCGACCAGGCCGTCGGGATCATCCGAGCCCGGGCCGGCGTCAGCAGCGAGGTCGCTTTCGCCCGGTTGCGGGACAAGAGCCAGCAGGAGAAGGTCCCGGTTGTCGAAGTCGCGCAGCGCGTGGTCGATGACGCGATTCGCCGGGTGAAAGCTCCCGGCGGGGGTCGCGACGAGCCGCCCGCTCGCTCGACCTGGGGGACTACTTCGCCTTCTTGACCGAGTCCTGCTTGATGATGCCGCTCGTCTCTGCGGTCTTGACGGCTTTGGGCTGCTTGGGCTTGCGGATCTCGCGGCCGCCCTTGTTCTTACCTGACATGAGGTGCTCCAGCGTTGTGAGGACGAGTCCCGGGGAGCTCCCTGCCGCGGTCTGCGTGAGCGCGACTCTACGCGGTCAGAGGTACTTGCCGGGTGTGCCGAAGAAGCCGTCGAGTGCCTTGATGTCGGCCCGGGCCTGCTTCACCTGTGCAGGCGTCAGACCGGTGGGCGGGTAGGAGATCAACTGCTTGAGTTGGGCGACCTGCGTCGGCCAGACCTTCGGCGCCTTGAGCTGCTGCTCAGCCTTGTTCAGGTAGAGATTGACGTGCGCCGAGTCGACGGTGGAGCCGGCGATCCAGTAGTACTGCGCGGGCCCGAAGTTCGGGTAACCCGGTGTGCCGGCGACGGTCGGGTGGACCTGCAGGCCGCACGCGCTGGTCGAGACGCTGAGCCGGTGCACGAGCGAGGTGTTCGCAACGACTGTCCGGACTGCCGACCCGAACGCGCAGGCCCCGCTGGTCTTGGGATTGAAGTTCAGCCACTCGACGCTCGCCGACGCGTAGTGCCCGGGTTGCAGGGTGATCGTGTGCAACGACCCGCCGCCGCCGTAGCCGGACAGCGTGCGCTTGGCGTGCGCCAGCACGTGCCCGGTCTTGCTGACGGTGTCGAGGCCGGGGTAACCCCCGATGGTGCAGGCGTGCCTCGTCGTGTTGCGGTAGACCAGCGACATCCAGCTGTGCCCGGCTCCGCCCTGGACAAAGGTCCGGTTCACCGACAGCGCGCTGTTGCCGCACGCGGGGACGGAGGCCGAGGCGTCGGCGGCCGTTGTGACGAGACCGGCGGCGGCGAGGACACCGCCCGCGGCGACAACGCCGAGGCGGGTGCGGATGGAGGTCATGGAGTCTCCTGTGATCGTGGTCGGACGGTCCCGACACACCTCAGGACAGCGCAGGGGCCGCGCTGATACCAAGAGGTGAACGTGGATGTTCTCCGCTTTGCCAGCACAGGCACAGCGCAGGCCGCGCCGCAGCGGTCCGTGGGTCTGACAGCATCATCGGCATGAGTGCGCAGCCCGGCATCTACGCCCTCGGCACCACCGATCACACCTACCTCGAGCTCGACCTGCGCGACGGCGCCAACGGGTCTGCGCTGCTGGCCGCGTGCGTCGGGCTGGTCGCGACGCTGTCCACCGACGCGGGCGTCAACGTCGTTCTGGGCTTTCGACCCTCGCTGTGGGCCGGCCTCGCCGGCCGGCGGCACGTCCTGTCCGGCGCGGCCGACTGGGACGAGGATCTGGTCGGGCCCGACGGATTCACCATGCCGGCCACGCAGCACGACACATGGATCTGGATCAGCGGCGGCAGCCGTACCGCGGTATTCGACGCTGGCCGGCGCGCCATCGAGACCGTCGCCGACGTGGCCACCGTGGGCACCGAGACCGGCGGCTGGCTCTACCGGCACGACCGGGACCTCACCGGTTTCATCGACGGCACCGAGAACCCGTCGCTGGTCGAGGCACCTGACGTGGTGGCTGCCCCGGACGGAGCCCCGGGCGCGGGCTCGACGGTTGTGCTCTTCCAGCTCTGGCCGCACGACGCCGCCCGCTGGAACGCCGAGACCGTGCAGCGACAGGAACAGGTCATCGGCCGGACGAAGGCGGACAGCGTCGAGCTCGACGAGGACGTGATGCCGGCCGACTCGCACGTCTCGCGGACCGTGCTCGAGGTAGCCGGACACGAGCAGCCGATTTTCCGCCGCAACACCGCCTTCGGCACCGTCTCCGAGCACGGCACCGCGTTCGTCGGCTTCAGCTACGACCAGTGGCGCCTGGCGGAGATGCTGCGGCGGATGGCGGGCGTCGGCGACGGCATCCGGTGCGCGCTGACCCGGTACACGCGGCCGGTGACCGGCGCCTACTACGTCTGCCCGTCCGTGGAGGCGCTCCAGCGTCGGTGACGCCGGCAGGGCCACCTTCGTTCACGGCGTGAACAAACGAGGACCTTCGGCCTTGATGTGCCGGGCCCGGGTGATTTAGGCCGCTTCCTAGGCCTTGGCACAGCTCGGCGGGGCGAGCTGCTCGCAGCCCCCGGAATCCGGGTGATGCAGGCGTCCGGGCGACTCAGGACGCAGGTACTGAGCCGCGTCGGCTTGTACACCTGTCCACAAGTTGACGGCAACGGAATTTGGCATATCGATGCCGATATGTCACCGTCGCTGCTGGCCGTGAGCAGCCCTCGGGCAACGCTCGCCGCACCGGGCAGGGATGGTGCGACGTGCCGGGGACGCCCGCTCGGGTGGATCCGGCCTGGGGCCGACCCGGGATCCCCGATACGCGAACACAGGCTGTCCGACACCCCGTCCAGGGCAGCCGCTCGCCATGCGTGATCCGGCCTCGTGCCGGCGTGTGGCGACGGGGAACGATCCGAAAGGACGACGCACCGCGTCGTCGAGAAAGGCTCACCAGCAAATGGCATCACGAACCTATGTGCCGCGGCACAGCGCCGCTCCAGCACCGGGTAAGTCCGGCGCTCGCAAGGCAGCAACCGTCGTCGCGACCTCGGTCGGGGCGGCCGCGGTCGCTACGACAGCGTTCGCCGGTCCGGCCGAGGCGGCCGGCAACCACACCGTGTGGGACCGCGTAGCGCACTGCGAGAGCGGCAACCGCTGGCACATCAACACCGGCAACGGGTACTACGGCGGCCTGCAGTTCTCATCGGGTACCTGGAGCGCCTACGGCGGCCACAAGTACGCCTCACGCGCCGACCGCGCCTCGCGCGCGGAGCAGATCCAGGTCGCGCGTCGCGTACTCAAGCGGCAGGGCGCAGGCGCGTGGCCCGTGTGCGGTCCGCGTGGCGGGCTGAGCAAGAGCAGTGGTCACGCCACTGCGGCCCGGCTCCCGGCCAACGCCGGCAACGGCATGACGAGCGGCTCGGCGGCGCCGAAGAAGAAGGCACACAAGAAGGTCGCGGCCAAGAAGGTCACGCACAAGAAGGTCACGCACAAGGCGAAGAGCCGGTCGACCCACAAGCACACCTACGTGGTGCGCCACGGCGACACGCTCAGCGCGATCGCGCACCGCTTCCACGTCTCCGGTGGCTGGCACGCCCTGTTCCGTGCCAACCGCACGCACCTGCACAATCCGAACGTGCTGCGCGTGGGGCAGCACCTGCTCATCCCGTGATCTGAGGATGCTTTCCCCGACCCGGCCCGGGCCCGCTTCGGCGGCCCGGGCCGCGTCATGTCCCTGACGCGTCTCTCGGACCCGCTGTGGTCGCGCAACCCCACACGTCGCTAGCGTCGCAAGGGTGCCGCCGCCGGCGGGCCGGCCCGGAACGGGCCGAAGCAGGACGAAGGGACGGGCCGTGGCCGTCGCGGTGTATCGCAGCATCGAGGATCTCGAAGGCGCGTTGGGCGTCGAGATCGGTCCCGGCGATTGGTTCACGGTGGAGCAGTCGCGTATCGACGGTTTCGCCGACGCCACCGAGGACCACCAGTGGATCCACGTCGACCCCGACGCCGCCGCGAAGGGTCCGTTCGGCACCACCGTGGCGCACGGGTTCCTCACGCTGTCGCTCGTGCCGCACCTCGTGGCCGGGTTGCGCAGTGTCGAGAACGTCCGGATGGGCATCAACTACGGGTTGAACAAGGTGCGGTTCCCGGCTCCGGTGCCGGTCGGCAGCCGGCTGCGCGCGCGGATGACGCTCGTCGAGGTCGAACGGCTCGGTGACGACGCCGTGCAGACCACCGGCCGCGTCACGCTGGAGATCGAGGGCGCGGGCAAGCCGGCGTGCGTGGCCGACATGGTCAGCCGCCTGTACTTCGCGACCGGCTGACCGAGGGGCGCTTCCCGTTCAGGCGGGAGGTTCGCCCTGGCCCTCTTCGCGGGCGCGACGGCGCTGCTCCTCGGCCCGGGCGCGCAGCGAGGCCAGGAACTCCTCGTCGTCGTCGGGGTTCGTCGCGCGCGCGCCGGCCCGCACCGGGGTGCGGGCGTTCCAGGCGCGCCCGGCTACCAGCCAGGCGATGGCGCCGATGTCGGCGAGCAGCACGACGAGCAGCAGCCAGATCATCTTCGGCAGGTTGCGCACCCGGTCGGCGGGCGTGGTGATGACGTCGATGATGCAGAAGATCCACACCGCGAATGCGATGACGCCGAACACTCCGTCGAACAGCACCATGTGAGCCCTCCCGTGGTCTCCGCCGCGACCGTGCCGTCAGGTTACGCGTCCGCTGCACCGGGGGCTGCGGAGTAGGTTCTCGCAGGTGCCTCGTCTCGGTGAGCTGGTCGCGGCGATGGACGCCTGGTACGACCCGCGGTGGGCCGAGTCCTGGGATGCGGTCGGGTTGGTCTGCGGGGATCCTGACGAACCGGTCGAGCGCGTGCTGCTCGCCGTCGACGCCGTTCCGGCCACTGTCGACGACGCGATCACCACTGGGACGCAGCTGCTGATCACGCACCACCCGTTGCTGCTGAGCGGCGTGCACGGCATCCCCGCCGACGACCCCAAGGGGCGGCTCGTGCACCGTCTCGTCCGGGCGGGTGCCGGGCTGTTCGTCGCGCACACCAACGCCGACGTCGCCGCTCCGGGCGTCTCGGACGCGCTGGCCACGACGCTCGGGCTGACCGACCTGCGCCCGCTGGACCCCCAACCCGACCCCGCGCCGGACAAGCTGGTCGTCTTCGTGCCACATGCGGACGCCGAGCGCCTGGTCGACGCCCTCGCCGCTGCCGGCGCCGGGCAGTTCGGGAACTACGACCGCTGCGCGTGGACCACCACCGGCGACGGAAGCTTCCGGCCGCTCGACGGGGCGCATCCGGCGATCGGCACCGTCGGCACGGTCGAGCACGTGCCCGAGACGCGGGTGGAGATGATCGTGCCGTCCGGCCGGCGCGCCGCCGTGCTCGCCGCGCTACGCGCGACCCATCCCTACGAGGAGCCCGCGTTCGACCTGCTCGTGCAGGCGCCCGCCGACGCACGCCGCGGCACCGGACGCGTCGGTGTGTTGCCGCTCGAGCAGCCGTTGGCGCAGTTCGTCGACCACGTCGCGGCCGCCCTGCCGTCCACGGCCTGGGGTGTGCGCGCCGCCGGCGACCCCGCGCGGGCGGTACGGACGGTGGCGGTGTGCGGGGGTTCCGGCGCCTCGCTGACCGACGCCGCCCGACGCCTGGGCGCGGACGCCTTCGTCACCGCCGATCTCAAGCACCATCCGACCGTCGAGGCGGTCAGCGAGCGCGACGACCCCGGTGCGATGGCGCTCGTGGACGCCGCGCACTGGGCCACCGAGGCGCCGTGGCTCGACGACCTCGCGGTGCGGCTGCGCGAACGCTTCGGCACTACGGTGGACGTGCGGGTGTCGCGGCTGGCCACCGATCCCTGGACCCTGCACGCCCCGTCCCCACTCACACATCGGAGACCGAACCGCACGTGAATGCCGATCCCTCCGTCCAGCTGCGGTTGCTCGACCTGCAGGCCGTCGACACGGCGTTGGCCCAGCTCGCGCACCGGCGCCGCACGCTCCCGGAGCTCGCGGCCCTCTCCGCCAGTGAGCAGGCCGTCGCCAACGCCGACACCGACCTCGTCGACGCCCAGACCGCGGTGGCCGACATCGAGCTCGAGCAGCAGCGGCTGGAGAAGGACGTCGAGACCGTGCGCACCCGCGCCACCCGCGACGAGTCCCGGCTGCAGGCCGGCGGCCTGCCCGCACGCGAGCTGGAACAGCTCCAGCACGAGATCGCGACGCTAGCCCGCCGCCAGTCGACCCTCGAGGACGAGCTGCTCGAGGTCATGGAGCGCGCGGAGACAGCCGAGCGCACGCTGACCGAGTCGACCACCACGTACGAGGCTGCCATCGCGGAGCGGGCGCGGCTCGAGGCGAAGCGGGACGAGGCCTTCACCGAGATCGACGCCGCGGTGGCCGAGCGGGAACCGCAGCGCAACGCGCTCGCCGCCGAGCTGCCGGCCGAGCTCATCGGCCTCTACGAGAAGGCGCGCGCGCACGGTGGCGCCGGCGCGGCGCTGCTACGGCAACGTCGCTGCGAGGCGTGCCGCATCGAGCTGTCGGGCAGCGAGCTCGCCCGCGTCCGCGCGGCGGAACCCGACACCGTCGTGCGCTGCGACAACTGCCGCGCGGTGCTCATCCGCACCGCCGAATCCGGGCTGTGAGCGAGGCCGCACCGCCTATCGCCCCGACGAGCGGGTGGCTGCCGCCGGGCGACGAGCGGACGCGACTCGTCCTCGTGCGGCACGGGGCGACCGAGCACTCGGCGGAGCGACGTTTCTCCGGCCGCAACGACCTGCGGCTCGCGCCGATCGGCGAACGCCAGGCTGCCGCGCTGGCAGCGCGTGACCTGTCCGGCGAGGTCGGCCCGGTGACCGCCGTCGTCAGCTCGCCGCTCCGCCGCTGCCGGCAGACCGCAGCCGCCATCGCCGGCGCGGGTGGGCACGATGTCACCGTGCTCGACGATCTCGCCGAGACCGACTTCGGCCGCTTCGAGGGACTGACGTTCGCCGAAGCCCGGCGCGAGCACCCCGCCGCGTTCGCGGCGTGGACTGCCTCGCCCGAGGTGGCCCCGCCCGGTGGTGAGTCCTTCGCCGCCGTCGACGACCGCGTCGTCCGGGCCCGCGACGCCCTCGTGGCGCAGCATCCCGGCGGGACGGTCGTGGTCGTCACGCACGTGACGCCCATCAAGCTGCTGGTGCGGCACGTCCTCGAGGCGCCGCTCGGCGTGCTGTACCGGCTGCATCTCGACACCGCGTCGGTGTCGGTGGTGGACCTGGTGCCCGACGGTACGGCGTCGCTGCGGCTGTTCAACGACACGAGCCACCTGCGCGGTCTGCGGGTCGTCTGACCCCCGGCCGGGACGTCAGGCGCCGAGCACCCGCAAAGCCGCCCAGAGCGCCGTGGTTGTTCAGGACGAGCAGCACCGGCACCGTGGCCAGGCCGAGCCGGTGGAACTGGGCCGCGCTGGGCTTGTGCTCGACGGGGAGCAACCGGCGCCAGAGCAGGGTCGCCAGCGAGCCGGGGTAGGTCGCGTTCGGCCCGATATTGACGCCGAGCAGCACGGCGAGCACCCAGGCCGGGTTGCCGGCGACGATGGGGATGAGCGCGAGCGTGGCCGGCAGGTTGTTCACGACGTTGGCGAGCAGGGCCGCCAGCCCGGCGAGGGCCAGCAGCGCGAGGTAGGACGTGCCGTCGGGGACGAGGTGCTGCAGCGCATGCGCCAGCCCGTGGCGCGTCACACCGTCGACGATCACCGCCAGCGCGAGCACGAAGACGCAGAACCCGGGAGAGGCCTCCCGCACCAGCTGCACCGGGCCGACGTCCCGGCGCCGTAGGCGCGGCACGAGCAGGGCGGCGCAGCCGGCGAGGGCGGCGAAGGCCGGGCTCACGTCGACCGACGAGGTGACCACGAACAGCGCCACCGTCACGAGCAGGACGATCAGCGCGTAGCGCGGTGCCCGGGGCGGGTCGGCGACCGCCGCACCGGTGGCGGCGAGGTCGTCCCGGAACGCGGTGCGCAGCGCGAGCCACTCCGCGACGCACACCACCACCCAGGGCGTGACCATGAGCGCGGTGAAGCGACCGAAAGAGATGCCGGCGGCGCTGAACGCGAGCAGATTGGTCAGGTTCGACACCGGCAGCAGCAGTGAACCGCTGTTGGCCAACCGCGTGCACGCGTACAGGTGCGGCCGGCCGGGCACCTTCATGCGCGTCGCCGTCGTGAGCACGACCGGGGTCAGCAGCACGACCGTCGCGTCGAGGGTGAGAGTCGCGGTGACCGCGGCGGCCAGCGCCACCACGAGCACGAGCAGCCGGTGCGGGTTGCCGCGGCTGGAAACAGCCGCCCGGGCACCGAGGTAGTCGAAGACGCCGGCCTCGGCGCAGAGGTGGCCGAACACGAGGATCGCGGCGAGGAAGCCGACGGTCGGGCCGATCTCGCGCAGCGTCGCGAGGGCGCCGTGCCAGCTGACGATGCCGAGGGCGACCGTCAGAAGGGCGGCGGGCACGGCGATCGCTGCTTCGCTCAGCCCGCGCGGGCGGACGATGGCGAAGGCGAGGGACAGCGCGAGGAGGACGAGCGCGACAGTCTCGGCCGCCGCACCAGTCACTGCGCCGAGCGTAGTGACGCGGTGGGCGAGTCCCGCGTCAGGTCACAGCAGAACGTCGCCCTCGAAATGCCCCAGCTGCTCGCGGTACAGCTCGATGCCCATGCCGTTGGGGTCGCGGAAGTAGAGGCTGTCGTCGGCACCGCGGTCCGGGCCGAGGTAGTCGAGGCCTCCCGCGTCGAACTTCGCCTTGGCCGCCTCGAACTGCTCGGAGCTGACGGAGATCGCCATGTGCTGCAGCGCGCCGATCGTCTCCTTGTACGGCTCCTGCTCGAGGCCGGGGAAGTCGAAGAACCCGAGCAGGTTGCCGTTGCCGAGGTCGAAGAAGAAGTGGCTGGACCCGGCGTAGTCGCGATTCTCGACCAGTTCGACGAGCGGGAAGCCGAGGAAGTCCTGGTAGAACCGGATCGTCTCCTCGACGTCGCGGCAGACGAAGGCGGCGTGGTGGATGCCGGACGCGGAGGTGGCCGGCCGCTCGGCGCGGTCCTTCAGGTAGGTGGTGCGTAACTGCCCGCGGCGCTCACGGATCGCGTCGAGCTCGGCTCCGGTGGGTTCTGGCATGGGACCGACTGTAGGCGCGCGACGTGCCCGCGTCCCCGCCCGCTTGTAGGGTGGGGCGCGCGGCGGACGAGCCGACCGGGCGGCCGCGTCACGCCTGTTGCTCCGGCAGCGGGACGTGCCGAGGAAAGTCCGGACTCCACAGGGCAGGGTGGTTGCCAACGGCAACCCGGGGTGACCCGCGGGACAGTGCCACAGAAAACAGACCGCCGGTTCCGGTTCGCTGGAGCCGGTAAGGGTGAAACGGCGGTGTAAGAGACCACCAGCGCTCCGGGTGACCGGAGCGGCTCGGTAAACCCCACCCGGAGCAAGGTCAAGAAGGACCGGTTCGCCGGTCTGCGCGGACGTTCGAGGGCGGCCCGCCCGAGTCCGCGGGTAGACCGCTCGAGCCTGCTGGCAACGGCAGGCCTAGATGGATGGCCGCCACCCCGGCGCGAGCCGGGGCACAGGATCCGGCTTACAGGTCGACTCGTCCGCCGCCCTGATGCAGCCCTGGTCGAGCAGGCGGGTTAGCGTCGGGCCATGGATGACGTGGGTGATGGTGTCGACGCGACACCCGCCCCGGCGGCGGGCGTCGACTGGAACGGGCCGAAGGCCAGCTTCTGGGCCGACCACGACGACCGCTACGACGACCTGCTCGTGCGGCACGGTGCAGCACTGATCGCGGCTGCGGCCCCACGCCCCGGTGAACACGTCCTGGACATCGGCTGTGGCTGCGGCAGCACGACCCTGAGCGCGGCACGGGCAGTGGCGCCCGGTGGTGGCACCGCGCTCGGGGTCGACATCTCGCACGCGATGCTGGACCGGGCTCGCTTGCGCGCAGCCGAGTCGGGTACCGACAACGTTCGCTTCGAGGTCGGTGACATACAGACTGCGGACCTCGGTCGCCCCACGTTCGATCTCGCCATCAGCCGTTACGGCGTGATGTTCTTCGACGACCACACCGCGGCGTTCGCCAACGTCCGCGCCGCGATGCGGCCAGGTGGTCGACTGGCGTTCGTGTGCTGGGCCGAACGCATCCGCAACGAGAACTGGACAGTCGCCTTCGACGCGCTGGCACCGCACCTGGGGCTCGCGCCGCCGGTGGATCGACCGAATGGCCCGTTTTCGCTGGCTGAACCCGCGCGGGTGCGGACGATGCTCGACCGCGCCGGGTGGCGCGACATCGAGATCAGCGAGGTGCGTGAGCCGCTGCGCGCCGGCAGCGATGCCGATGACGCCGTCGCCTTCGAGGTCTCGGACCGTGATGTCGCGGCCGAGCTCGCCGCGGCCGACCCCGCCGTGGCGACGAAGGCGATCGCCGACCTGCGCGCGGCGTTCGCGGCGCGCGAGCGTCCCGACGGCGTGTGGCTGGCGGCGGCCTCCTGGCTGGTCCGCGCCGTCGCCGGCTGAGGCGCCGGGAGGTCAGCAGTTCCCGGCGGCGTGCACGGAGCTTTGCTCGGCGTCGAATTCCCAGGGAGCCTGCGGGAGTGGCTCGCCCGTCTCGAGCAGCGTCTTCAGGTTCGACATCACCGTGGGCCACCCCTGCCCGATCGTGTCGAGTTCGTCGGCCGTCCGCAGGTGCGTGTGCGTCACGGTGAGCTTGACCAGATCCCGGTGGGACTCGATATGGAAGCTGACAACGCTCGGTTCGACCGTGGGGTCGTCGGCGTGGGCGGGGTCGTCGAAGCTGAACGCGAGCCGGTGTGGCCGCTCGACCTCCAGCACCCGCCCGGCGGCGTCGGAGATGCCTGACCCGTCGATGCGGACGTGGTCGACCTGGGCCCCGACCGTCCACTCCGACACCTGGGCATGACCCCAGAACCGGGCGGTCGCGTCCGCGTCGGTCAGCGCGGACCACACCTGCTCGGCGGAGGCGCGGATGTAGATCGTGTAGACGTAGTCGGGAACCTGACCCGCGCCGATGTTTGTCCTGTCCGCCATCGCGATCCTCTCCGCTCGTTGCCTGACGCTCGCCAGAGCGGCCAGGCGTGGGTTCTCGAACTTCCAGATCCAGCGTGTCTGGATGTCGTGGATCGGGACCGGATTCAGGTAGTGCAACTTGCGGCGCCCCTGGCGGACTGTGCTCACCAGCCCGGCTGCCGCCAACAGCTCGAGGTGCTGGGTGGCCGACTGCCGTCGCATGTCGAGGCCGTCGCACAGTTGTGACAGGGTCAGGCCCGACCGCTCGTGCAGCACGTCGAGCAGGGCCCGCCGCGTGGGATCGGCGAGTGCGCGGAAGACGAGATCCGAAGCCACTCCGACATTGTGCAGGTATTTACCTGCCTATTGTCAAGCGTCTCCGAAGTGGTCTGTCGAAGATTTCGCAGGCGCGGAATAGGACCCAGACAGCTGAGGTTCCTCACGATGAGGTAGTTCCGATTCGTGAAGGGTGGTAGTGATGGCTCGGCAGTCGATCGCCCCGTCACCCGTCGAGATCGGGCAGCTCTACTTCGAACTCCATCACCGCATCCACCGTCTCGTCGACGAGGCGATGAACGAGTCCGGGCTCTCGCTGTCGAGGGCCAAGGTGCTCGGCGTGCTCGCCGAGTGCGGGCCCGTGAAACAGGCCGCCGTGGCCGCCGTCCTCGGTTTCGCACCGAGGTCGGTCACCGACACCCTCGACGCTCTCGAGCGCGAGGGATTGGCCACCCGTGGACCCGACCCGACCGACCGGCGGGCGTGGCTCGTCGAGATCACCCCGGCCGGGCGCTCAGCGCTCGAGCGGGCTCTGACGGTCAAGCGAGCCGTGATGGAAACGATCTTCGGCGGACTCGACGAGAACGAGCGCCAGCAGTTGGCGGCCTCGTTCTCCTGTATCCGCGACCGAATCCACCCGAACCTGAAGGTAGGACATGACCAGTAAGTCCGCGGCTGATCTCAAGGCCGCAGAAGCACGCAGTTCCGACCACCGGTGGCTGATCCTGGTGGTCGTCTCGATCGCCCAGCTGATGGTCGTGCTCGACGCGACCGTCGTGAACATTGCCCTGCCCTCGGCCCAGGCCAGTCTGGGCTTCGACGACAGTCAGCGGCAGTGGATCGTCACCGCCTACGCGCTCGCCTTCGGCAGCCTGCTGCTGCTCGGCGGGCGGATCGGTGACCTGTTCGGCCGCAAGCGCACCTTCCTCGGCGGCCTGCTCGCGTTCGCGTTGGCCTCGGCCATCGGCGGCGCCGCCCCGTCGTTCGGTGTCCTCGTCGCGGCGCGCGCCCTGCAGGGCGTCGCCGGCGCGATGCTCGCACCCGCCGCGTTGTCGACGCTCCTCACCACGTTCCGCAACCCACGCGACCGCGGGCGTGCCTTCGGCGTGTTCGGCACCGTCGCCGTGGCCGGCGGAGCCGTCGGCCTCATCCTCGGCGGTGTGCTGACGCAGTACCTGTCCTGGCGCTGGGTCATGTACGTCAATGTGTTGTTCGCAGCGGCCGCCGGCATCGGGGCGATCATCTACATGTCGAACGAGCGCTCCGAGCACCGGGCCCGCATCGACTGGTCCGGCACCGTGCTGGCCTCGGCCGGCCTGTTCGGCCTGGTCTTCGGGTTCTCGCACGCGGAGACCGCCGGTTGGACGTCGGTCGTCACCCTGACCTCACTGATCCTCGGTGTGGTGCTGCTCGTCGCCTTCGTCTTCGTGGAGCAACGCGTCGCCGTGCCGCTGCTGCCGCTGCGCGTGGTGGCCGACCGGGCCCGCGGGACGGCCTTCGCCGCCGTGGCCGTCGCCGGCCTGGCGATGTTCGGGCTGTTCCTGTTCCTGACCTACTACCTGCAGAACGTCAAGGGCTTCAGTCCGGTCGAGTCCGGCCTCGCGTTCCTGCCGATGATCGCCTGCGTGATGATCAGCTCGAACCTGTCCAACATCGTCACGCTGCCGCGCTTCGGCCCGCGCGTCGTCATCACGGTCGGCATGGTTGTCGGGTCGCTGGCGCTGCTCTACCTCAGCCGGCTCGACGTGCACTCGAGTTACCTCAGCGGTGTGCTGCCTGCACTGATCTTCATGGGCTTCGCGATGGGCATGGTCATGGCACCGTCGATGAACACGGCCACCGCGGGCGTGCAGCCGCAGGACGCCGGCGTCGCGTCGGCCCTGGTCAGCACCATGCAGCAGGTCGGCGGTTCGGTGGGCACCGCGGTGCTGAGCACGATTGTCGCCTCGGTGACGGCCGACTACGCCACGAGCCACCGCTCGTTGCGGACGGGGCTCGCCGCCCAGGCGGCCACGCACGGCTTCACCGTCGCGTTCCTCATCAGTTCGGGAACCTTCGCGGCCGGCGCGATCATGGGCGCGTTGCTCTTCCCGACCAAGAAGCGTCTCGCCGAGATGCGGGAGGCCGCTGCGGTGACGCCGGCGCCCGTCCAGGCCGAGGTGGCACCCGAGGCCGTCGGCGCCGAGGTCTGAGCGCCGCCGCGCGTCACGTCCAGTAGAGGATGCGCGCCTGGGGCAGCGCGGTGGAAACCGCGTCGTCGAACCAGGCGCGCATCTCTCGCATCAGCGGGGCCGGATAGACGTACTTCGTCCCGCCGAACTTCGAGCGCTTGGCGCTGCGGCCGGCCTCGTCCAGGTCGAGCTTCGTCTGCGGGTACCAGGACAGCAGCACGGCGCGGCTGGCCTCGGTGAAGCGGTGCGTGATCAGCTCAACGGTGAGGTCGACGTCGGGCACGGACTCGACGGCGGCCGCGATGTCGCGCAGCAGGTCCGCGTACTCCGACTGCCATCCGGGCAACGGCATCACCGGAGCGATGGTGACTCCGACCGGGTAGCCGTCACGGGCCAGGGCGCGCAGCGCGGCCAGCCGTGCCGTGACGGGCGCCGTCCCGCCCTCGAAGCGCCGCGCGACCGACGTCGAGTTGACCGACAGACGCACGCGACTGCGGCCACCGTGCGGCAGGCCGACCAGCGACGCGACGTCGTCGAACTTCGTCGTGAACCGCAGGCTCACCCCGTCGCCGAACTCACCCGAACCGACGCGGGAGACCGCGCTGGACAACGAGCCCGTGACGGCCTCGAGGCCGAGCGGGTCGGTGTAGCAGGACAGCTCGAAGGTGGTCCCCTCGGCGGCGCGGCGTGCATCGCCGGTCGTCACGCTGCCGTGTCCCGCGAGTCCGGGGATCGGCGCGAGCACGTCGTCGAGGTTCGCGTACACCC
Source organism: uncultured Actinomycetota bacterium (assembly GCA_963787985.1). Lineage (GTDB taxonomy): Bacteria > Actinomycetota > Actinomycetes > Mycobacteriales > Jatrophihabitantaceae > Jatrophihabitans. The sequence goes on along the minus strand of CAWBEL010000004.1, from coordinate 977,522 downwards.
GCGTGATCGGCGGTCCGGACAGCGACCCGGCGAGATAGCAGTACTGGCAGTGGGCGGGGCAGCCCTTCGCGAGGTCGAGGCGCCAGTCCGCGCTGGGCGGGATGGGTTGCGGCCGCAGCGAGCTGGGGGGTGCGACGACGACGGCCAGGGTCTGCTTGGCGCGGGCGTAGACCTCGCGCTCGGAACCGCCCCGCAGCCCGGGCAGCCGGTCGCCGTTCAGCACGGTGATGTCCTGGACGCCGGCCGCCTCGCACCGGGCAAGGATCTGGCGGCCGTGGGGCAGTTCGGCCGCGGACCTCGTCGCCAGCACGTGCCGCGGCGTCCACCGGCGGGCGGGCGCGGCCGGGGTGACAGGCTGGTCCACGAGTTCGGTCACGACGACGAAACGCCCGAATTATGGGGATCCTTCCCGCCACAGGGCACCTCGTAGGATCGGTGGGTAACGATGCCGTCACCGCTGGACGAGGTTCCCCGACCGCTCTGTAGTGTCTGCGGGCATGGATCTGAGCATCGTCGAGGACGCCGACGTCGACGACCGCGCCCTGCTTCTCATCTCCGGCTCGATCGATCTGCAGAGCCGCGACCGCCTGCTGGCCGCCGGCCGCGAGTCGCTGGGCCGCGACGACGTCGACGGGCTGATCCTCGACCTCGCCGACGTGTCCTTCATGGACTCCACCGGCATCGGCGCCTTCGTGGAACTGTCGCGCGACGCCGAGGACCGCGGCGCCAGCTTCTCGATCCGCAACCCCTCCCCGCGCGTCGCCCGGCTGGTCGAGCTGGTGGGTCTGTCCGACGTCTGGTCCGGCTGAACCGCACGCCGAGCCGGCGGGTGATTGCACGCCCGCCACTACCTGGTCGAATCTGTTCCTCATGACCATCGATCCGCGACGCCTCGTGGTGCTCCGCGCCGTGGACCGCTACGGCGGGGTCGTCGGGGCCGCCAACGCCTTGCACGTTTCGCCGTCGGCCATCTCCCAGCAGCTAGCGCTGCTGGAGCGCGAGACCGGCTTCGCCCTGATCGACCGCTCGCGGCGAGGTGGCCAGCGACCCATCGAGTTCACTCTGGCCGGGCGTCGGTTGGTCGCGCACGCCGACTCGATGGTGCAGGTGCTCGATGACGCCGAGGCGGAGTTGGCCTCGCTCTCGGACAAGGTGTCCGGCCCGGTCGTGATCTCCGCCTTCTTCACGGTGCTGCGCGGTTTCGCCGGGACGGCCCTCGTCGAGCTCGCCCGCACCTATCCCGGCATCGAGCCGCAGGTGGTCAACGTCGACGAGCGCGCCGCTGCCGAGGACGTGCAGGCCGGCCGCGTCGACCTCGCGCTCGTCGAGGACGACGCCCCGCGCCGTCGGATCACGCCGCGCGGGTTGTACTACGAGGCGCTGGCCGACGACCCCTTCCGGGTGGCCGTCCCGCTCGACTGGCCGGAGTTCGACGACCTCAAGGCGGTGTCCGACCGGCCCTGGGTCGACGGGCCGCCGGACAGCGCGACCGGCCAGGCGATGGCCCGCGTCCGCAGCTCGACCGGTCTGCCGCTGCCCGCACCACATCTGTGCCGCGAGTTCACCGCGGCCCTGGCGATGGTGGCCGCCGGTCTCGCGGCCGCGTTCGTGCCGCAGCTGGCCGTGAACGCGTCGGCGCCGGCCGACGTCCGCGTCGTCGCCCTGCCCGGTCTCGGCGCGCGCCGCATCGGCGTGATCTACCGGCGCTCGCGCAACGAGCCGACGCCGGCCGTGCGCGTGGTGCTCGACGCGCTGCGCCGCGCCGCGGCCGCGACGACGACGAGCTGACCGACCAGGGTGCGCGTGCTCGCGGCCCTCGACGAGTTCAAGGGCACCGCCACCTCGTTCGCCGCCGGCGAGGCGGTCGTACGGGCCGCGCACGCGCTGGGCGCCGACGCCCAGGCAGTGGCGTTGTCCGACGGTGGTGACGGGTTGCTCGACGTCTTCGGCGGCGCGACGCGGCACTCGGCCGTGACAGCGCCGGACGGCCGCACCGTGCGGGCGGCGTGGCGTCTCGAGCAGGGCACGGCGGTCATCGAGAGCGCGCTCGCGTCCGGGCTCGCGCTCGTCGGCGGTGGCGAGAACAACGATGCGGTGGCGGCGACGTCGTACGGGACCGGCCAGCTGCTCGAGGCAGCGGTCCGTGCCGGTGCGACGCGGATCGTGCTGGGGCTCGGGGGCAGCGCGTCCAGCGACGGCGGCCGTCGGCGGTCGTCTGGTCCGGGGCTTCGACGTCGTCGCGGAACAAGCGCGCCTCGACGATGCGGTGACCGCGGCCGATGTCGTCATGACCGGCGAGGGCCGTGTCGACGCCTCGTCCTTCGACGGCAAGGTCGTCGGCGGCGTGGTGGCGCGCTGCCGCGCGTCCGGTACGACATGCGTGGTGATCGCCGGGGACATCGTCGTCGACGTCGATGTCAGCGCGAGTCGTTGCGCGCCCGTTTCGGTGTGAACGCGGCGATGACGAACACGCTGGAGTGCATCGAGCGCGCGGCGCACGAGCTGCTCGTCGATGCGTTCCGACGTTGAAGGCGTGTCCATACCCAAAGGTATGGAAAATTCTTTCGTGAGCCTGGTTTGCCGTCTCGTTCGGGATCGGCGATCATCGCGGGCGTGAATCCCCTTGCGCGTAAGGGAAGCGGCGCTGTCATTGCAGTTCACCGGTTCCTCATCGATCGCGCGCTGCGATGGGCGCATCTACGACGAACGGCGCGCCCTGTTGACGACGACGTCTGGTCATCGTCAACTTGGTCGCAACGAGGGACATATCCGTCGTCCGTTGCCGAGGAGGCAGACCGCATGACCGCACCAGCTAAGAAGAGTCCGGCCAAGAAAGCCGCGGCTCGCAAGGCTCCGGCCAAGAAGGCCGCCGCCGCGAAGAAGTCCGTTGCGAAGAAGGCGTCAGCCGCGAAGAAGACCGTCGCGCGCAAGGCGAGCGCGGCCAAGAAGACCGTCGCGCGCAAGGCGAGCGCGGCCAAGAAGACCGTCGCCCGCAAGGCGCCGGCGAAGAAGGCGGCGGCCAAGAAGGCCACTGCCGCGAAGAAGACGGCCGCCCGCAAGACCACGGCGGCCAAGAAGACGGCCGCCCGCAAGACCACGGCGGCCAAGAAGACGGCCGCCCGCAAGGCGCCGGCGAAGAAGGCAGCCGCGAAGAAGGCCAGCGCCGCGAAGAAGACCGCGCGCAAGGCGCCGGCGAAGAAGGCGGCGGCCAAGAAGGCCAGCACTGCCAGGAAGACCGCCGCCCGCAAGACCACGGCAGCGAAGAAGACGGCCACGCGCAAGTCGCCGGCGAGGAAGTCCAGCAGCTGACGGACTCCGCGCCACGTCAGTGGCCAGAGGCATCGGGTCGCCGGTGCGCCCTCCGACCCCCCGCGTCGCGGCCCGGGTCGGGCGGTGCCCGGCGATCTGTCGTCGGACGCCCAGGTGGACCAGGTGGTACATCCGGCCCCCGGGTGCGGCGCCGGGTCGCCGTACGTCAGCCGGTGAACGTCAGCCGGTGAACTCGCCGTCGAGCACCGTCACCGCAGTCCCGGTCAGCAGCACCCGGTCGTCCCGTAGTTCGACGCCGACCCGGCCGGTGCGGGCGGACAGCTGGACCCCGGTGAGAGCCGGACGTTCGAGACGCTCGCACCAGAACGGGGCGAGCGCGCAGTGCGCGGACCCGGTCACCGGGTCCTCGTCAACCCCGACGTTCGGCGCGAAGAACCGCGAGACGAAGTCGTGGTCCGTGCCGGGATCGGCGGTGGCGGTGACGATCACGCCACGCGCGGCGATCTCGCGCAGCGCGTCGATGTCCGGCGCCAACGCGCGAACCGTTGCCGCGTCCGCGACCTCGACGAGCACGTCGTCCCCGGCCCGCCATACGCCGAGCGGCGCGATGCCCAACGCCGCGGCGAGACCATCCACGTCGTCGGCGCGGTCGGGCGGACGGGCCGGGAAGTCGAGCACGACGCGACCGTCGGGCGCGCCGGCGGCGCGCAGCACGCCGCTACGTGTGTGGAACGCGAACGGCCCGGCCAGACCGCTGGCCAGCAGGACGTGGGCGGTCGCCAGCGTCGCGTGCCCGCAGAGGTCGACCTCGACAGCAGGAGTGAACCAGCGCAGGTCGTGATCGCCGTCCGGACGCGGCAGCACGAATGCCGTCTCGGAATGCCGCATCTCGGTGGCAACGCGCTGCATCCACGACGGGTCCGCCGGAGCGCTCAGCAGCACGACGCCGGCAGGGTTGCCACGGAAGGCGGCGTCGGTGAACGCGTCGACGACGGCGATGCGGACGGTCACGGGGCGACGCTCAGCTGTACGCGTGCTCCGCGGAGGGGTAGACGCCGCCGCGCACCTCGTCGCCGAAGCGGGTTACGGCCTCGCGCAGCACGTCGCCGATGTGCGCGTACTCCTTCACGAACTTCGCCGGCTTGCCGGTGCGCAACCCGGCGAGGTCCTGCCAGACCAGCACCTGGGCGTCGCAGTCCGGTCCGGCACCGATGCCGATGGTCGGGATGTCCAGCGCCGAGGTCAGGTGGGCTGCGACGTCGGAGGGCACGACCTCCATGACGACCGCGAAGGCGCCGGCGTGCTGCAGCGCCTTGGCGTCCTGCAGCATGCGGTGCGCCGCTTCGTCGCCGCGGCCCTGCACGCGGTACCCGCCGAGCGCGTTGACCGACTGCGGCGTCAGCCCGATGTGCGCCATGACGGGGATGCCCGCCGAGACCAGCGCCTCGACCTGGGGCGCTACACGCTGCCCGCCCTCGAGCTTGATCGCCTGCGCGCCGCCCTCCTTCATGAACCGGGTCGCGGTATCGAGGGCCTGCGTCGGCCCGGCCTGGTACGAGCCGAACGGCAGGTCGGCCACGACCAGTGCGCGCTCGGTGCCACGGACGACGCCGCGTACCAGCGGCAGCAACTCGTCGACGCTCACCGGCACGGTGGTGTCGTAGCCGTAGACGACGTTGGCGGCCGAGTCGCCGACGAGCAACACCGGGATCCCGGCCTCGTCGAATACGCGGGCGGTCGAGTAGTCGTATGCGGTGAGCATCGGCCAACGCTCGCCGCGTTCCTTCGCGGCCTGCAGGTCCCGGATGGTGACCCGGCGGGTGGTGACACCGCCGTACAGCGACATCCCTGCTGGGCTGGACGACGTCGCTGGGCCGGACATCGTCGTGGGGGTGGTCGTCGCGGTGCTCGACAGGGCAGCAGCGGACATCGGGATCGCCTCACTTCCTCCTCGAGGCCGGCTTGCCGGTCCCCGGGCGCGTTACGTGGACGACATCATCGTGCAACCTACCGAGCAGTAAGTCTTCACCAGGTCTTGAGACGCTGGTCACCTCGGCACGCGACGTCGGGTGGACGGCCGCTTTATTACCGACAGGTAACCATCAGGCGCGGACGTCGTTGGTCACAACACCACGTCAGGGATTTGCCGAAGGGGACGCCGATGCCCGCTGCGCTGCCATACCGACCGAACGCTCGCAGGGCGCTCGCCGCGCTCACCGGCGTCGCCGCTGTCGCCCTCACTGCGACCGCCGGCGCGGCGGCGGCAGAGGCCGCCGACCCCGGTTACACCGTGACCTCGCTGCACTTCGCAGTGACGGTCGGGCCGAACCACGACCAGCACTGCGACATCGTCGGCGACCTCTACGTCCCGAACGGCGCCTCGGCCGCGCACCGCGTCCCGTCGATCCTCACCACCAACGGCTTCGGCGGGTCCGCGGCCGACCAGACGCCGTTCGCCGAGCAAGAGGCGACACGCGGTTACGCCGTGCTGTCCTACTCCGGCCTCGGCTTCGGCGGTTCCGGCTGCAAGATCACCCTCGACGACCCCGACTGGGACGGACAGGCGGCCAGCCAGCTGGTCAGCTACCTCGGCGGCGCGCCCGGCATCGCGTTCACCGACGCGCAGCACACGACGCCCGCGCCCGTCCTGACCTCCGTCGTGCACGACGCCCGCGACCACCGCGGCGTGGCGCACGCCTACGACCCGCGCGTGGGCATGTGGGGCGGCAGCTACGGCGGCCAGATCCAGTTCGCCGCCGCCGACGTCGACGCCCGGGTGGACGCCATCAACCCGCAGATCACCTGGAACGATCTGTCGTACTCGCTCGGCCCGAACAACGCGACCAACCCCGGCTCGGTGACCGTCGCCGACCCCGGCGCCGTCAAACTCACCTGGGGCGCGCTGTTCTCTTCCGTCGGCATTCTCGACGGCGTCCAGTACAGCTCGGCCGACCCGTACCGCCTGGTCGGCTGCCCGAACTTCGCCGACTTCGTCTGCACGGCGCTGGTCACCGGTGGCACGACCGGGTACTTCCAGGCCTCCGACGTCGCGAAGCTGCGGCACGCGTCGGTGGCGTCCTACCTCGCGAACATCCGCATCCCCGTGCTGCTCGACCAGGGCGAGGTCGACACCCTGTTCAACCTCAACGAGGCGGTGGCCACCTACACCGCCCTACGCCGGCAGGGCACCCCGGTCTGGATGCTCTGGCGCGACCAGGGCCACTCCGGCGGCACCCCCTCGGCCGCGGGCAAGGCCTACGAGGACGCCCGGATCCAGACCTTCTTCGATCACTACCTCAAGGGTTCGACGGCGCCGGTGGGGTCTGCCTTCGCCTACTACCGCGACTGGGCGGGCACCTTCGCCGAGTCCGGCAGCTACCCGCTCGGCAGCGGGCACCCGCTCTACCTGTCCGGCGGCGGCGCGACCGCGGGGGGCGCCCTTGTCGCCGCGCGCCCGGCGACCGGGACGCAGTCCTTCACGACCACCGCGGCCGGTGCCCCGACGACCCTGAGTGACCTCGATGCGATCGGCGGCCAGGTGCCCGCCGGGACGCTGCCCTCGGTACCGGACACCAACGCGCCCGGCACGTTCGCCTCGTGGACGACGGCACCGCTCGGCGGCGCCACGGACGTCGTCGGGCCGCCTCAGCTCACCGTCTCGATCTCCGCTCCCACCGCGACGGCGACCTCGGCCGCGGGACCGGGCGGGCAGGTCGTGCTGTTCGCCAAGGTGTACGACGTCGCACCAGGGGGCACCGCCTCGCTGATCAACGGCCTGGTGGCGCCGGTGCGGGTGGCCGACCCGGGCAAGCCGGTGCACATCACGTTGCCGGCGTTCGCGCACCGTTTCGCCGCCGGGCACGAGATCCGGCTCGTGCTGGCCGGCGGTGACCCGAACTACCGCGGCGGCATCACCCCGACACCCATCTCGGTGACGTCGGGACGCACGCAGGTCCTGTCGCTGCCGGTTACCGGTTGACGAACCCGGCGCGCGGCGCCACGGCGGGGCGTCGGGCCTATCGGTCGGGTTCATAGGCGGCTGAGAGGACGCTGCGACGCCGCGCCGCGCGGTCCGCGTCGGCACCGGCAAGCCCTTACGATCAGGGACACTCGTCCGGTCGGGATCTCGATCCGGACACATTCCATCCGCGACGCAACCGAGCCCGGATCACGCGCGTCTACCCAAGTGTGAGCCGATCGTAATGCGACACGCACACGGTCGGGCCCGCTCGCTGAGGGACACTGGACGCGACCGGGTGGGGTGGAATGCCGTCCGACCCGGGGCGGTTCGCAGGTGACGTGGTGGTGGAGGCATGGATGCACGGAGTTGACGGCACGAGTCCCCGGGGCCCGCGGCGCCGACTGGCGATCGCTTTGGCCGGCGCGGCGACGGCGATGATCGCGCTCGCCGCCTGCACGTCCGGCAACAGCCACTCGGCCACCGGTTCCCAGCCGGCCGGGCATTCGGGTTCGGCGACCGTAGCGCCGTCGGGTTCGGCATCGAGCTCCAGCAAGGCGCCGGCACCGGCCGCCGCCGTCACCGTCTCGGCCGTCGGTGGCCTGGCCAAGGCCAACCCGGCCAAGCCCATCACCGTCACCGCGCAGCACGGCAAGCTCACCGCCGTCTCGGTCACCAACACCGCCGGCAAGAAGGTCAGCGGTCAGCTGGCGGCCGACGGAACGTCCTGGACGTCCAACGAGGACCTCGGCTACTCCCGTACGTACACCGTGCACAGCACGGCGACCAACGCCGACGGCCACGCCACGACCAGCGTCCGCAAGATCTCGACGGTGACGCCGGACAACATGACGATGCCGTACCTCAACGACATCTACGGCACCACCCTGACCAACGGCGCCACCTACGGCATCGGCATGGTCGCCGTCGTCCACTTCGACGAGCAGATCCCGAACAAGGCCGCGGCGGAGAAGGTCATGAGCGTCACGACGTCCCCGCACGTCGACGGCGCCTGGTACTGGACCGACGACTCCACCGCCCACTGGCGCCCGCGTTCGTTCTACCAGCCGGGCACCAAGGTGAGCCTGGCCGTGAAGGCGTACGGCACCGACTTCGGGCACGGCCTCTACGGCCAGTCCGACGAGCGCACGTCGTTCACCATCGGCGCCAAGCACGTGTCGATCGCCAGCGCCAAGACGCACTACGTCAAGGTGTACAACGGCGACACGCTCGTGCGCCGGATGCCGACCTCGATGGGCCAGGGCGGCACGGTGGAGGGCAAGAACGGCCCGATCTACCTGTGGACCCCGCCGGGCACCTACACCGTCATCAACCACGAGAACCCGGCGACGATGTCCTCGGACAGCTACGGTCTGCCGGCCAGCTCGCCCTACGGCTACAAGGCCGAGAAGGTGTACTGGTCCACCAAGATCAGCACCGACGGCATCTACCTGCACGAGCTGGACACCACGGTGTGGGCACAGGGCCACCAGAACCTCTCGCACGGCTGCCTGAACCTGAACTACACGAACGCCAAGTGGTTCTACAACTTCAGCCGCGTGGGCGACGTCGTCAAGGTCGTCCAGTCCGGAGGTCCGAAGCTGACGATCTGGCAGGGCGGCGACTGGTCCGTGCCGTGGTCGACCTGGGCCAAGGGCGGCGCCGCGGCCTGAGAAGGCCGCGAAACGCACCAGCAACAGCGCAACGCCATACTCTGGCTGGAACCGGCCGACAACAGTGAAGGCCGGGGAGGCGGGCTAGAGAGGCGGCACCCCCTTGGATCGGCAGCAGGAATTCGTGTTGCGCACCCTCGAGGAGCGCAACATCCGCTTCGTGCGCCTGTGGTTCACCGACGTCCTCGGAACCCTGAAGTCCGTGGCGGTCGCCCCGGCCGAACTGGACGGGGCCTTCGAAGAGGGCATCGGCTTCGACGGCTCGTCCATCGAGGGGTTCTCCCGCGCCAGCGAGAGCGACATGCTGGCCCGCCCCGACCCCGGGACGTTCCAGGTCCTGCCCGAGAGCGACGGTCGCCAGCCCGACTCGGCGCGGATGTTCTGCGACATCCAGATGCCCGACGGCTCGCCGTCCTGGGCCGACCCGCGCTACGTGCTGCGGCGGGCGCTGTCGCGCGCGGCCGAGCGCGGGCTGACGTTCTACACGCACCCGGAGATCGAGTTCTTCCTGCTGAAGGACCGCCCGACCGACGGCAGCGAGCCGACGCCGATCGACAACGGCGGCTACTTCGACATGACCAGCCACGACGTCGCGCACGACTTCCGGCGCGCCGCCGTCACCGCGCTCGAGGCCCTGGGCATCTCCGTCGAGTTCAGTCACCACGAGGTCGCCCCCGGCCAGCAGGAGATCGACCTGCGCTACGCCGACGCGCTGTCGATGGCGGACAACCTCATGACCTTCCGACACGTCATCAAGGAGGTCGCGATCGCGCACGGCGCGCACGCGACGTTCATGCCCAAGCCGTTCCGTCACCAGCCGGGCAGCGGCATGCATACGCATCTGTCGCTGTTCGAGGGCGATCAGAACGCCTTCCACGACCCGAGCGATCCGCTGAACCTGTCCAAGGTCGCGCGCTCGTTCATCGCCGGCCTGCTCGTTCATGCCCGCGAGATCAGCGCCGTCACCAACCAGTGGGTGAACAGCTACAAGCGGCTGTGGGGTTTCGGCGCGCCGGGTTCGATCGTCGAGGCGCCGACGTTCGTCTGCTGGGGACACGCCAACCGTTCGGCGCTGGTGCGCGTTCCGCGCTACAAGCCGGGCAAGGCCAACTCGACGCGCGTCGAGCTGCGGTCGCCGGACTCGGCGTGCAACCCGTATCTCGCGTTCGCCGTGATCCTCGGTGCCGGGCTGCGCGGCATCGAGGAGGGGTACGAGCTGCCGCCGGGCGCCGAGGACGACGTGTGGACGTTGAGCGACGTCGAGCGCCGCGCTCTCGGCTACGACGAGATGCCGCACAACCTCGCCGACGCGCTGCGGACCATGGAGAGCTCGGAGCTGGTGGCCGAGACGCTGGGTGAGCACGTCTTCGACTTCTTCCTGCGGAACAAGCGCGAGGAGTGGATCGAGTACCGCTCGGAGGTCAGCCCCTTCGAGCTGCGGCGCTACCTCCCCACGCTGTGAGCCTGTCCGACCCGTCGTTCTGTGGCGGCGCGTAGGTCCATCGTCGCTGCGCGATGCGAGCGGGCCGCTGCGGGGACGAGGGGGCCGAGAGAGCAGAGCCCCGCTCACTAAGCTCGGGACGGTGACCACGCCCGACCGGCCGACGCTGGTGCTGCAGCTCGCCGCCGACGATCCCATCGGCAACCTCGGCGGCTGGCTGACGGGCGCCGGCCTCGAACTCGAGGTGCGCCTGGCGCCCGATCTCCCGGCGACACCGGACGGCTACGCCGGACTGGTCGTGCTCGGCGGCCCGATGGGCGCGCGCGACGACCACCGCGCCCCGTGGCTGCCCGAGGTGCGCGCGCTGCTGCGGGCGGCGGTCAGCGGCGAGGTGCCGACGCTCGCGATCTGCCTCGGCGCGCAGATCCTCGCCGAAACCCACGGCGGCCGGGTGATCGAGAACCCCGAGGGTCCCGAGATCGGCGCCCAGCTGATCGCCAAGCGTGCCAGCTCGGCGACCGACCCGCTGTTCGGACCGCTGCCCATCACGCCCGACGTGATCCAGTGGCACTTCGACACCATCAGCGCGCTGCCGCCGGGTGCGGTGCACCTGGCGAGCTCGCCGGTCTGCGAGAACCAGGCCTTCCGGCTCGGCCGGCTGGCCTGGGGCGTCCAGTTCCACCTCGAGGCCACGCAGGAGATGCTGCGGGACTGGGCCGCCGAGGACGCCGCCCTGCTGCCCGACTGGGACCTCGATCGGGTGCTGGACCGCGCCGTCGGCGTGCTTCCCGACGTCGCCGAGGTGTGGGAACCGTTCGCGCGCAGCTTCGCCGACATCGTCCGCGACCCGTCGACGGTCAAGCCGGCGCGCGGTCCGGTGACCAGCACCGCCGCGCCGGTGACCGACCCGGCCGCCATCCGCGCCGCGCTCGCCGCCGAGCTGACCTCGGCCCGTAGCCCGTTGCCCATGCCGGAACTCCGACCGGACGACTCCGGCGACGTACCGCCGCAGCCGTGACCGAGGCCCCGGCGGCATCCCGCGTCCGCGCCCGGCTGAGCCGGCTGTCCTTCGACGACGCCGCCCGCGCTGCGGAGCTGCTGTGCGCCGAGCCGCTGTCGTGGTGGGACGCCGAGCGCAACGGACCCACCAGCGACCGCGCCGCCATCGTCCTCGCGGCGCTCAGCCGCACCCCCGACCCCGACGCCGCGCTCGAGGCCCTCGCCGAGATCACCGCGACGCCGGGCGGCCGCGGCCTGCGTGAGGCCCTGGAGTTGCTGCCGGAGCTGCGGGCGCGGTTGCTGTCGCTGCTCGGTGTCTCGGTCGAGCTGGCCACCCACCTGCGCCGCAACACCGACGACTGGCGCGTGCTGCTCGACGACTTCGCGCTCGATCAGGTGGCCGAGCGGTTGGCCGCGGCCGTCGGTGCCGACGCCGACGACCCGGTCACGGGCACCGCGGGTTCGCCCGCGACCCGTACCGGCCTCGAGGCGACGCACGCGCTGCGCGACGCGTGGCGGCGTGAGCTCGTGGCGATCGCCGGCCGCGACCTCGCCGGCCACCTCGACGTCCAGGTCGTCACCGAGCTGCTGGCCGACCTGGCCGGGCACACCCTGCAGTCGGGGCTCGCGGTCGCGCTCGCCGAGCGCGGACAGGACGCGGCGCCGTGCCGGCTGGCCATCATCGCCATGGGCAAGACCGGGTCCCGCGAGCTGAACTACGTCTCGGACGTCGACGTGGTGTTCGTGGCCGAACCGTGCGAGGCCGCCGACGACCCGGACGCCGCCCTCGCCACGGCCACCCGGCTCGCGGGGGACGTCATGCGCATCTGCCGGGACGCCGCCTGGCAGGTCGACGCCAACCTGCGCCCGGAGGGCAAAGCCGGCGCGCTGGTGCGCACCCTGGCCAGCCACGAGGCCTACTACGGACGGTGGGCCAGCACCTGGGAGTTCCAGGCCCTGCTCAAGGCGCGGTTCGTGGCCGGCGACCGCGAGCTCGGGCAGGCGTACGAACAGCTCGTCCGCCCCCTCGTCTGGTCCGCCGCGGAACGGCCGCACTTCGTGGCCGACGTGCGCGCGATGCGGCGGCGGGTCGTCGATCACATCCCCAGGAACGTGGGCGACCGCGACATCAAGCTCGGACGCGGCGGGATACGCGACGTCGAGTTCGCGGTGCAGCTGCTGCAGCTCGTCCACGGCCGCGGCGACGAGTCGCTGCGGGGGGCCGAGACCCTCCCGGCGCTGGCCGCCCTGCGCGACGGGGGTTACGTCGGCCGCGACGACGCCGTCAGCCTGATCGACGCCTACCGGTTCCTGCGCGCCACCGAGCACCGCTTGCAGCTGCGCCGGCTGCGGCGCACGCACATCCTGCCGAGCGACCCTCATCAGGTGGAATGGCTCGGCCGCGCCATGGGCTACAAACCCGACCACCGCGGGGACGCGCGGGCGGTGTTCGAGTCGGAGCTGGCGTTGCACGCCCGCGAGGTGCGGCGGCTGCACGAGAAACTCTTCTACCGCCCGTTGCTGGAGGCGGTGGCGCGGGTGCCGTCGGCCGAGCTGCGCCTCACGCCCCACGAGGCCAAGCGGCGTCTCGAAGCGCTGGGCTTCGACGACTCCGACGACGCGCTGAAGCACATCGAGTCGCTCACGTCCGGGCTCACCCGCCGGGCGGCGTTGCAGCGCACGCTGCTGCCGGTGCTGCTCTCGGAGTTCGCCGACGCCCCGGATCCCGACGGGGGACTGCGCGGGTACCGCTCGCTGTCGGACGAGCTGGGCGAGACGCCGTGGTACCTGCGGTTGCTGCGCGACGGCGACGCCGTCGTGGCCCGGTTGGCCTACGTGCTCGGCACCAGCCGGTACGCGTCGCGGATGCTGCGGCGCAGTCCCGAGGCCCTGCGGATGCTCGGCGCGCCGGAGCAGCTGCGCCCACGTGACGGCTTCGACACGACGGCGGAGATGCGTGACGTCGCACGGCGGCACGACGATCCTGCGACGGCGGTGGCCGCGGTGCGGGCCGTGCGCCGCGCCGAGCTGCTGCGTATCGCCTTCGGCGACCTGCTCGGACTCATCGACGTCGCCGGCGTGTGCCGTGGGCTGTCCGCGACCATGGCCGCCACCATCGAGGCCGCCCTGCAGATCGCGCGGCAGGTCGTCACCGTCCGGCACGGGCTGGACGAGCTGCCCGTCCGGTTCACCGTGATCGCCATGGGGCGCCTGGGTGGCATGGAGATCGGTTACGGCTCGGACGCCGATGTCATGTTCGTCTACGAGAACGCCGGCACCGACGACGAGCGGGCCAGCAATCTCGCCCGCGACGTCGCGGGGGAGCTGCGCTCGCTGCTCGGCTCGCCGTCGTCGATCGACCCCCCGCTGACGCTCGACGCCAACCTGCGCCCGGAGGGCCGCAACGGCCCCCTGGTTCGCACCCTGGCCGCCTACGAGCGCTACTACGGCCGCTGGTCGTCGGCGTGGGAGGCGCAGGCGCTGCTGCGGGCCAGCCCGATCGCCGGCGACCCGGACCTCGGGCGCCGCTTCGTCGAGATGATCGACCCCGTCCGCTACCCGGTCGGCGGCATCTCGGCCAACGACCTGCTCGAGATCCGCCGGCTGAAGGGGCGTGTCGACAGCGAGCGGCTGCCACGCGGGGCCGACCCCACCACACACACCAAGCTCGGCCGCGGCGGCCTGGCCGACATCGAGTGGACGGTGCAGCTGCTGCAGCTCAGCCACGGCGACGCCGTGCCGGAGCTGCAGACGACCCGCACCCTGGAGGCGCTGGCCGCGGCCCGCGACGCCGGTCTGCTCGACGCCGGCCAGGTCGAGCTGCTCGAGTCGGCCTGGCGCTTCGCTACCCGTGCGCGCAACGCCATCATCCTGGTGCGCGACAAACCCGGTGACCAGCTGCCCGCCCTGGGCGCCGAGCTGGTGGCGGTGGCGCGCGTGCTCGGGTACGAGCCGGGGTCGGACCCGGGTCAGCTCGTCGACGACTACCGGCGTGCCGGGCGCCGCGCGCGGCGGGTGGTCGAGGACGTGTTCTACGGACCGGCGTCGCCCTGACCGCTCCGGGCCGGGTCGTCAGTTGAAGAAGCTGCCGATCCCGCCGCCGCCCCCGACCCCGCCGAGGCCTTCTCGCGGCGTCTCGGACGGCGACATCTCGGCCACCCAGTGCGCGAACGCCTCCGGGTTGCGCGACTGCAGCAGCACGCGTCCCGGACCCCAGAAGTCGAAGACCCAACCCTCGCCCGACTTCATCGACTGGATGGTGCGGCCCTGTACCGCGCGCCGCATCTGGAACCGCACGCTGAGCGCGTAGGCAACGACGTGCCCGGTGTCGATGGTGACCGACTCGCCGTCCTCGAGGTCGATGATGTCGACGGCGCCGTAGATGCTGACCAGCGCCTGGCCCTGGCCGCTGGCGCGGAAGCCGAAGCCGCCCTCACCTCCGAACAGGTTGGCCATGCCGCCCCACTGCGTGTCGATCTCGACGCCGTGGGAGTTGGCAATCCAGCTACCGCGCCGCAGGAAGAACGGCATGTTCGGCTCGACGTCGATGGAGACGGTGTCGCCGGGCAGGACGCCGGCGACGTCGACCCAGCCGCCCTGCGGCGGCGCGGTGTAGGTGGTGACGAAGAACGAGCCGCCGCCGAGCAGGCTGCGTTTGAGCCCGGCCATGACGCCGCCCTGGGCCTTGGACTCCAGGACGACGCCGGCGCTGTGGGCGATCATGGCGCCGCCCTCGACGCGGACCGGTTCACCCCCGGCCAGCATGCAACGGGCGACGGTGAAGGCGGGGTTGTGGCGGAGATCGACGCGCATGACGCGGATCCTGCCACCTGGGCGGGGCGTCGCGTCAGAGCGCGCTGGTCGTGGAGTCGTGGACAGCCCGAGCCTCGGTGCGGCGACGGTGCAGCGCTTCGGCGGTGGCCAGGACGACCAGCGACCACCCCGCGCCCAGCAGCACGCCACCGACGACGTCGCTCGGGTAGTGCACGCCGATCAGCACCCTGCTGAGCGACACCGCGACCACCGCGAGGGCGCCCAGCGTCCACAGCGCGACCCGGGCGCCGCGCCGCGCCGGGATGCCCGCCTCGCTCGCTGCCACCAGCAGCACGACCACCGCGGCGGCGGCGGTCAGGGCGTGCCCGCTCGGGAACGACGCGCCCCCGGCGTGCGCGAGCACGTGTCGCGGCCTCGGGCGCGGTCGGTCGACGGCACTCTTGACGACGGTGCTGAGGACGATCGTGCCGAGAACCGCGACGGCGACCGTCACGCTCGCGCGCAGCCGGCGCCGGGCGAGCAGGACGACGGCGAGCAGGCCGCCGACCACCCGCCAGACGGTGGGGGACAGGACGTCGCTGACGTCGAGCCAGAACCGCGTCCAGGTGGGATGCCCGGAGAGATGGTCGGTGGCCGTGAGCACCGCGCGGCGGTCCGGTGCGCCGACGTCGTGCACGTGCGCCACGACCAGCACGAGGTCGACCGCGAACAACGCCAGCAGCACCGCGGCCGTGATCCAGACTCGACGCACGGTCGGCGAGTCTAGAACGTGCCGCTGTCCGTACCGTCTGGTTCAGAACGGTCGTACAGCGACATCAGGACAGCGTCTCGTCGAGGTCGCCCAGGGTCTCGATCAGCTCGCTGTTGACGGAGTAGTCGACCGGGCAGGCGATGACCGACACCGTGTCGTCGGCGAGCGCGGTGCGCAGCGTCGGCAGCAGCTCGTCCGGCGAGGTGATCCGGTAACCCTTGGCGCCGAAGCTCTCGGCGTACTTCACGAAGTCGGGATTCGCGAACGCGGTGTCGACGTTGTGGCCGATCTCGAGGTCCATCTTCCAGCTGATCAGGCCGTACGCGTCGTCGACCCAGATCAGGATCACGAACGGCAGGTGCATCCGCAGCGCGGTCTCGATCTCCTGCGAGTTCATGAGGAACGCGCCGTCACCGGTCGCGACCAGCACCTTGGCCTCGGGCTTGGCGATCTTCGCGGCGATCGCGCCGGGCAGCGTCCACGCCATCGTCGACAGCCCGTTGGAGATCAGGCAGGTGTTCGCCTCGTACGTCGGGTACAGCCGCGCCATCCACATCTTCAGCGCGCCGGTGTCGACGAGCACGATGTCGTCGCGGTCCAGCGCCTCCCGGGTTTCGGCCACGATGCGGGCGGGAGCCATCGGGAAGCGGTCGTCGGCGCGGCCGCGGGCGAGCTCGCCGTCGAGCAGCGCGCGGATGCGGTCGGTGCGGGCCCCCGTCGCGGTGTGGTCGGTGCCCACCGCGGCGGCGAGGGCGTCGAGGCTGCGGCCGATGTCGGAGTGCAGCCCGACGGCGACGTCGTAGTGCACGTCGACCTCGGCCGGGAAGCGGTGGATGTGGATGATGCGCGTGTCGCCGCGCGGGTTGACGCGGACAGGGTCGAACTCCTGCAGCTCGTAGCCGACGGCCACGATCACGTCGGCCTGGTCGAAGCCGAAGTTTACGTAGTCGTGGCGCATGAAGCCGACGGCGCCGAGGGCGAGCGGGTGGTCGTCGGGGAAGACGCCCTTGCCGTGGAACGTGGTGGCGACCGGGATGTTCAGCGTCTCGGCGAAACGGCGCAGCGCCTCGCCCGCGCCGGCACGGGCGGCACCGTGTCCGGCGAGCACGACAGGGCTGCGGGCGTCGCGCAGCAGGGCGGCGGCCCGCTCGACCTGGCCACGTGCCGGGTCGTCGGCGCGCGGGGTGTTGATGCGCAGCGGCACGAGGTCCTTGCCGACCTCGGCCTCCTCGACGTCCTCGGGCATCGCGAGGTAGACCGGACCGGGTCGCTCGGTCTGGGCGAGCTTGAAGGCCTTGCGCACCATCTCCGGGATCGCACCGGGGGTGGCGACCAGCTCGGACCACTTGGTCACCGGGCGGAACATCGAGACGAGATCGACGCTCTGGTGCGACTCCTTGTACGCGCGCTGCATCCCGACCTGCGCCGACAGCGCGATCATCGGCGTGGAGTTGGTGACGGCGTCAGCGGTGCCGAGCAGCAGGTTGATCGCGCCGGGCCCGAGGGTCGCCGAGCACACGCCGGGCCGGCCCGTGAGGCGGCCGTAGGTCTCGGCCATGAACGACGCGCCCTGCTCGTGGCGGGTGAGGACGTACTCGATGGGCGATTCGGACAGCGCCTCGACGAAGCGGATGTTCTCCTCGCCCGGGATGCCGAAGACGTGCGTGACGCCCTCGTTCTGCAGGCATTCGACGAGAAGCTGGGCGGCAGTGCGCGGATCGGCCATGTCGTCGAGCCTAGGGAGCACCGGTGGCCGGGCGCTCGCCGGTGACGCGCTCGTCACTCCGGCTCGCCGGGCGGGGGCCTCCTTGCGGCGCGACGGGTGACAGGCGACTCAGAGGGCGACGGCGGCGGCGCGCCCGGCAGACCGCCCGCTGAACACGCATCCGCCGAGGAAGGTGCCCTCGAGCGCGTTGTAGCCGTGCACGCCGCCGCCGCCGAAACCCGCCACCTCGCCCGCGGCGTAGAGCCCCGAGATCGGCCGGCCGTCGAGCCCCAGCGCGCGCGACTGCAGGTCGGTCTGGATGCCGCCGAGCGTCTTGCGGGTGAGGATGTGCAGCTTGACCGCGATGAGCGGGCCGGCGTCGGGGTCGAGCAGCCGGTGCGGCGTCGCGACGCGTCCGAGCCGGTCACCGAGGAAGCGGCGGGCGTTGCGGATGCCCTGCACCTGCGAGTCCTTGCTGTACGGGTTCGCCATCTGCAGGTCGCGGGACTCGATCTCGGTGCGCAACGTCTCGACCTCGAGCAGAGGCTCCTTGGTCAGGGCGTTCATGCCGACGACGAGCTCGTCCAGGGTGTCGGCGACGACGAAGTCCGCACCGTGGTCGAGAAAGCGCTGCACCGGCGCCGGTGCGTCCGAGCCCAGAACGCGTGTCTTGAGCACGGCGCGGATGTTCTTGTCGGTGATGTCGGGGTTCTGCTCGGATCCCGACAGCGCGAACTCCTTGGCGATGATCTTCTTGGTGAGCACGAACCAGCTGTGGTCGTGCTCGGCGAGGCCCGGGGCGGTGCGCAGGTGCTGCAACGTGCCGAGGGTGTCGTACCCGGGTAGGCAGGGGTCGGGCAGCCGCCGGCCGAGGGCGTCGAACCACAACGAGGACGGCCCGGGCAGGATGCGGATGCCGTGCCCGGCCCAGATCGGGCTCCAGTTCTGCACTCCCTCGGTGTAGTGCCACATGCGGTCGCGGTTGACGAGGCGCACGCCGGAGTCGGCGGCGATGTCGAGCATCCGGCCGTCGACGTGGGCCGGCACGCCGGTGACCATCGTCGCGGGAGCCGTGCCGAGGCGTTCGGGCCAGAACCGGCGGACGATCTCGTGGTTGGCGCCGATGCCGCCCGAGGTCACGATCACTGCCTGCGCCTGCAGAGTGAACTCGCCGACCTCGTCGCGGTTGGAGGCGACGCCACGCGCCGCGTCGTCGGGGGCGAGCAGCGCGCCGTGCACACCGGTGACCGCGCCGCCCTCGACGACGAGCCCGTCGACCCGGTGCCGGTGGTGGAAGGTGACCAGACCGCGGCCCGCGGCCGCGCGCGCCAGCTCGGCGAACGGCTCGCTGATGCCGGGTCCGGTGCCCCACGTGATGTGGAAGCGGGGTACCGAGTTGCCGTGGCCGCTCGCGCGCAGGTCACCACGCTCGGCCCAGCCGACCGTGGGCATCACCCGCACACCGCGCTCGGCCAGCCACGAGCGCTTCTCCCCGGCCGCGAATTCGACATAGGCGCGGGCCCAGCGCACCGCCCACTCGTCCTCGGCGTGCTCACCGGCGAGCCGGTCGAACTGCGCGCTGCCCTGCCAGTCGGACCAGGCCAGCTCGAAGGAGTCCTTGACGCCCAGGCGGCGCTGCTCAGGGGTGTCGACGAGGAACAGCCCGCCGAGCGACCAGAACGCCTGCCCGCCGAGGTTGGCGGGGTTCTCCTGATCGACGAGCGCGACCCGCTTGCCCCGCGAAGTCAGCTCGTACGTGGCAACCAGACCGGCCAGCCCCGCGCCCACGACGATGACGTCGGCGTCCATCGGCAGCTCCCTCGCTCGGCGACGAGGAGCCAGTATGCGGGAGGGAGGGACGCCGGGTGGCGGGGGAGGGCCGTCCGCCGGGACCGCGGCGCGCTACGGCGTGGCCGCGACCGAGGCGGTGCGGGTCACGTTGCCGGACGGATCGGTGGCCGTCACGTAGTAGACGTAACGGGTGCCGTGGGTCAGACCGGTGTCGGTCCAGGACAGCGTCGGACGGTTCCAGAACTGCGACACCGCCGACACCGTACGGATCACCGCGTTGTTGCGGTACAGCCGGTAGGTGAGGTTGTCGTTGTCCTGATCCCAGTTGGTCTGCCACGAGACCGCGGTGCTCGTGGTCGATCGCACCCTGACGGTGGGCGTCGTCGCGGTGGTGGTGTCCTGCGGGCCACGCTTGTTCGGAGCCGCCGACGACACCGCGAAGCGCACCAGGCCCGCCTGCGCGACGCCGTTGACGGTCGGGAACTCGCCGCCCTCGACGACGTAGCTGGCGTTGCCCTCGACGGTCCAGGCCGCCTGGTCCTGCCCGGTGACCGTGCCGGCCGCGAGGTCGGGGAACCAGTTGATCAACGACGGGCTGGGCTGCCCGGCGAAGTTGCCGTACCCCGCACCCGACTCACCGTTGGTGAGCACCGTGCCGGTGGCGTTCTTGCTGAACGCCGTCGAGCGGTACCAGGCCGTGCGCGGGTTGGTGTCCGGGAAGCCGCCGATGTTGGTGCAGTAGTGCTCGTGACTGACCACGTACACCTGCGACGCCGCCGGATAGCTGTCGTAGCTGTCGCCGTGGCAGTCGGCCAGCCAGTTGATGGCCCCGGTACTCGGGTTCGCCGAGAACACACCCTCGAAGTTGCCGACGTTGTAGGTGTAGCCCGACCCGTAGATCGCGGTGCCGTCGGTGCGTAGCGACAGGATGGCGGCACCGTTGCCGTTGCTGTTGCCGTAGTCCTGGATGACCTTGTTCGCGGCGAACGGCACGGTGGCGCCGGTGGTCGCGTCGACCGAGCCCAGACCGAGGGCCTGCGTGGAGTTCAGGTGCGCGAACGCGCCGCCGACGACGACGTGCGTGCCGTCGGGGGTGAGCACCATCGAGTCGACGACGTCGTCGGCACTCGGTGCCCAGCCGAGGGTGGCGCCGGTGCTGGCCGAGAAGGCGGCGAGGTGGTTGCGGGCGACGCCGTTGGCGGCGCCGAAGATGCCACCGGCGTACACGGTCGTGTTGGTGACGGCGAGGGTGTTGACGGTGGCGTCCAGGCTGGGCGCGAAGGTGGAGATCAGCGCACCGGTCGAGGTGCTGTAGGCCGCGATGCGATAACGCGGCTGGCCGTTCGCGGTGGTGAACGAACCGCCGACGTACACGCGTGTGCCGTCGGGTGAGGCGGCGACGACCTTGGCCTGGGCGTTGAGCGACGGCGCGAAGGAGGTCACCAGGTTTCCGGTGGTGATGCTGTAGGCGAGCAGGTTGGCCCGCGGGGTCTGGTTGGTGCCCGCCGCCGCACCGGCCGGACGCGCGTTGGCGAAGCTGCCGCCGGCGTAGACGGTGTTGCCCACGACCGCCTGCGACCAGACCACGCCGTCGACCTGCACGGTGGGCAGTGCGTCGGCGGTGACCCCGGTGGACGGGCGGTCCTGGACCGGCGACACCGCGGCGACCGCCGATGGCGCGACCGCGACCAGAGACCCGGCCACCACGGCCAGGGCAGCGAGCACGGTCGCCGAACGGCGGCCGGTTCGCGAGATGGCGAGCATGCGATGGGTGCGCGCGACGGCGCTCATGGACGTACTGCGTGTCACGTTCTTCCCCCGAAAACGTCCCCCCGGACAGCGCGATGCGTGAAGATCGCGGGACCGGCTGCCCGCTCCGCAGGCGCCCGTCCTCGGCTCAGTGCCGTGATTGCCAGCCTATGTCCGTTTGACGGTTGTGCAACTCGAACGAGTCGGCTGTGCACGGGCCGCGGCCGGTGCGCGGCACCGTCACTGCGCGTCCAACAGCGGCGCCGAAACGACCAGCTCTCGCAAGATCCGGATGGCAGCAGAAGCGGTGATCGTGAGCGACGGACCGGTCAGCGAGCCCGACACCACGTAACCGTCGAGGCGTCCGACGACGGTCGCGCCCCGCGTGGTCGGGGCGGCTCGCACCACCTCGGCGGCGAGCGGCAGGCTGCGCGACGGCGCCGGCTCGATGAGCAGGTTCACCCTGCCGCCGAAGGCCAGCGCTTCGACGCGTCGCGCCACGAGGTCGGGTTCGAAGTGCCCGACGCGATTGGCGACCAGACTCACCGACCGGGTCACGACGACGTCGGGCAGGGCCTCGCGCAGTTCGGTCGCGGTCGTCAGCGGTAGATCGGACACCAGCGAACAGCTCGCTCCGGCCGGGCAGCTCGCAACGGCCGGTAGAGCCGGGACGGAGGGTGCCGGCGCCGGGCGCGGCGTGGTCGCCCGGGTCGCGGCCGCGCGGGTGGTGGTTGCCGGGGCCGTCGGCGATGAAGCGACGTGCCGGTGCGACGTGCGCGTGGCGGCGGTGATGCCGGCGACGGTCAAGGCGACGAGGACCAGACCGGCCAGGACGAGCAGCACCGCGCGACGCGGCCACGGGCGGTGCGTCCCGATGACCAACTCGTCCTCGTCCGACGCGGTCGGGAGGTTCTGGTCGAGCGGGCCGGGCACGTGTCCACTGTGACACCGCGGCGCCGCCGTGGACACCACGTCCGCGCCTCGGACGACGCGAGCCTCAGGACGTGGCCCGGTCGGAGGCGACGACGGGCACCACGATCTCGACGTGCGCTCCTGCGGGATCGCGATTGCGCGCTGTGACCGTCCCGCCGTGTGCGTGCACGAGGGCCGCAACGAGGGCGAGACCGAGCCCGCTGCCGTTCGCTGCGCCGGATCGGCTGCGGCTCTGGTCGGCGCGTGCGAAGCGCTCGAAGGCGTGCGGCAGGAAGTCGGCAGGGAAACCGATTCCGCTGTCGTCGACGGTGATCACGACGCCTCCGTGAACGGACCGCTCGCTCACGGCGACGCGCAGCTCGACCGCCCCGCCCGGCGGGGTGAAGCTGGCGGCATTGGCGAGCAGGTTGTCGAGTACGCGGCGGATCGCGAACGGGTCGACCTCGGCCACGATCGGATGTTCCGGGCGGTACACCGTCAGTTCGATGCCGGCAGTCCGGTAGCGGGCGGCGTGGGCGTCGCCCGCCTGCTCGACCAGCTCCGTCACGTCCGACGGTTGCGGTCGGACGATCCGCTCACGACCGTCGGTCTGTGCGAGCAGCAGCAGGTCGTCGGCGAGCGCGGCCAGCCGGGCTGCTTCCCGCTCGGCGTGCAGCACCGAGTCCTCGAGGTCGGCGCGGGTACGACCGGGCCGGACGGCGGTCTGCAGCTCGGTCTTGAGCACCGCGAGGGGCGTGCGCAGCTCGTGGCCGGCGTCCGCGACGAGGGTGCGCTGCCGCTCGAGCGAGGTGTGCAGCCGCAGGAGCAGGGCGTTGAACGTCTGCGCCAGGCGCGCCAGGCTGTCCCCGCCGTCAGGCACCGTGATCTCGCCGGGTGTGCCGGTGTCGGCCAGCCGCTGCGCGTCCGCCCGCATGCGCTCGACCGGGCGTAGGGCTGCGCCGGACAGCAGCCAGGCGCCGATGCCGGCCAGCACGACCGCCACCGGCACGATGGCCTCCAGCACGTTGCGAGCGTCGCCGGCGGCATCGGTCACGTCGGCCAGGGTCTGACCGACGGTGACCGTCCACGTCCCGCCGGGTCCGGGCACCCGTTCGCGCAGAACCCGGTACTGCCGCCCGCCGGCCACCACGGTCCACCTCGACGCTGCGGACCGGGACATGAGCAGGTCCCGCAGGTGTGCGGGGATGCGCAGCGGCTCGATCTCGGCGACCGCCCCTGCCGGATCGAGCACCACCGAGACCGAGGTGACGGGCCGCGCGCGTCCGGATCTGGGGACCGGCAGGCGCGTCGCCGGGTCGTGGTCGGTGAGCGCTCCGGTCTGGACGTCGTTGGTGTACGCGGCCGCGGTCGTGGCGAGGTTCTGGTCGACGTTGGTGCGTAGCGCGCGGCCCAGCACGACCACGAACACGATCACCCCGCCGACGGCGGTGAGCGCTGCGGCCAGGACGAACGTCGCGACCAGCCGCGCGCGCACCCCGCGCAGCGACCGCCAACCGGGGCGCGCGGCCGGCCTCCGGTTCACCGTCATCGGTCGGCGTCCGGTTCGACCGGGGCGCCGATGACGTATCCCGTCCCGCGGACCGTCCGAACGTCGTCGCGACCGAACGGGCGGTCGACCTTGCGACGCAGGGCGGCCACGTGTTGATCCACGATGTTGCTCGACGGGTCCAGCGCGAAGTCCCATACGTGTTCGAGGATGTAGCGCCGCGTGAGGACGTCGCCGCGGTGCCGCAGCAGCAGCTCGAGCACGGCGAACTCGCGCGCCGTCAGCTCGATGGAGGTCCCACCCCGGGTCACCAGGCGTGACGCGGGGTCCAGCACGAGGTCGTCGTGCGTCAGCCGCGGAGGGCGAGCGGCGCCGCCACGGCGGACCAGGGCGCGGATGCGCGCGGCCAGCTCGTCGTAGTCGAAGGGCTTCGCCAGGTAGTCGTCGGCCCCGGCGTCCAGCCCGGTGACGCGGTCGTCGACCCCGGTACGCGCGGTGAGCAGCAGCACCGGCGTGGACCGGCCGCGCTCGCGCAGCCCGCGCACGACATCGATACCGTCGAGGCCGGGCAGCATGCGGTCGAGCACGATCGTGTCGTAGTCGTATTCGGTGGCGAGCCAGAGCGCGTCCGTCCCGTCGCCGGTGGCGTCCACGGCGTAGCCGTCCTCCTTGAGTGCCCGGACGAGCAGCACGGCGAGGCGCTCGTCGTCCTCCACCACGAGCAGGCGCACCTCGAACTCCCTCCGCCGCCTCCGGCTGGCGCGACGTTCGCACCAACCCCAGTGGCGCACGCGGCGGCTGAGAGCGCGCTGCGCGCGGGCCGCCCGCGGCTAATCTGTAACCACGGCGTGGGGTTCGACGCAGAACAGCAGACCCCCAGCCGATCGGGCACCGCACGCGGCGGCCCGAACCGACCCGAGGAGTGAGATGACCACCGCCGACGACGTCGAGGTCGTTGCGACCCACGAGGAGCCGCACGCCGCGGGGCTGGCCGGTCGGTTGAACTGGCTGCGGGCCGGCGTGCTCGGGGCCAACGACGGCATCGTGTCGGTCGCGGGCATCGTCGTCGGCGTCGCCGGTGCGACCTCTCACCGCGGGCCCATCCTCACCGCTGGACTCGCCGGCCTGGTGGCCGGCGCGGCGTCGATGTCACTGGGGGAGTACGTCTCGGTGAGCAGCCAGCGCGACAGCGAGCGGGCCCTGCTCGCCAAGGAGCGCCGGGAGCTCAACGAGGAGCCCGACGAGGAACTCGAGGAGCTCACCGCGATCTACGAGGCAAAGGGCCTCACCCGGGAGACCGCCGAGCTGGTAGCGGCCGAACTGACCGCAAACGACGCGTTCGCCGCCCACGCCGAGGTCGAGCTCGGCATCGATCCCGACGACGTCGTGAACCCGTGGCATGCGGCGGCGGCGTCGGCGGCCGCCTTCGTCGTCGGCGCCCTTCTGCCGCTCATCGCGATCCTGGTGCCGGGACCCGGCCTGCGGGTGCCGATCACCGTCGTCGCGGTGCTCGTCGCCCTGGCGTTGGCAGGCACCCTCAGCGCGCGGCTCGGCGGCAGCAGCGTCCGGCTGGCGGTCGTGCGGGTCGTCGTCGGCGGGGCGATCGCCCTGGCCCTGACCTACACGATCGGCCGCGCGTTCGGGCACGTCACCGGCTGATCCCGGAACGGCATTCCCAGCTGATCCACGGATCCTTCACAGGCATTCGGCGGTCGGCTGGCGTTCAATGAGGTGGTGGGCGCAGTGGCCCACGAGCCGTCAGGAGCCGCCATGACCAGCACCCTCGAACTGCCCCGGATGACCGCCGGCCGTCGACACACGGTCGAGAGCCCGGACGTACGGGCCGCCGTCGTCAGTGACCGGGGCCGCCGCCGCGAGCGCAACGAGGACTCCGGCGCGGTCCTGGTCGATGAACACTGGGCCGCGTTGATCGTCTGCGACGGGGTCGGGGGATCCCGCGACGGGGCCTGGGCGTCGGCCGTCGGCACGGTTGCGGCTCGGCAGGCCCTGTCCGCAGCTCGCACGGCAGGCGCCGGGAGTGGCGCGCAGCTCACGTCCGCACACGCCGCGGCGGCGAAGGCCGTCGCCCACTGCGTCCTGCCCGATCCCGACGCCGTCGGTTCCCCACCGTCGACCACTTTCGTCGCGGCCGTCTCCGACGGCACCGGTGTCGCGGCGATCTCCGTCGGCGACAGCCGCGCCTATTGGTTGCCGGACGGCGGCGCCACCGTCGCACTGACCCGCGACGACTCGATGGCCGCCGTGATGGCCGAGTCCGGCATGGCGGCTCGCGGTGCCTATGCCCACGTCATCACCCGATGGCTCGGCGCGAGCGCACCGGTCAGCGACCCGCGGGTCACGATGTTCCCCGCCACCGGCCCGGGATGGTTGCTCGCGTGCAGCGACGGCCTGTGGAACTGCCTTGCCCCGGACGAGGACCTGAACGAGGTCCTGGCCGGCATCGACGCGAGCGACGCCCTGGCCAAGGCCGAGCTGCTCGTCGCGTGGGCGAACGAGCGAGGCGGGCACGACAACATCACCGTGGCCCTGGCCCGCGTGGAGCAGACCGGCAGCTGAGGTGACGTCGGATGCGGACACGGGGCTGTGGGGCAAACGCCCGGACATGCTGGTCCACGAGCAGGAGCCGTTCAACGCCGAGCCGCCGGGTTGCGCTCTCGCGGCCGGCCTGCTGACCCCGCACGAGGCGTTCTACAGCCGCAACCACGGCCCGGTGCCCAGGGTGGATCCGGACACCTGGCGACTCGCCGTCGACGGGCTCGTCGCGTCGCCGCTACGGCTGTCCCTGGCCGATCTGCAGGGTCGGTGGGCCGCGCGGACGGTGACCGCCACCCTGCAGTGCGCCGGTAACCGGCGAGCCGGCCTCATCGCCGTGCGCGACATTCCCGGCGAGGCCCCGTGGCGCGACGGCGCGACCTCCACGGCGGAATGGACCGGGGTCGCGCTGGCCGACCTGCTGGCCGATGCCGGACCGACCGAGGGGGCGGCGCACGCCGCCTTCCTGGCCCCCGACGTGTCGCGCGACGCCGACCCGCCGCAGCCCTACGGCGGGTCCGTTCCGCTCGAGAAGGCTCTGGCGCGGGAGGTGCTGCTCGCGTGGGCGATGAACGGAGAACCGCTCGCGCCCGAGCACGGCGCGCCTGTTCGCGTCGTGGTGCCCGGTTACATCGGTGCACGCAGCGTCAAGTGGGTGCAGCGGATCACCGTGCAGCGGGAACCATCGCAGAACTACTTCCAGGCGCACGCCTATCGCCTCTCGCCGGCCGACAGCGATCCGGACGACGCGGCCGACGGCATACCCCTGGGCGAGGTGGCGCTGAACTCCGCCATCCTGCAACCGGACGACGGGCAGCGGGTGGCCGCCGGTCCGACCGTGGTGCGCGGTTACGCCTTCGCCGGCGGTGGCCGCCGCGTCGTCCGGGTGGACGTCTCGGCCGACGGGGGCGCCGGCTGGCGGCAGGCCGAGCTCGGTGAGGACGCCGGGCCCTGGGCCTGGCGCCTGTGGACCGTCACCGTCGACCTACCCCAGGGTCGGACCCGGCTGGTGGCCCGCGCCTGGGACGACACCGCCGCACTGCAGCCGCCCGACGCTGCCGACCTGTGGAACCCGAAGGGTTACGTCAACAACTCGTGGCCGCGGATCGTGGTGCACGTCGACGGCGCAGGGTGAGCCCGACGCCACCTAAGGCCGACCATGGCCGATCAGGTCGCCGCCGCCGCACGCTCCGCTGCCCGGTGCCGGGCCAGCGTCGTACCCAGCGCTTCCAGGCCACGCCGGAGCCTGGCGCAGTCGGCGCACCGGCCCGTGTGCGCGTCGACGTCCGCGGCGTGCTCGTCCGCCCTGCCGGCGAGTAGGTCGTCCTGCGCCACCCGGCACGTACCGCTCACGGCCTTGGTGTCGGCGTCCAACAGTTCGATGAGCGTCATGCGTCCGCGGGCCAGCTGCAGGCGCGTGATGGCCTCTGCTGTCCGACACACCCGTCCGCAGTCTTTGATCGACATGCCGAGGGCGTCGTGCAGGACCACGGCGATCCGGTCGCCGACCGGAAGGTGCGCGAGGGCGGCGTCGACCCGCGCCGGCGTGGCGAGAACGCCCTGCATCAGCTCGACGTCGATGGTGTGACGAGGTTCGTCCCATTCGTGTTCGGCGGTCCTGGCCTGGTGCCAGGCGTCGGAGGGCGTTTGTTGGCTCAGGAGCTCGCGGCAGGCCCGCACCGTCATGGTCAGCAGCCACTCGTCGCGGGTGACCCCGCTCTGCCAGCGGTGCTGTTCTGTTTCGCGTGCGTCCCGTTCGAGAACGGATGCCACGATCCGGTCGGGACGGCAGTGCCGGTCCAGCACGAGCGTCGCCAGTCGCTGCATGCGCGCGACGGTGCCCGCTGACGCTCCGTGTACCGCGACCTCGGCCATGGACCCTCCTCAGCGTGAGCGTCCACCCTCGTGGCCGCCCTGTCCACAAGGCGGTGCGCGCGACGGTAGCTACGGCTACGAGAAGGGCTCGAGATCGTTAGGCTCGTCCCGCCGATCTGACGGTTCGAGCGAGGGGGAGTTCGTCATCGTGGAGCCGGGCGTGGGCGGGGCTCCGATCAGCCGCCTCTCGCCGCTGCGGCGCAACCGGGACTTCGTGATCCTCTGGTCCGGGGAAGCGGTGTCCGAGCTGGGCTCGTCCATGAGTGTGCTGATCTTCCCGCTCATCGGGTACGCGGTCACCGGGTCGGCGGGGTTGGCCGGGCTCGCCACCGCCGCGGTGCTGCTCGGCCAGGTGGTGACCGGCCTGCCGGCCGGCGCGCTGGTCGACCGGTGGCCGCGCCGGCGCGTGCTGCTGGTCGGCAACCTCGCCGGGGTCGCCGTCTTCGGCAGTCTGGCCGCGGCCACGCTCACGCAGCACCTGACGCTGCTGCATCTGGTCGTGGGTGGCTTCGCCAGCGGCGTGGTCAGCTCGTTCCTCGACCCCGCGACGTCGGCTGCCGTTCGGGCGGTCGTCCCGGCGCAGCAACTGCCACTGGCCTACACCCGGCTGCAAGCCCGGCGGCACGCCGTGGATCTCAGCGGGCCGCCGCTGGGCGGCGCGCTGTACTCGATCGCCCGTGGCCTGCCCTTCCTGGTCGATGCCATCTCCTACTGTCTGGCGGCGCTGTCGATCACCAGACTCCGCTCCCCGTTGCCCGCGCCGACGACCGTCGGTCGCGCGCGGTCGTTCCGGGCGGACCTGGGCGAGGGCCTGCGCTTCGTGTGGCGCGAGACTGTCATCCGCACCCTGATGATCTGGGGCGCAGCCTTCAACTTCGCCGTCACCGTGGTGTTCGTCGCCGTGACGCTGCGGCTGGTCCGGGCCGGAGTACATCCGGCCGCCATCGGCGCAGTCGACGCGATCGCTGCCGCGGCGGGCCTGCTCGGCGCCGCGGCCTCCCCGGCCGTCATCAGCCGGACACCTACCGGGGTGCTCACGACCGCGACGACGCTGGTCTTCGCCGCCATCATCACGCCCATGGCGTGGACCCAGAACGTCGTGCTCATCGGAACGCTCCTGGCGGGCGGCATGCTGCTGCTCCCTGCCACCAACGCGGCGATCTCGGCCTACCTGTCCGCGGCGACACCGGACCGCCTGCAGGGCCGGATGAACTCCGCCGCCGGCTTCATCAGCAACGCCGCGTCACCCCTCGCGCCGGCCGTGGCCGGGGTGCTGGTCGGATCCGTCGGCGGCCGGTCCGCGACGCTGGTCGGAGCAGCGCTGGTCGTCCTCAGCACCGCACCACTGCTCGCGAGCCCGGTCATCCGCGCGCTGGGCCGCCCCGACTCCTGGCCCGAGGCGTTCGAGTGCAGCAACGGCGCCGATCGGCATCGCCGTTCATGCCGAGCCCCGACGGGGCCGGATGCCCCGGAGCGCCAGCACCACGAGCAGCCCCAGCCCCGCCAGCCGCCACGGGTCTGACCGGCCGGCCGGGGTCGTCGACGTCACGTCGCCGGTGGTGGAGGTGCGAGTCGGCTGCGCCGCCGACGGGGCGGCCGGCGAGTCGCCCGCGCTGTCGTGCCGCGTCCGTTCCAGCACGCGCAGGTTGGGCGCGTCGCAACGGGCGCGGGCGGCGTGCTGCGCCTCGTCCAGGCCGAAGCCGGAGTCGCCGTGCGGACCGGCGAGGATCGAGGTGACGGTGGCGTAGGTGTCGATCCAGCGTTGCCAGCCGTCCTCATCGTCCGGTCCGGTGGGCGCTGCACCGATGTGCGGGTGGGCGCCGGGGGCGCGGGGATCGGAGGGCAGGCTTTCGTACAGGTAGTGCCGGGCGGCGTCCAGGTGCTGCCACAGCGCCGTGGCGTAGTCGCACGTCGCGTGCAGCGCGGTGTCGAGCTGCTGGGCGCGGGTGCGGTGCTCGAACAGCGTCATGTCGTCGCGGTCGTTCGAGGTGATCCGGTCGGGGTCGAGCAGTTCAGGCTGCCGGATGGGATGCATCGCAGGGTTCCTTCCACAATCGGGCCGCGGCCTCGACCATCACGGCGTGCACGAACGCCTGAGGCAGGTTGCCGCGCATCTGGTGTTGACGGGCGTCGTAGTCCTCGCGGAACAGCTCCGGTGTCCCGGTCGCGGCGCGAGCGTGGTCGTGGGCGTGCCGACCGCAGCGCGCCAGCTCGCCTCGGTCGCTCGCCAGGCACGGGGCGGCAGGACGGTCTCGTGGGGCAGCGGCTCGTCGCCGAGCTCGAGCACCAGGTCGCGATGCTCGCCGGCCTCGAGCTCGAGATCCAGGGTGAGCGAGTCCCCGTGCGCCCGCGCGCCGGTGCCGCCGTCCGTACAGCGGTCCACATCGGAAGGTCCACACCCCGCGTGCGTGGTGCAGCTCAGACATGGCGACGCGGTCATGGGCGTTCCCTCGATGCCGCCTGCGGAGCCTTGCGGCGGGTGGCCGCCAGTTGAGCCGCCGCGAGGACGGTGGCCACCGCAGCGCTGACGAGTGCCGGGCGTCGGTACCCGGGCACTCGCGCGGCGAGGGGCACCATGCTCAGCGCGTGCGAGAGATCGGTGGCCGCACCGCCCAGACCGGCGCGGCGGCCCGGGGCCGCGACGGTCATTGCCCCCTGCGCCAGCATCCGGGCGCCGAGGATGCGCGCCACCACGACGACCGCGGTCGGCGACGATGCGCCGTCGCGCAGCGCGTGGAGCAGCTCGGCCGGACGGGCCAGCACCAGAGCTCCGATCGTCGCCTCGACACCGCCCACCCCGCGTAGCAGGTGCGGCCGCAGTGCCGGCCCGTGCGCGGTCATCGGTGTCGTCCGCGGATGACAGCCCGCAGGGCGGCGCCGCCGCCGGCGGCAGAGGCGGCCGCGGCGGCGAGCAGGCCGTGGTGGCGAGAGGCCCACAGTTGTGGGTCGCGGTGGATCGCTTGTCGGTCGAAGATGCCGTGGGCGCCGTAGTCGCGCCCGTCCGGGCCGTCGGCGGGCTGCCAGAGGTTGATCGGGGCGTCCGGGTCGTGGGGTTGCTGCGTTTGCTGGGAGTCGAAGCCGGTACGGCCGAGGTAGCGGTCGAGCAGTCCGGGGGCGAGGGCGTTGGCGGCGAGGGTGGCGGCGGTGCTGGCGCCGACCCAGTATTCGCGCCGGCGTGGGTGGTCGGCGGCGTGCAGGACCGCGCGGGCGGCGACCTCGGGCTGGTAGATGGGTGGCACCGGTTGCGGATGGCGCGGCAGCCGGGACAGCACCCAGGAGAACTGCGGCGTGTTGACGGCCGGCATCTGCACCATCGTCACGTGAATGCCGGACTTTTCGTGCAGCAGCTCGCAGCGTAGCGATTCGTGGAAGCCCTGGATGGCGTGCTTGGCGCCGCAGTAGGCCGTTTGCAGGGGGATGCCGCGGTAGGCGAGCGCCGAGCCGACGTGGACGATTGTCCCGGCGTTGCGGGGACGCATGTGCTTGAGCGCGGCCATCGTGCCGTGCACGTAGCCGAAGTAGGAGATCTCGGTCGCTCGGCGGTACTCCGCGGGCGTGATCTCCCAGAACGGCGCGAACACCGAGCTGAACGCGACGTTGACCCACACGTCGATCGGGCCCAGTTCGTTGTCCACCCGCTCGGCGGCGGCGAACACGGCGTCGGAGTCGGCGACGTCGACCGGCACGCCCAGCGCGCGACCCCCGGCCTCGGTGATCTGCTTCTCGGCCGCGGTCAGGCCTTGTTCGCCACGGGCGAGCAGGGCGACGGCATCACCCCGCTCGGCGAAGGCCAGGGCGGTAGCCCGGCCGATACCTCCGCTGGCGCCGGTCACGACGACGGTGCGCGTCATGAGCTCTCCTTCCGTTCGTGGGCGTCGGTCAGGTGGCCCAGCCGAGAGCCCAGAGATCGTTCTCGACCGGCTCGCCGGCGGCTGCGGTCAGCTGTTCGAGGGCTGCGACCAGGACCTGGCGCGAGTCGGCTGGCATTCGGCGCAACGCGGGTTCGATCGCCTCGCGTCGTGCCGTGGCCACCTGGGTGACGAGCCGCTGCCCGCGCTCGGTGAGCGTCAGGCTCAGGTGCCGCCGGTCGTCCGGGTCGTCGCCGCGATGAATGAGGTCGTCTTGCACCATGCGGTCGCAGGCCCGGCTGGCCCGCGAGATGTGCAAGCCGGTCGCCGCCGCCAACTCGCTCAACGTGACGGAACGGTGACTGGCGATGACGGTGAGGACGCGTAACTGCAACACGCTCACCTCGTCCTGGACGGCGGTCATGGAACGAACGCTCACGCCGACCAGCAGGCGGCACGCGGCGAGCACCGCGTCCGCCTCTCCGGCGATCCCGCGTCGCCGCCTCGGCGCCACCTGCCCTTCGGACTCCCGGCTGAGCGCGGGACGTCGAGGTGCGCGCGGTTCGGGCTTCGACTGCTGAGAGGGCACACGACCAGTCTGTTCCCAATGGTTGCAATCTGCAAACGTCCCGGGTAAACCGGGAAAGGACAGAAGGGAACCACATGACCGCCGACACCGTCGCAGACGTCCTGTTGCAACGACTCCGCGAGTGGGGGGTGGGGCAGGTCTTCGGCTACCCGGGCGACGGCATCAACGGCTTGCTCGCCGCGTGGGGCCGCGCGGACGACGATCCGCAGTTCGTTCAGGCCCGGCACGAGGAGATGGCGGCGTTCGAGGCCGTGGGCTTTGCGAAGTTCTCCGGCCGCGTCGGGGTGTGCGTGGCTACCAGCGGCCCGGGCGCGGTGCACCTTCTGAATGGGCTCTACGACGCCAAACTCGACCACGTCCCGGTTGTCGCGATCGTCGGTCAGACCGAGCGGTCGGCGATGGGCGGGTCGTACCAGCAGGAGATCGACCTGCTCTCGCTCTACAAGGACGTCTGCAGCGACTACGTCCAGATGTGTACCGTGCCGCAGCAGTTGCCGAACCTGATCGACCGGGCGATCCGCGTGGCCGAGTCCGAGCACGCGCCCACCTGCGTCATCTTCCCCTCCGACGTGCTCGAGTTGCCCTACGAGCCCCCGGGGCACGCTTTCAAGCAGGTGCCCTCCAGCGTGGGGATGACCAGTGTGACGCCTCGCGCGGACGACGCCGCCGTGGCCCAGGCCGCGGACATCCTCAACGCGGGGGAGAGGGTGGCTCTGCTGGTGGGTCAGGGCGCGCGTGGCTGCGTGCCCGAGCTGACGCAGGTGGCTGATCTGCTCGGCGCGGGTGCGGCGAAAGCGCTGCTGGGCAAGGATGTGTTGCCCGATGACCTGACGTGGGTGACCGGTTCGATCGGGCTGCTGGGCACGACGGCGTCCTACAAGATGATGATGGGCTGCGACACGCTGCTCACGGTCGGTTCCAACTTCCCCTACACCCAGTTCCTGCCGGAACTCGATCAGGCCCGTGCGATCCAGATCGACCGCTCTGGCAAGTGGATCGGGATGCGCTACCCCTACGAGCTCAACGTCGTCGGCGACGCCAAGACCACGCTGCAGGCGCTGATCCCGCTGCTCAGGCGCAAGGCCGACCGAGGGTGGCGCGAGGAGATCGAGTCGAACGTCGCGGACTGGTGGTCGACGATCGAGCGCCAGGCCACGGTCAGTGCGGATCCGGTCAACCCGCTGACGATCTTCCACGAACTGTCCGAGCGGATGCCGGACAACGCGATCATCGCCGCCGACTCTGGCAGCTCGGCGAACTGGTACGCGCGGGTGCTGAAGTTCCGCGGCGATGTGCGCGGCTCGCTGTCCGGCACGCTGGCCACCATGGGGCCCGGCGTCCCGTACGTGATCGGTGCCAAGTGGGCGCACCCGGATCGTCCGGCGATCGCGTTCGTCGGTGATGGCGCGATGCAGATGAACGGTCTGGCCGAGCTGGTCACGATCAAGCACTACTGGCAGCAGTGGGCCGACCCCAGATTGATCATCGCCGTGTTGCACAACAACGACCTCAACCAGGTCACCTGGGAGATGCGGGCCATGGAGGGCTCGCCCAAGTTCGCCGAATCCCAGACCCTGCCCGACATCGACTACGCCGCCTTCGCCCGCTCCCTCGGACTGGCGGGCGTCAACATCGACAATCCCGACCGGCTCGGCACAGCGTGGGAGCAGGCGCTGTCCGCCGATCGCCCGACCGTGCTGGACGTGCGGTGCGATCCGAACGTGCCACCGATCCCGCCGCACGCCACCCTCGAGCAGATCAAGTCGCTGGCCGGCGCGGTTCTGCACGGCGACGAGGACACCTGGGGCTTCGCCAGACAAGGGCTCAAGCAGAAGGTGCAGCAGTACCTGCCTGGTCACAAGGGCGGCAACTGACATGCGCGCGTCACGGTCTGTTCCCGGCGCTGCGACAGGTCTGGTGGCGACCGCGGTCCACGACGTGCGCACCGGACGTTTCGAGCGCACCCTCGCGGCGCTCACGGCGGCAGGTGCCGCGGTGACCGCCGCGGAAATCTACCTGTCCCACGACGGGGCGAGTTTCGGCAACAAGATGATGTGGTGGCCCATCGCGGTCGTCCCCACCGCCATCCCCGCCGGGATTGCCGCCGTCGCGTCCCCGCGCGCCGCGCACACCGTCCTGCCGCTCACGTCGGCGGCGATCGTGGCCAACGGCCTGCAGGGCACCTACCTGCACTGGCGCGGCATCGCGCAACGCCCCGGCGGCATCACCCGCTACAACCTCGAAGCCGGGCCGCCCGCGTTCGCGCCGCTGCTCGCCTCGCTGGTCGGGGGCATGGGGCTGCTCGCGGCGGTCCTGCGCCGGGAGAGCTTCTCCTCGCCCACCCGCACAACGCCCGGCACGCGTCGTCTCGCCCGCCGCGTATCCCACGCTGCCCGACGGAACGAGGCCTGATGCCGTTTCGTAGTCCGGGTCAACGTGCGGTCACGCCGCAGGACAAGGGCCGGTTCGGGACCTTCGACGTGCTGGACAGCGTCGAGGTCTGGGACGACGTCACGGCCGGCGCTGTGCTGGCGCGGTTGGCGCTGCCCGGCGAGCTGGCGTTCTTCACCCCGACCGAGGTGAGCGTGGCCGCGCCGCTGCTGGACCTGTTGCTCGCCCAGGACGCCGACCCCCGGGTGCCGGTGCTGGCGTTGATCGATCACCGTCTTGCGATCGGCGAGACCGACGGTTGGCACTACGACGACCTGCCCGAAGACGCGCAGGCGTGGCGCGCCACCCTCGCCGCCCTCGACGCCGACGCCCGGACCGAACACGCCGGGCAGGCGTTCGCCGCGCTCGTCACCTCGGAACAGGCGACGCTGGTGCAGGCGGTCCAAGACCGCGCCGGCGCCAGTGGTCGTTGGCATGACTGGCCTGCCTCCCAGGTATGGAGCCTGTGGACCCGCTACGCCTGCACTGCGTTCTATTCCCACCCCTGGGCGTGGAACGAGATCGGGTTCCCCGGCCCGGCCTATCCCCGCGGCTACCTCAACCCCGGCATCGGCACACGCGAACGCTGGGAGCAGCGCGACCAGCTCGATCGCGACCCGGTGACCTTTGCCGAACGTGTGGAGTCCGCCCGCCGCAGCCACATCCAGCTGACCGGCCAGAGGGAGGCCTGATGCGCGGCGGGCGCAGCAATTACGCCGATATCCGCAACCGCAACGACTCCGCGTGGCTGCTGCCCAATGACGGCAGTCGCACCGACCACCGCCTGCGGGCCGACATGCGCCGCTACGCCGACGGCGACGAGGTCGATCTCGTCGTGGTCGGCGCCGGCGCCGGCGGGGCGGTGCTCACCCAGCGCCTGGCCCGCGCCGGGTGGCGGATCGTGTGCCTGGACGCAGGCCCGTTCTGGGATCCCGACACTGACTGGGTCAGTGACGAGCGGGGCTCGCACACCCTGTACTGGACCGAGCCGCGCCAGATCGGCGGCGGGGACCCCGTGCCGCTCGGCTCGAACAATTCCGGGCGCGGCGTCGGCGGGTCGATGGTCCACTACGCCGGCTACGCCCCGCGCCTGCACCCGTCGGACTTCCGCACCTTCACAGCGGACGGTGTCGGCGCGGACTGGCCCATCGACTACGCCGACCTGGCGCCCTACTACGCCGCTCTCGAACACGAGCTGCCGGTCGCCGGGCAGGACTGGCCCTGGGGCGAGCCGCACACCTACCCCCACCACCCGCACCCGGTCAGCGGCAACGGCGACATCTTCCTGCGCGGCGCCGGCAAGGCCGGCATCGACGCCCGCGTCGGTCCCGTCGCCATCCCCAACGGCCGTTTCGGTAACCGGCCGCACTGCATCTACCGCGGCTTTTGCCTGCAGGGCTGCAAGGTGAACGCCAAGGCGAGCCCGCTGATCACCCACATCCCCGACGCGCTCGCCCACGGTGCCGAGATCCGCCCGGACTCTCACGTCACCCGTGTCGTCGTCGACGACCGCACTGGCACCGTGACCGGAGTCAACTATCTGCGCGCAGGTAGGGAGCACTATCAGCGGGCCCGCGCCGTGGCGGTGTGCGGCTATTCCATCGAGACGCCGCGCCTGCTGCTGCTCTCGGCCACGGACCGGTACCCGAACGGGCTCGGCAACGACCACGACCAGGTCGGGCGCTACCTCATGGTGCAGGGCGCACCCCAGACCGCAGGACGCTTCGACGACGAGATCCGCATGTACAAATCCCCGCCGCCCGAAGTCTCGTCCGAACAGTTCTACGAGACCGACCCCGCCAAGCCGTACAAACGCGGCTGGTCGATCCAGAACGTCAGCCCCCTGCCGATCACCTGGGCCGAACACGTCGCCGCCCAAGGACACTGGGGCGCGCCGCTGCGCGAGTACATGCGTGACTACATCCACTGGGCCACGCTCGGCGCACTGTGCGAGTACCTGCCGCAACCGGACAACCGCGTCACGCTCGCCGAGGAGAAAGACCGCCACGGCCTGCCTGTCGCCCATTTCTCCTACACCCAGTGCGACAACGACAAGCAACTCACCAAGGCCGCCACCGCGGCCATGGAGACCATCCTGCGGGCGGCCGGCGCCACCGAACTGATGACCATCGACCGCTACGCCCACCTCGTCGGCGGTGCTCGCCTGGCCGCTCGAGCGGAGGACGGCGTGGTCGACGCCGATCACCGGGTCTTCGGCGTCCCCAACCTCTACGTCGTCGACGGCAGCACCCTGCCCACCCAAGGCGCCGCCAACCCAGCCTTGACGATCATGGCCCTGGCTGCCCGAGCCGCGGACCGGCTCATCCGCCTCGGCCGCCGCGGACTCGCCGAACAGCAGCGGGCAGGCGCCTCGTGAGTGGCAACGACACTGATGGCGGGCCCCCGATCGACCGGATCACCACGACCGTCTACGCCTTCCCCACACCAGAGCCCGAAGCCGACGGCACCCTGAGCTGGGACGCGACCACCGCAGTCGCCGTCACTCTCGAAGCCGACGGCCACACGGGCCTGGGTTGGACCTACTCCTCACCCGCGGCCGCCGCGGTCATCAGCCGCCATCTCGCCTCCGTCGCGCACCAGCACCCGGCGTTCCGGATCAACGCCGCCTGGGAAGCGATGCACCGCGCAGGACGCAACTTCGGCACCAAAGGCCTGTACATGCAGGCCCTGTCCGCGGTCGACATCGCCCGCT
Source organism: uncultured Actinomycetota bacterium (assembly GCA_963787985.1). Lineage (GTDB taxonomy): Bacteria > Actinomycetota > Actinomycetes > Mycobacteriales > Jatrophihabitantaceae > Jatrophihabitans. Next base: position 939,984 of record CAWBEL010000004.1, on the reverse strand, counting down.
GGGACCTCACCGCCCGGCTGCTCGGCGTCCCCGTCGCGACCCTCGCCGGCGGACGCTGCCGCGACAGCGTCCCGCTCTACGGCTCAGGTGGTTTCACCACCCTCACCGATCGCCAACTCGAGGACCAAGTCCACCGGTGGCGCAGCATCGGCGCCAAGAGCATGAAGATCAAGATCGGCGAAGCTTGGGGCACCCGGCCCGACCGCGATTTGGAGCGAGTCCGGCAGCTGTGCGAACTCGCCGGTTCCCAGGCCGAACTGATGGTCGACGCCAACGGCGCCTACACCGTCGGCCAAGCACGCCGCGTCGGTCGCGCCCTCGACGAGCTCGGCGTCACCTGGTTCGAAGAACCCGTCTCCAGCGACAACCCAGCCGGCCTCGCACTCCTACGCCAGTCGCTGCGCTGCGATGTCACCGCCGGCGAGTACGCCGCCGACCTCCACGACATCACCGCTCTGCTCCCGGCCGTGGACTGTCTGCAACTCGATGCGACCCGCTGCGGCGGTTATACCGGCTTCCTTCGCGGCGCTTCCCTCGCCGCCGCCTACAACCTCGACATCTCCGCCCACTGCGCTCCCGCCCTCCACGCGCCCATCGCTCTGGCCGTCGCCAACCTGCGCCACGTCGAGTACTTCGCCGACCATGTACGCCTTGAACCCCACCTCGTCGACGGCGGCGCCGTCGCGCAGGACGGCCAGCTACGGGCCCACGAGACCACCTCCGGGCACGGCCTGACGCTCGCAGCCAGCGCTGAAGAGCATCAAGCCCCGCCGTGACATCTGGCGGAGCCGGTACGTCGACGGCACCTACGCGGTGCAAGACCACATCCAGATCGGGACGACCCATGTCACTTGACCCGCGGTGCACTCACACGATGGCCGGTGCCGGCGTCACCGTGCGATGTCAACTGCTGCCCGGGCACACCGGCAAGCACGTCGCTGTAACGGCCACCCACAACGCGGGACGTGAGGCGTGGCGATGGGACAACGACACCGGCCAATTGCGCCGTAACCCGTTCCAGGCCGAGTACGCGGCCGGATTGCCCTGGGCCCCCGGAATGCCCACCCCGGAACACGTCCCGACCTGAGCTCGACGCACATCCGGACGAGCTTCGGTGGCGTCGTGCACGCCCCATTCGTCGCGGGCGGTCGTCCGCCTAGATGCGGAGAACTTGGACGATGCCTTGGTTCTCGTATGCCACCCAGAGATCGGGCCCTACGACTGCGATGCCGGCGCTGCTGTCGTCGAGAACGTCCTTGGCGGGGATGCTGCCGACGAGTTGTCCTGTTGTCGGCAGTACAGCCGTCGCGCCTGCGGCGGCTGCCAGCCACACCCGCTGCGGCGTGAAGGCGATTTGGATGGCGTCCGTACGCCGGTTTGTCGTGATCTTCGCGGTGTCGGGGTCGAGCCGGAAGATGCCCCCGTCGGGGGCGTCACTCGAGACCCATATCGCGCTGTCACCGAACCAGATGCTCGAGGGAGAGATAGGACTGGCGATCGAGCGGACGGTCGCGAGGTTGCTCGGGTCGAGCTGGATGACCGCGGACTGGTCCGCGAACCACAGCGAGCCGGCGCCGAGCGCGATGCTCCGGTCGGCTGCGGGTGTGTCGCTGAGCGGCAGCACCCGGCTGGCCATGGCGCCGGTGGACAGGTCGAGGCGGGTGATGCGCGCCGGTGCAGATCCTTCGACGGCGTAAACGGTGCTGCCGTCGGTCGTCACCGAGCCCCCTGGCCCGGGCAGTCGCCACCGCCGCGCACTGCGCAGCGTCGTCGGATCGAAGCTCAGCAGTTCCGGGGTCCGGTCGAGCAGGACGACGACCGAACGCGCCGCGATGGCGATGTCGCGGACGGGTGTGTCGAGGACCTTGCGTGCCTTGCCTCGTGTGGTGAAGCGGATGAGGCCTGCAGCGGAAGCGGACCAGACGTAGCCGAACCCGGTGAGCAGTGGGAGCCCGGCACCGAGGGATGGGTGTTCGGCGATGACGCGCGTCGGCAGGGTGGTCGTCGGCAGGGTTGTCGTCGGCAGGGTGGTCGTCGGCAGGGCATTGGCCGGTGTAGACGACGCCGGAGACGGTCTGGTGGTGAGAGCCTGCGGTTGGTGGCTTGAACAGCCCACCGCGATGAGAGCGGCGATCGTGAGGATCGATGCCAGCCGTGCTGTCGAGGTTCTGCTTCTGCACCGTTCGGTGTGGCTTAGGGATGGCATCGGGTGTCGACACGGTAGACGTGGTCGGCGAAGCCGTCGGTTACCCAGACGTAGGGCAGCTGGACTGCCAGTTGCAGCACGGTGTCAGCGCCGGGGAGGGTGTAGGAACGCTCGACCCGGCCGGTGAGGGAGAGGACGTCGAGTTGTCCGGACGTGGCCATCGCGGCGTAGAGATGGCCTGCGGCGTAGCGGATACCGACGGGTCCGGCGGGCAGTGGCGTCTCGTGCAGCCGACCGTGGGTGTCGATGCGGCCGAGTTGGGCGGTGCGTAGTTCGGTGAACCACACGTCGCCGGCGTGGTCGGTGGTGAGTCGGTTCGGGAAGGCGCCTGGTGTGAGGGTCCATTCGGTGAACAGGCCGGTGGCCGGGTCGAGGCGGCCGACCTTGTCGACGGCGCGTTCGGTGAAGTAGAGGTCGCCGTCGCGGGTCTGGACGAGGCCGAGCGGGTCGGCGGTGGGGACTTTGTAGAAGGTGAAGGCTCCGGTGCTGCGGTTCAGCGCACCGATGCGGTTGTTGGCCTGATCGGTGAACCAGATGGTGTCGTGCCGCAGCACGATCGCCTGGGGGACGGCGGTTCCGTCGGGGCCGTCGGGAATCTGGATCTCGTGGACGGTGCCTGCGGTGTCGATGGTGCCGAGGCGGCCGGTTCCCCGGTCGGCGAACCACACGGTGCCGCGCGGGCCGGTCGTGAGCCAGCCGACGTCGGCCCGGTCGGGGTCCGGCACCGCGTGTTCGGTGATCGTGCCGGCGTGCACGGTGTCGATGGTGGCGCCGTGGGCGAACCACGTGAGCCCGTCTTCGACGACGATGCCGAACGGGTCGTCCGTGCCGGCTGGTGGAAGATAGGTCGTCACCGCCCCGGACCGGCAGGCCGGCACGGTCTCGGCGGACGCTGTGGCGGACACGCTGGTGAGCAGTGCGGCTGCCAGCACCGCAGCCGTGGTGGTGATCAGTGAGCGGCATGACATGAGAGGTCTCCTGGTCTCGGACGGGTGCATCGTGGTGTCGGTCGAGGCGGTCGGTCCCGCTCCGGCCGTCGCATCGACTCAGCAGTCGGTGAGGACGTGAACAGGGGTACGTGCGGACGTGACGCCGTTGGTGGACCGTTGTTCGCCGGCCAAGGTCACACGTGCACGCGGCGGATCGTGTCGGCGCTGCTGTCGAACACCCAGAGGTCGCCGAAGCCGCTGCACAGGTCGGCGGCATCGCCACCGATGGTCACGGTGCGCAGCAGATCGCCGGTGTGCGGATCCCGTTCGGCCAGTACCGCGTCGCTGCCCTGGCCGCTGGTCGGGTCGACCGTGGTGTCGTCGCCGATCCACAGGCGGCCGGATCTCGCAGTCAAACTCAGCGGGACGCCGGTGGAGGCGATGCTCTGAGCCACCGAGCCGTCGTCGTTCAACCGGTAGGTCGCGCCAGAGCAGGGGTCAACGCTCCACACGAATCCGCCGGCCGCCGTAAGAGGTCCGCAGAACGCGTCGTCGAGGGAACCCGGAGTGGTCACGGCGTCCGTCGCCGGGTTGACCGATTGCAGAGCCTGCAGGTTCGAGCTGCCGGCGTAGAGGCGGACGCCGTCGTCGGTGACGTCCTGCGGCCCGCTTCGGAATGTGTCGGGCGTCCCCACCTGGACGGTCGCCTGCACGCTGTCGTTGCTTGGGTTGATCCGGGTCAGCGAGGCGCCGTGGTGGTTGGACACCCAGAGGGACCCGAACGCCGAGTGCAACCACTGGGGTTGCAGTCCGGTCCCGACCGTGGCCTGAACGTGCCCATTCGGGCGCAGCCGCCAGACGGCGTTGCCGTAGTAGTCGCTCACCCACACGCTGCCGAAGGCGACTGTCATACCGCCGGCTGGGAACGGCAGAGTGGCAACGACCTTGATGGCGTGCGTGGTCGGATTGATCCGGTACAGCCGTCCGTCGTGGACCTCGTCGACGTTGAGGGCCCAGATCGCGTCCGGCCCCGCTTGGACGGTGTAACTGCCGGGCGCCAGCTTGTAGGTCGCTACGACTGCGGCGGGTCGGGCATTGGCGGCCGCTGCGGCGATCAGCGGGCTGATCGTGAGCGCGGCGACGGTCGCGATCGCTGCCAGGGTATGTGCCTTGTTGATCATGATTGACCCTTTTCAGAAGGCCGCGACGCGCTGGAGGGTGCTGTTGTCGAAATCGCCGATCCAGAAGCTTCCCGCGGCGAAGTGCGGGAGGAACGCCTCGATGCCGACGTTCTGCTCGCTGATCTCGACGCCGGTGGCCGCGTCGCGCTTGACGAGCAAACCTTGGGTGCAACCGGCGTCGCCGCAGGCGAACTGAGCGGTGTAGAGCGCGTTGCCGACAACGACGGCGCCCCAGTCACGCCACGGCGAGGGATCGACGTTGGCGGTGATGTGCCGGGTCTGGGAATCCCAGCGGTAGTAGGAGACCGAGCATTCGGTGTCGTCGAGCCAGTAGCCCCCGGTGACGGGCAGGATGTGTGCGCAGGCGGCCGCGTCGGTGCCGACCTTGTCGTAGCGCACGCGGCCGGTGTGCGGGTCGATTCGGGCGACGCGCCCGCTGACCGGCATCGAGGCGAGGATCTGTGTGCCGTCGAAGGCGATTTGGAACGGCCCGTCGGACGTGTCATGCGAGCCGACATGGACGGTCTGCACGACGCGGTTCCGGGCCGGGTCGATGCGCACCACCGACTGCTGGTTCTGCAACGCGACCCACAGCGAGCGGCCGTCGGACACGACACTGTCAGGCGAGCGTCCCACCGGGATGGCGGCGGTGAGAGTCATCGACGCGGGGTTCACCCGCAGGATCTCGTTCTCCCAGTACGCCGGCACCCAGATCGCGCCGGCGAGGACGGCGAGGGCCGCGGTGTCTTTCGCATCGCCGGTGGGGTGCCCGTTCCGGAGGACGAGGCTGCCGGTGGTGCTGTTGGTCGCAGGGTCGACGCGCTCCAGCGTCGACTGTTCCTGGCCTTCGTTCCCCGGTGGATCGTCGAGGGCAAAGACGTTTCCGTTGAAACCCACGGTATCGCTCACGCAACACGTCGGCATGGGGACGACGGCCGTGGTCGCCGCCGAAGCGGGCGGCGTGCCGACAGCCAGCATCGTCCCGAACACCGCGGCCGCGAGCGCTACTGCGTGGACGCGTGTTCGCATAGCTACCTCCCCTGCGCGAGCCCGCCCCGGTGGGCCGGCTGTGCAACCCTGGGAGCCGTCGGTTGCAGCGCGGTTGAAGCAGCTCAGCAGAGCCGGCGATACGCCTGATCCGCGACATATCGCCGCCACTGCGCGCGGGTCAGGTCGCCACCGCCGAGCGCGCAGGCCGTCCGCACCAGGTCGGCGGGCGCGATGCGGAACGTGAACCGGCGTTGCAGATCGGTGCCCGGCTTATGCAGGTCCGGTCCCAGTCCGACGACCCGGCCGGACGGCAAGTACCACGCCAGCAGACCATCGCTGGTCGCGCCGTTGCCGACGAAGATCGGATCGCCTTCGCTGGTGAGGTCGGGAACGCTGCGAAACGCCAGCACGCCGCCGGCCCCGGCGGTGACCAGGTCCGCGGTCCTGGGGGCGAAGCTGACCGTCCTGACCGGGCCGGGCTCGACGTGCCCGGCGGCGGCGATCTGGCGTAGCGTGCGCGCGTCGTACAGGCTCAGCGTGCCGTCATAGGTACCGACAGCGATCCACTGGCGATCGGGTGACCAGGCGATCGCGGAGGGGGCTATGACGTCACCGAGATCGGTCTGCGCGACGAGGCGCCCAGCACGGACGTCGACGATCCCGAGCCGCTGGTCAGGCGGGTTCGTGTCGTCCGGGCCGATTCCTCCGGCGGGCACATTGTTCGGGTGCGGGCCGGTGTCGAAGCCGCCGAAAATCAACCGGCCGTGTGGATCGAACTGCCAGGGTATGGCCTCGACCCGGGCGCTGTCCGGTCCGGGGAACCGAATGGTGAAGCTGCGCAGGTACCGACCGGAGTGCACGTCGAACACGCCGACCCGCGAGGCGTCGAGGTTGACGTAGGCCGTTCGGCCGTCCGGGCTGAGAGCCGCGTTCGACCCCAGGGCGAACGTGCGGGGGGCGTTCGACGGCGGGCGGAGAGTGCCCAGCTCGCGGTTGTGCACAAGATTCCGGACGACGACCGTGTTGTGTCCCGCCGGGTCCTCTGTCGAGGCCAGGGCGGTGCGCCCGTCACGGCTCGCCACGAGTTGGTTGAGGTACCCGTTCTGCGGGAGCCCCAGCGGCCACGTGGTGATGTGCCCGGTCTGGATGTCGAGCGCGTACCCCCGCTTACCGATCGACGGCGCGTCGGCCGGCGTGACTCCGAGCGCCACGTCGCCGAACAGCTCGCCGCGATCGGGCGCGTGCAGGTCCGGACCCGTCTCGGTCATCAGGCGGGACCCGCTGCGCACTGTCCACGACACGAGCTGGCCGTCGAGACCGCCGGAGTACAGGCCGGTCGGCTCCGCGGCGCCGGACCACGCCAGCCCGAGCGCGGGCATGGATGCGCCGGTAAAGGCGTCGACGAGTGCGCCCGTGTCCGGCCGGTACACGTTCAGCGAGCCGCCGTTCGAGCTGACCCCCAGCTCGCGACCGTCCGGTGAGTACGCCGTGACACCGACCCCCTGGGGCTGCGCCGGCATCGGAGTGGGCATTCCGCCGCGCGTCGGGTAGACGGCGACCCGCGTGCTGTCTTGGCCATCGACGACCGCGACCGTACTGCCGTCCGGGGCGACGGCCAGGGGTTCGGGACCTGCGCCGGGCTGCGGACCGGTCACCCGGCCGAGTGCGTGTAAGGCAGGTAGCGACCAGACTGTCACGCTGCCGTCGGCCGCCTGCACAGCGAGCGCGTCGCGGGACACGGCCAGTCCGAGCGCGCCACCGGGGACGTCGAGGCGCCGTGGAGCGGCAGCCCAGTTCCGTGCGTCGAAGACGCTGACGGCAGCCCGGCCGCCGACGGTCCGCTGGCTCAGCACCGCAAGCCAGCGAGCGTCCTGGGACATCGCCGGAAGCAGCCCGCTGTCGCCGAACTCAGTGAGCACGCGTATCCGCCGGCCGCTGGCGATGTCGACGACCGCGACCCGGTTGTGGTTCACGCGCTCGGCGCGATCGGCGCCCGACACGACGAGCTGGCGCCCGTCGGCCGACATGCCGGTGACGACGTAACCCCGTGAGGGGAAGCCCGCGACCCGCCGGCGGGTCCGGGTGTCGTAGACGTAGATCATGCGTCGGTCGTCGCTGACGGCGACCCGCGTCCCGACGGGATTGGTGACGATCGCCTGGATCCCGTGCGGGGTCGGCACCCGCCAGAGCGCCGACTGATTACGTTCCACCGCCGCGAGCAGGGCGCCCCTGCTGTCGGAGGAGTCCTGCAGCCGATAGGCGGCAACTGCAAGCAGGCTCGATGTGGCGATGTCCGGCGCATTCGCAGACAAGGCCGCCAGCCGACGCGCGTCCGCGGTGAGCGCCGCTTCTCGTGCCCGGTGCGCGGCACGATCGGCCGAGCTGCGTTCGTGCAGGGCCACGCCGACACCCACGGAGGCCAGGACCACCATGGCGGCGAGCCCGGCCACCACACCACGCAGCCGGCGACGGCCTCGGGCCTCGCGCTGCGTCTGAGCGCGGGCGGCGCGCAGTTCGGCTTCGGTTGCAGACTCGGACAGCTCGAGGAACTCCGCCTCGGTGACCGACACGTCGTCAGGGTGGTCGTTGCGCCAGTCCAGCGCGCCACGCAGGCGGGCCCCGCGGTACAGGTCCGAGTCCGGCCGCCCGGCGTCAGCCCAGGCCCGGGTCGTCACCGTCAGGTGATCGAGCAGCTCCGCGCCGAGTACCCGCTCCTCCAGCCAGCCTCGTAGGCGCGGCCACTGCACGAGCAACGCGTCGTGGGTGATCTCTACCCGCTCCTGTGCGACTGTCACCAAGCGGGCTGCCGTGAGGCTTCCCAGCGCGGCCGCAGCCTGGTCGTCCGTTGGCACGTCCGACCGGCGGATTGGCCGCCGTACCCAGGCGTCGCCTTCGCGTCCCGCCAGGCGCAGCAGGAGGCTGCGGACGGCCGTGCGCCCGGTCTCGTCAAGTGCGAGGTAGGCATCCTCGGCGGTGGCCTCCACCGCTCGGGCGACCCCGCCGCCGCTCCGGTAGCCGGCGAGTGTCAGCCGTTGCTCCGCGCGGTTCTCCCAGGTGCGGACCAGCGCCGTGGAGAGCATCGGCAGTGCGGCCGGTTGCCCGGCCACGTCGTCGAGCACGGCTTCGAGCAATTCTTCATCGACGGCGAGGCCGACGCGTTCAGCGGGCTCGACGACGACCCGGCGCAGCTCGTCGTCGCGCATCGGCCCGACCAGAACGGAGGCGGCGCGTGCGTAGGCGGCAAGTGACGGCAGCTCGGCCAGCCGTCCGTAGTAGTCACCCCGCAATGCCACGACAAGCCGACCGCCGCCTGCGGTGTACTGCTCGAGCTGATCAGTCACCGCATGTCTCTCGGCGGTCGAGAGCAAGGTGAACAGTTCCTCGGACTGGTCGATGACAAGCATGTCGAGCTCACCCACGCCCGACTCGACACACCTGCCCGGGGTCAACACGTCGATACGCCACGCCGCCGAGCCGGGCAGCGCTCCGTTGCGCAATGCGGCAACGACCCCGGCGCGGAGCATCGAGGACTTTCCCGTCCCGCTCGCGCCGACCACCACTACGGCTCGGTGGTCCGAGAGCAGACCGACCAGCTCTGCGGTCGGCCGCTCGCGGCCGACGAACAGATCGCTGTCGGCGTCGGTGTAGGTCGCCAAGCCGCGGTAGGGGCAAACCTCGCGCCGGCCCTTCACACCGACCGAGGCGAGGGTAGCGGGCTCGGCGAGCAGCCCGGGGTCCTGCCGGAGGACCCGGGCCTCGAGGTCGCGCAGGGCCGGCCCCGGCTCGACGCCAAGGTCCTCGGCGAGCGTCCGGGTGGCCCGACGGTACGCGCCCAATGCATCGGACTGCCGCCCCGCCCGGTAAAGGGCGAGGATCAGTTGTTCCCAGCCGCGTTCCCGGTACGGCGCCGCCGCGACCCGCTTCTCCAGCACCGGCACTAGCTCGCCGGTCGCACCGAAGTCGAGCGCGATGCCCGTCCGCAGCTCCTCGGCCTGTGCGTGCAGCTCGAACAGCCGCAACCGCTCGGCGACCGAGAAAGCGGCGTCGGCGAATTCCTCATACGCCTCGCCTCGCCACAGCCCAAGGGCCTCGTCGAGGCTGGCTACGGCGGTCTGCTGTCGCCGGGCCGCGGCGGCGGAGAGGCCGACCCGGACGGCCGCCTCGAACTGAGCGACATCGAAGTCGTCAGGGCCGAGCACCAGCCGGTAACCCTGTCGCTCTGTGATCAGCACCGCGCCGGCCTCGTCGCGCCCGAGATCGTCACGGAGGCGCACGATGTGACTCTGCAACGTCTTGGCCGCGGTGCGCGGCGGCGCGGCGCCCCACACGTCTTCGATGAGCACGTCGGCCGGCACGGTGCGCCCCGAGCGACTGAGCAGCGCACCGAACACCAGCCGGCGGGCGGAGCCGCCGACCGTCAGACTCGTCCCGTCGGCCCGTCGCACGATCAGCGGGCCGAGCACGCCGCACCACACAGAGCGAAATGTAGGCCGAAACAACCGGACGCACGAGAGATCACGGATCCCGGCAGCTACCCGTCCGCCACGACACCTACGCTCAGGACTCCTCAACGCCTCCACGCCTGCGAGCGGCGGCGACGAGCGCTGCTGGCGGCACACCCGCCGCGGGGAACAGGCACGTCAATGATCATCGGCCTGACCGCGATGGTTGGGGGCACCGGCAGTCTGTTGCCGGGACGTCGGTACTTCGCTCAGGTTGCGGCCCGTAGTCGTCTCGACTACGGCGTCTGCCCCTCACATCCGCTGGGTGATCTCCTTCTGGGTGCGGCAGGAGACCTCTGCCCTGCCCCGCCCCCGCCTACGCGGCAACCGGGTTGGCCGGCGTGTGGCGCCGGGCTAGTCACCCACGGGCAGCGGGATGGACGGGACGTGGACGCAGCGGCGCCGACGCGAGACGACGTTGTGCAACTCGCGATCGAGGGCCGGCCACGGCGTGCCAGTGCAAAATCGTCCGGAGGGGACAGCGCCACAGCCGGTCCCCGAGTCACCGCTAAGCCCAGCGAGCGCGGACGACCTCGCAGCCAGTACCTTCGCCACGCTCGCGTATCACCACCGTCCACGAGGCGAGGGTAATGACACTGCCCTCGCGAGCCCTCAGCACGCACCGCGGGGGATCAGTGCACACGCACCGCGGCAGCCCGACAGACCCCATGAGAGCCGGTAGAGCCCCGGCGCGGCAGGCCGGCAGAGCCGCAGCGCGGCATGTGGGCACAGTGGTCCGTCCGTCTGGCTGATGACAGGCTCGCAAAGTAATCGACGACCACCGACGGACTGAGGCGAAGCCACAAGCCCGGGCGCTGGCCGCCTCCTTAGTGGGACTGACCGAAGACCAGGCGCGACTTCTTGGTCAGGAGCACCCGCACTTAGAAGTCGAGTTCGTCCATCACGGGCAGCTCATCCCGAGCATCTATGGGATCGCATGACAGCGCCGCAGCGCACTACGCGTTATTCGCGCATGGCGCCTCCGGGACAGCGCTACTGTCCGTCAAGGGCACGAAACCGGGCTGGTGGACGAGTGAGGCCAGCCGGACAACGCATTCGTGCCACGACGGGTCCGGTCACCGGGGCTCGAGAATCATCTGCAGGCTGCGGAGCACATCTATGGCGCCGTACGCGACCCCTGCCGATGACATCTTCATCGCCGTCCTGTGAACGGTGTCGATCAGCGTGTGAGCGGCCGCGGTGGGCGCAGCGGAGCTGAGCAGGGCGATCTGACCCGCCGCGAGCGGCGTCGCCATCGAGGTACCCGACCAGGTGCCCCAGCGTCCGCCCGGTAATGGCCCTAAGAGTTCGGCGCCCGGCGCAGCGACCTTGACCCAGCCACCGCGGTCGGACCATCCGGTGAGGTGGCCGGCGGTGTCGAGGGCACCGACGCTCACCACCGACGGCAGGGAGGCCGGGTAGTGCGGTGTGTTGCTGCCGTCGTTCCCTGCCGCGGCCACCACGACGGATCCCCGCCGCTGCGCCTCCGCCACCGCATCGTCGAGCAGGCGCGAATGCGTGGCCCCCGATGTGCCGAAGCTCAAGTTGATCACGCGGGCGCCGGCGCTGACCGCGTCGAGGATGGCTTGCGCGATGATGAAGACGTTGCCGCTGCCGTCGGCGTCCAGGACCCGGAGCGGCAGGATTCGCGCCTGCGGCGCGACGAGGGACATCAGCCCGCTGACGAAGGTGCCGTGTCCGACCGCTTCGTCGGACAGGCCGTCCTGGTTGTCGTCGCTGCCGTCGGCCCGATCAGCCGGATCGGCATCGTCGGCCACGTAGTCCCATCCCGGGTCCACATGGCCTGCGAGCACCGGGACCGACGCGTCGACACCCGTGTCAAGAACCGCGACCGTGACTCCCGCACCGGTGCTGAAGTGGTGCGCCGCGGACAGCTGGAGCTGTGCGACTGCGAGTTGACCGGCCCACGCGGAGGAGGATGCCGAAGTTGGCGACCCGTAGGGCCAGGAGTGGAACTGGGTGTCGGCGAGCCGGACCGGCTCGTCCATCTGGGCGTAGACGACTCGCCGGTCGTGGCTGATCGTCGTGGCCAGCCCGGCTGCGCGTGCGGGATCCAGACGTGTGCGGTCGTCGGTTGGGTGGACCAGCCAGATGCCGCGGGAGGCCAGCACCGCGCCGTCGACGGCGATCGGGTACGCGTCCGTGATATCGGTGATGTTCGCGCCAACGATGACGCGTACCACTATTTCGGTCGGGGCCGCCACGGCGTTCGCCGGTGCGCGCGTGGGCTTCGGCGCAGGAGGTACCGACGTCATCGTCGCGGCGTCGGCGGCCGGGAAGGGCGTAACGACGCCGCCGGTAACGAGGCCAACGGTGACCACGGCGACAAGGGCAGTGACGACTACCGAGCGGCAGGAGCTGATCTTCATCCGGTCTCTCCCAGGACGTCGACGGAAGGGGACGGGACGAATGGCGACAGCACACACCCGAATGCAGCCCAGTGGTATGGGTGGGGATGATCGATCGCAGTGGCCAACTGCGCGGTACGCAGGGCATGAGCCGGTGACACGCCGGTAGCGACGGCCCGCGCGAAGCGAACCATCAATTCGGTGGTCACGGCGTCGTCCACAAGCCACTGACTAACCACGACGGCGGAGGCACCCGCGGCCAGAAAGGCCCAGGCCAGACCGACGGGCTCGGCGGAGTCTTCCGCCGGACGTCCGGACTCGCAGGCGCTGAGGGTGACGAGCGCGTCATCGAGGCGCAGGCCGAGCACGTCGGCCGAGGTCAGCCACCCGTCGGCGAGCCGCACCGCGGAGAACAACGGATTCGCCGGCCGGTACAGGGCGTGGCAGGCGAGATGGATCCGATCCACTGAACCGGCATAGGCGGCCAGTGCCTGTGCAGTGGCCTCGCCGTCGGACAGCACGACGGCGTCGGGGACCGCAGCTCGCAACGCCTCGGCCTCCGCGGCGATCGACGGCGCGCGCGCGTCCGGGACGGCGAGCACGAGCGCCCCGCGGCTGCCGCTGGAGGATCGAGCCGCTACGGGTCGGTTGCTCGTCGTTGGGGCGAGCGAGACGATCCAGCGTTCGAGCAGCGGCCGCCCGGCGTGAGACAGCGCCGCGAACGGCACCCGGTGCAGGAGCTGGTGCGGGACAACGACGAGTTCGTCACCGCCGATCTCCTCGAGAAGCGGACGGACCGGCGCGATGAGCAGCTCGTCCAGACGACTCAGGATGTCCTGCGTCGCCGCCTGCATCGCTGCACCATGCCGACCGACGAACGCGCTGCCCAGGCGGAAGCGGTTCCACTGGGCGACCAGGCGGGCCAGCTCGGTCGTGACAACCGGGCGCGCGCCGACCGCGCGATGCACATGGACCTCGGAGGCGCAGGAGACGAAGATCAGCAGATCGTCGCCGACGACGTGATACGCGACCGTCAGACGGCGGTCCTCGTCGGCCTGCGGTGTAGACCTCAGGCGCGCCGCACCGGGTGCCGAGCCTGCGCGACGGCGAGTGGCGGCGATGTCCGCCTCAAGGCGCCCGGCCCGCTCGCGAAGCGCCCGTCGGTGGTCCACGTCGTCGGCGTCGACGAGTGCGGCGAAGGTCGCGCTGAGGTCGGCGCGCAATCGGGCGAGCCCATCGTCCGAGGTGCCGTCGAACTGCGGGCAGGCCGGGTGCCCGAGGCCGATCGTGCCGGCGACGAGGTCGCTCAGCGTGCGGGCCTTCGCGCGGTCGGCGGCGTGCAGGGCCGCCGTCGCCGCGCCGCGCATGGCGAGCAGATCGACAAGTTCGTCGTCGGCGGCACGACGGTCGTTTCGGAAGGCCAGCCGCATCGAGGGATCAGTGAGTGACGCGCCCGCAGACTCGGCGATGGCGATCGCCTCGACCGCAAGCTCCTCCGCGTCCTGCAGCCGGCCCTGCGCACGCCGCACCCGCGCGAGCGCTAGCGCGTGGGCATGTCGCAGGTCAGGCACCCCGAGCTCGTCCAGCATCGGGGCCACGGCGTCGAGGGCCGCGACCGCCTCGGCGGGACTGTCGGCCAGCGTCGCGCCGTGCACACCGGCCCACGCCAACGGGACGCGCCATCCTCCGGACTGCAGCTCGGCCGCCGCCCCGTCGACCGAAGCACGGTCGTGTGCGAGCACCCCGCGGGCCAGGGCCACCCGCGCGGCGTACTGCCGATCATTGACCGCGACGAACAGCCGGTGGGCGTCGCCCAGGTCCTGAGCCGCGGCGTCCTTGTTCCCCGCCGCCGCCCGGGCCAATCCCCGGGTGAACAGCGCGAAGGCCGCGTCGTGGTCCATGCCGGCGGAGCGGGCACGTTCGCCGGCGATCGTGGCCGAGCGCACGGCCTCGGCGGTCAGACCGGCGGCCAGGCACACATTCGCCTCGGCGAGGTGCACACGGCCCTCCTCGGCGGCTGCGCCGAGCTCCGCGAGCACCCGGTGCGCCGGACCGAGCAGGGCGAGCGCGTCGACGAGCCGGCCGACCTGGCGATAGGCGTCGGCCAGGTGCGCAGCGCACTTGGCGGTCCAGAGCCGGTCGCCGGCCTGGCTGAAGGCGTCATGGGACTGCCGCAGGATCTCGCCCGCCTCCCGTGCGCGTCCGAGCGCCAGCATCTCGATGCCCGCGTTCGCCCGCTGCTGGGCGACGGCGACGTCGTTTCCGAGCGCGGAGTACTCCTCGCCGGCCCTGGCGTAGGCCGCAAGCGACCGATCGTGGTCACCGACGAAGGACCAGGCGACACCGAGGTTCCCGCAGGCTGCGGCGCGCACGGTGGCTTGGCGACCGTCGGCGGCGTCGGCGTCGGCGTCCAGCGTGGCCAGCAACGCGGTACCCACCGCGATGGCCTCGGAATGCCGGCCGAGGTCGTCGAGCACCTGCATGCGGCCGAGGTCGGTTCGCAGCGCAGACAGCGAGTCACCTGCGGCCGTCCACGCCGTCCGGGCACGGGCGATGTGATCAAGCGCCGTCACCAACTCGCCGCGCTCGGCGCGGATTCGGGCCCGTAAATAGTCGGCCCGGGCGATGACGGACAGCAGCCCGGCATCGTCGGCCGCAGCCTCACTGCACACCTGCAGGACCGCCTCGGCCGCAACAGGCTCGGCGTGCACGAGCTCCTCGGCACGATCGAGCACCCACGCCAGCCCAATCGCGTCGTCCAGCCCGGCGTCGCGCAGTGCCATGAGGCGGCCAGCGGCGGTCGTCGGTCCCAGCAGCTCGGAGACGTCGCTCAGCGCGGTACTCACGGGACGGTCCGCAGGTCCACGGCGGCCACCATGGTCAGCTCGCCATTGAGCGCCCGCAGCGTCGTCACCGTGTCGGGCACGTCGGCGAGCATGAACCGACCCTGTCGGTCACCGTCGACGGTCCGCACCGTCACACCGGGCCCCTCCGCCCGAACCTCGAAAACCGGCGCCAGGGTGGCATCGGTCGCCAGGACCTGCCCCTCGCAGTGCAGCGCGCCCTGTCCGGTCCGCACGACGTCCAGCACCAGGTCGGCGA
The DNA here is from genome assembly GCA_963787985.1 of uncultured Actinomycetota bacterium. Lineage (GTDB taxonomy): Bacteria > Actinomycetota > Actinomycetes > Mycobacteriales > Jatrophihabitantaceae > Jatrophihabitans. Next base: position 924,705 of record CAWBEL010000004.1, on the reverse strand, counting down.
CTGGAGTGGTCCACGCCAGGTGGACGGCATCGTCGGCGTCCTCGCCGGCACGTACCCCGGCCAGCACGAGATCCTGCCGGCTGTCGAACAGCAGCGCTGCTTCGAGCTCCACCGGAGGGTGCTGCAGAGCCGCCCGGGCGCGGTCCCACGCAGCGAATCGCTGTCTCAGCCGCTGGCGGATGATCGGTGGTGGCTCGTACTGCGGTACCGCGGCGGCCGTGGCGAGGAATCCGCTCAGCCAGCTGATCGTGGCCGCGACCCTCGGATCGCCGCCGGCCTCGACGGCGGCCGCAACCGCGGCCGTGCGCTCGGCGTCGAGCCGACCCTCGAGCCAATCGATGAGGGCGGCGAAGGCGGGCCGGTCGTCGTCTCGTTCAGGCATCAGCAGGCCCTTCGAGCAGGGTTCGCATCCGCGCGAGGCACCGTGCACGCAGCGGTCCCACGCCGCCGGGCGCGCGGCCGAGTCGCCGGGCGATCTCCTCGTAGGACGGCGACTCGGGATCGAGGTAGAGCAGAAACAGCAGGGATCGGCACGGGTCCGAGACCTTGGCCAGCGCGTCGTGCAGGTCGGCGACGGCCTCCCAGGACACGAATTCGTCGGCACCTCCCGCGCTCGGGCCATCGGCCCGGCGCACCGTCAGGTTCTCGTCCCCCAGCAGCTCGCGGTCGGTACGGCGGCGAACTCGCCAGGCCTGCCGCCGCGCCACCGTCATCAGCCACCAGGACAGACGATCGTCCTCGCGCAGGCGAGACAGCGAATCGAGCAGCGCCTCGAACGTCGTCTGCGTGACGTCGGCGGCGTCCTCGCGCTTGAGGCCGTTGCGCAGGGCGACACTGAAGACGAGCCGCTCGTACCTGGCGACCAGGGCATCCCAGGCGGCGGCGTCGCCGTCGCGGCATCTCCGAAGAAGCTCGAGGTCTGATTCTGGAGCGGGCTCGACCTTTTGCGCGCGCGAGAACACGGTCATAGACATGACAAGACCTCCCCCGACGTCTTGTCGCGGAGTCAAGCACGCGCCGGGCGACACTGCCTCCGAGAAAGTCCTTTCGTCCTAGATCAACCCGAAGCGGGCGGTGCACCTGTGACAAGAGCACTGCCGCGCGGCCCGGGGGGGCCGCACGGCTTCGCATCCTGCGCGTCGGCGATCGATGAGAAGGCGGCGGTGTGCGTGCCACCGGATGTGGCACGCAATCACCGGCCGCGGCCTGTCGATGCGGCGAGGCCGGCGTCGTCATAACGAATTCCCTCGTCGTCGCGGAACCCCAGGACCGACTTGACGACCGTGCGCACCACGGCAGACGCGCGCGTGTACGGGATGCGCTCCAGTCGGTACTCGCGGTACCGGACGGGACGCGCACCGAAGCGCTCCTTGAAGCGCGCCAAGCCCAGAGATCGCCCGGACTCGCCGAGATGAAGGTGCCCGCAACCTCGCTCGCACGCCAGACGGATCGAGTGCCATTGCAGCAGCTCGTTGGACCTACTGGGACCGGCAAGCTCGCGATTCATCGCTCCTCGGATGTCGTGAGCGGTGGGGCCCAGAACGGTGACGATCGAGGCCACCGGTTCGAAGCCCAGATACGCGACGAGCACGACGAAGTCGTCACCCATGCCGCGTGCGAGCGCATCGAGCGTTCGCTGCGAGTCCCGCAGACTCGACCTCAGTCGCGCCACGACGACGGGCTCGTGCTGGTGCAGGGCCCACCGACGCAGGGACAGCCGGTAGAGCTCATGATGCGTGTCGAGCAAGTCTGGGCCGGACCGTGCCACCACGCGCACGCCGGACCGATGTGCCACCCGCAGGCCGCGCCGCGTGGAGGCGTGCAGCCCGGACAGCGCGACGTCCACGCCGCCGTGCAGGTCGAGGACGTGCGCCATTCGGGGAATGGTCAACACCGTCGGCTGAGGCCCGGCCCACAGCTCGGAGTCCAGTGGATTCGGGCGAAGCCAGATCCGGGCCTCGCGCATCCCGGAAAGTTCGGCCAACACCGAGCCCACGACCCCGGCGTCCTGGCCGGCACCCAGCATCCCGCCGATCCCGAATGCGGGTGGGTAGGACAACAGCCAGCCGCCGGCGCCGGCGGGGCCGCGCCGTCGCACCAGCGGCAGGACGAAACGGCGTCCGTCGTTGAACTCGTAGAGACGACTCGCATCGGTGTAGCGCCCATTCGCGCACAGGGCCGTCGTCCACTGCGGAGCGTGCTCGGGGAGCGCGCGCGGGTCGTCCCGGAGCAGGTTCGCCCAGATCTCACGGGGGGCCGGTGTGCGCACCGCGTGGATCGATGCCGTCGGACGCGAGATCGTCATGGATGCGACTCCGTGAGCAGGTTCGACGTCGAACGCAATACCGCGGCCACGTTGCGTGACATCCACAGCGGGTTCCCCGCGTACCGCGCGGATTTCCCGAGATTGTTGCTGACGTGCCGCAGCCAGGTCAGCAGCAGCACCGCCTGCTCCGGCAGCGCATCGTCACCCTGGACGGCACGCAGATGGGTGTTCTCCTCGACGTCCCAGATCCGAGGACGCTGGAGCCGGTCGACGACGTCGGAGCCGAACTCCCGACGCGACGGCGTGGTGGTCAGCAGCCACAGCGCGATGTCCAGGACGGGCAGATCCCGGGACCGCGCTCCGTCCCAGTCGACAATGCCGGCCACCTGCCCGCGGTGGGCGAACAGGACATTCCCTGGATGCACGTCGCCGTGCGTCCAGGCCAAGGTCGTTCGACGGCCTGTCAAGTCCGCACGCAGCGCGCGCTCCAGCTCACGGGCGGACGATTGCAGGGCCGCGCCGCGCAGAGCGCCCTCCAGGACCCGCACAGATCGCGAGATCAACTCGTCGCACTCGCCGGGGCCGAGCTCGACCCGCTCCGACTGCCACCGGTGCAGCGGCTGCAGGCTGGCGAAGACCGCGTCGCTGCGGGCCCGCGCCTGCTCACGCGTCAGATCGGCACCATTCTCGCCCTCGATGCGGTCGTAGAGCAGATAGCAGCGGTCGGCGAGTTCGGAGGCGGCCAAGACGGGCGCCCCGAGGTGACGCAGCTGCGGTTCGGCCGAGATGAGGCGCAGCACGTCGGTCTCGCGGACGATGGCGGCGTCGCCCTGCTCCGAGACCGCGACCTTGAGCATCGAGCGGCGACCGTCAGTGGCTTCGAGTTCGACCGAGGCGGTGTCGGATCGGCTGCGGTGGGATGTCGCGGCGGCCCACCCCCCGGGCAGTGCAGCGACGAGAGCCGACACGTCGGCGCGGACCGTGATGCGGCGTGGGTGACCGATCCGGCGGACGAGTTCGTCGCCGGTAACGGCCAACGCCACGACCCCCTGCGCCACCAGCACGGCCGCGCCGGCCCCGCCGATTCCCCATCGGGACACCCCCAGGGCCGCCCCGGTTGCCACGAGTGCGAAGAAGGCGGCGAGGGCGAGGAACACCGGCTGGGTCCTGCTCTGCGCACGGAACCGGCTGATGGCCAGCGCCACCACGACGTCCGGCAGCGCTGACAGCGCGATCAGCCGTAACGTCGTTGTGCCGTGCGCCCGGTAATAGCTTCCGAAGCACTGCATGACCCACGGAGCCCCGAGCACGAGCCCCGTGGCAAGAGCGCCGACGATGAGGAGGGCGCGCCGACGAAGGGCGTCGTGGTACTTGGCCAGCCTCGACGGATCGGCCACGCCTTGGACGACGAGGGACTGCCCGAACGCTGCCGGGATCTCGTACAGGGCGCTGCCTATCGTCCACGCGAGCGTGAAGGCCGCCGCGTGTGAGGGGTCGGAGAAGTTGAGCACGATCAGGGGCAGCAGTGTGGTCGCGCCGATCCACGCCAGCGAACCCAGGTAGTCAGGTCCGATGAACCGCACGACGTCCGCCAGTGATGGGAGCTGTGCCGCGGCCTCGGACCGGGCACCGACGAAATGCGGCAACGCGCTGCCGTAGAGGTAGCTCGCCGTGGCCGCGACGGCGAGCACGCTCGCCAAGGTCCACGACACCCAGACGCCGGCCGATGGCAGCACGGCGAATGTCGTCCCGACGAGAACGAGCTTCACCAGGGCGAATCCGAGATTCGACACCGGTACCGCGGCAGGCCGGGACATCGCGACGAGGACCGCGTCTTCCATGACGAACACCGACCATGCGGCAGTGGCCACGACGAACGCGCACTGCGAGGCAGGATGCTCCAGGTAGCTCGCCAGATCGGGTGCCCACCACGACAGGCCGGCCAAGAATGCGACGGCGCTCAGGGCCGACAGGGCCGCACCCATTGCGAAGGCGCGGCTGACGAGAGCCCGCGCCCCAGCGCCTGCGACCGGGACGAACCTCAGCAGCGCGCTCATCAGGTTCAGTTGCGAGATGCCCGCGAGGAAGAGGATGGCGGCCAGGATCGAGGAGTTGGCGCCCACCACGCTGGGACTGAACAGCCGGGTGGCGAGCGCCCAGAATCCCACCCCTACGACCGAGCTCAGCATTGCGCTGGCGGATAGCAAGTACCCGGCCCGGTAGGTGGGTTCAGCGGTGCGCGAGCTGGACGTACGTCCGCGGGCACTGAGCAGGCTCACGTCCCTCTAGTGCGCCGGCGCCCGCAATTGATCCACACAGCCAACCGAAAAAACTTTTATCCGGCCTTGTGGATCAGGGCGGGCGCGGGTGCGCGCTAGTAGGGCGACGCCGCCGGTGACAGCCGTAGCGGTCAGAGGCCGACTCGGGGGAGGGCCACTTCATGGCTGCGCCAACGGCAGATGACATCGGAGACGCGGCGGTCATCGCGCTGCAAACGGGCGAGGCGCACACGACGTCCGTCCCGGCACGGGCACAGGTCAGTCTCGTGATCCCGGCCAAGAACGAGGCCCGCAACCTCGCCTGGGTGCTCGAGCAGGTGCCCGACTGCGTGGACGAGGTCGTGCTGGTGGACGGGTACTCGACCGACGCGACCCGCGCGATGGCACAGGCCTGTCGTCCGGGGGTACGTCTCGTCGTCCAGGGCGCTCCTGGCAAGGGCAGCGCGCTGCGGACCGGCTTCCTGGCGTGCACCGGAACCGTCATCGTGATGATGGACGCCGACGGCAGCATGTCGCCGGCGGAGATCCCGCACTATCTGCACTTCCTCGCCAACGGTTACGACTTCGTCAAGGGGTCCCGCTTCATGGGAGGCGGCGGCTCGCTCGACATCACCCGCCTCCGACGCCGGGGCAACGCCGCCCTGCTCAGGGTCATGAACTCCGTCTACGGCACCAACCTGACCGATCTCTGCTACGGCTTCTGCGCCTTTCAGCGGCACTTCCTCGACGACCTGCGCCTGACCGCGTCGGGCTTCGAGATCGAGGCACAGATGACGGTGCGCGCGGTGCAGGCAGGGTTGCGCATCGCCGAAGTGCCCAGCCTCGAGCTGCCCCGTCGCAGCGGGCGATCGAACCTGCACTCGCTGCGGGACGGCGTGCGCGTCCTGCGGGCGGTCCTGGACGACGACCGACCCGGGCTCACGGTCCCCGCACCGACGGCGGTCGGCGCGGACGTCGGCCCGTGACCTGCGCCGTGCTCGAGGCTCCCGTCCTCGTCCGTGACGTTCACCTGGATGCGCCGCTACCTGAACTCGACGGCGCGGGCCGCAACCTGAGCGGACGCGTCCTGGTCCGGTGGCACGGCGTCCCGCTCGGCGAGATCGTCGTGCCGCTCGGCCGGGTTCCGCTCCCGCGGGAGGCGCTCGCCGAAATCATCCGGGTCGAGCTCGCCGAACCGCTCCGACGTCACTGCGCCGCCGACGGCGCGCCGGTGCCGGATCCGATCCCGTCCTCGGGCCTGTCCTCGGCCGGTGCGTGCCGCAGCACCTACCCGCGCACCGACACCGCTGTCACCGTCGTCGTTGCGACCAGGGATCGCACCCCGTCGCTGATGCGCCTGATCGCCTCGCTGAGCGCCGCCGACCACCCGAACTTCGACCTCGTCGTGGTCGACAGCGCACCGTCCGACGACGCGACCGCGCGTGCGGTGCGCTCGCTCACCACCCCGTTCCCGGTGCGTTACGTGCACACCCCGACTCCTGGATTGGCGTACGCGCACAACTGCGCCCTCCCGTACGTCACCGGGGACATCGTGGCCTTCACCGACGACGACGTGCTTACCGACCCCGGCTGGCTCCGTGGCCTGGCCGGCCCGTTCGCCGACCCGGCCGTCGTCTGCGTCACCGGACTGATCCTGCCGGCGGAGCTCGAGACCAGAGCTCAAGTGCTGGTCGAGCAGGCCGGGGGCTTCGACCGCGGTTTCGTGACCCGCCGTTACAGCTTGCTCGACCCGCCGGCGGATCCGTTGTTCCCGTTCACGGCCGGCCGGATGGGTTCAGGGGCCAACATGGCTTTCCGCACCGACTGGCTGCACGCCCACTCGGGCTTCGACCCCGCGACCGGCGCCGGCACCCCGGCGAAGGGCGGGGACGACCTCCTCGCGCTTCTGGAGGTGGTGTTGAGCGGGGGATGCGTCGTCTACGAGCCGGCCGCCGTGATCCGGCACTTCCACCGCCGCGGGTACGACGGAATGCGCCGCCAGGCCTACGGCTACGGGGTGGGGCTCGGCGCCTACCTTGCCGCTGCGATCAGCCGGCACCCCGCGCAGCTCGGGACGATGCTGCGGCGGTCGGTACCGGCGCTGCGCCACGTGCTCGTCGCCGACTCGCCGCGCAACGACCGTCGCAGCACGTCCTTCCCGGCCGAGCTCGTGTGGCGCGAGCGGGCCGGCGTGCTCGTCGGCGCGCTCGCGTACGCCGTCAGCCGCTACCGGTACCGCGGGGTGCAGACGTCCTGCGTCCGGCGCGGACCCGCGCCTCGATGAGCGGCATCGCACCGGCCCGGCCGGAACACCGCGACGACGGCGTGGAGCGAGCGGCCGGGTTCAGCGCTTCCGTCGTGATCTGTTGCTTCACCGAGCAGCGCTGGGACCAGCTCGTGGAGGCGGTGGCCTCGACCCGGCGGCAGGTGCCGCCGCCGCTGGAGACCATCGTCGTCGTCGATCACTGCCCGTCGTTGCTGCGTCGGGTCAAGGCCGAGATCGACGGCGTTCGCGTGGTGGCCAACGGAGGCACCCAGGGTCTGTCCGGCGCCCGCAACACCGGCGTGGCCGCCGCCCGTGGTGACGTCGTCGTCTTCCTCGACGACGACGCGGCCGCAGCCGATATCGAGTGGTTCGGTGAGCTGCTCACGCCGTACGCCGACCCCGGCGTAGTCGCGGTCGGGGGCCGGATCGAGGCCAGCTGGGAGACGGCCCGGCCACCTTGGTTCCCGCGCGAGTTCGACTGGATCGTCGGGTGCAGCTACCTGGGGCTGCCCGAGGATGCCGCGCCGGTGCGCAACGTCATCGGCGCGAGCATGTCCTTCCGCACGACGGTTCTGCGCGACCTCGGCGGGTTCAAGAGCGAGCTTGGACGGGTCGGATCGCGGCCGATGGGCTGCGAGGAGACCGAGCTGTGCATCCGTGCCGGGCAGCTGCCCGGCTCGCGGGTCGTCTACCAGCCGACCTCGGTCGTGCGACACGTCGTACCGGCAGAACGCGGCACGTGGCGCTACTACCGCGCGCGTTGCTTCGCCGAAGGTCTTTCGAAGGCAGCGGTCGCCGGTCTGACGGGCGCCGACGTCGCCCTGCAGAGCGAACGGGATTACGTACGGCGGGCGCTGCCCCGCGGGCTCGCGCGCGCCGCGCTCGGCACGCTGCACCACGACGCGGGAGCGGCGCGGCGCGGCGGCGCGCTGATCGCCGGGCTGTTGATCACGGCGTTCGGCTACGTCGTCGGCACGGCGGGCCGCTGCCGAGCCGAGGTCGCTGCGGTGGTCGTCCCGCTCGTGGCGCTGGCGCTGTGGGTCGTGTCGCTGCGCCACGTCGACCTCGCGGCGATGAACGACATCGGGCTGGTGTCGGTCCTGCCCATCGAGTTCTGGCTGGCCATGAGCGCGGTGTGCGTCTCGTTCGCCGTCCACAACCATCGGCGGGCATCCGGACGGCTACTCGGGCTGCACGTCCTCGCAGTGGTGGCCATGGTCCACGCCACCCCGACCATCCTGTACGGCAGCCTGCGCTATTCCTGGGCGTGGAAGCACGTCGGAATCGTCGACTACATCGTGCGCCACGGCAGCGTGGACCCGCGGCATCGCGCAGCTGCCGATCTACCACGCATGGCCGGGCTTCTTCACCCTCAACGCGCTGATCACCCGCACCACCGGGCTGCACAGCGCGTTGAGCTACGCAGCCTGGGCGCCCCCGGTGGTCGAGGCCGCCCTGGTCGGGCCATTGCTGTTGATCTTCGGGGCACTGGTCGAGGACCGCCGCCGGGTCTGGCTGGCAGTCATGCTGTTCTACCTGACGAACTGGGTGGGTCAGGACTACTTCTCGCCGCAGGCGATGTGCTTCGTGCTGGACCTCGCCGTCATCGCCGTGTGCCTCCGGCTGCTGCCCGCGAAACGCACGGGCGGTGGACGGCTGTGGTCCAGGGCGTCGTCGACCACTCAGCTGGACGGTCCGGGCCGACTGGCGGTGCTCGCGATAGTGGCGGCGCTGATGGCGGTCATTGCCAGCAGTCACCAGCTCACCCCGTTCATGGTTGTCGGCGCTCTCGTCGTGCTCGTGGCCGCCGGCCGAATACGCCCCGTCTGGCTGCCCGCGCTGATGGCAGCGTTGACCATCGGCTGGATTCTGTGGCTCGGGCGCACCTTTCTCGACCAGAACCTGCACTCGATCGTCGCCTCGTTCGGCACGCCTGCGGCGAATACTCAGACCACCTTCGTCCGGCTCCATCGCGCGAGCCTGGGGCAACAGGTCACCGACTGGGCCGACCGAGCCTTCACCGCCGTGTTCTGGGGCACGGCCGCCTTGGGCTGGCTGCGGCTCCGCGTGGGTGGCGTCCGCGAGAACGTCCCGGCGCTGCTCGCGCTCACCCCAGTGCCGTTCCTCGTCGCCAACGACTACGGCGGCGAGATGCTGTTCCGCGTCTTCTTGTTCGCGGTGCCGTTCCTCGTCCTGCTCACCACTGGTCTGGTCTACGCGCCGGGTCGCCCCCTGTTGCCCATCCGGCACCCGCGGGCACGGCTGTGGACACGCGCGGCCGCCGGCTTCGTGGCGTACCTGATGCTTGCCGGCGGCTTCGCGTTGGCCTACTACGGCAAGGAGCGCCAGAACTACTTCACCAACGACGAGCGCAGCATGTCGTACTGGCTCTATCGAACGGCCCCTCGAGGCTCGCTGATCGGGTCGGTGAACAGCAACTACCCTTGGGCCTTCGAGGGCTACGAACGCTACGACTACGAGTTCCTGGAGTACTTGAGCCCGGCCGACCGTAAAACCCTCCCGACCGATCCCCGTCCGGTGCTGCGACGGTTTCTGGCGACCAGGTGCGGCCACGATGCCTACCTGGTGCTGACGGGCAGCGAGGACCTCTCCGAGCGCTACAGCGGGGGCTTCGACAGCAGCACACTGACGACGATCGCGACCGCGATGCGATCCGATCCGCTGTTCCGCACCGTGTACGCCGGTCCGGACACGACCGTGTTCCGGCGGGACGCCACTCCTTGTGGCGGGGCGACGCCATGACCAAGGCGCAGCGGTGGAGCGGCGTCGTACTGGCCGGCTCGGTGGCGACTGTGGCCGTCGTCGGGCTCGGCGTCACCGGGCCGGTCCGGGTGGCGGTGGTGTTCGCGTTCGTCGCGCTATGCCCGGGCATCGCGTTCGTCCGGCTGCTGGCCCTCGAGCCCTTGCTGGAACTTGTTCTCGGCGTCGCCCTCAGCGTCGCTCTCGCCGTGCTCGGATCCGAGACCCTGGTCCTCGCCCGCCTGTGGTCGCCGGTCGGTCTGCTCGTGGGCCTCGCCGTCCTGGCGTGCATCGGGGCGTCCATCACGGCGCGCGCCGACGCTGCTGCCTCGGCCGGTCCGCCATGACCCACGTTCGGATACCGGACGCGCCTGCGGCGATCCCGGTGCTGCTGTACCACGCGGTCGGCACGTCGACGTCCACGTGGATCGCTCCCTACACGGTGAGCCGCGAGGTCTTCATGCGCCATCTGGCCCTGATCGCGGAGTCGGGCCGTACCCCCATGTGCGTGGCCGACCTCCTGCTGTGCGCGACGGCAGAGGTGCCACTGCCGCCGCGCGCGGTCCTCGTAACCTTCGACGACGGGTTCGCCGACAACGCCGACGTGGCCGCGCCGCTGCTCGCCGCCGCCGGCATACGCGCCACGATCTTCCTCACCACCGGCTTTCTGGACAGCCGTAGCCCCGGCGGTGACCGCATGCTCTCCTGGTCCGCGGCCGCCGAGCTGGCCGCAGCCGGCCACGAGATCGGCGCCCATTCCGTCACCCACCCGCAGCTGGACACGCTCGGACTCGACGCGGCGCGTTACGAGATCATGACCTGCCGGCAGCAACTCGAGGACCGCCTGGACCTGCCGATCCGCAGCTTCGCCTACCCGCACGGCTACTCGAGTCCGCGGATCCGACGGATGGTGAAGGAGAGCGGTTACGAGTCGGCCTGTGCAGTGCGAAACGCACTCAGCCACGCGCAGGACGCCACCTTCTCCCTGGCCCGGCTGACCGTCACCGCCGACACCGACGACCGGACCGTCGCGTCATGGCTCGCCGGTCGGGGAGCGACCCTGGCCGCCCCGTCCGAGCGGGTCGCAACTCGCGCGTGGCGGGCGTACCGCCGCGCGGCCGCCCGCGTCGACGGCGTCCGAACCCGGCGGGGGGCGACATGACCGCGCTGCCCCCCGGAACGATCCCGCGCACCGTGGGCAGCGGACACCAGACGCCCGACCCCGCACCCGACCTGGCACCCGCCGACCTGTCCCTCGACGGCCTCGATGTCATGGCGATGCTGCAGCGCCGCGTCCGGGACGGCGCGTGGCTGGACGCCTTCCTCTGTGCGGCTGCGGCGGGCCAGCTCGTCGACGACGCGCTGCATCCGGACCCGATGTCGCTGCGCCGCGCGGCCAGTTTCCTGTCTACCGCCCATGGCCGGTCCGGCCGCGCCGCGGCCGCGATCCTCGCTGGAACAGCGGCGCTCGTCGCCCAGCGCGGCGCCGGTGCGACCCGGGCGCTCAGAGCACAGCGCCCCGATCTCACCCGCCTTATCGACCAGCTCGCCTCCGCGGTCGTCGATCCGACCGGTCGCCCGTTCGACGCCGCCCAGGTGGAGGCGCACGCTCGACGCTGCGTCGGGGTCGGCGAACTCGTCCAGGACGTGGTGCGCCTTCCCGCGTGCTTCCGCAGCTTCGACCAGCACCCCGACGACTCGCGCTGGCTCGCGCAGGCGGTGACCGACCGGTACCCAGACCTGGACGGGCCGGTGGTGGTGGTCGGCCTGCGCACGTCGGGGAGCTACCTGGCTCCTCTGCTCGCCGCCGCACTGCGGCTCGGCGGATACCGACAGGTGGTCGTGTGCACCTACCGCCCCGGCCACCCCCTGCTGCGCGAGGAACGCGCGGCATTACGCGCCGTCGCCCTCGCAGGCGGACGCGTCCTGCTGACCGACGACCCGCCCGGCTCGGGGTCCTCGCTGGCCGCTGCCGCCCGGGCCGTCGAGCACGCCGGTGTCGACCGACAGGCCATCACGTTGGTGCTCTCGCTGCTCGACGGACGCGACGAGCTGCCGGCACCGTTGCGTGGCCTCGCCGCCGTCGTCCAGCCGTGGTCGCAGTGGTCGATCCACCGTCGGCTCGCCCCGCCCGCCGTCTCCGCCGCCCTCGAGCATCTCCTCGAGCCGGGAACGAGAGTCCTCGAGCTCACGCGCATCGACGACCGCGCGCAGGGTGGACACCGGCGGCACCAACGGGCCCGCTACTCAGTGCGCACCGTCGACGCCGAGGCGCGGGTCGAGACCCTCGAACTCGCCGCCGAGGGGGTCGGGCTCGGCTTCCTGGGCCGCCACGTCCTGACGCTGGCGCACGCCATGGACGAACACGTGCCCGCGGTGCTCGGTGTCGTCGACGGAGTGCTTCTGCGCGAATGGCTGCCCGACGGCCCGCCGCGTGACGTTGTCCCCGCCATTGCGGCCTACGTGCGTGCCCGTGCGCGTCGGCTGCCTGCGCAGAGGGATCCAACCGCCGGCCTTGTCGGACGGGACCCGGTGTGGGAGGTCGCAAGCGAGTTGATCTCGGGCGGTTTCGGCCCGCTGGCTCCGCTGGCACGGACGACGCTGCTCAACCGACTCGCGCGGGAGCTGCTCGCCGTGGAGCACCCGGTGGTTGTCGACGGCAACACCGACGCCCGCCACTGGCTGGTCGGCGCCGACGGTTCGCCGCGGAAGGTTGACTTCCACGAACGTGGCTTCAGCCATCTCGAGCTGCTCTGCTACGACGCCGCCCTCGACCTGGCCGGCGCCGCGGCTGACCCGCCCGCCACGGTGACCGGGCCAGCTCTTCGCCGGGAGTACGAGCGCGCGGGCGGCGCCGCCGTCGACGCCGAGCGGTGGCTGCTGTACCGGCTCACGCAGCTGTGGCGGGCCGGTCGGGCCGGCGATGTGTCTCCAGCACGGGTGCGCCGACGCAGCGGCCAGGCGGTGAACGACTACCTGGCCGAGGTGCTGCTCGCCGACACAGACCCACCTTCGTACGGCCCGCTGTGCGCGATCGACCTCGACGGTGTCCTCGAGACCGACGTCCTCGGTTACCCGACCACGTCGCCACTCGGGGTGCTCGTCCTCCGTGCTCTGCATCGGCACGGTTACCGGCCGGTCCTGGTCACCGGGCGCGGGATGGCCGCCGCGCTCGAACGCAGGGCTACGTTCGGGCTTGCCGGGGCAGTCGCCGAATATGGCGCCGTGGTCGCCACCGCGCAGGATGTCGTCGCCCGGACGCTCTGCACCGGGCCCGAGCTGGACCGCCTCGGCGACCTGCGCGCAAAGCTGGCCGCCGCTCCGGACGTCGAGGTCGACCCGAGCCACACCCGCGCGATCCGAGCGCGTTACCGGGGCGGACCGGTGCCGGCCGCCCTGCTCGCCTCGGTCGGCCTCACAGTCGACGCCGCGCTTCGGGTGGTGCACGGGCAAGGCCAGACCGACATCGTCCCCGGCACGGTCGACAAGGGCACGGGCCTGGCCCATCTGGACGCCCTGCTCGGCTCACCCGGGTGCGTGCTCGCGGTCGGTGACACCGGAGCTGATCTGGCGATGTTCGCCCGAGCGGCGCTGGCCCGCGCCCCCCGCAACGCCGATGCAGCTGTGCGCGCCGCCGGGATCACGCGCACCCGGCACAGTTATCAGGCAGGACTGTCCGATGCCTGTGCCGATCTGCTGGGCCACCGGCCCGGTGGTTGCCCGCAGTGCGCGGTCCCAGCTCTCCCGCGGCGCACGCGCGGCCTGCTCACGGTCCTCGGCCTGCGGCAGGACGGCCTGCGATCCGTCCCCGGCGCTGCCTGCCGTCTCGCGCGCCTGATGAAAGGAGGACGGGCATGGTGAGCCTGTCCGTGCCCACGGCGTCGCGGTGTGTCGTCGAACCGGCCGACACGTCCGAGTGGCTCGACGTTCTGTCCGCGGAACCGACGGCCGGCGTAACCCAGACTCCGGCCTGGCGGGACCTTGTGTGCGCCCCGGGCCGCTTCCGCGACGCCAGCCGGCTCTACCGCTTCCCGGACGGGCGGCGCGTAGTGCTGCCGCTGGCCCGCCGCCGTGGGCTGCCGGCCGCCGGCATCGGATCATGGCCCTTCGACTGGGGCATCGGCGGTCCGCTCGCCGACGGGCCTGTGGGCCGCGATCAGGTCGCTGCCGTTTACGCCGACCTGCTGTCGCAGCCCGCGCTCAGCGTCACCGTGCGGATGAACCCGCTGGTCGATCCGGCGTGGCCGGTCTTCGTTGCCGGCTTCGTCACCTCCGAGCGGACGACCCATGTGCTCGACCTCTCCGACGGCTTTGACAGCGTATGGCGCACATCGTTCCGCAGCAGCGTACGGCGCGCAGTCGGTAAGGCGGAGAGGTCGCGACTGGAGGTCGAGGTCGACCGCACGGGGCGGTTCGTACCCGAGTTCACCTTCCTCTACGAGCTCTCGGTCCGCCGCTGGGCCAAGGCCCAGAACGAGCCCCTGATCTCGGCGCGCTGGCGCAGCCGTCGAGCCAATCCGCCGGAGAAGTTCCAGGCGGTGGCCCGCGCACTCGGCACCCGGTGCGCCATCTGGCTCGCGCGGCTGGACGGCGAACCTGCGGCGGCGATCGTGGTGCTGAGCCACGGCACGCAAGCCAAGTACTGGCGAGGGGCCATGGACGCGTCGCTCGCAGCGCCGGTGCGGGCGAACGACCTGCTGCACCGGCTGGCGATCGAGGACGCCTGCCGCTCCGGTTGCGTCAAGTACCACATGGGCGACAGCCGGCCGGGGTCCGGACTTGCGCGCTTCAAAGAGGGCTTCGGCGCCGAGCCGCTCGTCTCCCGTACCCACCGCGCGGAACGTCTTCCGCTGACGGGGGCACGAGCGGGCGCCCGCCGGCTGGTCAAGTCCGTCATCGGATTCCGTGATGCCTGACGGCCGGGCGACGGCAGTGCACCCGGTCGACGTCCTGGTCGTGGGCGGTGCCGGGTACATCGGCGCGCATGTCGTGCGGTCACTGAGCGGGCAGGGGCACCGCGTGAGCGTGCTCGACGACCTGTCCACCGGGGACCGGGACCGCCTGGACGATGCGCTCCCGCTCATCGTCGGATCGGTCCTCAACACCGGAGAGGTGATCGGCGCCCTGCGCGCGGTCAGGCCGCACGTCGTCGTGCATCTCGCCGCGCGCAAGGCGGTCGAGGAATCGGTGCGCGACCCGCTGAGCTACTACGAGCACAACATCTGCGGGATGCGCAGCTTGCTCAGCGCGATGACGGCGGTCGGGGTGCGCCGGCTCGTGTTCTCCTCCAGCGCGGCGGTGTACGGGCCCACCGCTTCTGGGCGCGTCGCCGAGGACGCCCCCACCGCTCCCGTCTCGCCCTACGGCCGGACCAAGCTCGTCTGCGAGTGGATGCTGCGTGACACGGCCGCCTCCACCGGGCTGAGTTGGGCCGCGCTGCGCTACTTCAACGTGGCCGGAACGGCGACCGCGCGCCTGGCCGATCACGGCACGGACAACCTCGTCCCTAGGGTCTTGCGCGCAGTGAGTAGCGGTGAGCGTCCGGTCGTGTTCGGCGGCCGCCACGCCACGCCTGACGGCACGTGCATTCGCGACTACGTCCACGTCGACGACCTCGCCGAGGCGCACGCGAAGGTCGTGGCCGAGATGGCGTTTCGCGATCTTCAGGCCGTCTACAACATCGGCGGAGGTCACGGCGTCAGCGTGCTGGACGTCCTGCGAGCCGCCCGTCGCGCGACGGGCATCCCCTTCGACTGGGAGGTCGCCGGCGCGCGGGTCGGCGACGCCCCGTGCGTGATCGCCGACCCGTCGCTCGTCGCGCGTCACCTGGGGTGGCGCGCCCGTCGCGGCATAGACGACATCGTGTCGAGCGCCTGGCAGGCGCTCACGGCCCGGACCAGTGAACTTGCCGCAGCCGCGGTACGAGCACCAAGGAGACCGATGTGACCGCACCCGTCGAGCAGCAAGACCGGCCTGCGCATCGCATCCGATGCCGCAGCGCCTTCGCCGTCGGCCTGGCCTTTGCCATTGGGACGGGCACAGTGTCGCTCTCGCCGGCCGCGTCGGCCCAGACCGTCAGTCGCGGCTCCGCCAGCACGCTGCGCTACGACGTGCGCGATGTCTCGATCATCACCCTCACGGTACCGGCAGGCGCCGTCGCCGGAGACGCGATGATCGCCATGATCGGGTCGGACCTACCGCCGGACCACAAGGTGACGGCACCGTCCGGCTGGAGCCTCGTCTCCACGGTCACGCACCACCACGACGCCACCCTCTACGCCTACGTGCATGTGCTGACGAGTGGCGAGTCGTCCTTTTCTTGGCGCTCGAAGGACAAGGTGCACGGCGATGCGTTCCTTGCCGCCGTCGGCGGTGTCGACCCGAACCGTCCCGTCGACGGGGTCGGCGGCCAGTCGGTGGACCGGAGTTCGAGCGCGACAGCGCCGTCGGTCACCACGACCGCCGACGGTGACGCGGTGATTACCACCTTCTTCGCCAAGCCGACGCTGGACAGGCGCGGTGACTGGGCGCCGCCGACCGGCATGACCGAGATCGGTGACACCGACGCCGGTTCGGGGGACAAGGACGGCCGCAAGCCAAGATGGTCGGCCAGCATCGACGTAGGCGGGCAGGCGCAGGCGGGCGCCACCGGCGCCCGCACGACCGTGCTGGGCAGCAGCGCGCTCGAATTCAGCAACTCCGTCACCATCGCGCTGCGGGCCGCCCCGATTGCAAGCCACCTCGTGATCTCGGCGGTGTCCGTCGGATCGGTCTCGTCCGTCGGGGCAGCGGTCCGCTGGACGACAAGCCTCCCCGCTGATTCCCAGGTCGAGTACGGCACGACCGCGGCCTACGGGTTGTCGACGCCGCGCGACACGCGCTCGACCACCGACCATCTCCAGTCCCTCACCGGTCTGTCGTCCCACGTGACTTACCACTACCGGGTCCGCAGCGCAGGCGCGGTGTCCCCCGACGCGACCTTCAGGACCGGCGCCGTGCCGCTGCTGATCGACACCGACCTGTGGAGCAGTGCCGACGACGTCGGAGCCTTGGCCATCGCGTTCGCGCTCCAGCAACGGGGCGAGGCGACGGTGATTGGCATCGGGCTCAATACCCGCCTCGACCGCCCGGCCGTGGCGTCCAACTCCTGGAAGTGCGCGGGAGCGATCGCGCAGTACTACGGGCACCCGTCGGTGCCGATCGGCTCGTCCTCGCCGTTCAACGGCACGGCGACCGCAGCGGTCGATTTCGTCGGGCCGTGCGCACGGGCTGCGACCTCCCCGGTCGCCTCGCCGCGCAACGTCGTCGATGTGTACCGCGCGGCGCTCGTGGCCCAGGCCGACGCCAGCGTGGTGTTCGCAGAGATCGGGTACTCGCCCAACCTTGCCGCTCTGCTCGCGTCCGGCCCGGACGCGGTCAGCCCGTTGACCGGTCGTGATCTCGTCGCCCGCAAGACGAAGATGCTCGTGCGGATGGGCGGGGGCTTCCCGAGCCGCGCCGGCGAGAACAACATCGTCGGCGACCCCGCGTCGGAACAGTCCGTCGAGTCGTCGTGGCCGACGCCCATCGTCTGGTCCGGCTACGAGGTCGGCGACGCCATCCATACCGGGCAGACGATCTCGGCTGCGCAGCCGGCAACCTCGCCGGTGCGGATTGCCTACGAGGCCTTCGTGCGGCCGAACAACTGGATCTACTCCTACGATCTCACCGCGGTCTACTACGCGGTGCGCCCCGACGCGCCCGAGCTGGAACGCAGCGCCACAGGCAGCACGTTGATCGGCAACGACGGGTCGGACACGTTCGCTCCCGGACCGGGCCGGGACAGCTACCTGCTGTTGAAGGACGAGACCGGTCTCGACAACAGCATCGAGACACTGCTCGACGTCGTGCCGCCCGGCCTGTGACCGGAGGTTCGCCTCTGGGTGGCAGCGAGACCTAAAGCGCTCAACGCGGCTACTTGTTTCATTGACCCACGGCCGGTGCCTGGCAAGGCTTGGCCGAGGGGTCCGGTTCGTTGCTCTCAACGCGGCCGCCCACGCACCGTCGTGTGGCTCTCATTTGGCCTGCAAGGATCGGACGCCGCTGTGAGCGGGGAGTGGCTCAAGAGGGGTTTGCTCTGCTCGAAGTAGCGGTGCCCTCCCAGCTCGAACAATCAACAACTGGTTCGAGTGGATGGAGATCAACAGTGGGCGCTGTGGTGATCGGCATGGACCCGCACAAGCGGTTGGCGACGATCGAGGTGATGGCCGGCGACGAGGCGATCCTCAACGGCGGCCGGTTCGCTACCGACGCGGTCGGCTATCGGGCGATGCTGGCGTTCGCGAAACGCTCTGACGACCGGACGTGGGCGATCGAGGGCTGTCAGGGCATCGGTCGCCACATCGCCACCCGGCGGATCGCGGATGGTGAGTCCGTGGTCGACGTGTCACCGAAGCTGTCGGCCCGCAGGCGGGTGTTCGCGACCGGACAGGGCCGCAAGACCACTCCGCACTGCAGCGCACGCGGAACGCAATGCGCGTGCACCTACCCGGTGACCGGCGCGCGTGGCGCGAGGGCGAGACAACCGTCGCCGAGCGCGAACTGCTTGCCCGGTACGTCGAATGCACCGAACGTGTCGATCTTGAGGGGCTGGCAGCGTTGCTGCATGAGAACGCCCGCTTCTCGATGCCGCCGGAACCCGGGGTGTGGGCCGGCAAGGACTCTGTCGTCGCGTGCTGGGCGGACGGCGGCTTCGGCTCGCGCAAGCGCAGCCGTGATCGCGTCCGCGACATCCTGCACATGGGAGAAGCTCGGCTCCCCCTCGCGGCGAGCCGAGATCACGCCGTCGTAGGGCTCGTCCAAGGCAATCAGTTCCACCGGAGCACCACTCGACTTCGTCACGCGACCACTATCCACTGTCATCGCAGCGCCATGAGGTCGTCCACAACCGCAAACTCAGTTCGGCATGACCGTCAGGTCGGCGGCGACTAGCGGCTCTCGGCAAGTACGCAAGACTCGCGGCGCTACCGACTCTCGGCATGATCGCGGGACCGGAGCTACTACCGGCATTCGGCATGACCGCGAGCCAAGGATCGACTACCGGCTCTCGCACGAGCGCACGATGTGTGCGGCAGAAGAGCGTCGTCACCGCTGCTTGCGGAAGCGCGCGTTAGGTCGCCACATGAGGAGCCACATCGTCGAGCCCCACAGCAGCGACACGATGGCGGCGTCGAATGCGTTCGAGATGACGTGGCCACGCTGCAACACGAATGTGAGCGCAAGGAAATACAGGGCTCCGAAGGCGGCAATGACGACGAGGGCGCGGATCGCTGATACCTGTCGGCCCGGCCAATCCCTCCCCGATCGCATGCAGGCTTCATACCCCTGCCTCTCGGTCCGTCACCCAAGACCTTGCCAGCACTCGTCGGCAATGAGATTGCAGTGGTGGCCGATGAGCGCCGGTCCCCAGTGCCCTACTGCGGACCGGCGACGCCGACCAGATTCCCGGCAGGATCCCGGAAATGCGCCACGGTGACGGCGCCGCCTTCATTTCTCTGGGGCGGCAGCACCACCGTTGCGCCGAGGGCCCGCGCGCTGGCGAGAGCGTCGGAGACGACTGGGACGCCGACGTAGAAAATCGCGTGATTCTCAAAACCAGGTCCGCCGCCGATGCCGCCCGCCGCCGGCGGCGCCTCCCGATCAGGGGTGATGAACGAGTACTCGGTTGTCAGAGAGATGCGTTCAGCTACCGGCGAGTCGGCGGCCCCATGCCAGCCGAACAGCTGGGAATAGAAGTCACGAAGTAGGTCCGGGTCGGGCCCGATCAGCTCGAAGTGGACGACAGGATTGCCCATGCCCGCAAGCGTGGCACGTCGCGCGCTCGACGCGCCCGGGCTGCGTGCTGGGACGTCATGGTCGCCCGTGGTGTGCTCGCAGCGTTTCGCAGTCGCCCGGGCGCTCGACACGGCACGAACCGGTCGCGCGCCTCGCGAACGCAACGGCGCTATCGGCATGACCGCGCTTAAGCGGGCGTTTCGTAGAGCCGCCGACCCGCCTGCTGTGTCGCCGCGAGCGCATCCGCGACCGGTTGGGCCAGCTCAACGGGACAGGACAACCCGACGAGGTGCTCGCTGTGACCCTCGATGAAGCAGGTTGGTGGACGGTGACCGGGTTGGACGCGTCGCCGGAGTCGTGACTGGTGATGCTTCGGTGCGGTGCCGTTCGGATCGTCGGTTTGCTTTCGCGGTGACGATTCGGCAGAGGCGAGTCAAGATCGCGCGTGCGGCTGACGGTCGGTGCGCACAGGTCGCAAGGGCCAAACCGTTTGATCTGTTGTTTAGGGTCGCTGCTGTGGAGCACTGAGAACTGACACCGCTCGACGGTGTCGCGACTGCCCGTCCGTCGCCGCCCATTGTTCGGGAGTCTTCGTGCCATCGTCTACCACCTCCGTTGCATGTTCCTCGCTCTCGTTCGCCTGGCCGGATGGCTGCACCGTTTTCGCGGCGCTTGACGTCGCGTTCCCACCGGGACGGACCGGTCTCATCGGTCGCAACGGTGGCGGCAAGTCCACCCTGCTGCGTCTCATAGCCGGGCATCTCACCCCTACGTCAGGAACGCTGGCCACCACCGGCCAGATTGCGTTCCTGCCGCAGGACGTCACATTGCGTACAACACAGACGGTCGCGGACCTGCTCGGCATCGCGACCCGGCGCGCTGCCCTTCGGGCAATCGAATCCGGCGATCCCGACCCGGTGCACTTCGCGGCTCTCGCCGATGACTGGCAGGTTGAGGCGCGCGCCGCCGCCGCGCTCGAACGGTTTGGCCTAGTCCAGGGCTTGGACGACATGTTCGACCGACCGGTTGCTACCTTGTCCGGCGGCGAGGCAGTGCTCACCGGCGTCGCCGGGCTGCTGCTGACGGGAGCGCCGATAAGTCTGCTCGACGAACCGTCCAACAACCTCGACCGCCGCGGACGGGAGCGACTGTACGGCGTGGTCGACGACTGGCCAGGCCTGCTCATCGTCGCCAGCCATGATCGCGAGCTGTTGGAGCGGGTCGATCACATCGTGGAGCTCCGCGAGGGCGGGGCACGGGCATTCCCTGGCCCGCTCTCGTCCTACCTACTCGCGATCGAGGCCGAGCAGCGGGCGGCCGCCCGTAAGGTACGCACCGCCGAGGGCAAGGTCGCACGGGAGAAACGGCAGTTCGTCGAGACCCAAACCAAGCTAGCAAAACGCAAGCGTTTCGCTGACAAGGCGTTCCGCGAGAAGCGTGAACCGAGGGTCAAGATGAACGAGATGAAGCGGAAGGCGCAGGTGTCGGCGGCCAAGTACCGGGAAACCGCGCAGGGCCGTCTCGACGACGCCAGAGCGTTCCTCACCGAGGCGGAGGAACTTATCCGCGATGACGACCGGATCCGCATCGACCTGCCTGCAACAGCGGTGCCGGGCGGGCGCGACGTACTGCGGCTCGGCCCGCTGGCCGTCCGCGGCCCGGAACGCATCGCGCTCGTCGGACCGAACGGCGCAGGCAAAACGACGTTATTGCATGCCCTGGCCGGTGTACGACCGCACCCGCGGGTCGAGGTGCCGGCACCGTTCGTGCCCGTGCGGTACCTGCCGCAGCGGCTGGATATCGTCGACAACGACCGCAGCGTGTTCGACAACGTCCGCGCCGCCGCCCCGTCCGCGACACCGCACGAGGTGCGTGCCCGGCTGGCCCGCTTCCTCGTGCGCGGCGACCGGGTCGACCAGCTCGCCGGGTCGCTGTCCGGCGGCGAGCGACTGCGCGTGACGCTCGCGTGCCTGCTGCTGGCCGAGCCGCCGCCGCAACTGCTGCTGCTGGACGAACCCACCAACAGCCTCGACCTGGCAAGTGTCGGACAGCTCGTGTCAGCTCTGCACAACTACCGCGGCGCGATGATCGTCAGCAGCCACGACAATCAGTTCCTCGCTGACATAGGCGTCACCCGCCATTGGGACGTAAACAGCTTGCAGCTGCCTGTGGAGGGACGGACGCCCGGATGAAACGGCGGCCGCGCCGAGCCACCATGGGTGTCACCGAGAAGTACGCGGCGAGCAGGCCGAGGTCCCTGACGCGTTGTTGATCAGTGCTCTTCCTGACCGCGGCCAGTCATCACCGGCGAGGCCGGTGATGTCAAGCCAACAGGCTCGCAACGAAAGCACTGCCGATCGCTCGGAGACTCAGCGTCAGGAGCCTCGAAACGATCCCACGTTCTGGACGTAGACAGCAGGGCTGCCTCATCGCAGACCGGCTTCTCGCTCTCCCACGCTGCGAGGTCGTAGCCGGTCGTTTGATCAAGGGTGGGCCGGGTGATCAAAAGCAGGTCCGCTATAACCCGACGTTCAGCCGGTGCGGAAGGCGTCCGAGCGTGGGAACACACCGACCACGGTGACGGTGCGCTGTTGGTCGTCGATCCGATAGATCACGCGGTAGGTACCGCGGCGCGCGCTGTGACGGTCATCGAGTGGCGGTCGTAGCTGCTTGCCCACCCGTCTGGGGTTGGTGAGCAGCGGGCCGATGATGAACTCGCAGCGAAGGCCACAGGTTCGAGGAGTTGCTTGGCTAGTTGTTGACGCGCGGTGGGAGCGACTACCAGTTTGTAGCGATCCTTGCTCACGCAGAGGCTCGCCGTGCCCGCATCGCCTCGCGCAGCGCGTCTTCGGTCTCGCCCTCGCCGCGCGCAAGTTCGGAGTCGGCCTCGGCCAGCGCCCGTGAGGCGCCTGCGTCTGACAGCACTGCGATGGTCTCCTCGAGGGCGTCGAGGTCATCGACGGCCAGCAGCACTGCGGTTGGACGGCCGTGAACCGTGAGGGTGACACGGTCGTGTTGGGACCCGACGCGGGAATGTGAGGCCAAGGTCTGCTTGGCTCGCGTCGATGTAAGACTGGTCGGGTGACCGACTGGGCCAGCCTGCTGGACGCACCGTCGCCGGCAGCGCTGACGACGTATCGCAAGGATGACAGCGCGGTGTCGTCTCCGGTGTGGTTCCGCCGCAACGGCGACGCGCTTGAAGTCGTGGTGGCGGACGACGACGTGAAGCTGCGGCACCTCGCGCGACGTCCAGACTGTGCCCTGCTGGTCTTCGAGGCCGTGCCGCCGTTCCGCGGTGTCCGCGTGGAAGGGATACCCGCTATGGACCGCGCCAACGTAACCGAGGCACGCCGGGCGATTGCCAGCGCGTATCTCGGGGCCGCGGGTGGCGATCAGTTCACAGCCAGCCGGGGCGCCGGAGTCGTGTTACGGCTTCCGCTGTCTGGCGCACGCATGTGGGACCTCACGCCGATCCTGCCGTGACTTAGTCCAAGCAGCGCCGCGACTTGCGCGAGCGTCCGGACCTAGTCAGCGACATCAGCCCGGCCGCGATAACCGGGTCGCCGGACGCCGCCCTCGCCGCCCACTCATCGGCACGAGCGCGATCGGCGGGGATGAGAGTGGGGTGGCGCCGCGCCTGCGGAACCCGGAAGGATGACCGCTTCGCAGGCAGCGGTCCGGGTCTTGCTGGTGAGAGACGATCGCGCGAGCGGGAGGGATGAGCGCGATGGAGTCCTACGTCGAGCGTGCGCCGTTGCCTGAGCTGTCGGGGGTGGTGCGGACGGTCTGGATCCAGCGCACCGGTGCCGAGGCGTACGTCCAGCGCCATCTGCCCACTGGGGGAGTCGAGATCCACTTCCCGATCGGGGGGCGCCCGCGGCTGCTCGGCCCGCTGACCGGCCCGCAGCTCGAGGTCATCCCCGCGCACACGACCGTCGTGGGGGTGCGGTTCCGACCGGGGACTCCGCCGTTCCTTCCGGCGGAGCTCAGCGATCTGGTCGACCAGGGCGTGGGCCTGGAGGATCTCTGGGGCGGCCCGCTGGATCGACTTGTCGAGGGGATGGCCGGGGCGGCGAGCCCCGAGCGAGCGTTGATGATCGTGCAGGCCCACCTGTCGCGGGCGTTCCGGGAGGCGGACCCCGCGGATCGGTTGGTCGGCGAGGCCGTTCAGGTGCTGATGCCGTGGCATCCGGTTGACGTCGGCACCGTGGCGACCCACCTGGCCCTGTCGGCGAGCCAGTTGCGCCGCCGCTGCCTGACCGCAGTCGGGGTGGGCCCCAAGGTGTTGCAGCGGACGTTGCGCTTCCAAGGCTTCCTCGCGCTGGCGCAGGCCGGCGTCAGGCCGTCCGGTCGCCGCGGCGCGGACGGGATGGCCGGGCTGGCGGTGGACGCCGGCTATGCCGACCAGGCGCATCTGAGCCGCGAGTGCGTGCGCCTTACGGGGCTCACTCCGAGCCAGCTCCTTGGCGGCGCCGTTGACCAGTGCGCCTGTGGTCACGAGCACTCGGCGTCCTACTTGCCCTTCTTGGCCTCGCGGGGCCGGCCCCCTCTACGGTTCTGACCTGCACGTTTCGTTCAAGAGCCGCCGCCGCGCCGGCTCTAGCGTCTGAGCCGTGTCCATCCCGGCCGAGCTCGTGTCGCTCAACGGGGCGGTGTTCGCCGCCGACTCGGCCGGCTACAACGCGGTCCGCCGGCCGGTCGACGCCGCTTTCCACCACGTCCGTCCGCGGCTCGTGGTGCGCTGCCGATCCGTGTCGGACGTCGTCCGCGTTCTGGCGTACGCGACGACGACCGGAGAGCGGATCGCTGTCCGCGGTGGCGGGCACTGCTTCGCCGGCCGGTCGTCCTCGGACGGGATCGTGCTGGATCTATCCGGCCTTGACGAGATCTCGGTGGCCGACGACGGGGTCGCGACGGTCGGGGCCGGCGTCCGGCTCGGGGGGCTGTACGCGGCATTGCACGTGCACGGGCGCACCCTGCCGGCCGGGTGCGGGTCCACCGTCGGCATCGCCGGCCTCACCCTGGGTGGCGGCATCGGTCTGCTCGGACGCGCGCACGGGCTGACCTGTGATCGCCTCGTCGGCGCCCAAGTCGTGCTCGCGGACGGCGTCGTCGTCGAGTGCGATGCCGACCGCGAACCGGACCTGTTCTGGGCCCTACGCGGCGCCGGTGGCGGTCAGTTCGGTGCGGTCACGTCACTGCGGTTCGACACCGTTGCCGAGCCGATCACCACCCGCATCGAGGCCCGCTGGTCCGGCCCGGCTGTCGACGCGGTCGTCACCGCCTGGCAGGCCTGGGCCCCGGATGCACCGGACGAACTCACGGTCAATCTGAGCGTGGTCTGCGAGCCCGACGCACCCGTGATGGCCACTCTGTTCGGCGCCGCTGTCCTCCCCGAGGACGCGACCCGGGCGCTGCTGCGCGACTTTGGCGAGCTGGCCGGCGCCCAGATGAGCGAGGTCCGTGCCGGTCTGCCCTACCACTGTCTGAAGGACACATTCGCCGATCCGCTGGCTTCCTCCGGGCGAGCCCTACGGACGAGGTCGGAGTTCTTCTCCCGCTCGATGGCCGACGTCACCGTCGCGTCGTTGTTGGGCGGGTTCGGCCCCACGACCACCGGTCGGCGCGAGCTCGCGTTCACGACGATGGGCGGGGCGTACAACCGCGTCTCCGAGGACGCCACCGCGTTCGCCCATCGCGGCGAACGCTTCCTGCTCCAGCACATCGCCGCCGCGGCCGATCCCTGGGTCGACGACTCGTGGGCGACCGCGCGCACCGACGGGTCCGGACGCGTCTACCCGAACTTCCCCGATCTCGCGCTCGAGGACTGGGCCGCGGCCTACCACGGCCGCAACCACCCGCGGCTGGCCGCGGTCAAGCAGGCCTACGACCCGCACCGGCTTTTCGACTTCCCGCAAGCCGTCTGATCAAACGAGGAGAGACGTGAGCAAGGTTTTCGGCGCGCTGTCGGTGTCGGTCGACGGCTACATCACCGGCCGCAGTCCTGGTGCCGGGCGTGGGCTCGGCGACGCGACGATGTTGTTCGACTGGTACTTCGACGGCGACACCCCGAGCGCGGTGTTAGACGGTTTCACGCTTAGCGCACCGAGCGCCCGGGTGTTCGACGCCGTGGCCGGCCGGGTCGGCGTCAGCCTGGTGGGCCGCAACACCTACGACGACTCCGGCTGGATCGACGGCGGGACACCGCACCCCGACGCGCCTCTTGTCCTGCTCACGCATCGGCCGCTGGAGGGTGAACGGGCACGGCAGACGGTGATCAACACCGGAATCGAGGACGCCGTCGCTGTTGCCCGGCAGCTTGCGGGCGACCAGGACGTCGCCCTGATGGGCGGCGGCGTGATCACCTCGGCCCTGCAGGCGGGGCTGGTCGACGAACTGATCCTGCATCAGGTGCCGATCCTGCTCGGTGGCGGCCGACCGTTCTTCCAAGCTCTGCAGGAGCACGTCCGGCTCCATCTCATCGAAGCGGTGCCCGCACCTGGCGTCACGCACCTGCACTACGAGGTCCAGGGATGATCTTGGTCACCGGAGGGCTGGGCATGATCGGCGCCCACACCGCCCGCGCGCTGGTCGATCTGGGGCACGAGGTCGTCGTCACCTCCCATCGCCGTAGTGAGATCCCGTCGTTCCTCGCCGGCCGGGTCACCGTGCACGCGCTCGACGTCACCGACCGGGACGCCTTCCTCGCCCTCGGCGAAGCCAACGAGATCAGCGACATCGTGCATCTCGCCGGAAGCATCCCCGACGACGACCCGGTCGCCTTCTTCCGCACAGACCTGACCGGCCTGCTCAACGCGCTGGACGCCGCCCGCACCTGGGGCGTCAGCCGCTTCGCCGTCGCCAGCAGCCTCGGCGTCTACCTCGGCCGCAGCGAGATCCCCTGGCACGAAGAGCTCGAGCTGCCGACCGCGGCGCTGCCGCACCTAATCATTGCGTTCAAGAAGGCCCTCGAGCCGCTCACCACCCACAGCCTGCAGGGCAGCGGAGTGCAACCGGTCGTGCTCCGGATCGGGAGCACCTGGGGACCACTCATGGACCCGGAATCACCCTTCAACCCCATCCCGCCCTACATCAGCGCCGTGCTCCGCGGCGAGCAGCCGCAACCGGTGCACGCCGACGACGGCGGGGATTTCTGCTACGCGCCGGACGCCGGGCACGCGATCGCCCTGCTGATGACCGCGAACAGCCTGCGGCATGACACCTACAACGTGTCCAGCGGTCAGCCGTTCACCTACCGGGAACTCGCTCACGCCGTACACGCGGTCATCCCCGGTGGGCCGCCCGACCGGCGTCCAGAACCACAGGCCGGTCCTGGGCACGCCCCCTACCTCGACATCACCCGCCTCACCCAGGACACCGGGTTCGCGCCAGCCTTCGATGTCGTCGCAGCCGTCGCCCACTACGTCGCGTGGCGCGCCGACAATCCCCGCTGAAAGGACCCACCCATGCTCGACCCCGATGTGCGTCGCGTCCTCGACGGTGTCTCCATCGCGCACCTGGCCACCGTCCTCCCTGACGGCTCACCCCATTCGACGCCCGTCTACGTCGGCACAGATGGCGACCGGATCGTCTTCTTCACGGGCCCGGGCATGCGCAAGGCCCGCAACCTGCGTCGCGACCCCCGGCTGGCCCTGTCCATAGCGCCTGTCGACAACCCGTTCGAGCCGGTCGTCGTCCGGGGCCGGGTCGTCGACTGGATCGAAGGCGACGCCGCCTGGGAGATCATCGACCGGCTCGCCGTGCAGTACGCAGGTGCGCCCTACCCGCGAGGGCAGGAACGCGTCGTCGCCGCGATCGAGCCCGAGTGGCAGAGCTTCGGTATGGGCTGACCGCACCAAGCGTTGATGGGCTGAGACGCGATGAATACGACCGCACTCGACACGCACGGGCCGACCCATACCCTTTCACCGAGGTGCAGAAGCACGATGGCACCGGCGAGGAAAAGAAACCCAACCGCAACCATCAGCACGCGGGATCGTAGTGTTGGAGGGCGTGACGGGCGCCGGTGCTCGCCGCGAAGATCAGCAGCGAGCCAGTCGCGTACCTCGCGAGCGCTGACGGTCACCCGGACTGCTTACCCGAGGCTGACCCGCCGCACGCTGTGCGGCAGAACCGGTAGAGCCGCTCCGCGGCGGAGCCGGTCATTACGAGCGCGGCTCATGGGACAGGGAGTGCCTTCACAGGGCGTGGAGTGGTGGCTCGGCTCGTGGTCCGTCGATCCGCCGGGTTAGAGCGGAGGCTGGCCCCTGAAGGCCGTTCTGGTTCGAAACGCGAACCAGCGGTCACGCATGCCGACTCTGCGGTTCGCGAACCAGGTCGGCCAACCGTGCATGAAGTTCGGGAGTCGAGACCGTAGGCGTCCGCTAGCGACGGCGAAGACGGGACCGCTCATGTCGGTGTCCTCATAGTCGGGCAGTAGGCCGGGGTGCGTTGTTCTGATGCGATGTTCTACCGCTTCGTCGTGCCGCGCGAGCAACGAGTAGCGCTGATCCTCATCAACCCCGGCGCGGTCGACGATGTCCCAGGCCGTGCGTTCCTCGGAGGACTGCAGCGCCACCGCGTGGCTGCTACGGCGAAGCTTGCTCACAGGCAGGTGGCCCTGGCGCCAGGTGAGGACCGACCACACTCGAGGGTCGAGCTCGTCGACCCTGAGTGGGGGCCGATCCAGCGTGCCTGCTGGCGTTGGTTCTGCTGGCGTGATTGCTGGCAGATCGGGTGAAGCGCCCAATAGGAGCAGCGCGGCGCGGCGGACAGCGCCAGTGTCGACACCAGCGTCGGCGAGAACGGCCAGCGACTCAGGATCGCCGCAGTCAATCAGTGCGATGAGCAGATGAGGTGCGTCGAATTGTTCGCCGCGGTCACCGGCCAGTGTTTGCGCCGTAGTCGACACTTGATCGAGCTGATAGGTGCTCGTCGCGCCGGCCGACCGGGTCGGTGGATTGTTCCTCGGGTGCAGCGCGACTGGACTCAGAGTCTCCGCCAATGGGCCGGGTTGCTCGGCCAGCGCGTACAGCAAGTGCACGGGCCGACATTCCCCACCATCGTGCGACGCATGACGGAACGCCTCGATGACGAGCGCGTGACCCGGTTGGTCCCGCCAACCTCTGGCGCCGTTCGGATCAGGCATCGACCCAGTGTGTCAGCGCCCGTCCGCTCGGCTGCATCGAAGAGGTTTCGTGCCCGAGCCGACGACGGGACCTGGCGCCTGCGCGCCGACAACGGCAAAGCCGGGCAGAGCCGCTTCGAGCCATCTGCGGACGCTGCTCCCGTCAGGTCGGCTCAAGGTCAGGCGTCGGGATTGGGTCGAGGTGCCTTCGGACCACGTAACCGGGGCCGGTCACCACCGTCAACGGAGGAACGTCTTTCGCTATGACGGCGCCAGCACCAATAACCGCATCGTGTCCGATCGTTACGCCCGGCAGGATGGTTGCAGCCGCTCCGACCCACACCCGTGGACCGATGACAATCGGAGCGACGGTGATGAACGAATAGCGATCAGCGGGTTCGATCGGATGCCCCTCGGTAATGAGGGTTACTTTTGGCGAAATCATCGTCCGCTCCCCGATGGTGATCCCGCCTAGATCGAGAAATGAGCAGGCCTGACCGACGGATGCTCGCTCGCCGAGCCGAGTTCCGATGCCTGAAGTGCAGTAGAACGGCGGGTGGACAAACGACCTCTCGGGGTGCGGATCGCCGAACAACTCGCCGAGCAGGGTCCGGCGTGCATCGCTCTCGGTGAACCGCAGGGCGTTGAGTCGCGAGGTCAGGTCCATCGCGATTTGAATTCGCTCATATACGTCCCGCCACTCGGGTGTTCGAGTCGGGATCCGGCGTTCGGGCAGCATGCCGCCGATGCTCGCATGAGCGCCCGACAACGACGCTCAGTCCTCCGACTGGGGCATGGTCATCGGCAGAAGCGGGCGATCTGCGGCGGATCAGTGCGTTTGCTCAACTGGGTTAAAGCGCGGTCCAGGTTGCGGCGTAGGCGCTGAGATGGCCGCCCGCGATGCCGACGAGCCCGCTGAGGCCGGGCACGGGCTGAATAGGACTCTCCGACGAGGATGTACGGGCCGGTGGGGTCGCCTCCGCGCAATACCGTGAGGTCGGGAGGGTCCCTGCGGCGACATCGAGCGTCCTGTTGTCGCGCATTCGATGACTGTGCCGTCGGCGAGTACCGCGTATCCCTGGTCTTCGCCCGCGGCGACGGCCACGACGTTTGACAGGCCCGAGATCTGTGTCGGGGTTGGGGTGTTCGGCCCGGGCGGCCCAGCCCAGCGCCAAATCCCCAGGACCACACCGTTGCGTCGTTACGCAGCGCCGACGCCGAGCGACACGGCGGCGAGGACGGTGGCGGTGCGGAGCCCGAGTCGGTGGGGGAGTCGAGGGGGGAGTCGGGCCGATCGCATCCGACATGCGGACGCTCGAAGGATCGGCGCCTGGCGGATGGTGGGCAATGCGACGCTGATCTAAGACCTCGGCCGGACGACGAATTCGGCGATCAGCGCCCTCGCTGCCGGTGTTGGTCCCAGCCGGCTCCACACGAGGTGTTCCACGCGGTGGGCGGTGTTCGTCACGGGGATGACGGTCACGTCGGGCAGCCGCACCGCGAACGACGAGGCGAGCAGGGCGATGCCGAGCCCCTCGACCACGAGCCGGGCCATGATGTACGGGTCGGTGACCTCGAAGGCGACGGCGCGCTGCAGGCTGGCGGCCAGGAAGGCGCGGTCGGCCTGCACCCGACCGGTGGTGCCGGCGGGGAAGTCGATGAACTCCTCAGCGGCGATGGTGTGCAGCCGAACGCGACTGCGGGTCGCGAGCCAGTGCCCGGGGGCCACCATCACCGCCAACGGATCGCGAGCGAGGACCCGACTGTTCGCCCCGGTGACCTCAACGTCGTCGGCCAGGCCCACGAACGCGACATCGAGCGTGCCCTGGCGGACCTGCTCGGCGAGCACGTCGCTGTCGGCGGTCACCAGACTGATCCGGACCTGGGGGTACTGCTCGTGAAAGGCGCGCAACGCGACCGGCACATCGACCGCGGCCGTCGTGGGGATCATCCCGACAGCGAGCCGTCCGCGAATCTCCCCGGTCGCTGCCGACACCTCTGCCCTCGCCCGCTCCGCCGCCGCCAGGCACTCCCTGGCTCGCGGTAGGAACGCGGCGCCCGCCGGAGTGACCACCACCGATCTGCTCGTCCGATCGAAGAGGCGCGCGCCGAGCTCCTGCTCCAGCTTTCCGATCTGATGGCTCAATGCCGACTGCACCACGAAGCACCGTTCCGCCGCCCGGGTGAAGTTGCCGAGCTCGGCGACGCCGACCACATAGGTCAGCTGCTACAGGTTCACCTAACAATCGTCGAACACGATCAATCACATGACAAGCAGGCATTGGAGACATGAGGCCTGGGCGGCACAGTGGGTATCGAAGGCTTTTTTCCCGATTCGTTCCGACTCCAGGAGGAATTGCCATGACCGCCGTCTACACGTGGGACGTCTTCTCCACCCTCGACGGCTACGGCTCGTACGCGGCCGAGGGAATCGACTGGGGTGGGTACTGGAGCAAGCATGGCCCGGAGTTGCTAGAGCACCGTGCCGCGCTGTTCGACGCCGAGCAGAGAATGGTCTTCGGGGCGACAACGTTCCGCGAGAACGCGGCGATCATGACCTCGGGACTCGACCCGCACACGCTGCACGAGTGGAACGTCCGAACGATGCGCATGCCGGCCACGGTGATCTCGTCCACGCTGACCGACACTCTCGGCTGGCCCGACGCGACCATCGTGCGCGGCGACGCCGTCGAAATCGTCACCCGCCTCAAAGAGGAGTCCGACGTCCCGCTGCGCTCGCAGGCCAGCCTTTCGCTGAACTGGGCGCTGATGGCCGCGGGCCTGGTCGACCGCATCGACGTGACGATCTTCCCGGTCATCACCGGGAGCAACGGCATCAGCCCGATCCTGCGGGGCGCCGGCGACTTCGACCTCGAGCTGCTCGAGAGCCGCACGCTCGACGGCCACACCCAGAACCTCGTCTACCGACCGACCCCTCGGTGATGCCGTCCGCCGGCCGCGTCCTGCAGCTGCTGCTGATCGTCGAGGCCGACGACTACGACGAGGCAGTCCAAGCCTGCGGACGTCTGCAAGCGCTCTTCGGAGGGACCGCTCGGTCACCGCAGAAGCGTGCGTCCGATCTTTCGGGTGAGAAGCGCCCGATTCACCGCAGCGCCTGCCGATGAGCGGACGTGTTACGGGAACGGGGGCGCGATGCCGGTGCGGTCGCCGTGCATTCGTGTTCCAATGCGGGGCAACGGCTACGTCGGTGCCGATCGAGTGTGGGATTGGTCTGCCGATTCGATCTCGAGAACTGACCTCGTCAGCGATTGCTTTCGTCGAGCAGCAGCGCCGCTGCCGTACTTGCCCCGTCGGTGCGGATGGAAGCGGCGAGGGCGGTTGCTCGGGCGCGGGTCTGGGGTGCGAGCGCGGTGTTGAGCGCGGCGGTCTGGGTGTGGGCGGTCGGCGTGGGGCCGTCGTGGGCTGCGCCGATGCCGAGTTCGACCACTCGATCGCCCCAGTAGGGCTGGTCGCCGGCCTGTGGCACCACGACCTGGGTCGCGCCGGCCCGTGCGGCTGTGGTGGTCGTACCTGCGCCGCCGTGATGGACGACGGCGGCGACACGGCGAAACAGCGCCTGCTGGTTGACTTCACCGACGATGAAGCAGTCGTCCTGCTCGTCGATGGGCGTGAGGTCGGCCCAGCCGTGGGCGATGATGGCGCGGCGTCCGTGGGCACGGATGGCCTCGACCGCCGCCCAGGCGTTGTCTTGGGAGACCCGCATGCTGCCGAAGCCCACGTACACCGGTGCCTCGCCGGCGGCTAGGAAGGCCAGCAGGTCACGCGGGAGCGGGCGTTGATCGGGTAGCAGCCATGCTCCGGTCTGGATGACCCTCGGATCTGAGGTCCCGTCCCATGGGGCCAGGGCCGGGTCTGCCGCCAGCAAGGGCTGGTGGGTGAACAGGAACTGGTGGATGTCATCGACCGGTGGCAGGCCGATCGAGGTCCGGTGGGCGTTGATCGATGGGCCGAACAGCGCGTCTCGCTGCTGTGCGTGGGGGTCGTTCAGTACGGTCGGGCTGAAAGCCACGAAGCGGTGGGCGATCCCTGCCTTCTCGGCCACCGATCGGGCGACGAAGATCGACATTGCCGTCGCCAGGATCGCGTCACAGCCTTCGGCTGCCGCAGCGACGGTGTCGTACTGGGCGGCGATGAACTCGGCGACGCGGGTGGTCCGCTCGGCCGGCGTCGCCGGCCGTGTCCATGAGCGCCACGGTTTGGCGAACGGCACGAGTGGCACGCCGGCGCCGCGCAGCAGATCGGCGAACTCCTCGTCCGGTGGCGCGCATACCTGCACGCGCGCGCCGAGCGCCTGCGCCTGGCCCGCAAGCGCTACCAGGGGCTCGACGTCGCCGCGTGAGCCGTAGGTTGTCAACAACACTCGCATGCCATCACTCGCATTTCTCGTTCGGTTCGGTCCAGGAGTCGCGGGGGCCTGGTCGGCGGTTGATGTGTGCCTTTCACATGCCGTTGCGCAGGACGGCGTTGATCCTCACTTCGAGGTGTCGTGGGGCGAATCCCGTGGCGACTGTTATGCCGTGCGCGTGGTCGACGGTGCCGGTGGCGACGATGGTCAGCCCGTCGCCCGCTTTGTCGTCTCGGTGACGGTGAGTTCGTATGGAGACTCCTCGCCCCGCGCGGTGAGATTGCGCGTACTGACCAGGTGGGGTTTCAGTGCTATGACGGAGGGCGAGTGAGGGACCTGGCACAAGTGAGCAGGACTGGTTGGCCGAGCGCGTCGACCGCACCGTCCGTGCTGCGAGCGGCGGCGTACCGGATGCTGCGCTCGTTGACCGAAGCCAAGGACGCGGTGCAGGAGGGTGGCTGCGACTGTCAGGCCGGTGCCAGTCGGTGATCGGGTGTGGAGGAGTAGATCACCCGGGTCTCGCCGTACATCTGCGCCCGTTTCTCCGGTCGAAGTCCGATCCGTTCGGCGACTGCCCTCGACGGCTGGTTGGCCGGGTTGATCACCGCGATGACGCGATCGATGCCATGGCTGTGATGTGCCGCGTGGCGAACCGCGGCGGCAGCTTCCGAGGCGTAGCCGCGGCGTTGGTGGGCCGGCAGCACGTGGTATCCAATCTCAACTTCCTCGATGCCGTCGACGACTTGGATGGTCAGTCCACACTCGCCGATGAATGTGCCGGTGCTGGTCAGGGTCATCGCCCACAGGCCGAATCCGTGATCTTCGTACAGACGACGGTTCCACGCGATCCAGCGCCGGGCCTCGTCACGCGTTTTGGGTCGCGGGTAGTACCTCATGACGACGGGATCACCCAGGAGAGAGGCGATGTCGTCCAGATCGGCGTCGGTCATCTCGCGGAGCGTCAGACGTGCAGTGGTCACGGCACCCATCCGTCCAAGTGTAGGAAGTCGGTGGTGCGTGATCGCGTCGATTTCAGCCTCAGTCGAGGAAGCGCAGAAGTTCCTCGTTGACCGCGGGGGCGTGGCTTGCATAGATTCCGTGGCCGGCATCGGGCAACTCCTTGTACGTGGCGTGGGGTATCGCTTTTGCGGTGCGTCGCCCGGTGATGTCGACCGGGGCTGAAAAGTCCGCGGTTCCGTGAATGATGAGTGTCGGTACGGTCACCGTGTCGACGAAGATCCGGTTGTCCTCGTGGAATACCTGCTGCTGTAGCGCGATGACGGCGTACATCGACGCGGATTCGCAGTCGCGGCGGGTCCAGTTGATGAGGCCGGGCGAGATGGGGTTGAGGTGGGAGGCGAAGAAGACCTGCTGCTGATCTGACAGCCATCGTGGCCGGTCGGTGCGCAGCGCGGTCATGCTGGCGTCGAACAGTTCCTCGGGCAGCCCTTCGGGGTTGTCGGTTGTCTGTTTCAGGAATGGGAGCATCGGCGAGAGCAGCGTGAGGTTGCGGACGCGTGAGCCGTCCGCGGTGTGCAGGTAGCGGACGGCGACTGCTGCGCCCATGGAGTGGCCGACAAGTCGGATGTCGCACAGGTCCAGGTGCTCGGTGAGGGCTGATACGTCGTCGGCGAGGGTCTGGATGTTGTATCCCGCGGGTGGACGGTCTGAGCGGCCGTGTCCGCGCCAGTCGAGCAGGACACATCGGTATCCGTGACCGACGAGGTACGGGACCTGGTATTCCCACATGTCGGTGCTGAGCATGACGCTGTTGCAGAACAGCACCGTCGGTCCTTCTCCGTAGGACTCGTAATTCAGTCGGGTCTTGTCGGTCGTGCGGAACTCTGGCACTGGGAAAGCAACTCCTCGGAAACGGATTGGCAGAGCGGTCTAGGCGGGTGGGCTGGGTACAGCGTTGGCGGCCGAAATGTCGGTGGTTGGCTCTTGTGGTGGTGCACCGGTGAGGTCTGGTCGACGAGTGCTGTTCGGCGGGTACCTCCCTCGCAGGACCTGCTCGGCGAATCGTTCGACGGCCGCGAGTAGGTGCATGGAGCGCACCGAGGTGAACATGTCGAACGAGTGTTGGGCGCCGGGAATTTCTGCGTAGACGACCGGTTGTGCGGAAACCCGCCGCAGGTCGGCGGCGAAGACTCGGGCGCCGTCGACGGACAGGACGCTGTCCGCGTCGCCGTGCACGATCAGGAACGGGGGCGCATCGGAGCTGAGGTGACTACTCGGGAGAACGTCGGCATCTGGCTCGCTCGCACGAACCGAACGGGGTCCGTACATGCCGTAGAGGGTGATCGCCGCGGAGACTGCGGTGTCGGTGGTTTCGAAGCCCGGTTGGTACTGCGGCGCGTTGGCGGTGAGGGCTGCGAGGGCAGCGAGTTGGGCTCCGGCCGATCCGCCGGCAAGGAAGACCGCGGCCGGGTCGGCGCCGTAGGCCGCCGCGTGGGTTCGTGCCCAGGCGATCACCTTCTTCACGTCGATGAGGTGGTCGGGGAAGGTCGCGGCGGGGAACAGGCGATAGTTCGCGCTAACACACAGCCAGCCGTGGCGTGCTAGGCCGTAGATGAGGGGAAGACCCTCGTGGTTCTTCCGTCCGCTGCGCAGGGCGCCGCCGTGAAGGTGGATCAGAATGGGACGCGCGTCGTGCGCGGACGTCGAGCGGTACAGGTCGAGCGTGTTTGCCGCGCCTGCGTCGCCGTAGGAGATGCCTGCGATGCGTTCGACGTCTCCGCGTCTGCGGCGCGGCGGCAGCAGGAGTAGGCGGGCCGCGCGCCGCCGCGACATCCGGGCAGGGGTGTCGACGTCGAGGACCGTGGGATGGGCTGTGGGCAGACTCGCGTGGAGCGCGCGGGTCAGGGCCGGCCCGGCGTGGCGATGGCGCGCGGCGATCAGGGCGAACCCTGCCGTGGTGAGGCAATTGATGGCGAGCGCGAGCCATCCGATCGGCGTCGCGATCTCGCCCTGGGCAAGCGTCGACAGACTGGTTACGACGATCCAGTACAGCCCGAGGCACGGTAACTCGTTGATGGCCATTGCGCAGTGAAAGCGCACTTGACCTGAGCCGAGCCGCCAGCGTCGCGGGCCGACGGCGCACAACGTGCACCACGCCACCGCGAGGGCGGGCAGCAGGTATCCAATCGGCATGTCAGCGTCGCCGGGCGCGGACGCGCGCCGGCCAGCGTGGCAGGCGCTTCGCCGCCTCGGTGTCTGCTGCCACGACGCACTCACGATGTTTCGGTCTGCGTGCGAGTGCGATCTGGCGGTGGTGTTCGGCGGCAGCCAGCAGGCCGCGGCAGCGGTCTGCGGCGACTTCCGCGGTGTAGCTGGCGACGCCAAGGGTGTGGCGGTTGGGCAAGGCGGGCTCCTTCGTCGACCGGCGGTGTTTCCGTCGGTGCGACCGAGCGTGCCTTCATGTCCTGTCGGGCGGCAGCGGGCGATGTACCCAATCCAGCCGCGTCCGCTCCGGGGGTAGAACTACCCCGGGCGACCTTGACAGCGGTTCAGACGAGACCGTGCTGCAGCGCCAGCCGGGTCAGCTCAGCCCGACGGCGACTCCCGCTCTTGTTCCGGATCCGGTCCAGGTGGGAGCGGACGGTACGGATACTGATAAACAGCATGTCGGCGATCTGGGCGTCGGTATGGCCCTGGGCGACCAAGGCAATAAGCTCCTTCTCGCGGGCCGTCAACCCTGCATCTGCCCCGGCCCGCTCGTCCGGTTTGGGCGGTGAAGGTGATGTCGAGGCGACCACAATCGCCGCGAACTCGGTGGCTGCCTGAAACGTCATAGCCGAGCCGCGTCGCTCGGCGTCGACGGCCGCCGCGGGGACAAGTCGCTGATGCGCTTCAACAAGAGCGTTCTCCCGCTGCCGGATGTCCTGCGCTCGGTCGGCCGTCGCAGCGGCGGCCGTCTGCGCCGAACGGGCAGCCCACATGGTGATCGCGTCCGCCCACCGGTCGGTCACTGCGCACAGGTGCGCACAGTGGTCCAGGCAGTCGAGGACGCGGCGACGATGGCCTGACCCTGCCGCCATCCGTAGCGACTCTGCGATGGTTGCCGCGGCATCTTCGACGTCTCCGGCAAGCAGCGCAATGCGCGCGCTGAGGTAAAGCAGGTCCGCTTGACTGGTGATATCACGCGCTGCGCGGGCTGAGCCGAGTCCACGTGCGCACGCGGACCTGGCGCCGGGCAGGTCGCCGGTGCTGATCAGCACGACTGCGTCGGCCATGGCGATCTGACGCGCAACATCGTCGGCTACGCAAGCCGTGTCGATCGTGCGCAGTTCGCCGTGCCAACTGATCGCCGCATCGGTGTCGGAAGTGTGGTCCGCAGCCAGGATGAGTTCGACAAGAGCGAGCGCCTGGCCCTCGACATCACCCAGCGAGCGCGCCGATTCTCGTCCGCGCTCCGCGTCCATTCTTGCGGCCTCGACTCTAGCTACGTTGCGCAGCGCGGTCGCTCCGCCCACCAGAGCGGTAACGAACTCTGTCGACAACGGTTCACCCTCGACGGCGTCGCGCAGCGTGGTGAAGTGTTGCAGTGCCGTGTGCCATGCGCAGTTGCCCAGCGCGAGCAGCCCGAGCCAGCCCTCGGCCTCCAGGCGCCCGTCGCCTTGGCTGTCACGCAACTGATCAGCGGCGCGAGACAGCATCGGATAGCCCATGGATCTCAGTCCGCGAAGCCGCCACCACGGCGCGAGCGCAAGACCCAGCCGCAGGGCTCGTGCGTGGTCACGGTCCAGGTCCGAGAGCAAGGCACGGTGCAACAGGGCTGCCTCGGCGTCGAACCACGCGGCGGCGGACGCTTCGCGTCCGGTCGTGTGCATGAGCGCGGCGATGTCTTCGGCCAGCA
This sequence comes from uncultured Actinomycetota bacterium, assembly GCA_963787985.1. Classification (GTDB taxonomy): domain Bacteria; phylum Actinomycetota; class Actinomycetes; order Mycobacteriales; family Jatrophihabitantaceae; genus Jatrophihabitans. Next base: position 886,991 of record CAWBEL010000004.1, on the reverse strand, counting down.
GCAGAGCGTGAGCGTTCCTGGCAGACGTTGCATCGTCAGATTCGCCTGTCGCCTCGAGCTGTTCGTTGCCGTAGGCGCGCAGGCTGTCGAGCATCAAATACCGCGCCCTGCCGTCGGGATAGGCGCGGGGCGGGGCGATGACGGATGCCTCGACCAAGGACAGAATCGTCGACTCTGTTGTCCTCCCTGCGACTGCGAGAGCGGTCTCCAAAGTAAAGGGGGCAGGAAGGATCGCGAGGAGTCGGAACGTGCGGCGGGCCTGCTCGCTCAGCAGCTGGTAGCTCCAGTCTGCGGTTGCCCGCAGCGATCGATGCCGCGACACCGTCGTACGGGCGCCGCTAGTCAGGATCTGCAGCGGCTCGTCGAGACGCTGCAGCAGATGGGTCATTCCCATCGACTCCACCCGCGCTGCTGCTAGCTCAATTGCCAAAGGCAGGCCCTCCACGCGGGCGACGATCTCCGCAGCCTGGGCGGCGATGGAGGGTGTCACCGACAGAGCGGGCTGACGCAGACGTACTCGATCCAGAAAAAGCACTACCCCGTCCGCGTCCGCGCCGCCTGGTCCCGGCGTGTCCGCTCGTGCCGGCAACGGGGCCAGTCGAAGCTGTGCCTCTCCGTCGACGCCGATCGGCTCACGGCTGGTTGCGAGTATCTGGATATCGTCGCTGTCAGACAACAGCTCGTGGCAGAACTCAGCAACCGCGCCGAGCAGGTGTTCGCAGTTGTCGAGGACCAGCAGGGACCGTTCGGCGGCCAGAACCGCGGCAACCGATCCTGTGATCGCCCGGACGGGGTCGTCCTGGACACCCAAGCTTGCCGCAACAGCCCACGGCACCTGCGCGGGGTCGCGAATGGCGGCCAACTCGACGAGTCGAATTCCGTCCGGGAATCGGTGCTGCTGCGTGCGAGTCACTTCGGCGCCCAGGCGGGACTTCCCCACACCGCCGGGACCCGTGACAGTCACCAGGCGATGACCGCTCAGCAGATCCGCGAGGCAGTCCACGTCCTCGTGTCGACCGACGAACCTCGTCAACGACCGGCTGAATCCGCCGTCGAACTGCCCGCCACGTGCTGCCTCGCTCATCGGCCCCCAACGTACCCCGCGACACCGAAACGGGCATAGATGACATTTACCGCCGCAGCGCGGCGAGGCATGCTGGCGACGCGCATCCGAGCGCAGTGCTGGGAGCCGACGCGGACGTGCTCGTCGTGGGCGCCGGTCCAACCGGGCTCGAACTCCGGCTCGCTGGAGTGCGGCCGCTGGTCATCGAGCGGCAGCCACGGATCGGCGAAACCGCCGGAGCCAAGGGTTTCCACCGATTCCGCAGCTGTTGCACGCAGGTCCGGTAGAACCCCACCAGGACGGTCAGCCGGCTGTGGCCGGGCCGCAGCCAGCCTGACGGGTCGATGCAGGCCGCGGGAGGACCTCGAAGCTCGTGGATGTCGACATAGACCGACGGCCGTCCTGAACCACAGGACGTGTGCGCCGAACTCGGTGAACAGTCGCGCGGCCTGTGGCCGGACGTCAGCGCTGGGCATGGTTGTAGTTGGCCCGGTGAGGTGCCCGACGCCGGTACTCAGTGCGGCACTCGCTGGACCGAGCGCTGATGGGAGACGACGTGGGCTGTCAGGTGCGTAGCCGGTTGATGAGGTCGCGCCGGCTGCGGTGCCCGGTCTTGGCGAAGATGGATGTGAGGTGGGCTTGGACCGTGTACGGCGAAATTCCGAGCTCGGCGGCGATGGCCTTGGTCGAGTGGCCGGAGACGACATGCTCTATCACCTGCAGCTCGCGCGGTGTCAACCCGGCGGCTGCCGCCAGCTGATCCACCCGACGCGCCGGGGAGGCGGCGCTGATCACGAGGGCGACCTGCCGTGTGGAGGCACCGTCGAGCAGCGCGGCCTCGAGGAACCCGGAGTGTCCGGCGCGGGTCGTGATGGCACTCGTGGCGGTTCGTCCGCTGGCGAGGACGTGGTGGACGAGCCCCGCAAGGAGAAATGGGAGCCCATCAGGGCTCGGATCGTCTAGTTCGGCCAGCCAAGACGCGGCGCCGCCGGTCGAACCGATCATTCGGCCATGCTCGTCGACGAGGATGACTCCGGTATCAAGTCGCGACTCGTCGGGGACGTTAACAAGCGCGACCCGGCGCAGCGCACCGGCGAGAACGGGAAGGACGTTCAAGAGCCGGGCGACGTCTTTGTCGCTAAACCGCCGATCCGCTACCTCGCGATGCAGGCATAGGTAACCCCAGACCGTGCCCTTGATCCGAATGGCGGCTCGGAGCTCGTCGCCCCAGCCGAGAGGGGAGATGACGTCGCGCCACCGCGCGCTGCGTTCAGGCTGACCGTCGGTCGCGGCGAAGAGCGAGTTCACCGGCACTGCGGCATCCACGAGTGAGCTGAACGGCACGACGTCGATACCGGACAGCTCGTGCGCGTAGAAGGCGGCGGCGGCGTCGTCGGGGATGTCGAAGACGAACGTACCGCTGAAAGCACCCGTGCCGGGATCAGCGCTGGCGAGGAAGGCGGGGCCGAGCCCGACCCAGGCGCGCAGGGTCTCGCTCGCAGCCGCCATTACGGCAGCGACGTCGTTCGACTCGCTCGTGGTGGCCAGCAGGGTGCCGGGACTCGGCATGGCTCTTACGGTAGGCCTGGGTGTCGTGGGGTGGAATACGACATTTCTGTGATGGCTTGTCTGGGCGGCCGCGGCGATGCTCGGGTCATGACAGAGACGATGGATGTACGTGGATTCCCGCCCGATGCCGAGACTGCGGCCTACGGCCAGCAGGTGTTGCCCCAGCGGCGCTGGACCCCAGGCGCCGTCGGCGGTCTGGATGGGCCCGCCGGGCCGCTCGGGCCCGAGCTGGCCGGCGCGCTCACCCTGACCTACGGCGCCTTCGCGGAGGCGTCGGCCGCGCAACGTGGTTACCGGCATTTCGTTGACATGCAAAAGGCGATGCTGTCGGCAGACGGGTTCATCCGGTGGTTCAGCTTCGTCGACGGGCCGCACGGCTACGGGCTCGGCTTGTGGCGCTCGGCGGACGAGGCCGCGGCCTTCGTTCGTGGCGCGGCCCACCGATCGGCTGTCACCGAGCAGCACCGTAACCCCTTCGAGTACAGCCAGTTCGCCGGCATCTGGACCGCACACACACTCGGGCGCCGCACGTTGCACTGCCCCTCGTGCAACGGGCGTGCCGTAGCGCCGGCGTCGGCCTGCGGCGGTTGTGGCCGCGAACTCGGCGACGGATTCGTCGGACACAGCGGTCGGTGAGTGCACCGCTCGTCGAACGTTGTCCTTAATTCGCAGAAGCGGTCACCGACGTCTACTGCCCAATCTAGATCGGCCGACGAAAATGCACGCACATGACGCGTAGTGCGCCGGACGTGCACTCATGCCGCGTAGCGGCTCTACCGGCTCTCCCGCTGGTCGGTGCCGCAGCGGAGCGTGCCGCGTTACGGGACTGGAGGTCGACGCTCACGCACTCGGGCGTTGTAGCGTGTCCGGCTGTGGGCTCGAAGGCGGAGCGGCGTGCTGCACGGGACCGCGTTGTGGCATATCACGAGGCGTGCCTGGGCGGGCTGCTCGAGCGTGTCGCTGCGGCGGTCGACGGCCTGCGCGCCGGGCAGCTGGATGTCTTCACGGTGGATGAGGTCGTGCACCATTACCACCGGGCGGCGCGACAGCTTTGGACGTTCTGCTGGGCCCCTGGCGGTGCCACCGATCTTGAGATCGCCGCCGGCACCATCGAGACGCTGGCCGCCGAGGGACGGGAGATCGACTGGTGGCAGCGCAGCGCGCCACCTGATCGAGGATCTCGATCGTGACGGACGAATTGCTGATCGCGGTCAACCCGGACCCGGACTCGACGTTGAGGTACTTGCTGCGGTTGCCCATCGGTGGCGGGATGGTGTTCCGCACCTCGGGTACCTGGCCGCGCACCAAGGCGTTGTACTGCCACCCCGTCGAACCGGCTGACTGGCCCGCTGAACCCGAGGTCGTCGAACGCGTCCCCATCCGGTCGTGCGCGCGGCGCGGGGCGGCGATCGACCTCGTCCTGGACCGCGGCCGGGAAAACCGTTCGCAGCTGGTGTTCACCAAGGCTCGTGGCCGCGACGTGGTGTTCTGGCAGTCCCCGCGCACCCGCAAGCAGGCGCGGCCGAACGTGAACACGCCGACCGCCCGCGGCGCCGGCATCGCCGAGCTGCAGATCGTCGTCGACACCCGCGAGCGCTACGCCTACCGCTTCGCCGCCCAGCAGGTGAGCACCGTGCAGCGCGCGCTGGCCTGCGGCGACTACGGCATCACCCACGACGAGCGGCTGGTGGCCGCAGTGGAACGCAAGTCGCTGCCGGATCTGGTGTCCAGCCTGCTCGCCGGCACCCTGCGCTACGCCCTGGCCGAGCTCGCCGCTCTGCCGCGCGCCGCGGTGGTGGTCGAGGAGCGGTACTCCCAGGTCTTCAAGCTCGACTGGGTGCGCCCGGCGGTGGTCGCGGACGGGCTGGCCGAGCTGCAGGTGCGCTGGCCGGGCGTGCCGATCGTGTTCACCGAGACCCGCCAGTTGGCCGAGCAGTGGACCTACCGCTACCTCGCCGCCGCCCACGCGTGGGCGCAGACCGAGCTGGCGGTGGCCGACCGGCTCGGTGTCACGACCGAACTCGGCACCACGACCCCACCCGCGACTCGACCCGCGGCTGGGTCGCCGTCAGCGGTCGTGTCTGCCGAGGCGTCCACCGCGCAGGTGCGCGCGTGGGCCCGCTCGGCCGGTCTCGCCGTCGCTGATCGCGGTCGACTGCCGCCCGAGGTCTGGATAGCGTGGCGCGCGGCCCACCGCCACCTCCCCGACCTTCCGTCGCCGCCGGAGCGACCCGACGACGGCAGCTAAGCGCCGAGTGAGCTCGCGGGTACTCGGCGACTACGTCGACCCGAGATCGCTGGAGCGACGGTCAACGACTGGTGTGACACCTGGTTGGTCGGCTACGGCTCGAGACGCCCGCGAACCGTCAGGCAGGCCGAGGTCCACCTCAAGCTGATCCGAGAAGCCTTCGGCCCCGTGCCGCTCAGCGCGCTCCGGCCCTCACACGTCAAGGCATGGACGGCGAAGCTCAAGGCAGAGGGACGCGCCGACTCCTACGTTTACGCGCTGCACTCGCGACTGTCGCAGATCCTCAGCGACGCCGTCCACGACGGAGTCCCCGGTACCCCCCATCCCGCGCGAGCTGGCCCACCTGCTCTCGTCCGCCAGTCGACTGCGAACCGTGAGACGGCGTTCGCAGTCGACGAATACCTGCACCCCGCAAGCCCGTGGACGATACAACGCGCCCTGGCGATAGCCCGGACGAGAGTCGACGGTTCACCGACGAACTTCCGGTTCCAGGATCTGCGGCACTAGTTCGCGAGCCTGCTCATCGCCTACGGCCTAGATGTCAAGTTCAGGCGCGCCTTCGGCACGCCAGCGCCAAGACCACGCTCGACGTCTATGGGCACCTGTGGCCGGACCGGGACGAGGTCTCGCGAGCCGCTGTCGCGTCCGCAATCGCCGCACGGCCGCCGATTGCTGCGGACTTTTTGCGGACTACGACGACTCACGGAGCGTCTTGAACGACTGGAGGCCCCGGAATCCGGGGCCTCCAGTGCGTCAGCTGCTCAGATGTTGTAGTACAGGTCGAACTCGTAGGGGTGCGGGCGCAGGCGCACCGGGTCGACCTCGTTGGTCCGTTTGTAGCCGATCCACGCCCCGATGAGGTCCTCGGTGAACACGCCGCCCTCGAGCAGGTACTCGTGGTCGGCCTCGAGCGAGTCCAGGACCGCCGCCAGCGAGCCCGGCACCTGCGGGATTGCGGCCGCCTCGTCCGGCGGCAGCTCGTAGAGGTCCTTGTCGATCGGCTCCGGTGGCTCGATCTTGTTCTTGATGCCGTCCAGGCCGGCCATCAACATCGCAGCGAACGCGAGGTAGGGGTTGCACGACGGGTCCGGCACGCGGTACTCGATGCGCTTGGCCTTCGGGCTGGTACCAGTGATGGGCACGCGGATGCAGGCCGACCGGTTGCCGGCCGAATAGACCAGGTTCACCGGCGCCTCGTAGCCGGGTACGAGACGGTGGTAGCTGTTGACCGTCGGGTTGGTGAAGGCCAGCGCCGACGGGGCGTGCTTGAGCAGGCCGCCGACGTAGTAGCGCGCCGTGTCGGACAGACCGGCGTACCCGGTCTCGTCGTAGAACAGCGGCTCGCCGTCCTTCCACAGCGACTGGTGGCAGTGCATGCCCGAGCCGTTGTCGCCGAACAGCGGCTTCGGCATGAACGTCGCGCTCTTGCCGTTGCGCCACGCGACGTTCTTGACGATGTACTTGAACAGCAGGATCTCGTCCGCGGCGTGGGTCAGGGTGTTGAACTTGTAGTTGATCTCGGCCTGACCGCCCGTGCCGACCTCGTGGTGGGCCCGCTCCAGCTGGAGACCGGCCGCCATCAGCTCGTGACTGATCTCGTCGCGCAGGTCGCTGAAGTGGTCGTACGGACTGACCGGGAAGTACCCGCCCTTGACGTTGGTCTTGTAGCCGAGGTTGCCGCCTTCCTCCTTGCGGCCGGTGTTCCAGTAACCCTCCGCGGAATCGACCTCGTAGAACGACCCGTTCATCTTCGTCTCGAAGCGGATGTCGTCGAAGATGTAGAACTCGGCCTCGGGCCCGAAGTAGACGGTGTCGGCGACACCGGTCGTCCTGAGGTACTCCTCGGCCTTGGTCGCCACCTGGCGCGGGTCGCGGTCGTACTTCTCGCCGGTGCGCGGTTCGTAGATCGAGTGGTTGATGTTCAGCGTCTTGCGGGCGCGGAACGGGTCGACGTAGGCCGTCGCCGGGTCGGGGATCAGCTTGAGGTCGGACTTGTCGATGGAGGCGAAGCCGCGGATCGACGAGCCGTCGAACATCTGGCCCTCGCTGAAGGACTCCTCGTTGAAGTTGGACGCGGGCACATTGAAGTGCTGCTGCACGCCGGGCAGGTCCGTGAAGCGGATGTCGATGAACTCGACGTTCTCCTGCTTGATGTAGTCCAGGACCTCTTTTGCGCTGCTGAACATCCGTCCTCCGTTGCACAGTGGGAGACGCGAAACTACCGCGCCCGGGTTTGCCGCAGGGTGTCCCGATTGTTTCGGGAATGTTTCGTGCCGTCGCCGCCGTGGACCCGTTGCCGGGGGACTCTCAGGCGCGGACGACGGCGGTATCGGTCAGGCGGTCGTGCAGGCCCCGGCCGTCGCGGTCGAACACCACGGCAGGCACCAGCAGGAAGAGCAGGACGGTGCGGACGACGGCGCGCAGCGGGTCCACCGCGACCCGGGGTGTGACCCGGACGAGCCGCAGTCCGAACAGGTGCATGCCGAGCGTGCGGCCGGCCGCCAGCACGCCGACTATGTAGTCGAGCGCCAGCGGGATCAGGCTCCAGGACCCGGGCAGCTTGTCGGCGAAGGTCGGGCCGTGCCGGTGCACGAACAGCGCAGCCACCAGGGAGGACGCGAGCGCGTCGACCAGGAAGGCGCCGAGGCGCGGTCCGGTCGTCGACAGCGAGCCGGATCCGCTCTGCGGCAGGCCGATGCTCTCGCCGCGGTAGGCCTGCGGCGTCGTCACGATGCTGGGGGTCCGATCGGTCAGGTCCGCCGGCGCACCGCGCGCTGCACGTTGCGCATCTTCGCGCCCTGCGGCATCGGGCCCTGGGGGAGCGGAGAGCGCATGCCGCCGAGCGCGGCCAGCCGCTTCTCGAGGGCGGCGACCTCGTCCTTGCTCAGGTTGGCCGGCAGTTTGAGCAGGTAGCGGTTCAGCTTGGACAACCGGATGTCGCCCTCGTCGGTGCCGACGACGACGTCGTAGATCGGGGTGTCGCCGACGAGCCGGGCAGTGCGCTTCTTCTCCTGTGCGAGCAGACCACGCACGCGGTGCGGCGCCCCCTCGCCGACCAGCACGACGCCGGGACGTCCGACGAGCCGGTGCACGGCGTCGAGCTGCGTCGTGCCGGCGACCGCCTGGGTCAGCCGCCAGTCGCCGCGCAACTGCTGCTGCAGCATCCAGCCCGCCGCGCCGGCCTGCCCCTCGGCCTGACCGAACATCGAGGTCTGGGCGCGGCGGGAGAAGACGAGCATCGCCACCAGCAGGCCGAGCAGCACCGCGAACGGGATCGGGAACCAGAACGACCCGCTGAGCAGGTAGCCCACGACGTACACGACGACGAGCACGCCCAGGCCGCCGCCGATCATGTAAGGCAGCAGCTTGCTGTCGTTCTCCCGCGTCAGCGTGAAGGCCTGGCGAAGGTTGGTCCACGTCTCGCGCCGCTTGGCGCGCTTGGCGGCGCGTGTCGCGGCCTTGGTCGCCTTGTCGGGGCGAGTCTTGGCGGCGGGCTTGCTCGCTCCGGCGGTTCTGGCCATGACCACAGGATAGTTGGGCGGCCGCGGCTCGGCTGCACCCGCCGACCCGCGGTCTCGCCGCAGCTGATCATCGCCTACTCGACGCATTCGTGACCGGCGCCACATGTGGCGGCCCCCGGCCGTTATCGTTCCGTTACCCGGCTGTTTCGGTGGTTCCGAACTTCCGCGCTCGCACCCGGGCGGCGCGGTGACGACGAGGGGAATCACTACATGCCGTCAAGGCCGGGTATCACCGACCGAATACGTCGCCGCGGCGTGGCAGCAGCCGCGACCGCACTCGCCACCATCGGCGTCGCAGGCGCCGCCGTCGTAGCAGGCGCGGCACCCGCGGGCGCCGCGACCGCGAACCACGCAAGCTTCACCTACGCGTGGTTCGACAAGAGCACCCACACCGTGCACATCCGCGGCTACGCCCGGCACGGCAGCTCGTCGCAGTCCGTGAAGGTCCGCGTCTACGTCAACGGGCACATCGCGCACGTGTCGGCCGCGTACCACCCGAGCGCGGTGTACGACCGCCGGCACCACGTGCACGGCGGCCACCAGTACATCTCCGCCTTCAAGGCCCCCGCGGGCGCGAAGACCGTGACGCTCGCGATGGCGGGCCACCGCGTCGCCGGCGCCACGCTCGCGCGTTACGCCAACCAGGGCTCGCGCATCGTGGCGATAGCCAAGCCCTACGTCGGTGCTCGCTACTCCTACGGCGCGTCGGGCCCGCACTCGTTCGACTGCTCCGGCTACGCCCGCTACGTCTTCGCCAAAGCCGACGTCGCGAGCCTGCCGCACAACGCCGAGTCGCAGCGCCACCACGTCCGTCACATCTCGCGCGCGGCGGCCAAGCCCGGCGACCTGGTGTTCTACCTCAGCGGCGGCAGCGCGTACCACGTGGCGATCTACGCCGGCCACGGCATGCAGTACTCGGCTGCCACCCCCCGGCAGGGCGTGGTCTACGCCAAGATCTGGTCCCACAACGTGCAGTTCGGCACGGACTGGCACTGACGCGCACCCGTACGACGCGGACGGCCCGGCAGGTTCCCCTGCCGGGCCGTTTGATGTCTCGCGCCGCGTCAGCCGCGCGCGGCGACCGCCTGCCCGTAGAGACGGCCGGCGCGGTAGGACGAGCGCACCAGCGGCCCGCTCATGACGCCGGCGAAGCCGATCTCCTCGGCCTCCTCGCGCAGCTCCACGAACTCCTCGGGCTTGACCCAACGCTCGACCGGGTGGTGCTTCGGCGACGGGCGCAGGTACTGGGTGATGGTGATGAGCTCGCACCCGGAGTCGTGCAGATCCTGCAGGGCCTGGCTGATCTCAGCGCGTTCCTCGCCCATGCCCAGGATCAGGTTGGACTTGGTGACCAGGCCGTCGGCGCGCGCGGCGCGCAGCACGTCCAGCGAGCGCTCGTAGCGGAAGCCAGGGCGGATGCGCTTGAAGATGCGCGGCACCGTCTCGACGTTGTGCGCCAGGACCTCCGGGCGGCTGTCGAACACCTGCTGCAGCAGGTCCGGCACGCCGTTGAAGTCCGGGACGAGGTTCTCGACGCCGGTGCCCGGGTTGAGCTCGTGGATCTTGCGGACGGTCTCGGCGTAGAGCCAGGCGCCGCCGTCCGGCAGGTCGTCGCGGGCGACGCCGGTGATGGTGGCGTAGCGCAACCCCATCGTGCGCACACTCTCGGCCACGCGGCGCGGCTCGTCCCGATCCAGCGGCTGGGGGCGGCCGGTGTCGATCTGGCAGAAGTCGCAGCGCCGCGTGCACTGGTCACCGCCGATGAGGAAGGTGGCTTCGCGGTCCTCCCAGCACTCGTAGATGTTGGGGCACCCGGCCTCCTGACACACCGTGTGCAGGCCCTCGCGGCGGACGAGATCGCGCAACCCGGTGTACTCCGGGCCCATGCGGGCGCGGGTCTTGATCCACTCCGGCTTGCGTTCGATCGGAGTGCGGGTGTTGCGCTCCTCGATGCGCAGCAGGCGCCGTCCGGCGGGGGCTTCGACGCGCTCAGCGGGGGCTTCGGGGCGTACGGAAGTCACGGCATCGAGCGTACGCCGGAGCGGGCGACCGACCGGTGTCTGCGGGTCCTGCGGGAGGCACCTCAGGTAGTCGCGAGCAGGCTGCGCGCGGCGTAGGCACACAGGCCCAGCGCGACGAGCCCGCACAGCCCGGCGATCAGGACTACCCGCGGGCGACGACCGGCCGTCAGCAACGTCACAGCCGTGACCACCGCCAGGGCCAGGGCGACCACTACGAACCCCGTCGCCGATCCACTGCCGCGGCAGGCGAGGCCGTGGTGCCCGGGTGCGCATCCGTAGCGCGCGACGGCGGCCACGAGGGCGTAGATTCCGGCGCCCAGACCTCCCGCCCAGACGAGAACGACGGTGACGAGGCGGGTGGACCGTGCCGCGCGCTCGGCGGCCGGCAAGGGACGCGACGCGTTCGGTGCCACGGTCGGCTCAGCCGACGGCGGCGATCTCGCCGACCAGCGCCGGCAGGTGCTTCTCGACGATCGGCAACAACTCTGCGACCGGCACGTCGCGACCGGTCTCGTGGGACAGCGAGGTCACGCCGGCGTCGCGGATGCCACACGGCACGATGCGGTCGAACCAGGTGAGGTCCGGGTCGCAGTTGAGCGCGAAGCCGTGCAGCGTCACGCCCTGGGCCACCCGGATGCCGATAGCGGCGACCTTGCGGTCGGGACCGCGTTCGTCGGCCGGGATCCAGGCCCCACTGCGTCCGTCGATCCGCTGTGCGGCAACCCCCACCTCGGCGCAGACATCGATGAGCACGCCCTCCAGCCGCCGGACGTAGGCGACGACGTCGATCGGGTCGGTGAGCCGGACAATGGGGTACCCGACCAGCTGCCCCGGGCCGTGCCACGTGATCTTGCCGCCGCGATCGACGTCGACGACGGGCGTGCCGTCGTCAGGGCGCTCGAAGGCCTCGGTGCGCTTGCCCGCCGTATAGACCGGCGGATGCTCGAGTAGCAGCGCCGTGGGGGGTCGGGTGCCGGCGACGACCTCGGCGTGGATCTCGCGCTGCCGGGCCCACGCGTCCTCGTAGGCCACCGTTCCGGCACGGACGATGTGCAGCTCGCTCACGGCGTCAAACGTACTCGCGGCGCGGATGTCACACCTGCCCGCGCCGGCGCGTCAGATCTGTGGAAAACGGCGGGATGCGACACCAGCGTTGCCGGACGGTGGGCGCGGTGTGGCATGTCGCAGGTCGGGGTCGCACATCAGGGGAGTCTCGGGGTTAAACCCGGTCGAGCTAAGTCGGTGGACCTCGGTACGGTTTCCGCCTACCCAGGAGGTACCGCATGACCAAGGTCGATGTCGCGCCCCGGCAACCGCAAGCCGCGTCGCGCCGCCCACCGTTCCTGTTCGCCCTGGGCGCGCTCGCCCTGATCCTGTTGCTGATCGGACTGGGGGGCAACTCCTTCCAGGCCAAGTCGCAGAACGTCCAGAAGAACGACAACTCGGAGTACCTGCCGTCGTCGGCGGACTCGACCAAGGTGAACATCGCGGCCCAGAAGTTCAACAGCCAGGCGACCATTCCCGGGTTCGTGGTTTACCAGCGCGCAAGCGGGTTGACCGCGCAGGACAAGGCCAAGATCTCCGCGGACCTGGCGTTCTACCGCGCCGGTTCCATCAACCTGGTGGCCAACGACAACATCGGCGTCCCGCAGTTCAGCAAGAACGGCACGGTGGCGGCCCTGTCGGTGCCGCTGGTCGGGAAGTCGGGCAGCAAGGACTCCAAGGGTCCCGACCTCGTGACGGCCGAGAAAGCCGTGCTCAAGCATGCTCGAGCCAACGCCCCATCCGGGTTGACCATCCGCAGCGCGGGCGCGGGCGGGCTGCTGGTGGCCTTCATCGACGCCTTCAGCGGCATCGACGGGGCACTGCTGCTGTCCGCGTTCCTCGTCGTCGTCATCATCCTGCTGCTGGTGTACCGCAGCCCGACGTTGTGGATCTTCCCGATCCTGTGCGCGTTCTCGGCGCTTGGTCTTGCGACGGCGGTCATCTACGGGCTGGCCAAGAGTGGTGCCATCACGCTCAACGGGCAGTCGGCCGGCATTCTCGACGTGCTGATCCTCGGTGCCGGTACCGACTACGCGTTGCTCCTCATCAGCCGCTACCGCGAGGAGCTGCACGAGTACGAGAATCGCGTGCAGGCCCTGGTTGCGGCGTGGAAGGGCGCAGCGCCGCCCATCGCGGCGTCGGCCGCCACGGTCATCCTCGGGCTGATCTGCCTGTCCTTCGCCGACCTGAAGTCGACGGCCAGTCTCGGACCGGTATGCGCGATCGGCATCGCCTGCACGGTCCTGATCATGCTCACCGCGCTGCCGGCGTTGCTGCTGGTCACCGGTCGGTGGATCTTCTGGCCGCGCAGGCCCAAGGTCGACCATCAGGCCGACCTCGCCACGCACGGCGTGTGGGGACGTATCGCGCCGGCCGTCGTGCGGCACCCGCGGCGCAGCTGGGGCATCGGTGGCGTCGTGCTGATCGCGTGCGTCATCGGCGTGCTGGGTCTCAAGACCGGCGGGCTCAAGACCACCGACAGCTTCACCAACAAGCCCGACGCGGTCACGGGTCAGCAGGTCTACAACAAGGCCTTCCCGCAGGGCCGTGGCGCCGGCACGCCGGCCGACATCCTGGTCAATGCCGACAAGGCCAACGACGTGATCGCCGCGGTGAAGAACGTCAAGGGCGTCTCGACCGCGCCGAACGCCGTCTGTGTCGAGATCGACTACGCCAAGGCCGCCGCGGCGTTCAAGGCCAACCCGGCCGCGGCACGAGCGATCGGCACGGGCTGTCCGCCGGCCGCGATCCAGGTCACCCCGCACAACGGCAAGTTGCTGGTCGGCGCCACGCTGGTCGACACCTACGACTCGCAGGCGGCTTTCGACACCGTCAACCGGCTGCGCTCGGCGGTGAGCAAGGTGTCGGGCGCCGACGCGCGCGTCGGCGGCAGCTCGGCCACCTACCTCGACATCCAGAACGCGTCCCGCAGCGACATCAAGCTGATCATCCCGATCGTGCTGGTCGTGATCCTCATCGTGCTCGGAGTGCTGTTGCGGGCTGTTCTGGCGCCGGTGCTGCTCATCGTGTCGGTGGTGGTGTCGTTCGCGGCGACCCTGGGGGTGAGCGCGTTCTTCTTCAACCACGTGTTCCACTTCGCGAACGCCGATCCGGCGTTCCCGCTGTTCGCGTTCATCTTCCTCGTAGCGCTGGGCATCGACTACAACATCTTCCTGATGACCCGGGTGCGAGAGGAGACGTTGGAGCACGGCACCCGGGACGGGATCGTGCGCGCGTTGGCCGTCACCGGCGGCGTCATCACCTCTGCCGGTGTCGTGCTGGCGGCGACGTTCACCGTGCTCGGAGTGCTGCCCATCGTGTTCCTGGCCGAGATCGGGTTCGCCGTGGCCTTCGGGGTGCTGCTCGACACGATCCTGGTGCGGTCGATCATCGTGCCGGCGCTGAGCTGGGACATCGGCAAGAAGATCTGGTGGCCGTCGAAGCTGGCGGCGGCCTCGGCCCCGGACTGACCGAGGATCCGCAAGAGACGAACGCCCTGCCGGACCGGTTCCGGCAGGGCGTTCGGACGCTTCAAAGCGATCTGTCAGCGCGATCCGGGCAGCGGACGCGGCTCGATCGTGGTCTCCTCGGCGCGCCCGTCCGCAGTCTGTACCACCTGGTACGCCGCCTTGCCGTCCTTCTCGGTGACGGCTTCGGCCAGGTCGGTACCGCGGTAGAGGAGCCCGACACCGTCGTCGGTCGCGTACCCGGCCGGCAGGGTTCCGTCGGCGACGAGCGACTGGAACAGCGGCCGGCGTTGCTCCTCGGAGTCGTAGTGCACGCCGTTGGAGTAGGGCACCAGCCCCAGGCCGTTGTCGACCGCGCGCAGGTCGGGCCCGAAGGAGTCGGTGGTGCCGCCGACGTGCCAGCAGATGGAACCGGCCGACACGCCGGTCAGCACGACCCCGGCGTTCCACGCCTCGCGCATCGCCGCGTCCACGCCGTGCAGCCGCCACATCGCCAGCAGTCCGGCCACGCTGCCGCCCCACACCCAGACCACGTCCTGGGCGAGCAGATGCGCGGTGACGTCGTCGACGTTCGGCATCGGGAACAGGGCGAGGTGGGACGGCTGCAGGCCCCGCGCCAGCGCCGCCTGGTAGAAGGCGTAGATCGTCGAGGAATCGTCGCCCAACGCGGAGGCCAGGAAGCACACGCGCGGCGCGCGTCCGTCGACCCCGGCGAGCTCGAGCGCGAACTCGGTCAGTGGACCCAGCTCCCACCGCACGCGGCGGCCGGGGACGATGCCGCCCGAGGTGGCGAGGATGGTCGGAGCGTCAGCAGGCACGAGCAGCGAGCGTAGCGGCGACGTGTTCTCCGGTAGCACACGGCACCGCCGCCGGGTGGGGGAATCCGGCGTCGTGTGGACAACGCGACGAGGCAGCGATCGCCTTGTGGACAAGTCCGACGGCCGCTCGTCCGGTGCCTAGCCTCGGACCATGGCGAGCGGGTGGCGAGTCAGGGGTTACGTGCTCGAGCAGCAGCTCGGGCGGGGCGGCTCGAGCGAGGTGTGGCGCGCGCGCATCGCGGCGACGGGCGAGCGGGTGGCGCTCAAGCGCCTGCTCGTGCCCGGCGCCGGGCAGCTGCAGCGCGCGCACGCCGAGGCGGCCAAGCTCGCGGTGCTGGACCACCCGCATCTCGTGCGACTGCACGCCCTGGTGCCGGACGGCTCGGCTGCGGTGCTCGTCCTCGACCTGGCTGACGGCGGATCGCTGGCCGAGCTGATCGCGGTGCGCGGACGCCTCACCGAGGGCGAGGTCATCACCGCGCTCGCACCGGTCGCGGCGGCGCTGGCCTACCTGCACGGCGCCGGTGTCGTCCACGGCGACGTCAGCGCCGCCAACGTGCTGTTCTCCGCCCGCGGCACGGCCCTGCTCGCCGATCTCGGCGTGGCGCGGCTGACCGGGGACGAGTCCGGGACCGAGAGCACGCCCGCCTACGTCGACCCGATCGTGGCCCGGGGCGAGTTCCCCTCACCGTCCAGCGACGTGTTCATGCTCGCCGCGGTGGCGCTGCACGCGCTGGTGGGCGAGCCGTTGTGGCAGGGCGGGACCGTCGATGCGGTGCTCGAGCGTGCCCGGGACGGCGATCTCGCCGCGGTCGGGGCCCGGCTGGCCGCGGCCGGCGTGGACGAAGCGATGGCGGACGTCGTGCGACGCGCGCTGCACCCCGACCCGCTCCACCGCGGCAGCGCCGCCGACCTCGCGCTGGATCTGCGGCACAGCGGTACGCCGGTCGCGGTCGAGCTCGCGGCCGGGCGCACCCGTCCCGAGCCGCCGCCCGGCGTCGCCGTACCGCCCTCGCCGGCCGAGACGTCCCCGCGCTCCGGCGGACGGCACGCCGCGGTGCCGGTCGCGCCGGCCTCCGCCGCCAAGGGCTCGTCCAGGCCGGCGTCCGGCACTCCCATGCCGGCCGCTCTGGGCTCCGGCACTCCTGCCTCTGCCCCTCCGGCCTCGGGCACGCCCGCGTCGACGCGCCTGCCGTGGCGGCGATCGAGCGGTGCCGACGGGCCGGTGTCAGTCGGGCCGGTGTCGGTCGGGCCGGTGTCGGTCGAATCGGTGTCGGTCGGGGTGGCGGACGCGAGCCGGCCCGCGTTCACCCGCCCACGGGACGCCACGCCCGCCGTTCGGTCGGTGTCGGCGCCGGCCGCGGCGGGATCGTCGCGGCCGGGCGCGCCCGCTCCGACGGCCTCGGTACGGTCGCCGCCGCGGCCCGCCATCCCCGTTCCCGGCCGCCGGCCACGTCGCCGGCTCGTCGGCGCCGTCGGTGTTGTCGCCGCCCTGCTGGTGGCGGCGGTGGTGCTCGTCCTGACTGGTGGCCCGTCCGGCGGGCGGCCGGCTGCGCATCGGCCCGAGGTCTCGGACGCCGCGCACGCGACGGTCCGGATGCCCAGCCCGCTACGGAGTACCCCGGCGCGGAGCCGCTCACGGGGGGTGGCGGTGGCTGAACCGGCCGGCGACGTGTGGACAGCACGGTTGCACACGCTGGACGGCGTGCGCGTCCGCGCCTACGCGACGCGCGACGTCAGCCTGTTGCGCGGGGTCTACTCCTCGCCGGCGCTCGTCGCGGCCGACGCCGCCCAGTTACGCCGCATCGTGCCGGCCGGGTGCGGACTGAGCCGGGCCACGACCGCGTTCACCGACGTGCGGGCCACGCGGTCGGGCGCCGCCACCGTCCTGACGGCGTCGGCCACGCTGGCGTCGGCGCGACTGCTCTGCAGCGGGGCGACCCGGGGCGTCACGGCGGCCGTTCCCGCCACCCGGCTGCGCATCGTTCTCGTGCACGCCGCCGGCGGGTGGCGCATCGCCGACCAGACGCGGGCGTCGTGATCGGGATGTTGTGATGTCGTGATGCGCTCAGAGCACGGCGCGCAGGGCCGTCCGTACGTCGGGGTGCGAGAACTCGAAACCGGCCTCGGTCAACCGTTGCGGGATGGCGTTCTGGCCGGTGAGTACGTCCCCGGCGAACTCGCCGAGCGCCAGACGCGCCGCGATGCCGGGTACCGGAAGTACCGTCGGGCGATGCAGGATCTCGCCCAGGGCATGGGTGAACTCGGCGTTGCGAACCGGGGCCGGCCCGGTCAGGTTCAGCGGTCCCGGCAGATCGTGCTCCATGGCAAAACGGATCGCACGGATCTCGTCCGCCAGGCTGATCCACGGCATGTACTGGCGGCCCGACCCCAGCTTGCCGCCGACGCCGCCTTTCACGATCGGTACGAGACGGGCCAGCAATCCGCCGTCGCGCGCGAGCACCAGCCCGGTGCGCAGGTGGCTGACGGTGATGCCGGCGTCGACGGCGGGCTCCGCGGCTCCCTCCCACCGCACGCAGACGTCGGACAGGAACGAGTTCCCCGGCGGGGTGTCCTCGGTAACGGTGGCATCGCCCGTGTCGCCGTAGTACCCGACGGCCGACGCACAGACGAGCCGTGCGCTCGATTGCGCGGCTGCCATCGTGCGGGACACCGTGCCCACGCTCTCGACGCGGCTCGACACGATCGTGCGCTTGTACGAGTCGGTCCAGCGCTTGTCGCCGACACCGGCGCCGGACAGGCAGACGACAACCTCCACGCCCTCGAGCACCGCGGGGTCGAGCCGGTCCTTCGCCGGGTCCCAGCGATCCTCGTCCGGCCCATTCGGTGGCCGCCGGACGAGTGTTCGCACGGCATGACCGTCGGCGACGAGTGAGTCGCGCAGGGCGGGTCCGATCAGCCCGGAAGCCCCGGTGAGCACGACTCTCATGCCGTCTCCCTACCCGCGCGGTGTGGTCCGCTGACGCCCGACCGCCCGCCCGTCAGGCGAGGCCGAGGGCACGCTCGAAGGCGCCGGCCTCGAGCCGCTGCTTGATGGTCACCAGGAAGCGGGCGGCGTCGGCGCCGTCGACGATCCGGTGGTCGTAGGACAAGGCGAGGTAGACCATTGAGCGCACGGCGATCGTTTCGCCCAGCTCGTCGTCGGTAATCACGACCGGGCGCTTGACCACTGCGCCGGTGCCGAGAATGCCGACCTGTGGCTGGTTGATGATCGGGGTGTCGAACAGCGCGCCGCGGCTGCCGGTGTTCGTCAGGGTGAAGGTGCCGCCGCCGAGCTCGTCCGGGCTGACCTTGTTGCCCCGGGTGCGCTCGGCGAGATCGGCGATCTTGCGTGCCAGGCCGCCGAGGTTGAGGTCGCCCGCGTCGTGGATCACCGGCACGAGCAGGCCGCGGTCGGTGTCGACGGCGATGCCGAGGTGCTCGGCGTCGTGGTAGGTGATCTCCTTCTTGGCCAGGTCGATCGAGGCATTGACCACCGGGTGGGCCTTGAGGGCCTCGATGGTGGCAACGGCGAAGAACGGCAGGAACGACAGCTTCACGCCCTCGCGCCGCTCGAACTCGGCCTTGGCGCGGTCGCGCAGCCGGGCGATCCGGGTGACGTCGACCTCGACGACAGTGGTCAGCTGGGCCGACACCTGCAGCGACTCGACCATCCGGGTGGCGATGACCTGCCGCATGCGGGACATCGGCTCGACCGTGCCGCGCTGGTGCGTAGCGGTCGCGGCGGCGGTGGCGGCAGCCACGGGCTGATCGGTGGGGCCTGCGGCGGAGGATGCAGCGGCCGACGACGAGGCCTGCGACGAGGCAGCGCGCTGGGAGGCCGCGTCCTCAGCAGCCTTGTCCTCAGCGGCCTTGTCGGCGGCGGCCTCTGCTGCGGCGAGTACGTCGGACTTGCGGATCCGCCCGCCGACCCCGGTGCCCTGGATCGTCGACAGGTCGACATCGTGCTCGCTGGCGAGCTTGCGCACCAGCGGAGTCACGTAGGCACCGGCGACGGAGTCGTCGTCGGATCCGGACGCGTCGGAGGTCTCCGGCGCAGCCGAGGGCGCCTCCGAACCGGTCGACGCAGCGGCCTCGTTCGCGGCATCGCTCGAGCCGGGACTCGCGGCCGGGGCGGGCGCAGCGGCGGCGGGTGCGGGCTGCGGGCGCGGCTTGGGCGCCTGCGCGGCGGGAGCCGGTTCCGGTTCCGGCTCCGGTTCCGGCTCGGGCTCCGGTTCCGGCTCGGGCTCCGGTTCCGGCTCGGGCTCCGGTTCCGGTTCGGGCTCCGGCTCGGCAGCCTCGGCCTGCCCGCCGGACGAGTCGTCGCTCGTCCCGGCGTCCTCACCGGCGTCGCCGATGACGGCGAGCTCCGTCCCGATCTCGACCGTCTCGTCCTCCTGCACCTTGATCGAGAGCAGCGTGCCGGCGGCGGGCGACGGGACCTCGGTGTCGACCTTGTCCGTCGACACCTCGAGCAGCGGCTCGTCGGCGTCGACGTGCTCGCCCTCGGCCTTGAGCCAGCGGGTCACGGTGCCCTCGGTGACGCTCTCACCCAAACGCGGCATGGTCACGGACGTCGACATGGGGCAGGGGCTCCTTCGGGCGGGGCTAACCGGGTACGTGGTCGGACGGGTCGAGCAGGGTCGTAGGTGGAGCAGGGTCAGTCGTGTACGTGCAGCGGCTTGCCAGCGAGCAACAGGTGCGCCTCGCCGATCGCCTCGGACTGCGTCGGGTGCGGGTGGATCAGCTGGGCGACCTCGCTGGGCAGCGCCTCCCAGTTGTAGATCAGCTGCGCCTCGGCGATCAGCTCGCCGACGCGGTCACCGACGATGTGCACGCCCAGCACCGGGCCGTCCTGCTGCGCCACGAGTTTGACCGCGCCCCGGGTGTTGAGGATCGCGCTGCGGCCGTTGCCGGACAGGTCGTAGGTCACGGTCTTGACCGCATCCTTGCCGTAGCGCTCGATCGCGGCGGCCTCGGTCAGACCGACGGAGGCGACCTCAGGCTGGCTGTACGTGATACGCGGGACGCCGGCATAGTCGATCGGCACCACCGGCAACCCGGCGATGTGCTCGGCCACCTGGATGCCCTCGGCGAAACCGACGTGGGCCAGCTGCAGGTGCGGCTGCGAGTCGATCGAGACGAGGTCGCCGACGGCGTACACCCCCTCGGCCGACGTGCGCAGGTACTCGTCGGTGATGACGAACCCGCGTTCGACGGTGATGCCCTGGTCCTCGTACCCGAGACCCTCGGACACCGGGCCGCGCCCGACGGCGACGAGCAGCACCTCGGCCTCGAGCGTGTCGCCGCCCTCGAGGTGCACGCGCACGCCCGTGTCGGTGGGCTCGACGCTCTCGAACCGGACGCCGAGCTTGAAGTCGATCTTGCGGCGCCGGAATGCACGCTCGAGCTGCTTGGAGTTGGCCTCGTCCTCGAGGGGGACGAGGTGCGGCAGCGCCTCGACGATCGTGACCTTCGTGCCGAACGAGGTCCAGGCGGAGGCGAACTCGCAGCCGATGACCCCGCCCCCGAGCACGACGGCCGAGTCCGGCACGTGGTCGAGCTGCAGCGCGTGCTCGCTGGCGATGACACGGTGCCCGTCGACCTCGAGCCCCGGCAGGGTCCGCGAGTACGAGCCGGTGGCCAGGATGACCGAGCTTCCGGTGTAGCTGTCGCTCGAGCCGTCGGCCTTGGTGACGGCGACGGTCTTCGGGCCGACGAGCTTGCCCTCGCCCTCGACGATCTCGATGCCGCGGCTCTTGATCAGCCCGGTGAGGCCCTTGAAGTTCTTGCTGACGACACCGTCCTTGTACTTGTTGACGCCGGCCATGTCGATGCCCTCGAAGGTGGCGTTGACGCCGAAGGTGGCGCTCTCGCGGGCGCCGTCGGCGATCTCGCCGGCGTGCAGCAGGGCCTTGGTCGGGATGCAGCCGCGGTGCAGGCAGGTGCCGCCGACCTTGTCCTTCTCGATCAGCACGACGGACTTGCCCAGCTCCGCCGAGCGCAGCGCCGCGGCGTAGCCGCCGCTCCCGCCACCGAGGATGACGACGTCGGCCTGGTTGTCTGCCACCTGCTTGCTCCTGCCCTGTGCTGCCCGTTCGTCCGGGGTCCTGTCCATCTTGGCACTCGCGTCCCGCCGGCGGTCAGATGCCCGGATGTGGGGCGCCGGTCAGCCGCGGGCGAGGCGTTCGGCGGCGGCGATCATCGTCCGGACCCCGGCGCCGGTGCCGCCCTTCGGTGTGTAGTCGCGGGGGCCGGCCTGGTTGAACGCCGGACCGGCGATGTCCAGGTGCACCCAGGGCAGGTCGTCGGGGACGAACTCACCGACGAAGCGGCCGCCGAGCAGCATCCCGCCCCAGCGCTCGCTCGCGATGTTGGCCATGTCGGCCACGGGGGAGTCGAGCCGGGAGCGGAGGTCGGTCGGCAGCGGCATCGGCCAGATGCCCTCCCCGGCCGTGCGGGCCGCCGCGACCACCTCGTCGCGCCAAGTCTCGGTGCCCATGGCGCCGATCAGCTTGGGCCCGAGCGCGATGATCTGCGCGCCCGTCAACGTGGAGGCCTCGATGAGGAAGTCCGGGTGGTCCTCGGCCGCCCGGGCCACCGCGTCGGCCAGGATGATGCGGCCCTCGGCGTCGGTGTCGCCGACCTCGACGGTCGACCCGTCGTACATGCGGAGCACGTCGGAGGGATGGTAGGCCGTTCCGGACGGCATGTTCTCGACCATCGGCACCGTCGCGGTGACGTCGACCGGCAGCTTCAGCGCTGCGATTGCGACGACGGCGGCCACCGCGGCCGCTGCCCCGCCCATGTCGGACTTCATCGCGGCCATGTTGGCCGTCTTGAGGTTCAGCCCGCCCGAGTCGAAGGTGACGCCCTTGCCGACCAGCGCCAAGTGAGCGCGGGCTTTCGCCGTGCGGTAGCTGATCCGTACCAGCCGCGGGGGCCGCGCACTACCGCGCCCGACGCCGAGGATGCCGCCGTAGCCCTTGCGTTTGAGCGCGCGCTCGTCGAGCACCTCGACGGCGAGCCCCTGCTCGCCGGCCAGTTCGGCGGCGCGGGTCGCGAAGGTCTCGGGGTAGAGGTCGTTGGGCGGCGTGTTGACCAGGTCGCGCGCGTGGCAGACGGCCTCGGCGACGACGGTCGCGCGCCGGACGGCGGACCGGGCCGCGGTCGGCGCCGCGAGGGCGACGGTGCGCAGTCCGGGGCGGGGCGCTCGTGACTTGTAGGAGGTGAAGCCGTAGGCGCCGAGCAGGGCGCCCTCGGCCACGGCGCCGGGGGCGGCGTCGAGCGCGATGTGCACGCGACGCTTCCCGATCAACCCGCGCAATGCGGCGCCGACGCCGCGGCGCACCGCTTCGGCGGCCTCGTCGTCACCGGACCCGGCCGGCCCGAGGCCGGTCGCGACGACGAGGGGGAAGTCGGCGAGCCCCAGCGTCGGGATGCGCAGTACCTCGTCGATCCGGCCGGTGGCGCCCAGCGCCTTCAGCGCGTCCGGCAGCCGGCCGTCCAGCGCCTCGGCCACCGCATTCCCTCCGGGGGCGAGGGTCGGCCCCGACGAACTCTGGTGCAGGCCGACCACGACGGCGTCGGCGCGGATCGGAGAGGTCGGGGCGACAACGCTCACGGACGGCATGCCCGCGATCGTAGGAGCCACGTCCCCGGGGCCCGCGGCGCGGGGCGATCATGCGCGTGGCCCGTGGTTACCTCGTGCTGCGTTCTCGTCGTGGTGGCGGCGAGCAAGTAGGGCCCGACCCGGCGACATTGCCTCGGTAGGTTGGCGCCATGACCGACCTGCTCCGCTCGCCCCTGCACGACCGGCACGTGGCGCTGGGCGCCAAGCTCGCCGACTTCGGCGGCTGGGAGATGCCCATCGAATACGCCGCGGCCGGCGGCGGGGTGCTCAAGGAGCACGCCGCGGTCCGCGACGCCGTGGGACTGTTCGACGTCTCGCACCTCGGCAAGGCCTCGGTCACCGGCCGCGGAGCCCGGGACTTCGTCAACGCCTGCCTGACCAACGATCTCGGCCGCGTCGGTCCGGGGCAGGCGCAGTACACGCTGTGCTGCGACACCGGCGGCGGCGTGGTCGACGACCTCATCGCTTACCTCGTATCCGACGACGAGGTGTTCCTCGTCCCCAACGCCGCCAACACCGCAGAGGTGGTGCGCCGGCTGCAGGCCGCTGCGCCGGCGGGGGTCGACGTCACCGATCGGCACGTCGAGTTCGGGGTGCTCGCGGTGCAGGGCCCGCGCTCGGCCGACGTGCTCGAGCGCGTCGGGCTGCCCGCGGCCCTGGACTACATGAGCTGGACCGACGGTCTCTGGGACGGCCGACCCGTCCGCGTGTGCCGCACCGGCTACACCGGCGAGCACGGCTACGAGCTGGTCCCCGGCGCCACGGACGCGGCACCGCTGTGGGACGCGCTGCTTGCCGCGGTCACCGACCTCGGTGGCCTGCCGGCCGGGCTCGGGGCGCGCGACACCCTGCGTACCGAGATGGGTTACCCGCTGCACGGGCAGGACCTGTCGCTCGACATCTCACCGCTGCAGGCCCGGTCCGGTTGGGCGGTGGGCTGGCGCAAGGACACATTCTGGGGGCGGGACGCACTTCTGGCCGAAAAGAACGCCGGTCCGGAGCGGACGTTGCGCGGTCTGGAGGCTCTCGACCGTGGCATCCCGCGCGCGCACATGCCGGTGTACTCCGGCGACACCGCCGTCGGCGAGATCACCAGCGGCACGTTCTCGCCGACCCGGCGTGTCGGCATCGGCCTCGCCCTGGTCGCGACCGAGGCCGAGGTCGAGGACGGCGACGAGCTGGAGATCGACGTGCGCGGGCGGCGCAGCCGCGTCCGGGTGATGCGGCCGCCGTTCGTGCCGTCGCACGTGCGCTGACGCCTCTCAGGCCGCGCGGTCGCCGGTCAGTCGGCCGAGGTCGCTCCTGCGGACGGGGCGTCGGCATCCCCTGAGGAATCCGCGACCTCGGCGGCCTCGGCGACGAGGTCGACGGGGTCACCGTTCACCGAACGGCGTTGTTGCACCGGAAAATTCGAGTCGCCGACCGGTAGATCGGGCACGTCCCGCAGGGCGGCCACCGTCGAGTTGACGAAGGCGACGAACGGCACCGCCAGGAGTGCCCCGACGATCCCGGACAGGGTCGTCCCCGTCAGCACGGCAAGGGCGATGGCGAGCGGGTGCACCTCGACGCTGCGGCTCATGATCAGCGGCTGCAGCAGGTGTGCCTCGAGCTGCACCAGCACGATGATCGCGATGGCGACGACGATGGCCGCCGTGAAGCCGTGCTCGAGCAGCGCTACGGCGACGCACAGTGCACCGGTGACGGTCAGGCCGACGAGCGGGATGAACGAGCCGAGGAAGATCAGCACCCCGAGTGCGGCGGCCAGGGGCACTCGCAGGATCAGCAGCACGATCGTGACGGAGACGCCGTGGAACACGGCGATGAGGACCTGGCCGCGCATGTAGCCGCCGAAGGTCCGCCAGCCCGACGCGGGCGGCGTAATCGAGGCGATCCTGCGACCGACGCGGGAACAGCCGCACCGTCCACTCCCAGATGGCGTCGCCGTCGCGCAGCAGGAAGAACGTGGTCAACAGCACCAGAAGCAGCGCACCGAAGAACTCCGCCACCGTGCGCACGGTGTCGATCGCGCCGCTGATCAGGGCGCTCTGGTGGGTCTTGATGGTGTTGGACAGATTCTGCGCGATCTTGTCGAGGTCCGCGGACTTCAGGTGCAGCGGTCCGGTGCGCAGCCAGTTGCGGGTGCGGGTGACCAGATTGGAGACCTGGTCACCGAGCTGGCCGGCGTGCGTGTTGATCTGCCAGGTGACGAAGGTGGCGATGCCGGCCAGCACGAGCAACCCGACGAGCAGCGCGAGCCCGGCCGACACCGAGCGCGGGCCGGGCAGGCGACTGAACAGCCGCTCGAGCGGGTGCAGGACGGCCGTGAAGAACAGCGCGAGTACGAAGGAGAACGCTACGAGCTCGATACGCAGGAAGATTTGCGCGAGGAAGTACAGGACGATGCCGATGATCAGCAGTCGCCAGGCCCAGGCCGCGGCGACGCGAACCTCCCAGGTGACGGCGTCGCGTTCGTCCCGGGGGAGCCGCCCGCTCATCGGCTCGCCGCCCGGACGGCCGCCGCGTGCAGCAGCGGCACGGTGAGCAGTCCGGCGATGCCATCGCCGGAGGTGGTGGCGAGATCCAGCAGCGGCTGCAGGTTGAGCTCCTGGACGACGGCGCGGTGGACGGGGTCGGCGGAACGGTCGGCCACCCGCCACCACAGGGCGGATCGTGGTTGCACGTCGTGACAGAGCAGGGCCGCGGCCAGGGCGGCCGTCCCGTCCAGCACCGTCGGGGTCCGGCGCGCGGCGGCCCGCAGGATCAGGCCGACGGTCGCGGCCAGCGACGGCTGATCGAGCGCCGCGAGCAGGGCGTTGGCGTCGTGCCGGACGGGCAGGGCCACCCGGCGGGCGTCACGCAGGTGGGTGGCGCGGGCGATCCAGGACGTGGTGTCCACCGCCGCCGCACCCCGAGGCAGCAGCGCGACGGGCTCGGCGCCGGTCAGCACCGACACGAGCACCGCCGCCGCGGCGGACAGGTCGGGATCGGCCACCACGAGCAGGTCGGTGCCGCCGTCCACTTCGTCGTCGGCGGCGTCCACCCCGGCCGCGAACGCCGCGCCGACAGTGCCCGCGATGCCGAGGTCGGCCAGTCCGACGTCGAGGTCGGCCGCGACGGCCGCCGTGTCCGCGCCCGCCCCGCCCACGACCACGCAGCGGACGCGCTTGGGTGGGTGCGGCGGGTAGTGGCTCTGCACGCCGGCCAACCAACCGGTCAGCTCGCCGAGGCGCCCGCTCGCCGCCGGAGCGCTGGTGCGCGCTTCGGTAACGGCTGCGGCGTCCGTCCACTCGACCTCGGCGCCCAGCGCAGCCAGATCGAGGTCGGAGGGGTTCACCGCGCCAGTATGCCCAGGGCGCCCGTTCGCCAGTATGTCCAGGGCGCGGTGCGCCGGTGGGCACCCGGGTCGACGTGACGGGGGCCGCGTTGACCGCCCTCGATCACGACGTATACGGTTCGCTCGGCCGCCGGTAGCCCGGCAGCCGACACAGAACTACATGGTCCCCAGCGGGGGAAGCCGGTGCGAGACCGGCACTGACCCGCAGCCGTGACTCGCTTCGGCGAGAAGTCGGAATGCCCGCCGGGGATTGCAGGCCACTGTCTCGTCGCGGTTCGCGGGACGGAGCCGGGCCCGTCTCGGGCCCGATCCGTCCCCGTGCCCTTCCGCAAGGGCGCGGGGATTCGTGTTCTCGGGGTGCATCCCGCCCCGGGGGACGATCACGTACGGGCGCTCCGGCGCCGCACCCCACGACGGACCCCGACCAGAACGGGTCCAGCATGAAGCGCACGTCCACCCGCATCGCCACCCTGCTCTCCGTCAGCGCGCTGTGCTCTGCCACTGCCGTCGGCGCCGCGGCGATCACCGGTACCGCCGACGCTGCGACCACGGTCCACCGCACCACGACGGCGCTGACCGTGCCGGCGCACCCGGTGCGCGGCACCGCGGTGACGCTGACGGCCACCGTCACGCCCCACCCGAGCGGCGGAACGGTGCGCTTCGTGATCGCCGGGCACACGGCAGCCGGCTGCTCGGCCAAGGCCGTCAGCCGAAGCACCGGACGCGCGACCTGCCGCACGTCGTTCGCGCACGCCGCGCGCACCGCGGTGGTCGCCGGCTACTCCGGCGTCCGGAACCACTACCGCGCCTCCTCGACGACGCGCACGGTGGCGGTGGCCGCTCCCGCCGCCCCGGCGACCACGACCGTGGTCGGCGGCGTGGGCTCGTGCACCACGACGAAGGGCGCGCTGGTGGCGGTGACCTTCGCGCACTGGAGCGGTCCGATCGTCCGTGGCTGCGGCACGACGCTCACCACCGCCCGCGGCCTGCTGACCGCGGGTGGGTTCACGATCACCAACACACAACGCTTCCCGGGCTTCATCTGCCGGCTCGGCAACCCGCTGTTCGCGTCCGGCGCCCGGTACCCGACCACCTCCCAGGACGCCTGCGTCAATCCGCCGGCCTCGTCGGCGTACTGGTCCTTCTGGACCGCGGCCAAGGGCGTGAACACCTGGACGTACAGCCCGGTCGGCGCCGACAGCGACGTCCCGGCCAACGGCGAGGTCGAGGCGTGGACGTACGGCGCCACCAACACCGGCGGCACCACCGGCACACCGTCCTTCACCCCGAACCAGGTGCGCGCCGGGCTGCCGACGGGGACCGCGGCGACCTCCACGCTGTCCCGTGCCCGCCACGCGGCGCTCACGCCCCGCGTCGCGGCCGGATCGCCCGCGGCCGCTGATCTCGCCGCGGCCGTCGGCTACCTCACCAAGCCGGGCGTGCTCGTCGGCGGCAACCACTACGAGGCCTTCCCCGGCACGGCGGACATCGGCCTCACCATCGACGGGGCTCTAGGTCTGGCCTCGGCCGGCACCGCCGACGGCGACCTCGCCGCCATGGTCGACTACGTGAAGTCGAACCAGAACGACTACACCTTCCTGTCGGGCCCTGACGCGGCGTTCGCCGGCGGACAGTACGTCGCCAAGGTGGCCCTGCTCGCCGAGGCCACCGGCAACGACCCGCGGTCCTTCGGCGGGGTCGACCTCGTCCACGCCATGGACTCGCTGGTGTGCACCGGCGCGAGCGGTGCCCGGTGCG
Organism: uncultured Actinomycetota bacterium; assembly: GCA_963787985.1. Taxonomy (GTDB): domain Bacteria; phylum Actinomycetota; class Actinomycetes; order Mycobacteriales; family Jatrophihabitantaceae; genus Jatrophihabitans. The sequence continues at coordinate 859,514 of CAWBEL010000004.1, read as the reverse complement.
CGGCGAAGGGCAACTACGCCTACACCAGCTCGGTATTCGGCCAGGCGATCGGCGTCATCGCCCAACTCCGCGCCGACGACGCCGGCGGCGCGGCCAGCCCGATCGCCTACCTGGAGAGCCTGCAGACCGCGGGCGGCGGTTTCCCTAGCCTCATCCCCTCCACCGGGTCGGCGCCGGACGTCGACAGCACGGCGGTTGCGGCGACGGCCCTGTCGCTGAGTGGAAGTTCCGCGGCGCGCACCGCGGTGGCCAAGGCGTTGGTGTGGCTGGCCCACCAGCAGAAGGCGGACGGCGGATTCCCCGGGGCGTCGGGGACGTCCACCAACTCCGCCGCGCTCGCGGTGCAGGCGCTGCACCTCGACGGTTCGACCTACGCCGGCGAGATCACGAAGGCCGACGGGTTCCTGGCCGGTGTGCAGAACGCCGACGGCGGGTTCGACGTCGCCGAGGGCGTCAATGGCTCGGACCTGCGGGCCAGCACCCAGGCCGTGAACGGGGTCGTGGGCACCCCCTTCAGCTCGGTGCTCGACGACCTGGCCACCCGGGGGGACGCCGCGACCGGCGCGGACTATCTCGTGGGGCAGCTCACGGACGGGGACCACTACACGAACTCGTTCGGACCGGACCAGGGCCTCACCGCCGACGGGGTGTTCGGCCTGCTCGCGGCCGGCGGCCACCAGTCGAGCGTCGACGCGATGGTCAGCTACCTCAAGAACCACGTCGACGACTACGCCGACACGTCCGGAGCCTTCGGCGGCCCGTACAGCGGGTCGCTCGCCAAGCTGGCGCTCGTCGCCGAGAGCACGGGTAACGACCCGCACTCCTTCGGCGGCACCGACCTGCTGGGCATCCTGCGCGCCCACGTCTGCACCACGACTGCGACCGACGGCACGTGCACGGCACCGGGTGACTTCGTGTCGTCCTACAGCGCGGTGTCGCAGGCCCTCGGCGTGCTCGCGTTGCAGGCCTCGCCCGTCACGGCGGACCACCTCGCCGCGACGAGCCCGGAGGTCGTGCGGCTGCACCAGCTGCAGTGCGCGGACGGCGGCTTCACCTCCACGCTCATCGCCCCCGGCGACAAGTGCAAGTCCGAGGTCGACACCACCGGCTTCGCGGTCCAGGCGCTGGCGACGGTGTCCGGAACCGACGAGTGGCTCGGGCGCGCCCTGACCTACCTGCAGCACGTGCAGGGCTCGTCCGGGCTGTTCTCGGGCGCGGCAGGGGAGAACAGCAACTCGACCGCGCTCGCGTCGAACGGTCTGCAGACCCTCGTGATGGCGCTGGACTCGGTCACCGCCGACCCGCCGGGCGCCCGGCTGACGACGCCGATCGTGGCGTGGCAGTCGGCGCTCTCGGGGCTGGCGAGCCTGTCGGTCAGCTCCGGCGGTTTCGGCACGACGTCGAACAGCACCCCCGACCTGCGCTCCTCGACCCAGGCGGTCGCGGCGGCGGCGCAGCGCTCGCTGGTGACGCTGGCCGGGGCGCGGATCCTGTCGCTGCCGCGTGCGGCCGCCACTGCCGGAGGCGGATCGTCGACGCCCCCGGGCGGGGGCACCTCGTCCGCACCGGCGGGGGGTTCGTCGTCTGCGGCGCCGGGATCATCCGCACCTGCCGCACCCGCCGGATCGGGCTCAGCGGTGCAGGCCGGCAGTACCGCGAACACCGGCGTCCCGACGCAGAACCTGCTGCTCTGGGCTGCCCTGCTGCTCGTCCTCGGGGCGGCGCTCGCCTGGATCGGACGCCGGCGGATCGCCGAGGCCGCCGGCCGCCACCGCGTCGGCGGGCCGGTGCGTCACCGGTGAGAGCGGCCGGTGCGCTACCGGTGAGGGCGGCCGTCGCGGCGTTGGTGACGGCCGTCGTCGCGGTGTTCGCTCCGCTGGTGCTCGCCGACCCTGCGACGGCGGGGGGCACCTGCTCGTCCGGCGTGCTCGTGGTCGTGGACTTCGGCCACTTCGGCGGCCCGGTCGGCCGCGGGTGCGCGACGGCGCCGGGGACCGGGCTGGACGACCTGCACCAGGCCGGGTTCACGACGGAGGGCACGGTGCACGACGGCAGCGGGTTCGTGTGCCGGATCGACGGCGACCCCACCAAGTCCCAGGACCCTTGCTTCAACACCCCGCCGGCGACCGCCTACTGGTCCTACTGGCACGCCGGCGCGGGCGCGTCGTCCTGGTCGTACAGCAGGCTCGGCGCCGCGAGTTCGCACCCGCCGGCCGGCAGCATCGACGCCTGGGTCTTCGGCGGCACGAACACGGCCGGCACGTCGGGCGGCCCGTCGTTCAGCCCGGCGCAGGCGCGAGGCAGCAGCAACGGTTCCGGCGGCTCGGGGTCGGGCGGTTCGCGGGTCGGGCGGTTCCGGGTCGGGCGGTTCCGGGTCGGGCGGCGACGCCGCGGGCTCGGGCGGTCATGCCACCGGGTCGGGCGGTCACGGCAGCGGCTCGGGCTCGGGCAGCCACCACGGCGGATCGAAGGCCGGTGGGTCGGCCGGGTCGCGCAGCGCAGCGTCGTCGGCCGCGCACTCCAGCGCGGCGGCGAGCTCATCGGCCGCGTCCCGGGCCGCCGCGAGCCGGTCGGCCTCGTCCGCCGCGTCCGGCTCGGCGGTCCCGTCCTCCTCGGCGACAGCGTCCAGGGCCGGTTCCGGCGCACCCGACTTCGCGGCCGCCTCCGCGGTGGCGAAGCACTCCTCGTCGGGCGGCGGCTCCCCGTTGCCGCTGATCCTCACCGCGGTGCTGGTCGTGCTGCTCGGCGGGGGAGCGGCCGTCGTGGCACTACGCCGCCGGGCCGGCCGGACCTGATGGTGCAGGTCCGTAGCCTGGACCCGCCATGACCGACCGCCACCACCGCATCGGGCGGACCCGCCCGTGAGCCGCCCGGTCGACGGCCGCACCCCGCGGGCACTGCACCCGCTCGCGTGGTGGCTGTGGGCGCTCGGGATGGCCACCGCGGTCAGCCGCACCGTCAACCCGCTGCTCCTCGTGCTGGTGCTGGCCGTCCTGGCCGTCGTCGTCGTGAACCGCCGCAGTGACGCTCCGTGGGCCCGCGCCTTCCGGTACTACCTGCTGCTGGCCCTCGTCGTCGTCGCGGTGCGTGTTGTCTTCCGCTCCGTGTTCGCCACCGACGGCTCCGCCGGTGACCACGTGCTGTTCACGCTGCCGCAGGTGCACACGCCGCACTGGTACGCCGGCGTGCAACTCGGTGGGCCGGTGACGCTCGAGGGCACGTTGGGCGCGGTCTACGACGGGCTGCGGCTCGGCACGTTGCTGTGCTGTATCGGCGCCGCCAACGTCCTGGCCAACCCGAAGCGCGCGCTCCGCGTGCTGCCCGGGGCGCTGTACGAGCTGGGCGTGGCCGTGGTTGTGGCCCTGAGCTTCGCTCCCCAGCTGGTCGAGAGCGCGCAGCGCGTACGTCGCGCGCGCCGGCTGCGGGCCGGGCACGGGCGCGGCCTGCGCGGCCTGCGGTCGTTCGTGATCCCCGTCCTGGAGGACGCCCTGGAGCGGGCGCTGCTGCTGGCGGCCGGCATGGACTCCCGCGGTTACGGACGCACCGGCACCGCGACGAGACGCAGCCGGCGGCTCACGGCCACCCTGCTGCTGCTCGGCATGGCCGGCCTCTGCCTCGGCGCCTACGGCCTGCTCGCCGGCAGCCAGGCGCGCGGTCTGGCGCTGCCCGGCATCCTGGGCGGCGTGGTGCTCTGCGCGGCCGGGATCGCGCTCGGCGGGCGGCGGGTGCACCGCACCACCTACCGTCCCGACCCGTGGCGGGCGCCGGAATGGGTGGTCGCCCTGGCCGGCGTCGGGTGCGCCGTCGCGCTGTTCGCCTCGAGCAGCGTCGACCCGACGGGCCTGACACCGTCGCTGCACCCGCTGAGCTATCCGCCGCTGCCGCTCGTCCCGACCCTGGCGATCCTGCTCGCCGGCGCGGCCGCGTTCGCGGCGCCGCCGCCCGTGCGCCGCCGACCCCTACCGGCGCCCGGCGCGCGCGTCACCGCCACCGACGCCGCCCGCGAACGGGTGTCGGCGTGATCGATTTCGAGCACGTGACCATCACCTACGCCGACGCCCCGGAGCCCGTGCTCCGCGATGTCACGCTGCACGTCGAGGAGGGCGAGCTCTGTCTCGTCGTCGGGCGCACCGGCGCCGGCAAGTCCACCCTGCTCGGGGCGGTGAACGGCCTCGTCCCGCACTTCACGGGGGGCACCCTGGCCGGCCGGGTCGTCGTCGAGGGTCGCGACACGGCGACGCACCCGCCGCGCGAGCTCGCGGACGTCGTGGGGGTCGTCGGGCAGGACCCGGTCGCGGGTTTCGTCACCGACACCGTCGAGGAGGAACTCGCCTACGGCATGGAACAGCTGGCCGTACCGCCGGAGGTCATGCGCAAGCGCGTGGAGGAGACCCTCGACCTGCTCGGGCTCGCCGACCTGCGCTCCCGCGGGCTGCACGAGCTGTCCGGCGGGCAGCAACAACGCGTCGCCATCGGGGCCGTGCTCACCGCACACCCGCGGGTGCTCGTGCTGGACGAACCGACGTCCGCGCTCGACCCGACCGCGGCCGAAGAGGTGCTGGCCGCCGTGACCCGTTTGGTACACGACCTCGGCGTGACGGTCGTGCTCGCTGAGCACCGCCTCGAACGTGTCGTCCAGTACGCGGACCGGGTCATCCACCTGCCGGGCGACGGCACGGTGCACGACGGGCTGCCGGCGGCGATGTTCGCCAGCACGGTCGTCGCGCCGCCGGTCGTCGAGCTGGGCCGCCTCGCCGGCTGGGCGCCGCTGCCGCTGTCCGTGCGCGACGCCCGCCGCCGCGTGGCTCCGGTGCGTGACGCGCTGGCCGGCCTGAGCGTCCCGCCGCCGCGGCCCACGCCGCACGACGGCGGCGTCGCCCTGTCCGCCAGCGGTGTCCAGGTCCGCTACGACGACGTCATCGCCGTCCGCGACGTCGACCTGACCCTGCGCCGTGGCCAGGTCACCGCGCTGATGGGCCGTAACGGGTCGGGCAAGTCCTCGCTGCTGTGGGCGCTGCAGGGGTCGGGGCCTCGGCAGCGGGGCCGCGTGGACGTCGACGGCCGCGATCCGCACGACCTGGAGCCCGCGGCAGCGCGCACGCTCGTCGGGCTCGTGCCGCAGACCCCGGCGGACCTGCTCTACCTGGGCAGCGTGCGGGACGAGCTCACGCAGGCCGACCGCGAGTCCGCCGGCGTCCCCGGCCCCGGCGCCCGCGCGCTGCTCGACCGGTTGGCCCCGGGTGTGCCGGACGGCATGCATCCGCGTGACCTGTCCGAGGGCCAGCGGCTCGCGCTCGTGCTGGCCGTGCAGTTGCGCGCCGCGCCCGCCATCGTCCTGCTCGACGAACCGACCCGCGGCCTGGACTACCCGGCCAAGCACGCCCTGACCGGCATCGTCGACCTGCTCGCCGCCGAGGGCCGCGCGGTGGTGGTCTCCACCCACGACGTTGAGTTCGTCGCCGCCACCGCCGACCGCGTCGTCGTGCTGGCCGAGGGCGAGATCGTCGCGGACGGCCCGACGACCGACGTCATCGTGGCCTCGCCGGCCTTCGCACCGCAGGTCGCGAAGATCCTCGCGCCGCTGCCGTATCTGACGGTGGCCCAGGTCGAGGCCGCCCTCGCGGGGGTCGCCCCGTGACCCTGCTGCGCATCCGGCGCCACACCGCGATACGCGTCCCGCTGCGATCGACGCTGACGATCGCCATGTCGACGTTCCTCGGCCTCGTCGCGTTCCTGTGGCCGTTCGTCGTGGCGCCGGACGCGTTCGGCCGCTCCTACACCGCGCCGCTGATGTTCGGCGCGCTGCTCGTGCTCGTCGTCGCCGTGCTGTTCGCCGAGATCGCGGACGGCGGCATCGACGCCAAGGCGGTCGCCATGCTCGGCGTCCTGTCGGCCGTCAACGCCGCGCTGCGTCCGCTCGGAGCCGGGACCGCCGGCATCGAGACCGTGTTCTTCGTGCTCGTCCTCGCCGGTCGGGTGTTCGGGCCCGGGTTCGGGTTCTCGCTGGGCTGCACGTCGCTGTTCGCGTCCGCGCTGATCACCGGCGGCGTAGGGCCGTGGCTGCCGTACCAGATGTTCGGCTGCGCGTGGGTGGGCCTGTTCGCCGGGTTGTTGCCGCCCATGCGCGGACGGGCCGAAGTGCTCATGCTGGCGCTGTACGGCGCGGTCACGGGCTACGCCTTCGGCTTCCTGCTCAACCTGTCGTTCTGGCCGTTCTCGCTCGACCCCGGCAGCTCGATCGCCTACCGCCCCGGCGCCTCGTTCGGCGACCAGTGGCACCGCTACCTCGTCTTCGACGCCACCACCTCGCTCGGGTGGGACACCGGTCGTGCCGTGACGACCTTCCTGGCCGTGCTGCTGGTCGGTCCCGCGGTGCTCGCGACGTTGCGGCGCGCCGCCCGGCGGGCGGCGTTCACCGCGCCGGTCACCTTCGAACCGGCGGCCTGAACGGCGTGCGGATCGTCTCGCTGCTGCCCTCGGCCACCGAGATCGTCTACGCCCTCGGGTTGGACGACGTGCTCGTCGGCGTCACCTTCGAGTGCGATCACCCGGCCCGGGCACGGTCCGACCATGCGGTGGTGGTCGGCGGCCGCGACACCTCGCGCATGGCGCCGGGCGAGATCGACGCGTACGTCCGGGCGCAGGTGGCGGCCGGAGCCGATCTGTACCACTTGGATCAGGACGCGCTGGCCGGCCTCGATCCCGACATCGTGCTGACCCAGGACCTCTGCCGCGTGTGCGCTTTGCCGGCCGGGCAGGTCGACGAGGCGCTGGCGCATCTCGGGTGCCGCGCCGACGTCGTCACGCTTGGACCCGTACACGCTGGACGACGTGCTCGCCACGATCCACACGGTGGCGGGTGCGTGCCGCGCGGCCGAGCGGGGCGAGACGCTGGTGTCGTCGCTGCGCGCCCGGCTGGGCGCGGTGGCCGCGGCGGTGGCAGGCGCACCGCGGCCCCGCGTCGCGATGATCGAATGGGTCGACCCGCCGTTCGCGGCCGGCCACTGGATCCCCGATCTGGTCGCGGCGGCCGGCGGTGAGCCCGTCGGCGCCCGGCCTGGGCAGCGCTCGGTGCCGGTGACCTGGCACGACGTGCGCGAGTCCGCGCCGGACGTCGTCGTCGTGACGCCCTGCGGCTTCGGGCTGGACGGTGCCTGCGAACAGGGGGCGCAGGTCGTCGCGCAGGTGCCCGACGTGGCGGTGTGGGCGATCGACGGCAACGCCCTGGTGGTGCGGCCGGGCCCGCGCCTCGTCGACGGTGTCGAGGCGTTGGCGTCGGTGCTGCACCCCGACCGCGTCCCGGCGCAGCCGGATGCCGTCCGCCGGGTGCGGTGACTAGGGTTTCGGGCATGTGGACGTGGCGGTACGAGCAGGCCGACGGCACCGAGCTGACCGACGTGTCGGTGACCCAGCCGGCGCACCCGAACCAGTCCGACGCCGAGAGCTGGCTGGGCGAGACTTTTCGGGAGCTGGCCGACGCCGGCGTCGCCCAGGTGACGCTGTTCGAGGACTCGCGCAAGGTCTACGGCCCGATGTCGCTCGACGCCGCCTGACCCCTCCGCCGCTCTCGCGAGTTGTCTCGGCTCCGATGGCGCCAGGACGCACCGGAGCCGTGACAACTCGACGTGATCAGGCGGTCAGGCGGGCACCAGCTCCTGATCGGCCGCGCGTTGCGGCACCGACGGCATCCGTCCGGGCCACCAGTTCCACCGTCCGAGCAGCACCATCAGCGACGGCAGCACGATCGTCCGGATCACCAGGGCGTCCACCAGCACGGCGACCGCCAACCCGACCCCGAGCTCTTTCATCTCCACCATGTGCAGCGCAGCGAAGATCGAGAACACCGACACCATGACGAGGGCCGCGCTCGTGACCGTGCCGGCCGAGGCCACAATCCCCTCGCGGACGGCCTCGCGCGTCGACAACCCCGTCATGGCCGCCTCGCGGATCCGGCTGACGACGAAGACGTGGTAGTCCATCGACAGCCCGAACAGCACCGCGAACGTGAACAGCGGGATCCAGTTGATCAGAGCGCCGGTCGAGTGGAAGCCCAGTAGCGCCTCGGCCCACCGGTGCTGGAACACCAGCACGAGCACGCCGAACGCGGCTCCGGCCGACAGCAGGTTCACGACCGCCGTGACCAGGGCAATCGTCACGGAGCGGAACACCCAACCCATGATCAGCATCGTCAGGACGACCACGAAGCCGATCACCAACGGCATCCGGTCCGACAGCGAGGTGCTGGCGTCCACCGACTCCGCCGTCTCGCCGCCGACCGCCCACTGCGTGTGGGGCAGACCGGCCACCGCGTGCGGCACCAGCGACGTCCGCAGCGCTGACAATGCCGCCTGCGCCTGGTGCGACTCGGTGTCGGCCGGGACCACGAGCGTGAGCACGTGCACCGTCGCGTCCCGGGAGTCCCGGACGTCGGCCGGCGCGGACAGGAAGGCGCCGCTGCGCCCCGCCGAGGCGGCGAGGCCGTCCAGCCGGTCCACCACCTGCGCCGATCGGCCCGCGGAGGACTTCACCACCACCCGGAGGTCGGCGTTCTGGTTCGGGAACGCGGCGGTGAGCCGGTCGTAGGTGTGCTTCGCGGGGATCACGTCCGGCAACGACGCCGCGCTGTCCGAGTGCAACGTCATGCCGAACGCGGGAACGGCGACCGCCACCAGCAGCAGGACCGACACCGCGAGCGTCCGCTTCGGCGCGTTGAGCGCCGGACGCAGCAGCGCGGGCCACAGCCGGGGGGTGCGCGTCTCGGACGTGAGTCGCCAGAGCACCGGAACCCGCGGCCGGTCGATCGCGCGACCGAGCTTGACCAGCAGCGCCGGCAGCACGGTGAGCGAACCCAGCACCGCCACAGCCACCACGATCACCGACCCCGTCGCCAGCGAGGCGAACACCAGGCTGCCGGTCAGGTACAGGCCGAACATCGCCACCAGCACGGCGCACCCGGACACGAGCACCGAGTGCCCAGCGGTCTCGGCCGCGATCTCGACGGCGTCGAGCGCGTTGTGCCCCCGCCGCCGTTCCGCCCGGGCCCGCTTGACGTAGAACAGCGAGTAGTCGACGCCGACGGCCATGCCCATCAGCAGGATCATGCTGGAGGTGCTGCCCGAGTCAGGGATCACGTGCGAGGCCAGCGCCGACAACCCGGTGGCCGACGCGACCGCCGAAAGGGCAAGCAGGACCGGAGCTCCGGCGGCCACGATCGCCCCGAACGCGATGAGCAGGATGACCAGCGTGATGGGCAGGCTGAAGCCGGCCGCTGCCGACAGGTCCTGGTTCACGCGGTCGTTGACCGCCTTGTTCAGCGACAGGTCGCCGGCCTGCTCGACACGCAGGGCCGGGTGCCGGTGCTGCACCGCCGAGGTCGCGGCCAGCAGGGGACCGACGTCGCCGCTGTCGGCCTTGCGCTGCAGGGTCACGGTGACCGTCTCGGCCGTGCCGTCGTGCGACGTGACGGGCGCGCCGACGCCGGTGACGTGCGGTAGGTGACGCATTCGCGCGGACACCTCGCCCAGGGCGGCGGATGCCGCGGCGCGGTCCAGCTTTCCGGACCGGGACGTCACCAGGACGTTTTCGGTCGGGGGCGGGTCGAGGCGGGCGTCGTGCAGCAGCTGGGCGGCACGTCCCGACTGGCCGGTGCCGAGATCGAGCGCGCTCGCCTGGTGCAGCGAGGTCGCGCCGCCGGCAGTCACGCAGACGGCGACGAAGACGAGCCACAGGCCGATGGCGCGCCACGGGTGGGTGGCGCTCCATCGGGCGAGGCGGACGGTGAGCGGTCGGTCGCTCTGTCCCCGCGGGGCGGGGCGAGGTGACTTGCGTGGGTGCACGGTGGTGCCCTTCTCTGCGCACGGACGTGGTGGTTCGCCGTTCACGCTTCCGGGTCGCAGGGATGCAGGCACGGGTGCTGGATCCCCGACGCTGGTGGGGTTTTCTCCACCGTCGCGGTCGCCGCCGTGCGTCAGGATGGGTGACGTGAAGGTTCAGATCGCGCTCCGGGCTCGGCTGCTGTGGTGGTCACTGCAGGCTGCGGTTCTCGCGGTCGCCACGCTGGCCCTGCTCATCGCCACCGTCGTCGGCACCGCCCTGATCACGGTGTGGGTCGGCATCCCCGTGGTGCTGCTCGCGATGGCCTTCACGCGTCCGATCGCCGACGTGCACCGCCGCACGATCGGGCACCTCGACGGGCACGGCTACATCGAGTCGCCCTACCTCGCCCCGACGGGTGGCAACCTGCTCAACCGCATCCGTGGTCTGGCGCGCGACCCGGCCCGGCGCCGGGACGCCTACTGGCTGGTCGTGAACGGCACCGTCGGCTTCGCGCTGACGCTCATCGCCGTCATCGAGGGCGTCGTCGACCTGGTCTTCTGGTGGCTGCCGCCGGGCCTGGCGATCCGCGTGCACACTGCGCTGTGCCGTGCACTGCTGTCGACGTCGGAGAAGAGCCGGCTCGCGCTACGCGTCCAGCAGCTCACCGAGTCGCGGGCCGAGACCGTCGACACCCAGGCCACCGAGCTGCGCCGCATCGAGCGCGACCTGCACGACGGCGCGCAGGCCCGGCTCGTCTCACTGGGCATGAGCCTGGCGATGGCCGAGGACGAGCTCGAACGCGACCCGACCGCCGCCCGTGCGCTGCTGGCCGAGGCGCGGAACACCAGCAGCGCCGCGCTCGTCGAGCTGCGCGATCTCGTGCGTGGCATCCATCCACCGGTGCTCGCGGACCGCGGGCTGGTCGGGGCGGTCGAGGCTCTCGTGCTGGCCGCGCCGATCCCGGTCGACGTGCAGTCCGACGTGCCTCGGCGGTTGCCCGCCCCGGTCGAGTCGGCCGCCTACTTCGCAGTGGCCGAGGCCGTCACCAACGTGATCAAGCACAGCGGCGCTACGCGGGTCGTGGTGGCCATGCAGCTCGACGGCGACGAGCTGCGGTTACTGGTCGGCGACGACGGCCGCGGCGGCGCCGACCCGGCGGCGGGTACCGGACTGCGCGGCATCGAACGGCGGCTGTCCGCCTTCGACGGCGCGCTCGTGCTGACGAGCCCGCCCGGTGGCCCGACCCAGCTGGCTATGGTGCTGCCGTGCGCGTCGTCCTCGCCGAAGACCTCGCCCTCCTCCGGGACGGGCTGATCCGGCTGCTCGAAGCCAACGACTTCGAGGTGGTCGAGGCGGTCGACAACGGACCGTCGCTGCTGCGGGCTCTCGTCACGCACCGCCCGGACGTCGCTGTCGTCGACGTCCGCCTGCCACCGACCTTCACCGACGAGGGCTTGCGCGCTGCGATCGAGGCGCGCCGGCAGATGCCCGGCCTGCCGGTGCTCGTGCTCTCGCAGTACGTCGAGCAGCTCTACGCCCGCGAGCTGCTGGCCGACCGGTCCGGGGGCGTGGGGTACTTGCTGAAGGACCGGGTCTTCAACGTGCGGCAGTTCGTCGACGCCGTGCACTCGGTGGCCGGCGGCGGCACCGCGATGGATCCCGAGGTGGTCGCGCAGCTGCTCACCCGCCGCGCCGGGGACGAACCGATCGCGACCCTGACCCCGCGCGAGCGCGAAGTGCTCGAGCTCATGGCCGAAGGCCGGTCCAACGCCGCGATCGCCGGCCGGCTGTTCGTCTCGGAGAAGGCCGTCAGCAAGCACACCAACAACATCTTCGGCAAGCTCGGGCTGCCGCAGTCCGAGGACGACAACCGGCGCGTGCTCGCTGTCCTCGCCTACCTCAACGGCTGACTCCCTACCCGAGTTGTCCCGCCCACATCAGCATCAGCGGCTGGTATGGGCCGGACAACTCGCGAAGGAGTGTGTTACCTGGTGCGCTCGACGGACAGGTCGCCGTCGGCGAAGCGGGAGCGCAGCACCTTCTTGTCGAACTTGCCCACCGTCGTCTTGGGCACCTCGTCGATGAAGGTCCAGTTCTCCGGGATCTGCCACGACGCGACCTTGCCGTCGAGGAAGGCCGCCAGCTTCTCCGGCTCGACGTCGGCACCCTTGGCCAGCACGACGCAGGCGAGCGGGCGCTCGGTCCACTTGTCGTCCGGGATGCCGATGACCGCCGCCTCGGCGATGTCCGGCGACGCCGCGAGCAGGTTCTCCAGCTCCACCGACGAGATCCACTCGCCGCCGGACTTGATCACGTCCTTGCTGCGGTCGGTGATCTGGAAGAAGCCGCGGTGGTCGATGGTGCCGATGTCACCGGTGCGCAGCCAGCCGTCGTGGAACTTCTCGGGGACGTCGGCGGCGTAGTACGAGCCGGTGATCCACGGCCCGCGCACCTCGATCTCGCCGACCGCCTCGCCGTCCCACGGCAGCTCGTCGCCGTCGTCGGACACGATGCGCATCTGCACGCCGGCAATGACCCGCCCGGACTTCAGCCGCCAGGTGAGCTCCTCGTCCGAGCCCACCTCGACGTCGGCCGGCGGGTGCGCCATGCCCCCCACCGGCGAGGTCTCGGTCATGCCCCAGCCCTGGATGATGCGCAGGCCGTACTTGGTCTGGAAGCCCTCCATGAGCGAGCGCGGGATGGCGGCGCCGCCGGACGTGCCCAGCCGCAGCGACGACAGGTCGATGTCGTGCTGCTCGCCGTAGGCCATGATGGCGCCCCAGATCGTGGGGACGGCCGACGCGCAGGTCGAGCGCTCGGTCCGGATGAACTCGCAGATCGCGTCAGGGGTCATGTGCGGCCCGGGCAGGTGCAGCGACGAGCCGGACATGAAGGCGCCGAACGGGATGCCCCACGCATTGACGTGGAACATCGGCACGAAGGTCAGGATCTTGTCGGTCTCGACGAAGCCGGTGACCGAGGCGCCGAGCGTGGCCATCGCGTGCAGGTAGGTCGAGCGGTGCGAGTAGACGACGCCCTTCGGGTCGCCCGTCGTGCCGCTGGTGTAACACATCGCGGCGGCTGACTTCTCGTCCAGCTCGGGCCAGTCGAAACCCGGCTCCTCGGCCGCCAGCAGCGTCGCGTAGTCGTGCACCCGGGCGTGCGCCTCGAGCGCGGACGTGTCCGTCTCGCCGATGACGATGTAGGCCTCGACGCAGGACAGCTGGTCGGCGAAGGCCGACAGGACCGGCACCAGCGTGTGATCGACGAGGATGATCCGGTCACCGGCGTGGGTGACGATGTGCACGACCTGCTCGGCAGGAAGCCGGATGTTCAGGGTGTGGACGACGGCGCCGATGCCCGGGATGGCGTAGTACGCCTCCAGGTGCTCCTGGTTGTTCCAGCTGAAGGTGCCGACGGCGTCGCCGGCGTCGATGCCGAGCTTCACCAGGGCCTTGGCCAGCCGTTCGGCGTTCTGCGCGATCTCGGCGAAGTTCGCCCGCCGCGCGCCGTTGCCGGTCCAGGTCACGCACTCGCTGTCGGGATAGACGCGCGACCCGTGGTGCAGGATCGCCGTCGTCGTGAGCTGGAAGTCGTCCTGCATCGTGCTGGTGATCAACTCGCGCCTCCATGGCTCCCGCGTGCCGCGGGAGGTCGACATCGTGCCTGGACGGACCTCAGAACTGCTCGCCGCGCTCCACCTGCGGGTGCGGGATGCGCCACCGACGCGGCATGTACGCGCGTCCCAGCATGTAGAAGGCCAGGCCGAACGTGCCGCCCTCGGCCTTGCCGTTGCGCTCGAGCGCCAGCGCCCGCACCTTCCGCGCCGCGAAATAGGACTCGACGATAAGGCCCAGGAACACGACCACGATCGCCGCGGCCGCCACCCGGAGTACCGGCACGAGCGTCACGATGATGTAGATCGGGAACAGCCACAGCAGATAGTTCGAGAGCATCCGCTTGCCGTCAACCCAGTCCCGGGCGATCTTGCGGGTCGCGCCCTGGTCGCGGCGGGGGAGCGCGGACGCGTCGCCCCGGCGCAGGGCGGCGCGGCGCTCGGCGGCCGAGGTGGGCTTCACCGCGCTCGACGTGGTCCGGTTCGAGCGGGCCTCCCTGGCCTGCTGCTTCTGCCGGGCGTAGGCCTCCTTGCGCGTTTTCGGCGCCGTGACCGGCCCGCGCCGGCCCTCGGCGTCGCGGCGCTTCGGGGTCGGGCGGTTCTTGCGTCCGAGCTCGGTCTCGTCCTCGGTCGCGTCCTCGGTGTCGGTCGGGACGTCGGCGGAGGGGTCGCGGCGCAGTCTCACGGCCTCACCATAGTCGGGCGCGATGAGGACGCCGAGGGTGAGCGGGCCCGGCTGGGGTGGGCGCGATCAGGGGAGCGCGAACCCGCGGCCGAGCGCGGGTGCGGGCGTTGGCGGCGACCGTCGGCTCGACGGTGATCCGCTTCACCACGGCGCCGAGGACGAGGGGAGCTCGGTGCCCAGCGCACGCCGCGACCGCAAACCTGTGTGCGGGAGCGCGGTGCGGTCGGCGGCGGGCGTTACGATGGGGAATGACAGCCGCGATGCCGTGGTTGTCCACATCCGGTGGCCCCGGCCGCGGCAGTCATCACCGACACGCCGTGCCCAGCCCCCGCACAGACCGAGCCACACCGTTCAGGGGAGCGATATGACCAGCACCGAGACCCCCGTCGAGCTCAGCACCGCCCCGACCGAGGTGGGCACCGGGCTTGCACTGACCGAGCACGCCGCCGGCAAGGTCCGGGCCCTGCTCGAGCAGGAGGGCCGTGACGACCTGCGGCTGCGCGTCGCCGTCCAGCCCGGCGGCTGCTCCGGCATGCAGTACCAGCTGTTCTTCGACGAGCGTGTCCTCGACGGCGACGTCGAGCTCGAGCCGCACGGTGTCCCGGTGGTCGTCGACCGCATGAGCGCTCCGTACCTCGGTGGCGCCACGATCGACTTCACCGACACGATCGAGCAGCAGGGCTTCACCATCGACAACCCCAACGCCTCCGGCGGCTGCGCCTGCGGCAACTCTTTCTGCGGGTAGCCCATCCGCCTCTCCGGAACTGTTGTCGGCGCCTCCCAGCCTTGGTTGGGAGGCGCCGCTGCGTTTCCGGGCTTCCGCGTGCTCGTCTCCGCGCGGGTTGTCCCGGCTAGAACACCCCGTGCGGCGGATCTAGGCGGGACAACTCGCGATGTACGGGCGGGGACGGGTGGCCGCGGGAGCGTCGACTAGCCTTCGCGGCATGCCTGTACTCGTCGCCGGCTCCATCGCCACCGACCACCTCATGCACTTCCCGGGCAAGTTCTCCGACCAGCTGCTGGCCGAGCACCTGCACAAGGTGTCGCTGTCCTTCCTCGTGGACGAGCTGGTCATCAAGCGGGGTGGGGTCGCGCCGAACATCTGCTACGCCATGGCCCAGCTGGGCGGTTCGCCGGTGCTCGTGGGCGCCGTCGGCGAGGACTTCGCCGACTACCGCAGCTTTCTCACCGAGCACGGCGTCGACTGCAGCCACGTCCACGTCTCCGACACCCAGCACACCGCCCGCTTCGTCTGCACCACCGACACCGAGATGAACCAGATCGGGTCGTTCTACGCCGGGGCGATGGCCGAGTCGGCGCAGATCCAGATCGCGCCGATCTGGGACGCCACGCAGGCCGATCTCGTCGTCATCAGCGCCTACGACCCGGCGGCGATGGTCCAGCACAGCGAGGAGTGCCGGCAGAAGGGCCTGCGCTTCGTCGCCGACCCGTCCCAGCAGATCACCCGCATGGACGGCGAGCAGCTGCGGGAGCTGATCGAGGGCGCCGACCTGCTGTTCACCAACGACTACGAGCGCGAGCTGCTGGAGTCCAAGACCGGTTACTCGACCGACGAGATCGACGCCAAGGTCAACGTCCGCGTCACCACGCTGGGCAGCAAGGGCGTCGAGATCGTCGGCGACTTCGGCACCGTCCACACCCCGGTGGCCAAGGAGCGGTCCAAGGCCGATCCGACCGGAGTCGGCGACGCGTTCCGCGGCGGCTTCCTGACCGCCCGCGAGTGGGGCCTCGACTGGGACCGCGCGGCCGAGGTCGGCAGCCTGCTCGCCACGATGGTGCTCGAGACCGTCGGCACGCAGGAGTACGTCGTCACGAAGGACGAGTTCGGGACGCGCCTCGCCGAGTCCTACGGCGACGACTGCGCCGCCGAGGTCCTGCCGTACCTACGCTGACCGTGGCGGCGGAATTCCCGGAACCGACGGCGCCGCGGGCTTCGCGCGCCGAGACGCTGCTCGGTTACCTCGACTTCTTCCGTGGGCGGGTCGTGGAGAAGGTCGCAGCGTTGCCGGCCGGCGATGCGATCGGCTCGCGGCTGCCCTCGGCCTGGACGCCGCTCGAGCTGGCGTGGCATCTGCGCTTCATGGAGCGGCGGTGGCTGGTCTGGGGCTTCTTGGGCGAACCGGTGCCGGAACCGTGGGGCGACCAGGTCGGTGACCGCTGGACGGTGCCCGCCACCGTGACCATCGCCGACGTCCTCGACGCCTTGCGTGCGCAGGGCGAGCGCACGCGTGAGGTCGTCTCGTCGCACGAGCTGGACGAGATCGGCGCGCCGGGGCCGCGGTGGAACGGCGCGAACCCCGCGAGCCTCGAGCGCGTCCTGCTGCACGTGCTGCAGGAGTACGCCCGGCACCTCGGCCAGCTCGACATCGTCGTCGAACTGGCCGGCGGCCCCACGGGGGAGTAGCTAGAGCCGGACGGGATATACCGGCTCGGGCGGCGTGATCGCGATCCGCTCCTCGACGAAGATGCCGTGCCAGATCAGGAACACCAGCAGGGTCCAGATCTTGCGTGAATAGTCGTGCGGGCCGGTCCGATGCGCGTCCAGCAGCGCGAGCGCCGCGGCCTTGTCGATGAGCGCGTCGGCCTGCGAGTCGGTGATGATCGCGCGCGCCCACTCGTACATGACGTCCTTGAGCCAGTGCCGGATCGGCACCGGGAAGCCCAGCTTCGGCCGGTTGATCACGTGCGCCGGGACGATCAGCTCGAGCGCCCGGCGCAGCGCGAACTTCGTCGTCTCCTTGGTGATCTTCAGATCCGTGGGCACCGACGAACCGACGGTGAAGACCTCGGTGTCCAGGAACGGCACCCGCAGTTCGAGCGAGTTCGCCATCGTCATCTTGTCGGCCTTGACGAGGATGTCGCCGCGCAGCCACGTGAACAGGTCGACGTACTGCATGCGGGTCGAGTCGTCCAGGTGCGTCGTGCGCGCGTACAGCGGCGCGGTGACGTCGGTATAGGACACGGCGGGGTCGTAGGCCTTGAACAGGCCCTGCATCTCGTCCGGTCGGAAGATACGGGCGTTGCCGTAGTAGCGTTCCTCGATGCCGATCGAGCCGCGGCGCAGCAGGTCCTTGCCGCGCCGGCCCTCGGGGATGCGGGTCGACAGCCGGCCGAGGCCGCGGCGGAGCGGCGCGGGGACATGGCTGAAGCCGCGCAGCGAGATCGGCTCGCGGTAGATCGTGTAGCCGCCGAACAGCTCGTCCGCGCCCTCGCCGGACAGCACGACCTTGACGTGCTTTCGGGCCTCGCGGGCGATGAAGTACAGCGGCACGAGCGCCGGGTCGGCCACCGGGTCGTCGAGATACCAGACGATCAGCGGCAGCGTCTCCATCATCTCCTCGGCCGTCACGACCTTGGTGATGTGCTCGACGCCGATCGCCGCGGCGGACTCGGCGGCGACGTCGATCTCGCTGTAGCCCTCGCGCTCGAAGCCGGTCGTGAACGTCAGCAGGTTCGGGTTGTGCCGCTTGGCCAGGGCCGCGACGGCGGTCGAGTCGATGCCGCCGGACAGGAACGAGCCGACGGTGACGTCGGCGCGCATGTGCTTCTCGACCGAGTCCTCGAGCGCCTCTGCGATCTGGCGGTACAGCTTGTCGGCATCGGGGACGGGCTTGATCGCGAAGTCGGGGTGGAAGTAGCGGTGGGTACGTACGGTCTCGCCCGGCCGCAGCGTGAAGTAGGTGCCGGACTCCACCCGGCGGATGCGGGTGTGCATCGACGCCGGCTCGGGCACGTACTGCAGCGTCAGGTAGTGCTGCAGCGAGGTCACGTCCACCTCGGACGACGTCCCGGGTGCCGCGACGTCGAGCAGCGACTTCTTCTCGCTGGCGAAGAACGACCCGCGCTCGTCGGTGTAGGTGTAGAGCGGTTTGATGCCGAACCAGTCGCGGGCGCCGAACAGCACCCGCTCCTGGGTGTCCCAGATCAGGAACGCGAACATCCCCCGCAGCTCGCGGACGATCTTGGGGCCGAGGAAGTGGTAGCCGGCGACGATGGCCTCGCTGTCGCCGTCGGTCTCGAAGATCGCACCGAACTCACGGGTGAGGCGTTCACGCAGCTCGAGGTAGTTGTAGATCTCGCCGTTGAAGATCAGCTCGTAGCGCCCGGCCAGCCACGGCAGCGGCTGGTGCGAGTGGTCGATGTCGATGATCGACAGCCGGCGGAACCCGATCGCGGCGTCGTCGTCGTGCCACACGCCACCCTCGTCCGGGCCGCGGTGCCGCATGTCGGGCAGCGCACCGTCGACGGACGCCGCGACGGACCCGGCGTCGCCACCGGCGGACAGAAACCCGATCAGACCGCACATGGACCCCAGTATCCCGAATCGGTGCCGGCGGCGGACCACGCACCGCGGTGTGCCGGCGGTGGCCTGGATCTCCTCGATCCAGTCGTGGCCGAACGGGTCCCCGACGGCGGGTGAATCGCCTGCCCCGCAGCCGGTTCGCGACGGTCGGTCAAGTAGGCTCGTCCCGATCGTGCGCGACCGAAGGGTGGTTGTCAGGTGCGTCGGAGTGGATGGGCTCGTAGCGGCCGTGCGGCCGTGCTGCTCGGCGTTCTCACGCTGGCGCTGACGGGCTGCTCGGTCCAGGGCTGGGAGAAGCGCCTGCGCTTCGGCGAGCCCACCGGCGCCACCAAAGAGGGCATCCGCATGCGGGTGCTCTACACGTGGACCGGTGTCACCGCCCTGGCGCTCGGCGTCATCGTCTGGGCCCTGATCTTCTGGGCCTGCCTGCGGTACCGCAAGAAGAGTGACGAGCTGCCGCGCCAGACGAAGTACAACTTCCTCATCGAGATGATCTGCGTGACGTTCCCGTTCATCGTCATCGCGGGACTGTTCTGGCGCACCGTGGTCGTCGAGGACGACGTCAACAGCAGGTCGAAGAACCCCGACGTCAAGGTCCAGGTGGACGCGTTCAAGTGGAACTGGAAGTTCGAGTACCACTCCTACCGCGTCGGCGGTGCCACCAAGCCCACCACCGAGGCCTACCCGGGACAGACCAACCCGGAGACCAAGGGTCCGCTGTACCTGTCCACGGTCGGCTCCTCGACGGAGATCCCGGTGCTCGTGGTGCCGATCGGCAAGTCCGTGCTGGTCGACGAGCACTCGCAGGACGTCGTGCACTCGTTCTGGGTGCCGGAGTTCCTGTTCAAGCGCGATGTCTTCCCGTTCAACACCTCGGGCACGTCGCGCGACAACAAGTTCCAGTTCACGGCGACGCACGTCGGCCGCTACGTGGGGCGCTGCGCCGAACTGTGCGGCGTCTACCACTCGCAGATGAACTTCGAGGTCCGCGTCGTGCCGGTCGCGACCTTCACCAAGTACCTGGCGGCGCTGAAGTCCCTGAACCCCAACGATCCCGGGATCCAGCACAAGGCCCTGGCGATGGCGGGCATGCCGGCCTACGCCACGACCACCTACCCGTTCGACACCAACCGGACGAGCCAGGGCCCGTCCAAGCGCGGCCAGCAGGGGGCGGGGAGCTGACATGAAGTCCGAGGCTCGCATCTTCCTCACCGTCGCCGTGTTCTGCTGGGTGGCGGCCATCGGTTACGGCATCTGGACCTCGCTGCCGAACAGCTTCAGCCACGGCCACCTCGAGCCGGTCGGCGTGGCGGCGCTGATCCTGTCCGGTGGCCTGCTGGGCATCCCCGGCGGGTTCTTCTGGTTCGTCTCCCGGCGCATCGACCCGCGTCCGGAGGACCGCGCCGACGCCGAGATCGCCGAGATGGCCGGTGACGTCGGGTTCTTCAGCCCGGGCAGTTACTGGCCGGTCGGCATCGCCGGTGCCGCAACGATGATCGGCATCGCGCTCGCCTTCGAGCAGGTGTGGTTGATCATCGTCGCCGTCATCGGCTTGATGTTCGCCGTGGGTGGCCTGCTGTTCGAGTACTACATCGGCGGTAACCGCCCCCTGCAGTAGCGTTCGTCGCGCCACCGCCTAGCGCGTCGAGAGCCGGACTCCTTCGGGAGCCCGGCTCTTGTCATTTTCTGCCGCCGACCCGGCCCTCAGGGTTCGTCGAAGCGGCTGGTGCCACAACCCGGGTCCGTGAAGCGTCTGGATAGTGACGAGGGTCTGGACGGGAGCACTGTGACGTTCGAGGAGTACGCGCGGACCGAGCTGCCTGCGCTGTTGCGAACCGCGACGGCGATCAGTGGGGATCGCCACCTGGCCGAGGAGATCGTCCAGGACGTGCTGGTCAAGATCGCCCGCCACTGGGACCGGGTCGAGAGTGCGGCGTACCAACACGCCTACGTGCGCCGGATGATCGTCAACGAGCTGGTGAGCTGGCGCCGCAAGTGGGCGCGTCTCATCCCGACCGACCGCCTGCCCGAACCGGAGCCCGAGCGCGACATCGCCGAACGCACGGTCGACCGGGACCTGCTGCGCGCTGAGCTCGGGCGCCTGCCGGTGCGGCAGCAGGCGGTGCTCGCGCTGCGCTACTTCGAGGGGCTGGACGACGCCGCCATCGCCGATGCCCTGTCCTGCGCCCCAGCGACCGTACGCAGCCTGGCCAGCCGGGGGCTGCAGCGCTTGCGCGTCCAGGTCTCCGTCTCACCCGGACAGCCACGAGCCAAGGAGGACTCGCGTGCGCACTGATACCGACCTGCGGGACGCCTTCGCCGAGCGCGCCGCGGCGGCGCCGTCCGGCGACCGGATCCTGGAAGCCCTGTTCGAGCGGCCGGCCCGGACCCGCGCCGCGGCGCCCCGCCGGCGCGGCGGACCTGTGGTGAGCGCTGCGGTGCTGGTCGCGGGGGCGGCCGCCGTGGTGCTCGCCGTCGCCGTCGCGCCCGGCGGGGGAGAGGGTCCGCTGCAGAGCCGCGGGACCGTTTCGCCCGGCAGCACGGTGGCTCCCGACCCGCGCCTGACCGTGGCGAACGTCGCCCCCACGACGCCGCCGGCGCCCTACACGCTGCAGCAGGTGCGCACGGCGGCGACCCATGACGTCGTCGTGTGGTCGGACTCGACCACGCATGTTGCGGACGCCGTCGAGGCGATCGTGTACCGCCGGGGGGCCTTCGACGCCCCGTCACCGTCCGGGGGCAACCGTCGTGTGACGCTGGATCCGCGGACGGGCATCGTGCGCACGGTCGTGCTGAACCCGGTGCAGGGACGTGGGCCGACGTCGACGCCGGGACTGATGTGGCAGTACGCCACCGACGCCTGGGCGCTGGTCGCCAGTACCGAGCGGCCGCTGCCGACCTCGACCGCAGTCGCCCTCGCGCGCACCGTGCACCCGGGCCGCACATCGGCCGTCCGCCTGCCCGTCGCGCCGCGGTACGTGCCGACAGGGCTGCGTCCCGTGGCCGTCACTGCCGATGCCGCTGCCCCGTACAGCGTCGAGGTGGACTACGCCGACGCCGGTGGCCACTCACGCCTGCACCTGAACGCGAGCCTGGTGCCGGGGCAGTCGGCGCAGGCGCTGTTCGGCTCGGCAAGCACGTTCCGCTCGGGTTCCAACCAGGCCTCCATCACGTCCACGACGGTGGGTGACGCGCGCACCGGCACTCAGCTGACCGTGCTCGCCGGCGACATCGTCGTGATGGCGGACGCCGACCTGACGGTCACGCCGGCCGAGCTGACGCGGGTCGGGGCGCTGCTGCGGTTCCCGGCCCGTCCCCAGCAACGGTCCACCTGGTTCGGCGCGGCGGCAGCCCTGCGCAGGTGATCCGTCGACACCACGATGGACGCGGGCAACGGACGAGGGCCGCGACCCTGGTCAGGTCGCGGCCCTCGTCGGGTCGTGCAGTGCTCAGTCGGTGAGCTGCTTGTGGTCCTCGGAGCGCGAGGCCTCGAGCTCCTTCGCCTCCAGCTCGTCCAGCGCCGCCTGGATCTCCGGCTTCTCCTTCACCGGGTACAGGAAGCCGCGGACGTGCTTGAGCGGCGAGGCGCCACCGAGCTGGTTCATCCGCTTCGGCACCGGTGTGCCGCTGTAGGCCAGCACTCCGTGTCCGTGCTCGTCGACCGGGCCGAGCGGCTGGTGCACCTCGATGAACTCACCGGTCGGCAGCACCTTGATGACGCCGGTCTCGACGCCGTGCTCCAGCACCTCACGGTCGTGCCGCTGCAGGCCCAGGCAGACGCGGTAGGCGAGCAGGTAGGCCACCGGTGGGATCACCAGCAGGCCGATGCGCCCGCCCCAGGTCATGGCGTTCAGCGAAATGTCGAACGTCTTGGCGATGATGTCGTTGCCGCCGGAGAGGAACAGCACCATGTAGAACGCGATCGCCATGCAGCCGAGCGCGGTGCGGACGGGGACGTCGCGCGGACGCTGCAGCAGATGGTGTTTGGACTTGTCCCCGGTCATCTTCGCCTCGATGAACGGGTACAACCCGGCGACCGTGAACAGAATGCCCGGCAGCACGACGGTGGGCCAGAACAGCGGTGGCACCGTGTGGTGGAACGCCCGTATCTCCCAGGACGGGAACAGACGGGTGGAACCGTCGAGGAACATCATGTACCAGTCGGGCTGCGAGCCGGACGACACCGCGCGTGGCTCGTACGGCCCGAACAACCACACGGGGTTGATCTGGGCCAGACCACCCAGCAAGGCGCAGACGCCGAACACGATGAAGAAGAACCCGCCGGCCTTGGCCGCGTAGATCGGGAAGACCCGCTCGCCGGTGACGGTGTCCTCGGTGCGTCCCGGCCCGGGGAACTGGGTGTGCTTCTGCCGCACCACCAGGGCCAGGTGAGCGCCGATGAGGGCGAGCAGGATCGCCGGTATCAACAGCACGTGCGCGATGTACAGACGTCCGATGATCACGTCACCGGGGAACGGCCCGCCGAAGACCAGGAACGACACCCAGGTGCCGATGACCGGGATCGACAGCATGATCGCGTCCGCGATACGTAGCCCGGTTCCGGACAGCAGGTCGTCAGGCAGCGAGTACCCGGCGAAGCCCTCGACGATGCCGAGCCCGATCAGACTCAGGCCGATCAGCCAGTTGAGCTCGCGCGGCTTGCGGAACGCGCCGGTGAAGAACACCCGGAACATGTGCACGAGCATCGCGGCGAGGAACAGCAGCGCCGCCCAGTGGTGGATCTGCCGGATGACCAGGCCGCCGCGGACGTCGAAGGTGATGTTCAGCGTCGACTCGTAGGCCCGCGACATCGTCACGCCGTCCATGAGGACGTAGCGACCGTGGTAGGTCGTCTCGGCCATGGACGGGTCGAAGAAGAAGGTCAGGTAGGTGCCGGTGAGCAGCAGGATGATGAACGAGTACAGCGCGATCTCGCCCATCATGAACGACCAGTGGTCCGGGAAGACCTTGTTCAGCTGCTTGCGGATCGGGCCGGCCATGAGCAGCCGGTCGTCGGCCCATTTCGCCGCCTTACCCTGCCGGGTTCGCGGCTCGCCGCTGCGTCGTGCGGTGCTGGTGGTCATGGGCGCTCCCAGAAGCCGGGGCCGATCGCTTCTTTATAGTCCGACAGTGCGACGAAGTACTGCTGTCCATCCTGCCCCGTTTCCACACCGAGAGGCAGTTTCGGCAGGCTGCGGGTGGCCGGGCCGAACACCGGCTTCGCGTCCTGCAGAACCTCGAACTGCGACTGGTGGCAGGGGCACAGCAGACGCGAGGTCTGCTGCTCGTACAGCGAGGCCGGGCAGCCCGCGTGCGTGCAGATCTTGGAGAACGCGACGTACTCCGGGTTGGCCGACGGCCAGCCGAACCCGGCCTGACCCTTGCGCGACTTGATCTTCTGGCCGGGACGGAGGCGGATCAGCAGCGTCGGGGAGGACGCATCGGTCACGCCGTCATAGCCGTTGACCTGTTCCCGCACGCCCGGGAACACCGTCATGACCGCGCCCGGCTCCAGGTCGCCCGGGCCGACACGGGTGAAGTCCGAGCGGACGATCGGCACGTGGCCGTTCGGCGGGAACGTCTTCTTGTTCGGCCGGTAGAGCGTGTGGAACAGCGCGTCACCGGGTTTCTTGATCATCGCGCCGACCAGGGCCACCAGGGGCACGGTGGCCAGCGCGCCGCCGGCCAGGCCGAGCGTCTTGAGGATCAGGCCGCGTCGGGGAAGGCCGGTGTCCTCGAGCCCCACCAGGAACGACGCCTCGGTCATCAGCTTGTCCTCCTCCGTGGAGGGGACGTCGTGGCGGTCCTGGATCACCTCTTCCTCGGGCATGAGCCACTTGGCCCACAGCACCATGCCGACGCCGATGAAGGTGAGCATCAGCGCGAGCAGGCCACCGATGGCCGGCGTGAAGAAGCGGAAGTTCTGCGGGGTGCCGGGCAGGTGCCAGTGGAACGGGATCGCGATGAAGGCGACGATGAAGCCGAAGCCGGACAGCGCCGAGATCAGGAAGCAGATGGCGACGCCGCGCTCGGCGCGCTTCTCGGCCTTGGTACCCGGGACGGGGAAGCGGTTGCGCCGGTGGACGATGTGGATGTCGTCGGCCTCGGCGCCGGCGATCATCGCCTGCTCCGGGGTCATCTCCCGCAGTTCGTCCGCGGTGGGCATCTCGCTTCTGCCGTGCGACTCGTTGTGCGCTGCGGCCTGCGCCTCCGGGCCGCCGCCGACGCGGTGTCCGTGCCCTGTCGTCATCGAACCCTCGCTCCGATCCACAGGATGAAGACCATCAGGACCCCGACCCCGCCGACCCAGATCACGATCGCCTCGGACACCGGCCCGATGCGGTCGATGCCGTTGCCACCCGGGTCCTTGGACGCCTTGAGGGTCTGGATGTAGCCGATCAGTTCCTTCTTCTGCGCCGGGGTGATCTCGTTGTCACCGAAGACCGGCATGTTTTCCGGCCCGGAGAGCATGGCGGCGTAGATCTGCTTGTCGTTCGCCTGGTTCAGCGACGGCGCGATCTTGCCCGCCGAGAGCGGTGCGCCCTTGAACGTGGTGCCGTGGCAGGACGCGCAGTTGAGCCGGAACAGCTCGCCGCCGGCGCCCAGCTCGGAGCTGCTGGACCGCAACGTGCCCGTCGGGAGGGTGGGACCGCCCCCGACGGACTGGACATAGGCGCCGAGCTGCTCGGTCTGCTTCTCGTTGAACTTCGCTTCCTTGCGCACCTCGTAGGCGCCCTGCTGCGCCGCCGGCATGCGGCCGGTGCTGACCTGGAAGTACACCGAGGCACTGCCGACGCCCACGAGCGACGGGCCGTTGCCCTTGACGCCGTCGAGGTTCGCGCCGTGGCAGGTGATGCAGCTGGTCGAGTACAGCTGACGCCCGGCGGCGACGTCGGAGGAGCTCAGGCCGGTGCTCGAGGCGCCGGAGGAGGACGCGAACAGGGCGTAGGCGCCGCCCATCGAGGTGAGCGCGCCCAGCATGACCACAGCGGCACCCACCCGACGGCGAAGCCCGGCGCCGCCGCGACGACGACGGCGGCGGGCCGGCTGCGGCGTCGCGACGTCAGCACCGCCGGCGGCCTCGGCGCCCTCGGGGGCGCCGGTGGCCGAGACGGCCGGCTCGAAGCCGTAGCCGTCCTCGACAGCGTCGTCGACGGAGACGTCGTCGAGGTCGTCGTTGTCGTTTGTCACGACAATCCCTTCGTCGTGGTGCCCGGCCGCTGCTCTCGAGCAGTGACGCGTGTGCTCAATTGTGCTCGCTTTTGCGCAAAAATGCTCACTCGCGGTTCGACGGTCATCGGATCAGGTAGATCACCGCGAACAGGCCGATCCAGACGACGTCGACGAAGTGCCAGTAGTACGAGACGACGATCGCGGCCGTGGCCTGTGCAGGGGTGAATTTGCCGAGCGTGGTGCGGATCAGGAACAAGATGAACGCGATCAGCCCACCGATCACGTGCAGCCCGTGGAATCCCTCGGTGAGGAAGAACACCGACCCGTAGCCCGTGGCCGAGATGGTGTTGCCGAGGTGGACTTCGGTCACGAACTCGTTGGCCTGGCCGAGCACGAAGATCAGGCCCATGAAGAACGTCAGGACGAACCACCGGCGCAGCTTGTAGACGTCACCGCGCTCGGCGGCGAACACGCCCCACTGGCAGGTGAAGCTCGAGGCCACCAGGATGATCGTGAACGGCGTCGCGTAGGCCAGGTCCGGCACGATCTTGTCGCCGTTGGGCAGGTGCATGGGCCAGTCGGGCTCGTGCACCGAGCGGATCGTGAAGTACATGGCGAACAGGCCGGCGAAGAACATCAGCTCGCTGGAGAGCCAGACGATGGTGCCCACGCTGACGATGTTCGGACGCGTCAGGGAGTGCACCTTGCTGGACTCGAAGCGGGGTGCTGCGGCGGTCGACGTCACGACCAAAGTATGAACCCTTGCAGCATCGGAACCACCTCCGGGGTGCGGGCGTCGGCGCGTCCCCAGGGGCCCGTGTTCCGGGGCCCGCCCGGACGGGTCCCGGACCGTCCCCGAGGCCGGTGCCGGACCGTCCGGAAGGCCGGTCGCAGCGGGCCCTGCGGGCCTGCGTCCGGGCGTCGATACGATCGCCACCGACTCCGAACAACGATCGGGACAACGACGGCGGAATGGTGGCATCTGTGCCGGACAGCGCGACGGTTCTCGTCTACAGCAATCGGCCCGAGCTGCGGGCCTCGGTCCGCACCGCCGTGGGACGCCGTCCGGCCCCGGATGTCGGCCGGATCGACTGGGTCGAGTGCGCCACCGACGCGGAGGTGGTCGAGCAGCTGGACGAGGGCGGCATCGACGTCGCGATCCTCGACGGCGAGGCCCAGCCCACCGGAGGGATGGGGCTCGCGCGCCAGTTCAAGTACGAGATCGACGACTGCCCGTCGATCGTCGTGCTGATCGCCCGCCCGCAGGACGGCTGGCTGGCCAGCTGGTCGCTCGCGGACGCCGTCATCAACGCGCCCGTCGACCCGGTGTCGGCGGCGGCCGTCGTGGCCGAGCAGCTGCGTCGCCGCAGCAGCGGCATCCCCGTCGTCCGGTAGGACGCGGATGAGCGGCACGGACCCGGGATCTGCTGTCACTCCGGTCCCCGCGCGTACCTGGCCCGGGCTGCTCGGCCCGCTCATGGCCGGCCGAGCGCTGACCGCGGACGACACCGCGTGGGCGATGGACGAGATCATGGCCGGCAACGCCACGCCGGCCCAGCTCGCCGCGTTCGCCGTGCTGCTGCGGGCCAAGGGTGAGACGCCGGAGGAGTTCGCCGGGCTGGTCCGCACGATGCTTGAGCGGGCCACCCCGCTCGACATACCCGGGCCGAGCGTCGACGTCGTCGGCACCGGCGCCGATCGCGCCCACACCGTCAACATCTCGACCATGGCGGCGCTCGTCGTGGCCGGGTCGGGCCGGCGCGTGGTGAAACACGGCAACCGGGCGGCGTCGTCGGCGTGCGGGTCGGCCGACGTGCTCGAGGCCGTCGGTGTCGCGATCGATCTGCCGCCGGACGGCGTCGCCCGCACCGTCGCCGAGGTGGGCATCGGCTTCTGCTTCGCCCCGGTGTTCCACTCGGGCATGCGGCACGCCGGGCCCACCCGGGCCGAGCTGCGCGTGCCGACGTTCTTCAACTTCCTGGGGCCGCTCAGCAACCCGGCCCGCGTGACCTGCGCCGCTATCGGGTGCGCCGACCGGCGGATGGCGCCGGTCATGGCCGCCGTCCTCGCGGCCCGCGGCGACAGCGCGCTGGTCTTCCGGGGCGATGACGGGCTGGACGAGATCACGACCACCACCACGACGAGTGTGTGGGCGGCGGCCGGTGGCACCGTGTCCGAGACCACGCTCGATCCCACGACGCTCGGCATCGCGGCGGTCGAGCCCGAGGCGCTGCGCGGCGGGGACCCAGCCTTCAACGCCCGGGTGCTGCGCGAGGTGCTGGCCGGGGGCGGGGGTGGCGTCCGCGACGTCGTCCTGCTCAACGCGGCCGCGGCTGTCGTGGCGCACGACGGGATCACCGCCGACGGAGACGGCCTGACCGACGCCTTCGCCCGCGGCCTGCAGGTGGCCGCCGACGCTGTCGACTCCGGCGCCGCCGCGTCCGTGCTCGAGCGGTGGGTGGCCTCGAGCCGCGCCGCGAAGGCCCGCTGAGGGCAGCGTCACCGGGCGCCGGCCCTCGACGCCGAGGAATACTGGACGGTGTGAGCGTCGACCCCACCCGGACCCGCGGGCGCGTGCCGCGCCTCGCCGTGCTGGCGTGGACGGTCGCGGTCGCGATCCTGGTCGTGCTGGGGGCGTCGGTCGCGCATTTCCTGGCCTCCTCCGGCGGCCACGCGCACGACATGGCCGGGATGTCCGGCGCCGCGGACGCGTTCAGTCGTGGCGGCGCGACGTCCGGCAGCGAGCCGCTGTTCGGGTCCCGGCTGTTCACCGCGTGGCAACTCGACGCCGTGGCCGTCGCCGTGCTCGTCCTGCTCGCCGCGCTCTACCTCACGGCGGCAGCACTCGTGCCGGTGCGCAGCCCGGGGGAGCGGTGGCCGGTGCGGCGCACGGCACTGTTCCTCGCCGGACTCGTCGTAGCCGGGTTCGCCACCAACGGCAGTGTCGCCGTCTACGACCAGGTGCTGTTCAGCGCTCACATGCTGGGGCACCTGGCGCTGGTCATGGTGGCGCCGGCGCTGCTGGTCGCCGGCCGTCCATTGCGCCTGACGCTGCTGAGCTCACCTCCCCGGCGGCGCGAGCGGCTGGTCCGGGTGATCCACGGCCGCGTCCTCTCGCTGCTGACCGCTCCACCGGTGGCGCTGGCCACCTACGCCGCGGTCATCGTGGGCAGCCACCTGACCGGCCTGATGGACACCATCATGCGCAACACCTGGGCCGGCCAGGTCGAGCACGTGGTCTACCTGCTCGCCGGGTGCCAGTTCTTCGCGCTGATCGTCGGGGACGAGCCGATCCGCTGGCGGCTGTCGTCACCGGCCCGGTGGCTGCTGCTCGCGGTCGCCATGGCCGTCGACACCTTCACCGGCATCGTGCTCATGCAGGGAACCTCGCCGGTGGGGCTCTTGCCGTCCGACCTGCATGTGAACGCACTGTCCGACACCCGGACCGGCGGGGCGATCATGTGGTTCGGCGGCGACGCGATCATGGCGGCGATCATGATCGGCCTGGTGATCGCCTGGCTGCGCACGGTCGAGTCCGCGGCGCCGGACCAGGGCTGGTTGGAGCAGGCCCGCGCGGCGACGTTCCGCACCCACACCGGCACCGGGGACGACTCCGCGGCGCCGATCGACGACGACGAGGCCGCCCGCTCCGCCTACAACGACTGGCTGGCCCGCCTCGACCGCTGAGCGGCCACTCGATGCCGCGGCCGCTACTCGATGCCGAGCGAGAACGTGGACTCGAGGTCGTGCCGGGAGTAGGCGCGGAACGCGATGTGGGTGTCGGTGTGCACGACGCCCTCGACCTTCGACAACCGGCCTGCGATGACCTCGGCGATGGCGTCGAACTCGCGGACGCGCACGATGGCGATGAGATCCACGTCGCCGGCCACGGAGTACACCTCGGTGACGCCCTCGAGATCGGCGATCGACTGCGCGACCTCGGGGATCTTGTCCGCCTCGACGGCGATCATGACGATCGCGGTGATCATGGCTCCTCCGTCTGCGGGTCCTTGGCTCGCGGCGCGTAGTGCGCGGTGCCGTGACCGTACCGCCGCGCCGTCCGCCCTGGCGGGCGGAGGTCAGGCGGACGCGCGGGCCGGACGGGACTGCATCGGCAACCGTCGGCGGTCGGCGAACGGGTGGGCGGCGTCGCGGGTCCCGGACGCGAGGTAGGACCGCAGGCCGCCGGCGCCGAACGCCGGCATGGACCACGGGTGCGTGGCGTCGACGAGGCGCGTGCCCGGCTCCTCGAGCCAGCGCAGGATGCACTCGGTCTCCTCGGCCAGCGGCTGGTGGGACTCGTCGACGACGTCCGCGGTGGCCCGCAGTGCCTCGACCACCGGCCACGGCGGCACCCCGCGCTCCGCGCGCCCGGCCGCGGCCAGCCGCCCCGCCCGCACCACGGACAGCTCCCACCCGCCGTCGCCGTCAGGCCGGGCCGCCACCAGCTCCGCGACCGCGCGCAGCGACGCGAGCCGCTGCATCCGCGCGCACGCCCGGACGACGGCGGTGATGCGGTCGCGCACGACGCCGGCGTGCTCGTAGCGCTGCGCCGCGGACAGCTCGGCCAGGCGGCGTTCCAGCGGTTCGACCAGCGGCCGGACGTCACCGGCCCAGGCGCTCGCCACCAGCCGCACCATCGCGTCGTACCGGGCTGGGTCGGTGCCGCCCTCGCACGGCGCCGCGCAGCGTCCGATACCGGCCAGCACGCAGGCCGCCCGTACCACCCGGCGCAGGGACAGCCGGTCGCTGCACTGTCGCAGGGGCACCGCGTCGTGAATCGCGTCGCGCACCGCCTCGGCCTGGCGCTGGTTGCGCAGCGGGCCGAGGTAGGACGCGCCGTCGGGCTTGACGTCACGAACCACGGACAGCCGGGGAAACGGCTCGATGGTGAGCTTGAGCCAGACCGAACGCTCGGGGAACTTGGAGCGGCGGTTGTAGCGCGGCTTGTGCGCCGCGATCAGGCGCAACTCACGCACCTGCGCCTCGAGCGCGTGCGCGCACTCGATCGGGTCGACGCGTTCGGCGAGGCCGATCATCTCGCCCATGCGGGTGCGCGTCTCGCTGGCCATGAAGTACTGCCGGACGCGCGAGCGCAGGTTGCGGCTCGTCCCGACGTAGAGCGGGCGGCCCTGCGCGTCACGGAAGATGTAGACCCCCGGCGCGGCGGGCATGGCGTCGGCGAGGTGCCGCTTGCGCCGCTGGGCGTCGGTGACCTGTGCGGTGAACGCGCGTAGTTCGGGCAGCGACTGCACTCCGAGGCTGCCGAGCCGGGAGATGAGGCCGTGCAGGACGTCGACAGTGGCGCGCGCGTCGTCGAGGGCCCGGTGCGTCGGCGTCGTCGTGGCGTGGAAGAAGGGGGCGAGCGTGGCCAGCTTGCAGTTGGGCACCTCGTCGCGGGTGAGGACGCGACGGGCGAGCACGGCGGTGTCGACGACCGCGAAGGACGGCCACGGCAGCTGGAGCGCGAGGCACGCCGCCTTGAGGAAGCCGACGTCGAACGGGGCGTTGTGGGCGACCAGCACCGAACCCCGCGCGAATTCGAGGAACGCCGTAACGGCGGCTCCGACGTCAGGTGCGGCCATGACCATCGAGTCCGTGATGCCGGTGAGGACGCTGACGAACGGCGTGATCGACACGCCGGAGTTGACCAGGGTCTGGAACTCGCCCAGAACCTCGCCGCCGCAGACCTTGACCGCCCCGATCTCGGTGATGCCGTCGGCCTGCGCGGACCCGCCCGTGGTCTCGAGGTCGACCACCACGAACGTCGTCGCGTGCAGCGGTTCGCCGAGCTCGTCGAGGGTCAGCTGCCGGTGCGCGGGAGGGTGCGGGACCAGTGCCGACGTCATGGCCGGGACGCTAGGACGGGGGTCCGACGAAATCGCGGCGACGCGCGGCGCGCCGACGGCTTGTCACCCGTCCGCGCCGCGACAAGCGACGGTCGGAGGTGACATGCGACCCGCGGGCTGACAACCGACCGGCGGCGCGGGACCAGCCGCCGGGGCGGGCGACCGTCGGTGCGACGAGGTTCTCGCGTGGGCTGCCGCCGTACCCTGCGGACGTGGGGGACGAGCCGGCGGTTCGGGACGATGCGGTGGGCGCCGTGCTCGTCGAACCGGCGCGCCAGCAAGTGATCGGGCTCGCGGCCGATCTGTTGGGCACGCTGCGACCGGAGGACGTCCCGGCCTCGCTGCGTGCGATCGCCCGCTTCGCCCCGGCGAAGCGCCGCCGGCTGGGGGCCGTCGCGCTGGCCGCCGCCCTCGACGGCGACGCGGGGTTCCGGGCGCGCATGGCCGAGGCCGTGGAGCTGACCTCGCCCGAGCTGGTGGCCGCGGTCCGCGACGGCGGGAGCACCGCCGCAGCCGATCCCGTCGACCTCGCCGTGGTCACCTACCTCACGCGGCCCCCGGGGTGGGAGGAGGCGCTCGACCAGGCCAACCGCCGCTGGACCTTCGAGCGCGTGGCCGCGGACGGCAGCGGCGCGGAGCTCGAACGGCTGCGCGGCGAGCTGCAGTCCGCCCGGACCGAGCTGCGCGGCGAGGCGGCCCGCGTGCGCGCCGCTGTCGAGGCCGCCCTCGTCGAGCGTGAGGCCGAACTGGCTGCACTGCGCCGGACCGTGCGCGACCGCACCCGCGAGCTGCGGGCCGCCGAGCGCGAGCGCGGCGACGCGCTCGCGGCCGCCGAACAGGTGCGTACCCGGGCCGAGCGCGAGGAGGGCGCCCGGGAGGTCGAGGTACGCCGGTTGCGCGCCCGGATCACCGAGCTGGAGCGGGCCGGGGAGTCGGCTCGCCGGGGGACGCGGGTCGAGCGCGACGTCGACGACGCGCGGCTCTGGCTGCTGGTCGACACGCTGGTGCAGGCCGCCGCCGGGGTACGGCGCGAGCTGTCCTTGCCGGCGCCCACCCTGCGCCCGTCCGACGCCGTCGCGCTCGACGCCGGGCAGGGCGGCGAGGGGCAGGGCGGCGAGGTTGGACGATCGGTGCGCGACGCGGCCGCGCTCGACGGCGTGCTCGCCCTTCCGCACGCGCACCTCGTCGTCGACGGATACAACGTCACCAAGACCGGTTACGGGGATCTCCCGCTCGAACAGCAGCGCAACCGCCTGACCGCCTCCCTGGCGCCGCTGGCCGCGCAGAGCGGCGCCGAGATCACGATCGCCTTCGACGGCGGCGCCCGGCCGCCGGCCCAGCCGGCCGCTCCGCGCGGGGTGCGGGTGCTGTTCAGCGCGCCCGACGAGATCGCCGACGACCTGATCCGGCGGCTGGTTGCCGCCGAACCCGCCGGCCGCGTGGTGATTGTGGCGACGAGCGACGGCGAGGTCGTACGCGACGTCCGGCGCGCCGGGGCCTGGACGGTGCCCTCGGCGGTACTGCTGCAGCGCCTCACCTGAGTCGCCGGTCGGAAAACCGAAAAGTGTCGGACCCGGTTCGTAGCGTCTGCAGCGACCCGAGGAGTGATCATGCTGATCGACTGCGAGACCTGCATCGCCCGCGACATCGCCTGCCGCGACTGCGTCGTCACCGTCCTGCTCGCGGCGCCGCCCGAGCCGATCGAGATCGACGACACCGAGCGCACCGCCCTGCGCAGCCTGGCCCAGGCGGGCCTCGTCCCGCCGCTGCGCCTGGTCATCCCGCTCGACGACGGGCCGGTCGGACGCGAGATCGCCTGAGCGTCGGCGTGTCTCGCGCGGCACCGACCACGACGCGATCCGACGACATCGTGCCGGGATTCCCCGTGCCGGGAGCAACGGGCCCGAGGTTGGGTAAGTGCGTTGTGACGAGGGACGACGGCTTACCCGGCCGTGGTGAGACGAAGAACTCGTTGAGTACCTGTCCAGGGGGTCGCGTTGCGTCGGATTCCGGCGCGTCGTAACCTTTTCGAGACCTAACCGGTTCTCGCCTCGGTCGCCAGTGGCCGTCGCCGGTTGGGTTCCGCCGAATTGCGTGATTCTGTGGTGTGTCCTGCCGGCTCGGGTGCAGGGCGGTACCGCAGATGCGAACCGGGGACCCAGGTACCCGGGGTGAATCGACGTCCGGCCGGAGCGCAGCCGCGTGACCGGTCCATGTCGTAGGGCCTCTTCCAGCCCGAACCCGTCAGCTAACTCGGTAGGCGGCTAGGAAGAAGGAGATCCGCCAACAGTGGCGATCCGTGTCCCACGTCCCATACGTCCGCTGGCTGCCCTCGTCGCGCTGTGCGCAGCCCTGGCGCTGGTTCCGGGCGGCGCGTCGGCGTCCCCGCCGGCCAACCCGGGCGCCCCGCTGGCTGCCAAGCCGGCGAGCAAGCCCACCATCGACTCGGTCCAGAAGCAGCTCGGTCAGCTCGCGGTGACCAACACCCAGCTCGTCGAGAAGTACAACCGCGCCCGCATCAAGGTCGCGAAGGCCGAGACCGCGGCCACGACCGCGCACAACCGCGCCGTGGCCACCCGAGCGTCCTACCTCGCGGCCGGCAACGCCCTCACGCGCGTCGTCCAGGCCCAGTACGAGAGCGGCGGCATGTCCGCCGGTGGAGCGCTGCTCGCGAGCAACAGCGACAGCAACTACCTGGCGCGCCTCGAGACCATGAAGCTGCTGTCGAGCCACGACGCCAACGTGGTCACCGCCGTGGCCACGGCGCGGACGGCCGCCAACGCCGCCTCCATCGCGGCGACCTCGGCTCTCACCACGGCCCGCGCCCAGCGCGACGCGCTCGGCAAGCAGAAGACCAAGGTCGCGAACCAGATCACGAGGTACCGCAACCTGCTCGCGACGCTG
The DNA here is from genome assembly GCA_963787985.1 of uncultured Actinomycetota bacterium. GTDB lineage: Bacteria > Actinomycetota > Actinomycetes > Mycobacteriales > Jatrophihabitantaceae > Jatrophihabitans. The sequence continues at coordinate 825,147 of CAWBEL010000004.1, read as the reverse complement.
AACTCGGCGGCCCGGGCGGCGTTCCTGCGGGCGCAGAACCCATCGGTGAGCCAGACGACGCTGAAGACCATTGCCGTCAAGGCCCCGACGGGCGCGGCGCAGCGGGCCGTGCAGTTCGCCCTGGCCCAGGTCGGCAAGCCCTACGTGTTCGGGGCGGCCGGTCCCGGCTCCTACGACTGCTCCGGCCTGACGATGATGGCGTGGAAGGCCGGTGGCGTGTCGCTGCCGCACTCGGCGGCCGACCAGTACAACTACGGCCACCACGTGGCGCCGAACCAGCTGACACCGGGCGACCTGATCTTCTTCTACCACCCGATCGGGCACGTCACGATCTACATCGGCAACGGCCTGATGGTCTCGGCGCCGACCGAGGGCGAGCCGGTCATGGTCGTCCCGCTGGCCTCGTTCACCTCCGACTACGCAGGTGCCACCCACCTCGGCTGAGGGCTGCTGAGGCATCCTGGCCGGTGTGATCACACCGTTCGTCCGCGCCGCGCGCCGACGCCCCTGGAGCGTTGGGGGCGTTGCCGCGCGGCGCGTCGTGTCAGTGGTCGCAGCCGCGGCGCTGGTCTCGTCCGGCCTGGCCGCGTGCTCGGGGTCGTCCTCCGGCGGTGACGGGAAGGTCGTCACCGCCGCCGAGGTGGGCGCCGCGCTGTCTCGGCATGCCGACGCCGTGCTGCATCACGACCGGCCGGCCTACCTCGCCGGCCTCGACGGCGCCGCCGCCGCCGTGGCGTTCCGCTCGGCCCAGACCGCCGCCTACGCCAATCTCGTCCGCATCCCGTTCGGCCGCTTCGCCTACGCCCTCGGCCCCGCCGTCACCGACACCGAGGCGCAGGCCGCGGCCCGGCAGAAGTTCGGCCCGTCGGCGCGGGTCCTGCGCCTGTCCCTGTCGTACACGCTCAGCGGCATCGACGTCCGGCCGACCTCGCACGACCTCTGGTGGACGTTCGTGCGCCGCGACGGGCACGTCGTCGCGGCCGCCGACGACGCGTTGGCCGACGCCGGCGGCGCCAGCTGGCAGGGCCCGTGGGACTTCGGCCCGGTCGCGGTCGTGCGTGGCCGGTCGAGTCTGGTACTCGGGCCGGCTGCTCTCGCGACGCAGCTGCCAGCTATCGCGGCCCAGGCCGACGCCGCGATCCCTGCCGTCACGGCGGTCTGGGGGACGTCCTGGACGCGGCGGGTGGCGGTCGAGGTCGCCGGGTCCGACGCCGCGCTCACCGCCGACCTCGACGCAACGACACCGGTCACCCGCGGATCCGGGACCTCGGCCCTGGCGGTCTCGGACGGCACGGACACGCTCAGCGGCATGCCGATCGGGCAGCGCCTCGTCGTCGACCCGCTCGAGTACGACCGGCTCAGCGATGTTGGGCGCCGGATCACCGTCACCCACGAGGTCACGCACATCGCCTCGGCCGCGGTGACCGGAGCCGGCACCCCGCGCTGGCTCGTCGAGGGCTTCGCCGAGTACGTCGGCAATCTGCATTCGGGACAGTCGGTACCGACCACGGCGCGTGAACTTCGTGCGCAGGTCCGCAGCGGGCACCTCCCGGCCGTGTTGCCGACCTCGTCCGATCTCGGCGGGTCGGACGCGGCCGCCGGGTACGAGGCGTCCTGGCTCGCGTGCCGCCTGATCGCCTCGACGGTCGGAGCGCAGGGGCTGGTGCGCCTGTACCGCTCGGTCGGCACGTCCGAGCTGCCCACCGACGACGCGGTGACGGCGGCGTTCAGGGCGATCCTGCACACGACGACGGCGGCCTTCACGGCCCGGTGGCGTGCCTACCTGCGGGCGCAACTGCGATGAGCGGGGCGACGCGGCGGACTCTTGTCGTCACCAACGACTTCCCCCCGCGGCAGGGCGGTATCCAGTCCTTCGTCCACCAGCTGCTCGTACGCCAACCGGCCGGGTCGGTCGTGGTCTACGCCTCGACCTACGCCGGCGCGGCCGCCTTCGACGCCGAGCAACCCTTCCCTGTCGTGCGTCATCCGACAGGCCTGCTCGTCCCGACCCCCGCGGCCCGGGCGCGGGCCGTGGAGCTGCTGCGGCACCACGGCTGCACCGCTGTCTGGTTCGGTGCCGCCGCCCCGCTGGGGCTGCTCGCCCCGGCCCTGCGGGCTGCCGGTGCCGATCGCGTCGTCGCCACCACCCACGGGCACGAGGCGGGCTGGGCCCTGCTGCCGGGCGCGCGCAGCCTGCTGGCCCGGATCGCGTCCGGCTGCGACGCCGTCACCTATCTCGGTGAGTACACCCGCCGCCACCTCGCCGGCCCGATGGGCGGGCGGACCGAACTGGTCCGGCTCACACCTGGGGTCGACGTCGAGACCTTCCGCCCCGGTGTCGACTCCTCCGGGGTGCGCGCGCGGTACGGGCTGGGGGACCGGCCGGTCGTCGTCTGCGTGTCGCGGCTGGTGCCCCGCAAGGGCCAGGACCGGCTTATCGACGCGCTGCCGGCGATCCGTCGAGCCGTTCCGGACACCGCGCTGCTGCTCGTCGGCGACGGCCCCTACCGCAGTGACCTCGAACGGCGGGCCCACGCGCACGGCGTGGCCGACGCCGTGAAGTTCACCGGCGGCGTGGCGCATCACGACCTGCCGGCGCACTACGCCGCCGGCGATGTCTTCGCGATGCCCTGCCGTACGCGCCGCCGCGGCCTGGACGTGGAGGGGCTCGGCATCGTCTACCTCGAGGCGTCGGCCACCGGGTTGCCGGTCCTCGCCGGCGACTCGGGCGGGGCGCCGGACGCCGTGCTCGAGGGCGAGACCGGATACGTCGTCGACGGCCGGGACACCGACGCCATCGCCGGGCGCCTGGTCACGCTGCTGCGCGACCCCGAAGTGCGGCGGCGGCTCGGAGGGGCCGGACGTGCCTGGGTCGAGCGCGAATGGCGGTGGGACCTGCTCGCCGGGCGGCTGCGCGAGCTGCTCGACGCCTGAGCGGTGCGCGCACGTGTCCCGGCTAGAGCCGCGCGGGTAGCGATATGGCCGGGACAAGTCGATACGGGCGGCTACTTCTGCTTGGCCCCGGCGTAGAGGTCGGCGATCTCGTCCTCGCACTCCTGCACGACGACATTGCGCTTGAGCTTGAGCGAGGGCGTCATCTGGCCGCCCTCCTCCGTCCAGTCCGTCGCCAGGATCGCGAACTTGCGGATGGACTCGGCCTTGCTCACGGCCTTGTTGGCGTCGTCGATCGCCTTCTGGATCTCTGCCCGCAGCTCCTCGTCGTCCACGAGCTCGGACACCGGGGTGTCGGTGGGCTTGCCGGCCTGTTCCAGCCACTTCGGCAGCGATTCCTCGTCGACCGTGACGAGGGCGGCGATGTAGGGCTTCTGATCGCCGACGACGAGGCACTGGCTGACGAGCCAGTGCCCGCGGACGCGGTCCTCGAGCACGGCGGGGGCGACGTTCTTGCCGCCGGCGGTGACGATGAGCTCCTTCTTGCGGCCGGTGATCCGCACAAAGCCGTCGTCATCGATCTCGCCGATGTCGCCGGTGTGGAACCAGCCGTCGTCGTCGAGGGTCTCCTTGGTGGCTTCCTCGTTGCCGCGGTACCCGCGGAAGATGTGCGGCGCGCGGAACAGCAGCTCGCCGTCGTCGGCCACCTTGACCGATGTCCCGCCGATGGGGCGACCGACCGTGCCGATCTTGATGGCGGAGGGCCGGTTGACGGTGACCCCGGCGCACGTCTCGGTCAGGCCGTAGCCCTCGTAGATCGTCACGCCGATGCCGCGGAAGAAGTGGCCGAGGCGGGCGCCCAGCGGGGCGCCCCCGGACACCGCCGCGACGCACTCGCCGCCGAGCGCGGCCCTGAGCTTGGAGTAGACGAGCCGGTCGAAGAGCATGTGTTGCAGCTTCAGCGGCAGCGACACCGAACCGCCGGGGGACTTGTCCAGCGCCTGGGAGTAGTCGACGGCGATCTTCTCGGCGTAGTCGAAGATGCGACCCTTGCCGTCGCCGTGCGCCTTCTGCTTGGCCGAGTTGTAGACCTTCTCGAACACGCGCGGGACGGCGAGCACGAAGGTCGGCTTGAACTCCCCGAGGTCCTCGACGAGGTTCTTGACGTCCGGCGTGTGGCCGAGGGTGCAGCCGGTGACCAGCGCGCCGATCTCGATGGCGCGACCGAAGACGTGCGCGATCGGAAGGAACAGCAGGGTGGACGTGCCGGCGTTGAAGAAGTCCGACAGCAGATCCTGCAGCTCGAGCGCTTCGACGACGAAGCTGCGGTGCGTGAGCTCGCAGCCCTTGGGTCGGCCGGTCGTGCCGGACGTGTAGATGATCGACGCCAGGTCGCTGAGCTCGATCGACGTGCGGCGCCGATCGATCTCGGCGTTGTCGATGTCCTCGCCCTCGTGGGCGAGAGCGGTCAGCACGTCGTCCTCGAACTGCCAGACGTGCTCGAGGGTGGGCAATTCGTCCTTGATCGACTCGACGATGGAGACGTGGTCGTCGGTTTCGACGAAGATGCCGCGCGCGCCGGAGTCGGAGACGATCCACTCGACCTGCTCGGCGCTCGAGGTCTCGTAGATCGGCACGACGACGGCCCCGACGGTGAACAGGGCAAAGTCCGCCACGGTCCACTCGTAACGTGTCTTGCTCATGACCGCGACACGGTCGCCGGCTTCGATGCCGGCCGCCACCAGACCCTTCGCCGCGCCGATGACCTCGTCCCGGAACTGCTCGGCGGTGACGTCGGTCCAGGCGCCGTCGCGTCGGCGGCGCAGCGACACGTGTGTCGGGTCCTTGGCGGCGTTGTCGAACGCGAAGTCCGCGGTGTTGGTCTGGGTGAGCGTCGTGATGTTGCTGGCGACATGCAGCTCGTGCACCTCGGCGGGATCCTCTCTCGACGCCCAATGGAAACGGCGGGCGGGCAGGCTTCGACGGCCGGGATTCCGGCGGGTTACCAAACGGTAACTGGTGCGCAACGCCCGTGCGAGGGGAGGCCGCCTCGAGCCGGATGCGAGATGGACGGCGCCGGTTCCGGCCCGACCTATGCTGTCCGCCATGCCCACCCGCCCGGCCGTGGACGTCCTCGACTCGACGTGGCTCAACGCCCGCCCGGTCGCGGCAGGCGTCCCGCTCGCCGACGCCGCCAACTGGCGCCGCTGGTGGCCGGGCCTCACCTTGCGCGCCGAGGAGCAGCGCGGCGCCAAGGGCGTGCGCTGGTTCGTCGATGCCGTGGCAGAGCAGCCCGCCGCCGGGCTGTCCGGCTCCGGCGAGATCTGGTTGCAGGCCGTCGACGACGGCACCGTCGCGCACTTCTTCCTTCGCCTCGACCCGCGTCCCGGCGTCACGCTCACGACCCGGCAGCGAGAGCAGCTGGTCGACCACTTCCGTCGCCAGGCCAAGCGCGGCCTCTGGTCGCTCGCCGACCAGCTCGATCCGGGCCGGCGCACCCGGCACACCTCCGCGTCGCACGCCACAGTCGGCTGACCGCGCACGCGGGCGCTCGGATCTCTGCGACCTCTGCGATCAGGACGGCCGATGCCCGACCGGTAGCCTCAGGACCCATGCCCGACGAGTCGACGCAGTCGATCGTGATCGACGCCGACCCGTCGCAGATCATGGCCGTCATCGCCGACTTCGCGAACTATCCGTTGTGGACCGGATCGGTCAAACAGGCCCGCGTCGTCGAGGAGGGCCCGGACGGCCGGGCCCGCCGGGTGGCGTTCAATCTGGACGCCGGCATCGTGCGTGACCAGTACGAGCTCGCCTACGTCTGGACCGGCGACGAGCTGGTGGAGTGGGACCTCGTCGAGGGGCAGATGATGCGCGCACAGCACGGGTCCTACCGGCTGCGCCCGGACGGCACGGGCCAGACCTACGTCACGTACTCGCTCTCGGTCGACCTCATCATCCCGATGCTGGGCCTGCTCAAGCGCAAGGCCGAACGCGTGGTCATGGACACTGCGCTCAAAGAGCTCAAGAAGCGCGTCGAAGCGCTGAGGGTCTGACGGCGTCGCGTGCGCATCGTTCTGTTCACCGGCAAGGGTGGCGTCGGCAAGACGACCACCGCGTCGGCGACCGCCGTCCGGCTGGCCGACCGCGGGCTCAAGACGTTGCTGCTCTCGACCGACGTGGCGCACTCGCTCGCCGACGCCCTCGACGTGCAGCTCGGCGACGAGCCGAGCGAGGTCGGCGAGAGCCTGTGGGCGATGCAGGTCGACACGCAGGGTCGGTTCGAGGCGGCGTGGCGCGACGTGCAGTCCTATCTGATCGACATGCTCGCGCGCAGCGGGGTCGACGTCGTGACGGCCGAGGAACTGACCGTGCTGCCGGGCATCGACGAGGTGCTGGCGCTGCTCGCGGTGCGCGAGCTCGCCGCGACCGGCACCTGGGATGCCCTCGTCGTCGACTGCGCCCCGACGGCGGAGACGTTGCGGCTGCTGGCGCTGCCCGAGGCGCTGACCTGGTACCTGCAGCGTGTCTTTCCCGCCCAGCGCACGATCGCGAAGGGCATGCGGCCGCTGGCTGCGTTGCTCGGCCGCGGCGACGTCCTCCCGCCGGACTCGGTGTTCGACGCCCTGCTGCGTCTGTCGGACGAGTTGACCGGTGCGCGGCAGCTGCTCGGCGACCCGGCGGTGACCTCGGTCCGCCTCGTGCTGACGCCGGAGGCCGTGGTGACGGCCGAGGCGCGCCGCACCTTCACCGCCCTCGCGCTGTACGGCTACGCCGTCGACCTCGTCGTGGCCAACCGGGTCTTCCCGCCCGGGGACGATCCGTGGCGGCAGGGCTGGGCGGCGGCGCAGGCCGAGCAGCTGGGCTCGCTGCGCGAGTCGTTCGCCGGACTGCCGGTGCTCGAGCTGGCCTACCTGCCGGCCGAGCCGGTCGGCGTGCACGCGCTGCGAGGGGTGGCGGACGCGCTCTACGGCGCGTTGCCCGGCCGTGACCCGGCACCGCCGCCCACCGGGCAGCAGTTGCTCGCCGTCGAGCCCGACGGCGACGGCTTCGTGCTCCGCATGGCGCTGCCGCTCGCCGAACGGGGCGAGGTGGACGCCGCGCGGGTGGGGGACGAGCTCGTCGTGACCGTGGCCGGTCACCGGCGGGTGCTCACCCTGCCGAGCCTGCTGCGGCGCTGCATGGTGGCCGGTGGAGCCTTCGACGGTCTGCAGCTCACGGTGAGGTTCCGGCCCGACCCGGCGCTCGCCCCGCCGGAACGGGGTTCCGGCGATCCGGACCATCGCTCTCAGACGGAGGCGCGACGCTCCGCGCGCCGCCGGCCTTCTCCGCGTCCGCGTCCGGCCGGTTCTGATGACTGATCCGGGCTCCGAGGCCAGTAGTGAAGGCCGCTTCCGTCCGCCGTCCGCCGAGGACACCCAGCGGCTGCTGCTCACGGTGCAGGAGTGGGCGCAGCGCGCCTTCCCTGCCCCACCGTCAGGGCACGGCGGCCCGGAATGCCAGTGGTGCCCGCTCTGCCAGATCGCCAGCGCTCTGCGCGGCGAACATCCGGAGCTCACCGAGCGCCTCGGCGAGGCGGCGGCCGCGATCACGCAGGCCGTCCGCGCCCTCACCGAATCCGCCGGGCGGCCCGCGCCCGGCCCCACTGCCGCGCGTCCCGGCGGGAACGAGGCGCCGGAAGCCGGCCCCAGCAAGCCGCGTCCCCGTCCCCGGATCGAGCGCATCACCCTCGACGACCCCGAAGGTGACTGAGGCGGTCCACCCGTTCTGGTTGACTGGCGCCTTCGTGCTGACTGGCGCGATACAGCGCGCCGGTCGGCCCACCACGCGCCAGTCGACTCGAGTCACCGGGAGGATGTGCATGAGCCTCGCGATCGGAGTCGACATCGGCGGGACGAAGATCTCCGCCGGCGTCGTCGACCAGGAGGGGCAGGTCCTCGACAACGAGCGGCGCGAGACCCCGAGCCGCGACGTCCACGAGACCGAGGACGTCATCGTCGACGTCGTCCAGACCCTGCGGGCCCGGCACGAGGTCGAGGCCGTGGGTATCGGAGCGGCCGGCTGGATCGCCAACGACCACGCGACGGTGCTCTTCTCGCCGCACCTCGCCTGGCGCAACGAGCGGCTCCGGGACGCGCTCGCCGGTCGCATCGACGCCCCGCTGATCATCGAGAACGACGCCAACGCCGCGGCCTGGGCCGAGTACCGCTTCGGTGTCGCGCGCGACCAGCCCGTCGTCGTGTGCGTGACCCTCGGAACCGGGATCGGCGGTGGGCTGATCGCCGCCGGAGCCGTCTATCGCGGCGCGTCCGGGATCGCCTGCGAGTACGGCCACATGACCCTCGTGCCGGACGGGCGGCGCTGCGCGTGCGGCAACCAGGGCTGCTGGGAGATGTACGCCTCCGGGCGGGCGCTCGCCCGCGACGCGCGGGAACTCGTCGCCGAGTCGCCGGTGGCCGCCGCGCGGATGCTCGATCTCGCCGGTTCGCCCGAGGCGATCACCGGTCCGGTCGTGACGGCGGCCGCCCTCGGCGGGGACCCCGCCGCCCACTCGATCTGCACGACCATGGGCCGCTGGCTGGGGCGCGGACTGGCCAACCTCGCCGCCGTCATCGACCCGTCGATCTTCGTCATCGGCGGCGGCGTGTCGGCCGCCGGTGACCTGCTGCTGGCGCCGGCGCGCGAGGAGTTCGCCAACTCCCTGACCGGTCGTGGTTTCCGGCCGGTGCCCCGGATCGCGGCGGCGGCGCTCGGCCCGGACGCCGGGCTCGTCGGCGCCGCCGACCTGGCGCGCCGCCTGACGGGCGACCAGACCGGCATCCGGAGCCCCGTCCTGGGCTGAGGGCGCACCGGCCCTGCGACGGCACGGTTCGGTCGGTCCGGCAGGATGGCCCGGTGCCGCCCCTGCGCTTGTTCCGTGTCGACGCCCGCCCCTACGGCCGGGACCTTGCGGCGCTCGCGGCCGGCATCTCGGCGGCCGAGGCCGACCTCGTCTGCGTGCACGGCGCGCCGAGCCTGCTGCGCTGGCGCTCGAAGTCCGGGGCGGTCGCACGCCGGTCCGGACTCGTCGTCGTGGGTGGCGGGCGCACCGGTGGCGGGAACCTGCTGCTGTCCGACCTCGGGGTCGACGTCGAGGGGACGCAGGATCTCGTCTTCGGCGGCGGCCGCGGCGCCCGTCCGTCCGGGGCGACGCTGGCCCGGCTGGCCGTCGCCGGATCCCGGTTCACGCTGGCCGGCGTCCGCCTGTCCGGTGCCGCCGCCGACCAGGCCCGGCAGCTGACCGAGCTCGACGAGGCCCTGACGCACCTGGCACCGGCGCTCGCGCCGCTCGTCGTCTGCGTGCAGGACGCCGGTCCGGGCGCCGCCGTCACGCTCAACCACGGCCGCACGGTGCCCGCGGCCGGGGTGTTCGTCGACGCCGCGATCGCGGCGAGCCCAGCCGACGGCGGGGTCGTCGAACTGACGCTGCCCTGACCGCACGGCGTCGGATCGCGAGGTCGGGCGGCAGCGATCAGACGGCAGCGCCGTCGTCGTCCTCGTCGCTGTAGGTGTCCCGCAGCCGGGTGAAGAGCACGACGCCGCCGGTCAGCACGCTGCAGATCCCGAGGACGAGCCCCAGGTTGCCGGGCAGGAACCGCGAGCCGAAGGCCAGCAACGCGATCGCCAGCAGGATCAGGAACACCCCGAGCACCGTCATGCCCGCGAGCCGGGGCAGCGGCGGCGGAGGCGGTGGCACGAAGTGGTCCTCGTCGAGCCATTCCGGGTCCTCGACCGGGCCGCGGGCCAGCCGCGCCCGCCAGTCGGCGTCCTCGCGGCGCAACTGCCGCTCGGCCTCGCGGATGGCGACGTGGGTGTCGACGTGCCAGTCGGCGATCAGCTCGCGGAAGATCGCGTCGGTGTCCTTGCCGGCGAGCGGGTCCGCGGGCTCGCTGTCAGTAGCCACGTCACCAGCCGCCGCGTCACCAGCCACGTCGCCAGCCGCGCCGGCACCCGCCCCGATCGCCGGTTGAGCGGCGCCGTCCGCGTCCGCGGTCGGGCCGTCGGCGACGCCGTCCGGCGAGCCCAGCGCGCGGACGGTGGCCCGCACGATCGTGCGCGCGTCACCGCGTTCCTCCGAGGCCACGAACAGGCGCTGCCGTGTCGCGCCCGCCTGGTCGCCGACGGGGTCGGCCGGGCCGAGGTAGGCGGCGATGCGCGCCCGTCCGAGCACATCGAGCAGGTGCTCGCCGACGGCGGCTTCGACGTCGGTCAGCGGGACGTAGGCGGGCGCGCGCAGGCCGTTGTCCAGCCGTCCGTGTCCCGGACCGGCGCCCTCCGACGAGTCGTAGGCGGTCATGGCCGTGCGTCCGCCCCGCCGGTCGGGTCGACGACGGCGTCGGGCTCGCCATCGGCCAGCGAGCGGATGAACTCGACGCTGCCGGTGAAGATCGTCGGGGCGTCGTTGTCGAGCGTGGCCACGTGGTAGCTGTCCTCGAGGATGACCTCGCGGATCGTCGTGTTGGTGGCGCCGCGCTTCAGCAACTGCGCCGAGAGCGGGTCGACCACGTGGTCCTCGCGGGAGCGGAACATCAGCACCGGAGCCGTGACCGCGGCGAGGTCGGCCACGGTCAGCTGCCAGAGCCGGTAGAGCGAGGCGAAAGCCACGACCGGCGTGCGGTCGGCCGCCGGCTCCGCGACGCCCGGCTTCTTGATGTCACCGCCGATCGCGGGGCGGGACTTGACCAGCCACGAGATGTAAGGAGCGAACTTGGCGTCGATGCGCTTCGTGCCCAAGGCCGGGTTCACCAGCACCAGCCCGGCGATGTCGGGATGCTGCTCGGCGAGGCGCGTGACGAGCGTGCCGCCCATCGACAACCCGCAGGCGAACACGATGTCGCACCGCGCACGCAGGTCCTCGTACGCCGCCTCGATCGCCCCGTACCACTGCGGCCACCGGGTGCGGTTGGTGTCGCGCCACCCGCCACCGTGGCCGGGCAGCAGCGGCAGGCGCACCGAGAACCCGGCGTCGGCGAGGTGCCGGGCCCACGGGCGCATGCTGGCCGGCGTGCCGGTGAACCCGTGGCTGACCACGACACCGATCCGGCCGCCGTCGGCCGCGAACGGCTCGGCGTCGGCCGCCACCGGCTCGGCTGTGTCCACGTTCGGTCCTCCCGCTGGGGCGCCTGCGCGCGAACGGGACGGTGCCGCCGCGTTGCTCCCATCATGCCTGTCCGGCCCGCGCGCGGCGAGGACCGGTCGGGGGCTGTGCACGGTCCGGCGCGTCCGGCGACGGCAGTTGTTCGGGGCCCCGCCGTCCGGCTAGGGTCACAGTCGTATTCGTCCGGATTTCGCGGGCGCACCGACACCGGGGAGTGAGCAGTTCGGATGGGCTTCTGGGTGATGAAGTTCGTCTTGCTCGGGCCGTTCCTGCGCATGCTGTGGCGCCCCTGGATCCAGGGCCGAGAGAACATCCCGGACGACCGTCCGGCCATCCTCGCCAGCAACCACCTGTCCTTCTGCGACTCGTTCTTCATGCCGGTGCTCGCACCGCGCAGGGTGACCTTCCTGGCCAAGTCCGAGTACTTCACCACCCCGGGCATCAAGGGCTGGTTCTCGCGGGCCTTCATGGCCACCGTCGGCATGGTGCCGATCGACCGGGACAACAAGGACGCCGCCCAGGCCGCGCTCGACACCGGCGTGCGCGTGCTCCGGTCCGGGCGCAACAACCTGCTGGGCATCTACCCGGAGGGCACCCGCTCGCCGGACGGGCGGCTGTACCGCGGCAAGACCGGTGTCGCCCGCCTGGCTCTCGAGTCGGGAGCGGTCGTCATCCCCATGACGATGGTCAACACCCGCACCATCCAGCCGCCGGGACGCCGCTTCCCGAAGTTCCGTCCCCGCCCCGGCGTACTCGTGGGCAAGCCGCTCGATTTCAGCCGGTACGAGGGCATGGCCGGGGACCGCTTCGTCGAGCGGTCAATGACCGACGAGATCATGTACGAGCTGATGCAGCTGTCCGGCCAGGAGTACGTCGACGTCTACGCCGCCGACGTCAAGAAGGCGAGCGGTGACAATTCCGCGTTCGGCAGCCGGGACCGTGCCGCCGACCGCGAGCTGGGTGCCCGCACCCCGGACACCCGCGCCTCGTAGGCCCTTCGTGCGCTTCTTCTACGACTGCGAGTTCATCGAGGACGGGCACAGCATCGACCTGGTCTCCATCGGCGTGGTGGACGAGACCGGTCGCGAGTTCTACGCCGTCTCGACCGAGTTCGACCCGTCGAGGGCCATCGACTGGGTGCGCAAGCACGTGCTGGACAAGCTGCCGAGCCCGTCCGACGCGGCCTGGCGCTCGCGCGAGCGGATCCGCGACGACCTGCTGGCGTTCCTGCTCGAGCCGGGGGAGCCGATCGAGCTGTGGGCGTGGATGTCGGCGTACGACCACGTCGTGCTCTGCCAGCTCTGGGGCGACATGCGGGCGCTGCCCCGCGCGATCCCGCGTTTTACGCACGAGCTCCGCCAGCGCTGGGAGGACGCCGGATGCCCCGCGCTGCCGGCGGCGCCGCCCGACCAGCACGACGCGCTGGCCGACGCCCGCCACAACCTCGCCCGCTGGAAAGCGCTCAGCGACGTACGGCTGGAACGCTGACGCACCGAGTGAGCCGGGGCTGGAAGCCGTAGGCAACAGCGTGCGGTAAGAATTGCGCTGGAACGCGACGACAACAGTGAGGGCCGGGGTGGCGGAATTGCGCATCGGGGTGTTGACCGGGGGCGGGGACTGCCCGGGGTTGAACGCGGTCATCCGGGCGGTCGTGCGTAAGGGCGTCGGCATCCACGGCCACGAGTTCGTCGGCTTCCGGGACGGCTGGCGCGGCCCGCTGGACAACATCACCATGCCGCTCGGCATCCCCGACGTCCGCGGCATCCTGCCCCGGGGCGGCACGATCCTCGGGTCCTCGCGCACCAACCCGTTCAAGATCGACGGTGGCGTCGAGCGGATCACCGAGAACCTGCACCGGCTGGGCGTCGACGCGCTCATCGCGATCGGGGGCGAGGACACGCTCGGCGTTGCGACGAAGCTCTCCGAGCGTGGCGTCAACGTGATCGGCGTTCCGAAGACGATCGACAACGACCTCAACGCCACCGACTACACCTTCGGCTTCGACACCGCGGTCAACATCGCGACCGAGGCCATCGACCGGCTGCACACGACGGCCGAGTCACACCACCGCGCCCTGATCGTCGAGGTCATGGGTCGGCACGCGGGCTGGATCGCGTTGCACGCGGGCATGGCCGGCGGCGCGAACGTCATCCTCGTGCCCGAGTTCCCCTTCTCGATCGAGCGGGTGTGCGCCTACGTCGAGAGCCGCTTCCAGGCCCACTACGCGCCGATCATCGTGGTGGCCGAGGGCGCGACGCCGGACGGCGGCGAGAACGCCACGGTCGAGAAGGGGCTCGACGCGTTCGGGCACGCGCGCCTCGGCGGCATCGGCGAGTGGCTGGCCGGCGAGATCGAGAAGCGCACGGGCAAGGAGGCCCGCACCACGGTGCTCGGGCACATCCAGCGCGGCGGCACGCCGACCGCCTTCGACCGGATGCTCGCCACCCGGTTCGGCCTGCACGCGATCGACGCCGCGACCGACGGCGACTGGGGAAAGATGGTCGCGCTCGAGGGCACCGACATCATCCGCGTCCCGCTCGCCTCGGCGACGACCGAGCTCAAGCTGGTCACCAAGGAGCTCTACGCCGAGGCCGAGGTCTTCTTCGGCTGACGCGGCATGATCGCGGCATGACCACTGCGCACGGCACGCACGACTTCGCCGACGACCCCCGTAACGCCGACATCCTGATCAACGTCAACGGCGCGCTCGTGCCGCGCGCGCAGGCGGTCGTCAGCGTCTTCGACGCCGGCTTCGTGCTCGGCGACGGCGTGTGGGAGGGCCTGCGCGTCGTCGACGGCCACCCGGCGTTCCTGGACCAGCACCTGGACCGGCTCGCCGAGGGTGCCACCGCGATCATGCTGGACGTCGGCCTCACCCGGGCCGAGCTGACCGCGCGCATCTACGAGACCCTGCGCGCGAACGGGATGACCGGCGACGGCGTGCACGTACGGCTGATGGTCACCCGCGGGCCGAAGTCCACGCCCTACCAGGACCCGCGGATGAGCGCCGGCCCCGCGACCGTCGTGATCATCGCCGAGCACAAGGACCCGCTGCCCGCGACCGTCGAGAACGGGTTGTCGCTGTTCACGGTGCACGTGCGCCGTGCCGCGCCGGACACGCTGGACCCGAAGCTGAACGCGCACAGCAAGCTCAACGACATCACCGCGTGCATCCAGGCCTACACGGCGGGTGCCGACGAGGCGTTGATGCTCGACCCGCACGGTTTCGTCGCAACCTGCAACTCGACGCACTTCTTCGTCGTGCGTGGCGACGAGGTGTGGACGTCGACCGGCATGTACTGCCTCGGGGGCATCACCCGCGCCAATGTCCTGCGAATCTGCCGCGACAACGGGATCCCGACGCAGGAGCGTTCGTTCAGCCTCACCGAGGTCTACAGCGCCGACGAGGCATTCGTGACGGGGACGTTCGCGGGCGTGGTGCCGGTGCACACCGTGGACGGCCGCGCGATCGGCAGCGGCCACCGCGGGCCCATGGTCGAGCGGCTGCAGGGCCTGTACCGCGAGTTCGCCCGGGCCGACGTCGCGGGTCGGTCGGCGCCATGAGCGGAGTGCGACTGGCGATGTGGTCGGGGCCGCGCAACATCTCGACGGCGATGATGCGCAGCTGGGAGAACCGGCCGGACACGCGCGTGGTCGACGAGCCGCTGTACGCCTACTACCTCGCCGAGACGGGTCTGAACCATCCGGCACACGAGCAGGTGATCGCCGCGGGCGAGACTGACTGGCGCGCGGTCGTCGAGTCGCTGACCGCTCCGAGCGACGACGTCTTCTACCAGAAGCACATGACCCACCATCTGCTGCCGCAGCTGCCGCGCGGGTGGATCGGTGAGCTCACCAACGTGCTGCTCATCCGCGATCCGGCCGAGGTCGTCGCGTCCTACGTCCGGTCGCGCGCGGATGTCACCGCCGAGGACATCGGGCTGGTGCAGCAGGCCGAGCTGTTCGACCAGCTCGGCGGTGACGTCCCGGTTATCGACGCCGCGGACTTCCTGCGTTCCCCGGAGGCGTACCTGCGCTGGCTCTGCGACCACGTCGGCATCGACTTCACCGACGACATGTTGAGCTGGCCGGCCGGCCCCCGCGACAGCGACGGCGTCTGGGCACCACACTGGTACGACGCCGTGCTGGCCAGCACCGGCTTCGAGCGCTACCGGCCGCGTGACACGCACCTCGACGGCGACGCGCTCGCGGCGGCCGAGGGCAGCCGGCCGTACTACGAGCGTCTGCACGCGGCGCGCGTACAGCTCTGACGGTGCCGTTCCTGCGCATCGGTAGGGTTGACGTCCTCATGGGGACCGATCATCGACAGCACTGAGGCGGCGCCCACGCCCGACGCCGGGCGCGCCAACGAGATCGCTGCCGAGGACGCGCACATCACGCTGCTCTACGGCCACCTCGACCGGCTGCGCGGCGAGGCGGCGACCGCCCTCGACCGCGCCGTGCGCAGCGGGACGGTGGGCACGCCGGGCGCCCGCGCCGAACGCGACGCCTTCGTCCGCCTCTACGCCGAGCGTGTCCGCACGCTGCGCGACGTCGAGGAACGGTTGTGCTTCGGGCGGATCGACCTCGCCGGCGGCGACCTTCGGCACATCGGGCGGATCGGCATCTCCGACGACACGCGGCACGAGCTGCTGGTCGACTGGCGGGCGCCTGCGGCCGAGCCGTTCTACCAGGCCACGTCCGCGCGGCCCGAGGGCGTGCTGCGGCGCCGGCAGATCTCCACCGAGAACCGGCACGTGACCGGCGTCCAGGACGAGGTGCTCGACCTCGCCGGCTTCGAGGCCTCCGGCGTCGCCGGGTCCCACATCGTGGTGGGCGAGGGTGCGCTGTTCGCGAGCCTCGACGCCGCACGCAGCGGCCACATGCGCGACATCGTCGCGACCATCCAGGCCGACCAGGACGCGGTGATCCGCGCGCCACTCGCCGGCGTGCTCGTGGTCCAGGGCGGTCCGGGCACCGGCAAGACGGCCGTCGCGCTGCACCGTGCCGCGTTCCTGATCTACGCCAACCGCGAGCGCATCGCGCGCTCCGGCGTCCTCGTCGTCGGACCGAACCGGGTCTTCCTGCGCTACATCGACCAGGTGTTGCCGGCGCTCGGCGAGGCCGACACCGTCGTCATGGCTACGCCCGGCGAGCTGTTCCCGGGTGTTGTCGCCACCGCCGACGAGGCGGCGGAGGTCGTCGCCCTCAAGGGCGACCTGCGGATGGCCCAGGTACTCGCCCGCGCCGTGGAGCGCCGGCAGCGGATGATCCAGCACGGCCGCTCCCTCGACGTGGACGGCACGACGATCCGGTTGCAGCCGCGGCACGTGCGCGAGGCGCGGGAGGCGGCCCGCCGCACGCGCGCCCCGCACAACGAGGCTCGCCGGACCTTCGTCAACCACGTGCTGCGCAGCCTCGTCCGGACCCTGGCCGAGGCCCGGGGCGTCGAGCTCGACGACGACACCCGCTCCGGCCTGCAGGCCGAGCTGGCCGAGTCGCGCGACGTACGGCGTGAGGTCAACCTGTGCTGGATGCCGGTGACCCCACACAAGCTGCTGCGCGACCTGTACGCCGATCCGGCCCAGCTCGGTGAGGCCGGCGGCCGGCTGCTGACCCGTGAGGAGCGGGAGCTGCTGCGGCGGCCGCGGACGGCGCCGTGGACGCCCGCC
Source organism: uncultured Actinomycetota bacterium (assembly GCA_963787985.1). Taxonomy (GTDB): domain Bacteria; phylum Actinomycetota; class Actinomycetes; order Mycobacteriales; family Jatrophihabitantaceae; genus Jatrophihabitans. The sequence continues at coordinate 808,446 of CAWBEL010000004.1, read as the reverse complement.
GACGCCCCGCTGCTCGACGAGGCGGCCGAGCTGCTGGGGGAGGGCGACACCGGCGCCGAGGCCGAGCGGGCCGCGGCCGAGGCCGAGCGCCGCGCCGAGGTCGCGTACGCGCGGGAGGTACAGAACACCTTCGGCGGCGCCGAGTTCGGCACCGCCGAGCAGCTGGCCGACCGCTACACCTCGGTGTCATCGCTCGGCAGCGTCGCCGAACGCGCCGGCGCCGACCGCACGTGGGCGTACGCGCACGTGGTCGTGGACGAGGCGCAGGAGCTGTCGCCGATGGCGTGGCGGCTGCTCATGCGGGTCTGCCCCGCACGCTCGTTCACCATCGTCGGCGACGTCGCGCAGACCGGGTCCGCGGCCGGCGCCGACTCGTGGCAGAGCGTGCTCGAGCCCTACGTCGGGCAGCGGTGGCGTCTGGCCGAGCTGACGGTGAACTACCGCACGCCGCAGCAGGTCATGGACCTCGCGGCGGCGGTGCTGAAGGCGCACGGGTCGCCCGCGACACCACCGACCTCGGCACGGGTCGGACGCTCGGAGCCGGCGTTCACGCGAGTGGCAGCCGGGCCGGGCGGCTTCCCCGCGCTCGCCGAGGTGGTGGCCCAGGAGTGGCAGCTCGCCGGGAACGGCACGGTCGCGGTCCTGACGTCGCACGCCGACCATCGCGCCGTCGCTGCCGCGGTGGCCGACGCGCTCCCGGCCGGCGTCGTCACCGCAACCACCGACGCGCTCGACTCGCCGGTGTCGGTGCTCACCGTTTCCGCGGCCAAGGGGCTGGAGTTCGACGCGGTGGTGCTGGTCGAGCCGTCGGACATCCTGGACGAGTCGCCGCGCGGCGCCAACGATCTGTACGTCGCACTGACGCGCCCGACGCAGCGGCTGCACGTGGTGCACGCCCGGCCGCTACCGGCCGGTCTGGCCTGAGCCGCCCGCGGTGTCGCAGCCCGTCCCTAGAGTGACGGCATGCCCGACCGACAACTGACGCTCATGGCCGTCCACGCCCACCCCGACGACGAGGCCACCGGCACCGGGGGTGTGCTCGCGCAGGCCGCCGCCCAGGGCATCCGCACCGTGCTGGTCACCTGCACCGACGGGCGCTGCGGCGACGGCCCGGGCGGCGTGAAGCCGGGCGAGCCCGGTCACGACCCTGACGCCGTGGTCCGGATGCGCCAGCAGGAACTCGAACGCAGCTGCGCACTGCTCGGCGTCACGGACCTCGAGACGCTGGGCTACGGCGACTCCGGAATGATGGGCTGGTCGGCCAACGAGGCGCCCGGCGCGTTCTGGACGACGCCGGTGCCCGACGCCGCGGCCCGGCTGGCCGAGCTCATGCAGCACTACCGGCCCGACGTCGTCGTCACGTACGACCCGAACGGCTTCTACGGCCATCCCGACCACATCCAGGCGCACCGGATCACCATGGCCGCCGTCGAGTCCACCGGCATCCCGGCCAAGGTCTACTGGACGACCATCCCGCGCTCGGGTTTCGAGAAGTTCGCCGCCGCGATGCAGGAGGTCGGCGTGGACTGGGACGAGGACGACGACGGCGACGCGCCGGACTTCGAGATGGGCCTGCCCGACGACGAGGTCACGACGTGGGTCGACACCAGCAACTTCGGCCAGCAGAAGTTCGACGCCCTGGCCGCGCACGCCAGCCAGGAGGACAACATTGTCTTCCTGCGGATGGGTGTCGAGAAGCTGACCGAGCTGATGGGCGTCGAGACCTTCGTCCGCGTCCACGACACCACCGGCGCGCCGGTTCCCGAGACGGACCTGTTCGCCGGCCTGCGCTGACCGGTGAGCGTCAGCCGCGCAGCGACGGCAGGTTGATGACGATCGCCTCCTGCGTGCTGCGGGCGATCACCACGACGGCCTCGGTCTCGGGATCGTTGTTCTCCTCGCGGTGCGGCGTCCACGGCGGCACGAAGACGTAGTCGCCCGGCTGCGGGCGCAGCCGCACCTCCTCGCCGAGCGCCTCGTCGAAGAACACGAATTCGGGCCTGCCGCTGACGACGTAGATGGCGGTCTCGGACTCGCCGTGGTGGTGGTCGCCCGAACGCTGCGCCGGGCCCACGTGCGTCTGGCCCATCCAGAGCGATGACGAACCCGCGGTGCGCGCGCAGATCGCGGCCAGCCGCCGCATGCCGGCGGTCTGCGCCGTCTCGGCGTCGAGGTCGGTGGCGCGCACGTGCCGCAGCGGCGCGAACCGGCTGACCGGTTCCGACGTCCCGCGCTCGTCGGGGAGGAGGTCGGGGTGGGTCAGGTCAGGATGAAAGGCGTCGTCGGCCATGCCGCGGACCCTGCCAGACTGGTGGCGTGTCCGTCGAACGCCGGTATTCAGAATCGATCGTGATCGATGCGTCGCCCGAACAGGTCTACGACCTCGTCACCGACATCGCCCGGACGGGGGAGTGGAGCCCGATCTGCCGGGCGTGCTGGTGGGTCGACGGCGGCGGCCCACGGGTGGGCGCATGGTTCCACGGGCGCAACGAGATCCCGGGTCGCACCTGGGAGACCGAGTCGCTGGTCGTGGCCGCCGAGCCGGGACAGGAGTTCGCCTGGCTCGTCGGCGGGCGCTTCGCGCGGTGGGGGTACACGATGCGTCCGGTCGAGGGCGGCACCGAACTGACCGAGTCCTGGGAGTTCCACGACGACGGCATCGCGATGTTCCACGACAAGTACGGCGAACGGGCCGACGAGCAGATCGAGGCGCGAACCACCGCCGCGCACGAGGGCATCCCCGCAACCCTCGCCGCGCTGAAACGCATCCTCGAGAACGGATCGTCGCGCGCGGAGTGAACCCTGGAGCGGTATCTGGACGCGGCCGGCTTGAGGTGACGGGGAACCGCGTGCCGCGCCGCCTACGCTGGACGGCGTGAGCGCGACACCCGACATCTCCGCGGCACCGTCCGCATCCCCGCTCGACCCGGTCGACGCGCTGGAGCTCGACGCCTGGCGTGCGCTGCCCGCGGCCCAGCAGCCGGAATGGCCGGACGAACGGGCGCTGCGCGAGGTCGCGCTCAACCTGGCCGCGATGCCCCCGCTCGTCGTCGCCTCGGAGGTCGACCTGCTGCGCGAGCGGCTGGGCGCCGTCGCGCGCGGTGAGGCGTTCCTGCTGCAGGGCGGCGACTGCGCCGAGACGTTCCAGACCAGCTCGCAGTCCGACATCGCCGGCAAGGTCCGGATCCTGCTGCAGATGTCGGTCGTGCTCACCTACGGCGCGTCGATGCCGGTCGTCAAGCTCGGACGGATCGCCGGGCAGTACGCCAAGCCACGCTCGTCCAACCAGGACGCGACCGGGCGGTTGAGCTACCGCGGCGACATGGTCAACGACCTGCACGGCGACCGCACGCCCGACCCGACCCGCATCCTGCGCGCGTACAACACCGCCGCCTCGACGCTGAACCTGCTGCGCGCCTACGCCGGCGGTGGGCTCGCGTCCCTGGACCGGGTCCACGCCTGGAACAGCGCGTTCGCCCGTAGCACCGACACCGGGTCGCGATACGAGAAGTTGGCCGGCGAGATCGACCGCGCGGTGCGCTTCATGCGGGCGTGCGGGGTGCACGACGCCGCGCTCGACGGGGTCGAGCTGTACGCCTCGCACGAGGCGCTGATCCTCGAGTACGAGCGCGCCCTCACCCGCATCGAGACGGACACGTCCGGAGGGGGCCGCGCGTACGACCTGTCGGCGCACTTCGTCTGGGTCGGCGAGCGGACCCGGCAGATGGACGGGGCGCACCTGGACTTCGTGTCGCGCATCGCCAACCCCATCGGCGTCAAGCTGGGCCCCACGACGACGCCGGAGTTCGCGGCCGAGCTGGTCGAGCGGCTGGATCCGCACAACGAGCCCGGACGGCTCACCCTGATCAGCCGCATGTCGAACGCCAAGGTGCGCGACGTGCTGCCGGCGATCGTCGAGAAGGTCACCTCGACCGGCCGCCTGGTCGTGTGGCACTGCGACCCGATGCACGGCAACACCGAGGAAACCGCTGACGGCGTCAAGACCCGCCACCTCGACCGCATCATCGACGAGGTGGACGGCTTCTTCGACGTGCACTCCGAACTCGGCACGCACCCGGGCGGGTTGCACGTCGAGCTCACCGGCGACAACGTCACCGAGTGCATCGGCGGCACGGCCGAGCTGACCGCCGCCGACCTCGTGCGCCGCTACGAGACGGCCTGCGACCCGCGGCTGAACATCGAGCAGTCGCTCGAACTCGCCTTCCGCGTCGCGGAGCGACTGGTGGCCGACCGGCGTGACCGGGCGGCGGACTGATGGCGGACGCGTCCATGCCGTCGGCCGACCTGCGGTCGGACGTGCCGTCGGTCGACCTGCGGTCGACATGCCGCCGGTCGACCTGCGGTCGGACACCGTCACACGGCCCACGCCGGCCATGCGGGCGGCGATGGCCGACGCCGCCGTCGGCGACGACGTGTACGGCGAGGACCCCACCGTCACCGAACTCGAGCACCGCGTCGCCGACCTCCTCGGTCACGAGGCCGCGGTCTTCGTGCCGTCGGGGTCGATGGGCAACCAGCTGGGTCTGCGACTGCTGTGCCCGCCGGGGCAGGAGGTCGTCTGCGACACGCTCGCGCACATCGCACGGGCCGAGCTCGGGGCCGCGGCGGTGCTGTCCGGCATCACCTTCCGCACCTGGGCGGCCGAGCGGGGGCTGCTCGACCCTGACGCCGTCGCGACGTTGATCGCGCCGGATGCCGGCCCGTACCTGGTGTCGACGGCGGCGGTCGCGCTGGAGAACACGCACAACTTCGGCGGCGGAACGGTGCAACCGGCCGACCGGGTGGCCGCGGTGCAGAAGCTGGCGCGCGACCACGGACTCGGCCTGCACCTGGACGGCGCCCGGCTGTGGAACGCGCACGTCGCGACCGGTACGCCGCTGGCGGAGCTGGCCGGCGGCTTCGACACCGTCTCCGTGTGCCTGTCCAAGGGGCTCGGCGCGCCGATCGGCTCGGTGCTGGTGTCGAGCGCCGAACGGATCGCGCATGCCCGCGTGTGGCGCAAGCGCCTGGGCGGTGGCATGCGGCAGGTGGGCATCCTCGCCGCTGCCGGGCTGTACGCCCTGGACCACAACGTCGAGCGGCTCGCCGACGATCACGTGCGGGCCCGGCGCCTGGCCGCGGCGCTCGGCATGGACGCCGCGAAGGTCGACACCAACATCGTCGTCGTCGACGTGCCGGACGCCGCGCAGGTCGCGGTGCGGGCCGCGGAACAGGGCGTGCTCGTGTCCGCCCTCGGCCCGCGCTTCCTGCGCCTGGTCACACACCTCGACGTCGACGACGACGCCGCGCAGCGCGCGATCGACGTCCTCGCCCCGCTGGTCGGGACCCGAGCGTGACCCGACGCGGCGCGGCGGCTGCCCTTCTCCTCGCCGTTGCCGCCCTGCTGTCCGCCTGCACCTCGACGATCGCCGGACACCCGGTGGCCGCGGCGCCGACGGCCTTTCCCTCGTCCTCGGGCGGCACGCCGACCCCGGGCCCCGGGGGCGGCGCCGCGGCCGAGCCCGCGCCGACCGGCGTGGTCGTCGGCCCGTCCAGCGCCCCGGCCCAGGTCGCGCTCTACGAGGACCTCGGCTGCCCGCCCTGCGCCCGGTTCGGGGCGGCGTTCGACCCCGTGCTGCAGGCCGAGCTCGCGACGGGCAAGGTCGCCGTCCACTTCTACGACGTCGCGATCCTCGACCGCGAGTTCGCGGGGTCGAAGTACTCGACGCGCGCTGCCAACGCCGCTCTCTGCGCGGGACAGCAGGGCACCGCCCCGTTCCTCCGTCTGCACGCCGCCCTGCTCGCCCAGCAACCCGCGGAGGGCACGGCCGGCCACTCGGACGCCGAGATCATCGCCATCGCACGGACGGCCGGTGTGAGCGGCGTGGACTTCGCCTCGTGCGTGACGAGCCGGCGCTTCGCCGCCTCGGTGACCGCGGCGACGCGGGCGGCCACGAATCTCGGGGTCACCGGCGTGCCGGCGATGTTCGTCGGGGCCACGCCGGTCAGCCCGCTCACCGCGACGAACGCGCGCGCCGCCATCGATCGCGCCCGCTGACCGTCGCGCCACTGAGCGTAGGGGCCCCGGCGACACGCGATGCGGGGTCTGCGTCGCATCACCGACCTGCATTGGGCAGACTGCTCGCCATGAGCTACCCACCGCCACCCGGCCAGAGCGCCTATCCCGCTGCCGCACCGGGCGGCAAGCCCCGCCTGCGCGGCCGCACGCCGCTGCGCCTGTCGATCATCTTCTTCGTCGTCGCCGTGATCCTCTTCGTGATCGGTGGGGTCGTGCTCGCCAAGAAGTCGCTCGGCGCGGTGAACAACTTCCAGCGCGTCCAGATCAGTGCCGGCACCGGCTCGGTGAAGCTCAACAGCGGGTCCTACCTGGCGTACTACGAGGCACCCGGTGAGGACAAGGCCAACCAGGTGCCCATCGTCCCGGTGCGGCTGACCAGCCCGTCGGGCAAGCAGATGATCCTGCAAACCCTCTACGGCGGCCGCAAGGACAACAAGGTCAAGTCGCTGACGTACTCCTACAACGGCCACGACGGCGCGGCGCTGTATCAGTTCCACGTCACCCAGTCCGGTACCTACAAGGTCGAGCTGGTGTCCACGCCGAACACCGCGTCCGACGCCGATATCGCCTTCGGCAAGTCGATCGCCGGCGGCACGGTGGCCGGCGCGCTCCTGATCGTCGTCGGCGTGCTGTTCCTGATCGCTGCGATCGTGCTGCTCATCGTGGGACTGGTGAAGCGCAGCCGGCACCGTCGCGAGCTCGCCACCGGCGGGGGCGGCTACGGGGGCGGTTACCCGCCGCCCGGTGGGTACGGCCAGGGTTATCCGCCGCCGGGGCAGCAGGGCCAGCCCGGCCAGCAGGGCGGTTACCCGCCGCCGGGCTCGGGCCAGGGCTTCCCGCCGCCGGGACAGCAGCCGCCCGGGCAGCAGGGCGGTTTCCCGCCACCCGGACAGCAGGGACAGCAGGGCGGCGGCGGACCGAACCTGCAGAAGTAATGACCTGATCGGCGGCATCGACGGGCCGGGGCGCGCTGCCCCGGCCCGTCGCCGTCAGCTGGAGAGGTTCGCCGCCGACGTGCGGCCGAGCAGGGTGGGGATCGTGCCTACCGCCTTGGCCAGTTCGTCGAGCGACTCACCGACCAGGGCCTGGGCGCCGTCGCACAGCGCGGTCTCTGGGGTGGGGTGGACGTCGACCATGACACCGTCCGCGCCCGCGGCCATGCCGGCCCGGGCAAGCGGCACGACGAGGTCGCGGCGACCGGCGGCGTGCGACGGGTCGATGATCACGGGCAGGTGGGACAGCCGCTGGACCATCGGCACCGCCGAGACGTCGAGCATGTTACGGATCGCCGGCTCGAAGGAACGCACCCCTCGTTCGCACAGCACGATGTCGAGGTTGCCGCGCTGCGCGATGTACTCCGCGGCCATCAGCCATTCCTCGTAGGTCGCGGTCAGGCCACGCTTGAGCATGACGGGCTTGTTCGCTGCCCCGACTGCCTGCAACAGGCCGAAGTTCTGCATGTTGCGCGTGCCGACCTGCAGCATGTCGGCGTACCGGCACACCACGTCGACGTCCTTGGCGTCGGTGACCTCGGTGACGACGGGCAGCCCCACCTCGTCCCGCACCTCGGCCAGGATCTGCAGCCCGGCCACGCCGAGGCCCTGGAAGGCGTACGGCGAGGTCCGCGGTTTGTAGGCGCCACCGCGCAGCAGGGTCGCTCCGGCGCGCTTGGCCATGCGCGCCGACTCCAGCGTCTGCTCGGCCGTCTCCACCGCGCACGGGCCGGCGATGAGCGTGAACGTGTCGGGTCCGATCGGTACGCCACCGACCCGGATCGTGGTGCGCTTGGCGTGGTTCTGCGCGGACACCAGCTTGTACGGCGCGGTGATCCGCATCGTCTCGGCGACACCCGGCAGGCCGGTGGCGTCAAGGGTCTCGAGGACTTCCTCGGTGCCGACCACGCCGATGATCGTGCGCATGACGCCGCGGCTGACGAAGGCCTGGCCTTGGTGGGCCTCGATGTGCGCGACGACGGTGCCGACGTCGGCGTCGGTCGCACCCGGGGACATCACGATGACCATGCGCGGCAGAGTATCGAGGACTGTAATCATTCCGACCCCGGGTAGCTGCACTACGGCAGATAGTGTAATTGTCCGGTGAGGGGTAACCTCCCTCGACCCAAGCGTCACAGAAGCACCGGGACGGACCCCGATACCCGCGGCCGCCAATCGACACACGACAGCACCGAGGAGCACGCATGCGACCCGGCGACAACCAGCCCAACGAGCAGCCGAACGAGCAGTCGGGCTGGCCGCAGAACCAGCCTGGCTACGGGCAACCGGGCTACGGGGAGCAGAACCCGCATCCGGGTGGCGAGGACCCGTACGGGCAGTCCACCCAGCTCAACCCCTCCTACAACCAGCCGCAGGGCCAGGGCGGTGGCTACGAGCAGGGTGGCTACGGCCAGCAGGGTTACGGCCAGCAGGGCGGCGGCTACGAGCAGGGTGGCTACGGCCAGCAGGGTTACGGCCAGCAGGGCGGCGGCTACGAGCAGGGTGGCTACGGCCAGCAGGGTTACGGCCAGCAGGGCGGCGGCTACGAGCAGGGTGGCTACGGCCAGCAGGGCGGTGGCTACGAGCAGGGTGGTTACGGCCAGCCGGGTTACGGCCAGCAGGGCGGCGGCTACGACCAGGGTTACGGCCAGCAGGGTTACGGCCAGGGCGGTTACGGCCAGCCTCCGGGCTACGGCGGCGGCTACGGTGCGCCGCCGAGCGGTGGCGGCAACAACAACAAGGTCATCTGGATCGTTGCGGCGAGCGTGGTCGTGGTCGCCCTGATCGTCACGCTCATCGTCGTCCTCGCCTCGGGCAGCGACAACAAGAAGCCGTCGGCCAGCTCAGGCTCCCCGAGCCTGTCGCACTCGGCGAGCACCTCGCCGTCGAGCAGCGGGTTCCCATCGCAGTCGGCCGGTGGCAGCCAGGGCGCCGGCGGTGCCGCGACGGCGTCCACGCCGCCGACCGGTGCCTCGTCCGGCACCACCAGCACGACGAACTGCACCACGGACGAGCCGGCCGACCTTGCCGCGATCGACCTCACCACGGCGGTCGAGTTCGTGTCGCCCGGCAGCACGCCGGACGACTACAACCAGGGCATCTTCAACGCCTGCGCCAGCCCGTCGGTCCGTCCGACGCTGACCAAGCTGTACGGCAAGAGCTTCGGCCTGCCGGGCGACGACCAGACCGGGGGCGACTCGCACGGCTCGAGCGCGCGCTACGTCATGCAGAGCAAGGACGGCGGCACCCTGAACATCACCTTCACCAAGCAGAGCGACGGGCACTACATCTGCACCGCGTTCACCTTCACCGGCTGACCTGACACCGACCGGTCGCGAGCCGTCCCGCCACATGCGGGGCGGCTCGCGTCGTTTCGCGCCCGCGGGCCCGCGGGCCCGCCGGCCGCGCCGGCCGCTTGTGGCCTCGCTGCGGCGGGACTCGCCGCGTGTCGTGCCGCTACGGGGCCACGACCAGCGTGCCCGGCCTCACGTGGCCGCGCTGCGGCGGGACTCGCCGCGTGTCGTGCCGCTACGGGGCCACGACCAGCGTGGCCGGCCTCACGTGGCCGCGCTGCGGCGGGACTCGCCGCGTGTCGTGCCGCTACGGGGCCACGACCGGGTGCCACGACCGGGTGCCGCTACCGGGTACTGCGGCCGCGGTGCCGCCAGCCGGGGTCAGGTGGCGGCGGCGTAGACGACGACCTGCGAGCCGCGCTTGACCGTCTGGCCCTTGCCCGGACGGGTGGTCAGCACCGTGACGGGAGTGCTGCCGCCGATCGGCACGATCTGCGGCACGAGCCCGGCCTGCTGCAGCGTCGCCTGCGCGGCAGCGATCGGCGTGCCCAGCGGGATGTCGGGCACCTGCACGACGTCGGGTCCCTTGGAGACCACGACGGTGACGGTGCTGAACTTTGGTGCCGGGCCGGTGGGACTCACCGAGATCACGGCGCCCTGCGGGATCGTGTCGTCGAACTGCTCGTCCTTGTTGACCTTGAACTTCAGCGCGTGCAGCTGCGACTTGGCCTGGTCGTACGGCGTGCCCGGCGTGATGTTCGGGATCTGGACCGTCGGCAGGCCCTTGGACACGGTGATGGTGATCGTCTGCCCGCCGCGCACCTGAGCACCCGCGGCCGGCGTCGTCCCGATGACCTGCCCCTCGGGCACGGTGTCGCTGTAGGCCTGCCTGAGGGTGGGCGAGACCGTCAGCGGGCCGACGGCGAGCAGGGTCGACTTCGCGGCGTCGGGGGTCTGGCCGCGTACCGACGGCAGCGCGTAGTAGCGCGGCCCCGCCGAGATCGTGATCGTCACGGTGTGGCCGGTCGGCACCCTCTGCCCGCCGGACGGGTCGGAGCGGATGACGTCGCCCTTCGGGATCGTCTCGCTGTATTCCGGTCCCGGCTGCACCTTGGCGTCGTAGCCGGCGTTGCGCAGCTTCGACAGCGCCGTCTCCTGTGACAGCCGGGACACGTCGGGAACGTGCGCGAAACGCCAGGCGATGAAACTCTTGGCCCCGAAGAACGCTCCCACCCCGAGCAGCAGGATCAGCAGCGTGACGATCAGCGCGCGACGGCGGGGATGGCGGGGGCGGCCGCCCTTCGCCCGCTTCGACGGCGGGATGACGACCGGCGGTGGCGGGCCGTCGTCCTCGCGACGCGGCGGGGCGGTCGGGCGGACGCCGTTGGCACCGCGCTGCGGCACGATGCTGGTGTCGTGGCGCGCGGCCTTCCCGCGCAGCGAGTCGGTGGTGGCGTCGGTGGCACCCGCGGCGCCGGTGCGCACGGCGGTGGTGCGTGCGCTGGCCGGATCGGGTGCGTGACGCGGCTGACGGACGTCGACCCGTCGGGGCGCGCGGGGGCGTGGCGGCACCGGGATGACCGGCAGGGAGAGCTGGGTGCGCACGTCGGCGATTTCCGCGAGCAGCGCCGCGGCGTCGGTGGGGCGGCCGGTCGGGTCGCTGTCGGTGGCGGCGACAACGATCTCGTCAATCTCGGACGGGATGCCCTTGACGCGCGACGACGGGGCCGGAACGCGGCTGTGCACGTGCTGGTAGGCGATGTTCATCGCCGATTCGCCGCGGTACGGGGGTGCCCCGGTGAGCAGCTCGAAGAACACGACGCCCGCGGAGTACACGTCCGAGCGCGGGTCGGCGTTGCCCCGGCTGATCTGCTCGGGCGAGCAGTACGCGACGGTGCCCATCATCAGCCCCGTCCGCGTCGACGAGGCGTCGGTCTCGACGGCGCGGGCGAGGCCGAAGTCGGCCACCTTGACGACACCCTCGTCGGACAGCAGGATGTTCTCCGGCTTGACGTCGCGGTGCACGAGCCCGGCGCGGTGGGCGGCGGACAGCGCGCTGAGCACCGGCTCCATCACCGACACCGCCTCGGCCGGCGTCAAGCGCCCACGCTCGTGCACCAGCTCGCGCAGCGTGCGCCCCTCGACCAGCTCCATGACCAGGAACACGTGGTGTCCGTCGGCGGCGACCTCGTGGCCCTGGTCGTAGACCGACACCACGTTCAGGTGGGTCAGGCGGGCGGCAGCGCGGGCCTCGCGGGCGAACCGATCGCTGAAGGCGGGGTCGGCCGAGAGGGCGGAATTCATGACTTTGACGGCGACCAGCCGCTCCAGCCGCTCGTCGACGGCGGCGTAGACCGTAGACATCCCGCCGCGGGCGATGCGATCGAGGATGCGGTAGCGACCGTCGAGCGTGCGGCCGACCAGGGAGTCCGCGGTCGCCGTCTGCACGCGGCGATTCTACGGTCGGAGCGGCAAATCCCCTGCTGGCGCTCCGCGTGAGCTCACTGTTCGGTAAGACGCCGCATTACGGTGGAGGGTGTGTTGGTGATCGAGACAGCCCCGTGACGGCGGCCGACACGGACGGTCGGATCGAGCTGCTCGCCGACCTCGACCGGCCCGGCGGCGTGCTGGTGCTCATCGACCGGATCCGGCAGTCCTACGTGGATCTGGAGCACCCCACCTACCTCGACTTCGAGTACGTGCAGGCGTTCGCCGACGTGCTCGACGCCCTGCCCGCCGGGCCGCTCGCGGTGACGCACGTGGGTGGCGGTGGGTGCACGCTGGCGCGCTACCTGGCCGCGACCCGGCCCGGTTCGTCGCAGATCGTGCTCGAACCGGACACCGCCGTCGTCCAGACGGTCCGGACCCGGCTGCCGCTGCCGCGCGGGGCCCGGATCCGCATCCGCGAGGTCGACGGACGCAGCGGAGTCGCCCAGCTGCGTGACGCGTCGGCCGACGTCCTCGTGCTCGACGCCTTCCACGGCGGCCGGGTGCCGGGGGAGCTCGCGACCGCGGAGTTCCTCGCCGACGTGGGCCGCGTGCTACGTCCGGACGGGGTCTTCCTGGCCAACGTCGCCGACGGTCCGCCGACGACGTGGACCAGACGTCTGGTGACGACCGTCCGTACCGTCCTGCCCGAGCTGCTGGTGATCGCCGATCCCGCGGTGCTCAAGTCACGGCGGTTCGGCAACGTGGTGCTGGCGGCGTCGCGTGTCCCGCTGCCGGTCGACGACGTGCGGCGCTCGGCGGCGCGCGCGGCGTTCCCGCGGACGGTCACCGTCGGTTTCGGCGGCGACGACCGGCCGTTCACCGACGCCGACGCGACGCGCTCTCCTGCACCCCCGGACGAAGGGTGGCGCGTCGGTGGCTGACCCGCAGGGCGAGTCGCCGGCCGAGCTGCCGGACGATCCGGAGGCCACGTTGCACCGCAACCGCGACCGCGCCGAGTCCTTCGGGGCGGTGGCCGCGGCCTACGACCGGGCGCGGCCGGGGTACCCCGACGCGCTGATCGTGGACCTCGCCTCGCGCGGCGGCACCCGGGCCCTCGATGTCGGGTGCGGTACCGGCAAGGCCGCCGTCGCGCTCGCCGCCGCCGGATTGCAGGTGCTCGGGGTCGAGGTCGACCCGGCGATGTCCGAGGTGGCCCGTGCGCACGGCATCGAGGTCGAGGTCGGGTCGTTCGAGATGTGGGACCCCGCCGGCCGGACCTTCGACCTGCTCACCTGCGGGCAGGCGTGGCACTGGATCGATCCCGTCGTCGGATCGCACAAGGCCTTCGCGGTGCTGCGTCGGTTCGGCACGGTGGCGCTGTTCTGGAACGTGCACGCCGTTGCTGCCGATCAGGTGCCCGCCCTCGACGAGGTCTACGCCCGGCTCGCCCCGGAACTGGCATCGCGTACCCGCGGCGTCGACGAGCGGTCGAAGTGGACCGGGGGAGCGGGCACCATGGAGAGCGCGGTGGCCGAACTCGAGGCAGCGGGGTTCGCGGACGTCCGCACCCGCGAATTCCCCTGGGAGCAGGTCTACCGGCGCGCCGAATGGCTGGAGCTGCTGTCGACCTTCAGCGATCATCACCTACTGCCCGACGACCAGCGGGGGGCTCTGCTCACCGCCCTCGGCGACGTGGTGGACGCACATGGCGGGAAGGTCACGGTGCATTACCGGACTCACGTTCTGCTCGCCCAGAAGCCCTGAGTAACGGCAGTACCTCGTCGGCTCCCATTCGATCAGCAGCTCCTCACCGTCGCGCAGGGCCCAGTGCGGGTCCCGGCACGGAGCAGCCGATCGCGCACCGCCGCAGCCGGCCGTCTCCGGGTGCCCTGGGGAATCGATGTGCGGGACGAAGACGCGGTCCCGCACGCCGCGGAGACGTCGTCGACGGTCTCGAGGCCCCAAAGGCTCGGGGCTAGCACGCAGGGCCCGGCACAGGGTGAAGACGTTTCCGCCGAGCACTCAGCCGTTGGGTGGAGGCGGCGTTGGCCACGACGACCACGCGCGTGGCGGGTCGGACCCTCATCTGAAGACCGCCCTCTTCGGGCGCCCGAAATTGTCGTACCCGCGGCCTAGTGTTCGATTCATGGGGGCGGGGGTTGTTGAGCAGTTGGCGGCGATGCGCGCCGGTGTTGATGCGCTGCTTGCGGATGCGTTCGCGTCGGTGTCGGGTCCGGAGTTGATCGAGTTCCTGCACGGCTGGGAGGCCCACCGCCGTCAGGAAGCCGCGGTCGATGAGCTGATGTTGGCCAAGGCGGAGGAGTTGCGGCTGGCCGGGGATTACGGCCGGACGTCGACGGTGGATCTGCTGGTGGCCGGGGTCCGGGTGTCGGCGGCGGAGGCGCGGGCTCGGGTGCAGGCGGCGGTGGACATGGGTCCGCGCCGGGCGTTGACGGGCGAGCCGTTGCAACCGCTGCATCCGGTGGTGGCGGCGGCGCAGGTGGCGGGGGAGATCTCTGCCGAGCATGCGCGGGTGATCACCCGCTGCATCGAGCGGATCCCGGCCGAGGCCGGGCCCGAGGCGCCCGAGATCGCGGAGGCGATGCTGGTCGAGGCCGCCCGGCACCAGGACCCGCGTGCGCTGGGCGCGACCGGCGCAGGCGTTGCTGCTGCGGTTGGACCCGGACGGCCGCGAACCCCGCGAGGAGGAAGTGCAGCGCCGCCGCGGGTTCACCGTCGGCGACGAACGCCAGGGGGTGAGCCCGGCCCGCGGCGAGCTGACCGGGGTGACGGCGGCGGTCTGGCGCACGATCATCGACGCGCTGTCCGCGCCGGTGACAGGCCCGGACGGCGAGCCGGACCCGCGCAGCGCGGCGCAACGCCGGCACGACGCGCTGCACGAGGCCGGGTTGCGGCTGCTGCGCTCCGGGACCCTGCCCGATGCCGGCGGGACACCGGTGACGGTGCTGATCCGCACCACCGAGGCGGATTTCGAGAAGCCCGAACGGGGTCGCGGTCACCGAACACGGCCAGACCCTGTCCATGGCCCAGGTGTGGCAGCTGCTGGACGAGGCCGAGCTCGTCGCGGTCGGCTACGACCTCACCGGTGCGGTGAAGGACTGCGCCCGCCAACAGCGGCGCGCGTCGCGCTGGCAGCGCCGCGCCCTCGCCTGCCGGGACGGCGGCTGCTGCTTCCCAGGCTGCACCCGCCCGGCGTCGTGGTGCGAGGCCCACCACGTGTGGGAGTGGATCCTCGGCGGCCCGACGTCCCTGGACAATCTTGTGCCTGCTCTGTCCGTTTCACCATCGACATTTCGCCCGGTTGGGCTGGGTCGTGACCATGACCGAGCGGGCTCCCCGTCTGGACGCCGCCACGGTGGATCGACCCGCGGCAAGAACCCGTCCGAAACACCGCGCACCACCCACCCGACATCGACTTCGACGCGTACCGGCACCCCGACCTGCAACCCGCCTGACCCATGCGGAAGGGAGGCGGGCCAGCGAGAGGCCTAGCGAAGCCGCTAGGTGACGTCGTGCACGTGGTGCTCGAGATCGTGCAGGAAGTAGACACCGAGCGTCTCGACGGTGAAGACCGAGCCGTTGCTCCGTCGGCCCGGTCGCCCGTACTCCTCCGCTGTCACGGTGTCGAACGCGGCGGCCGTGGCCTCGGCCTGCTCGGCGTACTCCTCGGCGACGGTGGCCGGGTCCTGGGCGAAGTACCGATCGCGGACCGCGGTGTCGTCCTGGTCCCAGTTCTCGAACACCGGGTCGTCCTCGGTTCGCATGAGCTCGAGCCGCCCGCGGAAGATCCGGCAGACGTCCCGCACGTGGCAGGCGTACTCCAGCGGCGACCACACCGCCGGCTGCGGGCGGACGGCGGCGTCCGGGCCCGCGAGCACGGCCACCCACTGAGGCACCGTCGTCCGGATCCGGCTCCCGAGGTCGGGTACGCGCACAACCGGGTCGAACCCGCATTCCGTGCAGCCGTTGGTGACGACAACGGTCCAGTCCTTGGTCTCCGGCGTGATCGCCGCGGGCTCGTCCATGGGCCCGATGCTGGCATGAACGTGGTCTGGCAGGCTGGCGAATTATGGAGCTGCTTTCCCTGACGGACGTGGCCGAGCGTCTCGACGTGCCCGTCACGCGCATTGGCCAGCTCGTCCGCGACGGTCACCTGATCGCCCTGCGGACGGACGCGGGCAAGCGTGTCCCGGCCTTGATGATCATGGACGGCACGGTGGTCAAGTCGCTGCCGTCGGTGATCACCCAGCTGCGGGACGTCCGGTTCACCGACGACGAGATCGTCGACTGGCTGTACCGCGACGACGACAGCCTGCCGGGTTCGCCCATCGAGGCGTTGCGGGCCAACCGCGGTTCCGAGGTCAAGCGCCGGGCCCAGGTCGCGGGCTTCTGAGGGCCGACGGGTGCACCTGACGTACGTCCTCGTCCTCGCTGCCTGCCTGCTCGGCACCGCGCCCCTGGAAGTCGTGTTCCGGGTCGGCGTCTACCGACGCTGGGCCCGGCTGGCGGCGGCAGTGATGCCGGTGGCGGCGGTGTTCACGGTCTGGGACGTGCTGGCGATCCGCGCCGGCGACTGGAGCTACGACGGCGCCTATCTCGTCGGCGTGACGCTGCCCGGACGGTTGCCGCTGGAGGAGCTGCTGTTCTTCCTGGTGATCCCGGTCTGTGCCGTACTCACCCTCGAGGCGGTGCGCTCGCGGCGCCGGGACTGGCTGGTCGGCGACGAACCGGCCGACCGGCCGTCCGACACGCGGAGCTGAGCGCTACGGGGCGGAGGGCACGGCGTCGACCGGCTGACCTGCGCGCCGGGCCCGCCGCCGGGACGAGACGGCGCCGCGCAGGCCTGTGACTCCGACCGCGACCCGGCGCGGCGTCCCGACGTGCGCTCGCCGGCTGAACACGTCGTAGTCGGCCCGTTCGATCTCGTCGAGGATGCCGCTGTAGAGCGTCAACGCGCAGCGCAGGCAGTCCCGGGAGGTCGGGTCGACGAGGTCGATACCGGGGGCGGCCGAGGCGTAGTAACCGCGCGTCCGTTCGATTTCCCACGCCAGCATCCCGCGGATCGATTCGTCGACGATGCCGCGGCGCAGCCGGTCCTCGTCGACGCCGAACTGCGCGAGCGTCTCCTGCGGAAGGTAGATGCGGCCGCGTTGCAGGTCCTCGGCGACATCGCGGATGAAGTTCGTGAGCTGGAAGGCGATGCCGAGGTCGATGGCGTGCGACTCGAGCACGTCCCAGCGCACGTCCTCGCTCGCGCGGCCGAGGATCGGCAGCATCTGCAGCCCGATGACGGCCGCCGACCCCCACATGTAACCGCGCAGGTCCTCGAAGGTCTCGTACCGCGTGACGGTGAGGTCCATCCGCATCGAGTCGAGGAAGTCGGCGAAGTAGCGGTGCGGGATCTGCCACCGTGCGATGGTGTCCAGCGTCGCGCGACTGACCGGATCGCTGGTGGCACCCCAGTCCAGATCGGCCAGGAAGTCCTCGCTCCAGGTCACCAGCTCGGTGGCGCGCTCCTCGTCGGTGCGGCCACCGGTCATGTCGACGATGTCGTCGACGTAGCGGGCGAAGCCGTAGAGGGCATGGACGAACGGTCGCTTGGCCGCCGGGAGCAGCAGGGCAGCGAGGTAGTACGTCTTGCCATGGGCGGCGTTGAGCCTTCGGCAGTGGGCGTAACTCGCCCGCAGGGCTGCATCCGTGATGCCGGCGGCGTCCAGCTCCCGGCTACCGGGGCCGCTGAGGCGCCGGCGCGCGCTCGTGGTGTCCATTGGCGACATCGTCGCAGTGTTCATTGTCGACATCGTCGCAAATGCCGCGCCGCGCCAGGCACCCGCCGCGCCCGCCCCGTACCCTGACGCCCATGACACGCACGGTTCGCGAGGCCCTGGCCGAGGCCGGCCCCACGATCTCGTTCGAGTTCATGCCGCCGAAGACCGAGGAGGACGAGCGCCGGATCTGGAAGACGATCCGCGAACTCGAACCCCTGCAGCCCTCGTTCGTCTCCGTCACCTACGGGGCCGGCGGGTCGACGCGCGACAACACGATCCGCGTCACCGAGGCCATCGCGGCCGACACCACGCTGCTGCCAGTGGCCCACCTGACTGCCGTCGACCACTCCGTGGCCGAGCTGCGCGGGATCATCGGCCGCCTGGCCGACGCCGGCATCGTCAACATGCTCGCGCTGCGTGGGGACCCGCCCGGCGACGTCGACGGCGACTGGGTCAAGCACCCCGAGGGCCTCGAGTACGCCTCAGACCTCGTCGAGCTCATCCGCGCGCACGGCGACTTCTGCATCGGCGTGGCCGCCTTCCCGTACAAGCACCCGCGCTCGACGGACATCGACGCCGACACCGAGTGGTTCGTCGCCAAGTGCCGGGCCGGCGCCGACTACGCGATCACTCAGATGTTCTTCGACGCCGACGACTACCTGCGCCTGCGCGACCGAGTCGCCGCCGTCGGGTGCGACACGTCGATCATCGCCGGCCTCATGCCGGTGACGAACATGAACACCATCGCGCGCTCCGAGCAGCTGTCCGGGGCACCGTTCCCGGCCGCGCTGGCGAAGCGGTTCGACGCCGTCAAGGACGACCCGAAGGCGGTGCGCGCCCTCGGCATCGAGCAGGCGACGCTGCTGGCGCAGCGCCTGATCGACGAGGGCGCCCCCGGCCTGCACTTCATCACCTTCAACTTTTCCAAGGCGACGCGCGAGGTGTACGCCGGGCTGTCGATCCCCGCCCGGGTCTAGCTCGTGAACTGGGCGGCGTACGGCTCGTTCCTGGCCTTCGCGGCGGTGCTGGTCCTCATCCCCGGCGCCGACTTCGCCGTCGTCACCCGCAACACCTTGACCGGCGGGCGGCGCGGCGGTCGGTGGAGCGCGGCCGGGGTGGCCTCGTCCAACGCCGTACAGGGCAGCGCGGCGGCGGCCGGCCTTGGTGCGGTGATCGTGCATGTCGAGCCGCTGTTCCAGACAGTCAAGTGGTTGGGCATCGTCTACCTGCTGTTCCTCGGTGTGCAGGCGTTGCGTTCGGCGATCCGCGGGGACTACGCGCCGGTGCCGGACGGTTCGGCCCGGGACGCCGGGCGCGAGCGGCGACGTGGGTTCCGCCAGGGATTCCTGTCCAACATCACGAATCCGAAGGTGATGGTGTTCTACCTGGCCGTGCTGCCGCAGTTCCTCGGAGCGCACACCGCGACAGCGGTGCTCGTGGTGTTCGCGCTCAGCCACGCCGTGCTGTCGCTGTCCTACCTGCAGTTGCTGGTCACCACCCTCGACCGGGCGCGCCGCCTGCTCGTCCGCCGCCGGGTGCGCCGCGCGATGGACGCCGTCACGGGCTCGGCACTGGTGGGCTTCGGCGCCCGGTTGGCCCTCGAGCACTGAGCCACGCGGTCTGCGTGGACGAGACTGGAGGGGTGCCACCGTCGGGCAGGGCAGACGCATCGGTGCGCAACTGGGCCGGCAATGTCGAGTTCGGTGCCGCGCGCGTCCACCACCCGACCACTGTGGCGGAGCTGCAGGAGATCGTGGCGTCCTCCCGGCGGCTGCGCGCGCTCGGCACCGGGCATTCGTTCAACCGGATCGCCGACACCGACGGGGATCTCGTGGTCACCCGCGGGCTCGGTTCCCGGGTCGAGGTGGACGCCGACGCCATGACCGTTGCGGTGGCCGCCGGCGCCGACTACGGCGCGGTGGCCTCGGCGCTGCACGAGCAGGGTCTGGCCCTGGCCAACCTCGGGTCGCTGCCGCACATCGCCGTGGCCGGCGCCTGCGCCACCGGCACGCACGGGTCCGGCGACGGCAACCGGTGCCTTGCGGCGTCAGCGGTGGCGGTCGAGTTCGTCCGCGCCGACGGCGAGCTGGTGCGGACGGCTGCCGGCGACCCGGCCTTCGCGGGTTCGGTGCTCGCCCTCGGCGCGCTCGGCGTCATCACCACGGTGACGCTGGCGGTCGAACCGACCTTCGATCTCGTGCAGCACGTCTGGCTGGACACGCCGCTCGCCACCGTCTGCGAGCGTTTCGACGAGATCGTCTCGGCCGGCTACAGCGTGAGCCTGTTCAGCGGGGCGGCCCGGCCCGACGTCGTCGACCAGATCTGGGTCAAGACGCGGGTGGACGGCCCGCTCGCCGACGGCCGGACGTGGGGGGCCCGCGCAGCGGCCGAGGCCACGCATCCCACCGCGGGTCACGACGCGCACGCCGTGACCGAGCAGCTCGGGGTGCCGGGGCCCTGGCACGAGCGCCTGCCGCACTTCCGGGCGGCGGCCGCGGTGCCCAGCAACGGTGACGAGCAGCAGTCGGAGTACCTGCTTCCGCGCGAGCACGGCCCCGTCGCGCTGGAGCGGGTGCACCGTCTCGGTCTCGGCGACCTGCTGCTGTCGCTCGAGATCCGGACCGTCGCGGCGGACGAGCTGTGGCTCAGTCCCTGCCACGGCCGCGCGAGCGTCGGCGTGCACTTCACCTGGCGCAACGACGACGTCGCGGTGGCGGCTGCCCTGGAGCGGGTCGAGGACGCGCTGGCCCCGTTTGACCCGCGACCGCACTGGGCCAAGGTTTTCGGGCTCGAGCCGGCGACGGTGCGGGAGCGGTACGAGCGGCGCGCCGACCTCGCCGCGCTCGCCGCCGAGCACGATCCGGAGCAGGTCTTCGGCAACGACTTTCTCCACCGATTCCTGTACTGACCGAACTATTACGCAGGTGCTGACGATATGGTCAGCGCATGCGTACTACCCGGACGGTCCTGGACCAGGCCTCGGCGGTGCGGCGCGCAGTGACGGCGCTGGACGCCCGGGCACGGTCCGAGCGCGGCGGCGCCCTGCCGTTGAGCCAGGTGTCGGTGCTCGGCCGGATCGCGACCCAGGGACCGATCACGCCGGGGGAGCTGGGCGCCGAGCTCGGCATGCTGCCGCAGTCGCTGACCCGTCCCCTGGCACGGCTCGAACGCGACGGCCTGGTACGGCGCACCCCGGACCCGGCTGACGGCCGCAGCGCGCTGCTCGAGGCGACCGGGGACGGCCTCGCTGCGCTCCGCGCCGAGTTCGAACCGCGGACGCGCTGGCTGGCCGAGGCAATGACCGCGGTGTGCGACGCCGAGGACCGTGCGGCGCTGGTGCGGGCGGCCGCGATCATGCAGCGGCTCGTCCACCACGGCGGCGGCGTCGCGCCGCGCGAGCTGTGACATCCGTGCCCGCGGGGTGGCGTCGCGACGTCACCTCGGCCGCGCCCGCCGTCGCGGCGGTGCTCGTGGCGTTCGGGATCGCCTACGGCCTGCACCGTGCTGTGGACCTGCCGATCACCGACGTCGTGCTCGCCGTGGTGCTGACGTTGACGTTGTCCCGGACGTTCGCGCGGGCGAGCCACCACCCGCTGCTGCTCGTGCTCGAGGTGCCCGCCGTCGCGCTGGCGGCGGCGGGAGCGGGGCGGCTCGTCGTCGAGCACCCGTGGATCGGGCAGCCGCTGCTCGTGATCGCACTCAGCATCGGCGTGCTCGCGCGGCGGTGGGGAGGGCTGGTGCGCCAGGCCGGTCGCCTGGTGGCGCTGCCGTTCCTCGCGTTGCTGGTGACGCCGGTCCCCACCGCGGCCGGGGCCGCACGCGGCAGCGTGACACAAGCGATCCTGTGGGCGCCCGTCGTCGGGCTGATCGCTGTCGGGTGCGCCGCGTCGGCGGCGTCGCTACAGCGTCGCCTGCGCGACGATCCGCCGCCCGCGGTGAACGGGCGTGAGCATCGTCCTGCCCGCCCGTCGCGCCGTCTCGACGCGCCGACGCGGATGGCGGCCCAGATGGCGACAGGTCTCGGCGCCGCGCTCGTGGTCGGGCATCTGCTCTTCGGCGACCGGTGGGCCTGGACGCTGCTCTCCGCGTTCATCGTGGCAAGCGGTAATCGCGGGCGCGGGGACGTCGTGCACAAGGCCGCCCTGCGCACGCTGGGGGCCGGGGTCGGCACCGTCGCCGTTTCGCTCGGCACCGTGAGCTTGCCGCCCGGCAACCGCTGGTTGATCGTGGCGCTGTTCGGCGTGCTCGCGGTCGCGCTGGTGCTGCGTGAACGCAACTACGCCTTCTGGGCGGCCGGCGTCACGGCCATGGTCGCCCTGCTGCACGGTTATTACGGCGACACGGGCACGACCGCATTGTGGGAACGCATTCTCGGCGTACTCGTCGGGTCGGCCATCGGCGTGGCAGCGGCCTGGTTCGTGCTGCCGATCCGCACGACGGATGTGGTCCGCCGGCGTCTCGCCGACTGCCTCGCCGCACTGACCGACGATCTCGACCCCGAGCGGACCGAACCTCCTGCGCTGCCCGCAGCGCTCGGCCGGCTGAGCGAGGTCACTCCGGTGCTGCGTGCGCACACGCGCGCGGTCGGACGGTGGCGTGGTGCGGGCGCAGCGCCGGCCGTCGACGCGATGTACCGATTGGCACAACTACCCGACGACGAGCGTTCCCGGCGCCGCTTGCGCCGCGATGCCGTCCGCGTGCGAAGGGCGATCGTCGGCCGGGACGACCCGGCGCCGGACGAACTGGTACCGGGCCTCGTGCCGGTGCACACCTACCTGCAGGCCTCAGCCCGCGTCCACCGGTCGACCCTTCCAGGACAGCCGACCGCGCCGGTGCAGCCGCAGCGAGCGCCCGGTGAGGTGGGCGAAAGCGAGCACCGACACGGGGTGCGCGAGCGCGTCGGGCCAGGCCCGTCCACCCGTGGCGCGAGCGGTGACGGCGCGCGAGGCGACGCCGCCGGCGTAGCCGAGCAGACCGGCCCGCGAGCCGCGCAGAGCGGCCAGCGGGGGCAGCACGTAGACGCCCATGAGGCCGCCCGTGACCACGACCGCGCCGGCGGGTGAACCGAACGCGGCCCACAACGACTTGCCGTAACCGTCCCGGACCGCCGGCCAGCCGTCGTACATGCGGCAGCGGGCCAGCGTGCTGCCGTCGACCACGCCGCCCCGTCCGCCCGCCGTCTTCACCGCGCGGACCAGCGCGAGGTCGTCGAGGACCGCACCCCGGACGGCCGCGAAGCCGCCGGCCCGCTCGAGCGCCGCACGGCGCACGAGCACGAACTGCCCGATGGCCGCGGACAACGACGGCCGTCTCGACCGCTCGGCGAGCCGCATCGGCAGCGTCGTGAGCCAGGACCATTGCACGAGCGGCTGCACCAGCCGCTCGCCGAGGGTGACCGCGTCCTGTCGGGGAGCCGCGCACACGATGTCGAGTCCCGACGTCTCGAGCAGGCGCAGCGCCGCCGCGACCGCACCCGGCTCGAGCTGTACGTCGGCGTCGACGAATACGAGCACGTCAGCGGGGCCGGCGAGCTCGACGAGCTGCGCGCACGCCCAGGGCTTACCGAGCCATCCCGGCGGCAGCGGACGGCCCGCAGCCACGTCGGCACCGGCCCGAACGGCCTCGTCGGTCGTGCCGTCGGACGAGGCGTCGTCGAGCACGATCACCCGTTCGACCCCGTCCTGCCCGGCGACCGCCCGGACGCAGGAACCTATGCGCCCCTGCTCGTCGCGCGCCGGCACCAGTACCGGCACCGGCCGCACCGGGGAGTGGTCCAGCGGATCCGGGCGGCGCAGCAGGCGCGCGTTGACGGTGGCCTGGACGGCACCGACCCAGGCCAGCGCCGCAGCGACCCGGACGGCCGCGCGCAGGGAACCGGCCGCGCGCCCGGGAGCGGTCACCGCGGGTCGCGGGTCCGCAGCGGCAGGCGCGCGCCGAGGACGGCGAACGGCCGCCCGTCGCCGGGGAAAAGGTAGTTGCGGGCGAGGTCGACGAAGCCGGTGTCGCGGTAGAGCCGGAAGGCACGGGTGTCCGAGTCGGGTGTCGAGAGCAGCATCGCCGCGTGCGGCAGGGCGTCGGCGAGGCCGGTGAGCACCTGCCGACCGACGCCGTAACCCTGGTAGGAGGGCAGGACATGCAGTTCGGAGAGCTCGAAGGCGTTGTCCAGCCAGCCCTCGGCATGCTCGCGCACCAGGGCCCGGCGGACGAGGTCGTGCCACCACTGCCCGGGACGCGTCGTGTAGCCGTAGCCGAAACCGATCAGCGTCCCGTCGGGGGCGATCGCGGCCCGGCAGGCGAAGCCGTCGAACTCGGCGTGCTTGCGCGCGCTCAGGGCCCGCTGCGCGCCGGTGTGGTCGGGGTAGCGCATCGCGCGGACGTAGATCGTCATGGCGTCGTCGAGGCGCTCGCGGAACGTCTGGGTGTCCCACGCCTCGATGCGGGCCGACCCGTCGAAGTCGGTCGCCGCGCGCATCCTGCGATCGTGCCTCATCAGCGCCATCGCTGCTCAGGCCACGTCCGCGGGCGTGCCGTCGGTCAGGCGCACCAGCTCGTCGAAGGTGGTGGGGAACACCGCGTGCGGCACACCGCCCGCCGCCCACACCTGCGGGTAATCGCGGAGAGCGACGTCCACCAGGGTGCGCAGCCGCGTCGGGTGTCCGACGGGGGCCACGCCACCGATGCGCTGGCCGGTCGCGGCGTGCACGAACTCGGCGCTGGCACGGTGTAACGACTCCGTCCCCACCAGGGCGGCCACCTTGGCCGTGTCGACCCGGTGCGCACCGCTGGTCATGACGAGCAGCGGTTCGTCCTCGGCAGTGGCGAACACGAGCGAGTTGGCGATCGCTCCGACCTCGACGCCGACGAGCGCGGCGGCCGCAGCGGCGGTGGGCGCGGCCTCGTCCAGCATGCGCACGCGCCCCGGCACGCCGGCGGTAACGAGCACCGCGTCGACGGCGGCACAATTCGGGTGCACGGGGATTCGCTCCTGGTCGGTCCGCGGCCGGTCGCCGCACCTTGGCACAGGACGCTATCCGACGTGGCGGAGAGCCGAGGCACGGCCGCCCGTAGCTGCCGGCGGGTCAGGCGCTCGGGCCGAAGCTCTCGAGCCGGATCCGTTGCACCCCGACGCCGAGCCCGGTGAGCATCGTCGTGACTGCGCCGGTGAAGGAGGCAGAGCCGCAGACCAGGACGGGGCCCTCGCCGGGAACGGCCGGACGCAGATCGGCCGCCGTGATCCGCGCGGCCGGCCGGCCCGGGCGGTCCTCGCGGCTCAGCGCGACGGCGGCCCCGGCGTCCGCGAACTCCTCGGCGTAGGGCAGGTCGGCCCAGGTCCGCGCAGCGACGGCGAAGTGAGGCAGCTCCAGGCGTCCGACGCGCCGTGCGTGTCGCAGCATCGACAGGATCGGCACCACACCCGATCCGCCGCCGATGCCCAGCAGCGGGCCGTGCGCGGTCCACACGAACCAGCCGCCGATCGGCCCGCGGACGTCGAGCTCGTCACCGGGCTCGACGACGTCGGCGAGGAAGCCCGAGACCTCGCCCCCGTCCAGGCGCTCGACGTAGAACTCGAGCAGCGGGTCACCCGGGTCCGACGCCACGCTGTAGGAGCGTTGCGCGGTGTACCCGTCGTCGGCGGTGAGCCGGATGACGTAGTGCTGACCGGGCCAGTGGTCGATGCGGTCCGGGACCTCGAGCCGCAGCACCACGGCCCGCGGCGAGGGACGCCGCACCTCGCGGACGGTCGCCTTGCGCCAGCCACCCGACGGGGCGCGGCGCAGCCCGCGGGAGTTCTCGTCGCGTTGCGGGAAGGGGCCCAGCGCGGCGGGTTCGGTCACCCGCGGCTCGGTCACTCCCGGGTCAGTCACGCCCGGCTCGGTCACTCCCCGCTCAATCACCTTGGTAGCGCTGTTCCAGCCACGGGTCGCCGAGGTCGTGGTAGCCGTTGCGCTCCCAGAAGCCCTGCTCGTCGTGGTCCCTGAGGGTGATGCGGGTGACCCACTTGGCGCTCTTCCAGAAGTACAGCCGCGGCACGAGCAGCCGTACCGGTCCGCCGTGCTCGCGCGGCAGCGGCTTGCCCTCGTGGCTCCACACCAGCCAGGCCCGGCCGTTGCGTACCTCGTCCAGCGGGAGGTTGGTGGTGTAGCCGGTCGTCGAGGTGACGAAGACGTGCGTGGCGTTCGGCAACGGCTCGACGGCGTCCAGCAGCAGGTCGAGGCTGACCCCGCCGAAGCTGGTGTCGAACTTCGACCATGTCGTGACGCAGTGGATGTCGCCGCGGTACTCCGAGGCCGGCAGCGCGTGCAGGTCGCTCCAGCTCCACGTCGTCTCGCGCGCGACCAGCCCGTCCAGCGTGAAGGTCCACCGGTCGGGGTCCAGACGCGGCGTCGCCTCGGCGGTCAGGACGGGGAAGCCGCCGCCGATGTCGTACTGCCCGGGGGGCAGCTTGCCGGCGGGCTCGGGCCGGCGTCGGCCGACGAAACCACGAGTTGCCATGTCAGATCCCTCTGGGGCAGCGGACGGTCAGTGGATGCCGCACTCGATCTTGCCGCTGCCGGACCAACGGCCGGCCCGCGCGTCCTCGCCCTCGACCAGGCGCCGGGTGCACGGCCCGCAGCCGACCGAGCCGTACCCGTCGTAGAGCAGCGGATTGACGAGCACGCCCGCCTCGGCGATGTAGCGGTCGACGTCGTCCTGGGTCCAGGCGGCGATGGGATTCAGCTTGACCATCGAGCGCTGGTCGTCCCACTGCACGACCTTGATGTCGCGGCGGGTGACCGCCTCGTCGCGGCGCAGGCCGGAGGCCCAGGCCGAGTAGTCCTTGAGCGCCTTGCGCAGCGGCATGACCTTGCGCAGCGCGCAGCACTGGTCGGGGTTGCGCTCGTAGAGGCGGGCGCCGAACGAGGCGTCCTGCTGCTCGACGCTCTGCCGTGGCGCGATGGTGCGGACGTTGATCGGCAGCGTCGCCGCGGCGGCGTCGCGCGTGCCCAGCGTCTCGGCGAAGTGGTAGCCCGTGTCCAGGAACAGCACGTCGACGCCGGGTCGTACGGCGGCGGCCAGGCTCGGCAGGACGGTGTCCGCCATGGAGGAGGCGACGGCCCAGGAGGCGCCGAACTGCTCGTCGGCCCAGGTCAGGATCTCGTGTGCCGAGGCGCCGTCGAGCTCGTCACCGGCCTTCTCGGCCAGCGTGCGCAGGTCCTCGCGTGTCCGGTGGGCGTGTTCGCGTGTCAGAGCAACCATTCCTCGTCCGCCCGCGACACGTAGGTCGCGAACGGCTCGCCTCCCTCGCGTCTGTCGAGGTATCCGCGCAGCACTCGTTCCATGTACTCGGGTGCTTCGTCTGCCGTGAGCTTCAAACCACGGAACTTGCGCCCGAATTCCGCCTCGGTGCCCATCTGCCCGCCGAGGTGGACCTGGAAGGCCTCCTGCTGCTCACCGTCCGGGCCGCGGGTGATCATGCCCTTGAAGCCGATGTCGGCGACCTGGAAGCGCGCACACGAGTTCGGGCAACCGTTGACGTTGATCGTGATCGGGGTGTCGAACGTCGGCAGGCGGCGCTCCATCTCCTCACGCAGCGTCTCCGCGCGGCTCTTGGTCTCGACGAGCGCGAGCTTGCAGAACTCGATGCCGGTGCACGCAATGGTGCCGCGGCGGAAGGCCGACGGGCGCACGGTGTACCCCAGCTCCGCCATCCCGTCCACGACGGTCTCGACGTCCTTCGCGGCCACGCCGAGCACCACGACGCCCTGCTGCGCGGTCATGCGCACCTGGCCGCTCGCGCCGTCGGCGGACGCGGTATCGGCCAGTTGCGCCAGCCCGTGCAGCGCGGTGCCGGAGGTGCGTCCGGAATGGGTGGTGCCGCCGACTGCCATGCGGCCGTCGGACTGCTCCTCGACCCCGATGTGATCACGGTGGCTGGGCGACGCGTCGGGGGCCGGCCCGTCGGGCAGAGCACGGTGCAGGTACTCCGTTTCGAGAACTTCCCTGAACTTTTCAGCACCCCAGTCGGCCATGAGGAACTTCAACCGCGCGTGGTTGCGCGAGCGGCGGTAGCCGTAGTCGCGGAAGATCGACACCACGCCGGCCCAGACGTCGCTGACCTCGTCCGGCCGCACGAACGCGCCGAGCCGTTCGGCGAAACGCGGGTTGGTCGACAGACCGCCGCCGACCCAGAGATCGAACCCGGCGGTCCCGTCCGGGCCGATGACGCCCACGAAGGCGACGTCGTTGATCTCGTGGTTGACGCAGTGCCGCGCGCAGCCGGAGATCGAGGTCTTGAACTTGCGCGGCAGGTTCGAGAACGCCGGATCTCCGAGATAGTTGTCGACGGTCTCGCGCAGGGCCGGGCCCGCGTCCAGCACCGAGTCGACGGCCACACCCTCGAGCGGGCAGCCGAGCATGACGCGCGGGCAGTCGCCGCAGGCCTCCGTCGTGCTGAGGCCGACCGCCTCGAGACGACGCCAGATCTCCGGGACGTCCTCGATGCGGATCCAGTGCAACTGGATGTTCTGCCGGTCGCTCACGTCGGCGACGTCGCGCCCGAACTCGGTGGAGATGCCGGCGACGACGCGCAGCTGCTCACTGGTGAGCGCGCCGCCGTCGATGCGGACGCGCATCATGAAGTACGAGGCCTCGAGCTCCTCGGGCTCCAGCGTCGCGGTCTGGCCGCCGGGAATGCCCTCGCGGCGCTGGGTGTAAAGCCCCATCCAGCGGAAGCGACCGCGCAGGTCACCGGGATCGATGCTGTCGAAGCCGCGCTTGCTGTAGATGTCAAGGATCCGCTGCCGGACGTTGAGCGGGTCGTCGTCGCGCTTGGACCGCTCGTTCGGGTTCAGCGGTTCGCGGTAGCCCAGCGCCCACTGGCCCTGACCGCGGCGAGGTTTGGCCGGGCGTGCCCGGGTCGGGCGGGCGTCGGTGGGATCGGTGCGCGCAGGCATACCTGCGTCCTTCCGTGCGGGTACTGACGGGAAGCGGACGGGGCGATCCCGCAGGATCGCGCGGCCTCAACAGACCGCTGTCGCGACCCGTAACAGGTCGACGTGGCGGCGCGAGGTCAGCATCATCGCGATCGGCGCCATACCGTCCATGCTCCCACACGGGGTGCACCGCCCCGGACGTGCGCCCGCGCGGGAGAATCGGTGCCGTGACCGGGTTCCCGCTGTTGCTCGACGTTGCCGGCCGCCGCGTCGTCGTGGTGGGCGCCGGGGTCGTGGGTACCCGCCGGGCGCGGGCGTTGGCCGAGGCCGGCGCAGACGTCCTGGTCGTCGCGCCCGTGGTGTCCGACGTGCTGCGCTCGATGGCCGACGCCCGGGTCGAGCAGCGCGCGTTCCGGGAGAGCGACCTCGACGGCGCGTGGCTGGCGGTCGCGTGCACCGACGAGCCCGCCGTGAACGCCGCCGTCGGCGATGCGGCGGAGCGTCGCCGGATCTTCTGCGTGCGGGCCGATGCCGCGGGGGAGGGCACGGCGCGCACCCCGGTGGTCGCCCGGCACGACGGCATCACCGTGGCCGTCAGCGGCGGGGACGACCCGGTCCGGGCGCGGGCGCTGCGCGACGCCGTCGCCGCCGGCCTCGACTCCGGCGACCTGCCCGCCCGTCGGCACCGCCGTCCGCTGCATCCGGGTGCGGGCACCGTCACCCTGGTCGGTGGCGGCCCCGGGGACCCCGAGCTCATCACGGTGCGGGGTCGGCGCGCGCTCGCCGACGCGGACGTCGTGGTGGTCGACCGGCTCGCCCCGCGAGGGTTGCTCGACACGCTGCCCGAGGACGTCGAGATCGTCGACTGCGGCAAGTCTGCGCACCGGCACAACCTGACGCAGGACGAGATCAACGACGTCCTCGTCGACCGCGCCCGCCAGGGCCGGCACGTGGTCCGGCTCAAGGGCGGCGACCCGTTCGTGTTCGGACGCGGCGGCGAGGAATGGCTGGCGTGCGCCGCGGCGGGAGTGCCGGTGACGGTGGTCCCCGGGATCAGCTCGGCGCTGGCCGGGCCCGCGCTCGCCGGCATCCCGCTCACCCACCGGGGCGTCGCCGCCGACTTCACCGTCGTGTCGGGCCATCTCGACCCGGGGCGTCCGGTCGAGCACGGCATCGACTGGCCGGGGCTGGCGGCCCACGCCGGCACGCTGGTGCTGCTGATGGCGATGGACCGCCTCGACCTCATCACCGCCGAGCTCATCGCCCACGGCCGAGGGGCTGCGACACCAGCCGCGGTGGTCCACCGCGCCACGACACCGGCGCAACGAGTAGTCCGCGCGACTCTCGGAACCATCGCCGAGGTCGCCCGCCACGGCGGGGTGGGGGCTCCCGCCGTCGTGGTCATCGGCGAGGTCGTCGGGATTCTTCCACCGCTGCCGTAGGCGCGGTGCTGCGAGGTCGACGTGGCCGGAGCCGAAAACTGTCGGACCCGCGAGACATGCTGCGCGGAACAGATCGACGTGCACCGGCGTTCGATTCCGTGCTATTATAGACACGTCTCGCCGGCACCGGCAGGAGGTTCCCATGGTCACCACGCTCACCCCGCCCCGCGGATCGGCCCTGAGCCTGCTCGAACAGGCCCGCGCCGTGCTGGCCGACGCGCAGCGCAGCGAGGATCTGGGGGAGCGGTTCCGCCTGGCCCACCTGTCGGCGTTGCGCACGGCGGCGGCCGTCGGCGCCCAGCGCGGCCGCCCGGCAAGCGCCCGCAAGCGGTTGATGAACGTCTGGGTGCTGCTCGAGCGGGTCGCGCCCGAATACGCCGAATGGGCCGCGTACTTCTCAGCCGGCGCGCCGATCCGAGCCGCCGTCGAGGCGGGGGCGCGCTCGGCCGTCAGTCCACGATCCGCCGACGACCAGCTCCGCGCCGCGGCGGAGTTCCTCGCCCTCGTGGAGGGCTCACTCGGGCTGCTCGCAGCCTGACCGGATCCCGGTCGCCCTTGTCCCCGTCACGCGGGGCGGGCGACTGCGTGGGTCCCGGTGTGGCCGGCCGTCCGGGGGCGTTCGGTCGGCCACACCGGATTCCCCATCGGTGCGGCCCTGGCGTGCTGCGCTGTCGGTGCGCCGCTGTGGGCCCGGCGGCGTGCCGCGCCTCGTTAGGGTGACGGATGTGTACACCGACGGCGGGCGAGGCGAACTCCTGCGGGACCGCCCGGCGGCCGGCCGCGTCGGCCTCGTCACGCGGCTGCTTCTCGATGCGCTGGACATCACGTCAGACGACGCCCTCGACACGGCGCGCGCGCCGTCCATCCCTGACGTGCGCATCCTCGACTGCGGCGGGGGCAGCGGCGCGTACGCGGTGCCGCTCGCGCTCGCCGGCTGCGATGTCACCGTCGTCGACATCAGTGCCGACGCCCTCGCCACCCTGCGCCGCCGCGCCGACGAGGCGGGGGTTCCGGCGCGCGTGCACGGTCTGTCCGGTGACGTCGAGCGGCTCGGTGATTCGATCGACGGTGACCGGTTCGACGCCGTCCTCGCCCACGGGGTGCTCGACGCCGTCGACGCGGTTCCCGCGACGTTCTCGGCGCTGGTGGCAGCGACGCGGCCCGACGGTCTGCTGAGCCTGCTCGTCGCCAACCCGCTGGCCGCCGTGCTCGCCCGCGCGGTGGTCGGCGAACCGGCCCAGGCCCTGGCCGAGCTGCGCGCCCTGGACTCCGGGCGGGCCGAGGTCGACCCGGACGCCGTGGTGGCCCTGTGCGACGGCGCGGGGTTGCGGGTCGTCGCGCGGCACGGCATCGGTTTCTTCTCCGACCTCGTCCCGGGCGCGTCCCTCGACACGCCCGGCGCGCGGCAGGCTCTCGCCGAGCTCGACGCCGCCACCGCCGGACGGCCACCGTTCGCCGACCTCGCTGCGCGCATCCACCTGCTCGCCCGCCGCCCGCCGATCGAGTGACGGCGGAGTAACCATGGGCCGCAGCGCCGACCTGCCCCGCTCCGCCGGCACCTGGGACGGCGACGACACCGGTTGCCCGATGCTGCACGTCGACATGGACGCCTTCTACGCCAGCGTCGAGATCAAGCGGCGCCCCGAGTTGCGCGGCCGGCCCGTGGTCGTCGGCGGTGGCCACCGGGGCGTAGTGGCTGCCGCGTCCTACGAGGCCCGGCGGTACGGCGTGCGCAGCGCCATGCCCATGAGCCAGGCGCTGCGGCGCTGCCCGAACGCGGTCGTGCTGCCGCCGGACCGCGCCGCCTACCGCGCGGCGTCCGACGCCGTGATGGCGGTCCTGCGGGACATGACCCCCCTCGTCGAGCCGCTGTCGCTGGACGAGGCGTTCCTCGACGTCGCCGGGGCGGTCCGCCTGCACGGCCGGCCCGGGGTGATCGCCGCGACGATCCGCCGCCGCGTCGAGGCCGAGGTGGGACTGACCTGCTCCGTCGGCGTCGCCCCGACCAAGTTCGTGGCCAAGCTCGCGTCCGCCCGCTGCAAACCGAACGGCATGCTCGTCGTCCCGGCGGACCGCGTGCTGGACTTCCTGCACCCGTTGCCGGTCACCGCACTCTGGGGCGTCGGGACGCGCACCGCCGAGGTGCTGCACCGACTCGGCATCCGGACGGTCGGCGACCTCGCGGCCACCCCCCACGACAGCCTGCGCCGCGCCGTCGGGGCCGCCGCGTCCGAACACCTGGCCGCGCTCGCGGCGGGCATCGACCCACGCCCGGTCCAGCCGGACGAGGTCGAGAAATCGATCAGTTCCGACCGCACCCTCGACGTCGACCTCACCACCGAGGACGAGGTGCGGCGCGAGCTGCGGCGGCTGTCCGACGAGGTCGGCACCCGCGTCCGCGAGCGGGGATTCGTCGCCCGCACGGTCGGCATCAAGATCCGCTTCGCCGACTTCCGGACGATCACCCGCGTGCGCACGCTGCCCGGGTGGACCGACACCACCGCCGAGATCTACGACGTCGCCGTCGAGCTGTACCGCACGCTGAAGCTCGATCGCCCGCGGATCCGGCTCGTCGGCGTCAAGTGCGAAGGGCTGCGTGAGGCTGCCGACGTCGCTGAGCAGCTCACCCTGGATCTCGGCATGGGTGTGGGCGTCGGCGGCGGTGGCGGCGTCGGCGGCGTTGGCGGCGGCGCAGGCCCCGTCGACGCACCGCCCGAGTCGTCCGCCCGCGGCCTGGACCGGGTGGCCGATGCCGCGCGCGCACGCTTCGGAGTCTCGGCCGTCACCAGCGCCTCGCTGCTGGGCGGTCCGGCGACCGCCGGGCCCGGCCCCCGCGTCCGGGCCCGGCCCAGTCCCGGCAAATCCGAGCAGCGGCCAACCGAGACCGGCCCGTAACTTTCGATCCGGCGAATCGGCTCGTATGCTCGAGGTGTACCTGCTCCCAGGGCCGGGTACATCCGATCAAGACCGAACGAAGACCGCCGCTGACTCCCCGGTCGCGGCGACGAAGGAGGGCTTCGGTGCCGCTCTCCGACCATGAGCAGCGACTGCTCGATGAGATCGAGCGGGCGCTCTACGAGGAAGATCCCAAGTTCGCCGCCTCGGTGCGCGCGGCACGAGGGCGATCCCGCACGAGGCGCGCGATCGCGCTGTGCATCCTCGGTGCGCTCGTCGGCCTCGCGTTCGTGCTCGTCGGTCTCGTCTTCCAGGTCATCGCCCTGAGCGTGGTCGGGTTCGTCTTCGTCGTCGGTGCCTGCGGTTACGCCGTGCAGACGCTGCGGGGTCGAGACGCGTCCAGCACGCCGGCCGGCCCCGAAATCGGCCCCACGTCCTCCGCAGCACGTCAGCAGGGTCTGCGCAGTCGCATGGAAGATCGGCTCCGCCGCCGCTTCGAGCAGGAATGACGACCGCCCCGTCGTAGCCGGCGGGGTCGTCCACCCGCCTCTCGACATCTGCACCCCGTCGTCAGAGCGTGGGCGCCGACGCCGGGGCCAGCGGCGGCGGTCAGCGGCGGCGAGCCCGTGCCTGTCGCCCGGGGCGCGCCGTGCCCCATCCGAGTGAGGCCGGCCAGAGCCGCGAGGCGATACGGGTGCGCAGGCTGCGACCGGACCGCAGCTGCCCGGCCACCTGGTCGAGTTCGGACGCGAGATCGGAGCTCGCGGTGCTCACCGACCCGCCGGTCGCGCTGCCCGGCGCGGCGTAGCGGGCCCGCTCCACCGCAGCCGCGAGCCGCCGTAGCGAGCCCGCGCTGTCGGCTGCGTCGCGGGCCAGCCAGGTTGCGACCTGGCGTGGCGAGCGGGATGTCGACCACACGTAGCCGAGATCGACGGCGGTGTCCGACAGCTCCTGCCACAACGCGTCGGCATCGCCGTCGCGCCGCGCCGCCCGGTAACGCGCTCGCCGTCGCGAGGCCCGCACCGCGGCCGGGGTCAGCACCAGGGCCACGAACACCAGGGCCCCGACGATCCAGAGCAGCGTCGTCACCGACGGGACGGACGACGACGAACCGGACGACGCGTGCGCGCCCGACTTCGCCGGTGCGCTCGAGGAGACGGGGGCGGAGGACACGGCATTGCCGGTCAGGCTCCGCTTGTTCGGGACGTCGTTGGCGTTGGCGCCCGAGCTGTAGGAGTGCGGCGCCCAGCTGGTGTCCTGCGACGGCCCGCCGACCAGCCCGGTGGCCGGCGTCGGGTCGAACGGGATCCACCCGATCCCGCTGAAGTAGGCCTCCACCCACGCGTGGGCGTCGGCGCTGGTGATCTCGAAGCTGCCGTCGGGGTCCGGCGCCGGGTGCATGTAACCCAGCACGACCCGGGACGGGATGCCGGCGTCGCGGAACATGACGCCCTCCGCCGCGGCGTACTGCTGGCAGAACCCGTGCTTGTTCTTCAGGAAGTCCACCAGGACGCTGCCGGAGTCACCGTTCTTGGTACGGATGTCGTAGACGAACCCATCCCGCGGATCGGTGAAGTAGTCGTTGATGGCCCGGGCGGCGGCGTACGGCCCGTGGGCGTTCCGGGTCACCTTGGCGACCAGGTCGTGCACGTAGCTCGGCAGGCTCGGCGGCAGCTGCAGCAGCGGCGCCAGCGCCGGTCCCGGCCGCTGGCTCACTGCAGCGAGCTGCCCGGTGCTGGGCTCGGGCTGGTAGAAGGTCTCGGTGTAGGTACTGCCACCCTGCACCTCGTCACCGAGCAGCAGCTGGTCCTGCGTACTCCAGGTCGTGCCGCCGCCCAGCCCGTTCAGGCTCGAGGGCACGACGAAGACCGGCGCGTTGCCTCGCAGACCCGTGATGTGGATGCGGGCCTGCAGCGAGGCGGTGGACACGGTGGTGGCGTCGCTCGACGGGTCGGTGTCGTAGGTGGTCGAGTCGATGGACTGTTCCGAGCCGTGCCCGTCGACCTGCCAGCCCGGGCCGGTGTACTTCGAGAGCACGTTGACCCGCAGGTAGGACGGCTGCGTGCCGGCGGCGCCGATCATGTGCACGTCGGCCAGGGGATAGGGCGTCGGGCGCTGTAACTGGCCCTGCAGGACGGCGAACGGGCTGATCCGGCCGTTGCCGCCCGTGCCGAACCCGCCGAGGCCCGAGCCGCTGTGATGGAACGCGTCCGACACGAGATTGCGGGACTGGCTCGGCAGCACGAGGGGGACCGCGACGGCGAGCGCGACGGCGACGGCCGCGATCCGCGGGGCCGAAACGCCGGCACCGCGCGGGCGCCCGGGCCGGTTCGAGCGGAACCGGCGTCCCCACCGGTCCAGGTCGTCACCGGCGTGCAGCGCCAGCAGGATCAGGTAACCGACGGCGGCGCAGACGAACCACAGCCACGAGACGGGGTGGCGCGGCACGGCCCCCGAGACGGTGTACACGACGAGCAGGGGCACACCGGCGAGCGCCCCGCGCCGCCCCGCGACGGCGATGAGGTCGGTCAGCGCCGCGAGCAGGCCGATGAGGGCGCAGAGCACGAGCCGTACGGCGGGAGTGGTGTGGATGGGCGCGACGCTGTCCCGCGTCGTCTTGTGCAGGGCGTCGAGCAGCGTCGAGATGTCGGACACGGTGCCCGAGGTCGGGATCAGCCCGCCCCACGCGTGCGCCGGCACGAACAGGGCGGTGAGCCAGGGGACGAGCAGCAGGATGCCCGGCCAGATGTCGAGCGCGCCGGCGTCGCGGTGCCGGCGCAGCAGCGCGGCCGGCGCGATCACTATCGCCATGGTCAGCCAGGCGTCGAGCAGCCACCCCCAGTCGGTGAACATGCCCTTGAGCGGCACCATCGCGAGCGCGCCGGCGAGGAGGGCGAGCAGCGTGGAGCGCAGGGCCGGCGTCTCGTACTCCGCCGGAGGGGTGGTGCGACGCTCACGGGGCGCCCTGGCAGACGCGTCCGACCCGGTCGGGCCGGCGGGGTCAGCCGGCGGACGCGGCAGGGTGGCGGTCATCGCAGGTCCCCGCCGGTCGCCGCGGCGCGTGCCATGGCGCTGACGTGCCGGGTGCCGGCGCCGCCGCCGGCTGCGAGCAGCAGCCGCCACGCCTGCGCGGTCGGCACGCCCTGCCGCACCACGTGAACCCGCCAGCCGGCGGAACGCAGCACACCCGCGGCGGCCTCGGCCGGTGAGGGCGCCGGCTGGGGCACCCCGACCGGCTGCGGTCCGAGCGGTTCGCGCACGTCCGGTCGCCAGGTGTCGACGTCGAGCAGCAGGGCCAGGGCGGGGGAAACGCGCCCGCGCGGGTGGGCGTCGGCGAGCAGCCGAAGGTCGGCCGGGGCGAGCCGGCCCAGTACCGCGATCAGGGCCGAGTCGCGCGCGGCGTTGCGGATCAGGTCGGACATCGGGACGAGGTCGGCCGAACGGTTGTCCCGCACCAGGGCGAGGTGCATCGCGAGCTGGTCGACGCCCCCGATGTGCAGGCGCGCCTGCTGGGTCGGGTCGTCGATGAGACCGACGTCGCGGCCGGCGCGCAAGGCCTGCGCACCGATGCTGGCCGCCGCGCTCACCGCCCATTCCAGGCTGCTGCTCGAGCGCGGGTCGTCGACGCCGGCTTCCGCGTCGTCCGCCCCGGCCTCGACGTGCGCGGTGGCACGCAGGTCCAGCAGCACGGTGCTGACCGCGCGCCACGGACGTTCTTCCTGGCGCACCATGAGGCTGCCGGTACGGGCCGACGACCGCCAGTGGATCTTGCGGAGGTCGTCGCCGATCCGGTACTCGCGGGTTGAGGCGTCGTCCGCGCCGTGGGCGCCGACCGAGTGGCTGCCGGCCGAACCGCCGACGTCGTCCGAGCGCGGCGGCTCCACCGGCGGCAGGTCGTCGATGGTCGGGGTGACCAGGAACTCCGTGGTCGAGCTGAACGAGCGGGTGAGGTCGACCATGCGGAACGGGTCGGCCAGGCGGATGTGGAGGGGCCCGATGCGGTAGCGGCCGCGTCCGAGACCCGGCAGCCGGTAGGCGACGGTGCGCGACTCGCGGCTGGACAGCGAGTCGAGCGTGAACCGGGCCCGCCCGGCGACGCGGCCGGGCAGCTCGTCCTCGAGCATCAGAGCGCCGCTGGGCAGCACCGAGCGGTTGGTGACCGCGAGGCTCACCGTGACCGCGTCGCCGGCCGCGACCCGGCGCGGATCGACCGTGCGGCGGTTGGCCACCCGCAGCCGCGCCCGGTGCACGACGACGGCGGCGACCACGGGCACCGCGATGGCGAACAGCCCGGCGCGCAGCAGGTCGGTCTCGCCCAGCACGATGCCGCACAGGATCGCGGTGGCTCCTGCCGCCAGCAGGCAGCTCGCCCGGGTGGTGAAGCCGATGCGGCGGCGGCCCACGGTCAGGAGGTCCTTGAGGTCGGCACTGACGCCGGGACGGAGGCGGTGGGCGGGCCCGGTGACGCGGCGGGAATGGGCGTCACCTGCGCGACGCGGGACAGCACGTCCTCGGCGGTGCGGCCGGCCACGTGCGCCTCCGCCGTGAGCAGCAGGCGGTGGGCGAGCACCGGGACGAGCAGGTGCTGCACGTCGTCGGGAATGACGTACTCGCGCCCGGACAGCGCCGCCCACGCCTTGGACGCGCGGAGAAGTTGCAGCGTGGCGCGCGGTGAGGCGCCCAGCCGGATCTCGCCGGCGCGGCGGGTGGCCTCGGCGAGGTCGACGGCGTAGCCCTTGATGCTGTCGGCGACGTGCACGCTGCGGACGGCCTGGATCAGCCCGCGTACCTCGGTGGCGTCCGACACGGGACGCAGCGAGTCGAGCGGATCGCCGGCCGCGTGCTCGTCGAGCATCGCGATCTCGGCGTCGCGGTCGGGGTAGCCCATGGAGATGCGGGCCGTGAAGCGGTCGCGCTGCGCCTCGGGCAGCGGATACGTGCCCTCCATGTCGACCGGGTTCTGCGTGGCCAGCACGAGGAACGGCGCCTCGAGGCCGTAGGTGACGCCGTCGACGGTGACCTGGCGTTCCTCCATGCACTCCAGGAGCGCGGCCTGCGTCTTGGGCGAGGCCCGGTTGATCTCGTCGCCGACGACGATGTTGGCGAACACCGGACCCGGCTTGAACTCGAAGTCGCGATCTTCGGAGTTGTAGACGCTGACGCCGGTGACGTCGCTCGGCAGCAGGTCCGGCGTGAACTGGATGCGGCGTACCGAGCAGTCGATCGAGCGGGCCAGCGCCTTGGCGTACTTGGTCTTGCCGACGCCGGGGACGTCCTCGATGAGCAGGTGCCCCTCGGCGAGCAGGGCGGCGAGCCCCATGCGGACAGCCGAGCGCTTGCCCTCGATGACGCGCTCGATGTTCGCCCCGATCCGCTCCCCGGCCTGGGCGACCGCCGACAGCGGGACCGGGGCCATGGCCGGTTGGGCATCCGCGTGTCGCGGAACAGGGGTCAGGTCGTCCACTGGCGTCCTTCGCAGTCGGCAGCGCCGGGCTCGGCATTGCCTACTGAGTATGCCGACCCGCGGCAATGGGGGCACGGAGTTCGAGAGGCCTCTGGTTCAGCCGGCGGCTCCGGAACACCGCCCGCAGCGCGATCTCCGTGGGGACGCGCCGCCGCGAAGCGCTTGACCCGGGAGCCTGGTGGGTTAGAGTGGGGCGCAGTGGGGAGAGTTGGTGACGATCGGCTCTCCCACCCGTCCGCGGAGGTGAGTGCCGGTGTTCCTCGGCACCCACACCCCGCGCCTGGACGACAAGGGACGGCTCGCCCTGCCGGCCCGATTCCGACCGGACCTGGAGGGAGGGCTCGTGATCTGCAAGGGACAGGACCGCTGCCTCTACGTCTTCCCGGTCACCGAGTTCTCCCGGGTCACCGACGCCCTGCGCAGCGCGCCGGTCACCGACCGCCGGGTCCGTGACTACTCCCGCGTGCTGTTCGCCAGCGCCTCGCACGAGACGCCGGACGGGCAGGGCCGCATCACCGTCCCGCCGACGCTGCGTGACTACGCCGGCCTCGCCAAGGACTGCACGGTCATCGGCGCCAACACCCGCATCGAGGTGTGGGACTCCGCCGCCTGGCAGGCCTACCTCGACACCGCCGAGCCCGGGTTCTCCGACATCGCCGAGGAGGTGCTGCCCGGAGTGCTCTGAGTCCTCGATCCCGCTCCTGCCCGCACCACCCTTTCCCAGCTTCTCGGCGACGCAGCTTCCGGCCTCCTCCCGTCCGTGCTCTGCACTCCACCTGGCGCACCTTCCCCGGTGCCAGGCGGGACGGGCGGGGACCAGAACCGGCGTCGCAGCAGGACTCCCCACCGCTCCCCACCCCCTCACGCGGAAGCGAGCATCGATGGACGACGGGCACGACGGCCGCCCCGCGGCCGCAGCCGACGCCGCGCACGTCCCCGTCCTGCTCGATCGCGTCCTCGCCCTGCTCGCCCCCGCCCTGAGTGATCGGCCGGCGGTCGCGGTGGACGCAACGCTCGGCCTCGGCGGGCATGCGGAGGCCCTGCTCGCGGCGCATCCGCAGCTCACCCTGGTCGGCCTGGACCGCGACCGGGACGCCCTGGCCCGCAGCCGCGCCCGGCTCGCGCCGTTCGCCGGACGCATCCACCTCGTGCACGCCGTCTACGACCGGATGCCCGACGTGCTGGACGAACTCGGTGTGACCGGGGTCGACGGCGTGCTGTTCGACCTCGGCGTCTCGTCCATGCAGCTCGACCAGGCCGACCGCGGGTTCGCCTACGCGCAGGACGCGCCGCTCGACATGCGCATGGACCAGAGCGCCGGCGCCACCGCCGAGGACGTCGTCAACACCTACTCCGTGCCCGACCTCGCCCGCGTGCTGCGCGAGTACGGGGAGGAGCGGTTCGCGCTGCGGATCGCCCAGGCCATCGATCGCGAGCGCCGGGTGGCCCCGCTGCGATCTACCGCCGTCCTGGCCGAACTGGTCCGCCGGGCGATTCCTGCCGCGACGCGCCGGCACGGGGGCCACCCGGCCAAACGTACGTTCCAGGCGCTCCGCATCGAGGTGAACGGCGAGCTCGACGCGGTGCGGACCGCGGTGCCGGCGGCCCTCGACGCGCTGCGGGTGGGCGGCCGCATCGTCGTGCTGTCCTACCACTCGCTCGAGGACCGCATCGTCAAGCAGGCCTTCGCCGCGCTCGCCGAGGACCGCACGCCGGTGGGCCTGCCCGTGTCGCTGCCGGAGCGCGCGCCGGCCCTGCGCCTGCTCGCCCGCGGCGCCGAGGCGGCGTCGCCACAGGAGATCGAGGACAACCCGCGCGCCGCGTCGGTGCGGTTGCGGGCGGCCGAACGGATCCGGGAGTCCGCATGAGTGTTCGCGAACCGGAACTGCCGTCGGCGTCGAAGCAGGGGCGTCGCGCTGCCACCCCGCCGGCCGACCGCAAACAGGGCAGGCGCGCGCCGCGAGTGCCGTTCGCACTGCTCGTCACGGTCATGGTGCTGGGGGGCATGGCCCTGCTGCTCGCGCTGAACACCGCGTCGGCGGCAAACGAGCTCACCCGGCACGACCTCGCCGTCCGCGACGACCAGGTGTCGGCCGCCGTACAGCAGCTTCGGGAGGATGTCGCGGCCAGTGCCGCCCCGGCCAATCTCGCCCGGGCGGCGCAGGAGCTCGGGATGGTTCCGGCCCAGAACCCGGCCTTCCTGGTGATCGGCCCCGACGGCACCGTGCGGGTGCTCGGCCACGCCAAGGCCGTCACCGCGGCGCCATTGCCGTTGCCACCGGCGCGCCGGCGCGCACCACGCGAAGGCGAAGGCGCACCCGTCGAAGTCGGCGTCGAAGTCGGCGTCGACGTCGGCGTCGAAGTCGGCGTCGAAGTCGGCGTCCAAGTCCGCGTCCAAGTCCGCGTCGACGCACCCGGCCGGGCGCTCCAGCTCGGCCAAGCCGAAGCCGAAGCCGACGCCCACGCCGACCCCGACACCCGTCTACACGCTGCCGGGAGGCCCGCGATGACCGACCGCCGGCAGCCACCACGCGCGAGTGCGGGTGGTCGGTTCGGGCCGCCGCCGGGGGGTTCTCCGCGGGGGAGTGACGCCCCCCGGCGGCGGGTCCCGACCGCGTCGTCGTCGCAGCGCGCCGCGCCCAGCCTCGAACCGCGCAGCCACGAACGGCGCAGCAACGCCCGGTTCAGCCGCGCGCCCGCCGGCCGGTCGCCCCACCACCGCGGCGCCGGCCGGTCCGGACCTCCCGCCGGTCGCGCTTCGCGCTCGGCGCCCTCGACGGACGGGTGCGCTACGGGTTCGCGGCCGTCTGCACGTTGCTGCTCGTCGTCGGTGGACGGCTGGTGCAGCTGCAGGGTCTCGACCACACCGACTACGCCGGGGCCGC
This sequence comes from uncultured Actinomycetota bacterium, assembly GCA_963787985.1. Classification (GTDB taxonomy): domain Bacteria; phylum Actinomycetota; class Actinomycetes; order Mycobacteriales; family Jatrophihabitantaceae; genus Jatrophihabitans. The sequence continues at coordinate 767,263 of CAWBEL010000004.1, read as the reverse complement.
CGCCGCCCAGCGCGTCGACACCGTCGCGCTGCACGCGCTGCGCGGCTCGATCCTCGACCGCTTCGGCACGCCGATGGCCTTCACCTCCGACGCGCAGGACATCACCGCCGACCCGGCGCAGATTCCCGACGACCGCCGTCTGAACTACGCACAGCGGCTCGCGCCGCTCATCGGTGTCCCGGAGCAGCGGCTCGTCACGCTCCTCTCCGGCACGGGCGAGTACTCGCTGCTGGCCACCGCGCTCTCGCCCAGCGTCGCCCAGCGCGTGATGGCGCTGAACCTGGTCGGCGTCTACGAACAGGCCACGACGGCGCGGCAGTACCCCGGTCGGACGACGGGCGCCAACGTCGTCGGCACCGTGCACACCGACGGCACCGGCGCGGCCGGCATCGAGCAGCAGTACAACGACGTGCTGGCCGGCAAGGACGGCAGCATGACCTACTCCGTCGACAACACCGGCAACGTCAACCCGAGCAGCCGCGCCACCTCGGTACCCGCGGTCAACGGCTCCACCGTCCGGCTGACGATCGACCAGAACCTGCAGTTCACCGCGCAGGCCTACCTGGACCAGGCCGTGCCCGAGGCCAACGCCCGCGGCGCCGAGCTGGCGGTGCTCGACGTGCACACCGGACAGGTGCTCGCCCTCGCCTCGTCCGGCACCTTCGACGCGGCCGAACCCCAACACCATCAATCCGAACGTGCCCATCGACCCGCCGGTCATGTCGGCGTTCGAACCCGGCTCGGTGCAGAAGTCGATCACCTTCGCCGCCGCGCTGCAGCAGGGGCTGATCACGCCCCAGTCGGTGGTCCCGGTCCCCGACTCGATCCAGACAGGCGGGGTGACCGTCCGGGACGCGTGGCCGCACAAGACCGAGAAGTTCACCGCCACCGGGATCCTCGCCGAGTCCTCGAACGTCGGCACTCTGAAGATCGCACACAAGATCGGCCCGACGGCCTGGTACCGCTACGAGAAGCTGTTCGGGGTCGGCGACAAGACCGGTATCGAGCTGCCCGGTGAGAGCTCCGGCTACGTCCCGGCGATCAAGGACTGGTCGGCGTCGACGTTCGCCAACCTCCCGTTCGGCCAGGGCGAGAGCATGACGATCCTGCAGCTGGCCTCGATCTACCAGGCCATCGCGAACAACGGCGTCCGCATCCCGCCGCGGGTCGTGCAGGCGGTGACCTCGCCGGACGGCGCGGTGCACGCCACCACGCAGCCTCGAGGGGTGCGCGTGGTCAGCTCGCTGACGTCGCAGACGCTGCGCACGATGCTCGAGTCGGTCATCATGCCCGGCGGCACCGGCGTGAAGGCCGACATCCCCGGCTACCGCGTCGCCGGCAAGACCGGCACGGCGCAGCAGCCGGACCCCGCGCACGGCGGCGCCTACTCCAGCTACAAGAACTGGGACACCTTCGCGGGCATGATCCCGGCCGACAACCCGCAGTTCGTCGTGGCGATCATGGTCGACAACCCGGCGCACGGCGTCGAGGGCGGTGACGTCGCGGCCCCGCTGTTCCACCACATCGCCGCCTACGAGGTCCAGCACGCACGCATCGCCCCCACCGGCACCACGGGGAGGCACGTGCCACTGCAGGTCTGCGCCGGTCAGAACCGGGCATTCCTGCCCGCTAACGTGTGCTGACGTGCCCGGCAGTGCTACCAGTTCCACCTCGACAGGGCCGGACTCCTCCCGGACGGCCAGCGGCATCCCGCGACCTCAGGCGCTCCTGCCGCGGACGCTCGGCGATCTCGCCGCGCGTCGGCGGCGGAAGCGTCGATTCCGCCGACGCCGGGGTGGCCGTCACGGGGGTGACCGGGTCCAGCGCCCTCGTGCGTCCCGGGGACCTGTTCGTTGCGCTGCCCGGGCGCACCGCGCACGGCGTCGTGTACGCCCCGGACGCGCGCGCCGCGGGAGCGGTCGCCGTGCTGACCGACGCCGCGGGGCGCGCCGGCCTCCCGTCGGGCACGCCGGTGCTGCTGGTGCCCGAGGTCCGTCCCGTGCTGGGCACGGTCGCCGCCGCCGTGTACGGCACCCCGTCGCGCGGCCTGCGGATGCTCGGCGTCACCGGCACCAGCGGCAAGACCACCACGACCTTCCTCATGCGCGCCGGCCTCGCGGCCGCGGGACGGGTCAACGGGCTCATCGGCACCGTCGCCACCATCGTCGGCGACGAGGAGATCAAGACCGGGTTCACGACGCCGGAGGCGCCGGAGATGCAGTCGCTGCTCGCCGTGATGCGCGAGCGGGGCGTCACCGACGTCGCGATGGAGGTGTCGAGCCACGCGCTGCAGATGGGGCGGGTGGCCGGCATCGGCTACGACGTCGCCGGCTTCACGAACCTGTCGGAGGACCACCTCGACTTCCACGCCGACATGGAGGACTACTTCGAGGCCAAGGCCCTGCTGTTCGGCCCGACGACCGGGACGTCGGTGATCGTCGTCGACGACGAGTGGGGGCAGCGGCTGGCCGGTCGGGTCGCCGGGGCGGTGACCGTGTCGACGACCGACGCCCCTGCGGACTGGCGGGCGCACGAGGTGGTCGAGCGGGCCGACGGCAGTACCCGGTTCGAGGTCGACGGCCCAGCCGGCTCGTTCACCACCGGCTGCGCCATCCCCGGCCGCTACAACGTCGCCAACGCCGTGCTGGCCCTCGCCGTGCTGGATGCTGCCGGGGTGCCGGTCGAGGTCGCCGCACCCGCCGTCGTGGCCGCCGTGGTGCCGGGCCGGATGGAACGGGTGGACGCCGGGCAGGACTTCCTCGCCGTCGTCGACTACAGCCACAAGCCGGCGGCGGTGGACGGTGCGCTGCGCGCGCTGCGGCCGCTGACCCGGGGCCGGCTGGCCGTCGTGCTCGGCTGCGGCGGTGACCGGGACCGTGGCAAGCGCCCGCACATGGGCGCCATCGCGGCCCGCGGCGCCGACCTGCTGGTCGTGACCGACGACAACCCGCGCAGCGAGGACCCGGCCGAGATCCGCCGGGCGATGCTCGCGGGCGCGCTCGCCGTCCCCGCTTCCGACCGCGGCGAGGTCGTCGAGGTGGGTGATCGCGCCGCCGCCATCGCGCACGCCGTGCGCTGGGCGGGGCCGGGCGACACCGTCCTGATCGCCGGCAAGGGGCACGAGGCCGGCCAGGAGGTCGCCGGTGTCGTGCACCCCTTCGACGACCGCGCCGTACTGCGCGCTGCCCTGGAGGCCGCCCGATGATCGGGTTCAGCCTCGGCGAGATCGCGGCGATCACGGGTGGCCGGCTGATCGGTGGCGCCGGCGCCGCCACCCCCGTGACCGGTGCCCTGGAGTTCGACTCCCGCCAGGTCGTGCCGGGCGGGTTGTTCCTGGCCCTGCCGGGCGAACGGGTGGACGGGCACGACTACGTCGCGGCCGCCCACGAGGCCGGGGTGGCCGCGAGCATCGTCACCCGGCCCGTCGATGTGCCCGCCGTCCTGGTCGCGGACGGCGCTGCCGCGCTCGCGGCCCTCGCGACGGCCGCCGCCCGACGGCTGCCGGACTGCACTGTCGTGGGCGTCACCGGCTCGTCCGGCAAGACCTCGACCAAGGACCTGCTCGCGCAGCTGCTCGCCCGCCTCGGTCCCGACCGTCGCCCCGCCCGGATCGTTCAACAACGAGCTCGGCCACCCCTACACCGTGCTGCGCGCCGACGAGCGGACCCGCTACCTGGTGCTGGAGACCAGCGCCCGTGGCATCGGCCACATCCGCTACCTGACGCAGATCGCGCCACCACACATCGGCGTGGTGCTCAACGTCGGCAGCGCGCACCTGGGGGAGTTCGGGTCGCAGGAGGCCATCGCGCTGGCCAAGGGGGAGTTGGTCGAGGCGTTGCCCGCCGACGGTGTCGCCGTGCTCAACGCCGACGACCCGCTGGTCTCGGCGATGGCGTCCCGCACGGCAGCGCGGATCGTGCTCGTCGGCGAGGCCGAGCAGGCCGACGTGCGCGCCGAGGACGTCGGGCTGGACGACCTGGGACGCGCCTCGTTCACCCTGGTCGCGGGCGGCGAGCGGCATGGCGTGGCCCTGCGCCTCGTCGGCGCCCACCACGTCGGCAACGCCCTGGCCGCGGCGGCGGTGGCGCTGGAGTGCGGGATGAGCCCGGACGACACGGCCGCCGCGCTGACCTCCGCCACGCCGACCAGCCACTGGCGCATGGAGCTGACCCAGCGGGCCGACGGACTGCTGATCCTGAACGACGCCTACAACGCCAACCCGGAGTCGATGCGGGCGGCGCTGAAGACGCTGGCCTCCGTCGCCCGCTCCCGACGCGAGGCGGGTGGGCGCTCGTACGCCGTTCTGGGTCCGATGGCCGAGCTCGGCGCGGACGGCCCGGCCGAGCACGACGGGATCGGGCGGCTCGCAGTGCGGCTGGACATCTCGCAGGTGGTCGCGGTGGGGGAGGACGCCCGCCCGATCCAGCACGGAGCGGCTCTGGAAGGCTCGTGGAACGGCGAGTCGCGCTGGGTGCCGGACGTGGACGCGGCGATCGCACTGCTGCGGCGCGAGCTGCGGGCACCGGACGTGGTGCTCGTCAAGGCGTCCCGGGCGGCGAGCCTCGAACGTGTCGCGCTCGCGATCGCAGACGATACGGAATCCGACCCGGCGGACGGCCCGGCGCAACGCGTCATCGACGAGGAGGAAGGCGGCACAGGATGAAGACGGTCCTGGTCGCCACCGTCGTCTCGCTCCTGACCTCGATCCTGCTGACGCCCATGGTGGTCGTGTACTTCCGCCGCCGGGGCTTCGGGCAGGAGATCCGTCTCGACGGGCCGCAGACCCACCTGGTCAAGCGCGGTACCCCGACCATGGGCGGGGTCGCCATCATCGGCTCCACCCTCGTCGGGTACGTCGTCGCGCACATCATCCTCGCCGTCCGCGGCGAGGGCGGCCTCAAAGCCTCGGGCATGCTCGCGCTGTTCCTCATGGTGGGGCTCGGTGCCGTCGGCTTCCTGGACGACTTCATCAAGATCCGCCGGCAGCGCAGCCTCGGCCTGCGGGCGCGGGCCAAGTTCCTCGGCCAGCTGTTCGTCACCGTGGTGTTCGCGATCCTGGCCCTGCTGTTCAAGAACCGCTTCGGGCTGACCCCGGCGTCGACGCACCTGTCCTTCGTGCGGGACATCGGGCCGCTCGGGTTCGGTTCGGTGGGCTTCGTCGTGCTGGCCTATCTCATCGTGTCCGGCACTTCGAACGCCGTGAACCTCACCGACGGCCTGGACGGCCTGGCCGCCGGCACCGCAGCGATGATCTTCGGCGCGTTCACCCTCATCACGTTCCTGCAGTCGCGCAGCCAGTGCCTGAACCACCCGGCCGCCGGGTGCTACACCGTGCGCGACCCGATCGACCTCGCCCTCGTGGCCGCCTCGGCGATGGCCGCCTGCTTCGGTTTCCTGTGGTGGAACGCCTCGCCGGCCCAGATCTTCATGGGCGACACCGGCTCACTGGCGCTCGGTGGGCTGATGGCCGGACTGGCGATCCTTACCCGCACCGAGCTGCTGCTCATCGCCCTCGGCGGCCTGTACGCCGCGATCACGCTGTCGTCGATCATCCAGACGGGCTGGTTCAAGTACACCCGCATCCGTACCGGGACCGGTAAACGGGTGTTCCGCATGGCGCCGCTGCATCATCATTTCGAGCTCATGGGCTGGGAACAGATCACGATCATCGTTCGCTTCTGGATCCTGGCCGGACTCTCGGTCGCGTTCGGCGTCGGCATCTTCTACGCCGACTTCATCGGCTGATGCCGGCGCGCGACCTCGCCGGTCGCCGCGTGCTCGTCTGCGGCGTCGGCGTCGCCGGGGCCTCGGCCGCCCGGGCGTTGATCGGGCTCGGCGCCCACGTGACGCTGACCGCGCTCACCGAGGGCCCCGCGGTGGCCGGGCTCGTAGCCGTTGGCGGCCGGTGGCTCGGCCCGTCGACCGCGGTGCCGGACGGTATCGACCTCGTGGTCACCTCGCCGGGCCTGCGCCCGACGGACCCGCTGCTGGTCGACGCAGGGCGCCGCGGTCTCCCGATCTGGGGCGAGGTCGAGCTGGCCTGGCAGCTGCGCGGCCCGGCCGCTGCACCGTGGCTCGCCCTGACGGGAACCAACGGCAAGACGACGACGGTGCGCATGCTCGAGTCGATCTTGCGCGCGGCCGGCCGGCGGGCCGTTGCGGTCGGCAACGTCGGCGAGCCGCTGATCGACGCCGTGCTGGCCGACCCGCCCTACGACACGCTCGCCGTCGAGCTGTCCAGCCAGCAGCTGCACCTCGCGCCGTCGCTGATGCCGGTCGCCGGTGCGCTGCTCAACCTCGCTCCCGACCACCTCGACTGGCACGGCTCCTTCGAGGCGTACGCCGCGGCCAAAACGGCGATCTGGCGCGGCGGCACCGCGATCTACAACGCCGACGACCCGTTCGTCACGGCCCGGGCCCCTTCGGGCGCGACCGGGTTCACCCTCGACCGGCCCGCGGACGGGCAGGTCGGCGTCGAGGGTGCGCGGCTCGTCGACCGCGCCTTCGGCGGCGGCGACCTCGCCGCGGTATCCGACGTGCGCCCGGCCGGCCGGCACAACGTGGCCAACGCGCTGGCGGCCGCGGCACTCGCGCTGGCCGACGGCGTGCCGCCCCAGGCGATCGGCGCCGGCCTGCGCGCCTTCGTGCCCGACCCCCACCGCAACCAGCCGGTGCTCGAGCGCTACGGCGTGACCTGGGTCGACGACAGCAAGGCGACCAACCCGCACGCCGCGGCGGCGTCGCTGTCGGCTTATCCGCGCATCGTGTGGGTCGCGGGGGGCCAGCTCAAGGGCGTCGACGTGGACCCCCTGGTCGCGGCGCACGCAGGGCGGTTGGCCGGCGCCGTGCTGCTGGGACAGGACCGAGAACTGGTCGCCCGCGCTCTTGCACGACACGCGCCCGAGGTCCCCGTGATCATGGTCGACAGCACCGACGATGGGGCGATGACCGAGGTGGTGCACGCCGCGGCCGGGATGGCGCGACCCGGCGACACCGTGCTGCTCGCTCCTGCCGCCGCCTCCTACGACATGTTCCGCGGCTACGGCGCGCGCGGCGACGCCTTCGCCGCGGCCGCCCGTGCGCTCGGCCCCGCCGGCGGTGCGGGCGGGACCCGCGCATGACGGCCCAGTCACGCACGACCGCCGTACCCGCCCGTCCGGGCCTGCTGGCCGGGGTGCGGACCCGGGTGAGCCGGCTGTCCGGGCCGACGCGCCAGCAGTTCCTCGAGCGCCCGTACGCCTCGGTGCAGATGCTGCTGCTCGCCTCCGCCGGCCTGCTGGTCTTCGGCGTGCTGATGGCCGTCTCGACGACCATCGCCGCCGCCCACGACAACGGGGGCACCGGCTCGATCTGGGGCCAGGGCGTCAAGGAACTCGAATTCATCGTCGCCGGCGTCGTCGTGTTCTTCGTCGTCATGCGCATGTCGCCGCGGGCGTTCCGCATGCTGACCTATCCGATCGTCGCTCTGTCGCTGGTGGCGATGGTCGCGGTGCTGGTGCCCGGCATCGGCGTGGTCATCAACGGATCGCGCCGCTGGATCGACGTCGGGCCCCTGCAGCTGCAGCCCTCGGAGTTCGGCAAGGTCGCCATGCTCATGTGGGGCGCCGACCTGCTGTCGCGCAAGCAGCAGTTCGGCACGCTGACCCGCGCCAAGCACCTGTTCGTACCGCTGCTGCCCGGCTTCGTCCTGACCGGCGCCCTGGTCATGGCCGAGCCCGACCTCGGCACCACGTGCTGCTTCGTGCTGATCCTGCTGGGCCTGCTCTGGATGGTGGGCATGCCGATGCGCTACTTCATCGGCGTCGTCGCGACCATCGGCCTGGCGATCACCGCGCTCGCCGTCGCCGCGCCCTACCGCCTGCAGCGCCTGACCAACTTCACCGATCCGTTCAAGGACGCGAAGGGCGCGGGCTACCACACCGTCGAAGGCCTCTACGCGCTCGCGTCCGGAGGTCTGTTCGGCGTGGGTCTCGGGCAGGGCACGTCGAAGTACGGATGGGTGCCCAACGCGAACTCCGACTTCGTGTTCGCGATCATCGGCGAGGAGCTCGGCCTCATCGGCTGCCTCGCCGTGCTCCTCCTGTTCGCGCTGCTGGCCTACGTCGGCATGCGCATCGTCCGACGCAGCGCCGACCCGTTCGCCCGCCTCGCCTGCGGCGCCGCGACCATCTGGCTCTGCGGCCAGGCCGTCATCAACGTCGGCTACGTCACCGGCCTGCTGCCGGTCACCGGTATCCCGCTGCCGCTCATCTCGGCCGGCGGCACGTCCCTGGTCGTGACGTTCTTCGTCCTCGGCATGCTGACCTCGTTCGCGCGCCACGAGACCGAGGCCGTCACGGCCGCCCGCAAGGCCGAACGTCTCGGGCGGCGCACCCGCCTGGAACGCTGGGCGCGGATCCCGGTGCCCAAGCCCTACGTCGCGCCCAAGCGGCGCGGGCGCGCGGCACCCGCCGCCGCCCGAACCGCGACCGCCCGAACCGCGACCGGCCGGTCCGCGACCGCCCGCCCGGCCGCTGCCCGCCAGGCTCCCCGCCGCGCTGCAGCTGCCGCGCCGGCCCGTGCGCGGCGTGTGGCCGAACCCTGGGCCGACGAGCCGCCCCGCCGGCGCTACGCGTCCGGGGGCCGCGCTTCATGAGCCACTCGATCGTGGTTGCCGGCGGCGGTACGGCCGGGCACATCGAACCGGCGATGAACCTGGCCGACGCCGTACGGCGGCTCGACCCGACCAGCGTCATCACCGCGCTCGGCACCGCGAAGGGCCTGGACACCGCCCTCATCCCGCCGCGCGGTTACCCGCTGGAGCTGGTGCCGCCGGTGCCGCTGCCGCGCCGGCGTCAACCGCGCCCTGATGGCCACGCCGGGACGCGTCCGAGACGCCGTGCGGGCCGCCTCGGTGGTGCTCGAACGGGTGCAGCGCCGACGTCGTCGTGGGCTTCGGCGGCTACGTGGCGGTGCCGGCCTATCTCGCCGCGCGGCGCCTGTCGATCCCGATCGTCGTGCACGAGGCCAACGCCAAGCCGGGCCTGGCCAACCGGGGCGCGGCCCGGCTGACCACGCACGTGTTCACGGCCACGGAAGCCGGCAGCCTGCCGCACGCCACCCGCATCGGCATCCCGCTGCGCCCGGCGATCTCCGGGCTGGACCGCGTCGCGCTGCGGCCCGAGGCGCGGCAGCGGTTCGGGCTCCGGGCCGACCTGCCGACCCTGCTGGTGTTCGGCGGTTCGCAGGGTGCGCAGTCGATCAACCGCGCGATGGCCGGGGCCGTCGACGACCTGCGGGCAGCCGGCGTCCAGGTGCTGCACGTCATCGGCCCGAAGAACAGCCTCGGCGTGCCCGCCGATCCGGCGGTGCCCTACGTCGTCGTGCCCTACGTCGAGCAGATGCAGTACGCCTACGCCGCCGCCGACTTCGCGCTGTGCCGGTGCGGGGCGATGACGTGCGCCGAGCTCGCCGCCGTCGGGCTGCCCGCGGCCTACGTTCCGTACCCCGTCGGCAACGGCGAACAGCGGTTCAACGCGCTACCCACCGTGCAGGCGGGCGGCGGGCTGCTCGTCGACGACCGCGAGCTCACGGCAGACTGGATCCGGCGCGAGATCGTGCCGCGGGTGACCGACCCGGCGCAGCTGGCGAGCATGTCGGCGGCTGCGGAGCGGTCCGGTTCCCGGGACGCGGACGTCGTGCTCGCCCGGCACGTGCTCAGCGTCGCCGAAGAACACCGTCGCTTCGCCGGAGGAGCAGCATGAACGCGCCCACCCGGGACCACGAGGGCGACCGGCCCGAGGACTGGGCCGCGCCGGGTGCCGCCCTGGTGCGCAGCGCGGCCACCGACGTCGTGCCGCACCTCGCCGACCTCGGACGCGTGCACATCATGGGCATCGCCGGCTCCGGCATGAGCGCGCTGGCCCGCATCCTGCTCGAGCGCGGGCTCGTCGTCAGCGGCTGCGAGGCCCGGGACTCGACGACGGTCACCGGCCTGCGTGCGCTCGGCGCCGACGTGCGGATCGGGCACTCCCCGGCGCACCTCGACGACGCCGACACCTTCGTCTACACGACCGCGATCAACCCCCGGCACGAGGAGTTCGCCGCCGCCCGGGCCAGCGGCAAACCGGTGTTGCGCCGCGCCGCCGCCCTCGCCGCGGCGCTGGAGGACAAGCGCACCGTCGCCGTCGCCGGCACGCACGGCAAGACCTCGACGACGTCGCTGCTCGTGGTCGCGGCACAGGCGTGCGGCGTCGACCCGTCCTTCGCGATCGGCGGCAACCTCTACGAGAGCGGCCGGAACGCCCACCTCGGCACCGGTGACATCGCCGTCGTCGAGGCCGACGAGAGCGACGGCTCGTTCCTGCTGACCCGTCCGGCCGCCGCGGTGATCACCAACGTCGAGGCCGACCACCTCGAGAACTACGGCAGCCTCGAGGCGATCTTCACCGCCTTCGGGCAGTTCGTCGAGCGCATCGAACCCGACGGGCTGGTGCTGACCTGCGCCGACGACCCGGGGGCGCGCCGCGTCGCCGAGCACGCCCGCGGGCTGGGGCGCCGCGTGCTCACCTACGGCACCGACCCCGCGGCCGACGTGCTGGTGAGCGCGATCGTCACCAGCGCCGACGCCGTGAGCTTCACCGTCGAGGGTGGACCGCTCACCCGTCGCGAGGTGCGGGTGGGAGCCCTGATCGGCGCGCACATGGCCCTCAACGCTGCCGCCGCGCTGGTGCTGGCCGCCGAGCTCGGTCTCGACGTCGATACCGCGGCCACGGCGTGGGCCGGCTTCGGCGGCGTGCACCGCCGCTTCGAGTCGCACGGGGAGGGCGGCGGCGTCCGCGTCTACGACGACTACGCGCACCACCCGACGGAGATCGCCGCCTCGCTGTCCGCAGCCCGGTCCGCGCTGGCCGGTTCCGGACGGTTGATCGCGGTCTTCCAGCCGGGCACCTACAGCCGGACGCAGACTTTCGCGCGCGAGTTCGCGCAGGCCCTGCAGCTGGCCGACATCGCGGTCGTGATGGACATCTTCCCGGCGCGCGAGGAACCGATCCCGGGAGTCACCGGCGCCACCATCAGCGACCTCGTGCAGCTGCCGCCGGGCCGGGTCGTCTACGAGCCGCGCTACGAGGCGGTGCCCGAGCGCGTCGCCGAGCTGGCGCAGCCGGGCGATCTCGTCGTGACCATGGGCATCGGCAACGTCTACCTGCTGTGCGACTCCATCCGCGACGCGTGCGCCGGTGGCGGTGCGGCGTGACGACCTCATTTCTGCAGCGCGACCGCAACACCGGCGCCGGCACCGATGCCGGCGACGGCAGCGAGAACGTCGACGACGATCCGCGCTCCGGGGACCGCGGCGGCTCGGCGCGTCGGCTCGGCCTGCGCGCGCGGGTGTTCATCGCGGTCGCGGTGCTGGTGGTGCTCGCCCTCGTCGCCACGTGGGTTATCGCGTTCAGCTCGCTGTTCGGGGTGCGGTCGGTGGACGTGCGTGGCGAGCACGAGCTCACCGCATCGCAGGTCGAGGCGGCCGCGGGCATCGGGCACGGGACACCGCTCGTCCGGGTCGACACGGCGGGCGTCACGCGACGGGTCGAGACGCTGCCCGGCATCGCGTCGGCCGAGGTGAGTACCGAGTTCCCGAGCACGGTCGTGATCACCGTCGTCGAGCGCACCGCGGTCGGCTACATCCAGGTCGGCGGCAAGGCGTTACTCGTCGACCGCACCGGCGCGCAGTACCGCACGGTCGCCGCGGCGCCGCACGGCCTGCCCCGCATGGTCGTCCCCACCTCGCACGGGCGCACCCCGCACGCGGCGAGCGCCGCTGTCGCCCGCGTCGCCTCGTCGTTGCCCCGCACGCTGCTCGCGCAGGTGCATTCCATCCAGGCCCTCGACCCGACGGCGATCACCCTGGTGCTGTCGCAGGGCCGGCTGGTGCAGTGGGGGAGTGCGACCGCGAACGCGCAGAAGGCCCGCGTCCTGCCGGTGATCATCAAGCACCGTCGCTACGACACGGTGTTCGACGTGTCGGACCCGAACCAGCCCTTCTCCCGCTGAAGGTCACCGTCTTCGCACGATTGCACTTGTCACCCCGGGCGTCCCGCCTGGCACTTCGTGCGAGCGCTGCGGAGATCCACTGGCCCAGCGCTGCAGGTGACAAGCGCACCGACGCGGTGCCGAGCGTGGGCGGGCACCACAGCAGGCCGCGCAATTCGGCGTGTCGCACGGCGCGCCTGCACACGTTTGCGGCAGTCCCGATCTAACTTCGCCCTATCACTCCAGGTTGACATAACATTAACTGTTTACCTGAGGGTGAGGGTTCGGACCTCATCGAGCAGCACCGACTCCCGACCGGCAGTCACGAAGCTAGGAGCGACATCCATGACAGCACCGCACAACTACCTGGCGGTCATCAAGGTCGTCGGCGTCGGCGGCGGCGGCGTCAACGCCGTCAACCGGATGATCGAGGTCGGGTTGAAGGGCGTGGAGTTCATCGCCGTCAACACCGACGCGCAGGCGCTGCTGATGAGCGACGCCGACGTCAAACTCGACGTCGGCCGCGAGCTCACCCGTGGCCTCGGCGCCGGCGCGCAGCCCGATGTCGGCCGCAAGGCCGCCGAGGACCACCGCGACGAGATCGAGGAGGTCATCAAGGGCGCCGACATGGTCTTCGTGACCGCGGGCGAGGGCGGCGGCACCGGCACCGGCGGTGCCCCGGTCATCGCCAGCATCGCCCGCAAGCTCGGTGCCCTGACCATCGGCGTCGTCACCCGGCCGTTCAGCTTCGAGGGAAAGAAGCGCGCCAGCCAGGCCGACGAGGGCATCGAGGCCCTGCGCGCCGAGTGCGACACCCTCATCGTCATCCCGAACGACCGGCTGTTGCAGATCAGCGAGACCAACGTGTCGGTCATGGACGCCTTCCGCAGCGCCGACCAGGTCCTGCTGTCCGGTGTCCAGGGCATCACCGACCTCATCACGACGCCGGGCCTGATCAACCTCGACTTCGCCGACGTGAAGAGCATCATGAGCAACGCCGGTTCCGCTCTCATGGGCATCGGCTCCGCCCGCGGCGACAACCGGGCCCGGCAGGCAGCCGAGATCGCCATCGCCAGCCCGCTGCTCGAGGCGAGCATGGAAGGTGCGCACGGCGTGCTCATGTCGATCTGCGGCGGCTCGGACCTCGGCCTGTTCGAGATCAACGAGGCGGCGACCCTGGTGGCCGACTCCGCCCACCCCGAGGCCAACATCATCTTCGGTGCGGTCATCGACGACACGCTCGGCGACGAGGTCAAGGTCACGGTCATCGCGGCTGGCTTCGACAGCGGTCAGCTGCCCTACAAGAAGGTCGACTTCCGGCGCGAGCCGGCCGCCACGTCGCGCGCGTCGGCCCCGGTCCCGGTCCACAGCGGCGCCCCCGCGCCGGCCGCCCCGGCGACGCCGGCGCAGCCCCGTCCGTACGAGCCCGCGACGCACTACTCGACGCCGGTGACCAACGGCTCGCGGGGTGCCTCGCTCGACCTCGAGGACGAGCTCGACGTCCCGGACTTCCTCAAGTAGCGACGGGCAACGACGAGCAGCGACCCGGCCCGGCCTGACCATCCCCCGACCGACACGGTGGCGACGACGCCCGACGAACCGTCCCCCGTGTCGGCGGAGGAACGGCAGGCCGAGCTGGTCGCTGCGCTCGGTTCTGTCCGTCGCCGCATCCACGACGCGTGCGCCGCGGCCGGGCGTGATCCCCGCGAGGTCACCCTCGTCGCGGTCACCAAGACCCGGCCGGCCGCCGACGTCGCGACCCTGGCGCGGCTCGGCGTGTTCGACGTCGGGGAGAACAAGGACCAGGAGGCGCGCGCCAAGATTGCCGAGCTGGCCGAGCTGGCCGAGCTGGCCGAGCAGCCAGAGCTGGCGCGCGACCTGCGCTGGCACATGGTGGGACGCGTGCAGACCAACAAGGCGCGCAGCGTGGCGCGCTACGCCCACGCCGTGCACTCGGTCGACCGGCCCAAGCTGGTACGGGCTCTTGCCGACGCCGCCGCCGAGCACCGCGAGGGGACGCTGGACGTCTTCGTCCAGGTCAGCCTCGACGGCGACACCGAGCGCGGCGGCGTCGCCGAGGACGGTCTCGACGCCGTCACCGACGCCGTCGCCGAGCGGCCCGAGCTACGGCTGCGCGGGCTGATGGCGGTGCCGCCGATCGACGCCGACGTCGACGCCGCGTTCGCCCGGCTGGCAGCGCTGTCCGAGCGTGTGCGCGGCGCTCACCCCGGCGCCGATGCACTGTCGGCCGGCATGAGCGCCGACCTCGAGGCGGCCGTACGACACGGATCGACACACGTGCGTGTCGGCACGGCGTTGCTCGGCCGCCGCAAGCAGATTTTCAGCTAGCGTCCGATCTCGACTACCCGAGTCCCGCGCCCGTCCCGCGCCGGCGGCTCTCGAAGACCCACTGGAGGAACCATGCCCGGAGCGATGCACCGGATGGGCGTCTACCTCGGCCTCGTCGAGGACGACGAGTACGCCGACAGCGACGGCTACGGTCCGGCGCCCGACCGGGCGGCCCCCCGGCGCGACGACTACGCCGAAGACCACTACCCGCGGGAGTCGCACGCCCGCGACTCGCACGCCCGCGAGCAGCACGCCGAGGTCACGCGCTACGCCCGTGAGTACGACGAGCCGCGCAGCGCGGTGGCCTACGCCGAGGAGTACCCGGCCCAGCCGACCTACCAGATCACCGCGCTGCACCCGCGCACGTACAACGAGGCGCGCACCATCGGCGAGCACTTCCGCAAGAGCACGCCGGTGATCATGAACCTCTCCGAGATGGACGACGCCGACGCCAAGCGCCTCGTCGACTTCGCCGCCGGGCTCACCTTCGGCCTGCACGGGCGCATCGAGCGGGTCACCGCCAAGGTCTTCCTGCTCAGCCCGCACAACGTGACCGTGACGGCCCAGGACAAGGCCAAGATCGAGAACGGGTTCTTCAACCAGTCCTGACCCTCTCCGCGGGCGTGGTGGCGGGCGTCTTGACCGGTCGCCCGCGCCCACCCACACAGCGGCCTGGCACCATGTTCGGTGCCGGGCCGTTGTTCTGTCAGGGCCGGCCTGCACGGGCCACCCTGGACCGCCCGGTAGCGCAGGAAGCGCAGGAAGCGCCGCACGGGCGTCGCCGTCGGACAACGGAGAGGATCGACGATGTCGCTGCTGTGGGGCGTCGTCGGCTACGTGCTGTGGCTCTACATCGTCCTGATCCTGGCCCGGATCGTCGTCGAGTGGACACGCCAGTTCGCGCGCAGCTGGCGCCCGGCCGGGACCGCCGCGGTGGGCCTCGAGCTGGTCTACGTGGTGACCGATCCGCCGATTCGTCTGCTCCGGCGATTGGTGCCGCCGCTCCGGCTGGGTACTGTAAGCCTCGACTTGAGCGTCATCATCCTGCTCATCGTGCTCATCGCGCTGCGCGTGGTTGCCTTGACGTTCGCGTAAATACCCCCGGACATCCCGGCGTCCGGCACTTCGGTGACAATGCCGGGAGCGCATCACGCACAGCCCCACACACGTAAGCGCCCCACGCACCGCACCACGATCCGCATCACGACCGGGCCTCGCCGGGTCGCTCGACACATGAGGTGACCGAATGCCGTTGACCCCCGCCGAAGTCCACAATGTGGCGTTCAAGAAGCCGCCGATCGGCAAGCGCGGGTACGACGAGGAGGAGGTCGATGCCTTCCTCGACATCGTCGAGGTCGAGCTCGCCCGCCTGATCGAGGAGAACAACGACCTGCGCGGCCGGTTGCAGTCCGGCCAGCCCGCGCCCGAACAGGGCGTCGAGGGCGGCGGGATCGACCCGGCCGAGCTCACCGCCGTGCAGGAGGAGAACGGCCGCCTGCACAGCCGCATCCAGGAACTCGAGCAGTCGCTGGCCCAGGCCGGCAGCGCCCAGCCCGCCCAGCCCGTCGAGGCCACCGACGGCCACGACCCGGCCGAGCTCGCCGAGCTGCAGCAGCGTCTGGCCGAGACCGAGCAGCAGCTCAACGAGAACCGCGCGCAGCTCGAGCAGGCGCAGTCGCAGCTGGCCGAGGCGCAGGCTGCCGCGGCCCAGTCGCCGGCTGCAGCGGCGACCGAGAGCGGCGGCGGCAACACGCCGGCCGATCACCACGTCCAGGCCGTCCAGATGCTCGCCCTGGCCCAGCAGACGGCCGACCAGCACATGGCCCAGTCCAAGGCCGAGGCCGAGCGCCTGGTGTCCGAGGCCCAGGCGCAGGCACACTCGACGGTCGAGGACGCCAACCAGCGCTCCACCCAGCAGATCTCCGACGCCGAGGCCCGGGCCCAGCAGCTGGACGAGGAGAGCTCGGCCCGCGCCCAGCAGACGATCGCCGACGCCGAGCAGCGCGCCGCCACCATCACCGCCCAGTTCGAGCAGCGCAAGGCTGCCCTGGAGCGGCGGGTCGAGGAACTGCGCACGTTCGAGCGCGAGTACCGCACCCGGCTCAAGAGCTACCTGGAGTCGCAGCTGCGCGACCTCGACGCGAGCGGCAAGTCCGAGCCCGCGTCGAACACCAGCGACTACGCCGAGGCCCAGTAGAGTCCCGACCCTCATGTCCATTGCGGCGCTGGGATCGCAAGATCACGGCGTCGAACGACGACACCGGTACGTGTCCGGCCGGACCGCGTCACGCGAGCCGCTCGAGGCACCTCGGTGCACGTCCGCGGTACGGGGGAGTGACTTGCTGTGGTGCTGATCGGTCTGCTGCTGCTTGCAGTGGTGTTCGTCGTGCTCGGCATCGTGCTGAGCAGCGTCGGATGGATCGTCGCCTCGCTGGTCGCGAGCGCCCTGGCCGCGGGCGTCATGATCTGGTCGTACCTGCAGACGCGTAAGCGCGCGGCGGCCGGCCCCGGCGCAGACGCGAGCGGGACGGGTGGGCCCGGCGGCTCGAGCGCGGGCGGCGGTGCGCCCTCGGGTACGAGTGCCGGCGCGCCGACGGTTGCCCTTCAGCCCAGTGACGGCGCCCCGCGGGCCGAATCTGCCCAGGCCGAGTCGTCCCAGGAGGGGCCGGGCCGGAACGAGGCATCCGCTGCGCCGACCCAGCAGGACACACCGTCCGACGCGCAGCCGGACACGCGATCCACGGTGTCGATGACCAAGGATGACGGCGCCGACGCCACCCAGGCCGATCCGGCGATCGCCACGAGCGACATCGACGTGCTCGTCATCGACGGTCAGCCCCGCTACCACCTGTCCGGGTGCTCGGCCGTGATCGGCAACGGCCGCGCCGAGCCCATCCCGCTCTCGCAGGCGCTGGAGGACGGTTTCATCCCCTGCCCGACCTGCACGCCGCCGCGTGAGCTGGCCGGCCACGTCGGCATCCGCCCGCCGGCGGACGGGTCCGGCCCGCAGGTGTGGGTCGTCGACGGCCGACCGGAATTCCACCGGGAGAGCTGCTCGGAGGTACAGGGCCTGGACGACGAGCCCATCCCGCTGTCGCAGGCCGTCGAGGACGGTTTCGTACCGTGCACGGTCTGCCGCCCGACCGAGGACGGCACCGGCACCGACCTCAGCGGCGACGCCGGCACCGATCGGAACGCGGGCACCGATCAGGACGCGGGCACCGATCAGGACGCTGTCAGCACGGGCGAGCGGACGCCCCAGGCCGAGACGGTTGTTGCCGCCACGGACGCACCGGCCGACTCGGCCCGCGACACCGTCGTGCTGCCCGCCGGTGCGGTGGCCGCTTTCGCCGCTGGAGCGCCGGCACACGCAGAGCAACCGGTCCCTGTGAACGAGCCTGTGCAGGCCGCGGCGACGTCCGGCGATGCTGCGGACGCGCCTCCTGTCGACGCCGCCCGGTCCGGTGCCCGGGTCTGGGTCGCAGACGGCTATCCCGAGTACCACGTCGACGGGTGCAGCGAACTCGCCGGACTCGAGTCCGAACCGGTGCCCTACACCCAGGCCGTCGAGGACGGCTTCCAGCCGTGCGTCGTGTGCAATCCCGATCGCTACTACGGCGAGGGCGGCGTGGGTGCACCGTCGGGCGGCGACACCGCACCGTCGGCCGCACCTCAGGGCGCCGCGCCTCGAGAGGCCGCACCTCGGGAGGCCGCGCAGACCGCCGACGTGTGGGTTGTGGACGGGTTCCCGGACTATCACCGGCCGGAGTGCCCGACGCTGGTCGGGTTGGACTCGGAGCCGGTTCCGCATGATCAGGCGGTTGAGGACGGGTTCTCGGAGTGCGAGGTGTGCCGTCCGGAGGCGGCGGAGGCGCCGTCGTTCGAGACGCCCGACGAGCCGGCGCAGGCTCCCTCGGCCGCGGCCGACGTGTGGGTTGTGGATGGGTTCCCGGACTATCACCGGCCGGAGTGCCCGACGCTGGTCGGGTTGGACTCGGAGCCGGTTCCGCATGATCAGGCGGTTGAGGACGGGTTCTCGGAGTGCGAGGTGTGCCGTCCGGAGGCCGCGGAGGCGCCGTCGTTCGAGACGCCCGACGAGCCGGCGCAGGCTCCCTCGGCCGCGGCCGACGTGTGGGTTGTGGACGGGTTCCCGGACTATCACCGGCCGGAGTGCCCGACGCTGGTCGGGTTGGACTCGGAGCCGGTTCCGCATGATCAGGCGGTTGAGGACGGGTTCTCGGAGTGCGAGCTGTGCCGTCCGGAGGCGGCGGAGGCGCCGTCGTTCGAGTCGCCGGACCAGCAGGCTGCCGAGCCGGAACCCGAGCCCGAGCCCGAACCCGAGCCCGAGCCGGAACCCGAGCCCGAGCCGGAACCCGAGCCCGAGCCGGAACCCGAGCCCGAGCCGGAACCCGAGCCCGAGCCCGAGCCGGAACCCGAGCCTGAGCCGGAACCCGAGCCCGAGCCCGAACCCGAGCCGGTGCCGTTCGGCGAGGCAGTGCGCCCGGCGGACCCGGACCAGGAGCGGCAGACCGTGGTCGCGCAGGCCCAGTGGACGGCACCCGCCGAAGCATCGGAATCCGAGGGGTCTGTCGAGACGCCCGTGGCAGCGGAGCCGGCCGCCGATGTCTGGGTGGTCGACGGTTACCCGGACTACCACCGTCCCGAGTGCCCCGAGATCCTCGGCCTGAACTCCGAACCGGTCCCGCACGACCAGGCGGTTGAGGACGGGTTCGCCGAGTGCAGCACCTGCCGGCCGGAGGCCGACGAAGCACCGTCGTTCGCGCCCATCGAAGAATTGGCGGCCCAGCAGATCGCGCTGCCGGTGTCCGAGCCCGAGCCGGAGCCCGAGCCGGAGCCCGAGCCGGAGCCCGAGCCGGAGCCCGAGCCGGAGCCGGAGCCCGAGCCGGAGCCGGAGCCGGAGCCCGAGCCGGAGCCCGAGCCGGAGCCGGAACCGGAGCCCGAGCCCGAGCCCGAACCGGAACCCGAGCCCGAAGCCGGAGCCCGAACCGGAACCCGAGCCCGAACCGGAACCGCGAACCGGAACCCGAGCCCGAACCGGAACCCGAGCCCGAACCGGAACCCGAGCCCGAGCCCGAGCCGCGAGCCCGAGCCGGTCGCGGTGGCAGCGTCAGCCTCGCCGTCCACGACCAGCCCCAGCTCGGCCGGTGACCAGGTCTGGGTCGTCGACGGTCGTCCGCGTTACCACAAGCAGGACTGCCTGATCATCAAGGCGCAGCCGGCCACGGCCGTGCCGCGTGACCAAGCGGTCGAGGACGGCTTCCTGCCCTGCTCGCTGTGCCAGCGCAACCGCTGAGGGCGATCAATCAGGCGCCGGACTGTCCGCCGGAGCGCGCATAGCAGAAGGTCGCGTACGGCGAAGCGATGATGTCGCGGTCAACGTGAAGGTCTGGGTGTTCCCGACCCGGATCCGGCGTCAGTCGGCGCGCCGCAGCCAGATCGTCAGGCCGAGCTCGGCGTCCTCGACCTGGTACAGCTCGGCGTCCGGCGCGCCCTGATGCACCGCCGACGCCAACACCTCGCCGGCCAGGAGCTCGCCGTGGGTGCGGATCGCCTCAGCGGGCTCGGGGGACCCGCCGACCCGCCACCACAGCTCGATGCGGTCGGTGACCTCGAGGCCCGCGTTCTTGCGGGCCTCCTGGACCAGTCGCACGACCTTGCGGACCAGCCCGGCGAGGCGCAGCTCGTGGGTGAGTTCCAGGTCCAGCGCGACGGTGTCGGCCCCGGCCGACGCGACGGCCCAGCCGGAACGCGGTGTCTCGCTGACCACGACCTCGTCGCCCTCGATGGATACCGTCTCGCCGTCGAGTTCGACGCTGGCGGCGCCGGCCCGGTAGGCGGCGACGAACGCCGCCGGGTCCGCAGCGGTGATCGCGTTCGCGACCGCCTGAGTCCGTTTGCCGAAGCGACGTCCGAGCTGGCGGAAGTTGGGTTTGACCGCGAGCTGGACCAGCTCGTCGGCATCGCCGAGGCGGGCGAGCTCGACGACGTTGAGTTCGTCGCGCACCTGTTCCTGCAGCTCGGCCGGCAGCGCCGTCCACCCGGGCGCCGAGATCAGCGCACGGGACAGCGGTTGGCGGGTGTTCATCTTCGAGTCGGCCCGGGCCGAGCGGCCGAGCTCGACGAGGCTGCGCACCAGTGACACCTGCTCGTTCAGGGTCGGGTCCACGACCGCGGGGTCGGCGAGCGGCCAGTCGGCGAGGTGGACCGAGTCCGCGGCGCCGTCAGAGCCGGCAAACAGCGCGGACCAGACCCGCTCGGTGACGAACGGCGTCAACGGCGCCATGAGCAGGGTGAGCACCCGTAGGCACTCGTGCAAGGTGTTCAGCGCCGCCGGGTCGCCGTCCCAGAATCGGCGGCGCGAGCGGCGCACGTACCAGTTGGACAGATCGTCGATGTAGGTGCTGATCTCGCGCCCGGCGCGGGCGGTGTCGAAGACCTCCAACGCGGCGTCGACCTCGCCGGCCACCCGGTAGGCCTCGGACAGCGCCCACCGGTCGAGCACCGAACGCTCGCCGGTGGCGCCGCCGGGCACCCACCCGTTGGCACGCGCGTACAGCGACTGGAACGACGCGATCGACCAGTACGTGCGGATGACCTTCGAGGCGATCTCCTCGAGCGCCTTGTGGCCGACCCGGCGCGCGGCCCACGGTGACCCGGTGCAGGCCATGAACCAGCGCAGCGCATCGGAACCGTGCCGGTCCATCAGCGGGATCGGCTCGAGGATGTTGCCGAGGTGCTTGCTCATCTTGCGGCCGTCCTCGGCCAGAATGTGTCCGAGGCAGACGACGTTGCGGTACGACGAGTGGCCGAACACGAGCGTGCCTACCGCCATCAACGAGTAGAACCACCCGCGCGTCTGGTCGATGGCCTCGCAGATGAAGTCGGCCGGGTACGCGGCCTCGGCCTCGGCCGCATTGCGGTACGGCGCGCCGAACTGCGCGAACGGCATGGAGCCCGAGTCGAACCAGGCGTCGATGACCTGGGGTACCCGACGGTATGTTCCGTCCTCTCCCGGTCGGGTGAAGGTCACGTCGTCGACGAACGGGCGGTGCGGGTCCTCGAGCGCGACCCCGGACAGCTCGGCGAGCTCGGCCAGCGAACCCACGCACACCATGCGCGACGGGTCGACGTCGTTGCGCCACACCGGCAGGGGAGTGCCCCAGTAACGATCGCGGGACAACGCCCAGTCGATGTTGTTGTTCAGCCAGTCGCCGTAGCGGCCGTTCTTGATCGTCGCCGGCTGCCAGTTCGTGCCCTGGTTCTCGGCGAGCAACTGGTCCTTGACGGCGGTGGTGCGGATGTACCAGGACGGCAGCGCGTAGTACATCAACGGGGTGTGGCAGCGCCAGCAGTGCGGGTAGCTGTGCTCGAAGGGCACGTGCCGGAAGAGCAGGCCGCGCGCACGCAGGTCTTTGACCAGCGCCTCGTCGGCATCCTTGAAGAACTGCCCGCCGACCAGGTCCAGGTCGGCGGCGAAGTGGCCGTCGCGCCCGACCGGTGTCAGCACCGGCAGCCCGTAGGCCCGGCCGACGGCCATGTCCTCGGCGCCGAAGGCGGGGGACTGGTGCACCAGCCCGGTGCCGTCGTCGGTGGTGACGTAGTCGGCCAGCACGACGAAGTTGGCATCCTCGAGCGGGACGAGGTCGAACGGGCGGCGGTAGTCCCAGCGTTCGAGTTCGGTGCCGCGGTAGCGGGCGAGCACCTCGGCGCCGTCGCCGAGGACCGTCGCGAGCAACGGCTCGGCCAGCACGAACGTGTCGTCGCCGGCCCGGGCCACCACGTACTCGACATCCGGGTTGGCGGCGACGGCGGTGTTGGACACCAGCGTCCACGGGGTCGTCGTCCACACGAGCAGGTCGGCCTTGCCGGCCCAGGGGCCCGACGTCAACGGCATGCGGACGTACACCGACGGGTCGGTGACGTCCTCGTAGCCCTGGGCCACCTCGTGGTCGGACAACGTCGTGCCGCAGCGCGGGCAGTACGGCGCGACGCGGTAGTCCTCGACAAGCAGGCCCTTGTCGAAGATCGTCTTGAGCGCCCACCAGACGGACTCCACGTAGTCGGGCGTCATCGTCCAGTACGCATGCTCGTAGTCGGCCCAGTACCCCATGCGTTCGCTCATCGCCTCGAACGCGTCGACGTGACGCTGGACGTTCTCGCGGCACCGGGCGTTGAACGCCTCGATGCCGTACGCCTCGATATCGGGCTTGCCGGTGAAGCCAAGTTCCTTCTCCACCGCCAGCTCGACGGGCAGCCCGTGGCAGTCCCACCCGGCGCGGCGCGCGACGTGATAACCCTTCATCGTCCGGTAGCGCGGGAAGACGTCCTTGAAGACGCGGGCCTCGACGTGGTGGGTGCCCGGCATGCCGTTGGCGGTGGGCGGTCCCTCGTAGAACGTCCACTCCGGGCCGCCCGTGGTTCGCTCGAGACTGCGCTGGAATACCTTGCCCGCGTTCCACTGCTCGATGACGGCGTGGTCCAGCGCCGGCAGATCGACGTGCGGCGGCAGCGGCTGGTAGCCGGCGTTGGGCCTGGTCATGGTGCGGCATCCTCTCGAGTCCTGCGGTACGAACTCGAGGGACGACGCGCGTACCGGTCGTGCCGGCCGCCCACCGCGGTACCACCCTCGTTGACGCGTCGCCGCGCCCACTTCGTTACTGGTCCGGGTCTACTACGGCCGTCGTCGACCGTTTCTTCCGGGGCTCGGAGGTGATTTCGGCGCGGGCCTGGCCCCCGGGCTCACACCACCCCCGGGTCGCTTCGGCTGGAGCCCCGCGACTACTCGTCCTCGTCACAGCATGGAACGTCGTGGACAAGCTTAGGGGGCCCGCGCCACCCGGTGTCCAGGACGCGGCGGCGTGGGGAGTGGCGGCGCAGAGCAGCGGCCCATATATTGGCCGCCTTTGCGGGCGCAGTTGAGTCTGTCGCGCCGGCGACGGCCACGGGCGACAGGAGACTCACGGATGGCAGCGATGGGACGGATCGGCCGTGCCCTGCGGCGCGTCGGCACGAGCAGTCGTCGCGGCGAGACTGCGTCCGCCCCGGGCCGTGCGCCGTCCGCGGCGGAACCGGCCACGCGGACGCATCCCGCGGCTCGTAGCGGGGTAACCAAGTCGGCACCGGCGAAGAAGGCGGCACCGGCGAAGAAGGCGGCACCGGCGAAGAAGGCGGCACCGGCGAAGAAGGCGGCACCGGCGAAGAAGGCGGCACCGGCGAAGAAGGCGGCACCGGCCAAGAAGGCGGCACCGGCCAAGAAGGCGGCACCGGCCAAGAAGGCGGCACCGGCCAAGAAGGCGGCACCGGCGAAGAAGGCGGCACCGGCGAAGAAGGCGGCACCGGCGAAGAAGGCGGCACCGGCCAAGAAGGCGGCACCGGCCAAGAAGGCGGCACCGGCCAAGAAGGCGGCACCGGCCAAGAAGGCGGCACCGGCCAAGAAGGCGGCACCGGCCAAGAAGGCGGCACCGGCCAAGAAGGCGGCACCGGCCAAGAAGGCGGCACCGGCCAAGAAGGCGGCACCGGCCAAGAGCAGCTCCACCACTCCCCCCACCCCCGCGAAGAAGGCACCACCCATGTCACAGACGACCTCCGACGCCAGCGTCACCGCCCCTACCGGTTCCGAGTGGACCGAGGCCGAGCTGGCCGAGGCGCGCGCGCAGCTCGTCGACGAGCTGAACGAGATGCGCAACGCCTACGACGTGTCGATGCGCGACCTGGACAACCTGCAGCGGTCGAGCACCGACGGCGCCGGCGACGATCAGGCCGACGCCGGCAGCAAGACCTTCGAACGCGAGCAGGAGCAGTCGATCGCGGCCAACCGCTTCGACCTCATGACCCAGATCGAGCACGCGATCGAGCGCATCGACAAGAACACGTACGGCTTCTGCGAGCGGTGCGGCAAGCCCATCCCGAAGGCCCGGCTCAAGGCGTTCCCGGCCGCGACCCTCGACGTCGCGTGCAAGCAGCGCGAGGAGCGCCGCTAACTCCCGCCCCGTTCAGCGGGCGTCTGAGGCGCGTATTCGGGCGTGCGGGAGACTGGCAGCGTGAGCCCCCGACCCCGACGTCTCGCCGTGTTCGTCGCGGTGGCGCTCGCGGTGCTCGTCCTGGACATCGTCTCCAAGGTGATCGTGGTGGCCGAGCTGCCGCCGAATCACCTGCCGGTGCGGCTGCTCGGCGGCGCGCTCTACCTCGACCAGACCCGCAACTCGGGCGCGGCGTTCTCGCTCGGCACCGGGTTCACCGCGGTGTTGACGGCGGTCGCGGTCGTGGTGGTGGTGGTCATCGTGCGTGCCGCGGCGCGGATGCGATCGACCGCGTGGGCCGTCGCCCTCGGCCTCGTGCTGGGCGGCGCCATGGGCAACCTCGTCGACCGCCTCTTCCGTGAGCCCGGGGTGGGCCGGGGTCACGTCGTCGATTGGATCAGCGTGTTCGGTCCGCTCGGGCAGCATTTCGCGATCTTCAACCTCGCCGACTCCGGCATCTCGTGCGGTGCGATTCTCGCCGCCGTCCTCGCGCTGCTCGGCATCGACCTCGACGGCAGTCGCCACGGCCGCCGGCAGGATCACCAGTCGGTGGGGGACGGCCGCGATGGCTGAGCACCGTCTGCTGCCGGTGCCCGACGGGTTGGACGGGCTGCGGCTCGACGTCGCGCTGTCGCGGCTGCTCGGCATGTCGCGTACCGCCGCTGCCGCGCTGATCGACGGGGGCGGGGTCAGCGTCGACGGCGGCGAGGCCGCCGCCCGCAGTCACACCGTGCACGGCGGGGCCCTGCTCGAGGTCTCGATGCCGGAGATCGACACCGGGCCGCCGGCGCCGCCCCAGCCGGTCGACGGCCTTGTCGTGCTGCACGACGACGCCGACCTGCTGGTGGTCGACAAGCCGATCGGCGTCGCCGCCCACCCCAGTCCCGGCTGGAGCGGACCGACGGTGACGCAGGGACTGGCCGCGATGGGGTATCAGCTGGCGCAGGGCGGTCCGGCCGAACGCCAGGGCATCGTGCACCGCCTCGACGCCGGCACCACGGGCGCGATGGTGGTCGCCAAGAGCGAGCGCGCCTACTCGGCTCTCAAGCGCGCGTTCAAGGACCGCACCGTCGACAAGCTCTACAGCGCCCTCGTCCAGGGCCATCCCGACCCGACCCGCGGCACCATCGACGCCCCGATCGACCGGCACCCGAGCTCGGACTACAAGTTCGCCGTCGTCGCGGGCGGCCGGGCGAGCGTCACGCACTACGAGACCGTCGAGGCCTTCCGGGCCGCGACACTGCTCGACGTGCATCTCGAGACCGGGCGCACGCACCAGATCCGCGTCCACATGGCCGCCGTGCGGCACCCGTGCGTCGGTGACCTGACCTACGGCGCCGACCCGATGCTCGCGCGTCGACTCGGGTTGTCGCGGCAGTGGCTGCACGCCCGAGAGCTCGGCTTCGAGCACCCGGGCACCGGGCAGGAGTTCCGGGTCACCTCGCCGTTCCCCGCCGACCTACAGCATGCCCTCGACGTGCTGGGGCAGGAGGGCTGAGCGCTGCCGCACCGGGCAGGCGGGTAGGAACGGTGGTATGAGTTCCTCCCACCGTTCGCCTCTGCTCGTCGCCTCCAACCGCGGTCCGCTCACCGTCGTCCCCGGGGAGCACGGTGACGAGGACGAGGTCCGGCGCGGCAGCGGCGGCCTGGTGTCGGGGATGCAGGCAGCGCTGACGGCGGCCGAGGACGCCGTGTGGGTGAGCGCGGCCATGAACGACCGCGAGCGCGTGCTCGCCCGGCGCTCGCCCGGCGGCCAGATCTCCGAGGTGCCCTTCGTCGCCGAGGAGCTGCGCGGCGAGTTCGACGTCCGCATGCTGCCCATCGACGGCCAGACCTTCCGTAACGCCTACAACGGCATTTCGAACTCGACGCTCTGGTTCGTGCTCCACCGGCTCTACGACCTGCCGACGCAGCCGGCCTTCGACGCCGGCTGGCGACGGCAGTGGGCCAGCTACGTCCGCTTCAACCAGGCCTTCGCCGATGCCCTCGCCGACGCCGCCGCCCCGAACGCGCGCGTCATGGTGCAGGACTACCACCTGTTCCTGGTGCCGCGGATGCTCAGACGCCTCCGGGACGACGTCCGCATCGGGTTCTTCACCCACACGCCATGGGTCAACCCGTCGGATTTCGGGGTCATGCCCGACGACGTCGCGCGAGAGATCGTCGACGGCATGCTCGGTGCCGACGTGATCGGTTTCCACACCGAGCGCTGGGCGGGGCTGTTCCGCGAGACGGCCGAGCGTTACGTCGGGGACAAGGCCGAGGGCAGCGCGGTGTTCCCGCTCGGCGTCGACCGCGACGAGATGCAGCGGCTGGCGCACCGCCCGGTCGTCGACAGCGCGCTGCGGGTGCTCGACGACGTCGTCGGCGACCGCCTGGTGATCGGCCGCGTCGACCGTACGGAGCTGTCCAAGAACGTGTACCGCGGACTCCTGGCCTACCGCGAGCTGCTGCGCACCCGTCCGGAGTGGCGCAACCGCGTCGTGCACGCCGTCTACAACAACCCGTCCCGCGAGGACGTCCCTGCCTACCGCGAGTACACCGCGCGCATCGAGCGTCTCGCGGAGGAGATCGTCGACGAGTTCGCCACCGACGACTGGATGCCGCTGCTGTTCGACATCGGCGACGACTATCCCGCGGCGCTGGCGATCATGCGCCGCAGCGACGTCGTCTTCGTCAACTCCATCCGCGATGGCATGAACCTCGTCGTGCTCGAGGGAATTGTGCTGTCCGAGCACCAGCCCTCGGTCGTGCTGTCCCGCGAGACGGGCGCCGCCGAACTGCTCGGCGAGGACGCGATCCAGGTCAACCCGTTCGACGTCGCCGGCACCGCGCAGGCGCTCGTCGAGGCGCTGATCATGCCGGAGCGCGAGCGGGCGCAGCGCGCGGAACGCATGCGCGAGGCCGCCGTGCGGCTGCCCCCGACGGAGTGGTTCCAGGCCCAGCTCGACGCCCTGTCCTGAGCGCGGGCGTCAGGCGGCGTCAGCCGGCGGCGAGGGCCGCGAGCAGTGCCGCCGCCGCGGTGGGGTCCGGCACGGTGAGGTCGACGGCGTCGGCGACACCCTCGGCCCCTGACGACAGCACGCCCACACTGCGTGCCGGCCGGCCGGCCTCGCGGAACCGGGCGATCTGCTCGAAGGCCGGCAGGTCGCCGAGGTCGTCGCCGAGGTACAGCGCGGCGCGGCCGCCCGCGGCCAGCCTGTCCAGCGCACCTGCCTTGTCGTAACCCGGTAACCGCAGCTCCAACACCTGGCTGCCGGGGTGGACGTCGAGGCCCAGCTCCTGGGCGAGCTCGCGCACGCCGTGCTCGACCTCGGCGAGCGCGGCGTCCGGGTCGTCGGCCCTGCGGGCATGCACGACCAGCGACAGGCGCTTGTCCTCGATCCAGATGCGCTCGTCGCCGTGCTCGAGCATCCCGGGGAGCCGCTCGCGCAACGTCGAGATCTCCGCCGGCTCGTCCGGTGTGGTGAACTCGCCGTCGACCCACGTCTCGATGCCGTACAGCCCGGCCACCGTCAGACCGGGCACGGCCTCGAGGCCGCCGAGCCGCACCACGGTGCGCGCGTCGCGTCCGGTGATCACCGCGACGCGGGCGCCGCGCCGGGTGAGCGCCGTCAGCGCTTCGACGGCGCCGGCCACCGGACGCGAGTCCTGCGGATCGGGGGTGAGCGGGGCCAGCGTCCCGTCGAAGTCCGTGGCGACCAGGGCGCCGGACAGGTGCGGGGCGAGTTCGCGGACCAGCTCGTCGACATCCATGTCCCCC
This sequence comes from uncultured Actinomycetota bacterium, assembly GCA_963787985.1. Taxonomy (GTDB): domain Bacteria; phylum Actinomycetota; class Actinomycetes; order Mycobacteriales; family Jatrophihabitantaceae; genus Jatrophihabitans. The sequence goes on along the minus strand of CAWBEL010000004.1, from coordinate 739,099 downwards.
ATCCTGGACGCCGCGACGGCGTCCCGCCGGACCGCCCCACCGTCACCTAGGCTGCGCTGGTGACCGCCCGCCGCGTCCGCGCCGCCGTCGCGGCCGTCCTCGTGCTGGGCGTGCCGACGACGGCTCTGGCCGGCTGCACGGCGCCGGGACGCAGCGCCGTCGCCGCGCCGTCCCGGTCCACGTCGTCGGCGCCGGTCGTCGCCGCGACGCCGGCGGCCGCGGTGGCGACAACTGCCGTCCCGACCGCCGAAGCTCCGACGACATCCCACCCGCCGACTCGTCCGGCGGCGCCGGCAGCGTGTGCCACGAACACCTTCGCCCAGCTGGTCCGGGTCAGCATCCGGCAGCAGCACCTGTGGATGTGCGCGCACCACACCCTCGTCCGCGACACGCCGGTCACGACCGGGATCGTCGGGCAGTACACGTCCACCCCGACGGGCGACTACGTCGTCCAGGCGCTCGACCGCCATTCCACGCTGACGCTGAACACCGGCCAGCAGTACGTCGTCGATTACTGGATCCCGTTCGACGGGCCGCTGTTCGGGTTCCACGACGCGCCCTGGCAGAACTTCGCGTACGGCAGCGCGAAGTACCGCACGGATGGCTCGCACGGCTGCGTGCACATGCCCCTGGCGGCGATCGGGTTCCTCTACCGCTGGGCTCGGGTGGGGGCCCACGTCCGCATCCGCGCCTGAGCGTCCACCTCGACCTGAGGTCGAGAGACACGCCTGATCCGACACGCCGAGGCTGTCGGTGGCAGGTGTGAGAATCGATCCCGCGCCGCGGACGGGTCCCGGCGCGGTCGAGGAAGGCGGTCGCAGCGATCGTGGGCAGTGCTCCCAGTGGTTCCGGCAGCGGGTCGGCGGACAGTTTCGTCCACCTGCACAACCACACCGAGTACTCGATGCTCGACGGCGCCGCCCGGCTGACCGAGCTGTTCGAGGAGACGGCCCGCATGGGCATGCCGGCGCTGGCGATGACCGACCACGGCAACGTCTTCGGGGCCTACGACTTCTACAGCAAGGCCACCGCCGCGGGCGTCAAGCCGATCATCGGCATGGAGGCCTACCTCACCCCGAACACCCCGCGCGGTGAGCGCACCCGCGTGCGCTGGGCCGGCGGTGGTGAGGACGACGTCTCGGGCGGTGGCGCCTTCACCCACATGACCTTGCTGGCCGAGAGCACCACCGGTATGCACAATCTGTTCCGGCTGGCCTCACGCAGCAGCCTCGAGGGGTTCTTCTACAAGCCGCGCGCCGACCGGGAGCTGCTCTCGCAGTACGCAAGCGGGCTCATCGCCACCACCGGCTGCCCGTCCGGGGAGATCCAGACCTGGCTGCGCATCGGCAACTACGACCGGGCGCGGGCGAGTGCCGCCGAGTTCCGGGACATCTTCGGCGCGGGGAACTTCTTCCTCGAGCTGATGGACCACGGGCTCGACATCGAGACCCGCGTGCGCGAGGACCTGCTCCGCCTGGGCAAGGACCTCGGCCTGCCGATGGTCGCCACCAACGACCTGCACTACACGCACGCCGAGGACGCCGACACCCACGAGATCCTGCTCTGCGTGCAGTCGGGCAAGACCATGGCCGACCCGAACCGGTTCAAGTTCGACGCGCGCGACTTCTACCTCAAGAGTCCGGCCGAGATGCGCTCGCTCTGGGCCGACAAGTACGAGCTGCGCGAGGCCTGCGACAACACGCTGCTCATCGCCGAGCGCTGCCAGGTCGAGTTCACCGAAGGCAATGGCACCTACATGCCGCGCTTCCCGGTTCCCGAGGGTGAGACCGAGTCCAGCTGGTTCCGCAAGGAGGTCGCACTCGGCCTGCAGCGCCGCTTCCCGGGCGGCATCCCGGCCGAGGTGCAGCGCCAGGCCGACTACGAGGTCGGCGTCATCGAGCAGATGAACTTCCCCGGTTACTTCCTCGTGGTCGCCGACTTCATCAACTGGGCCAAGGACAACGGCATCCGCGTCGGTCCCGGCCGTGGGTCGGGCGCCGGCTCGATGGTCGCCTACGCCATGCGCATCACCGACCTCAACCCGCTCGACCACGGGCTGATCTTCGAGCGCTTCCTCAACCCCGACCGCGTCTCGATGCCCGACTTCGACGTGGACTTCGACGAGCGCCGGCGTGGCGAGGTCATCCGCTACGTCACCGAGAAGTACGGCAACGACCGCGTCGCGCAGATCGTCACCTACGGCACCATCAAGGCCAAGCAGGCGGTCAAGGACGCCGGCCGCGTGCTGGGTTACCCCTTCGCCATGGGCGATCGCATCACCAAGGTCATGCCGCCGCCGGTGATGGGCAAGGACGTCCCGCTGGCCAAGATCTTCGACACCACGCACGACCGCTACAGCGAGGGCGGGGAGTTCCGCGCGCTGTACGAGGCCGACGTCGAGGTCAAGAAGGTCGTCGACCAGGCCAAGGGCCTCGAAGGCCTCAAGCGGCAGTGGGGCGTGCACGCCGCCGGCGTGATCATGTCCTCCGACCCGCTGCTCGACCTCATCCCGATCATGAAGCGGGAGCAGGACGGCGCCGTCATCACGCAGTTCGACTACCCGACCTGCGAGCACCTCGGCCTGATCAAGATGGACTTCCTCGGGCTGCGCAACCTGACGATCCTCGACGACGCGCTCGAGAACATCCGCATCAACCGCGGCGAGGACGTCGTTCTCGAGGACCTCCCGCTCGACGACCCGAACGCCTACGCCCTGCTCGGCCGCGGCGACTCGCTCGGCGTGTTCCAGCTCGACGGCGGGCCGCTGCGCTCACTCATGCGGCTCATGCACCCGGACAACTTCGAGGACATCTCTGCGCTCATCGCGCTGTACCGTCCCGGCCCGATGGGTGCCGACTCGCACACCAACTACGCCCTGCGCAAGATCGGCCGGCAGGAGATCACGCCGATCCACCCCGAGCTCGCAGACTCGTTGCGCGACATCCTCGACACCAGCTACGGCCTGATCATCTACCAAGAACAGGTCATGGCCATCGCGCAGAAGGTCGCCGGCTTCAGCCTCGGCCAGGCGGACATCCTGCGGCGCGCGATGGGGAAGAAGAAGAAGTCCGAGCTGGACAAGCAGTACGCCGGGTTCGCGGCCGGCATGAAGGCCAACGGCTACTCCGACGGTGCGGTCAAGACGCTGTGGGACATCCTGCTGCCGTTCTCCGACTACGCCTTCAACAAGGCGCACTCGGCGGCGTACGGCCTGGTCTCGTACTGGACGGCCTACCTCAAGGCCAACTACCCGGCCGAGTACATGGCGGCGCTGCTCACGTCGGTCAAGGACGACAAGGACAAGATGGCGGTGTACCTCGCCGAGTGCCGGCGGATGGGCATCAAGGTGCTGCCGCCGTGCGTCAACGAGTCCGAGGCCAACTTCACCCCGACCGGCACCGACATCCGCTTCGGTCTCACCGCCATCCGCAACGTCGGCTCCAATGTCGTCGCCGCGGTCGTCGCCACCCGCAAGGCGAAGGCGGCGTTCACCGATTTCGGCGACTTCCTGCGCAAGGTCGATGCCGTCGTCTGCAACAAGCGCACCATCGAGTCGCTGATCAAGGGTGGTGCGTTCGACTCGCTCGCGCACACCAGGCGCGGGTTGATCAACGTCTACGAGGCCGCCGTCGACGCCGTGCTCGACACCAAGCGGGCCGAGGCGATCGGCCAGTTCGACCTGTTCGGCTCGATGGGCGACGGTGACGACGCCGGCGGGGGCGTCGACGACGTGTTCGCCGTGCGCGTGCCCGAGGGTGAGTGGGACAAGAAGGTCTTGCTGCAGTTCGAGCGCGAGATGCTCGGGCTCTACGTCTCCGACCATCCGCTGTTCGGCCTCGAGCACATCCTCGCCTCGGCGGCCGACGCCACCATCGCCTCCGTGCAGGCCGACGCCGAGGCCGAGCCGCAGACGATGACGCTCGCCGGCATCCTGTCCTCCGTCAACCGCCGCGTCACCAAGGCCGGCTCGCCGTGGGCGAATGCGGTGCTCGAGGACCTCGAGGGCTCCATCGAGGTGATGTTCTTCCCCGCGACCTACGCGCAGGTGGCGCTGACCGTCACCGAGGACGCCGTCGTCGCGATCAAGGGACGCACGGACGCGCGCGACGACACCGTGAAGTTCATCGCCAGCGATCTCGCGCTGCTCGACACCACGCAGGGACCCCGTGGCCCGGTGCTGGTCAAGATCGCGCCGGCACGCTGCACCCCGCCGCTGGTCGATCGCCTCAAGGACGTGCTGGCCACGCACCCCGGCACCACCGAGGTGCACCTGCGGCTGGTCAACGGCGAGCGCGAGCACGTCCTGCGCCTCGGCGACGGTTTCCGGGTGACACCGTCGGCTGCGCTGATGGGTGATCTGAAGGCGTTGCTCGGGGCGTCCGCGCTGTCGGCCTGACCGCGCTCTGGGCGTGATGCGGATCATCCGCGTTCACGATCGTCCGTGCGACGTACACCTGACGGTTACCTGAGCGCTGCCGCCGGGGCTTCTGGGCTCGTCACTCTCGGTCGTGATGAGCACCGATCCGTCGAGTACCCGGCGCGACTCCGCGTCCCCGGCCGCGCCGCGCGTCGTGCGCGGCGGCCCGGGCGAGGTCCACGTGGTCGCTGACTCCGACACCCGGTGGAAGTGGGGCGCCGCTGTGGCGCACCGCCTGCAGGACGCGCCGATGCGCGTGCACGCACACCTGCTGGACGGCCGGGCCACACCCTCGTCGCGTCAGCTCGCCGACGTCGGCCTGCCCGCCGACCAGGTGCAGCGCGGCGACCTCGTCGAGGTGCTAGCCGAACTGGCCCGCAGCGACGCCGACGTCGTCGTGCTCGCCTGCGTGGGCGGCACCATCCAGGCCCTGCTGCAGGGTCTGGCGCGCGCCTGGCACGGTCGAGTCACCCGACCGGTCGTCGTCACCGGCTACGTCGGTGTCGTCTACGAGCGCGTGGTCGACGGGTTGCTGCTGCGCGCAGGGGCCGATCTCGTGCTGGCCAACTCGCCCGCCGACGAGCGTCGTTTCCGTGACGTGCTGGCCGGGGTAGGCGCCGATCCGGACTCGGTCGTTCGGACGGCGCTGCCGTTCCTCGACGGCGCGCCGCACGATCCCACCGCCGCCGGGCGCACCCGGCCGTTCACCGTGACCTTCGTGGCACAGCCGAGCGTGCCGGTTGCGCTCGACGAGCGGCGCTACATCGCACGCCAGCTGGTCGAGCATGCGCGGCGCTGGCCGCAGCGGCAGGTGGTGGCCAAGCTGCGCGGCCGCCGCGGGGAGCAGACGACCCATCTCGAACCCCACCCGTACGGCCGGCTGATCGAGCGGGAGGTTCCGGCCGCCAACCTCGAACTCGTGCACGGCGCGATGGCTCCGGTGCTGGACCGGACGGACCTCTGCGTGACGGTGAGCTCGACGGTAGCGCTCGAGGCGATGCACCGCGGGATCCCCGCGGCGGTGCTGACCGATGTCGGCGTCCGCGAGTCGGCCGGCAACCACTTCTTCGTCGGCTCCGGCGCGCTCACCTCCTGGCCCGCGCTGCACAGCGGCGCGATCCCGAAGACCGACCTCGCGTGGGCGGCGGACAACGGAGTCGGTGGCCTCGATCCGTGGACGGGGCTGCAGCAGCGCACGGGCGAACTTGTCGCGGCGCGCGACCACCTGCCGCCCCTACGCCCGTGGCTCACCGTCGACGCCGCCGCGGGGTACCTGCCGGCACTGCTGGCCCGCCACGGCCTGGACGCCGACGGCACGCCGGCGCACGCCTCGCCCGCGTCACAGGCGGTGCGGCGTGCCCTGCGGGTCGCCGCCCGCCGCGCGTACCAGGCCGGCGTGACCCGGATCGAACCGCGGTTGCGGCAGTGGGGCGGGGCGTCATGACGGTCGTGGCGGTCATCCCGGCGCGGGGCGGGTCGAAGGGCGTGCCGGGCAAGAACGTCGCGGCGGTCGGTGGTCAGCCGCTGGTGTCGCGGACGGTCGCGGCCGCGCGGCACGCTCGCTACGTCGAGCGCATCCTCGTCTCCACCGACGACCGGCTGGTGGCCGAGGCGGCGCGCGAGGCAGGCGCCGAGGTCGTGGAGCGGCCGGCCGCGCTCGCGGGTGACACGGCCAGCTCCGAGTCGGCCGTGCTGCACGCGCTCGACACCGTCGCGCCCGAGGCGCTCGTGGTGCTGCTCCTGCAGTGCACCAGCCCCTTCCTGACCCCGTCGGACCTGGACGCCGTCGCCGGCGCGGTGCTGTCCGGGGATGCCGACTGCGCCTTCACCGCCGCGCCGTCGCACGGTTTCCTGTGGCGACCCGACGGCAGCGGTGTCAATCACGATCCGGCGTACCGCCCGCGGCGTCAGGACCGCCCGGTCGAGCTGCTCGAGACCGGCGCCGCCTACGCGATGCGGGTGAGCGGCCTGCGCTGTGCCGGGCACCGCTTCTTCGGCCGCATCCGGCCCGTCGAGGTCGACGCCGCCCGGACGTTGGAGATCGACGAACCGGCCGATCTGCAGCGTGCCCGCCTACTGGCGCCCATGCTCGACGCCGCGCAGAGTCCGCCGCTGGGCGAGCTCGACGCGCTCGTGCTCGATTTCGACGGCACGCTCACCGACGACCGGGTGACCGTGGACCAGGACGGTCGGGAATCGGTCAGCGTGCACCGTGGCGACGGTCTCGGGATCGCCGCCCTGCGCCGGGCCGGCCTGGACGTGCTGATCCTCTCGACCGAGCGCAACCCCGTCGTGTCCGCCCGCGCCCGCAAGCTCAACATCCCCGCGCTGACCGGCGTGGACCGCAAGGGTGAGGCGCTTGCCCAGTGGTGCGCGGACAACGGCCATGCGCTGTCCCGTACGGCCTACGTCGGCAACGACGTGAACGACCTGCCGTGCTTCGACCTCGTCGGCTGGCCCATCGCGGTCGCCGACGCCCATCACTCGGTGCGGGCCCGTGCCCGCATCGTCACTGCCGCCCCCGGCGGCTACGGCGCGGTCCGCGAGGTCGCGTCGGGCATCCTCGGAAAGGACATCCGCGATGGATCTGACTCGCTTGCGCTACATCGGTGATCGGCCCGTCGGGCCGGACCACCCCGTCTACGTCACGGCCGAGATCGGCATCAACCACAACGGCTCCCTCGAGGACGCCCTGGCCATGATCGACGTCGCCGCGCAGGCCGGTTGCGACGCCGTCAAGTTCCAGAAACGCACCCCGGAGATCTGCGTGCCGAAGGACCAGCAGCAGGTCGAGCGGGACACCCCGTGGGGCCGCATGACCTACCTCGCCTACCGGCACCGGGTCGAGTTCGGCCGCGACGAGTACGACGCGATCAGCCGCTACTGCGCGAGCCGCGGGATCGTGTGGTTCGCCTCGCCGTGGGACGTGCCGAGCGTCGACTTCCTCGAGCTCGCCGACCCGCCGGCGCACAAGATCGCCTCGGCCTGCCTGACCGACGACGAGCTGCTGATTCGCGTCCGCGACACGGGACGCACCGTGATCCTCTCGACCGGCATGTCGACGCTGGACCAGATCCGGCACGCCGTGGACGTGCTCGGCCGCGAGAAGCTGATCCTCTGTCACACCACGAGCTCCTACCCGGCGCCGCCGGCCGAGCTCAACCTGCGCATGATCCACACGCTCATGCACGCCTACCCCGACGTGCCGATCGGCTACTCCGGTCACGAGATCGGCTTGCAGACGACGGTGGCGGCGGTGGCGCTGGGCGCCTGCTTCGTGGAGCGGCACATCACCCTCGACCGCGCCAACTGGGGGTCTGACCAGGCGGCGTCGGTCGAGCCCGGGGGTCTGCAGCGGCTCGTCCGCGACATCCGCATCGTGGAGTCCGCGCTCGGTGACGGCGTCAAGCAGGTCTACGACAGCGAGTTACCGGTGCTGAAGAAGCTGCGCCGTGCCGGCGTCGTCACCGCCCCGGTCGGCGCATGAGCAGGGGCCGGGCGGTCGCGCTCGTCGAGACGGCCACCGAACTGCTCAACGTCGCCGAATGGGCCCGGGCGACCGGCTCGATCGACGACCTGCGGGTCGAGGTGCTGGCCCCGCGGGACCACCAGCCGCTGCGCCAGCTCGTGCGCGTCGCGTCGTTGGTGCGCGGGCTCGGCATCGAGGTCCGGCACCGCTCGGTACGCGCGCACAACTCCGCCGCCGTCACGAGCGCCGGCGCCGTCGCGCGGTCGGTGGCCGCGGCTGACCGGTTGGTGATCGGCGAGCCGTTCTCCCGCTACGTGCAGACGTTGTTGCCGCTCTCGCGGGCCAGTCAGGTGATAGTCGTCGACGACGGCACGGCCACGTGGGAGTTCGTCCGATGCCTCGACGAGGGCACGCCGATGATCCGCTGGCACCGCGCGCCGCAGGGACCGGAACGACGGGCGACGACGACGACGCGCTGGTTCACGCCGACGGTGCGGCGCCGGCTGACGGTGTTCAGCTGCCTGCGCGACGCGACGCCGATGGGCGCGACGCGCCTGCACAATCGCTACGCCTGGACGCGGGCCCGGTGGACGCCGCAGGTTGTCGACGACCACGTCGACGTGCTCGGCATCTCGCTGGTCGACAGCGGGCTGCTCGACCGGTCGGCCTACGTCGGCGCGGTCGCCGAGCTGGCCGCGCGGCACGGCGCCGTGCGCTACCTGGCGCATCGTCGCGAGTCGGACGGTCTGCTGGCGCTCATCGCCACCGTGCCCGGTGTCGAGGTCGTGCGTCCGGACCTGCCGGCCGAGCTGTTCCTGCGCAAGGGTCCGGTGGCCCGGCGGGTGATCACCTTCCCGTCGTCGGCGTCGCACACCCTGCCGGTCGTCCTCGGCGATCTCGGAGTGCGGGTCGAGGTGCGCAAGGTCGACCCGTCCTGGTTCACCCCCTGGACGACGGCGCACGCGCGGGAGTTCGTGGCCACCATCGCCGCCGTGGCGCCGCGCGACCCGCGGGTGGGCCTCGTCGGCTGAGCCCTGAGGTCGCTCCCGGGTCGCGTCCGGCGCGGCTCGGTTAGCCTCGAAGGTATGAGTTCGGCCGTACCTGGTCAGCCGCCGTCCGACCCGGACGGCGAGCTGTCGCGCAGCTGGGACATCGTGCACCCCGACGCGTACACGCAGGCCCGATACGCCGACGGCCAGTACGCGGAGGGCCAGTACGCCGAGGCGGTGGACGTCGGAGACTTCGACCAGGGGACGCAGTTCAGCCGCTGGGCGCTCGCCCGCTACATCGTCGGTCGGGTCGTCCTCGAGCGGGTGAGCTGGAGCCTGCTCGTGATCGCCGGGGTGCTCATCGTGCTGGCGGTGCTCGCCCAGGTCGGCCTGCACTCCACGCTGCTGTGCGTGCTGCTCGCGGTGGTCGCAGCGTTCGTGCTCGTCCTCCGGCTGCTGCTGCGGGTGATCCTGCGCCGGCTCATGGGGACGGCGTCCTACGGTCCGCTGGAGCACCGGGTACGGGGGATCGTCGGCGACGCCGGTTCCGGGGTGGTGAAGGAGATGCGCCGCGTCGGCCTGCCGAGCGGGCTGCTGACGATGCCGCTGGTGATCGTCCGGTTGGCCGGCAAGCGGCGCCGGGAGACGCTGGCGCGCATGCGCGAGTTCGACGTCGAGCGGGCCGTGCCGAAGGCGCGCCGCGACGAGCTGCATCTCGTGATCCGCGAGGCGTTCGGCAGCCCGCCCCCACCCCGTGGTTGAGGCCGGAGCCGCGTTCGGCCCGCAGCGCGCCCGCGATCGGCTGGCAGACTGGCCGGGTGAGCGCCCGATGACCCCGCCCGGCCCCGCCGAGGGGCGGCGCCGCGAGTTCGTCGTCGCGGGAGTCGTCGCACTCGCGCTGGCCGTCGTGGGCGCCCTCGCCGGGTTGCTGTGGTCGGCGTGGAGCCCGGCCGGCCCGCGCGCACTGGTCGTCTCGCCCGGGGCCTACATCCCCGAGGAGAACGAGAAGTTCGTCGCCGCCGACGGGCGCTACCTGCTCATCGTCGCGGTGATCGCGATCGTGGCCGCGGTGGGAACCTGGTTCCTGCCGCGCTCCCGCGGCGTGCTGGTGTTGATCGGGCTGGTGGTCGGCACCGGTGCTATGTCGCTGGTGATGGAGGGTGTCGGGCAGCTGGCCGGCGGCGGTACCTACGACGGGAAGAGCAACACCGTCATCGCGCAGCTGCCGCTGACCGTGCACGCGCGCGGGCTGTTCTTCGTCGCGCCCGCCCTGGCGGCGTTGGTCTACGGGTTGCTGGTCGCCTTCGCCGTCCGCGATGACCTCGGTCGCAACGACGCGCCACCGGCCTCGTCCGTGCCGCCGTACGCGCTAGTTCCGGCCGGTTACCAACCGCAGGACCGCGGGGGATACGGCGATGCTCCGGGTCTGCTGCAGCAGCGCGATCTCCCGCCGCAGTAGACGCGCGACGTGCTGCAGTCGCTCCGCCGTCGAGCCGTCTGCGAGCAGCGGCTGCTTCTCCCGTGGCGGCAGCGGCAATCGCGCGGCCAGCTGGTAGGCGAGCATGGTGGCGTCCTCCGGTAGTTCGCCGCCCGTGCCACGCCCGGCCAGGCGCACCAGTATGGAGTCGAAGACGTCCATCAGCTCGCGCGCCCGGACGGCGAGCGCTGGTGTGAGCTCACCGTCCGGCTCGTCGAGGTACTCGATCTCGGCCCTCAGGTAGGGCTTGCCGGCGGGCAGCAGCTGCTGCACCCGGAACCGGCGGGTGCCGACCGAGAGCAGGTCGGACGTGCCGTCGTCCTGGCGCTCGATCTCGAGGATCTCGGCGAGGGTGCCCACCGCCTCGACGTCCGGCCCGGCCTCCACGGTGCCCGGCGTGCTCGCCTCGGTGCCGGTGCGCAGCGCGACCACCCCGAACACGGCACCGGTGGGGGCGTCGGCGACGTCGTCGAGCAGGTCGCGGTAGCGCTGCTCGAAGATGTGCAGCGGCAGCGGCATGCCCGGCAGCAGGACGTGGCTGAGCGGGAACAACGGGATCGTCTCGGCCACGCCCGCCACGCTATCCGCCGTACCTCTCGTTCGGCAGGGAACGGCCGCGGAAGCGGGCAACTGCGGCCCGTAAACTCGGGACCGTGTTACGCCGTCTCGACCTCACGTCCGCTGCCGCCGCCGACCTGCGCCGTGCGCTGCCGCGCGCGAAGGTCGACGTGCATGCGGCTCTGACGGCTGTGACCCCGCTCGTCGAGGACGTCGCGGCGCGGGGGTATCCGGCCGTCCGTGAGGCGACGCTGCGCTTCGACGGCGTCGACGTGCCCGACCCACGGGTGCCTGTGGCGGCTATCACCGCCGCGCTGGACGCCCTGGACCCTGCCGTCCGCGACGCGCTGAGCGAGTCCATCCGCCGCGCCCGCATCGTGCACGAGGCGCAGCGTCGCGAGACCGTCGAGGTGCAGGTCGTACCTGGTGGCACCGTCACCGAACGGTGGATCCCGGTGCAGCGCGTCGGGCTCTACGTGCCCGGCGGCCTCGCCGTGTACCCGTCCAGCGTGATCATGAACGTCGTGCCGGCGCAGGTCGCCGGGGTCGACTCGGTCGCGGTGTTCTCCCCGGCGCAGAAGGAGTTCGGCGGCCTGCCGCACCCGACCATCCTCGGCGCGTGCGCGCTGCTCGGTGTCGACGAGGTGTACGCGGTCGGCGGCGCGCAGGCGGTCGCGCTGGCGGCCTACGGTGACGCAGGGTTGGGCATCGAGGCCGTCGACGTCGTCACCGGCCCCGGCAACATCTACGTTGCCGCGGCCAAGCGCCTCGTCCGCGGCGTGGTGGGCATCGACTCCGAGGCCGGACCCACCGAGATCGCCGTCCTGGCCGATGCCACCGCCGACCCGGTGCACGTCGCCGCCGACCTCATCAGCCAGGCCGAGCACGACACGCTGGCCGCGTCCGTGCTCGTCACCGACTCGCCCGAACTCGTGGACGCCGTCGACGCCGAGGTCGAGCGCCAGGTCGCGATCACCAAGCACACCGACCGCGTCCGCACGGCGCTGTCCGGCGAGCAGTCGGCCACGGTGCTGGTGCGTGATCTCGAACAGGGACTCGCCGTCGTCGACGCCTACGCCGCCGAGCACCTCGAGGTCATCACCGCCGACGCGCGGCGCTGGGCCGAGCGGGTGCGCAACGCCGGCTGCATCTTCGTCGGCCCGCACGCGCCTGTGTCGCTCGGTGACTACTGCGCCGGCTCGAACCACGTGCTGCCGACGGGGTGCACGGCCCGGCACGCGTCGGGGCTGTCCGTCCAGGCGTTCCTCAAGGGCGTGCACCTCGTCGAGTACAACGCCGAGGCACTGGCCGAGGTCGCGCCGCACGTGCTCGCCCTCGCCGATGCCGAGGACCTCCCGGCCCACGGCGCCGCCGTCGCCGCCCGGTTGTCATGAGGGCCGACCTCGCGGTGAGCGGGCCGGACTGGTCGCTCGACGCGCTGCCGCTGCGCGACGAGCTGCGCGGTCAACTGCCGTACGGGGCGCCGCAGCTCGACGTCCCGTACGCGCTGAACACCAATGAGAACCCGTACCCGCCGAGCGAGGTGATCGCGGCCGAGATCGGACGGGCGGCAGCCGATGCCGCGCGCACGCTGAACCGCTACCCCGACCGCGACGCGCTCGCGCTGCGCGCCGATCTGGCCGCCTACCTGACGGCCGACGGGGGAGTGCCACTCGGCGTCGAGCAGGTGTGGGCGGCCAACGGGTCCAACGAGGTCATGCTGCAGCTGCTGCAGGCCTTCGGCGGTCCGGGACGCACCGCGGTGTCGTTCGCGCCGACCTACTCGATGTATCCGGAGTACGCGCGTGACACCCACACCTCCTGGGTCGTGGGGCGCCGGGCCGACGACTTCTCACTCGACCTGCCGCACGCGCTGGACGTGCTGGCCGAGCACCAGCCGTCCGTCGTCCTGCTCGCCTCACCGAACAACCCCACCGGCACCGCACTCGAGCTCGACGACATCGCTGCGCTGGTCGAGGCCGCGCCCGGCGTCGTCGTCGTGGACGAGGCCTACGGCGAGTTCCGCCGGGCCGGGGTGCCCAGCGCGCTGACCCTGCTGCCGTCCTCGCCCCAGCTGGTCGTCACGCGCACGATGTCCAAGGCGTTCGCGTTGGCCGGCGGCCGGCTCGGCTACCTGGCGGCGTCCCCGGCGGTGGTCGAGGCGGTGCGCATCGTGCGGCTGCCGTATCACCTGTCGGCGGTGACGCAGGCGGTGGCGCGGGTGGCCCTCGCGCACGCGCCGGAGCTGCTGGCCATGGTCGACGAGCTGCGGGGCGAGCGCGACCGCACCGTCGAGTGGCTGCGCGGAATCGGGTTGCAAGCGGCGCCGTCGGACGCCAACTTCGTGCTGTTCGGCACCTTCGCCGACCCGCACGGCGTGTGGCAGCAGTTGCTGGAGCGTGGTGTCCTGATCCGCGAGACCGGACCGGACGGGTGGTTGCGCGTGTCGATCGGCACGCCCGAGGAGATGGCGGCGTTCCGTGCCGCGCTGGAACAGGTGATCTCATGAGCGAAGCGAGTCGGGGCAAGCGCGCGAAGCCGGCGGAGGACACGAGCCGGACGGGTCGCATCGAGCGGACGACGCGGGAGACCAAGGTCCTGGTCGAGATCGATCTCGACGGGCACGGCCTGACCGACGTGGCGACCGGAGTCGGCTTCTACGACCACATGCTGTCCTCGTTCGGCAAGCACGGCCTGTTCGACCTCACCGTGGCTGTCGAGGGCGATCTGCACATCGACGCCCACCACACCGTCGAGGACACCGCCATCGCGCTCGGGCAGGCGTTCGCGCAGGCCGCCGGGGACAAGGCGGGCACCCGGCGCTTCGGCAACGCCATGATCCCCATGGACGAAGCCCTCGTGCAGGCCGCGGTCGACCTGTCCGGCCGCCCGTACCTCGTGCACAACGAGCCCGACGGCGCACCGCCCACCATCGGTCCCGACTACGCCTCGACGCTCACGCGGCACGTGCTGGAGTCGTTCACCTATCACGCGGCGGTGGCGCTGCACGTCACGGTGATCGGCGGTCGCGACTGGCACCACATCACCGAGGCGCAGTACAAGGCGGTCGCCCGGGCGCTCCGCGCAGCCGTCGAGCTGGACCCGCGGGTCTCCGGCGTCCCGTCGACGAAGGGCGTGCTCTGAGCACGCCGACCAGCCGCACGCCGTGAAGTCCGTCGTCGTGCTGGACTACGGGTCGGGCAACCTGCGCTCGGCCCAGCGCGCCCTCGAGCGGGTGGGCGCCGACGTCACCGTCACGTCCGATTCGCAGGCGGCGGTCGAGGCGGACGGGCTGGTCGTGCCGGGCGTGGGCGCGTTCGCGGCCTGCATGGCGGGACTGGACGAGCTCGGCGCTCGCGGCGTGCTCGAGGCGCGGCTCGCTGCCGAGCGCCCGGTGCTCGGCATCTGCGTAGGTATGCAGGTGCTGTTCGAGTCCGGCGTCGAGCACGGGGTCGAGTCCGTGGGTCTCGGCGTGCTGCCCGGACGGGTCGAACCGCTGCGCGCTCCGGTGCTGCCGCACATGGGATGGAACACCGTCCAGGCGCCGGAAGGCTCGACCTTGTTCGCAGGGTTGGACGCCGGGACCCGGTTCTACTTCGTCCACTCCTACGCGGTGCACCGCACCGATGGCCTCGTCACCGCGGCCGAGCACGGGGAGCCGTTCGTCGCCGCCGTCGAACGCGGTCCGGTGAGCGCGACCCAGTTCCATCCCGAGAAGTCCGGGGACGCCGGCGCAGCCCTGCTCCAGAACTGGCTGGCGACGGTATGAGCAAGGCCCGCAAGCTCGCCCGGGCCGAGCGGGAGGCGGCCGGAACGGAGCGCACCCGGGCCCTGCAGGCCGAGCGTGCGCGCGACGCCGAGCGCCGGGCCCGGCGCGAGCGGCGAACATTGCTGTGGCGGAGAATCCGACTCTGGCAGCACGGGCCTACGTTCCGGCGCCATCGCGAGGCGTTCGGCGTGCTCGCCGTGATCGTCCTGCTGGGTCTGCTCGTGGTCTACCTGCTGACCAGCTCGTGGTCCGCGGTCCTCGGTGCGGCACTGTTCGCGGTCATTGCGACGCCCGTCCTCGCCAAGCTCGTCGTCGATCGGAGCCATTCGTGACCCCTCTTGTCCTGCTGCCCGCCGTCGATGTCGCCGACGGCGCCGCCGTGCGTCTCGTCCAGGGCGAGGCGGGGACCGAGACCTCCTACGGTGATCCCCTGGACGCCGCGATGGCGTGGCAACAGGGCGGCGCCGAGTGGATCCACCTCGTCGACCTCGACGCGGCGTTCGGACGCGGCGACAACCGCGAGCTGCTCGCGCGGGTCGTCGGGTCGCTCGACGTGCACGTCGAGCTGTCCGGAGGCATCCGCGACGACGCCACGCTCGAGGCCGCGCTGGCGACGGGGGCCGCCCGCGTCAATCTCGGCACCGCCGCGCTCGAGTCGCCGGACTGGGTCCGCGCCGCGATCGCCCGGCACGGCGACGCGATCGCCGTCGGGCTGGACGTCCGCGGCACCACGCTGGCCGCCCGCGGTTGGACGCAGGAGGGTGGAGACCTCTGGGAGACGCTCGCCCGGCTCGATGCCGACGGGTGTGCCCGTTACGTCGTCACCGACGTCCACAAGGACGGGACCCTGACCGGCCCGAACCTGCAACTGCTGCGCGATGTCTGCGCCCGCACCGACGCCGCCGTGGTCGCGAGCGGCGGCGTGTCCTCGCTCGACGACCTGCGCGCGATCGCCTCCCTGGTCGAGGACGGCGTCGAAGGCGCGATCGTCGGCAAGGCGCTCTACAGCGGGGCGTTCACGCTGCCCGAGGCGCTGGCCGCCGTCGCCGACCCCGGCTGAGGACTCAGACGCCGGCCGTAGCTGCCGCGGGCGTCTCGCCGCGCGAGAGCGCGTGGCCGCGCGCCTCCTTGCCGATGAGCGCCAGCACGACCACTGCCACGAAGACCGGGATCATGGTGGCGCTGAGCGCGAACGTGTAGCTGTGCGTGCTCGCGAGGTGTTCCTGGATCGGCAGGTTGAACGCGGCCAGGCAGTTACCCAACTGGTACGTCACCCCGGGGTAGAAGCCGCGGATCTCGGCCGGCGACAGCTCGGTGAGGTGCGCCGGGATGACGCCCCACGCCCCCTGCACCATGAACTGCATCAGGAACGAGCCGAGACACACCAGCCCCAGCGACGTCGACGCCGCGAACAGCGGCAGGATCGGCAGGCCGAGCACGGCGCAGAACACGATCACCGCGCGGCGCCCGAACCGCTCCGACGCTGCGCCCATGATCGTGCCGCCGATGAGCGCGCCGACGTTGTAGACCATCGCGATGTAGAGCGCGGTGTTCGGCGCGAAGTGCAAGCCCTCCTTCAGGTAGGTCGGGTAGACGTCCTGGGTGCCGTGACTCATCCAGTTGAACGCGGTCATCAGCAGTACGAGGTAGACGAGGCGGCGCAGGACGGCCGCGTTGCCGAGCACGTGGCGGATCTTGGTCTGGTTGCGGACCATGTTCTCGCGCGTCTCCTTCCACACCTCGGACTCGGTGACCCGGGCGCGGACGAACAGCGAGACGAGGGCGGGCAGGATCGACAGCGCGAACAGCCCGCGCCAACCCCAGTCCGTCAGGTTGTTGACGAGCAGGTAGGCGACGGCGGCGAACAGGTAGCCGATGGCGTAGCCCTGCTGGACGATGCCGCTGACGAGACCGCGCCGGCGCGGTGGGACCTTCTCCATGGACAGCGAGGCGCCCAGGCCCCACTCGCCGCCCATGCCGATGCCGTAGAGCAGGCGCAGGACCAGCAGGATCGAGTAGTTCGGCGCGAAGGCACACAGGAAACCGATGACGGAGTAGAACATCACGTCGACGATGAGGGCCTTCTTGCGTCCGACGCGATCGGCCCACAGACCGAAGATCGCGGCGCCGATCGGGCGCATGAGCAGCGTCGCCGTCGTCAGGAACGCCATCCGCGTCAGCGAGACGTGGAAGTCCTTGGCGATGTCGGCGTAGACCAGCACGACGATGAAGTAGTCGAAGGCGTCCATCGACCAGCCGAGCGTCGCCGCCACCACGGCGCGGATGTCCGGGCCCGTCATACGGTCGCCGTCGTCGTTCTTGTGCAGGTCCGTCGCCATTCCGTCGCCCGCCTCTCGGTCCGGGTGGCGCCGGTGACCGGCGTCCCCGTTAGGGCGTTATGCCCGGATTGCGGGCGGGTGAACCGCACGTGTCCGAACCCGGTTGGCAGACTGGTCCGGTGCCCGTCGCCGTCCGTGTCATCCCGTGCCTGGACGTCGACGCCGGCCGCGTGGTCAAGGGCGTCAACTTCGCCGGGTTGCGCGACGCCGGCGACCCGGTCGAGTTGGCCCGGCGCTACGACGAACAGGGCGCGGACGAGCTGACCTTCCTCGACATCACGGCCTCGTCGGCCGGTCGCGAGACGACCTATGACGTCGTGCGGCGGACCGCGGAGCAGGTGTTCATCCCGCTGACTGTCGGCGGCGGCGTGCGTTCGGTGGCCGATGTCGACGCGCTGTTGCGGGCGGGGGCGGACAAGGTCGGGGTGAACACGGCCGCGATCGCCCGTCCCGAGCTGATCGCCGAGATCGCACAACGCTTCGGCAACCAGGTGCTGGTGCTGTCCGCCGACGTGCGCCGCGTCGTGGACGGTACCGTCACGGCGAGCGGGTACGAGGTGACCACGCATGGTGGACGGCGAGGCACCGGCATCGACGCGGTGGAATGGGTGCGTCGCGCGGCCGAGCTGGGCGCCGGCGAGATCCTGCTCAACTCGATGGACGCCGACGGCACGAAGGACGGGTACGACCTGCCGTTGATCCGTTTGGTACACGCCGCGGTATCGGTGCCGGTGATCGCGAGTGGTGGAGCAGGCGCGGTGGGCGATTTCGCGCCGGCGGTGGAGGCCGGGGCCGACGCCGTGCTCGCGGCGAGCGTGTTCCACTTCGGCGATCTCACCATCGGTGCCGTGAAAAACGACCTCCGCGCGCACGGACTGCCGGTCCGCTGATCTGGTAACGCACGCCCGGCTGCACTTGCGCCTTCTGCGCTGAGGGCGGCACGCCGGTCCGATTTCTTTTCTGTAGGGCGCTGCCCGGTCCCCGGAAATTGTCGTACCCCCGGCCTAGTGTTCGATTCATGGGGGCGGGGGTTCTCGAGCAGTTGGCGGCGGTGCGCGCCGGTGTTGACGCGCTGCTCGCCGATGGGTTCGGAACGGTGTCGGGGCCGGAGTTGATCGAGTTCCTGCATGGGTTCGAGTCGGTGCGGCGGCAGCTTGTCGCGGTCGATGAGTTGATGTTGGCCAAGGCGGAGGAGTTGCGGCTGGCCGGGGATTACGGCCGGACGTCGACGGTGGATCTGCTGGTGGCCGGGGTGCGGGTCTCGGCGGCGGAGGCGCGGGCCCGGGTGCAGGCGGCGGTGGACATGGGCCCGCGCCGGGCGTTGACGGGCGAGCCGCTGCAACCGCTGCACCCGGTGGTGGCGGCGGCGCAGGTGGCGGGGGAGATCTCTGCCGAGCATGCGCGGGTGATCACCCGCTGCATCGAGCGGATCCCGGCCGAGGCCGGGCCCGAGGCGCCCGAGATTGCGGAGGCGATGCTGGTCGAGGCCGCCCGGCACCAGGACCCGCGGGCGCTTGGACGCGACCGGGCAGGCGTTGCTGCTGCGGTTGGACCCGGACGGCCGCGAACCCCGCGAGGAGGAAGTGCAGCGCCGCCGCGGGTTCACCGTCGGCGACGAACGCCAGGGGGTGAGCCCGGCCCGCGGCGAGTTGACGGGGGTGACGGCGGCGGTCTGGCGCACGATCATCGACGCGCTGTCCGCGCCGGTGACAGGCCCGGACGGCGAGCCGGATCCGCGCAGCGCGGCCGCAACGCCGGCACGACGCGCTGCACGAGGCCGGGTTGCGGCTGCTGCGCTCCGGCACCCTGCCCGATGCCGGCGGCACGCCGGTGACGGTGCTGATCCGCACCACCGCGGCGGATTTCGCCGACCCGAACGGGGTCGCGGTCACCGAACACGGCCAGACTCCTGTCCATGGCCCAGGTGTGGGAGTTGCTGGACGAGGCCGAGCTCGTCGCGGTCGGCTACGACCTGACCGGTGCGGTGAAGGACTGCGCCCGCCAGCAGCGGCGCGCGTCGCGCTGGCAGCGCCGCGCGCTTGCCTGCCGGGACGGCGGCTGCTGCTTCCCAGGCTGCACGCGCCCGGCGTCGTGGTGCGAGGCGCACCACGTGTGGGAGTGGATCCTCGGCGGCCCGACCTCCCTGGACAACTTGTGCCTGCTCTGTCCGTTTCACCATCGACATTTCGCCCGTTTGGGCTGGGTCGTGACCATGACCGGCGGGCTCCCCGTCTGGACCCCGCCACCCTGGCTCGACCCGCGGACAGCAACCCGTCCGCAACACCGCGCACCACCCACCGGACATCGACTTCGACGCGTACCGGCACCCCGACCTGCAACCGGCGTGACAGGTGGAGTGGATTCGCGCCGGGCAGAGGCCCCCGGGTGCGCTCAGAGGGTGATGTCGGCTGCCCGCACGGCGGCGACGTCTGCCTCGTCACCCTGGTACTCGACGTCGGCGACCTCGAGCCGCCCGAACGCGAACATCGCGACCTCGACCGGATCACCGACGACGCGCACGGCGGCACCCGAACGGCGGGACCGGCGGGTGCGGATCGAACCGTGGCTCGGCCAGTGCAGCTCGACGCCGACCGGCACCGCGCGGAGCGTGACCTGGGCGAGCAGGTGCAGCCGCTGCCAGATCGTGGCCTGGACGTCGACGGCCAGCGCCCGCGGCGACCACGACGGTTGAGCGCGGCGCACGTCCTCGTGGTGCACGACGTACTCGAGCACATTGGCGACCTCGCGCACCGGCGGTAGCGCCCACAGCCACGCCACCGGCACCGGCCCGCGGACCTCGGACCACCGCGGCCCGCGTTCGAAGGTGTCCACCAGCTCGCCGTAAGGGGCCCGGCCGGCCAGCTCGTCCACCACCGCCGCGGCGCGTTGCTGCACCGAGGCGATCGGGATGCGGCCGGCCAACTCGACCACCGACCGTTCGCGCAGGACGAGGTGTGCGGCGAGCTGCGGGGTGCCCCACTCGCCACAGAGCGTCCGGGAGTCCGGACCGACGCGGCGTAGGGTCTCGCTGAGCGCGAGCCGCTCGGCGAGGGCATGCTGGTGCATCGAGCGAGCCTATCCAGTGCCGGCCGTAGCCCACCGCGCAGCGGTCGACGACGACCCCGGCAAGAGCACCGCAGCGTGGACGGAGTGGAGCACGTGATCGACTACGACGACGACGACCGCCCCACCCCCGGCGTGGTCACCGGAGCAGTGTCGATCGGGACCGCCCCGCTGCCGTTCCTCGCCGTGTACACCGCTCTGTTCCTGCTGCACGGCACGATCCATCCCGTGCACCCGCCGGACATCGGCAGCGGACAGCACGACGAGGTGATCGCCGGCATCATCACGCTGGCCGCCTTCGTGCTGCTGTCGGCGGCGCTGATGCAGTTCCTGAACCGGCGTCGCCGCTGGCCGTACGCGATCCTCGAGTTGGCGGTGCTGGTCGGCGGCGTGGACGTCGCGGTCGACAACACCCGCGGCGGCTCGGCCATCGGCCTGCTGCTCGCGGCGACCTCGGCCGTGTCGCTGGCCCTCGCCTTCGCGCCGGCCAGTTGGGAGCACCTGGGCCGGCCATGCCCACCGGCGGTGGCCGCGGTCTACACGCCCGTGGGGCTGGGGAGTCGGTCGATCGACCCGCCCGAACCGACCCCGCTGCCGCTGAGCACGGAGCCCACGCGGACCCGCTCGTCGCTGCTGCGCCGCAGCCGCACGACCGACTGACACCGCCGCGTAAGACCGGCCGCCCCGAGGCGGCTCCTATGCTGCTCTCAGGTAACGCCCACCAAGGGCTTAGCCGCTGCCCTGAGTATCAAACCTGAGTATTGCCACAGCACCAACCAAGACTGGATCCAGGGGAGAGCCGATGAGCGCTGCCACCGTCGCGTCGTCCAACACCAAACGCCGTGTCCTGGTCGTGGACGACGAGGACAACGTCACGCACCTCGTCTCCTCGGCGTTGCGCTTCGACGGTTTCGAGACCGTCACCGCCGACAGCGGCACCGCCGCGTTGGCGCGAGTGGCCGAGACCGACCCGGACCTGATCGTCCTGGACGTGATGATGCCCGGGCTCGACGGCCTGGGCGTGCTGCAGAACCTGCGCGCCGCCGGGTCGCAGGTGCCGGTCATCTTCCTGACCGCCCGCGACGCCGCGAGCGACCGGATCGTCGGGCTGCGCGCCGGCGCCGACGACTACGTCATCAAGCCCTTCAGCATCGAGGAGCTGCTCGCCCGCGTGCATGCCGTGCTGCGCCGCTCCTCGCCCGACAGCGGCCGCGAGGGCGTGCTCACCGTCGCCGACCTCGAGCTGGACGAGAACAGCCACGAGGTCACCCGCGCCGGGGTCGAGGTGCACCTGACCGCGACGGAGTTCGAGCTGCTGCGCTACCTCATGCGCAACGAGCGTGTCGTGCTGTCCAAGACCCAGATCCTGGACCGCGTCTGGAAGTACGACTTCCAGGGCCAGTCGAACATCGTCGAGCTCTACATCGGCTACCTGCGCAAGAAGGTCGACAACGTCGAGCCCAAGCTGATCCACACCATCCGCGGCGCCGGCTACGTCATCAAGGCACCGCGCAGCTGATCATGTCCCTGATCTCCCGGCCCCGTCGATGAGCCGACTCGAGTTCGTCGGCGAGCCGACGGTGCCGTTGGCGGCCGAGCCGGTCGGGAAGCCCGCGTCGCGTGAGGCCGCGCCGCCGCACCGCTACGGCCCGCGCAGCCTCACCGGCAAGCTGGTCACCGGCGTCGTGTCGCTCGTGGTCGTGCTGGTCGTGCTGGTGTGCGGTGGTACCTACTTCGCGCTGAAGTCGTTCCTGAGCGACAAGCTCGACCAGCAGCTGCAGACCACCAGCGGTCAGGGTCTGTACCGCGTCTTCTTCCCCACCACCTACGACGGCGGGCGGCCGCAGGAGGTCTACGCCGTCGCGCTCGACCCGGTGACCGGCGCCGTGGTGGCGACTCCGCGGAAGGACCTGCGCGACGGGCTGTCCCCGCTCAACCTGAGCGCCGAGCAGCGTCACGCAGTGATCAACTACAACTCCGGCAGCCCGTTCACCGTCCAGACGACCGACGGCCAGCTGCTGCGCGCCACGATGCGCCAGATTCCGCTGGATCCGAACGATCCGGGTCAACTGTCCACGGTGGTGATCGGGCTGAGCACGCACGACGAGCAGGACACCCTGCACCGGTTGCTCGTGCTCGAGGCCCTCATCGGCGGCGGCGCCGTGCTGCTGGCGCTGCTCGCCACCGCGTACGGCGTCCAGTTCAGCCTGCGGCGGCTGCGGCGGGTCACGGCAACCGCGCAGGAGGTCGCCGCCGAACTCTCGCCGGAGGGCGCCGGCCTCGACCGACGCGTCGAGAACGACGAGCCCGAGACCGAGGTCGGTCAGCTCGCGACCAGCTTCAACACCATGCTCTCGGCCGTCGAGACGCAGTTCGCGGCCCGCGTCGAGAGCGAGCAGCGCATGCGGCAGTTCCTCGCCGACGCCTCGCACGAGCTGCGCACCCCGCTGACGTCCATCCGCGGGTACGCCGAGCTGGCCCGCATGCAGCGCGCGATCGGCAACGAGTCCGACGACAACCTCGGCCGCATCGAGTCCGAGGGCACGCGCATGTCGCGGCTCGTCGAGGACCTGCTGATGCTGGCGCGCGGAGACGCCGACGACAGCGGGCAGGCCATCCGCCGCGAGCTGATCGAGGTCGACGACCTCGTCGACGACGTCGTCAGCGGCTCGCGGGCCGCCTTCCCCGAGCGGCAGATCGACCTGGACGTCACCGGCCGTCCGCAGGTGCTCGGCGACCGCGACCAGCTGGTTCGCGTGCTTCGCAACCTCGTCACGAACGCGGCCGTGCACACCAACCCGGACGGCACAATCCTCGTGCGCGCCTCGGGCGGGGCCACCGGCGTCACCGTCGAGGTGATCGACGGCGGCCCCGGGCTGCCGCCGGAGGACGCGGCGCAGGTGTTCGAGCGGTTCTGGCGCGCCGACAAGGCCCGCACCCGCGCCCGCGGCGGCTCCGGGCTCGGCCTGTCCATCGTGGCGACGATCGTCCGCGCGCACGGCGGCGCGGTGCGTTTCGACAGCACGGTCGAGGGCGGCAGCACGGTCACCGTCTGGCTCCCGGCCGCCCACGCCGCAGCCGACTAGCCCTGTTCGGCACAATCGAGGCATGCCCGTCCGTGCCCCGTCCGACCTCGACCCGCAGGTTGCCGCGCGTCTCAAGCGCGACCCCGCCGGTCTCGTTGCGGCCGTCGTGCAGCAGCACGACACGCACGAGGTGCTCATGGTCGGCTGGATGGACGACGAGGCGCTGCACCGGACGCTGACGACCGGGCGCGCGACGTACTGGTCCCGGTCGCGCGAGGAGTACTGGGTCAAGGGCGACACGTCCGGGCACGTGCAGTACGTGAAATCAGTGGCGCTCGACTGCGACGGCGACGCCCTGCTCGTGCGCGTCGACCAGGTCGGTCCGGCCTGCCACACCGGCACCCGGACGTGCTTCGACGACGGCGCCCTCGACGTGCAGCCGTGAACGTCGCGCCGATCGGCCGCGGCGACCTGGACCGGCTCGTCGTCTCGCACCGGCTCGTGCCGATCACCCGCACGCTGTTCGCGGACGCCGAGACGCCTGTGGGGGTGTACCGCAAGCTCGCCGCCGGACGGCCGGGAACCTTCCTGCTCGAGTCGGCCGAGCCGGGGGCCTCGTTCTCGCGCTGGTCGTTCGTCGGCGTCGACGCGGTGGCCAGCCTGTCGGTCGTCGACGGGGAGGCGGTGTGGACGGGTCGGGTGCCGACCGGCGTCCCCACCTCGGGTGACCCGCTGGCCGCCCTCGGCGCGGCCTGGCGCGCGGTGAAGGCGCCGCGGTTGCCGGGGCTGCCGCCGCTGACCGGCGGCTTCGTCGGCTACCTCGGCTACGACGTCGTGCGGCGCATCGAGAAGTTGCCGAACAATGCGGTCGACGAGCTGGGACTGCCCGAGCTGTCGATGCTGCTGGTCACCGACCTCGCCGCCGTCGACCACCACGAATGCACCGTCGTGCTCATCGCCAACGCCGTCCTCGAGCCGGCGATGACCGCCGCCGAGCTCGACGACGCCTACGCCGACGCCGTGCTGCGCCTGGACCGCATGCAGGCCGCACTCGCCACGCCGACCCCGTCGACGGTGGCCACCATCTCGCCGGCACCGCCGAAACAGGCCGCGTCCCGCACGCCGGCCGGGCAGTACCTGCCTGCGGTGGAGCAGGCCCTCGAGGCCGTCCGCGCCGGCGAGGTGTTCCAGATCCAGGTGGGCCAGCGCTTCGTCGCCGAGACCGACGCCGACCCGCTGGACGTCTACCGCGTGCTGCGCACGCTGAACCCCTCGCCCTACATGTACTTCCTGCGCACCGGCAGTCCCGGGCACGAGGTCGACATCGTCGGCTGCAGCCCCGAGGCACTGGTCACCGTGAGCGGTGATCGCGCCGTGCTGCACCCGATCGCCGGCACCCGGCGACGTGGCGAGACGGCGGAGAAGGACGCGGCGCTGGCGGCCGAACTGGTCAGCGATCCCAAGGAGCAGGCCGAGCACGTCATGCTCGTCGACCTCGCCCGCAACGACCTCGGCCGGGTGTCCGAACCAGGGTCGGTGCGCGTGACCGAGTTCGGCGCTGTCGAGCGGTACAGCCACGTGTGGCACATCGTGTCGACTGTCGAGTCGCGGGTGGCCGACGGCAGCGACGCCTTCGACGTGCTGACGGCGACCTTCCCGGCGGGGACGTTGACCGGCGCGCCGAAGGTGCGCGCGATGGAGCTGATCGACGAGCTGGAACCGGTGCGCCGCAACGTCTACGGCGGCGCCGTCGGCTATCTCGACGCCGCGGGCGACCTGGACATGGCGATCGCGATCCGCACTGCGGTGATGCGCGACGGCAAGGCCTACGTGCAGGCCGCGGCCGGCATCGTCGCCGACAGCGTGCCGGAGAACGAGGAGCAGGAGACCCGCAACAAGGCCCGCGCGGTGCTGCAGGCGATCGCCACGGCCGAGACGCTGCGCACCGTCTCGTGAGCGCGCCTGTCGGGAGCACCGCGCCGCTCCGCCGGCACGCGGCCTACGCCGCGGCGCTGGCGCTCGACCTCGTCGGCGCGGGCGGGGCGTTGCTGGTGTCGAGCCGGACGTGGCAGACGGTCACGTCGCCGCGCCCGCGCCCGCGCCCGGACGACGTGCTCGACGTGACGGGACGGACGGTCGACTCCGCCTCGACCGCGCTGGCCCTCGTCGCGTTGGCCGGCGTGGTGGCGGTGCTCGCCACCCGCGGCATCGCGCGTCGGGTGGTCGGTGTCGTGGTCGCGGTCAGCGGCCTCGGGCTGGTGTGGCGCGGCCTCGCCTCCGCGTCGGCCATCAGCGCAGCGCGTGCGCGATCGCTGGTCTCCGCACGGCATCGCGCGGTGGTGCTCGATCCCGGCGTCTCACCGCACGTTGCCGTCCACGCGGTGTGGCCCACGCTCTCGGTCGTGGCCGGCGTGCTGGTGCTGCTGGCCGGGGTTGCCATCGCGCTGCGCGGGCACCGCTGGGGCGGCATGTCCGCGCGCTACGAGAACGTGGAACGCACGCCTGATCCCTCGGACGAGGCGGCCCGCAAATCGGTGTCGCTGTGGAACGCGCTCGACCGTGGTGAGGACCCGACCTCACGCTGAACGGCCGGTCGTCGAGGCCGTGTGGCGCACCCGCCCGTCGGCGTCGCGAGCACGCTCGTAAACTCGGCCCGGAGCACACCGGCCGCACCACGTTGACGGGAGGATCCGGTGGCGAGCGTTCTGGACGAGATCATCGCCGGCGTCCGTGAGGATGTCGCGGCGCGCGAGGCTGCCCTGCCGCTGGACGCGGTCCGTGAGGCGGCCGCCGCGGCGCATCCGGCCCGTGACGCGTTCGCCGCGCTCAAGGCTCCGGGTGTCGGCGTCATCGCCGAGGTCAAGCGCAGCAGCCCGTCCAAGGGGTCGCTGGCGCAGATCACCGACCCGGCCTCACTCGCCGCGCAGTACGAGTCCGGGGGCGCGCGGGTGATCAGCGTGCTCACCGAGCAGCGCCGCTTCGGCGGGACGCTGGCCGATCTCGACGCCGTGCGCGCGACGGTGCAGATCCCCGTACTGCGCAAGGACTTCGTGGTCGGCTCCTACCAGGTGCACGAGGCGCGGGCACACGGAGCCGATCTCGTGCTGCTGATCGTCGCGGCACTGGAACAGAACGCCCTGATCGGGCTGCGCGAGCGTGTCGAGTCGCTGGGCATGACGGCGCTCGTCGAGGTGCATACCGAGGACGAGGCCTGCCGTGCCGTCGACGCCGGCGCCCGCGTGATCGGCGTCAACGCGCGGAACCTGCGCACCCTCGACGTCGACCGCAGCACCTTCGAGCGCATCGCGCCCGGCCTGCCGTCCGACGTCGTCAAGATCGCCGAGTCCGGCGTGCGAGGGCCGCTCGACCTCATCGAGTACGCCGCAGCCGGCGCGGACGCCGTGCTGGTGGGGGAGTCGCTCGTGACGCGGCCCAACCCGCGGCAGGCGGTGGCCGAGCTCGTCACCGCCGGCGCGCACCCGGCAACGCCCCGCCCGTCGCGCTGACGAACGCCCGGACCGGGCGCAGGCCGATGCTCTGAGCGGTGCTCAGGCCGGGCGGCGCAGCACGCTGACCGCCCAGTCGGCCCCGTCGTGCCACGGCCGCAGCGACCACGTCGCGAAACGGTGCTCGAGGGTGAGACCGGTCGCCGCCGCGTCCCGGTCGAAGTCCTCGAGGCGGTAGTCGGCCGTGGTGGCGAAACCGGCGACCAGCACGCCGTCGGGCACCAGCCACCGGCGCAGGCAGCTCAGCACGCGCGGCTCGCTGCCCGGGGC
Organism: uncultured Actinomycetota bacterium; assembly: GCA_963787985.1. Lineage (GTDB taxonomy): Bacteria > Actinomycetota > Actinomycetes > Mycobacteriales > Jatrophihabitantaceae > Jatrophihabitans. Next base: position 712,216 of record CAWBEL010000004.1, on the reverse strand, counting down.
CAGGAACACCATCACGTTGCCGGCCAGCACGATGGCATCGAAGGCGGCAGCACGACCGAGCGTTGCGTCGAGGTCGGCGAGATCGCCAACAAGCCAGGCCGGACCGGGATGCGCGGCCCGCGCGGCATTGATCAGGCGGGAGTCGGCGTCGACACCGGTCACGTCGTGGCCGCGGGCGTGCAGCGCGGCGCCGACCCGTCCCTGCCCGCAACCGGCGTCCAGCATGCGCGCGCCGCGATCGACCAGGGCGTCGAGCGTGCGGGCCTCGCCGTCGAGATCGGCGCCCTGCTCCGCCATCGTGCGGAAACGCTCGACGTACCAGGCGGCGTGGTCCTCGGCGAAGTGCGTGAACCACCGCGGCGTGCCCGGGTCGGGCGGCCGTACCGGGTCCGCGTCCCACGTCCGGCGCGGGCGGTCGCTGTCGGCCACGAGCCGACCCTAGCGAGCCGGTAGGGTGGGCGCGTGCATCCGGTACAGCCGCGCGGCGGTCGATGGCGCAGGTGACGTCCCGTCGCCCGCCGTCCCACCCTGTCCGCACACCCGGAGTCCGTTATGACCACGCACGTCCCTGACCGCACCGTCACCGTTCCCGACGCCACCGGTCACTTCGGCCCCTACGGCGGCCGATTCGTCCCCGAGGCCCTCGTCGCAGCGATCGACGACCTCACCGCAGCGTTCCACGAGACGCAGGCGGACCCGGAGTTCCGCGCCGAGCTGCAGCGCCTGCACCGTGACTACACCGGCCGCCCCTCGCCGCTGACCGACGTCCCGAAGTTCGCCGAGCACGCCGGCGGCGCCCGCGTGCTGCTCAAGCGCGAGGACCTCAACCACACCGGTTCGCACAAGATCAACAATGTGCTGGGCCAGGGCCTGCTGACCCAGCGCATCGGCAAGAAGCGCGTCATCGCCGAGACCGGGGCGGGCCAGCACGGCGTGGCCACGGCCACCGCGGCGGCGCTGCTCGGCCTCGACTGCACGGTGTACATGGGCGAGGAGGACACCCGGCGGCAGGCGCTGAACGTCGCCCGCATGCGGTTGCTCGGCGCCGAGGTCATCCCAGTGACGACCGGCTCGCGCACTCTCAAGGACGCCATCAACGAGGCGATGCGTGACTGGGTCACCAACGTCGACACGACGAACTACGTCTTCGGCACCGCGGCCGGCCCGCACCCGTTCCCGATGATGGTGCGCGAGTACCAGCGCATCATCGGTGACGAGGCGCGCGCGCAGATGATCGAGCGCGTCGGCCGGCTGCCCGACGTCGTCGCAGCCTGTGTCGGTGGCGGGTCCAACGCGATCGGCATCTTCACCGCGTTCGTGCCCGACACGCACGTTCGGCTCGTGGGGTTCGAGGCGGCCGGTGACGGCGTCGAGACCGGACGGCACGCGGCGTCGATCACCGGTGGACTGCCGGGTGTGCTGCACGGCGCGCGCTCCTACCTGCTGCAGGACGAGAACGGGCAGACGGTCGAGTCGCATTCGATCTCGGCGGGGCTGGACTACCCGGGCGTCGGCCCCGAACACTCCTACCTGCACGACACCGGCCGTGCCGAGTACCGGCCGATCACCGACGCCCAGGCGATGGAAGCGTTCTCGCTGCTCGCCCGAAGCGAGGGCATCATCCCGGCCATCGAGTCCGCGCACGCGCTCGCCGGCGCGATGCAGCTCGGTCGCGAACTCGGCCCGGACGCGGTGATCCTGGTCAATCTCTCCGGACGTGGCGACAAGGACGTCGAGACGGCCTCGCAGTGGTTCGGTCTCGCGCCGGCCGAGCCGCAGGCGCAGGGTGCCCAGCCCGGAGGACCGACCGGGGTGACGCCATGACCGAGCTTGCGAGGTCATGCATGGGGCCAGCACGCCGTCATCGCCCGACGGAGGAGGGCAGATGACCGCGCTTGCCGACGCCCTCGCGAAGGCGAAGGCCGACGGGCGCGCCGCGCTGGTCGGCTACCTCCCGGTCGGCTACCCCTCGGTGGGCGTCTCGATCGACGCCATGCGTGCCCTGGTCGAGGGCGGCTGCGACGTGGTCGAGGTCGGTGTCCCCTACAGCGATCCGGTGATGGACGGCCCGACCATCCAGGCCGCGACCGAACCGGCCGTGCGGGCCGGCGTCGGTGTGAGCGACGCGCTGCGCGCCGTGCGGGCCGTGGTCGAGGCCGGCGCCGCCGCGGTGACGATGGGTTATTGGAACCAGGTCGAGCGCTACGGCATCGAGCGCTACGCCGCGGACCTCGCCGCCGCCGGGGGATCGGGGGCCGTGACACCCGACCTCATCCCCGAGGAGGCGGGGCCGTGGATCGAGGCCACCGACCGGCACGAGCTGGACCGGATCTTCCTGGTGGCGCCGTCGTCCACCGACGCGCGGATCGTCTCCACGACCGCGGCGTCCCGCGGCTTCGTCTACGCCTCCGCGGTCATGGGCGTCACCGGCGCCCGCACCTCGGTGGGTGACGCGGCCGCGACGCTGGTCGCCCGCGTGCGCTCGCTCGCGTCCGAACCGCCGGTGTGCGTGGGGCTCGGCGTGTCCAACGGCGACCAGGCGGCGCAGGTGGCGGCCTTCGCCGACGGCGTGATCGTGGGGTCGGCGCTGGTGCGCTGCCTGCTCGACTCGCCGGACGCCGCCGGGGTGGACGCCGTGCGCGCGCTGTCCCAGGACCTCGCCGGGGGCGTCCGCCGCCGCTGACCATCCGCGCCTTCCCGGCCGGTGTGGCTGCCGACACGCCGGCGTGTCACGACCACACGAGCCGGGAAGCGCGCATCAGGGCACGAGCAGCAGCTTGCCCGTGGTCCGCCGTCCCTCGAGGTCGCGGTAGGCCTGCGCGACGTCGTCCAGCGCGTACCGTCCGCCGATGGCGACCCGCAGCGTGCCGTCCGCGATCGAGGCGAACAACTCGCCCGAGCGCTCGGCGAGCTCGGCGGGCGTCGCGATGTAGTCGGCGAGGGTCGGGCGGGTGACGAACAGCGAACCGAGCGGGTTGAGCCGCTGCAGGTCGAACGGCGGCACCTGCCCGCTCGAGGCCCCGAACAGCGCCATCATCCCGCGCCGCCGCAGCGAGCGCAGGGACGCCTCGAAGGTTGCCTTGCCGACCCCGTCGTAGACCACGTGGACGCCCTCGGGCGCCAGCTCCCGCACCGCGGCGGCAAGGTCGGTCTGCTGGTCGGTGCGCACCACGTGATCGGCACCCGCGTCCCGTGCGGTGGCGACCTTGGCCTCGCTGCCCACGGTCGCGATCACGGTCGCGCCCTGCGCCTTGGCCATCTGCACCAGCAGCTGCCCGACCCCGCCGGCGGCGGCGTGCACGAGCACCGAATCGCCCTCGACCACCGGGTGCGTCGAGTGCACGAGGTAGTGCGCCGTCATGCCCTGCAGCATCGCGGCGGCGGCGACGTCGGCCTCGACGCCGTCGGGGACGCGGACTGCGGCCGCCGCGTCGACCAGGGTGTACTGCGCGTGCGCGCCGCCCCGGGCGCCGGCGGTGGCCACGACGTCGCCCTCGGACAGGCTGTCGACCCCGGCGCCCACCGCGACCACGCGTCCGGCGCACTCGTCACCGAGACCGAACGGGGTCTTGCCCGGGTAGATGCCCTCGCGCTGGTAGACGTCCTTGAAGTTGACCCCGGACGACACGACCTCGACCAGCACCTGCCCGTCACCGGGGGCCGGCCGCGGGACCTCCTGCACCTCGAGCACGTCGACCCCGCCGTGCCGGGTGACGACAACGGCCCGCATCTGCGTCTCACCTGTCATGCCGCCCAACGTAACGACCAACCGGAGAGCAGTGGCGGCTACCGTGTCGGGCATGCACGTGCTCGCCTCGATCCCGAGCCCCACGCGCAGCGTGTGGTACCTCGGACCGCTGCCGATCCGGGCGTACGCGCTGTGCATCATCGTCGGCATCCTCGTCGCCGTCTGGCTGACCAAGCGTCGCTGGGCCGAGCGGCACGGGCTGCCCGACCACGTCTGGGACGTCGGCGCGTGGGCCATCGTCTTCGGCATCATCGGCGGGCGGATCTACCACGTCGTCACCGACCCCGAGCTGTACTTCGAGTCCGGCGGTCACCCGATCGACGCGCTGAAGATCTGGGACGGCGGCCTCGGCATCTGGGGCGCGATCGCCCTCGGCACGCTGGGGGCCTGGATCGGCGCACGGAGGCGCGGCATCGATCTCCGCGTGTTCGCCGACGCCGCGGTGCCGGGAGTGGTGTTCGCGCAGGCGATCGGCCGCTTGGGCAACTGGTTCAACAACGAGCTCTACGGCGGTGTGTCCACGGCGCCGTGGCGCTTGCAGATCCACTGCCTGGACGTCGACCGCACGCAGGCCGTGGCCTGCCACGCCGGCAGCGCCAGCACGACGCTGGGGTACTTCCAGCCGACGTTCCTGTACGAGCTGATCTGGGACGTCCTCGTCGGCATCGCGCTGATCCTGCTGGACCGTCGCTTGCGGCTCGGTCGCGGCAACGTCATGGCCCTCTACGTCATGGGCTACACGTTCGGCCGGGGCTTCATCGAGGCGCTGCGCACCGACCACGCGAACCACATCCTGGGCGTCCGGCTCAACGTCTGGACGGCGATCATCGTCTTCCTGCTCGGGCTGGCGTACTTCCTGCGGCACGGCGGTTTCCGGGCTCCGCGCGAGGCGAGCCCCTACCCGGCCGAGCGAGGCGAGCCGGCAGAGCCGGACGAGCCGGACGAGCCGGAATCCGAACGGGACGAGTCGAAGACCGAGACCACGACGTCCTGATCCGGACCTCTTGACCGACCGACCGGTCGGTCTCTAGGGTCGGTCGAGTGGCTGATCTCCCCGGTGTCGACCTCGCCGCCCTGACCACCTGGCTGGACGGAACGCAGCCGGGGTTGCGGCAGGGTGAGCTCGAGGGTTCGGTCATCGCCGGCGGCAAGTCCAACCTGACCTACCGCATCACCGACGGCACCTCGACGTGGGCGCTGCGCCGGCCGCCGCTCGCACACGTGCTGCCGACGGCGCACGACATGGTCCGCGAATTCACCGTCATCAACGCGCTGACACCGGCTGAGATCCCGGTGCCCGTACCGTCGGCCGTCGCGCTGTGCTCCGACCCGGACGTGCTGGGCGCGCCGTTCTACCTCATGGACTTCGTCGAGGGCGTCGTCCTGGACAAGCCCGACATGCTCGACGGATTGGGCCGCGACCAGGCGGCCGTCGCCTGCGAGCTGCTCGTCGACACCCTCGTCGCACTGCACGAGGTCGACTACGACGCGGTGGGACTCGGCGAGTTCGGTCGCCCGGACGGTTTCCTGGCCCGCCAGGTACGTCGCTGGACCAAGCAGTGGGAGGCGTCCGAGACCCGCCCGCTCGACGTGCTCGCCCGCCTCGTCGAGCAGCTGACCACGACGCTGCCCGAGCCGTCGGCGCCCGGGCATCGTGCACGGCGACTACCGCCTCACCAACGTCATGTTCACGCCGGCCGTCGACCGCATCACCGCCGTGCTCGACTGGGAGATGGCCACCCTCGGCGACCCGCTCACCGACGTCGGGCTGCTCGTCGTCTACCAGGACATCAGTTCGACGCAGGATCTCGTCATGCCCGAGATGACGCCGGAGCGCGGGTTCTGGACCGGCGCGCAGGCCGTCGAGCACTACGCCGCCCGCTCGTCGCGCGACACCTCACGGCTCGACTGGTACATCGCCTTCGGCTACTTCAAGCTCGCCGTGGTCGCCGAGGGCATCCACCACCGTTACCTCGCCGGCAAGACCGTCGGCGAGGGCTTCGACCACTTCGGGGCAGCCGTCCCCCTGCTGCTCGAGCGCGGGCTCGAGAAGCTGACCTGACCCGACCGACCCCGCATCGCAGAGGAGCACCGATGGAGTTCGCCCACAGCGAGCGGTCGCTGGAACTGCAGGACGCCGCGCGCCACTTCCTCGACGAGGAGATCTATCCCGCCGAGCCCGTCTTCGAGAAGCAGGCGGCCGACAATCGCGCCGCCGGCACGCCGTTCCGGACACCGGACGTGCTGGCCGCGTTGAAGGAGAGCGGCCGCAAGCGCGGCCTGTGGAACCTCTTCCTGCCCGACGCCGAGCACGGCGCCGGGCTGACGGTGCTGGACTACGCCCCGATCGCCGAGCTGTCCGGGCGATCGGCCGCGATCGCACCCGAGGCGATGAACTGCTCGGCGCCCGACACCGGCAACATGGAACTGCTCGCGATGTTCGCCACCGACGAGCAGAAGCAGCAGTGGCTGCACCCGCTGCTCGAGGGCGAGATCCGGTCCTGCTTCTCCATGACCGAGCCCGCCGTCGCCTCGTCCGACGCCACCAACATCGCCACCACGATCACCCGCGACGGCGACGAGTACGTCGTCGACGGCCGCAAGTGGTGGTCGACCGGCGCGATGCGGCCGGAGTGCAAGGTCGCGATCGTCATGGGCGTCAGCGACCCCGACGCCGCGCGGCACGCCCGGCACTCGATGATCCTCGTCCCGCTCGACACCCCCGGGGTGACGCTGGAGCGCTCGACCACCGTCTTCGGCTACGACGACGGGCCGCACGGCGGGCACGCGATCATCCACTACGACAACGTCCGCGTCCCGGCGACGAACCTGCTCGGCCCGCAGGGCGGCGGCTTCATGATGGCGCAGGCGCGCCTCGGCCCCGGCCGCATCCACCACTGCATGCGCTGCCTCGGCATGGCCGAGCGGGCGCTCGAGCTGATGTGTGTCCGCGCGTCCGAGCGCACCACGTTCGGCTCGCCCATCGCGTCCCATGGCGTCGTGCAGGAATGGATCGCCGAGTCGCGGCTCGCGCTCGAGCAGGCGCGGTTGCTGGTGCTCAAGGCGGCGTGGCTCATCGACACCGTCGGCGCCCGGGAGGCCCGCACCGAGATCTCGGCCATCAAGGTCGCGGCCCCGCGCGCAGCGTCCTACGTGCTCGACCGCGCCATCCAGACGCACGGCGGCGCCGGTGTCGACCACGCCGTCCCGCTCGCCGCGATGTGGGCGCAGCTGCGCACGCTGCACCTCGCCGACGGCCCGGACGAGGTGCACCTGCGCTCGCTGGCGCGCGAGGAACTGCGCCGGCACGCGCCGGCGTAGGTGACCGGCATCCCGACCCGGGAAAGGCCGTGACCGCGGCCGCCCGCGAGCCGGCCGGCCGCGGCGTGCGCGTGCGCGTGCTCGACGCCGCCGTGGAGCTGTTCGCGCGGCAGGGCTACGAGGCCACCAGCGTGTCGCAGGTGGTCACCGCGGCCGGTGTCGCGAAGGGCGGCTTCTACCACCACTTCGCGAGCAAGGAGGATCTGCTCTACGAGGTGTACGGCGATCTCATCGACCGCCAGCTCGCGGCGATGGACGAGATCCTGGCGCGTGGGCTGTCGCCGGCCGAGACGCTGCGCGCGCTGGTGGACGACCTCGTCGTGTCGACGGCCAGCAGCGCGCGGCAGGCGCTGGTGTTCTGGCGCGAGATGCACCGCCTCGGCGACGAGCGGGCCGAGCAGTACCGGCGCAGGCGGCGGCGCTACCACGACGCCCTGCGCCGGCTCGTGCGCGACGGGCAGGGCTCCGGCGCGTTCGACACGGCGGTGTCGGCGGACACGGTCACGTTCGCGATCTTCGGCTTCGTCAACGAGCTGCCGGTCTGGTACCGCGCCGGGGGCCGCAAGCGCCCGGCGCAGCTCGCCGCCGAGCTGTCCGACTTCGTCCTGGCCGGTCTGGCGACCGGACCACGACCCACACCCGAGGAGGGCGTTTCGAGATGACCACCCGCTGGGGCCTCACCATCCCGCTGATCGGGGTGCCGCTCGCGCAGCACGCCGACATCATCCGGGCGCTACCCGATCTCGGCTACACCGACGTCTGGTCGGCCGAGACCAACGGCACCGACGCGTTCACCCCGCTCGCGCTGGCCTCGGCGTGGGAGCCGACGCTGCGCCTGGGCACCGCGATCGTGCCCGTCTACACCCGCGGCCCCGCGCTGATCGCGATGTCGGCGGCCTCGCTCGCGGCGGCGGCGCCGGGCCGCTTCGTGCTGGGGCTCGGCGCGTCGTCGCCGGTCATCGTGGGCGACTGGAACGGCATCCCGTTCGAGCAGCCCTTCCAGCGCACCCGCGACGTCCTGCGCACCACGAAAGCACTGCTCGCCGGGGAGCGGGTCACCGTCGACACCGACACCATCCACGTCAAGCGCTTCAAGCTGGAGCAGGCCCCCGCCGACCCGCCGCCGGTCCTGGTCGCCGCGCTGCGCGCGCAGATGCTGCGCCTGGCCGGGCGCGAGGCCGACGGCGCGATCCTGAACTGGCTCGCGCCCTACGACGTCGCGCAGTGCCTGGCCGCGGTCGACAACGCGTCCGCCGATGTGGTCGCGCGGATCTTCGTCTGCCCCACCGACGACAGCGACTACGCCCGCACGCTCGGCAAGACGCTGATCTCGACGTACCTGACGGTGCCCGCCTACGCCGCGTTCCACGACTGGCTCGGCCGCGGCGACCGGCTGCGCCCGATGCACGAGGCGTGGGCCGCCGGCGACCGCAAGGGGGCCGCGGCGGCGGTACCCGACGACGTCGTCGACGATCTTGTTCTGCACGGCTCGCCGGCCGAGTGCCGCGACAAGGTGCAGGCCTACGCCGACGCCGGCGTGAAGACGCCCGTCATGGCCCTGCTGCCGACGCCGTCCGGCGCCGCCGACCTCGACCTGCTGCGCGCTCTCGGACCGGAGGCCTAGATGGACATCAAGGACGCAATCGTCGTCGTCACAGGGGGCGCCAGCGGCATCGGCGCCGCGCTGTGCCGCGCCTTCCACGCGGGGGGCGCGAGCCAGGTGGTCGTGGTCGACCGCAACCTCGAACTCGCCGAGCGCGTCGCGGCCGAGGTGGGCGGCGTGGCCGAGCAGGTCGACGTCGCCGACGCCGCCGCGGTGGCGGCGCTGGTCGAGCGGACGATCACGCGCGACGGCCGCATCGACGTGTTCTGCTCCAACGCCGGCATCACCACCGGGATCGGTGTCGAGGACGATCCGGACGACCTGTGGCACCGCGCCTACGAGATCAACGTCATGGCGCACGTCTACGCCGCGCGAGCCGTCGTGCCGTCGATGGTGGCGAACGGACGTGGCTGGCTTGTCAACACGGCGTCGGCGGCCGGCTTGCTCATCTCGCCCGGCGACGCGCCGTACGCCGCCACCAAGCACGCCGCCGTGGGACTCGCGGAGTGGCTGTCGGTCACCTACGGCAGCCAGGGTGTCGGCGTGAGCGTCGTGTGCCCGCTGGGTGTCGCCACCCCGATGCTCATGGACCCGCTCGCCGAGGGTGAGCCCGGGGCGCAGGCGGTGGCGGCGTCCGGCGAGATCATCCCGCCGGAGCGGGTGGCCGAGGTCGTGCTCGCGGGTATCGCCGAGGAGCGGTTCCTGATCCTGCCGCATCCCGAGGTCGGTACGTTCTGGAGTCAGAAGGCCTCGGACCCGGATCGTTGGCTGTCGGGCGTCCGTCGTCTGGTCGCCCGCGGCCGCCAGTAAACCCTTATCGAGAGGAAGCTCAGCAATGCCAGGAGTTCAGAACAGGGTCGCGCTCGTCACCGGTGGCGCGCAGGGCATCGGCGCCGCCGTGGCCGCGCGCCTCGCCGCCGACGGCGCGAAGGTCGGCGTGCTCGACCTGCAGCAGGACGCCGCCCAGGCCACCGCCGACGAGATCACGAAGGCCGGCGGCACCGCCATCGGTCTCGGTGCCGACGTGTCCAAGCGCGACCAGGTGCAGAGCGCGGTCGACACGCTGGTCGGCGAGTTCGGTGGCCTGCACGTGCTGGTCAACAACGCCGGCGTGCTGCGCGACAACCTGCTGTTCAAGATGACCGACGACGACTGGACGATGGTCATGGAGGTCCACCTTCGCGGCGCGTTCCTGTGCAGCCAGATCGCGCAGAAGCACATGGTCGAGGCCAAGTACGGCCGCATCGTGTGCATGTCGTCGACGTCGGCGCTGGGCAACCGCGGCCAGTCGAACTACTCCACCGCCAAGGCCGGTCTGCAGGGGCTGACCAAGACGCTTGCGATCGAGCTCGGCCCGTTCGGCGTCACCGCCAACGCCATCGCCCCCGGCTTCATCGAGACGGCCATGACCAAGGCGACGGCCGAGCGCACCGGCGGATCGATCGAGCAGATGCGCGAGGCGGTCGCGGCAGCGGTGCCGGTGCGCCGCGGCGGCGTGCCCGAGGACATCGCCAACACGGTCGCGTTCTTTGCCGGCGAGGAGTCGGGGTACGTCACCGGCCAGGTCATCTACGTCGACGGCGGCCGCGGGCTGCTCTGAGCGTGACGCACGGCGACGGGGCCCGCTCGCACCGTTGCGAGCGGGCCCCTGCCGGGTGCTGCGGTCAGACGCCGGCGGTGAAGGTGGGCAGGTAGCCGGACGAGTGCCCGGTGGCCGTCGGGTGGTAGCTCTCGGTGATGTCGGTGAAGTTGATCGAGTGCAGCCACCGGTTGCTGTCACAGATCACGTGCCCGTTGAACGCGCCGCGTGCGTCGGCGAAGTGCGCTCCGGCCTTGCCCGCCGACGTCTTGAGGATGCCGTCGAGCACGTCGATGCCCTCGTCGATCTTGGTGCGCTTCGTCTGGCTGAGGCCGATGCAGTCGTTGGACAGGTCGTAGAAGTGCGGATAGTCCAGAACGACGATCTCAGCGCTCGGGGCGCGACTCTTGACCGCTGCATAGACGTTCGCGAGCTTGCCGGGCAGGTTGGCGCGGGCATCGGCCTCGGCGGAGTTGATCTCGTTCACGCAGGTGCTGTCGCCATGCAGGTTGCAGTCCTCCATGATCGAGGAGAAGTTCTCGTCGTTCCCGCCGATCGTGATGCTGACGAGCGTCGTCGACGACGTCACCGACGACACCTGGCTGGACAGCACGTCGGAGGTCTTCGCCCCGGAGCAGGCCGCGAAGGTGAACGACGCGGGGGAGTGCGCGGCCGACCAGAGGTAGGGGTAGGCCTTCGTGCTCCGGTCGCAGGAGCCGCTGCTGGAGATGTAGCTGCCCGCGCCGACGCCGGAGGAGTACGAGTCGCCGAGCGCGACATAGTGGATGCCGGCTGCCTCGGCCGGCGCGGCGAGTCCGACGACGAGCGCAAGGATCGTGGCAAGAGTCAGCACGAGCCGACGGGTACGACGCACGGGCACCTCCGGTAACCGGACAATTCGGGTGTGACCCCCGTCATACCGCACGGCATGGTGCGCTGGCCAGCCTTCGCCGCGTCCGGGACCGCGGGCCGCGGCTGCGGCGCACCTCGGCGCCGGGCCCGCGCCACGTAGGCTGGAGCGGTCCATCCGTCCGTCGCGCCAGCGAATTCGCGAGGGAAACAGCAGTGTTCGACACGCTCTCCGACCGGCTCTCCGCGGTCTTCACCAACCTGCGCGGCAAGGGCCGGCTCTCCGACGCCGACATCGACGCCACCGCACGCGAGATCCGCATCGCGCTGCTCGAGGCCGACGTCGCGCTGCCGGTGGTGCGGCAGTTCATCAACCGCATCAAGGAGCGCGCGCGCGGCGAGGAGGTCAGCAAGGCCCTGAACCCCGCGCAGCAGGTCATCAAGATCGTCAACGACGAGCTGGTGGCGATCCTCGGCGGCGAGACCAGGCGCATGGTCTACGCGAAGCAGCCGCCGACGGTGATCATGCTCGCCGGCCTGCAGGGCGCCGGTAAGACCACGCTGGCGGGCAAGCTGGCGCACTGGCTGCGCGAGCAGGGGCACACTCCGCTGCTCGTGGCCTGCGATCTGCAGCGCCCCAACGCCGTCAACCAGTTGCGCATCGTCGGTGAGCGCGCCGGGGTTCCGACCTACGCGCCGGAGCCGGGCAACGGGGTGGGCGACCCGGTGAAGGTCGCGCGCGACTCCATCGAGGTCGCCCGCCGCCAGCAGCACGACATGGTCGTCGTCGACACCGCCGGCCGGCTGGGCATCGACGCGGAGATGATGCAGCAGGCGGCCGACATCCGCGCTGCGGTGGACCCGCAGGAAGTCTTGTTCGTCGTCGACGCCATGGTCGGCCAGGACGCCGTGAACACCGCCGAGGCCTTCCGCGACGGCGTCGGCTTCACCGGTGTCGTGCTGACCAAGCTCGACGGTGACGCCCGCGGTGGTGCGGCGCTGTCGGTCCGCGAGGTGACCGGGCAGCCGATCATGTTCGCGTCCAACGGGGAGAAGCTCGAGGACTTCGACGTCTTCCACCCTGACCGGATGGCGTCGCGCATCCTCGGTATGGGCGACATGCTCACCCTGATCGAGCAGGCCCAGAAACACTTCGACGAAGACGAAGCCGAGGCGATGGCCGCGAAGCTCGCGGCCGGCAACGAGTTCACGCTCGACGACTTCCTCGACCAGCTGCAGGCGATCCGGCGCATGGGCCCGATCGGCAACCTGCTCGGAATGATGCCCGGCATGGGGCAGATGAAGGACGCCATCAGCCAGATCGACGACAAGGACCTCGACCGGACGGCGGCGATCATCCGCGGCATGACGCCGGCCGAGCGCGCCAACCCGAAGATGATCAACGGTTCACGCCGGCTGCGCATCGCCAACGGCTCCGGCGTCAAGGTGAGCGAGGTCAACCAGCTCGTCGACCGCTTCTTCGAGGCCCGCAAGATGATGGGCCAGATGGGCGGCATGATCCCGGGGATGCGCAAGCGCAGCGCGACCAAGTCGTCGAAGAACAAGCGCAAGGCCAAGCAGAACAAGGGACGCACGCGCGGGCCGTCGCAGCCGCGCATGCCGGCCGGCCTGCCGCCGGGCGGTTTCCCGGCCGGGTTCCCGGGTGCCTCGGGCATGCCGGGGGTCGACGGTCTGCCGCCGGGCATGGAGATGCCGGACCTGTCCAAGCTCAAGTTGCCGAAGAAGTAGCGCGCAGCCGGTGCACGAGGTCTGGCTCGAACTGGTCAGCGGCTCGCGGGTTCTCGTGGGATCCGAGCTGCCGGACGTCGCCGCGGCCAGCGCCCTCGCGCGGCAGTGGCGCGAGATCGCCGAGACCGGCGCCGACGGTTTCTACGAGTCCCAGCCGGGCAGCGGGTGCATCGTCCGGGCTGCTTCCATCATCGCGGTGAAGGCGCAGCGCCAGGACAAGAAGGGCGTCGCCGAGGCCCTGCTCAAGGTCAACACCCGTCCCGGCACCTGGCTCTGACGGCCGCGCCATACCGGGGCGTACAGCGCCCGGCCGGTATCGTGGGCCTTTCGACAGCTCGCCCGCTCCTGCGGCGCCGCGGGCCCGGACCCGGAACGGACACCCCACCAGCGTGCTGAACATCCACGCGCGAGCATCCATCTCGCGCGCGCTCGTCCCGCTCGGCACCAGCCTGGCGCGGGCCGGCGTGACGCCCGACGCGGTCACCGCCGTCGGGACGGTCGGCGCGGTCGCGACGGCGGTGGTGTGCTTCCCGCGGGGGTGGTGGCTCGCCGGCACGCTGATCATCACGTTCTTCGTCCTGCTCGACCTCGTCGACGGCGCGGTCGCGCGCGCCGGCGGCAGGGCCTCGGTGTTCGGCGCGGTGCTCGACTCCTCCTGCGACCGCATCGCCGACGCCGCGATCTTCGGCACCGTCGCCTGGTACTACGCGCGGCACGACCAGCGGTGGATGCTGCTGGCGGCGCTGCTCTGCCTCGTGCTGGGATCGCTGACGTCCTACATCCGCGCCCGCGCCGAGGCCGCCGGGCTGACCGCGACTGTCGGCGTCGCCGAACGGGCCGAGCGCCTGATCGCCGTGCTCGTGGGCACCGGCCTCACCGGCTTCGGCGTCCCGTACGTGCTCGCCGTTGCGTTGTGGCTGCTGGTCGCGGCGTCGGCGATCACCGTCTTCCAGCGCTTCGCCACGGTCTGGGAGCAGGCGCACCGGCCGGCGCCCGACGCCGGACCAAGCACGCCCGTCCGCACCGGCCGGGCCCGGGGCACCGCTCGCCGCCGGGCCGCCCGCCGCACCGCCCACGAGACGGCCGACCGGACGGCGGACCGCGCGGCGGGAGCCTGATGCTCGACCGGGTCCGCGGCCGCACCATCGACCTCGGCTACGCCGCCGGCTGGGGTGCGTTGCGCGCGCTTCCGGGTGGGGTGTCCGGCCGCGCGTTCCGGGCCGCCGCCGACGCCGCGACCGTCCGCAACGGGCCCGGAGCCCAGCAGTTGAGGCGCAACCTGCGCCGGGTGGTCGGCCCGTCGGTGTCCGAGCTGCGCATGGACGCGCTGGTCGGTGACGCCCTGCGCGCCTACGCCCGCTACTGGCTGGAGACGTTCCGCCTGCCGAGCATGGACCTGCGGGACGTCGTGGCCCGGACCGACGGCAACACGCACGGCCGCGAGCACCTCGACGCCGCGCTGGCCGCCGGCCGCGGCGCGGTCCTCGCCCTGCCGCACTCCGGCAACTGGGAGATCAGCGGCGCCTGGCTGGTCGCGCACAGCGGACCGTTCACGACCGTTGCCGAACGGCTCAAACCCGAGTCGCTGTTCGACCGCTTCGTCGACTTCCGCGAGGGCCTGGGCATGGAGGTGCTCGCGCTGACCGGCGGCGAACGCCCGCCCTTCGACGTCCTCGCCGAGCGGCTACGGCAGAACAGGGCCGTGTGCCTGCTCGCCGACCGCGACCTCTCCCGCCGCGGCGTCGAGGTGGAGTTCTTCGGCGAGACGGCCAAGATGCCCGCCGGACCCGCCCTGCTCGCGCGGCGTACGGGCGCCCCGCTGCTCGCGGTGCACGCGTACTTCGCCGGCGACGACTGGGGCAACACCATCAGCCCGCCCCTCGACGTCGGCGGACCGGACGACGACCCGACGGCAGCGGTGGCCGCCGCCACGCAGCAGCTGGCCGACCACTTCGCGCGGCGCATCGTCGAGCACCCCGCGGACTGGCACATGCTGCAACGCCTGTGGCTCGCCGACCTGGCGCCCCGTCCGGCGGCCGCCGAACCGGTGGCATGAGGTGGTGTGACGTGCGCATCGGCATCGTCTGCCCGTACTCGTGGGACATCCCAGGCGGCGTGCAGGCCCACGTCCGCGATCTCGCGGAGAAGCTCATCGAACTCGGCCACGACGTGTCGGTGCTTGCACCCGGCGACGACGAGACGGTCGGCTTGCCCTCCTACGTCGAGGTGGCGGGCAAGACGGTGCCGATCCCGTACAACGGGTCGGTCGCACGCGTGCAGTTCGGGCTGGTGTCCGCAGCACGGGTCCGGCGCTGGCTGCGGGACGGTGCCTTCGACGTCGTGCACGTCCACGAACCGGCACCACCGAGCCTGTCGCTGCTTGCCTGCATGATCCACGACGGCCCGCTGGTCGCCACCTTCCACATGGCGACGGCGCGCTCGCGCTTCCTGTCCATGTTCGACACCGTGCTGCAGCCGTTCCTGGAAAAGATCACCGGCAAGATCGCGGTCTCGCCGGCCGCCCGCAAAGTGATCGTGGAACACCTCGGGGGTGACGCCGTCGTCATCCCCAACGGCGTCGCCGTCGAACGCTTCCGCGGCGCCGAACCGTTCGAGAACTACCCACATCCCGGCGGCGCGATCGGCTTCATCGGACGCTACGACGAGGCACGCAAAGGAATGGACGTGCTGGTGGCCGCGCTCGAACTGCTGGCGGGCGAGCGTCCGGGGCTGGAGGTGCTGGTCGCGGGCCGCGGCGACGCCGAGGACTTCCGGGCCGACCTGCCCGAGACCGTCGCCGACCGCGTCGTGCTGCTCGGTCAGGTGGGCGAGGCCGACAAGGCGCGATTGCTGGCCTCGGTGGACGTCTACTGCGCGCCGAACACCGGCGGCGAGAGCTTCGGGGTCATCCTGCTCGAGGCGATGGCGTCCCGGACGCCGGTGGTGGCGAGCGACCTCGAGGCGTTCCGTCGGGTGCTCGTGGGCGGCACCGCGGGACGTCTGTTCCCGACTGGTGACGCCGAGGCGCTCGCGGCCGCGCTACGCGAGGTGCTCGATGACGCGGACCTGCGGGCGCGCCTGATCGAGGCAGGCGACCGCGCCGTCCAGCCCTACGACTGGTCGGTCATCGTCACCGAGGTCCTGCGGGTGTACGAGCTCGCCATCGCGGGGGCCGGCGCCCCGCTGTAACCGCCGTGCCGCACCGGTGGGGGCGCGGGGTGAGGCGCCAGGCACAGTCGCGCCGACCTCAGGCGCGGGAATGCCCGCGGTGTCTACCGTGGGCGGATGCTCCCGGTCGGCTGGCTCGTGGCCGCGGTCGTGGTGGCCGTCCTGCTGACCATGTGGGTCACCTTCACCATCACCCGTCTGGATCGCCTGCACGCGCGGGTCGACGCTGCCGAGGCCGCCCTGGACGCGCAGCTCGTGCGGCGCGCTGCCGCCCTGCTGCATGTCGCCGAGAGCGCGGATTCCGGCCTGCCGCCGGACGAGCGCGTTCGGGTCGCGGCCGTGGCGCAGCGGGCTGTCAACGCCAAGGGTGAGGACACCGAGCGTCAGGGCATCGAGAACTCCGTCGGGCGCGCGGTCGCCGACCTGTCGTGCGGTGTCGTCCTGCTCGATCCGGACGCGGCCGCGGAGCTGCGCGAGGCCGGTGCCCGCGTGTTGATCGCCCGACGCTTCTACAACGACGCGGTCCGGGACACCCGCGCGCTGCGGGCCGGTCGCATCCCGCGACTGTTCCGGCTCGCCGGACGCCGTGAAATGCCTGAGTTCTTCGACATCGACGACACGCTGCCGCCTGCACCGGTACCGGGGCCTGCCGATGCGAGGCTGGCGGGGCAGCACCAGCAGCGGCACCAGCAACGCCCACAGCACGACCCGAACGACGCCCCCGACGAACAGGACCTGGCATGAACGTCCGGCCGCGCCCGCGCCGATCGTCCCGTCCCGCTTCCCTGGCCCTGGCCGCCGTGTCCCTGGCCGCCGTGTCACTCGTCGCCGTGGCCGGACTCGCCGCCTGCACGAGCAGCGGTGGCGCGAGCAAGCCCTCGGCGTCGGCCGCCGCTGCCACGCCGACGACGTCGACGGCCGGGTCGTCCCCGGCCACGCCCGCACCGCCCGCGAAGAACCCGCTCACCGGCATCGGCCCCGTCCCGAAGACGCCGCTGATCGCGGTCAAGATCGACGACACCGCGCCCGGACGCCCCCAGGTCGGCATCGACAAGGCCGACATCGTCTACATCGAGGCGGTCGAGGCCGGGTACACGCGGCTCGCCGCCATCTTCGGCACCAACAAGCCAACCGTGGGCTACGTCCGGAGCACCCGGCCGAGTGACCCGGACCTGTTCCTGCAGTACGGAAAGATCACCGAGGCCTACTCCGGCGGGCAGCGTGTCTCGCTGAACATCCGTAAGAAGGCGGGTCTGACGGGCTGGAGCAACGATGCCGGGGCTGCGGGCTACATCCGGCAGGACCGCTCGGAGTCCACCTACATCAACCTCACCCTGAACCTGGGCCTGGTCGCGAAGAAGACCCATACGCCGCGACCGAAGAGCAACGGCTGGACGTTCAACCCGAGCACCGCAGGGTTGCCGGCGAAGAAGTCGAACGGCGTCAGCACCGTGGTGACCGGGTCCTACGACCACGGCACCCCGGTGCAGTTCACGTACGACCCGAAGCTCAAGAAGTACGTCCGCTACATCGACGGTGTCGCGCAGCACGCCGCCGACGGCCATCTCGTGACCGCCACCAACGTGGTCGTGCAGGCCTGTCGCGTCGTCAGCTACACCGCCGACCGCGACGTCAACGGCTACCCGGCGCAGTTCACGTACACCGTCGGCACCGGTCAGGTCGCGGTCTTCCGGCAGGGCGTGCGCATCAACGGCAGCTGGAAGCGGTCGGCTCTCAATCAGGGCACGACGCTGACCGCCGCGAACGGCAAGCCCCTCAGCCTCGCCCCCGGCAACACGTGGGTTGTCCTCACCCGCAAGGGGATCGCCGTCAACGGCTGACCGGACGCGCCGCCGGGGCGCCGGTGCGACGCAGGCCACGGGCGGCCGGGCGGCCCGGTCCGAGGGCAACCGGGACGCCCGCGACCGCCGTAGAATCGTGGGCATGTCGGAGAACCAGCCCACCGTCGGAACCGCGCGGGTCAAGCGCGGCATGGCCGAGATGCTCAAGGGCGGCGTCATCATGGACGTCGTCACCGCCGAACAGGCGAAGATCGCCGAGGACGCCGGCGCCGTCGCCGTGATGGCGCTCGAGCGCGTGCCGGCCGACATCCGCGCCCAGGGTGGCGTGTCGCGCATGAGCGACCCGGACATGATCGACTCGATCATCAGTGCCGTGTCGATCCCGGTGATGGCCAAGGCGCGCATCGGGCACTTCGTCGAGGCGCAGGTGCTGCAGGCGCTGGGCGTCGACTACATCGACGAGTCCGAGGTGCTGACCCCGGCCGACTACACCAATCACATCGACAAGTGGGCCTTCACGGTGCCCTTCGTCTGCGGCTCCACCAATCTCGGCGAGGCGCTGCGCCGCATCACCGAGGGCGCAGCGATGATCCGTTCCAAGGGCGAGGCCGGTACCGGCGACGTCTCCAACGCCACCACGCACATGCGCAAGATGCGCGACCAGCTGCGGTGGCTGCAGAACCTGCCCGAGGACGAGCTCTACGTCGCCGCCAAGGAGCTGCAGGCGCCGTACGAGCTGGTGCGCGAGGTCGCCGCCGCCGGCAAGCTGCCCGTCGTGCTGTTCACCGCCGGTGGCATCGCCACCCCGGCGGACGCGGCGATGATGATGCAGCTCGGCGCCGAGGGCGTCTTCGTCGGCTCCGGCATCTTCAAGTCCGGCAACCCGGCACAGCGCGCCGAGGCCATCGTCAAGGCGACCACCTTCTTCGACGACCCGGACGTGCTGGCCAAGGTCTCCCGCGGGCTCGGAGAGGCGATGGTCGGTATCAACGTCGAGGAGATCCCGGAACCACACCGGCTCGCGGAGCGGGGCTGGTAGCGGAATAGCGGCTCGCTGAGCGGGGCTGGTAACCGCAGCGCAACAACCGGTCCGTAGCGTCGCCCACGATGTGCGGAATCGTCGCCCAGTACGGGCCCGGGGACGCCGGCGAGCTGCTACCGATGCTCGATCGGCTCGTCCATCGCGGGCCGGACGACGCCGGCACCGTCGAGGTCGGCGGGCACTGGCTGGGCCATCGGCGGCTGTCGATCGTGGACGTCGAAGGCGGCCACCAGCCGCTGCGGCTGCCCGACGACTCGGCGCTGCTGGTGGGCAACGGCGAGATCTACAACCACGCCACGCTGCGGCGCGTGCTCGCCGACCGTGACCTGCTGACCCGCTCGGACAACGAGGTCGCGCTACACCTCATCGACCGCGACGGCCCGGACGCCCTGGTGCTCACCAACGGCATGTTCGCGCTGGTGTTCGCCGGCGAGGACGGTCGCTTCGTCGCCGCCCGCGACCCGGTCGGCATCAAGCCGCTCTACTGGTCGCGGCGCGGCGCGACGATCCGCTTCGCGTCGGAACTGCACGCCTACGACCCGTCCTGGCAGGCGGGAGCCGAGCCGTTTCCTCCCGGGTGTTACTGGACCCCGGAGACGGGACTGCGCCGCTTCGCCGAATCGGTTCCCCGCACCGCCGGCCCGGTGCCGGGCGACCCGGTGCGCGGTGCTCGCGACGTGATCGTCGACGCCGTCGAACGGCAGATGATGGGTGACGTCCCGGTGGGCGTGTTCCTGTCCGGGGGTCTCGACTCCTCGATCGTCGCGGCCGTGGCCGCCCGGTACCTCACCGAGCGCGGCGAGACCCTGCAGACCTTCGCCGTCGGCACGGCCGGCAGTCCGGACGTCGTCGCGGCCCGGCAGGTCGCGGAATTCATCGGTAGCGACCACCACGAGGTGCTCTACGACGCCGAGCAGGCGATCGAAGCGCTGCCGGGAGTCGTCCAGACCATCGAGTCGTTCGATCCCGCCCTCGTCCGCAGCGCGGTGCCCAACTTCTTCCTGGCCCGGGAAACGGCCAAGCACGTCAAGGTCGTGCTCACCGGCGAAGGTGCGGACGAGCTGTTCGCCGGCTACGAGTACATGCGCGACATCCACCTGCCGCAGGACCTGCACGACGAACTGGAACGCACCGTCGACGGCCTGCACAACCTGAACCTGCAGCGGGCCGACCGCGTCACGATGCGGCACTCGCTCGAGGCGCGGGTGCCGTTCCTCGACCGCGAGGTCATCGACTGGGCCATGCGCCTGCCGATCGAGCTCAAGATCCCGCGCAAGGGCGAGATGGAGAAGCAGGTGCTGCGGGAGGCGTTCTCGGGCTGGCTGCCCGAGGAGTTGCTGTGGCGCGTCAAGGCCCAATTCGGTGACGGGTCCGGCGCACGCGACGTGCTCTCGGACGAGGTCGCGGCCGACATCGACGACGCCGAGTTCGAGGCGGAGCGGTACGCGGTCGAGCCCCCGCTGCGCACCAAGGAGGAGCTCGCGTACTACCGCGTCTGGCGGGAGTGGCTGCCCGAGGTGAACGCGGAGAAGACCCTCACCCGGTTCGCGACCGCCTGAGTCCGCGTCACGGCCGGAGAACAGTGTCGGTCTCGCGATCTGTATGACGGCTGTACTACGGATTTTCCGTAGTACAGCCGTCAGACAATCCACGGAAGGAGTCATCGCGCCGGATCCTCGCGGGCCCGGGGCTGTGGACAACAACGATCGCTGTCCACATCGCCGTCGTCGCGCCTCGCAACCCGTGATCGGCTCTACCGTCGGCGCCATGACAGCCAGCGGCGCCATGACAGCCAGCGACGCCATGACAGCCAGCGACGCCATGACAGCCAGCGACAACCCAGCCGATGGCGGCGGGGACTGCACGCCATCGCAGGAGGCGTCGCAGCGGGCGCGCGCGGTGGTGGCCGCCCAGAACGCGGAGTGGACGGCGGCGCAACGCTTCCTCGAGCAGTCCGACGAGTTGCGCCGGAGCCGACGGCGCGGGCGTGGCTCCGTGGTGTTCGCACTGCGGCTGGACCCGCGCGAGCTCGAAGCTCTCGAGCGACGCGCCTGGGCCGTGGGCAACAAGCCGAGCGTGGTCGCGCGCAATCTGATCAGGATCGGATTGTCGCGGCCGACCGATCTGACCCTGACGTCGCTGGCCGGCGAGGCGGAGGATCTCGCCGCCCGGCTGCGGGAGGCAGCAAGCGGCCCGGCCCTGCCCGCTTAGGCGTGGTGGTTACGCTCGAGTCCCGTGTCGACCGTCGGTGTGCTGGCTCTGCAGGGTGACGTCCGCGAACACCTGCGCGCCCTGACGGCCGCCGGGGTCGAGGCGGTCACCGTCCGTCGCCCCGGTGAGCTGGCGGCGGTCGACGGCCTGGTGCTCCCGGGCGGTGAGTCGACGACGATCGTCAAGCTGGCCCGCACGTTCGAGCTGCTCGAACCGCTGCGCGAGCGCATCGCGGGCGGCCTGCCCGTCTACGGCTCGTGCGCCGGCATGATCCTGCTCGCCGACCGGGTCGACGCCGGCGGCGACACCATCGAGACCACCTTCGGCGGCATCGACATCACCGTCCGCCGCAACGCCTTCGGCCGGCAGGTCGACTCCTTCGAGGAGGACGTGGCCATCGAGGGCGTGGACGGCGAGCCGGTGCGCGCGGTGTTCATCCGCGCCCCGTGGGTGCAGGAGGTCGGAGGGCGGGCGACGGCGATCGGCACGACCGGCGACGGCCACGTCGTCGCGGTGCGGCAGGGGCGCCTGCTGGCCACGTCCTTCCACCCCGAGGTGACCGGCGACCTGCGCGTGCACGCGCTGTTCGTCCGCATGATCGAGCAGGCAGGCGCCTCACCGGCCCCTCGCTAGACTGGGCGATCGGCGTGACGGGCGACGAGACGGGAACGGAGCAGGGGCTGTGAGTGGCCACTCCAAGTGGGCGACGACGAAGCACCAGAAGGCGGCCAAGGACGCCAAGCGGGGCAAGCTGTTCGCCAAGCTCATCAAGAACATCGAGGTCGCGGCCCGCATGGGCGGCGGTGACGTCGACGGCAACCCGACCCTCTACGACGCCGTCCAGAAGGCGCGCAAGAACTCCGTCCCGATCGACAACATCGAGCGTGCCGTCAAGCGCGGCTCCGGTGCCGAGGCCGGCGGCGCCGACTGGCAGACGATCATGTACGAGGGTTACGGGGCGAACGGAGTGGCCCTGCTCGTCGAGTGCCTCACCGACAACCGCAACCGCGCGGCCATGGAGGTCCGCACCGCGATGACGCGCAGCGGCGGTTCGCTCGCCGACCCGGGGTCGGTGTCCTACCTGTTCAACCGCAAGGGCGTGGTGATCGTCCCGGACGCCGGACTGTCCGAGGACGACGTGCTCCTGGCCGTCCTCGACGCCGGCGCCGAGGAGGTCAACAACCTCGGCGGCGCCTACGAGGTGATCTGCGAGCCGACCGACCTCGTCCCGGTCCGCACCGCGCTGCAGGACGCCGGGAATCGAGTACGAGTCGGCCGACCAGTCCTTCCTGCCCACCCTGCAGGTGCCGCTCGACGAGGACGGCGCCCGCAAGGTGCTCAAGCTGGTCGATGCGCTCGAGGACCTCGACGACGTGCAGAACGTCTACGCCAACTTCGACGTCAGCGACGAGGTGCTCGAGGCCGTCGGCGCCGAGTAGTCGTGTGGGTTGTCACCCGAGGTGGCGCCCGACGAAGGCCAGTTGTGCCGGCGCCTGGCTGCGCCAGTACGCCGAGTCGTGCCCGCCCGGCTCGATGCCGCCGGCCGGCGCGGGCGTGATCGCCGACCGCAGGTCACGGGTGATGGGCGCGAAGCCGTCGGCGTCGCCGCAGTCGATGCGCAGTGCGATACCGGCCCAGTCCCGCTCGCGTCCGAAGATCGTATGGGCGTCGAAGTCGGCTGCGTCGTCGAACGCCCCTGTCGCCGATTGGTAGCTGTGCCGCCAGATCGCCGGGCTCTCGGCAACGGCCACCGCCACGCGTGACGCCCGGAGCACGGACGCCAGGTAGAGCGCGCCGTAGCCACCCATCGACCAGCCGAGCAGGCCGATCCGCCGCACGTCGAGGCCGTGGTCGGCCAGCAGCGGCAGGAACTCGTGCACCACCATGCCGGCCGGGTCACCGGCGCGGCGCGGGTGCCAGTAGTCGTGGTCGCCCCCGTCGACGCTCGCCAGCGCGAACGGGGCCCCGCCCTGCCGGACGGTCGCGGCGAGCGTCTCGTCCAGGTGCAGGTCGCCGTAGGCGCTGAGGTGGTTGGCGCCGCGACCGTGCAGGACCACCAGCACAGGCAGCCCGGCCCCGGAATGCCCGGGCGGACGGACGACGGTCCAGCCGGTCGCGCGCCCGCGCCGGTAGGTGGAGCGGAACGATCCGCTGACCGACGAGCCGGCGGTGGGTCCGGACGAGCTGCACGCCGCGAGGGCGAGCGCGCCGGCGGCCCCCACCAGCACCGAACGGCGGCTGATCTCCCGGCCCCGGGGAGGCGGCGCCGTCAGAGCGGCTGCTTGGCCCAGAAGCGGAAGAACACCCGACCGGCGGCCCACAGCAGCGACGGCGCTCCCGTCCGCGCCGCCAGCCAGTCGACGAGGCGGAAGAACGCGTCGTTGAGTTCCGGCACGTACAGCAGCAGCACGATGACCCCGAGCATGCCCCACGGCTTGATCTTGTCGCCCAGTTGCTGAGTGGACGGCGCGAGGTAGGGCTCGATGATCGCCCAGCCGTCCAGGCCGGGCACCGGCAGGAGGTTCAGCACCGCGGCGGTGGCCTGCAGGAAGCCGAGGAAGGCGACCGCGCACCAGAAGCGGGCGTGCTGGTCCCCGCCGGCGAAGAACACGGCGAGGTCGGGCAGGTGGGACTTCGCGACGGACAGCAGCACGACCGCCAGCACGAGATTGGTCAGCGGGCCGGCGGCGGAGGCGGCACTTTGCATCGCCCGGCTGCGGAACGCGTGCCGGTGCAGGTAGACCGCGCCGCCCGGCAGGCCGATCCCGCCCTGCACGATGAAGAACAGCGGCAGCAGGATCGAGAGCACCGGGTGTGTGTATTTGAACGGGTTGAGGGTCAGATAACCGGCGTCCGCGACGCTGCGATCGCCGGCCCGATAGGCGACGGCGGCGTGCGCGAACTCGTGCAGGCAGACGGAGACGATCCAGCCCGCCAGCACGAACAGCAGCACGCCGAAGTCCCCAAGCCGCGACCCGCGGCCGGTCTCGCTCCAGGCCAGCAACCCGCCGAGCGCTGTGAGTAGCAGGACGGCGAGGAACATCGGGCTCGGACGGACCACACCGCGGCGGTGGTCGCGCAGCGGGCTGACGGACATGAGCACACGGTACGGACCGGTCCTGGGTGCCGGGCCGCCTCGGCGACGGCGTGTTGGTGCGCGGCCCCGCGCGGGCGGCGTCCTAGTCTCGGACGGGATCGAACGACCGTTCGACATGCCGGCTCCCGGAAGGCTCCGCGTGCGCGTACTCGGCGTCGATCCGGGCATGACCCGATGCGGTCTGGGCATCGTCGACGGCGACCCCGGGCGACCGCTGTCGCTGGTGCACGTCGACGTCATCCGCACCCCGCCAGACGCAGAGGTTGGCCTGCGGCTCGTAGCGCAGGGCGACGCGATCGCGGCGGCCATCGCGCTGCACCGGCCGGATGTTGTCGCGGTCGAGCGGGTGTTCAGCCAGCACAACGTCCGCACCGTCATGGGCACGGCGCAGGTGGCCGGGCTCGCCATCGTCGCCGCGACCCGGGCCGGCGTCCCCGTCGTCCTGCACACCCCGAGCGAGGTGAAGGCCGCGGTCACCGGATCGGGGACGGCGGACAAGGCCCAGGTGACGGCCATGGTCACCCGCCTGCTGCGCCTCACCACGGCGCCCCGGCCCGCGGATGCCGCCGACGCGCTGGCCCTCGCGATCTGCCACGTGTGGCGGGGCAGCGCCCAGGCCCGGCTGGCGGCCGCGGTGCGGGGGTCGGCGAGGATCAGGACATGACCGCTCCGGAACTGCCCGTGCCCGTCGTCGACCCCGACACGTTGCAGGAGTCCTACGCCGATCCGGCCGCCGCGCGTGCCCTGGTGACGGAGCTCCGCGACGGCGTGCGGCAGGCGCCGGACGAGATCGGCGAGCTGGTGGCCCGCGGCGACCTGGTGGACGTGCTGCGGACGCTGGGCGAGCTCGACGACGCCCTGCGCGAGGCGCGCGCGGCCGCCGACCGTGCGGAGATCGCCGGTACGCGGGCGCAGCAGCACGTCGCCCGCCTGCGGCTGGCGCACGTGCACCTGACCCGCGGCGAGTACGCCGAGTCGACGCCGATCCTCACCGAACTGCTCGCCGTTGCGACCCGTTTCGGCCCGGTCGTCGAGGCCTACACCCACCAGCTCGCCGGGCTCAACGACTTCGGCCAGGCGCACTGGGGCGACGCCCGCGACCACTTCGCCCGGGCGCTCGCGCTCCGCGACGAACTCGAGTTGGACGACGCCGAGCGGGCCGCCTCCCGCACCGCTCGCGACGCCGCCGCTGCGCGCGCCGACGCACCGCGACGGGCGCAGGGACCGGGCACGGAGGAGGGCACGTGATCGCCAGCGTCCGCGGCGTCGTCGCCGCCGTCGCCCCTGACGGGGCAGTGGTCGAGGTCGGCGGCGTGGGGCTCGCGGTGTCGTGCTCACCCGGCACGCTTGCCCGGCTGCGCGTCGGCGAGCAGGCACGCCTGGCCACCAGCCTCGTTGTCCGCGAGGACTCGCTGACCCTCTACGGCTTCGCCGACGACGACGAACGCGCGCTGTTCGAGCTGCTGCAGACCGCGAACGGGGTCGGCCCGAAGCTCGCCCAGACGATGCTCGCCGTGCACCCGCCCCGTGACCTGCGCCGCGCCATCGCCACCAGCGACCTGACCACCCTGACGAAGGTGCCGGGCATCGGGCGCAAGGGTGCCGAACGCATCGTGCTCGAACTGCGCGACCGCATCGGCTCCATCGACGGCTCGGACTCCGGCGTCGTGACCGGCGGTGCGGTGGCGGCGGTGCCGCCGTGGCGCGACCAGTTGACCCACGCCCTCGCCGGGCTCGGCTTCACCGGCAAGGAGGCCGCCGACGCCGTCGACGTCGTAGCCGTCGACATCACCGACGACGCCCCACCGGACGTCGCCGGTCTGCTGCGCCGGGCCATCCAACTGCTGGGACGGACTCGATGAGCGACGCGTGCGGAGCGAACGGTCCAGGCCGATGAGCGAGGCCCCAGAAGACCTCGTCGACCCGGCTCCGCTGCCGGAGGAGCGTGAGGTCGAGGCGTCGTTGCGCCCGAAGGCGCTGGACGAGTTCGTCGGCCAGCCGAAGGTCCGCGAGCAGCTGCAGCTGGTCCTGCACAGCGCGCTGCGGCGCAACCGGCCACCGGACCACCTGTTGCTCTCCGGCCCGCCGGGGCTGGGCAAGACGAGCCTTGCCATGATCGTCGCCGCCGAGCTCGGGGCGCCCATCCGGGTCACCAGCGGACCAGCCATCGAGCGGGCCGGTGACCTGGCGGCGCTGCTGACCAGCCTCACCGAGGGCGAGGTGCTGTTCATCGACGAGATCCACCGGATCGCCCGCCCGGCCGAGGAACTGCTGTACATGGCGATGGAGGACTTCCGGGTCGACGTCATCGTGGGCAAGGGCCCGGGCGCCACCGCGATCCCGCTCGATCTCGCCGCGTTCACCCTGATCGGGGCAACCACCCGCGCGGGCCTGCTCACCGGTCCGCTGCGCGACCGCTTCGGTTTCACCGCGCACATGGACTTCTACGAGCCGGCCGAGCTGGAGCAGGTCCTCGTCCGCTCGGCCGGGCTGCTCGAGGTCGACCTGCGGCCGGACGGCGCGACCGAGATCGCCGGGCGGTCCCGCGGCACGCCCCGCATCGCCAACCGGCTGCTGCGCCGCGTCCGCGACTACGCCGAGGTCCGGGCCGACGGCGTCGTCACCGAGACCATCGCCCGCGCCGCGCTGGCCGTCTACGACGTGGACGAGCTGGGCCTGGACCGCCTCGACCGCGCCGTCCTGGACGCGCTCGTGCGCCGCTTCGGCGGCGGCCCGGTCGGCGTCGGAACGCTGGCCGTCGCCGTCGGCGAGGAGACCGAGACCGTCGAGGAGGTCGCCGAGCCGTTCCTGGTGCGGGCCGGGCTGCTCGCGCGCACGCCCCGCGGCCGGGTCGCGACCCCGGCGGCGTGGTCGCATCTCGGGCTGACCCCGCCGCCGCCCGCGGGCTCCGGGCCGACGCTGTTCGACGCGTAGGCTCGTTGCGACCCTGTCGTCGACGCCGGGACCGCTGTGAACTACCTGCCCTTCCTCCTGTTCGCGATCGTCGTGGTCGTCCTGCTGACCCTGTCCGCGCGGGCCCGGCGACGGACGGCCGCCGCCGAGATCCAGCGCACCGAACGGATCGGCGTGGGTTCGGCGGTCATGACGACGTCCGGGCTCTACGGACGCGTCGTGGCCAAGAACGACGACGGCACGGTGATCCTGGCGATCGCGCCAGGTGTCGAGGTGCGGTGGGAGTTCGCGGCGCTGCGCGATGCTGCGTCGCTGCCCGAGAGCGTGGCCGGACGGGCGAATCTCGCCCAGGCCGACGGCGAACACCCGGTCCGACTGGACAAGGCGGACGGTTCCGGCGAACCCGCCGCGGGGGCCGAACAGGCCGGCTGAGCGTCCCGGTCACGACCGCCCACCACTGCCCTCAGGGGGCCACCGGGCTGCGTCGGTCATACTGACCTGCGGCCCGGCGTGGCTTCCCGCGCCACCACGACGTCCGGCGACAGTGCCCGGGCACGTGAGACCAGAGAAAGCCGAGGAGACCTTCCCCGTGGCACCACCACCCGGAACGCTGCGCGTCGGGCGTTACTTCGCCGCCCTGATCGTGCTGCTCGGACTGCTCTACCTGGTCGTCGGCTTCCCCGGCAACCGGCACACGCCGAAGCTGGGCATCGACCTCGTCGGCGGCAAGCGCGTCATCTTCACGGCACGCACGGGCAACGGCACCGCCCCGACCTCCTCGTCGATGAACCAGGCGCGGCAGATCATCGAGGACCGCATCAACGGCACCGGTGTCACCGGCGCCACGGTGCAGGTGCAGGGCGGCAACCAGCTCGTCGTCCTCATCCCCGGCGGCACCGACACCGACGTCGCCGCGCTCGGTCAGCCTGCTGTGCTGAACTTCCGCCCGCTCGTCACCTCGGCCGCCGCGGTGTCCTGCGTCTCGGCGACCTCGGGCACCGGTTCCAGCGCCGCCCCGTCGGCGTCCCCGTCTGTGTCATCGAGCGGTGCGGTGTCCTCGCCGAGCGCGTCCGTGAAGGCGCCGAGTGCGTCCGCGAAATCGCCGAACGACGCCGCGCACCGCCCGCTCGCCGTCGCCCCGACCACGGCCGCGAAGACCACCCCGAAGACCACCCCGAAGACCCCGGCCGCCTCCGGTGCGAAGCCGAGCACCACCGGGAAACCGTCCGGGTCGGCCGCGGCCACCGGGTCCGCTGCGGCCAGTCCGTCCGCGGCCGCGACGACCGCTCCGCCGCAGCCCTGCCTGTCGTTCGCGAACCTGCGCAAGGCCTTCCCGGGCCTGACCTTCCCGACGACCGAGGCCGCGTTCGGCAAGCTCAGCGCCACCCAGCAGGCCGAGGTGACCGCCGCCCTCGGCCGCTTCGATTGCGCGTCCGCGCAGGACGAACCCGACCAGCCCAAGCAGGCCTACATCGCCTGCGACGACGGTTCGTCCTACGGCCAGCGGGTCGCCTACCTGCTCGGCAGCGTCATCGTGAAGGGCAGCCAGATCGACAACGCCAGCGCCCAGGCGCCGAGCACGAGCGGGCAGGGCACGACCGAATGGACGGTGGCGCTCAACCTCAAGAGCAGCGGCAGCACGGCCTGGGGCAAGTGGACCGGCAAGTACAACACCAACGGCAGCCAATCCGGCAGCGCCCTGCAGTGCGGGCCGTCGCAGACCTTCCCGTGCTCGGACTGGGTCGGGTTCACCCTCAACGGTCAGGTGATCTCCGCCCCCGTGACGCTGAATGCGATCAACGGCGGCACCACGCAGATCTCGGGCAACTTCTCGCAGGGTTCGGCGAACAACCTGGCGACGCAGCTGAACTACGGCTCGCTGCCGCTGAGCTTCCGCACCGACGCCAACGAGAGCGTCTCGGCGACGCTCGGCTCGGTGCAGCTCAAGGCGGCGTTCCTCGCCGGCGGCATCGGCCTGGCCCTCGTGGTGCTGTACTCGCTGCTCTACTACCGCGGCCTGGGCCTCGTCACCATCGCCTCGCTGCTCGTGTCGGCCGGCTTCACCTACGCGATGCTGGTCATCCTGGGTTCGCAGATCGGCTTCACCCTCGACCTCGCCGGCATCGCCGGGTTCATCGTCGCGTTGGGCATCACCGCGGACTCGTTCGTCGTCTTCTTCGAACGCATCAAGGACGAGGTGCACGAGGGCCGTTCCATGCGGGTCGCCGTGCCACGGGCGTGGATCCGCGCGCGCCGGACGATCCTCTCCGCGGACACCGTGTCGTTCCTCGCGGCCGCGATCCTGTATTACTTCGCGTCGGCCGACGTGAAGGGCTTCGCGTTCACCCTAGGGTTGTCGACGATCCTCGACCTCGTCGTCGTCTTCCTGTTCACGCACCCGATCGTGTCGCTGCTCTCGCGCAGCCGTGCCTTCGGCTCCAAGCGCTTCACCGGTCTGGACTCCGTTCGCTCGGGTCCGGCCCTGCCGGACGAGGCGCCCGACCGGCGCAGTGCCCGCCCGGCCCGCGCCGGGACGCCCCGGCGGGCCGGGGGCACTGCCGCCGAACGCGCCGCGGCGCGTCGCGGGACGACGACCGGCGTCGCCGTGCTCGACCGGGACACCGATGCGGTGGACGACACGGTGGACGAGGCAGCGGACGACAGAGTGGACGATGCGGTGGACGAGCCGGTGGACGGCCCGATGGACGACGCGTCCGACGGCGTGATCGACGACGCCCTGGCCAGCAATGCCCGCGCCGTCCCCACCGCTCCGGCCGACGACGCAGCCTCGCCGGACGACACGGCTGATGAGGACGACGGAACGGACGCGGAGGAGCCCCCACCGTCGGCCAGCCGGCGGCGCACCGCACCCTCTGGTGGGACTGCTGCCGAGCGTGCAGCCGCCCGCCGGGCCCGGATGCGTCAGCGCGACGAGAAGGGCGAGTCCTGATGTCCAAGCTGCGCGCGCTCTACCGCGGTGAGACCACGTTCGACTTCGTCCGCAGCCGTCGTCGCTGGTACGCCGCGTCCGGTGTTCTGATCCTGATCTGCGTGCTGAGTTTCGTGTTCCGCGGCTTCAACTACGGCATCGAGTTCAAGGGCGGTACGACCTTCACGATCCCGCACACGGGATCCAACGTGTCCTCGACGCAGGTCAACAACGCCTTCACCGCCGCCGGTACGACGCCGGAGGGTTCACCGCAGGTGGTCGGGTCCGGCTCCAGCTCGAGCATCGTGGTCAACACCCACACGATCTCGGTGGTGACGCAACAGAAGCTGCAGGCCGCGGTGGCGAAGTCACTGCACCTGCGCACGAACCAGATCTCGGTCGACAGCATCGGCAGCGACTGGGGCCACGACACCACCGTCAAGTCGCTCGAGGGCCTGCTCATCTTCCTGATCGTGGTCTCGATCTACATCGCGCTCCGCTTCGAATGGCGCATGGCGGTCGGCGGCATGATCGCGCTGCTGCACGACCTCGTGGTCGCGGCGGGGATCTACTCCCTCGTCGGCTTCGAGGTGACGCCGTCGACGATCGTCGGCCTGCTGACCATCCTCGGCTTCTCGCTGTACGACACCGTCGTCGTCTACGACAAGGTGGGCGAGAACGCGAAGGACATCCTCGCCGGGTCCCGCACGACCTTCACGGACGCGGCGAACAAGGCCGTCAACCAGACCCTGATGCGCTCGATCAACACCTCGTTGATCGCGCTGCTCCCGGTGGCGGGCCTGCTGTTCGTGGGCGCGGGCATCCTCGGCGTCGGCACCATCAAGGACCTCGCGCTGATCCTGTTCGTCGGCCTGGCCTCCGGCGCCTACTCCTCGCTGTTCCTCGCTACGCCGATCGTCGTCGAGCTGACCGAGCGCGAGCCGGCGTACAAGGCGCTGACCAAGCGGGTGGTGGCCAAGCGGGCGAGCGAGGCCAAGCGCAGCGAGGAAGCCGCGCTGACCGGCGTCACCGCCGCTACTGCGCGTCGCGCCGGCGGTCCGGCACCGGCCCCGAGGGTCGGCGCCCGCCCCGAGCGCCGCCGGCGGCGCTGAGCGTGGACCAGCAACTCGCCGCGCGCATCGACGGCCTGTTGCGCGACGTCCCGGACTTCCCGACGCCCGGGGTGCTGTTCAAGGACATCACGCCGCTGCTCGCCGACGGACCGGCCTTCGCCGCCGTGGTCGACGCGCTCGGTGCGGTGGCCGAGGCCGACCTCATCGCCGGCGTCGAGGCGCGCGGCTTCCTGGTCGCGGGCGCCATCGCCACCGCGCGCTCGGCCGGGGTCGTCCCCGTCCGCAAGGTCGGCAAGCTGCCGCCGCCGACCCTGAGCCGTACGTACGACCTCGAGTACGGCAGCGCCGAGATCGAGGTGCCGGCCGACGGCCTGGCCGGCAAGCGCGTGCTGCTGGTCGACGACGTGCTCGCCACGGGCGGCACCCTGCGCGCCGCCGCCGAGCTGCTCGCCGAAGCCGGGGCCGACGTCGTCGCGATGGCGGTGATCGTCGAGCTCGGTTTCCTCGGTGGTCGGGACGCCCTGGCCGGCGCTCCGCCGCTGCACTCGCTGCTCGTCCTCTGACGGGCCGTCGGCCACGGGGACCCCGCCTGAGATCGGTTGTCCGGCCGGGCGCGGCGCCCCCGGCATCGGCCCTAGACTGGTCGTGGACACGTCCGCCACCACGAGAGGGGGCCGGTCCTGACCGCGAGCGAGGCCCACACGCGCCCGGAGCCGACACGGGCCGACGCCGAGGACGACCGCGTCCGGAGCGAGGCCCGCGATGGTGCTGCGCCCGAGAAGGCGACCGCGGCCACCGGCGCGGAATCAGCCGCGCCTGCCGACGGTTCCGTCGGCGTGCAGGACCGCCTCGCCACCACCGATCGCCCGGACGACGCCGACCTCGCGGTCGCGTCTGCGCCGGTCGACACCTCAGCGGTCGACTCCGTAGCGCCGGAGGACGTGCCGACCGCAGAGGTCGAGCCCGCCGCCGGAAAGCAGGGCGGGAAGGCTGCGAAGGCGGCCAAGGCCGCCGCCAAGCAGCAGGAGGCGCCGGCGCCGGATGAGGCCGACAGTGCCGACAGCGCCGACAGTGCCGACAGTGCCGACAGTGCCGACAGTGCCGACAGTGCCGACAGTGCCGACAGTGCCGGCACCCACCGCCGCCGCGTCCGCGACCGGCTGGCCCGCCGCTTCGTCACGACGACGCGCCAGTCGCCGGTCAAGCCGGTGCTCGAGCCGCTGTACGCCGCCCACCGCGCGGCGCACCCCAAGACCGACCCCCGCCGGCTGCAGCGCGCCTACGACCTCGCCGAGGAGTGCCACCGCGGCCAGCTGCGCAAGAGCGGTGACCCGTACATCACCCACCCGCTCGCGGTCGCGACCATCCTGGCCGAGCTCGGAATGGACACCACCACGGTCGTCGCGGCGCTGCTGCACGACACCGTCGAGGACACCCGGCTCACCCTCGACGACGTGCGCCGCGAGTTCGGCGACCAGGTCACGCACCTGGTCGACGGCGTCACCAAGCTCGACAAGGTCAGCTACGGCCCCGCCGCCGAGGCCGAGACGATCCGCAAGATGATCGTCGCGATGTCCCGCGACCCGCGGGTGCTGGTGATCAAGCTCGCCGACCGGCTGCACAACATGCGCACCCTGCGCTTCCTGCCGCCGGAGAAGCAGGAGCGCAAGGCCCGCGAGACCCTCGAGGTGTTGGCGCCGCTGGCCCACCGACTGGGCATGAACACAGTCAAGTGGGAACTCGAGGACCTCGCCTTCGCCACGCTGTACCCCAAGCGCTACGACGAGATCGTCCATCTTGTCGCCGAGCGCGCACCGAGCCGCGACACCTTTCTCAACGAGGTCATCGAACGCATCCGCGCCGACCTCGACAAGGGCGACATCAAGGCCGAGGTCACTGGCCGGCCGAAGCACTACTACTCGATCTACCAGAAGATGATCGTCCGCGGTCGCGAGTTCACCGACATCTACGACCTCGTGGGCATCCGTGTCCTGGTCGAGTCCGAACGCGACTGCTACGCCACCCTCGGTGTGATCCACAGCAACTGGCAGCCGGTGCCGGGTCGCTTCAAGGATTACATCGCGATGCCGAAGTTCAACATGTACCAGTCCCTGCACACGACGGTGATCGGCCCGTCCGGCAAGCCGGTCGAGCTGCAGATCCGGACGCAGGCCATGCACCGTACGGCCGAGTACGGCATCGCGGCACACTGGAAGTACAAGGAGCACAAGAACCTCGACGTCGCGACGCCTGCCGGTATGCAGGACGAGATGGGCTGGCTGCGGCAGATCCTCGACTGGCAACGTGAGGCGCAGGAGCCGGAGGAGTTCCTCGACTCCTTGCGCTACGACCTCGCCTCGGCCGAGGTGTACGTGTTCACGCCCAAGGGTGATCTCATCGCCTTGCCGCAGGGCGCGACTCCCGTCGACTTCGCCTACGCCGTGCACACCGAGGTCGGGCACCGATGTATCGGGGCGCGGGTCAACGGCAAGCTGGTCGCGCTCGAGAGCACGCTCGACCACGGCGACACCGTCGAGGTGTTCACCTCCAAGGCCGAGTCGGCGGGTCCGTCGCGGGACTGGTTGGAGTTCGTCCAGTCACCGCGGGCGCGGAACAAGATCAAGTCGTGGTTCGCCCGTGAGCGCCGCGAGGACGCCATCGACGCCGGGAAGGCGTCGCTGTCCAAGGCCATGCGCAAGGCCTCGCTGCCGATCCAGCGCCTGCTCGGCGGCGACCAGCTGCTGACCCTGGCCCAGGACATGCACTACGCCGACATCGCCGCGCTGTACGCCGCGATCGGCGAGCGACATGTGTCCGCGCAGGCGGTCGTGCAGAAACTGGTCGTCCAGTTCGGCGGCTCGGAGGGTTCGGTCGAGGACATCGCCGAGGCGATCATCCCGACCGAGGACGTCAGCCCGACCGGTCGCCGCGGCACCGGTGGCGATGTCGGCGTCGTCGTCCGCGGCGCCAGCGACGTCTGGGTCAAGCTGGCGCGCTGCTGCACGCCCGTGCCCAACGACGACATCATCGGTTTCGTCACCCGCGGCGGCGGGGTGTCCGTGCACCGCGCCAACTGCACCAATGCCTCGGCGCTCGGGGAGCAGCCCGAGCGACTGCTCGAGGTCGAGTGGGCGCCGTCGGCGGGGTCGACCTTCGTGGTCTCGATCCAGGTCGAGGCGCTCGACCGGCACGGCCTGCTCTCGGACATCACCCGGGTGCTCACCGAGGAGCGGGTCAGCATCCTGTCCGCGAACGTCACGACCAACCGCGACCGCGTCGCCACCAGCCGGTTCACCTTCGAGATGGCCGAGGCGAAGCACCTCGGGCACCTGCTGCGCGCCATTCGCTCCGTCGAGGGCTGCTACGACGTGTACCGCGTGCAGCCGCCTGACTGCGACGCGGCGCTCGGCTGCAGCGCCGCTCAGGCCAGCTCGGCAGGCCGGCGCTGACCTGACCAGGTCGACGACGAACACGAGGGGCTGTTGGCCGGGATCGCCGTCTGCGCCGGGCGCCGTAACCCAGGGCCGGCGGCAGGATCATGATCCGCCGGCCGCCGACCTTCATCGGCGCGACGCCGGCGCCGCCGATGCCCTCGGTGAAGCCGGGCACGACCTGCGCCAGCGAGAACTGGCCGTCTGCTTGCGCGCCCAGGACGAGTCGAACTTCTTGCCGTCCTTGTAGAGCACGCCGGTGTACTGCACGGTGACGTTCGAGGTCGGCTTGGCGGCCGCGCCCTTGCCCATGACGAGGTCCATGCAGGTCAGGTTCGCCGGTGTCGTGGCGCCCTTGGACGAGACCTTCGGCTCGTGCTTGAGGTTGGTCGCCTCGCCGACAGTGACGCCGCTGAAGGAGGCGGTGGCCTTGCCGTCCGGCTTCGCGCAGGGTGTCGTCGGCGCTGCCGCGGCCGGCGCGGAGGACGCGGCGCTGCTGGGCGCCGCTGGTCGCCGAGGTCGCGTTGGCGCTGGCCGGCTGGCTGGACGCCGCCTTCTTCTTGTCCGATCCGCTGTTGAGTGCCACCACCAGCACGATCACGGCGGCGATCAGCACGATGGTGCCGCCGATCGAGCTGATGAGGGTGACGCGCTTGCGGCGGGCCTCGCGCGCCTGGCGCTCCCGCAGCTGCTGCTCCAGCTGTCGGCGGGTGGCCTCGCGGCGCTTGCTCCTGGCGTCCATCGGGACGGGGTCCTCCTGCGGTCGGTACGGGTGCGAAACCTCCGGCAGTCTAGGGGACGGGCCTGAGCTGCCCCGGCAACGGCTGTGAACGCCGGTTCCCGGCGCCCGGGCGCCCTCGGTAGGCTGGGACGTGGGCTCGCGCGCTGCCAGCTCGGTGCCTCCGTCCGCCCCGTGACCGTTCCCACCCGACGTCAGGAGTTCCCGGCTGTGCTCATCGCGGGTTTCCCGTCCGACGCGACCGCCACGAACTGCTACGTCGTCGCGCCCGCCGCCGGCGAGCAGTGCGTCGTCATCGACCCGGGCATCGGCGTCACCGGGCAGCTGGACGAGGTCATCGCACAGAACCGTTTGCACCCGGTGGCCGTCCTGCTGACCCATGGCCATTTCGACCACACGTTCTCGGTGCTGCCGGTGTGCCAGGCCCGTGACGTCCCGGCCTACATCCACCCCGCCGATCGCGCCCAGCTGGCCGACCCGTGGACGTGGGTCGGCATGCCCAAGGGCACCCCGCTGTTCGGCTCGCTGACCTTCGCCGAGCCCGACGACGTCGTCGAGCTGCCGGCGTCGGGCACCATCGGGATCGCCGGGCTGGACTTCGCCGTCACCCACGCGCCGGGACACAGCCTCGGTTCGGTCGTGTTCGGCGTCACCGGCGCCGAGGAGTCCGAGCTGTTCTCCGGCGACGTGCTGTTCGCCGGCTCCATCGGGCGCACGGACCTGCCCGGCGGGTCGATGGACGCCATGCTCGCCTCGCTGCGCGACGTCATCCTGCCGATGGACGACGCCACCACCGTGCGGCCCGGTCACGGCCCCGCC
Source organism: uncultured Actinomycetota bacterium (assembly GCA_963787985.1). GTDB lineage: Bacteria > Actinomycetota > Actinomycetes > Mycobacteriales > Jatrophihabitantaceae > Jatrophihabitans. Next base: position 676,143 of record CAWBEL010000004.1, on the reverse strand, counting down.
ACGACGATCGCCCGCGAGCGCGCCACCAACCCGTTCCTGCAGGACCTGACCTGATGCCGCTGTCCGGATTCCCCGAGCTGCTGCCCGGCGCAGCGCTTGTCGAACGCGCCGTGCTCGACCGGCTGCGCGCAGTCTTCGAGCTGCACGGGTTCGCGCCCGATCGAGACGCCGCGCCGTCGAGCCGCTCGAACGGCTGTGCGAAGGGCGAGATCGACAAGGAGATCTACGTCCTGCGCCGGCTGCAGGCCGACGACCGCGACGACGACGCCGGCCTCGGGCTGCACTTCGACCTCACCGTGCCGTTCGCGCGCTACGTGCTGGAGCACGCCGGGCACCTCGAGTTCCCGTTCCGCCGCTACCAGATCCAGAAGGCGTGGCGCGGCGAGCGACCGCAGGAGGGCCGCTACCGCGAGTTCACGCAGGCCGACATCGACATCGTCGCCGCAACGGCCGCCCGGCTCCACCACGACGTCGAGGTCGCCCGGGTCATGGCCGAGGCGCTGACTGCTCTGGACTTCCTGCCTCCGCTGCGCCTGCAGGTCAACAACCGCAAACTCATCCAGGGCTTCTACCGGGGCCTCGGCATCCCGGACGTCACGGCCGCGATGAGGGCCATCGACAAGCTCGACAAGATGCCCGCCGATGCCGTCGCGGCGCTGCTGGTCGAGCGAGGCCGGGCCACCGACGAGCAGGCGCACCAGTGCCTGGCGCTCGCCGTCCATCCGCGCCACCGACGCCACGTTCGAGGCGCGGGTGGCCGAGCTCGGCGTCACCAACGAGCTGCTCGACGAGGGGCTGGAGGAGCTGCGCTGCGGTGCTCGAGGGCTGCGCCGACGTCGTCGACGAGCACGTCTCGGTCGAGGCCAACCTGCGCATCGCCCGCGGCCTGGACTACTACACCGGCACCGTCTTCGAGACCCTCATGACCGGCTACGAGTGGCTGAAGTCGATCTGCTCGGGGGACGGTACGACGCACTCGCCTGCGACGGCAGCCACCTATCCCGGCGTCGGCATCTCCCTCGGCGTCAGCCGCATGCTGATCCCGCTGCTCAGCGACGGCGTGCTCGCCGGCTCGCGGCCGGTGCCCTCGGCGGTGCTGGTCGCGCTCCCCGACGAGGCGCCCGCGGCCGGTGCGACGCGCGTCGCCGGGCGGCTGCGCGCCAGGGGGATCGCCGGCCGAGGTCGCGCCGCGCCGCAGAAGTTCGGCCGGCAGATCCGCCACGCCGAGCGCCGCGGCATCCCGTTCGTCTGGTTCCCCGGCAGCGACGGGCGACCGGACGAGGTCAAGGACATCCGCAGCGGTGAACAGGTGCCGGCCGACCCGGACCTCTGGACACCGCCCGAAAAGGACCTGCGACCGCAGGTCGTCGTCACGGAGAGTTGAGCGATGCTCAGGACACACGACGCCGGAACCCTCCGCGCGTCCGACGCCGGTTCCACCGTCACCCTCGCCGGGTGGGTCGCCACCCGGCGCGACCACGGCGGCGTGACCTTCATCGACCTGCGCGACCGCAGCGGGTCGGTGCAGGTCGTGCTGCGGGACGAAGGCCTCGCGCACGCGCTGCGCAACGAGTGGGTCGTGCAGGTCGTCGGCGAGGTGCGCGGGCGCGAGCAGCACAACGTCAACCCCAATATCCCGACCGGCGAGATCGAGGTCGTCGCCACGTCGATCCAGGTGCTCAACGAGGCGGCCCCCCTGCCGTTCCAGCTCGACGAGCACGCCGGGGTCGGCGAGGAGGCGCGGCTGAAGTACCGCTACCTCGACCTGCGCCGGGCGGGCGCCCGCCGCGGCGATCCGGCTGCGCAGCGACGTCAACCGGGCGGCCCGCGAGACGCTGCACGAGCGCGGCTTCCTCGAGATCGAGACGCCGACGCTGACCCGCTCGACGCCCGAGGGCGCCCGCGACTTCCTCGTGCCGGCCCGGCTGCGGCCGGGCAGCTGGTACGCGCTGCCGCAGTCGCCGCAGCTGTTCAAGCAGCTGCTCATGGTCGCTGGCATGGAGAAGTACTTCCAGATCGCCCGCTGCTACCGCGACGAGGACTTCCGCGCCGACCGCCAGCCCGAGTTCACGCAGCTCGACATCGAGATGAGCTTCGTCGACCAGGACGACGTCATCGAGATCGCCGAGGCCGTGCTCGTCGCGCTGTGGAAGCTCATCGGTTACGACGTCCCGACGCCGATCGAGCGGATGACCTACGCCGACGCCATGCGCCGCTACGGCTCGGACAAGCCCGACCTGCGCGTCGATCTCGAACTGGTCGAGTGCACCGAGTTCTTCGCCCACACCCCGTTCCGCGTGTTCCAGGCGCCCTACGTCGGCGCCGTCGTGATGGCGGGCGGCGCGTCGCAGCCGCGGCGCCAGCTCGACGCATGGCAGGAGTTCGCCAAGCAGCGCGGCCACCGTGGGCTGGCCTACGTCCTGGTCGGTGAGGACGGCACGCTCGGCGGCCCCGTCGCCAAGAACCTCTCCGACGCCGAGCGCGCCGGGTTCGTCGAGCACGTCGGCGCGAAGCCGGGGGACTGCGTCTTCTTCGCCGCAGGTCCGGCGTCGTCGGCGCGCGCGCTGCTCGGCGCGGCGCGGCTGGAGATCGGCCGACGCCTCGGCCTGATCGACGAGTCGGCGTGGCGCTTCGTCTGGATCGTCGACGCCCCGCTGTTCGAGCCGGCGTCCGAGGCCGTCGCCGCCGGCGACGTCGCCGTCGGCAGCGGCGCGTGGACCGCCGTCCACCACGCCTTCACCTCACCGAAGCCCGAGTCGATGGACACCTTCGACACCGATCCCGGTGCGGCGCTGGCCTACGCCTACGACATCGTCTGCAACGGCAACGAGATCGGCGGTGGGTCGATCCGTATCCACCAGCGCGCGGTGCAGGAGCGGGTCTTCGCCGTCATGGGCCTGGACGAGGCGCAGGCGCGGGAGAAGTTCGGCTTCCTGCTCGACGCGTTCAGCTACGGCGCCCCGCCGCACGGCGGCATCGCGTTCGGGTGGGACCGCATCTGCGCGCTGCTGTCCGGCGCCGACTCGATCCGCGACGTCATCGCGTTCCCGAAGTCCGGTGGCGGGTACGACCCGTTGACCGCCGCGCCCGCGCCGATCACCCCCGAGCAGCGCAAAGAGGCCGGTGTGGACGCCAAGCCCGAGCGGGCGGACCCCGGCAAGGCCACGGCGACCGAGACCGCGTCCCTCCCGACGGAGCCCACGTCATGAGCGGTCCCGCGGACATCCCCGGGCTGTCCTCGTCGCCGCCGCCCGAGGGTGGCAGCGGCAGCGGCGTGGACGACGGGATCGGTGACGGGATCGCCAACGCGCGAGTGCGCGCAGCCGTCGAGGCCTTCGCCGAGGCGCCGTCCGCCGAGGGCAGCATGGACGTCCTGCGGGCCTGCCTGCAGGGCGCGCTGCTGCTCGACATCACCGGTTCGGAGATCACCCTGACCGAGGACGGGTCCTCGATCGCGCCGGGCTCCACCGTCCAGGTCGCCTACGGCACCGGGCCCGACGGCGAGCCGGCCGGGCTCGCGTACACCTCGCAGAGCGAACTGACGCGCGCGCACCCCGAGGGCACCGCGGTGCAGTCGCTGGTGCAACCGGCCACGGCGGTGCTCGCCGACGTGCAGGCCAACGACCACCGCTGGCTCTACATCGACCCGGCCGGTCCCACCTGCGCCCTGTCCCGCGACGAGATCGACTTCGCGCTGAAGGTGCCGCGCAACGACGCCGTGCGCGAGGCACTGGAGATCGCGGACGCCGATCCCGACCGGCGGGGCGAGCTGGTCACGACGCTGCGGGCCGAGGGCTCGCTGGTGGTGGCGATGGGCGGCGACGCCCCCGACGGTGTCCCCGACGGCGGTCAGGCCGACGAGGAGACCGAGGCCTCCGTGCTCGGCGGTGAGCTGCCCGACGGCAGCCCCGGCCTGTTCGTGTTCACCTCGGGCCCCGAGGCCGTCGCGAGCGCGCCGCAGGCGACGCTGGCCGTCGTCACCACCGCCGACGTGCAGGACATGCTGCGCGCGGGCGGGTTCGGCGGCCTGGTCGTGAACCCGGCCGGGCCGTGGGCTGCGGTGCCCGCCACCGACCTGCTGGCCTGAGCGGCGGCGTCGCGGTCAGAGCTGCGCCAGCTCCAGCAACGCGCGGCCGTAGGCCTCGTCGACGTCGGCGGCGGTGACGTCGATGGTCCGGCCGAGCACCTCGATCGTCACCCGCCAGCCGTCCGGCATCGCCTCGAGGCGCCGGAACGTCGCGCCGAGCAGCACCCGCAGCTGGTGCTCGGCCGGCAGCCAGAGCGCCTGCTCGAGGTCGACGGAGTCCAACGCCCACTCGACGGTGCCGTTGAAGCCGATCACGTCACCGTCGACGAAGCGGTGCACCTCGATCGTCATGTCCGACAGCGTGAACACGTCGTCATCGGGGTCGCGGTCGACGACGAAGCGGTCGCCGGGCGCCGGGTTCCACCGCACACCGGCGTCCCGCAGCCGCCGCGCCAACCCCACCGAGATCACAGTCGAACGGTAGCGGGAGGATCGACGGAGACGACCAGCGAGGAGAACCCATGTCGGACTGGAACGAGAAGGTCATCGCCGAGTTCCGGGCGAACGAAGGACGCGTCGGCGGTGGGTTCGAGGGTGCGCCGATGGTGCTGCTGCACCACACCGGCCGCCGCTCGGGCTCGGAGTACGTGACGCCGCTGGTGTACCTGCCCGATCCGACCGACGCGGCGACGATCTACGTCTTCGCGTCCGCCGCCGGCGCTCCGAAGGACCCGCAGTGGTACGGCAACATCGTCGCCACCGGCGAGACCACCGTCGAGGTCGGCACCGAGACCTACCCCGTTCGCGTCGAGACGCTGTCCGGCGAGGAACGCGAGCGCATCTACGACGCGCAGGTGCAGGTGATGCCGGGCTTCGGCGAGTACGAGCGAGAAGACCGCGGGCATCCGCACCATCCCGGTGGTCGCCCTGCACCGCGTCTGACCCGTTCTCGAGTCCGCTTCCCGGCCGTTGTGGCTGCGGACACGCCGCGTGTCCGCAGCCACAACGCCCGGGAAGCGCCTCCGGTCAGGCGGTACGGCGGTGGCGGGCCAACGCCGTCACCAGCACGATGAGCAGCGCGCCCAGTGCCAGCGCCACCGGTCCGGGCCCGAGATCGAGGCCGCCGCGCGCCTTCGAGACGCCGAACCAGTCGGCGAACGAGGCGCCGAGCGGCCGGGTGATCACGTAGGCGCTCCAGAACGCGGCGACCGCGCCGAGCACCCGCACGCGGAACAGCAGGGCCGGCACGACGATGAGGGCGGCGAACACCAGCCCGGACGAGAAGTACCCGAGGCCGCCGGTGGTGGCGGCCAAATCGCCGAGTGCCGTACCCATGGCGAAGGTGGCGACGACGGCGGCCCAGTAGAACAACTCCCGGCGTCTGGTGTCGATGCTGTGGATCGAGAGCGTGTGCTCGACGCAGAACCAGAGCGTGAAGACGGCGGCGAGCACGACCACGAACAGCACTGTCGACATCACGTACGGGACACCGAAACCGACGTGCAGCACGTCCGCGGCCATGGTCCCGAACACGCCGACCATCGCCACGGCGAACCAGTACGTCGCGGGCCGGTACGCCGGCGCCCGAAGTTGTACCCCGAGCGCGACCACGAAGACCACGAAGCCGAGCAGCACCGCCGCCACCGGCGGCATGGCGTGCACCAGGAAGTCCGACGCCGATTCCCCGAACGCGGTGGTCAGCAGCTTCGCCGCCCAGAAGCCGACGGTGATCTCGGGGACCTTGACGAGCATGCTGCGGTCGGCCGCGCGGAGGGTCTGCGTCACGGTGATCAGCCCACCATCCGAACCCTCTGTGCGAGCTCTGACTCTCAGCTCGTCCGCGCTTCCCGGCCGGTGTGGCTGCTGACGCGCCGGCGTGTCGCGACCACACCGACCGGGAAGCGGTGTGGGAGCGGCCGCTTACGCTGTGCCGGTGACGTTGTTCGGGACCGACGAGGGCGCCGCGGGCGCGTCCGCGGCCGACGCCGAGCCCATCGATCCGAACGCACCGCTCGCCGCACGCATGCGCCCGCGCACGCTGGACGAGGTCGTCGGGCAGGACCACCTTCTCGCGTCCGGCTCGCCGCTGCGCCGCCTCGTCGAGGGCGACGCCCCGATGTCGCTGATCCTGTTCGGCCCACCCGGCACGGGGAAGACGACGTTGGCGCTCATCGTGTCCAGCGCCACGAACCGTCGCTTCGCCCAGCTGTCCGCCCTCAACGCCGGTGTCAAGGACGTCCGCGAGGTGATCGCGCGAGCCAAGTCCGAGCTCACGCACACCGGCCGGCAGACTGTGCTGTTCATCGACGAGATCCACCGCTTCAGCAAGACGCAGCAGGACTCGTTGCTGGCCGCTGTCGAGGCCCGGCACGTCACCCTCGTCGCGGCCACCACCGAGAACCCGTTCTTCTCCATCGTCTCGCCGCTGCTGTCCCGAAGTCTGCTGCTGACGCTGCAACCCCTCGACGACGCCGCGATCGGCCGGCTCGTCGACCGTGCGCTCACGTCGGAGCACGGGCTCGGCGGGGCGGTCACCCTCGACGCCGACGCCCGGGACCACCTGCTGCGCCTGGCGAGCGGCGACGCGCGCCGTGCCCTGACCGCCCTCGAGGCGGCGGCCGGAACGGTGCAGGCCGAGGGGCGCACCGCCATCGATCTCGCGGCGCTCGAGCAGGCCGTCGACACCGCCGCCGTGCGCTACGACCGCGACGGCGACCAGCACTACGACGTCATCAGCGCCTTCATCAAGTCGATCCGCGGCTCCGACGCCGACGCCGCGCTGCACTACCTGGCCCGCATGCTCGAGGCCGGTGAGGACCCGCGCTTCATCGCCCGCCGGCTCGTGGTGCACGCCAGCGAGGACGTCGGGCTGGCCGACCCCACGGCCCTCCTCGCGGCGAGCGCCGCCGCCCAGGCCGTCCAACTGATCGGGTTGCCCGAAGCCCGCATCAACCTCGCCCAGGCCACGATCCACCTCGCGCTCGCCCCGAAGTCCAACGCCGTCGTGCGGGCCATCGACGCCGCGCAGGCCGATGTCCGCGCCGGCAAGGCCGGTTCCGTGCCACCCGCCCTGCGCGACGCCCACTACACCGGGGCGAAGAAGCTCGGCGCCGGCGCGCGCTACGTCTACCCGCCGGACACCCCCGATGGCGTCGTGGGGCAGCAGTACCCGCCCGACGAGCTGGTCGGCCACGACTACTACCAGCCGTCGGGCCGCGGCGCCGAGCGGGCGGTGGCCGAACGGCTGGAGCGGTTGCGCTCGATCGTGCGGGGTCAGGGCGGCGAGAAGTGAACAGATAGGGTCGTCCCGGTATCGACGTCCGAGCCCGGGGAGTGCTGAATGTCCGGAGGCCAGATCGCCGCGCTGATCGCGGCGGCTGCGTTCGTCCTGCTGGTGCTGCTGCTCGCGGTGCCACTGCTCAAGCTGGGCCGGGTGCTTGACGAGGCGACCCTAGCGGTCCGCAAGGCGCACGAGGGCGCGGCGCCGCTGCTGAGCGACGCGCAGGAGACCGTGACCCAGATCAACGCGCAGCTCGTCCACGTCGAGGGCATCGCCAAGAACGTCAACTCGATGACCACCAACGTCGCCGCCATGACCTCGGTCGTGTCGAGCACGCTGGGCAGCCCGATGATCAAGGCGGCCGCGTTCACCTACGGCGTGCGCAAGACGGTCAACGACCGCCGTGACGCCGACGCTGTGAAGGACGCCCGCCGCCGCCGGCGCGAGCTGAAGACGCGATGACGCGCCGCCTGTTCTGGCTCGCGATGGGCGTCACCATCGGGGCCCTCGTCGTCCGCAAGCTGACGCGCGCCGTCGAGCGCCTGACCCCGCGCGGGCTGGCCGACGGCTTCGCCGCGGCGCTGTCGGACCTCGCCGCCGCCATCCGCGACTTCGGCGCCGACGTCCGCGAGGCGATGGACGAGCGCGAGCAGGAACTGCGCGAAAGCACCGGCCTGGACGGCCGGCTCGGCCCGGCCGGGGACGGCCTCGCCGAGGACGGCCCGCGCGGGCGGCACGCCGGCTGACCCTGCAGGCGAGTTAACGCCGATCACCCGTCTGGCACAGTGGACTGGTGAAATCCGCCGAGATCCGCTCCCGGTTCCTGGGGCACTTCGAGCGCAACGGACACCACGTCGCGCCGAGCCTGCCGCTGCCCTTCGACGACCCCAACCTGCTGTTCGTCGTGGCCGGGATGGTGCAGTTCGTGCCCTACTTCGTGGGGCAGCAGCAGGCGCCCTGGCCGCGGGCCACGAGCGTGCAGAAGTGCATCCGGACGCTGGACATCGACGAGGTCGGCAAGACGACCCGGCACGGCACGTTCTTCCAGATGAACGGCAACTTCAGCTTCGGCGACTACTTCAAGTCCGGCGCGATCCAGCTCGCCTGGGAGCTGTCCACGAACTCGCTCGCCGACGGCGGTTTCGGTCTCGACGGCGACCGCATCTGGGCCACCGTCTACCTCGATGACGACGAGGCGATCGACATCTGGCACCGCCAGATCGGCCTGCCGCTCGAGCGCATCGTGCGGCGCGGGCTCAAGGACAACTACTGGCACATGGGCATCCCCGGACCCGGCGGCCCGTGCTCGGAGCTCTACTACGACCGCGGCCCCGACTACGGCCGCGAGGGCGGTCCCGAGGTCGACGAGGACCGCTACATGGAGTTCTGGAACCTCGTCTTCATGCAGGAGGAGCTCAGCGCCGTCCGCGCCAAGGACGACTTCGACATCGCCGGTGAGCTGCCGAAGAAGAACATCGACACCGGCATGGGCATGGAGCGCGTGGCGACGCTGCTGCAGGGCGTCGACAACCTCTACGAGATCGACCAGATGCATCCCATCCTCGACCGCGCCGCGCAGCTCGCGGGCAAGGTCTATGGCGCGCACTCCGGCCACGCGGCGTACGAGTCGCACCCCGACGACGTGCGGCTGCGCGTCATCGCCGACCACGTCCGCTCGTCGCTGATGCTCATCGGCGACGGCGTCACGCCGGCCAACGACGGCCGCGGTTACGTGCTGCGCCGCCTGCTGCGTCGGGCGATCCGTTCGATCCGGCTGCTCGGCTACGAGGATCCCGCGCTGCCCGAACTCCTGCCCATCGCGCGCGACTGCATGGCGCCGTCCTACCCCGAGCTGGCCACCGACTTCGAGCGCATCTCCACCTACGCCTACAACGAGGAGGAGACGTTCCGGCAGACGCTGCGCTCCGGCACCACGATCCTCGACGTCGCGGTGGCGCGAGGCCAAGCAGTCGGGGCAGACGCAGCTGTCCGGGTCGAGCGCCTTCCAGCTGCACGACACGTACGGGTTCCCCATCGATCTCACCCTCGAGATGGCGGCCGAGCAGGGCATCGAGGTCGACGAGGCGGGCTTCCGCCGCCTGATGGCCGAGCAGCGGGCGCGGGCCAAGGCCGACGCGCAGGCGAAGAAGACCGCGCACCTCGACCTCTCGGTCTACCGCAGCGCGCTGCGCGACGGGCTGTCCGGGCAGTCGGTGCTGTTCACCGGTTACACCGAGATCGCCCGCGAGGCCCGCATCGCCTCGCTCATCGGCCCGGACGGGCTGCTGGCCGCGGCCGGCGAGGGCGACGAGGTCGAGGTCGTGCTCGACACCACCCCGTTCTACGCCGAGGGCGGCGGGCAGCAGCCCGACTGGGGCCGCATCACCGTCAACGCCGGCGGCCGCGAGGCCGAGCTGACCGTGGTCGACGTGCAGCAGCCGCTCCCGGGCCTGATCGCGCACCGCTGCACGGTGCTCTCCGGTGAGGTGCGCCCGGGCGACCACGTCCTGGCGCAGGTCGACATCGAGCGGCGGGCGAGCGTGTCCCGCAGCCACTCGGCGACCCACCTGCTGCACACCGGTCTGCGCCGGGCGCTAGGCGACTCAGCGGCGCAGGCGGGCTCGCTGAACGCCCCGGGGCGGCTGCGGTTCGACTTCACCACGCCGGGATCGGTACCGCACAGCGTGCTCGGCGATGTCGAGGACGAGATCAACGAGGTGCTGCTGCGCGATCTCGAGGTCCGCTGGTACGTCACCGGCCAGGACGAGGCGAAGCGGCTGGGCGCGATCGCGATGTTCGGCGAGAAGTACGGCGACGAGGTGCGCATCGTCGAGATCGGCGACTACTCGCGCGAACTCTGCGGGGGCACGCACGTGCCGCGCAGCTCGGTCATCGGCATGGTCAAGTTGCTGGGGGAGTCCTCGATCGGGTCGGGCGTGCGCCGCGTCGAGGCGCTGGTGGGGCTCGACGCGTTCAAGTACCTCGCCCGCGAACACGTGCTCGTCCAGTCGCTCGCCGGCGAATTCAAGGTGCAGCCGGACGAGCTCCCCGACCGCATCTCCGGCGTGCTCGACCGGCTCAAGTCCGCCGAGCGGGAGCTGTCGCAGCTCAAGGTCGGCGCGGTGCTGGCCGGGGCCGGCCGCCTGGCCGAGCAGGCCGAGCAGATCGGGCCGGTGCAGCTGGTCGCGGCCGAGGCGCCTCCGGGGGTCGGCGGCAACGACCTGCGCACGCTGGCCCTCGACGTGCGCGGGCGGCTGCGCCCGTCCGACCCTGCGGTGGTGCTGCTCGCCTCACCGACCGGCACCGGCGGGGCCGCGTTCGTCGCGGCCGTGAACCAGGCCGGCCAGTCGGCCGGGCTCGCCGCCGGCGACGTGGTGCGCACCTTCGCGCCGGTGCTGGGCGCGCGCGGCGGTGGCAAGGCCGACGTCGCGCAGGGCGCCGGCGGCGACGCGACGCAGCTGTCCGACGCGTTCGCGGCCGTACGCGCCCAGCTCGCCGGTACCCGCGCCTGAGCGCCGTGCCGAACGACACGCCCGAGCCGACCGGCGTGTGGTTCGGCGTCGACGTCGGGACCGTGCGCGTCGGGGTCGCCCGTAGCGACCCGCGCGGGGTTCTGGCCGTCCCGGTGTCGACGCTCGCGCGCGATCGCCGCGGAGGAGGGGATCTGTCCGCACTCGCGGCTCTTGTCCGCGAGTACGAGGCGGTCGGGGTCGTCATCGGGCTGCCCAGGACGTTGCGCGACCGGGAGGGTCCCTCGGCTCAGCTGGCCCGCGCCTACGGCACGCAGCTCGCGGAACTGGTCGCTCCTGTGCCAGTGGAGTTCGTCGACGAGCGCCTGACCACGGTCTCGGCGCAGCGTAAGCTCCACGAGTCCGGCGTCGGCGGCCGTGCCGGACGTGGAGTGATCGACCAGGCCGCGGCCGTCGAACTGCTGCAGCACTGGCTTGACCTGCGACGACACGGTGACGTGCGTCCGGGCTGAGGTTTCGGTACGAAGGACAGACGGGACGCGGTCGGGCGCGGGCACCATCGCCTGCGGAGCGCACATCCGACCGGCGGACACCCGAGCAGGTTCCGGGCGCGACACGCCCGAGCAGGACGGCAAGCCGGGGCACGTCGGTGTACGCCGCGCACGAGCACACAGATCGAGCAGTCGGATCGGACAGGCACAGGCAGGGTCGTGGGCACACGGCCGTCGGCAGGAAGGACGCGTCCGGGGTGAGTTCACGCGATCGCGGGCCGGTTCGCGGCACCGACGCCGGCCGGCACGCGTCGGGCACGGCCCACGACCACCGCAGCGCGCTCGCCGAACCCGACGGTGACGACTTCTTCGAGTCCGGCGCCTACGACGCCTATGACGACCACCACGACTTCCTGCTCGACGGCGACGACCGGCACGCCGACACTCCCTCCGACCACCACGCGGACCAGCCCGACCACCGTCTGTCACCCGGGCGGCGCCCGACGCGCGCCGCGGTTCGTGACGCGTCCCGTCGGCGCCGTCGCCGCCGCACGCTGCTGATCGCGGCGATCGTGCTCGTGTCCGTCGTCGGAGTGTCGGCCTGGCTCGTCGGCGTGCCCATCTACCGCTACTTCCACCCCGCCGACTACAGCGGTGCGGGCACCGGGTCGGTGGTCGTCACCGTGCACGCCAACGACGGGGCGTCGCAGATCGGCACGACCCTGCAGAAGGCGGGTGTCGTCGCCAGCCAGCAGGCCTTCGTCGACCAGGCCAAGAAGAACTCCCGTTCGCAGAACCTGCAACCCGGTTCCTACACGCTGCACCGGCACATGTCGGCGGCGGACGCGCTCGCGCTGATGCTCTCGCCGACGTCCCGGTTGAACTCCGACGTGGTGGTCACCGAGGGCGCCACCGTCGTCGACGTCGCCCGGCGGCTGACGGCCAAGCCGTGCGCAGCCGGCGCGAGCGCGGGCACGGTGTGCGGGCTCGGGCTCAGTTCAACCGCGGTGACCAAGGCGCTGTCGAATGTCACGGCGCTGGGCCTGCCGACCGACTTCACCGTCGGCGGCAAGCTGCCCGGCTCGGTCGAGGGCTTCCTGTTCCCGGCCACGTACCCCTTCGACCACAGCACCGGCGTCGAGGGCGCGCTGCAGCAGATGGTCAGCGAGTTCACCGACAACGCGCGGTCCACCAACTTCACCGCGCAGGCCAAGGCCCTCGGACTCACCCCGTACCAGGAGTTGATCATCGCCTCGATCGCGCAGGGCGAGGCCAAGTTCCCGCAGGACATGCCCAAGGTGGCGAGGGTCATCCTCAACCGCATCAAGGCGGGGATGAACCTGCAGATCGACGCCACCAGCGCCTACGCCGCCAAGCTCAAGGGCCTGGACCCGACCAAGACCATCTACTCGCAGGCCCAGGGCCCGTACAACACGTACAACCACGCGGGGTTGCCGCCGACCCCGATCGGCAATCCCGGCACCGCCGCCATGCAGGGCGCCGCGCACCCGGCCACCGGCAACTGGCTGTACTACGTCAACGGCGACGCCGCCGGGCACCTGTTCTTCACCAACAGCCAGGCGGCGTTCGCCAAGGCGGCCGCCAAGTGCAAGGCCCGCGGCTGGGGCTGCGGGTAGCCGATGGACGGCGGGAACCGCCCCGGCGTGCGCGTGCGCGTGCCGCGCGTCGGCCGCGCCGCCGTGCTGGGGCGACCGGTGGGCCACTCGCTCTCACCGGTGCTGCACCGCGCCGCCTACGCCGCGCTGGGACTCGACTGGCGCTACGTCGCGCTCGATTGCGGGGCGGACGAGCTGCCGGGCCTGCTGGCCGAGCGTGCGGACTGGGCCGGCTTCTCGTGCACCATGCCGCTGAAGCACGCCGCCATCGAGGTCGCCGCCGAGGTGCGCCCGGTTGCCGCCGCCGTGGGCTCGGCCAACACACTCCTTCCGGGGCGGGACGGCTGGATCGCCGACAACACCGACGTCGCCGGGATCGTGGCGGCTCTGCGCGAGCGGGGGGTCGCACCGGGCGGCGGGGCGACCGTGCTGGGAGCCGGCGGCACGGCCCAGGCCGTGCTCGCGGCGCTCGCCGAGCTGGGCGCGGGGGAGTGCACGCTGCTCGTGCGCGATGCCGCCCGCGCCGGGCCGGCGCTCGCCACCGCTGAGCGGGTGGGCGTGCGGGTTTCCGTGGGGCCGCTCACCGCGGACGCTCCGGCCCTCGGCGCGACGCTGGTGGTGTCCACGCTGCCGGCGCGCGCGGCCGACATGCTCGCGGGCGCACCCTGGCGGGCCGGGCAGGGCGTGCTGGACGTCGCCTACGACCCCTGGCCGTCCGCGCTCGCCGCGGCGGCCGATCGCGCGGGGACGACGGTCGTCAGCGGCGCGCTGATGCTGCTGCACCAGGCGGGCGAGCAGGTGCGACTCATGACCGGCCGCACCGCTCCGATCGAGGCCATGCGCGCGGCCCTGCGGGTCGTCGCCCCGCGCGCCGGTCTCTAGTTCGCGTGGCCCGCTCGGGGGACGCGCCCGCTTATGGTGCGGCGCGCCCACTGCGCGTGCGACTTCTTGGGCGCGGCGCACCATAAGCGGCCCGGCAGCGTCAGCGCTTCTCGCAGGCGATCTTGTCGTGGTCGCGGTCGAGGCCTTTGTTGGCGGCGTAGAGGGCGTTGCTGTGCGTGAAGGTCGTGACCGGCTTGGTGTGCCCGCTGACGTGATCGCGCGCGTGCACCTGCCCGACGCCGTGCTTGTAGACCTTGTGCATCGCAGTGCAGTTCGAGAAGTGCCGGGCGGAACCGGCCGAACTGGCCGAAGCCGCCGGCGCGAGGCCGGCGACCAGCACAACGGCGCTGGTCAACACGGCCGCAGTCCGCTTGCCCATGATTGCTCCTCGCTCGGGACGTGAACGCGAAACTAACACGGCCCGAGTTCACGCACTACGGAGTCGGGCCCGCCGACGGCGGAGGCGTCGACCCGCCGTCGTGCTTGTCGCCGGACCGTCCCTCGCGGTAGGCCTGCGCCGACTCCTTGGCCTGGGCTGCCGCCTTCGTCGCCGCGTCCCTGGCCTTCTCCGCGAGTGGCTTGGCCTTCTCGCGCAACTCCTCTGCCTTGGGCCCGGCCTTCTCGCGCAGCTCCTCGACCTTGGGTCGGGCCTTCTTCGACAGATCGTCGACCTGGTCCTTGACGCGGTCCATGAATCCCATGTCGCCACCTCCGGGGTTACGGCACGCCCGTTCGGACGCCTTCGCCAACTCTAGGACGCGCGGCTCGGTGCGCGATGTGCCCGGGCACAGCCCTCCGCGTTGCGGGCCGGACGTCGCGGGCCGGGCGTGGCGCGGCCGCCGAGGGATCGGTCGCCGCGGGTGGCGATGCTCCGGCCTCGGCGGCCGCTGACACGATCACCGGGGCCCGTCTCGTCCCTCCACAGACCGAGACGCGCGTGTGATCGGTGTTAAGTATGACATGCTTCCCGGCTCGAAGACCAGCATCCACGCCCGGCTTTCTGGCGGCCGTGATGACTACTCTCGTGGCATGGCGGTGACAACGACCCGGCGATCCATCATCCGCCTGCGCGATGCCTCCGGAGAGCCTGGCGCGACCACGGCCGCCGGGGACTTGCGGGCGTCAAGGACTCCCGACGACCTGGCTGTCGAAGCGCCGCTCGTGCTCGGGCTGGACGGCGAGGCCATCGCCACCGTGATGCGGACGCCGGGACACGATCTCGAACTCGCGGCCGGCTGGCTGGTGGTCGAGTCCGGCGTCGAACGCGCCGACGACATCGACACGCTGCGCTCGTGCCGCGAGGACGACACCGACCGCGTCCACATCACGCTGCGCGCCGGCGTGCGGCCCCCGCGCCCCCGCGCTTTCGTCACCGCGGCGGCCTGCGGGGTGTGCAGCGCCGACGTGCTCGACCTGTCGCTGCTCGACAACGGCCACCCCGCACACCGACGGCTGGACGATCCCGCGTGACGTGCTCGCCGGCCTGCCCGACGCGATGCGGACCCACCAGCGGGCCTTCGACCGCACCGGGGGAGTGCACGCCGCTGCCCTGGCCGACCGTGCCGGCGTCCTCGGACCCGTCCGCGAGGACGTCGGGCGGCACAACGCCGTCGACAAGGTGGTGGGCCGGGCGCTGCTCGACGGCGGGCTGCCCGCCCGTGACCGGGTGCTGGTCGTCAGCGGCCGCGTCTCGTTCGAGATCGTGCAGAAGGCGGTCGCCGCCGGCGTCGCCGGCATCGCCGCGGTGTCGGCGCCGTCGAGCCTCGCCGTCGACCTCGCCCGCGAACACCGGCTGCTGCTGGCCGGCATGATCCGGGCCGGCCGGTTGAACGTCTACGCCGGCGAGGACCTCGTCGCCTGAGCCGCTGCACTCACCGGGCGGCGAGCCGCCGTGCGATCTCCACCGCGCGCGACACCGCGGCCGCATCGGCACCATCGCGTCCCGCGGCGAGCCCCACCAGGAACGTCGTCAACGGGGCCGCCGGCCGGGCGACGCCGTGCGCGGCGTCCCGGGCGAGATCGAGGAGCAGGTCGCGGTCGATCGCAGACGGGTCCAGACCGAGAGCATCGGCCAGATCGACGATCCAGTCATCCAGGATGCGGTTCTGCTCGGTCACCGGTCAGCCCCTCGCATCTCGTCGGGCAGCGCGCACCCGAGCGTCGGCCAGATCGTCCCAGGTGTCGCAGTCGCGGCCCCAGCCGGCGGGGTCCGCCACCTCGATATGCCGGGCGTGCCTCATCAGTGCCCGCATCGCCGCGTCGACCGGGTCGCCGAGGGCCGTGAGTGCGGTCTGCAGGGCGGGCCGCCGCCACGCCGCGGCGAGGTGATTGGGACGCCCGTCGGCATCGACGAGCTCGACCACGTCTGCTCCGGGGGCGCCGGCGAGCGCGGCCACCAGCACTGGCACCGCCGGCGCCAGCTCGGGCAGGTCGCCGGCGACCACGACGACAACCGCCGCCGACGTGTGCGGCACGCCGGCCGCCAGCGCCGCCACCGGCCCGGCGCCCGGCGGCTGCTCGCGGCACCAGACGACATCATCGGCACGAACGTCGCGACGCGGTCCCACAACCACGGTGCGCTGCGCAGCGGCGACCGCATCCAGTACCCGGGACAGCAGCGTCGCGTCACCGACCTCGAGCGCCATCTTGTCCACCCCGCCGAAGCGGCGCGCGCGACCACCGGCGAGCACGACGGCGTCGAAAAGGCCGCCGGCCTCGACCCGGGACCCGTCCACAGCCTCGACGGTAACGGGCCGCACCGCCCGTAGGCTCTGCCCCCGTGACGTCGGCTGCGCTGGGAGCGTTGCTGGCCGCCGTGGTCGGGCTGGCCGCCTCGCCCTACCTGGCGCGGTTGACCCTCAGCGTGCCCGACCGCGACGACGGGCGCTGGTGGACGGGCCGCCCCGCCACGTCCCGCCGGATCGCCGTCACCGCTCTGGCCACCGCCGTGCTCGCCGCCCTCGGCGGCACCGCCGCACACGTGGGGGCGCTGCTGCCCGCGTTCGTGTTCTTCGCCCTCGTCGCGGGGCCGCTCGTCGTCATCGACTACGAGCACCACCGCCTGCCGGACCGCCTCGTCGTGGTGGCGGCCGTCGGCGCTGCGGTGCTGCTCACCTCGGCCGCCGCCGTGCGCGGCACGTGGCACCCCTGGCTGCGCGCGGTCGAGGGTGCGGCGGCGGTGTTCGCGGCGCTGTTCCTGCTGGCCTTCATCTCGCCGCGGTCGTTCGGCTTCGGCGACGTCAAGCTCGGCGGGGTGGTCGGCGCCTACCTGGGCTGGTTCGGCTGGGCACACGTCTACTACGGCATCTTCGCCGGATTCGTGCTCGGAGCGGTGCTGTCGATCGGGCTGCTCGTCACCCGGCGGGCCGGCCGCAAGACCGCCATCGCGTTCGGGCCGATGCTCGTCCTCGGACCGCTGCTGGTGCTCGCCTTCGACCTCGTGCCGTCCCTGCGCTGACCATCGGCGGCGGTGTCCGTAGTGTCGCAGCCATGACGACTGCCGAGCGCCCCGGACCCACCGTCTTCGTCCTCTACGGCGCCACGGGCGATCTCGCCCACCGCATGGTCCTGCCCGCCTTCTATCGGCTGGCCAAGGAGCAGTTGCTGCCCACGCACTGGGCGCTCGTCGGCAACGGCCGCGGCGACGTGTCGCACCTGGACTTCCGCAAGCACGTGCAGCAGGTGCTCACCGAGAACGGCGAGAAGCTCGACGACGGCGTCTGGCCCTCGTTCGCCGAGCGGCTGCGGTTCGCCGGCGGCGGTTTCGACAAGGACGACCCGGGCAGCCTGCTCGAGGTCATCGACGAGGCGCGGAACACGGTCGGCAAGGACGCGCAGATCGTGCACTACCTGGCCGTGCCGCCCGTCGCGTTCCCGGGCATCACGGAGGCGCTGGGCCAGCACGGGCTGGCCAAGGGCAGCCGCGTGGTCTACGAGAAGCCGTTCGGCACGTCGGCCAAGAACTTCCGCGACCTGGACAAGCTGGTGCACTCGGTCCTGGACGAGAAGCAGGTCTTCCGGATCGACCACTTCCTGGGCAAGGAGGCGACGCAGAACCTGCACGTCATGCGTTTCGCCAACGGCCTGTTCTCCTCGATCTGGGACCGCGAGCACATCAGCGCCGTGCAGATCGACGTGCCGGAGAAGATCGGCGTCAGCGACCGCGCGGAGTTCTACGATGCGACCGGCGCCGTTCTCGACATGCTGGTGACGCACCTGTTCCAGCTGGCGGCCGAGATCGCGATGGAGCCGCCGGCAAGTCTGAAGGCCGACGACCTGCAGGCCGCCCGCGAGGAGGTCATCGGCTGCTTCCGCGCGATCGACCCGGAGGAGGTCGTGCTCGGGCAGTTCGAGGGCTACACCGACATCGAGGGCGTCGAGCAGAACTCGAGCACCGACACCTACGTCGCGGCCCGGCTCTGGGTCGACAACGACCGGTGGCGCGACGTGCCGTTCCTGCTGCGGACCGGCAAGCGCCTGGCGTTCAGCAGGCAGCGGGTCAGCCTCATCCTGCGCGAGCCCGAGGGCACGCTGTCCGACGTGCCCAAGCACGGCAACGTCGTCGCGTTCGAGCTCAGCGGCAGCGGCCGGATCGAGCTGCGCCTGGTGGCCAAGCGTCCGGGCGCCGCGCTGAATCTCGACATCGCCGACCTGGACCTGCAGCTGGACGAGTTGCCCGACGGCGACCCGCTGCCGCCCTACGTCCGGCTGATCCACGACGTGCTGGTCGGCGACCGCTCGCTGTTCACCCGGCCGGACGGCCTGGCCGCGGTGTGGGAGGCCGCCGGGCCGCTGCTCGACAACCCGCCGAAGCCGAAGCCCTATGCGCCGAACTCGTGGGGGCCGAAGGAGGCGCGCGAGCTGGCCGCGCCCGACGGCTGGCTGCTCGGCGGCTGAGACCGGAGCACGACCAGGCCCAGCGCTGAGGCGCGCGCCGCCGACGTGGCGGCGTTCTGAGAGACTGCACTGGTGTTGCGGTGGATCACGGCCGGCGAGTCGCACGGCCCGGCCCTGGTGGCGGTCCTGGACGGGGTGCCGTCCGGTGTCGCCGTCACGACCGACGACCTGCGCCACCACCTCGCGCGGCGCCGCCTCGGCTACGGCCGCGGTGCGCGGATGAAGTTCGAGCAGGACGAGGTCGAACTCACCGGGGGTGTCCGCCACGGCGTGACGATGGGCGGCCCGGTGGCCGTACGGGTGGGCAACACCGAATGGCCGAAGTGGGAGCAGGTCATGTCGGCCGACCCGGTCGACGAGGACGTGCTGGCCGAGCTCGCCCGCAACGCCCCGCTGACCCGTCCGCGGCCCGGGCACGCCGATCTCGCCGGGATGCAGAAGTACGACGTCGACGACGCCCGGCCGGTGCTGGAGCGGGCGAGCGCGCGCGAGACCGCGGCCCGCGTCGCGCTCGGCGCCGTCGCCCGTGCCTTCCTGCGCCAGGCGGTCGGGGTCGAGATCGTCAGCCACGTCGTCGGCATCGGCTCGGTCACCGTGCCCGCCGGCACGGTGCCGCGACCCGAGGACGCCGACGCCGTCGACGCCTCGCCGGTGCGCTGCGCCGACCCCGACACGTCGGCGGCCATGGTCGAGGAGATCGACCGCACCCGCCGCGACGGCGACACCCTGGGCGGTGTCGTCGAGGTGGTCGCCTACGGTCTGCCGCCCGGGCTCGGCAGCTTCACCCACGGCGACCGTCGCCTCGACGCGAAGCTCGCTGCGGCGCTCATGGGCATCCAGGCCATCAAGGGCGTCGAGGTCGGCGACGGCTTCGAACTGGCGCGCATCCGCGGTTCGCAGGCGCACGACGAGATCGTCAACGACGGCGGGGTCATCCGCCGCGTGTCCGGCCGTTCCGGCGGCACCGAGGGTGGCATGACCACCGGCGAGGTGCTGCGCGTCCGCGCCGCCATGAAGCCCATCTCGACCGTGCCGCGGGCCCTGCAGACCGTGGACACCGCCACCGGCGAGGCCGCGGTCGCGATCAACCAGCGTTCGGACGTCTGCGCCGTCCCGGCGGCCGGCGTGGTGGCCGAGGCGATGGTCGCCCTCGTGCTCGCCGAGGCGGTGCTGGACAAGTTCGGCGGTGACGCCGTCGCCGAGACCCGCCGCAACGTCGACGCCTACCTCAAGCGTCTCGTCGAGCGGGGCCTCACGCCGGCCGGGGGAGGCGGGACGTGAACCGCGCGGCGCCATCCGGGCGATGAGTCCCCAGGCACTGCTGATCGGGCTGCCCGGGGCAGGGAAGAGCACCACCGGACGTCGGCTGGCCAAGATCCTGGCGCTGCCCTTCGTCGACTCCGACGACCTGGTCGAGGCCGCGCAGGGCCGCACGGTGCGCGAGATCTTCGCCGACGCCGGCGAGCCGGCCTTCCGCGAGCTGGAGGCGCGGGCGATCGCCGACGCGCTCGAAGGATTCGACGGCGTGCTCGCCCTGGGCGGCGGGTCGCTGACCTCGGCCGCTACCCGCGCAGCGGTGGCCGGGAGCGGCATTCCCGTCGTCCTGCTGCGGGCGAGTCTCGGCACGCTCGGCGGTCGCGTCGGCGACGCCCGCACCCGCCCGCTGCTCGCCGCCGACCCCGTGGGCCGCCTCGCCCAGCTCGAGCACGATCGAGCGCCGGTGTACGCCGAGCTGGCGACGATCACGGTCGACACCGACGGCCGCACCCCGGGCCAGGTCGCCGCCACCATCGCCGCCCGGCTGCACGAGCAGCGCCCGCGCACCGCCACCGGAGGCACCCCATGAGCGAAGCCAGCGACGACATCACCCGCATCGAGGTCGGCCGCCCCCACGCCCTACCCCGTGCTGGTCGGCCACAACCTGCTCGGTGAGCTGGGTCCGCTGCTCCGCGGGGCCGCCCGCGTCGCGGTGATCCACCCGCCGACGCTGCGCGTCACCGCCGAGGCAGTGCGCGACGACCTGAACGGGCAGGGCTTCGAGGCCCATGCCGTCGAGGTTCCGGACGGCGAAGACGCCAAGACGCTTGCCGTGGCCGGGTTCTGCTGGGACGTGCTCGGGCAGATCGGCATGACCCGCTCGGACGCCGTCGTCGGGCTCGGCGGGGGAGCCACCACCGACCTCGCCGGCTGGGTCGCCGCGGCCTGGCTGCGCGGGGTGCGGGTCGTGCACGTCGCGACGACGCTCGCCGGGATGGTGGACGCCGCGGTCGGCGGCAAGACCGGCATCAACACCGACCGGGGCAAGAACCTCGTCGGCGCGTTCCACCCGCCGGCCGGCGTGCTGTGCGACCTCGCGACTCTCGAGACGCTGCCGCCCAACGACTACCTGGCCGGGCTCGCCGAGGTCGTGAAGTGCGGTTTCATCGCCGACCCCGCGATCCTGGACCTGATCGAGGCCGACCCCGGCGCCGCCGGCCGGTTCGGTAACCCCGCCGAACGTGAGCTGGTGGAGCGCTCGGTGCGGGTCAAGGCCCGGGTCGTCGGCGAGGACCTCACCGAGCGGGGACTGCGCGAGATCCTCAACTACGGCCACACCCTCGGCCACGCCATCGAGCGGGCCGAGCGCTACCGGTGGCGGCACGGCGCCGCGGTGTCCATCGGGCTCGTCTACGCCGCCGCCCTGGCCCGGTTGCTGGGCCGGCTGGACGACGCCACCGCCGACCGGCACCGCAGCATCCTGGAATCGCTCGGCCTGCCGACCGCCTACGCCCCGGACGCCTTCCCTACGCTGCTCGAGACGATGCGCATCGACAAGAAGGCCCGGGGCAACCGGCTGCGCTTCGTGGTCCTCGACGGTCTGGCCCGCCCGACGTCGGTCGACGACCCGGACCCCGCGGTGCTCGCCGCGGCCTACTCGGAGGTGGCGGCGGTGACGTCCTCATGACGCAGGCCCCACGGCACGTCCTCGTGCTCAACGGCCCCAACCTCGGCCGGCTGGGCACCCGCGAGCCCGACGTGTACGGGCACACCACCCACGCCGAGCTGGCCGCGCTGTGCACCCGTGGGGGGGCCGAGTTGGGCCTCGAGGTCGAGGTGCGGCAGAGCGAGTACGAGGGTGAGCTGCTGGGCTGGCTGCACGAGGCCGCGGACGCCGGGGCGCCGGTCGTCCTGAACGCCGGCGCGTTGACGCACACCTCGGTGGCGCTGGGCGACGCCTGCGCGATGCTCACGGCACCGTTGATCGAGGTGCACATCAGCAACGTTCACCGGCGCGAGGCGTTTCGGCACAGCAGTTACGTGTCGGCGCACGCGACGGGCGTGATCGTCGGGCTGGGCGTCGAAGGCTACGTCCTGGCCCTGTCCTGGTTGTCGTCGTGGCTGGGCCCGACCGAGTGACGACGTCGGGTCAGAGCGGGACGGCGCTGACGAACAGCACCGTGTCGTTGCGCAGGACACGGCTCACCAGACGGACCGCGCGGGGGAGCAGCGCACGTCCGGTCGGACCGTCGACGACGCGCGGTGCCGCCAACTGGTAGCGCTTGCGCCGGTGCACCAGCTCGCCGCCGCCGGCCTGCAGGTTCCGTAGCCAGTCGGTGCCGGCGCCGTAGGTCAGCAGGATCGCGAAGCCGCCCTCCGTCGGGAACGCGTTCACCGGAGTGCGGTACGCGCGTCCGGACCGCCGGCCGGTGTGCAGCACGATCGCGAACCCCGGCAGCACGCCGGCCCACATCCGCTGGACGGGATTGGTGACGTGCCGGTTGAACCGGGCCAGCCCGCGCGGCAGGTACACCCGCGCATCGTAGGTGCGGGGCCCGCCGAACGAGCTGCGGCAGCGGCGTGTCGGACGTGTGGCAAGCTGTTGTTACTCGTCAGTAACCATGTTGCCGGAAGGTGGCCGCCCGCCGTGAAGGTGCTCGATCTCTACGAACGCGCGTCCCGCGTCCCGCTGGGCAAGGGGGCGTTCTCCTTCGCCTTCGCCCTCAAGGCGCCCTACTTCCTGACCATCGCCCCGACGCTGCTGGAGCTGCGGCCCAACCACGCGTCCGTCCGGATCCGCAAGTGGTGGGGCGTGCACAACCACGTCGGCACCGTGCACGCCATCGCCGTGGCGAACGGCCTGGAGATGGCGATGGGGGCGCTGGCCGAGGCCTCCATCCCGGCGCACCTGCGCTGGATCCCCAAGGGCATGGAGCTGGAGTACCTCGCCATGTCCAGCTCGACCCTCGTCGCGACGGCCGACACCGACCCCGCCGACTGGACGCAGCCGGGCGAGGTCGCGGTGCGGGTGCAGGCGACGCGGGACGACGGCACGCCTGTGGTGCGCGGCGTGATCCGGCTGCACGTCAGCGAGCGTCGGCCGGCCGCCGTCCCCGCCTGACGCCCCCGGCGGGAACGGGAAGTCACCGGACCTTGCGGGCCAGGTACTGCGGCAGCTGCCGCGCCATGCCGGCCTGCCGGGCGATCTTGTGGTTGGCGCCGGTCATCAGCCGGCCCTGCAGCACCGTCTCGGTCCAGAACGCCCACCGCGGCGAGCGCGTCCACGTCGTGTGGAACAGCCGCTTGGTGTAGGCCAGCGCGTCCGGTGAGCGCGCCACCAGCTCGTCCACCAGCGCCTCGGCCTGCTTCATCGGCTCGTCCGACACCCCGGTGACGAGGCCGAGCTCGAGCGCCTCCTGCCCCGACACCACGGTGGCGGTCATGGTCAGCCGCTTGGCGACGTCCATCGGCAGGAGTTCGCGCAGCGTCACCGACCCGGTCATGTCCGGGATCAGGCCCCACTTCGCCTCCATGACCGACAGCGACGCGTCCGGCGTGGCGAACCGGAAGTCGGCCGCGAGCGCCAACTGCAGGCCGCCGCCGAAGCAGTGCCCCTGGACGACGGCGATCACGGGCACCGGCAGCTCGCGCCAGGCCCAGCAGACCTGCTGGAAGAAGTTCGTCGACTGCCCGGGAAGCTTGACGAAGTTGCGGACGGTCGCGAGCGGGCCGGCCTGGCCGACAGCCTTGAAGTCCAACCCGGAGCAGAACGACTCGCCGGCGCCGGTCAGGACGACGGCGCGGACGTCCTTGTCGCGGGCGATGCGTCGCGGGACGTCGACCAGGGCCCGCATCATCGGCAGATCGAGACCGTTGAGCTTGTCGGCGCGGTTGAGCGTCACGTAGGCGATACGCCCGGACGGCCCGTCGCGCAGGTCGAGCAGCACCCGGTCGGAAGCGGTCGTCGCCACGCTGTGGTCGGTCATGGCAGCCACCCTAGGCCCGTTAGACTCGAGCCCCGTGGCTACTACCAACGACCTGAAGAACGGCCTGGTCCTGAACATCGACGGCCAGCTCTGGACCGTCACCGAGTTCCAGCACGTCAAGCCCGGCAAGGGCGGCGCGTTCGTGCGGACCACGCTGAAGAACGTGCTCTCGGGCAAGGTCGTCGACCGCACCTTCAACGCCGGCACCAAGGTCGAGACCGCGACGGTGGACAAGCGCGCGATGACCTACCTGTACAAGGAAGGCGCCGACTTCATCTTCATGGACGGCGACACCTACGACCAGGTGCCGGTGCCGGCCGAGACCGTCGGCGACGCCGCGAACTACCTGCTCGACAACGCCGAGGTCGCTGTCGCCGTGCACGACGGGACGCCGCTCTACATCGAGATGCCGACCAGCGTCGAGCTGGTCATCAGCCATACCGACCCCGGCCTGCAGGGTGACCGCAGCACCGGCGGCACGAAGCCCGCGACCCTCGAGACCGGCGGCCAGATCCAGGTGCCGCTGTTCGTCAGCACCGGCGAGAAGGTCAAGGTCGACACCCGCGACGGCCGCTACCTCGGCCGCGTCAACAGCTGACCGGACGACCGAACCTCCGACCGTGGCCGCCCGCAGCAAGGCCCGCAAGCGCGCGCTGGACGTCCTGTACGAGTCCGACGTCCGCGGTGTCGACTCGTTGACGACCCTCGCCGAGCGGGTGGCGCTCGCCGATCCGCCGGTGAACGACTACACCATCGAGCTGGTCGAGGGCGTGTCCGCCCATCGGCGCGGGATCGACGAGATCCTGACCGAGTATGCCGAGGGCTGGACGGTCGCACGTATGCCGGAGGTCGACCGCGCCGTGCTGCGCCTCGGCGTCTACGAGCTGCTGTGGCGCCCCGAGGTTCCCGACGCGGTGGTGATCGACGAGGCGGTGGAGCTGGCGAAGACGCTGTCCACCGACGAGTCGCCGCGGTTCGTCAACGGCATCCTCGCCCGCCTCAAACGCGACAACGTCCCCGCCCCACCCGACGACGAGGACGCGAGTAGTACCAGCAACAGCGCTGCCGAGCGGCCCCCGGAGGGCGACGACAGCAGTGAGGGTCGGGGAGGCGGGTCGGCCGACAACAGTTGAGGCCGGAGAGGCAGGCCCGAGAGGCGGGTCGGCGGAGGCGGGTCAGCCGCGCTACAGCTCGCTGTCGACGATGACGGACTCGGGGGCGAGCACCTGCCAGCGCACGAGGCGCTCGGTGAGCACGTCCACGGTGGTGTCGTACATCAGGGCGAGGGTGCTGAGATCCTCGTGCCGCACCGGCAGCGTGCGGGCCCCGACGTTGCCGCGCTGGCGCAGGATCGAGGACACGAACCGGCGCAGGATGTCGGCATGGCCGTCGGTCAGCGACGCGACGTTGTCCAGGTTGAGCACGATGCGCGAGAGCGGGGTGCCGGACGATCCGCCCGCGAACGGGCTGTCGTCGGGCGGTAGCAGGTCGCTGACCGGGACGCCGTAGAAGTCCGCGAGCTCCGCGAGGCGCTGGACGGAGACGGCCCGGTCGCCACGCTCGTAGGAGCCCACCACGACGGCCTTCCAGCGCCCGTCGGACTTGCGCTCGACGCCGTGGAGCGACAGGTGCTGCTGCATGCGAACGGCGCGCAGCCGCGCGCCGAGGGCTTTGGCATAGCCGTCGGCTCGAACGGTTTCGTACTCGGACACTCTGGTGATCATCCTGTTCCCGTCGCGGCTCACACCGGAAGAATATTCGCGATGGTGTCGATCACTATGCCCACATCGGGACGCCATACGTCACCGGCAGCCATTACTGACCGTAACTTCGTCGGTGAACGAGTGTCAAAAGGGAGGAAAGTTTCATTTCGCCCTGCTGCGCGACGCGACAGGCTGGTTCGAACCGTCGAGGACACGCGCGGATGGGGGAGTTCGCGACGCCGCGCGGGCCGTCCGGGACGTCGTTGGAGCACTGCTAGGGTTGTCGGGAATTCACTCCTTTAAGAGCCGTCCCGTGAGGCGGAGAAGGAGGCGAGACGCCAGCGTGCCCTCGACCAGCGAGTCCTCGAGCCTCGAGCTCGGCTCCGCCGTCGCCCCATCCTCGGGTGACGACCGCACAGGTCCCGACGCCCCTCTCGACCAGGACACCGGTCCCGACCGCGGTACCAGCGTCCTGTCCGCCGCCGACATGGCCCGCGTGACCGACCGGATCGCCCACCAGATCATCGAGAACACCGCTCGCGGCGGGTTCGAGGTCGCGCTGCTGGGCATCCCCACCCGCGGCGTCCCGCTCGCGCACCGGCTCTCGGAGCGGATCGAGGCCTTCGCCGGGGTCCGGCTGCCGGTCGGCTCGCTGGACATCACCCTCTATCGCGACGACCTGCGGCTGCGGGGGGTCCGCCCGCTCGGCGAGACCGTCGAGCCCGAGGGCGGCATCGAGGGCCGGACGGTGATCCTGGTCGACGACGTGCTGAGCACGGGCCGCTCCTGCCGGGCCGCGCTCGACGCCCTGACCGAGCTCGGCCGGCCCGCCACCGTGCAGCTGGCCGCCCTGGTCGACCGCGGTCACCGCGAGCTGCCGATCCGCGCGGACTACGTCGGCAAGAACCTGCCGACCGCGCCGGAGCAGAAGGTGCGGGTGCTGATGCGGGAGATCGACGGGGTGGACGGGGTCGTGGTCGACGACGCCACACCTGCCGGTGGTGACTCGTGAGCGACGCTTGCGGAGCGAACAGACGACGCAGAAGGGCTCTGCCGGTCGAACCGAACGAAGCGAGGGCAGGCCGATGAGGAATCTGTTGTCGGCCGCGGACCTCGACCGCGAGGAGGCCCTCGCGATCCTCGACACCGCCCAGCGCATGCACGACGTGCAGACGCGCGAGGTGAAGAAGCTGCCGCCGCTGCGCGGACGCACCGTGGTCAACCTGTTCTTCGAGGACTCGACGCGCACCCGCTCGTCGTTCGAGATCGCCGGCAAGTGGCTCTCGGCCGACGTGATCAACGTGAGCGCGAAGGGCTCGAGCGTCAGCAAGGGCGAGAGCCTGCGCGACACCGTGATGACGGTCGCGGCGATGGGTGTCGACGCCCTGGTCGTGCGGCACAACGCCTCCGGAGCCGTGCACCGCATCGCCGGCTGGGTCGACTGCCACGTCGTCAACGCCGGCGACGGTACCCACGAGCACCCCACCCAGGCCCTGCTGGACGCCTACGCGCTGCGCCGGCGCCTC
Source organism: uncultured Actinomycetota bacterium (assembly GCA_963787985.1). GTDB lineage: Bacteria > Actinomycetota > Actinomycetes > Mycobacteriales > Jatrophihabitantaceae > Jatrophihabitans. The sequence goes on along the minus strand of CAWBEL010000004.1, from coordinate 649,009 downwards.
GGCGAGCTCGACGGCCGGCACGTCGCCATCGTCGGCGACATCACGCACAGCCGCGTTGCCCGCTCGAACGTCCTGCTGCTGCGCACCCTCGGCGCCCGGGTCACCGTGGTCGCGCCACCCACCCTGATGCCGGCCGGGGTCGCCAGCTGGCCGTGCGCGACGAGCTGGGATCTCGACGCCGTGCTCGCGGGCAAGGTCGGCGGCGACGTGGACGCGGTGATGATGCTGCGGGTGCAGCGCGAGCGCATGTCGGGCGGGTACTTCCCGACCGAGCGCGAGTACGCGATCGGCTACGGCCTCTCGCCGGAACGGCTCGAGCTCGTCGGCGAGCACGTCCCGGTCCTGCACCCGGGACCGATGAACCGCGGTCTCGAGATCAGCTCGGCCGCCGCCGACAGCGTCAACTCCCTGGTGCTGGACCAGGTGCAGGCGGGGGTGTCCGTGCGGATGGCCGTGCTCTACCGGCTGCTCGCCGGCGCCGAGGAGGCCGGGGTATGACCGCGCTGCTCATCAGGGGTGCGGCGCCCCTGGGTGGTGCGCCCACCGACGTGCTGGTCGAGGGCGGCGTTATCGCCGGCATCGGGTCCGGCCTCGACGCCGCAGGGGCCGAGGTGTTCGACGCCACAGGGCTGGTGCTGCTGCCCGGTTTCGTCGACCTGCACACGCATCTGCGCGAGCCGGGCCGCGAGGACACCGAGACCATCGCCACCGGGTCGGCGGCGGCCGCGCTGGGCGGATTCACCGCGGTGCACGCGATGGCCAACACCGACCCCGTCGCCGACACCGCCGAGATCGTCGAGCAGGTCTGGGGACGCGGCCGCGACGTCGGGCTGGTCGAGGTCCGCCCGGTGGGCGCGGTGTCCAAGGGCCTGGCCGGCGAGACGCTCGCCGAACTCGGCGGCATGGCGCGCTCGCGCGCTGCCGTGCGGGTGTTCAGCGACGACGGCCGATGCGTGCACGACGCGCGCCTCATGCGCCGCGCACTCGAGTACGCCAAGCCCTTCGACGCCGTGATCGCGCAGCATGCGCAGGACCCTCGGCTGGCCGATTCCGCCGCCTGCGCCCACGAGGGCGAGCTGTCCGGCCGCCTCGGCCTGCCTGGCTGGCCCGCGGTCGCCGAGGAGTCGATCGTGGCCCGCGACGTCATGCTCGCCGAGCACACCGGCTCACGGCTGCACGTCTGCCACGTCTCGACCGGCGGCACCGTCGAGATCGTGCGCTGGGCCAAGGCCCGCGGGGTCGCCGTGACCGCGGAGGTCACGCCGCACCACCTGCTGCTGCCCTGTGACCTGCTCGAGAGCTACGACCCGGTCTTCAAGGTCAACCCGCCGCTGCGTCCGGGTGCCGACGTCGAGGCGCTGCGCGCGGGCCTGGCCGATGGCACCATCGACGCCGTCGCCACCGACCACGCCCCGCACGCCTCCCACGACAAGGACCACGCGTTCCCCGACGCCGCGTTCGGCATGCTCGGGCTCGAGACCGCGCTCGGGGTCGTCGCCGAGACGATGGTCGCGACCGGGCTGCTGGACTGGGCCGGGGTCGCCGACCGGATGTCCGTGCGCCCGGCGGCCATCGGTCGGGTGGCCGGGCAGGGTGCGTCGATCGAGCCCGGGTCGGCCGCCAACCTCACCCTCGTCGACCCGGACGGTGCGTGGACGGTCGACCCCGCCGCGCTGGCCTCGCGCTCGCGCAACACCCCGTTCGCCGGGCGGGCGCTGCCGGCGTCGGTGGTCGCCACGGTGTTCCGCGGCCGTCTGACGGTCGCCGGCGGCACGCTGGTGCCGGCAGGGGTTCCGGCATGAGGGCGCTGCTCGTGCTGCTCTGCGTGGTCGTGCTGCTGCTCGTGCTCCTGGCCATGCGGTGGGGCTGGCGCAACCGGGTGGCCCGCCAGTCGGACCTGCCGCCGCTGCCGGACATCCCGGCCGACCCGGGGCCGGAGCTGCTGCGGTCCGAGGGTGTCTACGTCGGCACCACCTTCGCCGCCAGCTGGCAGGACCGGATCGCGCATGACCGCTTGGGTGAGCGGGCCGGGGCGGTGGTGACGCTGCACGCGAGCGGGCTGCTGATCGACCGGGCCGGCAGCACGCCGGTCTTCGTGCCGCGCAGCGATCTGCTGGGCGCCCGCCTGGCCCCGGGCCTGGCCGGCAAGGTCGTCGGCGAGGGCGGCCTGCTCGTCGTGCGGTGGCGGCTCGGTGACGCCGAGCTGGACACGGGAGTGCGGGCGGACGACAAGACGAGCTACCCGCAGTGGGTGCGGATGATCGAGGACGAGGTGGGGTCGGCCGCGCGCGACGCGCACCCCACCGAGGCGACGAAGGGCGACACGCAGTGACGGCGATCCTGGTGCTCGAGGACGGGCGCACGTTCCGCGGCGAGGCCTACGGCGCCCGCGGCGAGAGCATGGGCGAGGCGGTCTTCTCGACCGGCATGACCGGCTACCAGGAGACGCTCACCGACCCCTCGTACCACCGGCAGATCGTGGTGCAGACGGCCCCGCACATCGGCAACACCGGCATCAACGACGAGGACCGCGAGTCCCGCCGCATCTGGGTCGCGGGCTACGTCGTCCGCGACCCCGCCCGCCGCCCGTCGAACTGGCGCTCGACGCGCAGCCTGGACGACGAGCTGGCCGCGCAGGGCATCGTCAGCATCAGCGGCATCGACACCCGGGCCCTGACGCGGCACCTGCGCGAGCGGGGAGCGATGCGCTGCGGCGTGTCGAGCGTCGAGACCGACGCCGACGCCCTGCACGAGCGAGTGCTGGCGTCGCCGACGATGGCCGGCAGCGACCTGTCCGCCGAGGTCACGACGTCCGATCCGTACACCGTCGACGCCATCGGCGAGCACCGCTTCACCGTCGCCGCCCTGGACTTCGGTATCAAGACGATGACGCCACACCGCATGGCCGAGCGCGGCATCACCTCGCACGTGCTGCCCTCGACGACCAGCGCCGAGCAGGTGCTCGCGAGCGGCGCCGACGCGGTGTTCCTCGCCAACGGCCCGGGTGACCCGGCCACCGCCGACGTCGCCGTCGAGACGGTGCGCGAGCTGCTGCGTCGCGAGGTGCCGGTGTTCGGGATCTGCTTCGGCAACCAGATCCTCGGACGCGCCCTCGGCTTCGGTACCTACAAGTTGGGTTACGGGCACCGCGGGATCAACCAGCCCGTGCAGGACCGCGTCACCGGCAAGGTCGAGATCACTGCGCACAACCACGGCTTCGCGGTCGACGCACCGCTCGACCGGCCCGCGGCCACCGATTTCGGTGAGGTCGGGGTCAGCCATGTCTGCCTGAACGACGACGTCGTCGAAGGCCTGCGGGCGCGCGACACGAAGGCGTTCAGCGTCCAGTACCACCCCGAGGCCGCGGCCGGTCCACACGACGCCGCGTACCTGTTCGACCGCTTCGTCGAACTCCTCGAAGGCGACAGCGAGGGGACGCGGTAGATGCCCAAGCGTGAGGACATCAAGCACATCCTGGTCATCGGTTCAGGGCCGATCATCATCGGCCAGGCCTGCGAGTTCGACTACTCCGGCACCCAGGCCTGCCGCGTGCTGCGCAGCGAGGGCTTCCGCGTCAGCCTGATCAACTCCAACCCGGCGACGATCATGACCGACCCGGAGTTCGCCGACGCCACCTACATCGAGCCGCTGACGCCCGAGTTCGTCGAGCGTGTCATCGCCCGCGAGCGGCCGGACGCGCTGCTGGCGACGCTGGGCGGCCAGACCGCACTGAATCTCGCCGTCGACCTGTACGGCTCGGGCGTGCTCGAGAAGTACGGCGTGGAGTTGATCGGCGCCGACATCGACGCCATCCAGCGCGGCGAGGACCGGCAGAAGTTCAAGGAGATCGTCCGGCAGGTGGGCGGCGAGGTTCCCGAGTCGAGGGTCTGCCGCACGCTCGAGGACGCCGTCGAGTTCGCGGCCACCGTCGGCAACAAGGTCGTGATCCGGCCCTCGTTCACGATGGGCGGGCTGGGATCGGGTCTGGCCGACGGGACCGGCGAGGTGCGCACGATGGTGGCGCGCGGGCTGGCCGCCAGCCCGGTGCACGAGGTGCTGGTAGAGGAGTCGGTCTTCGGCTGGAAGGAGTTCGAACTCGAACTCATGCGCGACCACCACGACAATGTCGTGGTCGTGTGCTCGATCGAGAACCTCGATCCGATGGGTGTGCATACCGGCGACTCGATCACCGTCGCCCCGTCGATGACCCTCACCGACCGCGAGTACCAGCACATGCGCGACATCGGCATCGCCGTGCTGCGCGCGGTCGGCGTGGACACGGGCGGCTGCAACATCCAGTTCGCCATCGACCCCGCCACCGGACGCATGATCGTCATCGAGATGAACCCGCGGGTGTCCCGCTCGTCGGCGCTGGCGTCGAAAGCCACCGGCTTCCCGATCGCCAAGATCGCGGCCAAGCTGGCCGTCGGCTACACGCTGGACGAGATCCGCAACGACATCACCCGCGAGACCCCGGCCGCCTTCGAACCCACCCTCGACTACGTCGTGGTGAAGGTGCCGCGCTTCGCCTTCGAGAAGTTCCCCGGCGCCGATCCGGTGCTGACCACGCACATGAAGAGCGTCGGCGAGGCGATGGCGATCGGCCGCAACTTCACCGAGGCGCTGGGCAAGGCGCTGCGGTCGATGGAGACCAAGACGGCCGGGTTCTGGACGCAGCCGCGGCCGGACGCCTCCGTCGAGGAGCTGCTCGCGCAGGCGTCGGTGCCCACCGACGGGCGGCTGTACGCCGTCGAGCAGGCGCTGCGTGCCGGTGCGAGCGTCGAGCAGGTGTCGTCGGCGACCGGCATCGACCCGTGGTTCGTCGACCAGATCGCGTTGATCGTCGAGGTCGGGGCAGAGGTGCGGGACTCGCCGACCCTGACGCCGGAGCTGCTGCGCAAGGCCAAGCGGCACGGCCTGTCCGACCGGCAGATCGCTGCGTTGCGCCCCGAGCTCGCGGGTGAGGACGGTGCGCGCACCCTGCGGCACCGCCTCGGCATCCGTCCGGTGTTCAAGACCGTCGACACGTGTGCCGCCGAGTTCGCCGCCACCACGCCGTACCACTACTCGTCCTACGACGAGGAGACCGAGGTCGCGCCGCAGCACGAGCGCGAGAAGGTGATCATCCTCGGCAGCGGGCCGAACCGCATCGGGCAGGGCATCGAGTTCGACTACTCGTGCGTGCACGCGGTGATGGCGCTGCGGGCGGCGGGTTACGAGACGGTCATGGTCAACTGCAATCCCGAGACCGTCTCGACCGACTACGACACCGCCGACCGGCTGTACTTCGAGCCGCTGACCTTCGAGGACGTCCTCGAGGTGGTGGCCGCCGAGCAGTCGAGCGGTCGGGTGGCAGGCGTGGTGTGCACGCTCGGCGGGCAGACGCCGCTCGGGCTCGCGCAACGGCTCAAGGACGCGGGCGTACCCGTCCTCGGCACGCAGCCCGAGGCCATCGACCTCGCCGAGCACCGCGGCGCGTTCGGGCGGGTGCTGGCCGAGGCCGGACTGCCGGCGCCGAAGCACGGCACGGCCACCAGCTTCGCCGAGGCGAAGGCCGTCGCGGACTCCATCGGCTACCCCGTCCTCGTCCGGCCGTCCTACGTGCTCGGCGGCCGCGGCATGGAGATCGTCTACGACGAGGCGCACCTGTCGGACTACATCAGCCGGGCCACGGAGATCACCGGTGATCATCCCGTGCTGGTCGACCGCTTCCTCGACGACGCCGTCGAGATCGACGTCGACGCCCTCTACGACGGCACCGACCTCTACCTCGGCGGCGTGATGGAGCACATCGAGGAGGCCGGCATCCACTCCGGCGACTCCGCGTGCGCGCTGCCGCCGATCACCCTCGGGCAGAGCGACATCGAGACGGTCCGCCGCTCCACGCTGGGCATCGCGCAGGGCGTCGGCGTGCGCGGGCTGCTCAACGTCCAGTACGCGCTGGTCGGCGACGTCCTCTACGTCCTGGAGGCGAACCCCCGCGCGTCGCGCACCGTGCCGTTCGTGTCCAAGGCGACGGCGGTGCCGTTGGCGAAGGCGGCGGCCCGCATCGCTCTCGGCGCGAGCATCGCCGAGCTGCGGAGGGAGGGTCTGCTCCCGGCGTCCGGCGACGGCGGAGACCTGCCGGCCGACGTGCCGATCGCGGTCAAGGAGGCGGTGCTCCCGTTCCACCGCTTCCGCACCCCGGCCGGTGACCAGGTCGACTCGATCCTCGGTCCGGAGATGAAGTCCACCGGCGAGGTCATGGGTTTCGACGCCACGTTCGGCACGGCCTTCGCCAAGTCGCAGGCGGCCGCGTACGGGTCGCTGCCGACCAAGGGCACCGTGTTCGTCAGCATCGCCAACCGCGACAAGCGGGCCGCGATCTTCCCGATCAAGCGGTTGTACGACCTGGGGTTCCGCGTCATGGCGACGGCCGGCACTGCGCAGGTGCTGCGCCGCAACGGCGTCGCCGTCGAGGTCGTGGGCAAGTTCAGCGACGGCCCGGGAAACGTGGTCGAACGCATCGTGGCCGGCGACGTCGACCTCATCCTCAACACACCCTGGGGCTCCGGCGGTCCGCGGCTGGACGGCTACGAGATCCGCACCGCGTCGGTGACCGCGGGGATCCCGTGCCTGACGACGACGCAGGCCTTTGCCGCCGCTGTGCAGGGCATCGAGGAACTCACCCGCGGCGAGGTCGGCGTCCGCTCGCTGCAGGACCTGCACGCCCAGTTCGCCGCCTGGCGAGCCGGTCGCCAGGAATGAACCCACCACCCGTGCACGAGCGGGGCGAGGTGTTCGCCGTCTCACGAGTGGGGGAGTACACCCAGCTCACCGTCATCGCCCCCGGCGTGGCCGCTGCCGCGCGACCTGGGCAGTTCGCCTCCCTGGCTGTCGGCGACGAGACCTCCGGGCTGCTGACCCGCCGCGCCATGGCGATCGCCGGTTCGACGCCGGGCGATGCCTACGCCGGCACCGTGGAGTTCCTCGTCGCCGAGCGCGGACCGGGCACCCGCTGGCTGGCGCATCGGCGCACCGGCGACCCGCTGGATCTCATCGGCCCGCTCGGCACCCCGTTCCCGGTGCCGTCCGGCCCTTCTCCGGCCGTGCTCGTCGGCGGCGGGTACGGCAGCGCGGCCCTGCTGCCCTTGGCGCGCGCGTTGCAGGCCAACGGTTCACCCATGGAGTTCGTGCTCGGCGCCGCCACCGCGAGCCGTCTGCACGGCGAGCTGGCGGCCAAGCGGGCCGCCGGCCGCGTCACGGTGACGAGCGAGGACGGCAGCGCCGGCGTCCGCGGTCTCGTGACCGATCTGCTGCCGGACGCGATCGTGCGCATCGGCGCCCAGGTCGTCTACGCGTGCGGGCCCATGCCCATGCTGGCCCGGGTGGCCACGATCGCGCAGGAGCACGCGATCCGCTCGCAGGTCGCGGTCGAACAGGACATGGCCTGCGGCTTCGGGGTCTGCAACACGTGCGTGCTGCCGGTGCGCGGCGGCGACGGACGCTCGCGGCTGGTCCGGACCTGCATCGACGGTCCGGTGTTCGAGGGCGGACGGGTGCGCTGGGCCGACATCGGCCGGTTGCCCTCGGACATCGTCGGTGCGGCCGGCGTCTACTGATCATGGCGGTGTACGACGTGCTGGACCTCACCACCCGCCTGGGTCCGCTGACGCTGCCGGGGCCGGTGCTGACGGCGTCCGGGTGCGCGGGATTCGGACGGGAGCTCGCGCCCTTCGTCGACCTGGCGTCGCTCGGCGCGTTCGTCACGCCGTCGCTCACCGTGCAGCCGCGGGCCGGGCGCCCGACCCCGCGGATGGCCGAGACGCCCTCCGGGCTGCTCAGCGCCGTCGGGCTGCAGAACCCGGGGCTGGACGCGTTCCTGGCCGACGACCTGCCATGGCTCGTCGAGCGCGGCGCGCGGGTGCTGGTGTCGCTGGCGGGGGAGCACAGCGACGAGTTCGCAACGTCGGCGCGCCGGCTGCGCGGGCAGCCGGGGATCGTCGGCCTCGAGGTGAATCTCGGCTGCGCGGATCTGGAGAGCCGGGGCAAGTCCTTCGACACGGACCCGGTGGCGTGCTCGCGCATCGTCGGCTCGGTGCGGCGCGCGGCCGATCCGGCGGTGCCGGTGTTCGCCAAGCTCGGGCCGGACGTGGCCGACATCGGGCACATCGCGCGCGTCTGCGCCGACTCCGGGGCCGACGGGTTCACCCTCGTCAACACCGCCGCCGCCCTCGCCATCGATCTCGACACGGCGGCGCCGGCGGTGTCCGGCGCGGCCGGCGGGCTGTCCGGACCGGCGCTGCGCCCGCTCGCGCTGCGGTGCGTGTGGCAGGTACGGCGCACCGTGCCCCACCTGCCGATCATCGGCGCCGGCGGCGTGACCAACGGGCGGGACGCGCTGCAGTTCGTGCTGGCCGGAGCGTCGGCGGTGGCCGTCGGCAGCGCGATCTACCGCGACCCGTCCGCGCCGTCGCGGGTTGCCGACGAGCTGGCCGTCGAGCTCACCGCCCGTGGTTTCGGCAGCCTCGGCGAGGCCGTCGGCCTGGCCCACCGCGCACCGATGGAACGTCCATGACCACGTTCGGCGGCCGGCTCGATGCCGCTCTGAACGCGCGCGGGTCGGTGTGCGTCGGCATCGACCCGCACCCGGCCCTGCTCGAGTCGTGGGGGCTGGGCACTGACCTCGACGGGCTCGCCCGCTTCGCCGTCACCTGCGTGGCGGCCTTCGGCGACCTGGCGGCGGTGATCAAGCCGCAGTCGGCCTTCTTCGAGGCGTACGGCTCCGGGGGCGTCGCCGTCCTGGAGAGCACGATCGCGGCGGCGCGGGAGTCCGGCGCCCTCGTCCTGCTCGATGTCAAGCGCGGTGACATCGGCACGACAATGGCCGCCTACGCCGCCGCTTACCTCGACCCGGCGTCGTCGCTGGCCGCCGACGCGGTGACGCTGAGTCCCTATCTCGGGGTCGGTGCGCTCGAGCCGGCGTTCGAGCTCTGCGCAGGCCAGGGCGCCGGGGCGTTCGTGCTTGCCCTCACATCCAATCCCGAGGCCCCGCCCCTGCAGAACGCGCTCCGCGCGGACGGCCGCAGCGTCGCGCAGGCCGTCGTCGACGACCTCGCCGCACGCAACGCCGATGCCGCGCCGCTCGGATCGCTGGGCGTCGTCGTCGGCGCCACCATCGGGGCCACCGACACCCGCTTCGGCGAGCTCAACGGGCCGATCCTCGCCCCGGGCGTCGGCGCTCAGGGCGGCACGCCCGAGGACGTGCGGCGGCTGTTCGGCGACGCGCGGCGCAACGTGCTGCCCAGCGTGTCGCGCGAGGTGCTGCGGCACGGCCCGGATCTTGCTGCCCTGCGCGGGGCCGTCGAGCGCCTCGTGGAGGAGTTCGCCTTCCTGCGCGCCTGATCAGGTCAGGACGCCCGCTCGGTCGGCTCCCAGTCCGGCGGCAGCCACTCGACCTGCACCTGGCCGACCCGCAGTACGCCGTCCGTGAGCGGCTCGCAGCGCATGCCGCCGTGCCCTCGCAACGCCTTCCACGCGCCGGGACCGAGCGTCGCGTCCATCCAGGCACATGGGTTGGCCGCCCGGCGCAACCGCAGCACGACCGGTCCGGTGCCAGTGTCCAGGGACAGCACCCGACCGCCCATGCCGTCGACCTCCACCCCGCGCAGCAGGACGTTGCGCCGGGTCTGGCGCAGATCCTTGCCCGGCCACGGGGCCAGAGCCTCTGCCGCCATCACCGTGACTGCTGCGTCACGGTGGGCCGGGCGGTTGAAGTACCGGTCGCCCACCACGCCGAAGCGCGCTCGGACCTCCAGCTCGGCCACCGTCTCGTCCGGAACGGTGCGCAGCTCCGGGGTCGGCCGCCACGAGTAGCGGTGCTCGGGGGAGACCAGCAGCTGGACGATCTCGGGCACCGCGACATCATGTCGCGGCCCGCCCCCGGGGTCGCGCAGGGCCCGGACCGCGGCATCCGCCGCCGGCCCGGCTGGCAATCCGGCTGGCAATCCGGCCGCGCAGATGCGGGTTCTGGGCGATTCGGTAGGTAGAGTGCGCCGCGGGCTGTGGCCCGTCGTTCGACCGCTCGTCCATCACCGTCCTCGTTCCCCACAGGGAAAGGCTCCTCAGTTGACAACTGCAACCACGCTCGATGTCGTCGCCAAGGCTGCGTCCGACATCCTCGAGCACGGGTACGCCGTCGTGAAGCTCAGCGACGTCGACACCGACAACCTCCACACGGCGATCTCGACCGCGGTCGAGTTCTTCCACCGCCCACTCGACGACAAGCTCACGCACGGCAGCGCGGACCACAACTACGGGTACCGGCCCTTCGGCATCGAGTACTCCGTCTCGCCCGAGCGCCCGGACATGAACGAGTGCTTCACGCTGTGGTCCAGCCGCCTGGACCTCATTCCGAACTCCGGCGACATCACCGAGCTCACCGAGTCCTTCCTCGGCTACCGCGACTCGCTGGCCCCGCTCGTGAAGGCGATCCTCGACGAGGTGGCGCGCTCGTTCGGCGCCGAGGCACCGTCCTTCGAGAAGGCCGCCTACCTGCAGATCAACTACTGCCTTCCGGCCCCGGCCGAGCGGACCTTCCTGCAGGACAAGCACGAGGACGGCCACATGGTCACCGTGCTGCACGCCACCGCGCCGGGCCTGGAGATCTACCACGAGGGCGAGCACTCCGACGCCGTCGCACCGATGCTGCCCGACCACGACGAGATCGTGATCATGCCGGGTTCGGTGCTCACCGCCCTGTCCGGCGGCAAGATCCAGCCGCTGTACCACCAGGTGCGCAACCACGGCCTGGACGACCGCCAGTCGATCATGTACTTCGTGAACCCCGAGATCGACGAGCCGCTGTTCGGCTGGACCGAGTCCGAGAGCGGCGAGCGCGTCGACATCCGCGAGCACGTGCAGAACGCGCCGTCGATGTTCGGCCTGCCGCCGGTCGAGGCACTCTGACCTCAGCGTCCTCAGGACGTGAGTTCGTCCAGCTCGGCGAGCTCCTCCAGCGACGGTGACCACGTGCCGGCGGCGGCGTTGCGTTCGACCTGCTCGCGGGACGTCGCGCCGGCGATGACGCTCGCCACCGCCGGTTGCGCGGCCAGCCCGCCGATGGCGACGTCCAGCAGCGTGATGCCGCGCCGCTCGGCGAACTGCTCGAGGGCCTCGACGACGTCGAACACCTCGTCGGTGAGCGAGTCCTCGCGGCCCCACGCCTGGATGCGGCTGCCGGCCGGGGCCTGCTCGCCCCGGCGGTACTTGCCGGTCAGCAGCCCGCTGGCCAGTGGGAAGTACGGCAGCAACCCGACGCCGTAGTGCTCGAGGGCGGGGACGAGGTCGTCCTCGATGCCGCGTTCGAGCCAGCTGTACTCGTTCTGCGCGCTGACGAAGCGTTCGGTGTTCCGGGTGCGGGCCGACCACTCGGCCTCGGCCACCTGCCAACCGGTGAAGTTGGAGCTGCCGAGATAGCGGACCTTGCCGGCGTGCACCAGATCGTCCAGGGCCGAGAGGGTCTCCTCGATCGGTGTCGACGGGTCGGGACGGTGCAGCTGGTACAGGTCGATCCAGTCGGTGCGCAACCGCCGCAACGACGCCTCGACGGCGCGGACCACGTACCGCCGCGACCCCCGCGCACCCCAGTCCTCGCCGTTGGAGTTGCCCCGTTTGCTGGTGTCGCTGCCGAACTTGGTGGCGAGCACGACGTCGTCGCGCCGCCCTTGCAGCAACTCACCCAGCCGCGCCTCGGACTCGCCGTAGGAGTCGGCGGTGTCGAACAGCGTGATGCCGTGGTCGAAGGCGGCGTCGACGACCTCCCGGCAGCCGTCGAGATCGAGCTTCATGCCGAAGTTGTTGGTGCCCAGCCCGACAGCGGACACGACGAGACCGGAACTGCCGAGGCGACGGAAATCCATGCCCCCATCCTGCTCCGGATCGCCGTTGCCTGAACGGCGCCGTCGCCGGGCTCACCGCAGGCGCACCACGGCGTCACGGGGGCGTCTGCCGCGAGTAGGTTTCCGCGCATGTCCGGACGCCTGACCGTGCTCTCCGGCCCGTCGGGCGTGGGCAAGGGAACCCTCGTCGCCGCGTTGCGTGAGCTGGTGCCGCACGTGTGGGTCTCGGTCTCGGCCACCACCCGTGCACCGCGGCCCGGTGAGGTGGACGGCCAGGCCTATCACTTCGTCGACGCCGACGAGTTCGACCGGATGGCCCGGGCGGGCGAGCTGCTCGAGCACGCCGAGTTCGCGGGCAACCGGTACGGCACGCCCCGCGGGCCGGTGCTCGAACATCTGGCCGCCGGGGTGCCGACCCTGCTCGAGATCGAGCTGGAGGGCGCGCGGCAGGTACGCCGTTCGATGCCTGACGCGCGCTTCGTGTTCCTCGCGCCGCCGTCACCGGAGGAACTCCTGACCCGGTTGGCCGGCCGCGGCACCGAATCCGGGCACGCGGTCCGGACGCGCCTGGCGAGGGCCGAGGTCGAAATGGCCGCGGCACCGGAGTTCGACCACGTCGTCGTCAATGCCGAGCTCGAGCAGGCCGCGCGCGAGGTCGCCGACCTGCTCGGATGAACCGGCCTGGGGTCGACCCGCCGGTCAGGTTTGCGCGCGGAGCGTGAACACCGCGTCCAGGCCCGTCACCATGATGACGTGCACGACCCGCGGCGGGACGTTCACCAGTACCAGCGACCGGCCACGGTCGCCGGCGTAAGCGCGCAGCTCGAGCAGGGCCCCGAGCCCGGTGGAGTCGATGAAGCGCACCCCGTCGAGATCGACGTTGACCGTGCGGCCGGTGGCGGCGTCGATCGCGGCGTATCCCTCGTCGCGCAGCCGTGGTGCGGTCGCGAGGTCGAGGACGCCCGACACCGTCAGCATCAGTTCGTTGCCGGCGGCCTGCGTGCCCAACTCGATCTCTGCGGTCACCGGGACACGTTAACCCCCGGAGTCAGTTCACGGGAACATGCAGGTGGGCACGGCGGACGGCGGCGCCCGGGCCGTCGAAGTGCCACCACTCGCCGCTGTAGACCGACAGGCCGCCGGCGGCCATGGCGCGACGTAGCAGGGCCCGGTGATCCTGGGCCGCCGTGCTCACGCCGGAGGTGGCGTAGGCGGTCGCGCGCGGCGTGAAGTCGTCGAAGCCGGTGCCCATGGTCAACCGGCAGTGGCCGCGCTCGCGCAGGTCGGCCGCGCAGGTGTGCGTGGTGGACTGGTAGGCGAGCGTGACGTCGACCGAGCGCGCCGCCTCGTGGCTGTAGGCGTACGGCCCCGGCCGGGCGACCCAGTCCGGGTCGGGTACCACGTGGTACATCCGCACCTGGGACGCGTGCGGGCGGTAGCAGTCCCAGAACACGAGAAGGTAGCCCTGGGCGCGCAGGGACGCTGCGGCTGTGCGCAGGCCGTGTGCCATCGAATCGTGCACCAGGCATCGGGCGTCGCGCGGGTAGAGCCGGACGTGGGTGAAGTTGTCGGTGGTGGCGTAACGCAGGTCGACGACGGCGTCCGGCACGATGCTGCGGACGTCGAGCAGGTGGGCGGCACGGGCGGCGGCCGACAGCGCAGGCACGGCGGGCGGGCGGCTCGGTGTGGGGGACGGCGACCGGCTGGGAGTCCGGGCCGTCGCCGGGGTCGCCGCCAGGCGCGGGGACGTCGCGGCGCTCGAGGTTGTTGCGGCGCTGGACGACCGGACCGATATCGACGACGGAGGCGCGCTCGCCGCGGTGCGGTGCGCCGACGGCGACGTGCATGCGCCTGTCAGGGCCGCGGTGACCACCGCGGCCGCGACGGCGGCCCGTCGGCGCACTGGACCGTCAGAGCGCCTTGATGATGTCCTCGACGCGCTCCTTGGCGTCGCCGAACAGCATCGCGCTGTTGTCGCGGAAGAACAGCGGGTTCTGCACGCCGGCGTAGCCGGCGGCCATGGAGCGTTTGAAGACGATGACGTTGTGCGCTTCCCACACGCGCAGCACGGGCATGCCGGCGATGGGGGAGCTGGGGTCCTCGGCGGCGGAGGGGTTGACGGTGTCGTTGGCGCCGATGACGAGCACGACGGAGGTGTCGGCGAGGTCGTCGTTGATCTCGTCCATCTCCAGCACGATGTCGTAGGGCACCTTGGCCTCGGCGAGCAGGACGTTCATGTGCCCGGGCAGGCGGCCGGCGACGGGGTGGATGCCGAAGCGCACGTCGACGCCGCGCTCGCGCAGCCGCCTGGTCAGATCCGCGACCGGGTACTGCGCCTGCGCCACGGCCATGCCGTAGCCGGGGGTGATGATCACCGAGGAGGCGTCCTTGAGGAGGTCGGCGGCGTCCTCGGCGGTGATCTCGCGGTGCTCGCCGTAGTCGGTGTCGTCCGCGGACTTGGCCTCGATGCCGAAGCCGCCGGCGATGACGGAGATGAACGAGCGGTTCATCGCCTGGCACATGATGTAGCTGAGGTAGGCACCGGAGGAGCCGACGAGCGCGCCGGTGACGATGAGCAGGTTGTTGTCGAGCAGGAAGCCCGACGCGGCCGCGGCCCAGCCGGAGTAGCTGTTCAGCATCGACACGACCACCGGCATGTCGCCGCCGCCGATGGAGGCGACCAGGTGCCAGCCCAGGCCCAGCGCGACGACGGTGACCGCGACCAGCAGCGGCAGGTTCGGGCTGATCACGAAGGCCACGGTGAGCGCCGCGAACGCCGCCAGCGCGCCGAGGTTGATCACGTTCTTGCCCGGCAGCACCAGCGGGCTGGACTTGATCCGCGCCGACAGCTTGAGGAACGCCACGATGGAGCCGGTGAAGGTCACGGCGCCGATGAACACGCCGATGAACACCTCGGCGTGGTGGATGCGCAGCAGCGAGCCGGCGAACTCGCTCTGGCCCGACCTGTGCTCGACGGAGTAGTAACCGGCCCAGCCGACGAGCACAGCCGCCAGACCGACGAAGCTGTGCAGCAGGGCGATGAGCTCGGGCATGCCGGTCATCGCCACGATCCGCGCCCGCCACAGCCCGATCGCGGCGCCGATGACGACCGCGACGACCAGCAGGACGGACGCGACGCCGCCCAGCCCCGGCAGCCCGGGCTCGCCCTTGGCGGCCAGCCCGATGGTCGCGGCCAGCGCGATGGCCATGCCGCCGATGCCGAACGCGATGCCCTGCTTGGCGGTCTCGTGCCGCGACAGCCCGGCGAGGCTGAGGATGAACAGCAGCGCCGCGACGATGTAGGCGGCCTTGGCGACGGTCTCTGCGTGCACGTATCAGCCCTTCGAAAACATGCCGAGCATGCGCCGGGTCACGGCGAAGCCGCCGACGATGTTGATGGACGCGAGCAGGATCGCCACGAACGCCAGCACCCGGATCACCGTGTCGTGGCGGCCGACCTGCAACAGCGCGCCGACCACGATGATCCCCGAGATCGCGTTCGTCACCGACATCAACGGGGTGTGCAGCGCGTGGTGGACCTTGCCGATGACGTAGTAGCCGATGACGATCGCCAGCACGAACACCGTGAAGTTCGAGATCAGCTGCTCCGGCGCGAACGCGTTCACCAGGAACAGCAGGACAGCGACGACGGCCACGCCGGCGTACTTGCGGCCCGGGGTCAGGGCCTTCTTCTCCTTCACCACCGGCGCCTCGGCCGGCTTCGCCGGGCCGGCCGGCGCGGCCGAGACCTGCACCGGCGGCGGCGGCCACGTCTTCTCGCCGTGGCGGACCACCGTCATGGTGCGCTGCACGACGTCGTCGAAGTCGAGCACGACGTGCCCGTCCTTGCCCGGGGTCAGCAGCTTCATCAGGTTCACCAGGTTGGTGCCGTAGAGCTGGCTGGCCTGCGCCGGCAGACGACCGGGCAGATCGGTGTAGCCGATGATCGTCACCTTGTTGTCGGTGACCACCACCTCGCCAGCCCTCGACCCCTCGACGTTGCCGCCCTGCGCCGCGGCCATGTCCACGATCACGCTGCCGGCATGCATCGACGCGACGTTCTCGGCGGTGATCAGCTTCGGTGCCGGCCGCCCAGGGATCAACGCCGTAGTGACGATGATGTCGACGTCGGCGGCCTGCTCGGAGTAGATCTCGGCCGCCCGACGGTCGTAATCCTCCGTGGTCGCCTTGGCATAACCGTCGCTGCTCTGCTCCTGCTCGACCTCCACGGCCAGGAACTCCCCGCCCAGCGAACGCACCTGGTCGGCCACCTCGGGCCGCGGGTCCGTCGCCCGCACGATCGCCCCGAGGCTCGACGCCGCACCGATCGCCGCCAGTCCAGCGACGCCGGCGCCCGCGACCAGCACCTTCGCCGGCGGCACCTTGCCCGCCGCCGTCACCTGACCGGTGAAGAACCGCCCGAAATGATGCGCCGCCTCGATCACGGCCCGATAACCGGCGATGTTGGCCATCGAGCTCAACACGTCCAACGACTGCGCGCGCGAAATACGCGGCACCGCGTCCATCGCCATCGCCGTGATGTCGTGCCGGGCCAGCTCCTCGACCAGCTCGGGCTTCAGCGCAGGGCTCAGCAGCGCGATCAGCGTCGCCCCGGCGGCCAACCGGCCGATCTGCTCCGCACTCGGGGCATTGACCCGGAACACGACATCGGCGCCCCACGCCTCCTCCGCACCGACGACCCGCGCCCCCGCCTCGGCGTAGGCCCCGTCGGTGAAATCCGCGGCCAGCCCCGCACCGGCCTCGACCACCACCTCGTACCCCAGCTTGATCAGCTGCTCGACCGTCTTCGGCGTGGCCGACACCCGGTTCTCGCCCGCGTCCTCTTTCGGGACGCCGATGCGCTGGGGGCTGTCCATGCGCTGGGCGCTGTCGGGGGTGCTCATGTACCGACCTCCTGACGGGCTGGGCGAGCGACGACACGAAACGGCACGGGCGCTGTCCTGCTGCGCGCCGGGCGGGCGAACCAGCCGGGCGGGTGGCCGGCGGGTCTGCCCGTGCAGACTCCCAGATGCCGTGCGGAAGTGTCCGCAGGCCGTGGAGCCCCGAGTGTCCTGGTAGGGAGCGATGCGAGGTTCCGGGCGATACCGAGGTTCCGGGCAATCTAGCCAACAGGCGACCGCGCGCGCGCGTCGGCGTCGGTTGCCGGCCGCGATCGTGACGCGCGTCGCTCTCGAAGGGGCTTTTCCGGCGTCAGCGCACCGGGTGGGCGCGCGCGACGGGCGTCCGAACCCGCAGATTGGTAGGATCGACCGTTGGAGCACTGCCCGGCGCCGCCATCGGAGCGCCTCAGGGCCTCGCAAGCACCCCGACAAGAGAGTTGCACTGTGTCCGAACCCGTCACCACCGCCGAAGGCATCACCAACCCGCCCATCGACGAACTGCTGGACCGCACCCAGTCGAAGTACGCGCTGGTGATCATCGCTGCGAAGCGGGCGCGCCAGATCAACGCCTACTACAGCCAGCTCGGCGAGGGCCTGCTCGAGTACGTCGGTCCGCTGGTCGAGACCGCGCCGCAGGAGAAGCCGCTGTCCATCGCGCTGCGCGAGATCAACTCGGACCTCATCGAGTTCAAGCCCAGCGAGACCCCCGCTTCCTGAGCCGGCCCCGGACTGCCGCCGTGCCGCGCCGCGTCGTTCTCGGTGTTGCCGGCGGCATCGCCGCGTACAAGGCGGCGGACCTGCTGCGTCGCCTGACCGAGGCGGGTCACGACGTCACCGTCGTGCCCACGGCCTCGGCCCTGCAGTTCGTGGGCGCCGCCACGTGGGCTGCGCTGTCCCACCATCCCGTCGCCAGCGACGTGTGGACCGCGGCCGACGAGGTGCCGCACGTGCGGCTGGGCCGTGACGCCGACCTCGTCGTGGTCGCGCCCGCGACCGCCGACGTGCTGGCGCGCGCGGCGCACGGTCTCGCCGACGACCTGCTCACCAACACCCTGCTCACCGCGCGCTGTCCGGTGCTGTTCGCCCCCGCCATGCACACCGAGATGTGGGAGCACGCGGCCACCGTCGACAACGTGGCCGCCCTGCGGCGGCGCGGCAGCGTCGTCCTGGAGCCGGCGGTCGGGCCGGCTGACGGGCACCGACACCGGCAAGGGCCGGCTGCCGGAACCCACCCAGATCGCCCAGCTCGCCGAGTTGTTGCTGCACCGCCCCGACGCGCTGCCCTTCGACCTCGCCGGCCGCCGCGTCGTCGTCAGCTCCGGCGGCACCCGCGAGCCGCTGGACCCCGTCCGCTTCCTCGGCAACCACTCGTCCGGCCGGCAGGGGTACGCGGTCGCCGCGGTCGCAGCCGCTCGCGGGGCCCAGGTCACGCTGGTCGCGGCCAACGTCGAGCTACCGGATCCTGCCGGGGTCGAGGTCGTCCGGGTCGGCACCGCCCTCGAGCTGCACGACGCCGTCGAGAAGGCCGCCCAGGACGCCGACGCGATCGTCATGGCCGCCGCCGTCGCGGACTTCCGCCCTGCAGGTACGGTCGCGCACAAGATCAAGAAGTCCGGCGAGGCCCCCGCGCCGATCCCGCTCGAGGAGAATCCGGACATCCTGGCGGGTCTCGTAGCCGGCAGGGCGGCCGGCCGGCGACCGGACAGCGTCGTCGTCGGCTTCGCCGCCGAGACCGGCGACGAGACGCACACCGTGCTCGAGCACGGCCGGGCCAAGCTGGCCCGCAAGGGGTGTGACCTGCTCGTGGTCAACCAGGTCGGCCCGGGACAGGCGTTCGGGCAGGCCGACAACGCCGGCGTCATCCTCGGCCGCGACGGCACGGAGACGGTGGTGGAGCACGGGCCCAAGGCCCTGCTGGCCGCTGCGCTGTGGGACGCCGTGGCCGCGCACCTGGTCACAACCTGACCCGCTGGCCGGGTCCAACCCTCGCCGCCCGATAGACTTTCGCCGTTTACTGCCGTCAACCACCGGAGTTCTGTGTGAGCCGCCGTCTCTTCACGTCCGAGTCCGTCACCGAGGGACACCCGGACAAGATCGCCGACCAGATCAGCGACTCGATCCTCGACGCCCTGCTGGCCGAGGACCCCGCAAGTCGCGTCGCGGTCGAGACCTTGATCATGACCGGTCAGGTGCACGTCGCCGGTGAGGTCACCACCAGCGCCTACGCCGACATCCCCAAGATCGTCCGCGACCGCATCATCGAAATCGGCTACGACTCCTCCCGCAAGGGCTTCGACGGCGAGTCCTGCGGCGTGAGCATCTCCATCGGCGCGCAGTCGGCCGACATCGCGCAGGGCGTCGACACCGCCTACGAGAAGCGGGTCGAGTCCTCCGAGGACGAGATCGCCTCGCAGGGCGCCGGCGACCAGGGCCTGATGTTCGGCTACGCCAGCGACGAGACACCCGAGCTGATGCCGCTGCCGATCTGGCTGGCGCACCGGCTGGCCGAGCGCCTCACCGAGGTCCGCAAGAACGGCACCGTGCCCTACCTGCGCCCCGACGGCAAGACCCAGGTCACCATCGAGTACGTCGACGGCAAGGCCGTCCGGCTGGACACCGTCGTGATCTCCAGCCAGCACGCCGAGGACATCGACCTCGACACGCTGCTCAAGCCCGACATCGAGGAGCACGTCGTGCGCCCCGTCCTCGAGGGCATCGACCTGGACACCTCGAACTACCGCCTGCTCGTCAACCCGACCGGGCGCTTCGTCATCGGCGGCCCCATGGGCGACGCCGGCCTGACCGGTCGCAAGATCATCGTCGACACCTACGGCGGCATGGCCCGGCACGGCGGCGGCGCGTTCTCCGGCAAGGACCCGTCGAAGGTCGACCGCTCCGCGGCGTACGCGATGCGCTGGGTGGCCAAGAACGTCGTCGCCGCCGGGCTGGCCAAGCGCTGCGAGGTGCAGGTCGCGTACGCGATCGGCAAGGCCGAGCCGGTGGGCCTGTTCGTCGAGACGTTCGGGACCGAGACCGTCGAGGTGGACAAGATCGCCGACGCGATCACCCAGACCTTCGACCTGCGTCCGGCCGCGATCATTCGCGACCTGGACCTCAAGCGGCCGATCTACGCCAAGACCGCGGCCTACGGCCACTTCGGTCGCGAGGACGCGGACTTCACCTGGGAGCGCACCGACCGCGCCGAGCAGCTCGCCAAGCTCGCCCGCGGTTAGAGGTTTGCCTCGACGCTGTGCAGAACACGCGGTGCGCCGCGGCGGGTATGCATAGCGTCGAGCCCGCGTGCGGCCGCCCAAACCGTCACCGCCCGTTGGTAGAACCGGGACGTGACGACAGCTAGCCGGCCGGCCGCGCCGAAGGCGACGCGGCAGCCGGCGGCCACCCTGCCGGTGGCACGGGTGTTGGTCGACGTCGCGCTGCCCCACCTGGACCACCCGTTCGACTACCTCGTCCCCGATTCCCTGGACGACGCCGTGCAGGCCGGTTCCCGGGCGCGGGTGCGTTTCGCCGGACGGCTGGTGGACGCCTACGTCCTGCACCGCCGCGACGTGAGCGACCACGACGGCACGCTGGCCTACCTCGAGCGTGCCGTTGGGTCCGAACCGGTGCTCACCGAGGAGACGGCGGCGCTGTTCCGCGCCGTCGCCGACCGCTGGGCGGGCTCGTTCGTGGACGTGGCGCGCCTCGGCGTCCCACCTCGGCACGCCGCCGCCGAGAAGTCGCCCCGCCCGCAGCCACCCGGTCCCGTCCCGCCGGCAGGCGCGAGCGGCTTCGACCGCTACCGCGCCGGTCCCGCCTTCCTGGGCGCGCTCGCCGACGGCAGAGCGGCCCGCGCGGTGTGGTCGGCGCTGCCCGGCGAGGACTGGCCGGCCCGCATCGCCGAAACCGTCCGCGCCGCGCACGAGGCCGGGCGCGGGGCCGTCGTCGTCGTGCCGGACGCGCGCGATCTGCACCGGGTGGACGCCGCCCTCACCGCCGCCCTCGGGCCCGGCCGCCACGTCGCGCTCAGCGCCGATCTGGGGCCCGCGGAGCGCTACCGCCGCTGGCTCGCCGTGCGCCGCGGCGACGTCCGGGTGGCGGTCGGCACCCGTGCCGCCGCGTACGCCCCGGTGGCCGATCCCGGGCTGCTCGTCATCTGGGACGACGGTGACGACCTGCACCACGAACCGCGGGCCCCCTACCCGCACGCGCGCGACGTGCTGGTGCTGCGCTCGGCCCTGACGGGAGCGGCGATGCTGCTCGGTGCGCACGCCCGCAGCGCCGAGGCGGCGCAGCTGGTCGAGTCCGGCTGGGCGCACGAGATCGCGGCCGACCGCGCCGTGCTCCGGGCGGCGGCGCCGCACGTCCGCGCCGTGGCCGACGACATCGAGGTGGCGCGCGACCCCGCCGCGGCGGCGGCGCGGCTGCCCAGCCTCGCCTGGCGCACGACCCGGCAGGCGCTGGCCGACGGACTGCCCGTGCTCGTCCAGGTGCCACGACGCGGTTACGTGCCGGCGCTGGCCTGCGTCCGGGACCGCACCCCGGCGCGATGCGCGGTCTGCTCCGGGCCGCTCGCCTCCGGCGCGTCGGGCGCCACGCCGTCGTGCCGGTGGTGCGGACGCCCCGCGGCGGGCTGGACCTGCCCCGAATGTGGGGGCAGCCGCATGCGGGCCGTGGTGGTCGGGGCCGGGCGCACCGCCGAGGAGATCGGACGTGCGTTCCCGGGCTTCCCGGTGCGGACCTCCGGCGGCGAGCACGTGCTGGACGAGGTCCCCGCCGAGGCCGCGGTGGTCGTCGCGACGCCCGGCGCCGAACCCGTCTGCCCCGGCGGTTACGGCGCGGCGCTGCTGCTCGACGGCTGGGCGCTGCTGTCGCGCCCGGACCTGCGCGCGGCGGAGGAGACGCTGCGCCGCTGGAGCGCCGCGGCCGCCCTCGTCCGCGCCGGCGGCCAGGTCGTGGTCGGCGCCGACGCGGGCATCCCCGCCGTCCAGGCCCTCGTGCGTTGGGACGCCGCGGGTTTCGCCGCACGCGAACTCGCCGAGCGGGCCGCGTTCGGCTTTCCGCCCGCCAGCCGGCTTGCCGCGCTGACCGGCACCCCGGCCGCCGTCGCCGATCTGCTCGAGGTCGCCGACCTGCCGCCGGGTGCGCAGCTGGTCGGCCCGGTGCCGGTGTCGCTGCCGCACGCGGACGGACCGACGGAGCGGGTGCTGGTGCGGGTGCCGCGCACCGAGGGTGCGCAGCTCGCCCGCGCCCTCAAGGCCGCGGCGGCGGTCCGCTCCGCGCGGCGTGCGAACGACACCGTCCGCACAGAACTGGACCCGGCCGAGCTCGGCTGAGCCCGACCGGGTCCGGTGGCAGTACGGAGTCCGTCAGCTGGGCGAGCGTCCCGACAGCGCGTCGTCGTAGGCGACCTGCTCGTCGGGCACAGCCGGCACCGCCAGGGCGTCACCCTCGCGGGCCAGCGACTCGAGCGGGGTGTCGTGGTGCTGCTCGCTCGGCGTGACCGCGTCGTCGTTGTGCACGTACCGCTCGCCGCGCATGAGCGACACCCCGGCGGCCAGCAACAGCATCACGATCGAGGTGCCGAAGGCGATGAGCAGCCCGTGCCGGAAGGGGTCGGAGATCAGCTTCGGGAAGAAGGACTTGCCGTAGATCTGGGAGGCCACCGCGCCGTGGGCGTTGGGCACCAGGGCGCGGATCGGGTTGTCGCCGAGGAAGGACGCGAACAGCGTGCCGACGGGGGAGACGTGCGAGGCCGCCGTTGCCTGCCCGGCCGGCACGCCGGCGGCGGTCAGCCCGTGCGACAGCGCGCCCGGCAACCGGCTCGACAGCCCCACCGCCATCAGCGTGAAGAAGCCGCCGAGGGAGATGACCATGCCGGCGTTCATGCCGGTGGCCCGGATGCCGGACGCGGCGCCGCGGGCCGTCGAGGGCACCGCGTTCATGATCGCCGCCGAGTTCGGGGCCGCCATCAGGCCCATGCCGATTCCGTTGAAGGCGAGCAGTGTCGCGAACAGCGGGTAGCTGAAGTTCGCGGGCAGCAGGATGAGCCCGACGAAGGTCAGCGCCGTCAGCAGCAGGCCGCCGGTGGCGAACGCCCGTGCACCGAAGCGGTCGGACACCGCGCCGGAAGCCGGTCCCGCGATGAGGAAGCCGATCGTCAGCGGCAGCATGTAGATGCCGGCCCACAGCGGGGTGTCGGAGAAGTTGTAGCCGTGCAGGGGCAGCCAGATGCCCTGCAGCCAGATGATCAGCATGAACTGCAGGCCACCGCGCGACATCGCTGCGAGCAGGTTGACGGCCTGGCCGGCGCTGAAGGCGCGGATGCGGAACAGCCGCATGTCCATCATCGGCTCGGGCACGTGCATCTCGATGGCGACGAACACGCCCAGTAGGACCACACCGCCGATCAGGCCGGTGAGCACCAGCGGGGACGTCCAGCCCATCGTGTGACCGCCGTAGGGCTGCAGCCCGTAGGTCAGCCCGACCAGCACCGCGATGAGGCCGAAGCCGAAGGTGAGGTTGCCCCACCAGTCGATGGTCACGTTCTTGTTGCGCGCGCCCGGCTTGTCGTGCAGCGTCCGGAAGCCCATCCAGGTGCCCCACACGCCGACCGGCACCGACACCCAGAAGACCGCGTGCCAGCTCCACTCCGACAGCACGCCGCCGATGACCAGGCCGAAGAACGAGCCGGCGATCGCCGCCACCTGGTTGACACCGAGGGCGAAACCGCGGCGTTCGGGCGGGAAGGCGTCGGTGATCAGCGCGGTCGAGTTGGCGAACACCATGGCCGCGCCGACGCCCTGCACGACGCGCAGCACGATGATCTCGAGCGCGCCGGCTGCGCCGCCGTTGTAGACGAGGGCGCAACCCAGCGAACCGAGGGCGAAGACCAGGAACCCGAAGTTGAAGATCTTGGCGCGGCCGTACTGGTCGCCGAGCCGCCCGAAGGTCACCACCAGCACCGCGGTGACGAGCAGGAAGCCCATCAACATCCACAGCAGGTAGGAGATGTTCTGCGGGGCGAGCGGGTCGAGGCCGAGACCGTTGAAGATCGCCGGCAGCGAGATCAGCAAGATCGACGAGTTCAGGGTCGCGGCCAGGATGCCGACGGTCGTCACCGACAGTGCGATGCGCCTGTCGTGCGTGGCCCGGTCGTGGGCGACGGCTGTGTGCACAGTTGTTCCCTTCGTTCGTTAGCCATGCTAACTACCTCGCCGGGGCCGCGACGAGTCCGCTGCACATCACCCGGCGCAGTGTGATCCGGTCCACGCTCCGGTGCGTGCCCCGACCCGGGCATGGGCGCGAGGGGGCAGGGGCGCGACGGGGCATGGGATCGTGGAGGCATGACGGTGCAGCCCATCCGCCTGTTCGGCGACCCGATCCTGCGCACACCGGCCGACCCGGTGGTGGACTTCGACAAGGAGTTGCGGACGCTGGTCGCCGATCTGGCGGCGACCATGCTGGACGCGCCGGGCCAGGGCCTCGCCGCCCCGCAGATCGGAGTGGGCCTGCGCGTGTTCACCTACCACGTCACCGGCGAGGGCACCGGGCATCTCGTCAACCCCGTCCTGCATTTTCCGCAGGACGAGGATCAGGACGGCCCGGAGGGCTGCCTGTCGATCCCGGGGCTCAGCTTCGACTGCCGTCGCAAGGCGCACGTGGTCGCGCACGGCCAGAACCAGTACGGCGATCCGGTGACGATCGAGGGCGCGGCCATGCTGGCCCGCTGCATCCAGCACGAGACCGACCACCTGGACGGCGTGCTGTTCGTCGACCGGCTGGACCCCGAGACCCGGAAGGCGGCGATGCGCGAGATCCGCGAGGCGAAGTGGAACGGGACGGCGGCCCCGACGGTCAAGGTGAGCCCGCACGGCGGGCGCCTCGGCTGACCGAGGGTCGGGTTAGGAGCCGGCCCAACGCCTGCGCCGCGCCGACCCGGTGGTCCGCGGCGAGCTTGCGGACGGTGCGTGCGGTGAACCGCATCCGCAGGATCATGCGGATCATCTCCAGCCCGAGGCTGATCGTCTTGCGCAGGTCGCCGGTCACCGACGACACGCCGACCCGCGGGCGGTAGTTCACCGGGATCTGCACCAGGCGCATGTGCTCGATGACGGCGACGAGCAGCATCTCCAGTCCGAACGACGAGCCGTCGACGGTGAACGCGCCCTGGATGCTCCGCAGCGTCTCGCGGGAGAGCACGCGGAAGGTGCAGCCGACGTCGCTGAGGTAGCACGTGTTGAACATGACCTCGATCAACTTGGCGACGGCCCAGTTGCCCCAGAGCAGGAACCAGCCCATGTTCGCGCCGTCCCAGATGAAGTTCGAGACGGTGCGCGAGCCGACCACGAAGCCGCACTCGACGGTGAAGGGCAGGAGCTTCTGCAGGTCCTGCGGGTAGAAAGTGCCGTCCGGTTCGCACACGACGACGAGGTCGGCGTCCACCTCACGCAGCCCGCGCTGGATTGCGGCCCCGTACCCCTGCCGCGTCTCGACGATCTCCCGCGCGCCGGTCGTGGCCACCTCGTCCGAGGTGCCGGCGGCCGCGTTGTTGTTGACCACCAGGATGTCGTCGACGATCCCGAGTTCCTCGAACTCGCGGATCACCGAGGCGATGCTGTCCTTCTCGTTGTAGGTCGGGAGGACGACAGCAATGCTCTTACCGTTCCACACGGTCCGGTGTCCTCTCTCGAGCGATCTCAGGGCCCACAGCCAGGCGCACCTCGCCCCGGCCGGGAGCGCTGCGCGCGGCGACCACCCCCAGCACGACGGCTGCGATGAGGCCCAACCCTAACCACGGGCCCCAGCCCAGGCCGGGCGACCAGAGCGAGTGACCCAGGAACAGGTAGGAACGCTGGGGCCCGACGGCGTAGCGCCGGGCGTTGAAGTACAGCGCGCCCAGCTGGATCAGGGGAAGGACGATCGCGGCGAGCAGGAACACGCGGCGCACCACGTCCGGCCTGATCCGGCCGACCGTCTCGCTGACGACGGCGCCGGCCAGCAGCGGCACCACCATGAAGAACGGCAGCAGGTGCCGGCCCTGCAGGCCGGCGCGGATCGGGTAGAAGACGGTGGCGTACGTGACGTAGGCCAGTGCGACCAGCGCGCCCATCCAGATCACCAACGACCACCGGTCGGCGGCGCGCCCGAACAGGACGGCGAGGCCCACCATCGCGACGGCGAGGATGATCCACAGGAAGACGATCCAGCGGGGGAGGTGGGTTTCCAGCCAGCCGAACTGGCCGACGCCCTCGCGGATCAGCGGGAAGGCGTGGTCGTCGAAGCCGTACAGCGCACCCTTGGACAGCACCGGGCCGGTGATGGCGGGGTTGTCGTAGTTCGGTTCCCACCACAGGATCAGGCCCAGCGACCCGGCCAGCACGACGACCGCCGCCACGAACGGCCAGGAATGCCGCCGGATCAAGGCCCACAGTGTGGGCAGACCGATACGGGCCACGGTCAGCAGGATCGCCGCGGCGAAGGTCACGCTGCCGAGCTGGCGGCTCAGGATCAGCGCCCCGCCGCAGAGGGTGAGGGTGAGCATGGTCAGGCCGGTGAACACGGACTCGCGTCGGAAGGCGGCGACCACGGCGACGGCGGCGACGCCGAAGGCCCCGAAGATCTCCACGCCGCTGGTGCCCACGCTGGCGCCGGCGAACAGCGTCATGGGGGTGAGCGCGACGAAGGCCCCCAGCAGGGCCCGGCGGCCCAGCCAGCGGATGAGGTGCGCGGCGCCGAGGAACAGCAGGATCGTCGCCATCACCACGCAGACCACGCGGGCGGCGAGGAAGGCGGCCGTGGGCGAGTGGGTGGCCCGAGCGGCCAGGCCGATGGGGACGTAGAGGAACGGCGGATAGCTGCCGACGTCGGTGACGACGTGCACGTCGCCGGTGCCTGCCGGAGTCGTCGTCGGCAGGCACGTGGGCAGGCGTCGCTGGACGAAGGCGGTGCACTTGTAGCCGGCCGGGTTCAGGTCGGCCGGGATGGTCATGACCCGGCTGATCGAGGCGCCGCGGACGGCCACCGGGCGGGCGTTCGGCTTCAGGGTGCCGTGGTAGTCCGAGCCGATGCTGAAACGACCGGCACCGAGGGCCTTGACGAGGTGGTCGGCCTCGTCCGGCGCGGAGCCCGGCGGGTTCGAGAACGCCCAGGCGATCATGAACAGCAGGTACGGCAGCACGAACAGCGCCGCGATCCGCCACGCCCCGCGGTGCACTACCACCGGCTGGTCGCTGTGGCCGGTGCTGCTGTCGGTGCTGTCGGCGGTGGCGGCGTCGTCCACGCCGGACCGCACGCCCGGGTCGCCGGTCTCGTCGGGGCCGGCCGCGGCCGGGGTCCTGCGTAGCCTCATGCCGAGGCGACGACGAGCATCTGCCCGGCGAGCGGCTTGATCGGCGAACGCAGGTACCAGGGCACCAGGAACGTCAGCCCGGAAGCGCGGGACTTCATCGAGAACGGCAGGAAGCGCGCGGCGACGTGCTCGACGTTCCAGCCCTCGGCGGCGAGCAGGTCGCGCATCGAGCGGTCGGTGAAGATCGCGACGTGGGTGTAGTCGTCGAAGTACTCGTTCGGGTTCAGCCGGAAGTTCGGCTGGACGAGCATGAGCCGGCCGCCGGGCCGCAGCACGCGCTTGGCCTCACCCAGCAGGCGGAGGCAGTCGGGGCGCTCGAGGTGCTCGAGCAGGTTCGAGGCGAACACGACGTCGAAGCTGCCGTTTGCGAAGCGGCTCAGATCGGTGCAGTCGCCGACGACCGGGGTGACGCCGGGCTTCGCAGCGCCGACGACGACCTTGTCGATGTCCATCGCCGTGACGGAGCCCGCGGTCACGGCGTTGGCGAAGTCGCAGCGCCCGGCGCCGATCTCGATGACGTCGTCGGTCGGCCGGATCCAGCGGGTGAGGTAGTCGCAGATGTGCTTCCACACGACGCCGCGGTTCGGGTCGTCGGTGAGACGGGTGTCGAAGTAACCGGGGCGGTACACGCCCTCCTGCTCGGCGGCAGCGTCCGGTGCGGCGGCGGCGTCGCCGGTCCGCGTCTCGGGTGTCTCCATGCCGACATCGTCGCAGACCTGGCTGTCGTCTCGGGTACGGCCGCTCACCGCAATCGCAGGCGCGGGCCGAGGGCATCGCGCCGCCGGCGCCGCTCGGTAGGGTCGAGCGCGGTCGGCGTCCGGCCGACCCGTCCCGGCCCGGAGGCTCCGACCCGATGTGCTCTGCAGCGAGCCGCTGATGCGCCTCGTCCTGGCCGGAACCCCGGCCGCGGCCGTGCCGACGTTGCAGGCCCTGCTCGACGCCCCCGACCACGACGTGGTGGCCGTCGTCACCCGCCCGCCCGCCCGCGCCGGTCGTGGCCGCCGCACGACGATGTCGCCGGTGGCAGAGGTCGCCGCCGCGGCGGGCGTGCCCGTGCTCACCCCGCAGCGCCCGTCCGAGCCGGAGTTCCTGCACCGGTTGGCCGAGCTGGACGTGGACTGCTGTCCCGTCGTGGCCTACGGCGCGCTGTTGCCCCCGGCGGCCCTCGCCGTCCCGCGGCACGGTTGGGTCAACCTGCACTTCTCGCTGCTGCCGGCCTGGCGCGGTGCGGCGCCGGTGCAGCACGCGCTGCTGCACGGCGACGACGTCACCGGCGCGTCGACGTTCGAGATCGAGGCCGGGCTGGACACCGGTCCGGTGTACGGCGTCGTCACCGAAACGATCCGGCCCACCGACACGGCCGGTGATCTGCTCGAGCGCCTCGCCCGCAGCGGTGCCGCCCTGATGGTCGCGACGATGGACGGCATCGCCGACGGGAGCGTGATCGCCGTGCCGCAGCCGGCCGACGGCGTCTCGCTCGCGCCGAAGATCACGGTGGCCGACGCCGAGGTGCCCTGGCACCAGCCGGCGCCGCACGTCGACCGGCTCGTCCGCGCCTGCACCCCTGCCCCGGGTCCCTGGACGACCTTCCGCGGCGACCGGCTCAAGCTCGGGCCGGTGATGCTGCGCGACGGCAACGAGCTGACACAGGGGGAGCTGCGGGTCGAGCGGTCGGCGGTCGTCGTCGGCACCGCGACCCGCGAGGTCGAGCTCGGCACCGTCCAGCCCCCGGGCAAGCGGCCGATGCCTGCCGCCGACTGGGCCCGCGGCGTGCGGATCGCGCCCGGTGAGCGGCTCGGCGAACCCCCGGCCGATGGCTGACCGGCGGGCGCGCGGGCGCAGGCCACCCGCCCGCCGCGACGCGCGGCCCGTGAGTGCCGACCCGGCGCGGCGCGCGGCCTACGACCTGCTGCGCGAGGTCGCCGAGCAGGACGCCTACGCCAATCTCGTGCTGCCCCGCCTGCTGGGCGACCGGCGTCTCGACGCCCGTGACGCCGCGCTCGCCACCGAGCTGGGTTACGGCACGCTCCGCGCGCTCGGCACCCTCGATGCCGTCGTGGAGCGGTGCCTGGACCGGCCGCTGGACGGCGTCGACCCCGCCGTCCTCGACCTGCTGCGGCTCGGCAGCTACCAGGTCCTGCGCACGCGTGTGCCCGCCCACGCCGCCGTCGCGACGACCGTCGATCTCGCGCGGGCGACGGGCCACGTCCGCGCGGCCGGCTTCGTCAACGCCGTGCTGCGCCGCGTCGTCGAGCGCACCCCCGACGAGTGGACGGCCGTCCTCACCGAAGGGCTGGACCCGGTCGGCGCACTGGCCGTGCGCACGGCGCACCCGCGCTGGATCGCCGAGGCTTTCGCCGCGGCGCTGGGCCCGGCCGCCGAGGCCGAGCTGGCCGACGCCCTCGCCGCCGACGACGCCCGCCCCGAGACGCATCTCGTGGCCTGGCCCGGGCGCAGCACGCGCGAGGAGCTGCTCGCCCTGCCGGGCGCCGAGCCGGGCCCGTACTCGCCCTACGCCGTGCGCTTGGCCGGCGGCGGGGACCCGGGGGACGTCGCCGCGGTACGAGCGCGCCGCGCCGGCGTGCAGGACGAGGGCAGCCAGCTGTGCGCCCTCGCGCTCGCCGCGGCCCCGCTGGAGGGCCGGGACGAGCGCTGGCTCGATCTCTGCGCCGGGCCGGGCGGCAAGGCGGCCCTGCTCGCCGCCGTCGGGGCCGGCCGCGGCGCCCGGCTGGACGCCAACGAGCAGCGGCCGCACCGCGCCGAGCTGGTCCGGCAGGTCACCGCGGCGTGGGACGTCGAGGTGACGGTCGAGGACGCCCGTGAGCTGCCCGGGATCGACGGCGGTTACGACCGCGTGCTGCTCGATGCCCCCTGCACCGGGCTCGGGGCCCTGCGCCGCAGACCGGAGGCGCGGTGGCGACGGCGCGGCGATGACGTCGGCGAGCTGGCCGGGCTGCAGCGCGAGCTGCTCGCCGCGGCGCTGCGGCTGACCCGGCCGGGCGGCGTCGTGGCGTACGTGACCTGCTCGCCGCACCCGGCCGAGACGGTCGAGGTGGTCGCCGGGCACGACCTGCTCGACGCCCGCAGCGCGTTCCCCGGCGTGGACGGCCTCGGGCCGGGACCGACCGTCCAGCTCTGGCCGCACCGGCACGGCACCGACGCCATGTTCTGCGCGCTGCTGCGGGCGTGAGCGCCGCTGCCGGAATCCTGGTTCTCCTAGACTCCTGGGGGTGAACGCCCACGGGTCCGCCGAGCCCATGATCGCCCCGAGCATCCTGTCCGCCGACTTCGCCCGGCTGGCCGAGGCCGCTGACTCCGTCCCGACCTCGGACTGGCTGCACGTCGACGTGATGGACAACCACTTCGTGCCCAACCTGACGCTCGGCCTGCCGGTGGTCAAGAGCCTGTACGCGGCCACCGAGCTGCCGCTGGACTGCCACCTCATGATCGACGACCCGGACCGCTGGGCTCCGGGTTACGCGGAGGCGGGCGCGGCCAACGTGACTTTCCACGCCGAGGCCGCCGCCGACGCCGTGGCGACCGCACGGGCCATTCGTGCCGCGGGCGCTCTCGCCGGCCTGTCGGTCAAGCCCGGGACCCCGCTCGAGCCGTATCTCGACGTCCTTCGTGAGTTCGACACGCTGCTCGTCATGACCGTCGAACCCGGTTTCGGCGGCCAGGAGTTCATGGCCGAGGTACTGCCGAAGGTGCGTACGGCCCGCGAGCACGTACGGGCCGGCCACCTGCGCCTGTTCATCGAGGTCGACGGCGGCATCTCCGCCGACACCATCGAGGCGGCCGCCGAGGCCGGGGCGGACGTCTTCGTCGCCGGCTCGGCGGTGTTCGGCGCCGACGACCCGCGTGCCGCCGTCGAGGCCCTGCGCAGCACGGCCCGCGCGTCGATGTCGGTGTGACGGCGTCGATCCGACACTGATCTGAACCAACCGGTACACGAGGGACGGGAAGCGGCCGTGGCGGTGCGCAGGATCGAGCAGGCGGCGATGCACCGCGCCCTCGCCCTGGCCACCACGGTGCTCGGCACGACCAGCCCGAACCCGCCCGTCGGCGCCGTGATCCTGACCGCCGACGGCATGCTCGCCGGCGAGGGCGCGACCGCCCCGGCCGGCGGCCCGCACGCCGAGATCCGGGCTCTGGAACAGGCCGGGCCCGGCGCGCGCGGCGGCACCGCCGTGGTCACCCTCGAGCCCTGCGCGCACACCGGTCGCACGGGGCCGTGCGCCGACGCCCTGCTCGACGCCGGGGTCGCCCGCGTCGTGTACGCCGTGGCCGACCCGAACCCTGAGGCGGCGGGCGGCGCGGCCCGGCTGCGCGACGGCGGGGTCGAGGTGGTGGGCGGGGTCTCGGAGATCGACGCCCGCGCCGGCGCCCTGCGGCCGTGGCTGTTCGCGGTGGCGCACGGGCGTCCCATGGTCACCTGGAAGTACGCCGCCACCCTCGACGGCCGGGTCGCTGCCGCCGACCTCACCTCGCAGTGGATCACCGGCGCCGCC
Organism: uncultured Actinomycetota bacterium; assembly: GCA_963787985.1. Lineage (GTDB taxonomy): Bacteria > Actinomycetota > Actinomycetes > Mycobacteriales > Jatrophihabitantaceae > Jatrophihabitans. The sequence goes on along the minus strand of CAWBEL010000004.1, from coordinate 617,370 downwards.
GCGCGCGCCGACGTGCACGCCCTGCGCGGGACCGTCGACGCCATCCTGGTGGGCAGCGGCACCGTGCTGACCGACGACCCGAGCCTGACGGTGCGCCTCGACGACCCGCTCGTCGTCCGGCAGCCCTTGCGCGTGGTGCTCGACCGCCGGCACCGCGTGCCCGACGACGCCCGGGTGCTCGACGACGCGGCCGAGACCGTGGTGCTCGACACCGCGGCGCCGCGCTTCGCCCTCAAGGCCCTGCACGACCGCGGCGTCCGGCACGTCCTGCTGGAGGGCGGGCCTACCCTGGCAGGGGCGTTCGTGGCAGCGGGTTGCGTGGACGAGGTCGTCGCCTACTTCGCACCGATGCTGCTCGGCGCGGGACCGACGGCACTCGGCGACGCGGACATCGGAACACTCGGCGACGCGGTGCGGTTGGAGCTGCAGTCCGTCACCAGGCTCGGCGAGGACGTGAAGCTGGTGGCCCGCCCGGTGCCTTACGGCACGGGCGACACCGACGAGCCGGCCGAGAAGGGTGACGGGGACGACAGCGACGCCGCAGGCGTCACCGACGAGGATTGACAGCGCACCGACAGGACGGGACGGCATGTTCACCGGGATCATCGAAGAGGTCGGCGAGGTCGCCCGGCTCGAGCCGCGTGGCGACTCCGCGCTGCTGGTGATCGCGGCCTCGCGCATCGTCGACGACCTGGTGCACGGTGCCTCCATCGCGGTCAACGGCGTCTGCCTGACCGTTGTCGGCTGGGACAGCGGTAGCGCTGACGTGAGCGTCGACTTCGACGTGATGGGCGAGACGCTGCAGCGCTCGGTGATCGGCGGGCTGCGCCCCGGTGACCCGGTGAACCTCGAGCGTGCCGTCCGGGCCGACGCCCGCCTCGACGGCCATGTCGTGCAGGGCCACGTCGACGGCACCGGCACCGTCGTCTCGCGCACACCGGGCGACGCCTGGGAGTCGGTGCGCTTCGCGCTGCCCCCCGAGCTCGCCCGGTTCGTGGCCGAGAAGGGGTCGGTGGCTGTCGACGGTGTGTCACTGACAGTGGCGGCGGTGGGCCCCGACTGGTTCGAGGTGGGACTCATCCCGGAGACTCTGCGGGCGACGACGCTCGGCCGGCGGTCCCCGGGTGACCCCGTGAACCTCGAGGTCGACGTGCTCGCCAAGTACGTGGCCCGCCTGCTCGAGACCGGCTGATGGACATCCGCTTGACGACCACCGTGATGGGAACCGTGTGATGAGCAGGACGCTGCGGCTGGACTCGATCGAGCGCGCCATAGCCGACATCAAGTCCGGCAAAGCGGTCGTGGTGATCGACGACGAGGACCGCGAGAACGAGGGCGACCTGATCTTCGCCGCTGAACTCGCGACGCCCGAGATGGTGGCGTTCATGGTCCGTTACACCTCGGGCTACATCTGCGTGCCGCTGACCGAGGGCGACGCCGACCGGCTCGACCTCCCGCCGATGTACCACACCAACCAGGACCGTCGCGGCACCGCGTACGCCGTCACCGTCGATGCCCGCGAGGGTGTCTCGACCGGTATCTCGGCCGCCGACCGGGCGCACACCATCCGCCTGCTCGCCGACCCGGACTCCACCGCGGTCGACTTCGCCCGTCCCGGTCACGTCGTGCCGCTGCGGGCCAAGGACGGTGGCGTGCTGCGCCGTCCCGGTCACACCGAGGCCGCCGTCGACCTCGCCGTGCTGGCGGGGTTGCACCCGGCCGGCGTGCTGTGCGAGGTCGTCAGCGAGAAGGACCCGGCCGGCATGGCCCGCTCCGACGAGCTGCGGGTGTTCGCCGACGAGCACGACCTGGCCCTCGTGTCGATCGCCGACCTGATCGCCTACCGGCGTCGCTTCGAGAAGCTGATCGAGCGGGTCGCGTCGGCTCGCGTGCCGCTGCGGTACGGGGAGTTCACCGCCGTCGGCTACTCCTCCAGCTACGACCAGCGCGAGCACGTCGCCTTCGTCTACGGCGACGTCGGCGACGGCGAGGACGTCCTGGTGCGGGTGCACTCGGAATGCCTGACCGGTGACGTTTTCGGGTCGCTGCGCTGCGACTGCGGGCCGCAGCTGGACGCCGCGCTCGCTGCCGTCGCGCACGAGGGCCGTGGCGTGGTGCTCTACATCCGCGGCCACGAGGGCCGGGGCATCGGCCTGCTGCACAAGCTGCAGGCCTATCAGTTGCAGGACGCCGGAGCGGACACCCTCGACGCCAACCTGCAGCTGGGCCTGCCGGCGGACGCGCGTGACTACGGCACGGGGGCGCAGATCCTGGTCGACCTGGGCGTGCACTCGATGCGGCTGCTCAGCAACAACCCGGCCAAGCGCGCCGGGCTGGAGGGCTACGGCCTGCACGTCACCGGCCGCGAGCCGCTGCCGGTGCACGCCAACCCGGAGAACCTGCGCTACCTGCTGACCAAGCGCGACCGGATGGGCCACGACTCGGACTTCATCATCGAGCACCCCGAGCTCGAGCAGCTCGACGACGCCCCGGACGATGCGGGACACAGCGATGAGCGGTGAGGGCGCGCCGGCGCTCGCCGTCGAGGGCGCCGAGGGGCTCAAGGTCGTCGTCGTCGCCAGCCAGTGGCACCGCACCGTGATGGACGGCCTGCTCGACGGCGCCCGCCGGGCGCTGGCCGAGGCGCACGTGCTCGACGTCACCGAGCTGCGCGTGCCGGGCGTGTTCGAGCTGCCGGTCGCGGCCTCCCGGCTGAGCACGTCCGGCGTGGACGCGATCGTCGCGCTGGGCGTCGTGATCCGTGGCGGGACGCCGCATTTCGACTACGTCTGCGACGCCGCGACCACGGGCCTGACCGCGGTGAGCGAGCGCACCGGCGTGCCCGTGGGGTTCGGCGTACTGACCTGCGACGACGAGGCGCAGGCGCTCGATCGCGCCGGACTGCCGGGATCGGCCGAGGACAAGGGGCACGAGGCCGCCACGGCAGCGATCGCGACCGCGGTCACGTTGTCGCCCTGGCCACGCCGCTGAGGCTGGCGCACCGCAGGCGGGAGCCCGGCAACGCCGCTAGGGTCGGTCCGGGTGGACTTCCGCCCGGCCCGGACGTCGTGCGGGCCCGGTTCGTCGCGGAGAAGGAGATCATGGGCGCATATCAGACCATCGTCGTCGGCACCGACGGATCGGACACGTCCTTCGCGGCGGTCGACCGGGCTGCTGGGCTGGCACGTGACGCCGACGCGACGCTCGTGATCGCCTGCGCCTACCTGGCGGAGAAGGTCGACACGTCCGCCCAGGACGCCCTCGGCGAGAACGAGGCGTACCAGGTGGTCGGTTCGGCGCCGGCCGACGACACCGTGAGCCGGGCTCGCGACCGTGCCGCCAAGGCGGGCGCGACGAAGATCGAGACCGTGTCGGTCGAGGGCAAACCGGGCGCCGGGCTGCGCAACGTCGTCGCCGAGCACAGCGCCGACCTGCTCGTCGTCGGCAACGTCGGGCTGAACACCCTCACCGGCCGCATCCTCGGCTCGGTACCGCTCGACGTCGCGCGGCACGCCGGTAGCGACGTGCTGATCGTCCACACCAGCTGAGAACGTGAGCGACGCCGACGAGAACGAGGCCGGCGAGAGCGAAGCCGACGAGACGGGCGGCGTCGAGGTCCCGTCGGCCCCGGACCTGGCCCGACTGGTCGAACAGACCGAGGCGCACCTGCTCGGCGGCGAGCGCCGCTACACCCGCCACGAGGTCGCCGAGCGCTCCGGGCTGTCGGTCGAGGAGGTGCGCAGGCTGTGGCGTGCGCTGGGGTTCGCCTCGGCCGGGTGAGGACCAGCGCATCTTCACCGACGCCGACGTCGAGGCGCTGGGCATGGTGGCGCAGCTGCAGGAGATCGGCGGTATCGACGACGACACGATGCGCGCCATGACCCGAATGATCGGGCAGTCCTTCGCCCGGCTGGCGTCCTGGCAGGGGCAGATGACCCTCGACCTCATCGCCCAGCGGCCGGAGATCGCGGGACCGGACGGCAGCGGCGTGCTGCCGCTGCTGGACCGGTTGACGCCCCTCACCGAACAGCTGCACGGCTACGTGTGGCGGCGCCAGCTCAACGCCTACTTCGCGCGGGTCGCCTCGAACCTGTCCAACGGCAACGGGCCGGGCGCGGAGCGGGCCATGGCCGTCGGCTTCGCCGACATGGCCGGGTTCACCACCTTCACCCGCAGCGCGAGCGACTCCGAACTGCGGGCCGTGCTGGGAGCCTTCGAGCAGCTGACCACCGACGTCGTCGGCGCGCACGACGGGCAGGTGGTCAAGATGATCGGCGACGAGGTGCTGTTCGTCACCGACGACCCGCACGACGCCGCCCTGACCGCCCTGGAACTGCTGGAGGCGGCCGACGCCGACGACATGCTGCCCGACCTGCGCGCCGGCGTCGCCTTCGGCGCTGTCGTCAGCAGGCTCGGCGACGTCTACGGACAGACGGTGAACATCGCCAGCCGGCTGACCACGGTTGCCCGGCCGGGGTCGGTGCTCGTCGACGAGAATCTCGCCGGGCGCCTCGAGGGCTCCGCCGACGTCGTCCTGCACTCGATGCGGCCGGTGGCGGTGCGCGGGTACAAGCATCTCCGCCCTGCGCGGTTGCGACGCGCGGAGGCGTGAGCCCACAGCTCCGGGGTGACGCCGGCCCCTCACGGCCGTGCGGCGCGATGTCGCCACGCCGGCGTCGGTAGGCTCGGCTCCCGAGATGAAGACCTTCGACGAGCTGTTCGCCGAGCTCACCCAGCGGCAGCGCGAGCGTCCCGACGGCTCGGGCACGGTGCTCGCGCTCGATGCCGGCGTCCACGCACAGGGCAAGAAGGTCGTCGAGGAGGCCGCCGAGGTGTGGATGGCGGCCGAGCACGAATCCGCTGAGCGCACGGCCGAGGAGATCAGCCAGCTGCTCTACCGTGTCCAGGTGATCATGCTGGGCAAGGGCATCGCGCTCGAGGACGTCTACCGACATCTCTAGGCCGCTCCCGGGCCCGCCGGCCGGGGAGCACCGTCGCACCGTCCCCGGCCGCACCCAGACGTGAGGTAGCCATGCTTCGCATCGCCGTACCGAACAAGGGCTCGCTCGCCGAGCCCGCCAGCCACATGCTCACCGAGGCGGGGTACCGCCAGCGCAGCGACAGCCGCGAGCTCGTGCTGCTCGATGCCGACAACGACACCGAATTCTTCTTCCTCCGGCCGCGGGACATCGCCGTCTACGTCGGCTCCGGACAGCTCGACGTCGGCATCACCGGCGAGGACCTGCTGCTCGACTCCGGCGCCAAGGCCGAGGCCATCCTGCCGCTGGGCTTCGCCGCCTCGACCTTCCGTTTCGCCGCGCTGCCCGGCACCGCCCGTACGGCGGCCGACCTCGCCGGCCGGCGCATCGCGACCGCATACCCGGGGGTGTTGTCGGCCTACCTGGCCGAGCACGACATCCCCGCCGAGGTGATCCGGCTCGACGGTGCCGTCGAGACCTCGGTGCGTCTCGGCGTGGCCGACGCCATCGCCGACGTCGTGTCCACCGGCACCACGCTGCGCAACGCCGGCCTGGAGATCTTCGGTGACCCGCTGCTCGAGAGCCAGGCCGTGCTCATCCAGCGGCAGGGCGTCGAGGAGCCGCAGCGCGTCGAGCAGCTCGTCCGGCGGCTGCAGGGCGTGATCATCGCCCGCCAGTACGTGCTGATGGACTACGACATCCCGCAGGAACTGGTCGAGCGCGCGGTCGCGATCACGCCCGGCATCGAGTCGCCGACGGTGTCGCCGCTGCACGAGATCGGTTGGTGCGCCGTGCGCTCGATGGTCCGGCGCCGCGAGACCAACGCCGTGATGGACGAGCTGTACGACCTCGGCGCGCGCGGCATCCTCGTGACCGCGATCGCGGCGTGCCGGTTATGAACGAACGTGCGCCCGGACCGCCCGCGCAGACGCCGGAGGTGCGGGCGCGACCGATCACCACGGCGCGGATTGCGAACATCAGCGCCGCCGTCGCCCTCGTGGTCTTCGTGATCGTCGCCATCGTCATGCGTACGGCCAGCGCCGGCGCCACCTTCGAGCTCAGCGATCAACTGGGCACGGTGGTGCTCGGGGTCATCGTCGCCGGTGGCCTGCACATCCCGGCGCGGCCACGGATGCGCGCGGACATGCACGCGGTCTACCTGCGCAGCTACCTCGGCGCGTGGCGGACCGTCCCCTGGGAGGCGGTCGTGGCGGTGGAGTTCCCGGCGTCGGCGCGCTTCGCGCGGCTGCGACTGCCGGCCGAGGAGATCCTCGCCATCTACGCCGTCCAACGGATGGACGGCCCGGTCGCGGTCGAGGCGATGCGCGGCCTGCGGCACCTGTTCGCCGCCACGCACTCCGACGCGGCCTGATCCGTGCCGGCTGCCTGGGCGCTCGTCATCGTCCTGGTGGTCGGGCTGCTCGCGGCGGTCGCGGTCGCCGCGTCCCGCCGGCGCGATCTCGGGACTTCGGCCGACCGCGCCACCTTCGACACCCTGCACACCGCGAGCCTCGCCGCTCCGAGCCTGCGCGCCGGGCTCAGCGAGCAGGGCGCCGAACGCGCGGTGCGCCACCTGCGGACGCTTCTAGGCACCGCGGCCGTCGCGCTCACCGACCGCTCCAGGGTGCTCGCCACCGACGGCGACGCGCACCACCACGCCGAACGAGCGGTCGAGCACGCGCGCGCCGTGCTCGAGAGCGGACACACCGAGGTGCTGCGCGGCCGCGCCGTCTCGTGCGAGGCCCCGGACTGCCCCGTCCGGTTCGCCGTCGCCAGTCCGGTGCTCGACGGCGACACGGTGGTCGGTGCTCTCGTCGCCTACGCCCGCGGCTCGTCGGCGATGCTCGTCCGCGCCGTGGAGGAGGTTGCGGGTTGGGTGTCCGGGCAGGTCGAGCTGGCCAGCGCCGACGCGCAGCGCACCCGGCTGATCGAGGCCGAGCTGCGGGCGTTACGCGCGCAGATCAGCCCGCACTTCATCTACAACTCGCTGACCGCGGTCGCGTCGTTCGTCCGCACCGACCCCGAGCGGGCACGCGAGCTGCTGCTCGAGTTCGCCGACTTCACCCGCTACGCCCTGCGCCGGGGAGGCGAGTTCGCGTCGCTGGCCGACGAGCTGCGCAACACCGAGCGCTATCTCGTGCTCGAGCAGGCCCGCTTCGGCGACCGGCTGCGCATCTCGCTGCGGGTCGCGCCCGAGGTGCTCCCGATCGCGGTGCCCTTCCTCGTCGTCCAACCGCTCGTCGAGAACGCGGTCAGGCACGGCCTGGAGGGCCACGTCGAACCGGTGTTGGTCTCGATCGCGGCCACCGACGACGGTCCCGACGCGCTGGTGGTGATCGAGGACGACGGCGCGGGTGCCGATCCCGAGGTGGTGCGGGACGCGCTGGAGAGTTCCGGTGCGGGGGAGTCGGTGGGGTTGGGCAACGTCGACGCCCGGCTGCGTCAGGTCTACGGCGACAGTTTCGGCCTCGTCGTCGAGACCGCGCCCGGGGCCGGGACGAGGGTGACCTTCCGTGTGCCGAAGTTCGCGCCGGGCGTGCACGCGGAACCGCCCCGACGCGAGCGCCGCTGATCGCGGTCGGCATTCGCCGCCTCGGGCCGCCGCCTCGGGCCGCCGCCTCGGGCCGCCGCCGCGCCCGGCGTCGCGTCGCCGACGGCGCCGTGCAGTAGTAGCTTGCGCGCTATGGACGTCGCGGATGCCGTTCACGGCGCCGACGCGGCGCCGCTGGCGGCGCTCGTCGTCGACGACGAGGCGCCTGCCCGCGAGGAGCTGGCGTTCCTGCTGCGCGACGACCCGCGCGTGGGCGTGGTGCGCACCGCCGGCAGCGCCGGGTCGGCCCTGCGGTTGCTCGGTGACGAACCGGTGGACGTGGTCTTCTGCGACATCAAGATGCCGGGCCTCGACGGCGTCGAGCTGGCGCGAGTGCTGGGTCGCTTCGCCTCCAGCCCGCGGGTCGTGTTCGTGACCGCCTACGATGACCGCGCGGTCGACGCCTTCGAGCTGGGCGCCGTCGACTACCTGATGAAGCCGGTGCGCGCCGACCGGCTCGCCGAGACGGTGCGCCGCGTGGTGTCGATCGGCAATGAGAACGCCGCTGACGACGACGAGACGATCCCGGTCGAGCTGGCCGGGGTGACCCGCTTCGTGCGCCGGTCACAGGTCCGCTGGGTCGAAGCCAGCGGTGACTACACCCGCCTGCACACCGCCGGCGAGGGGCACCTCGTGCGGTGCACGCTGGCCGAGCTGGAGGAGCGGTGGGCCGACGCCGGCTTCGTCCGCATCCACCGCAGCACCCTCGTCGCCCTGGCATTCGTCGACGAGGTGCGGCTGGTCGACGGCCGCTACACGGTGGGCGTCGGCGACACCGAGCTCGCCGTGAGCCGGCGGCACGCGCGCGAGCTGCGCGACCGCTTGGTGCACCGGTGAGTGAACCGACCGGTACATCCACTCGCGTCCGTATCGCGCACTCGCGCACCGATGCGGCGCGCCGTGCCCCGCATCGGGCGGCGGCACACGAGATCGACGCGCAGACCGACATCGGCGAGATCTACCTGGCCTCGCTGCTGCGCAGCCAGCGCCGGCTGGCGCTGGTCACCTGCGCTGCGGTCGTCGTCGTCCTGGGCGGCATCGCGCTGGCCGGGGCGTTCGCACCGCGGTACGCGTCGTCGCGGCTGTTCGGGCTCCCGGTGCCGTGGCTCGTCCTGGGGCTGGTCGTCTATCCGGTGCTGATCGCTCTCGGTTGGTACGCGGTGCGGGGTGCCGAGCGCAACGAGAGCGCCTTCACCGAGCTGGTCCGGCGACGGTGACGCACCCGCTCGCCGACGGCCTCGCCGTCACGGCGGTGGTGATCGCGACCGCTGTCGCGGGTTCGCTGGGCCTGCGGCGCGCCCGCACCGCGGGTGACTTCTACGTCGCCTCGCGCGCCGTGTCGCCGCGCTGGAATGCCGCCGCCATAGGTGGGGAGTACCTGTCCGCCGCGTCCTACCTCGGGATCGCGGGGCTCGTGCTCGCCTTCGGGGCAGACATGCTCTGGTACCCGGTCTGTTACACCGCGGGCTACCTGGTGCTGCTTGCGCTGGTCGCCGCCCCGTTGCGGCGATCGGGCGCCTACACACTGCCGGACTTCGCGCAGATCCGGCTCGGGTCGCCGGCCGTCACCCGCAGCGCCCGGCTGCTGGTCATCATCATCGGCTCGCTGTACCTCGTGCCCCAGCTGCAGGGCGCGGCGCTGACGCTGCAGACCCAGACCGGGGCACCCACGTGGCTCGGCGGCCTGGTCGTGGTCGGGGTGGTCGTGGGGGCGGTGTCGGTCGGGGGCATGCGTTCGATCACCTTCGCCCAGGCTCTGCAGTTCTGGCTGAAGTTCGTGGCCCTGCTCGTGCCCGCGCTCGTGCTGGTCGGCGTGTGGCAGCACCGGCACGACGGCCTCGGCGCGGGACACCCGGTGACGCCGGCGCGCACCACGGTGACCGTCGGATCGGCCGAGACGGTACGGCTGCCGGTCACCGAACGGCTGGCGGTCCGCGGGCGAATCGACGGGCGACCGGTGGCGGGCCCGGTGACGCTCGAGGCAGGGGAGCACCGCCTGGCCGCAGGCACCCGCGTGACGCTCGATCGGGGGGACGTCGTCCCGGTGGTGTCGTCGCTGCCGGCCCGCGGTAACGCGTCGTGGCTGCGCCCGCTCGGGTCCGGCACCGACCACCCGCTCTACGCCAGCCTGTCGCTGATCCTGGCGATCTGCCTGGGGACGATGGGGCTGCCGCACGTACTCGCGCGCTTCTACACCAACCCCGACGGCCGCGACGCCCGGCGGACGACGCTGGTCGTCCTCGTCCTGCTGTCGGCCTTCTACCTCGTTCCCACCGTGCTGGGCGTACTCGGACGGCGCTACGTGCCCGACCTGCTGCTGACCGGGAACACCGACGCCACGGTGCTCATGCTGCCCGAGCGGATGCTGCCAGGCGCCGCCGGAGTGCTGCTGGGGTCGCTGGTCACGGCCGGCGCCTTCGCCGCCTTCCTGTCGACCACGTCGGGCCTGACGGTGTCGGTGGCGGGGGTGCTCGCACAGGAGTTCGTGCGGCGCCCGGCGGGTGGTGCGCCGCCGGGCCATATGCGCGTGCGGCGGATCCGGGCCTTCCGGCTGGCCTCGCTTGCCACCCTGGTGGCCACCTACGCGCTGAGCCTGCCGAGCGAGGACCTGGGACTGGCCGCCGTCGTCGGACTCGCGTTCGCTATCGCTGCAGCGACGTTCTGTCCGCTGCTCGTACTCGGGGTGTGGTGGCCGCGCCTGACCGCGCCGGGCGCGGTCGCCGGTCTCGCCGCCGGCGGCGTGCTGGCCACCGCCGCCGTGCTGGTGACCCTGATCCGCGGGTCGGGCTCGGGCTGGGTCGGGGCGTTGCTCGGCCAGCCGGCGGCCTGGGCGGTGCCCGCCGCGTTCACGGTCATGATCGGGGGCTCGCTGCTCACCCGGCACCGGGTTCCGGGTGACGTGGCCCGGGTGATGCTGCGCCTGCACGCCCCGGAGTCGCTGACCGAGGAGCTGCGCGTCCTCGACCGTTCGTCGCGCTGAACGGACCGCTCGCCGTGCCGGACCGACCGCAGGGCGACGGGCGTGCCTCGTCCGGCGACCTGCCCGTGTCGGGACTAGGGAGTGATCACGGTCGCTGGCAGCGTGTCGGCAGGCGGGGGGTGCGTCGGGACGGTGGTCCGCGGCGTGTGCCGACCCGCTGTGTAGATCAGTGCAGGTCAGTGCCCGTCCACGGAGGAGCCGTCATGACCCACCAGAACGATCCCACCACCCCTCGGCCGTCGCCGTCGTCCGGTTTCGGCGCCGCGTTCGCCGACCCGGGGCCGCTCGGCCTGGCCGGCTTCGCCGGCACGACCTTCTTCCTCTCGGTCGTCAACACCAACATGCTCGGCGCGTCGGTGCAGACGATCGTCCTCGGGCTGGCGCTGTTCTACGGCGGATTGGCCCAGCTGCTCGCCGGCATGTGGGAGTTCGTCAAGGGCAACACCTTCGGCGCCGTCGCGTTCTCGTCCTACGGCGCGTTCTGGATGTCGTTCTGGTACCTGCTGAACCACCTGCCCGAGAAGGCCGCGCCGAAGGACGTCCTGCACGGCGTCGGCGTGTACCTGCTCGTGTGGACGATCTTCACCGCCTACATGACGATCGCGGCCATCCGCACGTCGATCGCGGTGTTCCTGGTCTTCCTTGTCCTGTTCCTGACCTTCCTGGCCCTGGCCATCGGCTGGCTCACCGAGTCGACTGCCGATTTCGCCGCCAACTCCAACGGCCTCATCCACCTCGGCGGCTGGCTGGGGCTGATCACCGCGGTGCTGGCCTGGTACGCGTCCTTCGCCGCGGTCACCAACTCGACGTTCAAGCGCACCGTCCTGCCCGTGTTCCCCCGCTGAGTGGACCGGTTTACGGCTCTGGACTCGGAAACTAGGTTCAACGCATGAGCGAAACACTGTCCAACCTGTCCCACGAGGAGCGCCGCTTCCCGCCGCCGCCCGAGTTCGCCGAGCAGGCGAACGTCAAGGCCGAGGCCTACGACCGGGCGGCGGCGGACCGGCTGGGGTTCTGGGCCGAGACGGCCGAGCGGCTGTCCTGGGCGCAGAAGTGGGACGAGGTCCTCGACTGGTCCGATGCGCCGTTCGCGAAGTGGTTCGTCGGCGGCCGGCTGAACGTCGCCTACAACTGCGTCGACCGGCACGTCGAGGACGGTCACGGCGAGCAAGTGGCGCTGCGCTGGGAGGGCGAGCCGGCCGACGACACCCGCACTATCACCTACGCCGAGCTCAAGGACCTGGTCTGCCAGGCCGCGAACACCCTCGTCGAGCTGGGGGTGCGGACCGGGGACCGGGTTGCGATCTACATGCCGATGATCCCCGAGACGCTCGTGGCCATGCTGGCCTGCGCGCGGCTCGGCGCGCCGCACACGGTGGTGTTCGGCGGGTTCTCCTCCACGGCGCTGTCCGACCGCATCCTGGACTGCGATGCGCACGTCGTGATCACCGCCGACGGCGGTTACCGGCGTGGGTCGCCGTCGGGACTGAAGACGGTGGTCGACGAGGCGGTGCAGCGCTGTCCCGACGTGCGCAAGGTGCTCGTCGTGCGGCGCACCGGCCAGGACGTCGAGTGGGACGGCGAGCGCGACGTGTGGTGGCACGAGTCGGTCGAGAACGCCTCGAGCGAGCACGAGTGCGAGTTCTTCGACGCCGAGCACCCGTTGTTCGTCATGTACACCTCGGGCACGACCGGCAAGCCGAAGGGCATCCTGCACACCTCGGGCGGTTACCTCGCCCAGGCGGCGTGGACGCACCACGAGGTCTTCGACCTCAAGCCGGACGAGGACCTGTACTGGTGCGGGGCGGACATCGGCTGGATCACCGGCCACACCTACATCGTCTACGGCCCGCTGGCCAACCGCGCGACGTCGTTCATGTACGAGGGCACACCGAATACGCCGGACGAGCACCGGTTCTTCCAGATCATCGAGAAGTACAAGATCACGCTGCTCTACATCGCACCGACGCTGATCCGTACCTTCATGAAATGGGGTGAGGACATCCCGGCCGCGCACGACCTCAGCTCGCTGCGGCTGCTCGGGTCGGTGGGCGAACCGATCAACCCCGAGGCCTGGATGTGGTACCGCAAGAACCTCGGCGGCGACAAGGCTCCGATCGTGGACACGTGGTGGCAGACCGAGACCGGCGGCATGATGATCAGCCCACTGCCGGGCGTCACCGAGACCAAGCCCGGTTCGGCCACGCGTCCGCTGCCGGGCGTCGGGGCCGAGGTCGTGGACAACGAGGGCAAGCCGGTGGGCAACGGCAACGGCGGCCTGCTCGTGCTCACCGAGCCGTGGCCGGGCATGCTGCGCGGCATCTGGGGCGATCCCGAGCGCTACCAGGAGACGTACTGGAGCCGGTTCGCCGAGCAGGGTTACTACTTCGCCGGCGACGGCGCGAAGCTCGACGACGACGGCGACCTCTGGCTGCTGGGGCGCGTCGACGACGTCATGAACGTGTCCGGCCACCGGATCTCCACCACCGAGGTCGAGTCGGCCCTGGTGTCGCACCCGTCCGTGGCCGAGGCCGCCGTCGTGGGCGCCACCGACCCGACAACCGGGCAGGGGATCGTGGCCTTCGTGATCCTGCGCGGCAACGTCACCGAGGAGTCCGAGGGCGACAAGCTCGTGCAGGAGCTCCGCAACCACGTGGCCAAAGAGATCGGCTCCATCGCCAAGCCGCGGCAGATCATGGTCGTCGCGGAGCTGCCCAAGACCCGCTCGGGCAAGATCATGCGCCGGTTGCTGCGCGACGTCGCCGACCATCGCGAGCTCGGTGACGTCACGACGCTGACCGACAGTTCCGTCATGGAGCTCATCGGGGAGAAGATGCCGACCGCGTCGGAGGACTGACGCCTGGCGTTCACCGCGGCCGGACGGGGCCGCGCCCGACCGGGTCAGGAGACCAGCCAGTCACCCGTCCGCGGATTCACCAGATTCGACCGCACGGCCGTGGTGACGGCGGCGACCCGCGAGTGAGTACCGAGTTTGGTCAGCACGCCCTGCACGTGGCCGCGTGCGGTCGTGGTCGAAACGCCCATCGTGCGGGCGATCGTCGAGGTGTCGTCGCCCCGGACCAGCGCGGAAAGGACGGTCCGTTCGCGTGCGGACAGGAACGACGCCAGGCGCGCGGTGTCGCCGCCCCGGTCGGCCCGCCCGCGCACGGCGCCCCTGGCCACCGTGTCCAGCGCGGTACCCCCAAGATGCACCCGGTCGATCAGGCGCAACACGTCGTCGATGCCCTGGCGCATCTCGCCGAGGCCCCGGACACCGGCGGCCATCGCGGCGGAGCGGCTGGTGGCGGTCAGGTCGTCGACGATGAGCACCACGGGCACCAGCCCGGCCAGCGCGCGCAGCGCCGTATGGCGCTTGCCGTCGAGGTCGCGTCCGGAGGTCAGGCGCACGACACACAGCTCCGCGGGACGCCGGCTCGCCACGACCAGCGCCTCACTGCACTGCTGGATGACGGCCACGACGCGGTCACCACGCGCCGTCAGCACATAGGCCAGCGACTCGCCGAACGACACCTGCTGGTCACAGATCGCGATGCGCATCGTGGCTCCTACGACCCACCGGCATCGTCGCGCCAGATCGGCACGAACAGGCGCGCTCGGCAACCGCCGAGTCGACCGGTGGACAGCTCGAGCCAGCCACCCCACCCACGGGCCAGCGTGTCGGCGATCGTCAGGCCGCGGCCTCCGCGGCGCAGCGGGCCCGACGGGAGCCCGGGCCCGTCGTCGTCGACGTCGAGGATGGCGAAGCCGTCGCGGGCGAACAGCCGGACGACGATGTGCCCCGCCGGCCCTGCCGCTGTCCGCGCGTTGTCCAGGACGTTGCGCAGCGCGCGCCACAGCAGCAGGTGGTCGTGGCGGACGACGACCGCCGTGACAAGCACCTGCAGGGTGGGACCGTCGAGCGCGCGGAACGGTGCGGTCAGCCCACGGACGAGTTCGTCAAGGCGGACGGTCGGCGGCGGGGCGCCGCCCGGCCCGACACCGAGGTTGGACGGGTGGCGGGCCATCGCGGCAAGCAGCTCGTCCAGCCGACGACTCTCGGTGAGCAGGTGATCGGCCAGCGCAGAACCACCCTCGATGCCGGTGTGCACGTCGAGCGCGGACACCAACATCACGAGGGTGGCGATCTGGTGGCGGATGTCGTGCAGGTAGCCCTGACCGTCGGCCAGCAGTGCGGTGTCCGGCGCCGACGGTCGTGCGGGCGTGAGGACGCACCGCCGCGGCATCCTCGCCGACGACGTCGCAAGCCCGGCGCGTGCACGCCGCGCCGCGACGAGTTCCGTCACCGGTTCGTCGTCCACTTCGTGTGGTTGCCCCATGTCTGCCCCTCAGCTGCGCGTCCGCGGGCTGATCGACGAGGGTTGCCCGGGGAACTCCCGGGTCATGGCCTGGGACGGGCGACGCCGCGCACCGTGACCCCGGATCTACGGGGGCACCGCTACGCGGAGAGGGAGCTACCGTTCGTCGGTCGAGCGCGCCGCCCGAGTCCTGAACGAAGGTGAGGGGCCGTACCAGCGGGGCCCTGTGCCACCAAGCTACGCGGACCCTGCGAACTCGACAACCGGCAGGCGTAGCCGCTTCGACCCGGATCGACCTGCAATGTGCGGATGGAGGCATACGCACGACGAGGGATGCCACGCCGACGCAGGCTGCCTACCGTGAAAGGTCCGCTGCTGGGCGGTTGCTCCGGGGGGAGACCTGGCCGGCAGCGCGGAGAGGGCGCTGGCCCCGATCCATCCGACGCCGAGGGGGATTGCCGGAGGATCGGGGCCGCGTCTTCGGCTGTTGCGCGCTGTAGAGCTCCTGCGATCAGGGCTGCCGCGAGAAGCGCTGCTGTGGGCGGGGTTGCTGTCCGTTCGGCTGTTGTCCGTTCGGCTGCTGCGGGTACGGCGGCTGCGCGAACGGCTGCTGCGAGCGCAGCAGCAGGGCCACCGCCTCGACCGAGGAGTGCACCCCGAGCTTGGCGAGGACGTTCTGCAGGTGCGTGCGTACGGTGTTCTCGGAGATCCCCAGCCGATCGGCGATCTCCCGTCGGCTGAGCGCCTCCCCGACGGCCTCGAGGACCTCCCGCTCGCGGCCGGTGAGCCCTACCAGGGGATCGACCTGACTGCCCCGATCGAGCAGGACGGGAACCACGCGGGCGAGCATCGCCGGGTCGAGCCACATCTCGCCCAGTCGAGCCCGACGGACGACCTTGACGAGATGGGCGATCTCGACCGTCTTGGGCAGCCAGCCCTTCGCCCCCGCCGCCAGCGCGTCGACCACCGCGTCGACCGAGTCGACACCGCTGAGCATGATCACGGCGGTGTCGGGCGACTCGTCCCGGACCCGGCGGGCCAGCGCCGAGCCGGTGTCGTCGTCGAGCAGGTAGTCGACGACAGCAACATCGACCCGCGTATGGCGTAGGCGTCGTAGCGCTTCTGCAGAGGTGTAGGCGCGGTACACCGGGTCGATCCCGCGTTCGGCCGCGAGCCGGGCGCCGAGCGCATCGGCGAAAACGGGGTGATCGTCGACGACAAGGACCGAGATCGTGTCACCCATGCGCTGAGCGTGCCCGCAGCGCACGCGGGCGGCAATCGGGGGTGGCGGCGAGATCTTGTAACCGGCGATCTCTCGAGGTCAGCGCGCATCCCCATCGCCCGTCGCGTCAGCGGGTCCGCCATCCACGGGATGAGAGACCAGGTCGGCGACCGTCTGCTCGGCGGCCCGCTCCAGGTCGCCGCCATCGTTCGCGGCGCGCCGCTCGAGATAGGCGCGGGCCTGCTCCGGCGTGCGACCCCGCGCGAGCAACACGCCCACAGCCTGGTCGACGGCCGAGCGCGCCGCGACGGTCCCGGCGCTGTCCGGGTCATCGGGAACCTTCAGGTGTTCGTCGAGGACCAGCTCGACCGGCTCGCGCCCGGTCAGCCATGCGATGTCAGCGGCCAGATCGACGAACGCGCCTGGCGTCGAGGCGAAGAAGATCACCGCCGGCGACGGTCCAGCGTCGGACACGGCGCGGAACGGCACCAGCAACGACGCGTGGACGTCCGACGGGGCAGCGCCGTCGTGCAGCACGGTGAAGCGCAGGTCGGTGTCGTCCGAGCCGGTCGTGACCGTCAGGCCGACGTAGGAAACGACGGCGGCCCGCGCCGCCTGCACCGTGCGGGTGAGGCTCGTGAGGAGGTCGGCCCGGGTGCCGTCGGCGGCGTTCTCGTCGATCGCGTCGGAGAGCAGCGTGAGGTCGCGGGCCAGAGCCGCGCTGAGTTCCATCGCGCCACCTGCTGAGCGCTCCCGAGCGCGAAGTATCGGCCGTGTCGATGCCGGACACAGCAGATCGCCGAGCTCGGGTGGAGGCATGGGCCGGGCGTCGGGACGGCGGCCGGTGGCCTTCGCTGCCGAATCTACCCGCCGCGCCGTCCCGAACCGCAGGTTCCGGCGGTGACGGGTCGGTCAGTCACCGTCTCGGGCGGCGCGGGGCCGGGCGCGACGGACGGCCTCGTCGACCATGCGTCGCGCGACCTCGACCACCTTCACGTTGTCCCGCTGGCTGACGGTCCGCAGCCGCGCCAGTGCCACCTCGCTGGTGACGCCGGTGCGGGCCCGGATGAGCCCGATGGCCTGGTCGACGATCGGGCGCGTCGCGATGGCCGTCTTCAGCTGCTCGACCAGGACGTTCGCCTGATTGAGGATCTGGGCGTTGTGGACGGCGACCGCGGCGGGCGCAGCGAACAGTTCGCCCAGTTCGGCGGCGTGCTCGTCGAAGGCATCTTTCTCGTAGGCGTACACGTTGATCGCGCCGATCACCTGATCGGGCAGCACCAGGGGCAGCGACAGCGCGCTGTGCACACCCAGGCGGCCGACCCGGGGTCCGAAGCGCGGCCACATCGGTTCGCCGCCCAGCGAGCCGGAACGGACGGTCCGGCCCTCGCGCGCGGCGGTGATGCATGGCCCCTCGTTGAGGGTTTCGTACTGCAGCTTGTCGATCTCGGTGACGAAGGGATGGCTGGCGGCGATGGCCTCGACGATGTTCTCGCCCTTCTGGTCCCGCAACAGTGTCACGCCGGCGCCCTGCGCCCCCGGGATCGCGCTGGTGGCGAAGGACGCCACCTGGGCGAGCAGGTCGGTCAGGCCCCACGCGGCCGTGACGAGGCTGCCCAGGTCGCGCAGGCTCGCCAGCAGCATCTGCTCGTCGTCGCCGCTTCGTGGGTCGTTGTCGGACGGTTCGGTCATCGCGGTCCTCGGGTGTGTCTGCCGCATGCCGGTGCGCCGCGGCCGGACACCCACGGCGCGTCCTGTCGCGAGGTGCCTGCGCAGCTCACTCTAATAGAACCTCTACCCGGCTCGCGAACGCGGTATGGCGTCACCGCCGGCCGAGCCTGGCCGCCAATGCGATCGCGTCGAACGGGGCGTAGGCCTTGACGTCGTTGTCGAAGTGCACCTGGACGTCGAGACCGGCCGCGAGCCACGCGGTGATCTCCCCGGCCCACGCGCCGAGGGCCTCCGGCGTGTATCCGCTGGTGTAGAGCTCGACATCGCCGTGCAGGCGCACGTAGACGAAATCGGCCGTCACCTGCCTGAGCAGGGGCCAGCGCCCCGCCGTGTCAGCCACCACCGTCGCGATGTGATGCTCGCGCAGCACGTCGGCGAAGGCGGGCGTGACGAAGCTCTTGTGGCGCACCTCGAGTGCGTGGCGCAGCGGCAGGTCGAGGTCGGTATCGGTGATCGCGCGGTCCTTCATCCGCTCGTCGTGCCGCCGGGCCAGCCACGCCGCCTCGCCGGTGGAGCGGGGCAGCAGGGCGAAGAAGGCCGCCAGCCGCTCGGCGTCGAAACCGAGGTTCGGCGGCAGCTGCCACAGGAACGGTCCGGTCTTCTCGCGCAGGGCCAGCACGCCCGAGGCGTAGAAGTTGGCCAGCGGGGTCGCGACGTCGTTGAGCTTCTTCATGTGCGTGACGAAGCGCGGGCCCTTGACCGCGAAGGTGAAGTCGTCCGGAGTCTCGGTGTACCAGCGGCGGAAGGAGTCGGGCCGCTGCAGGCTGTAGAACGTGCCGTTGATCTCGACGCTGTTGAGCTTCGAGGCCAGGTATTCCAGCTCGCGTCGGTGCGGTAGGCCGCTCGGGTAGAACGCGCCCGCGCCACGGCGGGTACAGCCAGCCGCTCGTGCCGATCCGTGCCTGCGCCACGCCCCGAGTCTGGCCGATCGCCCCAGAGGGTTACTTGCTGGGCTGCGGGGCCTTCGGGCACCCGACCTTCGGATTGGCCCCGACGTAGTTCAGCGGCCCGGCGATGATCGTGACGACGGTGGTGCTGACCGAGGTGCAGTTGTCCTTGCCCGATCCGTAGTAGCCGCGCTGCCCGGCGGCGATCGCGCCGATGATCAACCACACCACGACGAGAATGCCGATGACGCGGGCGATGCCGCTCCTGGTGCGATACCCCGATCCCATGGCCATGGCGCTGTGTTACCCACGTCACAAGATCGTCACGCGTGGGCGTGCAGCCTCCCGGCGAGGTGGTCGCGAGCGGTCGGCCAGTCGTCGTCGGTCATCGAGAACTGCACCGTGGTGCGCCACGATCCGTCGCGCCGGATGCGGTGCTTGCGGAACTCACCCTCCCGGGTCGCGCCGAGCCGGGCGATCGCCGCTTGCGAGCGCTCGTTGCGGATGTCGGTGTGCCAGACCACACGCGCCGCGCCGAGCGTGTCGAAGGCGTGGGTCAGCATGAGCAGCTTGGACTCGGTGTTGACCCCGGTGCGCCACCACCGCGCGCCCAGCCAGGTGTGGCCGATGGCGATCGTGCGCAGCACCGGGTCGACGTCGTAGTAGGACGTGCAGCCCACCATCTGCCCGCGCCGCGGTTCGACCTGCGCGTAGGCGAACCGGATGCCGCGGGCGCGAGCGGCCAGCGCGGCGAGCACGTCGGCCCGGGCGTCGGCCAGGGTGCGGGGCGCGCCGCTGACCGAGCCCGGCGTCATGACCCAGCGGAAGACCTCGTCAGCTTCGGCACCGGCGCCGGCGGCGGCGAGATAGCCCGCGGTGTGCTCGACGGTGAGCGGTTCGAGCCGCACGAGGTCACCGGCGAGGACGGGGAGCGCGTACCAGGCGTCGTCCGAGGTCGTCACAGACGGATCGTAGGGTGGTCGTCGTGCGACTTACCGAGTTCTGGCGGCGCATGCACGAGCGCTTCGGCGCCGGCTACGCCGCGAGCCTGGCCGCGGACTACCGGTTGCCCGGACTCGGCTCGACGATCGACGAGGCGCTCGCCCGCGGGGTCGATGCCAAGGAGGTCTGGCGCGCGGTGTGCGCCGAGTTCGAGGTGCCGTCTCAGCTGCGCTGAGGCGTGATGCGCACTCGCAGTGGACGCCCGGCGTGTCGGCGCGCCGATCGCACCGGCATCGAACACGTGTTCGGCTAACATTCGATCCGGACCGGGTCGCGGTCGTCCACAGGGCGGGCCCGCAACCGGTGCAGTGTCCACAGGCCCGCGCGGCGCGGCCGTTCTGTCGGTGGTCGGACCTACCGTCGGCAGCACAACCACAACGTCTTCGCAGATTGCAGAAGGGTGGCACTCATGGCCACGAGCTTCGACCGGGACAAGGCCCTCGAGGTCGCCCTGGCGCAGATCGACAAACAGCACGGCAAGGGCGCGGTCATGCGCCTCGGTGACCGCGTGGCGGCCCCGATCGAGGTGATCCCCACCGGGTCGATCGCCCTCGACGTCGCCCTCGGCATCGGCGGCCTGCCACGCGGGCGCGTCGTCGAGATCTACGGCCCGGAATCGTCGGGCAAGACGACCGTCGCGCTGCACGCGGTGGCCAACGCCCAGGCCGCCGGCGGTGTTGCGGCCTTCATCGACGCCGAGCACGCCCTCGACCCCGACTATGCCCGCGCGCTGGGAGTCGACACCGATTCGCTGCTGGTCAGCCAGCCCGACACCGGCGAGCAGGCGCTCGAGATCATGGACATGCTGATCCGGTCCGGCGCCCTCGACATCGTCGTCGTCGACTCGGTGGCGGCGCTCGTGCCACGTGCCGAGATCGAGGGCGAGATGGGCGACAGTCACGTGGGCCTGCAGGCGCGCCTGATGAGCCAGGCGCTGCGCAAGATCACCGGCGCGCTCAGCAACTCCGGCACCACCGCGATCTTCATCAACCAGCTGCGCGAGAAGATCGGCGTGATGTTCGGCAGCCCCGAGACCACGACGGGTGGCAAGGCGCTGAAGTTCTACGCCTCGGTGCGCCTGGACGTCCGCCGCATCGAGACCCTCAAGGACGGCGGTGAGGCGGTCGGCAACCGCACGCGCGTCAAGGTCGTGAAGAACAAGGTGGCGCCGCCGTTCAAGCAGGCGGAATTCGACATCGTCTACGGCGAGGGCATCAGCCGCGAGGGTTCGCTCATCGACGTCGGGGTGGAGCAGGGGCTGATCCGCAAGTCCGGCGCCTGGTACACCTACGAGGCCGACCAGCTCGGTCAGGGCAAGGAGAACGTCCGCACCTTCATGCGTGACAACCCCGACCTCGCCGACGAGATCGAGAAGCGCATCAAGGAGAAGCTCGGCATCGGCGCCCGGGTCGACGGCGACGTGCCGGTCGAGCCGTTGCCGGCGCCGGTCGACTTCTGAGGGCCCGCAGCGCGGTGACCTCGACGCGTCGGGCAGGCCGGGGACGTGCCCGGCCTGCCCGCGAACCCGATCCGGACACCGAGCAGGGGCCGCCGGGCGACCCGGAGGCGGTTGCCCGCCTGGTGTGTCTGCGCCTGCTCGAACAGCGGGCGCGCAGCCGGCACGAGCTGGCCGAGGCGCTGCGCTCGCGCGGCGTCCCGGACGATGCGGCCGACACGGTGCTGAACCGCTTCGCCGAGGTCGGCCTGATCGATGACGTCGCGCTCGCGCAGAACCTCACCGGCGCCGTCCAGCGCGAACGCGGGCTCGCCCGCCGGGCGGTGGCGCACAAGCTACGTCAGCGCGGCGTCCCGGACGAGGTCGTGGCCGACACGGTGGCCGACATCGATCCGGCGGGGGAGCGCACCAGGGCCGAGCACCTGGTGGCCCGCCGCCGACGATCGCTGGCGGCGTTGCCTGCTGACGTGCAGACCCGGCGTCTGATCGGCCTGCTCGCGCGCAAGGGCTACCCGGCCGGCATGGCGTACGAGGTCGTGCGCGCCGAGCTGGCTCGCGCCGGGGAGCGCGCGCCGGACGACGCGCCCGACCTCGACCTCGAGTGACCGGTGCCTAACGGCCGGTAACCGGCGGCCGGGCGGCGATGCGGCGACCGTATCTGTCGAGGACGCCGGCCTGTTAGCTCTGTGTTACTTGATAGGTGTGTCGCGTGCGAATAGCCTCGACAGACACCAGGAGTAACGCCCGAACACCCGCACTGCGCCGCCGGTCGGCGCTGTGACATAGCGACCGCACACCCCGATTCCGCGAAGGGAGCCGCGCCTTCCGAACCCGACGACCGACCGGGTTCAGCTTTCCGCCGTCGACGCAGCAGACGTACCTCGTCGCTGCGCGCGGCGCGCCTGCCGTGTTCTGCCGCTTGTCCTGGTTCCACGCTTTGCCGAGGATCTGGAGGCGCGCATGACCGGGGTGCTGTACGCGGCAATTGGGGCGGCCTTCCTGCTGGGTGTGTTCTTCGTGCTCGCCTATGCCCGTCGCGGGTCCGGCCCGACCCGCCGCCACGGCGCGTCCGACCGTTCGGCCACAGGGCTCGACGCGGGCGCCCGCGGCGCCGCGGCGTCCCCCGAGACCGACGCCGACATAGTCACCGACCTGGCGCGGCCCGGCCCGGTCGCGACGCTCAGCACCGTCGAGGCCGACGCGCTGCGACGCGCGGCCGAGGCGGAGGCGGCAGCCACCCGACGGGCCGCCGCCGTGGAGTCCGACGCCGTGCGCACCCGGGCCGAGGCGATGCGCACCCAGGCCGACGAGCTGCTGGCCGAGGCCCGCGCAGAGGCCGGCGCCCACCTCGCCGAGGCCCGCCGCGCCGGCGCGGCCGAGGTCGAGAAGCTCACCCGCGATCTCGAACGCCAGCAGAGCGCACACGACATCCGCCTGTCCCGCCTCGACGATCTCGAGGCCCGCCTGGACGGGCAGGAGTCCCGGCTGGACCAGCGGGCGCAGGCCCTGCAGAAGCACGCCGGCGAGCTGGCCGCCCGCAAGGCCGAACTCGACGCTCGCGAGCACGAACTTCAGCAGGAGCGGGACCGCCTGGCCGAGGCCGGCCGGGCACAGGAGCGGGAGCTCGAACGCGTCGCCGGGCTGAGCGTCGAGGAGGCGCGCGTCGAGCTGCTGGCCGGCGTCGAGGCCGCCACCCGCCGCGACGCCGCCGTGCTCGTCCGCTCCATCGAGAGCGAGGCCCGCGCCGAGGGCACCGAACGGGCCCGCGCGATCGTGGTCGAGGCGGTGCAGCGGGTCGCGAGCTCGCAGACCACCGAGTCGGTGGTGAGCGTGCTGCACCTGCCGGGAGACGAGATGAAGGGCCGCATCATCGGGCGCGAAGGGCGCAACATCCGCGCCTTCGAGTCGGTCACCGGGGTCAACGTCCTCATCGACGACACCCCTGAGGCGGTGCTGCTGTCGTGCTTCGATCCGGTGCGGCGCGAGGTGGCCCGCCTGACGCTCGACAAGCTCGTGCAGGACGGCCGCATCCACCCGCAACGCATCGAGGAGGTCTACGAGCTGAGCCGGGCCGAGGTCGAGCAGCTGTGCCTGCGCGCCGCCCGTGACGCCGTGGCCGAGGTGGGCATCGCCGCCGTCGACGACCGCCTGATGCCCTACCTCGGACGGCTGAAGTACCGCACCAGCTACGGGCAGAACGTGCTGGCCCACCTCGTCGAGACCGCGCACATCGCCGGCGTCATGGCCGCCGAGCTCGGCATCGAGCCGACCGCGGTCAAGCGCGCGGCGTTCCTGCACGACATCGGCAAGGCACTCACCCACGAGGTCGAGGGCAGCCACGCGATCGTTGGTGCCGAACTGCTGCGCAAGTACGGCGAGGACGAGTTGATCGCACACGCGGTCGAGGCGCACCACAACGAGGTGCAGCCCAAGACCATCGAGGCGGTGCTGACCCAGGCGTCGGACACCTGCTCCGCGGCGCGACCCGGCGCCCGGCGCGAGTCGCTCGAGAACTACGTCAAGCGGCTGGCCCGCATCGAGGAGATTGCCTCGTCCCGTGAGGGCGTCGAGAAGGTCTTCGCCATGCAGGCCGGCCGCGAGGTCCGGGTCATGGTGCAGCCCGGCGCCGTCGACGATCTCGCCGCCTCGGTGCTTGCGCGGGAGATCGCGAAGCAGATCGAGGACGAGCTGACCTACCCCGGGCAGATCCGGGTGACGGTGGTGCGGGAGTCGCGCGCGACCGAGATCGCGCACTGACCGGCGTCCCTCACCGCTCGTGGCCCCGTAGCGGCGCGGGCTGCGGCGTGTCGCGCCGCCGGCGGGCCACGTCCCTGTCGTGGCCCCGTAGCGGCGCGGGCTGCGGCGTGTCGCGCCGCCCCGGGGCCACGGTAGGGATCGGGCGCGGCGCGGGGCACGTATCCTCGACGGGCGATGAGCCAGGCCAGGAGTTACGAGATCCGCACCTACGGGTGCCAGATGAACGTCCACGACTCCGAACGCCTGGCCGGGTTGCTCGAACAGTCCGGCTACCGCCGCCACGCCGGTGCGGGGAGCGCCGACCTCGTGGTCTTCAACACCTGCGCCGTCCGCGAGAACGCCGACAACCGGCTCTACGGCAACCTCGGGCACCTGTACCCGGCGAAGGTCGCGAACCCCGACATGCAGATCGCCGTCGGCGGCTGCCTGGCGCAGAAGGACCGCGGCCGCATCGTCGAGAAGGCGCCGTGGGTGGACGTCGTGTTCGGTACACACAACCTCGCCTCGCTGCCGGTGCTGCTGGAGCGGGCCCGGCACAACCGGCGGGCAGAGGTCGAGATCGTCGAGGCCCTGCAGAATTTCCCTTCCGATCTGCCCAGCCGGCGCGAGTCCGCGCACTCGGCCTGGGTCTCGGTCAGCGTCGGATGCGACAACACGTGCACGTTCTGCATCGTGCCGAGCCTGCGCGGCGCCGAGACCGACCGGCGCCCCGGTGACGTGCTCGCCGAGGTCCGCGCGCTGGTCGGGTCCGGCGTCGTCGAGGTGACGCTGCTCGGGCAGAACGTCAACTCCTACGGCCGTTCGTTCGGCGACCGCCTCGCGTTCGGCAAGCTGCTGCGGGCCTGCGGCGACATCGACGGGCTCGAGCGGGTGCGCTTCACCAGCCCGCACCCGCGCGACTTCACCGACGACGTCATCGCGGCGATGGCCGAGACGCCGAACGTGATGCCGCAGCTGCACATGCCGATGCAGTCCGGCTCCGACGCGGTGCTCAAGGCGATGCGTCGCTCCTACCGGCGCGAGCGCTACCTCGGCATCATCGACACCGTGCGCGCGGCGCTACCGGACGCCGCGATCACGACGGACATCATCGTCGGCTTCCCCGGCGAGACCGAAGCCGACTTCGAGCAGACCCTGGACGCGGTGCGCACTGCGCGGTTCGCCAGCGCCTTCACCTTCCAGTACTCGCCGCGCCCGGGCACGCCCGCCGCGACCATGGACGCGCAGGTGCCCAAGGCCGTCGTGCAGGAGCGGTACGAGCGGCTGATCGCGCTGCAGGAGCAGATCTCCGGGCAGGAGGCAGCGCGCCTCGTCGGTCGCGAGGTCCAGGTCCTCGTCACGAGTGCCGAAGGACGCAAGGACGGTGCCAACGGCCGGGTGTCCGGTCGCGCACGGGACGGGCGGCTCGTGCACGTCGCGGCCGACCCGGGCGAGGTCGGCGCCGGCGATCTCGTCACGACCACCGTCACCTACGCCGCGCCGCACCACCTGGTGGCCGACGGCGGCATCAGCGCGCACCGCCGCTGGCGGGGGAGCGGCGCTACCGCGCACGCTGCGCCGGCACCGCAACTGCTCACGATCGGCGCCCGGCCACCGGCCTGACCCGCGGGGCCGCCGCGCCCGCGCGGCACGCGCGGCGCTGCCCGGCACGCGGCGAGTGGCGACTTACCTGCTGACTGGCGGGATGTATCCCGCCAGTCGACGGACAAGTCGCCACGCGCCGGCGCCAACGTGAGGTCAGTCGGGGAGCAGGGCCTTGCGCTCGGCCACGTCGTTCTCGGCCCGCGCGATGCGGTCGGTGTCGCCGCTCTTCCGGGCGCGCTCCAGCTTGGCCTCCGCCTCGGCGAGCCGGGCCCGCATCGCGGCCAGGAACGGGTTGGACTCGGCCTCGCCGTGGCGCCACTCGGCGTCGACGGCGTCGCGGACCCGCTGTTCGACGGCCCGCATCTGATCATCCAGTCGGCGTATCGCGTCCCGGGGCACGTGCCCGACCTCGTCGTAGCGGGCCTGCAACGCCCGCAGCGCGCTCTGCGCGGCCTTGGCATCGCCGAGGTCGAGGCGCTGCGCTTCCGCGATGATCGCTTCCTTCTGCTGCTGGTTGGTGTGCTGTTCGGCGTCCCGCTCGGCGAAGGTCTCCGAGCGCCGGGCGAAGAAGGCGTCCTGCGCAGCGCGGAACCGCGTCCACAGCTGGTCCTCGACGTCGCGCCCGGCCCGCCCCGCCGCCTTCCACTCCGTCATGAGGTCGCGCATGGCCTGCCCGGTCTCACGCCAGTCGTTGGAGCCGGACAGCTCCTCGGCGCGCGTGATGAGCCGCTCCTTCGTCGTCTTCACCGTCTCGCGCTCGGCGTCGAGCTGCGCGAAGTGCTTGTTGCGCCGGCGCGCGAAACCGTCGCGCGCCGCCGCGAACCGCTTCCACAACGCGTCATCGGTCCTGCGGTCGATGCCCTTGATCTGACGCCATTCCTCGACGATCGCGCGCAACCGGTCGCCCGAGGCCTTCCACGCCGTCGAGGACTCGGCGATCTGCTCGGCCTCGACCGCGAGCGCCTCCTTGGCGGCGATCGCGTCGGCGCGGGCCTGCTGCTTGGCCGCGGCAGCGGCACCGGCCTTCTCCTCCGCCTGCGCCACGAGCGCGTCCAGGCGGTCGCCCAGGGCGCTGAGATCGCCGATGGCCGCAGCACTGGCCACCTGCTCCTTGAGCGTGGTGGCGTGCGTGCGCGTGCTGCCCGGGTCGCCGGCGCCGGACTTCAACCGCGCCTCGAGCAGCACGACCTCGGTCTCGAGGTCCTCGTAGCGCCGGACGTAGAAGGCGAGACCCGCCTCGCGGTCACCCGCCTGCCACGAGCCGATCGCCCGCTCCGCGCCATCGTTCGTACGGACGTAGACGGTGCCGTCCTCGTCGATCCGTCCCCAGTCCATGCCCTGCATTGAACACGATCGCCCTCGAGCCAGGCACCTGCCGACGCCCGGCCGGCGGGGCGGGAACGCGCGCTAGCGTGGCGACGTGCTCGCCGCCGTCGCCTTCTGCCCCGCGGCGCCGGTGGTGGTCGCGCCGCTCGCGCAGGGCGCCGCCTCCGAGCTCGACACGCTGCGCACCGCCTGCCGGACGGCGCTGCACCGGGTGGCACGGGCCGGGGGCCGCACCGTGCTGGTGGGCCCGGGGCCGGAGTCCCGCGCGTATGCCGCCTCGGCCCATGGCTCGTTCGCCGGCCTCGGCCTGCCGCTCGAGGTGGGGTTGGACGGCGCGAACGGCCCACTCGAGTTGCCCACCGCGCTCACCGTCGGCGCGTGGCTGCTGCACGACGCGCTGGGTCCGGACGCCGTCGCGTCCGCCTACTCGGTGGCCGACCCGTCAGACCCCGCGTTGGACGGGTGGGACGGGGGCCCGGACACGCCGGTGGTCGCCGTGCTGCTCGGCGAGGGCAGCGCCCGCCGGACCGTCAAGGCACCCGGATACCTCGACCCGCGGGCCGAGCCGTTCGACGCCGCCGTGGCCGAGGCCCTCGGCGGCGGTGACCCCGAGCGGTTGCGCGGCTTCGCCGACCCGGGTGCCGACCTGCTCCAGACCGGTGCCCCCGTGTGGGAGCTCGCCGGGCGCGCCCTCGCCGGGCAGCAGTGGACGGCTGACCTGCTCTACGCCGACGCCCCGTACGGCGTCGGTTACGTCGTGGCGGCGTGGACGCGGCGCTGAGGGTCGTTGCGGTCGTCGGGCCGACGGCGGCGGGCAAGTCCGACCTCGCCGTGGCCCTCGCGCAGCAACTCGGCGGTGAGGTGGTCAACGCCGACTCGATGCAGCTCTACTCCGGCATGGACATCGGCACGGCCAAGCTCGCGCCTGACGAGCGTGGCGGCGTCCCGCACCACCTGCTCGACGTGTGGCCGCTGGCCAAGTCGGCCGCCGTCGCCGAGTACCAGACGATGGCGCGTGAGGCTGTCCGCGAGATCCACGGCCGCGGGCGGGTCCCGGTGCTCGTCGGCGGCTCCGGGCTGTACCTGCGTGGTGCCCTGGACCGGCTGGAGTTCCCGGGGGAGTCCCCGGACGTGCGGGCCGCGCTCTACGCCGAGCTCGACGAGCTCGGGCCGCAGGCGTTGCACGAGCGGCTCGCGCGGGTCGATCCCGTTGCCGCAGCGGCCATCCTGCCGAGCAACGGCCGACGCATCGCCCGCGCGCTCGAGGTGATCACCGTGACGGGACGGCCCTTCCTGGCCCGGATGCCGGCGTTCGAGTCGATCTTCGACACCGTGCAGATCGGGCTCGACCGCAGCGACCTGGACGACCGGGTCGAGCTGCGCGTGCACCGGATGATGCAGCGTGGACTGCTCGACGAGATCCGCGCGCTGCTGCCGCTCGGTCTGCGGGACAGCCCGACCGCCGGCAAGGCCCTGGGGTACCAGCAGGTGCTGGCGTGCGTCGACGACGACGGGGCGGTCACCGGCGATCTGGACGAGGCGGTCGCCCAGACGATCCGGGGCACGCTGCGCTTCGTCCGCCGCCAGCGCCGGTGGTTCCGGCGTGACCCGCGCATCCGATGGCTGGACGCAACCGACCCTTCCGCCCTCGACCATGCCCTGGGGTACGTCGAGTCGTGACGACAGGCGGTGGCGGCGGTGCCTACGCTTGACCCGTGCGACTGATCAAGGGACACGGGACGGAGAACGACTTCCTCGTCCTGCCCGACCTCGCCGGTGAGATCCGCCTCACACCGGCCATGGTCCGTGCTCTGTGCGACCGGCACGCCGGACTGGGCGCGGACGGCGTATTACGTGTCGTACGCAGCGAAAACGATGCGGAATCCGTGGCCTTCGCCCCGGATGCACCCTTCTTCATGGATTACCGGAACGCCGACGGCAGCGTCGCCGAGATGTGCGGGAACGGAGTTCGCGTTTTTCTGCGATACCTCCAGCGGGTCGGCGTCGTTGTAGACAGTGCGGCGGTGGCGACTCGCGGCGGAATCCGATGTGCGCGAGCCAGCGGAGGCGGAGACGTCACTGTGCAGATGGGTTTGCCCCGGGTTCTCGCCGACCGGCCGATCGCCACCGCCGCCCTTCAGTCCGGTGCTGCCGGCACGCCCACCGCGGGGCTGGCCCTGGAGATCCCGAACCCGCACGTGATCGTCCCGGTGCCCGACGCCGGGGCGCTCGCCCAACTCGACCTCACCCGCGCCCCGACGGTCGATCCGCCGCTGCCGCACGGGCAGAACGTCGAATTCGTGGTGCGCGCGGGTGACCGGCACCTGCAGATGCGGGTGCACGAGCGCGGCGTCGGCGAGACGCGCTCGTGCGGCACGGGCATCTGCGCCGCCGCGGTCGCTGCGGCCACCACCGACGGCAGCGGTGCCGACGGCACGAGCTGGCGCGTCGACTCCCCGGGCGGGACGTGCGAGGTCGTCTGGCGGCCCGACGGCGAGGTGCTGCTGATCGGTCCGGCCGTGCTGGTGGCCGAGGTCGACGTCGACGACGGCTGGCTCGCGGCCGCCGCGGCCTCCCGCGCCTGACCGGCCGCCCGTGGCCCTTCGCCCCTGACCGTCCGCGGTTGACCCCTGCGGAAATGCGCGGGCTGTTCCGGACGTTCCCGTGTCACGATGGTGCATACGATGACCGATTCTGACCACACATCCGCCGCCGAGCCCCGCGTGGACCCGCTGCTTCGAGACTCCGATGGCGCCGGCGACTCCGACGGTGCCTGGGCCCTCGAGGAACGCGCCGCCCTGCGCCGCGTCGCCGGCCTGTCCACCGAGCTCGAGGACGTCACCGAGGTCGAGTACCGCCAGCTGCGGCTCGAGCGGGTCGTCCTCGTCGGCGTCTGGACGACCGGCACGCTGGTCGAGGCCGAGAACTCGCTGACGGAGCTGGCGCGCCTCGCCGAGACGGCCGGTTCCGAGGTTCTCGAGGCGCTCATCCAGCGTCGGGACAAGCCCGATGCCGCGACCTACATCGGGTCCGGCAAGGCCAAGGAGCTGCGCGACATCGTGGTCGCCGTCGGCGCCGACACCGTCATCTGCGACGGCGAGCTCGCGCCGGGTCAGCTGCGTCAGCTCGAGGGCGTCACCAAGGTCAAGGTCGTCGACCGGACGGCGCTGATCCTGGACATCTTCGCCCAGCACGCCCGCTCCCGCGAGGGCAAGGCGCAGGTCGAGCTGGCCCAGATGCAGTACATGCTCCCGCGCCTGCGCGGATGGGGTGAGTCGCTGTCCCGGCAGGTCGGCGGACGGGCCGCGAACGGCGTCGGCATCGGCGGCCGCGGACCCGGTGAGACGAAGATCGAGATGGACCGGCGGCGCATCAACACCCGCGTCGCCAAGCTCAAGAAGGAGATCGCGGGCATGAAGACCGCCCGCGACATCAAGCGCTCGCAACGCACCGCCCAGCGGGTGCCGAGCGTGGTGCTGGCCGGCTACACCAACGCCGGGAAGTCCTCGCTGCTCAACCGGCTCACCGACGCCGGGGTGCTCGTCGAGAACGCGCTGTTCGCAACCCTCGATCCCGACCGTGCGTCGCGCCGAGACCGCCGACGGCCGGCTGTACACGCTCGCCGACACCGTCGGGTTCGTGCGCCACCTGCCGACCCAGCTCGTCGAGGCGTTCCGGTCGACGTTGGAGGAGGTCGGGGACGCGGACCTGATCCTGCACGTGGTCGACGCATCCGACGCCGACCCCGAGGCGCAGATCCGCGCCGTGCGGGAGGTGCTGGCCGATGTCGACGCCCTCGGCGTGCCCGAGCAGCTGGTGTTCAACAAGATCGACGCCGCGACGCCGGAGATGCTGCTGCGCCTGCGGGCGCTGGCCCCGGACGCGGTGTTCGTCTCGGCCCGCACCGGCCGCGGCCTGGACGTCCTGCATGAGCGCATCGACGCCTCGTTGCCGCGACCGGACATCGAGATGACCGTCCTGCTGCCGTACACGCGGGGTGACCTCGTCACCCGGCTGCACGAGCGCTCGGAGATCCTGGACACCGAGCACACCGGCACCGGCACCCTGATCCGCGCTCGTGTCGACGGCGCCCTGGCCCGGCAGTTGCAGCCCTACGTCTCCGCCGTCGTTCCGTAACCGCCGGCCCCGGCCCGGCGCGCCCTGCGGTCGATACCGCCCAGGCGTAACCTGGGCTGCAGATGCCCGCACCGCCGCCGGCCCGGGTCGGCGGCTCAAGGTCTCGCGAGGTCCCGCGTCATGGAGCTGTTCACCCCCGGCCACCTGCTGATCGTGGCGATCGTCGCGTTCGTGCTGTTCTTCGGGTGGAAGCAGCTGCCGGACATGTCCCGCTCCCTCGGCCGGTCACTCCGGGTGTTCAAGACCGAGATCAAGGGCCTGAGCGAGGACGACAAAGCTCGCGAGCAGGCGCGCGAGGAGCAGACGGCCGAACCCAAGGCGTTGGAGGCCCCCCGCGCCGAGTTCGTCAAGCCCTCGACGGCCACGCCCGTGACTCCGCCGTCGAACGGCGACGCCACCGTCGACGGCGTGGGCCAGTCCGCGCGCACCCGGCCGCGTCCGGCGCCGGGCCCGCGCGCCTGATCCGGAAACCGCTCCTGCCGCCCTCCGTGCCGCACTGGTTCCGCACGCCCCGGTTGGCGGCCGCCGCGTCCGCTGCCGCTCTGCTCGCGGCTCTTGCCCTCGCCCCGGGCATCGCCGTCCCGGCCCTCGCCGCGGCGCAGTGCGACGTCAAGGCCGGCCCCGCGGCGTCCGCCGACCCGTGGCCGCAGCGGCGCCTGGGATTCCAGTCGGTCTGGCCGCTCACCCGGGGCGCCGGCATCCGGGTCGCTGTGGTCGACAGCGGCGTCAACTTCAGCAACCCGCAGATGCGCCGCATCACGCGCGCTGCGGGGGTCAGCGTCATCCCGTCGGTCGACCGCAGCACGCGCGACTGTTACGGCCACGGCACCGCGGTCGCCGGACTGATCGCTGCGCAGCCGACGCCGGACCAGGCCTTCACCGGCGTGGCGCCCGGCGTCACGCTGATCCCGATCAAGCAGACGAACACACCGGACGACAAGTCCGGGACGGCGGCCGGGATCGCGGCCGGCATCGAGCAGGCCGTGCGCGCGCGAGCCGACGTCGTCAACGTCTCGGTCACCTACGGGGCGTCGACCCCGGCGCTGGTCGCTGCCGTTGCCGACGCCCGGGCCCACGGCGTGGTGATCGTCGCGGCCGCCGGCAACGACGCCCAGCAGGGTAACGCCGCCGCCTACCCCGCGGCCTATGCCGCGACCGCCGAGAACGTCATCGCGGTGTCGGCCGTCGACCGCAAGGACCAGGTCGGCACGTTCTCGACCACCGGCACGTACGTGACCGTCGCTGCTCCGGGGCAGGGCGTGTCGTTGCCGGCGAGCTTCCACGGCTTTTTCGTCAACCAGTCGGGGACGAGCTACGCCGCGCCGCTGGTCACCGGCACCGTTGCCCTGATGCTGGCCGCGCACGGCGGCCACGCCAGCCTGACACCGGCGCAGGTCAAGGGCCGGCTCGAGACCACCGCCGACGCCCCGCCGGCAGCGGTGCCGGACAAGAAGTACGGCTACGGCGAGGTCGACCCCGTGCTGGCCGTCACCAGCGCCGGCGACGGCAGCCTGGCCCCGGCCTCCGGCGTGCACGCGAGGCCGTTGCCCGCGCCGGTGGCCTCGCGGCCGGCCAGCCACCACCTGCGTAACCTCGCGCTGGCGTTGGCTTTCGTGCTCGCCGCTCTGGCCGTGGTCGTCGTGGTGGCCGCTGCCGTCCTGCGTCGGGCCGGCGGCGCTCAGCGGCACCTGCGGGACCCGGGCCCAGACCCCGGTCCGTCCAGGCGCGACGCGCTCGTCCGGCGCTGACCGCCGGCGCGGGAAGCCGTCAGTGCCAGCCCGGCGGCGGCGGAGGACGGGACCGGCGCCGCAACCCGAGTACCAGAGCGATCAGGCCAGCGACCACCAGCACGATCACGCCGATCAGCACCGGTGACAGCGAGCTGCTGCTGCCGCCCGAACTCTGCACCGGATGCGACGACGAGGGCACCGGCGCTGCGGCACCGGAGGAGGTGGCCGTGGTGTCCGCCGACGTGTTCGCCGGCGTGCTCGGCGACGCCGATGCACCGCCGCCACCGTGCCCCAGCGTGGCAGCGAACCGGTCGTAGACGGGGTTGGCGGCGTTCGGCGCCGTCGGCTCGCTCATCGCGTTGTAGGGCAGGATCATGCCGTAGCCGAGCGCGTCGTCGACCCGCTCGCCGAGATGCGCCTTGCCCAGGCCGTTGTGCACGTGGTGCAGCGCTCGGGTGACGATCTGTCGCGCCGACTCCGACGGGAAGCGCGCCCGCAACAGCGCGAAAGTGCCCGAGGCGATCGCCGCGGCCTGGCTGGTGCCGGCGTTGCCCGCGGCCGGTCCGTTCAGCCTGTCGTCGAGGTCCTCGTTCACGAGGTTCACGCCCGGTTCGACGAAGGACACGTCGGGCCCTGCGGCCGACGTGGACCACGGCCGGAACGTCGCGTCCACGGCGCCGATCGTGACCGCGCCGGGGCAGTTGCCGGGGGAGTACACGGCACCGGCGGCGTCGCCCGACGCCACGACGGTGATGACGTCGTGGGCGTAGGCGTAGCCGAGCGCGGTGGCGAGCGTGCTGGGGCACGTGCCGGCCGCGCCGAGGCTGACGTTGACGACCTTGGCGCCGTGATCGACAGCCCAGCGGATGCCGCTTGCGATCGTGGTGGCGGTTGCGTTGCCGGACGAGGTGTCGGAATCGACGGGCAGAATCTTGGCCTTGGGCGCGACGCCCACCAGCCCGGCGCCCCTCCCCGTCCCGGCGATGAGGACGGCCATGTCCGTGCCGTGCCCGAAGTGCGCCGTGCCCGGCAGCGGGGTGTCGGAATGCGCCCCGGAATCCGTGCCGGACAGGTCGAGACCGGGCAGCACCTGGCCCCGTAGGTCGCCGAGACTCGCCTGCACACCGGAATCGACGACGCCCACGGTGACGCCCTGCCCCTGACTCAGCGTCCAGGCTTTCGGCAGGTTCAGCAGGGTGTACCAGTAGGCACCCTGCGGCAGCGCGGACGCGGGGCCGCCGAACGCCGTCTGCAACGCGAGCACGAGCGCCAGCGCACCACCCAGTGACGCCGCCCGGAGCGCCGAGCGCCACAACCGGCCGTCGGCACGACGCGGACCCTCTCGACCGGGGCCCCTGCGAACGGGACCCCCTCGACCGGTGCGGGGCGCGGTCAGCTGATCACCGAGGGTGGGGCGTCGGACTCGCCCCAGACGTCCTCGTCCTCCAGCAGCCAGGTCGAGCGCTCGCGCTCGCTGTCGTTGCCCCCCTGCCCGCCGGGACGCATCGGGAGCAGGCCCTGCCCGCCGGCACCGCGTCCGGCCGCCGTGGCCCCGGCCGCCTCCGCCGCCGAGGCCTCCTCGCCTGCGGCGCCGCCGGCCAGCCCACCGGCCGAGCCGAGCCCGGACGCCTCGTCGGCGCCGCCCGCCAGCCCGCCGCCCGAGCCCAGTCCGCCCGAGCCCAGTCCGGCCGCGCCGAGTTCGGACGCGCCGCCGCCGGCGCCGGCGAGGCCACCGCCGACGAAGCCACCGGCGCCGCCGCCGCCCAGCCCGGCCGAGCCGAGGCCACCGGACCCGCCGCCGAAGCCTGCGGCACCAAGTCCGCCGGCACCCGCGGCACCGCCACCGGACCCGCCGAACGGTACGCCCGCGCCACCACCGCCGAAGCCCGCCGCGCTCGGGTCGTAGCCGGCCAGCGAGCTGCCCGAGTCGAGACCGGGGACGCCGCCGGAGCCGCCGAAGCCCGCGCCCGAACCACCACCGGCGCCGGGGGCGCCCACCGGGTACGCGCCCGGGTGGCCGCCGCTGCCAGGTAGGCCCGGCTCGTGCGGAAGGTGCGGGTTGGGTGCGTGCGGCGTGCCGCCGGAGCCCGGACTGGTGATGGTCGGTGTCGGCACCGAGCCGTGCCCGGGTGCTCCGCCGCCGAGGTGCGGGGCGTTGACGCCGCTGACACCGCCGCTCGGGTGCTGCTCGCCGCCCTGCTTGGTGTAGGGAGCCTGCGGGCCGCTCGGGACGTCCGGTGTTGTCTTGACCTGCCATTCCAGCGCCGACGGCATCGTCTGCCGGCCGCCGTCGACCGCCCCGACGAACTTGTCGTAGGCGGCCACGGCGTTGTCGCCGTCGCCGGAGGCGACGTCGAAGCCGGTGGCCCAGTTGGCGACCTCGCCCCATCCGCCCGGCCCGCTCGATCCGGTGCCCACGAGGGACTTCGCGCCCGAGGTGATCTGGGACATGCCGTTGTGGACGTTGTCGGAGTAGGTGGCCATGTTGTTGGCTGATTGCTGGGCGTTGGTGAAGGTCACCCGGGCCTTGTCGGCGTCGTCACCCTGCCAGGCGCCGAAGATGGTGTCCTGGACGGCGCTCAGCCGGCCCGCGATGTTGCTGGTGTGACTCTTGATCGCTTCCCAGGCATTCGTCTTCGTCTGCAGGGAGTCGCACGTTGATGCCCTGCTGCACCTTGTGCAGGGCGTCGGCCCGCCCGTCGTTGTAGGTGT
This sequence comes from uncultured Actinomycetota bacterium, assembly GCA_963787985.1. GTDB lineage: Bacteria > Actinomycetota > Actinomycetes > Mycobacteriales > Jatrophihabitantaceae > Jatrophihabitans. The sequence goes on along the minus strand of CAWBEL010000004.1, from coordinate 581,961 downwards.
AACCGGCGAAGCTGTGCGAAGTCCAGTGCAGCACCCAGTCCTCGTTCGACAATGGCTCGGTGCCGTTGGTGAAGTAGGAGTGGTAGTTGTGGCCGCCGCTGAACTGTGAGCCGCCGCCGTCCGCGACCGTGACCATGTCAGCCCTCCGAAGCCGGTGCGTTCATCGTCGTCGACGTGCGCGACGCGTTCGTGTGCACGTTGTTGTCCGTGGTCTGGTGCATCTCGATCGTCGATGAGAGCAGCTGCACCAAGGTGTTGACGCCCTGCTTGACGTCGTTCCAGCCCTGGTTGATGTAGTGCACGTTGTCGTGGTACCTCGTGCCGGCGACATTGGCGGCGTTGCCCTGCAGCCCCTTGTCGCCCTGGGTGAGGTCGCTGGCGATGGTGTCGCCCACCGACTCGAAGGAGTCGGCAGGAGGGTTGTTGAGGTCGTACTGGATGTCCTGCAGGGTCTGCAGCGCGGACTTCAGCTCGCTGACCTTGATGTTGCTGGGCTTGCTCGGTGTGCCGGCCATCGTCTCGGCTCCTCTCCTCCCGCGGCGTCCGCCGGATCCGGTCCGGGGCGCTCCTCGCGACTACCTACTGCAACTGGCTCGTCCGATCGACTGATGCGTCGTCAGACCCACATCTCGCCGACGTCGGCGACGGTCTGCGAGTAGTTGGTGAATGCGGTCTCGGTGAGCGCGGCGATCTGACCCAGCAGCGCCGTGAGGTCCTTCGCCGCCGAGTCCCAGTTGGCCTTCTTGATCATGTACAGGTCGCGCGCCTCGCCGCTCCAGGTCGACACCATGGGTCCCAGGTCGGCCTCGAGCTGGGTCAGGATCGCGTCGAAGGTGCTCTTGTGCGTGCGCAGCCGGCCCGCAGCGGCCTCGATGCGGCCGTGCTCGACGTAGATGTCCTTGTCGTTCACGGAATCTCCTCGTCCTTCGTCGCGTCCGCTAGGCCAGGATCTGGTTGCGCATGACGGTGTGGTCGGAGTTCTGCTCGGTCTCCTGCGTCACGTACAGCGAGTGGGTCTGCTGCAACGCGGCCTGCATCTCGCGCAGGTTGCGGTTGATCGCGACGACATCGGCGTCGTAACGGGTGTGCAGTTCGCGGTGGCCGTCGGCACCGTTGCCGGACCACCCGCCGAGCATCTCGTTGACGTCGGTGCGCAGCCTCGACAGCAGCGTGTCGATCTGCTCGGCCGCCAGCCCGATCTTGGTCGCGGCGCTGGACATCGTGTCGGTGTCAACGGCGAAGTTCATCGGTGGCCCTCCCTCAGGTCCAGATCTGGATGGTCGCGCTGTGCGTCGCGGAGTAGTTGGCGTGCGCACTGCCGACGGCGCGCGAGACGGTGTTCAGCACGGTGGCGAGTGACTGGGCGCCCTCGTTCCACTGCTGCTGGCAGGCCAGGAACGACTCCTGCGCTGCGCCGCTCCACGAGCTGATCATCGGCCGCAGATCGGTCACCAGCTCGTCGAGGGTCGCCTGCAGCCGGTTGTAGCTGGTGAGGATGCCGTCCTGGCCACCCTGCAGCGAGGGGAGGCTGACCTCGATCTCCACTGCTGTTCCCTCCTCGTCGTCGTTCATCGTCCGCGCTCGCGTGCCGTCACCCGCGGGGCGCTCCGGGCCGTCGCGACGGCGACGGCCCGGAGCAGCGAATCAGGCCCAGTTCGCCTGGGCCGCGCTCTCGGCCGCGGTGTAGTTCTCGTGCGCCTGCTGGACGGCCGAGCCGATGCTGTTGAGCACGGTGGCCAGCGCCGTGGCGGCGTCGTCCCACTGGTTCTTGCAGGTCAGGTAGGACTCCTGCGCCGCGCCGCTCCAGGAGCTGATCATCGGCTTCAGGTCGGTCTCCAGCTGGTCGATGGCCGCCGTCAGCTTGGAGTAGTTGTTGCGGATACCGCTGGCCCCGGACTCGAGGGACTCGAACTGGACGTGGATTTCGCCCATCTCAATCACGAACCTTTCCGGTGCTCAGGCGTTGATCTGGCCGGCGAGGCCGGTCAGGGTCTGGGTCTGGTTGGACTCCTGCGTGCCGTACGTGCGGTGCGTCGACATCAACGCCTCGTGCATCTGGCGGAGCGCATTGTTGATCTTGTTGGCCTGCGACTCGAACGCGTCGTGGACCTGCATGAACGACGATGCGGCCTCGCCGCGCCAGCCGCCCATCATCGTCTCGACCTCGGAGCGGAGCTGGCCGATGATCCCCTGGATTGAGGTGGCGGCGGTGTCGACCCGGTTGGCGCCGGCAGCCATCGCCTCCTGACTGGTGGTGTACTGCGCCACGATGTGCCTCCTGTGAAGGTGGATGGTGCTCGATCTCTCGGGTCTCTATAACGTACAAAGGCCGACGGACGGGCGCTATCGGACATCGTCGAAATCCCGCTTACGAAACGGTTATCCCCGCATTTAATCGATGTGAAGCGGGTTCGGCTCAGCGCAGCGTGACGGGGGTGCGGGCGGCGGCCGGGTCCAGCGGGCTGCCGGTCCGCACCAGCGACAGCACCCCGGGCGGGACGGCGCTCGGCGGTGCCCCGGCGTAACCGAGCCCGGTGAGCACCGCGTCTGAGGGCACGGCGTATCGGCGCCCGGGTGCGGCCACCACGAAGTCCGTGGCGCCCCCGGCCGGCCGCACCAGGGCCGCGCCGCCCGAGGCCACCTCGACCTCGTCGGCGAACCCGGCCCTCGAGGCCGCGGATTCGAGCACGGTGCCCGAGGAGAAGCTGGGCAGCTCACTGGCCGGCACCCCGAAGCGCGGTGACATCGCGCCGTGCGGGTAGATCGCGCACAGGCCGCCGTGCCCGCCGGACTGCGCGGCCGCTGCGGTCGGCGCGGGCAGGGTCAGCGGGAGTCCGGCGAACTGGGCGAGCGCGCCGGTCGATGCGCTCGCCTTGGGCTGGGCCAGCACGTCGGTCTCGCTGACGTCCACCGGGGGCGCGAGCGCACCGCCGGCCAGCGGCACCGTGCGCAACAGCGCCGCCTCGACCGCATTGACGGCGACGACGCCGTTGCCGAGGACGAGGTAGGCCCCGCCGGAGCCGGTCACCTGCAGCAACTGACCGACCTGCACCTGGTGCCCGCCGACCGTCCGGCCGTAGGGCTTCCCCGCGCCGGTGATTTTCGGTACCGCGAGCGGCGGGCCGGCCGGGACGGCGTTGAGGAACGCGGCCCCGACCGTGAGCGACGGGGCGTTCTCCAGGTGCAGCGCAGCGGCGACCACCGGCGACGCGATCTGCAACCGGGTACCGGCGTAGAGCAGGTAGTCGGTGGGGGTCGCGCCGGAGGTCTGCACGACGACCGCGGTCGAGGCCGGCAGCGAGGACGCCCCGGCGGTACCGCCGACGGTGACCGACACGTCCACCGCGAGCTGGCTGCCCGACGCTGCCTTCAACCGCGAACACACCGTCCACGACGAGGCGATCAGCCCCGAGGCCGCCGGCAGCGTGGCCGGGATGTCGGCGATACCGATGGTCGGCCCGCGTCGCGCGCCGTCGAGATCACCGCGATCGACCAGCACGGTGTGCGCCTTCTGGCTGCCGGACACCGCGAGCACGGCCGAGGTGTAGTTGAGCACGGGGTGCAGCACCCCGCCCAGCAGGACGTAGGTGGCGCCGGTCTGCCGCTCGACGATGACCGCGCCGGCGGCCTTCCAGTCGGTGTTGCCGGAGGGCTTGATCAGCCCGACGAGCAGGAACCCGATCGCGACCAGGATCGCGATCATGATCCCGGACATGGTCGTCACCGTCAGACGACGCATCGGCGGCTCGAGCACGTTCGGCTCGCCGGTCACGAGGGCGGCCAGGGCGCGACGGTTCTGGAAGCGGTAGGCCTGCAGCTGGTCGCGACGGGTCTGGACCACGGCTGACAGGATACGTGCCGCACCGCCGCGCATCGATTTGCGACGATCATCGGGGGTTGACGAGCGAGAGGGGGACACGTGCCGCGCTGGACGTTCGCGCAACTGTTCTTGCTCGAACTCGCCGCCGCCGCGGGCGCAGGCGGATGGCCGCACCCCGGACCTTGGCGCATCGCCGGGCTGACCGGCGCCGGCGCGCTCGTGCTGCTCGCGCTCGTGCCGCTGTCGCGGCGCTGGCTGTACCAGATCGCCGTGTCGTGGGTCGGCATGCAGCGCCGCCGTCGCCGCCTCGCCGCCCGTCCTGGGCTCGCCGGCCTGCTCGGCGAGCACGAGGTCATCTCGGTGCCGGGCGGCAGCAACGGCGTCGACCTCGGCGCCGTGCGGCAGGGCACCACATGGTGCCTGCCGCTCGTGCTGGGTACCGACGGCGTGTTCAACGACGACGCCGCGGTGCCGGTCCGCCTGCTGCGCGAGCTGCTGCAGATCGAGGACGTCGCGGTCTCGAGCGTGCGGCTCATGACCGTGCTCGCCCCGGCCCAGGTGCCGCCCGACGCGCCGTCCGGTCCGGTGCCTGCGCCCAGCCCGCTCGCCGCCCGCTACTGCCTGCTGACCGTGGACACCCGCCGCGCCGGGGACGCGGTGGCGGCCCGCGGCGGCAGCCCGGCGGCGGTCGCGCAGATCCTGCGTCGGTGCGCCGTCCACGCCGAGCAGACCTTCGCCACCGCGGGCGTCCCGGTGCGGCGCCTCGGGGTGGACGACGTGCAGGGCCTCTTCCCGGCCTGGCTCGGCCCGGCCACCAGGCAGGAGGGCCGGCGCGCCGACCGCACCAGCGAGTCCTGGGGTGAGGTCCGGGTTGCCGGCACCGTGGGCACCGTGTTCGCCGTCACCGGGAGTGGCCCGGACGTGCTGGACCGGGTGGGGCGGCTCGCCGCAGCGGCTGCGGCGTCGGTCGTGGGGACGGCGCTCGTCCTGCGCCGCGCCGGGTCGGCGCCGCGTCCGGCGAACGCCGCGACGGGACGCGACCCCGTCGGCCGGGTCGCGACGACGCTGATGCTGCGGGTGAGCCGGCCGGACGGCAGCGGCGACACCGGACACGCCGGGGTCCGCGCGCTCGGGCTCCTGGCCCGCGCCTACGACCTGGTGCTGCAGCCGCTCGGCGGCGAGCAGGCGGCGCTGTTGCCCGTCACCCTGCCCGTCGGCATCGGCGAACCGGCATGAACACCCCACCAAAGCGCTCCGCACAGAACGTTCCACGCTTCCGCGGGCACCCCGGATGAGCGCGCACGGACTGCTGGGCCTCGAGTTGCCGGATGACGCCGCCGCCTCCGCGCCGCAGTCGGGGATCGTGCTCGGCCCGGGGCGGGCGGGGCCCGTGACGCTCCGGCTGTTCCGCCGCGGCGGCACCCGGGTCGTGCTGGCCGCACGAGCGGCTCCGGCGCAGCTGCTCGTCGTGCGGGCGGCAGCGGCCGGGACGCCGGTCCAGGTCGTGACGTCCCGCCCGCAGCTGTGGCGGCCGCTGCTGCCGCGTGAGGGGGGCCATCTCGTCGCCGCCGAGGAGGCACGGACGGTCGCGGCCGACGGTCCCACGATGGTGGTCGACGACCGGCCGCCGGAGGCGCGCCAGCCGGCCGAGCTCCGCCCCTGGCAGTGCCGCGTCGACGTCCGCGCGCAGTGGACGCCGGCGGCGCTCGCTTCGTTCGCGCACGCCGACCTCACCGTTTTCGGCGCCATCCCGATCGAGTTCGCGCCGGTCGTGGCCCGGGCGTACGCGTTGCCGGTCGAGGCGACACAGGTGCTCGCCCGGCTCGACGCCGTGTCCTTCGGCCTGGTGCGCCGTCGCCGGCTCGAGATCGTGTCGCTGAACCCGACCGCGGCCGAGGGTCAGGTGCTCGCCCAGGCGCAGGGCGCGCCTGCGGGTCTGCCGCGCTGAGTCGCGGGACGGGTCAACTGGGCAGGTTCCGCAGCGCGCCGTAGAGGCCCATGACGCCCAGCGCGAGCGGGATGACCGAGAGCACGAGCAGGGCTTCGAGCACATCGGCGGCGCGGCCGACGGGTGGGGAGTACCGGCGCCCCGGCAGCACCACCGAGAGGGCGAGCGACCCGAGTGCCACCACCGCGGCCGGCACCGCGAAGGCCAGGATGCGCGCCGTCCCGTGCACGTCGGCCGCGCCGCCCACGAGCTCGGCGACGAGCGCGACAGCGCCGGCGGTCAGCAGCAGGCCGCGCTGGGCCCGTCCGGAGAACAACCGTGCCGCGCAGCAGGCACACCAGCCCCAGGACGACGGCGAGGATCTGCTCGCTGGCGCCGCGGCCGGCCATCAGCACCGTGCCGCCGGCGATCGACAGCGCCACCCCGCCGACGAGACCGGTGAGGTACTGGTCGGCGCGCACTGCCTGGCCGAGGATCTGCGCGGCGTCGACCATCTCGGTGTCGCGGCGCAGGTCCGCAGCGTCCAGCGGGATGATCGGCATCTTCAGCCGGGACAGCCGGAAGGCCAGGCTCGGCAGGAACGGCGAGAACGCCAGGGCCACGGCCGCGATCACCGACGCGGTGCCGGCGGCGGTCAGGGACGTGCCGGTGGCGATGCCGGTGCCGATCGCCGTCAGCAGCGCGACGGTGGTCACGGCACCGAAGCCCGCGACGCCGTCGGCCAGCACGACGAGCAGTACCACCGCGACGAGCAGGGCGGCGCTCGCGCCGACGACCAGCTGGGGCGCGCCGAAGTCGAACACCCTGCGCCGTTCACCGACGAGCGACGCGCCCGCTGCGGCGCCGTAGGCGATCGCGAACCCGGCCGCCGACAACGCGGGGCCGCGGCGGTGGACGATGCGGCCGAGGGCCACGGCGGCGAGGACCAGCAGGACCGCGCCGGTCCCCAGCGTGATCGTCGGAGCGACCCAGCTCGGGCCGGCCAGCAGCGCCACCAGCAGCGTGAAGATCAGCAGCGCGGCCGCGAACACCGTCGCCGCGCGCATCGTGTAGACGTCCTTCCACCGCACGGTGCGGGTGAGGACGCCGTCGGCCACCGCGTCCAGAACATCGTCGAAGGCGAGTTCGGGCAACGTCGTGGACCGGGTCCGCAGGTGCAGCACGTCGCCGTCGCGGACCTGGCTGGCGGCGAGGCTGGACGACGGTTCCAGTGGCCGCTCACCGGTGCGTTGCAGCACCCAGCCGCCCTCGGACGCGCCGAGGTCGGCCGCCTCCCGGCCCAGGCTGCCGACCACGATGCTCAGCAGCTCGGCCACCGAGATCTGTACCGGGACGGCGAGATCGACCCGCAGCGTCGAGGAGATGATCGTCAGCCGGCAGCTGTTGCTGATCACGCTCGCGGACAACGGCACACTCCTTACGAGTTACTCCGGGCCTCCCGGCGGCGGCCGGGGCCCGTCACCCCGGCGTTAGCATCGGGGCACGTTCGGACCGGTTTGTCGCCGGGGGTCGGCGCTAACGCTAACGGAGGTCGGCGATGGGCACGGAGCTGTTCCGTCGCCCCGCGCGGCGCCGCGGGCCGGTCGAACCGCGCGGCGAGATCGTGCTGGAGTCGCCACCCGAGCTGCCGGAGACGGTGAGCGGCGGCGGCGCGGGCCAGGCGCTGACCTACCTGCCGATGCTCGCCGGCGCCGGCGCGACGGGCCTGTTCGTCAGCGGCGGCGGCGGCTCGCCGCTGACCTACGTCGCGAGCGGGATGATGGGCCTGTCCATGGTGGGCATGGCCGCCGGAGGCATGGGCCGCAACTCCGGGGAGAAGCGGCGGCGGCTGGACGGCGACCGGCGCGACTACCAGCGCTACCTGCAGCAGGTTCGCCTGCGGGTACGCAAGGCCGCCGAGGCGCAACGCGCGTCCCGCCTCTGGCACCACCCCGATCCCGACACGCTGTGGTGCGTCGCCATCGGCACCCGGCTCTGGGAACGGCGCCCGGGCGACGAGGACTTCCTGGTCGCCCGGATCGGGCGCGGTTCGCAGCGGCTAGCGGTGCGCCTCGTCGTGCCCGAGACCAAACCCATCGAGGACCTCGAACCCATTTCGGCGGCGGCGTTGCGTCGCTTCGTCCGCACCCACGGTTCGGTGCCGGACCTGCCCGCCGCGCTCTCGCTGCCGGCTTTCGGCCGCATCACCTTCGCCGGGTCGCGGTCGGCCTCCCGCGGGCTGGCCCGGGCGATCCTCGGCCAGCTGATGACCTTCCATTCGCCGGACGACGTCGTCGTCGCGGTCTGCGCCGCTCCCGAGGCGATGCCGCAATGGGAGTGGACGAAGTGGGCCCCGCACGCGCTGAGCCCGGTCGACGTCGACGCGGTGGGTCAGACGCGGCTGGTCACCCCGGACCTGCTGTCGCTGGAGGCCATGTTCGGCGAGACGCTGTCCGGGCGCCCGCGTTTCGGCTCCGGTGCGCAGGGCGGCGGACCGCACGTCGTCGTGGTCATCGACGGCGGCGTCGTCCAGCACGAGGCACAGCTCGCGGGCAACCTCGTCGACGGCGTGACGGTCTTGGACATCACCGGCTCGGCCGGCGCCGACTACGGCGCGGGCGTCGTGCGCCTCGACGTCGAGAACGGCACCCTGGCCATCGTGCGCCGCGAGCAGGGCGGCCGCGACGCCCGCACCGAGCTCGGCAGCGCCGACCGGCTCTCGGTCGTGGAGGCCGAGGCCCTGGTGCGGCCGATGAGCCGCCTGCGCGTGTCGGCGTCGACCTCCGAGCCCGCGGACGCGCTGTCGCTCGACCTCAGCCTGCCGGACCTGCTGCGCATCGGGGATCCGCGGACGGTGGACCCGGCCGTGACCTGGCGCCCGCGCGCGCCGCGAGACCGGCTGCGCGTGCCGATCGGTGTCGGCCCGACGGGCACACCGGTAGATCTCGACATCAAGGAGTCGGCGCAAGGGGGCATGGGCCCGCACGGACTCGTCATCGGCGCCACCGGCTCTGGCAAGTCGGAGTTGCTGCGCACACTGGTGCTCGGGCTCGCCCTGACGCACCCGTCCGAGACGTTGAACTTCGTCCTCGTCGACTTCAAGGGCGGCGCCACCTTCGCCAGCCTCGACGTCCTGCCGCACACGTCGGCGATCATCACCAACCTCGAGGACGAGCTGATCCTCGTCGACCGCATGAGGGACGCCATCCAGGGCGAGCTGGTACGCCGCCAGGAGGTCCTGCGCGCCGCCGGTAACTACGCCTCGGTGCGCGACTACGAACGGGCGCGGGAGCAGGGCGCGCCGCTGGAGCCGATGCCGTCGCTGTTCGTCGTCGTCGACGAGTTCAGCGAGCTGCTGTCGGCCAAGCCGGACTTCATCGACCTGTTCGTCATGATCGGGCGTCTCGGCCGCTCGCTCGGTGTCCACCTGCTGCTCGCCTCCCAACGCCTGGAGGAAGGCAAGCTGCGCGGGCTCGACACCCACCTGTCCTACCGTGTCGGGCTGCGCACGTTCTCCGCCGGCGAGAGCCGGGTCGTGCTCGGCGTTCCCGACGCCTACGAGCTGCCGAGCGCTCCGGGCAACGGCTACCTCAAGGAAGCGACCGAGGGGCTGGTGCGGTTCAAGGCGGCCTACGTCTCCGGCGCCTACACCTCGGGCGGCAGCGGGCGGTCCGAGCAGGACAACGGCGCGCCCCGGCACCAGGTGTTGCCCTACCAGCTGGAGTACCTCGAGCCGCAGGAGGAGCTCCGGCCGGCCGAACCGGATCCCGAACCGCAGGCGGCGCGGCCTGCCGGCCCCGGCGAGACGATGCTCGACATCCTCGTCGAACGGCTCGAGGGCGCCGGCACCCCGGCCCGCAAGGTCTGGCTGCCGCCGCTGGACTCACCCCCGTCGCTGGACGAGCTGATGCCGCCGCTCGTCGAGACCGAGCACGGGCTGCGCCCGGACGGCTGGGACCTCGCACCGTCGCTCGCCGCGCCGATCGGGCTGATCGACCGGCCCTTCGACCAGCGCCGCGACCCGCACTGGGTCAACCTCGCCAGCTCGCACTTCGTCGTCGTCGGGCGCCCGCAGAGCGGCAAGAGCACGGTTCTGCGTTCGCTCATCACCGGTCTTTCCCTCACGCACACGCCCGAGCAGGTGCAGATCTACTGCCTGGACTTCGGCGGCGGCACTCTGACCGGTCTGTCGGACCTGCCGCACGTCGGCTCGGTCGCCACCCGCCTCGAGCCGGACCGGCTGCGCCGCACGGTCGCCGAGATCAATACCTTGCTCGCCCAGCGCGAGGAGCTGTTCAACCGGCACCGCGTCGACTCGATGACCTCCTACCGGCGGCTGGTCGCCAACGGCTCCGTGCCGCGCGACGGTTTCGGCGACGTGTTCCTCGTCGTCGACGGGTGGGGGACGGTCCGCGCCGACCACGAGGCCATGGAGACGGCGATCACCCAGATCGCCGCACGCGGGCTCGGTTACGGCGTGCACGTGGTGCTGTCGATCCAGCGGTGGATGGAGATGCGCCCGGCGCTGCGCGATCTCATCAGCAGCAAGCTCGAGCTGCGCCTCGGCGACCCGAGCGAGTCCGAGTTCGACCGCCGCGTAGCCAAGGACGTCCCCGAAGGCAGCCCGGGACGCGGGGTCAGCCCGCACAAGCTGCACTTCCTGTCCGCGCTGCCGCGCATCGACGGGCGGGAGACGGTGGACGACCTGGTCGACGGCGTCGGTGGCCTCGTCACCGCGGTCCGGGACGCGTGGAAGGGACCGAAGGCGCCGCCGGTGCGGCTGCTGCCGCACGAGCTGCCCTACCGCGACCTGCCGCCGGTGCGGCGCGACGGCGCGCAGCTGCCTATCGGCGTGGACGAGGACACCCTCTCGCCGGTAGTGATCGACTTCGACGCCGAGCCGCACTTCCTCGTGGTGGGCGACGTCGAGTCGGGCAAGTCGAACCTGCTGCGGGTGATCGCCCGCGGCATCACCGAGCGCTGGTCGCCGCAGGAAGCCAAGATCATCACCTTCGACTACCGCCGCGGCATGCTCGGCGCCGTGACGACCGGGCACCAGCTCGGTTACGTCATGAACTCCGTCAACGCCCCGAACGTCGTCGCCGACATCGTCCGGGCCCTGCGCGACCGCCTGTCCGGCATCCAGGTGGACCCGGTCGCCGGTGAGGTGCCGAAGTGGACAGGCCCCAAGCTGATCCTGCTCGTCGACGACTACGACCTCATCGCCTCTTCCGGCGGCAACCCGATGGTGCAGCTGCTGGAGTTCCTGCCGCAGGCGCGCGACATCGGGCTGCACGTGGTGCTCACGCGCTCGGCCGGCGGCGCCGGGCAGGGCATGTACGAGTCGCTGGTGCGCAGCCTGCGCGACATGGGCACGCCGGGCGTGCTGCTGTCCGGCTCGAAGGACGAGGGCGCGGTGCTGGGCTCGGTGAAGATGGAGCCGCTGCCGCCGGGACGCGGGCGGTTGGTGCACCGGCGGTTGGGCTCGGTGCTGATCCAGACCGCGCGGATCACCGGCGACTGAGCCGTCGCGCGGCGTCCCGCGGGTCAGATCTTGCGCACCACCGAGACGACGCGGCCGAGGATGGTGGCCTCGCTGCCGTCGATGGGGGAGTAAGCGGGGTTGTGCGGCATCAGCCAGACCGTGCCGTCGCGACGCTGCAGGGTCTTGACCGTCGCCTCGCCGTCGATCATGGCCGCGACGATCTCGCCGTTCGAGGCCTCCGGCTGCTGACGCACGACCACCCAGTCGCCGTCGGCGATCGCGGCGTCGATCATCGAGTCGCCGACCACCTTGAGCATGAACAGTGTGCCCTCGCCGACGAGTGAGCGCGGCAGCGGGTAGACGTCCTCGATCATCTGCTCGGCCAGGATCGGACCGCCGGCGGCGATGCGGCCGACGACCGGCACGAACACCGGCGCGTCCCCGCGCGGCGCGTCGTCGCTGACCGCCACGGCCCGGCGGGCGGCACGGCCGCGGCCGGGAGCGGTGCGGTTCGGACGACCGGTGGGGGAGTCCTTGCCGCGCACGTCCACCGCTCGGGGCCGGTTCGGGTCGCGACGCAGGAAACCCTTGCGCTCGAGCATGGCCAGCTGGTGCGCGACGCTGGAGGTGGAGGCCAGCCCCGCGGACTCGCAGATCTCGCGGATGCTCGGCGGGTAGCCGCGTCGTTCGACCGAATCGCGGATGACGTCCAGGATCGCCTGCTGGCGCCGGGTGAGACCGGTGACCGGGTCGGGCAGCTCGGTGACCTTGGGCCGACCCGGGACGCCGGCGTTCGGGCTCCGCGCCGGCCGGCTCCGCGCCGGCCGTCTCGACAGCACCGGCGGATGTCGCGGCAGCTACCGCGGCGGCGTCGTCGGCCTGTCTGTCGGCGCTGGTGCTCGTGCTGCGGGTCTTCTGCTGTGCCACCGGTCGGCCTCCACGTCGTTCTTCTCGTCACTCGGCCGCCGTTCGAATCCCCGGCGACACGGGGGACGCTAGCCCGAACGGCCGCCGAACTCAAACATGTGTTCGAACGACACGCCGTCCTCCCGTGGTTTTTGTCGGACCCCGCTGGTACACATTCGCTCAGACGTTCTATCGAATGCGCGTTCGAAGAATGTATCCGATTCCGAGGTCCCGAACCGAACTGGAGTGGTCACGATGTCCGTCGCCTACGACCTGTCCCGCGAGTACCTGCACGAGCTCGATCCCGATGCGTTCGACCCCGACTTCCCGACGCCGGACGCTCCGTCGCCGCGGCTGCGGCTGCTCGCGCCCGCCGGCTCGGCCCCGGTCGCCGTGCCCGTCGCGCCGCGTCCTGGCTCGGCCGAGGTCGTCGTCCTGCACGCCCCGCGCTCGGTCGCGCCGCCGCTGCGGCTGACCCGGCGCGGCATCGTGGTGCTCGCCGCTCGCCGTGGCCGCGCTCGCCGTCGGCCTGGTCTGGGCCGCGGCGGCGTCCTCCCGCGCGGCGTCGGGCGCCGGCACGAGCACGCAGGTCGGCTCGGCCACCAGTGTCACGGTCCGCTCGGGCGACACGCTGTGGTCGATCGCGACCCGCGTCGCCCCGGCGCAGGACCCCCGGGCCGAGGTCGACACCCTGCGGCGCGTCAACCACCTCGCCGGCGTCGGGCTCGAGCCCGGCCAGGTGCTGCAGCTGCACTGAGACATCTGCCGCCCGAGGGGGCCACGGTCGGCCGTGACCCGGCGCGGATCCGGCACGCCCCGACACGATCCGGCACGACTCGCCGCGTTGCGCCCTTGCGGAACATCCGTACCCGCTCTACGGTTCACCCCTACATGTAGTAGTTACACCGTTGTGCTTCGTCCACAAGTTGGGGTTGGCGGTCCACAGGACGGCCCGGTCATCCACAGTCCGGTCCCCAGGTTGTCGACAGTTCCGTCCACAGGCCGTGCGTCGCCCGGCACGTTCGAGAGGGGGTCCGGACATGCGGTGCCCGTACTGCCGACACCCCGATTCCCGTGTCGTCGACTCCCGCGAGCAGGACGAGGGACAGGTCATCCGCCGCCGCCGTTCGTGCCCGGAGTGCGGCCGCCGCTTCACGACCGTCGAGGAGGCCACCCTCGCGGTCATCAAGCGCAGCGGCGTCACCGAGCCGTTCCTGCGCGGCAAGGTCGTCAGCGGCGTGCGCCGAGCCTGCCAGGGCCGTCCCGTCGACGAGGACCAGCTCGCCCAGCTGGCCCAGACGGTCGAGGAGACCATCCGCGCGACCGGCGTCGCCGAGGTGCCGAGCGACGAGGTCGGCCTCGCCATCCTCGGGCCGCTGCGGGCGCTGGACGAGGTCGCCTACCTGCGCTTCGCCAGCGTCTACCAGGCCTTCAGCTCTGCCGAGGACTTCGAGAAGGCGATCCTCGACCTGCGCGCCGAACACCGCGCGCCGCGCCCGTCACGCAGGATCCGTGACCGGCTCATGGCACGGCCCGCCCCGCGACCCGGCCGCACCCCCACTCCGCGCCCGACGGCGCACCCGCACGACCAGCTCGACCAGCACAGGCGCCCCGCCAGCACCCCCGAAGCGTCCAGGAAGGACCTCCGCATGACCCAGGCCGATGTGACCCACTCGCAGGGTTCCGACAGCTCCCGGCCCGGCGCGGCCGGCGCCGGCTCGCGCCCCGCCGCCGATTCCGCCGCGCCGTCCTACCCGGCCGACGGCCTGTCCGTGCAGCGCATCTACACCTCGCCCGGCGTGCACCCCTACGCCGAGGTCACGTGGGAGCGGCGCGACGTCGTCATGACGAACTGGCGTGACGGGTCGATCAACTTCGAGCAGCGCGGCGTGGAGTTCCCGGACTTCTGGTCGGTCAACGCGGCCAACATCGTCACCACCAAGTACTTCCGCGGCGCGGTGGGCACCGAGGCTGCGCGAGTGGTCGCTGCGCCAGCTCATCGACCGCGTCGTGCACACCTACCGCGAGGCCGGCGAGCAGCACGGCTACTTCGCCTCCGCCGAGGACGCCGAGGTGTTCGAGCACGAGCTGACGTGGATGCTGCTGCACCAGGTGTTCAGCTTCAACTCGCCCGTCTGGTTCAACGTCGGCACCACCTCGCCGCAGCAGGTCAGCGCCTGCTTCATCCTCGTCCGTCGACGACACGATGGACTCGATCCTGAACTGGTACCGCGAGGAGGGGCTGATCTTCAAGGGCGGCTCCGGCGCCGGCCTGAACCTCTCGCGCATCCGCTCGTCGAAGGAGCTGCTGTCCTCCGGCGGCACCGCGTCGGGCCCGGTCAGCTTCATGCGCGGCGCCGACGCCTCCGCCGGCACCATCAAGTCCGGTGGCGCCACCCGGCGCGCGGCGAAGATGGTCGTGCTCGACATCGACCACCCCGACATCGTCGAGTTCGTGGCCACCAAGGCGCGCGAGGAGGACAAGATCCGCGTCCTGCGCGACGCCGGTTTCGACATGGATCTCGGTGGTTCGGACATCACCTCGGTGCAGTACCAGAACGCCAACAACTCCGTCCGGGTCAGCGACGAGTTCATGCGCTCGTTCGAGGAGGGTCGGGAGTTCGGCCTGCGTGCCCGCAGCACCGGTGAGGTCATCGAGACCGTCGACGCCAAGGGCCTGTTCCGGCAGGTCGCCCAGGCGGCCTGGGAGTGCGCCGACCCGGGCATCCAGTACGACGACACGATCAACGACTGGCACACCAACCCCGAGACCGGCCGCATCACCGCGTCCAACCCGTGCTCGGAGTACATGAGCCTGGACAACACGTCGTGCAACCTGGCCTCGCTGAACCTGATGAAGTTCCTGCGCGACGACTTCAGCTTCGACACCGAGCGCTTCGTCAAGGCCGTCGAGCTGATCATCACCGCGATGGACATCTCGATCTGCTTCGCCGACTTCCCGACGGAGTCGATCGGCGTCAACACCCGCGCCTACCGCCAGCTGGGCATCGGCTACGCCAACCTCGGTGCGCTGCTGATGGCCTCGGGCCTCGCCTACGACTCCGACGGGGGCCGCGCGCTGGCCGGTGCCATCACCTCGCTCATGACCGGTACTGCCTACCGTCGCTCGGCCGAGTTGGCCGGCGTCGTCGGACCGTACGAGGGCTTCGCGCGCAACGCCGCCGCGCATGCCCGCGTCATGCGCAAGCACGCCGCGGCCAACGACGCGGTGCGCCCGCTGCACGAGGCCGACCGCGCTGTGCTGTCGGTCGCCACCGAGGAGTGGACCCGCGGCAACAAGATCGGCGAGAAGAACGGCTGGCGCAACGCGCAGGCCTCGGTGCTCGCACCCACCGGCACCATCGGCCTGATGATGGACTGCGACACGACGGGTGTGGAGCCCGACCTCGCGCTGGTGAAGTTCAAGAAGCTCGTCGGCGGCGGGTCGATGCAGATCGTCAACCAGACCGTGCCGCGGGCCCTGCGCGCCCTGGGTTACCAGGAGGAGCAGGTCGAGGCGATCGTCGAGTACATCGCCGAGCACGGGCACGTCATCGACGCGCCAGGCCTGCGCACCGAGCACTACGACGTGTTCGACTGCGCGATGGGGGCTCGGGCCATCAAGCCGATGGGCCACGTACGCATGATGGCGGCGGCCCAGCCGTTCCTGTCCGGCGCGATCTCCAAGACCGTCAACCTCCCCGAGACCGCGACGGTCGAGGACATCGAGGACGTCTACTACCAGGGTTGGAAGCTCGGGCTGAAGGCGCTCGCGGTCTACCGCGACAACTGCAAGGTCGGCCAGCCGCTCTCGGTGGGCAAGTCCGCCGCGGAGGAGAAGTCCGAGCCGGTCGTGGAGAAGGTCGTGGAGTTCCGGCCGACCCGCAAGCGGTTGCCGAAGGCACGCCCGTCGCAGACGACCTCGTTCACCGTGGGCGGTGCCGAGGGATACATGACCGCCGGCTCCTACCCCGACGACGGTCTCGGCGAGGTGTTCCTCAAGCTCGGCAAGCAGGGCTCGACGTTGGCCGGTGTCATGGACGCCTTCTCCATCGCGATCTCGATCGCGCTGCAGTACGGCGTGCCGCTGGAGACCTACGTCCAGAAGTTCACCAACATGCGTTTCGAGCCGGCCGGTCTGACCGACGACCCGGACATCCGCATGGCGCAGTCGATCCTGGACTACATCTTCCGCCGGCTGGCGCTGGACTACCTGCCGTTCGAGACGCGCTCGGGCGATGGGCATCCACACGGCGACCGAGCGCACCCGTCAGCTCGAGACCGGGTCGTACGAGCCGGTCGAGGACGAGGACGACGAGCTCGATCTGGAGTCGCTGGCCCAGTCGGCCCCGATCTCCTCGACGCAGACCGAGCTGCTCGACGAGGACGACGCGGTCGTCGCGGAGACCGCCACCGAGGCGCCGGCCCGGGTGCACAGCTCCACCGAGTTGCTCGAGTCGCTCATGGGCAGCTCGGCCGACGCACCGCTGTGCATGAACTGCGGCACCAAGATGCGCCCGGCCGGCAGCTGCTTCGTCTGCGAGGGATGCGGCAGCACCAGCGGCTGCAGCTGACCCGACGCACGGCCCACGAATCTGGGAGTGTTCCGTCGCACGGCGACGGAACACTCCCCGATCGGTCTCGCCGGTTGGGGTGACCGTGGTCGCTGAACCGCATGGTGCAGCCGCGTGCAGGGCACATCCGACCGTATGAGCTTGCTTGTTCTGATCATCGTCGGCGCCGTGTTGTGGTCGGCGCTCACCGCCGGCACGCACCGCGCGCGCTACAGGTCGCGCTACCGGACGAGCCGAGTGGGCTTCGGCCGGCTACCCGGCGACGTCAACTACCGGGGTTCACGCACCCGTGTCTACGCACCGATCATGAGCTCGTTGCTCATCTCGCTGGTGCTCTCGGTCGTGCTGACCCTGCTCCTCAACGTGGCTATTCACTGAGGGCCTGCGGCCCGCCGCGATCCGGGAGAGTTGTGGGGGCGTGAGCACCACAACTCTCCCGGATTGGCCAGGGGTGCGCGAGTGCGCCCGTCGACGTCGTCGACCCCGAGGGCGATGCGGATGGGCGGGCTGACCTGCTCGCCGACCTCGATCCTGTCAGGACCCGCGGCGGTAGATCGAGATGACGGTGCCGTCGGGGTAACCGGTGACCTCGACGAGTTCCAGGCGGCGACCCGTCGCGAGATCCTTGAACATGGGCTCGCCGCTGCCCAATGCCACGGGACGCGTCACGAGTCGGTACTCGTCGATGAGGTCGGCGCGCGTGAGTGCCTGGACCAGCGTGTACCCGCCGTAGACGATGACGTCGCCCCCGGATTCGGCCTGGAGAGCGGCGACCTCGTCGGCCAGCGGCCCGCGTGCGATGGTGGTCGTCGGCCAGTCGGCACGCGCAAGCGTCCGGGAGAACACGACCTTCGGGATCTCGTTCATCGGTTTGGCGTAGTCACCGGTCGAGGAGGGCCACACGGCGGCCATCTCCTCGTAGGTGCGGCGGCCCATGGCGTGGGTGCCGGCGGCCTGGACCCACGCCAGCTTCCTGGCGACGACGTCCTCGTGCTCCGGCTCGCCACCGCCGATGTCCTCGGCGGGACCGCCGGACACGTAGCCGTCGATCGAGATGCCCATCTGCAGCACGATGTTGCGCACGTCGCTCTCCCTCACTCGTGGATGCCTGTCACGAATGCGTCGAACAGCTGTGCCGGAAATCGACAGGTCTGCGCGGATTGGGTGGCGCCAAAGCGGTCCCGGCGACGGCGACCGCTCCGTCCGCGCGAACTGTCGGAGGCGGCCGGGAGAATGGGCGGCGTGGGGGAGACGTCCGAACTGCAAGCGCTGCAGGACCTGCGCGACGTCGCCCGCACCCTGCTCGCCCTCGAGGCCGACGTCACCTGCGACGACGCCGCGATAACGCCGACCCGCACCGATGCGCTGGCGCACTACCGCGACTACGTGGCCCGCTTCGGCCCGCTCAACCGGGGCGAGCTGCTCGACGGCCCGACCGACGCCGAGACCGGCCAGCCGGTGTTGCGCTGGCGCCGGCCCGACCTCGGTGGCTTCCGCACCGACCCCGACTACCTCACCGTCATGGCGTTGGAGGTGTTCGACCAGTCGACCGGCGCCGCCGAGCCCGCCCCGATCCTGCTGCGGCGGGTGCACGGCCGGCCCGGGCCAGCGACCCAGGTGGCGAACGTCGACGAAGCGCTGCTCGTGTGCCGTGGTGAAGGGCGCCTCGACCTCGAGCGGGTCGCCGACCTGCTCGGGTTGTCGGGCGCGGACGCAGCGGCGAGCGAACTCGGCGACCGCGTCGTCCACGACCCCGACCGCGGGGGTGCGCTCGTCCCCGCCGAGGGCTACCTCGCCGGCGACGTCCGGGCACGGCTCGCGTCGGCCCAGTTGGCGGCGCGCGACGACGAGCGCTACCGGCGCAACGTCGACCTGCTCGACCGCGTCCAGCCGCCGACGGTCGGCCCGCTCGAGATCGCGGTCTCGCTCGGCGCACCGTGGATCGAGCCCAACGATGTCGAGGCCTTCATCCACGAGGTGCTGGGCGGCCGCGCCCGCGTCTGGCACCTGCCGTCCGCGGCGTTCTGGAAGATCGTCCCGCTCGGCAAGGAACCTGCCGGCCGGTACGGCACCGGACGCATGAGCGCCTACGAGGTTCTGTCGCACGGCCTGAACGGGCGGACGCCGATCGTGGTCGACCGGGTGGCGAGCGGCGTGCCCGGCAAGCGCATCAGTCGACGCAACGTCGAGGAGTCGGTCGCCGCGCAGGAACGGCTGCGCGCGCTGCAGGAGCGTTTCACCGAGTGGCTCTGGCAGGACGCCGGGCGCACCGAACGCCTGGTCGCCGAGTACAACCACCGCTTCACCAGCCACCGGCCCCGGCATGCGGACGGCTCTCGCCTCACGCTGCCGGGCCTCGCCGACGGTCTCGAACTCTGGCCGTGGCAGCGCGACATCGTCGCGCGTGCGCTCGCCGCGCCGGCCACGCTGTGCGCGCACGCGGTCGGTGCCGGCAAGACCCGGTCGATGGCGGTGCTGGCCATGACGGCGCGCCGTCTCGGGCTGGCCCGCAAGCCCCTCGTCGCCGTCCCCGCGCACCTGGTGGAACAGACGGCGCGAGAGTTCCGGCAGGCCTACCCGTTCGGACGATTCCTGGTCGCGGGTGAAGACGGCGCGGGCTCGCGCGCCCGGCTGGCCGCGCGCTGCGCCACCGGTGACTGGGACGCCGTGATCGTCTCGCACGGCCTGTTCGGCGCGCTGCCTGTCGAGCCCGAGGTCGAGCGGACGTGGCTGCGGCAGCGCATCGCCGACGTCGAGGCCGAGATCCGCGGCGGCCGGGGCGGGCGGCACGGCCGCGCGGTGCTTCGGCGGCGGCTGGCTGCGCACGAGACCGCCCTGGCCCGGCTTGACCGGGTCGCGCCGCCGGCGGTCAGCTTCGACGCGCTCGGCATCGACCTGCTGCTCGTCGACGAGGCGCACTACTTCAAACGCCTGCCGGTAACCTCCCGCCGCGAGGGGGTGTCCCTCGGCTCGTCGCACCGCGCCGCCGACCTGTTGCTGAAGGCCCGCATCCTGCGCGAGCGCCGCGGCGCGCGGCCCAGCCTCGTCCTGTTCACCGGCACGCCCTGGTCCAACGCGCTGGCCGAGACCTTCGTCTGGCAGACCTTCGTGCAGCCCGATCGGCTCGCGGCCGCGGGCATCGAGAACTTCGACGCGTGGGCGGCGGTCTTCATCGACTACGACGAGCTACTCGAGGTCGCGCCGGACAGCGCCGGGTTCCGCCTGAAGCAACGGCCCTCGCGCATCCGCAACGTGCCCGAGCTGCGGGCGATGCTCGCCGACGCCGCCGACGTGCTGCCCGGCACGGTCGCTCGGCCTCGACCGCCCGAGCCGCCGCGACGACACCGTGGTCTGCGCCCCGTCGCCCGGCCAGCGCACGTACATCGCCGCCCTGCACCTCCGTGCGGACAGGATCCGCCGCACGCGCGCCCACGGCGTGCCCGGCGAGGACAACATGCTGGCGCTGTGCACCGACGGCCGGCGCGCGGCCCTCGACCCCCGGCTGGTCGGGGTGGCCGAGGACTCGACCAAGATCAACGCCGTTGCCGACCGTGTCGCGCGCGTACACGCCGAGCACCGTGACACCGTGTTCGAGGGCAGCGACGTCACCGGGGTACTGCAGCTCGTGTTCTGCGACCAGGGCACCCCGGGCGTGGACGGGCTGCAGACCTACGGCCGGCTGCGGCTCGCGCTCGCCGCCCGCGGCGTGCCGGCCGAGCGGGTGCGCTGGGTGCACGAGGCGGTCACGCCGGCGCAGCGCGTCGCGCTGTTCGCGGGGTGCCGGTCGGGGGAGGTGTCGGTGCTGCTCGGCTCGACCGACACCCTCGGCACCGGCGCCAACGTCCAGACCCGATTGCGCGCGATCCATCACGCCGACGCGCCGTGGCGCCCGTCCGACGTCGAGCAGCGCGAGGGCCGCGCGCTGCGCCCGGGCAATCTCAATCCCGTCGTCGACATCGTCCGCTACGTCACCCGCGGCACTTTCGACGGCTACGTCTGGCAGACGCTCGAGCGCAAGGCACGGTTCATCACGCAACTGCAGCACGGCATGCTCGCCGACGACACCGGCGAGCGCACCGTCGACGATCTCGGCGAGGCGGTATTGAGCTACGCCGAGGTCAAGGCGCTCGCCACCGGCAACCCGTTGCTGCTCGAGGAGGCCCACGCCGCCGCCGAGGTCGCGCGGCTGCGCATCGTGCGCTCGCTCGACGCCCAGACCCTGACGGCGGCCCGAGCCGACGCCGTGGACGCCGATCGCGACCGGTACCGGCTGCTGCAGCAGGTGCGCATGCTGCGCTCGGCCGCCGCGCGCATCGAGACGAGCCCACCCGCCGACGACGACGCAGTGCGCGAGGCGGTGGACACCGTCGTCGCCCGGGTACGCCGGCCCGACCCGCATGCCCCGCCGGCGCCGCACCGTGCGCCCTGGGGCGGGCTCGGCGTCGAGCTCGTGCCCGTCAACGGATGGCGCGTCGCGCGGGTCGACGACGTGCTCGTGCGGGTGACGCTGGCCCACCGCGCCGTCGACGAGTTCACCGTGGCCGGCGGCGCGTTCCGCCGCGCCGATCCGGCCGCGGCCCGCCGGACGGTGATCACCGCCCTGCGCCGCTGGCGCCGGCGCCTCGACGACCGGATCGCTGAGGTCGAGGCCGGCGTCGACGACTGCGGGGCGCGCGCCGAACGGGCCCGCGACACGCTGCGCGAGCACCGCTTCGACCGCGCCGACGAACTCGCCGCCGCCGAGCAGCGGCTCGAGCTCATCCGCACCACCCTCCAGGCCGCCGTCGAGGACCTCGAACCGGAACGCGACGGGGCAGCCTGACCCGAGCGTGCCGGCGGCCCGCAGCGCCATCGCGATCCTCGAGGTCGCTGACACCGCCCGGGTGCCGGATCGGCCAAGATGGTTCCGTGCTCGGTCTCGAGATCGTCGTTGTGCTCGGCGTCGCGCTGCTCATCGGCGGCGCGAGCGCGCGGCGGTTCCCTGTCGCACCGGCACTGGTCCTGCTGTTGATCGGGGTGTTGATCGGCTTCGCCCCCACCATCCGGCACGCGCAGCTTCCCCCGCAGGTCGTGCTGCTGCTGTTCCTGCCGGCGCTGCTGTACTGGGAGAGCCTGACCACCTCGCTGCGCGAGATCCGCAGCAACCTGCGCACAGTGATCCTCGCGAGCACCGGCCTCGTCGTCGCCACCGCGGCGGCGGTGGCCGCCGTCGCCCACGCGCTCGGCCTGCCGTGGGGGCCGGCGTGGGTGCTGGGCGCCGCGGTGGCGCCCACCGACGCCACCGCCGTCGGGACGCTGGCCCGCGGGCTGCCGCGCCGGATCGTCACCGTCCTGCGCGCCGAGAGCCTCGTCAACGACGGCACGGCCCTGGTCATCTACGGGCTCGCAGTCGGCGTCACGGCCGGCGAGGACCACCTCACCGCACTGCACGTCACCTGGCTGCTGGTCCTGTCCTACGGCGGCGGCGTGCTCGCCGGAGCACTCGTCGGGCTCGTGAGCTGGCAGGTACGGCGCCACATGGACGACCCCGTCCTGGAGAACATCGCCATCCTCGTCACCCCGTTTGCCGCCTTCCTGCTCGCGGACTCGGTGAAGGCGTCCGGCGTGCTTGCCGTCGTGGCCTGCGGGTTGCTGATGAGCCAGCTGGCCAACCGCATCACCAGCGCGCCGGCCCGGCAGCAGATGACCTCGTTCTGGTCGCTCGCGACGACCGTGCTGAGCAGCGCCCTGTTCGTCCTCGTCGGGCTGCAGGCCCAGTCGGCCGTGCGCAACCTGGTCAGCGTGTCCGGCGGCCGCGCCGTCGGCTACGTCTTCGCCGTGACCGGCGTCGTGATCGCCGTTCGCTGGGCCTGGATGTACACGATGCCGTACGTGATCCGCGCGGTCGACCGGCGCCCGGCGCAGCGGCTGCGTCGGGTCGGCGCCCGGCAGCGCAGCGTCAACGCCGCCGCCGGGTTCCGCGGCGCGGTCTCGCTGGCCGCCGCATTGGCGGTGCCGCACACCGTGCACTCCGGCCGGCCCTTCCCGGCGCGCGACCTCATCATCGTCGTCACCTGCGGCGTGATCGTGCTGACGCTGCTGCAGGCGCTGGCGCTGCCGGGGATCGTCCGCTTCGCCCGGCTGCCGGCCGACAACTCCGTCGTCGAGGAACGACACTTCGCCGACGTGACGACCACCGACGCTGCCTACGACTCGTTGGAGCGGCTGGCCGGGGAGCTGGGCAGTGACGAGCGCGTCGTCGAGCGCGTGCGGCACGAGCTCGACAAGCGCCGCAAGCTGCTGGCCGCCGACGGGTCCGGCGACGACCCGATCGTGCAGCACGACGACCAGTACACGGCGCTGCGCCTGGCCCTCATCGCGGAGAAGCGGGTCACGCTGCTGCAGTTGCGCGACGAGCAGCGCATCGACGACATCGTCCTGCGCCAGATCGAGGCGCGGTTGGACATCGAGGAGATCCGGCTCAGCCGCGATGCGCCGTCCGACTGACGACACGTGGTCAGGAGGGGCTCGGCTGCCACGGCTGCATGAATGCGTTGCCCGGACGCCCTTCCGTGGCGAGCAGCAGCGGACCGGACCCGGCCCCGTCGAGCTGTTCGCGGATGATGTCGGCGTGCCCGGCGTGCCGCGCGAACTCCTCGATGTGGTGCACGAGCGCGTAGCGCCGCACCGACGGCGTCGGGTCGTCGAGGCCGTCCCAGGGTGCCGGAGGCGCGGTCATCGCAGCGCCCGGGTCGGTGGCGCGGACCTCGGCCAGGTAACCCGCGCGCGCCTCGTCGAAGGTGTCGAGCACGGCGGCGAGGGTCTCGTCGTCGGTGAGGGCGAAGCTGCCGAGGTAGCGCTCGAAGCCGGCCTGGTCGAGCTCGGCGGCGCCGTGGCGCTGCTGCATGACGTAGACGGCGTGCTTGACGAGCCCGCCGATCGACAGCGTGCTGCGGCACGGGGTCGCGCGGGCCTGGTCCTCGGTGAGGCCGAAGGCGGCGGCGCGGATCGCCGTCAGCTGGGCGTCGAGGTAGCCGGCGAGCGTCTCGCTCTCGGTGTAGTGGCCGGGACCGAACATGATGACCTCCTGGAGTCGTGGGGTACGGACAGCAGACCGGTTCATCAGGAACGTTCGGTTCCGCTTGGAGCACGGATTTCGGAACGGCTGTGCTTGACTGCCGTCCCGTGACGGTGCTGGACGAACTCGCGGGACCGGACGCTCACGAACTGCTTGCACGACTGCGCCGGGACGCCCCGTTGACGCGGGTGGACGAGCTGGACGGCTGGCTGGTGACCGCGTACGACGCGGCGGTGACGGTCATGCGCGATGCCGCCACCTTCACCGTCGACGACCCCCGCTTCAGCACCGCCCGCGTCGTCGGCCCGAGCATGCTGTCGCTGGACGGGCGCGAGCACACCCGGCACCGCAGCCCGTTCGTCGCCCCGTTCCGGCCGAGCCGCGTCGAGGAGCGCTTCGGTTCGAGGACTGCGTCGCTGGCCACCGCGCTGGTCGACGGCGTGCGCAGCGACGGGCACGCCGATCTGCGGGCGAGCGTGGCCGGACCCCTCGCCGTCGCCGTCGTCGCCTTCGCGCTCGGGCTCGATGATACGGACGCACGCACCGTGCTCGGCTGGTACGGCGAGATCGTCGGCGCCGTTTCGGCCCTCAGCGCGGGGGAGGAACCCGGACCCGGTGCGGGCGCGGCCGTCCGGGCGCTCGCCGACCACGTCGTCACCGGCGGGCGGCCCGGCTCGGTGCTGGCCGAGGCGCGCCGGGCGCTGGACGGCGCAGACGTCATCGCCAACGCCGCCGTCATGATGTTCGGCGGCATCGAGACCACCGAGGGCATGATCCTCAACGCCGTCGCACACCTGCTGGCCCAGGAGCACGTTCTCGCCGCGGTGCGCGCCGACGCGGGCCTGCTCCCCGCCGTCGTCGAGGAGTCGCTGCGTCTCGAACCGGCCGCTGCCGTCGTCGACCGCTACGCCACGCGGGACGTCGAGCTGGCCGGGGTCGCGATCCGCCGCGGGGAGCTCGTCCGCGTCTCGATCACCGCCGCCAACCGGGATCCCGCGGTGTTCGCCGATCCCGACCGCTTCGACCCGGCCCGCGGGAACGTCCGGTCGCAGCTGTCGTTCGCCCGAGGTCCGCACGTGTGCATCGCGATGGACCTCGCACGGCTCGAGACCCGCGCGGCACTCCGTGCCGTGCTGGATCTGCCGGGGTTGCGTGCCGACGGCCCGGCGCCGGTCACCGGACTGATCTTCCGCAAGCCCGTGACGCTGCCGGTCCGGTGGGACGTTCCGCACCGCTGACCGCAGCTCAGGCGACGGCCTCGACCGGTTCCGGCTCGCCCGCGGGTGACGGGCGGTGCTGAGACGGTCGCAGCCGTAGCGCCCACACGACGAACCCGAGCGCGGGCAGCGCGGCGCCGAACCAGGCCGCGCCGGTCCAGCCGTAGGAGTCGTGCACGGCACCGGTGACGGCCGAGGCGATCGCGCCGCTGATGAACACGGTGCCCATGTAGACGGTGTTGATGCGGGCCCGCGCGTCCGGACGCAGGGCGTAGATCTCGTGCTGGCCCATGACCTGGTGAGCCTGCACGGCGAAGTCGAGCAGCACCCCGGCGAGACCCAGCAAGACCACGCTGCGGTGCCCGAGCGCGCCGAGGACCATCACCGCCACCGCCAGGACGAGCATCACGCCGCTGCCGCCGCGGCCGTGCCCGCGGTCTCCGAGCCAGCCCCCGACCGGCGCGGCCATCGCGCCCCCGGCACCGATGAGGGCGAACACAGCGATGCCGGTCTGGCCGAAGTGGTGCTCGCCCACCAGCTCGTAGGCGATGGCCGTCCAGAACGCGGTGAAGGCGCCGAACATCGCTCCCTGGCAGAGGGCACGAGCCCGCAGGACCGGCTCGTCACGGACCAGTCGCACCACTGACGCCAGCAGCGAGCCGTACCCGGCCGTGTGGTCCGGACGGCGCGACGGCAGGACCCGCAACAGCAGCAGTGCCAGCACGATCATCAGCGCGGCCGAGATGTAGTAGATCGCCCGCCAGCCCAGCCACCCGGCCAGCAGACTGGACGCGGTGCGGGCGAGCAGGATGCCGATGAGCAGGCCGCTCATCACCCGTCCGACGATGCGACCCCGCTGGTCGGGTTCGGCGAGGTGCGCGGCGAACGGCACGAGGATCTGCGCCACCACCGAGGTCAGGCCCACCAGCACCGAGACGGCGGCGAATACCGCGAAGGTCGGCGCGAGGGCAGCCGCCAGCAGCGCGGCCGCGGTGCCGACGAGCACGCGCGTCACGAGTCGCTTGTTCTCGACGAGATCGCCGATCGGCAGCACGAACAGCAGGCCCGCGGCGTAGCCGACCTGGGTGAGCGTGACCACCAGGGTCGCCGTGCCCTGGCTGACGCCGAACGAGGTCGAGACCAGGGCCAGCAACGGCTGGGCGTAGTACAGGTTCGCCACGGTGAGTCCGCACGCCAGGGCGAGGACGAGGGTGACGACGTTCAGACTCACCGGCGGCCGCGGCCCCGCTGCCGGCGTCTCGACACGCGCATCGCTCACCAGGCCATTGTGTCCGCAACCTCCCCGGCGCTGACCGTCGCTGGTGTTGGATCACAGCGTGCACCCGACCGCGCCCGACGCCCGTCCTGCCCCGCTGGCCGCCTGGCACGCCGTCGCCGCCGAGCTGGACCCGGCCGGTCTCGACGATCTGCTCGCCGATGAGGTCGTCTTCCGGTCGCCGGCCGTCTACGAGCCGCAACGCGGCAAGGCTGTCACCGCCGCCTACCTGACCGCGGCGCTGGACGTGCTCGGACCGACCCTGCGCTATGTCGCCGAATGGTCCGATGCCACGAGCGCGGTGCTGGAGTTCGAGGCCGACCTCGACGGCACCGTCGTCCAGGGTGTGGACATGCTGCGCTGGGGCCCGGACGGGCGGTTGACCGAGTTCACGGTGCTCGTCCGCCCGCTGCGGGGCCTTCAGGCGCTCATCGAACGGATGGCCGCCCGCCTGCGCGCTCCCTGACCCCGGACAGGGCGCGGTATGGGGGCCGGCGTTGCGGGTAGAGGTGAGTTCCCCGTGACGCGAGGGGCGGCTCGGGCGACCCCGGCTGGACTCCGTCGCGCGGAGTTCGGATGATGTGACAGCGCCGGTCGACATCGGTGCCACCAGTGGCGCCAGTAGTGGTGCCGGTGCCGGTGACGAGAGGACGGGTGTGGACAGCAAGACGCTCGCTGATCTCATCAGCATCCCGCTGTTCACCGGAATCGTCGGCTACATCACCAACTGGACCGGCGTGCTCATGCTGTTCCAGCCCGTGGGGTTCCACGGCATCCGGGTGCCGGGACTGCGGGTGCTTTTCCCCCTTCTTCCTCGCAAGATCCGAGTTCTGCCGCTGATCCGGTACGACGGGCGAGTCGGCTGGCAGGGAATCGTGCCCTCGCGCGCGGACAAGATGGCCAGCATCAGCGTCGACAAGGGGCTGCTCAAGCTCGGCAGCATCAGCGACTTCTACCGCGAACTCGAGCCGGACAAGATCGCCGAGCACCTTGCCACGATCGCGCAGAACGAGATCCGCGACGTGGTCGAGCAGATCATGGAGCAGGAGAACCCTCAGCTCTGGAACGACCTGCCCCCCGTCATCAAGGAGGCGGTGTTCTCCCGGGTCCGGGGGCAGCTGCCCGGGATCATCCGGTCGATCACCCAGCAGATCGGCGAGAACGTCGACCAGCTGATCGATCCCAAGCTGATGGTCATCACCTACTTCCGGCGCAACCCGGAACTCCTCAACGAGCTGTTCCTGATCATGGGCAAGAA
Organism: uncultured Actinomycetota bacterium; assembly: GCA_963787985.1. Classification (GTDB taxonomy): domain Bacteria; phylum Actinomycetota; class Actinomycetes; order Mycobacteriales; family Jatrophihabitantaceae; genus Jatrophihabitans. Next base: position 554,441 of record CAWBEL010000004.1, on the reverse strand, counting down.
GGAACTGAAGTTCATGCAGAACTTCGGGCTCTACTTCGGCCTGCCGATGGGCTTCGTCCTGTTCGGGATCCTGCAGGTCTTCCCCGAGTGGTACGTGCTGCCGATCGGCGGCGTGGTCATCGGCTGGGTGGCCAACTACATCGGCATGCAGATGATCTTCGAGCCGGTCGAGTACAAGCGGTGGGTGCCCTGGCACCAGGGCCTGCTGCTGAAACGGCAGAACGAGGTCACGAAGCTGTATTCGCGCATGGTGGCCGACAAGGTCATCACCCTGCAGAACATCGGCAACGAGCTGCTGACCGGCCCGCGCAGCGACCGCACGATGCAACTGCTCGAGGACTCCCTGCGCCCGGCGGTCGACCGCGCCGTCGGGCCGGCCCGGGCCGCGGTGCGCATGGCGATCGGCTCGACGGAGTACGACAACATCCGCTCGTCCGTCGCGACCGAGGCCACCGGGTTCGCGCCGATCGCGTTCAACGACGCCGAGTTCAGCCGCCAGCAGTCGTCGAAGATCTATGACTTCATCTCCGACCAGATGAGCCGGATGAACTCGCGGGACTTCACCGAGATGCTCCGATCGGCCATCAAGCAGGACGAATGGTTACTGTTCTTCCACGGAGGCGTTCTGGGACTGTTCGCCGGACTGCTGCACCTCGCAATCTTCGGAGTCTGAACCACGCATGGCCGACAACGTCGTGAACGGCGTCGCCGACGCAGCCAAGGCCGTCGTGCGCCGTCCTCGTCCTGTCCCGACCCTCAATGCCGACGGCACTGTCCAGCGCCGACGTCCGATGCCCGGTCCGGGGGTGCTGCGCGCCGCGCCGGGGGTCGCCCGGGTCGCGGCCGTGTCGGCCTGGCACGTCATGAGCTGGTCGGTGGGAGCGACGATCGCCGGCGCCAACTACGTGGCCAAGCGCGCCGTCGAGGGTCAACCGGCCACCGCGATCCTGCAGGAAGCGGCGACCGACCTGCGCGCCGTGGCGTGGCGGGCGTTGGGCATGCCGACGCCCGACTCCGCGCTACCGGGCGTCGGCCCGGAGAAGACCTCGCCGCGCGGTACGTCGGTGCTCGACCTGCAGCGCCGTGGCACCGATCTGATGCGGCGCAGCAACGACGTGCACGTCGTCGAGGACACCCACCCGGCCTTCGCCCGCATCCTCGCCGACATCACGCCGGACGAGGCCCGCATCCTGCGTTTCATCTATCTCGACGGCCCGCAGCCCACCATCGACATCCGCACCTACCGCCCGTTCGGGATCGGCTCGGAGCTGGTCGCCAGCGGGCTCAGCATGATCGCCGAGAACGCCGGGCTCAGGAACATCGAGCGCATCGATCTCTACCTCACCAACCTCGGCCGGCTCGGGATGATCGAGTTCTCGAAGGAGCAGGTGCGCAACCCCACCCGATACCAGGTCATCGAGGCGCAGCCCAACGTCGTCGACGCCCTGAAGCAGGCCGGCCGCATGCCGCGGATCGTGCAGCGCAGCGTGCGCCTGACCTCCTTCGGCGAGGAGTTCGTCCGCACCTGCCTGCCCCTCAACGGCAAGGTCGTGCCGCAACGCGACCCGCGGCCCGGTCCCGGCCCGCAGGTGCAGGGCGGCGACGGGTTCAGCGGCATCACCGGCCCCGGCGCCTGAAACCTCAGCTGCTGCGGCGGCCGTCGTTCCACTCGTCGAAGGTGATGCGGTCCAACGCGACCAGCTCGCCCATGCGGGACCACTCGTTGCGGCCCAGCCGGGCCAGCGCGTCGACGGCCCGCGCGTCGGGCAGCCCGTCGTCGGCGAGCACCTCCCGCAGCGCGGCGAAGTGGACGATCTCGCCGAAGACCATCGTGCAGTTGCCGATCACGTGCTCGCCGGACACCCGGCACTCGAAGACGACCGGCGCGGTGGACACCCTCGGCGGGGCGACCACGGCGCTCGGCTCGCGGGACAGGCCGGCGGCGTCGAACTCGCTGAGCTCGGTCGGGAACGGGGTCGCGGAGTCGTTCATGTGCGTCAGCTGCGTCCAGGTACCGATGTTGAGCACGAACTCGCCGGTGGCGCGCACGTTGGCCAGGGTGTCCTTCGCGCCGACCGAGACGAAGCACAGCGTCGGCGGCGCGATGCCGGCGACGGTGGTGAACGAGTGCGGCGCGACGTTGTCGACCCCGTCGGCGGACACGCTCGACACCCACGCGATGGCCCGCGGGATCAAGGATGCGGTGAGCCACGGGTAGACGCCGCGGCCCACCTCGGCAGGGTCGAGCTCGACGCGATCACTCATGCTGCCAACCCAACCAGAGCGTCCGCCGCCGCCGGGCGGCAGGTGGCGCGGCGGCTCAGTCGCGCAGGCGGTACGTCGACGGCTGCCCGTCCTGCAGCCCGGCGGTGTCGATGACGTGCATGACGGCGTTGATCAGGGCGAGGTGCGTGAACGCCTGCGGGAAGTTGCCCAGGTGCGCGCCGGAATGCACGTCGATCTCCTCGGCGTAGAGCTCCAGCGGTCCGGCGAGCGACAGCAACCGCGCGCACAACCGGCGGGCGCGGACGAAGTCGCCGATCTCGCACAGCGCCGACACGAGCCAGAACGAGCAGATCGTGAACGAGCCCTCCTCACCGGCGAAACCGTCGTCGGTCTCGTCGACGCGGTAGCGCAGGACCATGCCGTGCTCGGTGAGCTCGTCGGCGATGGCCCGGACGGTGTTGACGATGCGTTCGTCGTCGGGCGGCAGGAAGCGCACGAGCACGGCCAGCAGCAGCGATGCGTCCAACGCCTTGGTGTCGTAGTGCTGGGTGAACACGCCGCGGTGGTCAACGCCGTGTTCCAGGATGTCGGCCTTGATCTCGTCGGCCGCCATCTCCCATTCCGAGGCAGCGGCGTCCTGCCCGATGACGGCGGCCAGCCTCGCGCCGCGGTCGACCGCCACCCAGCACATGATCTTGGACGAGGTGAAGTGCTGCAGCTCGCCGCGGACCTCCCAGATGCCGGCGTCGGGCTCGCGCCAGTGCTTGAGCGCGGCGTTCACCTGCCGGGCCAGGATGGGCCACAGCCGCCCGTCGACGTGGTCGGCGGCCTTGCTGTGCAGGTAGACCGAGTCGAGCAGCGCGCCCCACACGTCGTGTTGGGTCTGCGTGCTCGCAGCGTTGCCGATGCGCACCGGTCGTGAGTCGGCGTAGCCGGGCAGGTGGTCCAGCTCGTGCTCGGCGAGATCCCGTTCGCCGCCGATGCCGTACATGATCTGCAGGTCGTCGTCCTGCGAAGCGATGTCGGCGATGAAGGAGAAGAAGTCGACGGCTTCCCAGTCGTAGCCGAGCGAGTACATGCCCCACAGCGCGAACGTGGCGTCCCGGATCCAGCTGAAGCGGTAGTCGTAGTTGCGCTCGCCGCCGATGGTCTCCGGCAGCGAGGTGCTCGACGCGGCGCAGATGGCACCGGTGGGGGAGTAGGTCAGGCCCTTGAGCGTCAGCGCGCTGCGCTGCAGGTAGCTGCGCCACGGGTGGTCGGGGAAGCGGCCCCGCGCAAGCCAGTGCTGCCAGTGGTGCGCCGTCCACACCTGGCGGCGGTAGGCCTCCTCGTAGGTCAGCGGCGGGTCCTTGCGCCCCCACGACAGCGCGATGTAGCGCGTGTCGCCCTCCTTGAGCAGCGTGCGGACGCTGGCCCGGCTGCCCTCATAACCCAGGCGCATGTCGGTGGTGAGCAGCAGCTCGTGATCCCATCCCTCGGCGCGGGCGCGGCCCTGGTGATAAACCTTGTCGGTGTACTCCCAGCGCAGCGTCGCGCGGCCGTAGTCCGGCACCGGTTCGCATTCGATGACCGTCTGCACCTCGCCCTTGACGCAGCGGATCGTGCGCAACAGGACGTGCTCGGCCTCGTAGTCGGTGGGCGTGCGCTTCTGCGTGCCGGACAGCGCCTCCTCGTGCCGCCACGGGCCCATGAGCAGCACGTCACGGACGATGATCCACCCGGTGTCGGTGCCCCAGCTCGTCTCGAGCACCATCGTGCCGGGCAGGTAGCGGCGCGCCGCCGGGACGGTGACGTCGGTCGGTGCGACGCGGAACGTGCCGGCGTGCCGCCCGAGGATCGCGCCGAAGACACTCGGCGAGTCCATGCGCGGCAGGCACATCCAGTCGATGGAGCCGCCGGGCGCGACGAGCGCCGTGACCTCACCGTCGGACAGGAAGCCGTAGTCGCCGATCGGGACGGCGTGCGGGGCCAGACGATCCGCCTGGACCTGCGCGGTCGCCTCGTTGGCTGTTTCCATGCCGCCTCCTGGGTGCTATCTCGGCAGGATCCCGCTGTCCGCCACCGACCTCAAGTCACGATCGGGTGCGTACGGGGGACGGAAGTGGGCAATCCCGGCGTCCCAGGCGCGTTCGGCGCCTTTGCACAGCGCGAACGACACCGCGAGGACGGCCACGGCGACGAGGCCGTCGGCCCAGAAGTGGTTCGCGGTGGCGACGACGACCGTCACGGTGATCACCGCGTGCGCCGGTCCGAGCCACCGCCACGGCCCGGACGCGAGATGCCACACCGTCCACGCCACGAGCACCGCCCACGCGACGTGCACCGACGGCATCGCCGAGAGCTGGTCGGCCCCGAAGCCCAGGCCGTACACCGACTCGCCGTACCTGGCCGCGGTGTCGACGTAACCGGGCAGCAACCGCGGCGGCGCAACGGGCAGCAGCTGGATCAGCAGGCAGAGCAGGGTCGTGACGGCCAGGACGCGCCGTACCTCGCGGTACCGATCGCGACGCCGCAGGAACAGCCACAGGAGGAAGACGAACAACACACCGAAGTGCATGGTCGCGTAGTAGATGTCGAAGGCGTGGGCGACGCCGGCGTTGCCGGTGAGCGCGCGTTGCACGCTCGCTTCGCTGGGCAGGCCGACGGCGTGCTCGGCGTGTTCGATCCAGCGGGCCCGGGCGAACGCGCCGCCGTACCCGCCCGCGGACAGTTCGCCGGCCAGCTGCCACAGCGTGTACAGGCCGGCGATCATGGTGGCCTCGCGGGCGAACGGGACCAGGGGCGGAAGGTGCCGCACCTGCGCCACCGTGAACACCGCGGTCAGGACGGCGAGCACGGCCGTGAGCACGGCGGCCTGCTGCCAGTCCAGCATCACGTTGTGCACGGGCCCACTATGCCGTCCCGCGCGGACGCGTGCGGGACACCGTTCAGGTCCTGTCTGCGCCCGTCTCGGTGGATGACTCGGTGGATGACTCGGGTGGATGTCTCAGTCGATGCGGACTTCGCCGTGCGGGGTGTCGAAGAGCGCCGCCACCACGCCGGTGTCGCCGTCGAACGGCGACAGCCACCGCACCTCGACCTCGTCGAGCGGTTGGCGGTTCGAGGCGCCCAGGTAGCCGTCGACGGTCGGTTCGTCACCCGCGATCTCGAGGCTCGAGAGGCGGATGGCCGATCCACCGGAGCTGGGATGATGCACGGCGTCGCTGATCCACTGCGTGAAGAACGGCAGCTGCGGGTCCTCGGACACGTCGTTGACGCCGATCTGCTTCCAGTGCAGATCGAATCCGTCCGGGCGCCGGCGGTGGCCGTCGGCGGCGCGGCGTCCCAGCCGCTGCTCGACGGGGCTCATGTCGTCGACGGCGACCACCCAGGCCAGCCAGCCGCCACCGGCCTCGCTGCGCGCGCGCACCGCCCGGCCGAAGGGGGCCCGGTCGGCTGCCGGGTGGTCCAACGCGCCGACGACCTCGAGGTAACAACCGCTCGCCAGCGGCAGGACGAAGTTCCGGGTGCCGAACGAGGGGTGGATGCCGCCATCGGAGAAACCGGCCCCGAGGCGTGCCCCGAGCCGCTGCACGCACGCCGCGAGCCCTTCGGGGCCGGCGGCGTAGGAAAGATGATCCAACCGCATGCGCCCATCGTGACCCACGCCGTGACCCAGAACGCACCCGGGGCTGGCGTCCGCGCCGTACCGGTCGTGGTACAAGCCGCCGGCGGCTCACTCGGTACGCAGCTCCAGGTGAGTGGGCGAAGTCAGCTCGTAGCCGGCGCCGCCCGCGTCGGACCAGGCGGCGACGACGTCCTCGACGCCGGTCACGGGGGCGCCGGCGGCTCGACGCCGAACGAGCGCACGGGCGAGCCGGCCCTTCGCCAGCTTGCTGGTGAAGCTGACGACGGCGTAGCCGCCACGGGGGGCCCGGGACAGCACGCGGACGGTCACGGTGCGCGCGGCGAGCTCGGGTTCCGGTCGCCACATGGCCGCGTAGTCGCCCGAGCGCAGGTCGATCACCAGCCCGCGGCGCAGCACGTCGCGCAGCGCCAGCTGCAGGTGCGGCCGCCAGAACGTGGACGCGATGCCGAGCCCCGGCAGCACCGCCTTGGCAGGCACCCGGTACTGGGGCACCGGTTCGTCCCCGCGCACCACCCCGAACAGGCCGGAGAAGATCACTACGCTGCGGCCGGCGACCCGCTGCTCCGCCGGCGACATCGTGGCCGCGTCGATGCCGTCGTAGACCACGCCGGCGTAGCGCCGCAGCGCCGGCGTGGTGGGCGATTCCCGCACGCGCGCGTTCGCCCGGAGCGCTCCCGCGGCGACACCGTCCGGCAGCAGCAGGGCCCGCGCTGCGCGCGATGCGTCCCCGGCGAGGAGGGCGGTCAGTGCGTCGAGCGCCTGCGAGCGCGGGGTGGCCAGGGGGCCGTCCGCACCGCGGAGGTGCAGCGGCCGCCCGCGTCCGCCGGCGGTCTTGCCCTCGCTCGGGGGCAGCAGGATGTGCATGGCTGGTCGGGTGCACTCAGGCGGTCTCGGCGAGCGGGCGCAGCGCAGGCCAGGCGGCGGCGAAACCGCGGTGCAACACGAGCGCCGAGACGCTGCCGATCGGCCACCAGCGGACGGCGGTGCTCTCGGCGTTGACCGGCTGCACGTCGCCCGTCAACCGGGCCCGCGCGACGATCGTCGTGTACGACCAACCGCCGTGCTCGTCCACGAACTCCGACACCGGCCGGACGGCAGCGGTGTCGAGCGAGGTCTCCTCGGCCGCCTCGCGCAGGGCGGCGGCCAGCGCGTCCTCGTGACTGTCACGCGCACCGCCCGGCACCGCCCAGGTGTCGCCCTCGTGCGTCCACGCGGCGCGGTGTTGCAGCAGCACGTTGGAGCCGTCGCTGATCAGCAAGCCGGCGGCGCCGAAGCGGCCCCAGTGCCGATGCCCGGCCGCGCACACGACCCATCCGTTGCCGTCACCCACGGTTGTTGTCCTACCGCATCGCCGACGTGCGCTCCCGCGAAGGCCCGATGCCGGTGCGCTGGTGGAGTGTGGTCGACGTCGGCCCGCCAGGTCGCCTCTCGGCGGAAGGCCGCTCGTGGCGGCAGTTGTGGGACCGGGGGCCGTGAACGGGCCGACGTCGTAACTCCACGGTACCCGGTGCGACGGCGTCTGTGCCGCGTCGAGCCGCGCTCATGGCCACTGCCTCATGAGTGTGGGGCATCAGGGGTGTGGACTTCGTCGCGGCGGCGACGGTGGGTTCGCCGCCATCTCGGCCGTATCGTGGACGGGTGCCGAACGGGAGCAGGACATGACGCGCGAGCCGCGTCCGCACAAGCCTGCGCTGTTCGCCGACCTGACCGAGATGATCGACGCCGCCGGCGGGGACGCCTCGCCGAGTGCACGCGCCGAGATCGCTGCCGCCACCGCGGCCGTACTCGTCCAGGCCGGGCGGGAACCGGTCGAGGACGGCGACGGCACGCGCTTCGTCGGCCTCGCCGACCGCGTCGGGCTGGACACCCTGGCCGCCCTGTGGCGCGACGCCGACCCCGTGAGCCTCCCGGGTGCCTTGTGGGCGCTGTACCTGCTGCGGCAGTGGTGCCACAGCGACGCCGACGGCGTCACCCGGCTGTGGCGTGCGGGCGAGCCGCTGGCGCCGGCCGAGGCCGTGGTGGCCGGGGTGGCCCCGTTCGCCGATGCGACCGCGGTCCGGACCTTCGCCGACGCGTCGCTGGCCGGCGTGTACCGCGGCGACCTCGCCGTCGCCCTCGAGCGTGCCGCGGCGTTCTTCCGCGTCGTCGCCGTCGGCCGGCAGAGCCTCGCCGAGTCCGCCGTCGACGAGCGCGCGGACCAGCTGGCCGAGCGCAATGAGCGCACGGCCAGGGCGCTGTCGGTGGCCGCCGCCCGGTGGCGGGCCGGCACGCTGCACTGATCCTTCGGGGTCGCTGACCGGCGGCAGCCGCGAGGCCGCCCTGGCGGGCACGGACCGATAGCACACGGGCCTGACCGTTCCGGTGCGCACCGTGCACATCGCCGAGGTCCGTCCACAGCGGCGACGGAGCTCGCCCGCGGCGGCTGCGGACGTTCCAGGATCGGCCCATGACCAGGACCTCTCCGCCGAACCCGCCCGCGGGCCGCCCCACCCACCGTCTGGACGGCCCGGCGGACCTGCTCCGCGCCGTGCCCTACCTGCTCGGCTTCCATCCCGAGGTCAGCCTCGTACTGGTCGGGCTGGACCGCGGCCGGCTCGTGGTCACGGCCCGGCTCGATCTGCTCGACGCGGCCGAGCCCGAGCTGATCGTCGACACCGTCGACGCCCTCGTCGACGGCGGCGCGACCTCACTCGTGGCCGTCGTGTGGGACGGACTCGAGGCCGCCGGCGCCGACCTGCCGCACCCGATGACCGGCGCGCTGCCGTGGGACGACGTCATCCGCCTGGTCGCCGTCGCGGCCGACGCGGCGGGCCTCGGGGTGGTCGACGAGTTGCTGGTCAGTGACGGACGGTGGTGGTCCTATCTCTGCGCCGGAGCCGGGTGCTGCCCGTCCGAGGGGCGACTTCTCCCGCGGGCTCCGAGCGCCTTCGCCGTGGCCGCCACCGTCGCGGGCGTCGTCGCCCTGCCCAGCCGCGCCGACCTGGTCGCGCTACTGGATCCGCTGCCCGAGGCGGAGCGCCGGCGACTCGGCCCGGACATCGAGACCGCCCAGCACGAGGTGGTGGCGGCAGTCCTCGGCGCGGGCGCCGAACGCCTCGAACGCTCGATCAAGCGGGCGATGTTCGCGGCGGCCCGCGCCGCCGGGGACCCGGGCTGGACGGTGCCGGACGACGCGAGTCTCGCCCGCTTCGCCGTGGCCCTCGGTGAGACCGCGCTCCGGGACGCGGTGTGGCTGGCCGTCGACCACGGCCGCCTGGACGGGCGTGCGCTATGGCTCGAACTGGCCCGGCGCGTGCCCACGCCCTACGACGCGGCGCCGCTGTTCCTCTACGGCTGGGCCAGCTGGCGCGCCGGCGACGGCGCCGTAGCGCGCGCGGCGGCCGAGAGGGCGGTCGAGTCCGACCCCGGGTACTCGGCGGCGGACCTGTTGCTGGCCGCCCTGTCGCGCGGGGTCAACCCGCACAACCTGCCCCGCCTGCGCAGCCCGCGCCCGACCCTGCCGCCGTCGAGTCGTGCCGCCCGCCGGTCGGCCTCGCGGCACGTACGCCGCGTCGGGTGACCGGTGAGCGGCCCCAGGTCAGAGCGACACGGCGTACGGGTCGACCGGCCGGGGCAGCTCCGAGACGCCGGTCAGCGCGTGGTCGACCGCAGCCGCGCACGCCCGCCCTTCGGCGATCGCCCAGACCACCAGCGAGGCACCCCGCGCTGCGTCGCCGCACGCATACACCCCGTCGGCGCTCGCCTGCCAGCGCTCGTCGATGGCCACCGTGCCACGGCCCTCGGCCTCGTCGGCCCCGAGCGCGGCCAGCAGCTCGGGCACGTCGGTGCCGACGAAGCCGGCCGCCAGCAACACCAGGTCGGCCGGCAGCTCGGTGCGCGAGTCGGGGACGGGACGGAACTCCCGCCGGCCGTCCACGCGCACGATCTCGACCTCCTCGACCACCACGGCGCGCACCCGCCCGCTCTCGTCGCCGGCGAACTCGACAACCTCGCGCGCCCACGCCTCGTGGACACCCTCATCGTGGGCGGGGGAGCTGCCGCGGCTGCTCGGAGCCGACGGCCACTGCGGGTTGACGAGATTGGGGCGCCTCGCCGGGCGCGGGTTGTGGTCGAGCACGGTCACCGACAGCGCTCCCTGCCGGTTCGCGGTGCCGAGACAGTCGGCCGCGGTGTCCCCGCCGCCGACGATGATGACGTGCTTGTCCCGTGCGGTGATGTCGGGTTCGTCGATGTCGCCGGCCTGCACCCGGTTGCCCATCGGCAGGTAGGTCATGGCCTGGTGGACGCCGGCGAGCTCGCGACCCGGTGTCGTGAGTTCGCGAGGCTGCAGGGCGCCGACGGCGAGCACGACGGCGTCGAAGTCGGCGCGCAGCCGCGCGACGTCGGCGGCGGTGACGTCGGCGTTGACGCGGAAGATGGTGCCCTCGGCGACCATCTGCGCCACGCGGCGGTCGATGAGGTCCTTGGGCATCTTGAAGTCGGGAATGCCGTAGCGCAGCAGACCGCCGAGGCGGTCGTCCCGCTCGAACACGGTGACCGCGTGGCCGGCGCGGGTGAGCTGCTGAGCCGCGGCGAGCCCGGCCGGTCCCGAGCCCACGACGGCGACCGAGGTCCCGGTGCGCTCAGACGGCGGCTGCGGGTCGACGATGCCGTCGGCGAAGGCCCGCTCGACGATCGAGACCTCGACCTGCTTGATCGTTACCGGGTCGGTGTTGAGGGCCAGCACGCACGCGGCCTCGCACGGTGCGGGACAGATCCAACCGGTGAACTCCGGGAAGTTGTTCGTGGCGTGCAGCCGGTCGCTGGCCGTTGTCCAGTCGTCGCGGGCGACGTACTCGTTCCACTCCGGGATCAGATTGCCCAGCGGGCACCCGCTGTGGCAGAAGGCGACGCCGCAGTCCATGCAGCGCGCGGCCTGCTCGCTGACCCGTTCGGCCGGCGCGCGCAGATAGATCGGCTGCCAGTCGCGGACCCGCTCGGTGGCGTCGCGTTTGGGGGTGTCCTTACGCTCGAACTTCAGGAATCCCTGGGGGTCGTAGGCCACCGGCGGTTCCTCTCCACGCGGGCCCGCGCAGGACGCGGACCGGGGCATCAGGCGTCACGCCGGCCGAGCCGTACGGCCCCGGCCACGTCGAAACGCGGTTCCGCGAGGCTGCGGTGGCTCGCGACCGTCAAGTGTACCGAGCGCGGACCTGGGTCCGGACGCGCCGGCACCCTGCCGTGGGGCGCACGCGACAGACGGCGTGCGGCCGCTCCCATCGGGGGAGTGGGCGGCGCTCGTCAGGTGGCGCGGACGAAGACGTGGTCGCTGATGTGGCCGCTGAAGCTGGTCGCCTCGCCGCCGTCGACCGACACCTGCACGCCCCCGGCGCCGCCGGTCACAGTCACGACCTGCCCCGGCCGCATGCCGGCGGTCGTGAGCCGGTGCATGAGCGCGGCGTCGGGCTGCAGCTGCTCGCTGATGCGGTTGATGACGACGGTGCGCCCGGCCGGGTCGGCCGCTGCGGACAGGCTCGTCAGGGGGCCCACCTGTTCGGCGGTGCCGAAGGGCAGGCCGAGCTGGTCCAGGCCCGGGATCGGGTTGCCGTGCGGGCAGACCAGCGGCTTCTCGAGCAGCGCCAGGATGCGCCGTTCGACCGCCTCGCTCATCACGTGCTCCCACCGGCACGCCTCGATGTGGACGTCCTCCCAGTCGAGTCCGATGACGTCGACCAGCAGCCGTTCGGCCAGACGATGCTTGCGCATGACGCCCACCGCCTCGTGGCGGCCCTTATCGGTCAGCTCGAGGTGCCGGTCACCCGCGACGTGCAGCAGGCCGTCGCGCTCCATGCGGGCCACGGTCTGGCTCACGGTGGGGCCGCTCTGCCCGAGCCGCTCGGCGATGCGCGCCCGCAGCGGGACGACGCCCTCTTCCTCCAGCTCGTACACCGTGCGCAGGTACATCTCGGTGGTGTCGATGAGCTCGCTGTGGTGACTCATCGAACCTCCTTCGGCAGGTGGAGCCGACCTCCCACCCTACTCGGGCCCGGCGACGGTGCCGGCTGCCGCGCGGACGGCGCCCGCGACCAGCCCGGCCCCCGGAGCAGACCTCGGCCCGGCCGGTGCGCGGCTCGGTCCGAGGGACCGTCCGCGACCGTCCGGCCCGGGATCTCGCGCTCGCGGGGTACGGCCCGCAAGCGACGTCAGGCGTCCTGCGTCAGGCGTCCAGGTAGTCGCGCAGGACCTGCGAGCGCGACGGGTGACGCAGCTTGGCCATCGTCTCGCGCTCGATCTGGCGGATCCGCTCGCGGGAGAGCTTGAACGCGCGGCCGATCTCGTCGAGCGTCTTGGGCTGGCCGCCGTCGAGGCCGTAGCGCATGCGCACGACCGCCGCCTCCCGGGCGTCGAGGGTGTTCAGGACGTCCTGCAGGTGGCCGCGCATGAGCCCGCCCTCGACCACGGACTCCGCGGTGAAGGTGGAGCGCTCGTCGGCGATGAAGTCACCGAGCGACGCGTCGTCGTCGGCGCCGACCGTCTGGTCGAGGCTCACCAGGTCGCGGGACAGGTCGATCAGCTCGCGGACCCGCTCCACTGTGATGTCCAGTTCGTGGGCCAGCTCCGCGTGCTTCGCCTCGCGGCCCAGCTCCTGGCTCATCTCGCGGCGGATGCGCTGCAGCTTGTTGACCTGCTCGACCAGGTGGACGGGCAGCCGGATGGTGCGCGACTGGTCGGCCATGGCCCGGCTGATCGCCTGCCGGATCCACCAGGTGGCGTAGGTCGAGAACTTGAAGCCCTTGGTGTAGTCGAACTTCTCGACGGCGCGGATCAGGCCCAGGTTGCCCTCCTGGATCAGGTCCAGGAACGGCATGCCGTGGCCGGTGTAGCGCTTGGCCAGCGAGACGACCAGGCGCAGGTTGGCGCGCAGCAGGTGATCCTTGGCGCGTTCACCGTCACGCACGACCGCGCGGAGGTCACGCTTGCGGGGCGCGCTGAACTCGTTCGGCTCGGCGAGCAGGTGCGTCGCGTAGAGCCCGGCCTCGATGCGCTTGGCCAGCTCGACCTCGTCGGCGGCGGTCAGCAGGGCGACCTTGCCGATCTCGTTGAGGTAGACGCGGACGAGGTCGGCCGAGGTCGCTGCCTCGTCAAGGTCCAGCAAGGTCGTCGCGGCGGCGAAGCTGTCGATCGACGGCGTGGCCACCGCAGGCGGCAGGGCATCCTCGATCTCGGCGGCGGTGAGCGGCACGGAGCCGCCGACGGCGGTGCCGGCGTCGGTCTCGGCCTTCTTGCCGCGTGCGGCCGGCCGGCGGGTGCGCGCGGTCGTGGCGCGGGTCTGCTGACCGTGCGCGCCGCTGCGGCGAGCGGACGTGGTTTCGGGCGCAGCGCCCGCCTCGGGCGTCACGACCTCATCGGTCGGGGCATCGACGACCGGGGCCGCGGCGCGCGCGCTGCGGTGCCCGCGCGTGATGTGCGGCTCGGTCGAGGATCCCCGGGTCGTTCCGGCGGCGCGGCGCGTCGCGGAGCGGGGGGCGGTGTTGCGGGACGTAGTCACGATCTACCAGACCACCTTGGTGCGGTTGGGGCTGTCATGTGTGTATTCGGGTCGTGCGGCTGTTTCAGATGCGTCGGTAAGCGATTTCGGCGAGTGTTGCGCCTGCGCTCCCGGGCCGTGGAGGGGTGGCCGTCGCAACGGCCCTGGACAGTGCCTGAAGTGCGTCTGCGTCGATCGCCCACAGAAACCGGCGTGATCCCGGTGAGATCCGGTCGGCACTGCCCGGTTCGTCGAGACCGCGGTATCGATGCGGTGGTGTCACGTTCACGGAACGCCGCCCGATGTCGTTCACTGTCCCCAACGTGCCGGGACCCCTCTCGTGTTCCCGGAAAACCGAACACGGAAGCGATGGGCTCAGTCCTGACTCAGTGCGACGCCTCAACCGGCGGACGGTGCCGCCGGGCCTGGCGGCGGCCTTGGCGGCGGCCTTGGCGGCGGGCTTGGCGGAGCGCGGCGCGATTCACACCTCGAGCAGCACCGTCATCGGGCCGTCGTTCACCAGGTGCACCTGCATGTCGGCCCCGAAAACTCCCGACTCGACATGCGCACCGGCCTCGCGCAGCGCCCGGATTAGGGCGTCCACGAGCGGTTCGGCGACCGGACGCGGAGCGGCCGCGGCCCACGTCGGCCGGCGCCCCTTACGGGCGTCGCCGTAGAGCGTGAACTGGCTGACCACCAGCACGCCCGCGTCGGGGTCGTCGGCGACGCTGCGCTCGTCGGCGAGGACGCGCAACCCGTGCACCTTGCGCGCCAGAGCCTCGGCCTGCCGGGCGGTGTCGTCGTGGGTGATCCCGACCAGCACCGCCAGCCCGCGGCCGATCGCGCCGACCGTCTCGCCCGCGACCTCGACGTGTGCGCGACTGACCCGTTGGACCACCGCCCGCATCAGAGCGCCCTTGCCCGCCGCGGGGCGGCCGGCGGGGTCAGGAAACCGCGCGCCACCAGATCACGCACGACCGGCAGCGCGGCGGTGGCCACCTCGTCGGTGCCCGCGCCCAGCCCGGCGGCCAGCAGCGCCAGCGGTGCCGCGACCGGGCGGGTGCCGTCGCAGGCCGCGACGAGGGACGCGAAGGCCTCGTCGATCTCGATCTCCCAACAGAGGCCGGCGGTCTGGCGCAACCGGTGCGCCGCCGGTCGCCAGGTCGTGTCGGCGTCGTCCAGCAGGTCGTCCCGGGTCAGGACGAGTCCGGACGCCGTGCAGAGCGGACTCGCCAGCAGCCCGGCGTCGTCGGTCCGGGCCAGCCACCGCTGTCTGGCCACCCAGTCGGGCAGCTCAGGACCGACCGGCTGCGCGACCGCCTGCGGCACGTCCTCGGCGGTCACTGTCACTGCCGCCTGCCCGGGTCCCGTGTCCTCGAGCGGGCGGAACAGCGCCACGAGTCCCATGCCGACGGCGAGGATCCCGGACGCGGCGAACCAGTCGAGCCAGGCGTCGTAGCTGCGCGTCCACCGCGCCGACCCGGGCCGTTCGCCCGCGTCGCGCAGCCATAGTGCGACGTACTCGCCGGGGTCGGCGACCTCGCGCTGCCAGAACCAGGCATCGCACCCGCTCCCGGCGACCCAGCCCGTCACCCGCTCCTCCCATGGCTCGTCCGCCGTCACGATCCAGTTCGCCAGCAGGACCGCGTTCCCACCCGGCGCGAGCAGCCGCGGGATGCCGGCCACCAACCGGGCGCCCACGGCGTCGCCGGCCAGCCCGCTGTCGCGATAGACGTAGCCACCCTCACCCGCGGACACCACGAACGGCGGGTTCGCCACGACGAGGTCGAACCGCTCCCCGTCGACCGGCTCCAGCAGCGACCCGCGCCGCAGCTCCCATTCCTGCCCGCTCAGCGCCGCCGAGGTGGCGGCGAAGCGCAGGGCACGTGCGCTCACGTCGGTGGCGACGACGCTGTCGGCGTGCCCGCCCAGGAACAGCGACTGCACGCCGCAGCCGGTCCCGATGTCCAGCGCCCGTCCGACCGGGTCGCGCGGCGTCGCCTGGGCCAGGGTCAGCGACGCCGACCCGACGCCCAGCACGTGGTCACGGCGCAGCGGACCGGGCCGGACGTCCGAGCCGAGGTCGGAGACCACCCACGCCGGTGGGCTGCCCTCGGCGCCGATGGGTCGCAGGTCCACCGCGGCGCGTACCGAGCCGGCGGACGTGCTGACGAGACGGCCGGCGCACGCAGCGCTGAGAGGCAACGGAGCCAGCGCGGCGCGCGCGGCGGCCTCGTCCACCTCGTGGCCCAGCAGGAACAGGCGCACCAGCGTGGCCAGGCGGCGCGTGGCCACGCCCGCGGCGGGCGGTGTCGCCGCGCGGACGGCCCGCGCCACGCCGGCCAGGTCACCGCGGTCGTGCGCCGTCTGACCGGTCAGGCCGAGCAGGTCGTGCACGGCGTCGACGGTGTACTCGGCGACCGCCGAACGCAGCGCCGCAAGATCGTCCGGCGGCAGCATCGGGCGGGGGCGAGGCGGCATCGGACCATCGTGGCTCATCGGGACGAACTGGACCTCGCCGCCACGAGCATTCGGGGTCTCCGAGTGCCAGGATGGGCTCATGCGCCGTTCCCACACCGCCGACCCTGTACTCATCACGAGTGCTCCGGTCAGCGGTGACGAGGAGTACGACCGGCGGCGCAAGAAGTACGCGATCATGATGGCCCTGCGTGCCGGCTGCGTGCTCGCGGCGGCCGCCACCTATCGCGTCTCGATATGGCTCGCACTGGCCTTCGTCGTAGGCGGGATGGTCCTGCCGTGGTGTGCAGTGATCATCGCCAACAACGGCCCCGCCAAGAAGCGCGCGCCCACGCCGGCCCACCGTCCGGGACCGGGGCCGGAGCGAGCGCTGACGGCCGGCGACGACGGCCGCACCGTCGACGGCTGACCACACGCCGGACGCTGCGACAGCTCCGATGGTTCTGGGGCACAATCGTGCGATGAGCGAGACCCAGGTACTCGAGTCACCGGTCACGTCGGAGACCGACACCGGCCCCGAAGTGTTCCACTACGTTCGCAAGGCCAAGATCGCCGAGAGCGCGGTCATGGGCACGATGGTCGAGGCGCTCTGCGGCGAGGTCTTCCCGGTCACCAAGACGCCCAAGCCCGGTTCGCCGGTGTGCCCGGCGTGCAAGGAGATCTACGAAAAGGTGCTGTCGGACTGACCGCCGGCCGCAGCGCGCCGGGACCGGCGCGTCGAGCGGACCCGGCGTAGCGCGGGTCGGGCAGCCGTGACCGGTGTGCCGTTCACCGCCGTTGCGGTGGTTGCCGGCGCCGGTCGATCGGGCGAGAACACCTGCCAGTTCCTCGGGTCCAGTACCCGCGGCCGGCGGGCCTTGCTCGGTTTCATCTGCTCGATCGCGGCGTTGAACTCCGCCCCGAACAGCACGCCCAGGGCCAGCACGAAGAAGAACAGCAGTGCCGCGATCGGCGCTGCCAGCGCGCCGTAGGCGTGGTTGCGGTCGAGGATGAAGCGGATGTAGGCCCGCAGCCCGGCCGAGCCGGCCAAGAAGATCAGCCCGGCGATCACGGCACCCGGCAGTCCTCGGTGCCACGGCAGCCGCTTGGGCGGGGCCAGTTTGTAGAAGGTGGTCAGCCCGAGCACCAGCACCATGATCAGCACCGGATAGAAGCCGGCCTCGATGAGCGAGCTGACGGTGTGCCGCACGCTCTTCGGGAAAGCCCGCCGCAGGAGGTCCGGCCCCAGCACCAGCATCGGCAGCGCGATCACGCCGACGAGCACCGTCCCCAGGAACAGCCACAGCGCCAGCAGCCGGCTGCGCACCGGACCGCGCAGGTCGCGCTGGCCGTAGGCGATGGTGATGGTGTTGACGAAGGTCGCTGTCGCCGACGAGCCCGCCCACAGCGCGAGCACGAACCCGATGCTGATCACGCCGGCGCGGTCGCCGCGCAGCACCTGGTGCAGGGTCGGGCTGATCACGGTGCTGACCACGTCCTTGCTGAAAGCCCGCGACAACGTGTTCTCGATGATCCGTTGCGTGCTGTCCACGGTGCCGGGCCCGAACCAGCGCGAGACGTAACCCAGCGTGGCGATCAGGGCGATCAGCAGCGACGGCAGGCTCAGCATCTGCCAGAAGGCCGCTTCCGCGGACAGGCCCAGGACCCGGTCCTGCCAGGCCTTCACCGCGGCGCGCTTGAGCAGCAGCGGGACGTAGCGCGCGAAACGGAACGCACGCCGGACCGGGTTCACACCCACAGTGTGCCTAGCCGCGTCCCGAACGGCGCCGACGCCGCTGCCGGACGCGTGTCGGAACCGGCGCCCGGCGTGCCGCTCGCGAGGGCGATCGCCGGCGTGAACTAGGTTGGACGGCCGATGCCCTGACGCCGGCTCCACCGGTCGGCAGGGCATCGCGTCGCGTCGGCGACGGCACCGGAACAGGCAGGGAGGACGCGTATGGCGGCACCGCGCGAGGCTCCCGCACCGCGGATGCGGTTGCGCGCCTGGCAGCGGGCCGCGCTCGAGCTCTACCACTCCGAGCAGCGCCGTCGGGACTTCCTCGTCACCGCGACGCCGGGTTCCGGCAAGACCACGTTCGCGCTGGCCCTGGCGCGTGGCCTGGTGGAGGGCAAGGTCATCGACCGGGTCGTCGTCGTGTGCCCGACCGACCACCTGCGGACCCAGTGGGCCGACGCCGCCGCCCGGATCGGGCTCGACCTCGACGCCGGCCTGAGCAACGCCGTCGGACCCGTCCGGCCGGACCTGCGCGGCTACGTCACGACCTACGCCCAGGTCGCCGCGCGTCCCGCCCTGCACGCCGCCCGGGCCTCGGCGCGGCGCACCCTGGTGATCCTCGACGAGGTCCACCACGCCGGCGACGGGCTGTCCTGGGGTGACGCCACAGCGGCCGCGTTCGAGCTCGCCGCGCGCCGCGTGTGCCTGACCGGTACGCCGTTCCGGACCCGACCCGACGAGCGGATCCCGTTCGTCCGCTACGTCGACGACGTCGAGGGCGGCCTGCGCAGCGCGGCCGACTTCACCTACGGCTACCGCGAGGCGCTGCGGGACGGCGTCGTGCGGCCGGTCGTGTTCGCCGCCTACACCGGCACCACCCGCTGGCGGAACAGCGCCGGCGAGGTCATCGCGACCACGCTCACCGAGAACGCGACCAAGAAGATCGAGGCCACCGCCTGGCGCACCGCGCTGGACCCGCGCGGTAAGTGGGTGCCGCACGTGATCGCGGCCATGGACGAGCGCATCAGCCACCTGCGGGCGACCGGCATGCCGGATGCGGCCGGCCTGGTGCTCGCCAGCGACCAGGACGACGCCCGCGCTTACGCCGAGATCGTCGAACGCGTCACCGGGGAGGCGCCGGTGCTCATCCTGTCCGACGACCCGCGGGCCAGCGACAAGATCACCGCATTCACCCACGGCAGTGACCGGATGGCGGTGTGCGTGCGCATGGTGTCCGAGGGGGTGGACGTCCCGCGGGCGGCCTGCCTGGCCTGGATGACCTCCTACCGGACGCCGCTGTTCTTCGCGCAGGGCGTCGGACGCGTCGTGCGCGCCCGCTCGCGACACGAATCGGCGACGGTGTTCCTTCCCGCCGTGCGCCCCCTGCTCGCCCTGGCCGCCGAGCTCGAGCTCGAGCGCAACCACGTCCTGCCGCCGCCGTCGGCCGAGGCCGAGGAGCTGCTCGACGTCGTGCGCGAGGACGCCGAGCCGGGGGAGCGGGACACGACCGAGCTGGTCGACGCCGAGGCCTCGTTCGCGCACGTACTGCACGGCGGTCGCGCCGTGGTGGCCGGGATCGAGGCGGAGACCGACGACGGGACGGCCCTCAGCGAGGACGACCAGGACTTCCTCGGCCTGCCCGGCATCCTCTCGCCGGAGCAGATGGCCGCCTTGCTTTCGCGCCGGGACGCCCACGCTCGGCGTCGGGCCGACGGGCTCCAGGACCCGGCCGGGGCCGGCACGGCGGTCGGCGAGCCTGGGGCGATGACGGTCGGGGTCGGCTGGCGGGCCGGCGCGGAGCTGCGGCGGGAGGTGAACCGGCTGGTCGGCGTGCTCGCCGCGCGCAGCGGGACACCGCACGGCCAGGTGCACGCCGACTTGCGGCGGGCCGTGCCGGGGCCGGCGTCGGCGGCGGCGAGCGCCGAGCTGCTGGAACGGCGCCGCGACCACTTGATGGCACTGCTCGGCGGTGCGCCCGGGAGGCGCTGAAACGACGCTCTCGTGCCTGCGGTGGGCGACGTCACGTGCCGATCGGTATCGGGAATCGCAGAACGGGTATCAGTCGTTGCACACGACGTGACACCAACTGCTCCAGCAGTTCCGCGACCGATGAGAGCAGGACGGTCCGGGCGGAGCACGACACGCGGTGTTGCAGATCTGTTTCGTCTTCGAGTGTCGCCGTCATCGCTTGCGGTGAGGTGGTTATCTGGAGACAGCACGACCGACACGGGGGCACGGTCCCCCGGCAGCAGAGAGAGGTGCTGACGTGACCACGACGATCGCCGCGAGTCCGCTCACCGCCACCGACCGGTGCGACCGGTGCGGAGCGCAGGCATATATCCGAGCCACGATGGCGTCCGGCTTCGACCTTCTGCTCTGCAACCACCACTTCGTAGAGAACGAGGCGCAGTTGCGGGAGATCGCGGCCGACATCCACAACGAGTCCGACCGGCTGAGCGGCATTCCCGCCACCGCAGCCGTCGAGGAGCGCTGACGCGGGCGCTCCAACCGCTTGAGCACCGTCGTCGAGGCCCCGTCCGGTTCGTCCGGGCGGGGCTTTTACGTGCTCGAGCAGCGTGCCCCGGACGGGCAGCATTAGAAGGGGCGTTCTAATCCACAGGGATGTGCACAGCTGTGGACGTCGCACAGCAGTCACTGCCCGATCGGTGGGCTGCTCACCGGGCCGCCGTGCCCGTGGCACGCGTTGTCGGTGTGCGTGACCGAGCGCACAAGCGGCTTGCTGGCCGCGAACAGCAGCGCCGCCGCGGGCGAGACAGGCGGGGGAACTGTCAGTACTCACGGCGGCGCATGGCTGTCATGCCGGCGGGGAGCGCGGGGGAAACTCCCCGCCGCCACAACAACGCTGGTCTGACGTAAGTCGACCAACACCGAAAGTAATGATCTTTCTCGCGCCGTGTCAGTGCCTTAAGACCCGGGACTTTGGTCATGGACGTCCCGATGTGCCGGATTTTCCGGCACGTGCAGACAGTCGGTCACACAGGCAGCACACACTGATGTAGGGCGTCCGCCCTGCGGTGCTCACGGACAGTGGTGTCCATCGGACGCGACCCGAACGACTGGTTGATCAACCACAACGCCCCGGCACCGCGTGAGCGGTACCGGGGCGTTCGGATCGTGCAGGGTGCCGGCCGGCCGGTCCTCAGTCCAGGTAGTCGCGCAGAACCTGGGAGCGCGACGGGTGACGCAGCTTCGACATGGTCTTGGACTCGATCTGGCGGATGCGCTCGCGTGTCACGCCGTAGACCTGTCCGATCTCGTCCAGCGTGCGCGGTTGGCCGTCGGTGAGCCCGAAGCGCAGCTTGACGACGCCGGCCTCGCGCTCGGACAGGGTCTGCAGCACCGACTGCAGCTGGTCCTGCAGCAGCGTGAACGACACGGCGTCGACGGCGACGATCGCTTCGGAGTCCTCGATGAAGTCGCCGAGCTGGCTGTCACCCTCGTCGCCGATGGTCTGGTCGAGCGAGATCGGCTCCCGGGCGTACTGCTGGATCTCCAGCACCTTGTCCGGGGTGATGTCCATCTCCTTGGCGAGTTCCTCGGGCGTCGGCTCGCGGCCGAGGTCCTGCAGCAGCTCGCGCTGGATGCGGCCCAGCTTGTTGATGACCTCGACCATGTGCACCGGGATGCGGATGGTGCGGGCCTGGTCGGCCATCGCGCGGGTGATCGCTTGCCGGATCCACCAGGTCGCGTAGGTCGAGAACTTGTAGCCCTTGGTGTAGTCGAACTTCTCGACCGCACGGATCAGACCGAGGTTGCCCTCCTGGATGAGATCCAGGAAGGCCATGCCGCGGCCGGTGTAACGCTTGGCCAGCGAGACCACCAGACGCAGGTTGGCCTCGAGCAGGTGATTCTTGGCGCGCTCGCCGTCCCGCACGATCCAGCGCAGGTCACGACGCATCTGCGTCGACAGCTTCTCGCCCGCCTCGTCGGCCTGGCGCAGCCGTTCCGCGGCGTAGAGACCGGCCTCGATGCGCTTGGCGAGATCGACCTCCTCCTCGGCGTTGAGCAGGGCGACCTTGCCGATCTGCTTGAGGTAGGCGCGGACCGAGTCGGCCGAGGCGGTCATCTCGGCGTCCTTGCGCGCCTGGCGCAGGGCTTCGGACTCCTCTTCCTCCTCGTCCCAGACGATCTCCTCGGACTCGGCCTCGGCCTCGACGACCTCGGCGGCCTCCTCCTCGAGCGCGCCGGGAGCGACCTGCTCGGCGACCTCGGCCGGGACGGCCTCGACGGCCTTCTTCGCCGCGGTCTTGCGCACCGCCTTGCGGGCGGCCTTCGCGGGAGCGGCCGGCGAGGGCGTTGCCGCCGTCGTCTCGGGCGGGGCTGTTCGCGGCGCGGCGGTCCGGGCGGTGGCGGTGCGCTTGGTGGCACTCACCGCGGCCAGGACTCGGGGTGCGCTGGAGACGCTGACGGGCTCGTCGTCGGGGGCGTGCTGCTTGCTGGAAACCACTGATGACCTTTCACCACAGTGCACTGCGTCGAGCGCGGGAGACCCGGTCATGGGCCGTCGCCGCCGACCTGGGCGGGAGATCGGGCCGAGCAGGCAGTCTGTTGGTCGCCTCAGGGTCGAGGCCAGAACGTGCGCAGTGCCCTTCTGCTCCCATTGTACTGCGATCGATGTCGCCCGCGACTTGCGACGAGCCGGACGCGCTACTCGGCCAGGTTCTCGACGGCGGCGATCGCGGCACCGACGATACCCGCGTCGTTGAGCAACTGGGCCGGCTTCACGGGCGTCTGCAGGTTCAGCAGCGGCACCCACTTCTCGCTGGCCTTGCTGACGCCGCCGCCGACGACGAACAGGTCCGGCGTGAACAGCCGCTCCACGTGGGACATGTAGGCCTCGACGCGCTTGGCCCACTTCTTGTAGGACATGCCGTATTCGTCGCGCACGGACGCGGCGGCGCGGGTCTCGGCGTCGTACCCGCCGAGCTCGAGGTGGCCGAGCTCGGTGTTGGGCACCAGCACGCCGTTCATCAGCAGCGCGCTGCCGATGCCGGTGCCGAAGGTAAGCATGATGACCACACCGGAGACGCCCTTGGCGGCGCCGAAGCGCGACTCGGCGATGCCGGCGGCGTCGGCGTCGTTGAGCACCAGCACCTCGCTACCCGTCCCGACCGCCGCGGTGAAGGTCTTGTCGGCGTCGGTGTCCACCCAGGTCGGGTCGACGTTGGCCGCGGACTTCGCGACCCCGTGCTTGATCACGGCGGGGAAGGTGGCGCCGATGAGCCCCGTCCAGCCGAAGTCCGCGACCAGTTGGCCGACCACCTGCGCCACCGCCGACGGGGTGGCCGGATGCGGGGTCAGGATGCGTTTGCGTTCGGTGAGCAGCGTGCCGGTGTGCACGTCGACGACGGCGCCCTTGATACCGGTACCGCCGATGTCGATGCCGAATGCCTGATCCGGTCGTGATCCGGACGCCATGGACCGCTCCTCGTTCGTCTGCCGTGCGGCGGGTCGACCACCGGTTGGGTCGGACCCTAGTACGGCCCGCGAACAAACGAGGTGGGCGAGCGCCGCGTGCCGCACCCCGGGCGGGCGTGGCGGCACGCGGAGTGGTCGGATGGACGGGTGCACGAGCCGGATCCGCCCACAGCGTCGCAGCTCGAGACGCTGGCGCTGGAGCTTGCGGCCGGCGCGGCCGAGGTCGTGCGGGCCGGACGGGCGTCGAGCTTCCGGGTCGATGCGAAGAGCAACGACACCGACCTGGTCACCGAGGTCGACCGGGCCACCGAACGGTGGCTCGTCGATACGATCGCGCGGCGCCGCCCCGGCGACCGGGTGCTCGGCGAGGAGGACGGGGCGCAGGGTTCCGACAGTGCCAGGGTCCGGTGGGTGATCGACCCCATCGACGGCACCGTCAACTTCGTCCTCGGCATCCCGCAGTACGCGGTGTCGGTCGCGGCCGAGGTCGACGGAACGGTGATGGCGGGGGCGGTGGCCAACCCCGACAGCGGCGAGACCTTCCACGCCCGCCGAGGCGGTGGCGCCTACCTGCGCGCGCCGGGACACGAACCGCGCCTGCTGACCGGGCCGCGCGGCGTGCCGCTGGAACGGGCGGTCGTGGCCACCGGCTTCGGCTACGACCCCGCGATGCGGGCGAGGCACGTCGCCCTGGTGGCCCCACTGCTGCCGCGCATCGCCGACATCCGCCGCCTCGGTTCGGCGGCGCTGGATCTCTGCTTCCTCGCGGCCGGCCGGCTGGACGGGTACTTCGAGGAGGGCCTGAACCCCTGGGACCACGCGGCGGGCGGCCTGATCGCCGAGGAGGCGGGGTGCGTCGTCGGCGGGCTGTTCGGTGCACCGCCGTCGCGCGCGATGGTCGTGGCAGCCTCGGCGCAGCTGACCCCTCGGCTCACCGCGGTGCTGGAGTCGATCGCCGCCGCGCGCGACACGGCCTGAACCGGCTCAGCAGCTCGGCGAGCCGCTGCCCGTGGCGGTCGGGGTCGGGGTCGGCGCGGCGGAGGAGATCGTCAGGTGCGCCGCGGACAGGGCGGCGTTCACCGTCCGCTGCGAGGCGACGGCGGTGAACTTGGGGCCGAGCGCGACCGTGATGGTCGGCGAGGCGCCCGGCACCGGGAGCAGCGATGCGCCCGGCAGGTAGTAGGTGAGCAGACGGGCGGCGTCCTTGCCCGGCGGGCTGTAGCGGATCTGACCGCCACCGGTGACCTTGCTGCGGTAGCTGGTCTGGTCGTTGGCGGCGGGGGTGGGGGACTTGAAGCCGAGTTTGACGAACGCGCTGCGCGCCTTGCTGGCGATGCCGGAGCGGGACGTCGCGTTGAGCACCGTCAGCTGGATGCTCGACGGCGGCGGCAGGGTCGACGGCGGCGGCGCTGCTGTGGTCGACGCCGACGGGGTGGCGCACGCCGTCGAGGCCGCCGACGAACCGGAGTCACGGCTGCTCACGCGCCACCAGACCAGCGCGGTCAGCAGCAGCAGGGCGAGCAGCGCGATCAGCGCCGGGAGCGGCCGCCGCGTGACAGTGCTCGCCATCAGGCGACCTCCTCGATCCGGCGAGGCGCAATCGTAGCGACGACCGCCCGGGAATGCCGTCGACAGCCCGTACGTTTGCCGGAAACCTGGGCGCGGTACCGTTCCGCGGCCAGCCCGGTACGCGAGGCGCCGGATCCGTAGCGCAGGGCGGGCACAAAAGGCGCGTCCCGTGCGTTACCAGCGCCGGGCGAGTGGGACGCGCACCAGACATCAGAGCGGTCCCCCAACCCGCTGCTCACCGAAGAGAACGACCGTGGAGACCCCACCGAGGAGTTGACGCCGGATGGCGACCGACTACGACGCACCGCGTCGGGGAGATGTCGACGAGCTGAACGAGGACTCGATCGAAGAACTGAAGGCTCGGCGTGCCGAGGCCCAGTCCGGAACGATCGATGTGGACGAGACCGAGTTGGCTGAGTCGCTCGAACTGCCGGGTGCGGACCTGTCCAGCATGTCAGGAGAGGAGCTGACCGTTCGCGTGCTGCCCAAGCAGAGCGACGAGTTCACCTGTTCGTCCTGCTTCCTGGTCCACCACCGCAGCCGCCTGGCCCGGGAGAAGAACGGGCAACTGATCTGCCGCGACTGCGCCTGACACCGGCGGCACCCCGCAAGGGTGCCCGCCGACCGATCGGCCCGCCCCGCGGGCCGTGACCGCGAAACCGACGCCCGGAGGTCCCCGTGACCGCCGGGCGTCCGCCGTTAACCCGCGGCACAGCGTCGGCGGTGGTGCGGCGAGTTCAGATGCGGGCGCCGAGGCCCGCGCCGCCGTCCACGACCAGCGTCTGCCCGGTGATCCACCCGGCATCGGACGAGGCCAGGAAGGCCGCCGCCGCGCCGATGTCCTCGGGCACGCCGAGCCGGCGCAGGGGGTAGGCCGCCGCCGCGCCCTCCTCGTCCGACTCGTACAGCGCGGCCGCGAAGCGGGTCTTGATCACCGCCGGCGCGATCGCGTTCACCCGCACGCGGGGGCTGAGCTCGTGCGCCAGCTGGATCGTCAGGTTGATCAGCGCGCCCTTGCTGACGCCGTAGTAGCCGATGCCCGGTGAGGGGGACAGGCCGGCGACGGAGGCCATGTTGACGATCGCGCCGGGTCGCTCGACACCGAGCCCGGCTGCCACCGCCCGGCGGGTCCATGCCAGCGCCGCCAGCACATTGACATCCATGATCTTGCGGGCCGCCGCCTCGTCGATCTCCAGCAGCGGGCCGTACGCGGGGTTGATGCCGGTGTTGTTGACCAGCACGTCGAGGCGGCCGTAGTTCTCGACCGCGGTGCGGATCGTCTCGGCCTGGTGCTCCGGGTCGTCGGCCCGGCCGGCGACCGCGGTCGCGCGATCGGCACCGAGTTCGGCGATCGCGGCCTCGAGCCCCTCGGGCTTGCGGGCGGTGACGACCACCTTGGCACCCTCGTCGGCGAGGCGGGCCGCCACGGCGAGGCCGATGCCGCGGCTTGCGCCGGTGACGATGGCCACCTGCCCGTCGAAGCGGCGCCCGTGCTCGGCCGCGGGCGTGACGTGGAAGCGGGCGTCGTCGGTAGCCATGTCGCGAACCTAGCGCGCGGCGTTGACGGCCTTCACTACCCGGTCCGGGTGCCGCGAGCTGAGGACCCAGTACGGCGTCGGGTCGTCCGCGTCGTCGAGCCACAGCTGAACGCCGGGCCCGACCCACGGCCGGATCTGGACGTAGGCCTCGGGGTCGCCCTCGCGCCCGACCACGAGCCGCAGGGTGCGCGCGTCGAGCGCGACGGCCCCGCTCACGTACTTCAGCGGCACGTGCGCGCCGCGGACGTGGACCTCGTCGTCGCGGATCTCCAGCGACGTGCGCCCGAGGAACCACACGGCCAGCAGCGACAGCGGCACCAGCGTGCAGTAAGGGATCCAGTCGGTGAGAGGCAGGCCGCCGATGTGGAACTCGGCCGACAGCAGGCAGGCCACGCCGGCGGCGACGACGTACCACCACCAGGGCGTGCTCAGACGTTCGCTGTAGACGGTCGCCGTTGTGCCCTCGGTCGAGCCCCCGCGGCGCGCGGTCCCGTCGGGAACGTCGCTGCCGGTGGACATGCGGTCGAGGGTAGCCTCAGCGCACGTGGAGACCCCCGGTCGCGCTCAGCCTCCCGGCACCCGTGGCCCGGTGTCCGATCCCGACGGGCCGCGCGTGCTCGTCCGCCGCCTCGACTCCGGCGTGCCGATGCCGCTCTACGCCCTGCCGGGGGACGCCGGCGCCGACATCGTCACCGCCGTCGACGTCACGCTGCAGCCGGGACAGCGGGCCGTCCTGCCCACAGGCCTGGCGCTCGCGCTGCCACCGGGACACGCCGCCTTCGTCCACCCGCGTTCGGGACTGGCCGCGCGCGCCGGCCTGGGCCTGGTGAACGCGCCGGGCACCATCGACTCCGGGTACCGCGGTGAGGTCAAGGTCATCGTGATCAACCACGACTCCGCCAACCCGTTGCGGCTCGAGCGCGGCGACCGCATCGCCCAGCTCGTGGTGCAGCGGGTCGAGTCGGCCCGCTTCGTCGAGGTGGACGAGCTGCCCCCCTCCGCACGCGGCGCCGGCGGCCACGGCTCGACCGGCGGCTCGTCCGCGCTCGACGCGGCATCGCGCGGCAACGCGTCGGTCGACCCGTCCACCACATCCGAGGCCGACCGGACGTCGGCCACCCAAGCGGTGTCAGCAGGAGGAACGCACTAGTGCCCGGACGACGCAGGCAGAGACGGACCGAGGCCTCGAAGATCGACGCCACCCCGCCGTGGGAGCTCCGGCACCGTCCCGAGCCCGAGGCCACGACCGGGCCCTGGGACGAGCGGGACGCGCCGGAGGACGAGGTCGAGCGCATCGACCTCGGCGCCCTGCGTGTGCCCGTGGGCGACGGCGGTTACGAGATCCGGTTGGAGGTCAACGAGGTTCAGCAGGTCATCGCCGCCACCCTGGCGGGCGCCAAGGGCACGATGCAGCTCGGCGTGTTCGCCGCCCCGCGCAACGAGCCGATCTGGCCGGAGATCCGGGAGGAGATCGCGACCTCGCTGCGCGGCCAGCGCAAGGCCGGCGTCACCGAGAAGGAAGGCCCGTTCGGGGCCGAGATCCACGGGACGGTGCCTGACGAGAACGGGCGCGGCCAGGTGCCGGTGCGCTTCCTGGGCATCGACGGTCCGCGCTGGTTCCTGCGGGCGCTGATCGCCGGGCCGGTGGCCACCGAGGCCGCCGCCGCGAAGGACTTCGAGGAGGCATTGCGGCACGTCGTCGTCGTCCGGGGGAACGAGCCGCTGCCGGTGAAGGAACCGGTGCCGTTGAAGCTGCCGGCCGGCGTGGAGCTGCCGCCGCCGGCCTGAGCCGTCGGCTCGAGGTGAGCGCCCAGGCATCCGCTGGACGATCGCTGAGCGGTCTCGAAGGACAGGTGACACTCCGCTGCCGGTCCGGCGCGGGGAGGGTTACGCTCGGCGCTGTGGGACATCGTCCGTCACTGCTGCACCGGCTCACCGCCAGCGCCGAGAACCTCGACGCCGCGGAGCTGCAAGAGGCCGTCGAGATCCGCTCGTGCATGCCGGTGTGCGACCTGTCGCGCGGCAAGTACGTCCAGGTCGTGGGCCGCATCCGCTCCGTCGTGTACACGCCGAGCGAGACCGTCCCGACCCTCGAGGCGGAGCTGTTCGACGGCTCGGAGTCACTCGATCTCGTCTGGCTCGGCCAGCGCCGCATCGCCGGCGTCGAGCCCGGCCGGCGGGTCCTGGCGCGCGGCCGCGTCGGTGTGCACAACGGCCGGCTGGCGATCTACAACCCGTGGTACGAGCTGTTGCTCCCCGCCACGGCATGACGCCGGACGCAGCGTGAAGCCCCGCAACGGCGTGCAGCCCGCCACGGCATGACCTCCGACGAGGTCGACGGCGAGACTCCTCTGTCGCCGTCGACGCGCCCGGGTGAGCTGCGCGAGGTATACCGCCGCCAGCTGCTTGCGAGCATCGGCGGGTGGTCCGGCGCGCTGATCGCCGCGATCCCGACCACCGTCTTCGTGATCGTCAACGTCACCACCTCGCTCCGCCCGGCGATCATCGCCGCCGTCGGGTCGGCGCTGCTGCTGTGCGCCTACCGCCTCGCCCGCAAGCAGTCCGTGCAGCAGGCGGTATCGGGCCTGCTCGGCGTGGTCATCGCGGCGTTGATCGCGGCGCGTACCGGTGAGGCGCGCGGCTACTTCCTGCTCGGCATCGTCACGAGCTTCCTCTACGCCGTCCCTTTCGCCGTGTCGCTTGCCTTCCGGCGTCCGCTCGTGGGGGTGGCGTGGGAGTTCCTGGACCCGACACCGGTCGAGGACGACCTGCCGTGGCACCGGCGCCGCCCGCTACGCCGCGCCTACGCCTGGGCGACGGTCGCGGCCACGTTCGTCTTCTTGATACGCGGGGTCGTGCAGCTCGTGCTGTACCAACACCATGCCACCGGCTGGCTGGCCGTCGCCCGCATCGCCATGGGCTACCCGCTGTTCATCGCCGCCATCGGCTTCGGCTTCCTGGTCGTGACGCGCGCGCGCCGGCACGTCGCCGCGGCCTGAGACCAGCAGTCCGTCAGCCCGTCAGCCCGTCAGCGGGGGAGGATCGCCTCGCGCAGCGCGTCCTCGGCCTCCGGCAGCGTCACGAACAGCAGCTCGTCGCCCGGCTCGAGCGGCTCGTCCGCCGACGGAGTGATGACCCGCCGGCCGCGGATGATGCTCACCAGCGAGGTGTCCTTCGGCAGGTCGAGGTCGCGGACGGGGTGGCCGGAACACGGCGCGTCCTCGGGCAGGGTCATCTCGACGAGGTTGGCCTGGCCCTCCCGGATGCCGAACAGCCGCACGACGTCGCCGACCTCGACCGCCTCCTCGACCAGGGACGCGAGCACGCGCGGCGTCGACACCGCGACGTCCACGCCCCACGCCTCGGTGAACAGCCACTCGTTGGCGGGGTGGTTGATCCGGGCCACGACGCGACGGACCGCGAACTCGGTCTTGGCGAGCAGGGCCACGACGAGGTTGGCCTTGTCGTCGCCGGTCGCGCCCACGACGACGTCGTAGTCCTCGAGCCGGGCCTCCTCGAGATTCGCGACCTCGCACGCGTCCCCGACGAGCCACTCGGCGCCCTCGACCCGGTCGCCGCCGACCTTGGACGGGTCCTTGTCGATGAGCATGACCTGGTGGTGCTTGGTGAGGAGCTCGCGCGCGATCGAACGCCCGACCGCGCCGGCGCCGGCGATGGCCACCCTCATGACTGCACCGCCTCAGGGGGCTGGGCCGCGGTAGTGCGCACCGACTCGACCGTGTCGTCGGTGCAGAGCATGTAGACCTTGTCGCCGGACTGCACGACCGTCGACGCGAGCGGCAGCTGCCCGGAGCCGAAGCGGCTGACCAG
This sequence comes from uncultured Actinomycetota bacterium, assembly GCA_963787985.1. GTDB lineage: Bacteria > Actinomycetota > Actinomycetes > Mycobacteriales > Jatrophihabitantaceae > Jatrophihabitans. The sequence goes on along the minus strand of CAWBEL010000004.1, from coordinate 524,511 downwards.
GCCGGCGCGGGCGCCGGTGGCCGACTCCAGGTCCGTCAGCCGTGTGCCGATCCAGCCCTCGTGCGGGATCACCGCCACCATCGCGACCGAACCGGACGGATCACGCCACGCCTCGGCCGAGGACTCACCGAGCACCGCCTTCATCAGCCGCGACGAGGTCCACGGCACCGTGGCGACAGTGGGGATACCGAGCCGCTCGTACACCTCGGCCCGCTTGGGGTCGTAGATGCGGGCCACCACGCGCTGGACGTTGAACGTCTCGCGGGCCACCCGGGCGGCGATGATGTTGGAGTTGTCACCGCTGCTGACCGCGGCGAACGCGCCGGCCTCCTCGACGCCGGCCTCGATCAGGGTTTCGCGGTCGAAGCCGACGCCCTTGACCTGGCGGCCGCGGAAGTCCTCGCCGAGGCGGCGGAACGCCAGCGGGTCCTGGTCGATGACCGAGACGGTGTGCTCCTGCAACGGGGACAGCTGGTGCGCGAGCGCCGCCCCGACACGTCCGCACCCCATGATCACGATGTGCAACGGGCGCGCCTCTCCTTCTGCGTCACCGGACGGCTGGGGGCCGGACCGGCGAATCGGACGCTACACAACCGTGGCCCGATCGAGGCATCCAGCGGTCCCGCGGCAACCGGTACCGCCGTATTGTGCCGGTCGTGGCCCGATTAACCCGCGTGCTCAAGCGCGTCATCATCGGTACCCCGATGTCGTCCGAGAACGCCGGGCACTCACTGCTGCCGAAGCGGCTCGCGTTGCCCATCTTTGCCAGTGACGCGCTGTCCAGCGTGGCCTACGCGACGCAGGAGATCCTGCTCGTCCTGACCGTCGGCGGCACCGCCTTCCTGTACCTCACGCCGTGGCTGGCGCTGGCCGTCGCGGTGCTGATGGGGGCGGTGGTGTTGTCCTACCGCCAGCTGGTGAAGGCGTATCCGACCGGCGGCGGCGACTACGAGGTCGCGACGAAGAACATCGGTCGCTCGGCCGGCGTCGTGGTGGCGAGCGCCCTGCTGGTCGACTACGTCATGACGGTGGCGGTGTCGGTGTCCTCCGGAGTGGACAACATCATCTCGGCCGTGCCGTCGGTGCACGAGTACCGCGTGCTCATGGCAGTCGGGTTCGTCATCGTGCTGGCCGCCGTGAATTTACGTGGCATTCGCGAAGCAGGGCTGACCTTCGCCGTGCCCACCTATCTGTTCGCCGCCGGTGTGTTCATCATGATCGTCACCGGCCTAATTCGCATCATCGTCGGCGATGCCCCAGTGGCCGAGAGCGCGCACTTCGGTGTCGATCCGCACCAGGGCTACGGCTCGCTGAGCTTCCTCGCGCTCCTGTTCCTCGCCTTGCGTGCGTTCTCGTCCGGCTGCACCGCGCTCACCGGCGTCGAGGCCATCGCCAACGGCGTCCCCGCGTTCCGGCCGCCCAAGGCCCGCAACGCGCAACGCACGCTGGCGGCGATGGGCGCCATCGCGGTGGCGATGTTCCTCGGCATCACCATGCTGGCGCTGGTGTCCAAGGTGCACATCACCGACCCGTCGTCGAACAGCTGCTTGCTCAAGGGCGCGGTCAACTGCGCGCACCGGCCGCAGCGGACGGTCATCGCGCAGGTGGCCGGCGCGGTCTTCGGCGGTCCGCACAGCGTCGGGTTCTTCTACATCCAGGCGGCGACAGCGTTGATCCTGGTGCTCGCCGCGAATACCGCGTTCAACGGCTTCCCGCTGCTGGGCTCGATCCTTGCCCGTGACAGCAACCTGCCGCGGCAGCTGAACAACCGGGGCGACCGGCTCGCGTACAGCAACGGCATCGTGGCGCTGGCCCTGGTCGCCAGCATCCTCATCGTCATCTACAAGGCCGACGTCACGCGCCTGATCCAGCTCTACATCATTGGCGTCTTCACGTCGTTCACGCTCGGACAATCCGGCATGGTGCGGCACTGGAACCGGCTGTTGCGCACCGAACGGGATCCGGGCGAACGGCGGCGGATCAACAGCTCGCGCTCGATCAATGCCTTCGGGGCCAGCTTCACCGGCCTGGTGCTGGTCATTGTGATCATCACCAAGTTCACCAAGGGCGCCTACCTGGTGCTCATCGCCATGCCGATCCTCTACGCGATCATGCGCGGCATCAACAAGCATTACTCCCGGGTGTCGCAGGAGTTGATCAGCGAGGATGTCGGCCTGGTCCTGCCGTCGCGCAACCACGTCATCGTGCTGGTGTCCAAGGTGCACAAGCCGACGCTGCGCGCGCTGGCCTTCGCCAAGGCGACACGGCCGGACACGCTCACCGCGCTCACCGTCAACGTCGACGACGACGAGACCCGCGCGCTGCAAGCCGAGTGGCAGCGGCACGACCTGCCGGTGCCGCTGACGGTGCTCGAGTCGCCGTTCCGGGAGGTCGCGCGCCCGTTGATCGGGTACATCAAGAAGTTGCGGACCGATCGTCCGCGCGATGTCGTCAGCGTGTTCATCCCGGAATACGTCGTCAGCAGGTGGTGGGAGCAGCTGCTGCACAACCAGTCGGCGCTGCGCCTCAAGGGCCGATTGCTGTTCGTGCCCGGCGTGATGGTCACCAGCGTGCCCTGGCTGCTCGACGCCGAGGCGGCGAAGAAGCGGCGCCCGATCCGCCCGGACGGCCCGGCGGCACCGTCCCGCACCGGCAGCCACGAGGACGTCGCTCCGGGGTCACCTGCGACCCGGCGCACCGAGCGGGACATCACCATCCCCAGTGGCTGAGGATTCCAGTGGCTGAGTCAGGCCCGCTGCTCGGCCGCACGCTGGAGCTGGAGATCGGCGGCCCGGCGCACGGCGGCACCTGCGTGGCGCGCTACCCCGATCCCGGTGGCCGGGCGGTGTTCGTGCGGCACACCCTGCCGGGTGAGCGCGTGCGCGCCCTCGTGACCCAGGACCGCGGGGGTTCCTACTGCTTCGCCGACGCCGTCGAGGTCCTCGAAGCGGCACCGGGCCGCGTCGACCGGCCGTGCGAGCACGCCGGCCCCGGCCGGTGCGGCGGGTGCGACTGGCAGCATGCGTCGCAGGCGACGCAACGCGAGCTCAAGCTCACCGTCGTGCACGAGCAGTTCGACCGGCTGGCGCGTCTGGACGTGCGCGCGCTGCTCACCGAGGTCGCCGAGCTGCCCGGCGGCCCGCTTGGGATGGCGCACCCGCAACCTCTACGCCGTCGCCCGAAACGGCACGCTCGGCCTGCACCGGCACGGCTCGCGCGATGTCGAGCCGGTGGACCACTGCCCGCTCGGCGTCGCCGGCGTGGGTGACGCGGCAGCGCTGACGTCGGCGCGCCAGGTCGCGGGGTCGCGGCGCGGGACCTCGGGTGTCGAGCTGGCGCGGGGAACGGCGCCGGACGCGGACGCCAACGGCGTGGCCGTGCTCGAGCACCGTCCCGGGCCGGGGCGGCAGGCACGCGGCCGCCGCCCACCGGACCGGATCCGGGTCGTGGCCGGTCCCGAGCGGCTGCACCACATCCTCGGCGGCCAGGACCTGTCCGTGTCCGCCGGGGGGTTCTGGCAGGTGCACCCGCACGCCGCGGAGACCTTCGGTGCGGCGTTGCTCGAGCTGGTCGCGCCGCGTCCGGGCGAGACGATCTTCGACCTGTACGCCGGCGCCGGGGCGCTCACCGTCCTGCTCGCGCAGGCGGTGGGGGAATCGGGACGGGTGCTGGCCCTGGAGTCCGACGCCGCCGCGGTCGCCGACGCGGGGGACAACCTCGCCGCGTTCCCGCACGCCGAGGTTGGGCGGGGTCGGGTGGGCGCCGACACCGTGGCCGAGCTCGCCGACCTGGCGATGCCGGACGTCGTCGTGCTGGACCCACCGCGCTCCGGCGCCGGCCGCGACGTCATGCAGGCGCTGCTGACCCTGCGTCCACGGGCTGTGGGCTACGTCGCCTGCGATCCGGCGGCGTTGGCCCGGGACGTCGCCGTCGCGCGCGAGGCCGGGTGGCGCCTGACCGCGCTGCGGGCCTACGACGCGTTCCCGATGACCCACCACGTGGAATGCGTCGCCCGGCTCGAGCCGCCCGCCTGACGACCCCGCCCCCGACCCCGCTCGTGGGGAGCTATCCCGGCCGGATCGCGGTGCAGCCGCGGTGTAGGCGGGTCAACTCGTCCGGAAAGGGTGGCCGAACGGCCGGGGAGCCGCCGCGCCGACCGGAGCGAACCGGACAGTGCCCGTACGATCAGGGGCGTGACGCGACTCCTGGACCGTCTCGAATCGGCAGCCGACCTCCGTGCCCTCGACGGGCCGCAGCTCGCGACCCTCGCCGCGGAGATCCGAGACCTGCTGGTGCAGACCGTCGCGCGGACGAGCGGGCACCTCGGCCCCAACCTCGGGGTCGTCGAGCTCACCATCGCGCTGCACCGCGTGTTCGACTCGCCGGTCGAGCCGATCTTGTGGGACGTCGGCCACCAGGCCTACGTCCACAAGATCCTCACCGGCCGCGCGCCGCAGATGCCCACGCTGCGCCAGGGCGGCGGTCTGTCCGGCTACCCCAGCCGCACCGAGAGCCCGCACGACTGGATCGAGAACTCGCACGCCTCGACGGCGCTGTCCTACGCCGACGGGCTGGCCAAGGCCTTCGAGGTGCGCGGCGAGCGGCGGGCCGATCGTCACCGTGGTGGGCGACGGCGCCCTCACCGGCGGCATGTGCTGGGAGGCGTTGAACAACATCGCCGGGGCCGACCGTCCGGTGATCGTCGTCGTCAACGACAACGGCCGTTCGTACTCCCCGACGGTGGGCGGCCTCGCCCGGCACCTCGCCGGGCTGCGGCTGCGTCCCGGTTACGAGCGGGTGCTGTCGACGATCCGCGAGCGCCTCGACCGCACCCCGGTCGTCGGTGCGCCGCTCTTCGACGCGCTGCACGGCATGAAGCGCGGCATCAAGGACCTCCTGCAGCCGCAGAGCATGTTCGAGGACCTCGGCCTGAAGTACTTCGGTCCGATCGACGGCCACGACGTCGCCGAGCTCGAGAACGCATTCCGGCTCGCTCGCGGCTTCGACGGCCCGGTCATCGTGCACACCTTCACCCGCAAGGGTTACGGCTACGCCCCGGCCGAGAACGACGTGGCCGATCAGATGCACCAGTCGGGCGGGTTCGACCCGGCGACCGGCCTCGCGCGCCCGGTGACCGGCCGCAGCTGGACGTCGGTGTTCAGCGACGAGATGGTGCGCGTCGGCGAGCAGCGCGACGACGTCGTTGCGATCACCGCCGCGATGTGCGACCCGACCGGCCTCGGCCCGTTCAGCAAGGCGTTCCCGGACCGGTTCTACGACGTCGGCATCGCCGAGCAGCACGCCATGACCTCGGCCGCCGGGCTCGCGATGGGCGGCCTGCACCCCGTCGTCGCCCTGTACGCGACCTTCCTCAACCGCGCCTTCGACCAGCTGCTGATGGATGTGGCGCTGCACCGGCTGCCGGTCACCGTCGTGCTCGACCGTGCCGGCATTACCGGGCAGGACGGCCCCAGCCACAACGGCATGTGGGATCTCGCCCTGCTCGGCATGGTGCCCGGCCTGCGCATCGCCGCACCACGTGACGAGACGACGCTGCGCGAGCTGTTGCACGAGGCGCTCGACGTCGACGACGCCCCCACGGTGTTGCGGTTCCCGAAGACGCCGATCAACGACCTGCTGCCGGCCGCGCGGCACGTCGGCACGGTCGACGTGCTCGCCGAGCCGGGACCCGATGCCGAGGTCGACGTGCTCGTCGTCGCGGTCGGCTCGATGGCCTTCGACGCCCTCGGGGCGACCGCGTCCATCGACCGGGCCGGGTACACGACCCGCGTCGTCGCCCCGCGCTGGGTCACCCCGCTCGACCCGGCGCTGATCGACCTCGCCCGACAGGCGCGGCTCGTGGTGACCGTCGAGGACGGCGTCGTCGTGGGCGGCGTCGGATCGCGTGTCTCGCAGGTCCTGCGCGACGCGGGGCTGTCCGTTCCCACACGGGAGATCGGGATACCGGTAGCTTTCCTGGAACACGACAGCGTGGCGGGTGTGCGCGCGCGCGTCGGGTTGACCGTCCAGGACATCGGGCGCCGCATCGTCGAATGGGCGGCCACCAGCGCGGACGGCACCCCCGGCGAGCCACACCCGGGCACGGTGGACAGCACGACCGACGACACCTCGACCGCGCTGCATCGGCGGACCGGCGAGGACATCGGCTCGGGACCCCGCCAGGACCCGGGCTCGGACTGACGGGGGCGGGAGGACAGATGCGCATCCTCGTGGTGGAGGACGAAGTTCAGCTGGCCGAGGCGGTGGCCCGCGGCCTGCGCCGCGAGGGCATGGCCGTGGACGTCGCGACCGACGGTGACGAGGGCTACCGCAAGGCGGCGCTCACCCGCTACGACGTGGTCGTGCTGGACCGGGACCTGCCGGGCATGTCCGGCGACGAGTTCTGCCGGCGCCTGCGCGACGAGGACATCCTGACCCGCGTCATGATGCTCACCGCCAGCGGCACGGTCGAGGACAAGGTGGCCGGGCTCAGCCTCGGCGCCGACGACTATCTCGCCAAGCCCTTCGCCTTCCAGGAACTCGTCGCCCGCGTCCGTGCATTGGGCCGGCGGACGACCCCGGCCGCGCCGCCCGTCCTGCAGGCGGGCGACATCGAGCTGGACTCGTCCAAGCGCACGGTCAGCCGCCAGGGCGAGCTGATCGATCTCACCCGCAAGGAGTTCGGTGTCCTCGAGACGCTGATGATGGCCAAGGGCGCCGTCGTCAGCAGCGAGGAGCTGCTCGACCGGGTCTGGGACGAGAACGCCGACCCGTTCACCACCACCGTCCGCGTGACGATGATGACGCTGCGTCGCAAGCTCGGCGAGCCGGCCATCATCGACACCGTCGTGGGATCCGGTTACCGGATCGACCCCGGCGTGCTCGGCACGAACGGTGAGGCAGCCGGGACGCTCTAGTGAGCCTGTTCCGCCCAACGCTGCGCTTACGCATGGCGTTGCTCTATGGCGGACTCGTCCTGCTCGTGGGCGTCTCGCTGCTGTTCACCAGCGTCATCCTGCTCGGCCGCGCCATCGACAGCGGCGGGCGCTCGCTCCCGGAACCGGTGCGGGAGGAGGCGAAACGGCAGGCCACGCACTACTTGTTCACCACCGGCCTACTGTTCTTCGCGATCATCGTGGTCGTCGGCACCATCGGCGGCTACATGCTGGCCAAGCAGTCGCTGCGCCCGATCGCCAGGCTCACCGCCACCGCCCGGGCCCTCTCGACGGAGAACCTCGACCAGCGCATCGACCTCGGCGGCCCCGAGGACGAGCTGCGCGAACTCGCCGACACCTTCGACGACATGCTGGGCCGGCTGGACGCCGCCTTCGACAGCCAGCGGCTGTTCGTCGCCAACGCCAGCCACGAGCTGCGCACGCCTCTGTCGGTGATCCGCACCGAGCTCGAGGTCACGCTCAGCGACCCGGACGCCGACGCCGACGAGCTGCGCCGCATGGGCGGGGTCGTTGCCGACGCCACCGAGCGGGCGCAGCGGCTGGTGACCTCGCTGCTCACCCTCGCGCGGCTGCAGGCGGTGGGCGGGGGGTCCTCGAGGTGCACGAGGCGGTCGACCTGGCGTGGCTCGTCCCGGCGGCGCTGAACGCGGTCGCGGCAGAGGCCAACGCCAAGAACATCCGCATCGAGACCGAGGTCGAGTCGGCCGTCGTGCTCGGCGACCCGCGGCTGCTCGAGCGGCTGATCGGCAACCTGGTCGAGAACGGCATCCGGCACAACGTCCCGGACGGCTGGTTGCGCATCACGACCGGCCAGTCGGCGACCAAGGCGTGGCTGCACGTGGCCAATGGCGGCGCCGTCATCTCGGCCAGCGACGTGGAGCGGCTGTTCGAGCCGTTCCGGCGTGGCGGCCGGGTGCGGACCGCGACCCGCGGCGCCGGTCTCGGCCTCGCGATCGTCAAGCTGATCGTGACCGCCCACGGCGGGAAGCTGGAGACGGCGGCGCCCCCGTTCGGCGGGCTGTCGCTGCGGATCGGGCTGCCGCGTGAGCACACCGAGCCGGTGGTCGGGACGTCCGGTACGACCGCCGTGCTGGGCGGCTCGGCCGGCACCGACAACGGCCGGCGCGTCGATGCCGGTGACGCCTCCGAGCGCAGCCTGCCCTGACGCGCTGCTGGACGCGCCCCTGGTTGGGCCTGGGTCAGGCCTCGGCCTGCAGTGCCTGCGCGAGCGGGGCGGCGGTCAACCCGACCTGCCACGGGCGGGCGCCGAGCCGGGCGAGCCGTGCGGCCACCGTGTCCGGATCGATCGGCGCCGGCGGTTGCCAGCACAGGCGGCGGATGACGTCGGAGGCCAGCAGGTTCTGTGCCAGCACGGTGTGCTGCTCCGCGAGCTCGGTGACGGTGGCGCGGGCCGTGGCGAGCCGGACAGCGGCGGCGGGGTCCCGCTCGCGCCAGCGGGACGGGGCGGGGATGCCGTCGCCCTCGCCGGCGGTCACGGGCGGCAGCGCGTCGTCGGGCAGGTCGCGTCCTTCGGTCACGGCGCCGAACCAGCGCCCGACGCGGCGACGCTGGCGGGGGCCGCCGAACACCGGCAGGGCCATCAGGTCGCGCGGCCGGGCCGGGTTGGTCTTGGCCGCCTCGACGATCGCGGTGTCGGGCAACACCCGTCCGGGCGCGACGTCGTGCTCGGCGGCGTACTCGTCGCGGGACTCCCACAGGGCCCGGACGATGGCCAGTTGCCGGCGGTTGCGCAGCCGGTGGATTCCCGAGGTCCGGCGCCAGGGGTCGGTGCGCCGCATCGCGGCCGGCGCGGTACGGACGGCTTCGAACTCCTGCGCCGCCCATTCGGTCTTGCCGGCCTCCTCGAGCAACGCGGCCAGGGTGTCGCGCAGGGGGATGAGCAGCTCGACGTCGAGGGCGGCGTAGACCAGCCAGTCGTAGGGCAGCGGGCGCGTCGACCAGTCCGCGGCCGAGTGCCCCTTCACCAGCCCGATGCCGAGGTGCTTCTCGACCATGGTCCCGAGCGCGACCCGCTCGTCTCCGAGCAACCGGCCGGCGAGCTCGGTGTCGAACAGCCGCGCCGGGCGCATACCGACCTCGGCCAGACAGGCCAGGTCCTGCGAGGCGGCGTGCAGGATCCACTCGGCATCGCCCAGCGCGTTGCCGACGGCGCTGAGATCGGGCAGCGCGACGGGGTCGATCATCGCCGTGCCGGTGCCGGCCCGTCGTAGCTGCACGAGATAGGCGCGCTGGCTGTAGCGGTAGCCGGACGCTCGCTCAGCGTCTATGGCCACCGGGCCGTTCCCCGAGGTGAGGGTCTCGACCAGGCCGGCGAGCGCGGCCGCCGTGGTCAGCGGTTCGGGGACACCGTCGCGCGGCTCGTGCAGGACGGGGACGGGAGGGGTGTCGGCGGCCTCTGCGGTCGGCACGGCCTCTTCGGTCGGTTCCTCCCCGGGCGCGGGGTCGGGCAGGGCGTCGCTCGAGATCGGCGGAGTCAGCGTGGTCTCGCCTCAGAAGTCAGGCCCGGAACGGGCACGCGGAACGGCGGCACGGCTTCGCGCGCACTCGACTCGCGGAGCCGGAACGTCACTCTAGGCGGCTGTGATCAACCGTGCGAGAGGACAGTGACCCCCTCCGGCGGCAACCCGGCCGCCGCGCACAGCAGGTCGACGAACGCCAGCAGGTGGGGACGCAGGTCCGGGGTGTCGGCCGTCCACGAGGCGCGCAGCTCCATCGACACCGTCGTCTCCGGCCCGGCGAGGTCACCGAAGCGGGTCGAGGTGGTCTGCGTGACGGTGCCGCCCGCGGCCCGGAACGGCGCACCGCGCTCGACCAGCGCGTCGGTCAGCCAGCTCCACCCGACGGTGGGCAGCATCGGGTCCACGCCCATTTGCTCGTCCAGTTCCGCCGAGGCGTAGGCGACGAGGCGCAGCACACCGTCCCAGGCCTCGTGCCCGTCCGGGTCGTGCAGCAGGACCAGCCGGCCCGAGGCAAGGTCCACACCGTCCGGCGAGAGGATGTCGGCCGACAGCGCGTAACTCCACGGCGCGAGCCGCTGCGGCGGGCGCAGCGGCTCGACGACGACCTCGGGACGCACCGCCGTGCCGGTCAGGCTCTGCACGGCGGCGCGGAAGACGGCCGGGCGTTCCGGCTCCTCGGCCGGGGTGGTGGCCGAGCCGGGCTCGCGCGTGTCGGTCATGCCGGGCTCGGTGCGCGCTGGGGTGATCGGGGTGGTCACCGGCGGGGTCACGCCGCGCGCCGGGGGCGGCCGCGCAACCGTGCGATGTCGATCAGCGGGCCGTCCAGCAGCAGGGCGGTGCCGCATTCCACGCAGGCGCGGTCGGGGCACGTGTCGCCGTGTCCCTCGGGGCACGGCGGCGTCTCGGCCAGGCTGTCGCGCGCACACGTGGGGCAGTACAGCGTGATCACGTCGATCGTCACGGCGTCCTCCTTCCGACGGCGGGTCGTAACCCGTCGAATCCACCCGTGAAAATCGCACGGAGGAACGCCTCGGGCGGGGAGGCGCGCCGAACGCGTCCGCGCTTCCCGGCCGGTGTGGCTGCGGACACGCCGGCGTGTCACGACCACACCGGCCGGGGAGGCGGGGCGAGAGGGCGGGGTGGGACCATGGAAGCGATGACCACCGACCTGCCTGCCGCCCCCCTGCCGACGACCCCCGGCACGTCGCCGACGACCTCCGGCACCCCGACGGGCGCCGGCGATTCGCTGCTCGTGCGCGCCGCCACCGGGCGGCCCGGCGCCTACCCGCCGGTGTGGTTCATGCGGCAGGCCGGCCGCTCGCTGCCCGAGTACCGCGCGCTGCGCGAGGGCAACTCGATGCTCGAGGCGTGCCGCACCCCGGAGCTCATCACCGAGATCACCCTGCAGCCGGTCCGCCGGCACGGCGTGGACGCCGCCATCTTCTTCTCCGACATCGTCGTGCCGCTGGTCGCGATCGGCGTCGGCATCGACATCGTGACCGGAGTCGGCCCGGTGGTCGAGCAGCCGTTCCGCGAGGCAGCCGATCTGGAGCGGCTGCGTCCGCTCGACGCCGGCGACGTCCCCTACGTCGACGAGGCCGTGCGCACGCTGACGGCCGAGCTGGGCGCGACGCCGTTGATCGGCTTCGCCGGGGCGCCGTTCACGCTGGCGAGCTACCTCGTCGAGGGCGGCCCGTCCAAGGACCACGCGCGCACCAAGGCGTTCATGCACGGCCGGCCCGATCTCTGGCACGCGCTGCTCGAGCGGCTGGCCGGCATCGCCCGCGAGTACCTGAAGGTGCAGATCGGGGCCGGCGCCTCGGCTGTCCAGCTGTTCGACTCGTGGGCCGGCGCGCTGTCGCTGGCCGACTACGAGCAGTTCGTGCTGCCGCACAGCCGCGCGGTGCTGCAGCCGCTCGCCGGCACCGTGCCGATCATCCATTTCGGGGTCGGCACGGGCGAGCTGCTGGGCGCCATGCGCACGGCGGGCGCCGACGTCGTCGGTGTCGACTGGCGGGTGCCGCTGGACGAGGCGGCGCGCCGGATCGGCCCGGGTGCGGTCGTCCAGGGCAACCTCGACCCCGCGCTGCTCGGTGCCGACTGGGACGTCGTCGAGCGCGAGACCCGCCGCGTGGTGCGGGCAGGGCCGCGCCGCCGCCGGGCACGTCTTCAACCTCGGCCACGGAGTGCCGCCGGGCGCCGACCCGGATGTCCTCACGCGCATCGTCGAGCTCGTCCACTTCCTGGGCTCGTGACCACCCGCCCCCGTTCGCTGGTCGTGATCGGCGGCGGCATTGCCGGGCTCGCCGCGGCCTGGTTCGCCGCCGACGCCGGCCTCGACGTCACCGTGCTCGAGGCCGCATCGGAGGTCGGGGGCAAGCTGCGCACCGCCGAGGTCGCGGGCGTCGTGGTCGACGTCGGCGCCGAGGCGGTGCTCACGACCCGCCCCGAGGCGCTCGAGCTGATCGCCGCGGCCGGACTGGACGGCGACCGCATCGCACCGCTGACCACCGCCGCCCGCATCCGCACCGGCGGCACCGATCACGCGCTGCCGGCGCGCACCCTGATGGGCATCCCGACGGACGCTGCGGCCGCTCGTGAGTCCGGCGCGCTGACACCGCAGGCGGTGGCCGCGATCGACGCCGAGCCCGACCTGGATCCGCTGCCGCCACTCGCCGACGACATCGCGGTGGGCGCGCTCGTCCGCGACCGGCTCGGCGACGAGATCACCGACCGGCTCGTCGACCCGCTGCTCGGGGGCGTCTACTCCGGACGCGCGGACGGGTTGTCGCTGCGCGCGACCCTCCCGGCGCTGGCCGCCCGCCTCACCGACGGCGGCTCGCTGGTCGAGACCGCACGAACCCTGACCGGCAGCGGCACCCGCGCGCCGTCGGCCGGTTCGATCTTCAGCACGCTCCGCGGCGGCCTCGGACGGCTGCCGCAGGCACTCGCCACGGCCGGCCGGTTCACCGTCCGCACGTCCGTCACCGTCCGTTCCGTCACCCGGACGCCGACCGGCTTCGCCCTCGAGTGCGGCGCCGTCCCGGCGAGCGAGCGCATCGAGGCCGACGCCGTCGTCGTCGCGGCGCCTCCGGCCAAGGCGGCGCGGCTGCTGCGCGACATCGCACCGGCCGCCGCCGCGGAGCTCGGCGGCATCGACAGCGCGAGCATGGCGATCACGACCTTCGCCTTCGACGGCATCACGCCGCCGGGGGGCAGCGGGCTGCTCGTCGGCAGCGGCGAACGGTTGGCGGTGAAAGCCGTGACCCTGTCGTCGCAGAAGTGGCCGCTCGACACGGGTGGCCTGACCCTGCTCCGCGCGTCGGTCGGGCGGGCCGGGGAACCGCAGGCCCTGCAGATGACCGATGGAGATCTGCTTGCTCTCGTCCGGCGCGAGCTGCGGCCGCTGCTCGGCATCGACGCCGAACCGGTCGACGCCGCCGTCACGCGCTGGGGCGGCGGCCTGCCGCAGTACGGCGTCGGGCACGTCGAGCGGATCGCCCGCGTCCGGGCCGCCGTCGAACAGGTGCCGGGACTCGCCGTATGCGGGGCCGCGTACGACGGCGTGGGCGTCCCGGCCTGCATCGGCAGCGCCCGGCGCGCCGCGGATCACATCGTGACGGCGCTGAGCGCGGTGGCAGCAGGGACACCCGAGCGAGGAGAATGACCACATGGTCGACGGCAAGGCAGCACGCGAACTGAACGACGTCATCCGCTACACCGCCTGGTCGGTGTTCCGGTGCGCCCGCCCGCTGGGCGCCGCCGACCGGGCACCACTCGCCGCCGAGGTGGAACAGCTGGTCGCCGACCTCGCCGCCAAGGACGTCGTCGTGCGCGGCACCTACGACGTCTCGGCGCTGCGGGCCGACGCCGACCTCATGGTGTGGTGGCATGCCGAGACCGCGGACGCGCTGCAGGAGGCGTACTCGCGCTTCCGCCGGACCGGTCTCGGCACGCACCTCGAGCCGGTGTGGTCGAACATGGCGCTGCACCGCCCGGCCGAGTTCAACAAGAGCCACGTGCCGGCGTTCCTCGCCGACGAGGAGCCCCGCGCCTACCTCTGCGTCTACCCCTTCGTCCGCTCCTACGAGTGGTACCTGCTGCCCGACACCGAGCGGCGCCGGATGCTGGCCGAGCACGGGCAGATGGCCCGCGAGTTCAAGGACGTCCGCGCCAACACGGTGTCCTCGTTCGCGCTCGGCGACTACGAGTGGATCCTCGCCTTCGAGGCCGACGAGCTGTACCGCATCGTCGACCTGATGCGCCACCTGCGCGGCTCGGACGCGCGACGGCACGTCCGCGAAGAGGTGCCGTTCTACACCGGCCGCCGGCGCAGCGTGCCCGAGATCGTCGACGCGCTGCCGTAAGCGCCGTGGACGAGTTCGTCGGCCTGTGGCGCTCCCAGCCACGGGCCACACCGGCGGGACCGTCGGTGCACGAGCACCTGCGCCTGTACGACAACGGCTACGTGATCTCGGTGTCCTGCCCGCCGTCGCCCACGCTGGAGCGCTGGTTCGCCTGGCCCAACGGATCGCTCGCACGCGGCCGGTTCTGGACCGACGGGCAGGAGATCTCGTTCGAGACCTTCACGCCGGCCGGCAGCACCTGGTTCAGCGGCCGCCTCGACGACGGCGGGCGACTCTGGCTGACCATGCGCAGCGTGCAGACCGGCCGCACCGACGATCTGCAGTTCGACCGGATCGGCCGCTGACGACGCGATCACCAGGCGGCGACCGTCAGGCGCCGCGGTTCAGCGCGGTCCGTCAGGGACGGGCCGTTGTGCTGGTCGAGGCGCCTGCCGGGCGGGACGTCGGCCCGCCGGCCGCGGCCGTGGTGCTCTTCGACGACGACGTCCGGGTCGCCGGGGACGAGGTTGCCGAGCTGGACGAGCGACTGGCCGACGACCGTGGCGCCGACGAGGAGGAACTGGCCGACGAGGACGCCGAGCTCGACGCCGAGCTGGTGGCCGACGACGGCGCGGACGACGTGTGGGACCGGGTCGGCGCGTGCGTCGTGCTCGCGTGAGTCGAGGACGGATGCGTCGTGACCCGCGTGCTCGGCGGTGTGGACGTCGCGCCCCCACCGCCGCCGCCGGACCCGGACGTCAGCAGCAGCGCGATGCCCAGCGCGAGCAGGGCGACCACGGCCACGACGGCCACGATCACCCAGGGCGTCGAGCGCCCGCGTCGTGTCGCGGACGCCGGCGGGGGAGGGCCACCTGGGGCCCACGACCCGGACTCCGCGGGCCCGCGCACCGGCGGCAGCTGCGGCGGCAGGGCCGTGGTGGCGCCGGTGTAACCCGCTGCGTCCGCTGATCCGGTGGCGCCGCCGGTCATACCGCCGGCCATACCGGCACCCGCCGCGCCCGCACCGGCGGCCGCACCAAGCCCCGCTCCGGCCAGCGCGGCACCGGTGTAGCCCGACGTGGCGCTGCGATCGATGACGCTCGTCGAGGCGTCGCTGAGCGGCGTCGACGGCCCCACCGGGGCGACCGGGTAGGCGGGCACCGCGGCCAACGCCGCTCCGGTGGTGTCGGTGCCGCGCAAGACCTTCGCGACCTGCGCCGCCGTCGGCCGGGCCGCCGGGTCGCGTGCCGTCATCGCCCGCAGCAGCGACGGCCACGGGGCGGGCAGGCCGGGCGGGATCTCGGGGTCGTTCGTCAGCCGTGCCATCGCAGCTTCGAGCGCTGGGCCCTCGAACGCGCGGTGGCCGGTCAGTGCCTCGAGCAGCGACAGACCCAGCGCGTACACGTCTGCCTCGGGCCCGACGGCCGAGCCCCGGGTCTGCTCCGGTGCCAGGTAGGACGCCGAGCCCAGCGTCATGTCGGCCTGGGTGAGGCCCTCGTCGCCGACGAGCCGGACGATGCCGAAGTCGGTGAGCCGGGCCCGCGCCCAGTCCGAATCCACGATGCGGTCCGAGCCCAGCAGGATGTTGGCCGGCTTGACGTCGCGGTGCACCATGCCGACGGAGTGGACGTAGGCGAGCGCGTCGGACACCTGCGCCCCGACCTCGGCCACCCGGGTCGGGTTCATCGGCCCGGCGCTCAGTTCCTCGGCGAGGCTGGGGCCGTCGATGAGCTCCATGACCAGGTAGGCCGGGCCCTCGCCGCCGATCGCGCCGTCGAACAGGACGGTGAGGTTCGGGTGGTTCAACCGGGCCAGGGCCCGCAGCTCGGCCGCCTGCCGTTCGGAACCGACGGCCGTGTCGGGTGTGCTGGGCGTGCTGCGGAACACCTTGACGGCAACGTCGCGGTCGAGCAGCTCGTCGTGCGCGCGCATGACGTCGGCCATGCCGCCGGACCCGATGCGATCGATCACGCGGTAGCGGTCGCCGAGGCGCCACACCGAGTCCGTCATGGTGCAGATCATGCCCGGTCGGGCTCGCCGATGCCCCGCCGACCTCAGCCCACCGGTGCCGCGTTACCGCCCGGTACGGCGGCCGTCACTCCCCGTCGAAGGTCAGCGAGATCGAGTTGATGCAGTAGCGCAGGTCGGTGGGCGTGCCGTAGCCCTCACCGGAGAACACGTGCCCGAGGTGGCTGTGGCAGTGCGCGCACAACACCTCGGTGCGCGTCATGCCCAGCCCGCGGTCGGTGCGCTCGATGATGTTGTCCGCAGCGAGCGGGGTGAAGAAGCTGGGCCAGCCGCAGTGCGAGTCGAACTTGTGCTCGCTGCGGAACAGCTCGTGCCCGCACGCCCGGCAGCTGTAGACACCCTCGCGATGGTTGTCGGTGTACTCGCCGGTGAACGGCCGCTCGGTCCCGGCCTTGCGTAGCACCGCGTATTCCGCGGGACTCAGCTGCTCGCGCCACTCGTCATCGGTCTTCACGACCTCGGCCGGCGGGATCTCCTGCTTCGTGCGCCACATGCCTACGACGGTACTGCCGGCGCGGTGTCCCAGGTGTTACCAGACCCGGACGATGCCGACCATGCCGTACGCGATGGTCAGCAGCGTGCCCAGCAGGATCAGCCAGACGACGACCTTGGCCGCGATGCGGTGCGGGCGGGGCAGGCGCCCGATCCCGTTGCCGAACACGGCGAGGTTCTGCAGCTCACCCTCGACGGTGTTCGGATTTGCGGTGCGACCCCAGGCGCCGTCGACGTACGGGCGGGGCGAGTCCGGCTCGTCCCACTCGTCGTCGCGCTCGGTCGTCCACACGCCGCGAGAGTAACCCGCGATCGGCCTCAGGCGGTCGCTGCTTGCGCGACCGGTGCCGGATCGGTCTGCTCGTTGATCTGTGCCAGCAGCGGCGAGTGCGCGAGCACGGTGACGCCGACCCCCACGGCGACGGCGCCCGCGGTCGCCGGGACGAGCCACCAGCCGGTCCGGGTCGTCTCGCCGAACACCAGCGTGCCCCAGAGGATCGACACGAGCGGATCCATGAGCGTGAACCCCGGTTGCGCGGCCAGCAGCGGCCCGGTGTGCAGCGCCCATTGCACGAGCACGAGTCCGCCGATGCCGAACGCGACGGCGGTGTAGGTCTGCCAGGTGCTGACGACGCCTAGGACGCCGCGCTGGTCACCCTGCGCGATGGTCTCCTTCAGCATCGTCGCGGTGAGGCCGAAGCTGGTGCCGGCGGCCGCGCCGAGGCAGGCCGTCTTCCAGATCGAACCGCCGCGGAAGGACACCAGCACCAGCAGCACGATCGTGGCCGTGGTGGCACCGCCCGCCGCGGCGTAGATCCAGGACGCGACGTGCGTCTCGTTGCCGGGCTGGGGGTCGAGCAGCGCGACCAGCGCCATCATGCCGGCGGTCATGACGAGGATGCCGGTCCATTCCGGGCGGTGCAGCGGGGTGGCGAAGACGCGCGAGGCGATGAGCAGCGTCAGCGGCACCTCGAGCGTGATGATCGGCTCCACGCCGGACAGCTGCCCGAAGCCGAGCGCCACCGCCTGCAGCACGAACGAGCTGACGAGGCCGAGGAAGCCGAGCAGCCAGGTGGGGGAGCGGATGAGGTCGAACAGCAGGCCGGGACCGAAGGGCCGGTCCGGCGGCTGCTCCAGCCCGGACTTGCGCTGCATGACGTTGGCCAGCGCGTTCCCGCCCGCGGCGAGCGCCGCGAGCAGATAGCTGACCAGGACGCCGGTCATGGTCGTCGGCGCTGGCCGGCGAGACTGGACGCGAACGAGCGGGTCAGCGCTGCCCCGCGGTGCGCGTCATCCATGACGTCGACGAAGGCGGCGACGAAGCGGTCGACCTCGCGCTCGCCGATGATCAGCGGCGGGATGAGCTTGATCACCTCGATGTGGTCGCCGGACACCTGGGTCAGGATGCGGTGCCGGTGGAACAGGGCGTGCACGACGGTCTGCGCGAACAGGCCCTTGCGGGCGACCTGGAGCGCCCGGTAGTGCGCCCGGGCCTTCCACGACGTCTGCGGCGCACCGAACTCGATACCGATCATCAGCCCACGGCCGCGAACCTCGTGCAGCATCTCGTAGCGCGGTACCAGCTCCTCGAGCCGGCGCTTGAGCTCGGCGCCCACCACGCGGGCGTTCTCGACGACGTCCTCGTGTTCGAGCACGTGCATCGTGGCCAGCCCGGCGGCCATGGCCTGCGCGTTCGAGCCGAAGGTCGAGTCGTGGACGAGGACGCGGTCCATGCTCGAGTAGACCTTGCGGAAGATCTCGTCGCGGCCGAGCGTCGCGCCGACCGGCACGTAACCGCCGGACAGCGCCTTGGCCACGGCCACGAGGTCGGGCTCGACGCCGTCGTGCTGGAAGGCGAACCACTCGCCGGTGCGGCCGAGCCCGCACTGCACCTCGTCGGCGATCAGGAGCGCCTTGTAGGCCTTCAGCAACCGGTGCGCGTCGGCCAGGAACCCCGGCGGCGCGACGGCCACGCCCTTGCCCTGCACCGGTTCGACGAGCAGGGCCGCGACGTCGCCGCGCAGCAGCTCGCGTTCGAGCGCGTCGAGATCACCCCACGGCAGCGCCTTGCCGGGCAGCATCGGGCCGAAACCCTTGCGGAAGTCCGAGCCGCCGTTGGCCGACAGCGACCCCGCGGTGAGACCGTGGAACGCGCTCTCGAAGTACAGCACCCGCGAGCGCCCCGTGTAGTAGCGGGCGAACTTCAGCGCGGCCTCGACCGCCTCCGTGCCGGAGTTGCCGAAATAGACCCGGTCGAGGTGCGGCGCCTTGGCGAGCAGGGCCTTGGCGAGCGGGCCGGCGAGCACCGGCGCGTCGAACTGCGTGAGGTCGGCCAGGCCCGCGTCCAGCACGTCGTGCATCGCCTGGCGCACGACGGGGTGGTGCCGCCCGAGGGCGAACACGCCGAAGCCGGCGAGCATGTCGAGGTAGTCGACGGCCCTGGTCGTCGTAGAGGTAGGCACCCTCGCCGCGGACGTAGCTCCGGTCGAAGCCGATGGCGTGCAGCATGCGCGGCAGCTGCGGGTTCAGGTGCTCGCGGTGCAGGGCGTAGCGCTCGGCGTTGCCCGCCTGCACGACGTCGTCGAGACGGAACGGCTCGTTGGTCCCCATGACCGCCCTTCGTTCGGCTCGTCGCCGGTACTCGGCAATGTGATTGCCGGTCTTGCCAAATGTGATTGCCAGTGTGGTCGTCAGCGTGTCTAGTGTTCCGGACCTGCAGTGACGTGGTCGCCCGCCGGGCCGGAGCGTCGGTGCACCGCCGTTGTCGGACCGGTGGAACAATTCTGATATACCGGTGAGGGATATCGTTAGCCTGGCTAAGGTTCTCACGCTCTGCGCAACCGGGTTTCGGGGAATGGAGATGATCGGCCTGACCAGCAGGGCCGTCACGTCACTGGTGCAGTCGGCCGCCTCAGCCTCCGCCGCGAAGATGGCGGCGGAGAACTTCCCCGTGGCGTTGCGCGTGCTGCCGCGTGGCGTGCGGGACGACCTCGCCGCCGTGTACCGCTTCGCCCGCTTCGTCGACGACGTCGGCGACGAACTGCCCGGAGGTACGGCTGAACGGCTCGCGGTGCTCGACGTGATCGCCGACGAACTGCGCCTGCTGCCCGACGGCGGGTCGACCCTGCCGCCGGTGGCCGAGCTGGCCGACCTCACCCGACGCCACGGCGTGCCGGTCCAGGACTACCTCGACCTCGTCGAGGCCAACCGCGTCGACCAGCACGTGGCTGCCTACGAGACCTTCGACGACCTGCTCGGCTACTGCCGGCTCTCGGCTGCGCCGGTGGGCCGCATCGTGCTGCACGTGGCCGACGCGGCGACGCCGGCCCTGATCGAGGACTCCGACGCCGTGTGCGCCGCGCTGCAGGTGCTCGAGCACTGCCAGGACGTCGGCGAGGACGCGCGCCGCGGCCGCGTCTACCTGCCCGCGGCCGAACTCCGCGCCGCCGGGGTCACTGACGCGGAGCTGACCGGTACCGCGACCTCGCCGCGGCTGCGCCGGGTCCTCGCGGACCAGGTCGTGCGCGCCCGTGACCTGCTGCGGCAGGGCGCACCGCTGGTATCACGCCTGCACGGCTGGGCCCGGTTGGCAGTGTCCGGGTACGTCGCCGGCGGCCTCGCGACGGCCGACGCGCTCGAGGCGGCGACCTACGACGTGCTCGGACAGGACGTGCACCCGTCATCGCGCCGTACAGCCGTCCACGCCGCTCGGGTCTGGGCCCGTCCGACGAGCGGGCGGTGGGTGACGTCATGACGGTCACGGTCGAGGTCGCCTACGCCGAGTGCGAGCGCATCACGCGCGAGCAGGCCCGCAACTTCTTCTGGGGCATCCGGCTGCTGCCGCCGGCGAAGCGGTCCGCGCTGTGCGCGGTGTACGCGTTTGCGCGGCGGGTCGACGACATCGGCGACGGCACCCTGCCCGACGCCGAGAAGCTCCGTCGCCTCGACGACGCGCGGCGCGCCGTCGCCGATCCCGCTGCCCGTCCCGACGACCCGGTGCTCGTCGCGCTGGCCGACGCCGCCACGCGCTTGCCGATCCCGCTCGACGCGTTCGGTGAGCTGGTGAGCGGGTGCGAGCAGGACGTCCGCGGCCACAAGTACGCCGACCTCGACGACCTCGTGCAGTACTGCCGCTACGTCGCCGGTTCGATCGGCCGCCTGTCGCTCGGCGTCTTCTCGCCGGCCCTCGCCGGCCCGCGCGCGGCGGAGGCGTCCGAGCTGGCCGACGCTCTGGGCGTGGCGCTGCAGCTGACGAACGTGCTGCGCGACATCCGTGAGGACCTGATCAACGGCCGGGTGTACCTGCCCACCGCCGACGTCGACCTGTTCGGGGTCACGCTCGCCGTCGGCGACGACGGGCGCCTCGACCCCTGCGGTGGTGCTCTGGCCGAACTGATCCGCTTCGAGGCGGCGCGGGCCTGGGGCTGGTACGACCGCGGGTTGCAGTTGCTGCCGCTGCTCGACCGGCGCAGCGCGGCCTGCTGCGCGGCGATGGCCGGGATCTACCACGAGCTGCTGCACCGCATCGCCGCCGACCCGTCGCTCGTCATGGCGGGTCGGCTGTCGCTGCCGGCCGGGCAGAAGCTCCGCGTGGCCGGCTCGGCACTGGGCCGCTCGCTGCTGGGCGGTGGCGCCGATGACTGAGCGCACCCTGGTGAGCGTCCCGGGGGCGCGCGGGACCGGTGACGGCGACCGCGAGGTGGACGTCGCCGTGGTGGGCGGCGGCCTGGCCGGCATCTCCGCCGCACTGCGCTGCGCCGACGAGGGCCGGCGGGTGGTGCTGCTCGAGTCCCGGCCGCGGCTCGGCGGCATGGCCACCTCGTTCCGGCGGGACGGGCTCGACGTGGACAACGGGCAGCACGTCTTCCTGCGCTGCTGCGAGGCCTACCGCGGGCTGCTCGACCGGCTCGGCGTCGCCGGGCGCACCGTTGCTGCAACCGCGTCTCGACATCGCAGTGCTGCGGCCCGGCGGCCTGCGACCGACGCGGATAGCCCGCACGCCCGGCGTCCCCGCACCCGCCCACCTGACCGCGGCGCTCGCGGGCTACCGAGCCTTGTCACCGGCCGATCGCGCCCGCGCCGCGCGCGGTGCCGTCGCCCTTCGCCTGCTCGACCCGTCCGACCGCACGCTCGACCGCCGCACGCTCGGCGACCACCTGCGCCGGCATGGGCAGAACGACGCGACGATCGACGCCCTCTGGGGCGTGCTCGCAACGGCCACGCTGAACATCGACCCCGACCACGCGTCGCTGGCGCTCGCGGCGAAGGTGTTCCGCACCGGTGTGCTCGACCACGCCCCCGCCGGGGACGTCGGGTACGCCGACGCGCCGCTCGGCACGCTGCACCACACCGCTGCGTGCGCCGCCCTGCAGCGCGCCGGCGTCGACGTGCTGCTCGGGCGCCCTGTCGTAGGCGTGGACGAGGATCGTGTCGTGACCGTGCGGCACCGCGACACCGTCGAGTCCGTGCGCGCGCAGCAGGTCGTGCTCGCGGTTCCGCCGCGCGCCGCGTTCGCTGTCGCGCCGCAGCTGGCCGACACCCCCGCGGCATCCGCCCAACGGCTCGGCACGTCACCCATCGTCAACGTGCACGTGATCTTCGACCGGCGCGTCACCGATCTGCCGTTCGCCGCCGGTGTGGGCACGCCGGTGCAGTGGTTCTTCGACCGCACCCGCACGTCCGGCCTGCAGGCGCGGCGTCCCGGGGCGCAGTACCTCGCGATCACGGTGTCGGCGGCCGACGCCGAGATCGGCGTGCCGACCCGCCGCCTCGTCGACACCTTCACCGCCGAGCTGCGGTCCCTGCTGCCGGACGCGCGGGACGCCGACGTGGTCGACGCCTTCGTCACCCGTGAGCGGCACGCCACGTTCCGGCAGGAAGCAGGCAGCGCCGAGCTGCGGGCCGGGGTCGATCCGGGTCTGGGCGGCGTGTTCCTGGCCGGCGCGTGGACCGACACAGGCTGGCCCGACACGATGGAGAGCGCCGTTCGCAGTGGCGTGCGTGCCGCCGAGGCCGTGCTTCGCGTGCCTGCGTCCGAGATGTCGAGGTATCACTCATGATCGGTACGAGCTCATCGGGCGCGGCAGGACCGCACCCGCGCCGGACGGAGGGGAACGGATGACCGCACGAGTCGGGCGCCGCACGCCGGCTGCGGTGACGCGTGCCCGGGAACTGGTGGAGCCGGCCCTCGCTGCCGAGGTCGCGCGCTTGCGCGACCCGCGGGTGCGCCGCGTCGCGGGCTACCAGCTCGGGCTGTGGGACGTGCACGGCCAGCCGGAGACCCCGGGCGGCAAGGCGGTGCGTCCTGCGATGGTGCTGCTTGCGGCGCGGGCCGTCGGCGGCGCCCCCGAACCGGGTCTACCTGCAGCCGTTGCGGTCGAGCTGGTCCACAACTTCTCGCTGCTGCACGACGACATCATGGATCGCGACGTCGAGCGCCGGCACCGCCCGACGGGGTGGGTCGCCTTCGGCGAGGGGCAGGCCATGCTCGGCGGCAACGCCATGATGGCCGCCGCCGTCGAGATCCTGCACCGCGAGTGCCCCCACCCCGAGACGACGGTGCCGGAGCTGCTGCGCGTCGTGCAGGAACTGATCAGCGGGCAGTCGTGCGACCTCGCGCTGGAGGGCGACGACACCGCCGATCTCGAGACCGTGCTCGCCATGGAGCAGGACAAGACCGCCGCCCTGCTGTCCGGGTCGTTGACGTTGGGCGCGCTCGCCGCCGGCGCCGACCCCGGTGTCGTCGAGCGACTCGGCGAGGCGGGACGGCTGGTCGGCATCGCCTTCCAGCTCATCGACGACGTGCTGGGCATCGTCGGCGACCCCGCCGTCACCGGGAAGTCGGCCTCGTCCGATGTGCGCGCCGGCAAGCGCTCGGCGCCGGTCGTGGCAGCGCTGCGCTCCGGCACCAACGCCGGTGACGAGCTGGCGGAGGTGTTGCGCGCCGGCGCACCCGAGACCGAGGACGAGGTCACCCACGTCGTCACCCTGATCGACACCGCGGGCGGCATCAGCTGGGCCACGACCGAGGCCGAGCGGCTGCTCACCGGTGCGTACGAGCAGCTCGACGCCCTCGACCGGCTCGACCGCGCGCTGCTGCGCGACCCCGACGCCCTCAACGAACTGCGCGAACTCGCCGGCTACCTCGTCCGGCGCGATCGATGACGACCACCGTCCAGCACGACCCGGAAGGAACCCAGGTGACGACAGCACGGCAACGACAGGTCGGGACGAGTGCGCGCGAGGCCCTGCAGCGCGCCCGTGGCCACCTCGAGTCGCTGCAGTCGCCGGCCGGGTGGTGGAAGGGCGAGCTGCGCACGAACGTGACGATGGACGCCGAGGACCTGCTGCTGCGGCAGTTCCTCGGCATCCTGCGCGACGACGAGCTGGAGCAGGCCGCCCGCTGGATCCGTAGCGAGCAGCGGGCCGACGGCACGTGGGCGACCTTCGCCGGCGGCCCCGGCGACGTCTCGACGACGATCGAGGCCTACGCGGCGCTGCGGCTGGCCGGCGACGATCCGGGCGCGCCGCACATGAGCGCCGCGCGCGAGTTCGTGCTGGCAGGCGGCGGTATCGAGGCCAGCCGCGTCTTCACCCGCATCTGGCTCGCGCTGTTCGGCGAATGGTCCTGGGACGACCTGCCGGCCATGCCGCCCGAGGTCGTGCTGCTGCCGTCGTGGTTCCCGCTCAACGTCTACGACTGGGGCTGCTGGGCCCGGCAGACCGTCGTCCCGATCACGGTCGTGGCCACGCTGCGTCCGGTGCGTCCCCTACCGTTCACGCTCACCGAGCTGCGCACGCAGCGCCCGCACCGCACGTCCCGCGGCGGCCTGATCGGTACCGGGTTCACCGTGCTGGACAAGGTCCTCAAGCTCTACGACCGCTCGCCCGTGCAGCCCGGGCGCGGTGTTGCCATGCGCCACGCGGCCGAGTGGATCATCGCGCGGCAGGAGGACGACGGCGGGTGGGGCGGGATCCAGCCGCCCTGGGTCTACTCGATCCTGGCGCTGCACCTGCTCGGGTACCCGCTCGACCACCCCGTGCTGTCGCAGGCCATCTCCGGCCTCGACACGTTCCTCGTGCACGAGTCGACGCCCGAGGGCCCGATGCGCTGGCTGGAGGCCTGCCAGTCCCCGGTGTGGGACACCTGCCTGGCCGCAATTGCCCTGCTCGACGCCGGCGCCACGGCCGACGACGAGTCCCTGCGCCGCGCCGTCGAGTGGATCGCGGGGGAGGAGATCCGTCGCTCGGGCGACTGGGCCGTCAAACGCCCGAACCTCGAACCGGCCGGCTGGGCGTTCGAGTTCGCCAACGACGGCTACCCCGACATCGACGACACGGCAGAGGTCCTCCTCGCCCTCGACCGCGTCAAGGACGACCTGCCCGAGCTCAAGCCCGCCGTCGAACGTGGCATCGCCTGGATCAAGGGCATGCAGTCCCGCGACGGCGGCTGGGGTGCCTTCGACGCCGACAACACCCGACGCCTCGTCGAGAAGCTGCCGTTCTGCGACTTCGGCGCCGTCATCGACCCGCCGTCGGCCGACGTCACCGCACACGCCGTCGAGATGCTGGCCCACTGCGATCCGGGCGGTGACGCCGAGAACCTGCGCCGCGGCGTGCAGTGGCTGCTCGACAGCCAGGAGGCCGACGGGTCCTGGTTCGGGCGGTGGGGCACCAACTACGTCTACGGCACCGGTGCCGTGGTTCCCGCTCTCGTCGCCGCGGGCACGTCGCCCGACGACCCGGTGATCCGCCGTGCCGTCGACTGGCTGGCCGAGCACCAGAACGCCGACGGCGGCTGGGGTGAGGACCTGCGCTCCTACGTCGACGACTCCTGGCGCGGTCGCGGTGAGTCGACGCCCTCGCAGAGCGCGTGGGCGCTGCTTGCGCTGCTCGCGGCAGGGGAGTCCGACTCCGAGGTCACCGAGCGCGGGATCGCCCACCTCGTCGGGACACAGCGTCCGGACGGCGGGTGGGACGAGCAGATGTACACCGGCACCGGGTTCCCCGGCGACTTCTACATCAGCTACGAGATGTACCGCCTCGTGTTCCCGATCAGCGCGCTCGGCCGCTACGTCCGGGCCCGGGACGGTGCCGCATGACGGCGGACGCGACCCACGACGACGACGCAGCGCGGCTGCTGGTCGTCACGGCGCTGCGCACCGAGTTCGCGGCGCTGTCCGGCCACTCCGAGCAGGCCACCCTCGCGCGCTGCGGCATGGGCCCGGCCCGCGTCGAGCAGTGGCTGGCTACCTTTCGGAACACCCCGACCGACGCCGTCGTGGTTGCCGGCGTCGCTGGTGGCCTCGACCCTTCGCTGCGTCCCGGTGACGTCGTGGTCGCCAGCGAGGTCCGCGACGCCCACGGCCGCGTCGCCGTGCGGGCCGGCGCGCCGCTGGTCGCCGAGCTGCGTCGTCTCGGCCTGCGCGTACGGCACGGCCCCGTGCTGACGCGCGACACCCTCGTCGGCGGCGCCGACGAACGCGAGAAGCTGGCCGCCACCGGGGCGTTGGCGGTGGACATGGAATCGGCTCCGCTGTCCCGGGCGTTCGCCGCGCGCGGACTGCCGGTCGCCGTCGTGCGCGTCGTGGTCGACACCGCCATGGTGCCGGTCATGCGTCCGGCCACCGTGCGCAACGGCGTCCGCGCCCTGGCCGTGCTGCGGCGCATCGGCCCCGTGCTGCAGGCGTGGGCCGACGCGGTCGGGCCGCGGTCTGTGCTGCTCGCAGGGCCGCGGTCGTTCTGCGCGGGCGTCGACCGCGCGATCGACATCGTCGATCTCGCCCTGCAGCGCTACCAGCACCCCGTCTACGTCCGGCGCCAGATCGTGCACAACCAGCACGTCGTACGTGATCTCGAACGCCGCGGCGCGGTGTTCGTCGAGGAGCTGGACGAGGTCCCCGACGACACCACCGTCGTGCTGTCCGCCCACGGCGTGGCACCAGCGGTGCGCGACGAGGCCACGCGCCGCGGGCTGAATGTCATCGACGCCACCTGCCCGCTGGTGGCCAAGGTGCACGCCGAGGCCCGGCGATTCGCCTCCCGCGGCGACACCGTGCTGCTCATCGGCCACGACGGGCACGACGAGACCGAGGGCACGCTGGGCGAGGTGCCGGGCCGTATCACGCTCGTGCAGAACCCGGCGGACGCCGAGCGGGTGCAGGCGGCCGACCCGGAGCGGGTGTCGTTCCTGATGCAGACCACGCTCGCCGTCGACGACGCCGCCGACACCGTCGACGTGCTGCGCCGCCGCTTCCCGATGATCGAGTCGTCGGCGACCGACGACATCTGTTACGCCACGACGAACCGCCAGCATGCGGTGCGTGCGGTGGCCGCCGACTCCGACCTCGTCCTGGTCGTCGGCTCCACGAACTCGTCCAACGCCCTGCGCCTCGTCGAGGTCGCCGAGCGCAGCGGTGCCCCGGCGCACCTGGTCGAGGACGCGACCGGCGTGTTGCCGGAATGGCTGCACGGCCGTCGTCGCGTCGGTATCACGGCGGGGGCCTCCACCCCGCCGCATCTCGTCGACGAACTCGTCGGCACCCTGCAGGCTCTCGGCGCGGACGACGTGTCAGAACGGGTCCACACCACCGAGGACGTCCGATTCACCCTCCCGAAGGGAGTCACCCGATAATGCCCGTTCCCGTGCGTCAGGCGATGCGGATCAGCAAGTACCTGCTCGAGCAGAAGCTGCGGCGGCGCGACAAGTTCCCGCTGATCGTCGAGCTCGAACCGCTGTTCGCCTGCAACCTCAAGTGCAACGGCTGCGGCAAGATTCAGCAGCCGCACAACATCCTGCGCCAGCGCATGCCGGTCAAGCAGGCCATCGACGCCATCGAGGAAGCGGGCGCGCCGATGGTGTCGCTCGCCGGCGGCGAGCCGCTCATGCACCCCGAGATCGACGTCATGGTCGACGAGCTGGTCAAGCGCAAGAAGTACGTCTACCTCTGCACGAACGCCGAGCTGGTGCGCAAGCGGTGGGACAAGTTCAACTTCAAGCCCTCGCCGTACTTCGCGTTCACCGTGCACGTCGACGGCCTGCGCGAGCGGCACGACGAGTCGGTCTCGAAGGAGGGCGTGTTCGACGAGGCGATCGCGGCGATCCACTTCCTGAAGGAGAAGGGTTTCCGCGTCACGACGAACTCGACGTTCTTCAACACCGACACGCCCGCAGACGATCATCGACGTGCTGAACTTCCTCAACGACGAGGTCAAGGTCGACGACATGATGATCTCGCCGGCCTACGCCTACGAGAAGGCGCCGGACCAGGACCACTTCCTGGGGGTCGAGGAGACGCGCGAGCTGTTCCGCAAGGCCTTCGGTGACGGCAACCGGTCGCGGTGGCGGCTGAACCACTCGCCGCTGTTCCTCGACTTCCTCGAGGGCAAGATCGACTTCGACTGCACCGCGTGGGGCATCCCGTCGTACTCGCTGCTGGGGTGGCAGAAGCCCTGCTACCTGATGGCCGACGGCTACGTGAAGACGTACAAGGAGCTGGTCGAGACCACCGACTGGGACTCCTACGGCCGCGGCAAGGACCCGCGCTGCAACAATTGCATGGCGCACTGCGGGTACGAGCCGACCGCGGTGCTCGCGACGATGGGGTCGCTCAAGCAGGGCCTGCGGGCCATGCGCGAACAGGGCTGACCCTCCCGCACCTCGTGGCGGCAGGACCTGCGACAGCCGGTCCTGCCGCCACCGCTGTGTCCGGGCCGCGCGCTATGCCGTTCCGCCGCCGGAGGGGCAGTACTCCCAGCTCGAGATGTAGTACGAGTCGTTCTGCGCGCCGTGCGGGACACGGATGTGCCATCGGACGCCGCTGACGTGATCGGCCCAGACGTCCGAGCCGTCGACGTTCGCGTACAGGTGCACGATCGGCGTCGTGAGCACACCAGTACTAGAGGTCGTAGCGGTCCGCTCGTTCATGTAGGTCTCGACCTTGCCTGTTTCGGCGTTGTCGCGATCCCAATAGGCGGTCGTCGTGTGATTGCCCAACAACCCTGTCGCGGTGCCGTGGAACTGAGTCACGAGGCCGTTCTTGCATCCGATGCTCACGCTGAGATGAACCGCCGAGGCCAGGGCGTCCGCGGGCGCCCACAGCGCGAAACCGCACACCGCAAGCAGCGCGCCGACGGTGCGGGAAGTACGACGGGAGACACTGTTCATGGCGAACCTCCAGCAGTGGTCTGGCGTGGCTCTATCGGCCGACGTGCGACCAGGATTACCCCGCCGAGGCGGTTGCGGCAATGGGCGATCACCCTGGCGGGGTACGTCGTGCGTCTGCGTCGACGGTGGCGCGCGCTACCGTGCGGGGCATGGCGTCGTCGCCCAGCACGGAGGTCCAGGTCGGGCCGTACCCGGTACGCATCAGCAACCCCGACCGCGTGTACTTCTCCGCGCGCGGTGAGACGAAGCTCGACCTCGTCCAGTACTACCTGTCGGTCGGCGACGGCATCGTGCGCGCGGTGCGTGAACGGCCGTGCATGCTGCACCGCTACCCCGAGGGCACCGACGGCGAGAAGATCTACCAGAAGCGGCTGCCCAAGGGCGCGCCCGACTGGGTCGAGACCGTCGAGGTGCGCTTCCCGTCCGGGCGCACCGCCGACGAGCTGTGCGTGACCAAGCTGGCTGACATCGCGTGGGCGGTGCAGATGTCGACCGTCGAGTTCCACCCCTGGCACTCACGGCGGGCCGACACCGAGCACCCCGACGAGTGGCGCATCGACCTCGACCCGGGGCCGGACGCGGACCTGTCGCACTGCAAGGCGGCGGCCGAGGTCGTGCACGAGGTGCTCGACGAGCTCGGCGCCGTGGGCTGGCCCAAGACGTCCGGGTCCAAGGGCGTGCACGTCTACGTGCGCATCGAACCCCGGTACGGTTTCCGGGAGGTGCGGCGGGCCGCGCTGACATTCGCGCGTGAGGTCGAGCGGCGCGCGCCGCAGCTGCTGACCACCGCGTGGTGGAAGGAGGAGCGGCCGCCCGGCGCCGTGTTCGTCGACTACAACCAGAACGCCCGTGATCGAACGATCGCCGCCGCGTACTCGGTGCGGGGTTCCGCGGTCGGCCGGGTGTCGGCGCCGGTGACGTGGGACGAGCTGCCGGACGTCGAGATGGACGACTTCACCATCGCCACCATGCCCGAGCGCTTCGCCCGCCTCGGTGACCTGCACGCCGGCATCGACGACGCGGTGTGGAGCATCGAGCCGCTGCTGGAATGGGCCGACCGGGACGAGCGCGACCACGGCCTCGGCGACGCGCCGTACCCGCCGAACTACCCGAAGATGCCGGGGGAGCCGCCCCGCGTGCAGCCCTCGAAGATGAACAAGGCGAACTGGGACGCCGAAGGCCATCCCGTCGACGACGCGCAGGCGCAACGCCTGGACTGACGCCGCCGGTCCGCGGGTCCCGCCGGTCGGCGGTGCGGCTCACGCCGAGAGCAGGCTCATCTGGAACGTGTAGCGCGAGGCCAGGTAGAAGTGCGTGCCGTACTCGACGACCAGCCCGTGGTCGTCGTAGGCGGTGCGCTGCATCGTCAGCAGCGCGACACCCTTGCGTTCGCCGAGCAGCCGCCCCTCGGGGGTGGTGGCCGTGCGCGCGCCGATGACCTGCGTCGCCGAGTGCAGCTGTACGCCGGCCCTACGCAACAGGTCGTAGAGCCCCGTACGCTCCAGGTCCTCGGTCGGCAGTCGCAACCGGTCGGCCCGCAGGTAGTTGGTCATGTGCGCGATCGGCTGGTCCAACGCGCTACGGAGCCGCACGAGCTCGATCACCGGCGTGCCGATCTCGATGCCGAGCCGCCCCGCGACCTCGGGCGAGCAGTCGACGACGGAGTTGGACAGCACCTCCGTGCGCGGGCGCTGACCGCTCGAGTCGAGATCGTCGAACAGGCTGGACAGGTCGAGCGAGCGCCGGACCTTGGGCGACACCACGCGCGTGCCCACGCCGCGCTGCCGTACCACCAGGCCCTTGTCGACCAGGTATTCCATCGCGCGGCGCATCGTCGGCCGTGACACCGCAAGGTGCTCGGCCAGTTCGAGCTCGTTGCTCACCCGCGTTCCGGGGGTGAGGCGGCCGTCCTCGATCGCCCGCTCGAGCTGCTGCGCGACCTGGAAGTACAGCGGCACAGGAGACCTGCGGTCGAGCACGATGCCGTGGTCCGCGGTGGGAACCGGCGTCGCCCGGGGTGGCATGGCTCGCAGTATGTCAGCACTAAAAGACAAAGTCTATTGCTTGTTTGTTAGGACAAATCGTTGACATGGTGCTCGGAGGCACGGTTACATGACTGCCACGTAAGGGGGTCCGATGACGCGCATCGAGCACTGGGTCGGCGGCAAGACCACTCCGGGCACGTCACAGCGGACGTCGGCGGTGTACGACCCGGCCACCGGCGCGGTCACCGCCGACGTCGTGCTCGCCACGCCCGCCGACGTCGCAGAGGCCGTCGAGGTGGCGCGCGGCGCCTACGACCTCTGGTCGCAGGCGTCCCTCAGCCAGCGCTCGAAGGTGCTGTTCGCCTTCCGCGAGCTCGTCAACGAGCACATCCCGCAGCTGGCGAACCTGGTCACGGGCGAGCACGGCAAGGTGCTCTCGGACGCGGCGGGCGAAGTTCAGCGCGGCCTGGAGGTGGTCGAGTTCGCGTGCGGCATCCCGCAGCTGCTCAAGGGCGACTACTCCGACCAGGTGTCGAACGGCGTGGACGTCTTCTCCTTCCGCGAGCCGCTCGGCGTCGTCGCGGGCATCACGCCGTTCAACTTCCCGGTGATGGTGCCGATGTGGATGCACCCGGTCGCGATCGCGTGCGGCAATGCCTTCGTGCTCAAGCCCAGCGAGCGCGACCCGTCGGCCTCGATGCTCATCGCGGAGCTCTGGCAACGCGCGGGTTTGCCGGACGGTGTGTTCAACGTGGTACACGGCGACAAGCAGGCCGTCGACGCGCTGCTCGACTCCGACGGGATCGCGGCGGTGTCGTTCGTCGGCTCGACGCCGATCGCGCGCTACATCCACGAGCGGGCGAGTGCCACGGGCAAGCGCGTTCAGGCGCTGGGGGGCGCCAAGAACCACGCCGTCGTGCTGCCGGACGCGGATCTGGACTTCGCCGCCGACCACCTCGTGGCGGCGGCCTTCGGCTCTGCCGGGGAACGGTGCATGGCCGTGTCGGCCGCGGTCGCCGTCGGCACGGCGGGCGACGCGGTCGTGGAGCGGGTTGTCGCCAAGGCGCGGGCCGTGCGGGTCGGGTCCGGGCGCGACGACGGTGTCGAGATGGGACCGGTTGTGACAGCGGCTGCGCGCGACCGCATCGTCGGGTTGATCGGCACCGGGGCCGACCAGGGCGCCGACCTGGCCGTCGACGGTCGCGGGCTGGTGGTCGACGGACACGAGGACGGGTTCTTCGTCGGCCCGACCGTGATCGACCGCGTCACGCCCGAGATGGACGTCTACACCGAGGAGATCTTCGGCCCGGTGCTCTCCGTCCTGCGCGTCGACACCGTCGACGAGGCGATCGAGTTGATCAACAGCAACCCGTACGGCAACGGCACCGCGATCTTCACCTCCAGCGGGTCCGACGCACGGCGGTTCCAGCGCGGCGTGCACGTCGGGATGATCGGCATCAACGTGCCGATCCCGGTGCCGATGGCCTATTACTCCTTCGGCGGCTGGAAGGACTCGCTGTTCGGCGACAAGCACGTGCACGGCCCGGAGGGCGTGTCGTTCTACACGCGGGCGAAGGTCGTCACCTCCCGGTGGCCCGAGCGGCACGGCGCCGCCGGTGCCAGCTACCACTTCCCGACCGCGACCTGAGGGTCGGCTCCCGCTCATGACATCGGTGTCGAAAGGGGAATGACATGTTCCGACCAGGACGCAGGGGGTGGGCCGCGGCGGCTGCTGTGGGCGTCGCTCTGCTCACCGCCTCGGCGTGCAGCAGCGCCAACTCGGTCAACGTGCAGCACAACAAGGCCGGGGGTGGGTCGGGCGGTTACAAGTACAAGATCGCGGTGGTGACGCACGGCGGAGCCGGCGACGCGTTCTGGAGCATCGTCAAGGCGGGCGCGGTGAAGGCCGGTCAGGATATGGGTGACAACGTCACGTACCAGAGCAATGCCGACCCGGCCCAGCAGTCGCAGTTGATCACGAATGCGGTGAATCAGAAGCCCGACGGCATCGTGGTGTCGATGGCGAACCCGCAGGCGCTGCGTGCGGCGGTGAAGGGCGCGGTGAAGGCCGGTATCCCGGTGGTCGTCATCAACTCCGGCGAGGCGCAGGCGGCCAGTTACGGTGCGCAGACCTATATCGGCTCGGATGAGACGGTCGCCGGCCAGGCGGTCGGCAAGCAGCTGGCCACCGACGGCGCGAAGAACGTGCTCTGCGTGATCCAGGAGGCGGGCAACGTCTCGCTGGAGAACCGCTGCGCAGGCGTCAAGCAGGGTCTAGGCGGCACGAGCGTCACGAACCTGCAGGTCGACAACAACAACCTGCCGGGCGCGGAATCGATCATCGAGGGCAAGTTGCAGGCCGACCCGCACATCGGCGCCGTCGTCACGCTGGGCGCGCAGGTCGCCGCGGTGGCCGAGCAGGCGATCTCGAAGGCCAACAGCAAGGCCAAGCTCGCCACCTTCGACCTCAACGCGGACGTGGCGAAGGGCGTCATGAACGGCAAGATCCTCTTCGCGGTGGACCAGCAGCCGTTCCTGCAGGGGTATCTGGCGGTGACGATGCTGACGCAGTACAAGTCCAACCTCAACGTGCTCGGTGGCGGCAAGCCGGTGCTCACCGGTCCGAACCTGATCACCAAGGCCAACGCCGCACAGGTGCTCAAGCTGGCCGCGGCAGGCACTCGATGACCGCGACGACGACGGCGGCGCAGGAGCGGGCGCCGCGCGAGGACACCCCGCCCGACGAGCGGGTCGCGAAGGTCGGCGCGCTGCGTCGGCTGCTGGTCAAGCCGGAGTTCGGCGCGCTGGTCGGCGCCATCGTCATCTTCGTGTTCTTCTCCTTCGAGTCGAACGTGTTCCGCTCGATGGAAGGTGCCGCGAACTGGCTCGACGGCGCGTCGACGGTGGGCCTGATGGCGCTGCCGGTGGCGTTGCTGATGATCGGCGGCCATTTCGACCTCTCGGCCGGCGTGCAGACCGGCACCGCCGGGCTGGCCACCGGCATCATGACGACCTACTGGGGCCTGGAGGTCTACGCCTCGCTGGTGGTGTCGCTGCTGCTGATGCTGGCCATCGGGTTCGTCAACGGCTTCCTCGTCACCCGCACCGGGCTGCCCAGCTTCATCATCACCCTCGGCATGTTCCTGGGGTTGCAGGGCCTGAACCTGGGTGTGACCAAGCTGGTGACGAACACGGTGCAGGTGTCCAACCTGGACCTGGTGCCCGGCTACCGGCCGCTGTACGACGTGCTGGGCAACACCGTCAGCATCGGCGGCACGTCCTTCCAGCTGACCATCCTGTGGTGGATCCTGTTCACGATCGCGGCGGCGTGGCTGCTGCTCAAGACCCGGTTCGGCAACTGGATCTTCGCCACCGGCGGTGAGCCGAGATCCAGCAAGAACATCGGTGTGCCCACCGACCGCACCACGATCGCGCTGTTCATGATGACCTCGGGCATGGCCTGGTTCGTGGGCAACACCCAGATCGTGCGCTTCGGCACCATCCAGGCGCAGGTCGGCATCGGCCAGGAACTGATCTACATCGTGGCCGCGGTCATCGGCGGCTGCCTGCTCACCGGCGGTTACGGCTCGGCCGTGGGCGCCTCCCTCGGCGCGTTGATCTTCGGGATGACGCAGTCGGGCATCGTCTACGCCAACTGGAACTCCGACTGGTTCAAGCTCTTCGTCGGCGCCATGTTGCTGCTCGCGGTGCTGGCCAACCAATACGTCCGGCGCTTCGCCGAGCAGAGCAGAAGGAGATGACGATGAGTCACGCCCACAGCGACACCCACAGCGACACCCACAGCGACACCCGCACCGGCAGCGATACCCGCACCGACCCGGCTACCGACATCGACGTGCAGGAGGTCCGTGACACCGACGCCCCACTGCTGGAGATCCGCAACGTCACCAAGACCTTCGGCAGCGTCATCTCCCTGTCCGACATCTCCACCACGGTCCGCGCCGGGCAGGTGACCTGCGTGCTCGGCGACAACGGCGCCGGCAAGTCGACGTTCATCAAGATGCTGTCCGGGGTGCACCGCCCGGACCAGGGCGAGCTGCTCATGGACGGCGCCCCGGTGCACTTCAACGAGCCCCGCGACGCCCTCGACGCCGGCATCGCCACCGTGTTCCAGGACCTCGCCATGGTCCCGCTGATGGCGATCTGGCGGAACTTCTTCCTCGGTTCCGAACCGACGAAGGGCTGGGGGCCGTTCAAGCGGTTCGACGCCGAGAAAGCCAAACGGGTCACCCGCGAACAGATGCACAGCATGGGCATCGACATCCGCGACCCCGACCAGCCCGTCGGCACCCTGTCCGGCGGCGAGCGGCAGTGCGTGGCCATTGCGCGCGCCGTCCACTTCGGCGCGCGGCTGCTCATCCTCGACGAACCCACGTCTGCCCTGGGCGTCAAACAGTCCGGCGTCGTGCTGAAGTACATCGTCCAGGCCCGCGACCGCGGCCTCGGTGTCATCTTCATCACCCACAACCCCCACCACGCCTACCCCGTCGGCGACCGCTTCCTGCTGCTCAAACGCGGAAAGAGCCTCGGCGACTACGCCAAGACCGACATCACGCTCAACGAGCTCACCGGCATGATGGCCGGCGGCGCCGAGCTGGAGCAGCTGGCCCACGAACTCGAACGCCAGGGCGACAGCGAGAGCGCCGCCATCGGCTCGGACCTGCTGGCCGACACCCAGGGCGGCCACCCGGCGTCGACGTCGAGCACGAACAGCGCCGGGGACACGTCGCTTGCCGACACCCCCACGCCGAGTTGAGCGAGACGGGACGCTCATGACTGTTCGGGCCGGCGTCATCGGCGTCGGGATCATGGGCGCGGAGCATGCGCGTCTGCTCGCCCACGTCCTGTCCGGCAGCCAGGTCGCCGCGGTGTTCGACGTCGACCCCGGGCGGGCGGCGTCTGTGGCGCAGGCGTGCGGCAGCCGCGTGATCGACGACCCGATGGTCCTGATCAAGGACGATGACGTCGACTGCGTGCTGATCGCCTCGACCGACTCGACCCACGAGCAGTTCGTGCTCGCCGCGGTGGCGGCCGGCAAGTCGGTGCTGTGCGAGAAGCCGCTCGCACCGGAGGCCGACGGGTGCGAGCGCATCATGGCGGCCGAGGCCGAGCAGGGCGAGCGGTTGGTGGACGTGGGTTTCATGCGGCGCTTCGACCCCGGGTTCACCGCTCTGCGATCGGACGTGTGTGACGGACGGGTCGGCCAGGCTCTGCTCGTGCACTGCGTGCACCGCAACGCCTCGTCCCCGGGCGCCACGTCGGCGTCGGTGATCACCGGGTCGGCGGTACACGAGTTCGACACCGTCCGCTGGCTGCTCGACGACGAGCCGGAGTCGGTCACCGTGCACACACCGCGGCCGAGCTCGCGGTCGGCCGGCGTGCAGGACCCGGTCGTGGTCGTGCTGCGCATGGCCTCCGGCGCGCTGGCCGACGTCGAGGTGTTCGTCAACGCCGGTTACGGCTACGACGTGCGGTGCGAGGTGGTCGGCGAGGACGGCGCGGTGCTGCTGGACACCCCGGCCGGCACCGTACGACGGTCCGCCGGTGTCGTCGGACGGGGCATCGCCGCCGACTGGCGGGCCCGCTTCGGCGAGGCCTACCGCATCGAACTGCAGGCCTGGGTCGACGCGGTGGCGACAGGACGACCGTCGGGGTTGGCGACGGCCTGGGACGGTTACGTCGCGACGGCGACGGCCACCGCCGCCGTCCGGGCCCTGACGACCGGGCGCACGACGCCCGTCGAGCTCACCGGGCGAACGGCGCTGTACCGATGACCGGCACGAGCCACATCGAGGCGCTCACCGTCGGCCGCGTCGGCGTCGACCTCTACCCGGAGCAGTCGCACGTGCCGCTGTCGCAGGTGCACTCGTTCGCGCGGTTCCTGGGCGGGACGGCCACCAACGTCGCGGTGGCCGCCGCCCGGCTGGGACGCAGCACCGGGGTGCTCACCAAGGTTGGCCCGGACGAGTTCGGCACCTACGTCCGCGACGCGCTGCAGGGCTTCGGCGTCGATCCGCAGTTCGTCGGGACGTCGCCCGAGCTGCTGACGCCGGTGGTCTTCTGCGCGCTCGACCCGCCCGAGGACCCGCCGCTCCTGTTCTACCGTCTGCCTGTCGCACCCGATCTCACACTCACGCCCGACGACGTGCCGTGGGCCGTGGTCGACGACGTCCCGCTGCTGTGGGTCACGGGCACCGGAGTCTCGGTCGAGCCGGCCCGCGAGACGCAGCTGGCGATGCTGCGCCGGCGCGGCCGCGGGCGCGCCGGGCGGTGGACCGTCCTGGACCTCGACTGGCGCCCGATGTTCTGGCCGTCCGCCGACGACGCGCGCCGCGAGTACGAGCTCATGCTCGAGCACGTCGACGTCGCCGTCGGGAACCGGGCCGAGGTCGAGGTCGCGGTCGGCACGTCCGATCCCGAACAGGCCGCCTCTCGGTTGCTCGAGCGTGGCCTGCGCATCGCGATCGTCAAGATGGGAGGTGCCGGCGTGCTCGTCGCGACCCCGGGGGGCATGACCACCGTGGCGCCGCAGCGGGTCGAGGTCGTCAACGGTCTCGGCGCGGGCGACGCCTTCGGCGGTGCTCTGGTGCACGGGTTGCTGGCCGGCTGGGATCCGGTCGAGTGCGCGCGCTACGCCAACGCCGCCGGCGCGATCGTCGCGTCCCGGCTGGCCTGCGCCGACGCCATGCCTACGCTGCCCGAACTCGAGGCGATGCTCGCGCCGCGCGTCGACGAGGGGGTGCGCTGATGCCCGCGATCAGTGACGAACGGTGGGGTGACCTGCTGCGCCGTCGCGCCGCCGAGCCCCGCGCGGTCGCCGCCGCCTATGCGGAACGCCGCCGGCCCGACGGCCTGCTCAACGAACGCGGCAGCCTGTTCCTCGTCGCCGCCGACCACCCGGCCCGCGGCGCGCTGCGGGCGGGCGC
This sequence comes from uncultured Actinomycetota bacterium, assembly GCA_963787985.1. Lineage (GTDB taxonomy): Bacteria > Actinomycetota > Actinomycetes > Mycobacteriales > Jatrophihabitantaceae > Jatrophihabitans. The sequence goes on along the minus strand of CAWBEL010000004.1, from coordinate 487,111 downwards.
CGACCCGATGGCGATGGCCGACCGCCGCGGGCTGCTCGAGCGGCTCGTCATCGCCCTGGACCATCCCGACGTCGACGGGGTGCTGGGTTCGCCGGACGTCGTCGAGGAGCTGCTGCTGCTCGGCGCTCTCGAGGGCAAGGTCGTCATCGGCTCGATGAACCGCGGCGGCCTGGACGGTGCGAGCTGGACGATGGACGACCGCTTCACCGGCTACGACGCCGACGCGATCGCGGCGTGTCGGCTCGAGGGCGGCAAGATGCTGCTGCGCATCGACGACACCGACCCGGCCGTGCCGGACACCATCGAAGCGTGTGCGCGGGCGGTCAGCGCGCTCGCGGCCCACGGCGTCGTGGCGATGGTCGAGCCGTTGCCCTACCGCCGGGACGATGCCGGGACCCTGGTGCTGCAGCAGGACGCGGCGTCACTCGCCCGTGCGGTGACCGTGGCGTCGGCGTTGGGCACCACCAGCGCATTCACCTGGCTGAAGACCCCGGCCTGCGACGACCCCGACGTCGTCTACGCGGCCACCACGCTGCCGTGCGTCGTGCTCGGCGGGCTGCCCGGACCCGACTTCGCCGAACAGGTCGCGTCCTGGGGCCGCACCCTGCGCCAGCCCGTCGTCCGTGGCCTGGTCATCGGGCGCACCGTGCTCTACCCCGATGGCGGCGACGTCGCCGGTGCAGTCGACGCCGCTGCCAAGGTGCTGCGCGCCGCCACCGAGGGGCTGGCGTCGTGACCCTGCTCGTCCCCGGCCGGGCGTCTCCGGTGGACATCACCCCCGAGTCGGCCGGCTGGACGTACGCGGGCCTCCGTGTCCTGCACCTCGCTCCCGGCGTCGAGCGGGTCGTCGACACCGGCCCGGCCGAGGTGTTCGTGCTGCCGCTGGCCGGCGGCGTCGAGCTCACGGTGCTCGACGCCGACGGTGCCGAGGAGGCACGCTTCCGCCTCGCCGGCCGCGACTCGGTGTTCAGTGCCGTCACCGACTTCGCCTACGCCGGCCGCGACAGCAGGCTGCTGCTGTCCAGCGCGGCGGGCGCGGAGGTCGCCATCCCGTCGGCCCGGTGTGACGACCGGTTGCCGGCGCGCTACGGTCCGGCCGACGAGGTGCGGGTCGAGGTGCGCGGCGCCGGTCCGGCGACGCGCCAGGTGACCAACTTCGGCACCCCCGGTGTCTGGGACCACGCGCAGAAGCTCATGTGCTGCGAGCTGATCACGCCCCCTGGCAACTGGTCGAGCTACCCGCCGCACAAGCACGACGCGAGCGAACCCTGCGACGTCGTGGACGAGGAGATCTACTACTACCGCATCGCGGGCGCCGACCAGGTGACGCCGGACCCGCAGGGCTTCGGCCTGCACCGCACCTACACCGGCACCGAGCACGAGAAGGCCGGCCTCGACCCGCTCGACGAGTCGTTCGAGGTCCGCGACGGGGACGTCGTGCTGGTGCCGCACGGCTACCACGGGCCCTGCGTGGCGGCACCGGGTTACCCCATGTACTACCTCAACGTCCTCGCCGGCCCCGGCACGGAACGGTCCATGGCGTTCTGCGACGACCCGGCGCACGCCTGGATCCGCGACTCGTGGGCCGACGTGCCGACGGACCCGCGCTGCCCCGTCACCACCGCCGCGGGACGCGTCGACGGCCGCACCGCCCAACGCCAAGGGACATCGCGATGAGTGACACCGTCCGCCTCACCACCGCGCAGGCGCTCGTGCGCTGGCTGGTCGCGCAACGCAGCGAGCTGCTCGACGGCACCGAGGTGCCGCTGTTCGCCGGCGTGTTCGGCATCTTCGGGCACGGCAACGTCCTGGGCATCGGTACGGCGCTGTACGAGGCGCGCGACCAGCTGCCGACGTGGCGCGGGCAGACCGAGGAGGGCATGGCGCTGGCCGCCGTCGCGTACGCGAAGGCCACCGACCGGCGGCAGGTGATGGTCGCGACGTCGTCGGTGGGGCCGGGCGCACTGAACATGGTGACGGCCGCGGGGCTGGCCCACGCCAACCGGTTGCCGGTGCTGCTGCTGCCCGGCGACACCTTCGTCGGCCGCGCCCCCGACCCGGTCCTGCAGCAGGTCGAACCGTTCGGCGACGCCACCGTCGGCGTCAACGACGCGTTCCGGCCCGTGTCGCGTTACTTCGACCGGATCACCCGTCCGGAACAGCTGCTCGCCACCCTGCCGCAGGTGGCCCGGGTGCTCACCGATCCCGCCGACTGCGGGCCGGTCGTGCTCGCATTGCCGCAGGACGTGCAGGCCGAGACGTTCGACTACCCGGCCGCGATGTTCGAGCCCCGACTGCACCGCGTGCCCCGGCCACGCGCCGATGCCACCGACCTCGCCGAGGCCGTGGAGCTGCTGCGCGGCGCCCGCCGGCCGCTGGTCGTGGCCGGCGGTGGGGTGCGCTACTCGGGGGCCGCCTCGACGCTGCTGGCGTTCGCCGAGCGGTGTGGGCTGCCGGCCGCCGAGACGGCCGCAGGGCGCACCGCGCTACCCGATCCGCACCCGTGCAACGCCGGCCCGCTGGGCACCATCGGATCGTCGTCGGCCAACGCGCTGGCCGCCGACGCCGACGTCGTGCTCGCCGTCGGCACCCGGTTGCAGGACTTCACCACCGCGTCCTGGAGTGTGTTCAACCCGCGGGTGCGTCTCGTCTCGATCAACGCTGCCCGCTTCGACGCCGTCAAGCACGCAGCGCATGCGGTGACCGGCGACGCGAAAGAGACGCTGGCCGAACTGGACGCGTTGCTGGGCGGGTGGCACGCCGACCCGGCGTGGACCGATCGTGCCGCCGCCGAGCGGCAGCGCTGGGACGCGCACATCGACGGGCTGCGGTCCGACGGCGGGCCGGACGGGTCGCTGACCTATGCCCAGGTCGTCGGCGCCGTCAACGACGCCAGCGGTCCGCAGGACTATGTGCTCGGCTCGTCCGGCGGAATCCCCGGCGAGCTCAACGGCGGCTGGCGCACCGGGTCGGCGGCGGACGGTCCCACCATGGACCTCGAGTACGGCTTCTCGTGCATGGGTTACGAGGTCGCGGGGCCGTGGGGCGCCGCGATCGCGCGCGCCCGCACCCACCCGGACGGGTTGGTCACGGCCCTGCTCGGCGACGGCTCGTACCTGATGTTGAACTCCGAGCTGTTCTCCGCCGCGTTCGCCGGCCACCCGTTCGTCGCGGTCGTGTGCGACAACGGCGGTTACGCCGTCATCCACCGGCTGCAGACCAACCAGGGCGGCGCCGGCTTCAACAACCTGCTCGCCGACTGCGCCGGTCCCGGCGCCAAACCCGGGGGAGTGCGGGTGGACTTCGGCGCGCACGCCGCGTCGCTGGGGTGCGCGGTCGTCGACGTCCCGGCCGGTGCGGACGTCGCGACCTTCGCCGCGGGCTACCGCCGGGCGCGCGAGCTCGCACGCGTCGAGGAGCGGCCGGCGGTGGTGGTCTGCCGCACGCACCCGGCCGCATGGACGGAGTCCGGCGCGTGGTGGGAGGTCGGAGTGCCGCCGACGCTGTCCGGACGCGCCGACCTCGAGGCCGCGAAGCGGGATCAGCTGCGCTGGACGGTCGGCCGATGAGCGCCACGGTCGGCCTCGGCGTCGTGGGCACCGGGTGGATGGGCGCGTACCACGCCGAGACGGTGGCCCGCCGGGTGCCCGGGGCAGTTCTGGTCGCGGTGGCCGACCCCGCGCCCGGCGCCGCACAGGGTGTCGTCGACCGGCTCGGTACCGGCCGCGCCCACCTCGATGCCACCGGCCTGCTCGCCGACCCCGACGTCCACGGGGTGGTCATCGCCGCTCCGTCAGCCCTGCACGCCGATCTCGTGGAGGCGTGCGCCGGGGCCGGCAAGGCGGTGTTCTGCGAGAAGCCGATGGCCCTCACGCTGGCCGACGCCGACCGGGCCGTCGCGGCAGCCGAACGTGCCGGCGTGCCGTTGCAGGTCGGGTTCAACCGGCGCTTCGCCACCGACTTCGCCGCGATGCACGACGCGATCGTGGCCGGGACGATCGGGACGCCGCACCTGATGCGCTCGCTCACCCGCGACCCCGAGCTGAGCGACCCGTCGCGCGTGCAGCCGTGGACGATCTATCTCCAGACGCTGATCCACGACTTCGACACCCTGCGGTGGCTCAACCCGGGAGCGGCGGTCGTCGAGGTGTACGCGGTGGCTGACGCGCTCGTGCGCCCGGACTGGAAGGACCGCGGGCTGCTCGACACCTCGATCGTCACGCTGCGCTTCGACAACGGCGCGCTCGCCACCGCCGAGGCGAGCTTCCAGGCCGTGTACGGCTACGACGTGCGCGGCGAGGTGTTCGGCCCCGGCGGCATGCTCACCGCGGGCGACGTGCGCGCGTCGTCCCTGACGGCCTACGTCGCCGCGGGGATCGCCGCGCCGACCGTCCGGCTCAACGTCGAGCTGTTTCGCGATGCCTACACAGCCGAGCTTGTGCACTTCGCCGACTGCGTCCGCGGCGAGGCGGCGCCGTCCGTCACGGGAGCCGACGCACGCGCCGCGCTCGCGATCGCTCTGGCGTCGATCGACTCGGTGCGCACCGGCGGTCCGGTGAAGGTCGAGACATGAGCCTGTTCACGCTGGCGGCGTGCGCCGAGCTGCTGTTCACCGACCTGCCGATGGAGAAGCGGGCGCGCCGGCTGGACGAGCTCGACTTCCTCGTCGAGATCTGGGACTGGACGCGGCACGACCTGGATGCGCTCGCCGCGACCGGGGCGACGTTCTCGTCCATGACGGGGTACGTGCGCGGGTCGCTCACCGATCCCGCCGGCGCCGACGAGCTGCTGCGGACCGCTGCCGAATCGGTCGAGGCCGCGGGGCGGTTGCAGTGCCCGCGGCTGAACCTGCACGGCACCGGGCTCGATCCGCACGGGCTGCCGGTCGTGCCGGAGAGCACGGTGACGGGTGCGATGTGGATGGCGGCGCGGGACACGCTCACGCGGATCGCCGAGCTCGGCGCGCGGTACGGCGTGGTGTTCTGCCTGGAGAACCTGAACACCGAGGTCGACCATCCCGGCGTGCCGTTCGCGCGGGCCGCCGACACCATGTCGCTGGTCGCGGCTGTTGGTAGCCCGCACCTGCGGATGATGCTCGACGTCTACCACGCGCAGATCGGCGAGGGAAATCTCGTCGCGCTCATCGAGCGGGCCGCCGGGCTCATCGGCGAGGTGCAGGTGGCCGACGTCCCGGGCCGTTGCGAACCGGGTACCGGGGAGATCAACTACCCGGCGATCGCGGCCGCGTTGCAGCGCATCGGCTACCGCGGCGTCGTCGGCTTCGAGGGCCACCCCTCGGGTGACGACGAGCTGGCGTTGACGCGGTTCCGGGCTGCGTTCAGCTGACTTCGCTACGCGCCCGGAGCACCAGATCGGCGGCGTCCTGGACGTAGCGGTCGGACAGCTCGGTGGCGAGGTCCTCGCGGCCCTCGTCGAGCAGCAGGTTCACGCGATAGGTGTAGTCGTCCTGCAGGGCCGACAGTTCTGCATTGAGGTCGAACAACGTGCTGGTCATGTGGTTCTGCTCTCTCGCGGTGGTCACCACGGGTCTTCGCGGGCGGTCGTAGGGTGAACGACCTCGACCCGCTCGTCGATCCCCGTCGTGGCCGTGTCGTCGGCCACGCAGGGGGGTCCAACTGTCAGGTTCGGACGGGCACCCAGCGACGCTCGGCCGCCGACTCGACCATGGCGTCGACGACGTCGGCCATCGCCACGGCGTCCGCGACGGTGGCGCCCACCGGCTTGCCCTCGGCGATCGAGGTGACGAGGCGCATCGCCTCGATGACCTTCAGGTCGTCGTAGCCCATGGCGATGCCGCCGCCGGGTTGAAAGGCGCCCAGCTCGCCGTGCCGCGGGCCCACGAACAGCGTGCTCGCGGCCTGGTCGAGGTAGGTGTCACCGGCGCTCACGACCAGCTCGCCCGGGCGCCGGAAGTCCCAGCTGACGTAGCCCTTCGTTCCGCGGACGGTCGCTCCGTACGTGCACTGGTCGCCGACGCTGACCCGGCTCGACGTGATGCTGCCGCGGGCGCCGTCGGCGAAGCGCACCAGGCAGGCCACGTAGTCCTCGTTCTCGACGTCACCGAGCTCGCCGGCCTCGACGATCGAGTAGTGGCTGTCGGTCCCCGACGGCACCGGTCTACGTGCGATGAACGTCGCGGTGTCGGCGACGAGCTCGGTGATCTCACCGCTGTCCCGGCCGATCAGGTAGCGGGCGAGGTCGATGCCGTGCGAGGTCAGGTCGCCGAGGACCCCGGACCCGCCGAACTCGCGCTGGAAGCGCCACGACAACGCGCCCTGCGGGTGGGCGGCGTAGTCGGCGTTCAGGTGCACCTCGATCGAGGTGACGCGGCCGATGGCGCCGGCGCTCACGAGCGCGCGCGCGTGCTCGACCGCGGGGGCGTTGCGGTAGTTGAAGCCCACCGCGCTCTGCACGCCGGCGCGCGCCACGGCGTCCGCGACCGCGCGCGTGTCCTCGCCCGTCAGCCCGACGGGTTTCTCGATCCAGAGGTGCTTGCCGGCCTCGGCCACCGCGCAGCCGATCTCCCGGTGCAGGAAGTTCGGAGCGGTGACGCTGACGACCTGCACGCGCCGGTCTCGCACCGCGGTACGCCAGTCGGCGGTGTCGTCGAGGAAGCCGAAGCGGGTACGCGCGTCGGCGCGCCGGTCGGCCTCGTTGTCGGACACGGTCACGAGCATCGGGAGCAGAGGCAGCTGCGGGTAGTGGTGGGGGAGCCGGGCGTATGCGCGGGCGTGCACCTGTCCCATCCAGCCGAACCCGACGACGGCGACACCCAACGGCTGCGTGGCGACCATGTCAGCGGTCGAGCGCGTCGAGGAAGTCGATGCTGGCGCGGACGTCGTCGACGGGCCCGGTGCCCGGGGCGGGCTCGCCGTCCAGCGCGAGATCCTGCTCGAGCACGTACCAGCCGCGGTAGCCGACGGCCTCGAGGGTCGCGACACAGCCGGCGATGTCGAGGTCACCGCTGCCGAGCGGTGTGTACAGCCCGGCGCGGACGGCGTCCATGTAACTCACGTCGCCCGCCGAGACCGTGGCCGCGACGGCGGTGTTCACGTCCTTGAGATGCACGTGCGCGACGCGGTCGGCGTAGCCGGCGAGCAGCTCGGCGGGCTGCATGCCCCCGATCAGCAGGTGACCGGTGTCCAGACAGAGCAGGACGTCACTCGTCTCGAGCAGCCGCAGCACGGACGCGCGGTCCTCGACCGCGGTGCCGACGTGCGGGTGCAGCGTCGGCAGCAGGCCGTGCGAGCGGGCGAGCTCCTGCAGCCGGCCCAGAGTCACGAGCAGCGTGGCCCACTCGTCGTCGCTCAGCCGCACCTTGTGGTCGTAACTGCCGTCGGTGGACTGCGCAGCGAGCACGACCACCTTCGCCCCCGCGGTGGCGAGCACGGTCATCGCGGCGTCGGCCTCGGCGAGGTCGAGGTCGGGGTCGACGTGCATGGGGACGGGCAGGAAGCCGCCGATCAGGTGCAGGTCGAACTGTGCGAGCCTGTCGCTCACCTGCTCGGGCGTGGCGCCGAGGTAGCCGGTCGGGCCGAGCTCGGTGGCCGCGAGCTTCAGCCCGCGCATCTCCTCGAGCACCCGCTGCGGTGCCATCTCGTGGCCCCAGCCGGGTGCCTCGCAGACGCCCCACGAGATGGGGGCGCCGGCGATCCGGTCGCGAATGCTCGTTGCGGTCATGGCGTCCCCTTGGCCAGTCCGGCGCACCAGATTACTAGAGCGCTCTAGTAAGCAGTATTCTGCTGTCCTCGCGGGGTTGTCAAACCCCGTCGGAGGGACCGTCAGGAAGGACGCGTGTGACCGTGCAGGGCAGCCGGCCGCCGACGCTCGAGCACGTCGCCGCGCGGGCCGGCGTGTCCCGGGCGCTGGTGTCGATTGTCATGCGGGACGCACCCGGTGCGAGCGAGGCCACCCGCGCGCGAGTGCGGGCAGCAGCGGACGAGCTGGGTTACCGGCCGGACGGCCGGGCCCGGTTGCTCGCCGGACGCCGGACCCGCCTGCTCGGGGTGGCGCTGACGCTGAACAACCCTTTCCACGCCGACGTCGCCGAGGGCGTGTACGCCGCGGCGGAGTCGCACGGCTACCAGGTGGTGCTCGGCGCGATGACCGCCGCGCGTGGTGCGGACACTGCGGTCGATGCTCTGCTCGCCTACCGTTGCGAGGCGCTGATCCTGCTCGGGGCGCCGATGCGCGGCGCGGAGCTCGGCGAGCTCGCCCGCAACCAGCCGGTGGTCGTCGTCGGCCAGGCGTCCAGGACGGCGACGGTGGACACCGTCCGCGCCGCCGACGGGCCGGGCCTGGGCCTTGCGGTCGAGCATCTGGCTGAACTCGGGCACCGGTCGATCGTGCACGTCGACGGCGGCCGGGCGCCTGCCTCGGCGGCGCGGCGTACCGGCTACCGCGCGGCGATGGCGCGGCTCGGCCTGCGGGCCGAGACCCGGGTGCTGCCCGGCGGTGAGCGCGAGGAGGACGGCGCCGACGCCGCGCGCGTGCTCATCGACGGCGGCCTGCCGGATGCGGTGATCACCTACAACGACCGCAGCGCCGTCGGGCTGCTGGACGTCTTCGCCCGGCGGGGCGTCGATGTGCCGGGCGAGGTGTCGGTGGTCGGCTACGACGACACCCGTATCGCGCGCCTGCCTTACCTGCGGCTGACCACGGTCAGCCAGGACACCGGCCGTCTCGCTGCCCTTGCTGTGCAGCGGGCCGTCGACCGGGTCGAGGGAGCTGACGTCGACGGGCGGGACGTGGTGCTGGCACCGCACCTCGTCGTGCGCGGCACCACCGCGCCTCGTCGCACGGGCCGCGACGAGGCGTGACCCCGTAACGATCGGCGGAGGAGGCGCGCCGTCGACGACTCGAGGCAATTCCGTCGACGGCCTGTGCGGTCGGTGGGACGATCCCGAACAGCGACGAACGCAGGCCGCGACCGTTTCCTGGGTGCAGAGCACGGGGAGAGCCGATGTCCGAGGTCAACAAGGAACTCGTCCGACGCCATTTCGACGAGATCTGGAATCAGCGCAACCTCGCGGCGTGCGAGGAGTTGATGGCCGAGGACTTCGTCGAGAACGCGGCGGCTCCGTTCGCACCGGCCGGCCCGGGCCGGGTCAACGGGCCGGCGGCGATGCGCGGGACCGTCGGGTGGCTGACGGCGCAGTTCCCCGACATGCGGATGCAGGTGGACGCCCTGGTCGCCGAGGACGACATGGTCGTCGCGCGCGTGACCAGCAGCGGCACGAACCTCGGTCAGGTCGAGGGCGGGCCGCCGGCCACCGGTAAAGCCTTCACCTCGAGCCAGAGCCACTGGTTCAAAGTCGCCGACGGCAAGTTGTGCGAGCACTGGGCCACCCGGGACGACCTGTCGACGATGGTGCAGCTGGGCGTGATCCGGCCTCCCGGCCCGCCGCAGTAACCGGACCGCAGCGACCGGGCCCGACCGGCGGGCTCATCCGACGGCGATGAGGATGCCGATGGCGAAGCCGACGGCGAGCAGCCAGAGCAGCGTCGGCAGGGCACGGGTCATGAGGTGTACACCTTCCCGTTCTGGACGGTGACGTCGATCTTTGGCAACGGCGACGGCGCCGGCCCGTCCACGACGGCGCCGGTCGAGGCATCGAACACCGAGCCGTGACACGGGCAGAAGATCTTGCCGCTGTGCACCTTGTTGACCGTGCAGCCCAGGTGGGTGCACCGCGACGAGAACGCGTGCACGGCGTCGCCGGACGGACGGGTGACGACGACGCCGGACTTGATGAGGCCACCGCCGACGGGGACGTCGTTGAGCGGGGTGAGCAGTGTGCGTGCCGCGGACGGCGATGCCCCGGCGGAGGCACCGCCGGACTCTCCTACGGAGTCTCCGACGGACCCGTATCCCGACGTGGTCGGGCCGTCGGGCGGATGCGTGCTGCGTCCGTAGAGCACGCCGACGACGCCGCCGGCGAGCACGGCGATCGTCGCCGTCAGCGCCGAGCGGCGCGTCACCGTCGTGCTCATGTGAGGGGCCGTCCGGACGAGCCGAAGAACCAGAACGCCGAGGTGAACCAGACCACCAGGAACGCGGTGAACACCAGGCCGCCGAGCAGCGGCAGCACCGGCCCGCGGAGCCCGCGCACGCGCAGACCGAGCATCTTGGAGGTGTACGCCCCGTAGAACACGCAGCCGGCGGCGCTGTGCACCGTGGTCCGCATGTCGAACGTGTCGAAGCCGAGCGAGTACAGGCAGTTCAGCGCGACCGGCACGAGCAGCGCGAACGCGATCGCCCCGCTCCAGCGGTGCGTGGGGCCCACCCAGGACGGTGCTGCGCCCGCGCCGGGCAACCGTCCGTACATCCACAGCGCAGTGAGGACCTGCAGGACGATCAGGACCAGCGCGAACGTGGCGAACCAGCTCTTGAACTGGAGCGCGCCGGAGAACCCGGCCAGGAACAGCGGGTTGGCGACGGGGGTGTGCTCGCGGGCGTAGACGCCGAGCGCGATCGCGACGGCGCAGCCGGCCAGCAGGACGCCGGCCAGCGCGAACCGGGCACGCGGTGCATCGACGACTGCTGCCATGGCCACCCCCTAGCTGCCCGCGAGTCTGACCGGGCCGCGGGGGGAAGGCAATGCTTGCTGATCGACTCGGCCGGGAGTGTGCGCCGGGTTCGTCAGGTGTGCGCCGCCTCGACCCCCACCCGCTCCGGCGCGCCGCCAAGAACAGTGGGCCCGACGGCTCGGTTCCTGCGCCGCCTCCGGCCCAGCCCCGGGGCCTGCAGCACAAGGGCGGACGACAGCACGAGCAGACCGCCGAGCAGCTGCAGCGGCGTGAGGACCTCGCCGAGCGCTGCGGCCGCGAGAGTCGTCGTCACGACCGGTTCCAGCGTCGACAGGATCGCGGCGTTCGAGGCGCCCGCACGCCGAAGACCGGCGAAGAAGGTGAGGATGGCGGTGACGGTGGAGATCAGCGCGATGCACGAGAGCCAGACCCAGCCGGACGCGGCGAAGCCGAATCGCAGGTCGCCGGTCAGCAGCGCGCGGACGACCAGCGACGCGGACGCCCCGGCGAGGACGAGCGTGGCGAGCACGACGGGAGGCAGCCGGCCGACCACGGTCTCGGCGACGAGGATGTAGCCGGTGTAGGTGACCGCCGTGCCCACCGCGAGCAGCGTTCCGGTCAGGTCGAGCGCGCCGGCCGCGGCGCCTAGCAGGACGAGCACCGTGCCGAGCGACGCGACGGTCAGTGCCGTAACTCGCGCGGCAGTGAGACGCGTGCGCCGCAGGATCACCGACGCCACGGTGACGAGCACCGGGTAGGTGTAGAAGATCAACGACAGCAACGACGCGTCCATGTGCTGGAGCGCCGTGAAGTACAAGGTCGACTGGATGGCGTAGCCGAAGACGCCGAGCCCGAGCGCAACGACCACGGCCCTGCCCGTGCTCATCCCACCCGTGCGCAGCAGCGGACCGGACCGCAGGTTCGGCCGCACGGCCAGTGCGACGGCGAGCACGGCGCACGCGATGACGAACCGGAAGACGAGCAGCTGGCCCGGCGTGACCCCGGCCGCGTAGGCCAGCTTGCCGAACACGGCCATGGCTCCGAAACACGCCGCGGACAGCAGGCAGAGCGCGGATCCCATCCGTACAGAGTTGCCGGAACAATTCGTCAGGTCTAGCGATGATTTGGCCCCTCCAATGATTAGCATTGTTGAATGGTCACCTTCGATCTCCGGCGGCTGCGCCTGCTGCTCGAGGTCGAGGAGCGGGGGACGTTCGCCGCGGCCGCCGTTGCGCTGGGCTACACGCCGTCGGCGATCTCGCAGCAGCTGGCGATCCTCGAGCGCGAGGCCGGCACGCCGCTGTTCGCGAAGGCCGGGCGAGGCGTGCGGATGACCGATGCCGGGCGCCTGCTGGCCCAGCACGCGCAGTCGATCCTCGTTGCGGCCGAGTCAGCGCAGGCCGCGCTCGCCGCGCTGGGCGACGAGGTTCGCGGCACGGTACGGGCCAGCGGCCTGCAGTCGGGCACGCGCCGGCTGCTGATCCCGGCCGTCGCCCGGATGATGAGTGAGCATCCGCTCGTCCGGGTCGAGGTGTCCGAGATCGAGCTGGAGCAGGCGCTGCCGTTGCTCCGGCTCGGCGACGTCGATCTCGCCATCAGCGACGAGTACGACGGCCATCCCCGGCCGCGTCCGGACGGGCTGGTCTTCGAACTACTGCTCGAGGAGCCGCTGGTGCTGGCGCTGCCGGCATCCCATCCGCGGGCCCGGCGCAGGAGGGCGGTCGACATCGCCGCGCTGCGCGACGCCGCGTGGGCGGCCTCGGATGTCGGCACCGGCCACCACGCTGCGGTGCTGAACACCTGCCGTTCGCTCGGCGGCTTCGAGCCGGACCTGCGCTACACCTCCAACGACGCCAACGTGCAGCTCGAACTCGTCCGCCTGACCGGCGCTGTGGCTCTGCTGCCGGGGTTGACACTGCCGCCGGCCGATGACGGGCTGGTGATCCGGGAGGTCGCTGGCGCGACGATCAGCCGACGGCTGGTGGCCGTGACGCGCGAGGGACCTCGGTCTCCGGCCCTGTCCGCCTTCGCCGCCGCCGTAGCCGACGAGGCCGGCCACGTGTGACCTCGGCACGGCGCGCGGTCCCCTTGCCGTCAGCGGGACAAGCGGAAGGTAGATTCCGCTACGACGGAGGGAATCGCATGCCGACAGAAGAGCGTCGCGTCCATCATCAGGTCACCTTTGCGGTGCTGGCAGCGGGGGTCGCCGCCTACGCGCTGCTGCAGTCCCTGGTTGTCCCGGTCTTGTCGACGTTGCAGACGGATCTGCACACGACGCAGAACACTGTGACGTGGGTGCTCACGGCCTACCTGCTGTCGGCGTCGATCTTCACGCCGATCATGGGGCGCATCGGCGACATGGTGGGCAAGGAGCGCATCTTCGTCGTCACGCTCCTCGCGCTCTCGCTGGGCTCGTTGTTGGGGGCCGTGGCATCGAACATCTCGGTGATGATCGTGGCCCGGGTGATCCAGGGCGTGGGCGGCGGCATCCTGCCGCTGGCCTTCGGCATCATCCGCGACGAGTTCCCGCGGGAGAAGGTCTCGAGCGCGGTCGGGGCGCTCGCGTCGCTCACGGCCGTGGGCGCGGGTGCGGGCATCGTCGTTGCCGGGCCCATCGTGAAGGCGCTCGACTACCACTGGCTGTTCTGGCTGCCGATGATCCTGACGGTGGCCGCGGCCGTGGCCTCGCACTTCTTCGTCCCCGAGTCGCCCGTGCGCAGCGCCGGCCGGATCAGCTGGTTGCCGGCGGTGTTGCTGTCCGCCTGGTTGGTCGCTCTGCTCGTCGCCCTGAGCCAGGCGCCGTTGTGGGGTTGGGGATCGGGCAAGGTCGTCGGCCTGCTCATCGCGGCCGTCGCGCTGATGGCGGCGTGGGCGGTCGCCGAGCGCAAGGCGGCCAGTCCGCTCATCGACCTCGCCATGATGGCAAAGCGGGCCGTCTGGACGAACAACCTCGTGGCGCTGTTAATCGGCGTCGGGATGTACGCGGTGTTCGCGTTCCTGCCCGAGTTCGTGCAGACGCCGACCGCGGCCGGCTACGGCTTCGGCGCCTCGATCACCCAGTCGGGACTGATCCTGCTTCCCTCGTCGGTGACGATGTTCTTCGTCGGGCTGTACGCCGGGCGCTTCGCGCAGCGGATCGGTGGCAAGACGGTCGTCATCCTCGGGTGCCTCGTCAGCGTCGTCTCGATGGCCCTGCTCGCGTTCGCGCACGATCAGAAGTGGGAGCTGTACCTGTCCACCGCGATCATGGGCATAGGTTTCGGTCTGGCATTCTCGGCCATGTCCAGCCTGATCGTGCACGCCGTGCCGCCGGAGCAGACCGGCGTTGCCAGCGGCATGAACGCCAACATCCGCACCATCGGCGGGTCGATCGGCGCGGCGCTGATGGCGAGCATCGTGACGTCGCGCGTCGAACCGAGCGGGTTGCCGAAGGAATCCGGTTACACCGTCGGGTTTGCCATCCTCGCCGCGACCCTCGTCATCGCTGCCCTGGCCGCGGTCGCGATCCCGGCAGTAGCCCGCGGCCGCTCGACACCGCAGGAAAATGAGCCAGAGCACGGGGAACTCGCAATCGTGGCCGCCGGAACCGTCGTCGGCGACAAGCCCGAGTAGTCGACAGCTGATGCCAACGCAACCCGCCGCCCGACCGCTGCGCCGGGACGCAGCGCGCAATTACGAACGGGTGCTCTGCGCGGCGCGCGAGGTACTCGACGAGCACGGCCCCGACGCCACCATGGAGCTGATCGCCGCCCGAGCCGGCGTCGGCGTGGGGACGGTCTACCGACGCTTCCCGACCAAGGACGCTTTGATCGACGAGCTGGTCCGGACGATCCTCGCGGACATCATTGCCGCCGCCCGCGACGCGCTGGGCGACGCAGACGGACTGCGCACGGTGCTGTTCGTGCTCGGACGGTCATTCACCGAGCATCGCGGCTATGCACACCTGCTCGTCGGTCGTGCGCCCACCGAATGCGGCGCGGAGGTGCTGCGTGGTCTCATCGGCGCACTGCTCGAGGACGCCAAGGCTCACGGGCAGGTGGCGGCGGACATCACGCTCGAAGACATCATGGCCCTGATCTGGGCGGTCCGCGGGATAGTCGAGTCGAGCGCCGCCGTGACGCCCCGCGCCTGGCAGCGACACCTCGACCTGCACCTGCGCGCGCTCGGTGGGGGAGTCGGCACGGCTGCATCAGGTTGAAAGGGCTAGATACGCGACCCGAACGCCGAACTATGCGCACGGCTGCGGACTCGTGGCGGTGTTGCGGTAGGCGCGATATGCGGGCTGCCCGGGCCGTGTCCGGAGCTTGGGAACGGACGAGGCGCCGCCTCGAAAACGAGCATGCGGTGTGATCGGCGCGTCTCCACAGGTGGCCGTACCGCGCGCGCCATCGTGTCCGTGCCCCGGATGGGCGGCGCATGATGTTGACATGCAGTTCTGGCCGGCATTGCTGGGTGCGGTCGTCGGTGGCGAAGTAGCGTGAGCCGCTCTGACGGCGGCCCCGCCCCGACGTGCGGTGGGCGCCTTTGCCGTTACCGACGGTGGGACCGCGAGCAGGCACGTCCTAGGCTGTCCTGAAGCCGTGAGGAGGATGCATGAGCGATCCGACTGAGTTGACTCTGGCGGCAGCCGCGGCGGGTGTGGCGGCCGGCGAGCTGTCGCCGGTGGAGCTGACCACGGCTTACCTTGAGCGCATCGATGGATTCAATCCTGTTCTGACGGCATTCGTCGAAGTCACTGCGGACCGGGCGCTCGGCGATGCTGCGACCCTTGCCGAGGAAGTTGCCGCCGGCAGACTGCGTGGGCCGCTGCACGGCGTGCCGATTGCGTTGAAAGATCTCATCGACACTGCAGGCATCCCGACTCGGGCCGGCACGGCCGGCTACAGCGAGCGGGTACCGGACGTTGATGCCACGATCGCGCGGCGGCTGCGCGAGGCCGGAACCGTGCTGCTCGGCAAGACCGCTACGCATGAGCTGGCCTACGGCGTGACCACGAGCAATCCCAAGGCGTACGGGACGACGCGAAACCCATGGGACGTCGAGTGCATGCCGGGCGGCTCCAGCGGCGGCTCAGCAACCGCTGTCGTCGCCGCTCTCGCCGCCGCCGCGACCGGCACCGACACGGGCGGCAGCATCCGCATCCCGGCCGCGCTGTGCGGATGCGTCGGTTTCAAACCTACCTACGGCGTCGTGAGCCGGGCCGGCATTGCGCCGCTGTCCTGGCTGCTCGACCACGCCGGGCCGATCACGCAGACGGTCACCGATGCCGCGCTCGTGCTGGATGCGATCAGCGGTTACGACGTGGCCGACGAGTCGACGCTGCCCGATGCGGGCGGAATTACCAACGTGGCGGGCCAACTGCGCTGCGACGTCACGGGCTGGCGCGTCGGCGTGCCCCGCACGACCGCGTGGTCGAGCCTTGAAGCGGGGGTGGCCGAGGTGGCCGAGGCGGCTCTGGCTCAGCTGGAAGCGCTAGGCATGCACATCGTCGAGGTCGATCTGCCAACCCTGGACGACATCACCGGACCCATCTTCGCCTACGTGTCCTCCGAGTGCCGCACGGCGCACGCCGCGATATGGCCCGAGCGACGCGACGAGTTCGGACCGGACTTGCAGCAACTGCTCGCGCTGCCCGCCCTCGATGGCGACGCCACCGTCGCAGCCTTGCGCGCAATGGCCCGCTACGCTCAGGCACTGCGTCACGTGCTTACGGATGTGGACCTTTTGGTGTCGCCCACGGTCCCGGTTGTCGCGCCGCCGGTAGGAGCCGAAACGGTTAGGCTCGGCGGAACGGACTTCCCGGTGATTTCGGTGCTGATTGCCAACACCATGCCGTACAACCTCGCGCGCCTTCCCGCCGTGTCCGTCCCGTGCGGTGACGTAGGCGGTCTACCTGTCGGTTTACAGCTGGCGGGCGCGCCGCTGGCTGACACACGGGTGTTGCAGGCCGCCCACGCTTACGAGCAGGCCAGGCCGTGGCAAGCGCGGCGGCCGCCGCTCGCCGCTGATCGGGGCACTGGACCACGCTAAAAGCGCACCCTGCGGCACGGGTCGATTCCCGATGGCTACGGGCGCGGCTCGTCGCGCCGTCCCGCGGTCGTAGATCAGCCGAACGTTGCCGAAACCCGCGTCCGCAGCTCGATGCCGTCGCCTTTGCGGATCGTCGCGCGTAGCGGCACGAGGTAACGGCCGTCTTTGGGAGCTGCGGCCTTGAAGGCGGTGTCGGCCATTGTCACGCTCACATCCCTCGAGTCTTTTCGGAGAGTCGGCAGGCCAGTTGTCATGCATCCGTGCATTGGACCCAACCCAGGTCGAGTGCGACCTACGGTTCTATCTGGTCGCCGGAAGCGGTGTCTGCTCTGTGCGCGAGATCGACGGCTAAGCGTGCCGGTGCGGCGTCGACGGGGTGGCGGACCGTCGCGGACGGTGTCGCTTGAGATGGTCATTTGGCTCAACACGCCTACGCGTCGTCATATTCTGTTGCAGTCACTGGAGTCGGGGAGGCAGTCGCCGCGCCGCACACCCGGCTGGTGATTGCCTTGCCGGACCTCAGCGGAGCACCCGCCTCGGGTGGGCATGGGCATACGTTGCTGCAGAGGTGCGGCGGCGTTCGCTGAACCCGCGGGGCAGGAGCAGCACCCCGGCCGACGTGGGGTAGTACACGTCCCAGCGGTAGTAGCCGATGAACGACCGGGGGTCGGCGAGCAGCACCGAGGCGATCGCTTTCACCGCGTTCGCGTAATGGATCGTCGGGTTGTACGCGTATAGCGCACCGTTGACGTCACCGCGGGCGAAGCCGCCAACGGCGAGGTAGCGCGCCGCGGCGAAGATCGCGTCGTACGGATTGTTGACGTCACCGCCGCCGCCGAACTCGGCCCAGGTCTGGGGCAGGAACTGCATCGGACCCTGCGCACCGGAGACGCTGAGTCCATGGATCTTGCCGAACGTCGTCTCGATGAGGTTGATCGCGCACAGGTACTGCCAGCCGACCCCGAATCGCCGGTCGGCCTGGTGGTACCACGCCAGGAGCTCGCGGGCCGGGGTCGGCGCCTGGATGCGCCATGCCAGGAGCAGGCCCTTCGGCGCCGGCGACCTGATCGCCAGCAGCTCGCGCTGGGCTCGTAGGTTTGCGCGCACCGTTGCGCGCAGCGACTTGGGAACCAACGGGATCACCGCCGCGTCCCATCGTGGGTGGAGTGCGACGCGGCGGTAGGCGACTTGGGCCGTACGGGCCGCCGCGAGCACCTGCCTGCCGCTCGCCGCGCGCGTACGGACGATGTGCTCGGCGGCGACCAGTTGTCGGCCAAGCGTCGACGGGTCGTTGGGGATGGCCGGGACGACCGCAGGATTGTCGGCGTCGGCCGGGATCAGGGCGGACGGCTCAGCGACGGCTGATGGCGATTTCCGCGACGGCACAGCCGAGGACAGGCGGGCCGCCCGCGTCGTCGGAGCCGGCTGGGAGGTGGCAGGCGACATCGCGGTCCCGCCGTGCGGAACCGTGGTCACCGGCGCGGGAGCGCGGTCCGATGTGCATCCGGCGCAGACCGCGACGCAGAGGATTGCGGCGATCCGACGCATGCCGCTGAGGGTAGACCGCTGCAACACAGCGACCGACGGACGGAATGATCAGCCGGGGCATTCGTCTCTGTGAGAGTCAGGCTGAAAAGTTCGACAAGACTCGCGCAATACCCGGTGCCTTGATCCCACAACCCGCGGCGCGAGAGGGATTCATATGCGCGCCGCCCGGACGATCCGACGGACGCGCTTATCGACGGTTCTTGCGTCGTCCCGGACGCTCATCGCCGTTCCTGACATCCCACCATCGCTGCTGCCCTCGGGCGTCGCACCCATTGACACTCCGCCGTCCGCCGTCCGCCGTCCGCCGTCCGCCGGTCCGCCGTCCGGCAAGGGCGACACGTCACGCGTACAACATTCGGAGCCGATCGTCGGCGAGCCTGGGATGTTAGATCTACTGCTAAGCGGCGAAGCACCCGGAAAGCCACTCGCTGACGGCGGTTGTGGGCAGTGGGACGGAGGGTGACGGGCGATCCGGGACTACGGCACCTGCGGCGGCCCGTGCAGCTGACCGCGCTCGCGGTCCTCGCTGGGCCCGGTGATCGTGATCGCGCGCTGGGGCTGCCGCCCGGGCACCACGCCGTACAGGCTTGCCGATCGCCGACCGTGCCGGACCAAGCACCACGCTCCGACCGTGCTTGCCGGCGTGCCTGGGAACGCCGATTCGAGCGGACGGTGCGGCACGGGACCGCCGTATTGGTATGCACGCAGCCCGGCCACCTCGGCGGCGTCCCAACCGAGCACGCCGTCGTGCGGGAACGCAGCACGGCAGATCGTCGCCTCCACGTCGGCCCGGACGTCGGGGCAGCCGGCGAGCGCTGCCCCAACCCGCCCCGCGCCACAGACGAGCCGGATCGGCGTCGTCGACGTGACGGAAGTCCGCGTCTCCGGACCCTTCACCGAATTGCGCTGCGCATCGGCGCTCTGAGCGGCACAGCCGGCGAGCGTCGCAACCGCCACCGCGCCACATACGAGTCGGATCATCACGAGGTACCTCCCCTGCTCAAGACGAGGTCACCGCGACGGTTGGTTCCACCTCCGGGCCGAGTCCGGGCGCGCATGGCGTTACTCGCTCGGACCGCCGCGGGGGGTCCGGCCCATGACCAAAGATCACCTGAATTGCTCGCGCAGATGAGCTGGTGTCGACCTCTGACGGTTCACCGCTCTTGCCGATGCAGCGGGCCGCCGGCCGCAGGGCAGTGCGCGAGATGCCCTCGAGGGGTGCCGCCTCGACCCGTCGTGACCTCGTCGTGGGCTCGGAGGATGCGATGGGCAGTAGCCGCGCCCGCGTCGTGACGATCCGGGATAACGCATCCGCACGGACAGATCTGCGCGGCCATCGACCCGCGATCGACGTGCGAGAGATCGAGGGCCCGCGCGCCCCGGCCTTCCATCGGCCTTTCGATGACATGTTTCCGACAGGGCGGCGATTTAACGCTAACCTTACGTCAAGCGGGATTGGGCGTGTCGCGCTGAGTGCTGATGACGCGGGCCGGGCGCAAGACACATTGAGGCAGGATGGTCGAAGGTGGCGCCAAAGTCGTTGCGCATCGGTTCCCGCTTCGCGCTGGTACTGGTCGTGCTGGTGCCCTCCCTGGTCGCGTTGACGGCGATCGGTTTCTTCGGCCTACGGTCGGTGCGCAACAGCGCGGACGTCTTGTACAGCGATCATCTTCTGTCCACCTCGCGGGTGGCGACGCTGCAGAACTCGCTGGACGCCGCTGAGCAGACGAGCCTTCGGCTGTTGCTCCTTGACAGCACTGCCGCCCGGCAGAAACTGAGCACGCAACTGGCAGTCACGCTGTCGCCCGCGGTACAGACCAGTTTGACCGCCGTCGTCGCGTTGGCCTCCGACGACCCGGCTGAACGCAGGTCCACGCAGACAGTCGCCACATCATGGGCGAGCTTTCAGACCCTCGTGGCCGGAGGTGCGCTGCTCGCCAGTACGCCGGCGACGCGAGCAGCGCTTGCCACGCAGGTCAGCGGGCTCTTCGATACCGCGACGACGGCGACCAACTCCATCAAAAGCCTCGAGTTGGAGCAGGCTGACCAAGCACACCGTGCCGCTCAGCACACCTACCGATCCAGTCTCGAATCGATGCTTTTGGTCGGCCTGATATGTCTCCTGCTGTCCGTCGGGGTCGTGCTCTGGCTGATCCGCAGCGTCGTGCCGCGAACTCTGGCTTACTCGGCGTTCGCCAGCCGGGTCCGCGCGGGTGACTACAGCGAGCGACTCGAGCCCGGGGGAGGCGACGAACTCGCCCAACTCGGCCGCACGCTCGATGATCTTGCCGAACGTCGGCAAGCCGACGACATTTTCGACCGCAACCAACTCGACCTCATTGACACCCTCCAACTGACCGAAAGTGAGCACGAAGCGCACGACCTGCTCAAGCGACACCTCGAACGCTCCGTTACCGAGAACAGCGTCACCGTCCTTAACCGGAACAACAGCGCCGACCGGCTCCAAGCGATGACCACTGTCGACCCGGCAGGTCCACTGGCGAGCGGACTGGACTCCGCTAAGCCCCGCTCGTGCCTAGCGGTCCGCAAGGCGCGACCGCACACCTCGGACGACGCCCACGACAGCCTGTTGGCCTGCAGCGTTTGCTCGGGCTGCCCCGGTCGGACCACCTGCACCCCTCTCGTTGTTGGCGGCGAGGTGATCGGCAGCGTGCTGGCCAACCATCAACACCCTCTCGATGACAACGACCAACGCGCCATCCGGGAGGCCGTCACCCAGGCAGCGCCGGTCATCGGCAACCTCCGCAACCTCGCGATCGCCGAACTACGAGCCGCGACAGACGGGCTGACCGGGCTGCCCAACCGACGCGCGATCGGCGACACCATCCGTCGGATGGTCGCCCAAGCAAGTCGAACGATGACCCCCCTCGCGGCCCTCATGTGCGACCTCGACCACTTCAAACACATCAACGACCGGTATGGCCACGGCCGCGGCGACGACATTCTCGCCGCCGTCGGCGCCGCACTGAGCTCATCGATCCGCGCGAGTGACTTCGCCGGGCGCTACGGAGGCGAGGAATTCATCGTTCTGCTTCCAGAGACCGACGCCGCCGGCGCGTTCGAACTCGCCGAGAAGGTCCGCGCCGCCGTCGCTGCGATCCGAGTCCCCAACGTCGACACCACCGTGTCACTCAGCGTCGGCATCGCAGCCTTTCCCGACCACGCGTTGGACTCCGACACCCTCACCCAAGCCGCCGACCGTGCGCTTTACGCAGCAAAAAACGCCGGCCGCGACCGTGTCGAGACCTGCACCGACCCTCGCGCCTTCGCCAACCACAGCACGCCACCACACGTCAACGGTCTTAGCCCGTGAGCGCTACCAGCTAATCGTCCGCGGATATACCACCGTAAGCCAGCCGCCCGGGGGACCACATCGACGATCTTCACCCTGAGTATGCGGCACTCACGTTTGAGTGAGTGGCGCGGCCCGGAACAGCAACCGGCGTGTGCCGCCGACCAACACTGTAGGTGACGCCGGCCCGCCGCAAATCTTGGCGCTTCGTACCTGCCACCTAAATATCGATCTGCGCAGTGGGTAACCACGAGTGGCGTGCTCGCTATCGACGGGTATCGCGCGGCGAGCGACCGCGCCGTCCGCGAACCGGCCGATTCGCCGGCCTCGTCGCCCGCGGTATCCCCTCGGTCTCGGTCAAGCTGCGTGGGCTGCCGGAGAACGTCCGCGTGGATGACTGGGTGTCGCAGGCCGGCATCGGTCAAGATTGCTGGTCGACTTGATCAGCACGCCTCAGCAGCAGGTTTCGTTCGCTCTCGTTGCGGGTCAGCGTTGCCGCTTCGCGGAACGACGCGGCCGCTTCGGCGCGACGCCCGGCCCGCGCGAGTAGGTCGCCTCGCACGCTGGGCAACAGGTGTGAGGTGGCGAGTGCCCGCGGCGGAAGCTTGTCGAGCACCGCCAGACCTGCATCCGGACCGGACGCCCGTCCGTGCGCGACTGCGCGGTTCACTTCGACGATCGGGCCGGGCGCAATCTTGGCGAGCACGTCGTACAGAGCCGCGATGGCGTGCCAGTCGGTGTCCGACGGCGTGGCGGCACGAGAGTGCACCGACGCGATGGCGGCCTGCAGGCAGTACCGACCAGGCGACTTTCCCCGCGCTGTGAGCACTTCGGCGCGTGCCAGGGCGGCCCGCCCGCGGCGGATGAGCAGCTTGTCCCATTGGCTGCGGTCCTGATCGTCGAGCAGGACCGGCCGGCCTGCGACGTCGACCCGGGCGGCGCTGCGCGACGACTGCAGTTCGAGCAGCGCTTGCAGCCCGTGCGCCTCGGGTTCGTCGGGCATCACCTCGGAGAGCATGCGGGCCAACCTGATCGCCTCGTGCGTCAGGTCGGTGCGCATCCAGTCGACGCCGGCCGTTGCTGTGTAACCCTCGTTGAAGATCAGGTAGATCACAGCCATCACGTCATCGAGTCGCGCGTCGCGCTCACGGCCGACGGGCAGCTCGAACTCTGCATCGGTCTCGGCGAGCAACTTCTTGGCCCGCGAGATGCGTTGCCCCATCGCGGCCTCGGTGACGAGAAAACCCCGGGCGATCTCGGCGGTCGTCAACCCACCGACGAGGCGAAGCGTCAGCGCAGCACGCGATTCCGGCGTCAAGCGCGGGTGGCAGGCCAGGAATATCAGCCGCAGGACGTCGTCCTCGATGGGATCGAGTTGCGTCGTGAAGTCAGGCATCTCGTCCTCCTCGCGCAGGCGGTGACCGACCTCCTCGGTCTTTCGACGCAGGGTGTCGGCACGCCGGAAGACGTCGATGGCGCGCTGTCTGGCCGTCGTCATCAACCATGCGGCGGGGTTGTCCGGAACGCCGCTGTCCGGCCACCGTTCGAGCGCGCTCACCAGCGCGTCCTGCGCGATATCCTCGGCGAGGTCGAGATCGCGGGTCAACCGGGCCAGCGCGCCGACGAGCCGCCCGGACTCCGCACGCCAGATCGACGTGATGGTGTCCGCCGTGGTGTCGGCCATGCGGCCAGCCTAGGGCCGACCGCCCGGCCGACTCCGGCGTGGGACTCAGGTGTCGGACGCCTCCGGCGGGCCGTCCGCGATCTGGCGCAGCGTGGCAACAACCGTGACCTCGGGCCAATGCGTGGCGTGCAACTCGGCGAACTCCTGCTGACCGGCCACCGCTTCTTCGACTGTGTCGTACTGCAGGATCGCCCAACCGCCGACGACCTCCTTGGCCTCGGCGTACGGGCCGTCAACCCTCGTGACCTCGCCGCCGCGGGCGATGAAATTGACCGCGTCCTCGGTCCCGAACAGACCTCCGCCGTCCAGGAACCGGCCGGCGGCGGACTGCTCACCGATGTACTTGTCCATCGCGTCGAACAGCGCTTGCGGCGGCGCGCCAACACCTTCCTCCATCTTCACGAACCCCATGAACCGTGGCATGGCTCCTCCTCGTCATCACGGCGCACCGCTGTCGGCGGCCACCTCTCACCTACGCCGAACCGCTTCCGGCGCTTTCGACATCTCCAACGAAACAATTTTCACGGGGCTTGCCGAGGGCACTCGCCGATCGACGGGCGCGAGCCGCGTCACAGGGGCGCTTTCCGGCAAACCAGGCGCCCGAGACCGGGGCAGGGGCAAGCTGACGAAGGCCGACCTGAAGATGGCGGTCAGAGCCAGAAGAAGCTCCCATTGAACCCGGCCCCACCGCAACGAACTATTCGTCGGCGCCGGGACTCGCATCGTCACTCCGCGCCTATCGACGGTTCTTTCAGCTGCCGGCGTTGAGTGTCGATGCGGCGCAGATCGTCGAGCAGATCGTGTGCAAGATCGAGGCTGCGGCGTCGACCGGAGTGCGGGCCTTAATGGTTGACCGGCCCCGCTCCTACAGAAATGACACAGAGGGGTGCCAGATGCTGGCGAGTCCGCCAGGAGGTAACCCTGCTCAAGTTCGAGCCGTAGGCTCGGCGTGCCGGGAGCGGAGGCTGAAACAAGATAACTTGAAGTGCACAGTTCGCGCACCCGACAGCCGGCTCGTGGCTGTCGAAGATCGCGGTGATCGTCCCGGCCATTGCCCGGTGCGCCGCACGAGACCCCAACCCGCTGAGCGCGGGAGGACGAACGCGAAGCGCCGGCCCGATGTCGGGCCGGCGCTTGACTAGTGTGCTGTCAGCAGCGGGGGATGCCTGATGCGGGCGGCCCCTCTCCGGGTGTGCTGGTGTAGTAGTCGGAGATGTAGCCGCCGGTGGTCAGTTTGTCCCACCAGCCGTTGCCGTTGAGGTTGGTCCCGGGTGCCTGGCAATAGGTGTAGAAGGTGGCGCCGTTCGCGAGTGATGCGGTGGCTGGGTAGTTGGTCCCTGGACCGCCGCGGACGTAGAGGGTTCCGCCGCCGGGGACGATCACGTGATACGGGCCGAATTGGGTCGTTGCCGGTGGCGGCGGCGAACTGCCCCAGCCCTGGTTGGCGCCGCCGTTGCATGCCCACAGCTGAACGAGTCCGCCGTTGTTGCCGTCGGTGTTCCAGTTCGCGTCCAGACACAGACCATGGGCCTGGTTTACGAGTTGCGTTCCGGAGACAACCCACTGCTGGTTCGTGCCGCCGTTGCAGGGCCAGAGTTCGACCGTGCCGCCGTTGTTGCCGTCGGTGCTTCCCTTGGCG
Source organism: uncultured Actinomycetota bacterium (assembly GCA_963787985.1). GTDB lineage: Bacteria > Actinomycetota > Actinomycetes > Mycobacteriales > Jatrophihabitantaceae > Jatrophihabitans. The sequence continues at coordinate 462,346 of CAWBEL010000004.1, read as the reverse complement.
TCCAGGCACAGGCCGGCGGGAACGGACACCAACGTGTTGCCGTGTCGTGACCAGAGTTGGTTGGTGTCGCCGACACACTGCCAGAGTTGCACGATGCCACCGACCTGGGTGTCCGTTTGCGCGGCTGCGTCGAGGCACAGGCCGTGCGCCTGGTTGGCGATGGGGGTGGGCGCCGGGCCGTTCTGTGGCCTGACTTGGTTGTTGGCAAGCTTCGGGATCATCTGGCAGGCCTGCCGGGCGTCGGCCACGACGGCGCCGGTGCTGTTGAGGGTCCAGTAGCCGCAGTAGTTGCCGCCTGTTTGGTGGACGGTGTAGCCGCCGATGGCGGTGCCGTCGATGGCGACGGCGGCGCCGTTGTGCCACAGCGAGAAGTGCAGGTGTGTCGCGTCGCCGACGCCGCAGGTGTTGTGGCCGGGGAACCCATCGTTCGCGATCTGCTGGCCGGCCTGCACCGTTGTGCCCGCGAGCCTGGTCAGCGCGCTGGTCAGGTGCCAGTATTGGGTCTGCCAGCCACCGGCGTGGTTGATGGTGGCGTAGCAGTTGGGCCAGACGCGCCCCGTGCCGTCCGATGCGCTGTGGAAGTGCAGCACGCCGGGGGCAGCCGCCTCCACGGCCATCGTGGCCCCGGAGGCGTAGCCGAGGTCGACCGCGTTCCGTGTGCCCGACCCGTAGCCGCTGTTCGGGTGCGGTCCGCCGGCGTTGATCGTGGCGTTCCAGGGGATGGGCAGCGTGAGCTGGAACGGCACCGCGGCCGCGCCGGCACCGCTGGCATTTCCGAGCAGGACCGTGCACATCAGCAGCGCCGCGGCGACGACACTCGCCACGCGCTGCGCCCGCTGCATGGTCGCGCTCGAAGTTCTCTGTCGGTCGATGTTCATGGTCTGCCTCCCGCTCGGTGTGGGCACAGCCTCGGGGAACCGCGGGGTATCTCGGCAGGGGCAGAACTGTCCCTCCCAGCGCGGGGAGGGACGAGGTCACGATGCGGGGTGACGCGGTTGGTGCGGCGCGAGGTGGTGGGCGTGCAGATCGCCTGCATCCTGCTCGGCGTGATGCCAGTGCGCCTTGCGGACGACCTAACCCAAAGATCATCGATACACCACGCCCCGGGGCTTGACCGATGACGCCGACACTGGACGGCGTGACGAAGTAGAAGGTCGAGCCGACTGTCGTGACCACCCGGCGGCGGTTGGCGGCTGTACGGCCGCGAGGCGACCACCGCGCACAAGCGCACGAAGATCAAGCTCGGTTACGACGAGGTCCACACGCCATCGACGACCACACCCCGTGGCCTACTCGGAGATCCACGACGACGAGAAAGACACCACCCGCGCCGCGCTCCTCCACCGTGCCCTGGCCTGGTGCGCAGCTCAGGGCGTCCGGGTCCGGCGGCGTTGGCCGGCAACGCACTCGTCTACCGCGAAATCCTCGGCTACAAGGTCATTCTCGAACTCGAAGCCGGGTAGCCGCACGCCGTCCCTGGCCCGACCCGTTTGGGAACCTGACGCTGCCAACTCACTGGGATTTCGGTCTAGTCTGTGCGTCGAGCCGCACGCATGAAGGCGAGCCCAGCAGTGGTCCATTTCCGAGGCAGCGCACGGATGGACCTCGCCCGCGTCCAGCCACTGTTCGCCGAGTATCGCGGTTCGCGTGCGAACCTCGTTCGCGCCGCCGCGGCCCGGGTCACGTCCGGACTGTTGTTGATCTTTCTCGGCATTCGAGCGTTCCACCTGGTACAGGCCGCCATCGACCTGTCGCTCGGAACTACGGCCTTCACCCACGCCGCTCTGGCGATGTGCCTCGGTGGGGCGTGTGTGGTCGAGAGCGCTGCGTTCGCGGTCGCGGCAGGCCGCCGTCGGCGATTGACGATGCCGATCGCATCGGCCGACGCGTGCTTCGGGGTCGCCGGACTGGCGGTGATGAGTGTGGCCACGACCCAGGCGCCGGGACGTACCGGGTCGCTGAACTGGATGCTGCCGTTCACCGTGGCCACCGCCGCGGGGCTCGCGATCGCGGCTGTGTTCGGTGCCGACCCGGTTCGGTCCGACGGGCGCGTTGCCCGGCGGCTGATCGTCGCAGGTGTCGGAGCCGCGGTTCTGGCAGCCGTGTTCACGGCGTCGGTCACCCTGCCGCATCGACTGACGCGGGATTCCGTAGCTCAGATCGTCGGTGACGCGGCGAACTATCCGGTGTTCTTCCTCGTCGCGACCGCGTTCGTGCTGCTTCTTCGCCGCGGCGTGAACGTGGTGGCCCAGCGGAACGAAATCGCCATGCGCGCGGCTGCCGCCGTGGCCGAGCAGGCCCAGTGGCGCGCGGTTGCCGTCGACGTCTTCGGGCCGGTGCTGGCGCTGCTCGATGAGGCGAAGCAGTTGGAGGGTGAAGTGCCGGATTCGATGCGGAACGAGGCGGCGCATTTGATCGACCTGATCGAGGCCGTCAATCCGCTGTCCGGCAGCGACGAGCTCGGCGTGCGGTGATGGTCGACCTGCTTCGCGCGGTCGCGGTCGTCGAAGACCAGCTGTTCACGCGCACCTTGACGGTTGAGCGTCTGCAGCAACACTTCAACGGTCATGTCGAGGTCGTTGGCTTCGAACGGGTCGAAGACCTGCTCGCGCACCGGTCGCGCTTCGACGTCATCGTGCTCGACCTGCAACTCGACGCTGGAGGGCTGGAAGGCGTCGCCGCAATCCGGCTCCTGGTCGGCCGGGGCGACCGGGTGCTCGTGTTCTCTGGACTGCGCAGCGCGGAGGTCCTCGAACGCACCCGAGCGGCCGGGGCGTCGGGTTTCGTCAGCAAGGACACTGCGGATCTCACGACCCTGACCAGCGCGATCGCGACCGTCGGATCGGGCGGTACGTATGTGGATGGGGCCCTGCTCGACAAGATCGGGGCGACGGCGCGGAAGCAGCTCACCACCCGTCAGCAGGAGGTACTCCGGCTCGAGGCCCTTGGCCGCACGATGGCCCAGATCGCGCGTGGCCTCGACCCACCGCTCACCGATGCCGGCGTGCGCCGGCACATCGAACGCATCGTCGAGCTGTACCCCGACTGCGCCAAGCAGGCTGACCGCGTTCGCCTCGCAATCCACCTTGGACTGATCAGCCCCTGGGAGGTCTATCGACGGCCGCCGAACCCACCGGAATGAACGCGACCCCGGTGACGGCGCCGGCGCTGTCCGCGCCCCGCGGGCGCTCGCGGAACTGGACCGAGCCGGCCCAGATCGAGTGGGCGATCCTGTTTCTCGTCGGAGCGCTGCGAGTAGGCACACTTGTCGTCGGCGCCGCGGAGGCGGGCACCACTCGCCACCGCGCCGCCGGGCTGAGCGTCCTGGTCATCTTGGGCGCGTGGTCGGCCATCGTCTTCGGCTATGGACTGAGCCAGCGCCCAGGTGCCGGTCAACCGCGGCTCGGTCGACGCGCCGCTAGTGTCGAGACCGTCGCCGTGGTGGTGTCGACCATCGTGATGGGTCACTACACACTGAGGGCGGACCTGACGACGTCGAGCTTCTGGCTGGAACCGTATGCGGTGATCAGCTGCATCCTGATCGCAGCGTCGATTGGTCTCAGCGCGCTCGGGATTGTGCTCGTCGCGGCGATCAGCGGAGGCTACGCGGTGGCGGTCGGGCCGGTCCTCACCTCGGGTGCAGCATCGACCGACGGAGTGGCGGCGGCGCTGAGCAACCTGGCATCGTGCCCCGCGTTCTACCTGCTGACCGCTATCGCCTTCGGCATCATGCGTCAGCTCGGGCGCGAAGCACATCGGCTGCGCGCACTGGCCGGTCAACTGCCGGCCGAACAGGCCCGCCTCACCGCTGCGCGCAGCGCCTACCGGATCGGGCACGACATCCCCAAGCAGTTCCTGCGCGAACTGCGCCTGGCGCGCCTGCCAGGCGCTGAGCTGAGCCGATGGGCGCGTCGGTTCCACGGCGACCTGCTCACCGCCCTGGGCGGGACCGGCGATCGCGACGTGGATCTCCTCGCGGAACTCAACCGGGTCGTCGCGACCTTCGCCGAGGCGCTCCCTGTGGTCGGCGACGTCGAGGACACGCTGGCCAACCCGCCGGCGGGAACTCCCCGCCTGCTGCTCGTCGAAGCCACCCGCGAACTGTTGAACAACGCGGCGTACCACCGCTTCGGCTACGAGATCGCGGTCGTGGGACGAAATGCCGGGGGGGTGGTCACGATCCGCGTCCGCAACGAAGGTCCAGGCGTCGACACGCGCCGGCTCGTCTCGGCGTGGTCGCGCAAACAGAGCACCGTGCATCTGTGGAGTGTCGCCGGCGGGCAGTACAGGCTCGAATCGGGTGTCGGTCCCGACGCGGGCCTGACCGTCACGCTGTCCTATCCGGTCGATGGGGCCGCGCAAGGGGCACAAGTGCCCCCACCAAACATTGCGGATTGCGACGACGATGGCCGGCAGTAACGCGACGAGGACCGGAGGATGACATCGCCGCGCAAACGCCGCCGACGAATGCCCATACATCCCGCGGGGGCGACACCAACGGGGTGGCTGAACCCAAGCGGCGTCGCCGCTGGTGGCGGCGCGCGCTCATCGCGCTCGCGACGCTCCTGACCGCGTCCGTCTCGCTTGTCCTCGGCACCTGCTGGTACGTCGCGGATCAGATCACCGACGTGCACCACGTCACCGAGCAGTACCCGCTGCGGGTGGTCGCATTGAGCCTCCGCAATGAGCGAGCCACCGTGACGCTAAGTCGCGGCACGCACGCCGGCGAACCGGGCACCTTCCGACTCTCCTGGCCGGCCGGGCACACCACCGTCGGCGCCGTCCTCGCCCGGACGAGTACCACGGTCACCCGCGCCCTCGCCGGCCCGTCCGGTGGACTCAAGGTCGGCGCGCGCGTCGGTGTGCAGGCGAATCCCTACACCGGGACCCCCGCATCCGCGGTCGGCCTTGCCTACACCACGGTGCTCGTTCCGACTCCACTGGGGCCAGCACCGGCATGGCAGGTCACCGGGCGCAGCACCACCTGGGTAATCATCGTGCACGGACTCGGTGGCAGTCGCGCCGACGCTCTGCCGGTACTTGCTGACCTCCACGCACTCGGCTTCCCGATGCTCATCATCACCTACCGCAACGACCTCGGCGCGCCCCGCAGCCCAGACCATCTCAGCCACCTCGGCCAAACCGAGACCGACGACGTCGCCGCTGCCGTCCGCTACGCGACCGCTCAGGGAGCTTCCGGCGTAGTGCTCTTCGGCTTCTCGCTCGGCGCAGCCATGGCAATTAGGGTCGCCCGCGAGCCCGAATACAACACAAAAGTGAAGGCACTGGTGCTCGACTCCCCGCTGCTGGACTGGCGAGCAACACTCCGCTACGCAGCAGGGCAGCGCGGCTATCCGAACGTCGTGACCGACCTGACGATCTGGATGATCAGTCGCCGGGTCGGCCTCAGCTACGCCGCCTTTGACGCGCTGGACCATGCCGGACAACTCGACGTACCAACTCTGCTGATCCAAGCGACGGCCGATACGATCGTGCCCGCCGGGCTCGCGCGCCGCCTGGCCCGCGCCCGCCCGGACCTGGTCACCTACCTCGCGATACCGGGCGCTGACCACGCATCCGCTATCGACACCGACCCTGTCGAATATGCACGGGCGCTCGCCCGCGTGCTGGCGCCTTACGCAGTGCCCGTCCGAGCCTGACCCCTCATGGACCAGGGGCACAACTACCCCTGACATATCCACGAGTCGAGCCACCACCCTTGATTCCAGCGGCACGGTGAGCCGGCGCCTCGGTGGATAGGAGTCGACGATGACCCTCTCGGCGCAGCAACGGCCCGCCGCCAACCCCGGCACCCACTCCGACGCGGACGTCCTCACCGCCACGGTCGAGATCTTCCGGTGGCAGGCGATTCATGTCGATGCCCCGGTCAACCGCAACGCTCTGATCACGAACTCGCCCCTGCTCGCGATCGGCTTCTACGGGATTCGGGCACTCCACAACGCCAAAGCCCGAAACGCCGCTGCCGCGGCGAGCATCCCCCAGTGGCGGGCCTGCGGGACGGGCAGCGTAATGCTCGAACCGAACGGCATCCGCCTGCACGGAGCGTGGGGACAGTGCTCGATCCCCTTCCAAGAGATCCGCAGCTGGCACGTCGACGGTGACGCGGTCGTGATCGACCCGGTCGGCGCCGATCCGATACTGGTACGGGGGCCAGGCCTCGGACGCCGACTTGGTCTCCGCCTGGCCGAACTCACCAACGGCAGGCTGTGGCGCCCACCCGCGACCGAACACTGGACCGCCGCATCGCCACCGGCGTGGTGGTGCGGTGACCACCCGGGTTTCGCGTTCGGGGTGCCAAGCGGATGGCATCACGCCGCGCCGGAATACTTCGCCTTCGCCGACCAGGAAGCGCGCGGCGGCGGGTTGCAAGAGCTGGTCGCGCTCGCCTGCCATGACGAGGCAGCCACCTGGTACATCGAGGTCGCGGTCGGCCCGGACGACGGCACGCTCCGAAACCTGGACGAGACAGCCGGCCAGTTCGCCCGCGATCGTGCCACCGCTTCGCGCGGGTCGGTCACCGACCGACCACGCGTCGTCGACGTGGCCGGCGAACGCGCGACCATGGTCAGTTTCACCGTCGGGATTCCCTCGGGCGCCGCCGCACCGACCAACGAAGTCATGGTCATCCGGAGCGGTTGGGTGTACAAGATCAGCTACGCCGCTGTCCACCCCAACCCGACAGCCCAGCTGTGGAGCACCCACTGGCCGGGCTTCCAAACCGTCATCGCAACCTGGCAATGGCGGCACTGAACACTGCTGTACCGACGCAGGCGTGCCGCGACTCAGCCGCCTCAAAGGGGTGCGAGTCGGATGAAAACGCTCCTCCGATCGACGGGTCTGCTGCAAGGACAGGTGACACCTCGAGCTGACCAACGAAGACCTCGGGGCGGCCCCGCCTCTGGCTGCCACGGCAGCACCTAGCGATCGATCTGCGCGTGGTTGTACACCAGGCGGGGCGCTCGCTATGGACGGCTCTTGCGCGCACTCTCCACGGCAGGTGGGTTCGTTTGACCGGGTCAGACGGGGTGATCAGCGGCTCGGCACGGTGAAGACCGGTCACGTCTGGTCTTCCTCGTACTGTCGGCCCGATGGGTCGCCATTAGTGGTGTTTGAGTAGCGCCGACCGGGGTAAACGCGAGGGTCCCTGTTCTGCTGAGACCCGTCCGTTCACTCCGGCCAACCGGGTCGGTAGGTCATCGCCCCGGAAGAGTCTTGTAGGCGCCAGTTGGCCACAGCGCCATCGGCCCAGACCGGCTGCGCCGCTCCTGTGAGCCGCGCCGCGAGCAGATCGGCCAAGTCGCCGAGTTCTGTCGCGTTGCTGAACAGGATCGGAAGAGTCCATCGCGCGGTGTGGACCTCGAGAGCGGTGAAGTCCTCGCCCTGTTCTTCGTAGATAGTCGGCTCGACTTGGACCACCTCGGCGTAGGGAATGGTCACGGCGAAGTGGTTTGCGGACCACGACCCTTCGTTCCATGCGCCGATGACGCGGTCGTCAGTAGTGATCACCGCGCCGGCACGGATTTTGCGCAACGAGCGGGCCAGGCGTCGCGGAAATCCCTTTGCTAGCGTCGGGTCAAGAGCGAACAGCGCCGGGAGGAATACGTCGACAGCATCACCGTTGCCCAAGCGCGGTAGCAGTTCGTCGCTTATGAGGTCCGTGTAATCCTCGGGCAGCCCGGACCAACCAGAGGTCCACGTGTCGCACGCGAGAATTGCCCCGACAAGGGTGTCCGTTGCGTCGAACGCCGGGTTCGCAGGCCGGATGGCTCTTGTCGTCCTGGGGTCTGCCGGTTCGGGTGACGAGCTGACTGGTGCCGACTCTGGGCTGCGCTCGGTCACCGGTTGCACTCGCACGCGGGTGGTTTCCGAGTGACCTGTTGTTCCGGCGAGCGCACGCGCGACGACGTCGGCGGTGGGTCTCGTGTCCGGATCTGGATCGAGCATTCGCATGATCAGACCGGTCCAAGTCCCGGCGTTGCGTGGTCGCGGTGGCGGTTGGGTGAGAATGCGTCCAAGCACCATGAGCAGGTTGTCGTCTTGGGAGCCGAAGGGTGCGCGTCCTTCGGTTGCTGCGAAGAAGGTTGCTCCAAGCGCGTACACGTCGCTGGCAGGGGACATCGAGCCGTCGCGCAGTAGCTCCGGCGCGAGGTAGTCAGGGGTTCCGATGAGGAAACCGGTTTGAGTGAGCGTTGCATCGGTGTCGCTTCGCGCGATACCGAAGTCGGCCAGCAAAGCGCGGCCGCGTGTGTCCAAGAGGATGTTGGCCGGTTTGACGTCGCGGTGAACTATGCCGAGCGAATGCGCTTCGGCGAGTGCCGCCGCCACCGTTTGGACGACCTCTGCGGCGCGATCCACGCCAAGCGGAGCGACGCTCAGCACGTCGGCCAGGGACTGGCCAGCGACGTACTGCATCACCACATGCGGAATGCGATCGATAGTCAATAGGTCGTAAACCGTCACCGCTCCGGGGTGATCAAGCCGGGCAGCTAACCGCGCCTCACGCATCAACCGTTCGAGTGACACCGCATCCGGCGCACCGGCCGCGTCATGGATTCGCTTGACTGCCACCTCGCGGTGCAACAACTCGTCGTGGGCCAACCAAACCTCGCCCATCCCCCCGCTGCCGAGCACACGCAGACGCCGGTAGCGACCTGCCAACAGATCGTCAGCCACCAGCGGATTGTCGCAGAGGACCCAGCTGGCTACGCGCTCGAACGTCCTTATGTTTCGTCGACGCTTTCACCATGGCTCAGCCACCTGTCACGTCAGTTCGCCAACCAGGTCGTACTCCCGTAATGGACTAGCGTGGACGACAACCCGTGCGCGGAGCACGGCATGGCGGACCGGTCCGATTGACGCGCTGCCGCCCAGGATCGTCCGATGCGTCCGCATATCGTCCGAGCTGGTACTTCGGCGGCTCGGGAAAGATCCATCTGGGCGCCCATCCATCGGCACCGCGAACGAGCATAGCGACGGCTCGGCGGGCGAATCGTTGGGTACGACAGCGGGTGATCGCGCCGGCCGTACAGCGGCAGATCGTGCATCCGAGGCGATGCGCAATCGCTGCCTGTGGGACCGGTAGTCACCGCGCCCGCGCTGCTATTGATGCTGAATGACCTATGGCTGCCGGTGTCGAGGGTGCTCTAGGTGTGGAGGCTGAGGTTAGTCGACGGTTGCGAAGTGTTGCTCGTAGGCGTCGGCGAGGTCGCGAAGCGCCGCGCCGCCGTCACCCGAGAACGACGAACCGTGCATGCAGGCCAGGGTCGTCGGCGCTAGGTCAGCGAGCTTGCGCGTAGTCGCCACCATGCGCGAGGTGGACGAGGTGTAGTGGAACATCGCCTCGGTATCGATGGAGAGCCCGACGAGGTCGCCGTCGGTGGTGGCCGGACCGTTGCCGGTCTGAGTAAACAGATCGCCACACAGCAGGGTGCCGGTGTTCTCTTCGAACAGCACTCGGGCCTCCCACCCGTGGGGCACGTGCGGGGTGTCGATGTGTCGTACCCGCTTGCCACCCAGGTCGATGACCTCACCGTCCGCGAGATCGCGTGGCGGCCGGTCAGCCAGATCGTTTAGCGAGACCGCGTTGCCCATCGCCCCGTGTGCCACCGTGGATCGCGGCGCTGCGGCTAGCCACTGGTTCATCGACCCACACTCGTCGGCCTCGACGTGGCCGAAAGTGATCCACCGAACGGAATCGGCAGGCAGCACTCGCGACACCGCTTCTGACACCAAGGAAAACATTGCGCGAGGACCCGTGTGAAACAACAGCGGCTCCTCAGCCGCAATCAGAAACTGGTTGAAAGTAAACCCGCCCGGGGCCGCCTCGGGCACCATGGTCGAGATCCGGTAGATGCCTTCGGCGATCTCGTTGACGTTCGTCTCCATCAGTGGGTGCCTCGTTAGTCGGCGGGCCTCAGCCAGCCCGAGCGGTCGCGCGGGTCCCGGACCCCATGCGGCCGAACCTACTGCTAAGAAAGCCAGATGTCGCCGCCGTTGGCGGTGGAAATCCGTGCCGCCCAAGGCCATCACCTTCGGGCGGTGAACCACCGCAATGGCCGCGCCGGCCGAACCACTTCAGCGACGGGGGCAAGCCGCTCTTACCCGTACGTCGATCGCGCGGCGCCGGATTCGACACCCCGGGTCCGACATCCCGTCACGAAGGCGACACCAATCCTGCCGCGGTTGGTCCATGTGGAGGTGTCAGTCGGACGGCCCGTGCGCCGGCTGCCCAGGCCAGGTGCAGGTCGGCGCGGTCCGGGTTGCCCTCGGCGTCCAGGCCGATCTGGTTGAACTTGGCGAACTGGTGGTTGTCCCGGGCCATGGCGGCGTAGGCGTCGACGACGCCGGCTTCGTCGGCGAGGACTTGGATGTCTGCGGGTGATCGCTTTCCCTTCAGCCGGATGTCGACCTGCTCGCCGGTGCGAAGGTTGCGGATCCAGCCGAAAGGGCTGCCGATCAGCAGGGCCTGGCCTTGTCTCGTGTAGGCGACCGGCAGCGTATAGCGACGCCCGGTCTTGCGGCCTATGACGTAGATCGTGATGAGTCGCTTGCCCAGAGCACGGCTCAACAGCGGTGTTCGTAACAGGGCCCGCACGAGGCGATTGACCAGGCGTTGCGCGGGGAGCGTCTGCGCCTTGGCGCGGGTAGTGGTCTTGTCGGTCATCCGAACTCCTTCGACATGTCACGTCGGGCGGTTGCGGTTCGTCTCTCTGGTAGGACGGATCGGCGCGGAGGAAGGTGACAGTGGACGAGGCGGACGAGCTGGCGGTGACCTTCGAGGAGCATCGCCGGCACCTGCAAGCGGTGGCCTATCGGATGCTCGGATCGGTCACCGAGGCGGAGGACGCGGTCCAGGAGAGCTGGCTACGCCTGGCGCGATCCGACACCGATGATGTCCGGAATCTGCGTGCCTGGCTGACCACCGTCGTCGCGCGGGTGTGCTTGGACATGCTGCGCGCACGATCGGCGCGGCGCGAAGATCCGCTCGATGTGCACGTCCCTGACCCAATCGTGACGTCCCACGACGACACCGGTCCGGAAGGGAAAGCTGTCCTGGCCGATTCGATCGGACTCGCGCTGCTCGTCGTGCTCGAGACCCTGTCACCCGCCGAACGGCTCGCGTTCGTGCTCCACGACGTCTTCGCTGTGCCCTTCGATCAGATCGCCACGATTCTTGAGCGCTCGCCGGCGGCCGCGAAGCAGCTGGCCAGCCGCGCGCGGCGGCGCGTGCAAGGCGCATCGGCGCCGTCCCACACCAGCCACGTCAAGCAGCGGGAGATCGTGGATGCCTTCCTGGCCGCGGCGCGCGAGGGCGACTTCGAGGGCCTGCTCGCCGTGCTGCACCCAGACGTCGTACTGCATGCCGACGCCGGCTCCGGGCCGATCGGACCCTCGCAGATCGTGCGAGGTGCGCACTCTGTTGCCGCGCAAGCATTGCGCTTCGCCGACCTGGCGCAGTTCGCCCGTCGCGTGCTGGTCAATGGGGCTCCCGGCCTCATCGCGGCCCCGAACGGCCGCCCGGTCGCACTGCTCTGCGCGACCGTGCGCGCCGATCTGATCGTCGAACTCGACATCCTCGCCGACCCGGACCGTCTCAGTCGCCTCGACCTCGCCGCGATCGACTCCTGAACCCGCAGACGTGAGATCGCGGCCCACACGTAGCCGCGCCCCAGCCCACCCGTAGGAGCGTTCTACAAGCCGGCGGCTCGGCGAGAGGCGATGACGACGGGGTTGTCGGCCATGTCGGCCCAGACGACCTCGAAGTAGTTGCCTTCCGGGTCGTGCAGGTATGCCGAGCGTCCGGTGAAGAACTCCGCGTCGACAGGTTCCTTGGTGACGTGCGCGCCGGCCGATCGCATGTGCTCGGTCAGCTGGTCGACCTCATCGGCGCTGTCGACCTGCAGGCCGATGCTGAAGCCGATGCCTGCGGCGTCCGGCGCCGGCTCGGTGTTCCCGTCGTGCGCGAGTTTCGAGAGTGGGAACAGTGCCAGCACGATGCCTCGCAGCTCGAATACCGCGAACTGGTCGTCGTCCATCACCTGCGGCCAGCCCACGCGACGGTAGAAGTCGCGCTGAGCGGCGAAGTCGCGCGCGCCGAGGGTGAGCACATTGCCGAGCGGAAGTGCCTGGGTCATTGCTCCACTATGCGTCCGCGCCCACGACGAGACCAGGCGTGGGCTCGAGGCGAACTAGTCGTGTCGTCCCGAGACGGCGAGGCGCGCCCCGATGCCGACCATGGCCAGCCCTCCGGCACCGCCGAGATAGGACAGGCGTCGCGGTGAGCGTTCGAACCACGTCCGGGCGGCGCCGGCGGCCAACGCCCAGATGCTGTCGGACATCAGGGCGATGAGCAGGAAGATGGCACCGAGAAGCAGTAGTTGCACCGGTACGTGACCGGCGCCGCGGTCGATGAACTGCGGCAGGACAGCGGCGAAGAACACCACCGACTTCGGGTTGGCGAGCCCGACGATGAAGCCCTCTCGTAGACACCGGCGGCGTTGCCCAGCACGGTTGCGAGTGCGCCACGCCGACCGAGCACCAGGGCACGGGTGATCACGAACAGCACGCTCGGGCCGGGCACGGCGATGAGCGCGAACGACGTCAGTACGAACGCCCACACATGGGCCAGGGGAATCACGCGTCAAACACTAAGCGGTCGACGCCGCCGCAGTGAGGCGTCCGTGATCTCCGGCCCGCCGCTCGGCTCGTAGTGCTGCACCATTCTTGCCTGGGCCACCCAACCGAACCGAGTGGTGTGGGCGTACACGGTTGAGCACCCGACAGGTGGGAGAGATCGTGAAGATCGTCCGAGCAGCGCTGGCGGCGGCGGTAGTCGTGTCGGTAGCGACAGCGGCACACGCGGCGTCCCCAGGTCCGCGGGGCACGGCCACCTCGATCGCGACGCGTTCCGCGGCGACGGCCCCGGGCACGTATGTGGGCGTCGCTCCGGCCCGCTTGTTGGACACACGTGCTGCTGGGGGGAGCCAGGTCGCAGGCCGGTCGTCGATCACGCTGCCGGTCACCGGTGCGCACGGCGTGCCGGCGGCCGGTCAGGTGTCCGCGGTGGTCGTCAACCTGACCGTGACCCGCCCCGGCGCGGCCGGCTACATCACCGCCTACGCCGACGACATCTCTCAGCCCAGCACGTCGAACATCAACTTCGTCACCGGTGAGACCCGCGCGCACGAGGTCGTCGTGGCGCCGGGCACCGACGGAGGGGTGCGCCTGTTCAACGGCAGCATCAATCCGCTCGACCTCGTCGTCGACCTGGTCGGGTACTACAACAGCGGGACGCCGACCGCCGGCGGCGAGTTCGCACCGCTGCCGCCCCACCGCGTGCTGGACACGCGTAGCGGGATCGGCGCGCCCGAGGCGCCGCTGATGGAAGCAAGCACTCTGGCGGTCCCGGTGGCAGGTCATGACGGGGTGCCTGCTGAGGTGTCCTCGGTACTGGTGAATCTCACTGCGGTGCAGGCCACGTCGTCCGGCTATCTGGCGATGTCGTTGACAGACAACCCCGGCACCTCGACGGAGACCTCGAGCGTCAACTTCGGCAAGTCGGCGGCGGTGTCGAACCTTGTGGTCGCGCCGGTGATCGACGGAGCGATACGGGTGTTCGCGGGCGGTGCCGCGCGATCGGTGCAGGTCGTGGCGGACGTGTTCGGGTATTTCACGGCCGGCGCATCGACAGTTCAAGGACAGTCCGGAACGACGGCGCCCACCCGGTTGTACGACTCGCGGGGGAGCGACACCACGCGCGAGGTGCCGGCGCACGGCAGCATCACGTTGCCGGTGACGGGCCGTGGGGTGCCCCGCACTGCGTCGGCCGTGGCCGTGAACTTGACGGTCGCGGGTCCGACGTCGGTCGGCTACCTCACTGCTTACGCCGCATCGACTACTCGACCGACGACGTCGACCGTCAACTTCGCGACCACCACCCTGAGCAACAGCGCGCTGGTCCCTGTCGGCGCCAACGGCGCCATCACGATCTACAACGGCGCGGCCAGGGCGGTGAACCTCGTCGTGGATCTGAGCGGATATGTCGGCCCGGTTGCCGGTCCGCTGAACTGGTCTGCCCCTACCCGGTTCCCGACCGCCCCGAGCGGTGAAGCCGGGTTCCCGTACGGCACCCAGGTGGATCTGGTGTCGTGCCCCACCTCGACGTTCTGTGTCGCCCTGGACCGAACGACCGCGTTGGTGTGGCACGGCAGCAGCTGGTCCACGCCGGTGTCGATCAGCGGGGGCAACTACCTCGGCGACATCTCGTGCGCGTCGAGCACGCTGTGCGTGGCCACTGGTCAGGGCAGCGTCGTGTACCGATACGACGGCAGCACCTGGACTCCGACGACGGTGCCGGTGCAGCAGGTCTCGTCGGTGTCGTGCCCGGCGGACAACTTCTGCATGGTCGTCGGCGAGGGGCCAGGTGCGGCGGTATTCGACGGAACGGCCTGGACGTCGGTGTCCACGGGTTTGGCTGCCGATTACCAGGAAGCCGTCTCGTGCGGATCGGCGTCGACCTGCGCGGTCATCGCCGAGAATCTGTCATTAGCCGCCTACCACGCGGGGACCTGGACGCATTACGCGCCGTTCCCGACGGATCCCGAAACGGCGTACGGCAGGGTGTCCTGCACCTCCGCCACGTACTGCCTGGCGCTCGCCCGAAGCGGCGGGGGTTACTCCGTGGCGATGTCGACCTTCGACGGCTCCTCGTGGACGAAGGGGAGTGCGGTCAGCCCGACCATGCTTCGGAGTGAGATCTCGGTGCCTACCTGCACGTCGAGCACCGCCTGCATCGACATCGCCGGGTCCGGCGGCGGCTCCAACGCCGACTACTGGCCCGCGTTCTACGACGGGTCGACATGGGACACCGCCGCGATCAACCCCGTCCAGCCGCAAGCCGCGTCGTGCGCCTCGGCCGGTTTCTGCGTCATCGTCGAGGGGGACGGCGCTCAGACCGGCACACCGTAGACGACTCGGGATTGCTGACCATGAGTGTCGGCACGGCGGTTGCACACTGGGCTGATCGGTCGCCACCAGGAGGTCGCTGTGCCGAAAAGCGTCAAGGGCAATGCGGGACGGACACCGCCGACGCCGTCAGCCTTGCATGCCGAGATCGATGCCTGGATCACGACACTCGTGCCGCACCTCCAGCCCATTGTGAAGGCGCTGGACAGGTCGATCCGGACGGGAGTGCCCGGCCTGCACTACGCGATCAAGTACAAGAGGGCGTTCTACGGACTGCCGGATCTCGGCTGGATCATCGAGTTGGCCCCGTACGACGTGTCGGTGAACGTCCTGTTCTTCGGCGGCGCGGACTTCGACCCGCCACCGGGTCTGGGGACCGCCGACCGGACTCGCTACGTCAAGGTCAGAAGCCTGGACGAGGGCGCGCAGCCGCAGCTGCTCGACTGGATCACGCAAGCGGGGCAGGCACCCGGCTGGAGATGAGCCGCGCCGTCATCACGCCCAGCAACGGCTTTGCACAGGCAACGAGCGCACCATGGAGGTAGGCCGCACTTCCACAGATAGGCATCGGGCCATGGCAAAGATCGATCTGACCAAACCGAGCAGCCGACAGCGACCGCTCCGGAACCCCGCCCGCCCCGTACAGGCCTACCTCCTGCTGGCTTTCGGTGTCCTCTATCTGCTCGAGCGCTCGCCCATCGGCGTGGTCTTCCTGCTGCTGGGTTGCTTCTTGTTGTTCCGCAGCAGGACCGCACCCGTGGTTGTCCCCGAGTTGGGTGCGATCGGGTCCCGCCGCGCCGACGAGGTCATGGCGCTGGCCCCGAGCGTGCTGCCCGACTGGTGGACCGTTGACCAGTACCGCGGCCGCGTCGTGCCCGTGGGCGACGCCGATCAGCCGGCCTTCCCGCTCGTCGACCTGCAGGGCCAGGTCACCGGCGCGATCGCCCGCGCCGACCTCGACCGCATTGCACGTACCGACACGGCCAGTGTCCGTCTGCGCGACCTGGTGCAGCGCCATCGTCGACCGATGGTGTTGATCACGCGGGAGAGTTCGCTCAACGCGGTGGCTGGCCCGGTCGTGCTGCACGACGCGATCGCCGTCGTCGTCAACGCCGATCACCACCCACTCGGCGTGATCACTCGTTCCGAGATCGCGCACGTTCCGGATCTGGCTGCGTAGTCGGACTCGTACGTGGCGGAAATCTGGACTTGAGAGTCCAATTTCTGTGTCCTAGCGTGGCGCCATCACCACGATGGGAGCGCCGGGAATGAGCACACGACTTGCAGGACGCGCAGCACTTGTCACTGGGTCCACCAGCAACATCGGGCGCGCGGTCGCGGTACGGCTGGCGTCCGAGGGTGCACGGGTGATCGTGACCGGCCGCGACATCGAACGAGGCCAGGCCGTCGTCGACGGGATCGTGGCGGACGGAGGAGACGCAGCGTTCGTCGCCCACGGGCTCGACGGGTCGGTCGAGAACTCGCGCGAGCTGGCCGCCCGAGCCGCCGCGGTCTACGGCCCGATCGAGATCCTCGTCAACAACGCTGGCGTCTACCCCTCGGGTGGGACGCTGACCATCGACGGCGACACATTCGACCGCATCGTGAACATCAACGTGAAGGCGCCGTACTTCCTGACGGCCGCCGTGGTTCCGGACATGATCGCCAGCGGCCGCGGCGTGGTGATCAACCTGGGGTCCTGGGGCGCTCGGCTCGGCCTTCCGGGAGGCACCGCCTACGCCTCGACCAAGGGTGCGATGGAGACGTTGACCCGGGGGTGGGCGGCGGAATTCGGCGCCCAAGGCGTCCGCGTGAACGCGATCTCTCCCGGGGTCACGTTCGACGAGGACCACCCGGTGGCCGAGCTCGCCGGGCCGATGATGGACTCGACGCCGCTCGGGCGCCTCGTGTCGCCCGACGCGATCGCGCGCGCCGCCGTGTTCCTGGCCAGCGACGACGCTGCGGACATCCACGGCACCGTGCTCGACGTCGACGGCGGCCGGTCCTCCGTCCTGCTCGCGGCGCGCTGACAGGCCCGCGCAGTGACCGGACTGACCGTCAAGGGTGCAGCCACCCGGCAGCGGATCATCGAGGGCGCGGCCGAGCTGATCCGCCGGGACGGCGTCGCGGCCGCGACGTTGGACGACATCCGCCTGCACACCGCGACCAGCAAGAGCCAGCTGTTCCACTACTTCCCGGACGGTCGGCAGCAACTCCTGCTCGCCGTTGCCCACCACGAGGCCGATCAGGTGCTCGCCGACCAACAGCCGCATCTGTCCGCGCTCGCGACGTGGGAGTCATGGCAGAGCTGGCGTAACGCGCTCGTCCGCCGCTACCGCAGGCAGGGCCGCACCTGCCCGCTGGCCGTGCTCACCAGCGAGCTCGGGCGAACCGATCCGGCGTCGCAGGAGGTTACGCGCAGCCTGCTGCTGCGTTGGCGCACCGAGCTCGCTGCCGGCGTGCGGGCGACGCAGGCAGCCTCGGGGACGGCGCTGGTCCAGGATCCGGACCGGTACGCGGGGGCGCTGCTCGCCGGCATCCAGGGCGGTGTGGTCATCCTGCTGGCGACCGGCAGCAGCGCGGAACTCGAGTCGGCGCTCGACCTCCTGCTGGAGCCGCTGCGGCCGCAACAGGGCGAACGCCCTCAGACCAGATAGCCGAGGACGTCGACGATGAAGTGCGTGGAGTGCCCGCCCGCTGCGACGGTGACCGACCGGCTCAGGCTGACCGCCGTCGTGGCCT
Organism: uncultured Actinomycetota bacterium; assembly: GCA_963787985.1. GTDB lineage: Bacteria > Actinomycetota > Actinomycetes > Mycobacteriales > Jatrophihabitantaceae > Jatrophihabitans. The sequence continues at coordinate 444,619 of CAWBEL010000004.1, read as the reverse complement.
GATTGGCCAGCACCTGGTTGTTGCCGAACCAGTTGATGTTGGACGTGGGCGGCGCGGGGGTGCCGGTGGCGTAGATGGTGAGGAATCCGCTGGTCACGGTGTGAACCACCGTGAGGTTGACGATCGCGCCGGCTGCGCCGACCGGAATCGCCGAGGCCAGCGAGACGGCGCGGCTGTGACCTGCGGAGAGCGGGCCGCCGGTCCTCCTCGAGTCGTAGGCACGGACCGGTGTCGTGAGCAGCACGGGCGTCCGGGGCGCGTGCGTGAAACCGGCGCGCACCCCGTTGACCTGGCTGGAGGCGTCCGTGGGAGTTCCGCAGGCGACCACGAGGCGGGTGCCGTGCGGGTACGGGCCGTTCACGCTCGTGGGAACGGCGAACCGGTTCGCCGTCACGCCCGAGCCGGCGGCGATGGTCTCGCTCCAGAATGTGTCGAGACTCGCTGCGCTGGACTGCCAGACGTTGGCATAGACGTTCATCGTGACTGAGTTCGAGACGTACCACTCCAGGTCGTACAGCGTGGCCCCTGCGGGGAGGTCGAAGCTCGCAGCCAGGAAGTTGCTGCCGGCGCTGGTGTACACCCCTCTGCCGCCGAACTTGCGGCCGAGCAGGATGTCGTCCTCGGCGCTGAATTCGAGCCACGAACGGAACTGGTACGAGACGCCGAACACGGGGGCCGAGCTGATCGGGGCGAGCCCTCCCGGTGGCGTGTCGGTCTGGGCGCGGCTGGCCGGCGTCACCGGCTGTGCCGACGCGGGCGCCGCCGTGCCGAGGGCGATGGCTCCACCGGCAGCGCCGAGCCCGAGCATCAACCCTCGTCGTGAAACCTTCGAGCCGTTGTCGTCCATGAACACTCCTGTCCATCGCGCCGTGCGCTACGGAACCGACCCTCCAGCACAGCGGTGGCACAGTCTGTTCTCATCGTTGAGCGGTCGTCAACGAACGCGAACCACGACGGCGCGCATGCACGTGCCCGCCCGCGAACCGGAGCATGCGCGCCCACAGTTGCGAGAATGGATGGATGCGGGAGCGGGCCTGGCCTTCGACGGCGGAGGCGCTCATGCGATCGCGGTTCGCGGCGTTCCGCGCCGCCGACGTCGACTGGTTGCTGGCGTCCTGGCACCCGTCCACGCGACCGGCCCAACTCGATCTCAGCGGCAACCCGAGGTGGCGGGGCCTGCAGATCGTCGACGTCGCCGACGGCACTGCAGACGACGAGACCGGTGTCGTGGAGTTCCGCGCGACCTACGTCGCAGGCCCGGGTGACGTTCGCATCCTGCACGAACGGTCCCGCTTCGTGCGCGAGGACGGCCGTTGGTACTACGTCGACGGTGACGTCGACCCGTAACGGGCTCCGTGAGGCGGCAGCTACCGGCTCAACGCGGTTTCCGCACTCAGCCGGCCGAGCTTGTCGGGATTGCGGACGGCGAACACCCGGCTGATGCGATCACCGTCGACGGCGAACGCGATGACCGTGTCGACGGCGCCGTCCAGCCGGACGAACGCTCCCGGGGCTCCGTTCAGCAGCACCGGTTCGATGACCGCGGTCGGGGCGAAGCGAACGAACCCGCCGAGCAGGTTGACGATCTTCTTCGCGCCGAGGACCGGTTGGCGTACCGCGGTGACGACCCCGCCGCCGTCGGCGAGCAGGACCGCGTCGGGCGCGAGGGTGTCCATGAGGCCCTGCAGATCACCGGTCGCCAGCGCCTCGAGGAAGCGCGCCACGACACGCTGCTGCTCGTCCTTGCCGACCTGCACCCGCGGCCGCCGCGCATCGACGTGCGAGCGCGCACGGTGCGCGACCTGGCGCACGGCCGCCGCGGACTTGCCGGTCGCGGCGGCGATCTCGTCGAACGGCAGGCCGAAGACCTCCCGCAGGACGAACACCGCACGCTCGGTCGGCGTCAAGGTCTCCAACACCGTCAGCATGGCCATCGACACGCTCTCGGCCAGCTCGACGTCGGCCACCACGTCGGGTGTGGTCAGCAGTGGTTCGGGCAACCACTCGCCGACGTAGATCTCCCTACGCCGGGCGAGGGTCCGCAATCGGTTGAGCGCCTGCCGGCTCACGATGCGCACCAGATAGGCCCGCGGGTCGACCACCTCGGCCCGGCCGGCCGCACCGATCGCGTCCCACCGCAGCCAGCTGTCCTGCACGGCGTCCTCGGCGTCGGCCGCGGAGCCGAGCAGCTCGTAGGCGATCGTGAACAGCAGACTGCGGTGAGTGACGAACGGGTCGTCAGTCATGCCGGTGATCGTAGGACGGTCGGCTGCGCAAGAGGTGCGAGCTCACAGGAGTCGGCGTAGCCCTCGGACTCGATGCCGAGCGCGACATTGCCCCGCGCGTTCATGTTGGCGAGCGCGATGAAGGCCGTCAGCTCGACCAGAGCGGCTTCCCCGAGCTGCCCGAGCAGGTCGGCCACCATCTCATCGCCCACCACAGGCGGGGTCTGCGTCATGGCCTCGGCGTAACTCAGCACAGCACGCTCGACAGGCGTGAACGCCGTCGAGTCACGCCAACGCGGCACCTCGCGGGCCTTGGTGAGGTCGAGATGCTCGTTGAAGGCCTGGAAGTAGCCGAAGTCCAGGCACCAGCTGCAACCGATCCGGGCCGCGACGGCCATGTGGGCGAACGACTTGAGGCTCAGGTCGCAGGCGTCCCACTTCTGCGCCTTGGCGCCCATGCCCATCGTCGCCTTCAGGACCCGTCGGTTGTGCCAGTACACCCCCAGCGGCTCCGGCACCCGGCCGAGCAGCTTCTTGCTGTACCTCGTCACCAGCACGCCGTAGAGCCCGGTGATCTCAGCCCTGGGGATTCGTGTCGTGGTCATCTGTTCTCCTCGTGGTCGGTGTCGTCATGAAGACACCAGCGGTCCACGAGATGTGACATCGGGCGGCTGCTCAGGCATACAGTCGCGGCCATGGCACCCGGTCGCGGCCGGCACGATCGCCCGCCGGACCGCGTCATGCTCAACCAGCCTCCGCTGCGCGGGCGCGACGCGCAGCTGGACGTCGTCCTCGCCCGCTTGGCGAGGCTGCGCGCCGGCACGGGTTCGGTCGTCCTGCTCGAGGCCGGACCGGGTTTCGGCAAGACCCGGCTGTTGCGTGAGGCGTTCGCGGCGGCCGGGCACCTGGGCATCCGCACCGGCCACGGCATGGCCGACCCACTCGACCGGGTCGTCGAACTGGCGCCGCTGCTCGAGGCATTGTTCGACAACGACCCGCCCCTGCTCGACCGCCACCTGCTCACCACCGAGCACACCGCGCCCGACCAGCGGTTCTGGCTGCTGCACGACATCGAGGCGCTGCTCGAACGCGCGTCGCTCGACGAGCCGCTCCTGCTGTGCCTGGACGACCTGCACTGGGCCGACAACGGGACGGCGGCCGCGCTGCGGGCGCTGCCCCGCCGGTTGGCCGGTCTGCCGATCGGCTGGATCCTCACGACGCGGCCGGGACAGGGTTCGGCGCAGGTCGAGGCCGCCCTCGCCGAGCTGATCGCCGACGGCGCGACGCGCGTCGTGCTCGGGCCGCTGCCCGACGACGCCGTGGTACGGGTCGTCACCGATCTGCTGGACGCGGTGCCGGACGAGGAGCTGCTCCGCGTCACGCAACGCACACGAGGCAACCCGTTCCTGCTCGTGGAGCTGGTCCGCGGGCTCGTCGAGGAACAGATCGTCACCGTCCAGGACGGGCACGCCGTGCTCGTCGACGACCGCCTGCCGACGCGCGTCAGCGGCGACATGCGCAAGCGGCTGGCGCGCCTAACACCCGACGCCGAACGCGTCGCGGTGGCCGGTTCGTCCCTCGGCCGGCGCTTCAGCGTCGCCGACGTCGCGGCGCTCAGCGAGGTCGGTTTCGGCGCGCTCGGTGCCGTCATCCGCGAACTCATCGACTCCGGCATCCTCGCCGACCACGACGGCCGGCTCAGCTTCGCGCACGACCTCGTCCGCGACGCGGTGCGGACCAGCGTGCCGGCGGCGGTCCGCCGTGAACTCGACCGCCGCGGAGCCGACGTGCTGCTCGAGCGCGGCGCGCTGCCGGCCGAGGTCGCGACCCAGCTCGCGCGGAGCGCCGAGGCGGGGGACGAGACCGCCATCGCCACGCTCACCGTCGCAGCCGAACAGCTCGGGACGACCGATCCCGCCGCTTCGGCAGAACTCGCCGGGATCGCGCTGCACCTCGCCCGCCCCGCCGACCCGCGACGCGGCCCCCTGGTAGCCCGCCGGGCGATCTCACTGTTCGCGGCCGGGTTGTCCGCGGAGGCGAAGGAGTTCGCGGACACCTCCCTGCACGACGCGCTCCCGAGCGGCCAGCAGGCGCAGGTTCGGCTGAGCATCGCCAGCATGTTCGCGATCTCGCCGGACGTGCGCGCCGAGAACGCGCGGGCCGCACTGGCGCTGCCCGACCTGCCTGCGGATCAGCGCGCGTGGCTCGAGGCGCTCGTGCTGCACAACCTCGTCGTCGCCGGACGGAGCGACCGGGCGGAAGCAGCCGCGTCCGCGACGCGGGCCACGGTCGAGGCCAGCGCCAGCCGCGAGGCCCGGTTCGCCCTCGAGCTTGCCGCCGCCGGGCTCGCTTACCAGCGGTACCGCTTCGACGACGCGCTGGCCCACCTCGACGTCGCGGTGCAGGTCGGCACGACCGAGGACGTCCGCACCCGGCTCGCACACTACTTCCGCTGCTGGCCGCTTGCCGCTGTCGACCGGCTCGAGGAGGCGGGCGCAGCCGCGGACACCGGCGTCACCGAGGCACAGCGCGACCGCCAGCACTGGGCCCTGCGGATCTTCGAGACGTGGCGCGGTGTGCAGGGCCTCCAGACCGGTTACCTCGCCGAGGCGTCCACCGCCTTCGAGGGGCGGTTCGAGCGCAGCGACCGGGCGCCGATCGTGGGCATCATCGACGCCGTCGGGCTCGGGTCGATGGGCCACCTCGCGCTGCATCTCGGGGACGAGCGCGCCACCCGCACGGTCGCCGGGCTCTGTCAGGAGATGCTCGCCGCGACGGCGCCCAGCGTGCGCAAGCACGCCGTCTGGTTCCTCGCCGCCCAGGCCTGGATGCAGGGCGACGCGGCACGGGCACACGACATGCTGTGCTCGCTCGGGCGGCCGGAGCGCCTGACGATCTTCCCGCTCTTCCCGCACGACGTGGCCGCGGACGCCGAGCTGGCGCGGATCGCCCTGGCAGCCGAGGACGAGCAGCTGGTCGACGCGACCCTCGCCGCGGCCGAGCTGCGCCTGCACCGCAACCCGGAGGTGCTGTCGGTCCGGGCTTGCGCGCGGCACATCCGCGGCCTGGTCACCCGCTCGGCCGCCGACCTGGTCGAGGCGGCTGAGCTGTTCGCCCGTGCCGGGCGGCCGCTGGCACAGATCGCGGCGCTGGACGATCTCGGCGCCACCCGGCTGGCCGGTGGTGACCGCGTCGGTGCCGTCGACGCGTTCGACCACGCGCTGCTCCGCGCCGTCGAGATCGGCGCGACGTGGGACGCCGGGCGCGCGCGGGCCCGGTTGCGCGAACTCGGCGTCCGCCGTCGCATCGTCGGCACGCACGCCCCCCGGCGCGGCTGGCTGGCGCTCACCCGGGCCGAGGCCGCTGTGGCCGAACTGGTCGTCCAGGGCCGAACGAACCGCGGGATCGCCGAACAGCTGTTCATCTCGCAGCACACCGTGAGCACCCACCTGCGGCACGTCTTCGACAAGGTCGGCGTCCGGTCGCGCGTCGAACTCACCCGGTCGGCGGCCGAGCGGGTCGGCCCGGGCGTATAGACATCGCACGGTTCGGCGATGTGGCGCCACGCCGGGCCGCGGGACGGTGACGAGGTCATCAACCCCTGACCTCGCAAAGGATCAATCATGAAGCCGAACATCGTGTTCGTCCACGGCGCCTGGGCCGACGGATCGTGCTGGGGCGACGTCGTGCGCCTGCTGCAGGCCGACGGGTACCACGTCACCTCCCCGCAGTTCCCCATGACGTCGCTGGCGGCCGACGTGGCACGGCTGCGTCAGGTGCTGCAGGCGCAGCCCGGACCGACCGTCGTCGTGGGCCACTCCTACGGCGGCCAGATCGTCACCGCCCTCGGAACCGACGCCCCCAACGTCGTCGGCCTCGTCTACATCGCCGCCTTCGGCATCGACGAGGGGGAGTCGCTCGGCGCCCTGCTTGCCCAGGGCCCCGTCACGCCCGCACTCGTGCACATGATCACCGACGAGCAGGGGTCCACCTGGCTGTCCGAGGACGACTTCGTGCACCACTTCGCCGCCGACGTGGAACCGACACGGGCCCGGGTCCTGCACGCCGCCCAGCAGACGCTGGCCGCCGCCGCTTTCGGTGACGTCATGGGCGTGCCGGCCTGGAAGGGCCTGCCCACCTGGTACCTCGTCGCCCAGAACGACGAGGCGATCCCGCCGGACGCCGAACGCCAGTTCGCGGCGCGCATGGGTGCCGTCACCGTCGAGATCGCGTCCAGCCACGTCGCGATGCTGTCCCACCCGGACGAGGTCGCCGACCTGGTGCGGAGCGCAGCCGAGAAGCTGGCGGTCGGCTGACCGGTTCCGCTGCCTACCCCGACGCCCCGCGCGGGCCGTCCGCCGATCACCCGGCGGGCGCCGCGCGGGGCGTCGCCGTGCCGGCGCACCGCGGTGGCAGCTGCGGCGTGCCATCGGCGATAGGATGGAGGCTGCACCGCCCGCAGCAGGGCGGCTCGCAGCGCGGCGCACGGCCACCTCAGACACGAGATGACCGGCCCGCAGGTCACGCGGCGGCTCAGGACGAGCGCCGCAGACCGTCCGCCCGGCCCCGTGATGTCACTCTCGCGGAGCTCGTGCGGCGTACCGGTGGTCCGGCGGGTTCGCGGGGCCGTCGAGGCGAACGTGCAGCGTTCGGCTCGCATGCCGGTGCACGGCGAAGTGCCGCCCGCTCACCGAGCCGGGCGGGTGGAGGAGGAGTCGTTGACCCGACCAGGGCGGCGTCAGACGGGTGCCCGCCGGGGCCCGTCGTCGCAGCAGCGGCGTGACCGCGCACCCCAGGACGTCATCTCGATGCTGGCCCGCGCCGTGCGCGAGCTGGAGGCCGCGGTCGAGCGTCGCCGGGTGACGCCCGGGGTGCGCACCAAGTTCCAGGTCGTGGCGCTGATCGTCCGGGAGGAGCACGCCCGGGTCCGCGACGCGCAGGGCCTCGGGCAGGCCCGCCGCACCGAACTGCTCAAACGCCTGGACGGCATCGCGACCATCCTGGCCAAGACGGCCGTCCGCGACCCCACGCTGCTCAAGCTGCTGGCCGAGGACGCCGTCGTCACCGACGCCGCCCGGTCGCTGAAGCGCGAGATGCTCAGCGAGGTCGGCATCGAGGCACCCGCCGAGGAGGACGTCCCGTCGGCACCCGTCGCCGCCCCGCCCGGCGCCGAGCGACGCGTCGTGCCGCAGTCGGTCATGTCGCGTCAGCTGGCCAACCCGTTCCTCGCCCCTGACTTCTCCGCCGTCCGCGCGCGGCCGACCGGCCCACGACGGCTGGCCGGCTGGGAACTGCTCAACCCGCTGCTGCGCTCGTTCGAACGGGCCGAGAGCGGGGCACCGGCGTGCATGACCCTGCCGACGCCGGACCCGGCCCGGGTGCCCGCGACTCGCGAGCTGATGCCCCACCAGGCGCGGCTGGTCGCCGCCGCCGCGGCCGGGCACCGCACCTTCCTGCTCGCCGACGAGCCGGGCCTCGGCAAGACGGCCCAGGCCCTGCGCGCCGCCGAGGCGGCGAACGCCTACCCGTTGCTCGTGGTCGTCCCGAGCGTCGTCAAGACCAACTGGGTCCGCGAGGCCGGCCTCTGGACGCCGAACCGCAAGGCCACCGCGGTGCACGGCAACGGCGACACCGTCGACGGCTTCGCCGACATCATCGTCGTCAACTACGAGGTACTCGATCGGCACGTGGGCTGGTTCGGCGAGTTCGGTTTCCGCGGCATGGTCGTGGACGAGGCGCACTTCATCAAGAACAAGACCTCCCAGCGCTCGCAGCACGTCCTGGACCTGTCCAAGCGGATCAGGTTCCGCGCCCCCCGTCCGCTGCTGATGGCGCTGACCGGCACGCCGCTGATCAATGACATCGAGGACTTCCTGGCCATCTGGCAGTTCCTGGGCTGGATCGACGAGAGCGAACCGCAGGGCGAGCTGATGGACGCCCTCGAGCAGACCGGCCTGACCCCGGCCGACCCGGGCTTCGACCGCGCCGCGCGCCAGTGCGTCATCGACCTGGGCATCGTCCGCCGCCGCAAGATCGACGTCGCGGCCGACATCCCGGCCCGGCGCACCGCCGACCTGCCGGTCGAACTGGACGAGCGCATCGGCCGCTCCATCCGGGCTGCCGAACGTGACCTCGCCCTGCGGCTCGTCGCGCGCTACGAGACCGCGCTCGCGAATCGCCGGTCCGGCCCCGTCGAGGGCATCGACCACGACCTCGTGCGCAAGGTGGCGAGCTGGGAGCAGAAGGACGCCAACAGCTCGACGACCGGCGAGAACGTATTCACGATGATGCGACACATCGGCCAGGCCAAGGCCGGCCTCGCCGCCGACTACGCCGCCCAGCTCGCGCGCAGTGCCGGCAAGGTGGTGTTCTTCGCCAAGCACATCGACGTCATGGACGTCGCGCAGGACGCGTTCGCCCGGCAGGGCATCCGCTTCTCCTCGATCCGCGGCGACCAGACGCCAACCGTGCGGCAGCGCAACATCGACGCCTTCGTCAACGATCCCGACGTCGCGATCGCGGTGTGCTCGCTGACGGCGGCCGGCGTGGGCATCAACCTGCAGGTCGCGTCCAACATCGTGCTGGCCGAGCTGTCCTGGACCGATGCCGAGCAGACGCAGGCCATCGACCGCAGCCACCGCATCGGCCAGACGCTGCCGGTCACGGCGTGGCGCATCATCGCGGCGCAGACCATCGACAGCCGGATCGCCGAGCTGATCGACAGCAAGGCCGGGCTCGCCGCGCGGGCGCTGGACGGTTCGGACGAGGAGATCTGGTCGTCGGCCGATGTGCAGCACGAGGCGCTGGTGGCCTTGCTGACCGACGCCCTGTCGATGCGGTCGGCAGAGCACGCGAGCTGAGCAGTGCGCCGTGTCAGGCGCGGATCCGCGCAGTGAGTTCGATCTCGACCGCGATGCCGACGGGTAGTTCGGCGAGGCCGACGGCGGACCGGGTGTGCCGCCCCGCCTCGCCGAAGATCTCGACCAGCAGGTCGGAGCACCCGTCCAGGACGGCCGGCGTCCGGTCGAAACCGGAAGCCACGTTCACCATCCCGAAGACCTTGATGATGCGCTGGATCCGGTCGAGATCGCCGAGTTCGGCGCGCAGCGTGGCAAGGATCGACAGTGCCGTCATACGCGCGGCCTCCCGGCCCTCGTCCAGGGTCAGATCGCGGCCGACCTTTCCGCGCACCATGTGCTCACCGGCGACCGGACCGTGTCCGCCCACGTAGACCAGACCGTCGTCGACGACGCAGCTGAGGTAGTTGCCCGCGGGCGGCATCGGCGGCGGAAGCTCGATGCCCAGGGCGCGGAGGCGGTCGTCGATCGTCATCGCCGCAGGGTATCGACCAGGGGCGCCGCTCATGTGCGCTCGGACCCGTGCCGGGTGGAGGCTGGACCTCGTGCCCGCCGTCCGTCTCGCCTTCGTCGTCGGATGGGCGGCGTTCTGGATCTACTGGCTCGTGGCCGCCTTCTCGATGAAACGCGGGCGGGTGGCGTGGTCCCGTGACCTGCCGATCAGAGCGGTCATCGCCGTCGCGGTGCTCGTCCTGATCCGGGTCGGCGTGTTCCGGCACGGCGGCGCTCCGGTCGCGTGGCGTTCCGCTGTCGGACTGATCCTGTTCGCGGCGGGTTTGATCTTCGCGGTCTGGGCCCGGATCCACATCGGACGGAACTGGGGCATGCCCATGTCGCAGAAGGACGAGCCGGAGCTGGTGACCAGCGGTCCGTACCGCGTGGTCCGGCATCCGATCTACACCGGCATTCTCGCGGCGGGCTTCGGCACCGGAGTGGCGCTGGACTGGCGGTGGCTGATCGGCGTGGCCCTGGCCGCGGCGTACTTCGTGTACGCAGCGTTCGTCGAGGAGCGCACCATGACCGCGCACTTCCCGGACTCGTACCCGGCCTACCGGCACTCGACCAAGATGATCGTGCCCTTCGTGTTCTGATCGCGGGTCAGGGACGACGCCACCTACGCTTATCGGGTGCCCGGATCCGGTCGACCGCTGGCCAGGCTCGGCTTCCTCACGATCGGGTTGTTCGACCCCGCCGATCCGGCGGCGGGGCACGAGTCGACGCTGCAGATCATCGAGCTCGGGGAGCAGCTCGGCTTCGACAGCGCGTGGGTACGGCACCGGCACCTGCAGCACGGCATCTCCTCACCGGTCGCCGTCCTCGCCGCCGCCAGCCAACGCACCACCCGTATAGAGCTGGGCACAGCGGTCATCCCGCTCGGGTGGGAGAACCCGCTACGCCTCGCCGAGGACCTGGCCACGGTCGATCTGCTGTCAGGTGGGCGGCTCAATCCGGGTGTCAGCGTCGGGCCGCCGATGCGGTGGGACGAGGTGCGCGACGCGCTGTACCCCGACACGGCCGATCGCGAGGACTTCACTTACGCCCGCCTCGAGCGGTTGCTGCGCTTCGTCCGGGGAGAGCAGGCCACGGGGTTCAGCGGGACCGAGGGGATCGAGGTCTTCTCCGACCGGGTGCAACCGCATTCGCCCGGCCTGGCCGGCCGCCTCTGGTACGGCGGGGCGAGCCTGCGTTCGGCGCAGTGGGCGGGCGAGCACGGGATGAACTTCCTGACGAGCAGCGTGGTCCGGGCCGAGGAGTCCGAGGACTTCGCCACGATCCAACGCGATCATGTCCGCACGTTCCGTGCGCACCACCCGGACGGGTCACGGGCGCGGGTGTCGCAGGGGTTGGTCGTCATCCCCACCGACACGGCGACGTCCGAGCAGCGCGTGAGGTACGAGGCCTACGCGGCGAGCCGCACGCCGCGGACCGCCACGCCGCAGGGGCCGGCCCGCATGATGTTCGCCCGCGACCTGGTGGGTACGTCGGCGCAGATCGCCGAACGCCTGTACGCGCACGCCGGCTTCCGGGAGGTCGACGAGGTCGCCTTCGCCCTGCCCTTCAGCTTCGAGCACGCGGACTACGTCCAGATCCTCACCGACATGGCCACCCGGCTCGGGGCCGCCCTGGGATGGGTACCCGGACGTTAACGCCCGCGGGGCGTCCTGCTCACCTGCTGACGCGGTCGAGGATGATCTCGGCCAGGGCGTCCGGGGCCTCGTCCGGGATCCAGTGGCTCAGCCCCGAGAGCACCGCGAAGCGGTACGGGGCGTCGACGAAGCGTTCGGTTGCCGCGGCGGCAGCGCGGCCGAGCGCGACGTCACCGTCGCTCCAGACGTAGGTGGTCGGCACGGTGGACCGGCGGTCGTAGCCCTTCTCCCGCAGCGACCACGGCAGTGCCCGGTACCAGTTCAACGCCGCGGTGAGCCCGTCGCGACCCAACGGCTCGACGTAGGCGCGCACCTGATCAGCGGTCATACCGGTTCCGCCGAACAGCGTGAGCGCACGCTGCGTCGTCATGAGGCGTTCGGGCAGCGCGGGTAGCTGGAACGCTGCCATGTACCAGGACTTCAACGCCTGCCCCCGCGGCAGCGCCCAGGTGAATGCCTTCGGGTGCGGGACGCTGACGGCGGTGAGGGTGCGAACCCGCTCGGGATGACGAGCGGCCAGCGCCCACGCGACCAGCGCACCCCAGTCGTGCCCGACCAGGTGGACCTTCTCGACGCCGAGGACGTCGATAAGGGCGACGACGTCGTCCACGAGCTGCGACTGGACGTAGGCGCGGCGTCCGGCCGGCCGGGCGCCGGGGGAGTAGCCACGCTGATCGGGCGCCAGTACGCGGTACCCGGCCGCGACGAGGTGCGGCGTGACGCCGTCCCACTCGTGGCGGTTCTGCGGGAAGCCGTGCAACAGCACGACGATGTCGCCCGTATCGGGACCGGAGTCGGTCACGTCGAAGACGAGGCCCTGGCGCGAGTAGGTGTCCACCAGGTCATCGTGCCGCACGGGAACACGTCGGCCGTGCACCAGGGACGGCGGGACGGTGCGTCAGTCGAGACAGAACTCGTTGCCTTCGGGATCCTGCATGACGACGAAGCCCTTCTCCATCCGGCCGTCGGGCTCGACGCGGTCGATGCGGGTGGCACCGAGGTCGCACAGGCGGGCGGCCTCGCTGTCGAGCGCGGCCATCCGCTGATCACCCTCGAGACCCGGCGCCGCGCGGACGTCGAGGTGTACCCGGTTCTTCGCGATCTTGCGCTCGGGGACGCGCTGGAAGAACAGGCGCGGCCCGATCCGGCCGTCCGGCGGTTCGGCGGCGGCGCGGCTGTTGCGTTGTTCCGGCGGCAACCCCCACGCCTGGACCGCCTCGTCCCAGCTGCCGAACCCGGGCGGCGGGGGCGGCAGTTCATAGCCGAGCACCTCGCACCAGAAGCCGGCCAGGGCGGCCGGGTCGGCACAGTCGAAGGTCACCTGGATCTCGCGGACATCCATGCGCCGGAGGCTAACGCGGGGCACCGTCAACGCCAGCCCACGACCGTGCCGGGTCAGACCGCGCCGCTCGTGCAACCGGGTCTCGATGCCGCCCTTGGCGACCATGACGTGCGTGCGCCGGCAGACCGGCACGGCACGCGGCACGCTGCGCGCATGACCGCGCTCCGACCGAGCGGTCAGGACGACGCTTCCGCGGCGGTTCGGATGCCCTCGAGTACGGCCTGCGCCTCGCGGGCGGCACGCGACTCCGCGCCGGCGCGCGCGGCGAAGCGTCCCAACGCGCCACCCGGGACCGTGTAGTCGATCTCGATCGACAACCGGGTGTGCCCGGCGTCCGTCGACTCCAGCCGTTGCGTCAGCTGGTACTTCACGCCTGGGGCGAGCGTGCCCTCGCTACTGAGCAGACGCTTTGGCTCGATCGCCGTCACCCGCCAGCGCGACGTCAGCGTGACACCCAGCAGCCGGCCGACCTGGACGTACTCCTGACCGACGCTCGTCAACCGCTCCGGCGCCTCGCGGACCTCCTTCGTGCTCGCGGAGTACTCCGGCAACCGGTCCACATGTTCGAGCAGATCCCAAACACCCTCGACCGGGGCGGCGATGTCGATGGAGCGCGTGATGGTCGGCATGTCGTGGGCCTACCCATACCGCCGGGCCCGGTGCTGGATCCGGTGTCAGGCGACGTCAGCGCTGGTCAGGCGGCCCGTCCCACCGCAGGTAGACCATGGTCGCATCGTCGCGGAGCTTCGACGCCGAGTGCTCGACAGCGGTGCGGAGCAGGCGGCGCACCACCTCCTGTGGTGATGCGCCCGCGCCGTGCTCGCGTGCGAGCAGGTCACACAGCCGCTCCTCGCCGAACAGGCTCCCGTCCGGCATGCGCGCATCGGTAACGCCGTCGGTGTAGATGAGGACGCCATCCCCCGGCTGGAGGTCTGTCTCGACGAGGTCGCCCACGACTGAGGCGAGAGCGCCCAGCCCGAGGGGGAGACCTGGCCGCACTCGCGGCTCGGCGAGCACCGACCCGTCGCGGACCACGATCGGCGGCGCGTGGCCGCAGGTCAGCCAGGTCAGGCGCCCGGTGGCGGCCTCGAGGTGGCCGAGGATCCCGGTCGCGAAGACGAGCGGGCCGGGGAACGTCCGCGCTGCTGCGTCAATCCGGCGGGCCAGCACGTCGAGGCTGTCGTCCTCACGGCGACCGTGCCGGTAGGCGCCGATGATCAGCGCGGCGAGGACGGCGCTGGTCAAACCGTGTCCGATCGTGTCGAGGACGGCGAAGTCGAGGCGGCCGGCGTTGAACGCGTAGTCGAAGCAGTCGCCGCCGACCTGATACGCCGGTTCCAGCACGCCGGCGATGGTCACGCCGGCCGCCGAGAACGACAGCGGCGGCAGTAGCGACCACTGCATCTCGGCCGCCAGACCCATGTCCTTGCGCCGTCGCAGCAGATGGGGCAGGTCGGTGTACTGCCCGCTGGCCAGCAGCAGGGGAGCGGCGGCGAGCCCGAGTTCGGTGCAGAGGAACTCGATCTCCTCGTCCCACCTCGGCAGTGTCATCGCCAGGACCCCGAGGCGGTCGGACTGCTCGACCATCGGAACCCATACGTGCCACCCGTCGTCCCGCTCGGCGGCCAGGACCGTGCCGGACGTGAACGCCCGTCCGGCCATCGAACCGTCCAACGTCGCGGTGTGCGGTTCGGCCGCGTGCGCCAGCGTGTCCGGGTGCGGCGTCAGCGCGACCTGCGCGTAGTCGATCAGCAGGAGCACGACGTCGTGCCCGCCGATGGCCGCCACGGCGTAGGCCAGGGTCTCGACGAAGGCGTCGGGCTCGGCCGTCTGATGCGCCAGCAGCAACCGGGTGATCGGCCGGTCCCGCGCTTCGATGGACACGATGGGGCTCCCCAGTCCGATGGGCCCAGACTAGGCCCCCGAGGATCGTGCGACGCAACCTGATGGGCACGCCGTGTAGCGATCCGGGTCGCGCGTCACCACCCGAGTTCGTGCAGGCGGGCGTCGGAAATGCCGAAGTGGTGACCGATCTCGTGGATCACCGTCCGGCGCACCTGCTCGACCACGTCGTCGGCGGTGCGGCTGACCGCGCAGATGGCGTGCCGGAAGATCGTGATTCGGTCGGGCAGGACGGCGGCGTAGTGCGAGGTTCGCGCCGTCAGCGGCACCCCCTCGTAGAGCCCGAACAGCTCCAGCGAGAGGGAGTCGTGGTCGACGGTCACCGCGACGTTGCGCATCTCGCGGCCGAGCTCCGGCGGCAGGCTGTCGAGAGCCGCATTCACCATCCGCTCGAAATCCTCGCGGCCGACGTCGATCACCAGTTCATCGTCCACCGCGTGCCTGAGTGTCGGGGGACCGCACGCTCGCGGACCACCACGCCGACCGTGGTGCGGCGGACGGACCTACTTCCAGCGGAAGTGGACGAACACGCGGCCGAAGTTGTCCGAGTCCTTCTCCACCCGGTGGTAAAGCGCCTTGATGTCCTTGCGGTCGAGGAAGCGCAGTACCCGCTTCTTCAGCTGACCCGATCCCTTGCCCGGGATGATCTCGACGAGCGGCGCCTTCTTGGCCACCGCCTCGTCCATGATCGACTGGAGGGCACGCTCGATCTCGTCGCCGCGGTTGTAGATGTCGTGCAGGTCGAGCTTGAGTTTCACGCCGCCATCCTGCGCCCCGGGGCACGCGTGCCGCTACGCCGCGCGTCAGGTGACCGAGCGCGCCGGCGATCGGGCGTCGACCCGGTGGCCGGTTTGCGCCGTGACGTGGCAGGTGATGTCGACGGCGGCGCGCCGATCAAACCTGGTCGACAAGGACGATGCCCGGATCGAAGGCCCGGGAGGCGCCGCGGTGCAGACGCAGCCGGGGCGAACTGCAGACGGGCTTGTCGTCCAGACGCAGTTCGACGGCAAGGTCACCGTCGCCCCAGGTCACGCTGCGCAGCCTGCCGTCGGCGATGGTCGCGTCGAGGGTGCCGACACGCAGCACGACGACGACAGCGACAGGGACAGTCGTGATCGGCGCCCCGTCGATCGTCACCCCGACGTCCAGGCTGTCGGCGATCTCGATCTCGTCCCGGCCGATCCGGACCGTCTCGCTGCTTCCCGGACGGGCGGCGGTGCGCCGAGCCGCGGCCACGAGGTCGTCGTGCATGCGCCAACCCGACGAGAGCAGGTCGACCGCCGGCGCGCCCAGCAGGTCCACCACGGCCTCCCGCACCTGCGCGGTGAGGACCTCGCCGGCCACCTGCCAGAACGACTGCCGCCTGCGCTCGTCGATCGCGGCTGAACCGCGCACCGTTGCCGTCACGCCGTCCGGCAGGTCATCGCCGAACAGCAGGTGCCCGAGTGGCAGGTCGATCGGGTCGTCCGAGGGTGGTGGGGATTCGGTCACGACCGGTACTCCTGCCGTCGCCGCACGTGGCGCACCTGCGTCAAGCGCCCGCGTCGGGTCGTGACCCCGACGTGCGGTGAGTCGAGTCGAGGACGCGAGGTGTGCACCGTGCGGGTCCGGGCATACGTCGTCACCACCACGACGGGGCCCTGCACCGGTGCGTGCCGGCCCCGCGGCCGACGGTGCAGGAACAGCCCGCCACCCAGCGACACCAGCACCAGCAACGCGATGACGGCCCCGATCAGCGCGAACGGTGGCGTGCCCCGCCCCGCCGCCGGACGTGCGAGCGGCGTGACAGTCATGGACACGACCACGGGTCGCGCCGAGGGCGTCGTGCGGGAGAGCGTCTTGAGCACCGAGTCGGGGATCGACACCGAGAGGCTGGGCCCACCCGCCGGCGCAACCGACGCCGTGTCGGGCGCAGTGGGGTCGGTCACGGTGAAGATCCCGTCTTGTGCCTGCACCGGCCTCGCGCAGGTCGGCCAGCACGCAGTGATCCTGTGCGCGCCGGGCTTGTCCGGAACCCGCAACGACGTGGTCAGGAAGCCGCCGCCGGTCTCGCCACACGCGAATGCCGGTTCCAGGACGCTCCCGTCCCAGTCCAGCTCGCACCTCGTCGCCTGGCCGAATACCGGAGTGACCACGACCAGGGTGTTGGGTTGACCGCTTGCCGGCTTGAGTGACAGTCGGTCGGTCGTCGCCGACGCCCCGGACGCCGACGCCCCGGACGGCAGCGCCCCGGACAGCGAGGGTCCGGTCGGCGCCGAGATTGCGGCAGCGGCAGGCAGGTCGACGGACGCGATCGTCGCCATGCCGACGAGGCATGCGACCGCGAACGCCCGCGTCCACCCCATGGCCGGAGCCTAGGAGCGTGTCGTGATCACCCGCCGAAGATGGTCACGACCTCGACGACTGGCCGCGCGCCGAAGGTCAACGATCGGGCCAGTGCCCGTGCACGCGTTCCTTCTCCGACTCGGGTCGGTGCACGTTGCCGGTGGACGCCGGACGGTCACGTCGCGTCAGCGCGGCGAGCCGGAACAGGGGCCCGACCATCGTGTCGTACAGCGTGGGCATCAACCGGAAGCCGGTGATGACGACCGGATTTGCGGGGCCGACCGGGATCGACACGTTCTTCCGAGGCCGGTCGAGCAGGTGGACGATGCTCTCCGCCGCGCGTTCCGGCTGGAGGACCGGCACCGGCGGGCGAGCGTCTTTGCCGGTGTAGTTCGCAGCCAAGTAGTAGATGGGCGTGTTGATGCTGCCCGGGCTGACCATGCACACGTGGACGTCGGGCTCGTCGCGGGTCTCCTGCTGCAGGGTCCGGACCATCGCGCGCTGGCCCCACTTCGATGTCGCGTACGCGCCCATGTTCGGGACTGCGATCGAGCCGAGCAGCGAGTTGACGATCACGAACGTACCGCGCTTCTGCCGCCGCAGCACCGGAAGGACGGCCTGCGCCAGGTGCAGCGTGCCGTGAATGGCGGTGTCGACGACGCCGGTGAAGACGTCGGCCGGGATGGACTCGATCTCCCCGTACCCCATGACGGCGGCGGTGTGGACCACAGCGTCCAGCACGCCGAACTGCTCGACGGCACCGTCGACCGCGGCCTTGACCTCGTCGGCCTCCAGGACGTCGGCGGTGTCGACGCGGACGGCGCCGGCGCCGGCGTCCCGGCACGAGCCGGCGGCGATGTCGAGGGCGCGCGCGTCGCGGGAGACCAACGTCAGGTTGGCGCCGTCCTGCGCGAGCCGGACGGCCGTGGCCAACCCGATCCCGCTGGACGCCCCGACGATCAGCACGTTCTTGCTCATGGCTGCAGCACCACCTTGATGCAGCCGTCCTCCTTGGCGCGGAACATGTCGTACGCCTCGGGAGCCTGGTCCAGGGGCAACCGGTGCGTGGTGAGGTCCAGGGTGCCGAGCGGGTCGGCCGGGTCCTGCACGAGCGGCAGGATGTCGTCGGTCCAACGGCGCACGTGCGCCTGACCCATCCGCAGCTGGATGCCGCGGTCGAACATCTCCATCATCGGCAGCGGGTCGACCTCACCGCCGTAGACACCGCTGATCGACACGGTGCCGCCGCGGCGCACGCCCTTCAGCGCCGCGACGAGGGCGTCGAGGCGGTCGACGGCGATCTTGTCGGTGAGCTTCTGCGCCACGGCGTCCGGCAGCAGCCCGGTGGCCTTCTGGGCGACGGACGCGAGCTTGCCGCCCGGGACTCCGCCGTGCGACTCCATCCCGACGGCGTCGATCACGCTGTCGGGTCCGCGGCCGTCGACGAGGTCGAGCAGGGTCGCCGACACGTCCTCGGTGTCGGACAGATCGAGCGGCTCGGCGCCGTACTTCGCCGCCAGCGCGAGGCGCTCGGGCACCGAGTCGACACCGATCACCCGTCCGGCGCCGAGGTGTTTGGCGATGCGGACGCACATCTGCCCGATGGGGCCGAGACCGAGGACGGCGACGCTCCCACCCTCGGGGACGTCGGCGTAGGCCACGGCCTGCCACGCGGTGGGCAGCACGTCGGACAGGAACAGGAACTGCTCGTCCGGCGTCCCGTCCGGGATCTTGATCGGCCCGAACTGGGCCTGCGGCACGCGCAGGTACTCGGCCTGCCCGCCCGGCACCGACCCGTACAGCGCGGTGTAGCCGAACAGCGTCGCGCCCTTGCCCTGGCTGCGTACCTGGGTGGTCTCGCACTGGGCGAACAACCCGCGGCTGCACATCCAGCAGTGCCCGCAGGAGATGTTGAACGGGATGACGACGCGGTCGCCGACGGAGAGGTTGTCCACGCCGCTGCCGACCTGCTCCACGACGCCCATGGCCTCGTGACCGAGCACGTCGCCCGGTTTCAGGAAGGGGCCGAGCACGCCGTAGAGGTGCAGGTCACTACCGCAGATCGCCGTCGAGGTCACCTTGATGATCGCGTCGGTGGGTTCCTGCAGGACGGGGTCGGGCACCTCGGTGATCTGCACGTTCTGGTTGCCCTGCCAGGTCAAAGCCTTCACTACAACGAACTCCTCGGATGCGGTAGCCGGGTCTGGGTCCACCTGCCCGTTTTGTGCCCTTCCGGCGACATCGGCAACCCGGACCGCTGATCCGGGTAACCCCGTCACCATGGCGATCAACGAGATTCGGGTGGCGGCTCCTCGGCAAGCGGTGTGGGACGTGCTGGCAGACGGCTGGACCTACACGTCCTGGGTTGTGGGTACCTCGCATATGCGCGCAGTCGAGGCCGATTGGCCGGGGCCCGGCTCGAAGCTGCACCACGCCGCCGGGGCATGGCCGGCGCTGACCCGCGACGACACCGTCGTCGAAAACATGACCGCGGGGCGCCGGCTGGAGCTGACCGCCCACGGCCGCCCGTTCGGCAACGCGTCCATCGTCATCGAGCTCGAGGACGACGGCGACGGGTGCCGCATCACCATGACCGAACACCCGACCTCGCCGGCGGCGAGCAAGCTGCACAACCCGGTGTCGGACGCCGTGCTGCACCGGCGCAACACCGAGTCGCTGGAGCGCCTGGCCGCGCTGTGTGAGCGCCGCACCACACCGGCCGAGTAGCCCCGCAGATCGCGCGGCTCACTCGGCGCGCTCGGCCTGCTTGTAGATGACTCGGTGGGCCAGATCGATGACGCGCCGGTGCACGAAGCCGGTCCGGCGTGCCCGCTTGATCGCGGCTGCGGCCGCGTTGCCGCCCGGTGCGCCGTGCACGCCGCCGCCGGGATGCGCGGACGCCGACGCCAGGTACAGCCCGTCGATCACCGTCTCGGGCCGGGCGAGTCCCGGTACCGGCCGCAGGAACAGCTGTTGGTGAATGGCGGCCGAACCGCCGCCGAGCGCACCGTGGACGAGGTTGCCGTCGGCGTGCTGCAGATCCGTCGGCGTCTGGATGCGCTCGGCGATGATCAGGTCGCGGAAACCGGGGGCCTGGGCCTCGATGGCGTCCTTCACCCGCTCGACCTGACGGTCGAGCTGGCGTGGGGTGCCGGCCGGTACGTGGGTGTACGACCACGCCGATTCGGTGCCGGCCGGCGAGCGCGACGGGTCGGCCACCGTCGTCTGCCCGACCAGCGCGAACGGCTTGCGGGGCATGCGGGACGTGGTCAGGTCGGCCGCGTAGTGGGTGAGGTCGTCGAGGTTCACGCCGATGTGCACGGTTCCGGCCTGCGTGACGGGCTCGGACTGCCACGGGATCGGGCCGGACAGCGCCCAGTTCATCTTCAGCGTCGCGTTGTCCCAGACGAAGTTCTCCAGGTCCTGGACGAGCCGCTGCGGCAGCGCTGCGGGGCCGACGAGGGACAGGTAGAGCGTCGGCGCGTCGACGTCGGCAATGACGGTCCGGGTGCGCAGGAGCTCACCCGACTCGAGCCGGACACCGGCGACGCGGCCGTCGACGGTGTCGATGCGCTGGACCTGCGTCCCGTAGCGGATGCTGCCCCTGCGATCGTCCAGCCGGGCGGTCAGCGCGTCGACGATGCCGGACGAGCCGCCGGCGGGAACTGGGAACCCGACCGTCTGCCCGAGCATCGAGAGCAGCCAGCCGTAGATCGCCGACCCGGCCGCCTCGGGGGACAGGTCGGTGTGCAGGGCGTTGCCGGCGAACAGCATGGCCGCGCCCTCGCCCTGGAAGTGCTCGGCCGTCCAGCGGCGCACCGGCGACACCGCGGTCCGTGCAAAGCGCAGCAGGTCGGCCGTGCCGAGGGTCGTGACGAGCTTCGCCACGGCGCGCGGCGCGGGGAACGGCGTGAGGATCGCTCGCAGCAGCGGGTCACGGATTCGCTCGAACTGCTCGACCAGCCCGATCCACGCCGCCCCGTCGCCTGGTGCGAACGCGTCCAGCGATTCAGCGGTCCGATGGATGTCGCGGTGCAACACGGCGGCCCGCCCGTCGGGCAGCACATGGGCGAGCACGGCGGGCGAGTGCAGCCAGTGCAGGCCCCACTTGTCCAGCTCGAGGTCCTCGAGCACCGGCGACGCCGCGGCGAGCGGGTAGAAGCTGCTGAACCAGTCGGTCACGTAGTCCGGGTGCAGCGAGCGGTCGGAGTGCACCGCGCCGCCGGGGCGATCCTGCGCCTCGAGCACGAGCACGTCCCACCCGACGTCCGCGAGCCGGTTCGCTGCCACCAGACCGTTGTGGCCGGCGCCGATGACGACCGCGTCCAGCTCGGCGGGCCCGGCGGCTGCCATGGGCGTTCCCCCAGTCCTGCTCAGGCCTCGTCCGCGGCGCGACCGCGACGGCGCGCGAGGGGCTGCCGGTGCGTCCCGTCGCACAGGGGTTTGCGACCTGATCGGCCGCAGCGGCACAGCGCGACGATCGGGCCGGTCTCCAGCGGGGTGCCGTCGACGTCGCGGATCTCGAAGTCACCGCGGACGACCAGCGGCCCGTCCGGATAGGTGGTCACCGACGCGGCGGGGCGGTTCATGGTCCTGGCCTGCCCGCCACCGGCGTCCCGGAAACCGCCCGGCGGCAGGTGTGACGCAGACTCGTGTTGTGACGACGGACATCGACAACCCGCGGGATGCCGACGGGTACGCCGACCTGCGCTCCTACGCCGCGCTCGGCGACGGGCGCACCGTGGCCCTGGTCGCCTCGGACGGCCGCATCGACTGGCTGCCGTTGCCCGACGTCGACGCAGCGCCGGCGTTCGGTGCCCTGCTCGACGCCGACAACGGCGGGTACTTCGCCCTGGCGCCGGAGGAGGACTTCACCGTCGAGCGGAACTACGACGGCGACACCAACGTGCTCGTCTCGGAGATCATCACAGCGTCCGGACGGGTGCGGGTGACGGACGCGATGAACACGGGGGTCGCCGGCCGCTTGCCGTGGGCCGAGCTCGCGCGTCGCATCGAGGGCGTCGAGGGCAGCGTCCGGATGCGGGCCGAGATACGCCCAGGTACCTGCCTCAACACGTCGTCGCCGTACGCGCAGCGCACCGAGGTCGGGGTGGTGCTGCGCGTCGACGACCTGACCCTGGCGGTGCGCGAGCAGAACACCGGTCGGGTGGACGAGCACGACACCTGGGTCGGCGTGGACCTCGTGACGCAGCCGGGCTCGCGCCATCTCGTCGCCGTCGTGGCCACGCGCGAGGAACCGCTGTTCCTGCCCTCGCCCGAGCACGTCGACGAGGGCGTCGACCGCACCCGGCGCAACTGGCAGGCCTGGTCGGACGTGTTCGACTACGACGGGCCGTGGACCGACGTCGTGCGCCGCAGCGCGCTGCTGCTCAAGCTGCTCATCCACTCGCCGTCCGGAGCAGTGGTGGCCGCTGCGACCACGTCGTTGCCCGAGAGCCCGGCCGGGGGCAAGAACTGGGACTACCGCTACGCCTGGGTACGCGACTCCACCTACGCGCTCACCGCCCTGTTCCGTTTCGGGCTGCGCGAGGAGACGCACGCGGCCATCAGCTGGTTGCTGCGCACGATCCGACAGCGCGGGCCCGAACCGCACGTGTTCTACCGCCTGGACGGCTCGAGGCCGCCGGAGCCGGTGGAGCGCGACGTCCCGGGGTGGCGCGGGATCACCCCGGTGGTGGCCGGCAACAGGGTGTCGGATCAGCTGCAGCTCGGTGTCTTCGGCGACGTCTTCGGCATCGTGGCGTTGTACGTCGACCACGGCAACGTCGTCGATGCGGCGACCGGACGCCTGTTGGCCGAACTCGCCGACCTGGCGTGCGATCGCTGGCGCAGCCTGGACTCCGGGATGTGGGAGCTGCCGGAACCACGGCACTACGTCACGTCCAAGCTCGGCTGCTGGCAGGCGCTGACCAAGGCCGTGCACCTGGCGGAACTCGGGCAGGTCCCGGGAGATCCGTCGCGCTGGCGCAGCGAGGCGGAGCGCATCCGCGAGTGGGTCGAGGAGAACGGCTGGTCCGAGGAACGGCAGCGTTACGTCTGGTACCCGGGCAGCGACCGGCTGGACGCCTCGATCCTGCTGCACGCGATCAGCGGGTTCGACCGCGGCCCGCGGATGAGCGCCACCCTCGACGCGCTGCGGGCCGAACTCGGCGCCGGGCCGCACCTGTACCGCTACTCCGGTGCGCAGGACGACGAGGGCAGCTTCGTCGCCTGCTCGTTCTGGATGGCGTCGGCCCTGCATCTCGTCGGGCGGGTCGACGAGGCCCGCGACCTGATGGACGAGCTGGTGGCCGTCGCCCCGAACGACGTCGGGCTGCTCAGCGAGATGATCGACCCGCAGACGGGCCACTTCCTCGGCAACCTGCCGCAGGCGCTGAGCCACCTCGCACTGGTGAACGCCGCGATCACCCTTGCAGACCCGCCGCCGTCCGACTGAGCCGCTCGAGATCGGGTTACGCGAGCTCGCGCATCCGCGGCAGCACCGTCTCGGCGTAGAAGTCGAAGAAGCCGGCCGACGACGTCTTGTCGCGCGCGCCGCCGATCTGGGCGACGTGCACGACGTCGGCGCCCGACTTCGCGAACGGCTCGAACGCCTGCACGTGCGCGTCCACGTCCGGACCGTGTGCGATCGACTCGCCCAGCGCGTCCTTGGTGACCAGTGACCCCGCCTGCTCGAAGTGCCGTGGGCTGTACAGCGTCTGCGGCAGCTCGCCGGGCAGTCCCTCGTTCGGCCAGATCGTGTGGATCGTGTCGAGGGCGGACTCGGCGTCCTTACCCCAGCAGACCTTGTAGCCGGCGTGCACGGGCTTGTCGCCACCCCCGCCGTCGCGGAAGGCCTTGATCAGGTCCTGGTCGGGGGAGACGGTGACGAAGCCGTCGCCTATGCGGCCGGCCAGCTCGGCCGCCTTCGGACCGAAGCCGCTGACGTAGATGGGCGGCGGCTCGTCGGGCAGCGTGTAGATGCGGGCGTCCTCGACGGTGTAATGCGTGCCGTGATGCTCGACGAACCCGCCGCGCCACAGCTCGCGCATGACCTCGAGCGACTCCTCGAGCATCTCCAGCCGGGTGGCGGTCGTGGGCCACCGCGCGCCGGTGACGTGCTCGTTCAGCGCCTCGCCGGAACCGACACCCAGCGCGAACTTGCCCCGGGTGAGCACGGCGCTGGTGGCAGCGGCCTGGGCCACGATCGCGGGGTGGATGCGGATGGTGGGACAGGTGACGGCCGTCGTGATCGGCAGCGAGCACACCTGGCTGATCGCGCCGATCATCGACCACACGAACGCGCTCTGGCCCTGCTCGTCGGTCCACGGATGGAAGTGGTCGCTGATCCACAGTGATTCGAAGCCGGCCGCCTCGGCGCGCTGCGCCTGGTCGATGAGCTGCGCGGGGCTGTACTCCTCGCAGGACAGGAAGTATCCGATCTTCATGACGATCAGGCCTTCGACAGCGCGTCGGGCTTGTGCACCGCGGTGCCGCCGTTCTCGCTCTCGACCTCGTACTGCGGTTCGTCGTTGCTGGCGCGCACCGTGCGACCACTCGCCTCGGTGTCGCTGGTGATCTTGCGCAGGACCTTGCCGTGCACGGTGTTGCCGTGGCTGGACCACGTCACGGTGTCGCCTTGGTGGAATTCGCTCATGTCGAACGCATACCCCAAAGCCGACCGCTGCCCTCACCGCCGACGGCTTGGGATCGGCGTGCCGTCCGACGCGGCAGGCGGCGCGGGGAGACGCTGCGCGCCTAGCGTGGTGCCGCGGGCCTAGCGTGGTGCGGGTGCCCACCGTCCAGCGCGTCCGCGCCACGCCCTGCACCGGCTGCGGCGACACCGTGCTCGTCATCGAGCGGCGCCTCGGTCGCATGTTGGGCATGCGCCTGAAGGACCAACCGGCGGTACGCCTCGAGCACGCCGATCCCGGGCCGGACGGTGAGGTCTTCGACGGCGTCGACGATGCCTGTAGCCGCCCGCGGGTCCGCTGACCGGCGCGCTCCACTTTTCTGTGACGCCGTGTCTGTGTAACACTGCGTCGTAGGTAGTACGGCCCAGTCAGCCCGGCCGTACGTGGCGAAGGGACACCCCTCGTGCTCGGACTGCCCACGCGGATCGCGTCCGCCGTCTCGTCGATCGGCCTGGAGAGGACGCGCGCCCGCTACGAGCCGCTGGCCGACGCCGGGTTCTTCGGGCCGGACTCGGTGACGTGGAAGGTGTGGTCGTACCCCAGCTCGGTGGTGACCGGGTTCCAGCGCGCGGTGACCATCGAGCAGCTCGACCCGAACCTCAACGCCGCCGTGGAGACGACCGGCAACGTGCGCTACCGCCCGAGGACGCGGTACGAGCGGACGATGCGGTACTTCGCGCTGGCGGCCTTCGGCGACTCGTTCACCGCGGCGAAGGCGGCCGACGTGCTCGTCAAGGTGCACTCCAAGGCAATCGGCAACGACCCGGTCACCGGCGGGCGCTACGACGCGAACTCGCCCGAGTCCCAGCTGTGGATCCACGTCACGGCGTGGCACTCGATCCTGTACTGCTACGAGAAGTTCGGCCCCGGCCCGTTGAGCGAGCAGGACGAGCTGCAGTACTGGGCCGAGTGTGCGCGGGCCGCGCAGCTGCAGACCATCGACCCGGCCGACGTGCCTCGCTCGCGCGCCGAGGTGCGGGCGTACTTCGAGTCGTGGCGGCCGCGCCTCGCCGCGTCCGAGCTCGCGCAGACCATGACCGGCTTCATCCTGCAGGCCGACGTCGCGTTCCCGCCCGATCTGCCCGCGTGGTCACGCCCGCTCCAGGTGCCGCTGGCCAGGTTGTTCCGCACCGCGACGATCTCCACGTACCCGCGCTACATGCGCACCATGTTCGGCCTGCGGCAGTCAGCGGCCGAGGACCTCGCGGCCCGGCTCGTCCTTCGCGTCGCGTTCGCGGCGATGGTGCGCAACCCGGCGCTGTACGCGCGGCTCGCGGAAATCCTCGTGCCGACGACGACGCCGATCGTGGCGCCGGCGATGCTCGGCGTCCCCCCGGTCTCCCCCGAGACGACGACCCCGCGGGAGGCGCAGGCCCGCTACGGCTTCGACGTGCCGGCCGAGGCGCATCACGCCGTGCGCGCGCGGCAGCGGGAACGGGTGTTCGGCCAGGGTGCACGTCCCAGCGACGACGGCCTGTACGAGTCCGAGCAGCTCATCGGGGCGATGGAGCCCGCGCGCCGCCGCTGACCGGATCCCTACGGACGGGCGGCTAGCGTCCGGCTCCCCAGCAGCTGCGGCGTACCGCCGCACGTCCCGAGGAGCCCGCGCATGCGCACACCCCTGTCCGTCACTGTCGGACTGGCCGTCGTCGGCGTGGTCACCGCCGGCATCGTCACCGTCGGCCTGGTCGCCGCGCAGGCGCAGGGCGCCACCGCGCACCGCGGCGACGGCCGCTCGTTCACCGTCGTCGAGCATGCCGTCACCGACACCACCACCGACACCGGGGCGCCCGGCGACTCGGTCGGCGACCTGCTGACCTTCGCCAACCCGGTGTTCGACGCCGCGAACCACCGGCAGGTCGGTACCGACAACGGCTCGTGCATCCGCACCGTCGCCGGTCACGCGTACGAGTGCTCGTGGACGACGACGCTGGCCGGTGGTTCGCTCGTCGTGGAAGGGCCGTTCTACGACGACCGCGACTCGGTGCTGGCCATCACCGGCGGCACCGGCCGATACGCGGCCGCACGTGGGGAGATGCGGCTGCACGCCCGCGACGCGCAGGGCAGCGCGTACGACTTCACCTTCCGCGTGCGCTGACCATCCGTGGCGGCACCGCCGCCGCGTCCCTACCCCTCACCGACGGTGTGCAGACACACCGGTCCGGAGCGACGTGCCTGCCCATCGTCGGGTGCGGTGGGCTGTGGAAAACCGGGCGCGCCAGGCAGCGGCCTGCCCCATACTTCTCGGGCCGCCGAACCGGGAGGGTCGTCATGAAGCTTGCCGAAGCGCTCGCCGAGCGTGCCAGCGCCGGGACGCCGGGGGCCGGGTGGGACCACGCCACGCCGTGGATGCGCCGGATCCTGGAGGACGTCTGGCAGCTGGACCTGCGGGTGGTCGAGGCCGAGCTGACGCTCGCCGAGGTCAATCCCGCCATGGCCGAGCTGCGCGGGCTGGCCGCCGAGCTGCGCACGCGCGCCGAGGACGACGCGCGCCGGCACGGTCGCGACCTCGCCGGCCGCATCGCTGCCTGAGCCCGGCAGCCCGCGCCCGGGTCAGGCGCCGAACAGGTCGCCGGCCCGAGGCGGACCGGTGGCCACCGGGGTCGACGGCACCGCCCGCATCCCGCGCGCCGCCAGGCGGAACAATCCGAAGCTCAGCGCCGCGACGACCGCAGCGGCGACGAACACCGTCCGCAGTCCCTCGCCGAGCAGTGAACCGAGCCCGATGAGCGGGCCGGACAGCAGCGCGCCGCCGCGTTGCGCGTTCGACATCAGGCCGGCGGCCGCGCCCGGCCCGGCGACGATGGACTGGAACAACGTGAGGCCGACGCCGGCCACCACGGCGACGAACCCGGCGTTGAGCACCTGCAGCCCGATGAGCACGTACCCGTTCGGGGCCAGGCTCACGCCGATGTCGTACGCGACGGCCGCCAGGCAGGCGAGGCTGAGCAACGGCAGCTCGCCGATCCGACGCGACCCTTTGCTCAGCAGCAGCAGGGCCGGAACCTCGAGCCCGGCAGCCACGCCCAACGCGACGCCACCCCACACCGGTGTCAGGTGCAGCGTCCGCGTGGCGAACAGGGTCGTGATGGCGACCGCCGCGGTGTTCGTGGACTGCAGCACCGCGAACGCGACGACGAGCAGCGCAATCGTCGTCCTGGGCACGAGGGTGCGCGGCGGGGGTCCGGCGCGCGCCGTCGGTGTGATGGACGCGCGGGTGTGTGCCGATCGGTACATCAACCCGATCGTCACCATGTTCAACGCACCGACGAGCCCGATGCCGAGCACGAGCGCGTGGCCGCCGGCCCCCGAGATGATCAGCGCCGCGACGGGCGGCCCGGCGACCCAGGCCATGGAGAACATGGCGCGGGCGCGGACGACCTCGGAGGGCGGCGCGCCGGAGTGGCGGACGTAGCCGAACAGCAGCGGCGTGCCCACTGCCGCCGGCGCGCCCAGCAGCACGAGCCCCGCAACGCCCACCGGGAGCGACCGCGCCACCAGCAGCACGACGCACAGCGCGACGGTGAACACCCCGCAGCCGAACATCGGCCGCACGTAATCGCGGTGCCGGTCGGCCCAGCGCGGGATCACCCAGGACGAACCGAGACACGCCGCGTTGTAGATCGCGAGCACGATCGCGACCTGCCCGGTCGACGCCCCGAACAGGCTGACCAGCAGCAAGGCCAGGGCCGGGCTGAGGAACGAGAACTGTAGACCCCACAGGAACGCGATCGTGCGCACGGCAGCCCGCGGATACGTGGCAGGGGCGCCCGCGGATCGATGCGGCCCGGGCTGCGGCTCGGGTCCCGACGTATCGGCGGCCGGCCGCTCCGTCAAGACCGGAACAGTGCGCTGTAGGCGTTGAGCGCCGGCTGCCCGCCGAGGTGGGCGTACAGCACCGTCGAGTCGGGCCCGATCTCGCCGGTGCGCACGAGATCGATCAGTCCGGCCATTGACTTGCCCTCGTAGACCGGGTCCAGGATGACGCCCTCGAGACTGCCGGTGAGCCGGATCGCCTGCAGCGTCGACTCGACCGGGATGCCGTAGTAGTCGCCGGCCCAGCCCTCGAGCACCGTGATCTCGTCGTCGCGCAGCTCGCGTTCGAGGCCGATCAGCTCGGCAGTGCGCCGGGCGATGCGGGCCACTTGATCGCGGGTCTCGTCGAGCTTGGCGGAGGCGTCGATGCCGAGCACCCGCCGCGGCCGGTCCTGACCGGCGAAGCCGGCGATCATGCCGGCGTGCGTCGAGCCGGTGACGCTGCAGACGACGATCGTGTCGAAGAAGACGCCGAGCTGCTCCTCCTGCAGTCGCACCTCCTCGGCCCAGTTGGCGAAGCCGAGACCGCCGAGGCGGTGATCCGACGCGCCGGCCGGGATCGCGTACGGCACACCGCCCCCGGCACGGATCTGCTCGAGCGCGTTCTCCCAGCTTTCCTTGAACCCGATGCCGAAACCGGCCTCGACCAGCTCGACATGCGCGCCCATGATTCGCGACAGCAGGATGTTGCCGACGCGGTCGTTCACGGCGTCCGGCCAGTCGACCCAGCTCTCCTGCACCAGCCGCGCCTTCAGTCCGAGGTGCGCGGCGACGGCCGCCACCTGCCGGGTGTGGTTCGACTGCACGCCGCCGATGGACACGAGATGCGTCGCGCCCTGGGCCAGCGCGTCCGGCACCAGGTACTCCAGCTTGCGCGTCTTGTTGCCGCCGAAAGCCAACCCGGAGTTGCAGTCCTCGCGCTTGGCCCAGATCCGCGCACCGCCCAGGTGCTCGGCCAGCCGGTGCAGCGGGTGCACCGGGCTGGGCCCGAACAGCAGCGGGTAGCGGGGGAAGTCGCTCAGCGCCATGGCGGCAACGGTAGCGTCCGGACGATGTCGGTAGACCTGAGCTGGGACGGCCCCCTCGCGATCATCACGCTGAACGCGCCGCCGCTGAACCTGTTCGACGAAACGCTCATGACCGAGCTGCGCGCACACGTCGCCACGGTCGCGTCCTCGTCGCAGGCGCGCGGGCTGTTGCTGCGGGCAACCGGGCGGGCGGTGTCCGCCGGGGTGGACGTCCACCTCTTCGAACCGCTCACCCCGGTGTCCGCGGAGGCGTTGTGGCGCAACTGGTTCGGCCTCGCCCACCAGCTCGAGTCGCTGCCGATGCCGACCGTCTTCGCCGCGCATGCGCTCTGCCTGACCGCGGCGTTCGAGATCGCGCTGGCGTGCGACCTGCTGCTCGCCGCCGAGTCAGCGCGCTTCGGGCTCGTCGAGACCGTCGTGGGGCTCACACCGTCGATGGGTGGCCCGCAGCGGCTGGCCGAGCGTGCCGGACCGGCCCGGGCCCGTGAGCTCGTGATGACCGGCGAGCTGTTCGACGCTGCCACCCTCGAGCGGTGGAACGTCGTCAACCGGGTGCTGCCCGACGCCGGCTTCGCCGAGGCGGCGCAAGCCTTCGCGCTGCGGCTGGCGAACGGTCCGACGCGCGCGCACGCCGCGACGAAGGCGATCGTGCGGGCCCAGCTGGCCGGTGGCACGCGGGCCGCGGACGAGGTCACGCCGCAGGTGTCGGGGGCGCTGTTCGGCACCGCGGACCTGCGTAACGCCGTCGCGTCGTTCCTGGCCGACGGGCCGGGGAAGGCGAGCTACACCGGCCGTTAGACCACCCCCGATCAGGACTTGGAGCGGCGCGGCTTGCGGTCGGGCCGGTCGGATCCGCCGGCTTTCTCGCGGCGCAACTGGATCAGCTGGTCGCCGATGCGGGTCTTCGACAGCGCCTCGAGCGTCTGCTTCGACAGGTCCGCGGGCAGCTCCACCACCGAGTGGTCATTGTGGATGTCGATCTTGCCGAACGAGGAGCGGGTCAGGCCGCCCTCGTTGGCGATGGCGCCGACGATCTGGGACGGGTTGACCCGCTGGTTGCGCCCCACACTGATGCGGTAGCGGGCGAAGTCGACCTTGGGCCGGCGTTCGCCCCGCTCACCACGTTCGCCCCGCTCACCGCGCTCTGCGGAACGCGGCCGCGCCTCGTCCGGCGGCAGCAGGATGTTCTCGCCGTCCCGGCTCATCACCGCCAGCGCCGCAGCGATGTCGGCCATCGGCACGTCGTGCTCGCGCTCGTAGTCCAGGACGATCGACTTGACCGCTGCGTGGTTCGGCGCCGCGAGTGCGGCGGTGATCGCGTCGTGGAAGCGCGTGACGCGTTGGGCGTTCACATCGGCGGCGCTGGGCAGCGCCATCTCGGTGAGCGGCTGTCGGGTCGCCTTCTCGATGGCGCGCAGCAGGCCCCGCTCTCGTGGCGTCACGAACGACAGCGCCTCGCCGCTGCGACCGGCCCGTCCCGTCCGTCCGACGCGGTGGACGTAGGACTCGGGGTCGGTGGGGATGTCGTAGTTGACGACGTGCGAGATGCGGTCGACGTCCAGCCCGCGGGCGGCCACGTCGGTGGCGACGAGCAGGTCGAGGCGACCGTCGCGCAGCTGGGCGATGACCTTCTCGCGCTGCACCTGGTTGAGGTCGCCGTTGATCGCCTCGGCCGCGAATCCGCGGCTGCGCAGGCGTTCGGCGACGTCCTCGGTGGCTGACTTGGTGCGCACGAAGACGAGCATCGCCTCGCCGGTCTCGACCTCGAGGATCCGGGTCAGCGCGTCCATCTTCTGCTGGCCGGTGACGAGCAGGTAGCGCTGTCGGGTGTTCGCCGTCGTGACCGTCTTGTTCTTGACGGTGATCTCGACCGGGTCGTGCAGGTAGCGCGCGGAGATCTTCTTGATCGGCCCCGGCATGGTGGCCGAGAAGAGGGCGACCTGCTTGTGATCGGGGGTGTCGCGCAGGATCCGCTCGACGTCCTCCTGGAATCCCATGCGCAGCATCTCGTCGGCCTCGTCGAGCACCAGGTGCTGCAGGGTCGTCAGGTCGAGCGTCCGCTTCTCCAGGTGGTCGATCACCCGGCCGGGCGTGCCGATGACGACGTGGGCTCCGCGCCGCAGGGCCGCGAGCTGTGGGCCGTAGGCCTGCCCGCCGTAGACCGGCAGCACGTGCAGGCCCTTGATGCGGTGCGCGTAGCGACCGAAGGCCTCGGCGACCTGCAGCACGAGCTCGCGGGTCGGAGCGAGCACGAGCGCCTGCGTCGCCGTGCTGCGGGGGTCGATCGCGGACAGGATCGGCAGCGCGAACGCCGCCGTCTTGCCGGTGCCTGTCTGCGCGAGCCCGACGAGATCGCGTCCCTCGACGAGGACCGGGATCGCGCGTTCCTGGATGGGAGTGGGGACCTCGTACCCGAGGTCCCTGAGCGTGCGGACCACGCGCGGATCGAGCCCGAGCGAGTCGAAGCCGGCCGGAGCGTCGGGGTCCAAGGTGCTGTCGACGGTCACACCTGAGGATACCGAGCCCATGGAGCGGTCCGACCCACCCCGCTCGGCACCTGTCCGCGTTGCTTGTCACTCCGAAAGCGGTGCGAGTCGATCTCCACAGCGCACCGAGCGGGGTGCCAAGCGGCGTGAGGGGAGCCAAGCGGCGTGAGCAGGTGACAAGCGGCACACGGGGCCGGACCGCACTGCGGTCCGGCCCCGGTGTTTGCGCAGGCGGTTACTTGACCAGGTCGTAGCGGTCGAGGTTCATGACCTTGTCCCACGCCCGGACGAAGTCGCGCACGAACTTCTCCGACGCGTCGTCCTGGGCGTAGACCTCGGACACCGCACGCAGCTCGGAGTTCGAGCCGAACACGAGGTCGGCGCGGGTGCCGGTCCAGCGGACGTCGCCACCGTCGCGGTGCCGGGCCTCGAACGTGTCGCCACCCTCGCCGACGGCGGACCACTCGGTGTCCATGTCGAGCAGGTTGACGAAGAAGTCGTTCGTCAACGTGCCCGGCTTGTCGGTGAGGACGCCGTGCTTGCCCTGCTGGTAGTTCGCGCCGAGGACCCGCAGGCCCCCGACCAGCACCGTCATCTCCGGGGCGGTGAGGTTGAGCAGGTTGGCCCGGTCGATGAGCAGGTACTCGGCCGGCAGGCGGTTGCCCTTGCCCGGGTAGTTGCGGAACCCGTCGGCCTTCGGCTCGAGTGCGGCGAAGGACTCGACGTCGGTCTGCTCCTGCGAGGCATCGGTGCGGCCTGGCGTGAAGGGCACCTCGATCTCGTGACCGGCGTCGCGCGCCGCCTTCTCGATTGCCGCGACGCCACCGAGCACGACCAGGTCAGCGATCGACACGGTGCCGGCGAACGACTGCTGCACGCCTTCGAGCGCCCGCAACACGGTGGCCAGGGTGGCCGGGCCGTTGACGTCCCAGCTGCGCTGCGGCTCGAGACGGATGCGACCGCCGTTGGCACCGCCTCGCTTGTCGCTGATGCGGAAGCTCGACGCCGCCGCCCAGGCCGTGCTGACCAGCTGCGACACGGTCAGGTCGGTGGCCAGGATCTGCTGCTTCAGCGAGGTGATGTCCTCGGCGGTCAGCGGCTCACCGGTCGCAGCCGGGACCGGGTCCTGCCACAGCAGCTCCTCCTGCGGCACCTCGGGTCCGAGGTAGCGCTGGATCGGGCCCATGTCGCGGTGGGTCAGCTTGTACCAGGCGCGTGCGAAGGCGTCGGCGAACTCGTCCGGGTGCTCGAGGAAGCGCCGCGAGATCCGCTCGTAGTCCGGGTCGAAGCGCAGCGCCAGGTCGGTGGTGAGCATGGTCGGCTTGCGCTTGTTCGGCGTGCCGTCCGGATCGGGGATCGTCGCCTCCGCGTCCTTGGCGACCCACTGGTTCGCACCGGCCGGGCTCTGCTCGAGCTCCCATTCGTGGTGGAAGAGGTTCTCGAAGTAGGCGTGGCTCCACTGCACCGGTGTGGAGGTCCAGGTGACCTCGAGACCGCTGGTGATGACGTCGCCCAGCTGGCCGCTGCTGTACTTCTGCTGCCAGCCGAGTCCCAGCTGCTCGATCGGTGCGCCCTCGGGCTCCGGGCCGACGAACTGCTCCGGGTCGGCCGCACCGTGGGTCTTGCCGAAGGTGTGGCCGCCGGCGATGAGCGCGACGGTCTCCTCGTCATTCATGGCCATGCGGCCGAAGGTCTCGCGGATGTCGCGGGCGCTCGCCACCGGATCCGGGTTGCCGTTGGGGCCCTCGGGGTTGACGTAGATCAGGCCCATCTGGACGGCGCCGAGCGGTTTCTCCAGCTCGCGGTCACCGGTGTAGCGGTCGTCGCCGAGCCACTCCTCCTCGGGGCCCCAGTAGACGTCCTCGTCCGGCTCGTACACGTCGGCGCGACCGCCGGCGAAGCCGAACGGCTGGAAGCCCATGTCCTCGAGCGCGACGTTGCCGGCGAGCACGATGAGGTCGGCCCACGAGATCGTGTTGCCGTACTTCTTCTTGACCGGCCACAGCAGGCGGCGCGCCTTGTCCAGGTTGCCGTTGTCCGGCCAGCTGTTCAGCGGAGCGAAGCGCTGCATGCCGGCGCCCGCGCCGCCGCGGCCGTCCTCGATGCGGTACGTGCCGGCGCTGTGCCACGCCATGCGGATGAAGAAGCCGCCGTAGTGGCCGAAGTCCGCGGGCCACCACGGCTGCGAGGTGGTCAGCACCTGCTTGAGGTCGCCCTTGACGGCAGCCAGGTCGAGGCTCGAGAACGCCTTGGCGTAGTCGAAGTCGGCGTCCATCGGGTTCGCGGCCTGCGCGTGCTTGCGCAGGATCTTGAGGTTGAGCTGGTGCGGCCACCAGTCGCGGTTGCTCCCGCCCTCGACGGGGTACGGACGGCGGCCGTGGGCGACCGGGCACTTGCCCTCGTCACTGGCCTCCGGCTCGTCCATCTTGCCGACGACGGCGTCTGGCTTGTCTGTGTCAGCCACGGGAGTCCTTCCGGTTGTGAGTGGTCTGGTGCGAGCAGTCGGGGCACAGGCCCCAGTAGATGACCTCGGCCTCGTCGATGGCGAAGCCGTGGTCGTGCGATGCAGTCAGGCAGGGCGCCTCGCCGACCGCGCAGTCGGCGTCGGCGATGGCGCCGCAGGAGCGGCACACGACGTGGTGGTGGTTGTCGCCGACCCGGGCCTCGTACCGGGCGACCGAGCCGGCCGGCTGGATGCGGCGTACGAGCCCGGCGGTGGTGAGCGCGCGCAGCACGTCGTAGACGGCCTGATGGGACACCGCACCGAGATCGCCGCGCACAGCGCCGATGAGTTCGTCGGTGTCGGCGTGCGGACGGGCGTGCACCGCAGCGAGGACCGCCGACCGCGGTCGCGTGACGCGGAGGCCCGACGCCCGCAGCATCTCGTCGTACGGGGCGGGGGCGGGGGCGGGCACGTACCCAGTCTTTCCTACATTCTGGAATGAATCAAATAAGCGCGGTGATGTGGTCGCGCGCCGTCGGAGTCAGTCCGCGATGGCCCGGCCGCCGCTCCACCCGTGCCAGCGCTCGACCGTCAGGTGCGTGCTGACGCGCGGGCGCTCCCGGTTGCGGTAGGGCTGACCGGTGTAGTGCCGGGACAGCCGGTCGATGTCGCGCAGGCCCTCGTCGTCGACGATCTCGCCCACCCGACCCTGGACGCTCACGTGGGTGTACCAGTCGTCGTCCGCCAGGACGGTCAGCGAGACCCGTGGATCGCGACGCAGGTGCTGCAGGCGGGCGCGCTCGGCGTCCAGGCCCAGCAGGATGGTCCCGTCGGCTTCGAACAGGTACCAGGTCGCCACGGTGACCGGGCGGCCGTCGGTGGCGATCGTCGCCATCACGGCCGGGTTGGGTTTGGCCAGCAGCTCGAGGACGTCATCAGGCAGGGGAGTGGACGGCACGGCGCAACCTCCGCAGGTTCAGGGGGTGTCCAGTATCTCGCTCGGCCTCGGCTACGGTCGGGACGCCCAGCGCGCGACGTCCGGACGAGGTGGTTGCCGTGCCCGCGATCCCGTACCTCGACGCTGCGGAGTTGACCGCGCGGCTGCCGTGGTCGCGAGTGGCGGACGCGTTGGACGCCGCGCTGCAGACCGCGTTCGACACCGATCCCGTCGACCGCATCGGCGCGCCGACGGCCGGCGGTGAGCTGCTGGTCATGCCGGCCGTGAGCGCGACCGGCGCCGGCGTGAAGCTCGTCGGCATCGGGCGGGAGAACGACGCCCGCGGCTTGCCGCGGATCCAGGGCGTGTACGTGCTGTTCGACGCGGCGACCCTGACCCCGCAGGCATGGGTGGACGGGACGGTCCTGACCACGATCCGCACCGCCGGCCAGTCCGCGGCGGTGGTCCGCCGGCTGGCTGCGACGGACGCGACTCGACTCGTCGTCTTCGGCGCCGGGCCGCAGGCACGAGCGCACGTCGAGGCGGTGCGCGCGGTCCGTCCGATCGAGCAGGTGCGCATCGTGGCGCGCCGGCCCGACCGCGCCGAGCAGCTCTGCGCCTCGCTCGCGGACGCCGGTCTCGACGTCGCACCGGGCACACCCGAGGCCGTCGGCGAGGCCGATCTCGTCGTCTGCGCCACGACCTCGCGCACGCCGGTGTTCGAGGGCACCGCGCTGGGCAAGCGGGCGTTCGTCGTCGCCGTCGGTTCGCACACCCCGGACGCCCGCGAGCTGGACGACACGGTCTTCCGGCGTGCGTCGCTGGTCCTCGCCGAACACCGCGCAACCGCCCTGCGCGAGGCGGGCGACCTGATCCAGGCCGTGGCCGCCGGAGCGCTGAGCGCCGAGCGCATCCGCGACTTCACCGACCTCGATTCCGGGCGGGTCGCTCCGGTGCCTGGGATCGCCGTCTACAAGAGTGTGGGCATGGCCTACCAGGATCTCGCGGTCGTCGAGGCGGCAATGGCGGAGCACACATGAGGCTGTCGACGATGATCACCGCCGTCGACGTGCACGCCGACGGGCTGCCGGGCCGCGTCATCACCGGCGGGGTGGGTCGGGTGCCCGGCCGGACGATGCTCGAGAAGGCGCGCTGGCTCGAGCAGCACCGTGACGACCTGCGCAAGCTGATGCTCAACGAGCCACGGGGCTACCCGGGCTCGTGCTGCAACCTCGTTCTGCCTTCGGAGAACCCGGCTGCCGATTACGGGTACGTGATCATGGAACACGTCGAGTACCCCGCGATGTCGGGCACGAACACCATCTGCGTCGCGACCGCGCTCATCGAGACCGGCATGGTCGAGGTGACCGAGCCGACGACGACGCTGACGCTGGAGGCGCCGGCCGGGCTGATCGAGATCCGCGCGACGGTCGAGCACGGCAAGGCCACCTCGATCACGTTCCGCAACGTCCCCGCCTACGCCGCCCACCTCGACGTGCCGGTGGAGATCCCTGGGGTCGGCACGGTGCGTGCCGACGTCGCGTGGGGCGGCATGTTCTACGCCATCGCCGACGCAGCGCAGTTCGGTTTGCGGCTGACGCCGGACGAGGGCCGCGACATCGTCCGCTACGGCGAGATGCTCACCCTCGCCACGCGGGAGCAGTACCCCGTCGCGCATCCGGTGGACCCGACCCTCGCCGGCGTGACGATCTCGCAGTTGTCCGGGCCGCCGCACGTCACGGCCAACCACCGCCGCAATGCCGTCACCATGTCGACCGGCGAGTCGAGCTGGGACAACCCCGCCAGCTTCACCGGCGTCATCGACCGCTCACCGTGCGGCACCGGCACGTCGGCCAAGATGGCGACCCTGCACGCGCGCGGCGAACTCGCGATCGGCGACGCCTTCCGCCATGAGGGGGTCCTCGGCACCGTGTTCACCGGACGCCTCGTCGAGGCCGTGACGCTGGCCGGCGTGCCCGCCGTCGTCCCCGAGATCACCGGGCACGGCTGGATCACCGGCTTCGCAAACTACGTGCTCGACCCGACGGACCCGTTCCCGACCGGCTTCACCGTCGGCGACATCTGGGGCGGCTGAGGGCGCGGGCGCTCGAGGTAGCCGGTCACCAGGGCCACGAGCTCGTCGAGCAGGCGTTCGCGGTCGATGTCCGGAGCGTCCAGCACCCAGCGCGTCACGAGATTCTCGACGGCCATGACCACGATCCACGCCCGCGCAGCGGTGTCGCGCGTGCCCTGCACGGCGAGGGCCGCAGTCGTGAGCTGCCGCACCCGGTGCTCGAGCGCGCGGAGCTTGTCACCGAGGCGCCGTGGCGGCAGCTCGTCGTGCAGCACCCGGAGCAGCGAGGCGTCCGCCTCGAGGGCGGTCAGCAGGGCGTCGGCCACGGCGCGCGTCGCCGACGGCCCGACCTCGCCGATGCGGTCGCCGAGCGAGGCCACCACCCGTTCGGCGACCTCGTCCCAGTACCGGTCGACGATCACGTCGAGGATCGCCGCCTTGTCCGGGAAGTACTGGTACAGCGAGCCAGGGCTGACTCCGGCCGCCGCCGCGACGCGGTTCGTCGAGAACGCGTCGTACCCCTCGGCGACGAGCAGGGTCCGACCGGCGGTGACGATGCGGTCGACCATCTGCCGGGACCGTTGCTGCTGCGGGGCGCGTCTCACGAACGCGAATTGTATGCGAGCGATAAGTCGCGTCAGAGTGTCTGCATGACCACGACGCGACCCGGCTCGGCGCGGGAGCCTTCCGTGCCCTCGCGCTTCCGCTCGGCCGAGCCGCGCGGCGTGCGGCTCGGTCGCCCGCTGCGCCGGTTCGGGCATGTCGACGAGGCGGTGGACGAGCAGCTCATGGCACGCATCGGGGCCGCTCTGACCGAGCGTGACGAGCCGGCGGCGCGGCTGGCGCACGCGATCCGAACGCGAGCCGGTGAGCCGGGACGCGTCACCCACGCGCAGCTGCGTACCGCCCTCGAGGGCGGGCTCGGCGCCGTGCCCGACGCGCCGGGCGCGCTGCGGCAGTTCATGGCGGTGGTCACCGACGTCCCTGCCTGGACCGACTGGGAGCTCGTCCAGTGCGGCACGGAGGTTTTCGCGGGTCTGGGGCGCAACGCGGCGGACATCCTGCTCCAGCTGTCCCTGCTTGGCGGCTACCGCTTCGGCGGGCCGGCCGATCTGCTGGTGCGGACCGGCGGGCTGACCGGCCGCCAGACCCGGCGCCGCCTCGCCGAGACCCAGCACTGGGCGGTCGGCCTCGCCTCTGCCGACGCCCTGCGTCCCGGCGGCGAGGGCTGGCGGCTGACGGTGCACGTGCGCGTCATGCATGCCCTCGTCAACGAGGTGCACGAGCCGGCCTGGGACACGGCACGCTGGGGGTTGCCGATCAACCAGGCCGACCAGGCCGGCACGTTGGGCCTGTTCGACGGCACGCTGATCCTCGGCGCCCGCGCGCTGGGCGTCCCGCTCTCGCGATCCGACGCCCACGCCCTGATGCACATGTGGCGCTACGTCGGCTGGTTGATGGGCGTGCACCCGGACTTCCTCACCGACGACGAGGACGAGCGGCACCGCATCAATTACCACATGCTGCTGGCTGCACCGCCGATCACCGAGGCGGGCCCGGCGCTCGCCCGGGCCGCGCTCGCCGCGCAGGCCGACCGCCGATTCCTCGGTTGGTCGTCGCGCCTGCAGGGCGTGCGCGCCCGGTGCGAGCAGGAACGCATGCTCAGCATGATGACGGTCTTCCTCGGGCCGGCCAGCATGCGTGAGCTCGGCCTGCCGGTGCGGCCGCCGTGGGCGTTCGCCTACCTGCTGCCGCTCAACACGATCCGCTACCGCGTGCTGGACCGGCGTCGTGGCGGCCGTGCGCGCCGTGTGGCCCACGGGCGACTGGTCCGGGACCGCATCCTCGCCAGCTACTTCACCGGGGAGAAAGCCGACGTCGGTCGGCTCGAGAGCTGACGGGTTGGCGGCCGTCCGTCAGGACGGGGGTGGATGCGCCGCCAGCCAGGTCAGCAACCGTGGGTCGGCCGAGGTGATACGGCTCTGCTCCTCGCCGCCGTCGCAGCGGCGCAACGACAGGGTGACACCGTCGGCGGTGCGGGACAGCTCGCGCCACGTACCGCCGAACTCGACCCAGCGCACGAGCGCGTCGACGGGATCGGTCATGCGTCGATCATGACAGGCGAACGGTCCCCGTACGGTCGAGGTCATGCCCCTCGACTTGCGGCCACTCGGCACGCTGACGATCACGATCGCCCGCCAGACGCGCCTCGACGGACTGCCGGGACATGCGCGCCTGGTCGGCGAGGCCGCAACCTGCGAGCTCGTCGGCGACCGCGTGCGGGCGAGCCAGGCCGGCACCTCCAGCGATTGGCTGATGCTGCACGCGGACGGGTCGGTCACTGTCGACGCGCGCCTGTTGCTGACCACGCCGTCCGGCGCGCACCTGGCGGTGAGGTACGGCGGACGCGGGTCCGCTCTGCCGGCCACCGGCGCGCCCGTCTACGTCACACCGACCTTCGAGACCGACGATCCCGCGCTCGGGTGGTTGAACCACGTGCAGGCGGTGGGTAGGGGCGTGCGGGACGGCGCGACGCTGGTGTACGAGCTGTACGAACTGCGCTGACCGCGACCGCTCAGCGAGTGCCGTTGGCGGTTGAGGTCCCGGCCGCCGCCGGCGCGGGCTGCGGGAGCGAGATGCAGAACGCGGCGCCGCCGAGGACCGGTTCGTACCATGCGTCGCCGCCCTGGGCCCGGGCCAGCGAGCGCACCACGAACAGGCCGATGCCGGTGCCGACGCCGTCGTCGGGGGTGGCGCGGGTGTACTCGTCGAACAGCCGCTCCCGGAACCACGGGGGGACGCCTGCACCGCGGTCGATCACCCGGATCTCGGCGCACCCGTCCGCGGCGGTCGCCCGGATCGAGACGGGCGGCGCGCCGTATCGGACGGCGTTCGTGAGCAGGTTGGCGATGATCTGGTGCACCCGCACACGGTCGGCCAGGACGACGAGCTCGGGCGGGCAGCTGACGTCGACGGCGACGTCCCCGGCCTCGAAACCGTCGGCCGCCTCCTGCAGCGTGGCCAGCAACGCGACCGGCCGCGGGTTGACCACCAGCGACCCGCGCCGGACGTGCGAGGAGGTCAGCAGGTCGGTGGTGACCTGGTCCAGGATTCCGGCCTGCCGCACGATCGCGGTGACGATGCGATCGACGAACTCGCCTGTGAGAGCGTCGCGGTGTGCGGCCAGCTCGTCGGCCAGGACCGTCAGGGCGATGGCCGGATTGCGCAGCTCGTGGGCCGCGCGAGCGAGCATCCGGTGCGAGTCCTCGTCGTCGTCGGCCCGGGACATGACCGGTTCCGATGGTGGCTCGGGCGGCATCGGGGTGGCCGGACGACCGGTGCGCGGGCGCAGCGTGGGCACCGACCGATCGAGCACGCCCGCCACCGTGGCCATGAGGATCTCCGGCGATGCACCCTTGCGCAGATAGGCGTGCGCGCCGGCCGCGGTCGCGGTGGCTGCCATGCGCGCCTCGTCGAAGCCGGACAGCACGACGACCCGCGCCGCAGGAGCGTTGTTCCGGATCAGCGGCAGCGCCTGCAGACCGTCCATGCGGGGCATCGCGAGATCGAGCAGGACGACGTCGGGCTGATGCTCGCGCGCGAGGTCGACGCCCTGCTGCCCGTCCTCGGCCTCGGCAACGACCGTCACGCCCTCGTACCGGCTCAGCGACAGCTGCAGCAGCAGGCGCAGATCCGGGGTGTCGTCGACAATGAGCACTCGCGCATCGTCGGTGTCACGCACGGGCGGACGTCCTGATCGCGCCGGTGCCACGTCGCACCGGGGGCACCGCAGCGGGCACGGAATGCACCAGCACCGGCGACACGCTCACCTCAGTAGTCGTTCCCCCCGCACCGACGTCCGCTTCCGGTCCTCGGCTGCCCGACCTTCGTTCGGCGGGCTCCATATTCTGGCCTCCACTCGGCCCGGCGAGGGAGGGCACAAGGTCCCGATGCGACGGCCGAGCACCGGCGCGGAGATCGCCTGCGAGCGACCCTCACCGACCCCCCGCGATCGCGCGGCTGCGCTGGTCGAGGCCGAGCTCGCCGTAGGGATAGTCAGTGGCGTGCAGGTCGCTCGCGGCGTCCAGGGCAGCCGTCTCGTCGGCGTCCAGGTGCAGGTCGGCGGCGCGCAGGTTGGTCTCGAGCTGCTCGAGGGTGCGCGCGCCGAGGATGGTCGACGACACGGCCGGGCGGTCGGTGACCCACGCCAGGGCGACCTCGGCCATGGTCACGCCTCGGGTCTCGGCGACGCGCTGCACTGCCTCGACCACGTCCCACGTGCGTTCGGTGCCGCGGCGGTCCCACGCCTCCATGCCGCGGTTCGGGTCGTCGCCGAGACGGGTGGCGCCGGTGGGCCGCTGGTCGCGCCGGTACTTGCCCGACAGCCACCCGCCACCCAGCGGGCTCCACGGCAGCAGGCCCAGGCCGGCGTCCCGTGCGGCGGGGACGATCTCCCACTCGATCTCCCGCACGAGCAGGCTGTACTGCGGTTGCAGCGTGACCGGCGGCGTCAGCCCGAGCTGCCGCGCGAGGTGCACCGCCTTGGTCAGCTGCCAGCCGGTGAAGTTCGACAGTCCCCAGTAACGGATCTTGCCGGCGCGCACGAAGCGGTCGAGCGTGTGCAGGGTCTCGTCCAATGGCGTGAGCGGGTCGAACGCGTGCACCTGGTACAGATCGACGGTGTCGAGGCCGAGCCGGCGCAGCGAGTCGTCGAGGGCGCGGGTGAGGTGCCGGTTGGACAGGCCGAGACCGTTGGGGGAGTCGTCCATCGGGAAGCGGCCCTTGGTGGCGAGGACGACCCGGTCGGTGACGTCCTGCGGCCGGTCGGCGAACCAGCGTCCGATGATCGTCTCGGAGACGCCGGCCGAGTAGACGTCGGCGGTGTCGACGAGGGTCCCGCCGGCCTCCACGAAACGGTCCAGCTGGGTGTGGGCGACGTCCTCGTCGGACTCGGCGCCGAAGGTCATGGTGCCCAGGCAGAGGTTCGACACCGAACATCCGCTGGCACCCAGGGTGCGGTATTCCATGGTCATCGACGCTACCCCGGCGTTCGCGCGCCTCGACTCGTGCGTGGCTCGCTCGCCACGCGAGGGAGTAGATGCGGTGGAGAGCTACCTGTCAGACGTCCGGCGCGGCGAGCACGGTCGGCCGGGTGCGCCCGCGCAGAGTCGCCTCGTCCACGTCGTGCCAGTCGTCGGCGCCGGAGCGGGCGGCCTGCACCGCGTCGTGCGAGGCGAGGACGCGGCCGTCCCGTTTCTTCGCCAGCTCCGTGATGCGCGCCGCCTCGTTCACGGGATCGCCGACGACGGTGTACTCGTAGCGCTCGGTGGTGCCGACGTTGCCGGCGACGACGGTGCCGAAGGCGACGCCGATCCCGGCGTCGAGGGTGGCGCCCCGCAACCGCTCGCGCATGTCGCGGGCGGCGGCGAGCGCGGCGCCGGCGGGATCGTCGTGGCTCAGCGGCGCCCCGAAGATGCACAGCGCCGCGTCGCCGATGAACTTGTTGACCAGGCCACCGTGGTCCTGCGTCGCGCCCACAACAGCCTCGAAGAACTCGTTCAAGGCGTCCACGACCTCGCTCGGGCGCCGGTCGGTGGCGAAGGTCGTCGAGCCGATCACGTCGACGAACAGCGCCGCGGCCTCCCGCTCCTCGCCGCCCAACGTCACGCCCTCCTCCAGCGCCTGTTTCGCGACGTCCCCGCCGACCTGGCGCCCGAACAGGTCGCGCAGCCGCTCGCGT
Source organism: uncultured Actinomycetota bacterium (assembly GCA_963787985.1). Lineage (GTDB taxonomy): Bacteria > Actinomycetota > Actinomycetes > Mycobacteriales > Jatrophihabitantaceae > Jatrophihabitans. The sequence continues at coordinate 401,603 of CAWBEL010000004.1, read as the reverse complement.
TCGCGCAGCCCGGCCGCCATGCGGTTGAAACTGGACGTCGCGTAACCCACCTCGGAGGCGTCGAAGACGGGGACGGAGACGTCGAAGTCCCCGTCCTCGACGTCCTCCACGGCGTCGCGCAGGCGTTGCAGGGGCTCGGCGACCGAGCGGGCGACCTCGATGCTCGCGATCAGACCGACGAGCACGGACACCACGCCCAGCACCGCCACCGCCCGGGCGAGGGCGTCCCGGCTGGTGTCGGTGAAGGGCGCGAAACCGGCGAGCGCGAGCACGCCGCCGATGGGCACGGCGCTCAATGCCCACGCCAGCAGTGAACGGGCGGTGACCCCCGGCACCTCGCGAGCGCGCGGCGGGGCCGCTGCGAGCACGATCGCGATGCCGCCGCGCAGCAACCGCTGGGTCGCGAGGTAGGCGAGCGAGCTGGTGGGGATGCCGCCGAGCAGCACCGTCACCGCGACCTCGAAGCCGTACAGGCCGGACACCCGCAGGCCGGCGCCGCCGAAGACGAGCACGGCGATGCCCCAGAGCAGCGCCTGCACCCGCAGCAACGCGAGCGGCAGGCGCAGCACCGCACGCCGATCGTGCTCGCCGGGACGTGCACCGGACAGGAAGAACTCGATCACCGGACGTGCCTGCCGCAGGCCGAGCACGACACCGGCCGCCACCGCCACCAGCGTGTAGGCGGCGGCGCCGGCGCCGCCTGGACCGTCCAGGCCGCCGAACTGCGCGGCTCCCGACGGCAGCGGGAGCACGACGGTGAGCAGCAGCGTGACCACGGCGGCGCCGATGACGTTCGCGCCGACGATGGACGCCACGATCAGCGCCCGCGCCGCGCTGGCGCTGCGGGCGCGGTCGTCTTCATCGACGCGACCGGCCAGCACGTCCCGCATCGCGCGGCCGAGCTCGCTGACGCCACTCACGCGCCGATGGTGCCAGCGACGGGCAGTGGGAACGGGCGGCACGCCGCCGTCGCAGCCGCTAGCGTGAAGGCCCGTCAGCAGGAAGGCGAGACGTGAGCGAGATTCCCGGGGTCGACCCGTCGGTGCCGCCCAGCGGCGAGGGCTGCGCGGACTGCGAGGCCGCCGGCGGCTGGTGGGTGCACCTGCGCCGCTGCGCGCAGTGCGGTCACATCGGCTGTTGCGACTCCTCGCCCAGCCAGCACGCCACGGCGCACGCCGCGGCCACCGATCACCCCATCGTCCAGAGCTTCGAGCCGGGCGAGAGCTGGTTCTGGGACTACGCCGCGCAGGACTACTACGACGGACCTGTCCTCGCGCCACCGCACGCACATCCGGTCACCCAGTCGGTTCCGGGGCCGGCCGATCGGCTCCCGGACGACTGGCGCCGACACGTGCACTGACGTGCTGCGCTGGTGGCAGGCACGTGATGCCGGCGGCTACGCGCTGCGCCGCGCGGTCCGCGCCGCCGTCGTCGTGCCGCTGAACTTCGCGATCGGTTCGCAGCTCATCGGGCAGGCGCCGGTGGCGACCTTCGCCGCCTTCGGCTCGTTCGCCCTGCTGTTGTTCGCAAACTTCCCGGGTGGCCGCGCGACGCTGGTCGGGTCGTACGCGACCCTGGCCGTGGCCGGCGCGGTGCTCGTCACCCTCGGGACGCTGGTCGCCACGCCCGACTGGCTCGCCGTCACGTCGATGGTCGTCGTGGCCTTCGTGGTCCTGTTCGCCGGTGTCGTCAGCTCGGTGATCAACGGCGGAACGCAGGCGGCCCTGCTGGCCTTCATCCTCGCCGTCATGCTGCCCGGCACCCGCGCGGACCTGCCGCTGCGGCTGGGCGGGTGGGGCCTCGCGGTCGCCGTGGCCGTGCCGGTGGCGGTGTTCGTCTGGCCGCCCGCCGAGCAGAACACGCTGCGCCGCCGCGCGGCCGCGCTGTGCCGCACCCTGGCGTCCACGCTCCATCCGGACCCGGTCGAGAGCGGACGGGACCGGTTGATCGAGCTCGGCGAGGCGGGGCGCGCGCTGCGAACGGCGTTCCGCACTTCCGCAGCACGGTTCGCCGCGGTCAGCACCGGTTCGCGACTCGGCATCCGGCTGGTGGACGAGCTGGAATGGCTCACGACGATCGTCGGCAACGCCTGTACGGACGCGCCCGACGAGTGGTCCGACGAGGGGCTCGAGTTGCGGCGGGTATCCGCCGCGCTGCTCAAGGACTGTGCGGACTCGCTGGACCACCCGGGGGAGCGCCCGCCCGACGAGGCGTGCAGCGCCGTGGTCCTGGGCATCGCGGCGCTGGACGAGGTGCGGCACGGCGTGACGGAGGAGGCCGTGCGGCGGCTGCGCGCCGGTGCGGGGCCCGACGACGGGGGAAGCGCGGCCGGCGAGTTCGACCGGCCGCTGTACTCGGCGCACGAGCTGGGCTACGCCGTCGCGCTCTGCGCCCGGACGGTGTCGGCCATCGCAACGGCGAACCGGCGGTCGTGGTGGGCCCGGCTACTCGGTCGTCGTCCCGGGGTGGACGAGGTCGGGGCTGCGACCGTGGTCCGTCAGACGTCGGCGGCCCAGCTCGACCGGCACTCGGTGTGGCTTCAGAACAGCCTCCGCGGCGCGGTGGGCCTGGCCGTCGCGGTCCTGCTGGCGCGGGTCAGCGACGCGCAGAACGCGTTCTGGGTAGGCCTCGGCGCGTTGTCGGTCCTGCGGACGAATGCGACCGCGACGGGGGCGACGGTGGTGCGCGCGCTGGCCGGCACCGTGCTCGGCTTCGCCATCGGCGGCACCGCCGTGCTCGTTCTCGGCACGAACCCGGCCGTCCTCTGGCCGCTACTGCCGCTCGTCGTGCTGGTCTCGGCGCTGGCCCCGGCGGTCATCCCGTTCATCGCCGGCCAGGCGGCGTTCAGCGTGTTCTCGATCGTCCTGTTCAACATCATCGCGCCGTCGGGCTGGCGGATCGGCGTGTTCCGCATCGAGGACGTCGCCCTCGGCTGCCTCGCCAGCCTGGCCGCGGGCCTGCTGCTCTGGCCGCGCGGGGCCGCGGCCGCGCTCGGTGCCGCGCTCGCCGAGGCCTACCGCGCCTCCGCCGCCCAGCTGCGTGCCGCCGTCGACCGGGTCACGGGTGGTGACGGCACCCGCTCCGGGTCTGACGCCGCCGCCGCCGGCTCGCGGCTCGACGACGCCCTGCGCCAGTACCTCGCCGAGCGCGGCAGCAAGAGCGTGTCGCTCGAGGACGTCGCCGCGCTGGCCAACGGCGCGACCCGGTTGCGGCTGGCCGGCGCGGCCATCGACGGGATGCGCCCGGCCGATCCGGGCGCTGCGGCGGCGGTTGCCGACGGCCTCGCCGGCCCGGTGGATGTGCTCACCCACCGCGCCGACGAGATCACCGGCTGGTACGCGGGGCTCGCTGCCGCGTTCGAGGACGGGGTCGCGGTCCCGGCCGTGTCCGCCGCCGAGGGCTCGTTCCTCGAGGTCGTGCTGCCGGCCGTCGATCGCTGCGGCGACCCGGGACTCGCCGAGCGCGCCGAGCGGCTGCTGTGGTCGGGGCAGTACCTGGGCGACGTGGACCAGCTGCGGGCACACCTCGTGCCCCGGGCCGAGCGGCTGCGGGCGGTGCGCGACCGCCCGTGGTGGCGCCGCTGACCGGAAGGCGACCGACCCGCCCAACTACCCGCCGACCCGCGGCCGTCCTCCCGGGTACCAGCGACGTGCCAGGCCGTGCCAGCGGTACGTACGCGCCGTGCCAGTGCTGCCCGGCACGCTGCTCCCATGACGACCTACGCCACCGGGGCCACGTATGCCATCGAGGCCGAGGGGCTCACCAAGAGCTTCGGCGACACCCAGGCCCTCGCGGGCATCGACCTCGCCGTCCGCCCCGGCACCGTGCTCGGCGTGCTCGGCCCCAACGGCGCCGGCAAGACCACCGCCGTGCGCATCCTCTCCACGCTGCTGCGCGCCGACGCCGGCTCCGCCCGCATCGGCGGCTTCGACGTCGTCCGCGACGCCGACAAGGTGCGGCGCACGATCGGGTTGACCGGCCAGTACGCGTCGGTGGACGACGACCTGACCGGCACCCAGAACCTCGTCATGATCGGCGAGCTGCTCGACCTGCCCCGCCGGCACGCCCGGACCCGCGCGGCGGAACTGCTCGAGTGGTTCGACCTGACCGACGCCGCCGGCCGGCAGGCCAAGACCTACTCCGGCGGCATGCGGCGCCGTCTCGACCTCGCCGCGTCCCTCGTCGGGCGGCCGGCCGTGATCTTCCTCGACGAACCCACCACCGGCCTCGACCCGGCCAAGCGCGAGGACATGTGGGACGTCGTGCGCCGCCTCGTCCACGACGGGTCGACGGTGCTGCTCACGACGCAGTACCTCGAGGAGGCCGACGCCCTGGCCGAGGAGATCAGCGTGATCGACCGCGGTCGCGTGATCGCCCACGACACCCCGCAGGGACTCAAGCGCGTCGTGGGCGGCCAGCGCCTGACCGTGCGCCCGGCCGACACCGCCGACGTGCAGACCGCGCTGCAGGTGCTGGCGGCGGTGACCGGCGCGGCGCCAGAGCAGGACAACCGAGGCGGCGTGACGGTCAAGGTCGACAGCGACGAGGTGCTGCCCGAGGTCGTGGGTCGCCTGCACAGCGCGGGGGTGCGGGTGGACGAGCTGTCGCTGCACCTGCCCAGCCTGGACGAGGTGTTCTTCAGCCTCACCGGAACCCGTGCCCACATCGACACGAAGGAGGACGCCGCATGAGCGCCTTGCTGACCAGCCCCGTCGCGACCGCGACCTCGACCGACCCGACCCCCGCGTCGCGCAACTCCCTGCGTCGCAATCTGCGGCACGCCCGCGTGATCGCGCGGCGCAGCCTGATCAAGACCTGGCGCACGCCGGAGCAGCTCATCGACGTCACGATCCAGCCGGTGATCTTCCTGCTGCTGTTCGTGTACGTGTTCGGCGGCGCCATCGCCGGCAGCGTTCCCGGCGGCCGGCACGCCTACCTCGAGTACCTGCTTCCCGGCCTGTTGGGACAAGGCATCGCCATGGGCAGCGTCGCCCTCGGCCAGAACCTCAACGCCGACATCGAGAAGGGCGTTTTCGACCGCTTCCGGTCGCTGCCGATCAGCCGATCGACCCCGCTCGTCGGAGCCGTGGTCGCCGACTTCTTCCGCTACCTGATCCTCTGCGTGATCTTCATCGGTTTCGGCTACGTGCTCGGCTTCCGGGTGCAGACCGAGCTGGTCGCGACGATCGCCGCCGTGGCGGTCGCGATCGGCTTCGCCCTCTGCTTCGCCTGGGTGTCGGTGTGGGTCGGCATGACGGTGCGGACCTCGGGCGCCGTGCAGGGCGTCATGTTCCTGCTCATCTTCCCGCTGTCGTTCGGCAGCAGCACCTTCGTGCCGGTCGGTTCGATGCCCGGGCTGGCTGCAGGCGTTCACCAAGGTCAACCCGATCACCCAGCTCGTCGACGTCGTCCGCGGGCTGATGGTGGGCGGACCGGTGGCGGGTCACCTGCTGTGGACGGCGGTCTGGGGCGTCGGCCTGCTCGCGGTGTTCGTGCCGCTGGCCCTGCGCGGGTACCGCCGGCACGTCTGAGGCGTAGTGCTCAGCCGGGCACCAGCGCGGAGAGGGCCTCGGCCGGGTCGAGCCGCTTCCGGGCGGCCTCCGTGTCGAGGTCCTTGCCGCGTGTGTACCGGCTGGTGAACGCGTCGTCGCCCAGCCGTCGCCGCAGCGTCGCCGTCACCATCGCCGACGTCGACAGCGGTGGGGTCGTCCCCACCGCGCAGCCGGGCCGAGGCCCCGAGCATCTCGGCGGCGTCGCCGGCGCGCCCCGCGTCCAGCGCGATCTCGGCCAGGACGACGCCGACCGCGGCGAGGATCGGGTTGTCCCGCGTCGCCAGCGCCGAGGTGTAGGCGTCGGTGGCGAACCGCAGCGCCGCCGGGAGATCGGCGTCGGCGGCGGCGAAGCGGGCGGCCAGCGCGTACACGATGGCGCGACCGTGGGACTGCGCCGGGTGGGACGGCGGCAGTGCCGCGGTGCGGCGCATGGCGTCGTCGTGCATGGCGCGGGCCCGGACCGGGTCGCCGCAGCGACGTTCCTGGTCGGCCAGCATGCTGAGCGACGAACACCGCCTCGATGCCCCCGCCGGAGAGCTCGGCCGTGTCGTACGCGCGCTGCATCACCTCGCGGGCCCGCTCGGCGTCGCCGCGACGCAGCGCGAGCTCGGCGATCCGGACGAGCAGGAACGCCTCGTCGTCCCGGGACTTCAGCTGGGCCATCAGGTCCAGCGCCTCGTCGTAGGCCTGCTCGGCCGCGTCGAGCTCGCCGTCCAGCGTGAGCAGCAACGCCTTGCTGCGCAGCGTGTTGCGCGAGCCCCCAGCGTTCGCCGATGGCGCGGAACTCCTGCACCGCGAGCTCGACGTCGCCCGCGCATCGCGTCCAGCTCGCTGTTGTTCTCGGCCAGGTTGGCGCGGAACATCCGCGCGGTGGCGCGCACCCAGGCGTGCGGGCTGGCCAGCTCCTCGTCCAGTACCCGCAGGACGAGCTCGGCGTCGTCGCTGAAGAACGCCACGGCAACGCGCAGGACGCCGTTCATCGCGTGCTCGTCGGACGAGATGAGATCCAGGTCGATCGGCCGCCGACTGCAGCTGGTCCATCGCGGACTCGATGCCGCCGGGCGCGACGCCGATGGCGGCGCTGTGCAGCGCGTACAGCGCCTCCGCGGACGTGCGGGTGCTGCGGTCGGTCCACCCGGGCACGGCCAGCGCGTCGGCCGTCCATCCGGCGACCTCGCCGTGGTTGCCCAGCATCATCGCGACCCCGGCCAGCGCGACCGCGATCGACAGCGCCCCGTCGGCGTCGCCGACGCTGCAGCGAAAGCGCAGCGCGGCGGCGATGTTGTCCCGCTCGGCGGTGAGCCGGTCGAGCCAGGGAAGCTGCCCGGCGCTGGTCAGGTGCGGCTCTGCCTCGACCAGCAGGTCGGTCGAAGAATCGGCGTGGCGGCGCCGGAACGTCGGTCAGCTCGCCGCGCTCGGCGAGCCGTTCGATGCCGAACTCGCGGATCGTCTCGAGCATGCGGACGCGGTCCCCGTCGCCCACCCGCTGGAGCAGCGACTTGTCGATCAGCGAGGCGAGCAGGTCGGGGACGTCACGGGCCGCGAGCTCGTCGTCGGCGCACACCGCCGTCGCGCTGTCCCGGACGGCGCCGGCGGCAAAGACCGCGAGCCGCTCGACCAGCCGGCGCTCGGGGTCCGACAGCAGCTCCCAGCTCCACTCGACGACGGCGTGCAGCGTGCGGTGCCGCGGCAGTGCGGTGCGGCTGCCGCCGGTCAGCAGCCGGAAGCGGTCGTCCAGCCGCGCCGCGATCTCGGTGACCGGCAGCGTGCGTAACCGGGCGGCGGCCAGCTCGATCGCCAACGGCAGCCCGTCCAACCGCCGCACGATCTCGATGACGGGTGCGACCGTCGTGTCGTCGACGACGAAGTCGGGGCGAGCGGCCGCCGCGCGGTCGGCGAACAGCCGTACGGCGGGGTAGTCGACGGCGAACGCGGCCGGCGTGTCGGCCGCAGGACGGCCCAGCGGCGGCAGGGCGAGCACGACCTCGCCGGTGATGGCCAGCGGCTCGCGGCTGGTGGCCAGTACCCGCAGCTGCGGGCACTGCTGCAGCAGTTGTTCGGCGAGGGCGGCCGCGGCGTCGACGAGATGCTCGCAGTTGTCGAGCACGAGGACGGCGTCCTTGTCGGTGAACGCGTCGAGCAACCGGGTCGTCGTGTCCGCGACGGCGAGACCGGGACGGCGTTCGATCAGGTGCCGGTCGCGGAAGCCCAGCGCGGCCAGCACCGCCTGGGCGCACGGCGGCGCGGATCGGTGACCGGCGCGAGCTCGGCCAGCCAGACGCCGTCGCGAGCCTGCAGCGTCGCGCCCACCTCGGCGGCCAGCCGGGTCTTGCCCGCGCCGCCGGGCCCGACGACCGTCACCAGCCGGTTCTCGTCGAGCGCCTTCGCGACCCGCCCCACCTCGTCCTCGCGGCCGACGAAGGTGGTGAGCTGGGCCTTGAGATTGGTGCGGCGTTGCCGCTCGCCGGGATCGATCCGGCGCCCGCCGTCGATCTCGCCGCGCAGCACGGCGAGGTGAAGTCCCTGCAGCTCGGCCGACGGGTCGACCCCGAGCTCGTCGGCAAGTCGCTCGCGGACGCGCTCGTAGGCACGCAGGGCCTCGGCCTGCCGGCCGGAACCGGCCAGCGCCAGGACGAGGTGGGTCGCCACCCGCTCGTCCAGCGGGAACTCGGCGGCGAGCGACTCGAGTTCCGGCACCGCCGCCTCGGCCTCGCCGAGGGCGATGTCGGCCCCGACGCGATCGACGACGGCAGCGACCCGAAGGTCGCTCAACTGGGCCACCGGTCCCGGCGCGGCGGCGGCGGTGTCGACGGGTACCGCGCCCCGCCACAGGGCCAGCGCCTCGCGGAGCAGCTCGGGCCGCCGCCGCCGCGTCGCCCTGGCGCAACGCCCGGGCGCCGTCCGCCGCGAGGGCCTGGAAGCGCAGGGCGTCGACGTCGTCCGGCTCGACGGCCAGGCGGTACCCGGCGGGGGACTGCTCGACGAGCGACCCGTCGCCGAGGGCCCGGCGCAGGCGCGAGACCAGCGTCTGCAGTGCGTTGGTGACATCGGCCGGCGGCCGCGTCTCCCCACACCGCGTCGACGAGCGCGCCGGCCGACACCGGGCGCCCGGCGGCCAGGGCGAGGCGGACGAGGACCGCGCGCAGCCGTGTCCCGGTGACCTCGATCGAGCAGCCACCGGCGTCCGCGCACCTCGAGCGGGCCGAGGATCCCCACCTGCATACCGCCACTGTCCCACGACGGACCGACCGTTCGCGGGCACGCAGCTGCTACTCGATCGTGCCGGTGTGCAGAACCTCCTCGGCGATCTCGCGCAGTTTGCGGTTGCGATGCTGGCTGGCCTGGCAGAGCGTCTCGAAAGCCTGGTCGTCGGTCAGGCGGCGCGTGCCCATGAGGATGCCGACGGCGGCGCCGATGCGGCGCGCGCTCACCAGGGCGGTCCGCAGGTGGTCGACCTGGTCCTCGGCGACCTTCAGCTCACCCTGGCACTCCACGAGCAGGTCGCGTTCGGAGATGAAGTTCTGGACCGCGTCGTCGGCCTCGGCCTCGACCACGGGCAGGTTCGGGTCCGTGGATGTCATGCGCCGAGAGTAGGCATGTTTGCGGCGCCGGGGTACCGCCGGTCAGGCCTTGGTCATCGTGAACTGCTGGACGTCGAGGTAACCGGTGCGGAACCCGGCCTCGGAATAGGCGAGATAGAGCGACCACATGCGGCGGAAGGTCTCGTCGAAGCCGAGCGCGTCGACGGCGTCGGCGTTGGCCTCGAAGGTCTCGCGCCAGCGGTGCAACGTCTCGGCGTAGTGCCGGCCGAAGCTGTAGCGGTCGGCCACCCGCAGCGAGGTGCGCCCGGCGAGGGTGCGCTCGATGGCCTCCACCGAGGCCAGCTGCCCGCCGGGGAAGATGTACTTGCGGATCCAGGTGTAGGTGTCCTTGGTGGCGAGGACGGTGTAGTCGTCCTGGACGATGGCCTGCAGCCCGACCCGGCCGTTCGGCGCCAGCACCCGGTCGATGGTCTCGAAATAGGTGTTCCAGTGATTCGCGCCCACGGCCTCGATCATCTCGACGCTGACCACGGCGTCGTAGCGACCTTGCGCCTCGCGATAGTCCTGCAGCAGCACGCTGACGCGGTCAGCCAGTCCGGCCTCGGCGATGCGCCGGGTCGCGAGCGCAGCCTGCTCGGTGGAGATCGTCAGCGACGTCACGGTGGCGCCACGGCGAGCGGCGCGGATCGCGAGTTCGCCCCACCCGGTACCGATCTCCAGCACACGCGTTCCGTCGGTGACACCCGCCGAGTCCAGCAGCCGGTCGATCTTGCGCCGTTGCGCGTCGGCGAGCGGTTCGGGTGAGCCGCTGGGCTCGCCTTCGAACACCGCCGAGGAGTAGGTCATCGTCTCGTCCAGGAACAGCCCGAACAGCTCGTTCGACAGGTCGTAGTGCTGGTGGATGTTCTGCCGCGCGCCCTCGATCGTGTTGTCGAGGTGCCCGGGCTGCAGGCTCAGCACCACGTTGCGCAGGCGATGCAGAACGGGCGGGATCATGTCCTTCATGTGGGCGGCGAAGGCCGACACCACCCCGGGAAGGTCGTCGGTCGTCCAGTCGCCGGCCATGTAGGCCTCGCCGAAGCCGATCGTGCCGGTGTCGCCGAGACGGTGGAAGAACGACTCGGGACGGACGAGGCTGAACACCGGATCGGTGCTGGTGCCGCCGCCGTAGCAGCGGTTACCGGGCTCGACGACGCGCATCGGCAGGCGTGCGGCCGCGTGCCGGAACAGTCGCCGGGCGATCGCGGCCCGGACGGGGCTGTGCGGGACGTGCGCGATGTCCGGCCAGCGCAGGGCGTCGATGCCCGCGACGGTCGTACCGGGCTTCGCGGACGTGGAACTGCGGGCTCCGGTGATCGTCATGCGCGTCCCTTCCCGTCGGCGGCGTGGGTGGGCGGCGGTCAGGCCGTCAGCGACGCCTCGCCCGTCAATGCCCTCTCCACTATCTTCGCCGAGTCCCTACCCACGGTTCCAGCGGGCGGCACATCGCACAGTGTCGCCAGCACGTAGCCGGTGGCCAGCTCGTGCCAGAGCCGGGGCCTGCGCAGCATGGGATGGCGCTCGCCCGGCACCGTCACGTAGCTGGCCGTCTTCGCCACGGTGGCCGCCTCTCGCGTGAACACGGCCGAGTACGCCGGGCTGGTCATGCGGTCGTGGTCGCCGTGCACGACGAGTAGCTGCCGGCCCGCGAGAGGCGCCCAGGGGTCGGTCGGTTCGATCCACGGGGCCAGACCGACCACCGTCCGCACCCGCGGGTGGTCGGCGGAGTGCACCGCGGCGCGCCCGCCCATGGAGTGCCCCACGAGGGCGACGTCGACGTCCGGGAATCGCTGCGCCAGCTCGTCGAGGGCCCAGCGGACGTCGGGGACGGGGGATGCCTCGGCGCCGTTCCAGCCACGCATGCGGTAGAGCAGGTGCCCCACCGCGAGTCCTGTGTCCGCGCCGGCCCGGAGCAACGACGTCACGAACGGGTGCATACGCAGCACGGCGAGCTGGCTCGCCCGCACCGGCCCGCGGCTGGTGGCGCGGCCGCCGTGCAGCACGAGGGCGACGCCGCGGACCGCGCCCGTCGGCGGCTCGACGTGCAGGACCGGATGCCGCGGGGTCATGCCTGGCAGATGGTGTCGGCGGGCGGCAGGGTCCCGCTCTCGAGGTAGGCGTTCACCTTGCCGTCAACGCAGGAGCTGCCCTGCAGGAACGAGGTGTGCCCTTGCCCGTTCCAGCTCATCAGTTCGGCGTTCCCCATCAACGACACGAGCTTCTGCGAGTTGGCGTACGGCGTGGCCGGGTCGTGCACGTTCCCCAGCACCAGCACCTTCGTGCTCGTCCGGGCCGTCGGTTTCAGCAGCGGCGTCCGCACCGGTTGCCACTGCTGGCAGCTGAACAGGCTCGCGGCGTTCCATCGCCCGAACATCGGGAAGCGCGTGCTCCAGGACCGTGCGGTCGACCTGATCACGGCGTCGGTCGGGCCGGGCGGTTGGTCGTTGCAGCCGATCGTGGTGTTGGCCTCGGCCAGGTTGGAGTAGGTGCCGTCGGAGTAGCGCTCGTTGTAGTCGTCGGCCAGCGTGAGCAGCCCGGCCGAGTCGCCGCCCCGTGCGGCGAGCAGCGCTGACCCGAGGTTCGGCCACAGCGATTTCGAGTAGAGCGCCTGCAGCACGCCGGTACTGACCAGCGAGAAGGTGGCCTTCCGGGTGTCGCCGTGCTTCGACGTAGGGATGGGGGCGCGCTTCGCCGCCGCCTGCACGGCGTAGACCGCCGCGCGGGCGTTGCCCAGCTTCGAGCACGGCGAGTGCGACCGGCACCAGGCGGCGAACTGGTCGAAGGCGCGCTCGAACGCCGCGTTCTGGCTGGTGAAGGAGGTGAGGGCGTCAACGGTGGGATCGACGACCCCGTCGAGGACCATGGACTGGATGCGGTCGGGGAACAGCTGCGCGTACTCGTAGCCCAGCTCCGTGCCGTAGGAGAAGCCGAGGTAGTTCAGCCGGGCGTCGCCGGCGGCCTGCCGGATCAGATCCATGTCCCGCGCGGTGTTCACCGTCGTGAAGTCGGCGAGCCCGGTGCCGTACTTGCGGGTGCAGGCGCCGGCGAAGTTCTTGGCCGCGTTCCTGGCCGTGTCGAAGCCCGCCGTCGTCAGTACGTCGGGTGACAGGGCGTTGAGGGCGTCCTTCTGCTTCGCCGACAGGCAGTTGACCGGCGAGGACAACCCGATGCCCCGCGGGTCGAAGCCGAGCAGGTCGTCGTGCTGGAGCAGGCTCGTCGAGACCTCGGTCGCGAGCCCGAGGGCGAAGGTGATCCCGGATGCGCCCGGACCGCCGGGATTGACCAGCAGCTGTCGGGGCGCCGAGGCATCCTGGTCGTGGATCCGCAGCAGTTGGACTGCGATGGCGGGGCCGTCGGGTTTGCGATAGTCCAGCGGCACCTGGATCCGGGCGCAGGCGAAGGTCAACTTCTGCAGCCGTCCGGCCGGGAAGTGCAAAAGGTCGAGCCGGAAGCCGTGGCGGCAGTCCCGGAAGACGGCTGGGCCGCGGGTCGGCGTGGCGGCCGTTCCGTTGCCGGCGGTGCTGCTCGGCCCCGGCGTCGGGGTGGACGTGCTCGAACGGCCCGGTGCCGGCGAGCTGCCGCCCACGGCGGCTGTGCCGTGGCCGTCCACGGTCGCGGTACAGGCGCCGAGTACGGCCGTGGCTGCGATCAGCGCGCTGACGAGTGCCTTGGCCCGGCCGGGGGAGCGGAGGATGCGCGACGACCGGCGGGAAGGCGGGGGCACCCGATCAACGCTACCCGCGGGTAACGCAGGCCCGTCCGCGCGACCCCGTGCCTCGCGCGGCGATTGCTCGGCCCGCAAGGGCGTCGCGGCGCGGTGGTCACGAGGGTGCGCAGGCCGTCCAGAACTCGCGGCCCAGCGGAGACAGGGACACGACCTTGCGGACCGTCCGGGCGTTGCCCAGCCGCTCGGCCTCGGACCGCGCGGTGACGACCATCCGGTCGGCGAGCAGGGTGTCGAACTGCGCGTCCAACCCGTCGGACTTGCGCTCGAAGTCCAGCAACCCGAAGCTCTGCAACCGGGACAGGTAGGTGGGGGTGTTCGCCGGGACGGCCACGCCCGCGGCGGCGCCGACCGTCGAGGCGTTGGCGAGCACGACCTGCTGGCTGCCCGACCGGCCGCCGGGCTTGGCCAGGATGTCGATCGCCGCGTAGGGCTTGTCGGTGGCGAGGGCGGCGAGGATGCGGGCCTCGTCCGGGACCAGCTGGCTCACGATCGAGCCGAACAGGTAGTCCTGACTCTGCGCCTGGCTGGAATCGCTCGACCGGTCGAGCAGCTCGCTCATTGCCGAGCGCAGCGGCTGGGTGTCGCCGCTCCCGTCGTGCACGAGCAGCAGCGCGCGCTGCTCCTCCGGGCTCATCGAACCGAGCATGCCCTGCGGCACGTCGAGCAGCCGGGTCAGTTCGGCGGTGGCCAACTGCCGCATGCGCTGTGCCTGCTGCTCGAAGACCGTCATGCCGGGCAGCTGGCGCGCGATGCGCCATCCCGAGCGGCCGAGGATGCGGCCCACCTTCGCGGCGGTGACGATCGCGCCGCCGGTCGCCGCGAGCATGGCGCCCTGCTGCGGTGCGGTACGGGCGAGCTGGCGTCCGGACCCACCGCGCAGGCCCGAGAAGCGGGAGCCCCGAACGCGGTCACGCGTTGCCGGCACCCCCTCGGCCGGCCGCGGGCGGGGTCGTGCGTGTGCCGGTTCGGCGCTCTCGGCGCGTTCCGTCACGGGTCGCTCCTGCGGTCCGGTGGTACGTGGAGGGGGGCAAGCCGGCTGCGGGGGCACGGCGTCCGGACAACCATAGGTGCGCGTGAGGGCGGCCGGAACTCCGGGCGTCACGGCTCACAGCAACGCCGGGCGGTCGGACGTCGGTCCGATCGCCGGGCGCAGGGTCACCCGTCGGCGGACCGCCCCAACCCGGAGACGATGTCGTCGAGGGCGTAGGTCAGCGGTTGCTCGAGCTGCTCGTAGGTGCAGGACTCCGGGGTTCGGTCGTCACGCCAGCGCACGAAGTGCGCGAGATGGCGGAAGCGGGTGCCCTCCATGTGTTCGTACTTGACCTCCAGCACCCGCTCGGGCCGGAGCGGGACGAACGAGAGGTCCTTCGTCGCGTTCCAGCGACTGACGCTCCCGGGGAGCCGCTGCCCCTGGTGGGCCTCCGCGCTTGCCCACTCCTGCCACGGATGGTCGTCGCCGTCCTGCAGGAGCAGCGGCTCGAGCTCGGTGACCAGCTCGGCCCGGCGGGCGGCGGTGAAGGCGCCGACCACGCCCACGTGCTGCAGCTTGTTCTCCTCGTTGTACAGACCGAGCAGCAGCGACCCGACCAGCGGCTGCTTCTCCGTGGACGTCTTGTGCCAGCGGAATCCGGCCAGCACGCAGTCGGCGGTGCGGACGTGTTTGATCTTGAACATCACGCGCTTGTCGGGCTGGTAGGTGCCCTCGAGCGGTTTGGCGATCACGCCGTCGAGGTGTGCGCCCTCGAGCTCCACGAACCAGCGCTCGGCGACGTCGAGGTCGGTGGTCGTCGGAGTCAGGTGGATGGGCGCGTGCGCCGACGCGAGCGCCTCTTCGAGCGCGGCGCGACGTTCGACGAACGGACGGGTCGTGTAGTCCTCGTCGCCGAGCGCGAGCAGGTCGAAGGCGATGAAGGACGCCGGCGTCGTCTCCGACAGCATCGTCACGCGTGAGACGGCCGGGTGGATGCGCTGCTGCAGGGCTTCGAAGTCCAGACCGGCTCCCGTCGCGATGACGATCTCGCCGTCCAACACGCACCGATCGGGCAGCTCGGCCTTGATTGCCTCGACCAGCTCGGGGAAGTACCGGGTCATGGGCTTCTCGTTGCGGCTGCCCAACTCGACCTCGTCGCCGTCGCGGAAGATCAGAGATCTGAATCCGTCCCACTTCGGCTCGTACGAAGCCCCGGGTGGGATGACCGGAACCGACTTCGCCAGCATCGGAGACACCGGCGGCATCACGGGCAGCTTCATCGGCTCAGTGTTTCACCGGTGTCTGTCCGGTAACGGCAGAACAGGGCGCCGTCCTCCTCGAGCAGGCCGACGAGGCTGAGGTCGAGGGCGGCCGTCCAGAGGCTGCCGCTGGTGATGCGACCCGGCCCGGGACCGGCGAGCTTGGGCGTCAGGCTCAGGCAGAGCTCGTCGACGACGCCGTCCCGCACCAGGTCGGCGAACACGCTCGGGCCGCCCTCGCAGAGGATGCGGGTGAACCCGCGTTCCTCGAGTGCCGCCCGGGCCGTGGTGGAGTCGACCGCCTCGTCGCCGCAGTCGATGACCTCGGCCACCTGCTTGAGCAGACGTCGCTGCTCGGCGTCCGCGGCGCCGCAGGTGAGCACGATCGTCCGGGCGCCGGGCAGGGCGTCGGTGAACAGCCGGTCGGCGGGGTCGAGGCGCAGCGTCCGGCTGAGCACGGCGACGGGGACGGTGTCGCGCAGGCCGTGGCTGCGGCGCACCGCCTTGCGTTGCGCACTCGGCGTCACAGGTCCGTAGCCCTCGGCGACGGCTGTGCCGGCGCCGACCAGCACCACGTCGCAGAGATCGCGCAGCGCCCCGAACACCGTGTTGTCGCCGGGCGTCTGCAGGCCGCGGGACGTTCCTGACGCACTGACGGCGCCATCGGCCGCGGCGACGAAGTTGGCCCGCACGCCGCCGCGGTCCAGCCACCCGGCCGCGTAGTAGGCGTGGACGTCGACCTTGTCGACCGGACCGGGAAGCAGGGCGCGCATCGGTCCATCTCAGCACGCCCCGCGCGCACCCGTCCCGGTCCGCTCGTGGCCTCGGAGCGGCGCTCCGCACGGCGTGTCGCGCCGCCCCGAGGCCATCCCGCCCATCGTGGCCGCGCTGCGGCGCGACACGCCGCGCCCGGCGCCGCCCAGGGGCCACGATCGGCTGGTGGCCGCGCTGCGGCGCGACACGCCGCAGCCGGCGCCGCCCCGGGGCCACGACCGGCCGGGGGATGGGGCCGTCCGTAGGCTCGGATCCCGTGCCGGACCGCCTCGTCGACCGCGCGCCGGTCGTGCCACCACAGGAGCTGGTGGCGGGGCTGGTGCCACCTCCGCTGTTCGCCGACGTCAGTTTCGCCTCGTACCGGCCCGACCCCGCCGAGCCGACCCAGGCCGCCGCGCTGGCCGCTGTCGAGCGGTTCGCGGCGGAGATTGATCGCCCGGTGGCCCGCGGCCTGTTCCGCCGCCGCCAGCAGCCGGACGCGCACGGGGTCTATCTCGACGGCGGGTTCGGCGTCGGCAAGACGCACCTGCTCGCGGCGCTGTGGCACGCCGTCGAGGGACCGAAGGCGTACGCCACGTTCGTCGAGCTGACCCATCTCGCCGGCGCGCTGGGCTTCGCCGCCGTCGTCGAGCAGCTGTCGCAGATGCGGCTGCTCGCCGTCGACGAGTTCGAGCTCGACGACCCGGGCGACACCGTCCTCGTCTCGACGCTGCTCGGACGCCTGGCCGAGCACGGGGTCGCGCTCGCGGCAACCTCCAACACGCTGCCCGACCGGCTGGGCGAGGAACGCTTTGCCGCCGAGGACTTCCTCCGCGAGATCCAGGGCCTGGCCGCTCGCTTCACCCCCGTCCGGGTGGACGGCCCCGACTTCCGTCACCGCGGCCTGCCGCACCCGCCGGAACCGGCCGACGACGCCACGGTGACCCGGCGGGTCGCAGCGGCCGGCGGGACGGTGGACGGGTTCGACGAGCTGGTGCGGCATCTGGCCACGCTGCATCCCTCGCGCTACGGCGCGCTGGTCGACGGCGTACCGGCGGTCGGGCTGACGGGCGTGCACGCCGCGCCGGACCAGAACGCCGCGCTGCGCCTGGTCGTTCTCGTCGACCGGCTCTACGACCGGCAGATCCCGGTCGTCGCGTCCGGGGTGCCGCTGGACGCCCTGTTCGACGAGCAGATGCTCGCGGGTGGGTATCGCAAGAAGTACCGGCGCGCGGTCTCGCGCGCTGTCGCGCTCGCGCGGTTGGGAGAACACCTCGATGGCTAGACGGCGTTGGCTGTCCTACATCCCCTATCCGGACCGGGTCGAGCACACGCTGGACACCGCCCTCGACAAGGCGCTCGCGGTGCAGCGCCCGGCGGTGACGGCCTACCTCGACCGGATCCGGTCGCGCAATCCGCACACGACCCCCGAGCAGGCCGTGGCGCAGCTGGAGCACCACTACCGCCTCGCGGTCATGGGCATCGGCGCCGCGTCCGGCGCCGCCGCTGCGGTGCCCGGCGCCGGCACGGCTGCCTCGCTGGCGTCCGGGGCTGCCGAGATCACGGCCTTCGTGTCGGCGTCCGCGATGTACGTGTTGGCGCTGGCCGAGCTGCACGCGCTGCCGATCAGCGACCCGCAGATCCGGCGCGCGCTCGTGCTGTCGGTGCTGGTCGGCGAGGGTGGCGCGGCCATCGTCGCGGGGCAGAAGGGCACCGACGTCCACTGGGCCAAGGTGCTGGGCAACACCCAGACCAAGGAACGGATCGCCGGCATCAACGGCCGCCTCGGCCGCCTGCTGCTCACCCGCTTCGGCGCCCGGCAGGGCGCTCTGTTGTTCGGACGGGCCCTGCCGCTCGGCATCGGCGCCGGTATCGGGGCGGTCGGCAACGCGGCCCTGGCGAAGGCCACGATCCACAGTGCGCGCAAGGCCTTCGGACCGGCTCCGAAACGGTTCCCGAAGCGGGTCGTCGACGCCTGATCCGGGTAGGTTCGACCGTATTCGTCGAGCGGAGGTCGGAAGAGTGTTCGTGGTCGTGTTGACGGACGAGGGCCAGCAGCTGGTCGGCCCGCGGGCGGTGGGACCGTTCGACGACTGGGACGCCGCGCAGCGCAGCGGCCAGGCGATCGTCGAGCAGTGGAAGATCGAAGACGGCATGGCCCCGACCGCCACCGTCGTCCGCATCGAGGAGCCCGAACCCGGTGTCGTCGTGGGCGAAATCCAGTAATCGTTCGACGCCGTGCCGCCGGGAACCCGAGGGCCTGCCGGCACCGGCGGCGCCGGGTTATCGTGAGCCGCCGATTCGGCGATCACAGAGATGTGCCATGCGGGACGAGTTGCTGGGCGGCCGTTATCGCTACGAGCGGGTGATCGGCCGCGGCGCCATGGGCGAGGTGTGGCTCGGCCAGGACGAGCTGCTCGACCGCCCCGTCGCGATCAAATCGGTCTCGGTCGGCGGGGCGTTGAACAGTCTCGCCACGCCGGTTCGCCAGGACCAGATCTTCCGTATCGTGCGCGAGGCCCGTCTCGCAGCGCGGATGAACCACCGTCACGCCGTCGCGGTCTATGACCTCGTTCTGGTCGACGAACAACCGCATCGTCGTCATGGAGTACGTCGAGGGCGCACACCCTGGCCGACCAGATCCGGGCCGACGGCGCCTTGCCGCCCGACCCGTGTCGCGCGGGTCGGGGCGGCCGTGGCGGACGCGCTGGCCGAGGCGCACGAGCAGGGCATCGTGCACCGGGACATCAAGCCGGCGAACATCCTGATCACATCGCGCGGCGTCGCCAAGCTGGCCGATTTCGGCATTGCCAAGGTGACAGGCGACGCCGGCGTCACCTCGACCGGCGTGCTGCTGGGCACCCCTGCCTTCGTCGCCCCCGAGGTCGCGCGCGGGATTCCCGCCGGCCCCGCCAGCGACGTGTGGTCGCTCGGCGCATCCCTGTATGCAGCCCTCGAAGGTCACTCGCCGTTCCAGCAGACCGGCGCGGAGGACGCGATGGTCGTCCTCGGCCGCCTGCTTTCCGAGCCGGTGCGCCCGC
Organism: uncultured Actinomycetota bacterium; assembly: GCA_963787985.1. Lineage (GTDB taxonomy): Bacteria > Actinomycetota > Actinomycetes > Mycobacteriales > Jatrophihabitantaceae > Jatrophihabitans. The sequence goes on along the minus strand of CAWBEL010000004.1, from coordinate 382,720 downwards.
CCACCGGTTCCGGCCACGTCAGCACCGTGGTGATGCGCATGCTGAGTGCCGACCCTGCAGACCGTCCGACAGCGGACCAGGTAGCGGCAGCGCTGCGTACCGCGGGGGACCCCGCCGCGGACGCCACCGTGATTCCGTCCACGGAGATTCGGGCAACCCCCACGCCACCTGCGAACGTCGAGCCGGATCGGATGTACGCGCCCACCGAGATGCGCCAGGCGCTCGGGCCACAGACGGCAACCCCGACAGCGGAGTCGACGCCTGCGCCCCCGTCGGTACGGCACCGCTCTGGCCGGCTACCGGTTCTCGTTGCCTGCACGGTCGTCCTCGTCGCGGTTGCCGTGATCGTGACGACGCTGGTGATCGGCCGAGGCGCCGGCAAGGCAAACGCGTCGCGCGCCAGTTCTTCGGCACCCGCTCCAGGCGGTGTTGTCACGGTGACCCGGTCGGCTTCGGCGTCGGCCGGTGGATTCGGTGCATCCACCGCGCCGTCGATCGCCGGGTCTGCCGTGGCGAGCGTCGACACGACGGACGTGGCGTCTTACACGTCGCCAGGAGGGTTGTCCGTCGAAGCGCCGACCGGCTGGACGGAGAACGATTTCTTCGAGGTTCCGCGCACGGCCGAATTCGTCGACGGCGGCGACTACTACGCCGACGCGTACTTCCACATCGGGGTCGGTACCGACAATCCGAACGCGGACTGGCAGACAGAGGTCGAGCACTCGCGACAGTTCCTCATGACGAACTCGCGCTACCACGACATCCAGGTCGACCCGGCGGTCGCGGTCGACTTCCGCAATGCCGCGAACGCCGTCGACATCGCCTTCACCGAGACCAACCTGCACGGCGTGCGGCGCCACGCCGTCGAGCGGCTGTGGGAAGAGAACGGCATCGTCTACATCATCCAGCTCAATGCCCCGGCTGCGGACTGGTCCGCCTACTCGCCGATCTTCACCACCATGACCCAGAGCTGCTCGGTGGCTCCGTGACGGACAGCCTGCTCGCCGGCCGGTACAGGCGAGAGCGTCTGCTCGGCGCAGGCGCGATGGGTCAGGTGTGGCTGGCGGCCGACCAACTCCTCGATCGCCAGGTCGCGATCAAGAACGTCGCGCTCGATCGCGCAATGTCCGGCCTGGCGACGCCCGTGCAACAGGATCTGCTCACCCGGATCCGGCGTGAGGCCCAGCTGGCCGCGCGCTTGAACCACCCGAACGCGGTGTCGGTGTATGACCTCGTCACGGTCGACGACCGCCCCTACGTCGTCATGGAGTACGTCGCCGGTTCGTCGTTGGCGGACGAGATCCGCGAGGCGGGTGTCCTGGACCCCGCCCGCGTGGCCGCGCTGGGTGCGATGGTCGCAGACGCGCTCGCCGAGGCTCATGCCTCGGGCATCGTGCACCGAGACGTCAAGCCTGCCAACATCCTCGTCGGCCCCCGCGGCGTTCCGAAGCTGGCCGATTTCGGGATCGCCCGCATCACCGACGACGGTGGGGCCACTGCGACCGGTCTGCTCATGGGCACGCCGGCCTACGTCGCCCCTGAGGTAGTTCGTGGCGCGTACGCGACGCCGGCGAGTGACATCTGGTCCCTGGGCGTCACGCTGCACGCGGCGCTGTCCGGCCGTTCGCCCTTCTCCCGGGGGTCTGACGACGCGGTCGTCGCCGTTCTCGGTCGCGTGCTCGACGGCACGGTGACGCCGCCGCCCGGTGGCGCTGTCGCCGACGTCGTCATGCGCATGTTGCAGATCGAATCGGAGCGGCGCCCCAGCGCAGGCGAGGTGGCAGCTGCCCTGCGCCGTGCCGCCGACGAACGCCGAGACGATCGTTCGACCCGGCGGGCATTCCCGCCCTTCCTCGGCCCTGGAGTGCCGGCTGCGCAGCCGGGCACTGCCGCACCGCCGCCCCCATCCCTGTCCGCGGTGCCGTCGCCCGACCCTGTCCCGGTGCCTCCACCGGCCGTCCCTCCGCCGGCCGTCCCTCCACCCGTCGCGCCCGTACCGGCCGCGCCAGTGTCCACGGCCGCGGAGCCGCCCCGCACCCGAGGGCGCGGCGTCCTGGTCGCTTCGGTGGTCGCGGCCCTCGCTGCGGCCCTGGCGGTGGTTGCCGCCGTGCTCGTGGTCCACCGCTCGTCGCCCGGTGCGAGTTCGCAGCGCTCCCCGGTGGCCGCCGCGTCGTCGAGCGCACAACCCGCGCCCGTGCATGTGACCCAGACCGAGACGAGCACCATTCCGGCTCCCGCGGTCGTCGCGCAGGCGACGCCCAGCCCGACCCCGTCGTCGGCGGTCTCGAACGCAGGGAACGGTCAAGCGACCTATTCCTACGTCGACGCCGTGAACGCAATGCACGTCAATGCGCCCGCGGGCATGATCATCGAGCCGGACACTGCCGAGATCACCTCGTCGAACCGGTGGCACGACTTCATCTATCAGGACGCGAACGACCGGTGGCACGAGCCGTATCTCCATCTCGGCGTGGGCAATCCGCACCCGACGCCGACGATCGCGTCTGAGGTCGCCGGCGCGATCAAGGGCATCCGCGACAACACGAAGTTCTACGACATCGTGTTTCAACCGGCCAGGTACACGACCTACTGCGGCACCCAGGCCGCCGACCTCGAGTTCACCGAGAAGCGACACGGTTACGACATCCCGCGGCATGCCGAACTGCGGATCTGGATCAGCAACAGTGAGACCCTGATCGTGGAGATCGACTCACCGCAGAGTCTGTGGCCGGAGTGGGCCCCCGTCTTCGACGGGATGGTCGCCTCCTGTGCCACGTCGTGACCAGTCCCGGGTGGCGCGACCGAAGGGTGTGAACGCGGGGGGCCACCACCGGCGACGTCCCGCTGGGCGTCGTCGTGGACATCGTGCCTTGGACCTGCTCGCCGTCGTGGCCGTGCTGGCCGCCTGTGCCGCCGTGGCGTGGACGCGACTGTCCAGCGGCAGCGACGCGGCCGCGTCGGTTCATGTTCCGACCGGTGTTGCGCAGCCGGCGACAGGCATCCAGGCCGCGGTCGCGGCCCTTCCTGGCAGCTCCCAGGCGGCAAGGGGACTGAAACGCACCGACGTGGTGTCGGGGCCGTCGCGACCCCCGGCCGCCGCCGGTGCACCCGACACCCTTGCCACTCGGGCCGCCGCAGCGGTCGAGTACGCCGGGGAGCAGCTGATGACCTCGTCCATCGCCGTTCTCGACACTCACACCGGTCGGCTCGTCACGGCGGGTGACCCGGACCAGGAGTACCCGGGCGCATCGGTGGTGAAGACGATGATCGCAACCCGCCTGCTGGTCGACGGGGAGATGAGCGGGCGCGACGCCGACCTGGCATGGAACATGATCACCAGATCGGACAACGACGCCGCCAACACCCTGTACAAGGTCGTCGGAGCGGACACGCTGGTCCCCTGGATCGAGGCGCACTACGGCATCGCCCACCTCGGGGAACCGCCTGCGTTCCCGACGTTCTGGGGCAGTACGCGAATCACCGCCGGTGGCCTCGTCCGCTACTACGCCGCGGTGAGGCGGGACGACCGCGTGTGGCCGTGGCTCTCCGACGCGATGCACCACTACGAGGCGCGGACGCCCGAGGGGGAGCCGAACAACTACGGGTTCGCTGCGGCCCTGCCGGACTCGGCGGTCAAGAACGGGTGGAACGTCTACCGAGACCGTTCGCTGCCCCATGACGCCCAGTTCAACTCGACCGGATTCGTCTCCGGCGATCGGTTTGCGGTCGCGATCCTGAGCGAGGGCCCCGGCACGTACTTCTTCGCGAAGGGCCAGAGCGTCGTCACTCTTCAGGCCTTGCTCCTCCTCCCGATCCGCTGAACGACTGATGGGGCCTCCGCCACGTCTCCGCTCGGCGTACCGCTGACAGGCCGCTAGCCTGTCTGTGATCGACGCCGCCGGGTTATCGTGAGCCGCCGATTCGGCGATCACAGGGATGTGCCATGCGGGACGAGTTGCTGGGCGGCCGTTACCGCTACGAGCGGGTGATCGGCCGCGGCGCCATGGGCGAGGTGTGGCTCGGGCACGACGAGCTGCTCGACCGCCGCGTCGCCATCAAGACCGTCTCGGACGGCGGCGCGCTCAGCGGCCTGGCCACGTCGGCGCGCGAGGACCAGCTGCACCGGATGATGCGCGAGGCGCGCCTGGCCGCCCGCATGAACCACCGCAGCGCCGTCGCGGTCTACGACCTCGTCATGGTCGACGGGCAGCCCAACGTCGTCATGGAGTACGTCGAGGGGCAGACCCTCTCCGACGAGATCCGTGCGGCCGGCACCCTCGCGCCCGAACGCGTCGCCGAGGTCGGCGCCGCCATCGCCGACGCCCTGGCCGAGGCGCACGAGCTGGGCATCGTGCACCGCGACATCAAGCCGGCCAACATCCTGGTGACGCGGCGCGGGCGGCCCAAGCTGGCCGACTTCGGCATCGCGAAGATCACCGGCGACGCGGGCATCACCAGCACCGGCATCATGATCGGCACGCCGGCCTTCGTCGCGCCCGAGGTGGCACGCGGGCAGGTCGCCGACGCCGCCTGTGACATCTGGTCGCTCGGCGCCACGCTCTACTCCGCCCTGGAGGGTCACTCGCCCTTCCAGCGCGACAGCGTCGAGGACCTCGTCGTCGTCCTGGGCCGGCTCGTGACCCAGCCGGTCCCGCCGCTGTCGCGACCAGGCCCGGTGAGCGACGTGGTGATGAGCATGCTGGCCGCTGATCCGGCCGCGCGGCCCCGTGCCGAGGCCGTGGCACGACGGCTGCACACGCTGGCCGCCACCGTCGGCGCCACCGTCACCGTCCCGGTGCGGCCGGAGGAACCCCCCACCCCGCGGGCTCAGTTCGCGGCGCCGGGTCCGCGGGAGGCCACGGCGACGCCCGGGACACCCGTGGCCCCGGTCCCGGGGTCCGAGCGGTGGACGGCCCCGACCGAGCTGCGGAACCTGCTCGACGCGCCGTCCGCGCCGCCCACGCCCGCCCCGCGACGTTCGTCCCGCGCCCAGCTGATCGTCGCCACGGCCGCAGTGCTCGTCGCCGCGGCGGCCCTGGTGACTGTGCTGCTCGTGCGCTCGAACGGTTCGGGATCCCCGTCGGCCGGTGGCTCGTCGACCGGCACGCGGTCGTCCTCGACCCGGTCGTCCGCGTCGGGGTCGTCGCAGGCGCCGTCCACCGGCTCGTCCCTCGGCTTCGGCGACTCGACGGGGGCCGGACCGTCGACGGGGTCCAGGGCGCCGACGTCGAGGTCCGTGGTCGTCCCCCCCACCGCGTCGTACGCGGCGCCCGGCGGCATCACCGTTCGCGCCCCGGCGGGCTGGAGCGAGGACGACTTCATCGGCGCTCCCGGGACCCACGAGTACGTCGACGGCAGCGACCACCTGGTCGACGCCTACATCCATCTGGGGGTCGGCAACCCGCATCCGCTCGCGAACTGGTCGAAGGAGGTGTCGGACGCCGAGACCAATCTGCGGACCAACCCGCGCTACACCGACGTCCAGGTGGGCCCCGCGGTGCCGTTGTCGTACCGGGGGACGACCGACGCCGTGGACATCATGTTCACCGAGACGAACAGCGACGGGGTGCAGCGCAAGGCCACCGAACGCATCTGGCACGAGGCCGGAAGCACCTACGTCATCGAGCTCAGCACCCCACTCGCCGACTGGTCCCACGACAGCGCGATCTTCGCCACGATGACGCGGACCTGCAACGTCACCGGGTGACGGTCAGACCCGCACGATCGCCGCGGTGTCCGGTCCGACGACGACCGCACCGTCGTCCAGTGCCGCCGGGTTCGTGGCGAGCACGATCTCGGTGGCCGGGATCGGGAACCGCCGCGCCGCCGGTCCGAGGTTGACGCACACCCGGAACGCCCCGCGGTGCACCACCAGCCACCGCTCGTCCTCGGCGAAGTCGACCTGCACGTGGTGCAGGTCCGGGTCGCGCAGGTCGGGCTCCGCGGCCCGCAGTGCGGTGAGCGTCCGGTAGAGCCCGAGCATCGCGGCGTGCTCGCCCGAGGCCGGCTCCGACCAGTCCAGGATCGCGGTGCGGTAGGCGGCGGGGTCCTGCGGGTCGATCATCTGCGAGACGTCCCAGCCGTGGCCGGCGAACTCCGCCACCCGCCCCTCGGCGGTGGCCTTCGCCAGCTCCGGCTCGGGGTGCGAGGTGAAGAACGGCCAGCGGGAGGACGCGGCCCATTCCTCACCCATCCAGAGCATCGGCGTGAACGGCGACGTCAGCAGCAGCACCGCCCCGATGCGCAGGCGCGCCGCCGACGTGATCTCGGGCATGCGGTCGCCGACGGCGCGGTTGCCGACCTGGTCGTGGTTCTGCAGGCAGACGACGAACTGCCACCCGCGCTGGCGGTCGGGGTCGACCGGCGCGCCGTGGTCGCGGCCGCGGAACGTCGAGTACGTCCCGTCGTGGAAGAAGGCGTGGGTGAAGGTCTTGGCCAGCACCGCGATCGAACCGAAGTCGCAGTAGTAGCCCTGCGTCTCGCCGGTGAGCAGGGAGTGCAGCGCGTGGTGCACGTCGTCGTCCCACTGCGCGTCCATGCCGCGTCCACCGTCGGCCACCGGCGTGATCATCACCGGGTCGTTGAGGTCGGACTCGGCGATGAGCGTGAGCGGCCGGCCGACCTCGGACTCCAGCGCGTCGACCTCGGTGGCGAGCTGGGCGAGGATGTGCGTCGGCGACGAGTCCTCCAGCGCGTGCACGGCATCGAGGCGCAGGGCGTCGACGTGGAAGTCGCGCAACCACATCAGGGAGTTGTCGATGATGAATCGGCGTACGGCCGGTTCCTCGACGTTGACGAGGTCGCCCCAGGTGTTGCGACCGGGCTTGAGATAGGGGCCGAAGCGCGGCAGGTAGTTCCCGGACGGCCCGAGGTGGTTGTAGACGACGTCGAGCACCACGGCGAGGCCTCGCGCGTGCGCGGCGTCGACGAAGCGCTTCAGCCCGTCCGGTCCGCCGATCGGCTCGTGCACGGCGTACCAATCGACGCCGTCGTAACCCCAGTTCCACACTCCGTTGACGGCGTTGACGGGCAGCAGCTCGACATGCGTCACGCCGAGCTCGACGAGGTGGTCCAGACGCTCGATCGCGGAGTCGAAGGTGGCACCCGGGGTGAACGTCGCGACGTGCAGCTCGTAGATCACTGCGGCCTCGAGGTCGCGCCCGGGCCACGCGTCGTCCTGCCACGCGTAGGCGTTCTGGTCGTAGACGCGACTGGGTCCGTGGACGCCCTCCGGCTGCCACCGCGAGGACGGGTCGGGGACGGGTTCGTCGGACTCGTCGAGCAGGAAGGCGTAGTCGGTGCCCGGCGCCAGTTCCGGGCCGGTCCACCAGCCGTCCTCGGCCACCTCGAGCGGGGTGTCGCTCCCGTTCGCGCGCACACGCAACCGCTCGACCAGAGGAGCCCAGACCCGTAGTGCCGTCATGCGCCCAACCTCCCCCGCGGTGCCTCCGCCGCAAACGTAACTGTGGCGCCGCCGCCGCAAACGTGACGCAGTCGGCTGCGGCGCGGTGCACGCGGCGTCGGGGGTAGACACCACAGGTGAGCATCGTGACCCTGACCGCCACCGGCCGCGCGGACCCCGACACGGCGTGGGAACGCTACGCCGTTCCCGCGAACTGGCCGCAGTGGGCCCCGCAGATCATCGGCGTCGACGCCAGCACCGAGCGACTGGAAGCGGGCACGACCGGGCGGGTGTACGGGCCGCTCGGTGTCTCCGCCGATTTCGTCGTCGACGCGGTGGACGAGCGGGCCCGGTCCTGGAGTTGGACGGTGCGGCGCTGGCCATTGACCCTGCGCCTGCATCACGCGGTCCGCAGCCGCCCCGAGGGGTGCATGACGTCATTGACCGTCGAGGGGCCGCTGCCCGTCGTGACGCTGTACGCGCCGCTGGCCCGGTTCGCCCTCGGACGGCTCGTCCGGTGAGAACGCAGCACGCTTTCGTCCGGTAGGACGCGCGGTCCGGGGGAATGATTGCCCGCATGACCAGTGACCCCACGCATCCTGACGGCGGAAGCATGCGACGAGCCCTGCGGGTGCCGCCGGGGGACGTGACGCTGGCCGGGTTCGATCCTTCGGACCGCCCGCTCGCTCCGACGAAGAAGAACAGCGACCTGGTCAAGGACGCCGCGGCGTTGAAGGGTCTGCAGGAGCGGCTGTGGGCCGAGTCGACCCAGGGCGGCCGGCGGCGCATCCTGCTCGTGCTGCAGGGCATGGACACGTCCGGCAAGGGCGGCGTCGCCGAGCACGTCGTCGGCGAGTTCGGCCCCATCGGCGTGCAGTACACGGCGTTCAAGGCACCGACGAAGGACGAGAAGAAGCACGACTTCCTCTGGCGCATCCGGCAGAAGCTGCCGCCGCCGGGCGTGGTCGGTGTGTTCGACCGCTCGCACTACGAGGACGTGCTGATCGTCCGTGTCCACGGCCTCGTGCCCGAGCAGGAGTGGGAGGCGCGGTACGACCAGATCAACGAGTTCGAGAAGGAACTCGTCGAGGACGGCACAACGATCCTCAAGTGCTTCCTGCACATCAGCTACGACACGCAGCGCGAGCGGTTGCTGAAGCGGCTCAAGCGTCCGGACAAGCACTGGAAATTCAACGAGAGCGACATCGACGAGCGTTCGCGGTGGGCCGACTACCAGGTCGCGTACGCGTCGATGCTGGACCGGACGAACACCGACTGGGCGCCGTGGTACCTCGTGCCGGCCGACCACAAGAAGTACCGCAACTGGGCGGTCGGGGAGCTGCTGCGCGAAACGCTGGAAGAACTCGACCCGCACTATCCCGAGCCGGGACTGGACGTGCCACGGTTACGGGCGCGTCTGCAACCCCCGCACTGACGCGCCGACACGCGCCGACCGGGGGCCGGTCCACCCGCGTGCACTTTGTCGACGGCGGGCGCGAGCCTCAGTCGCGGACGACCAGCGCCACGGGCAGCCCGTCCAGCAGATCGGCCAGCCGCACGCGCGCGGGCACGCGGCGGTCCGTCAGCACGTCGGTGCCCTCGCCGCCCAGGTCGAGCTCCGTGTCGCCCCAGCCGCCCAGTTCGTCCAGCCGCACCGGCAGCCGGGTCGCGACGGTGACAGCGCGGCCGCGGTCGTAGGCGATCACGTTCTCGGCCGCCGTACCGGTCGCGGCCAGCGGCGCGTAGCCGGAGAACAGTTCCGGTCGGTCACGGCGCAACCGCAGCGTGCGCGCAACGACCCACAGCTTCGCCGCGCCCGACTCGTCGACCGGTGGCGCCTCGCCGGTGCCGTCGAGCTGCTCGAGCAGGCGACGCCGTTCGCCGAAGTCGACCAGGCGACGATTGTCCGGGTCGACGAGCGAGTCCTCCCAGAGCTCGGTGCCCTGGTAGACGTCCGGCACACCCGGCTGCGTCAGCTGCACCAGCTTCTGGCTCAGGCTGTTGGTCCAGCCGTAGGGGGTGATGCGGTCGATGAAGGCGGCCAGCGGTTCGTGGATGTCCGGCCGGTCGTAGGCTGCGTCGACCACCTCGTGCACGGCCCGTTCGAAGGCCTCGTCCGGCGACGTCCAGGTCGTCGAGACCGCGGCCTCCCGCATGGCCTTCTCGGCGTAGGCGTGCATGCGCTCGCGCTCGATGAACCCGGTGCCGGCAAACGTCTGCCACAGCAGGTATGCGAACGAGGCGTCGGGCAGCGGCGCCGCACGCATGAGGTCCGACACGAGCGTCGCCCACTCGTCGGGCACCTCGCTGAGCACGGCCAGCCGCGCCCGCACGTCCTCCCCGCGCTTGGTGTCGTGCGTGGACAGCGTCGTCATGCCGGCAGGTACCGACTCCTGCCGGGCCTGTTGCGCGGCGTGGAAGTCGCCGAGCACGAGGCCGAAGTGCGCCGGGTCGTTGCCGACCTCGTTGAGCGCGACGAAGCGCGCGTAGCGGTAGAACGCGGTGTCCTCGACGCCCTTGGCCATGACCGCCCCGGTGAGCTGCTGGAATCGCGCGCAGAGCTCGTCGGACGGGTCGGTCAGACGGGGCAGCAGGGCGTCGTAGGTCTCGGCGTACTCGGGGCGGACGGCGCGGGCGGCGGCGAGCGCGGTGTCGAGCTGCGCACGCGCCCTCGGGCAGGTAGGAGCGGTACACCGGGAAGCGCACGATCAGCTCGGCCAGGGCCTCCCGGGCGAGCGGTAGTTCGGGGACGAGGCGGGCGAGCCTGCTCACCTCGGCCTGCAGGATGGTGGCCGTCGCGTTGCGCTTGCCGCGTTCGACGTGGTCGTGCGCGCTGAGCTCGTCGCCGGTCAGCTCGCGGTAGAGAGCGTCCAGCGGCCCCTCGGCGCCGGTGTCCAGGAAGGCACCGGTGACCTCGGTCAGGGCGTCGTAACCGGTGGTGCCCTCGACCGGCCAGTCCGCCGGCAGCGTCTCGCCGTACTCGAGGATCTTCTCGATCAGCAACCAGGCATCGGGGCCGGCCAGCTCCCGCAACCGCACCATGTACCCGACGGGGTCGACGAGTCCGTCGGGGTGATCGACGCGCAGCCCGTCGATGTGGTCCTCGCGGACCCAGCGCGCGATCTGCTCGTGCGTCGCGTCGAACACGGCCGGGTCCTCGACCCGCAGCCCGGCCAGGGTCGTCACGGCGAAGAAGCGGCGGTAGTTCTGGTCGGTGTCGGCGCGGCGCCAGTTGACCAGCTCGTAGTGCTGCCGCTCGTGGACCTCGGCCGGGGTGCCGCCCCCGGTGCCGGGCGCGATGGGGAAGCGGTGCTCGAAGTACCGAAGTTCGCCGTCCTCGACCGTGAACTGCGTCGGGTCGGCGTCGTCGCCGAGCACGGGCAGCAGGATGCGGCCACGGCTCCAGTCGATGTCGAACCACGAGGCGTGCTCGGCGTCCTGCCCGTGTTGCAGCACGTCCCACCACGCCGCGTTCTCGCTCGCGTCGGCCACGCCGGCGTGGTTGGGGACGATGTCGACGACGACCTTGAGCGAGCGTGCGCGCGCCGCTGCCAGCAGGCGCGTCCACCCGTCGATGCCACCGCGCTGCGGGTCGACGGTGTCGAAGCCGATCACGTCGTAGCCGTGGTCGGACCCGTGCGCCGAAGGCAGCAGCGGCGAGAGGTACACCGCGTCCACGCCGAGCGAGGCCAGGTAGTCGCACGCGTCGGCGGCGGCGTACAGGTCGAATCGCGGGCTCACTTGCATGCGGTACGTCGAGGACGGCACCGCCATCAGGACACCCGGCGCAGCACGACCAGCGCCCGCGGCCCGACGGTCACCGTGTCGCCGGGGCCGCCGATCTCGCGCACCTCGGCGTGCGGGTCCATGGTGTCCACGCACAACTCCCAGACGTGGGCGTACTCCTCGGTCGGCAGCGTGAACTCGATCGGCTCCCAGTGGGCGCTGAAGCACAGCAGGAACGAGTCGTCGACGATGCGCTCGCCGCGTGCGTCCCGTCCAGTGATGCCCTGCCCGTTGAGGTAGACGGCGATGCTGCGCCCGAAGCCGGAGTCCCAGTCCTCCTCCGTCATCTCCGAACCGTCCGGGGTGAACCACGAGATGTCGGGCAGGTGCGCGCCGCGCCGCGTGGGCCGGCCGTCGAAGAAGTGGCGGCGTCGGAAGATCGGGTGTTCGTGGCGCAGGGCGGCGAGCTTGCCGGTGAATCCGACGAGGTCCTCGTCGACGTTCTTCCAGTCGATCCAGGTCAGCTCGTTGTCCTGGCAGTACCCGTTGTTGTTGCCCTGCTGCGTGCGGCCCAGCTCGTCACCGTGGCAGATCATCGGCACGCCCTGGCTGACGAACATGGTGGCCAGGAAGTTGCGGACCTGCCGCTTGCGCAGCTCGACGATCTCCGGATCGTCCGTCTCACCCTCGACGCCACAGTTCCACGACCGGTTGTGGCTCTCGCCGTCGTTGTTGTCGTCCTGGTTGGCCTCGTTGTGCTTGTCGTTGTAGGTGACGAGGTCGCGCAGGGTGAAGCCGTCGTGCGCGGTGACGAAGTTGACGCTGGCGACCGGCCGGCGACCCGAGGTCTCGTAGAGGTCCGCCGAACCGGTGATGCGGGCCGCGAACTCACCCACCGTCCCGGCTTCGCCGCGCCAGAAGTCGCGGACGGTGTCGCGGTACTTGCCGTTCCATTCCGTCCACTGCGGGGGGAAGTTGCCGACCTGGTAGCCGCCCGGGCCGACGTCCCACGGCTCGGCGATGAGCTTGACCTGGCTGACCACCGGGTCCTGCTGCACGAGCTCGAAGAAGGACGACAGCCGGTCCACCTCGTAGAACTCACGGGCCAGGGTCGCGGCGAGGTCGAACCGGAACCCGTCGACGTGCATCTCGAGTACCCAGTAGCGCAGCGAGTCCATGATCAGCTGCAGCGAGTGCGGGTGCCGGACGTTGAGCGTGTTCCCGGTACCCGTGTAGTCCATGTAGTACTTCTTGTCGTCGTCGACGAGCCGGTAGTAGGCCGGGTTGTCGATGCCCTTGAAGCACAGCGTCGGCCCGAGGTGGTTGCCCTCGGCGGTGTGGTTGTAGACGACGTCGAGGATGACCTCGATGCCCGCCTCGTGGAGGGTGCGGACCATCGCCTTGAACTCCTGCACCTGCCCGCCGGGGTTGGAGCTGGAGGAGTACTTGTGGTCGGGCGCGAAGAACCCGATCGAGTTGTAGCCCCAGTAGTTGGCCAGACCCTTGTCGATCAGGGTCGAGTCGTTGACGAAATGGTGCACCGGCATCAGCTCGACGGCGGTGACCCCGAGCGTCGTCAGGTGCTCGACGACGGCCGGGTGTGCGAGTCCCGCGTAGGTGCCGCGCAGCTCGTCCGGCACGTCGGGGTTCGTGACAGTCATGCCCTTGACGTGCGTCTCGTAGACCACGCTGTCGGCGTACTGGCGCTTCGGGGGACGGTCGACGCCCCAGTCGAAGAAGGGGTTGACGACGACGCACTTCGGCAGGTTGGCCGCCGAGTCCTCGTCGTTGTGGCTGTCCTCATCGCCCCAGTGGTAGCCGAACAGCGACTCGTCCCACTCGATGGTGCCGTCGATGGCCTTGGCGTAGGGGTCGAGCAGCAGCTTGGCCGGGTTGCAGCGCAGGCCGTTGGCCGGGTCGTCCGGGCCGTGGACGCGGTAGCCGTAGCGCTGACCGGGCTCGACCCCCGGCAGGAAGGCGTGCCAGACGAAGGCGTCCACCTCGGGCAGCTCGATGCGCGTCTCGGTGCCGTCGGCGTCGAACAGGCAGAGTTCGACGCGCTCGGCGAGCTCGCTGAAGAGCGCGAAGTTCGTTCCCGAGCCGTCGTAGGTGGCCCCCAGCGGGTAAGGGGTTCCGGGCCAGATCTGCACGCAATGCTCCCTAGGCGGTACGTCGTGTTTCGCGTCGTCCAGCGTGGCAGAAGGACGGGTGGCGGTGCGCGCCGGTCGACGCGCGGAGGTCCTACCCAAAGTGGGCCACGGCCAGCTGTGCCCCCGGGCACAGGGCACGATGGTTCGGCAGCACCGAACCCGCCGCCCGGGTAGGCATGATCGACGATCTTCTGCACACTGTGGCGGTGCGCGAGAAGGGTGCCGCCGTCATCATCGGCCGCGACCGTGAACTGGCACGGGCGGGGAACCTGCTGACGGCCGGGCGGGGCGTCGTGGTCGTGGGCGAGGCCGGCGTGGGCAAGACGACGCTGCTGGAGCACGCGCTCGCCGAGGTCCGGGCGACCGGGCGCCGAACGCTCGCCGCGCGGTGCTTCAGGTCGCTGGCCCATGCCCACGTGGCCCCGCTGCAGCAGGCCTTCGACGGCCCCGTCCCCGTCGGTGACCCGGCGTGGACGGCGCAGTGGGTGATCAGCCACCTCGGTGCCCGGGTGCTGAACCTCGATGACGCCCAGTGGGCGGATCCGCTGACGCTCGACGTCGTCGAGCAGCTGGTCGGGCGGGCCGTGCTCGCGGTGACCGTCCGCACCGGCGACCCCGCCGCCGCGGACGTCCTGCAACGGCTGGCCGGCCTCGAGCGCATCGACCTGGCACCGCTGGAGTCGGGCGACGCCGAGCTGCTCGCGGTGCGCGCGCACCCGGCCCTCCTTCCGGCCGACGCCGCGAGGTTGGCGCACCGGTGCGGCGGGAACCCGCTGCTGATCGAGCAACTCGGGACCGACCCGGAGGTGAACTCCTCGCTGCGACACACCGTCGTGCGGCGCCTGCGGCGGATGGGTCAGGACCCGTGGATCGGTTTCGGCGTGCTCGCCCGGGCGGGCGAACCCGTGCCCGCCGACTGGCTCCCCGGTCTCGACGACCTGCGGGCCGGGGGCCTGGTCGTCGACGACCCGTCCGGCCTCGTGCGACCGTGGCACCCGCTGCTGGCCGACGTCGTGCGCGCGCACCTCGACGACGACCCCGCCGCGCGGGACACCGTCGACCGGCTGCTGGCCGACCGGGCCGAACGCGACGGCCGGCAGGCGCTGGCCGCTGCCGCGTTCGCGGCGTGCGGGCAGCGGGCGGCGGCGCTGCGCAACGCGGTCGAGGCCGCGCAGGCCAGCGACCGGCCGGGGGAACGGGCGGCCCTGCTGCACCTGGCGGCGCGGTGCGCGGACGGGGACCGGGCCGTGGAGCTCGCCATCGTGGCCGTGACCGAGCTCGTGCAGGTGGCCGACTACGAAGCGGCGGCCACGCTGCTGGACCAGCTGCCGCACCAGGAGACGGCCGGCTGGTACTCGCTCGTCGGCCGGATCCGGTGGCAGACCGGCGACGCCGAGCGCGCGCTGGCCGCCTACGACGCGGGGCTGGCCCTCGCCAAGCCGGGCACGCACGAGGACGTCGTGCTGCGCTGCGAGCACGCTCGTGCCCTGGCCCTCTCCGGCGGCGACCCGGCCACTGCGCTCCGGGAGGCGCACGGCGCCTACGAGGCATCGGTGGCGACGGGCCGTGAGCGAGCGCGGGCGCTGGCCATCCTCGGCACGGTAGAGAACTTCGCCGCCGACAGCGCGGACTCAGCCCGGCATCTGGCCGAGGCCCTCGTCCTCGCCGAGCACGATCCGGACGCCGACCTGCAGGTGTTCTTCTCCGCGGCGAACAACGTCGTCGCCGCTTTGGAAGGCATCGGTGACGTCGACGGGGCCGTCGCCAGCGCCGAGAGTTCGGCCCGCCGCGCCGACGCCCTGCACCTGCGCGGCTGGGCCAACCAGCTGCGCGCGATGGGGCTGAATGCCCGCCTGCACCACGGCGACTACCGACCCATCGTGGCCGACGCGCCGGGCATGCTCGCCGAACACCTCAACCGGCGCACCCGTGACCAGCTCGAGGTGACCCTCGGGCTCGCGCTCGTCGACCTCGGGCGCCTCGACGCCCTCGAGGACCGCATCGGACGGGCGCTGGACGCCAGCGCCGACGATCACCTCGGTCGCGGCAACCTGCTCTGGGTCTGGAGCGAGGCGCGCCTGTGGGCCGGCGACCCGGCCGGCGCGCTTGCCCGCGCCGAGGAGTCGCTGGGCCTGCTCACCGACAACCTCGCTCTTTTCCCGCTGGTCACCATCGCGCACGCGCAGCTGCGTCTGGAACGCCCCGTCGAACACCACGACGTGCCGGACGTGCCCATGCACATCGTCGAGGCGGCACCGGTCGAGCTCGCCGCCCTGGCCGCCCGCGCGGCGGGCGACCCGGCAACCGCCGGCCTGTTCGGCGAGGCGGCGGCCCTGTGGCGGGGCAGGCACCGGCGCGGCGAGCTGCGCTGCCGTTGGATGGCCGCCGACTCCGCCGCCGACGCCGAGCTCGCGCGGGCCGAGCTGCTCGAGCTGGAGACGCTGCTCGAGGCCGAGGGCTGGCTGCCACTGCTCGGGCAGGTGCGCCGGTCGCTGCGGGCCCGCGGCGTGCGCCGGGGCTCGGCACGGGGCCGTGCCGGCGAGGTCACCCTGCGCGAGCGCGAGGTGCTCGACCTGGTCGCGCAGGGCCTCGGCACCGAGGCCATCGCCGCGCGGCTCGGCCTGTCGCCGGCGACGGTGGCGGCCCAGATCGCGTCGGCGCGCGCCCGTCTCGGAGCAGCGACGCGGTGGCAGGCGGCGCGGGAGAGCTGACCGGGCTCAGGCCGGTGCGGCGGGGATGCGCTCCGGTGCGGTGAGAGCGCGGACGAGCTGGGCCCGGGAGTCGGCGCCGAGCGCACTCCGCGCCGCGCCGAGGCGGCGGTTGGCCGTCCGGGTCGAGAGATGCAGGCGCCGCGCCGCGGCCTCCAACGTGGCCCCGCGCGCGATCTCGTGGGCGAGGCGCCACGTGTCGACGTCCAGCCGGACGGCCGAGGGTTCGTCGACCACGAGCGTGCGGCCGATCGTGCCCAGGTCGTCCACGAGATCGGCCACCGTCCCGGCCAGGTGCGGCCCGGGGTCGACCCGGATCAGGACCGCGCCGCCGCGCAGCGCCGTCAGCACGGCCGCCTGGGCGTCCGTCGCCGACCGCACCGCGAGCACCGTGCAGACGGCGGGACCGCGCGCGCCCGGGTCGTCGGCAACCGTCCAGCCCGCGCCGGTGAACTCGGCCACGACGGCCGCCTGCGCCTCGGCGTCCTGAA
This sequence comes from uncultured Actinomycetota bacterium, assembly GCA_963787985.1. Taxonomy (GTDB): domain Bacteria; phylum Actinomycetota; class Actinomycetes; order Mycobacteriales; family Jatrophihabitantaceae; genus Jatrophihabitans. The sequence goes on along the minus strand of CAWBEL010000004.1, from coordinate 366,243 downwards.
CGACCACCAGCGGACCCGGGCGGGCCGGACCTCCGGTCGGGTCGCTCACGCTGCTCTCCTGGGGTCGTCGCTGGAGCGGCCGGCCCACCGCCCCGACGCGGGTGATGGGCCCGAGGGGAGTGTTCCCGGGGAACAGCGTCCGGACGCGCGGGTGAGGAGCGAGCGGGCGACGCCCGGCGGTTGTCCGTGCCGCCGGGCGCCGCACGCCGTTCCCCTGTCCCGGAGGGGTCAGTGAATGGAACCCTTGCCCTTGATCGTGAACGTCTCGAACTTCGGCTCGCTGTTCTGGTCGCACGCGCCGGACTTCGTCTTCTGCAGGAAGCCGTCGCCCGACCCGGTGTAGGTGCCGCTGCCGTGGACGTTCGCGAACCGGCCGGTGCCATGCCCGGTGGTGAAGGTTCCGCTCAGCGTGAACGAGGCGTAGCAGGTCTTCGGGTTGACGTAGGGCTTGAAGGTCGACTGCGAGTCGTAGTGGGTCACCCGCAGCGTCCCGCCGCCGAAGTGGGCGACGTCGTAGTTGGCGTGGCTGTTGTCGTCGGTGCCGTAGGCGTTCAGATAGCCGTGGATCATCGCGGTGTCACTGCTGTGGCCGTTGATCGTGGTGCCGCTGGTGATGAAGTAGATCGGGTGACGGTGCACGGCGGCGTCGGCTCCACCGGAACTCGCGACGGCGATGCCGGCCGTGGCAGCGAGGGCGGCGGTGAGGGCCGCGGTGCGGCGGACGGTGCGGGTGGACGGACGGTTCATCGGACTACCTCCGGGCCGGCGGCGCCCCCTGCGCCGCAACGACAGCAAGCCTGCAGAACCGGCGGCACGGTCATCATCATCGGAACGCGCCACATCCCGGGGGACGTCTCCGGCGAAACCGGACGACCCGGACGCCGGGGCCCGTCTCCCGCGCGATCGCCGGTTGTCGGTGGGGCCTCGTACCGTGGAGTCATGCGCGTCCGCACCGACATCGTCCCGACGACCGGCAAGTTCGAGGTCGTCTCGGACTTCGAGCCCTCCGGCGACCAGCCTGCGGCCATCGAGCAGCTCGAACGCCGTCTGGCGGCGGGGGAGAAGGACGTCGTTCTACTTGGTGCCACGGGCACCGGCAAGTCGGCCACCGCGGCCTGGCTCATCGAGCGGCTGCAGCGCCCGACCCTGGTGATGGCGCCGAACAAGACCCTCGCCGCGCAGCTGGCCAACGAGCTGCGCGAGATGCTGCCGTACAACGCCGTCGAGTACTTCGTCAGCTACTACGACTACTACCAGCCCGAGGCGTACGTCCCGCAGACCGACACCTACATCGAGAAGGACTCGTCGGTGAACGACGAGGTCGAGCGGTTGCGGCACTCGGCCACCATGTCGCTGCTGACCCGGCGCGACGTCATCGTCGTCGCCACCGTGTCGTGCATCTACGGCCTGGGCACCCCGCAGGAGTACGTCGACCGCTCGCTGCGCCTGGGTGTCGGCCAGCAGGTCGAGCGCGAGAACATCCTGCGCCGCCTCGTCGACATCCAGTACAGCCGTAACGACCTGTCCTTCACCCGCGGGACGTTCCGCGTCCGCGGCGACACCGTCGAAATCTTCCCGGTGTACGAGGAACTGGCCGTGCGGGCCGAGATGTTCGGTGACGAGATCGAGCGGCTGTACTACCTGCACCCGCTGACCGGTGAGGTGGTGAAGGAGGTCGAGGAGGTCTTCGTCTTCCCGGCCACCCACTACGCCGCGGGGCCGGAGCGCATGGAACGCGCGATTCGCGGCATCGAGGCCGAGCTCGCCGAGCGGCTGGCCGAGCTGGAGTCGCAGAACAAGCTGCTCGAGGCGCAGCGGCTGCGCATGCGCACCAGCTACGACATCGAGATGATGCGCCAGGTCGGCTTCTGTTCCGGCATCGAGAACTACTCGATGCACATCGACGGACGCAGCCGCGGCAGCGCGCCGCACTGCCTGATCGACTACTTCCCCGAGGACTTCCTGCTCGTCATCGACGAGTCACACGTGACGGTGCCGCAGACCGGCGGCATGTACGAGGGCGACATGTCCCGCAAGCGGATGCTCGTCGAGCACGGGTTCCGGCTGCCGTCGGCCATGGACAACCGGCCCTTGAAGTTCGAGGAGTTCGTCGACCGTATCGGCCAAACCGTCTACCTGTCGGCGACGCCGGGCAACTACGAGATGGGCCTGACCAAGGGTGACGTCGTCGAGCAGGTGATCCGCCCCACCGGCCTGGTCGATCCCGAGATCGTCGTCAAACCGACGAAGGGGCAGATCGACGATCTGGTGCACGAGATCCGCGTCCGAGCCGAACGCAACGAGCGGGTGCTCGTCACCACGCTGACCAAGAAGATGTCCGAGGACCTCACCGACTACCTGCTCGAACTCGGCATCCGGGTGCGCTACCTGCACTCGGAGGTCGACACCCTGCGCCGGGTGGAGCTGCTGCGCGAGCTGCGGATGGGCGAGTTCGACGTCCTCGTCGGCATCAACCTGCTGCGTGAGGGACTCGACCTGCCCGAGGTGTCGCTGGTGTCGATCCTGGACGCCGACAAGGAAGGCTTCCTGCGCTCGGGCACGTCGCTGATCCAGACGATCGGCCGCGCCGCCCGCAACGTGTCGGGGCAGGTGCACATGTACGCCGACACGATCACCCCGTCGATGGCCACCGCGATCGAGGAGACCAACCGCCGCCGGGAGAAGCAGGTGGCCTACAACACCGAGCACGGCATCGACCCGACCCCGCTGCGCAAGCGGATCGGCGACATCACCGACCTGCTGGCCCGCGAGGCCGCGGACACCGAGGAGCTGCTGGCCCTGCCCGTCGGCGGGTCTGGGCGCTCGCAGTCCCGCGGCAAGCCGTCCGGGGCGCGGCAGCAGAAGTCGCCCGCGCCTGGTCGTGGTGGGCGGGGCGTGTCGGCCGGCGTCGTCGGCGTGGGGACGAACGCCGAGGGGGGTCTGGACGTCGCCACGATGCCGCGTGCGCAACTGGCCGACCTCATCCAGCAGCTCAACGACCAGATGCTCGGGGCAGCGCGTGAGCTGCAGTTCGAGGTCGCCGCCCGGCTGCGCGACGAGATCTCGGAGCTGAAGAAGGAACTGCGCGGTATGGACGCCGCCGGCGTCGGCCGCTGAGCCGAGACGCCTCGGCGGCGCAGCTGACCCGAGACGCCTCGTCGGCGCGGCTGACCCGAGGCGCCACGTCGCCTGCCGGCAACGACCGCCGTGTCCGGCCGACGGGGCGGTGCTTAAGGCTGGGCGAGCCGCGGTCGTCCGTGGGAGGATGACCTCCTAATACATACCGCAAGGTACGGAGGTTGGCATGGCGAGAGCGGACACGACGACTGAGATCAAGGGCACGGTCGTCGCGATCACGGGCGGGGCGCGCGGCATCGGTTACTGCACCGCGCAGCGCCTGATCGCCGACGGCGCGCAGGTCGCCATCGGCGACGTGGACGCCGAGCGCCTCAAGGAGGCCGTCGGGGAGCTGGGCATCACGGCCTACGCCCAGCTGGACGTCACCGACCCCGACTCGTTCGAGCGTTTCCTGGACCACGTCGAGGACGTCCTCGGCCCGATCGACGTGCTCGTCAACAACGCCGGCATCATGCCGCTCGGTCCGCTGGCCGGTGAGTCCCATGCCGCGAGCCGGCGAATGGTCGAGATCAACGTCCTCGGCGTCATCTACGGCACCAAGCTCGCGCTCACGCGCATGCTGCCACGACGCAGCGGCCACATCATCAACATCGCCTCACTGGCCGGCGAGAGCTACATCCCCGGCGGCGCGACCTACTGCGCCACCAAGCACGCCGTGAAGGGCTTCACCGAGTCGGCGCGGCGCGAATACCGCGGCAGCGGCGTGCACATCTCGCAGGTGCAGCCGACCTTCACCAATACCGAGCTCGTCAGCGGCACGACGCCGGCCAAGGGCGTCCGCAACGCCGAGCCCGAGGAGGTCGCGGCGGCCGTGGCCTCGCTCATCGCGCGTCCGCGTCCGCTCGCGCGCGTGACCAAGCTGGCCGGTGCTCTCGTCGCGAGCCAGGCGTGGATGCCGCGCGTCATGTCCGAGAACCTCGCCCGCGCCTTCGGCACCGAGAAGTCGTTCGTGGCGATCGACTCGGACGTGCGCAGCGCCTACGAGGAACGCATCCGCACGCACTGAGCCATCGGGTGACGGTAGGGACGCTCAGGACGGCGGCCGCGGCGGCACGGCGCCACCGATGCGCCGCGTCAGCCCGTCCGCGGTGCGCACGACGAGCGCGGCCAGCCGTTCCCGCCGCGCGGGCGCCAACCCGGCCGACGGGAAGGTCACGGCGACGCCGGCCACGGGGTGCCCGGCGTGGTCGAGCACGGCGGCGGCGACCGACGCCCACCCGGCGCTGACCTCCCCGTCCTCGTCGGCCCAGCCGCGGCGACGGATCTCGGCGAGCAGCTGGCGCAACGCCGACGGCGACCGTGGCCCGACCGCGGTGCGCAGCACAAAGGCCGCCGGATCGGGGAACAGGGCACGGATCTGCGCCGCCGGCAGGGCGGCCAGCATGGCGCGGCCGCTCGCGGTGAGCTGCGCCGGCAACCGCACACCGACATCGGTGACCAGCGGCGGACGCCCGGGCGCCCGTTCCTCGATGACGTAGACCACCTCGCGTCCGTGCTGGACGGCGAGGTGGGCGGTGTGCCCGCACCGGTCGACGAGGTCGGCGAGCGGCACCCGCGCGAGGCGCTGCAGCGGGGCCTGCCGGGTGTAGCCGGTGCCGAGCTCGTAGGCGGCGATGCCCAGCGCGTAGCGGCGGTCCTCCGGCAGGTGGGTGACGAAGCCGTTCGCCAGCAACGTCCCGAGCAGGTGGTAGACGGTCGAGCGCGGCAGGCCCAGCTCGCGCACGATCACGGCCGCTGGTACCGGTCCGGCCTGCGCGCTGAGCAGGCGCAGGATGTCCAGCGTCTGCTGGGCGGCGGGCACCGTGGCCATGCCGGCCAGCCTAGCGGCGAGTCTGGGATTCCAGACGCCGTGCGCCCGTCGCGCGTAGCGACGGCTCCAGGAGCGGTGTGCAATGACAGGGACGGACGGAGGTCATCCATGGACGGAGCACGACCGGTGCGCGCCCCCCGCGGCACCGACATCACGGCGCGCGGCTGGCAGACCGAGGCGCCGATGCGCATGCTCATGAACAACCTCGACCCCGAGAACGCCGAGCGTCCGGACGACCTGGTCGTTTACGGCGGCACCGGCCGCGCCGCGCGCAACTGGGCCAGCTACGACGCCATCGTCCGCACTCTCACGACGCTGGAACTCGACGAGACCCTGCTCGTGCAGTCGGGCAAGCCGGTCGGCGTCATGCGCACGCACGAGTGGGCGCCGCGCGTGCTCATCGCCAACTCCAACCTCGTCGGCGACTGGGCAAACTGGGAGGAGTTCCGCCGCCTCGAGAATCTCGGGCTGACGATGTACGGGCAGATGACGGCCGGCTCGTGGATCTACATCGGCACGCAGGGCATCCTGCAGGGCACCTACGAGACCTTCGCGGCGGTCGCAGCCAAGCGGTTCGGGGGCACGCTGGCCGGCACGATCACCCTCACCGCCGGCCTCGGCGGTATGGGCGGCGCGCAGCCGCTCGCGGTCACCATGAACGGCGGAGTCGCGATCTGCATCGAGTGCGACCCGTCTCGCATCAGGCGCCGTATCGACCACGGTTACCTCGACGTGGAAGCCAAGGACATGCAGGACGCGCTGCATCTCGCGGAGGAGGCCAAGACCGCTCGCCGCCCGCTGTCGATCGGGTTGCTCGGCAACGCTGCGAGCCTGGTGCCGCAGTTCGTCGCCAACGACGCGCCGATCGACATCGTCACCGACCAGACGTCCGCGCACGACCCGCTGAGTTACCTGCCGATCGGCGTCGAGTTCGAGGACTGGCACGAGTACGCGCAGCGCAAGCCCGAGGAGTTCACCGGGCGGGCGCAGGCCTCGATGGCGCGGCACGTCGAGGCGATGGTGAAGTTCCAGGACTTGGGCGCCGAGGTCTTCGACTACGGCAACTCGATCCGCGGCGAGGCCAAGACGGCCGGGCTGACGCGGGCCTTCGATTTCCCCGGCTTCGTCCCGGCCTACATCCGTCCGCTGTTCTGCGAGGGCAAGGGCCCGTTCCGCTGGGCGGCGCTGTCCGGCGACCCGAAGGACATCGCGCGGACCGATCAGGCCGTGCTCGAGCTGTTCCCGGAGAACGAGTCGCTGGCCCGCTGGATCAAGCTGGCGCAGGACAAGGTGCACTTCCAGGGCCTGCCCGCGCGCATCTGCTGGCTGGGATACGGCGAGCGGGACAAGGCCGGCGTGCGCTTCAACGAGCTCGTGGCCTCGGGCGAGATCAGCGCGCCGGTCGTGATCGGCCGCGACCACCTCGACTGCGGGTCGGTCGCCTCTCCCTATCGCGAGACCGAGGCAATGGCCGACGGCTCCGACGCCATCGCCGACTGGCCGCTGCTGAACGCCATGGTCAACGTCGCGAGCGGCGCGAGCTGGGTGTCGATCCACCACGGCGGCGGCGTCGGCATCGGCCGCTCGATCCACGCCGGGCAAGTGTGCGTCGCCGACGGGACCGAGCTGGCGTCGCAGAAGATCGAACGCGTCCTCACCAACGACCCGGGCATGGGCGTCATCCGGCACGTCGACGCCGGGTACGACCGGGCCGAGGAGGTCGCCGCCGAGCGCGGTGTGCGCATCCCCATGACCGAAGGCGTCTGACCGAGCCGGTGACGGCCTTCGACGCGATGTGGGAGGCGCTCGCCCCGATCGGGCGGGACGCCCGCACGGGCGGTTACCGTCGGTACGCCTGGACCCGTGCGGACGCGACGCTGCGGGAGTGGTTCGCCGCCGAGGCGGCCGTGCGCGGGCTCGACCTCGTGACCGACCGCGCCGGCAACCAGTGGGCGTGGTGGGGGGACCCCGACGCCGACGGCGCCGGGCTGGTGCTCGGCTCGCACCTGGACTCGGTGCCGGACGGCGGTCCGTTCGACGGCCCGCTCGGCGTCGTCTCGGCCTTCGCCGCCGTGGACGCCCTGCGCGCGGCGGGCACCACGCCCCGCCGACCGGTGGCGGTCGCGCAGTTCGGTGACGAAGAGGGGGCCCGTTTCGGCATCGCCTGCGCCGGGTCGCGCATCATCACCGGCGCGCTGAGCGCGGACCGCGCCCGCGCGCTCACCGACGCCGACGGCGTGCGCCTGGACGAGGCGGCGGCCAGGGCGGGCATCGCCACCGGCCACCTCGGTCGCGACGACGAGACGCTGCGCCGCATCGGCACCTTCGTCGAGCTGCACGTCGAGCAGGGGCGCGGGCTGATCGACCTGGGCCGGCCAGTCGCGGTCGGCACCGCGATCCGCCCGCACGGCCGCTGGCGCGTCGACCTTCCCGGCCGCGCCGACCACGCCGGCACCACCGCCCTGGCCGACCGGCAGGACGCCATGCTGTCGCTCGCCCGGCTCGTGCTCGCCGCCCGGCAGGCGGCCGAGACCCACGACGCTGTCGCCACCTGCGGCAAGGTCGACATCGCGCCCAACGGCGTCAACGCCATCGCCTCGCACGTCACGGCCTGGCTCGACGCCCGCGCCGCCACCGAGGACCAGGTGCAGGCCGTCGTCGCCGACGTCGCACGGGCGGCGGACGAACTCGGCGGGACGCTGGCCGAGGAGTCGTGGACCGGCGTCACACCGTTCGACCGACCGCTCGCGCAGCGGCTGTCCGCCCTGCTCGAGGACGCGCCGTTGCTCGACACCGGCGCCGGGCACGACGCCGGCGTCCTCGCCGCCGCAGGCGTACCGACGGCCATGCTCTTCGTCCGCAACCCCACCGGCGTCTCGCACTCGCCGGCCGAGCACGCCGAGCACGACGACTGCCTGGCCGGCGTCGAGGCGCTCACCCGCGTGGCCGCCGAGCTGCTCCGATGAGCTCGTGGTTCGCCGAGGCGGCGCTGCTGCCGGACGGGCTCGCGCGCAACGTGCGGTTCGAGGTGACGGACGGCCGCTTCACCGCCGTCACGCCCGGCGCCGCCGCCGAGGGCGCGGAACGATTACCCGGTGTGGTGCTGCCCGGTTTCGCCAACGTGCACAGCCACGCCTTCCACCGCGCGTTGCGCGGCCGCACCCACGCCGGCGGCGGGACGTTCTGGACCTGGCGGGAGCAGATGTACGCCCTCGCCGCGACCCTCGACCCGGAGACCTACCTCGCGCTGGCCCGCGCCGCCTACGCCGAGATGGTGCTGGCCGGGTTCACCGCGGTCGGAGAGTTCCACTACCTGCACCATGCACCGGGCGGCCGGCCGTACGCCGACCCCAACGCGATGGGCGAGGCCCTCGTCGTCGCCGCCGGCGAGGCGGGCCTGCGCATCACGTTGCTCGACACCTGTTACCTCGCCGGTGGGCTGGATGCTGACGGGTACCGACCGCTGGACGACGTGCAGCGCCGCTTCGCCGACCGCGACGCCGACGCCTGGGCGAGCCGAGTGGCGGCGCTGCGGGTGACGGACGACCACGCCCGGATCGGCGTCGCCGCGCACTCGGTGCGGGCCGTGCCGGTCGAGGCCCTGCCCACCGTCGTGCAGGCCGCAGGTGACGGCCCGCTGCACGTCCACCTGTCCGAGCAGCCGGCCGAGAACGCGGCCACCGTGGCCTTCCACGGCTGCACCCCGACGGGGCTGCTCCAGAACGCCGGCGCGCTCGGCCACGGCACGACCGCGGTGCACGCCACCCATCTCACGGCGACGGACATCGCCACCCTGGGCCGGCATACGGTGACGCCTTGCTTCTGTCCGACCACGGAGCGTGATCTGGCCGACGGCATCGGTCCGGCCCGGGCGCTGGCCGACGCCGGCGCTCCGCTCGCCCTCGGGACCGACCAGCACGCCGTCGTCGACCCCTTCGAGGAGGCACGCGGCCTCGAGACCCACGAGCGGGTCACCAGCCTGCGCCGCGGGCGCTTCACGCCCGCCGAGCTACTGAGCGCGATGACGCGCCACGACGCACTCGGCTGGCCCGACGCCGGCCGGCTGGCGACCGGTGCCCGTGCCGACCTCGTCGCGGTACGGCTGGACACCGTCCGTACCGCGGGCAGCGAACCGGACCAGGTCGTGCACGCCGCCACCGCGCCCGACATCGACACCGTCCTCGTCGACGGGCGAGCAATCGTGCGCGACGGGCGGCACGTGCTCGGCGACATCGGGGCCGCCCTCAACCGGACGATCGGAGACGTATGGCGAGCACGCTGATCACCGGCGCGGCCGAGCTGGTCACCAACGATGCCGCGCTCGGCGACGGCACCGCACTCGGACTGCTGACCGACGCAGCGCTCGTCGTCGAGGACGGCCGGGTGGGGTGGGTCGGGCCGGCCCGCCAGGCGCCCGCCGCCGATGATCGCCTTGACGTGGGCGGGCGCGTGCTGGTGCCCGGCTTCGTCGACTCGCACACCCATCTCGTCTTCGCCGGCGACCGCTCGGCGGAGTTCGCGGCCCGCATGGCGGGGGAGCGCTACGACGGCGGTGGCATCGCCTCGACGGTGCGCGCCACCCGGGCGGCCGACGACGCCGAGCTGGTCCGGCTGCTCGACGCGCGGCTGGCGGAGCTGCGCGCGCAGGGCACGACCACCGTCGAGATCAAGAGCGGGTACGGGCTCACCGTCGACGACGAGATGCGTGCGCTCGCGATCGCCCGGGCCCGGACGCCGGAGACGACCTTCCTCGGCGGTCACGTCGTCCCGCCCGGTGTGGACCGGGCCGAGTACGTCGAGCTGGTGGCCGGGCCGATGCTCAACGACTGCGCACCGCACGCGCGGTGGATCGACGTGTTCTGCGAGCCGGCCAGCCCGCACGCCTTCGACGCCGACGAAGCCCGCACGATCCTGCAGGCCGGCCAGGACGTCGGCCTCGGGTTGCGCGTCCACGGCAACCAGCTCGCGCCCGGCCCCGGGGTGCAGCTCGCGGTCGAGCTCGACGCCGCGAGCGTCGACCACTGCACCTACCTCACCGACGACGACGTCCAGGCGCTGGCCGCCGGCCGCACGGTCGCGACGTTGCTGCCCGGCGTGGAGTTCTCGACCCGCTCGCCGTATCCCGACGCGCACCGGCTTCTCGGGGCGGGCGTCACCGTCGCGCTGGCCACTGACTGCAATCCCGGCACCAGCTACACCTCATCGATGCCCTTCGTGATCGCGCTCGCAGTGCGGGAGATGACCATGACGCCGGCCGAGGCGCTGTGGGCCGCGACGGCGGGCGGGGCGCGGGCCCTGCGCCGCGACGACATCGGGCACCTCGGCATCGGAGCTCGAGCCGATCTCGCCGTCCTCGACGCCCCGAGCCACGTGCACCTCGCCTACCGTCCCGGAGTGCCGATCGCTCAGGCATTGGAACTCACGCCACCGGCGTGATCTGCAGGGTCACCTCGCGGTCGAGGAATCGCCCGATGTCGTCCGCCTCGCGCGCGACGGCGTCTCGGACCCCCGCGGGGAAGGTCTCGAACGCCTCGACCGCCAGCGTCGTCCCGGTCCGGGACGACCGCGTCAGCGACCAGGTGCCGACCACGCGCCCGTCGCGCGTGACCGTCGCCTTGATCCAGCCACCCTGGTAGACGTGCTGCTGCAGCTCGGGCGCCAGGATCGCGCGCCGGTTGCGGTAGCCGATCAGATAGTTGTCGAAGGCGGGCAGCAGCCGCACGCCACGCTGCGGCGCCACCTCGCCGAGGCGGTATCCGGCGGTGCCGTCGACGTCGGTGGGCGACAGCTCGTCGCGGATCAGGTCGATCGCGCGCTTGCCGGCGAGCCCGGACCAGGTCGTGAAGTCCGCGGCCGTCGCGGGGGAGAACGCCGCGAAGTAGCGCCGGGCCAACAGGGCCAGCGCGTCGTCGCCGGACGGCCCGTCGGGGGCGTCCGGCACCCAGTCGTCCAGCAGCGCGAAGGTGGCGTGGCGGCCGCGGTCGTGCGCGCGGCAGAGCAGCCCGACGACGCTGGCGTGCAGGACGGCGTGGGTGTGGGCCTGCGGGTCCGGGCTGCCCGGGGTGATGCCCCGAGCAGCCAGCGCGTCGCGGATTTCGCCGCGGGTCAGCGGCCTGTCGGCCAGGATGTCCGGAAGCGCTCGGAGGCAGTTCTCGAGAACGTCGTCGGTGAGCCCCAGCTGTCGCCAGCGGGTCCGGTAGCGGCGCTGGACCGAGGGCCCGATCAACCGCACGAGCCACCGGAGGTCGGCGGTGTCGACGAGGTGGATGGTCCCGCGCATGAGCCAGGTCCTGACCACCGTCCGGGACGTGCCGATCGCGGTGGTGACGTCGGCCTCGGTCGCGTCAGGCGTGCGGGCCCGCAGTCCGAGCCGGGACGCCGGGGCGTCCTGGGCCTGCACGGCGAGCGTGCGTGCCGCGGCGGCGACGACCGAGTCGCAGTCGCGCCGCGCGAACCCCTGGCGGGCGATGCGTTCGGTGAGCAACGGAGCGTTCACGGTGCGCAGTCTGCCCGGCGCCTACGACAGTCCCGGCCCCCTGTCGGCTGAGGTCAACCGCGACATCGCGGGAGCCCGTGTCAGGATGGTTCGATGGATTCCGCGAGCGTGGCCGTGGCCGCGCGCCCGCGCCCCCGATGGCCACGACGGCTGGCGATCACTCTCGTCGTGCTGCTGGCCCTGCTGGTGCTTGCCGACCGTGGCGGAAACGCCATCGCCGAGCACATCGCGGCCGACAACCTCCAGAAGTCCCAGCACCTGGCGTCCACCCCGGACGTGACCATCGACGGCGTGCCGTTCCTGACGCAGCTCGCGAGTGGCGACTACGACCACGTCTCGGCCGACGCGCACGACCTGCCGATCGCCGGGGGCGCGGTCGACCTCAGCTCCCTGCACGTCGACCTGAACCAGGTGCAGATCCGCGACTCGTTCCGGCACTACCATGTCAACTCCGTCACGGCCCACGGGCTGATCGACTACGCCGAGCTCAGCAAGCGCCTCGGGGTGACGGTGCGTTACGCCGGGCACAACCGCGTCCGCGCCAGCATGGCCATCACGATCATGGGCCACACCTTCGCACCGTCGATCAGCGTCATGCCGGTGTTCGTCAACGGGGCCCTGTCGTTCACGAAGTCGACCATCAACGGCGCGGACAACACCGTCGGCACGGTCATGGACACGCTGGGCCAGATCTTCGATCCGTCGAAGCTGCCGTTGCAGGGCATCCCGTTCGACATCCGGGTCAACGGCCTGTCGGTGGACTCCAGGGGTCTCGAGCTCAACCTCGTCGGCGCCGACGTCACCTACAGCCGCACCTGATCCTCACTTCGGCGGGAGAGAGCGCGCATGGTCCACGCCGATCGCTACCCACCGGCGCAGCGCCTCGTCGCTCGAGACCGTCCCGGGGGCGACCCGCAGCCAGCCGTCCATCGCCCGGCCGCGCATGACGGCCCGCTCGACCCCGTCGTGTGCGACGAACTCCGCGGTCCGCTGCGGGTCGACCCGCAGCAGCAGGCCGCCCTTCCCGCTCGCGCTGACGGCCAGGTGACCGCCGACGAGGAAGGCGAGGCCGCCGAACATGGACTTCTCCGTCAGCCCGGGTTCGGCGCCGACCTGCTGGCGGATGCGGTCGGCGAGGTCGCTGTCGTAGGCCATGGCGCGAGTAAACAACCCACCCCCGACAGCGCGTCAGGACCGGACCGGGCGGCGCATGAACCAGTTGGGGACGCCGAGCACCGGCTGCTCCTTGATCACGAGGTAGCCGAAGCGCTCGTACAGGACGACGTTCTCGGCCTTGTCCGTCTCGAGGTACCCCACCTGGCCGCTGTGATCGAGGCGACGAACGTGCTCGTGCAGGATCTGCGAGCCAATGCCGTTGCCTTGCAGGTGCGCGTCCACGCCGAGCGGTCCGAGGTGGACGTGGGGTTCGGCGAGGTCGTTCTCGGCCCACGTCGCGATCCATGTGCCGATGCGCGCGGCGGTCCGGGGTCCGAGGCCGAGCAGGGCCGGCGTCATCCGCAGCCGCTGGCCGACGCTCGCCTGGCAGGTGCCGGCCGGTGCCGTGCCCGTCATGCCGACGAGGGTGTCGCCGTCGAGGGCGGCGATCGGCTGCTGCGCTGTGAAGGTCGCGAACAGCGCTCGCATGAGTTTGAGGTGGCACCGCTGCCGACGGTCGGCGTCGTCTCCGTAGGCGGCGACGTGGATGGGGTTGTCGCGCATCGCGCGGGACAGCAGCTGCACACCGGTCGCCAGCTCGTCAGCCCGCAGGTCGCGGACGGTGAGGGCAGCGGTCTGGATGGGTCTGCGGTCGGCTCGGTCGGTCACTGAGGCTCCTCGGGTCGGGGACGGGACGTCCGCGTCTGATGGGACCGATCGTGCGAGCACCCACTTGCGGCCGACTTGGTCGCGACTGAAGAGGGGGCCGCTCAGCGGCGGCCCGCGACCTCACGATGGGTGACGAGGGTCGGCTTGAGGCCCGGCGGCAGCGGCAGCTGCAGATCCCGCGGCAGCAGGTAGGCGCCGTGGTGCATGCGCATCATCAGCGCCACCGCGGTTACCGCACCGCAGCCGGCCAGCACGACGGCACTGCCGATCACGATGACGCCCACCGCCGGCAGCACGGCGTGCGGCAGGCCGAGCACGGCGACGAGCGGTGCGGCCACGATGCTCAGCACCACGGCCGCGACCGACAGGACGGCGTCCACCCACATGACCGAGCGCACGGTGCGGTCCCACCGGCGGTCGGCGTCGACTCGGTTGCTCATGCCCTCAGCCAACCGGCGGCGACGCGTCCCGTCGATTACCCCGCAGGTAAGGGTTCCGCCGCCCCGGGCACGCGCAACCGGCGCACCAGCCGGACGCCGAACCAGGCCGCGCCGACGGCGGCCACGAGGCCCGCGCTGTACCACTGCCCCGACCCGTTGCCGGACGCGACGACACCGAGATCGACGCCGCGGCCGAGACTGTAGACGGTGGCGCCGGCGAAGGCGGTGACCGCCACGGTGTCGCGCACGGTGGGCGGCAGCAGGCGGCCCGCGCCCGGGCGGACCCGCCGCGCCAGCGCCCAGCTCGCCAGCAGCGCAACGCCCAGCACGCCGGCAGCCAGGCGGTACCAGACGACCTCGCCGATCCAGTCCGCGACAGCGGCGGCGTGGCACGACCCGGCCCCGGGATGCTGGCCCAGCCAACGGGCGCAATCCGACGCCGACAGTCGCTGCCCGGGCGCGACGTCGACGACGAACCGGGCGCCCCCGGCGACGCGCAGGACGGCGGCGACCACCCCACTCAGCCCGACGGCCACCGCGCCGATACCGGCGAGCAGCACCGCGGACCACAGCGTCGACGCGGCCACGGCAGGTAGGGGGACGCGGACCCGGTGCCGCTCCGCGCGGGTCAGCGCGTCGGCCGGCCCGAAGGCCGCGACCGCGGCGGTTGCGGCGGCGTGCGGATCGATGCCGTCGGCGCCGCGCCGGGCGGCGTCGTCGCGCAGGTGGGCCTCGGTCTCGGCCAGCAGGGTTCGCAGCTCGCGCGGCGGCAGCCCCCGACCGGCCGCCATCACCTCGTCGAGAAAGCGCTCGATGGGCTCGTCCGCGCCCGCGCCCGTGGCGCTCATGCCAGTGCCTGCGTCGCGGCGCCGGAACGTCGGCGCGGTTCGGGCTGCAGCACCCGATCCACCGCCGAGACCAACGAGCGCCAGTCTCGCTGTTCGGCGTCGAGCGCGGTCAGCCCGGCGTCGGTGATCCGGTAGACGCGGCGGCGCCGGCCGGCCACCGGCTCCCACTCACTGGCGAGCAGGCCGCGGTCCTCCAGCCGGTGCAGGGCGGGGTAGACGGCGCCCTCGGTGAAGTCGAGATCACCGCTGCTGCGCTCGCGCAGCGTGTTCAGCACGGCATAGCCGTGGCCGGGCCCGGCGCGCAGGGCGCCGAGCAGCAGCAGGTCGAGATGACCGCGGAACGCATCGTGTTTCATACCTCGGCAGTCTAGGCATGTGATACCCCGGCAGGCAAGGCATGCGGGCGACCGGCTCAGCCGGGCGCCAGCACCCCGCGCCGCGAGCGCCACGACATCACCGAGCGGTCGGCGACGGCCGACAGCAGGCTCGCGACGCTCGCGAACGAGCCCACCGAGAACGCCGAGAGAAACGATCCGACGCTGCCCACCGACAGCACCGAGCCGACCGACCCGATCGACAGGATCGACCCACGTGAGCCGATCGAGAGGATGGAGTCCTGCGAGCGCCAGGACCACAGCGAGGAGTCGTCGTCCGCCATCGGCTCATCATGCGCCGCGGTGGTCCGGGACGACACCGTCCCGCGCGCGCTCGGTACCGTTCGACGCGTGGCCGACGCGTGCGATGTGGTGGTCGTCGGCGCCGGTTTGGCGGGGCTGACCGCGGCGCGTGCCCTGCATTCGGCAGGACTGTCGGTGGTCGTGCTCGAGGCCGGCGACGCGGTGGGCGGCCGCGTGCGCACCGACGAGGTGGACGGGCTGTTGCTCGACCACGGCTTCCAGCTGCTCAACCCGTCCTACCCCCGCGCGCGGGTCGAGCTGGATCTGCCGGCGCTGCGCCTGCGGCCGTTCCAGGCCGGCGCTGTCGTGGCTCACGGGGACGGCCGCTTCGTGGTCGCCGATCCCGTCCGCTCGCCGCGCGACCTGCCGGCGGACCTGCGCATCCCGCTCGGGACGCTGCGCGAGAAGGCCGCCTTCGTCCGCTGGGCGGCCGAGGTCGGCTTCGGTCCGGTGCGGCGCATCCAGCGCGACCCCGACATCAGCCTGGCCGAGGAGCTGGAACGTCGCGGCCTCGACGGCGCGCTCGCCGACGGCATCCTGCGCCCCTTCCTCGCCGGGGTGCTGGCCGAGGACGCTTTCGAGACCTCACGCCGGTTCGCCGAGTTGCTGGTGCGCTCGTTCGTCCGAGGCACGCCCGGCGTGCCCGAGCGTGGCATGCGCGCGATCCCCGAGCAGCTGGCCGCGCACCTGGCGGACGGCACCGTCAAGCTGAACACCCCGGTACGCGAGGTGCGCGACGGCGCGTCGCCGGCCGTGACGACCGACAACGGCGAGCTCGCCGCGCGGGCCGTGGTGGTTGCCGCCGATCCGGTGGGTGCGGCGCGGTTGACCGGCGTCGAGGCACCTCGCATGCGGGCACTGACGACCTTCTACCACCTGGCTCCCCGCTCACCGGCCGCACGGACGCTGCTGCATCTGGACGCCGAGCGGCGCGGGCCGCTGGTCAACACCGCCGTCATGACCGACGCGGCGCCGAGCTACGGACCCGGCCGCGTGCTCGTCGCCTCGACCACGCTGGGCACGGACTCGGGCGCCGAGGCCGAGCAACGCGCCCGGGCGCACGCCGGGGTGATCTACGGGGTGGACACGGGCGAGTGGGACCACGTCGCGACCTACCCGATCGCGGCCGCGCTTCCCGCGACCCCACCCGGCACGTCGGTACGCCGGCCGGTGCAGGTCGGGGACCGCGTCGTGGTCGTGGGGGACCACCGCGACACCGCGTCCCTCCAGGGCGCGCTGGTGTCCGGGCGTCGCGGCGCCGCCGCGGTGCGACGTCTGCTGCGCGAGACCTAGACCGGCCCACGTCAGCCCCCGGACATCGCCCCGACCACCAGCAAAGGCTCGGTGCCGGCGATGACGGCCGGGGGCAGCACCGCGTCCGCGGGTTCGTGCGAGAGGTCCTGCTCGCAGGCGAAGTAGCGGACGAAGGCACGTCTCGCGCCGGTCTGCGCGTCCCGCATCGTGCCGCGCAGGACGGGGTACTGCGCCTCGATCGCGTCGAATACGGCGCACAGGGTGACGTCCCCGGCGACGTCGAGCTGCAGCTCGCGCGGACAGCGCGCCAGCTCGCGCAACGGTGCCGGCAGGACGACGCGGATCATGGCAGCGTCTGCACCTGGACCGAGTACACGGCGGGCAGGTTCGCCGCGATCGCACTCCAGGTGTCGCCCGAGTCAGCCGACGCGTAGACCTGGCCACCGGTGGTACCGAAGTAGACACCGCAGTCGTCGAGGGTGTCGACATCCATGGCGTCCCGCAGCACGTTGACGTAGCAGTCCTGCTGCGGCAGCCCGCTCGTCAGCGGCTCCCAGGAATTGCCGCCGGTGCGGGAGCGGTAGACCCGCAGCTTGCCGTCGGGCGGGAAGTGGTGGCCGTCGCTGGTGATCGGCACGACGTAGACGGTGTCCGGGTCGTGGGCGTGCACCGAGATCGGGAAGCCGAAGTCGGTGGGCAGGTCGCCGCTGATCTCGGTCCACTGCTCGCCGCCGTCGTCGCTGCGCATGACGTCCCAGTGCTTCTGCATGAAGATCGTGTCGGGGCGGGACGGGTGCGCGGTGAGGTTGTGTACGCAGTGCCCGACCTCGGCCGCCGGCGACGGGATGCCGTCGGAGAGCAGGCCGGCGTTGATCGGCCGCCACGAGACGCCGGCGTCGTCGGAACGGAACACGCCAGCGGCCGAGATCGCCACGACGATGCGCTGGTCGTCGGCCGGGTCGAGCAGGATCGTGTGCAGGCACATGCCGCCCGCGCCGGGCTGCCAGTGGTGCCCGTCGCCCTGCTCACGCAGGCCCGGCAGCTCCGTCCACGTCGCGCCGCCGTCGGTGGTGCGGAACAAGGCGGCGTCCTCGACGCCGGCGTACACGGTGTCCGGGTCGTGCGGCGACGGCTCGAGATGCCACACCTTGGCGAACTCCCACGGGTGCGGCGTGCCGTCGTACCACTGGTGCGTGCCGGGGTCGCCCTCGTACAGGAACTCCTTGCCGACGGGCTGCCAGCTGCGTCCGCCGTCGTCCGAGCGCTGGATGAGCTGGCCGAACCAATCGGTGTGCTGCGCGGCGTAGAGCCGGTCCGGGTCGGCCGGCGACCCGGCAACGTGGTGGACGTCCCACCCGGCGAAGTGCGGACCGTCGACCTGCCAGCGCCGGCGCGCCTCGTCCGAGGTCAGGACGAAGGCCCCCTTGTGCGTGCCGACAAGAACCCTGACGCCACCCATGGCACTCACCCCTCGATTCGCGCGGGACGTTGCGAGCGACCCTAGAACGGGGTTACGACAAGAACGAGACCTTTTCGACGAGATCCGGCCCGGCGAGGGTCAGTCCGACAGGTGCTTGACCATCTGCACGGCGACCGTGCCGTAGCCCAATGACTCGTAAAGCCGGCGGGCGGTGGTGTTGAACCCGAAGACGCTGAGGGCGATGGACGACCACCCCTGCTCGCGGGCCAGGTCCTCCGCGGCGAGCATGGTGGCCCGTCCCAGGCCGCGCCCGCGGTACAGCTCGTAGATCTCGATCTCCCAGACGAATCCCATTCCGGCGCGCTGCAGGTGCCGGCCGATCCACAGGACGCCGACGTCCACGCCGTGCTCGTCCACCACGACGCGTAGCAGCATGCCGTCGGTGTCCAGCCCGTCCGGGAGGTAATCCTCGTACTGCTGCTCGGCGCGGGCGAGCGCCTGCTCCAGCGGCGCGCTGTGCGCCTGGCTGAGTTCGGACGCGAACGCGGCCGTCGAGTGTTCGCGCCACGCCGGGTACTCGGCGGGTGTCATGGCGCGCAGGGTGATCGACGGCGGCGGCGTCCCGGGCGCGCTCACTCGGGCAGCTCGCGATCGGGCAAGGGGCCGAGGGCCCCGAGCAGCTCGAGGTAGGGCTCCACGGCCCCGCGCACGACCCACGACCGCACCTGGTCCGCGGAGCGTCGCGACATGAGCGCGCGGGCCAGATCGAAGTCAGAGGCTTCGAGCCGCACCGCCGCGTCTCCGCGGTCGCCGAGGACGACCGTCCAGGTGGGCCCGGCCAGTTCGAGCGGCGGCAGTCCCGCCTGCGTCACGCCGTCGTGCACCCGGGCGGCCATGCGGTCGCGGATCGCGGCGAATGCGGCGGTGTCCTGCGCACCGGGCCGGCCCAGCGCACTGCGCAGGTCCTGCTCGTGAATGATCACGTCGCCGAGCGGGCGTGGTCCGTTCTCGCGCATCCACTGCTGCAACGGCTCGGTCACGCCACGCCATTCCTCCACGATCGCGGTGACGTCGGCGGACGCCCGCTCGTCGACCTGACGCTGCGTCCACGCGCTGTTGTGGTCGTCGGGCTCGTCGCCGCGCACGACGTCGACACCGAGCCCGACCATGTGCGCGAGCAGGTCGTGCACCGTCCAGTCCGGCGTGGCCGGGACGTGCCGGCCGGCGGCGTCCGCGTCCAGTCCCTCGACCAGGGCGATCACGCGTTCCTGGGCTTCGGTCCACTCCGCAATGGGGTCCATGGGTGCTGTCTACCGGACCTTCGGCGGGCGCGGGCAGGATGGACGCGTGTTCGACTCTCCCGATGCGGCCGCGACAGCGCTGGCCGGCGTCCACTACCTCGCCGACACCGCGACGGCCACCACCGTCTATCTGGCCGGGACGCTCGGACGCCCGCTGCTCGTCGAGGGCCCGGCCGGCGTGGGCAAGACGCAGCTGGCCAAGGCGATCTCGGAGGCCACCGGGGCCGGGCTCATCCGGCTGCAGTGCTACGAGGGTTTGGACGAGGCGCGGGCGCTGTACGAGTGGAACTACCGCAAGCAGCTGCTGCGCATCCAGGCCGGCGTCGCGGGCGATCCCGACGGCTCGGCCTGGGAGCGCACGCACGACGACATCTTCACCGACGAGTTCCTGTTGACCCGTCCGCTGCTCACCGCCATCCGCCGCGACGAGCCGACGGTGCTGCTGATCGACGAGGCCGACAAGACCGACATCGAGGTCGAGGCGCTGCTGCTGGAGGTGCTCTCGGAGTTCCAGGTGACGATCCCGGAGCTCGGCACCGTCACCGCCACCAGACGCCCCTACGTCGTGGTCACGTCGAACGCGACCCGCGAGCTGTCGGAGGCGCTGAAGCGGCGGTGCCTCTACCTCTACCTCGACTACCCGAACCCGGAACGCGAGCGGGACATCATCCTCGAGCAGGTGCCCGAGGTGCGCGCCGAACTCGCCGAGCAGCTCGCCCGCACGGCCGCCACGCTGCGCACGCTGGAGCTGAAGAAGGCACCGTCTGTGGCCGAGACGATCGACTGGGCGCGGACGTTGCTGGCGCTCGGCATCGACGACCTGGACGAGCAGCAGATCGCGCGCACGCTCGGCGTGGTGCTCAAGCACCGCACCGACCACGCCCGTGCGATCAAGGAACTCGGCCTGCCGGGATGACGGCGCACGTGCGTCCGCACAGCCTTCTCGACCGGCAGGTCGCGTTCGTCGACGCGCTGCGCGACGCGGGTCTGACGATCTCGGTCGCGGAGGGGATCGACGCCGCCCGCACGTTCGGCGTCGTCGACCTGCTCGACCGTCAGCAGCTTCGGGCCGCCCTGGCCGCGACGCTCGTCAAGCGCCACCTGCACCGTCCCGCGTTCGACACGCTGTTCGACTTGTACTTCCCTGCGGTGACGGGAGAGTCGGTCGCGCCACCGAGCGGTACCGAGCCGCCGCCGCGGGACCCCGACGCGGCACCGCGCGGGCCGCTGGAGGACCCGGACCGCGACCGCTTCCGCGAGGATCTCGCCGACTGGCTCCAGGACGGGGACGAGGCGCAGCTGGACGCCCTCGCCCGCGATGCCGTCTCCACCTTCGGCGCGGTGCCGGGCCGGCAACCGGGCACGACGACGTGGTCGCGGATGACGACGATGCGCCGCGTGTCGCCCGAGACCTTGATGGCTCGGGTTCTCGCCGCGGTGCTCGGCGGCGGCGAGCTGGGCGGCCTCGCGGAGCGCCGGGCGCGGACCATGATCCAGCAGCGGATTGGGCGCTTCGAGGCCCGCGTCGAGGCCGACGTCCGGCGTCGCGCCGCCGAGACCGGTGACGTGGAGAAGGTCGCGCGCTCGGCCCGGACGCCGAACCTCGAGACGGTGCCGTTCCTCAGCGCGAACCGCGCCGACCTCGCCGCGCTGCGCCGGGAGATCCAGCCGCTGGCCCGCCGGCTCGCCGCGCGCCTGACCCTGGACCGGCACCGGGGTTCCCGCGGCATGCTCGACATGCGACGCACCATGCGCGCGTCGCTGTCGTCCGGCGGCGTGCCGATGCAGACGCACCACCGACCACGGCGGCCGAACAAGACCGACCTGGTCGTGCTCTGCGACCTCAGCGAGTCGGTCGCTGCCTTCGCGCAGTTCACGCTGCTACTGGTCTTCGCGCTGCGCGAGCAGTTCAGCCGCGTCCGGGCCTTCGGCTTCGTGGACGAGGTGGACGAGCTCACTCGCTTCTTCGCGCCGGGTTCGGATGTCCTGGAGGCGGTGACGCGGCTGACGCAGGAGGCCGACGTGACCTGGGTCGTCGGGCGGACAGATTACGGGCGGGCCTTCGAGCTGTTCGCGCAGCGGTTCCCCGACGCGGTGGGGCCGAAGACGTCGCTGCTGGTGCTCGGCGACGCGCGCTCGAACTACGGCGCGCTGGCGCTGTCAACACTCACCTCGCTGGCCGAGCGCGCGAAGCATGCGTACTGGCTCAATCCGGAGCGGCGTGAGCTGTGGGACACCGGCGATTCCCGCGCCAGTGACTTCGACGGCATCGTCTCGATGGTCGAGTGCCGCAACCTGGCCCAGCTGTCGGCGTTCGTGCAGGACCTCGGGCCTCGGTACCCTTCGTGAGCCGCTAGGGCAGCTGCGGCAAGCCGCGGTCGTCCAGGGGCCAGAACGGATTGTGCGCAACCTCCCACAGATGGCCGTCGGGATCGGCGAAGTAACCCTGGTAGCCGCCCCAGTCGGTGGCCTCGGCGCCACGGGGGATGGTGGCGCCCGCCGCCCCGGCCACCGCGAGGGCGTCGTCGACCGCCTGGCGGGAGTCGACGTTGATGGCGAGGGCCGTTCCGCGGAACGAGCCCGGCTCGCCGGCGGCGTGGGCGTCGGCGCGCAGCGCGTCCGCTCTCCAGACGGCCAGGAGCGCCCCGGCGGTGTGGAAGAAGCTCACCTCGCGCGGGACCGAGGCCTCGGACAGGCGGAACCCGAGCGCGACGTAGAACGCGGTCGAGCGTTCGACGTCGGCCACCCCGAGGGTGGCCAGGCTGACGGTGGCAGGGATCGGCATGTCCCGCACGCTAGCGAGCAGGTCGGACGGGGTGCAGCCCCGAGCGTTGATTACAGGCGCCTTGGTTACAGGGCTGTCACAGACCGGCCCGTACTGACGGGTGATGGTCATGTGTGCGAGCTAGGGTGACCTGGACCGATCGAGAGGGGACCCGCAGATGCCGACCCACGAGCAGAACCGGCCGCAGCGCCAGCGTGAGGACGAGGTCGAGGAGACCCAGGAGTCCTCCACCGACGTCAGCGAACGCCACGAGAAACTGTCCGAAGATGTCGACGCCATCCTCGACGAAATCGACGAAGTCCTGGAAAGCAATGCGGAAGACTTCGTTAGGGCGTTTGTCCAAAAAGGGGGTGAGTGACTAGTTGATCTTGGTCGGAAATTGTCGTACCTCGTCGATAATTTCCGTACATGACCAAGCAGTTTGCACTGACTGCCGTCGCGAACTTCCACTCTCCGCCTTCACGAAGAACCGTCGTAATCGGGACGGCTGGCGTTCTACTGGGCCGCCTGCGCGCAAAGCGACAGACCGTCAGCAAAAGAAACAGATTGGACCGCCCAAGAACCGGGTCTCCTTCCGGTCCAAGGACGTTCCGATGGGTTCCAAATGGTGCGCGGAATGCGACACGATAAGCCCGAGGGCGATTTCCCGAGGAACCGGAGCAGGGTGGCTTGTGTGCCAACTGCGAGGAGGCACCTGCGGCCCACGTCGATCACGAGCACCGCACGGCGCGCGTGCGCGGTGCGCTCTGCTTCAACTGCAACGGAGGGCTCGGCCAGTTCCGCGACCGCACCGACCTGATGGCGCGTGCCGCTTGGTACGTGAACGGCCGAGGGTTCGACCCGGCGGGCATGCCGCCGTTCAGCTCGGGCTGAGCCTCGTCGCCGACGGAGGACCCGTGGCCGCCGGGTGAACCCGCCCCGTGGGACCTCGATGACCCACCGCCCTGGGTAGGGTCGGACGAGGCCGGACCCAGCAGCGAGGAGCCAGCGTGAACATCGACCCCACCCGTCCCGACGCACAGCCCGGCACGGCCGGGATCCTGCGCTACGCGACGATGCCCGGGTCGTCCTCGTTCGCCGACTTCCTGTCCGTCGCGTCCCCGGAACTGCTGCCCGGCCGGGTCGGCGACGTCTCGGCCGCGCCGCACGGCACGACGATCGTCACGGTCGTCTACGCCGACGGCGTCGTGATGGCCGGCGACCGCCGCGCAACCTCGGGCAACCTCATCTCGCAACGCGACATCGAGAAGGTCTATCCCGCCGACGACTACTCCCTGGTGGGCATCGCCGGCGTCGCCGGGCTGGCCATCGAGATCGTGCGCCTCTACCAGGTCGAGCTGGAGCACTACGAGAAGATCGAGGGCACGCAACTCACCCTGGACGGCAAGGCCAACCGGCTCGCGACCATGATCCGCGGCAACCTGAGCGTGGCCATGCAGGGCCTCGCCGTCGTGCCGTTGTTCGCCGGCTTCGACGTCGACGCCGCGAGCCCCGCCACCGCCGGCAAGATCTACAGCTTCGACGTTGCCGGCGGCCGCTACCCCGAGCAGCACTACCACTCGGTGGGATCGGGCTCGCTGTTCGCCCGCGGCGCCCTGAAGAAGCTGTGGCACGAGGGCCTGTCCCGCGCCGAGGCCGTCCGGGTCGCGGTCGAAGCGCTCTACGACGCGGCGGACGACGACTCGGCCACGGGTGGTCCGGACATCACCCGCGGCATCTACCCCGCCGTGTATCTCGCCACGTCCGCCGGCACCGAACGTGTCGGCGACGAGGAACTCGGCGGTGTGGTCCGCGAGATTCTCGCCGACCGGGCGGGCCGCCCCGGCAGCTGAGCCGGCCACACCCCCGACGAACCCCGAGCGAGGAGCCACACCATGTCGATGCCGTTCTACGCCTCGGCCGAGCAGATCATGCGCGACCGTTCGGAGTACGCCCGCAAAGGCATCTCCCGCGGCCGCAGCGTGATCTGCTCGACCTACGTCGACGGCGTCCTGTTCGTCACCGAGAACGCCAGCTCCGCGCTGCACAAGGTGAGCGAGATCTACGACCGCATCGGCTTTGCCGCCGTCGGGCGCTACAACGAGTTCGAGAGCCTGCGCGTGGCCGGCATCCGGCTCACCGACCTGCGCGGATACTCCTACGACCGCCGCGACGTCACCGCGCGCGCCCTGGCCAACGCGTACGCCCAGACGCTCGGCACGATCTTCACCGAGCAGCAGAAGCCCTACGAGGTGGAGCTCTGCGTGGCTGAGGTCGGCGACACCGCCGACGGTGACCAGCTCTACCGCCTGACCTACGACGGCACGATCGTCGAGGAGCCGCAGTTCATGGTCATGGGCGGCCAGGCCGAGACCCTCACGACGGAGATGAAGTCCTCCTTCGTGGCCCACCAGCCGCTGCGCGAGGCACTGCACGTCGCGGTGCGCGCACTGGGCACGACGGGCGCGGCCGGTGGCGACCACCGCACGATCCCCGGCGCGCAGCTCGAAGTGGCCGTGCTCGACCGCAACCGCGGGCAGCGCAAGTTCCGCCGCATCACCGGGCTGGCGCTCACCGACCTGCTGCCGCCCGCCGCGAGCGGGGACACGCCCTCCGAACCGGCGCCGGTCGACACCCCGCCGCACGACGTCCAGGACCGTGACGCCGCCGAGAGCTCCGGCTCGGCGACGCCGGACGAGGGCGCAGCCGGTTCCGACGGCACCCAGAACGGCAGCGGTCGCTCCTGACCGTCGTGTCGGGGTCGCGCCGCCGACCCCGTCGGAATGTTCTACTGGGATCGGCCCGGCGGTGAACCGGATCGGCCGCCGTTCCGTTTCACGGTCGTGGGCAGTTCCGCGGCGTTGCTGGCCGACCGATGCGGTGGGGGAGACGTGCGCGCGGACGACACCGACCTGCTGCGGGCACTGCACGACCAACACGGGCGCGCACTGTGGGCCTACGTCGTCGGCTTGACCAACGGTGATCGCGCGCAGGCCCAGGACGTCGTCCAGGAGACGTTCCTGCGCGCGTGGCGCAACCCGCAAGTGCTCGACGAGACCCGCGGTTCGGCCCGCGCCTGGCTGTTCACGGTGGCCAAGCGGATCGTGATCGACGAATGGCGCACCGCCCGTTCGCGTCGCGAGCAGATCACGGACGTGGTGCCGGAGCGGCCCGTCCCCGACGAGATGGACCGCGTCGTCGACCACCATCTCGTAGTCGAGGCGATGCGGTCGTTGTCCGACGACCACCGCGCTGTCCTGCACGAGTGCTACTTTCGCGGGTCCTCGGTGATCGAGGCCGCCACCGCGCTCGGCATCCCGGCCGGCACCGTGAAGTCGCGCACGCATTACGCGCTGCGCGCCCTGCGGCTCGCGCTCGAAGAGCGAGGAGGCGCGCTATGAGTCCCGACCCGTACACGCACCTCGACGCCGCCTACGTGCTGGGAGCGCTCGACGCCGACGAACGCGCCGAGTTCGAAGACCACCTCGCGACCTGTGCCGACTGCCGGGCCGCCGTCGTCGAGGCGCGCGACACGCTCGGCCGGTTGGACGCGGCGCGCGACGTCGGCGCGCTGACGCCCGAGCTCGTGGCCGCGGACCCGGGCCCCGCACCGGACACGCTGCTGCCCGGTCTGCTGCACCGCGCTCGGCGCGAGCGAAGCCGGCGACGCACTGCCGGGGTCGCTCTCGGCCTGGTGGCAGCAGCTGCCGTGATCGCCCTCGTGGTTGCACTCTGGCCTGCGTCGACCACTCCCGTACGCGCACGGGCGCTGACGCCGATCCGACCGACCCCCGTGAGCGCCACCGCCGTGCTCATCGCCGAGCCCTGGGGCACCGAGATCAACTTGCGCTGCCACTACACCGCAGGGCTCGGCGGGAACGGCTACGCCTACGGTCTGCGGGTGATCGACGCGCACCGCGTCGCTCACGACGCCGGGTCGTGGGCGCTCGCCGAGGGCGGCGAAACAGATTTCACCGGGGGTACGTCGGTGCCACGCGCGGACATCCGCAGCATCCAGGTGACGCTGCCCGACGGGACACCCATCCTGGAGCTGACGCAGTAGCTCAGTCCGCAGTACCTCAGTCGGCCAGGATCTCGTTGACGAACGGCGCGAGCATGCGTCCGACCTGCTCGGCGACCACGCCAGGATCCTGCGTCGGCAGCAGCGCGTGGCTGATCGCGAGCCGCACGAGCGAATCGCCCAGCACTCGCGCGTCCTGCTCGCTCACCTGGGGCCACACCTCGGGGATCAGCCGGGCGACGCGGTCGCCGGCCAGCGCCTGCCCGACGCCGGTCAGCAACCGGATGAGCTCACCGCTGTCCGCGTCCGATCCGATGATCTGCACGAGCGGCTCGTCCGAGGCCAGCTTCAGGAACAGTTCGAACGCGGTCCGCAGCGCGAGATGGGCGTCGCCGGCCGCAGCCCGGACCGCCTGGTCCACGCCGGCCAGCATCGCTTCGATCTCGCGCGAGACGTAGGCCTCCACGAGGGCCGCTCGTGAACCGAATTCGTTGTAGACCGTCTGCCGCGAGACGCCGGCCGCACGGGCGACATCGGCCATCGTGGTCGCCTGCCAGCCGCGCGAGCGGACGAGGTCGTCGACGGCGGCCATCACGGTGTCGTGCAGCAGGGTGCGCGCAGCTTTGGCGTAGGGCTCAGGCATCGACGAAGTCGACCTTCTCGCGCACGCCGCAGTCAGGGCAGGCCCAGTCGTCGGGGACGTCACTCCACGCCGTGCCGGGCGGGAACCCCTCGCGCGGTTCGCCCGCGTCCTCGTCGTAGACGTAGTCGCAGACACCGCAGCGGTAGCGGCTCATCGCCATCCGTACCGATACACGCTCACGACGACGATGGTCCCAGGCTCAGGCCGCGTGCGCCGCGGCCGGTCCGGTCGAGGCGGCGTCGCCGTATTTCGCCAGCACCTGTTCGCGGCGGCGCGGGTCGATGTTGGCCTGGGTGACGTCGCCGCCGTAGTGCGCGAGCACCCGCTTGTCCATGACGCGGCGCCACAGTGGCGGCACGTAGGCCAGCAGGATCATCGCCGCGTACCCGGCGGGCAGCTGCGGCGACTCGTCGAAGTGCCGCAGACTCTGGTAGCGCCGCGTGGGGTTGGCGTGGTGGTCGCTGTGCCGCTGCAGGTGGTAGAGGAACAGGTTCGTCGTCAGGTGGTTGTTGTTCCAGCTGTGCCGCGGGGTGACGCGCTCGTAGCGACCGTTGGGCAGCGACACGCGGCGCAACCCGTAGTGCTCCAGGTAGTTGACGGCCTCGAGCAGGCTGAATGCGAGTACGGCCTGGATGATCAGGAACGGCAGCACGCCGATGCCGAACAGCGCCAGCACCGCGGCCCACAGCACCACCGTCATCGCCCAGGCGTTGAGGACGTCGTTGCGCAGCGACCAGACAGGTTTGTCCATCCTGCGCAGGCGGGTGCGCTCCAGCCGCCAACCGTTGCGCACGCTGCCCGCGACGGTCCGGGGCCAGAAGCCCCAGAACGTCTCACCGAGCCGGCTCGAGGCCGGGTCGTCAGGCGTCGCCACGCGGACGTGGTGGCCGCGGTTGTGCTCGATGAAGAAGTGCCCGTAGAAACACGGCGCGAGGGCAATGCGCGCGAACCAGCGCTCCAGGTGTTCCTTCTTGTGGCCCAGTTCGTGCGCGGTGTTGATGGCGACGCCGTTGAGCATGCCGAGGGTCGCGGTGATGCCCAGCTTGTCGACGAGCGGCGGGCCGCCGTGCCGCGTCATGAGCCAGAAACCGGTGAAGAACGCGGCGAACTGGCAGGGCAGGAACAGGTACGTGACCCAGCGGTAGTAGCGGTCGTTCTCCAACCAGGCGAGGGCGGCTTCGGGCGCGTTGCTCGGGTCATCACCGATCGCCACGTCGAGCAGCGGGATGAGGACGTAGAGCACGATCGGGCCCATCCACCAGAACAGCGTCAGTCCGGTGAGGTTGACCAGCCCCCACCCGATGAACAGGAACAGCGGCACGACGGTGCCGAGCAGCCAGAGGTAGCGCTTGCGATCGCGCCAGGCCGGTCGTTCGGCCGCCCCGGTCGTCCCCGTCACCGTGCCGGACAGCGAACCCTCGCGAGCCACAGACGTCTCCCTCGGTTGACACGAACAGCTTTTTCGTCCGTGTTCTTGACAGAAGCCTGCCAAATGTCAAACGAACTCGCAAGAGGACGGGACGGAAGCCCGTCCACGTGGCGGGCCCGTCGGGACGGTGCGCGGCGCGAGCGCGTGGTTACTGTGGAGCCGTGCACAAGCGCATCCTGGGCCTCGAGAACGAGTACGGCGTTACGTGCACGTTCCACGGCCAGCGGCGGCTCTCGCCCGACGAGGTCGCCCGCTACCTGTTCCGTCGCGTGGTGTCGTGGGGCCGCTCGTCGAACGTCTTCCTCAAGAACGGCGCGCGCCTGTATCTCGACGTCGGCAGCCACCCCGAGTACGCCACGCCCGAGTGCGACAGCGTCGAGAGCCTCGTCGCCCACGACAAGGCCGGCGAGCGGGTGCTCGAGGGTCTCGTCGTCGACGCCGAGAAACGGTTGCACGACGAGGGCATCGCCGGCGACATCTACCTGTTCAAGAACAACACCGACTCGGCCGGCAACTCCTACGGCTGCCACGAGAACTTCCTCGTCGGACGGCACGGCGAGTTCAGCCGGCTCGCCGACGTGCTCATCCCGTTCCTCGTCACCCGCCAGCTGATCTGCGGCGCCGGCAAGGTGCTGCAGACGCCGCGCGGCGCGGTGTACTGCATCAGCCAGCGCGCCGAGCACATCTGGGAGGGCGTCAGCTCGGCCACCACCCGCAGCCGCCCGATCATCAACACCCGCGACGAGCCGCATGCCGACGCCGAGCGCTACCGCCGCCTGCATGTGATCGTCGGCGACTCGAACATGAACGAGTCGACGACCTTGCTCAAGGTCGGGTCGGCCGACCTCGTGCTGCGGATGGTCGAGCAGGGCGTGCCGTTCGTCGACCTCACGCTGGAGAACCCGATCCGCGCGATCCGCGAGATCAGCCACGACCTCACCGGCACGCGACCCGTGCGCCTGGCCGCCGGCCGCAGCGCGTCCGCCCTGCAGATCCAGCGCGAGTACTACTCGCGTGCCGTCGACTTCGTGGCGCGCACCGGTGAGGACGCCTCGTCCAAGCGGGTGCTCGAGCTCTGGGGCCGCGCCCTGGACGCCATCGAGAAGCAGGACCTCACCCTCATCGACCGCGAGATCGACTGGGCGACGAAGTACCAGCTCATCGAGCGCTACCGGGCCAAGCACGACCTGCCGCTGAGCTCGCCCCGCGTCGCGCAGCTCGACCTCGCCTACCACGACATCTCCCGCCAGCGGGGGCTGTACTACCTGCTGCAGCGCAAGAACGCCGTCGAGCGCGTCGTCAACGACCTGACGATCTTCGAGGCCAAGAGCGTGCCGCCGCAGACCACCCGCGCGAAGCTGCGCGGGGACTTCATCAAGCGTGCGCAGGAGCGCCGCCGCGACTTCACCGTCGACTGGGTGCACCTCAAGCTCAACGACCAGGCGCAGCGCACCGTGCTGTGCAAGGACCCGTTCCGCAGTGTCGACGAACGGGTCGAGAAGCTCATCGCCTCGATGTAGCCGTCGGTGACCGGTTCGTAAGGCTTCGTCCGCTCTGTTCCCGATAGGCTCGGTCCATGCAGCCCGACCCGAGCGCCGCGGACCCGGCGGTCGACCCCGGCTCCGCGCTCGACGCGCTGCTGGACCGGTTGGCCGCTGCCGTGTCGGGCGGTGTCGATACCGGGCACACCAGCACGGGCAGTGACGCGGCCGGTTACGTCACTGCCGTGCTCGACGGCCGGGGTCGTGTGCAGCAGTTGGAACTCGATCCGCGCATCCTGCGCGACCGTGATGCCGTGGCGGGCGCCATCCGGCAGGCGGTGAACGAGGCGGTCGACGCCCGTCCGGCGGCGGCGCCCACCGGCGAGCGCACGGCAGAGCTGCGGGCCATCCAGGAGCAGTCGCTCGAGGTGTCCCGCGCCATGAACGGATCGCTGCTCGCAGCGCTCGAGCAGCTGAAGTAAGCGACGAGGGAGGACGAGATGGCGGGGTTCACGATCCAACCGGACGACCTGCACACCACCGGGCAGGCGCTCGACCAGGCCGGCGGCGACCTGCACTCCCAGTGGCAGCAGCTCAAGGCGCGGACGCTCTCGATCCAGTACGGCAGCACCGACTCGATCTCGCCGTTGATCCAGATGACGATGCTCGGCGCTGTTGCGATCGCGGACTCCTGCTTCGGCTCGTCCCGCGAGGCGATGTCGAGCCACGCCACCGCCCTGCGGAGCGCCGCCCAGCACTACACCGAGGCCGAGGCGAACAGCAGCGCGCTGTTCTCGGCGCAGTAGGCGATGGCCGCACCGCAGCCGCAGCCGCAGCCCGCAGCCGACGGATCCGGCCGCGCCGTCGGACGGGCTCGAGACACTCGTCGAGCGTGCCCGCGCGGCGCTGGCCGGCGCAGGTGTCGAGGGCGGCGCGGACGCCGGGATCGATGCGGCGGCGCGCGGGCCGTTCGCCGGGGCGGCAGCCGACGGTCAAGCCCGCGCGGAGGTCGACGTCGACGGGCGGGTGCTGTCGCTCGTGCTCGAACCGACCCTGTTCCGCCTACCCCTCGAGGACGTCGCGGCCGCGGCCCGGCGGGCCGTGAACGCCGCGTTGGACGCCCGGCCCGCCGCGGCCGACCTCACCCCGCTCGTCGATGTCGTGCGTACGGCGCAGGCGCAGGCGCGGCGGCAGCTCGACGACATCACCAACGGCATGGCCCAGGTCGCGGCCCACGTCCGCGAACGACGCGAGAGGAACGGCTGATGGGACTCACCCTGCCCGGCGAGCTGGAACGACTGTTGAACGATCTCGGCTTCACCTGGCCCGAGGTCGACGAGCAGGACCTGTTCAGCGTCGGCGGCGAATGGTGCTCGTTCGGGTCCGCCGTCTCGGCCTCGCACGGGACAGGTTCGAACGCCACCCAGCAGCTGCTGTCGCGCAACCAGAGCGCGGCTTTGCAGAGCTTCTCGGCCCGCATGGAGCACCCGAACTCGCCGCTGTCGGTGCTCGGCGACGCCAGCACCGGAGTCGAGGTGGTGGGCGCCGCGATGTACGCCGGCGCCGGCATCGTGCTCGGCTTGAAGATCAACACCATGATCAACCTGATCACACTGCTGTGCGAGATCATCTCCGCCATCGCCGAGGCGGTGCCGACGTTCGGCGCCTCGCTCGCCGAGATCCCGGTCTTCAAAGAAGTCACCAACCGCATCATCAACGCGATCGTCAACGAGGCCTGCAACGCGGTCCTGTCCTAGTCGTTTCCCGCAGGACCCCCCGATCCGTCATGATCTGGGCATGGAGAGCAGGCGTGCCGCGGAGCGCAAGCCGCGGGCGCGGATTAGCTTTGAGGACATGGCGGCCCGACGTGCTGAGCGACTCGTCAACCTCGTCATCTGCCTGCTCTCCACACGTCAGTTCCTGACCGCGGAACGCATTCGGGACGCCGTCCCGGGCTACGAGGGCGCCGACGGTTCGCGGGCGACGGACGAGGCGTTCAAGCGCATGTTCGAGCGCGACAAGGCCGAGCTGCGCGATCTCGGCATCCCGCTGGAGACCGGGCGCAACAGCCACTTCGACGCCGAGGACGGCTACCGCATCCGCCGGCGCGACTACGAGCTGCCGCCGATCGAATTCGACGCCGCCGAGGCCGCCGCCGTGGGTCTCGCGGCCCGCCTCTGGCAGTCCGCGACGCTCGGCGAACCGGCCAGGCAGGCACTGATCAAGCTGCGCGCCGCGGGCACCGAGGTGCGTGCCGCGGATGCTCCGGGCGCCGCGCCGCAGCTGGACGCGAGCGACCCCAGCCTGCCGGCCCTGCTCACCGCGGCCCGTACCGCCACCGTCGTCAGCTTCGACTACGTCAAGGCCCGCGCCGATGCCCCCGAGACGCGCACCCTCGAGCCGTGGGGCGTGCTGTCGTGGCGCCGCCGCTGGTACGTCGCCGGCTTCGACCGGGACCGCGGCGAGCCCCGCAGCTTCCGGCTCTCGCGCATCACCGGCGCCGTCCGCACCGTCGGCGGACCCAGCGCGTTCACCCGGCCGGACAAGGTGGATCTGCTGGACCTGGTGGCCGGACGCAGCCCCGAAGCCGATCGCCTCGCGCACGTGCGCGTGTTCGGCCCGGGCGCCGGTCAGCTGCGGCGCATCGCCCGCGAGGAGCGCGACGGCGTGCTGACCATCGACTTCGTCGACACCGGGTGGCTCGCCCGCATCGTCGCGAGCAGCGGCAGCGCGGCCCAGGCCCTCGACCCGCCCGACCTCGTCGCCGCCGTCGTCGAGCGGCTCCGCGCCGTGGTGGGAGAACCCCGATGACCACGGGCCGCCCGACGTCGAACGAGGAGCGGTTGCCGCGGCTGCTCGCGCTCGTGCCGTACCTGCAGGCCCGGCCCGGCATCGGTGTCGCCCAGGCGGCCACCGACTTCGGCGTCACCGAGGCGCAGCTGCGCCGAGACCTGACGCTGCTGTGGATGTGCGGGCTGCCCGGTCACGGCCCGGGTGATCTCATCGACCTGTCCTTCGAGGGCGAGAACGTCGACGTCATCTTCGACGCCGGCATGTCCCGTCCACTGCGGCTGACCGCCGAGGAGGCGCTCGCGCTCGTCGTCGCGCTGCGCACGCTGGCCGAGACACCGGGCCTGGCCGACACCGGCGCCGTGCAGCGCGCACTGGCCAAGGTGGAGTCGGTTGCCGGGGAGGCCGTCGCGGACGAGACCGTGGCCGTCGCGCTGGACGACAGCGAGCGGCTGGCCCCGCTGCTACGCCGTGCCGTGGACGACCAGCGGGCCCTGCGCATCCGCTACTACAGCGCGAGCCGGGACGAGACGACCGAGCGGACGATCGATCCGGTGCGCATGTTCACCGCGGACGGCAACGGCTACGTCGAGGCGTGGTGCCGCCAGGTCGAGGGCATGCGGGTCTTCCGGATCGACCGGATGGAGGACGTCGAGGTGCTCGACGAGCCGGCCTCGGTGCCGGCCGGCGTCGAGCTGCGCGACCTGTCCGAGGGCGTGTACCAACCAGCCGCCGAGCACCTACTCGTCGCGCTGCGGCTCGGCCCCGCCTACGCCTGGGTTGCCGACTACTACTCGACCGAGCAGGTCGAGCCGGACCCGGTCGACCCCGAGCAGCTGCGAATCAGCCTGCGTGTCGCCGACCCGGCGTGGGTGCGTGCGCTCGTGCTGGGTTCGGCCGGGCAGGTCGAGGTCCTCGGGCCCGACTGGCTCGCCGAGGGCGTTCGTACCGACGCCGAGCGAGCCCTGTCCTCGTACGGCCTGCCCTCATATCCGGCGAAGTAGAGTGCAGGCGTGTCCTGGATTCCCATCGTCGCCTGGATCGCGGCCGCGGTCGTCGCGCTGCTCGTCCTCGGCTACTGCGCCTGGGACCTGATCGGCAAGGCCCGCCGGCTGTCCCGTGACCTGTCCCGGTTGCAGGGTCTGAACGACCAAGCGCAGGATCTGCGGACCCGGCTCGCCGAGTCCCAGGAGCGGCTAGCCGCCACCGGACTGCGCTGAGCGCCGTGGCCAAGCGCGCCCGGCGCCGGCGACCGGCCAAGACGCCCGACGGGCGGATGCCGGTACTCGACCACCTGCGGGAGCTGCGCCGGCGAGTGGTGTTCATCCTGATCTTCGTCGCTCTCGGTGCCGTGCTCGGCTGGTTCCTCTACCCTCATACGTTGGAGTTCCTGCGCCACCCGTACTGTGCCGTCCCGGCGAAATACCGTTTCACCCCGCGGACCGGACCCAACTGCGCTCTGGTCTACCAGGGGGCGCTCGAGGGCTTCACCACCCGGTTGAAGGTCTCCGCCATCTCTGGCGCCGTGTTCACCGCGCCGTTGTGGCTGTACCAGATCTGGGCGTTCATCACGCCGGGCCTGCGCAAGAACGAGCGCCGCTACACGATCATCTTCGTCCTCACGTCGACGATCCTGTTCGCCGGCGGCGTCCTGCTCGCCTACGTCGTTCTCACGAAGGGCCTGCGTATCCTGATCGAGCAGGCCGGGTACGGCACGCAGTCGTTGCTCAGCGTCGGCAGCTACATCTCCTTCGTCGTGCTGGTGCTCGTGACCTTCGGCGCCGCCTTCGAATTGCCGCTGCTCGTCATCATGGCCAACCTTGCCGGCGTGCTTCCGGCCCGCGTGCTGAAGAAGTCCCAGCGCATCGCCATCTTCCTGATCTTCCTGTTCGCCGCCGTCGCCACGCCGACCACCGACCCGTTCACCATGTGCGCCATGGCCATACCGATGGTCGTGCTCTTCGAGGGCGCCGTGCTGTTCGCGGTCGTGCGGGACCGGCGGAAGGCGCGCCGGAAGGCCGCCGAAGCCGCGGACGAGCATCTCGACGACGACGTCCCGTCCTCGATCGACCCGATCCCGAAACAACTGCCGGCGCTCGGCGAGGCGTGGTCCGACACGACCTGACCCGCCACCGCGTCCTCGACGCCTGCGCACCTACTGTGGAGTCATGTCGTCGCCCAGCGAGCGGTATGCCGCGGCGCGGCGTCGCTCCGGCCGTCGGGTGCTGTCCGACTTCCGCGTCGGGCTGCCGTTCACCCTCGATCCGTTCCAGGAACAGGGCTGCGAGGCGCTCGAGGACGGCTACTCGGTGCTGGTCTGCGCACCGACGGGGGCCGGCAAGACCGTCGTGGGTGAGTTCGCGGTGCACCTCGCGCTCGCGGCAGGCCAGAAGTGCTTCTACACCACGCCGATCAAGGCGCTGTCGAACCAGAAGTACAACGACCTCGTCGACCGGTACGGACCCGGACAGGTCGGCCTGCTCACCGGCGACACCGCGCAGAACGCCGACGCACCGATCGTCGTGATGACCACCGAGGTCCTGCGCAACATGCTCTACGTCGGCAGTGACGCGTTGGCCGGACTCGGCTACGTGGTCATGGACGAGGTGCACTACCTCGGCGACCGCTTCCGCGGCGCGGTCTGGGAAGAGGTGATCATCCACCTCCCGGCCGCCGTACGGCTGGTATCGCTCTCGGCCACGGTCAGCAACGCCGAGGAGTTCGGCGAATGGCTGGTGTCGGTGCGCGGCGAGACGCGGGTCATCGTGCACGAGGAGCGCCCGGTGCCGCTCTGGCAGCACGTGCTCGTCGGCTCGCGGATGTTCGACCTGTTCGGCACGGCCTCGCCGGACGGCGGCGGGCCACCCGCCGTCGACCCCGCCCTGCTGCGCAACGTCGCCGAGCGCACCCGCTACCTCGACCCGATCCCCGGCCGACGGCACGGCCGGCCGAACCGGGGCTGGCGCCCACCCTCGCGTCCCGACGTCATCGCGCGACTCGACCGCGAGGGGCTGCTGCCGGCGATCACCTTCATCTTCAGCCGGGCCGGTTGCGACGCCGCGGCGCGACAGTGCGTGTGGGCCGGCATGTGGCTCACGAACGAGCAGGAACGCGCCGAGATCGACGACGTCGTCGACGCGCTCACCGCCGGAGTCCCGGGCGAGGACCTCGACGTCCTGGGGTACTGGGAGTGGCGCGACGCGCTGCGCCGTGGCGTCGCCGCTCACCACGCCGGGCTCATCCCGCCGTTCAAGCAGGCCGTCGAGGAACTGTTCGAACGCGGTCTCGTCCGCGCGGTGTTCGCCACCGAGACCCTGGCGCTGGGCATCAACATGCCCGCGCGCACGGTCGTGCTCGAGCGGCTGTCGAAGTTCAACGGCGAGTCCCACGCCGACATCACTCCGGGGGAGTACACCCAGCTCACCGGGCGGGCCGGCCGCCGCGGCATCGACGTCGAGGGGCACGCCGTCGTGCTCTGGACGCCCGAGGTCGACCCGGTGCGCGTGGCCGGGCTCGCGTCGAACCGCACCTACCCGTTGCGGTCGTCGTTCCGGCCCTCCTACAACATGGCCGTCAACCTGGTCGCCCAGATGGGCCGGCCCGCCGGGCGCGAGCTGCTGGAGGCCTCGTTCGCGCAATTCCAGACCGACCGCGGCGTCGCCGGCCTGCTCGCCCAGATCAAACGCAACGAGCGCGTGCTCGCCGAGCACGCCCGGCACATGACCTGCCATCTGGGCGATTTCGCCGAGTACGCCGACCTGCGTCGCCGGCTCAGCGAGCGGGAGTCGCTGCTGGCCCGCGAGGGCGCGTCCCGCCGGCGCGGCGCGGTAGCGGCCTCGCTGGAGTCACTGCGGCGCGGCGACGTGATCCGGGTACCGCGGGGCAAGCGGGCGGGCCTGGCCGTCGTGCTCGATCCCGGTGTTCAACCCCAGGACGATCCGCGGCCGCTCGTCGTGACCGAGGGCCACTGGTCCGGGCGGCTGTCGATGGGCGACTTCCCCGCCACGGTCGATGTGCTGGGTACCGTGCGCGTGCCGAAGCACGTCAACCCGCGCTCCCCGCAGGAACGCCGCGATCTGGCCTCGAGCATCCGGGCGCTCGACCTGCCCGCCGCGGCCCGTGGGAGCCGAGGGGGGTCACGCCGGGGCGACACCGACGAGCACACCCCGGACGGTGACACCGAGGTGCTGCGCCTGCGCCGTGCGATGCGCGCACATCCGTGCCACCAGTGCCACGAACGCGAGGACCACGCCCGGTGGGGCGAGCGGTACAGCCGGCTGGCCAAGGAGAACGATAATCTGCGACGACGGATCGAGGGTCGGACGGGGTCGCTCGGCCGTACCTTCGACCGCATCTGCACCCTGCTCGACGAACGCGGCTACCTCGAGGGGGACGACGCCACCCCGGCGGGCCGGCAGCTGGCGCGGATCTGGTCCGAGAGCGACCTGCTGACGGCGGAATGCCTGCGCGCCGGGGTGTGGAACGAGCTGGATCCTGCCGAGCTGGCCGCCGTCGTCTCCAGCCTGGTCTACGAACCGCGACGCGAGGAGGCCCTCGTCGACCGCATGCCGAGTCCGGCGGTCCGCGATGCGATGGCGGCGACCACGCGCTTGTGGGCGGGACTGGTCGACGCCGAGCACGAGCGCGGCCTGCCGCTGAGCCGTGAACCGCAGCCCGGTTTCCTCTGGGCCGTCTACCGCTGGGCCCGGCAGGAGCGCCTCGACCGTGTCCTCGGCGCCGCGTCCGAACGTGGCGTCGAACTGTCGGCCGGTGATTTCATCCGCTGGTGCAAGCAGGTACTGGACCTGCTCGAGCAGCTGGCCACCGCGCCCGACACGCAGGGCGGCGAGTCGCGGCTCGCGCCGGCAGCGCGCGCCGCCGCCGCGGCCCTGCGCCACGGCGTCGTGGCGCAGAGCATGCTGCCCTGAGGTCGGTCCCAGGACCGGCGCCAACTGGCGTGGACGGCGTACTCACCGCGATCGGGCCGACGCAGTAGCGTGTGGCGAACCGGCGGCACGATCACGAACGCGCAACCAGACGTTGGGGTGGGGTCATGAGCGATCAGAGCAGTTCCGGCGGCGGCCAGCAGTGGCCGCAGAACCAGCCGCCCCAGCAGGCGTCGTGGCCGCCCGCCGCCGACGACGACCAGCGCGATTCCGACCAGCCGGAGCAGGGACAGCAGGGACAGCGTCAGCCGGCCACCGAGCAGACGCCGGTGCGGCCGAGTTCGGATGACAGTGACGCCCGCGCCACGCAGGTCGTATCGCCCTATCAGCAACCCCCGCAGCCGGGCGCCGGACCCCAGCCGGGCGCCGGAGCCCAGCCCGGTCAGGGCGGCTTCAACCAGCCGGGCTTCCTCGGCCAGTCGTCGCCGGGATACGGCCAGCCCCACCAGCCGCCGTCGCCCTCCTCGCAGCAGGGGCCACCGCCCCAGGCGTGGTCACCTGATACCCAGACATCCCAGGGTCAGCAACCCCAAGCTCCGCACCCGAGCCCGTCGCATCAGGTGCCGGACGCCCCGGCCCCTGTGCGTCCGTCGCCCGGTGCCCACGAGGGCGAGGGCGGTGAGACCCGGCGCATCGACCGCAACGACGTGAACCAGGGTTTCGCGGCGCCCGGCACGTTCGGCCAACCACAGAGCCAACCGCAGACCCAACCGCCGTCCTACGGGCAGCCGCAGGGCCAGCCACCGTCCTACGGCCAACCCCAGGGCCAGCCACCGTCCTACGGCCAACCCCAGCCGCCGCAAGCGTCCTACGGGCAACCGCAGCCGACCTCGCCGTACGCCCCGCCCGGCGCAGGGGCACCGTCGGACGCGACCCAGGCCTACGGCGGCGGAGCGACGCAAGCCTTCGGCACGGGCGGCCAGTCGGGGTACGGGACCCAGCCCTACGGCACCACTCCTTACGGTCAGGCGCCGTCGGCCGGCCAGCATGGGTACGGGCAGCCAGGGTACGGGCAGCCGCAGGGGTACGGGCAGCCGCAGGGGTACGGGCAGCAGCAGGGGTACGGGCAGCAGCAGGGGTACGGGCAGCAGGGTGCGTACGGGCAGCCCGGTTACGGCCAGCCCCAGGGCGGCGCTTACCCGACGCAGCCGCCGAAGAGCTCGCGGCGCAAGGGCCTGCTGATCGCGCTCGCCGCCATCGTCGTGCTCGTCGTGGCGATCGTCGTCGTCCTGCTCGTCGTGAACTCCGGGGACAAGAAGCTCAGCCACAGCGCGGTCGAGAAGTACATCGCGTCGCACTTCAACACGAGCGGCGTCACGTGCAACAACGGCAGCGACGTGACGCTCAAGACCAATGCGACCTTCACCTGCACCGCATCGGGTGGGCACAACTACACCGTGCGCGTCACGGACAAGGACAAGGGCGACTACGTGGTGCGGCCGGCGGGCTGAGGCGGCCGGTCACCCGAGCGCGGCACGCACCGCCACGGTGAGCCGCTCCACCGAACTGACGACACCCAGTTCGGCGGCGAGTTCGGCGAGCCGCTTCGGATCGCGCGGCGTGACCGGCAGCGCGTCGTCGACCTCGTCGACCGGTGCGTCGACGCGACCGCGCACGGCACCCGGGGCCTTGGCGAGGTAGTCGACCGCCGCCCGCACCTTGGCCGCCGAGCCGGCCGGGAAACCGTCGTCGCCCGCCAGCGCCGCCTCGACGATCTGCTCGATGGCGCCGAAGCGTGAGACGAGGGCGGCGGCGGTCTTCTCCCCAACCCCGGGAACCCCGGGCAGGCCGTCGCTCGGGTCACCGCGCAGCACGGCGAAGTCGGCGTAGTTCGCGGCGGGGATGCCGTACTTGGACCGCACCTGCGACGGACCCATCGCCTCCATCTTCGCGATGCCGCGGCCGGTGTAGAGCACGGTCACGGTGTCGCTCGCGAGCGCCAACATATCGCGGTCGCCGGTGACAATCTCGACGGTGTCCTCGTCCCGGTGGGCCAGTGCCGCGATCACGTCGTCGGCCTCGAATCCCTCGGCGCCGGCGCACGCCATGCCGAAGGCGGTGAGCAATTCGACCAGCAGCGGCACCTGCGGTTCGAGCAGGTCCGGCACTTCCTCACCCCCGTCCTTGGCCACCCGGTGGGCCTTGTAGGACGGGACGAGCTCGACCCGGAACGCCGGCCGCCAGTCCAGGTCGAGGCACGCGACCCAGCGGTCCGGTCGCCGCTTGTCGATCAGCGAGGCCGCCATGTCCAGGAAACCGCGGATCGCGTTGACCGGACGACCGTCCGGCGCGGTCACGGTGTCCGGAATCGCGTAGAAGGCGCGGAAGTACAGGTTCGCTGCGTCGACCAGCATCAGCGGCATCGGGTCACCCTAGCCAGCCGGGTTCCGGTACCGCCCGGTCTCAGCCGGGAGCGGCGCCGGTGGACGCCCGCACGACGACCTCGGTCGGCAGCACCGTTCGCGTCTGCGCCGGCGGGGTCTCCGGGTCGGCGACCAGATCGAGCAGCCGGGTGGTGATCGAACGGGCCTGTTCCTCGACGGGCTGGCGCACGCTCGAGAGGTCCATCAGTTCCGCAATGGGCTGGTCGTCGAAGCCCATCACGGCGACGTCCTCGGGCACGCGCAGCGTGCGGTCGGCGATCTCGCGCAGCGCGCCGCAGGCCATCTCGTCGCTCTCGGCGAAGATCGCGGTGGGCGGTGTGGGCAGGTCCAGCAGCTTTCGGGCCGCGGCCCGGCCGCCTTCCACGGTGAAATAGCCGAGCACCTCGAGCCCCGGCTCGATGTCTGCGTCTGCGGCGTGCAGGGCCTCGTAGTAGCCGGTGCGCCGGTGCAACGGCGGCGTGAAGCGCATCGGATCGTCGGTGTCGCCACCGATCAGGCCGACGCGCCGGTGACCCTGGTCGATCAGGTGGTCGACGGCCGAGCGGGCCGCCGCGATGTCGTCGATGGCGACCGACAACACGCCCTCCCGCTCGATACCGAGCAGGCCGACCGGGCGGTTCAGGCCGGCCAGGGCGTCGAACTCGGCGTCCTCCAGCACGAGACTGGCGATGAGCACGGCGTCGACCCGTTTGCGCATCGGCATGGCCTCGAAGAACCGGGTGCGCCCGGCCATGTCGCCGAGGTTGTAGAGCAACAGGTCGAAGTCGGCGCTGCGCAGCTCGGCCTCCACGGCGGCGATGACCTCGCCGAAGAACCAGCGGTTGACGTAGGGCACGACCAGTCCGATCGTCGCGGTCCGTCCGCTCGCCAGCCGGGCGGCGAACGGGGACGCGATGTAGTCCAGCTCGGCTGCCGCGGCGAGCACCCGGTCGCGGGTGGCGGCCGCGACGTCCGGTAACCCGCGCAGCGCCCGGGAGACCGTCGCGATCGACACTCCCGCGTGGCGCGCGACGTCCTCGATGCTGGCGGCCACCGATCCTCTTCCCCTCGACACCGGCTGTCGCCCGTAAACGCTACCGCCGCGCCGCCCGGATCCGGGTTACCGGCGCGGGCGCGCGGTCCGCTGGCAGACTCGCGAGGTGCCCACTCTGTTCCGCAACGCCCGTGTCCACACCCCGGCCGCTCGGGAGGCGACGGCGTTCCTGGTCGACGGCGCGGTGATCACCTGGATGGGTCAGGAGGACGGCGCCGCCCAGCACATAGGTGTGCGTGAGGTCGACCTGCAGGACGCCTTCGTCACGCCCGCCTTCGTCGACGCGCACGTGCACACGACCTCGACCGGGCTGGCGATCACCGGGCTGGACCTGCGCCTGTGCACGTCCCTCGCCGACGCACTTCGCGCCGTCGAGCGGGCCGCGCGCGACGCGCGGGGGCGGCCGGTGCTCGGCGGCGGCTGGAACGAGAACGACTGGCCGGAAGGCCGTCCGCCGACGGCGGCCGAGCTGGACCGCGCGTCCTACGGCGGGCTGGTGTACCTCGCCCGGGTCGACATGCACTCGGCTGTGGTGTCCTCGTCCCTGCTCGCGGCGCTGCCCGACGCCCGGGCGGGCGCGGTCGACGGGTGGGTGCACGAGCCGGTCCACGATGCTGTCCGCGAGGCGGCCCTGCAGGCGCTCACCGCCGGGCAGCGTCGCGATGCGCAGCGGGCCGCGCTCCGTGCCGCGGCAGCGCTGGGTATCGCGAGCGTGCACGAGATGGCCGGTCCCGTCATCTCCGGCGCCGACGACCTCGCCGAGCTGCTGGCCCTGGCCCGCGACGAACCGGTGCCCGAGGTCGTCGGTTACTGGGGTGAGCTCGGCGGCGTCGCCACGGCGCGTGAGCTCGGTGCGATAGGGGCCGCCGGTGACCTGTTCTGCGACGGTTCGCTCGGATCACATACGGCCGCGCTCACCGAGCCCTACGTCGATCGGCCCGAGACCAGCGGGCTGCTGCGGTTCGAGACCGGCGAGCTCACCGAGCACGTCGTGGCCTGCGTCGAGGCGGGACTGCAGGCCGGCTTCCACGCCATCGGCGACGCCGCCGTCGACCAGGTGCTCGACGCCTTCGAGCAGGCGAGCGGGCGGCTCGGGCGCCCGGCCGGTGCGGGACAACGGGTCGAGCACGCCGAGTACGTCCGCAACCCGGCCCGGCTCGCCGCCTCGGGGCTACTGGCCTCGATGCAGCCCTGCTTCGACGCGCTGTGGGGCGGCGTCGGCGGCATGTACGCCCAGCGTCTCGGTGCTGGACGTGCGCTGGACACCAACCGCTTCGCCGAGCTGGCCGCCGCCGGCGTGCCGCTCGCGTTCGGCTCGGACTCGCCGGTGACCGAACTCGGCCCGTGGGCCGCCGTCCGGGCCGCCGCGTACCCGCAGGACCCCAGCGCGGCGATCAGCCCACGGGCGGCGTTCGCCGCGCACACCCGGGCCGGGTGGCGGGCCGCCGGACGCTTCGACGAGGGGGTGCTCGCGCCGGGCATGCCGGCGACGTTCGCGGTCTGGCGGGCG
Source organism: uncultured Actinomycetota bacterium (assembly GCA_963787985.1). Taxonomy (GTDB): domain Bacteria; phylum Actinomycetota; class Actinomycetes; order Mycobacteriales; family Jatrophihabitantaceae; genus Jatrophihabitans. Next base: position 324,034 of record CAWBEL010000004.1, on the reverse strand, counting down.
GGTGATCTCGGCGTCGACGCGCCGGACGAGCGAGTGGCGAGGTGGAGCACCGATCCCCGTGCCGCGATCCCCGGTCTGCCGGACATCGCGCCCGGCGTCGAGTTGCCGACGTGCCTCGCCACAGTGCTGCGCGGCGCCACGGTGCACGACACCGGCCTGCTCGCCGACGCCGCCGGAGCCTGAGCATCCACCCGGCCGTCCACCTGGCTGAGAGCCGGAACGACCGGTTCCAGCGCCTCGTCGGACGGCTGGTCGATACTGGTCCGATGCAGCCGGTGCCCGCGTCGCGTTTCGCGACGTACTGGGCCGCCCTGCTCGCCGTGGCCGGGGGAACGTGCGGCGTGCTGGCCTTCCCGCGCTACGCCTTCTGGCCCGCGGCGATCATCAGCGTCGCGCTGCTGTCGCTGGCCGTCGCCGGGCATCGCGCCCGCACCGCCGCCTGGCTCGGTTACCTCTACGGGCTGGCGTTCATGCTGCCGCTCGTGTCGTGGACCGGCGTGTACGTGGGCCCGGTTCCCTGGCTGATCCTCTGCGTCGCCTCGGCCGGCTTCTTCGCCGGCCTCGGCGCCGTCCTCAGCGTTCTCGCCCGGTTGCCGTTCGCGACGTTGTGGGCGGGCGCGGCGTGGGTGCTGGAGGAGTTCCTGCGCGACCGCATCCCCTTCGGCGGTTTCCCCTGGGGACGGTTGGCCTTCAGCCAGCAGGACTCGCCGCTGCGCTGGTTCGCCGCGCTGGGTGGGGCGCCGCTGCTGAGCTTCGTCGTGGCGGTGGCGGGTGCGGGCCTCGCGAGTGCCGTCCTCGCCGCGTTCCCGCTGCGCCGGCGTGCGCTCGCGATCGGGCTCGCCGTCGCCGTCGGGCTGCCGCTCGCCGGGCTGCTCATGGGGGTGCCGCTCGCCCCGCCGCCGGACCGTGACGGCCGCACCGAGACCGTCGCGGTGATCCAGGGCGGGTTGCCCGATCTCGGCCTGACGTTCGAGACCCGGGCCATGCAGGTCCTGGACAACCACGTGCGGCAGACCCTGAAGCTGGCCGCGGAGGTCAAGGCGGGCACCGTGCCGCGGCCGAGCCTGGTGCTGTGGCCGGAGAACTCCTCCGATGTCGACCCGTTCCTCGACGCCAGCGCCTACGCCAAGATCGACCGCGCCGTAAAGGCGGTCGGGGTGCCCGTGCTGGTCGGCGCGATCCTGCAGGGACCGGGCCCCACGCACCGCCGCAACGTCGGCATCCTCTGGTCGCCGACGACAGGGCCCGGCGCCCGTTACACGAAGCGGCACCCCGTGCCGTTCGCGGAGTACATCCCGCTGCGCGGCATCGCCCAGGCGGTGAGCTCGGCCGCCGCCACCGTCACCCAGGACATGGTTGCCGGCCACGGCAACGGTCTGCTGCGCGGTGGCCCGGTGCCGATCGGTGACGTCATCTGCTTCGAGGTCGCCTACGACGGCCTGGTCCGCTCGTCGGTGCAGGCGGGCGCGCAGCTGCTCGTCGTCCAGACCAACAACGCGACCTTCGGCCACACCGCAGAGACCTACCAGCAGCTGGCGATGAGCCAGTTGCGTGCCGTCGAATCCGGACGCACGGTCCTGCAGGTGTCCACGACCGGCGAGTCGGCCGTCATCGGGCCGGACGGGACGGTGCGGCAGGACTCCGGCGCGCTGTACCGGTCGTCGGTGATGGTCGCCGCGGTTCCGGTGCGCACCGGGAAGACACTGGCAACCCGCGTGGGGGCGTGGCCCGAGTACGTGTTGAGCGCGCTGGCGGCGGCGGCCACGGCCTGGTGCATCATCGCGGGCGTCCGACGCCGCCGGGCCCTGCGCGGTGCCCGGCCGGTCGACGAGGCCCGGGAGCCGGACGCGGAAGAAATGGTGACGACGTGAGCCGTGGCGCCGGCACGGAAACCGGTGATCGCGTGCTGGTCGTCGTGCCGACCTTCAACGAGCGCGACAACATCGAACGGATCATCGAGCGGCTGCGGCGCTCGGTACCTCCCGCGGACGTGCTGATCGTCGACGACGGAAGCCCCGACGGCACCGGCAAGGTGGCCGACGAACTGGCCCACGCCGACGCGAAGATCTCGGTGATGCACCGGACCGAGAAGGCGGGCCTGGGCCAGGCCTACATCGCCGGGTTCGGGTGGGGGCTCGAGCGCGGTTACGACGTGCTCGTCGAGATGGACGCGGACGGTTCGCACCCACCGGAGCAGCTGCCCCGCCTGCTGGACGGCCTGGCCGGCAACGACCTCGTCATCGGATCGCGTTACGTACCGGGCGGGGAGGTCGTGAACTGGCCGCGCAGCCGCGAGATCATCTCGCGCGGCGGCAACCTCTACGCCCGGCTGGCCCTCGGTTTCGACCTGCGCGACGCGACCGCCGGATACCGCGCGTTCCGCCGAAGCGTGCTCGAGGGCATCGATTACGCCGGCGTCGCCTCGCACGGGTACTGCTTCCAGGTCGACCTCGCGCGTCGCGCGCTGGACGCCGGGTTCCGGGTCGGCGAGGTGCCCATCACCTTCGTCGAGCGCGAGATCGGCGAGTCCAAGATGAGCAGCGACATCGTGCGGGAGGCCTTCCTGCGAGTCACCCAGTGGGGTGTCCAGCATCGCGGACGACAGCTGCGCGATCTGTTGCGCGGTCCGGAACGCTGAGCGCCGCCGAACTCGTCACGCGGGTCTGGGACCGCGCTGTCGGCGTCCAGCCCGTACCCGACCACCGCACCGTGGCGCTGACCGGCCTCGCCGCGCTCGTGGTCGTCGCGGTGCCGGCGACGTGGCGGGTCGCGCGCACCGTCGTCACCATCGCCCACGAGGGCGCCCACGGGCTGGTCGCACTGCTGAGCGGACGGCGGCTCAGCGGTATTCGCGTCCATTCGGACACCTCGGGACTGACGTTGTCGCGTGGCCGTCCGCGGGGTCCCGGCATGGTCGCGACGGCGGCCGCGGGTTACGTCGGACCCGGTCTCATCGGGCTCGGGGCGGCGTACCTGCTGCACCGCGGACACGCCGTCGGCGTGTTGTGGGCGGCGCTGCTCCTTCTCGCCCTGCTCCTGCTGCAGATCCGCAATCTCTACGGGCTGTGGGCGGTGCTGGTCGCGGGCGGCGCGCTGTTCGCGGTGTCGTGGTGGGGGAGCGGGACGGCGCAGTCCGCGGTGGCCTACGCCGGGACGTGGTTCCTGCTGCTCGCGGCGCCTCGAGCGGTCGTGGAGCTGCAGCGCGAACGAGCGCGGTGGCGTGCGCGCAACTCCGATGCCGACATCCTGGCCCGCGTCACACCGCTGCCCGCGATCGTCTGGGTCGGGGTGTTCCTGCTGGTCACGGCCGGGTGCGTCCTGCTGGGCGCACGCTGGATCGTGCCGTGACCGGCGCGCGCCGCGAGGCCTGCGCCGCGGTGTCCGTGTCCGGTGGCAGAGTGGGCGTCGTGCATCCGGTGGTTCCCCATCCAGTGATTCTCGCCCTCGACGGGAACTCGCTGGTGCACCGCAGCTATCACGCCCAGGCGCAGACCGGGCATCCGTCCTGGGCGGTTCGCGGATTGCTCACCCAGCTGGTCGCCGCGGTCGAGCGCATCAGGCCGGCTGCTGTCGTCGTCGGCTTCGACGACCCCGACCGTTCCGAGCGGCGTGAACGCTGGCCCGAGTACAAGGCGCACCGCGGCGAGAAGTTGGACACCCTGGTCGAGCAGCTGACCGAGGCGGTGTCGGCCTTGCGGGAACTCGGGGTGGCCGTGGTCGTCCCCGACGGTCTCGAGGCCGACGACGTGCTGGCCTCGGCGGCGGCGTTCGCGCCCACCTCCGGCGCTCACACCGTGGTCGTCACCAGTGACCGCGACGCCTTCGCCCTCATCGACGACCACACCCGGGTGCTGCGCATCATCAACGGCGGCGTCGAGGCCTCGCCGATGATGACTGCCGACCGGTTGGTGCTGCTGCTCGGTGTGCGTCCCGAGCAGTACCGCGACTTCGCCGCGCTGCGCGGTGACCCGTCGGACAACCTGCCCGGCGTACGCGGCATCGGCCCGCGGCTCGCGGCCCGGCTGCTCGCGGAGTTCGGCACCGCGCGCGCCGCCTTCGACGACGTCGATGCTGTGCGCGAGCGGCTCGGGGCCGGTGTCGCGACGCGGCTGTGCGCCGACGGCGCCCGTGCGGCCTGGGAACGCAACTGCACCGTGATGACGATGCGTCGCGATGTCGCCCTCGGTCTGGACCTGCAGGCCGGGCCTGGCGTCCTGCCGTTGCCCGCCGCACACGTCACGCGCGTCTTCCGTGGACGCAATCTGACGTGGTCGACAGGCAACGCCGTGCGCGTTCTGGCGGAGGTCGAGCCCATCGACGTGGCCCGGCCGCGCGTCGAGGAGGCGATCACCCCGATCGAGGGCGCAGGTGGTTGGTGGCCGGCTCCGGCGCCGCGGCGGCTGCCGCCGCTACCAGCGAGGCGCCCGCGTGCCGAGCAACTGTCGCTGTTCTGATCGACTGCAGTCGTTCACGGACATGACGAGGCCGCCCGGACCGGGTCCGGGCGGCCTCGTGATCGTCTCGTGCGTGCCGCTCAGGCGCTCTTCTGCCCGCGGCGGGTGCGCAGCACGTCCAACCGTTCCTCGAGCACTTCCTCGAGATCGGCGATCGTGCGTCGCTCCATCAGCATGTCCCAGTGGGTTCGCGGCGGCTTGGTCTTCTTGGCCTCGGGCTCGGGGCCGTCGATGAGCTTGGCCTGCGTGCCGTCGAGCCGGCAGTCCCACGTGCTCGGGATCTCCGCCTCTTCCGCGAAGGGGATCGTGAACTCGTGTCCCCGCTCGCAGCGGTAGGCCGCGACGTTGCGCGGCGCGGGTTCTGCGCCGTACTCGGTCTCGTAGCTGATCGCGCCGAGCCGACTGCCCCGCAGTGTTCGATCTGCCATTGGTCAGCACCTCCTCGGGCGTTCTGTCACAGCCCGTCTGTTATGTCTTCGGCTTCGCCGGTGTTGGTTCGCCTCGGAGTACGACGGGCGCGTACGTCAAGGTTCAACGAGCCGCTATCCATAAGGATTCCCTCATAGTCGATGAGGTAACGGCGGGTGACCGCGTCAGGCTCAGGACGGTGCCAGACCGGGGGACCGGCCCGCGTACCGCCGGAGGCCTTGGCGGGCTCAGACGTCGAGGGAGAGCTGACCCTGCAACTCGGCCGGGCCGAGGTCGCCGCGCCGGTGATGGGCGCGACACAGGACCCGGTAGTGGACGCGATGGTCCGCCGGGCGGTCGCCGGCCGTGACCCCGCCGGCCGCGACCCTCGTGTCGTCGGGCGCGTCGCCCGGGTCGGTGTCGGCCACCACGACGGTGTCGCCCTCGCGGACGACCCGGCCGTCGACGACTCGGGCGTTGAGCTGACCCGGCCGCCCGCACCAGCACAGCACCTCGACGTGCACCGGCTGCAGCTCGTCGGCCAACTCGACGAGTCGCTTCGCGCCCGGGAGCAGCTCGGTGCGGAAGTCGGTGATGAGGCCGAAGCAGAAGACGTCGACGTGCCAGTCATCGACCAGTTCCGCCAGCTGATCGACGTGGTCGGCGGTGAGGAAACCGGCCTCGTCGACGATCACGTAGTCCAGCGGATGGCCGCGGGCCCAGCGCTCGCGCACCAGCAATCGGATGTCGGTGTCGTCCTCGACTTCGACCGCGTCGCGCGCGAGCCCGACCCGGGTGGTGATGGTGGGCCGTCCGGAGCGGTCGTACCGCACCAGCAGCAGGCCGTGCCGCCCCTGGCGGGCCTGGTTGTGGTCGATCTGCAGCGCCAGGGTGGATTTGCCGCAGTCCATCGGCCCGTAGAAGAACTTCAGGTGCGCGGGCATCGGCGTCGCCCGGCGGTTGCCTGAGGCGGGCACGGCGAGCAGCGCGCTGCGCGGCGAGGGACCCGGCTCCGGCACGCGGCGAGGCTACCCGGTGGCACCGCCAGGCGGCCCGATGGAGGTCGAGCAGGACGCGAGCACGCCGCTCGAGCGGAGACGATGCTGGCCGAGGAATTCGGGAAGCACTTCAGATCGGCTGCCGGCGGCCGAAAGGGAAGGTATCGGCGCCCAGCCGTCGGAGTCCGTGGACGGAACGCGCTGATGGCGGCTGCGTCAAGCACCGCCTCCGTCGGTTCGGTGTTGGATGCCTGCATCGCGCGGCGTTGTGACCGGACCACTCGACACCTCGAAGGGGTCGAGGCACGGCCGGTTTGTCTGGTGTGGCGTACCAGCTGGCGGCGGCAGGCGTCGCGGCTGAAGCACAGCCGAGAGCTCAATCATGACCGATCCCGGCCGCGCGCTCGTCGTCCTGGAAGCACTCGGCGCCCAGGGCGTCTGTCTGAGCATCGACGACTTCGGCACGGGCTATTCCTCGATGTCCTATCTGAAGCGGCTCCCCGTACGCGAACTCAAGATCGACCGGTCATTCGTCATGGGCGTCACCACGTGGCTGAACGACTACTCCCGCCCCGCCCCCGCGCCCTCAGCCAGCCAACTCACGGGTCACCGCATCTCCTGACCACCGGCGCCCGGTTTGCTGGTCGCTGGTCCGGGGGTTCAGCCGAGAAATTCGTTGACGCCGAGGGCGAAGTCCCAGTGGCCAACCCCGTTACCGGCGAGCCCCATCGTGACCAGGCCCATTCCTTCCAGCCAGTGCGCCATTGTCAGGCCACCGACATCCAGCGGGCGCAGTCCGAGGCTTTCGACGAATGCCGCCACGCCGGCCTTGGCCTGCGCATCGTCGCCGGCAATGAAGACGCTGGGTCGGCCCTTCTCCAGGACATTGCGGAAGATGGTGTTGAAAGCCTTCAGCACGCTGGCGCCGGCCGGGGCCACCTTGGCGACTTCCTGCGCGATTGAGGTCTCCTCGGTGTGGGCCAGTCCGTCGAACGTGGCGTTGAAGGGGTTGCTGATGTCGACGATGACCTTGTCCGCGAGTGCGTCTCCGTACTCGGTGACGACCGGAACGACGCCGTCGTACAGCAGGGCCGTGATGACGATGTCCCCGGCCGGAACGTGGCCCCAGGCGCCCGCCGTCGCGCCGCCGCCCAGAACCTTGGCCAGGCCGTCGGCCTTGGACTGATCGCGTCCCATGACCTCGACGGTGTTGCCGCCCGCGATCGCGAGCGTGCCGATGGCGCGGGCCATGTTTCCCGTACCGATGAGGGTGATGCTGCTCATGAGGTGTGCTCTTTTCTCGGTGAAGGGTTTCAGAGGGCGGTGGTGCCACCGTCGGCGACCAGTTCCAGACCGTTGACGTAACTGGAGTCGTCGGAGGCGAGGAACAGGGCCACGGTGGCGATTTCCTCGGGGCGGCCCATGGTTCCGCGGGGGATGAGGGACTCGAATGCGGCGATGGTTGCCTCGTCGAACAGTTCTTCCTGCTTCGCGGTGGCGACCTGGCCCGGGGTCAGGACGTTGACCCGGATCTTGCGGTCGCGCAGTTCGTTGAGCCAGACGCGGGCCCAGGCCTGCTGGACGGCTTTGCTTCCCGCGTACAGGCTCCAGCCGGGGAAGGCGCCGAGGGAGGCGTTCGACCCGGTCATGAGGATCGAGCCGTTGTCGTTGATCAGTGGCAGTGCCTTCTGCACCGTGAACAAGGTGCCGCGCGCGTTGAGCCAGAAGGCGCGGTGGAACTGCCCCTCGGTGATCTCACCGAGGGCGGCGGGTTCGCCCATCCCGGCGCAGGCCCACAGCACGTCGATCGAACCCTTTTCGCGCTTGACCGTGTCGTACAAGCGGTCCAGGTCGGCCAGGTCGGCCGCGTCACCCTGCACGGCGGTGACGTTGCGGCCGATGCGCTCGGCGGCCTCGTCCAATACTTCCTGCCGGCGGGCCTGGATGAAGACGTGCGCTCCCTCCTCGACGAAGAGTTTCGCGCCGGCGAGTGCCATGCCGGTGGACCCGCCGGTGATCACCGCGACCTTGTCATCGAGCTTTCCCACGATCACTCCGCTTCCGTTGGGTGTCAGGACAGTCCGGTTATGTACACCAGTCTGTTTTCCTAACCTAACGGCCTCTCCGCGGGGGCGCAAGCTATGTACACCGACCTGTACCCGACGGCTATGCTGGCGACATGACGGAGCTGGAGAAGGGCCCCCAAGGTCGCCGCCGCGGCCGGGGCGCACGCGAGCGCATCCTCAGCGCGTCACAGCAGCTGTTCCGCGATCAGGGCATCAGCGGGACCGGCATGGACCAACTCTGCGCGGTGGCCCAGGTGTCCAAGCGCACGGCCTACCAGCACTTCACCAGCAAGGACGAACTGGTCGCCGAATACCTGCGCCGCTTCGATCCCGAGGTCATGTCCGGAGTGTTCGAGCGCACCGACCTGACGCCGCGCGAACGACTCCTCGCCGCCTTCGAAATGCCGGCAACCACCCCCCTGTGCCCCTTCATCGCGGCAGCGGTCGAGCTCCACGACCCCGACCATCCCGCATCCCGGTACGCACGCGAGTACAAGATCGCTATTGCCGCACGGCTCACCGAGGCCGCCCGCGAAGCGGGCGCTGCCGACCCCGAGCAACTCGGCGAACAATTGGCGCTGCTCATCGACGGCGCCTCGGCCCGCACCCGAGTCCTCAACAGCGAATCGTTCACCACCGCCGCTGCCGTCGCTGCCGTCCTCATCGACAACGCCATCCCCGCGTCATCTCCTCGGCAACTCAGCGATGACCCCGGAACCGTCGCGCCTGCTCCCGCTGGGTGATGCCTTCGCGCGATCGACGAGCAAACAGTGTCCGTCCCGCCGCCCGCCCGACCGACAACGAGGCTGGTCAGGCCGGCCAGGTCCCGCGGGCCCGCAGCACGTCGCGCAGCACGTCGGCGCGGTCGGTCATGATGCCGTCCACGCCGAGGTCGAGCAGCCGGACCATGTCGGCCCGGTCGTTGACGGTCCAGGCGTGCACCTGGACGCCGCGGGCGTGCGCCGCGTCGAGGTAGCCATCGTCGACGAATGCCCACCGCCCGACCCGGGCCGGGACCTGCGCGCACCGGCCGCGCAACCGGGCCGCCGCCGCCCCTCGCGACGCGCGTAACGACACCACCTCAGCCGGTCCCAACCCGCTGCAGACGTCAGGTCCGAGCCTTGCGCGCAGCACGGCCAGCCGCCGACCGGAGAATGCTGCGATGCAGATGCGGGGCCCGGCGCCGGTGCGGCGGATCGCCTCGATCGCCGGGTCGATGCCGCGTTCGGACTTCACGTCGAGATTCACCCGGACGTTTGGCCAGGCATCCAGCACGTCGGTGAGCAGCGGGATGGGCTCGACGCCGGCGATCCGCGCCCCCCGAACCTGCGCCCAGGGCAGCGCCTCGATGCGGCCGCGGGCGTCGGTTACCCGGTCCAGCCGCGAGTCGTGGAAGGCCAACGCCACGCCGTCGGCGGTCACCCGCACGTCCGTCTCGAGATAGCGGAAGCCCAGCGCCACGGCGCGCTGGAAGGCCGCCATCGAGTTCTCGGCACCGTCCGGGGCGAAGCCGCGGTGCGCGAACGCCAGCGGTGTCGGTGCGTCCAGGAACCGCGAGGGCGTCACCCGATGGACACCTTGGTCACCGCGTAGGAGCCGCCCGTCTTCTCGACCCGGACCGTCACGCTGTCGCCTCCGGTCGGCGTCGTGAAGCGGAAGTCCGGGCCGCTGTCGCTGTTCGCCGACGACGGTGCGTAGAAGTGACCCTTCAGCTTCTGCGTCGTCGACAGGGGGACGTCGCTGCCATGCACGCAGCTCTGGGCCAGTGACGAGGCGCCGACCTCAGCGGTGCTGACGTAGGTCTCGGCCGCACCGCTCGCCGTCGTGGCGGTTGCGCACGCGTTCACACCGGCCGCACCGCTCAGCCCCGGCAGGTTCGGGACGGAAATGTTGGGGATCGAGATGTTCGGCACCGAGATGCTGGGGATGGAGATGCTCGGGACCGAGACGCTGGGCAGTGGCACGCTCGCGGACGCGCTCGGCAGTCCGTTGCCGCCGGGCACCGTCGCGCCGGCACCGGTGAAGCAGACCTTCCACGAGCCGCTCTCGCGCTGGACCGGGAAGGTGATGGTGCTGGTGCCCCCGAGCTTGGTGGTGACGGAGGTGGCGACGCGGGCACGATTTCCGCTCTGGTTGGTCGAACCGATCGAGTAGGACGTGACCGCCCCGCCACGGCTGAGGGCGGCGAGCGTGCCGGACGCGCGGTCGCCGGCGCAGAGCGCCTTGGACGCGGCTGGGGCGTCGCTCTTCTTCCCTGCGTCGAGCAGGGTCCGGACGGCGTCCGCCGGCTTGCCGGAGGAACCGCCGCCGCCGAACACGCCGGTCGCGAGCAGGATGAGCACGATGACGCCGGCCACCACGACGATCCCGGCCGCCCACAGCAGCCCGCGGTTCCCGCCCCCGCCGCGTGCCTGCGTCCCCATCGGGGGTGAGCCGAAGGGCGGCTGGCCGGGCCCGGTCGGCGCCCCGTAGGCCGGCTGGTCGTAGCCCGGCTGCTGACCGTAGGCAGGTTGCCCGTACCCCGCTTGCCCGTACCCCGGTTGGCCGTACCCCGGTTGCCCGTACCCCGGTTGTTGGCCGTACCCGGGTTGCCCGTACCCCGGTTGTTGGCCGTACCCGGGTTGCCCGTACCCCGGTTGTTGGCCGTACTGGCCGTACTGCGGGTCCTGCCCGCCAGGTTGTCCCGGCCCGAGCGGGCGCGTGTCGTACGGCCCCGGATCAGGAGCAGCGCCGGGATGGCCGGGCTGCTGCTGGTAGACGCGCGTCTCGTAATCCTCTTCGGGTTCGCCGTAGCGCGGTTGATCCGGACCCGGCGTGCCGTCGCCGCCAGGGCCGCGGTGCTCGTGTCCCGGTCCGTTCCCCGGTCCCGTGTCGCTCATGCGAGCATCCTCTCGCACGCGTGCAACGGGCGCGTCACGTCGCCGTCAGAGGCGGACGAGAGTGACCGGGAGCCCGTCCTTCGGCCGGGGCAGGGACGACCAGTCCAGCGGCATCTCGTACCCGTCGGCCACCTCGATGCGGTAGCGGCGCAGCAGTTGATGCATCGTCGCCTTGATCTCCATCCCGCCGAAATACATGCCGATGCACTTGTGCACCCCGTTGCCGAACGGCATGAACGCGTGCCGGTGCACCTTGTCCTCTCGACGCTCGTCGGAGAAGCGGCCGGGATCGAAGCGTTCCGGGTCGGGCCACCACTCGGGGAAGTGGTGCACCCCCCACAGGTTTGCGCTGATGAATGAACCAGCTGGTACACGGAAGCCCAGCAGGTCGGTGTCGCGCGAGGCCTTGCGCATCACACCCGGGACCGGCACGACGAGGCGCAGCGACTCCTTCATCACCTGGTCCAGCGCGACGAGTTGGTCGAGCCGGTCGTAGGGGACGGCGTCCTCGGCCAGGGCGAGCGACTCCTCGCGGCAACGTTCCTGCCACTCCGGGTGCTTTGCCAGGAAGTACGCCATCGACGTCATCGTGATGGTTGCCGTGTCGTGCGCCGCCATCAGCAGGAAGATCATGTGGTTGACGACGTCCTGGTCGGTGAAACTCTCGTCCTCCACCTGCGCGTGGCACAGCGCGCCGAACAGGTCCGTTCCGTCGCCGGCGCGCTTACCGGCGATGCGCGGGCGCAGGTAGTCCTCGAGCACCCGCCGCCCGTTCAGCCCGCGCTTCCAACGCAACCCCGGGACGGGGTAGCGAATGGCGGCGGTCCCGGCGCGGACGCAGTCGACGAACGACCGGTTGAGACGGTCGGCCTCGGCGCCCGTCTGCGCGCCCATGAACGTCTCGGTGGCGACGTCGAGGGTCAGTTGCTTGATCGTTGGATAGAAGAGCACGTGGCCGTCGGCCGGCCAGCGTGCGATGCCCCTGGCGACGGTGCGGTTCAGCGGCTCGAGGTAGCCGGCGAGCCGCTGGGCCGTGAACGCCTCCTGCATGATGCGCCGGTGCGCGTGATGCTCGGCACCGTCGAGAAGCATGAGTCCGCGGCGGAAGAACGGGCCGATGAGGAAGCCCCATCCCGGGCCGCTGTCGAAGACGCGGTTGCGGTTCTGCAGGACCTCGCCGCACGCGTCGGGGCCCTGCGCCGCGACCCATCGCTGGCCCAGCGCGTTCATCCAGGACACCGGACCGTACTTCTCGAACCGGGAACGGTCAGTGGCGAGCGTCCCGTTGACGAACTGCCAGCTGTAACCGACGAGGGGCCAGCCGGGGTCACCGGGGACCTCGCGCAGTCCGGTCCGGGTGGGGTCCGTCGTCGTCATCGGCCCTCCTTGCTTGCCGCGCCAGGCCTTCGACCATAGTGTGATAACGAACGTTGTCAATGTGCAGTACGAGCGGGGAGCAGCCGATGAGCACTACCCGTCCGTACCGGGGCGTCTCGGCCGACGACCGGCGCGAGCAGCGGCGTCACACGCTGGTCGAGACGGCCCTGGACTGCCTGCACGTCGACGGCCTGGCCGGTGTCAGCGTCCGTTCGATCTGTGCCCGGGCACGGCTCACCCCGCGCTACTTCTACGAGAGCTTCGCCGATCTCGACGAGCTGCTGGTCGCCACGGTCACCGCGGTGAGTGATGAGGTGTCGGCGCGCGCCGTCGCTGCTGCGGCTGCGGTGTCGCCGGAACCGGCGGCGCAGGTGCGGGCTGCCATCGACGCCGGTTACGGCGTTGTCGCGGCCGACCCGCGCAAAGCGACCGCGATGCTGGTGTCGGCCGCCGGACACGGCCCGCTGCGGCAACGCCGCCACGAGCTCGTCACCGAGTTCGCGGATCTGATCATCGACAGCATCTCCGTGCTCGGCGACCTCGGCCTGGGGGAGCGGCGCGTCGCCCGCGCGACCGCGCTGTTCCTCATGGGCGGGTCGGCCGACGTCATCGAGGCCGTCCTCGCCGGCCGCCTGCGCTACTCGCGGTCCGCGCTCGTCGACCACCTCACCGCGATGTGGCTCGGCGCGCTCGGCATCAGCGCCTGACCGGCACCGTCCGGTCCGGCGTCGTGCCAGACTCGGGATGTGACGGCCGACCGGAACGTGCTCGGCGGCGAGCTGGAGGAGTGCGGTGCCGACCCGCTGACCGGCTTCTACCGTGACGGCTGTTGCACCAGCGGGGCCGAGGACCTCGGCAACCACACCGTCTGCGCCGTCGTGACGCGCGAGTTCCTCGACCATCAGAAGTCCGTCGGCAACGACCTGTCGACGCCGCGGCCGCAGTACCACTTCCCGGGGTTGGACCCCGGCGACCGCTGGTGCGTGGTGGCGTTGCGCTGGCTCCAGGCGCACGAGGAGGGCGTCGCCCCGCCGGTCGTCCTGTCGGCGACGAATGTGCGGTCGTTGTCGATCGTGCCGCTCGAGGTGCTGCAGCAGTACGCCGTCGACGTCCCCGGAGACGCCAGTTCGCTGGTGTGATGCGCGCGCCGTCCCGGCTCGTATTCCACACTGCTCGAAGCCTCACAGCCGGGCTCCCCGTTGCGGGGCCCGGGGTAGGCCACTCCAGTCGGAGGCGTGCTGCCATCCGTCGCCGTCCGAGTCGAGGAGTGTGCCGTGCCCAGCCTGTTCGAGCCGATCGAGATCGGCAAGTCGACCCTGCCCAACCGCATCGTGATGGCGCCGCTCACGCGCAACCGCGCCGGCGAGGGCCAGGTTCCGCAGGACATCGCCGTGGAGTATTACGCCCAGCGCGCGAGCACCGGCCTGATCATCTCCGAGGGCACGCAGCCCAGCCTCGTCGGTCAGGGCTACCTCGACACCCCGGGCGTGTACTCCGACGAGCAGGTGGACGGCTGGCGTGCGGTGGCCGAGGCCGTGCACGGGCGCGGCGGCCACATCTTCGTGCAGCTCATGCACGCCGGACGTATTGCGCATCCGGACAACCGCGCGCCGGCGGACATCGTCGCCCCGAGCGCGATCGCCGCGCCGGACACGATGATCACGCCGAGCGGATCACAGCCGTTCCCGACGCCCCGCGCCCTGGAGACCGACGAGATCCCCGCCGTCGTGAACGTGTTCGTGCACGCCGCGCGCCAGGCCGTCGCCGCCGGGTTGGACGGGATCGAGATCCACGCCGCGAACGGATACCTGCTGCACCAGTTCCTCGCGCCGTCGTCCAACGAGCGCACCGACGCCTACGGCGGTAGCGCCGAGAACCGCGCGCGCCTCGCCATCGAGGTCATGACCGCGGTGGCCGACGCGATCGGTCCGGAGCGGGTCGGCATCCGCATCTCGCCCGCGCACAACATCCAGGGCGTGATCGAGGACGACGCGCAGGCCACCACGACCACCTACCGCACGCTGATCGACGCCATCGCCCCGCTGGGGATCGCGTACCTGTCCTACCTCGCCGACCCGCGCGGCGAGCTGACCCGCGACCTGCGCGCTCGCTTCGGCGGTCCGGTCATCGGCAACTCCGGCTTCGGCTCGGTCACCACCAAGGACGCGGCCCAGGGCGTGCTCGACGAGGGCCTCGCAGACATGGTGGCTGTGGGGCGCCAGATCATCGCGAACCCCGACCTCGTGCAGCGCTGGAAGGACGACGCCCCGCTCAACGAGCCCGACAGCGACACGTTCTACGGCGGCGGCGCCGAGGGTTACACCGACTACCCGGCGCTGCCCGAGTCCGCATGATGGTCAGCCCCTGCGGTCGTTCCCGCGACGCCGCTCGACCTGGGCGAGCACCTCTGGCTCGGCGCGGAAGTAGATTCGAGAGACCACGCCGCCCTCGAGGGTGAAGTCGAAGACCACCTTCGCCGTCCCCTGCTGGAACCACGCGGCGCCGGGGCGGTCGCCGACGAAGACCGGCAGCGCGCTGCGCGCGGCGCCGTTGAAGAAGGTGGCCACCTCCTGGCGGCCCTCCACCCGGGCCGGCGTGCCGAGCGACCGTGCGTGAACGTCACCGACGACGATCGCGCCCGGCGCGAGGAGTTCGATCAGACGCTCGAAGTTGCCCCCGCGGGCGGCGTCGAGGAAGGCGTCGACCACCACCCAGTCGGGCTGGTTCGGTTCGGCGGCGGGCTGGGCGACCTTGGCCCTGGCGCGGGACGCTAGTTTGCGCGCCGCCACCGGGGTGATGTTCAAGATCTCGGCGATGGTCGGGAAGTCGACGCTGAAGCTGTCGTGCAGGACGAAGGCCACGCGCTCTGCCGCGGTCAGCCGGTCCAGCACGATCTGCAGCGCGACACCTACGGTGTCGGCCAGCGCCACCTCGTCGGCGGGATCGGGCGCCGATCCAGGGAGTTCGATCTCCGCCTCCGGCACCGGGGTCTGGGCGCGGAGCCGGTCCAGGCACAGGCGGGTGGTGACGGTGGTCAGCCACCCCGGAAGGTTCGCGATGTCCGCCTCGGTGCCGTGGAGGCGAAGCCACGCCTGCTGCACGACGTCCTCGGCCTCGGCACGGTCACCGAGCACCCGCTCGGCGATCCGCAGCAGTCGGGGCCGCTCGGCCTGGTAACCCTCGGTCAGATCCATGTCCCACACTCCTGCCGCACCGTCGGTCATAACGATGACGCACGCCGGCGGCGGTGTGTGACGGTCGAGAACCGGACGATCTTTCCGGAGAGGCAGATGAAGCTCGAACCGACTTCTGACCGGGGCGACCGTAGACTCCTCAGCGGCTGGGGAAACAGCCTGTCCGGGTCGACGCACTGCCAGCGCTGTGACCGTCGCGAGCATCCGCTCTCCGCCGGACCGATCGTGCTCGCATCGGCCCGGAGTGCCCAGGTGTCTTCGATCGCGCAACAGGAACGACCGTCAGCCGATGGCTGGGGGAGCGACCGGCAGCAGACGTCACCGACGTCCGTGCCGATCACGCCGCCCGTTCCGATCAAGCCGCCCGTTCCGATCAAGCCATCCTGGCGGGGCTGGCTGCATCTGCTGTGGTTCGAGATGTCGCTGGTCGTCGGCACGCTGTTGATCAGCACCGTGTCCCGCGCCGAGCGCGGACCCGCGGTGGTGTACGCGTCTGCGGTCTGCGCCTTGTTCGGTACCAGCGCCCTGTACCACCGCGGGACGTGGCGCCCCAAGGTCCACCGGCTGTTGCAGCGGTTGGATCACGCCACGATCTTCCTGCTGATCGCAGGCAGCGCCACGCCCATCTTCGTCGTTGCGGTGCCTCGCTCGTACTCGCTGGTCCTGCTCGTAGGCATGTGGGTGCTGACCATGCTCGCACTGGTCGTGCACATGGTGTGGATGCACGCCCCCGAGCTGGTGGTCGGTTCGACCTACGTGGCGTTGGGCTGCGCGGGGACGGCAGCCCTGCCCGCGGTCTGGACCTCGGCCGGCGTCGCCGCGTGCATGCTCATCGCGCTCGGGGGGGCCTTCTACATCGCGGGTGCGGTGCTGTACCACCGTCGCCGCCCGGACCCGTGGCCGACGGTGTTCGGGTACCACGAGGTGTTCCACAGCTTCGTCTGCATCGGCGCGACCATCCAGTACGTCGTCATCGCGTGCGTGATCCTTTAGCACACGGCATGGCCGCGCGTCAGGTGCTGGTGTGGCGCGCGCGAGCGCGGCGGATCGCCTCGTCCACGATCTGCTGCGCGATCGCGGACACCTTCCGACCCTCGCTCTGACTCGCGGTACGCAGCTTGTCGAAGGCCTCCTGCGACGCACAGCCGCTGCGGCTCATGACGATCCCCATGGCCTGATCGATGACGGCCCGGCCGTCCAGAGCCGACTGCAACTGGGTGGCCAGTCGTCGCGCGTTCGCCAAGGCGGCGGCGTTCTGGACCGACACCGCGGCCGGCACCGCGAACAACTCGCCGAGCTCGATGGCGTGGGCGTCGAAGGCGTCCTTGGCGCGGGCGTACACGTTCATCGCCCCGAGGACCCGGTGGTTGACCAGTAGGGGCAACGACACCACGCTGTGCACTCCCAGCCGGCCGACCCGTGGCCCGAAACGCGGCCAGGTCCGATCGCCGCCCAGCGATCCCGAGGTGACGGTGCGCCCCTCTGCGGCTGCCGTGATGCACGGACCCTCGTTGATGCCGTACTGGATCGCGTCCACCTCGCGGACGAAGTCCGCACTCGCGACGATCGTGTCCGGTCGGTCATCCTGCAGCAGCGTGACGCCGGCCCCGTCGGCACCGGGGATGGCGCGCACCGCGAACTCCGCGACGCTGATCAACATGTCCGGCAAGGTGAGATCCGCGGTAGCCAGCTGGGACAGCTCCGCCAGGCTCGACCGGAGCTGCTCCTCGGTTCCGGTCACATCGACGTCGGCCGGCGGGCTGTCCGGCCCCACCGCGCCCGGGATGTCACGCGACCCGTGGTCGTTCATCGTCTCCCACCTGCCTCGTTCAGCCGCCGCCAACCACGCTACGTCCCCATCCCGGGGTCGCTGTAGACCTGCACCACCGACCGGCGGGTCCGTTACGCGCTCGGAATAAGAGGATCCGGTTCGGAATGGCGAGTATTGTCTACCGAGCTGGGACCCAGCCCATCGGCACGGCGGCGCGCGCTGCCGGAGCATCCGCTCGAGGCCGACCCCTTGTGACCGTCGCTAAGGCGCCTCCATGCCTGTTCGACGCCTGTCCTGTTCACTCTCACCGGGCGCTGATCGTTGCTCCTACCGTGGGCGGGCACCGACCACGCCCCGACCGCACGGGCGAAGGACGAGAACCTACGGCTGTAGCGAGACGGTGACGCCGCTGGTCGCCGACCGGAGCGCAACCAGGAGAGCCCGCGAACTCGTTGCCGCCCGTGCGTCGTGCCTTCCCGCGCCGCAGCGTGGCGACGCGGTCCTGCTGGCGAGCGAGCTGGTCACCAACGCCGTCCTGCACGGCGCGTCACCGATCACCCTGCGCCTCGTCGCCGCACCCGGGAAGATCCGGGTCGAGGTCCACGATCAGGGAACGGCGCTGCCGGTACCGAGGTCCGACGACGCGCGGTTGACCACGCCCGGCGGTCTCGGGTTGGTGCTTGTCGAGGCGCTCGCGAGCTACTGGGGCATCACCCGAAGGGAGGGCCGCGCCGGAAAGGGCGTCTGGTTCGAGATGCACGCCCGCGCACCGAGGTCGTGACGCGTGAGGACGGGCCGAGGCGCGTGGCGGTGCAGGCTGCGATCACCGCCGAACAGGCCGCTGCCGAGGCCGCGACGCGAACCGCGAACGCGGCACGCGACGCGCGGGTGGCCCGCGCCTCCGCCGCGACTCAGGCCGCTGCGGCGGTGGCCAGAGCTGCAGCAGAGACGGTCGAGGCTGTTCAGGTGCAGGCGGACGAGCTGGCAGCGGCCGTGGCCAGTACGGCAGCCGCCACGGCACTGGCAGCCACCAAGTCCGTCCTACCGGGAGGCGGTGTCGAAGCCGCACAGTCGGCGCTACGCGTCGGGACCGCGGTCATCGCCGCCGCCGCGACCAAGGCAGAGGCGACCGCACAGGCCGCGGTCGTCGTGGCTCGTGCGGTGGCGGCCGCGGCTGCGGCAGTAGCCGCCACGACGGCGGCCGAGGCCGCGGCCATGGAACTCGAGGTCCTCGACGCGGCGATCGCCGTTCGCGCGGTGACGGCCTCGACGGCGCACCAGCTCGCGACCGAGACCACAGATCGTGCTGCGGCGGCCGACGCGACCACCCGCGCGGCCGCCGTCGCGTCCGAGCGCCTGCGCGAGGCCAACCGTCAGCTGCAGCGCGCGGGACGGCACGACCGGGGCGTGGCGCTCGCGCTCCAGGCGGCGATGCTGACCCAGTTGCCGGAAACGGAACGTCTTCAGCTGGCTGCGCGCTACCTCACCGCCGCCGAACAGGATCAGGTGGGTGGCGACTGGTACGACGCGCTGGTGCTGCCCGACGCAATGACCACGCTGGTCATCGGCGACGTCATCGGCCACGACATCGCCGCCGCGGCGGTCATGGGCCAGCTGCGCAACATCCTGCGAGCGTTCATCTGGGACCGCAACGAGCGACCCTCGGCCGTCGTCGGACGCCTCGACCGCGCAATCCGCGACCTGCGCATCGGCACGCAGGCGACCATGATCGTCGCGAGAGTCGAATCGCAGCCCGGTGACCCGACCGGGCGCCTGCTGTTGCGGTGGACGAACGCCGGGCACCCGGCGCCGGTCCTCGTCGCCGCTGACGGGACGGCAGCGCTGCTGTCATCGCCCCCGGATGTGCTCCTCGGGGTGGTTCCCGAGGCGGAGCGACGCGATCACACCGCTCCGCTTCCCTCGGGTTCGACGCTGCTCCTCTACACGGACGGCTTGATCGAGCGGCGCGACCGTGACATCGACGTGGGTATGCAGCTGCTGCTCGAGGCGACGCGGACGCATCACCGGTTGCCGCTCGGTGACCTCATCGACGCCGTGGTCACCGACATGGTCGGGGATCGTCCGGACGACGACGTCGCCGTCCTGGCAGCCCGCTTCGCCGCCGCAGGGCCGTAACGCAGAATTCGGTGGTTCGGGCAGTGATGCCGCTGTAGCGTCCGCCCTGTCCGTGACCTGACCCAGGGAGGTGAGACCCGTGATCGACGTTGTTGTTCCATCGTGGGTGCTCCCCGGTTCCGTCACGGGGTGCGCGGCTCGATAGCCGCCGGGAGCGCCGTCCTTCCTCGAGAGGCACTCCCATGACCGACCTGAACCCCGCCGACCTGACCCTCGTGTCGCACACGACGTCCGACGGTGTCACCACCCGCGAGCTCGTGCTCCGTGACGTGACCGCCACCCTCTGGGCACCGGAGCACGCCACAGCCGGAACCCCGCTCGTCCTGCTCGGACACAACGGCAGCCGCCACCGCCTTCACCGCTCCATCACCGGACGCGCCCAGTTGCTGACCGACGCGGGCTTCCGGGCCTGCGCCCTCGACGTCGTAGGTCACGGGCCGCGGCCGCGCACGCCCTACGACGAGGAGGAGATCGGTGTGCTGCACGCGGCGCGGAAGGCGGGCGACCCCGTCGAGGCGATCATCGAGCGTTACAACGCCGACCTGGCACGCCGCACCGTTCCCGAGTGGCGCGCCCTGCTCGCCGGGTTGCTCGCGGTGCCCGAGATCGGTCCCGCACCCGTCGGGTACTGGGGACTGACCCTGGGCACCGCGATCGGCGTGCCGCTCGTCGCCGAGGAAACGCTGATCCGGGCGGCGGTGTTCGGCCTGTTCTGGCCGTCGACCCTGGTCGAGGCCGCGCGGCGCATCACCGTGCCGATCGAGTTCGATCTGCAGTGGGACGACGAGGAGATCCCGCGTGCAGGCGGCCTGGTGCTGTTCGATGCGTTCGCTTCGACGGAGAAGTCGCTGCACGCGAACGCCGGGGAGCACATGGCGCTGCCACGCTTCGAGGCGGCGTCGGCGGTGCGGTTCTTCGAGCGGCACCTACTCGCATGACGGAGACGCCTGGCGGCTACGACGACCCGGCTGCGCCCGGGTGTTCACCAGGGGACGGTGCTGCCGCGGAAGTCGAGGTACTCCAGGCCGGGAACGCTGCGCTTCGCCAGCATGACGTCGACGATCTTCGGGACGTTGTCCTCGATGGTGAACGGCGCGTCGTCGCCGCCGAGATCGGTCTTGATCCATCCCGGCGCCATCAGCAGCAGCGACCGCTCGGTGTCGGCCTGCCGCACGGCGAAGCTGCGCATGAACTGGTTGAGGGCTGCCTTGCTCCCGCGGTAGACCTCGCGGGAGCCCGTCGTGTTGTTGGTGATGCTGCCCTGCCCGGACGTCATCGCGCCGATGAGACCGTCGGGTGCCACAAGGTCTTGCAACGCTTCGATGACTCGCATGGGGCTGAGCGCGTTGGTGACCATGACGTCGACGAAGTCCGAGGTGGGTACGTGACCGATCGGCGTTTCCTGGTTGTTCGTGGTACCGGCGTTGACGAACAGGATGCCGAGTTCCCTGCCGGGGTCGACGGCGAGCCGGGCGTGCAGTGGCGGCAGCTGCCCCTCCTCGGTGATGTCGAGCTGTTCGACGGTGATCAGCCCGCCGGAACGCGCGGCCACCTCGTGCAGCGGTGTCCTGGCGTCCGGGTCGCGGACCGTGCCGACCACGCGCCAACCCCGGCCGGCCAGCTCCTCGACCATCGCCAGGCCCAGGCCGCGCGAAGCCCCGACGATCAACGCGGTGTTCGTCTCGTTCGTCATGGAAACAACGCTAGCCACCCCGCACCGCCGTTACGTCGCGCGGTTGTGGTGGGGGAAGTGACTGCACCGATACTGGGTGCATGACGACGTCCGGGCACGCCGTGGGCGACGATCCCGCCAGCGTGGTCAGCGTTCACGTCGGGCGCCCTCGCTCGGTGCGGACGCGCCGGGGCGCCGTCTCGACCGCGATCTGGAAGCAGCCTGCGCAGGGCCGGGTCGCGGTTCACGGGGTCAACCTGGACGGCGACGACCAGGCCGACCGGTCAGTGCACGGTGGACCCGACAAAGCGGTGTACGTCTACGCGGTGGAGGAGATTCGTGCGTGGGAGAACGAGCTCGGACGCGATCTCGGTGAGGCTGCATTCGGTCAGAACCTGACGACCCGGGGGATCGACGTCTCGGACGCGCTGATCGGTGAGCGTTGGTCGATCGGAAGCGCGTTGTTCGAGGTCGCGCAACCCCGCGTGCCGTGCTTCAAGCTCGGCTTGCGGATCGGGGCCCCCGGCTTCGTGAAGCGGTTCGCCCAGGCCTCACGACCCGGCGCGTACCTGCGCATCGTGCGGGAAGGCGACGTCGGCGCCGGGGACCCGATCGCGGTCAGTTCCCGACCGGAGCACGGGATCACGAGCCGAATGGTGTTCGACGCCATCCTGCTCGATTCGACCCTCGTACCGATCGTCGTTCGCGCACCCCAGCTGCCCTCGGAACTGCGGGCCTGGTTGAAGAGTCGCATTCAGCCGCCGGCGGCGTATTAGGTTCAGACGATGCCGTGTCGAGTCGGAGTCCAACTGCCCGAGGTCGAGCGGGCGGTGCCCTGGCCCGAGATGGTGGCCATGGCTCGGGCCGCCGAGCACGCCGGCTTCGATTCGATCTGGCTGGGCGACCACCTGCTCTACGACCTGCCCGAGGGCGGGGTACGCGGCCCGTGGGAGGTGTGGACCGCTCTTGCCGGGCTGGCCTCCGTAACCGACCGGGTCGAGCTCGGCCCGTTCGTCGCGTCCACCAGCTTCCACGCGCCGGCCATGCTGGCCAAGCTCGCGGCCACCGTGGACGCGATCTCGGGCGGTCGGTTGATCCTCGGCCTCGGGGCGGGGTGGAACGAACGCGAGTACAGCGCGTTCGGCTTCCCGTTCGACAAGCGGGTCTCGCGGTTCGAGGAGGCGTTCACGATCATTCGCGAACTCGTGCGCACCGGGCACAGCGATGTTCGCGGCGCCTACTACGAGGTGGTGAACTGCGTCCTCGACCCGGGACCGGTGCGTCCGGGTGGCCCGCCGCTCATGCTGGGGTCCGTCAGCCCGCGCATGATGCGCATCGGTCTGCCGCACGTCGACTCGTGGAACGTCTGGTGGACCGACTACGGCAACAGCGTCGACGGATTCGTCGCGGTTCATGCCCGGGTCCAGACCGCCGTCGCAGAGGCCGGACGCGCGTCCGGAGACGTCGAGGCGACCGCAGCGGTCCTGGTGCAGTTGCCGGGCGCGGTCGGACGCCACGTCGGCGAGAGTTACGACGAGCGCACGGTCCGGCCGGTCCCCGTCGCGGGCCTGGTGGAGCATTTGCACGCGATGGCCGCCGCCGGGGCCGCGCACCTGCAACTCGTCCTGGACCCCATCACGGTCACGTCGATCGAGACCGTCGGTCAGGCCGTGCGTGACTTTCGGGATGGAACCGCAGCGCGTCGCCACACCGTCTAACGGTTGCGATGCTGCGGAGTCAGCGCCTGCTCAGGCGAGTCGGCCCCTGCGTGTTGCTGATGGCGCTCGTGTGCGGTTGTGCAGTCAGCTGCGCTGCGACCTCGGCCGACAGCCTGGCGCCTTCCTCGAGCGCAGTAGCCCGCCTACGTGTCTGAGCCGCCCAGCCGGGCCTGCGGTTACCGCTGGGCCAGCCGGCCGCCGAGCCGGCTGAGGTTCGGCGTGCCCCAGCCGGTGGTGGCGTCCCAGCCCGGCCCGGCGGAGTAGCCGGCGATGGGCGGCTGGGCGTTGTTGCCGACGGTGATGTCGCGGAACGCGGTGCGGTACAGCAGTCCGGCCGCACCCAGCCCGTAGACCGCGGGGTTGAGCAGGCCGAGGGAACGGTGCGCCCGCTGGTTGAGGTCGGCGATGATGCCGGCCCATGCCGGAGCGCCCTCGCTGGTGCCGCCGAAGATGTAGTAACCGTTGTCGGCCGCGCCGAGGAAGCCGAGGTAGACGACCACGCCGGTGTCGGGGTCGGCGTTGAACGCGACGTCGGGCAGTCCACGGTGACCGGCCAGCAGCTTCTGGTCGGCGCGGGGGAGCACGCGCTGGTAGAAGGGCTCGGGCACGATCTGACTGACTCCGCCGCCGGTGGCATCGTCCGGCCCGCCGTTCCACACCGTCTCGTGCTGGTAGTTGCCCGAGGTGTCGGCGTACAGGCTGGTTCCGCCGACGATGGTGTTCCACGGCGAGTTGGACGGGAAGCTGACGGTCGGGAACGGGTAGGTGTTGCCGTTCACGTCCGGATTGGCGGTGCCCGAGTCGCCGGCGCTGTTGAGGAAGGTCACGCCGCGACGAGACGCCGATGCGTAGAAAGCGTCGAAGCGGGACATGATCGCCCGACCCGCCGGGGTCTCCAGGGTGTTCTCGGTGGTGCCCCAGCTCTGCGAGATGATGCTGCCGAGGTGGTGGTTCACGGCGTACTGCTCGAGCTGCAGGAACTCAGGCAGACCCTGCACGCCCTGCGTCTCGGACACCGGGCTGGTCAGGACGACGATCTTCGCCTTGGGCGCGAGCGCGTGCGACCACTGGATGTCGAGCGAGGTCTCCTCGGCCCAGCCAACCTGGTCGGCGTTGGTCGGGTCGAAGGGCACCGAGCCGATCGGGGCCAGCTGCTGGAAGCTGGGCGGGGCAGGCAGGCCGAAGTCGCTGTCGAACCGGTCGAGGTCGGACTTCGCGGTGGGGCTGCCGAAGGAGTCGATGATGACGATGGTCTGGCCTGCACCCTGGTCGCCCGCCGACAGCAGCGGGTTCAGGCCGTAGGCGGTACGGATCTCCTGCGGGCCGTAGCAGGGGACGCCGAACGCGGCGCGGCAGGTCGCGTCGCTCGGGGCGGCGTGCCCGACGTAGGCGCGCTCGACGAGGTTCTTGTGATACCGCACGACGTGTGCGGTGTGCGTCGCCGGGGCGCCGACCGCAGCGGGCGCACCCGCCAGCCCGGCGACGACCAGCGTGCTCGACGCCACCAGGAGTGACAGCCGCCGAAATTGAGTTCCCACCGAGTCTCCCTGTCCACACCATGGAATCGTGGTGATCCTGCTCCGACGAGGTCGATGTGCACAAGATGCGCATCACGGCGTCGTGCCGCGGGCGGGTGCAAAGGACGAGAGGAGGATGGCCGCGTGTCAGTACCCCGCGTCGTCGCCGTCAGCCGTGACGGGACCCACCGGTTCAGCAAGGTGCCGGCAGCGTCGATCACCCTCGTGCCCGGGCTCGGTGTCCTCGGCGATGCCCACGCCGGCACCCTGGTCCAGCATCGTTCGCGCGTGCGTCGCGACCCGAACCAACCCAACCTGCGCCAGGTGCACCTGCTCCATTCGGAGGTCTTCGACGACGCCCGGGCCATGGGTTACGAGCTCGGACCGGGCGACCTCGGCGAGAACGTCCTGACCGCCGACCTCGACCTGCTCGCCCTCCCCACCGGGACGCTGCTCGATCTCGGCGGACCCGTCGTGCGGTTGACCGGCCTGCGGAACCCGTGCCGTCAGATCAACGCCTTCCGGCCCGGGTTGCTCAAGGTCGTGCTGTCCCGGATGGACGGGACGCCGACCGACCAGCCGGCCCCGTCGACCGCCTCGCCGCAGTTCGCGAGCGCGCCGGTCATCCGCAAGGCCGGAGTGATGGCCGTCGTCGAACGCGGCGGCGACGTCGTGCCGGACCAGTCGATCACGATCACCCTTCCCGAGAACCCGCGCACGCCTCTCGCGCCGGTCTGAGATTGACGGTCGCCGGGATCCGCAGACCATCGGTGGGTGCGGTGCAGCGCAGGTACCGTTGCGGATCCGATGGCTCAAGCCGACACGCTGTGCAGCGGCGTGACCGTGCAGGTGCCCGATGTGGCCGAGGTGACGCGGCGAGCCATGTCGGCTGACGGCATCGGTCGACCCAGAAGGTAACCCTGGGCCCGACCGCAGTGCATTTGCCGCAGGATCGCCAGCTGATCCTCGGTCTCCACGCCCTCCGCGGTCACGTCGAGGCCGAGGGCGTCGGCCATGGCCAGGATGGCGGCGACCAGCGCGCTGTCGTTGGCGTCGGTCCCGAGCCCGACGACGAAACCCCGGTCGACCTTCACCTCGTCGACGGGGAAGCGGCTCAAGTAACCGAGCGACGAGTATCCGGTGCCGAAATCGTCGATCGACAGGCGAACGCCGAGCGACTTCAGGCTGGTCAGCGTCCGCGCGAAGTACTCGACGTCGCCCATGAAGACGCTCTCGGTCAGCTCCAGACAGACGCTCTCCGGCGGGACGCCCGTTCGCGTGAGCACGTCCTTGACCTGCGCGACGATGTCGTGGTGGAGGACCTGCCGCACCGAGAGGTTCACGGCGACCGACATGAACGGGTCGTGCCGCTGCCACCCGGCCAGTTGCAGGCAGGCCTGTTCGAGCACCCAGGCACCGAGGGGCACGATCAACCCGGTCTCCTCGGCGATGGGAATGAAGTCTGCAGGGCCGACCAGACCGTCCGGTGTCTGCCAGCGCACGAGGGCCTCGGCACTGACCAGCCGACCGGTCCCGACATCGTGCACCGGTTGGTAGTGGACGACCAGCTCGCCCTGATCCAGACCGCGACGCAGGTTCGACGCGGTCGCCAGCCAGTGCTCGGTAACCGCGCGCAACTTCTCGTCGAAGAATTCTAGGCGGTTGCGTCCCTGCGCCTTGGCCGAGTACATCGCCGCGTCGGAGTCGCGCAGCAGGGTCTCCGCGGTGGACGCGTCGTCGGCCGCGACGATGCCGGCGCTGGCGGTGACTGTCATCTCGCGGCCGGCGATCACGCACGGATTGCTCACTGCGTCGAGCACACGTTCGGCGACGGTCTCCAGCGCCCATACGGCGGCGTCCTCGCAGACGATCACGAACTCGTCGCCGCCGAAGCGGGCCAGCGTGTCGCCGGGCCTCAGGACAGCCGCGATGCGCTCGACCGCGTGTCTGAGCAACTCGTCCCCGGCGCTGTGGCCGAGGGAGTCGTTCACGTTCTTGAAGTTGTCGAGATCGAGGAAGACCACGCCGAGCGGCGTGCCGCGCTGTCGAGCGCCGGCCAGGCTGTGCTCGAGCCGGTCGCTGAGCAGCGCCCGGTTGGGCAGGCCCGTGAGCGAGTCGTGCAGCGCCTGGTGGGCCAGCTCGATCTCCGCGGCCTTGCGTTCGGTGATGTCCTGCAACTGGGCGAAGTAGTACATCGGCTCGCCGGCGCTGTCGCGGACCAGCGAACTCGAGAATGCCGTCCACACTGCTGAGCCGTCCGGGCGGATGAATCGTCGCTCGTCGGTGTAGGTGTCGCTCTGGCTGCCCCGGGCCTCCATGGCCTGCCCGACCGGCAGGTCGTCGGGGTGGTGGAACGAGTCCCAGCTGCGGCCCAGGAGCTCGTGCTCCGGGCGCCCGAGCAATGCGCACACGGCAGCGTTGACGCGCGTCGGGATGCCGTCCAGCCCCACGATGCCCGCCCCGATGCCGGCCTGTTCGAAGGACACCTCGAAACGTGCCTCTGCATCGCGACGCAGTTGCACGGCGGCCATGCGCTCGGTGTTGTCTCGCAGCGTCCCCGAAAGCCGGACAACAGACCCGTCCGCTCCGAACTCGGGTACAGCCAGGCTGTGCACCGAGCGAACCTCCCCGTTGGGACGCGCGATGCTATAGATGAGGTCGATGCCCTTGCCTCGCTCGATGGCGGCGGTGACCGCCTCGCCGAACATCTCCCGGTCCTGGGGTAGGACGAGTGCCCGGAAACGCTCGATCGACGGCGTCTCGTCGTGATCGAGCCCGGCGATGCGAGCCAGTTCGGCCGACCAGCTCAACTCCCCGGTCGCCACATCGAGTTCGAAGCTACCGACCTCGGCGATGTGCTGGGCCTCGGCCAGCCGGCGCCGGCTCGCCTCCAGTTCGCGCGTCGCGGCCACCTGGACGCTGATGTCGCGCGCGATCGCCGAGAGCCCTACGACGGCGCCTGTCGCATCGCGAGACGGGGAGGTGGTGATGTCGACGTCGACCAAGCTGCCGTCCTTGCGCAGCCGTTGGGCCTGGAAACTCTCGGCCGGGCCGCCGGCGACCAGCCGGGCCCGCATCTGATTCCGCTCCTGCACCTGGTCGGGCGTGACCAGCACGTTCACCGAGGCGCCGAGCATCTCCTGCTCGTCGTAGCCGAACAACCGCTGCGCTCCGGCGTTCCAGCTGGTGACGATGCCCTGGCTGTCGGTGCCGAAGATGGCGTCACCGGACTGTTCGACGATGGCGGCCAGCTGCTGCTGCGCCTGCTCGGCATTCCTACGGTCGGTGACGTCGAGGACGACGAGCCCGATGCCGACGATCTCGCCGCCGAGCCGGACCGGGTAGTGGTTCGTGCTCCAGTGCCGGACCACGGAGGGGTCGGCATCGGTAGGACCGCTGATGTCGACCCCGAGGACCGGGACACCGGTGGCCAGCACTCCCGCATACACCGGTTCGAGCCGGGGCCACAGGTCGGGGACGAGCTCGGAGACCCGGCCGAGCTGGCCGCCGGCCGTCGACTCGCGCATCTGTACGAGCGCGTCGTTGACGAACACCTGCCGGAAGTCGCGATCGACGAACGCCAGCCCGACCGGCGCACTGGTGATCAGCGCCTCGAGCAGTGCCAACTGCTGGCCCGGGCCCGGGCCCGGGCCTGGGTCCGGCGTCAGGTCGTCGACGGTCATGGGGTGAGCGCCTTCCCGAGCGCAGCGAGTGAGGCGGCTATCGTTCACCCCCGTGTGAAATAGCCGTGAAGTCTGAGTGTGACACATTTCGGGCCCCAGCGGGAGATCTGCCCGCAGCGGGTGCACGACGGCCCCCGGGCCGACGCCCTCGCCACCTGGCACATCGCCGATGCGGCACGGGTCGTCGTGCGGCGCGGCGCCGTCCCCGGCGGCGAAACGCGTAGACACTGATCCACTCGCACGTCCGTCCGCTGAAGGGACCTTCGTTGTCACGAATTCGCTTGCTGGTCGTCGCCGCTGCCGGCGTTGCAGCTCTCGCGGGGTGCTCGAGTTCGGGTAATGCAACGACGTCCTCCACGGCTGCCTCGTCCCCGTCGAGCGGCAGCGCGACCAGCGCATCCGGCTCGCCCACCTCGCCGACGTCGACCGCCCATGCCGTCGGCAGCAGCGCGGAGGCCACCACGGCACCGTCCGGTACTGGGGGGTGCGCGGAATCGCAACTGCGGGCCGCCGTGACGCCGCAGACCATTCCGGGTCTCAACCGCTACGTCGTGCGCCTGGTCTTCACCAACAAGTCCGCCGACACGTGCACGCTGACGGGTTTTCCGGGGGCGGCCATCCTCGACTCCTCGGGGTCGCAGGTGAAGCAGGCCAAACGGGTCATCGGTGGACCGGTGGCCGGAACCGTGGAGCGGGTGTCGACCATCGCCGTCCGCCCGGGCGCGTCGGTGTTCGCCTACCTCGAAGGCAGCAGCACCAAGCAGGAGGGTGCAGCCCAAGCCGGGTGTGCCGGTCCGAAATATCCGCGCATTCTCGTCACCCCGCCCAACACGCGAACCGCAGTCCCGTTCACGATCGGCTGGCCCCAGTGCCACACGTTCGACGTGCATCCGGTGCGCCAGCAATAGCCGGCACCGGCGCCCGCGGTGGTCGAGCGCTGGCTGACCGGCTCGGTCAGTCGACGACGTCGATGACTACCTTGCCGACCGCACCGTTCTCGACGGCAGCGTGCGCGTCCGCCGTGCGCTCGAGCGGGAAGTGGTGCAGCGGCAGCCCGACCTCGTCGCCGACGCGGGCGGCCCCGTCGAGCACGGCCGCGGTGATGTCCTCGACGGCCTCGGCCTTCGCGGCGTCCGGCACGGTGTAGAGCAGCACGAACTGCCACCGCGCGTTCGTCTGCATGTTGGGCCGGATCGGCAGCGTGACCTCGTCGCCGCCGTTGTTGGCGTACATGGCGACGGATCCGCCGATGGCGAGCACCTGGGCATCGATCGCGGCGTTCTGCGCCGGAGCGACCTCGACGACCGTGGCCACGCCGTGCGGAGCGATTCGCCGCACCTCGGCGACGACGTCCTGGTCGCGGTAATTGATCACGTGGTCGGCTCCCGCGGCGGCGGCGAGCTGCGCCTTCCGCGGACTGCTGACGGTGGTGATCACCGTGGCGTCGCTCCAACGCGCGAGCTGGACGGCGGCGTTGCCGACCGCACCGGCGCCGCCGGCGACGAGCACCGTCCGTCCCTCGAGCGTCCCGGGACCCAGGCGGGTCGGTCCGCCCTCGGTGACGGTCAGGCAGCGGTGCGCCGTCACGAACGGCACGCCCAGAGACGCACCGAGGTCGAACGACGCGACGTCGGGCAGGGTGGCCAGCCGCGAGCGGCGAATCAGTGCGTACTCGGCGGCGGTGCCGTGAGGACGCTGGTAGGCCGACTCCCACACCCAGACCCGCAGACCGACCAGCGCTTCTTCGACACCCTCGCCGACGGCCTCGACGACGCCGGAGCCGTCCTGGTTCGGCACCTGCGGCGGGTCGACCGGCGTGCCCGGTCCAGAGCCGGCGCGCGACTTCCAGTCCGTCGGGTTGACGCCCGATCGGTGGATGCGGACCCGCACCTCGCCGGGGCCGGGTTCGGGCACCGGCAGCTCGACGACGGAGAGGACGGACGGGTCCCCGGTACGGGTGTAGGTGACAGCGCGCATGTCAGCGCGGTACCCAGGGAGGCCGAACCTTCACCAGCCGCGGGCCCGCCACTCGTCCAGGTGCGGGCGCTCGGCGCCGAGAGTCGAGTCGTCGCCGTGGCCGGGGTAGAACCACGTGTCGTCCGGCAGCACGTCGAACACTCGCGTCGACACGTCGTCGATCAACGACGTGAAGTCTGCGGGCGAGCCGGTCTTGCCGACCCCGCCCGGAAACAGTGAGTCGCCGGTGAACAGGTGTGGCACGCCCTCCGGATCGCGATAGAGCACGGCGACGGAGCCCGGCGTGTGGCCGCGCAGCTGGATGATCTCCAGCGACAGGTCGCCGAGGGTGACCTCGTCGCCGTGGTGCAGCCGTTCGTCGACCGCAACCGGTAGCTCGTCAGCGTCGTCGGCACCTGCGTAGACGGCGGCAGCGGCCGCATCCGCGGTCTCGGCCAGCGCCTGCCAGTGATCAGGGTGTCGATGCGTCGTCAGGATCACTGATACCTGCGGCCCCTCGAAGGCCACCAGCTCGCGCAGGCGATCGGCCTCGTTGGCGGCGTCGATCAGCATCCCCTCGTCGGTGCCGGTACACCGCAGCAGGTAGGCGTTGTTGGACATCGGCCCGACCGCCAGCTTGACGATGGTCAACCCGGGCAGGCGGCGCACGTCCTGGTCGCCGCCGACGGTCACGGCGCCGGTGTAGGTGTCGGTCATAGTTGCAGAACCTAGTCTCACTCGAAGATCGGCTCGAACTCCTCGGTCGGCGGCCCGGACGAGATCTCGACGCGGGTGTCCGGCAGGTCGCGGAGCACGGTTCCGACATACGACGCGACCGCCGCGGACCGGCCGACGTCGTACCCCTGCGCCTCGGACAGCAACCAGCGGTGCTCGCTGATCTCGTGGAACAGCTCGGCGTCGGAGAGCTTCACCCGCAGCTCGGGCGGGACAAGGTTGAGCGTCCCGTAGAACTTCTCGCTCATCCACCGCCGGGCGGCCGCGGCGTCGTCGATGCTGCGGCCGGTGCCCGACTCGTACTTGGCCTTGAACCGCGCGAGGTCGGCGAGCAGCGTGCGGGCCTCGTTCTCCTGCACGCGCAACCCGGTCAGCGCGAAGATCCGCCGCTTGTGGTGGCCGGGGTCGACGACCTGGGTGTCGAAGCGGACGTGCAGCCCGTCCCGTTCCGTTTTGGCCGTGATCTCGCTGACGTCGAAACCGAGCGCGTTGAGCCGACGCAGCCGCTGGTTGATGCGGTAGTTCTCACCGAACGGGACCGTGAGCTCATGCGTCAGCTCCTCCCACAGGCCGAGGTAGCGGGGGAGCAGCGTGCCGACGAACGCCGCGACGTCCACGTCCTCGTTCAGCAACCCGGCCGCCTGCAGGTCGAACATCTCGCCGGCGATGTTGTAGGTCGCGATCTCCAGGTCGTAGGACCGCTGCCCGTCGGTGAGCCGCTCGTGCTGCTCGCCGGTCTCGGCGTCGACGAGGTAGGCGGCGAGCGCGCCGGCGTCGCGGCGGAACAGCGTGTTCGACAGCGAGCAGTCACCCCAGAAGAATCCGGCGAGATGCAGCTGGACGAACAGGGCGGCGAGCGCGTCGAGCAGCCGTTTGCGCAGTTCGGGCAGGCCGCGGCCGGTGAACAGCGACCGGTAGGGCTGCGAGAACTGCAGGTGGTGGGTGAACAGCAACCCGCCGAGCTCGTCGCCGTCGTCGTCGATGCGTTCGACGACGGTCCCGAACGCCTCGACCACCGGCACCGACCGCTCGGCGAGATCACGCAGCAACCGGTGCTCGCGCAGGACGTAGCGGTCGGTCGCCTCCTTCACGGCGAACACCTCGCCGTCGAGGTCGACGAAGCGCACGACATGCCGCGAGATGCCACGCGGCACGCTGACCAGGATCTCGTGCGGCCACTGCTCGAGCGGCAGCGTCAGGGGCAGGTCGAGGACGGCGGTGTTCGCCCCGAGCGCCGTGAGGCGGTAGCTGCCCACGTCGAGAGAGTCTAGGAGTGGCGGCCCTTCGCTAGCCGTCGACGTCCAGGGCCAGCAGTGCGTTCTCGACGACCTCGGTGAGCGCCGGGTGGATCCAGTACTGGCCCCGGGCCATCTCCCGGACGCCGAGCCCGAAGGACATGGCCTGGATCAGCGGCTGGATCAACGTCGGCGCCTGCTCGCCCATGAGGTGTGCGCCGATGAGCTTGCCGGTGCGGGGGTCGGCCAGCAGCTTGCAGAAGCTGGTGGTGTCCTCCATCGCCCAGCCGTAGGCCGTGGTGCCGTAGTGCTGCAGCGCCTTCACGTACGGGCGGCCGGCGGCCTTGGCCTGCTCCTCGGTCAGCCCGACGGACGCCAGCTGCGGGTGGGTGAAGACCGCCGCCGGCACGAAGCGGTGGTCGGAGGCCACGAGGTCGCCGGGGTGGGCGAGGTTGTGCGCCACCGTCCGCTCCTCATGGTTGGCGACGTGCTTGAGCTGGTGCTCGGTGCTGATGTCACCCAGGGCCCACACGTCCTGCGCGGACGTGCGCTGGTACTGGTCGACGACCACGCGTCCGTCGGCGTGCACCTCGACACCGGCCGCGGCGAGGTTCAACCGGTCGGAGTTGGGACGGCGCCCGGTGGCGACAAGCAGCGTGTCGCCGGACACCGTCGATCCGTCGGACAGCTCGACGTGGATGTCGCCCGGACCTCCCGTCACGCGGGTGGCGACGGAACCGAGGCGCAGGTCCCACCGCTCCCGGACGAGGTCGGTCAGCCGGTCGGTGACGTCCCGGTCGAGGCGGCGGAGCAGGCCGCTGCGCGACACCACCGTCACCGGCACACCGAACCCGCTGAAGATCGCGGCGAACTCGGCGGCGATGTAACCGGAACCGAGCACCACCAGGCGCTCCGGCAGCTCGTCGATGCGCATGATCGTGTCCGAGGTGTGGAACGGGACGCCGGAGTCGGCGACGACCGGCGGCACCTCCGCCCGCGAACCGGCCGCCAGCACGACATGATCGGCGGTGAGGGTCTCGCCGGTGGACAGCTCGAGGGTCCGCGGGGCGGTGAACTCGGCGTGCGCCTCGTACAGGGTGGCGTTCCGCGTGCCCGACGCCCGATACTGGCGGCCGCCGGCCGAGATGGGGTCGATGCGGCCGAAGATCCGGTCGCGGATCGATCGCCAGTCGGCCTGCAACGCGCCGCCCTTGAGACCGAGCCGCCCGGACTCGCGCACCTCCGCGGCCAGTTCGGACGGGTAGACGAACATCTTGGTAGGGATGCAGCCGACGTTGAGGCAGGTCCCGCCGAAGGTGCCCTCCTCGATGATCGCGGTCTGCCAGTCCGACAGCTCCGGCGTGAACAGCGAGTTTCCCGAGCCCGAACCGATGACGACCAGGTCGAAGTGCGGCATGCCTCGAACCTACTGGCCGGGCGCCGGGAACGGTCGCGGAACCGGGTGCACCGGCGTCGCTAGCCTTGGCGGCGTGCTGCGACTCTCCACCCTGTTCCTGCGGACCCTGCGCGACGACCCGGCCGACGCCGAGGTGCCGAGCCACCGACTGCTCGTGCGCGCCGGCTACGTCCGCCGGGTCGCTCCCGGCATGTACTCCTGGCTGCCTCTCGGGCTCAAGGTGCTGGAGCGGGTCGAGGCGGTCGTCCGCGAGGAGATGGACGCCATCGGCTCGCAGGAGGTGCACTTCCCGGCCCTGATCCCGCGGGAGGTGTTCGAGGTCAGCGGCCGCTGGTCCGACTACGGCGACCTGCTGTTCCGCCTGCACGACCGCAAGGGTGCCGACTACCTGCTGGCGCCGACGCACGAGGAGCTGTTCACCCTGCTCGTCAAGGGCGAGTACAGCTCGTACAAGGACTATCCGCTCTCGCTGTACCAGATCCAGACCAAGTACCGGGACGAGGCGCGGCCGCGTGCGGGCATCCTGCGCGGGCGCGAGTTCATCATGAAGGACTCGTATTCCTTCGACCTGACCGACGAGGGCCTCGAGGCTTCCTACCGTGCCCACCGCGACGCCTACGAGCGGATCTTCACCCGGCTCGGCTTCACCTACCGCATCGTCTTCGCCGTGTCGGGGGCGATGGGCGGCTCGGCCTCGGAGGAGTTCCTCGTTCCGGCCGCCTCGGGCGAGGACACCTTCGTCCAGTGCACGAACTGCGACTACGCCGCCAACACCGAGGCCGTCGAGATCGCCGCCCCGCCGCCGGCCGACCCCGCCGACCACCCGGCCGAGCAGGTTCTCGACACCCCCGACACCCCGACCATCGAGACACTGGTGATCCGGCTGAACGAGCTCGGGTTGCGGGACGACCCGTTCACCGCCGCCGACACGCTCAAGAACGTCGTGCTGCGGACCAAGGCGCCCGGCGCCGACGGGTGGGAGCTGCTGGTCGTCGGAGTGCCCGGCGACCGCGACGTCGACCTCAAGCGGATCGGCGGGCAGCTGGAGCCGGTAGTGGTCGAGCAGGCCGGGCCGGAGGATCTGGCGACCCAGCCGGGGCTGGTGAAGGGCTACATCGGGCCGCAGAACCTGCGCGAGCTCAAGGTCCGTTTCCTCGTCGACCCACTCGTGACCGAGGGCAGTGCGTGGGTCACGGGCGCGAACGAGCCGGGCAAACACGCCGCCCATGTGGTGCGCGGGCGCGACTTCGCTCCGGACGGGGAGATCGGTGCCGTCGAGATCCGCGACGGCGATCTGTGCTCGCGTTGCGGCTCGCCGCTGGTCATCGCGCGCGGCATCGAGATGGGCCACGTGTTCCAGCTCGGCCGCAAGTACGCCGAGACCTTCGGACTCACCGCGCTGGACCAGAACGGCAAGCCGGTCACGATCACCATGGGCTCGTACGGCATCGGCGTCACGCGGGCCGTGGCGGCGCTGGCCGAGCAGACCTACGACGAGAAGGGCCTGTGCTGGCCGCGCGGGGTGGGCCCGGCCGACGTCCACGTCGTGGCGACGGGCAAGGATGAGACGGTCTTCGACGCCGCGGACACCCTGTGCGCCGAGATCGAGGCGGCCGGCCTCCGCGTGATGTACGACGACCGCCGCGGGGTCTCGCCGGGGGTCAAGTTCAAGGACGCCGAGCTGATCGGCGTGCCCACCATCGTCATCGTCGGGCGCGGGCTCGCCGACGGCGTCATCGAGTTGAAGGACCGGCGGACGGACGAACGCACCCAGCTGCCGGTCGGGTCGGCGGCCGCCGCGATCATCGAGGCGGCGCGGTGACGAGCGGCGCTCGCGGAGCGAGCAGAGTCCCCACCGTCGCGCCGTACGGGTCCTGGGTCTCGCCCATCAGCGCCGAGGAGTTCGCGGCCGGCTCGCACCCGGCGGGGGGCGCCCGGTTCGTCGGCGATGAGGTGTGGTGGCTCGAGCTGCGGCCGGCCGAGGGAGGGCGCTACGCCGTGCGGCGGCGCGGGGCTGGCGGGGAACCGGAGGACGTCCTGCCGGCGCCGTGGAACGCCCGCACCCGGGTGCACGAGTACGGCGGCGGCGCGTGGACGGCGACGCCCGACGGCCTCGTGGTGTTCGCCGAGTTCGGCGACCAGCGGTTGTACCGGTTGGACGAGCCGGGCGGCACGCCGGTGCCTCTGACGCCGGAGCCGCCGAGGCCCGGTGCCTGGCGCTACGGCGAACTGCAGCTGCTGCGCGTCGGCGAGGTGTGGTGCGTCCGTGAGCGGCACGACGGGGACGGCACGGTGAGCCGGGACCTCGTCGCCGTCCCGCTGGGTGGGGAGGCGGCCGAGGACGAGTCCGCGATCCGGCACGTCGTCGGCGGCTCGCACTTCCTGGCCGGCGCGCGGATCTCACCCGACGGCGCGACGCTGGCGTGGATCGCGTGGGAGCACCCGCAGATGCCGTGGGACGGCACCGAACTGCGTGTCGCCGAGCTCGGTCCGGACGGGGTTGCGGGCCGGCCACGCACCCTCGTCGGCTCGACCACCGAGTCGGTGCTGCAGCCCGAGTGGGGCCCGGACGGTTCGCTGTATGCGATCAGCGACCGGACCGGGTGGTGGAACCTGTACCGCGTGCCGCTCGACGGCGGCGCCCCGGACCCGCTGCACCCGCTGGACGCCGAGTTCGCCGACGCGCTGTGGCAGCTCAGCATGTCCTGGTACCGCGTGCTGGCCGACGGCCGGTTGCTCACCGTCCGGACCTTCGGCACGGACACTCTCGGCGTGCTCGACCCGGCCACCGGCGCGCTCACCGACGTCGACCTGCCCGGACACACGAGTATCTCGATCGGGCCGGTGCGCGACGGCCAGGTGCTGCTGGTGACCGCGGGCGCGCACGCGCCGGGGGGCGTCCGGCGGCTCGACCTGGCCTCGGGGGAGCTCACGACGCTGCGGCTCGACGCCGACGAGCCGGCCGAGTCCGGGTACTTCCCGAGCGCCCGGCTGATGACCTTCCGCGGCCCGGGCGACCGGCCGGTCCACGCCGTCGTGTACCCGCCGCACAATCCGGACTTCAACGCGCCCGAGGGCGAGCTGCCGCCCTACGTCGCCTTCGTGCACGGCGGCCCGACCTCGCGCCGGGCGCCGTCGATGGCCGTCACGTTCGCCTACTTCACCAGCCGGGGCATCGGCGTGGTGGACGTCAACTACGGCGGCTCGACCGGGTACGGGCGCGACTACCGCGAGCGGTTGCGCGGGCAGTGGGGCGTCGTCGACGTCGAGGACACCGTCGCCGCTGTGCTGGGGCTCGCCGACGCCGGGCTGGCCGACCGTGACCGGCTCGCGATCGAGGGCGGGTCGGCCGGCGGGTGGACGGTGCTGTCGGCGCTCACCACCACCGACGTCTTCGCCTGCGGCACGTCCTTCTTCGGCGTCGCCGAGCTGGTGAAGTTCGCGCAGGACACGCACGACTTCGAATCGCGCTACCTCGACGGGCTGATCGGCCCGCTGCCCGAGGCGCGGGAGCTGTACGACACCAGGGCTCCGGTCAACAACGTCGCCGGGCTGTCCTGCCCGGTGCTGCTGCTGCAGGGCCTGGACGACCCGGTCGTGCCGCCCTCGCAAGCGGAGATGTTTCGCGACGCGCTGGTGACCAAGGGCATCCCGCACGCGTACCGCGCCTACGAGGGCGAGTCGCACGGCTTTCGCAAGCGCGAGACGATCATCGACTGGCGGGAGTCCGAGCTTTCGTTCTACGGCCAGATCATGGGGTTCGAGACGCCGGGGATCGCCCCGATCGAGCTCTGGCGCCCGTAGCGGTCAGCGGTTCCAGTGGGCGGGGCGGGCGACCCGCAGGGGCAGGGCGGTGCGGACGTCGCCGCGGGCGGCGTTGACCTGGGTCTGCGTGACGAACAGCGCGGTCGCCAGGCGTGCG
The DNA here is from genome assembly GCA_963787985.1 of uncultured Actinomycetota bacterium. Lineage (GTDB taxonomy): Bacteria > Actinomycetota > Actinomycetes > Mycobacteriales > Jatrophihabitantaceae > Jatrophihabitans. The sequence goes on along the minus strand of CAWBEL010000004.1, from coordinate 286,896 downwards.
CCACGGATGTCCGCGCCGCGCAGGTCGGCACCGAGCAGGTCGGTGCGGTCGAGGTCGGCGTCGCGCAGGTCGGCACCGAGCAGCAACGCGCCGCGCAGCGTCGCGCGGGTCAGGTCGGCCGCGCGCAGGTCGGCGCCGGCAAGATCGGCGTGGTGCCGGTCGGCGCCGGGCCGCGGACCCCGGTGCCCGGCGCTCACGTCGATCAGCAACGGGCCGACCACGGCTCGTAGCGCGTCCACGTCGGTGGACAGCAGGGTGTCCGGCTCTGCGGCAGCGGCCCGCTCGACCGCGGCCCGTGCCTCCTGCAGGGCGGCGCCCGGCGCCAGACCCCCTGCCTCGTCGAGGTACCAGAGCAGCTCGTGCAACTGCCGCAGCACCGGCAGCGCCGCGAACATCGGTGCCCGCGCGTCCGGATGGGTGCGCCAGTCGCGTCCGCCGAACGTCTCCTGCGAGAGGCGCTGACCGGCGCCGAAGCAGTCGTAGGCCGCGCACCCGCGGTAGCCGGTCGCGAGCAGGTCGGTGTGGATGCCGCACCGGGTGCCGTCGAGGTGGTGACACGGTTCGCCGGCCGGCTTGGACACGGGGAAGTCCGCTGAGCGGACGAAGGTGAGGGCGGTGCAGCACAGCGCGAAGCAGGCGGTGCAGTCAGCCCGCAGGCTCGGCATCCGGATCCCTCTCGTGTATCCCGGCCGCGATGGTGCCACCGACGAGGTAGCACGCGCCGACGGCCAGCACCGTGGCCGGCCAGCCGCCCGCGGACCACGCCAGCCCGATGGCGGTGCCGCCGATGCTCGAGCCCAGGTAGTACGCCATCAGGTACAACGCCGACGCCTGCGACGCGCCGCCGGACGCCCGCCCGGCCACCCAGCCACTGGCCACCGAATGGACGCCGAAGAAGCCGGTGGTGAACACCACGAGCCCCACGAGGACGGCGACCAGATTGGGGCTGAGCGTCACCAGCAGGCCGGCAACCGACACCGCGGCCGCCGCCAGCAGCACGGTGCGCCGGCCGAAGCGGACGGCGGCGCGGGCGGCGGCGGTGGAGCTCACGGTCCCGGACAGGTAGGCCAGGAACACCAGCCCGACCGCGCCGGACGAGAGCCCGAACGGCTCGGCGCGCAGGCGGTAGGTCAGGTAGTTGTAGATCGCGACGAACCCGCCCATGAACAGCAGAGCCACCAGGCAGAGCCGGACGATGCCGGGATCGCGCAGGTGCGTCACCGCGGCCGAGGCGTGCCGTGGGGGCGGATCGGACCGGCGGGTCGGCGGCACCGTCCGCACGAACACGATCGTGAACACCGCGCAGATCCCCGCGAGCACCTCGAGCGACCACCGCCAACCGGCGAGGTCGTTCATCCCGGCGGGCACGAGGCGCCCCAGCAGGCCGCCGACGGTGGTCCCGGAGACGTACAGCCCGATCGCCGGCCCCGACGCGGCGCGTTCCACCTCGGCGCCGAGGTGCCCCATCGCCACCGCCACGACCCCGGCCAGGGCCAGGCCGTCGACCGCCCGGGCCACCAGCAGCACCCAGAGCGTGGGCGCCAGCGACCCCGCCAGCACCGCGCCGCACGCCACGGCGAGCGCGGCGCCCATGACACGGGTGCGCCCGACGCGCTCGGCGAACGCGGACATTGGCAGCACCGCGAGCGCGACCGTCCCGGTCGTGACGGCGACGGTCAGGCTGGCCGCCGTCGCCCCCACCCCGAAGGCGCCGCCGATGTCGGGCAGGAGCGCCTGCGTCGCGTAGAGCAGCGCGAACGCGGCCAGCCCGGCGCACACCATCGATGCCTCGATGCGACGCAGTTCCGGGGTGCCGGCCGCGATGCGGGTCGGCGCGGCAGCGGTCACCACCCCGACGCTAGTGCCGGATAGATTGCGGCGATGGCCGGACGCCCGTTGCACGAGATCCTCGACCCCGGTTGGGCCACCGCACTCGAACCGGTGGCGCCGAACATCGCTGCGATGGGGGAGTTCCTGCGGGCCGAGGTCGCGGCCGGCCGTCCGTACCTGCCGGCCGGGGACAAGGTGCTGCGGGCCTTCACCCAGCCGTTCGACGACGTCCGGGTGCTCATCGTGGGCCAGGACCCGTACCCGACCCCGGGCAACCCGATCGGGCTGTCGTTCGCGGTCGACCGGCACGTCCGCCCGCTGCCCCGCAGCCTCGTGAACATCTTCACCGAGCTGCGGTCGGACCTGGGCGTGCCCCAGCCGGCGAACGGTGACCTGACCCCGTGGACGCGGACCGGCGTGCTGCTGCTCAACCGCTGCCTGACCGTCCAGCCGGGCAAGCCGGCCTCGCACCGTGGCAAGGGGTGGGAGGCGGTGACCGACCAGGCTGTGCGGGCGCTCGTCGCCCGGGGAACGCCGCTGGTCGCGATCCTCTGGGGCAAGGACGCGCAGACGCTGCGTCCGCTGCTCGGCGAGACGCCCCGTGTCGAATCGGCGCACCCCAGCCCGATGTCCGCCGACCGGGGTTTCTTCGGGTCCCGGCCCTTCAGCCGCGCGAACGCCCTTCTGACCGAGCGGGGCGGTGTTCCGGTCGACTGGACCCTGCCGGGCGCCGCGGGCTGACACGCCGGGTTTACGGGGCTACAGGGGCTCGAGCTCGCGGCTGCGGTTCGCGATCGTTTCCAGGGCGGCCAACGCCTCCGCGATGAGCGGTTGCGACCGGCTGCCCCGGCGCACGCCGGTGAGGATGTGCCGGGACGGTTTCGGGCTCCCCCGAAGCGGGACGCGCACGATCGGGTAACCGGCGGGCAGCCGCGCCAGGCGCGGCACCAGCGCGACCCCGAAGCCGGCAGCCACGAGCGCGGCGCCGGTGTCCCACTCCGCGGCCTCGTGCGCCACGTTCGGCCGAAAGCCCGCGGCGGCGCACGCCGTCAGCACCAGCTGGTGGTGTGGTCGCCCCGGCCGGTCCATCAGCCATGGCTCGTCGGCGGTCTGGCTGAGCAGGACCGACTGGTGGCCGGCCAGCCGGTGGTTCTCGGGGACGAGCAGGTCGAGCGCGTCGTCGAGCAGTGGCTGCTGGTCGAAGCGCGGGTCGGTGCTCGGGGGCAGGGACTCGGTCGCGACGACCACGGCGAGATCGGCCTGGTCGGCGAGCAGCAGGTCGAAGCACGCCTCGGGATCGGCCTCGATGATGCGTACGGTCACCAGCGGGTGCGTCTCGACGACCTGGCGCGCCACGAACGGCAGCAGGGCCGCGGCGGCGGTCGAGAAACCGCACATCCGCAGCGGGCCCATCACCTCCTCCGCGCTACGGGCCACCTCGCCACGGATCGTCTCCCACTGCGCGTAGAGCCCGTCGGTGTGCGCGAGCAGGGTCCGCGCCGCCGGCGTCAGCCGGACCCGCCTCCCGTCCTGGACGAGCAGGGTGACCTGCAGGTCGCGTGCCAGCGTGCGCAACTGGTGCGAGACCGCGGACGGCGTGTAGTTCAACGCCCGCGCGACAGCGGTGACCGTGCCGTGCTCGGCCAGCATCCGCAGCACGTGCAGGCGCTGATCGATCATGCAATCAGTTTGCACGATTGCGTGTCTTTCTGTGCGCTGGTGTGCACGTCCGCTCCGGGTCCACACTCGGCGGATGCGCACGCTCGACCCGTTGCTCGAGCCTTTCGCCGCTCCGGCACCTGCAGTTGCGGAACCGGATCGTCAGCACCTCGCACGAACCGGCCTACTCCGACGACGGGCTGCCGAAGGACCGCTACCGGCTCTACCACCGCGAGAAGGCCCGCGGCGGGGTCGCGCTGACGATGATCGGCGGCTCGGCGGTGGTGTCGCGGGACAGTCCGCCCGCCTTCGGCAACCTGCTGCTCTACCGCGACGACATCGTGCCGTGGCTGCGGCGCCTCGCCGACGACGTGCACGACTCCGGCGCGGCGGTCATGTGCCAGGTGACGCACCTGGGCCGGCGCACGAGCAACTACACCGGGGATTGGCTCCCGCTCGTCTACCCGTCCGCGCAGCGCGAACCCGCCCACCGCTCGTTCCCCAAAGTGGCCGAGCCGTGGGACCTCGACCGGATCGTGGACGACTACGTCGCTGCCGCTGTGCGCTGCCGGGACGGCGGCCTGGACGGCATCGAGATCCAGCACTACGGGCACCTGCTCGACGCGTTCCTGTCACCGGCCACGAACGACCGCAGCGACGCGCTCGGCGGCAGCCTCGAGCACCGCATGGCGTTCCCGCGCCGCGTCATCCAGGCGATCCGGGCCGCGGTCGGACCCGAGTTCGTCGTCGGAATCCGGATGTCGATGGACGAGGACGTGCGTCACGATCATGCGCCGGACGCCCGTCAGCTCGACGGTCTCGGGCCGGAGGAAGCGGTGCAGGCGCTGCGGCGCTACATCGCCGACGGCATCGACTTCCTGAGCCTCATCAAGGGCACCATCGAGAGCGACGCGACGCTGGCCCGGGTGATCCCGTCGATGGGCACGCCGTCCGCGCCGTTCCTCGATTTCGCCGGCGAGATCAGGCGTGCGATCGACATCCCGGTCATGCACGCGGCGCGTATCGCCGACGTAGCGACCGCGCGGCACGCCGTGCGCGACGGGTTGCTGGACCTCGTCGGCATGACCCGACCGCAGCTGGCCGACCCCTACCTGGTGCGCAAGCTGGCGGCCGGTGACGAGGATCGGATCCGGCCCTGCGTGGGCGCCAACTACTGCCTGGACGCGATCTACGACGCCGGCGACGCCAAGTGCATCCACAACCCCGCGACCGGGCGGGAACAGACGGTGCCGCACCTCATCGCCCGGACCGTCGGGTCGGTGAGGAAGGCGGTGGTCGTCGGCGCCGGGCCTGCCGGCCTCGAGGCCGCGCGGGTGCTCGGCGAGCGCGGGCACCGGGTGGTGGTGCTCGAGGCCGGGCACGCCGCGGGCGGGCAGGTCCTGCTCGCCGCGTCGTCGCCCAGACGGCGAGATCTCGCCGGCATCGTCGACTGGCGGGTGGCGGAGGCGAAGTACTCGGGCGTGGAGTTCCGCTACGGCGTCTATGCCGGAGCCGACGACGTCCTGGCGCTCGATCCCGACCTCGTCGTGGTCGCCACCGGCGGCCTGCCGAACCGAAGCTTCCTGCGCGAGGGGCAGGACCTGGTCCTCGACAGCTGGGACGTGATGTCCGGGACCGCCCGCCCCCGGGGTGCCGTGCTGGTCTATGACGACAACGGCGCCGAGTCCGCCCTGGACGCCACCGAGCTCCTCGCCCGCGGTGGTGCCCGGGTCGAACTCGTCACGCCGGAACGCATGCTCGCGCCGGGGGTCGGCAGCATGAACTCGCCGGCCTACCTGCAGGCGTTCGCCGAGACCGGCGTCGTCGTGACCCTCGCCGCCCGCCTGACGCGGGTCCGTAGGGCGGCCGGCGGACGGCTGCTCGCGAGGTTGGCAAGCGACTACGCCGACGTCGCTGTCGAGCGCACCGTCGACGCGGTCGTCGTCGAGCACGGCACGCTGCCGAACGACGCGCTGTACTTCGAGCTGCTCAGCGCGAGCACGAACGGCGGCGAGGTCGACCAGCAGGCGCTGATCGACGGTGCGCCGCAGCAGCTCGTGCGCAACCCCGACGGCCGCTTCCAGCTGTTCCGGATCGGCGACGCGGTGAGCAGCCGCAACATCCACGCCGCGATCTACGACGCGCTGCGCCTGTGCGTCACCGCCTGACCCACTGACCACGAGCATTTGAGGACCACATGACCGCAGTCGCCGACACCGCGACCGCCACCCTCGACCGGCCAGGCATCGCAGCCCTGCTCGCCGGCCGGGTCCCCGGCCGGCCGCTGGAGAGCCCGTTCTACACCAGCCGTGAGGTCTTCGACCTCGACCTGTCCGCCGTCTTCGGACGCAGCTGGATCTTCGCCGCGACCGAGGCCGAGATCCCGGAACCCGGTGACTACGTGACCGTCGAGGTCGGGACGTGGTCGGTGATCATCGTCCGCGACGACGACGAGCAGGTACGCGCGTGGCACAACGTGTGCCGGCACCGCGGCGCCCGCATCCTCGACGAACCGGCCGGGTCGGTCGGCACCATCGTCTGCGGCTACCACAAGTGGACCTACGGGGTGGACGGTGCGCTCGTGCACGCCGGCCAGCAGCCACCGTCGTTCGACCGCAGCTGCTTCGGGCTCAAGCCGGTCCACGTGCGCAGCGTGGCCGGGCTGATCCACATCTGCCTGGCCGACGAGCCGCCGGCCGATTTCGCCGACGTTGCCGCGCGCCTCGAGCCCTACCTGCTGCCGCACCGCCTGCGCGAGGCGAAGGTGGCGGCGCGGGTCGACATCGTCGAGCAGGGCAACTGGAAGCTGGTGATGGAGAACAACCGGGAGTGCTACCACTGCGACGGTCACCCCGAGCTCTCCTGCTCGCTGTTCCCGACGTACGGCTACGACGAGGCCGACGTGCCGCCGCTGCTCCGGCCGGCGTTCGACCGCTACGTCCGGGCCGAGGCCGACCTGCGGCGTACCTGCGAGCAGCTGGGCCTGCCGTTCGCGCGGATCGAGGAGCTCGACGACCGCGACTCCGGCTTCCGCATCCAACGCGAGCCGCTGGACGGGGCGGGCGAGTCGTTCAGCGCCGACGGCCGGGTCGTCAGCCGCAAGGTGCTCGGTGACCTGCCGTCGCCGCGCCTGGGGCGGCTGTCGATGCACCACCAGCCCAACGCGTGGATCCACGTGCTGAGCGATCATGCCGTCACCTTCAGCGTGTTGCCGCTGGCCCCGGACCGGACGTTGGTGCGCACGACCTGGCTCGTCCACCCCGACGCGGTCGAGGGCGAGGACTACGACCTCGAGGCGCTGACGAACGTCTGGCGGCGCACGAACGAGCAGGACGGGTCCTTCGTCGCCCGCGCCCAGCTGGGTGTGAGCAGCCCCGCCTACGAGCCGGGCCCGTACACGCTGAGCGAGTACCAGGTCGAGGCGTTCTGCGCCTGGTACGTCGACCGGCTGCGCGAGCAGGTGCACGGATGACGGAACTGCTGAGCCGCCCCGGGTCCGCGTCCGGAATCCCGTTCGACGACGTCGACGGCGCCTTTGCCGACGATCTCGTGTGCCGGCAGGTCGTCCGCGTCACGCACGACGTGAGAAGTTTCGTCCTCGCGTCACCGGCCGGTCGTCGCTTCGCGTTCCGGCCGGGCCAATACGTCACCGTGTCCGCCGTCGTCGACGGGCAGCGGGTCGAACGCTGCTACACGATCTCGTCGCCGCCGACCCGGGACGACCTGCTCGAGATCACGGTCAAGCGGGTCGAGGGCGGCCCGATCTCCACCTGGTTGCACGACCGCTTCGGGCCCGGTGACCGGCTGCACGTCACGGGCCCGCTGGGCCGCTTCAGCAGTGACGAGCACCCGGCGGCGAAGTACCTCTTCCTGTCCGCAGGCAGCGGCATCACGCCCCTGATGTCGATGACGCGGGCGCTGCACGAGCGCACCGGGGACCCGCTCGACGTGGTCTTCGTCCACAGTGCGCGCTCGCCGCGCGACATCGTGTTCCGCGCCGAACTGGCGCGGATGGCGGCGTCCGGGCGGGGACTGCGCGTCGCGGCCGTCTGCGAGACGGACGCGGCCGACGAGCGATGGATCGGGCCACGGGGACGGCTGGACACGGTGATGCTGCAGGCGCTCGCCCCCGACCTGCACGACCGTGAGGTGTTCATGTGCGGTCCGGCGCCGTACATGTACGCCGTCCGCGCCATCCTCACCAGCCTCGGCGTCGACCCGGCCCGGTGCCACGAGGAGAGCTTCGAGCTCGGTGTCACGACGGGATCGGCCCCGCAGGCCCCCCGAACCTCGGCGACAGGCACGTGCACGGTGGAGTTCCGCCGTTCCGGCCGCACGGTCGAGTGCGACGCGGGCAGCAGCATCCTCGAGGCCGGGTTGCAGGCGGGCGTTCCGTTGGCGTCGTCGTGCGGCGAAGGCGTGTGCGGGACGTGCAAGAGCATCCTGCTGTCCGGCCGGGTCGACATGCAGCACGGCGGCGGCATCCGGCCGCGCGAGATCGCCCAGGGCAAGATCCTGCTGTGCTGCTCGACACCGTCCGGGAACCTCGTCGTCGACGCCTGAGGGGTCGGCGATGACCCGCACCGCGGACGCGGTCGTCGTCGGGGCCGGTGTGATCGGGTCAGCAGTCGCCCTGGAGCTGGCCAGGTCCGGACGCCAGGTGCTCGTCGTGGACAAGGCAGGCGGCGTCGGGCACGGATCCACCAGCGCGTCGAGCGCGATCGTCCGCTTCACCTACTCGACCTTCGACGCCGTCGCGCTGGCCTGGGAGTCGGCGTTCTGCTGGCAGGCGTGGGAGGAGCACCTCGGGTTCCGCGATCCCGCCGGGCTCGCCCGCTTCCGGCGCACGGGGATGATCAATCTCGACGTGCCGGTGATGCCCCGGGAACGCATGCTCGGGCTGCTCGCCGCCGCGTCGGTGCCGTACGAGGAGTTCGACGCCGACGCGCTCGTCCGGCGGTTCCCGCAGCTCGACAACGGCCGCCACTGGCCGAACAAGCCCGTCACCGACGACGCCTTCTGGGCCGAGCCGTCCGCCGGTCTGGGTGGCTTCTTCACCCCGGACGCCGGCTTCGTCGACGACCCGTCCCTGGCGGCCCAGAATCTCGCCGCCGCGGCCGTGTCGAACGGGGCGCAATTCGGCCTGCACACCGCGGTGACGGGTCTGCGACAGTCCCGCAGCGGCGGATGGAGCGTCCAACTCGGCGACGGCAGCAGCGTCGACTGCGCCGTGGTGGTGAACGCAGCCGGTCCGTGGTCCGGCGCGCTGAACCGGCTGGCCGACGTGGGCGCCGAGTTCACCATTGGCGTCCGCCCCCTGCGACAGGAGGTCCACGAGGTGCCGGCACCGCCCGGGTACGGCGATGGTCCGGGCGAGCTGGGGCCGGCGATCGCCGACCTCGATCTCGGGATCTACCTGCGGCCGGGGGTGCACGACACGCTGTTCGTCGGGGGCACGGAGCCGGAGTGCGACGAGCTCCAGTGGCTCGACGATCCGGACGACCTCGACCCGCGGGTGACGGCGCAGGTGCACAACGCCCAGGTCACCCGCGCCGCTCGCCGGTTGCCCGGGTTGCGGGTCCCGAACCGGCGGTCGGGCATCGCGGGCGTCTACGACGCCGCAGACGACTGGATGCCGATCTACGACCGCACGGACGCGCCGGGTTTCTACGTCGCGATGGGGACGAGCGGCAACCAGTTCAAGAACGCCCCGGTGGTCGGGCAGCTGATGGCGCTGCTCATCGACCGGGTCGAGGCCGGCCACGACCACGACGCCGACCCGGTGCGCCTGACAGGACGGCACACCGGCAACGCGATCGACCTGGGCACGTTCTCGCGCCGGCGGCCCAGCAACCCGGACAGCTCCGGCACCGTGATGGGCTGAGCAGGCCCCGTCAGCCCTGGTTCAGCCGGGCGGGGAAGCCGCCGGTGGCGATCGGGCCCCAGCGGGTCGGGGTGACGCGGACGAGGGACTTGCCCTGGTCCTGCATGGCCTGCCGGTACTCGGCCCAGTCCGGGTGCTCGCCGCTGATGGCCCGGAAGTAGTCGACGAGCGGGTCCAGCGCCTCGGGCAGGTCGAGCACCTCGGCCGTCCCGTCGACCTGCACCCAGGCGCCGTTCCACTCGTCGGAGAGCACCATCACCGCAGTGGCCGGGTCGCGGCGCAGGTTGGTGACCTTGGCCCGTTCGGGATAGGTCGAGATGACGATGCGGCCGTGGTCGTCGACCCCACCGGTGACGGGGGACAGCTGCGGCGAGCCGTCGTGCCGCCGGGTGACGAGAATCATCCGGTGACGCGGACGGATGAAGTCCAGCAGTTCGTTGAGTTCGACGCGGGTGTTGGTCGCGATGGTCCGGGGCATGGGCCTATCTTGCCCCGACGCCGCCACCCTTTCCGGCCGAGTCCGTACCGTTGTCGGCCGGCCTCGTTAGGCTGGTCGTGCGCCGCCCGTCCATCGTCCGTACGTTCGAAAGAAGCCGCGTGAACGACCGCCTGATCGTGCGAGGTGCCCGCGAGCACAACCTCAAGGACGTCAGCCTCGACCTCCCGCGCGACGCCCTGATCGTGTTCACCGGGCTGTCCGGCTCGGGCAAGTCCAGCCTGGCCTTCGACACCATCTTCGCCGAGGGCCAGCGGCGCTACGTCGAGTCGCTGTCCGCCTACGCCCGCCAGTTCCTCGGGCAGATGGACAAGCCCGACGTCGACTTCATCGAGGGTCTGTCGCCCGCGGTGTCGATCGACCAGAAATCGACGTCGCGCAACCCGCGTTCCACCGTCGGCACCATCACCGAGGTCTACGACTACCTGCGCCTGCTGTGGGCGCGCATCGGCCGCCCGCACTGCCCGATCTGCGGCGAGCCGATCTCCAAGCAGACCCCGCAGCAGATCGTCGACCGCATCCTCGAGATGCCCGAGGGCACCCGCTTCCAGGTGCTCGCGCCGGTCATCCGCGAGCGCAAGGGCGAGTACGTCGACCTGCTCGGCGACCTGCAGTCGAAGGGCTTCGCCCGGGCCCGGGTCGACGGCGTCGTCTACCCGCTGACCGACCCGCCGAAGCTGAAGAAGCAGGAGAAACACACCATCGAGGCGGTCGTGGACCGGCTGTCGGTGCGACCGTCGAGCAAGCAGCGCATCACCGACTCGATCGAGACCGGCCTCGGCCTCGCCGGCGGCGTCGTCGTACTCGACTTCGTCGACCTCGACGAGGGCGATCCGCACCGCGAGCGGCGATTCTCCGAGCGGCTGGCCTGTCCGAACGACCATCCGCTGGCCATCGACGAGCTCGAGCCGCGGTCGTTCTCGTTCAACTCGCCCTTCGGTGCGTGCCCGGCCTGCACCGGCCTGGGCACCCGCAAGGAGGTCGACCCGGAGCTGGTCGTCCCCGACCCCGAACGCAGCCTCGCCGAAGGCGCCGTCACGCCCTGGTCCACCGGCCAGACCAGCGAGTACTTCCTGCGCCTGTTGCAGGGCGTGGCCGACACCCTGGGCTTCGACATCGACGACCCGTGGGAGTCGCTACCGGCACGCGCGCAGAAGGCGGTCCTGCACGGGCTGCCCGAGCAGGTGCACGTCAGCTACCGCAACCGCTACGGCCGCGACCGTTCCTACTACGCCGCCTACGAGGGCGTGGTGCCGTGGATCGAGCGGCGCTACACCGAGACCGACAGCGACTACTCGCGCGAGAAGTACGAGGGCTACATGCGCGAGGTGCCGTGCGCGACCTGCGACGGCACGCGCCTCAAGCCGGAGATCCTCGCCGTCACCGTCGAGGGACGTTCCATCGCCGAGGTCTCCGGGCTGTCGATCGGCGACGCCGCGTCCTGGCTGGCCGGCCTCGACCTCGACAACCGCGACGCCATGATCGGCGCCCGGGTGCTGAAGGAGATCAACGCCCGGCTCGGGTTCCTCGTCGACGTCGGCCTGCACTACCTCTCGCTCGATCGCGCCGCGGCGACCCTGGCCGGCGGCGAGGCGCAACGCATCCGGCTCGCGACGCAGATCGGGTCCGGGCTCGTCGGCGTGCTCTACGTCCTGGACGAGCCGTCGATCGGGCTGCACCAGCGTGACAACCACCGGCTCATCGAGACCCTTGTGCGGCTGAAGAACCTCGGCAACACGCTGATCGTCGTCGAGCACGACGAGGACACGATCCGCGTCGCCGACTGGATCGTTGACATCGGTCCCGAGGCCGGCGAGCACGGTGGCCGCATCGTGGTGTCGGGCACCGTCGACGAGCTCAAGGCCTCCGAGGAGTCGATCACCGGTGCGTACCTGTCGGGTCGCCGCAGCATTCCCGTCCCGTCGTTGCGCAGGCCACCGCAGAAGGGCCGCGAGCTGGTCGTCGAGGGCGCCCGCGAGCACAACCTGAAGAACGTCGACGTCGCCTTCCCGCTGGGGTGCTTCGTCGCCGTCACCGGCGTCAGCGGGTCGGGCAAGTCCAGTCTGGTCAACGACATCCTCTACACCTCGCTGGCCAACCGCATCAACGGCGCCAAGATGCCGCCCGGGCGGCACAAGCGGGTCCGCGGCGTCGAGCAGCTCGACAAAGTCGTCGGCGTCGACCAGTCGCCCATCGGGCGCACGCCGCGGTCGAACCCGGCCACGTACACCGGCGTGTTCGACCACATCCGCAAGCTGTTCAGCGAGACCACCGAGGCGAAGATCCGCGGTTACCAGCAGGGCCGCTTCTCCTTCAACGTCAAGGGCGGCCGCTGCGAGAACTGCGCCGGCGACGGCACCATCAAGATCGAGATGAACTTCCTGCCGGACGTCTACGTCCCGTGCGAGGTGTGCAAGGGCGCGCGCTACAACCGCGAGACGCTCGAGGTGCACTACAAGGGCAAGACGATCAGCGAGGTCCTCGAGATGCCGATCGAGGAGGCCGCGGAGTTCTTCAAGCCGATCAGCCGCATCGCGCGCCACCTCGAGACCCTCGTCGACGTCGGGCTGGGCTACGTCCGGCTCGGGCAACCGGCGCCGACGCTGTCCGGCGGCGAGGCCCAGCGCGTCAAGCTGGCCGCCGAGCTGCAGAAGCGTTCGACCGGCCGCACCATCTACGTCCTCGACGAGCCGACCACCGGCCTGCACTTCGAGGATGTGTCGAAGTTGCTCGGCGTGCTGCACTCGCTGGTCGACAAGGGCAACACCGTCGTCGTCATCGAGCACAACCTCGACGTGATCAAGACGGCCGACTGGCTCGTCGACATGGGCCCCGAGGGCGGTTCCGGTGGCGGCTCGGTCGTCGCCACCGGCACCCCCGAGGACGTCGCTGCGAACGAGTCGTCGCACACCGGGCGGTTCCTGCGGCAGGTGCTGGCCGAGGTGCCCGCGGCGCCGGCCAAACGCTCACGGCGTGCCGCCGCGGCGCGCAAGGCACCGGCCAAGCGCGCCTCCGCCCGCACCCGCTGAGGCGCCCGGCCCGACACCTCGATCAGGTCAGGTCGAGGTACATCACGTGCAGGCCGACGTAGCCGTCGTCCCGACGGCGGAAGGCCCCGGGCACCGTCCCGATGATCACGAAGCCGAGGGAACGCCAGAGGGCGACGGCGCCGACGTTGGTCTCGACGACGGCGTTGAACTGGATGCCGCGGTAGCCGGCGTCGCGGGCCCACGCCACCACGTGCTCGCCGAGGGTGCGGCCGACGCCACGGCCCCGCACGGCCGGATCAACCATGAAGCTGGCCGTCGCGACGTGCGACCCGCGGCCGGGCCGGTTGGGTCCCATGTGCGCGGAGCCCAGCACCGGCCCCTCGTCATCGACGGCGACGACGGTGCGGCCGGGCGGTGGCTCGATCCACAGCGCGCGGGCCTCGTCCGAACTCAGCCCCTCGGGGTAGGCGTAGGTCTCGCCCGCGTCGACGATCGCGGTGAAGAAGGGGTGGATGGCGGGCCAGTCGTCGGGCGTGGCCTCGCGGATGTGCACGGGGGTGAATTTAGCGACCGTCGTCACCCACGGATCCGGTAGCGGCGCACCGGTGTGCCGTCGAGTTCGTCGCTCGGCCAGTCGGCGTCCCGGACGCCGCCGCACCGTTCGATCACCGTGCTCGAGGCGAGGTTGTCGTCGTCGCAGACCAGCAGCGCGTCCGTGATGCCGTAGGAGCCGGCCAGGACGAGGCTCTGCCGCAGGATCTCGGTCGCGTACCCGCGGCGGCGGTGTTCGGGCAGCACGCCGTAGCCGATGTGCCCGCCGCGCGCGAGCAGCCAGTCGTTCAGCGTGTGCCGGATCGACGTGCGCCCGACGATCACACCGGCGACGTCGGCCACCAGGAAGCTGGCCCGCACCCGGTCCGCGGCCAGGTCGACGCCGTCCGCGATCTCCGCGACCCGGGCGACGTAGCGCGTCCAGTCGGTGTCCGTTGTCAGGTCGAACGCGAACGGGAACCCGTCATGCGCCAGCGCGGTCTGGGCGGCGCGGACCTGCTGCTCGTCGTCGAGGCGCAGCGGCCGCAGGCGCAGGGGAGGAGTCACGGTGCGACGCTAACGCCGCGGTCGACCGTGTATCCCGTCCGAAGCCCACGGTCGGGTTGGTTTGAGCAAGCGCTCAAAACCGGTGTAGCCTCCCACTTGAGCACTCGCTCAATCGGGAGGTTGCCGTGCACGCCGTTCCGTTCCCACCTGCACCCTCGACGGCACCGACGAGACGGGCGGCCGGAATTCTCGGTCGTGGCCTCGGCGTGGGCGCGCTCAGCGGGCTGATCGTCGGCGGCGGGGTCGGCACGGCGATCGTCCCCCTGCTGGGCACCGTGCTGGGGGTGCTCGCCGGCAGCGCGCTCGGTGCGCTGTTCGGGTTGCTCGGCGCGGCCGTCCTCGTCGGCGTCACCGCGGTGCCGGGTGCGGGTGCAGCGGCCGTGCGCACGGTCGCGGCGGGTACGGCCGCGACCGCTGCCGGTGTGCTCGCGCTGCTGATGCACGGTTCGCTGCCCTGGTCGCTCGCCTGGATCGTCTGCTGCGCGGGAATCGGCGCGTTCGTCGGCCGGTACGTCGCGGCAGGGCCGCCCCGGTCGCACGAACCGTCCTCGTCCGCGCAGGACGGGTCACGGATCGCGCGCACCGTCGCGCTCGGCGCTGTGCTGGGCGCGGGTGCCGGTGGCACGGTCGGACTCGTCCTCGGGATCGCCAGCGACCCGGCGCCGCTCGTGGCGGCCGCACTCATCGAGGGTGCGGTCCTGGGAACGCCCTGCGGGGCTCTGGTGGGCGGCGTCGTGGCCGCCGTCCGCGCCGGTCTCGCCCGGCCGCGGCGGCGCTCGTGAGCGCGGGCGGGGCGACGCGGGACAAGCTGCTGGGGGCCACCCAGGACGTGCTGCGCGACAAGGGGATCGCGGGGCTGTCCGCCCGCTCGATCGCCACCCGTGCGGGGGTCAACCAGGCGCTGGTCTTCTACCACTTCGGCAGCGTCGGCGAGCTGGTCGAGGCGGCCTGCCGGCAGGCGTGTGACGACAGCGTCGCGTTCTACCGCGAGCGCTTCGCCGCCGTCGGTTCACTCGTCGAGCTGCTCGATGTCGGGCAGGAGCTGCACGACCGCGAGCGCGAGGTCGGCAATGTCGCCATGATGGCGCAGCTGATGGCGGGCGCCCAGCAGGACGAGACGCTCGCGCGCGCGGCCCGCTACGCGATGTCGGTCTGGACCGTGCAGATCGAGGCCGTCGTCCGCCGGGTGCTCGGGGGCAGCGTGCTCGCCGAGATCGCGGATCCGGCCGGCCTCGCGCGGGCGATCAGCGCCGGATTCATCGGCCTGGAACTCTATGACGGCGTCGACGAGCAGGGCGGGCGTGCCGCGCTGGAGGCGCTGCGCCGGCTCGGCGTGCTGGCCCAGGTGATGGACGACCTGGGACCGGTCGCCACCCGAGCGTTGCGATCGCGCGTCCGCCGGTCGGGCGGGCGTGGCGGCCAGCGCGGGGGACCGGCAGCCCGGAAGGCGCCCCGCGCGCACTGACGTCCACCGGCCGCGGACGCGCGGGCGGAATTCCTGTCGGCGGCCCGTGCCAGGGTGGAGGCATGGGGACCGGCAACTACGCCCGGGTGTTCGCGATCCGCGACGTCCGGCGCGTGCTGCTGCTCAGCACCGTCGTGCGCGTACCGCTCTGGGCCTCGAACGTGGTGCTCACCCTGCACGTCGTCACTCACCTGCACCGCTCCTACGCCGCGGCCGGTGTGCTGGCCGCCGCGGCCACCATCGCCATCGGCATCAGCGGGCCGTGGCGCGGCCGGCGGATCGACCGGGTCGGGCTACGCAAGGCCCTCGTGCCGTCGCTCGTCGTGCTCGCGGCGTGCTGGTCGGTCGCGCCCTTCGTCGGGTACGTGCCGCTGCTCGTGTTCTCCGTCGGGGCAGGCCTGTTCGAGATCCCGTCGTTCTCCATCGTCCGGCAGGCACTGATCGCACGGGTGCCCGACGACCTGCGGACGACCGCGCTGTCGGTCGACGCGGTCGCCGTCGAGATCTCGTTCATGATCGGGCCGGTGCTCGGTGTCGTCCTGGCGACGGCGGTACCGACGCCGTGGGCGCTGCTGGGGTGTGAGTTGGCCTCGGTGCTCGGTGGCGTGCTCATCTGGGCGGCCGACCCGCCGGTCCGGCGGGAGGCCGCCGACAGCGACGCGCGGACGGCGCGCTCCGCCTGGCTCACCCGGGACGTTGGCGCCGTCCTGCTCGCCAGCGGTGCCGCGACCCTGGTGCTCGGCGGCACCGACGTGGGCGTCGTGGCCGCGCTGCGGCACATGCACCACCAGGCGTGGATCGGGTGGGTGCTCGCGGTGTGGGGGCTCGGCTCGGCGCTGGGCGGGGTGGTCTACGGGGCCCTGCACCGACCGCTGCCCCTGCTCGTCCCCGTCGGACTGCTCGCGGCCGCGACCCTGCCGGTGGCAGCCGCCCCCGGCCCCGTCGGCTTTGCGGTGTTGTTGCTGGTGGCCGGCGTCTTCTGCGCGCCGTCGCTCACGGCCGCCGTCGACCTGCTCTCGCGCATCGTTCCGGAATCCGTGCGCGGTGAGGCGCTGGGCTGGCACGGCGCTGCGATGACGACCGGCGTGGCGCTGGGGTCGCCGCTCGCTGGGGTGGCCATCGACGCGGCGGGCTGGCGCGGTGGGTTCCTCGCGGTCGGGGGCACCGGCCTCGCCCTCGCCGCGGCGTGCGCGCTGCTGTCGCGACGCGCCGCCAGCTCGGTGACCGCCGACGTCCAGGTCCCCGTCGACGCGGTCGAACAAGTCTGACACGGTTGTGTCAGAATCGGACCCATGAGCACGTTGCGCGAGTTCGCCACCGGACTGCCCAAGGCCGAGCTGCACGTCCACCACGTCGGCTCGGCGTCGCCGCGCATCGTCGCCGAGCTGGCCCAGCGCCACGCCGGCAGCACCCAGGTGCCCACCGACCCGCAGCGGCTCGCCGAGTACTTCACCTTCACCGACTTCGGTCACTTCATCACGACCTACCTCAGCGTCGTGGACCTGATCCGCGACCCGCAGGACGTTCGGACGCTGACCTACGAGATCGCCCGGGAACTGGCCGCGCAGTCCGTCCGCTACGCCGAGCTGACGCTGACGCCGTACTCCTCGGTCGTGCGCGGCATCCCGGCCGAGGCGTTCTGCGAGGCGGTCGAGGACGCGCGGGCCAGCGCACGAACAGATTTCGGCGTGGCGCTCGCGTGGTGCTTCGACATCCCCGGGGAGGCCGGCGTGCCCTCGGCCGACGTCACCCTCGACGTCGCCCTGACCCAGCGGCCCGACGGGCTCGTGAGCTTCGGCCTCGGCGGACCGGAGGCCGGCGTGCCGCGCGAGCAGTTCGCGCCGCACTTCGCCGCGGCCCGGGCCGCAGGGCTGCACAGCGTGCCGCACGCGGGGGAGTCCACCGGCCCCGAGTCGATCTGGGACGCCCTGACCCACCTCGGCGCCGAGCGCATCGGGCACGGCATCGCAGCGGTGCGCGACCCCGAGCTGCTCGCACATCTCGCCCAGCGCGCGATCCCGCTCGAGGTCTGCCCGACCTCCAACGTCCGCACCCGCTCGGTACCGAGCCTCGCCGAGCACCCGCTGCCCGCGCTGGTCGCCGCCGGTGTGCCGGTGACGATCAACTCCGACGACCCGCCGATGTTCTCGACCACCCTCGTCGACGAGTACCTCGTGGCTGCCGACCTGCTCGGGCTGGACGAGGCGGGGTTGGCCGAGCTCGCCCGTACCGCGGTGCACGCGTCCTTCCTGGAGGCGGGTGGCAAGACCGCCCTGCTCGCCGAGATCGACGCCTACGCCGGCGCCTGGACGGGCGACGCGGGCACGAGCGACGTCGGGGCGCCCGACTAACCTCGAACACGTGCCCGACCCGACCACGTATCGCCCCGCACCGGGGACGATCCCGCTGGAACCGGGGGTCTACAAGTTCCGCGACGAGCGCGGCCGGGTCATCTACGTCGGCAAGGCCAAGAGCCTGCGCCAGCGGCTGAACTCCTACTTCGCCGACGTCGCCGGGCTGCACCAGCGCACCCGCCAGATGGTCACGACGGCGGCCAGCGTCGAGTGGACCGTGGTGCGCACCGAGGTCGAGGCGCTGCAGCTCGAGTACACCTGGATCAAGCAGTTCGACCCGCGCTTCAACGTCAAGTACCGCGACGACAAGTCCTACCCGTCGCTGGCCGTGACGCTGTACGAGGACTACCCGCGCCTGCAGGTGATGCGGGGGCCGAAGAAGAAGGGCGTGCGCTACTTCGGGCCGTACTCGCACGCGTGGGCGATCCGCGAGACGCTCGACCTGCTGCTGCGCGTGTTCCCGGCCCGGACGTGCTCGGCCGGCGTCTTCAAACGCGCCGGCCAGGTCGGACGACCCTGCCTGCTCGGCTACATCGGCAAGTGCAGCGCGCCCTGCGTCGGTCGGGTGAGCGCCGACGAGCACCGCGCGATCGTCGACGAGTTCTGCGACTTCATGGCCGGCCGTACGGACACGATGATGCGCCGACTCGAGAAGGACATGCAGCGCGCGAGCGAGAACCTCGAGTTCGAGCGCGCGGCCCGACTGCGTGACGACCTCGGTGCGCTGCAACGGGCGCTGGAGAAGCAGGCCGTGGTGTTCGGGGACGGCACGGACGCCGACGTCGTCGCCTTCGCCGAGGACGACCTCGAGGCAGCGGTGCAGGTATTCCACGTCCGCGGCGGCCGGGTGCGCGGCCAGCGCGGCTGGGTCGTCGACAAGCTCGACGACATGACGACTGGCGACCTCGTCGAACAGTTCATCACGCAGTTCTACGGAATCTTCGAAGACGACGGCTCCGAGATCCCGCGTGAGGTGCTGGTGCCGGCCGTCCCCGATGACAACGGCGCGCTGGCCGAATGGCTGTCCGAGCGGCGCGGGTCCCGCGTCAGCGTCCGGGTCCCGCAGCGCGGTGACAAGCGCGCCCTCGCCGAGACGGTCTCGCGCAACGCCGCCCAGTCCCTCATGCAGCACAAGCTCAAGCGGGCGTCCGACCTGACCGCACGGTCGCGGGCACTGGGCGAGCTGCAGGAGGCGCTCGAGCTGCCGACCTCGCCGCTGCGCATCGAGTGCTTCGACATCAGCCACGTCCAGGGCACCAACGTCGTCGCGAGCATGGTCGTGTTCGAGGACGGGCTCGCCCGCAAGAGCGAGTACCGGCGCTTCGCGCTGCGCAACACCGGCGAGGGCGCCGGCGACGTCCAGTGGATCGCCGAGGTCGTACGCCGCCGATTCGCCCGCTACCTCGACGAGCAGGTGGCCGAAGGGCCGGTGGAGGACGGCGGCGAACCGGGCGAGGAGCAGGGTGTCGACCGCGGTGTCGCGCCCGGCATCGACCCGACCACCGGACGCCCGCGCAAGTTCTCCTACGCGCCCAACCTGCTCGTCGTCGACGGCGGCGCGCCGCAGGTGGCGGCGGCCCAGTCCGTGCTCGACGACCTCGGCATCGACGACGTCTCGCTCGTGGGCCTCGCCAAGCGGCTGGAGGAGGTCTGGCTGCCCGGCCAGCCGTACCCGGCCATCCTGCCGCGCACCAGCGAGGGGCTCTACCTGCTGCAGCGGGTCCGCGACGAGGCACACCGCTTCGCCATCACCTATCACCGGCAGAAGCGGTCGAAGGCCATGACGGTCTCGGCCCTGGACGGCATCCCCGGGCTGGGCGAGACCCGCCGCAAGGCGTTGATGACGCGCTTCGGTTCCCTCAAGCGGTTGCGCGCGGCAGGCGTGCAGGACATCGTCGAGGTCCCGGGCATCGGCACCCGCACCGCACAGGCCATCGTCGACGCACTTGCGACCAGCGGCGCTGACGAGCGTCCCGCGGTGAACGCGACGACCGGAGAGGTGCTCGAGTGAGCGAGGCCGCACCAGTACCTGCGCAAGTGTCCGAGGGCGGTGGCCTCGAGACGGTGATCATCACGGGCCTGTCCGGAGCCGGCCGCAGCGCCGCGGCCAAGTGCTTCGAAGACCTCGGCTTCTTCGTCGTGGACAACCTGCCCCCGGAGCTGATCGGCACGCTGGTCGACCTCGGCAGCCGCAGCCAGGGGGCGGTCACCCGGCTCGCCGTCGTGATGGACGTCCGCAGCCGGGCTTTCTCCAAGGACCTGCGCAGCGTCATCCGCGAGCTTGCCGACCGGCGCATGCGACCGCGGGTGCTGTTCCTCGAGGCGCGGGACGACGTCCTGGTACGCCGGTTCGAGAACGTCCGGCGCGAGCACCCGATGCAGGCCGGGCGCCGGCTCGTCGACGGCATCGCCGAGGAACGTTCGCTGCTGGCCGGGCTGCGGGACGAGGCGGACCTCGTCGTCGACACCAGCGACCGCTCGGTGCACGAGCTGCGCCGCACCATCGAGTCGGCGTTCGTCGGTATCGGTGATGCGGGCAAGCCGTCGCTGCGGGCCACCGTGTTGTCCTTCGGTTACAAGTACGGCCTGCCGGTCGACGCCGACCTCGTCGTCGACGTGCGCTTCCTGCCCAACCCGCACTGGATCCCGGAGCTGCGTCCGCTCACCGGCAAGGACCCCGAGATCCGCGACTACGTCCTCAGCCAGGAGGGTGCGCTGGAGTTCCTCGACCGGTACACCGACATCCTGCGGATCATCGGCGCCGGCTACACCCGCGAGAGCAAGCGGTACCTGACCCTTGCGGTCGGCTGCACCGGCGGCAAGCACCGGTCGGTCGCGATCTCACAGGAGCTCGCCGACCGGTTGACCGCGATGGGTGTCGAGACCACCGTCGTCCACCGGGATCTCGGCCGTGAGTGACCCTTCCGTCGCCTCGGAGGCCCGCCGCCCCGACCGTCCCCTGCGCGCCGTCGCGCTCGGCGGCGGACACGGCCTGCACGCCTCGCTGTGCGCGCTGCGCCTGCTGACCGACGACCTGACCGCGGTCGTCACGGTCGCCGACGACGGCGGGTCGTCCGGACGCATCAGGCGCGAGTTGAACGTGCTGCCGCCGGGCGACCTGCGGATGGCGCTGTCCGCCCTGGCCGGCAGCTCACCGGACGGCGTGGCCTGGGCCGAGCTGCTCCAGCACCGCATCGGCGGCACCGGCGTCCTCGCCGGCCACCCCGTCGGCAACATCGTGCTGACCGGCCTGCTCGAGCGCGAGCCGGACCCGGTGGCCGCGCTGGGCGTGCTCGGCCATCTGGTCGGTGCGGTCGGGCGGGTGCTGCCGATGAGCCCCGTCCCGCTCGACCTGATCGGGCAGGCCGACCGCTTCGACCCTGACGACCCGGACCGCCGCCGCGCGATCCGCGGTCAGTCCTCCATCGCGGCCACGCCCGGTCGCGTGGTGTCGGTGAGCCTGCTGCCGCCGGGGGCGCCGGCCTGTGCCGCCGCGGTCGACGCCGTGCGCGAGGCCGACGTCGTGGTGCTCGGGCCCGGATCCTGGTTCACCAGCGTGCTGCCGCACCTGATGTTGCGCGAGCTCGGCAAGACCCTCGCCAGCACCAACGCCCGGCTGTTCGTCGTGCTCAATCTCGTGCCGCAGGCGGGGGAGACCGACGACTACGCCCCGCACGAGCTGCTCGAGCTCCTGCAGGCCCACGCCGAGCCGTTCGGCGGCCTGCCCATCGACGCCGTCCTGGCCGACGAGGAGTCGATCCTCGACCCGCAGGAACTCCGCCGCTACGTCGGCGAGCTGGGCGCCAATCTCGTACTGTCTAGACTCGCCGCGGACGACAGCGTTGAGCGGCACGACCCGGTGCGACTGAGCGCCGCGATCCGCGACGCGATCGCGAGCCCACCGGGCAGGAAGGCGGATCTATGGCGATGACGGCGGCGGTGAAGGACGAGCTCAGCCGGGTCGCGGTCAGCCGGATGTCGGCGCGCAAGGCGGAACTCGCCACCATGCTCCGTTTTGCCGGCGCGCTGCACCTCGTGGGCGGGCACATCGTCATCGAGGCCGAGCTGGACACCGGGTCGGTCGCGCGGCGACTCCGCAAGGAGATCGCCGACATCTTCGGACACGGCTCCGAGGTGCAGATCGTCGCCGGCGGCGGCCTGCGCAGGAGCAGCCGCTACCTCGTCCGGGTGACGAAGGACGGGGAGCGGCTGGCGCGCCAGGCCGGCCTGGTCGACCTGCGCGGACGGCCGGTCAAGGGCCTGCCGCACCACGTTGTGGCGGGCGGCATCGCCGACGCCGAAGCAGCCTGGCGGGGTGCGTTCCTCGCCCACGGCTCACTGACGGAACCGGGCCGCGCCTGCGCCCTGGAGATCACCTGCCCGTCCGCCGAGGCGGCGCTGGCCCTCGTCGGCGTCGGACGCCGGTTGGGCGTCTCGGCCAAGGCGCGGGAGGTCCGCGGCGGTGACCGCGTCCTCGTCCGCGACGGCGACGCCATCGGCGCCCTGCTCACCCGCCTCGGCGCGCACGAGTCGGTGATCAACTGGGAGGAACGGCGGATGCGGCGCGAGGTCCGCGCTACGGCCAACCGGTTGGCCAACTTCGACGACGCGAACCTGCGCCGGTCGGCGCGGGCCGCGGTCGCAGCCGGCGCCCGGGTCGGCCGCGCCATGGAGATCCTCGACGGCGACGCGCCGGACCACCTGCTGCAGGCCGGGCGGCTGCGCCTGGAGCACGCGCAGGCCTCGTTGGAGGAACTCGGTGCACTGTCCGACCCGGTCATGACGAAGGACGCGGTCGCGGGCCGGATCCGGCGCCTGCTGGCGCTCGCCGACAAGCGGGCCCAGGACCTCGGCATCCCCGACACCGAGTCGGCCGTGACGCCGGAGATGCTCGCTCCCTGAGCAGGGGGCACTCCCGCCGGCGTCCTCGCGACCCGAGGCCACTGAACCGCCGAGGCTGGACCGGGGCCGCTGAACCGCGGCCGCGCGCGCTGCGTAGCAGGTACTAGTCCCATCGTCCGATGGCGGCTGGAACCTCGCGTGCAGGAGAACTGACGGTGCCCGATCCACGCATCGAAGGAGTTCTCATGCACCGTCTGCTCATGATCGCCGGTGGCCTCGTCGGCGCCACCGCCATCGCCGTTCCCGCCGTCGCCGGCCTGGCCGGCAACCCCTCCTTCGGCGAGAAGGTGGCGGTACGCGTGCCGCACACCGCCCGCGCCGTGTCCTTCGATGACCACGGCCGAGCCGTCGAGCGCGAGAAGCGCCGCGAGCACGCCCCGGCCGCCCGCCACGCGACCCCGACGTCGACCAGCCCCGGCACCGCCGCGGCCACGGTCACGAGCCACCCCAGCAGCAGCGCCCACCCCGAGCCCGGCGACGATCGCAACCGCGGTACCGGGACCGAGCCGGGCGACGATCGCAACCGCGGTACCGGGACCGAGCCGGGCGACGATCGCAACCGCGGTACCGGGACCGAGCCCGAGCCGGGCGACGACCACGGCGGCGCCCGCAGCCCCGGCTCGGACGACCCGACCACGTCCGGACATTCGGGCGATGACGGTGCACACGGCGCCTCCACCTCTCACGGTGGCCACGGCGGCCACGGCGACCACGGGGGTGACGACCGGGCGTGATCGCACTGCCCCGTGCCCGCGCGGCGACAGCCCCCTCTGTCGCCGCGTCGGGTCATCGGTCCTGGCGAGTCCTCGTCCGGGCGGGTGAGCGCCCGCGCGGGGACCGTGTGCCGCGGGTACGCACGGTCGTCGCGGCGGTGCTCGCCGCCGCCGCCGTCGTGCTGCTCGGCGTCGCCGGCCTCGGTCTGGTGATCAGCCGGCAGAGTGCCCAGCGCGAGTCCGTGCGGCAGGTCGCCGAACTGACCGACGTCCTCGGCGAGAGCGTGATCCAGCCCGCGCTCACCGACAGCATGGCGACCAGCACCGGGGCGGCGTCGGCCCTCGACGGGCTGGTCCGCAGTCGCGTCCTGTCCACGTCGCTCGTCCGGGTCAAGATCTGGAGTCCCGACGGGCGGATCCTCTACTCCGACGAACCGCGGCTGACCGGCCACCACTTCGGCCTCGACGCCGACGCCCGCAACGCCCTCCAGCACCCGCAGGTGCAGGCCGACATCACCGACCTGAGCCAGGCGGAGAACCGCTTCGAACGCGGCCACGGCACCCTGCTCGAGGTGCACCGCCCGGTGTGGACGCCCGCCGGCCACCCGCTGCTGTTCGAGACCTACTTCCGCTACGGCCCGGTCACCGACCGCGCCGCCCAGCTGTGGCGCGGCTTCGCCGGCATCACGCTGAGCAGCATCCTCGCCGTCGTCGTTCTCCTCACGCCGCTGGTCTGGACGCTGCTCGCCCGGACCCGCCGCGCGCACGCCCAGCGGGAGGAGGGGTTGCGCCGGGCCGTCGACGCGTCCCACGCCGAGCGCCGGCGCATCGCCGCCGCCCTGCACGACGGCGTGGTGCAGGACCTGGTCGCCGCGTCCTTCGCGGTCGCAGGGGGAGCCCGCGACGTGGCCGACCGCGGCGACCCGGCGACCGCGGCGAGGCTGGACGACGCCGGCCAGGCGGTCCGGGCCGGGATCGCGGGGATGCGATCGCTGCTCGTCGACATCTACCCGCCCAACCTGCATGCGTCCGGCCTGGCCGCCGCCCTGCACGACCTCGTCGCCGGTCTGCGCGCCGACGTGCACGTCGATGTCGACGACGATGCCGCGGCCCGCCTCGAGGGCGCGCAGGCGGAGGCGGTGTTCCGCGTGGCGCAGGAAGCGCTGCGCAACGCCGTCGCGCACGCAGGGGCCGCCCGACTCCACCTGTCGTTGGGCGTCGACGGCGACGCGGTGCTGCTCGAGGTCGGTGACGACGGCGCCGGCCTGGACCGGGGCGCCCGCGCGGGCCTGGACCGGGGCGCCCGCGCCGGCGACCACTTCGGGTTGTCGCTCATGCAGGACGCCGCGCGAGAGGCCGCGGCCGAGCTGGCCGTCGCGTCCGCGCCGGGCTCGGGCACGCGGTGGCGGTTGCGCGTCCCGGCCGGACCCGACACGGACGCGGCGATGCCGGCGTGATCCGGGTCGTGCTGGTCGACGACCACCAGCTGCTGCGCACGGGACTGGCGTCGCTGCTCGAAGCCGCCGACGACGTGACCGTCGTGGGGGAGGCAGGCGACGGGGAGCAGGCCCTGGCCGTGCTGGCCGAGGTACCCGACGTCGACGTCGTCCTCATGGACCTCTCGATGCCGGTGCTCGACGGCGTGGCCGCCACCGGCCGCGTCCGGGCCGAGTACCCCGAAGTCCGGGTGGTCGTGCTCTCCTCGTTCGCCGAGCACATGCGGGTGCGCGACGCCGTCTCGGCCGGCGCCGTCGGCTACGTCCTGAAGGACTCAACCCCGGACGAACTGATCGCCGCCATCCGCGCCGCCGCCGGCGGCAACGCCCCGCTCGATCCGCGGGTAGCCGGCGCGCTGCTGCCCGGCACGAGCGAGCCGGCGTCGTTGCTCAGTGCCCGCGAGACGGAGGTGCTGCAGCTGGCCGCGCAAGGCCTGCCCAACAAACAGATCGCCCGCTCGCTCGGCATCGCCGAGCGCACCGTCAAGGTGCACCTCGGCAATGTCTTCCGCAGCATCGGCGTGCGGGACCGCACGTCCGCGGCGCTGTGGGCCCGCGAGCACCTCGGCGATCATGCCGGTCGGGGAACGGCACGGGGCTGAGCGAACCCGATAGGGTTCGAGCTGCGGGCGGCGACCGGGTGCCCGCCACCGGCAAGCACACGACCGGCAGCACACCGACAGCACGAGGAGCAGGTGCAGTGACCGTACGCGTCGGCATCAACGGCTTCGGCCGCATCGGCCGCAACTTCTACCGGGCCGCGATCGCGGCCGGGGCGGACGTCGAGATCGTCGGCGTCAACGACCTCACCGACAACGCCACCCTGGCCCACCTGCTGAAGTACGACTCGATCCTGGGCCGGTTCCCCGGCGACGTCACCTCGACGCAGGACGAGATCACGGTCGACGGCAAGGCCTTCAAGGCCTTCGCCGAACGCGACCCGGCCGCCCTGCCGTGGGGCGAGCTCGGCGCCGACGTCGTCATCGAGTCGACCGGCATCTTCACCGACGCCAGCAAGGCGAAGGTGCACGTCGACGGCGGCGCGAAGAAGGTCATCATCTCCGCGCCGGCCAAGAACGAGGACGTCACCGTCGTCATGGGCGTGAACGACGGCGACTACGACCCCGCCAAGCACACCGTCATCTCCAACGCTTCGTGCACCACGAACTGCCTCGGCCCGCTGGCCAAGGTCCTGCACGACGAGTTCGGCATCGAGCGCGGCCTGATGACCACGATCCACGCCTATACCGCGGACCAGAACCTGCAGGACGGCCCGCACAAGGACCTCCGCCGCGCCCGCGCCGCCGCGCTGAACATCGTCCCCACGAGCACCGGCGCAGCCAAGGCCATCGGCCTCGTCCTGCCCGAGCTCAAGGGCAAGCTGGACGGTTACGCCCTGCGCGTCCCGGTGCCGACCGGATCGGCCACCGACCTCACCGTCACCCTCACCCGCGAGGCGTCGGTCGAGGAGATCAAGGCGGCCTACAAGGCGGCGGCCGAGGGCCCCCTGAAGGGCTACCTGACCTACACCGAGGACGAGATCGTCAGCAGTGACATCGTCACCGACCCGTCGTCCTGCATCTTCGACGCCGGCCTGACCAAGGTCACCGGCAACCAGGCCAAGGTCGTCGGCTGGTACGACAACGAGTGGGGCTACTCCAACAGGTTGGTGGACCTCACGCTGCTCGTCGGCTCCTCGCTGTAAGCGATGCGAACGCTCGACGACCTGATCGGGGTCGGGGTACGCGGCCGCCGCGTACTGGTCCGCTCGGACCTCAACGTGCCGCTCGGGACGGACAACACGAGTAGCAGGGACGGCGTCCGCGTCGTCACCGACGACGGTCGCATCCGCGCGTCGCTGCCGGTGCTGACGAAGCTGCTCGACCACGGCGCACGGGTCATCGTCATGGCGCACCTGGGCCGGCCCAAAGGCGCCCCCGACCCGCAGTACAGCCTGAGCCCCGTGGCCGACCGGCTGGCGCAGCTGCTGGGCCGTCCGGTCGAGTTCGCCCTGGACACCGTCGGCGAGAGCGCCCGACTGCTCGCCGACGGCCTCGAGGACGGGCAAGTGCTGCTGCTCGAGAACGTGCGCTTCGCCAAGGCCGAGACCAGCAAGGACGACGCCGAGCGGCTGGAGTTCGCCAGGGAACTCGCGGCGCTCACCGGCGGCGAGGATGAGGGCGGTGCCTTCGTCGAGGACGCGTTCGGGGCGGTGCACCGTAAGCACGCCTCGGTCTACGACGTCGCGACCCTGCTGCCGCACTACTGCGGTGACCTCGTCCGTGACGAGCTCGCCGTGCTGTCCAGGCTCACTGGCGATCCGGAACGGCCCTACGCGGTCGTGCTGGGCGGTTCCAAGGTGAGCGACAAGCTGGCCGTCATCGAGTCGCTGCTGCCCAAAGTCGACCGGCTGCTGGTCGGCGGCGGCATGTGCTTCACCTTCCTGGCCGCGCAGGGGCACGGCACCGGCGACTCGCTGCTGGAATCGGACCAGATCGACAACTGCCGCCGCCTGCTCGAGCAGGCCGGCGACAAGATCGTCCTGCCCACCGACATCGTGGTCGCCGAGGACATCGCCGACGACGCCGCCACCCAGGTCGTGCCCGCCACCGAGATCCCGGGCGGCGGGAAGGGCCTGGACATCGGCCCGGACTCGGTGCGCGCCTTCGCCGCGGCCCTGACCGACGCGCGGACGGTGTTCTGGAACGGCCCGATGGGCGTGTTCGAGGTCGCGCCGTTCGCCGACGGCACGAGGGGAATCGCGCAGGCCGTGGCCGCCTCACCTGGTCTCTCGGTGGTCGGCGGGGGCGACTCGGCCGCCGCGGTACGCCAGCTCGGGCTGGACGAGTCGTCGTTCGGGCACATCTCCACCGGCGGCGGGGCGTCGCTCGAGTACCTCGAGGGCAAGGAGCTGCCCGGTGTCACCGTTCTGGAAACGAGCTGACGTGGCGCGTTCGAAGGGCCCGCTGCCGCCGGTCGACGGGCGTCGGCCGCTCATCGCGGGCAACTGGAAGATGAACTACAACCACCTCGAGGCGATCGCCCTCGTCCAGAAACTGATCTTCAGCCTGAACGAGGAACAACTGCACCGCGCCGAGGTCGCGGTCCTGCCACCGTTCACCGACATCCGTAGCATCCAGACCGTGATCGACGGCGATCAGGTCGCGATCCACTACGGCGCACAGGACCTCTCGCCGCACGACTCGGGCGCGTACACCGGTGACGTCAGCGGGGCGATGCTGGCCAAGCTCGGGTGCACCTACGTCGTCGTGGGCCACTCCGAGCGGCGCGAGTACCACCACGAGGACGACGCCGTCGTCAACGCCAAGGTGCAGGCGGCCTACCGGCACGGGCTGACACCCATCCTCTGCCTCGGCGAGCGCCTCAACATCCGGCAGAACGGTGAGCACCTCTCCCATTGCACCAGTCAACTCACCGGGGCGCTGGACGGTGTGACGGCCGAGCAGGCCGAGTCGATCGTGATCGCCTACGAGCCGGTGTGGGCCATCGGCACCGGCGAGGTCGCGACCCCCGACGACGCGCAGGAGGTCTGTTCGGCGCTGCGCACCCAACTGGGCGGGATGTACACGCCCGAGCTCGCAGACGGCGTGCGCATCCTGTACGGCGGATCGGTCAAGGCCGACAACTCAGCCGACCTGCTGGCGCAACCCGATGTCGACGGCGCGCTGGTGGGCGGCGCGAGCCTGGATCCCGAGCAGTTCTCGGCCATCTGCATCACCGCAGGCCAGCCGGCGAAGGCCGTCGACGCCGGCGGGTGATACGGCGCGCGCCTACCCGTGAGTAGCGGGACGAAACGGGTGCGCCGCACCCGTCGGGTCCAGCGCGCCCACTCGCCGCCGCGCTTCGACAGGTAACGTGTGACCACGACGGTGCACACCGTCGTGAAAGTGCACGACTCCAGCCGGACACCACACCTACATCCGCCCGACACGAACACCCGCGAGGCTCGACACCATGATCCTGACGCTCTCCATCGTGCTCATCGTCGCGAGCCTGATGCTGATCGTCCTCGTCCTGCTGCACCGCGGTAAGGGCGGCGGGCTGTCGTCGATGCTGGGCGGTTCGTTCTACTCCAGCCTGTCCGGGTCGTCGGTGGTCGAGCGCAACCTCGACCGGCTCACCGTGGTCGCCGGAGCAGTCTGGGCCATCTGCATCATCGGTCTCGCCCTGCTCTACAAGAACGGCGGGTGACCGCGCGGCCGGCACGCCCGGCCGGTCGCGACATCCGAGCTCGAAACAACGTCAGGTAACACGCTTCGAAAGGGTGACGTACGTGGCTGGTGGCAGTGCCATCCGTGGCAGCCGAGTGGGTGCCGGGCCGATGGGGGAGAACGAGCGGGGCGAATCCGCGCCGCGGCAGCTCGTGTCGTTCTTCTGTGCCAACGGCCATGTCGTGCGGCCGGCGTTCGCGATGGACGCCCCGCTTCCGGACACCTGGGACTGCCCGCGCTGCGGCTTCCCGGCCGGACGCCAGTCGGACGCGCCGCCGGACGCGCCGCGCAACGAGCCCTACAAGACACACCTTGCCTACGTGAAGGAACGGCGTTCCGACGAGGACGGCGCTGCCATCCTCGAGGAGGCCCTGTCCCGCCTGCGCGCCCGCCGCGGCGAATCCTGAGCCCTGCCAGCAGTCTCTACCGGCAAGTCCCGGTAGCCCCACCTGGAGAACGGCCGATCAGGGCAGCTGGGATGCGGCGTCGCGGTCGAGCCGCCACACGGTGCGGCTGCGTCCGCGCGCCCCGGCGGACGGCACCTGCTCGCGGGGGGCACCGCCCAACGCCCGGCCGACGGCCTCGGCCTTGCCGTCGCCCGACGCGATCACCCAGACCTCGTCCACGCCGGCGATCGCCGCGAACGTGAACGAAAGCCGGTCCGGCGGGGGTTTCGGGGAGTTGCGGACACCGATGACCGTGGCGTCCACCACGCGGGTGCCCGGGTGGTCCGGGAACAGCGACGCGCAGTGCCCGTCGGGTCCGACGCCGAGCAGCACGAGATCCAGCTGCGGTACCTCGAGCCCGTCGACCTGCGCAGTCGGAGCCGTGCTCGCCAACTCGGCGGCGTAGGAGTCCGCGGCGGCGTCCAGGTCGTCACCGAAACCCGCGTCCGAGGCCGGCATCGGATGAACATGCGCCGGGTCCAGCGGCAGGTGGTCGAGAGCCTTGGCTCGTGCCGGCCGGTCGTTGCGGTCGTCGGAGTCCGACGGCACGTAACGCTCGTCGGCCCACCAGACGTGCACGCGGGACCAGTCCAGCTCGCCCTCGGCCGAGGCCGGGACGAGCGCGGCGAGCACCGCCTCGAGGATGCTGCCACCGGTGACGACCAGGTGCGCGCTGCCGTGCGCGCGGATCGCGGCGGCCAGCACGTCAACCGCGTCGGCCGCCGTGGTGCGAGCCAGCTCGTCGGCGTCGCCCGCGACCTCGATCTCCGGCCTCTCGGACGGGGTGCTCTGGGCCGCGGTCACGCGCCACCCCCATGGTCGGAGCGGCCGCTGCCCGAGGCGATGACCGGGCCCTTCTTCGCCGTCTCGCCGGTCGCCGGGTCGTACCAGATGTGCTGGCGATGCGCCGACCGCTCGTCCAGGCCCGTCACACCGGTGGCGGTGGACAGCGCCTCGGCGTAGATCTTGTCGTAGTCCAGGCGGCGCAGTTCCTCGGCGAGCAGCTCGCCGAGCGGCCGCTCCCCGAAGGGCATGAAGGAGTCCTGCTGGCCCTCGCGGCGCAGCACCAGGCTCGAGCCCTCCAGCGACGCGGTGGTTGTGCGGCCGTCGTCGAAGACGATCCGGACCCCGGCCACCGGCTCGTCGTCATCGCCGTCGATGCCCACGTCGAGTTTCAGCCGGCTGCTCAGCCACCCGGCAAGCAGCTGGGCCGAGGGCTCGTTGACCCCGCCCTCGACGACCGCCTCGATCGGCCGGGCGCGTGCACCGTCGAAGGCCGAGGCCAGCGCCGCCCGCCACGGCGTGAGCCTGGTCCAGGCGAGGTCGGTGTCACCGGGCGCGAAGTCGTCGGCGCGCACCCGGAGCGCGTCCTTCTGGTCCTTGGAGCGGAGCACGTCCGTGATGCGTCGCTCGGCGAACACGCCGAGCGGGTCGTAGGCGATTTTCTCCGGCGGCTCGCCGTACCACCAGGTGACGACCGGCGCGTCCGGTGCCAGCAACGGCAGGGTGACCGATTCGGCGTGCAGGGCCAGCCGCCCGTACATGCGCAGCACGACGGCCTCGCCCGGCCCGAGGCGGCCGCCGATGGTGACCTCGGCGTCCAGGCGGGGCACGGGCGCGTCGATCTGGCGACGGATCACCATGAGCATCCGCATGGGATGCCGGCTGGCGGCGATCGAGGCGGCCTCCTCGGCGGCGTCGATGTCCTTCTGGTCGACCACGACGACGAGGGTCAGCGCGATGCCGCTGGTGACCGCGCCGCCGGTGCGCCGCTCGGCCGCCAGCGCCTTGACAACGGCGGTGCCGCTGGTGTCCCAGAGCGTGGTCATGCGTTACCTCCCGGGTTCCGGACGGTGGGCGCGCTCACGGGCGTCGCCATTGCCGGCCGTCGCGCGCCAGCATCTTGTCGGCCTCGGACGGGCCCCACTCGCCGGCGCGGTACAGGTGCGGGGTCTTACCGGCCCAGAACTCCTCCAGCGGGTCGATGACGCGCCACGACGCCTCGACCTCCTCGCTGCGGGGGAACAGCGTCGCGTCGCCCACCAGCACGTCGAGGATCAGCCGCTCGTAGGCCTCCGGGGAGGATTCGGTGAACGCCTCGCCGTAGAGGAAGTCCATCGCGACGTCGCGGACCTCCATGGCACTGCCCGGCACCTTCGAACCGAACTTCAGCGTGACGCCCTCGTCAGGCTGCACCCGGATGACGATCTGGTTGTGGCCGAGCTCCTGGGTGTCTGTCTTGCTGAACGGCAGGTGGGGCGCCTTCTTGAACAGCACCGCGATTTCGGTGACGCGCTTGGGCAGCCGTTTGCCGGTGCGCAGGTAGAACGGCACCCCGGCCCATCGTCGGGTCTCGACGCCCAAGCGCACGGCGGCGAAGGTCTCGGTGTCGGAGTCTTCGGGGATGCCGTCCTCGGCGCGGAACGCCGCGGCACGCTCGCCGGCCAGCCAACCCTGGTCGTACTGCCCGCGTACCGCGTACTCGCCGAGCTCGTCCGGCAGAGAGATCGCCCGCAGCGCTTTCAGCTTCTCGATGCGGACGGCCTCCGGGGAGAACTCGACCGGCTCCTCCATCGCGGTGAGCGCCAGCAGCTGCAACAGGTGGTTCTGCAGCACGTCCCGCGCTGCGCCGGTGGCCTGGTAGAACGCGGCCCGCCCACCGATGCCGACGTCCTCGGCCATCGTGATCTGCACCGAGTCGACGTAGTTGGCGTTCCAGACCGGCTCGAAGAACTGGTTGGCGAAGCGCAGCGCCAACAGGTTCTGCACCGTCTCCTTGCCCAGGTAGTGATCGATCCGGTAGACGTCGCGCGGCGGGAAGACGGTGTCGACGAGCTGGTTGAGTTCGAGGGCGCTGGGCAGGTCGTGTCCGAACGGCTTTTCGACAACGACGCGCCGCCACCCACCGGCCTGCTCGGCGTCGGACAGCCCGGTCCGTTGCATCTGCTTGAGCACGTCCGGGAACAGCTTCGGCGGGATCGAGAGGTAGAACGCGGCGTTGCCCTGGATGCCGTGCGACTCCCGCAGCTCGGCCATGACCGAGGCCAGCTCGTCGAAGGCGCTGTCGTCGCTGAACGAGCCCTCGACGAAGCGGGTGTTGCTGGACAGGCGGCGCCAGACCTCTTCGCTCCAGGCCGTGCGGGCGTGGTCCTTCGCGGCCTTGCGGGTCATCGACTCGAAGCTGCCGCCGTCGGGCCAGTCGGCGCGCGACAGCCCGACCAGCACGAAGTCGGTGGGCAACAGGCCTCGGTTCGCGAGGTCGTAGATGGCGGCGATGAGCTTCTTGCGCGACAGGTCGCCACCGATGCCGAAGATGACGAGCGCACACGGCTCCGGTACGCGGGGCAACCGCCGGTCGGCCGGATCCCGCAGCGGGTTCGTGCCGTCGGCACCGAAGTCCGGCATGCGCTGGCCGGTCGCGGCCGGCGCACTGTCGCCGGCCCCGCCCTCGTCCCGTTCGCCCTCGCCGATGTGGTCCACCGTGTCCTGGGTTGCGGCGTCCTGCTCGGTGGCGTCCTGCTCGGTGGTGTTCTGCTCGGTGGCGTCCTGCTTGCCTTCGTCGCGCGTCGTGGTGCCCGAGTCAGCCATGGCGTCGCTCCGTGTTCGAGTTCGAGTGCTCCGGGGTCACTTGTCCGCTTCGGCGAGCTGGGCCTTCAGACTGTCGGCCAACTGCGCGTAGGAGTCCTCGAACTTCTGCACGCCCTCCGCCTCGAGGACCTCGATGACGTCGTCGTACTCGATGCCGAGGCCGGCGAGGTCGTCGATGACCTTCTGCGCCGCCTCGTAGGTGCCCGCCACGGTATTCCCGCGCACCTCGCCGTGGTCGGCAACGGCGTCCAGGGTGGCCTCCGGCATCGTGTTGACGGTCTCCGGGGCGGCGAGGTCGATGACGTACATCGTGTCGTCGTAGGCCGGGTCCTTGACGCCGGTCGACGCCCACAACGGCCGCTGCACGTGCGCGCCGGCGTCGGCGAGCGCCTTCCACCGGTCCGAGGCGATGACCTTCTCGTAGCGCTCGTACGCCAGCCGGGCGTTGGCGATGGCGGCCTTGCCGCGCAACGCCTTCGCCTCGTCCGAACCGAGCTTGTCCAGGCGCTTGTCGACCTCGCTGTCCACCCGGGACACGAAGAACGAGGCGACGGAGCGGATCGTCGACAGGTCGATGCCGCGCTCGCGGGCCTGGACCAGGCCGGTCAGGTAGGCGTCCATGACGGCGTCGTAACGATCGAGGCCGAAGATCAGCGTGACGTTGACGCTGATGCCGGCCGCGATGGACGCTGAGATGGCCGGCAGGCCCTCCTGCGTGGCCGGGATTTTGATCATCACGTTGGGCCGGTCGACGAGCCACCAGAGCCCGTTGGCCTCAGCGATCGTGCGATCGGCATCGTGCGCCAACCGCGGGTCGACCTCGATCGAGACGCGGCCGTCCTTGCCGTCGGTGGCGTCGTAGATCGGGCGCAGGACGTCGCAGGCCCACCGGATGTCGTAGGCCATGAGCAGCCGGATCGCGTCATCGCCCTCGATGTTGCGGGCGGCGAGCGCGCGTACCTGCTCGTCGTAGGCGTCGCCCTTCTCCAGCGCCTTCTGGAAGATCGTCGGGTTGCTCGTCACCCCGACGATGTGCTTGCCGTCGATAAGGTCCTGCAGGTTGCCGCTCCGCAGCCGCTCACGGCTGATGTCGTCCAACCACACCGAGACGCCCTCGTCGGCCAGCTTCTGCAATGCATCGCTCATGTCGTTCCCTTCACAGGTGCCGGGACTCAGCTCCCGGTGGTGCTCTCTCGGATGAGTCCGGCCCGACTGATGGCCGAATGTGCGGCCGCGACGACGCGGTCGGGAGTGAAGCCGAACTGCTCGTACAGGACGTCGCCCTCGGCGCTCGCCCCGAAGTGCTCGAGCGAGATCATCTCGCCGGAATCGCCGACCCAATCGCGCCAGCCCTGCTTGACGGCGGCCTCGACGCTGACGCGCGCTTTGACCTCGGGCGGCAGCACTTCCTGCTGGTAGGACGCCGGCTGGGCCTCGAACCATTCCATGCACGGCATCGACACGACGCGCGTCGGGGTACCGGACTCCTCGAGCAGGCTGCGCGCTTTGAGCGCCAGCCCCACCTCGGAGCCGGTGGCGATGAGGATGACCTCGGCGCGCCCGGACGAAGCCTCTTCCAGTACGTAAGCGCCGCGGCCGGCGTCGGCCGCCTTGTTGGGATCGAGCACCGGCAGGTTCTGGCGCGACAGGGCCAGGCCCGCCGGGCCGTCGGTCTTCTCGAGGATCCGTCGCCAGCACACCGCCGTCTCGTTGGCGTCAGCCGGGCGGACCATGTCGAAGCCGGGGATCGCCCGCAGCGACGCCAGGTGCTCGACGGGTTGGTGGGTAGGACCGTCCCCGCCCAGGCCGATGGAGTCGTGCGTCCACACGAAGATCGACGGCAGCTTCATCAGCGCCGACAGCCGCACCGGCGGACGCATGTAGTCGCTGAACACCAGGAAGGTGCCGCCGTAGGCCCGGGTGCCGCCGTGCACGTTGATGCCGTTGAGGATGGCGCCCATCGCGTGCTCGCGGATGCCGAAGTGCAACGTCCGCCCGTAGGGCCCGCCGCTCCACATCTTGGTCTGGTGGGCAGCGGGCACGAAGCTGGGCTGACCCTCCATGGTGGTGTTGTTGCTCTCGGCCAGGTCGGCCGAGCCGCCCCACAGCTCGGGCAGCGCCTCGGCGATCTCGGTCAGGACCTGACCCGAGGCCTTGCGCGTCGAGATGGCGTTCGGCTTGCCGTCCTTCTCGGTCGGGAACTGCGGCAGCGATTCGGTCCAACCCTCGGGCAGGGTGCGGTTCTTCATCCGCTCGTGCAGTTCGGACGCGGCCGGCGTTGTCCTTCGCCCAGGCGTCGAAGGTCTGCTGCCACTGCGCGTGCGCCTCGCGGCCACGGTCGATCACCGCACGCGTGTGCTCCAGTACCTCTTTGTCCACGTTGAACTTGACCTCGGGCGGGAAGCCCAGGATCTTCTTGGTCTTCGCGATCTCCTCGTCACCGAGGGCCGCGCCGTGCGCCTTGCCGGTGTTCTGCAGCGTCGGCGCCGGCCAGCCGATCACTGTGCGGACGACGATGAAAGACGGCTTGTCGACGACCTTCTTGGCCTCGGCGATCGCGGCCTCCAGCGCGACGACGTCCTCGCCGGAGTCGACGAACTGCACGTGCCAGCCGTAGGCCTCGTAGCGCGCGGCGACGTTCTCGCTGAACGCGACGGCGGTGTCGTCCTCGATGGAGATGTGGTTGTCGTCGTAGAACAGGATCAGGTTGCCGAGCTGCTGGTGCCCGGCGAGCGACGACGCCTCGCTGGCGACACCCTCCTCCATGCACCCGTCACCGGCGATGACGAAGATGTGGTGGTCGAAGGGCGACTCACCGGCTGCGGTGTCCGGGTCGAACAGCCCGCGCTCACGCCGCGCCGCCATGGCCATCCCGACGCCGTTGGCCACACCCTGGCCGAGCGGGCCGGTGGTGATCTCGACGCCCGCGGTGTGGTGATACTCCGGGTGCCCCGGCGTCCGGGACTCCCAGGTGCGCAGCGATTCCAGATCGCTCAGCTGCAGCCCGTAACCGGAGAGGAACAGCTGGCAGTACTGCGTCAGCGAGGAATGACCGTTGGACAGGATGAACCGGTCCCGCGCCACCCACTCGGGGTCGGTCGGGTCGTGCCGCATCACCCGCTGGTAGAGCAGGTAGGCCAGCGGCGCTAGTGCCATCGCGGTGCCCGGGTGGCCGCTTCCCGCCTTCTGCACGGCGTCGGCGGCGAGCAGACGGGCGGTGTCGACGGCCTTGGTGTCAAGGTCGCTCCACCAGTCGGGGTGCGTCGTCTTGACGCCGTCCGCTGCTTTTCCAGTGTCGGTCACGGACGATCAGGTCCCTTCGCGTCGGCATGTGGGGGGCACGGTCGGCCCGGTTTCGAACACGCACTCGCGGGACGGCCTGCGCAAGGCCTACCCCTGAAGCGCGTGCACCGATCAGCCTAGCCACATCACCCGCCCGCCGGACGGGTCGGCGGGATCGCACCGTGTCGTCGCAACCCCCTGTTCACGGGGCCTCGAACCCTCGGGCGCAGGGCGTCGCGTCCGCTGAGCCTGCGTGCGGTCGCCATCGGGGCGGCGGTTACCCTGATCGCGTGACGCAGACGCCGGTGGCGTCCGGAATGACGGGCGCGGACGAGGCCCCGGCGAACGTCTCGCCGGCGGGCCCCGCCACGCCGCGCCAGGGCTCGGTCACCCCCCGTCCGGAGCCGGTACGCCGCGAGGCCCGTGCCCACCGGCGCGGGCGGGTCGCGGCCTATGTCGCGTTGACGAAGCCGCGCATCATCGAGCTGCTGCTCGTCACCACGCTGCCGACGATGGTGCTCGCCGCGGACGGCCTGCCCACGTGGTGGGTCGTCGTCGCCACGATGGTCGGCGGCACCCTCGCCGCCGGCAGCGCGAACGCCCTCAACTGCTACGTCGACCGCGACATCGACGCCGTCATGCGCCGGACCGGACACCGCCCGCTGGCACGGGCCGAGGTGTCGCCGACCGGCGCACTGTGGTTCGGGCTGACCCTCGGAGTCGTGGCCATCGGCTCGATGGGACTGTTCACGAACTGGCTCGCCGCTGGGCTGACCGCGGCTGCGATCGCGTTCTACGTTGTCGTCTACACGGTGTTGCTGAAGCGGCGGACCTCGCAGAACATCGTCTGGGGCGGCGCCGCGGGCTGCATGCCCGTGCTGATCGGCTGGTCTGCGGTCACCGGGTCGCTGGCGTGGGCACCGGTGGTCCTGTTCGGCGTCGTGTTCTTCTGGACGCCCCCGCACTTCTGGGCGCTGGCCATCCGCTACCGCGAGGACTATTCGCGCGCCGGCGTGCCGATGCTGCCCGTCGTCGCGTCGCCGACGCGGGTGGCCGTCGAGATCGTCGTCTACGCCTGGCTCACCGCGCTGTGCTCGCTGGCACTGTGGCCGCTGGCGACGACCTGGGTCTACGGCGTGCTGGCCGCCGGTGCCGGAGTCGCCCTGGTCGCGTCGGCGCACCGGCTGCTGTCGCACACGCGCCGCGGGCTCGACGCCAAGCCGATGCAGCTGTTCCACCTGTCGAACAGTTACCTGGCGTTCGTGTTCGTGGCTGTGGCCGTGGACGTTCTCGCCCGCTGACGCTCGCCCTCGCTCGCGTCAGATCCCCTGGCGGACGCGGCGACGCTCGTCACCGGCGACGCTGTGCTTACTCGCCGTGCCGCTCCGGCGTGTCTGCACTCTGTCGGCAGAGTGCAGACACGCGGACCACGGGTTAACCGGCCGCGAGCGTCACCGGGAAGGACTTGGCCGCCAGGACCTGCAGCGTGATGCCGCCGGACACCTTTTCCGACCCGGCGATCGACACCGTGCCGGACGTGAAGTTGGCCGGGACCTCGAACACGTCGCTGATCTTGCCCTTGGGGGCGATGTTGCGGGCGTGCACCACCGAGCCCCCGGGCAGCTTGAGGGTGAGGATGCCCGGATCGAACCCGAACGTCTTACCCGGATCCTGGGTGTCGGTGTAGTTGACCCGCACCGTCAGGTAGCCCTTGTTCGGCGCGCTCGGATGCAGCGATGTGTTCGCCGGCGGCCAGTAGTCCAGCGAAGCCAAGGACGCCGAGGCGTGGAACGTGATGTTCACCTTCTGTGACCCGCGGGTGAGACGGATCGGGACGCTGAAGGTCTTCCCGATCAGTGCCGTGCGGTGCTGGCGGGCCAGGACGAGCAGGTTGTTCGATCCCGGAAGGCCGGTGGGGAGGGCCAGGGTCTGCGTGACGCCGTGGTCCGTGAGCTGCACAGCCGCGGTGGAAGAGCTGGGCACGGCGGCGACGACGTACTGGTCCCCCGAGGCCTGCGGGATGTCGTGCGTCGTGCCGTCGACCGCGAGCGTGACGTTGGCGCCCGAGGTGTCGGTGCTCAACGCGCCGAAGCCGTACTGCAGCTGGAAGGCGATGAGCTTCTGGCCGGCCGGTGCCGAGCGGGCCTCGTCGCCCGTGCCGTACCGCGGGATCTCCCCAGCGGCGAGAATCGTGATCTTGCGGGACGAACCCTCCATCACGCCGCCCGTCGGTTTGCCCGGGGCAGGGGTGGAGCCGAGCGAGGTCGCCACAACGGAGTTCTTGTTCGCCGGAGGCGGTTTCGGAACCGACAGACCGCCATTGCCGGCCGGTGGTTTCTTGCCGTCCGGACGGTTCAGCGTGACATCGCTGCCCACGGCTACGGGCTGGAGGCTCGCGAGGTCCTTCTGCGCCGACAGCTTCGCGTTGCCGCCCGACGTGCCCGTCTGGGTGACGGGCACCTTGAGGTACTCGGCGGCGGTACTGCCGTCGACGAACAGCACCGGTCCGCAGAACAGCACGTTCTGCACGTCGGACTTCTTGGTGCCCTTGGGTGGTGTGGTCGGCTTGGCGTAGTAGCAGCGGGTGTCGCCGTTCTTCACGCCGTGCCGGGACGTCACCGCTGCATCGACCGAGGTCTCGGCGCTGGTCAGTACCCCCGCCGCGCCGCTGATGGCCTTGCCGTTGTAGGTGAGCGACGGGGAGCTGCTGGGCCAGACGAGCCAGGTCACCAGCCCGGCGACGACCACCACCACGACCGCGATGCCGCCGATGATCAGCGGCTTGCGCCGCCCGCGCCCGCCGGACGGCGCCGGGCCTCCCGGCCCGCCGTATCCGGGCGCGCCGCCGTATCCCTGCTGGTAACCCGGGCCGCCGTAACCCTGCTGATAACCGGCGGCGCCGTAACCCTGCTGGTAGCCCGGAGCACCGGGCGCCTGACCACCGGGCGCCTGACCACCGGGCGCCTGGCTGCCGTAGGGCTGCCCGGAACCCGGTCCCTGGGCGCCCTGCGGACCCTGCGGACTGTAGTAGGGGCCGGCGGCAGATGGTGCGCCGGCACCCTGCTGCTGGGGGGCTGACCCTGCTGCTGTGGGGGATAGGCGGGCTGCCGCTCGATCCGCGTGGTGTCGCTCTGTCCCGGTCCGACCTGGCCCGCGGCGGGCTGGTCGACGCCCTGGCCACGGAACACCGGGTTGACCCGGGTCTCCTGCGCCGACTGGGCCGACACCTCACCGCCGCCGGGGGGCTGCGCGGGCGCTGCGGCCCCACCCGCCGGGCGCCGCTGTCCCGTCCAGGACCGCCCGTCCCAGTAGAGCTCGGAACCGGGGTTGCGCTGATCGGGGTACCAACCGGCTTCTGCCACGGCTCTGCCTCTTCTCTGGACACGCTGAAACAGCGATGATCACACATACGCGGCGGTGGCACGTGCCCGCGTCCCGGCCCGATTACCGATACTTCCTAGAATTAGGGCATGCGTCCGGTCCTACTTGCCACCTGTGCGCGATTACCGGACGGTGACGAGGACGCACCGCTGCTCGAGCGCGCCCTGCGCCGGCGGGGCCTGGACGCCCGATGGGCGAGCTGGGACGACGATTCCGTGGCCTGGGACGACGCGGTCGTGGTCCTGCGGTCGACGTGGGACTACACGGCGGACCGTGACCGCTTCCTCGACTGGGTGCGGAAGCTGCCGGTGGTGCACAACGGCGCCGACGTCGTGGTGTGGAACAGCGACAAAACCTACCTGCGGGACCTGCGCGACGCCGGTGTGCCCGTCGTGCCGACGGCCTTCGCCGCCCCGGGCGACGCGGTGGAGCTGCCGCCGTCCGGGGAATTCGTGGTGAAGCCGTCCGTCGGCGCGGGGTCGCGCGGCGCCGGCCGCTTCACCTCGGATGAGTCCGCGGCCGCCCGCGCGCACGCCGACGCCTTGCACGCCGCCAGACGTACCGTCCTCGTCCAGCCCTACCTGGCCGAGGTCGACACGGCGGGTGAGACCGCGCTGATCTACCTCGACGGCCGCTACAGCCATGCCGTCCGCAAGGGCCCGATGCTGCCGGCGGGCGCAACGCACGCCCTCGACGCCGGCGAGTTGTTCGTCGGTGAGCAGATCGAGACCCGTACGCCGGCGGCGGCCGAACTCGAGGTCGGAGAGACCGTGCTGACGTTCGTGCGCGAGCGCTTCGGTGCCGACCAGCTGTACACGCGCGTCGACCTGCTGCCCTCGCCCGCCGGACCATTGGTCATCGAGGTCGAGCTGGTGGAGCCGTCGCTGTTCCTCGGCCACGACGACTCCGGCGAGGGTGGCGACGGCGACTTCGACGGGGCCGCCGACCGGCTGGCGGCCGCCGTCGCGGCGCGGGCATGACGCAGGCACAGCCGGCCGCCGATCGCGCGCCGTCGCCCGAGGGCCAGCCGTTCCCCGCCGTGGCCGCCGAGCGGTTACGCGCGCTGCGCCGCATGAAGGCGATCGCGGGCTCGATGCTGCTGGTGGCGGCCGTGATCTACATCGTCTGCCGCGCCGCCGGGGACGGGTCGGGTGCGTGGGGTTACGTCCAGGCCGCGGCGGAGGCCTCGATGGTGGGCGGACTGGCCGACTGGTTCGCGGTGACGGCGCTGTTCCGGCACCCGCTGCGGCTGCCGATCCCGCACACGGCGATCATCCCGAACAAGAAGGACCAGATCGGGGAGGGTCTCGCCACCTTCGTCCAGCAGTACTTCCTGACCAGCGACATCCTGCGCGAGCGGCTGGAGGCGGCGCAGGTGCCACAGCGCGTGGGGGACTGGCTGGCCGAGCCCAGCCACGCCCGACGACTGGCGGCCGAGCTCGCCACCGCGATCGGCGGGATGGCCACCGTCCTGCGCGACGACGAGCTGCGCAACGCCGTGGCCAACTTCGCCGACAAGAGGCTGCGCGAGGTCGACATCTCGCCGATCCTCGGCCGGCTGCTCGACGCGCTGTGCGACTCCGGCCAGCACCAGGCTGCGCTGACGAGCACGCTGCGCGGCGTGAAGCACTTCCTGGACGACAACCGGACGCTGCTGCGCGTCCGAGTAGCCGATGAATCACCCGAGTGGGTGCCGGAGTGGGTCGACGACCGCGTCTTCAACAAGGGCTTCGCGTTGCTGCAGTCGTTCCTGGCCGACGTCGTCGCCGACGACGACCACGGACTGCGCAAGGGCTTCGACGGGCAGCTGCGGGCGTTCGCCGAGCGCCTCCGCAGCGACCCCGAGCAGCGGGCGCGGGTCGAGCAGACCAAGCTCGAGATCCTGGACCACCCGGCGGTGCACGAGAACCTCGGCAGCCTCTGGGAGACGGTCAAGCAGCTGATCCTGGACGGTGCGGCGGACCCGGACTCCGACCTGCGGCGCTCGGCCGAGGCGCTGACCATCCGCGCCGGTGAGGTGCTGCGCGACGACCCGACCATGCGCGGCAAGGTGAACGAGGGCCTGGACCGGCTCGCCGGCCATATCGCGACCCACTACGGCGACGATCTGGCCGCCGTCATCTCCACCACGGTCGCGCGCTGGGACACCGAGGAGACCAGCCGGCGCCTCGAGCTGCAGGTCGGTCGTGACCTGCAGTTCATCCGCATCAACGGCACCGTGGTCGGCGCCCTTGCCGGGCTGGCGATCTACGCGCTCACGCAGCTGTTCTGAGCCGGCCGCGCGCCCAGCCCTCGGACAACAGCAGGACCTGCAACGCCGCCAGCCACACCAGGCACGCACCGAGCATGTGCAACCCGACCAGCAGCGGCGGCACGTGCAGGAAGTACTGCGTAAAACCGATGACGCCCTGCCCGAGCACGACGGCGGCGAAGACCGTGGCCGCCCGACGGACGGCCGCGGCAGCGTGCACGGCCTGCACCAGCACGACCAGCCCGACGGCGAGCCCGACCAGCACCATCACGACGTCGGCGTGCAGCTGCGCCATCGAGGCCACCTTCAGCCCGGTGCGGTGCACCTGGCCGCTGCTGTCCTTGTCGCCGGCGTGCGGGCCGCTGCCGGTGACCACGGTGCCGATGCACAGGGTGGCCGCCGTGACCAGCACCGTCAGCCGGGCCAGCACGGTCACCGATGCGGGCGGCCGGACCGGCACTGCGGCGTCGTCGCGGGTACGCCACCACAGCAGGAACGTGACCGCGATGACGGCCATCGACAGCAGGAAGTGCGCCGCGACCAGCCACGGGTTGAGATGCGTGAGCACCGTGAAGCCGCCGAGCACGGCCTGCGCGGGGATGCCCAGCGCGGCCACGGTGGCGATGCCGCGGTGTGAGCGCAGCGCCATCGCCACCAGCCAGGTGGCCAGCGCGACGAGGGTGAGGACGAAGGTCAGCTGACGGTTGGTGAACTCGATGACACCGTGGATCGCGTACTGCTTGGTCGGCGTGAGCGAGGAGTCGGTACAGCGCGGCCAGGTCGGGCAGCCGAGACCGGAGTCGGTGAGCCGCACCGCGCCCCCGGTGACGACGATGACGACGTTGACGACCACCGAGGCGGCGGCGAGCCGCCGCAGGGCGACGGAGGTCTGGACGCGGGCCGGCAGCCACCGGACGGGGCGACGCGGCGCGGTTGGCGACGGCGCGACTACCGGTTCGGTACTCAGGCCCATCGGAACCACCGGGCCGCGGCCGGCAGGGCGACCGCGGCCCACACCAGCAGGGTGAGCAGGTCGCGAGCCGGTACCGCCGAACCGTGCTGCAGCACCTGGTGCAGCCCGTCGGACAAGGCTGCGGACGGCAGGAACTGCAGGACGTCCTTGGCTGCGGTGCCGTACTTGTCGAGCGGGATCGCGATGCCGCCGGCGAACAGGAGTATCAGCCAGACCAGGTTCGCCAGCGCCAGCGTCACCTCGGCCCGCACCGTGCCGGCAACGAGCAGGCCGAGCCCGCCGAAGGCGATCGTGCCCAGGACGATGAGGACGAGCGCGATGAACGGGTCACCCTTCGGATGCCACGCCAGCGCGAACCCGATGGCGCAGATGAGAGCGACCTGGACCACCTCGAGCAGCAGCACCGCCAGCGTCTTGCCGCCGAGCAGCACCGACCGCGGCAGGGCCGTGGCGCCGAGGCGCTTGAGCACCGCGTACTTGCGCTCGAACCCGGTGCCGATGGCCAGACCGGTGAAGGCCGCCGACATGACGGCGAGCGTCAGGATGCTGGGCACGACGAAGTCGATGCGCCGCGGCGTGCCGAGCGAGTACAGCAACGGCAGGTTGAAGAAGAACAGCAGCAACAGCGGGATCAGCAGCGTGAGCCCGACCTGCTCGCCGTTGCGGAGCAGTAGCCGGAATTCCATTGCCGTCTGCGCGCGCAGCATGCGGCCGCGGGGCGCGGCGCCCGGGTCCGGACGGAACGACAGGTCGCCGGGGCTCATCTCGCCGCTGATCATGACGAGGTGCTCATGTCCGCAGCCCGCGTCCGGTGAGCTCGAGGAACACGTCCTCGAGGGTGCGCCGTTCGACGGCGAGGTTCTCGGCGAGCACGTGCTGGCCGGCGCACCACGCGGTGAGTGTCGCGAGGAACTGCGGGGTGACCTCGCCGGTGACGAGGTAGCGCCCCGGCTCGACCTCGCGCGCGTCCGACCCGACGGGCAGCGCGGTGAGCAGATTGTCCAGGCGCAGCCGCGGGACGGCGGTGAAACGGATCTGCCCCTCGGCGCCGGCGCGGGTCAGCTCGTCCGGGCTGCCCTGCGCCACGACGCGCCCGGCGTCGACGACCACAACGTCGTCGGCGAGCTGCTCGGCCTCGTCGAGGAAGTGGGTGGTGAGCACCACCGACACGCCGTCCTCGCGCAGGCTGCGGACGAGTTCCCACGTGGCGCGGCGCGACTGCGGGTCCATACCGGCGGTCGGCTCGTCCAGGAACACCAGCTCGGGACGGGCGACGAGGGCGAGCGCGAGCGACAGGCGCTGCTGCTGCCCCCCGGACAGGCGCTTGACGGCGGTGCCGGCGGACGCACCGAGCCCGACGGCGTCGAGCAGCTCGCGCGGATCCTGCGGGTGGACGGCGTAGGCGGCGAACAGTCGCAGCAACTCGCCGGCCGTGGCGCCGGTGTAACCGCCGACGCCGTCCTGCAGCATCACGCCGACCCGGGGCCGCAGCTGGGCGGCGTCGTCGGAGGGGTCCAGGCCCAGAACGC
The DNA here is from genome assembly GCA_963787985.1 of uncultured Actinomycetota bacterium. GTDB lineage: Bacteria > Actinomycetota > Actinomycetes > Mycobacteriales > Jatrophihabitantaceae > Jatrophihabitans. The sequence continues at coordinate 242,327 of CAWBEL010000004.1, read as the reverse complement.
GGACCTTGCCGCTGTCGGCCCTCCGGAAGCCTTCGCAGATCTCGATCGTCGTCGTCTTACCGGCGCCGTTCGGCCCGAGCAGGGCGAGCACCGTGCCGGCCGGGACGTGCAGGGAGAGCCCGTCGACGGCCCGGCGGTCCCCGTAGACCTTCACGAGATCGACGACCTCGAGGGCGGCGGACTCGGACACGCCCCCAGTCTAGGAATTCCGGCGGACAGCGGGGGTCCGGAACTCAGTAGATGTGACGAGTCGGTTCCCCGCCGCGCCCGGCGGTCAGCGGGCGGAGCCGGCGAAGGCGTCCACGTACTGCTGCCCGGACAGCGCCTGCACCGCCTCGCGGACGGTCTCGGTGACCTCGCGCAGCACGCGGGCGCTGCGCTCCTCGCCCGCCCGGTCGGCGAATGACAACGGCGCGCCGAAGTGCACCTCGACCGGGACGCGGTGCCACCGCCTGCTGCCCGGCGGCTGCACCTCGCGGGTCCCGACGAGCCCGACCGGGATCACCGGCGCCCCGCTGCGCAGGGCCACCCGGGCGACCCCGGTGCGGAACTTGTGCAGCCGGCCGTCGGGGGAGCGAGTGCCCTCGGGGTAGATCCCCAGCGCCCGACCCTCGGCGAGGACGTCGACGCCGATGTCGATGACGGCGGCCGCCGAACGGGTGTCCGACCGGGCGACGGGCACGTGTCCCATGCCATCGAAGAACGCCGCCATCGCCCTGCCCCGGACGCCGGGCGTGGTGAAGTACTCCGCCTTGGCGAAGTAGACGATCTGCCGGCGGGCCGCCATCGGGGTGAAGATCTCGTCGGCGAACGACACATGGTTCGCGGCGAGGATGGCCGGGCCGGTCGCCGGGACGTTGTGCAGCCCCGTCACGAGGGGCCGGTAGAAGGCGCGCAGGGCGGGCGCGACGGTCAGTTCCAACGTCCGGTAGAGCATCTGTGAAACGTATCGCCCCGCGCCGCGCCGGGCCGCCCTGCGCCGCGCCGAGGAAATACGTCATACTGGTGTTGTGAAAATCGGTGCGGCTCCCCGGACGGGGATCACGGCGTCGGCGACGGACTGCGCCGCGCCGGTCGACCGCACCCGCGACGCCGTCGCCCGCGCCGTCCTGGAACGTGGCCCGCAGAGCGCCGCCGACCTCGCCGAGATCCTGGGCCTGTCCGCCGCGGCCGTGCGCCGGCACCTCGACGCCCTGGTGGCCGACGGGCTGCTCGTCGAGCGCGAGCCCCGACCCTCGGCCCGCCGTGGTCGTGGACGCCCGGCCCGCAGCTACGCCCTGACCGACGCCGGCCGCGCGTCGTTCCCGCACGCCTACGATGCTCTCGCCAGCACTGCGCTGCGCTACCTGCGCGAGACCGGTGGGGAGCCCGCCGTCCTCGCCTTCGCCCAGCACCGGGCCGAGCAGCTGGTCGAGACCATGGCCGGGCGGGTCGATACCGCGGCACCGCTCGAGTCGCGCACCTCGGCGCTCGCAGACAGCCTCACCGACCACGGTTACGCGTCGACCGCACACGCCGTGGGTACGCCTGGGAACGGCGCCGCCCCGGTGCCGCACTGGTCGGGCATCCAGCTCTGCCAGCATCACTGCCCGGTCGCCCACGTGGCCGCCGAGTTCCCCGAACTGTGCGAGGCCGAGACCCGCGCCTTCGAGCAGCTGCTCGGCACCTACGTGCAACGGCTGGCGACGATCGCCCACGGCGACGGCGTCTGCACCACGCACGTCCCGTACCCGCCGGCCGACTCCACCCGCACTGTTACCAACCCGATCACCGACCCAGTGACGAGCCCGACGGAATGACCACCCCACCCGACGGCGTCGTACTCATCAACATCCCGTCCCGAACCACGAACCACCCCATCCGGGAGGACCGCACATGACCACCGCACCAGAACGTTCGCTGACCCAGGACGAGCAGATCGACGCCCTCGGCCGATACGGATTCGGCTGGGCCGACAGCGACGTCGCCGGGGCCAGCGCGCAGCGCGGTCTGAACGAGGCGGTCGTGCGTGACATCTCGGCCAAGAAGAGCGAGCCGGAGTGGATGCTCGATCGCCGCCTCCGCGCGCTGTCGATCTTCGGCAAGAAGCCGATGCCGACCTGGGGCTCGGACCTGTCGGGCATCGACTTCGACAACATCAAGTACTTCGTGCGCTCGACGGAGAAGCAGGCGGCCACCTGGGACGACCTGCCGGCCGACATCAAGAACACCTACGACAAGCTCGGCATCCCCGAGGCCGAGAAGCAGCGTCTGGTGTCCGGGGTCGCGGCGCAGTACGAGTCCGAGGTCGTCTATCACAAGATCAACGAAGAGCTCGAGCGTCAGGGTGTCATCTTCATGGACACCGACACCGGCCTGCGCGAGCACCCGGAGCTCTTCCAGGAGTACTTCGGCTCGGTAATTCCGTCCGGCGACAACAAGTTCTCGGCGCTGAACACCGCGGTGTGGTCCGGCGGCTCGTTCATCTACGTGCCGAAGGGCGTGCACGTCGAGATCCCGCTGCAGGCCTACTTCCGCATCAACACCGAGAACATGGGCCAGTTCGAGCGGACGCTCATCATCGTCGACGAGGACGCCTACGTGCACTACGTCGAAGGCTGCACTGCGCCGATCTACAAGTCGGACTCGCTGCACTCGGCCGTGGTCGAGATCGTCGTCAAGAAGGGCGCCCGCTGCCGCTACACGACGATCCAGAACTGGTCGAACAACGTCTACAACCTGGTCACGAAGCGGGCCAAGGCCGAGGCCGGCGCGACCATGGAGTGGGTCGACGGCAACATCGGTTCCAAGGTCACGATGAAGTACCCGGCGGTATGGCTGACCGGTGAGTACGCCAAGGGTGAGGTGCTCTCGATCGCGTTCGCCGGCGAGGGCCAGCACCAGGACGCGGGCGCGAAGATGTTGCACCTGGCGCCGCACACGTCCTCGACGATCATCAGCAAGTCGGTGGCGCGCGGCGGTGGCCGCACCTCCTACCGCGGGCTGGTGCAGGTCAACAAGGGCGCCCACCACAGTGCTTCCACGGTGAAGTGCGACGCGCTGCTGGTCGACGACATCAGCCGATCGGACACCTATCCCTACGTCGACGTCCGCGAGGACGACGTGTCGATGGGTCACGAGGCGACGGTGTCGAAGGTCAGCGAGGACCAGCTGTTCTACCTGATGAGCCGCGGCCTGTCCGAGGACGAGGCGATGGCGATGGTCGTGCGCGGCTTCGTCGAGCCGATCGCCCGCGAGCTGCCGATGGAGTACGCGCTCGAGCTGAACCGCCTGATCGAACTGCAGATGGAGGGAGCGGTCGGCTGAGCCGACCCGCCACGTACATGACAGCACTGCTCAAACCCACGGGCTCGCCCGCGGAGCGTTTCACGTCGCGTGACCCGCAGGACTTCCCGGACCCGTCGACCTCGCAGGAGGACTGGCGCTTCTCGCCGCTGGCCAAGCTGCGGGGGTTCTTCGATCCCTTCGAGCCCGACGGCGTCATCGAGGGCACCGAGCACGTCCCGGACGGTGCGCACGTCGAGGTCGTCGACCCGCGCACCCTGGACGCGTTCGGCAGCGCCCTGGTGCCGGCCGACCGCCCGAGCGCGCTCGCGATGGTGCACGCCTCGCGTGGCCTGCACGTCACCGTCGACGCCAACGCCGAGCTGAGCGAGCCGATCGTGCTCACCCGCACCGGCGTCGGCGGTCGCGCCTACACCCACCACGTCGTCGAGATCGGGCCGAACGCCCGGGCGACGCTCGTGCTCGACCACCGCGGCCTGATCCAGGTCGCGGCCAACGTCGAGTTCCTGGTCGGCGACGGAGCGACGCTGTCCGTCGTCGCCGTGAACGCCGCGGACGAGGGTTCGGTGCAGCTGTCGGCCTACGCCGCCCGCGTCGGCCGCGACGCCACCTACCGGCACGCCAACATCACCCTCGGCGGCTCGGTCGTGCGGATGGTCCCGACGGTGCGCTTCGCCGGGCCGGGCGGGTACGCCGAGCTGCTCGGCGTCAGCTTCGCCGGCGACGGTCAGCACTTCGAGGGCCGGCTGTTCGTCGACCACGACCAGCCGAACTGCCGCTCGAACGTGCTCTACAAGAACGCGCTGCTCGGTGAGTCGGCCCGCACGGTGTGGATCGGCGACGTCCGCATCCGCCCGGCCGCCACCGGCACCGAGACCTACGAGATGAACCGCAACCTGCTGCTGTCCGACGGCGCGCGCGCCGATTCCGTACCCAACCTCGAGATCGAGACCGGCGACATCGCCGGCGCCGGGCACGCCAGCGCAACAGGCCGCTTCGACGACCTGCAGCTGTTCTACCTGCAGTCGCGCGGCATCCCCGAGGACGAAGCACGACGGCTCGTCGTACGCGGCTTCTTCGCCGACGTCGTCGAGCGCATCGGCGTCCCCGAACTCGAACGGCAGATCATGACCACGATCGAGGCCCGGCTGGGCTTCACCCAGGAGAGCAACGACAGTGAGTGAACTGGTAATCACCGACCTGCACGTGAACGTCGGCCACGACGACGACGTCACCGAGATCCTCAAGGGCGTCGACCTGACCGTGCGCTCCGGCGAGACGCACGCGATCATGGGGCCGAACGGCTCCGGCAAGTCGACGCTGGCGTACTCCATCGCCGGCCACCCGAAGTACACGGTCACCTCGGGCAGCGTCACCCTCGACGGCGAGGACGTGCTGGCCATGAAGGTCGACGAGCGCGCCCGGGCCGGGCTCTTCCTCGCCATGCAGTACCCCGTCGAGGTGCCGGGCGTGTCGGTGTCGAACTTCCTGCGCACGGCGGCCACCGCGGTGCGGGGCGAGGCCCCGAAGCTGCGCACCTGGGTCAAAGAGGTCAACGCCGCGATGGGCGAGCTCGGCGTGGACAAGACGTTCGCCGACCGCAACGTCAACGAGGGCTTCTCCGGTGGTGAGAAGAAGCGGCACGAGATCCTGCAGCTCGAACTGCTCAAGCCGAAGATCGCCATCCTGGACGAGACCGACTCAGGACTCGACGTCGACGCCCTGCGCGTCGTCAGCGAGGGCGTGAACCGTGTCCGGGGCACCGGCATCGGCACCTTGCTGATCACGCACTACACGCGCATCCTGCGCTACATCGAGCCCGACTTCGTGCACGTCTTCTTCGACGGCCGCATCGCCGAGTCCGGCGGCCCGGAGCTGGCCGACAAGCTCGAGTCCGAGGGCTACCACCGCTTCGGGGTGAACGAGACGGCGAGCGCCTGACCATGAGTTTGGACGTAGAGGCGGTCCGCAAGGACTTCCCGATCCTGGCGCGAGAGGTGCACGGCGTCCCGCTGGTGTACCTCGACAGCGCCAACAGCGCGCAGAAGCCGCAGGCCGTCATCGACGCCGAGGCCGACCTGTACGCCAACCACTACGCCAACGTCGCGCGCGCGGTGCACACTCTCGGCAGCGAGGTCACCAACGCCTACGAGGGTGCACGGGACAAGGTTGCGGCGTTCCTGAACGCCCCGTCCCGCGACGAGATCATCTTCACCCGCAACATCACCGAGGCGCTGAACCTGCTCGCGTATTCCTTCTCGAACGCGACCAGCTTCCCGGGCGCGGAGAAGTTCGCGCTGGGCCCGGGTGACGAGATCGTCGTCACCGAGATGGAGCACCACAGCAACATCGTCCCGTGGCAGCAGCTCGCACTCGCGCACCGGCGCGACGTTCCGCTGGATCCCTATCGACGAGCAGGGCCGGTTGGTCGAGTCTGCGATCGACGAGGTGATCACCGAGCGGACGAGGATCGTCTCGTTCGTCTACCAGTCGAACGCCCTCGGCACCATCAACCCGGTCAAGCGCATCGTCGAGCGCGCGCACGCCGTCGGGGCGCTGGCCATCGTCGACGCCGCCCAGGCCGCGCCGCACCTGCCGCTGGACGTCCAGGACCTCGGCGCCGACTTCGTCGCCTTCACCGGCCACAAGCTCTACGGCCCGTCCGGCGTCGGCGTGCTGTGGGGCCGTTACGACCTGCTCGCCGCCATGCCGCCGTTCCTCGGCGGGGGCGAGATGATCGAGACGGTGTCGATGGAGGCCTCGACCTTCGCCGTCCCGCCGCACCGCTTCGAGGCCGGCACGCCGATGATCGCGCAGGCCGTCGCCCTCGGTGCCGCCGTCGACTGGATCACCGACCTGGGGCTGGAGTCGATCCGCGAGCACGAGCACGCCCTGACCGGCTACGCGCTGGAGAACTTGCAGGGCATCGAGGGGCTGACGATCATCGGTCCGACCGACAACGTCGACCGCGGCGCCACGATCTCGTTCACGATCGATGGCGTCCACCCGCATGACGTCGCGCAGTTGCTCGACGAGTACGGCATCGCGGTGCGTGCCGGGCACCACTGCGCCCGCCCGGTGTGCGTGCGCTACGGAATATCGGCGACTACGCGGGCGTCTTTCGGGGTGTACACCACGACCGACGAGATCGACCAGCTCGTGGCCGGCGTCCGGAAGGTCCAGGAGATGTTCAGCCCATGACCATGCCTGTCGAATCGATGTACCAGGAGATCATCCTGGATCACTACAAGCACCCGCAGCACCGCGGCCTGCCCGAGCAGTACGACGCCGAGGTGCACCACGTCAACCCGACCTGCGGCGACGAGGTCACACTGCGCGTGGCGATCGCCGACGGCCGGATCGCCGACCTCGGATGGGACGGCGAGGGCTGCTCGATCAGCCAGGCGTCGACGTCGGTGATGAGCGGCCTGGTCACGGGAAAGCCGATCGAGGACGCGCTGTCGCTCGAGCGCCGCTTCCTCGAGCTGATGCAGTCGCGCGGCACGGCCGAGCTGACCGACGCCGACGAGGAGGAGCTCGAGGACGCGGTCGCGTTCGAGGGCGTGTCGAAGTACCCGGCGCGGGTCAAATGCGCGCTGCTGGGCTGGATGGCGATGAAGAGCGCCGTGGCCGAGGCCGGTTGGTCCGGCCAGGACGGCACGAAGGAGCAACGCGCATGACACAGATGACAGTGCCCTCACGGGACGAGGTCGACGAGGCCATGCGGGATGTCGTCGACCCGGAACTCGGTATCAACGTCGTCGACCTCGGTCTGGTCTACGACGCAACGGTCGACCAGACCGACGACGGCGTCGTCATCACGCTGGACATGACGCTGACCTCGGCCGCCTGTCCGCTCACCGACGTCATTGAGGACCAGGCCCACTCGGCGCTGACCGGCGGTCCGACCCCGCTCGCCAAGGACGTCAAGATCAACTGGGTCTGGATGCCGCCGTGGGGTCCGGACAAGATCACCGACGACGGCCGCGAGCAGCTGCGCGCCCTCGGCTTCAACGTCTAGAGCGGACGGCCTCGGCGTGAGTGAGCTGATACCTGGTGCGCGGGCGGACATCGATCCGGATTTCTTCGGGTACCGGGAGTTGCTCGATGACGACGAGCGCAAGCTCCTTGCGACGCTGCGTGAGTGGCTCGAGACCCATGTCGCGCCGATCGTGGACGACTACTGGGCGCGCGCCGAATTCCCCGCGCAGCTGATCCCGTCGCTCGCCGAGCTCGACGTGATGGGTCTCTCGCTCGAGCTGCCGGACCGGCCCGCGCGCCGGCGCCTGCTGGGTGGCTTCGTAGGGTTGGAGTTCGCCCGCATCGACGCCTCGTTCGCGTCCTTCTACGGCGTCCACTCCGGGCTGGCCATGGGCACCATCGCGCAGTGCGGCTCGGACGAGCAGCGCGAGCGGTGGCTCCCTGCGATGCGACGCCTGGACAAGATCGGCGCCTTCGGGCTCACCGAGCCGCACGGCGGATCGGACGTCGCCGGCGGCCTCGAGACCACTGCCCGCCGCGAGGGTGACGAGTGGATCATCGACGGTGCCAAGCGGTGGATCGGCAACGGCACCTTCGCCGACCTGGTGATGGTGTGGGCGCGCGACGTCGCCGATGACCAGGTGAAGTGCTTCGTCGTCGAGAAGGACATGCCGGGCTTCCGGGCGTCGAAGATGGAGGGCAAGGTCGCGCTGCGCATCACGCAGAACGCCGACCTCGTCCTCGACGGCGTGCGCGTGCCCGAGGCGAACCGATTGCAGAACGCCAACTCCTTCGACGACACGAACTCGGTGTTGCGTCAGACCCGGGGCAGCGTGTCGTGGAGTGCCGTCGGCGTGCAGACCGGTCTCTACGAGGTCGCGGTCCAGTACGCCCGCAGTCGCGAGCAGTTCGGCCGCCCGATCGGCGGTTTCCAGCTCATCCAGTCGCACCTCGCGAACATCCTGGGCAACCTCACCGCCTCGATGGGTATGGCCGTCCGCGGCGCGCAGCTGCAGGACGCCGGGCGGTTCGCCGACGACCAGGGCGCGCTGGTCAAGGCGTTCTGCACCGCTCGGCTGCGCGAGAGCGCGGCGTGGGCTCGGGAACTCATGGGCGGCAACGGCATCCTGCTCGAGTACGGCATCGCGCGGTACTTCAACGACGCCGAGGCGCTCTATTCCTACGAGGGCACCCGCGAGATCAACTCGCTGATCGTCGGGCGCTCCATCACCGGGCTCGGGGCGTTCACGTGAGCAGCGGCGCGACGGGCACGGCACCCGCACCGGGCACCGGTGCCCTGCCGGCGACCGTGCGTGCCTTCCGCGTCGTGGCCGTCGTCGAGGCGGTGTCGTGGCTGATCCTCATCGTCGCGACGATCGTCAAGTACACGACCACGCCGCACCAGCAGCTCGGCGTGCAGATCATGGGCCCGATCCACGGCGTGCTGTTCCTCGTCTACGTCGCCCTGGCCCTGTTCGAGGTGCGCCGCCGGTTGCGGTGGGACACCCGGACGACGTTGATCGTCCTGGCCGACTCGATCATCCCCTTCGGCGGTTTCGTGGTGGCGCGGCGTTCCGACCTGCGCTGAGCACAGGCCCGGCTCACGAAGCCTGTGACGTCGGGCGGAGCGGGTACCCTGGGACGCGTGTACCCGCTCCTGCAATGAGACCCGGCGCGATCCGCGTCCGTAGTCCTCTGTCCTGGAGCCCGTCACCATGATCACCGCCCATTCCTTAGAGTTGCGCGCCGGTGCGCGCATTCTGCTCGAACCCACGACCCTGCGCGTGCAGGTCGGCGACCGCATCGGTCTCGTCGGCCGTAACGGCGCCGGGAAGACCACCAGCCTGCGCGTCCTGGCGGGGGAGACCGTGCCGCACGGCGGGTCCCTCGAGGTCACCGGACCGGTCGGCTACCTGCCGCAGGACCCGCGGGACGGCGACCTGTCCGTCCTGGCCCGCGACCGCGTCCTGTCCGCGCGAAGCCTCGACACGTTGACGTCCGACCTGGCCAAGGTCAGCGTCCAGCTCGCCGAGCGGCCCCACGACGAGGCCCTGCTGCGCCGCTACGGCAATCTCGAGGAGCGCTTCTCGGCCCTCGGCGGGTACGCGGCCGAGAGCGAGGCAGCCCGCATCTGCGCGAACCTGGGTCTGCCCGACCGCGTGCTCGCCCAGCCGCTGTCGACGCTGTCCGGCGGCCAGCGCCGCCGGGTCGAGCTCGCGCGCATCCTGTTCGCCGACTCGGGAGCGGAGCCGACGACGCTGCTGCTCGACGAGCCGACCAACCACCTGGACGCCGATTCGATCACCTGGCTGCGCGACTTCCTGCGGCAGCACACCGGTGGCCTGGTGCTCATCAGCCACGACGTGTCGCTGCTCGAGGCGGTCGTCAACAAGGTCTGGTACCTCGACGCCAATCGCTCGTCCGTCGACGTCTACAACGTCGGCTGGAAGGTCTACCTCTCTCAGCGCGAGGCCGACGAGAAGCGCCGCGTGCGCGAGCGCGCGAACGCCGAACGCAAGATCGACCAGCTGAAGACGCAGGCCGACAAGATGCGGGCGAAGGCCACCAAGGCCCGGGCCGCGCACCAGATGGACCGCCGTGCCGCCGCCCTGGCGGCCGGGTTGTCCGAGGTCCGGGTGTCCGACCGCGTCGCCCGGCTGCGCTTCCCGGCGCCCGCGCCGTGCGGGCGTACGCCGCTGACCGCCGAGGGCCTGTCGAAGTCCTACGGTTCGCTCGAGGTCTTCGCCGGTGTCGATCTCGCCATCGACCGGGGTGCCCGGGTTGTCGTGCTGGGCCTCAACGGTGCCGGCAAAACGACCCTGCTGCGGCTGCTGGCCGGTGTCGAGGCGCCCGACACCGGCGAGGTGGTCCCCGGCCACGGGTTGCGTGTCGGCTATTACGCGCAGGAGCACGAAACGCTCGACCACGACCGCACCGTGCTCGAGAACATGCGCACGTCGGCGATGACGGTGGGGCGCTCAGACCTCACCGACACCGACCTGCGCAAGATCCTGGGAGCGTTCCTGTTCAGCGGCGACGACGTCGACAAGCCGGCCGGCGTGCTGTCCGGTGGCGAGAAGACCCGCCTGGCGCTGGCCATGCTCGTGACGAGCTCGGCCAACGTCCTCATGCTGGACGAGCCCACCAACAACCTGGACCCGGTCAGCCGCGGGCAGGTGCTCGATGCCCTGCGCAGCTTCGCCGGCGCCATCGTGCTCGTCACGCACGACGAGGGGGCCGTGGAGGCGCTCTCGCCGGAGAAGGTCATCATGCTGCCCGACGGCATCGAGGACCAGTGGAGTGTCGAGTTGCAGGAGCTCGTCAGCCTCGCCTGAAACCGGCCGAACGGCGGCGGATCAGCGTCAGACGGGGCCGCTACATCGGGACCAAACGTCACGTATCGCAGGCTGGTGGGGTGGCACGCGATAGCCGGTTGATCCACTCGCCGCGGTCCGTTATGGGGGACGATCACCCGTTCGTGCGTCGCGGTGGCATGGATCATGCGAGTCGATCTTGCGACCCCGTCGAACGGGCTGCTACACACCCACCACCGTGGTTTGCGAGTGACAACCGCCGACCGCACCACCACTGTGTCGGGCTGCTGCTCTCGGACCGTCGCCGGCGCACGCCGGTTCACCGGGACGGACTCCGTCGAGCAGCAGGCAACTGAGAGGCAGGATGAGCATGGCTGTATTGAAGAAGGGCGCCCGCATCACCGGATCGGAGCGCACCAAGCTGGCCAACGACCTCAAGAAGGCCTACGACAAGGGCAAGAGCATCCGCGAGCTCGCCGACTCGCACGGCCGGTCCTACGGCTTCGTGCACCGGGTGCTCAGCGAATCGGGCGTCACGCTGCGCGGACGGGGCGGGGCCACCCGCACCAAGACCGCGAGCAAGGCCCGAGCCACCAAGTCCAGGGCGAAGTAACCGGCGGCGCCCGCTAACCTGGCGCGATCGACACTTCGCACCACTCTGTCGACCCGCGCTCCGGGCTGCGGGTCGAGATCCGTGACGCACGCGCAACGATCACGCTGGCGCGTCCTGAGCGGCTCAACGCGCAGTCGCCGGGCATGTGGGCCGAGTTGGTCCGGGTGCGGTCGGCATTGCCCGGGACGGTGCGTGTCGTCGTGCTACGCGCGGAGGGCCGCGCCTTCTCGGCCGGTCTCGACCGCGCCCTGTTCGCTCCCGGCGCCGGCGACGGCATCCACCAGCTGGCCCACCTGAGCCGTGCCGAGGCCACGGCCCGCATCGCCGGGTGGCAGCGCGCCTTCGACTGGGTCTCGCGGCCGGACCTCGTCAGTGTCTGCGCCGTGCAGGGCCACGCGGTCGGCGGCGGGTTCCAGCTCGCGCTCGGCACCGACATCCGCGTGGTGGCCCAGGACGCGATGTTCTGCATGGCCGAGCCGGCGCTGGGCATCGTGCCTGACCTCGGCGGCACCAAGCGGTTGGTCGATCTCGTCGGCTACTCGCGTGCGGCCGAGATCTGTCTCACCGGGCGCCGCGTCGACGCCGACGAGGCGCTGCGCATCGGCCTTGCCTCGCACGTCGTCCCCCGGGACACCCTCGACGCCGCCACCGAGCAGGTAGTGGACGCCCTGCTCGCCGTCGACCGGGACGCGGCCAGCGAGACCAAGGCGCTGCTCGCCGCCGCGTCGGTGCGCAGCCAGGCGGCGCAACAGGCCGCCGAGGCGAACGCCCAGTACCGTCGCCTGCGCACCCTGGCCGGGTTGGACCGCGAGGACTGACCGCGAGGAGTGACCGCGCGCGATCGCGCACGGCGAACATGCGGAACACCGCGCGTCCGCGGCCGCTTGGCACTCGCAGGACGCACGCGAAAGTGAGGACAGGGCGGCGATGTACGACCACATGTCGGCGATGCGGGCGATGGGCTCGGCCCGCCGCCGCAGCGACACCGCGGGCACGCGCGTGCCGAAGGGCACGTGGCGCCGCGTCTTCCGCTTCGCCCGGCCCTACCGGCGGGAGCTGCTGCTGTTCCTGGCGCTGATCGTCGGCGACGCCCTCATCACCGTCGCGACCCCGGTGCTCGCCGGCCGCGTCGTCAACGACATCACCCGGCACGCCCCGGCGCGCGACGTCATCGAGATCGCGGTGATCATCGCGGTGCTCGCGGTCATCGACGCCGGCCTGTCCTTCGTCCAGCGCTGGTACTCGGCGCGCATCGGGGAGGGGCTCATCTACGACATGCGCACGGCGGTTTTCGACCACGTCCAGCGCATGCCGCTCGCGTTCTTCACCCGGACCCAGACCGGCGCGCTGGTGAGCCGGCTCAACAACGACGTGCTCGGTGCGCAGCAGGCCTTCACCTCGACCCTCAGCGGGCTGGTCTCGAACGCCGTGAGCCTCGTGCTGACCGCCGCGGTGATGTTCTCGCTGTCCTGGCCGATCACGCTGATCTCCATCGTGATGCTGCCGGTGTTCGTCATCCCGGCGCGGCGCATCGGCGCTCGTCTGCAGGAGATCACCCGCGAGTCGTACAACCTGAACGCCTCGATGAACGCCACCATGACCGAACGCTTCAACGTCGCCGGTGCGCTGCTGGTCAAGCTGTTCGGACGTCCCGAGGACGAGGACGCGTCGTTCCGCAAGCGGGCCGCGCGGGTGCGTGACATCGGTGTGACCTCCGCGATGTACGGCCGCGCGTTCTTCGTCTCGCTGACCCTGGTGGCCGCGCTCGCGCAGGCCCTGGTCTACGGCCTCGGCGGCTACCTCGCCATCGACGGATCGCTGTCGGCCGGCACCGTCGTGACGCTCGCGCTGCTGCTGACCCGGCTGTACGGCCCGCTCACGTCACTGTCCAACGCGCGGGTCGACGTCATGAGCGCGCTCGTCAGCTTCGACCGGGTCTTCGAGGTGCTGGACCTCGAGCCGATGATCGCCGACGCGCCCGGCGCGCGGGAGCTGCCGGCCGACGCCCGCACCGTCGAGTTCGACGAGGTCCGCTTCGCCTACCCGACCGCCGCCGAGGTGTCGCTGGCCTCGCTCGAGGACGTCGCGGTGCTCGACCGGACGGCGGCGGCCGAGGTGCTGCACGGGGTCTCCTTCCGCGCCGAGCCCGGCCAGATGATCGCGCTCGTCGGGCCGTCCGGCGCCGGCAAGACGACGATCAGCCAGCTGCTGCCGCGGGTGTACGACGCCACGTCGGGACGCGTGCTCGTCGGCGGGCACGACGTGCGCGAGGTGACGCAGCAGTCGCTGCACGACCGCATCGGCGTCGTGAGCCAGGACGCGCACATGTTCCACGACACCATCCGCGGGAACCTGCTCTACGCCGCGCCCGACGCGAGCGAGGCCGATCTCTGGCGCGTGGTCGCGGACGCCCAGATCGCCGAGCTCGTCCGTAGCCTGCCCGACGGCCTCGATACCGTCGTCGGCGACCGCGGTTACCGGCTCTCGGGTGGGGAGAAGGCGCGCCTGGCCATCGCCCGGCTGCTGCTGAAGGCGCCGCAGATCGTCATCCTCGACGAGGCGACCGCCCATCTCGACAGCGAGAGCGAGGCCGCCGTGCAGGACGCCCTGGCGCGGGCGCTCGCCGGCCGGACGTCGCTGGTGATCGCCCACCGCCTCTCGACCATCCTCGACGCGGACACCGTCGTCGTGCTCGACGAGGGACGTGTCGTGGAGCAGGGCCGGCACGCTGACCTGCTGGCCCGCGGCGGCCTCTACGCCGAGCTCTACCGCACCCAGTTCGAACGGCAGGCCACCGGCGTCGAGTGACGCACCGCTGCCGCGCCGCTTGTCACCCTGCCGCGCCGGTCGTCACTCCACTCGGGGGGTAGTGGAGATTAATCTGCCCCGCTCTCGGGGTGCCAAGCGCCGTGATCAGGTGCCAAGCCGAGCGCGCTGGAGCGAGCGCTACCAGCGGTCGTGCACCTGTGGGCGCAGCCGCCGGTCGTAGAGCTCGCGCACCCCCTGCTGCTGTTCCGGCGTGGTGGGCGGAAGCTGCGCCGCCGCCGCGTTCGACCGCGCCTGCTCGGGGTTGCGCGCGCCGGGGATGACGGTCGTGATCCCGGGCTGGTCGATCAGCCAGCGCAGGGCGCGGGCGGCGGGCGGCTCGTCGAAGATCGCCGCGAACTCCTGCGCCGCCTCGACGCCGGTGGCGAACTCGACGCCGGCGAACGTCTCGCCGACGTCGAAGGCCTCGCCGTGCCGGTTGAACGAGCGGTGGTCGTTGTCGGGGAACGTGGTCTCCATGGTGTAGCGCCCGGACAGCAGACCCGACGCGAGCGGCACGCGCGCCAGGATGCCCACTCCGGCGGCGGCCGCGGCCGGCAGGACGGTGTCCAGCGGCTTCTGCCGGAACGCGTTGACGATGATCTGAATCGTTGCGACGCCCGGGTGCTGCAGGGCGGACAAGGCCTCGGCCACCGTCTCGACGCTCACGCCATAGTTCGCGATGCGTCCCTCGTCGACCAGGGTGTCCAACGCGTCGTAGACGGCGTCGTCGTCATAGACGGCCGTCGGCGGGCAGTGCAACTGCACGAGGTCCAGCCGGTCGACCCCGAGGTTGTGGCGGGACCGGTCGGTCCACGCGCGGAAGTTGTCGAGGACGTAGTTCTCCGGCACCTGGTCGACGCGCCGCCCCATCTTGGTGGCGACGGTGACGCCGCCGCCGGGGTGCTCGGCGAGGAAGCGGCCGATCAGCTGCTCGCTGCGACCGTCGCCGTAGACGTCGGCGGTGTCGAACAGGGTGACGCCGGCATCCACGGCCGCGGCGAGCACGTCGAGCGCGTCCTGCTCGTCGACGTCGCCCCAGTCGGCCCCCAGCTGCCAGGTGCCGAGTCCGATGACCGAGACGGGCCGGCCGGTGCGGCCGAGGATGCGGGTGTCCATACGGGCTGAGTCCTCCGGTGGGTCAGGCGACACGCAGGTCACGCGACACGCAGGTCAGGCGACATAGTGGCGGCCGGCGAGCAGGGGATCGTCGATCAGGGGTTCGAAGGCCACCTCGGCCGCGCCGAGCAGCGCGGAGTCCGTGCCGAGGGCCGGCTTCCCGACCAGCACGGACGCGCCCTGCGTCTCGAGGGCGTAGCTGGCCAGCGCATGCTCGAACTCGGGACGGGCGACGTCGAGCAGCTGCGTCAGCGAGCCACCCAGCAGAACACGCTCCGGGTTGAGGGTGTTGATCAGACTGGACACCGCGCGGCCCAGCGCCTCGGCGACGGCGTGGACGCTACGGAGTGCGGCGGGATCGCCCGCGGCGGCGTCGGCATAGACGGCGGCCACCGCCTCCT
The DNA here is from genome assembly GCA_963787985.1 of uncultured Actinomycetota bacterium. Classification (GTDB taxonomy): domain Bacteria; phylum Actinomycetota; class Actinomycetes; order Mycobacteriales; family Jatrophihabitantaceae; genus Jatrophihabitans. Next base: position 226,809 of record CAWBEL010000004.1, on the reverse strand, counting down.
CGGTCGGCGCGCCGGCCCGTCCGGCCCCGGCGAGCAGGGCGCCGTCGCCGACGTAGGTCTCGACGCAGCCGCGCTTGCCGCAGTGGCAGGCCGGTCCGGTCGCGTCGACGACGTCGTGGCCGATCTCGCCGGCGTGCCCGTTGTACCCGCGCAGGGCGGCGCCGCCGGCGATGATCCCGGCGCCGACACCCACGCGGCCCATCACGAACACGACGTCGTCGACGCCTCGGGCGCCGCCGCGGCGGTGCTCGGCGAGCACGGCGAGGTCGGCGTCGTTGCCGATCACGACCGGCAGCCCGTCGGGTGCCAACGCCATCAGCCGCGCACCGAGTGGGGCGTCGCGCCACTCGAGGTTCGGCGCGACGCCCACGTGGCCGGTGCGCCGGTCGACGGTGCCGGGCACGCTGACGCCGATGCCGGCCGGCCGTGAGGTGGGGCAACCCGCCTTCTGCAGGCGGGGGATCGAGTCGACGATCAGCCGCGCCGCGGCGTCGGGGGACAGGCTGGCCGGTTCGGTCGGCACCGTCTCGCGGGCCAGCACCGCTCCGCCGAGGCCGACCGCCGCGACCGTCACGTGCGTGACGTCGAGGTCGACGGCGAGCACGAACGGTCCTGAGCGGTGCGGGCCCACCACGTGCGACGGGCGGCCGACGCCGCTGCCGCGTCCGGGAACCTCCTCGTCCACCAGGCCGAGCGCGATCAGGTCCGCCACGAGCGCGCCGACCGTCGAGCGGCTGACCTTGAGGCGCTGCGTCAGCTCGGCCCGCGTGATCGCGCCGTCCTGGTGGATGTGGGTCAGGACGAGGGACAGGTTGTGCCTGCGGATCGCGTCGGGGCGAGCCGCAGCGGTGGTGGGCATCTGACGGCCCTCGGCGGCCTACGCCAGGCCCGAGGCCCCGGCACGCCGCCGGGACAGTGCGTCGACCGCGGCAGCGAGTAGCAGCGCGAGGCCGGTGGCCCCGAACTGCAGCGAGTTGGACACGGCGGTGTTGGACGTGTTGATCAGGGTCGCGGTGCCGTTGTTGATGACCTCGACCACGGCGCCACCGATGATCGCGTCGATCATCCGGCCACGTCCGCCGAACAGGCTCGTTCCGCCGATGACGGCCGCTCCGACGGCGAGCAGCAGCGTGTTGCCGCCGTAGTTCTGCTCGCTGACGGAGTTGACGTTCGAGCCGATGACGATGCCGCCGATGGCGGCCATGAAGCCGGAGAACATGAAGACCGAGATGCGGATGCGGTCGACCGGGATACCGGCGCGGCGCGCGGCCTCCTCGTTGCCGCCGACGGCGTACAGGTGCCGGCCGTAGCGGGTGCGACCGAGCAGCAGGGTGAACCCGACGAACAGCACGAGCAGCACCGGTACGACCCACGGCACGCCCTCGACCTTGGGCGGGAAGACCTTGACGAACTTGCCGTTGACGCTCTGGATCTGCGGGGTCGTGCTCAGCGCGCGGTTGAGGCCGAGCAGGTAGAGCACGACGGCGCTGACAACGGCCGCAGCCAGGATCTTCGCCCCCCACACCCCGGCGGGCTCGGCGGCCAGGCCCTGCTTACGGCGGGACCGGACGGCGGCGAGCTTGATGGCCGCGTAACCGAGGACGACCAGCGCCCCCATCATCCAACCGGCCCAGATGGGCATCTGGCTGTTCTCCAGGGCTGTCACGACCTTGTCCGTGATGCCGATGTCGCCGTGCTGGCCCTTGCCGGTGTTGAGGATGAACAGCATGAGGCCCTGGAAGGCCAGGAAGAACGCCAGCGTCACGATGAACGACGGGATGCCGACCTTGGCCCGCAGCCAGCCGGTGATGAAGCCGATGATCAACCCGCTGATCAGCGCGGCCGGGATGGTCACGTACCAGCTGTAGTCGTAACCGACCATCAGCCGGATCATGACCGCCGCGCAGACACCGGCGGTGTAGCCGGCCGCGAGGTCGATCTCGCCGAGCAGCAGGACGAACACCAGGCCCATGGCGATGAAGATCGTGCCGGTGCCTTCGGTGAACATGTTGCCGAAGTTGAACACCGTGTGGAACGACGGGTGCACGAGCGAGAAGAAGATCGCGAGCACGACGAGGCCGGTGACGGCCGGCAGCGAGCCCATGTCGCCGCCGCGCACCCGCTGGATGTACAGGCGGAAGTAGTCGCCGGTGCCGCCCGCGATGGGTGCGGTGCTGGTCAGCGCCGCGAGGTCGTCGGACGCGGGGTGCGCACCGGACGCCGTCTCATCGACCGACTCCTCCTCCGGGGTCGTCGACTTGTCCAGGCTTGTCACGCGTCCTCCTTCGTCGGTCGCAGACCCGGTGCTGCGCTTGCCGATGACCTCGCAAGCTCGGTCATGCGGACACCTTCTTGTTGCCGAGGTCGACGCCCTTGCCGTCCTCGAGGGTGCCGGTGGTGATGAGTTCGACCAGTTGGGTCTGGTTGACGTCCGAACGGCGCACCTGCGCCGCGGTCTCGCCGAGATAGAGCACGCCGATCTTGTCGGCGACCTGCAGCACGTCGGACATGTTGTGCGAGATCAACACGACGGCGAGGCCGCGGTCGGCGAGGCGGCGGACGAGGTCGAGCACCTGGGCGGTCTGCGCGACGCCGAGGGCGGCGGTCGGCTCGTCCAGCACGACCACCTTGGAGTTCCAGAGCACGGCCTTGGCGATCGCAACCGTCTGGCGTTGTCCACCGGACAGGCTGGACACCCGCTGGCGTACGGACTTCACCGTGCGCACGGACAACGAGGCCAGCGTGGCGTTGGCCGCCTCCTCCATGCTGCTCTCGTTGAGGAAGATGCCGTTGACCCGCTCGCGGCCCAGGAACATGTTCTGGACGATGTCGAGGTTGTCGCACAGCGCGAGGTCCTGGTAGACGATCTCGATGCCCAGGGCGCTGGCGTCGCGCGGGCTGTGCACGGTGACCGGCTTGCCCTCGAACAGGTACTCGCCGGAGTTGATGTTGTAGGTGCCGCTGATGCACTTGACGAGGGTGGACTTGCCCGCACCGTTGTCACCGACGAGCGCCGTGACCTCGCCGACGGATGCGGAGAAGTCGACGTCCTTGAGAACATCGACCGGCCCGAAGCTCTTGTTGATGCCCCGCATGTCGAGAATTGCGTCGGCCACGTGCGTCCCTTCCGGGTGAGTTCTTGTCGAACGAGTGTGTCTGGGTGTGCAGCAGACCTCAACAGGCCTGGGTTAACGATGCAGGGGTGGCCGACGCCTTCCGGCGGCGGCCACCCCTGATCTCATCGCTGCGAGGTCACTTGACCCCGAACTTCGTGCACAGCGCGGCGTAGCTGCCGGTGCACACCGTGGACTTCGGCGTGTACTGGGCGTTGATCGGGTCCGCAACATTGGCCTGCGTGACCGCGATCGGCGTCGCCAGGATGGCCGGCACCTTCTGGTGCGTCTTCGGGTCCTCGATCGTCACGCCGTTCGTGGTCGGCGCCTGGCCGTTGACCAGCTGGGCGATCGCCTTGACGGCCGGGTCGGCCTCAGCCGTGGACGGCTTGTAGATCGTGAAGCACTGGTTGCCCTTCATGATCTGCTGCAGGCCGGACGCGCTCGCGTCCTGACCCGACACGGCAACCTTGCCGTTCAGACCCTGACGGGTGAGGTCGGTGATGACCGCGCCCGCCATCGTGTCGTTCGCGACCATGACGGCCTTGAGCTTCGGGTGCGAGGCGAGCATCGAGTTGAACACGCGACCGGCGGTCGGGGCGTCCCACTGACCGGTCTGCTTCGCCACGCGGGTCCAGCCGGCGGTCTTGCTGAGCACGCCGTCGTAGCCCTGCGCGAACAGCGTCGCGTTGTTGTCGGTCGGAGCGCCGTCGATGTCGACGTACTGGACTGCCTTCTGGCCCTTGACCTGCGAGCACTGCGTGAGCGCGTTGCCCTGCGTCTGGCCGACCTTGACGTTGTCGAACGAGACGTACAGCGCCGCACCGCCGCCCGGGGTCAACCGGTCGTAGTCGACGGGGATGACGCCGGCCTTCTTGGCCTGCTGCTCGATCGCCGCACCGGAGGCGGGGTCCAGGTCGACGATCATGAGGACCTTGACCTTGTTCGACTCCATCTGCTGGGCGATGGTCTTCATCTTCGAGGCCGAGCCGTTGGCGTTCTGGATGTCACACGACAGCTTGTACTTCGCGCAGTCGGCCTTCAGCGCGTTCGGGTCAGCGGTGATCCAGCGGGGCGAGGACGTCGTGTCGGGCAGGATGATGCCGACCTTCGCGCCCTTGCCGTCCACGGTTCCGCTGCCCCCAGCGGGCGCCGAGCTCGAGCTGGAGGCCCCGCCCTTGCTCGACGCCGCCGTCGAGCTGCCGCTCTTCTTGCTGCTCGAGCTGCAGGCGGTGAGAGCGAGCAACGTCGCCGTCCCCAGCACCGCGATCGTCACAGAGGTTTTCCTCATGCGCAGGTCACGCCTTTCCAGAGTGAGTTGAATGGGCACCGAGCGCTCCCCGTCGGGTGTCCCACGAATGTTGTGCGCGCGAACATATCCCACGGCCCGGCGAGTTTCGCCAGACCGACACCAAGCTGTGACCTGATCATGTATCAGCCCTCAGCAGATGATCGATGGCGAGCTGGTTGAGCCGCACGAAACCGTAGCCGCGCTCGCCTGCGCGCTCCGGATCGAAGTCCTCGAAGGCGCTGCGGTCGGCCACCAGATCGGCCAGCGTCTCGCCGTCGTTCAGCGTCGGCTCGACGAGGGTCGGCACGCCGGCGTGGGCCATGGCCTCCTGCACGGCGGGGTCGGCGCGGTAGGCGGCGGCCCGCTCGCGCAGCAGCAGGTACATGCGCATGTTGGCGGCGGCGCTGTCCCACACCCCGGCGATGTCCTCGGTGCGGGCGGGCTTGTAGTCGAAGTGCCGCGGCCCGTCGTAGGCCGGGCCGCCGCCGGGGGCGCCGTTCTCCAGCAGGTCGACCAGGAAGAAGGCGTTGAGCAGGTCGCCGTGGCCGAAGACGAGGTCCTGGTCGTACTTGATGCTGCGCTGACCGTTGAGGTCGATGTGGAACAGCTTCCCGGACCACAGTGCCTGGGCGATGCCGACGGCGAAGTTGAGCCCGGCCATCTGCTCGTGGCCGACCTCGGGGTTCACACCGACGATGTCGCCGTGCTCGAGCTCGGCGATGAAGGCCAGCGCGTGCCCGACCGTGGGCAGCAGGATGTCGCCGCGAGGCTCGTTCGGTTTCGGCTCGATGGCGAACCGGATGCCGTAGCCCTGTTCCTTGACGTAGGCGGCCAGGGTGTCGATGCCCTCGCGGTAGCGGTCGAGGGCGGCGCGGACGTCCTTGGCCCCGTCGAACTCCGACCCCTCGCGCCCACCCCAGAACACGTAGGTCTGCGCTCCGAGCTCGGCGGCGAGGTCGATGTTGCGGACGACCTTGCGCAACGCGTAGCGGCGTACCGAGCGGTCGTTGCTGGTGAACCCACCGTCCTTGAAGACCGGGTGGCTGAACAGGTTCGTGGTCATCATCGGGACCTGCAGGCCGGTTTCGGCCAATGCTTCCTTGAACCGAGCGATGATCTTGTCGCGCTCGGAGTCGGAGGAGCCGAACGGAATGAGGTCGTCGTCGTGGAAGGTCAGGCCCCAGGTCCCGAGCTCGGTGAGCCGGTGCACCGCCTCGACCGGATCCAGCACGGGGCGGGTGGCGTCACCGAAGGGGTCCCGGCCCTGCCAGCCGACCGTCCAGAGCCCGAAACTGAACCTGTCCTCGCGCGTCGGCGTCGGCGCCATCACGACCTCCGTGGTCCATTTGTTCACTGACTGAACTAATTGCTGCCGGGCACGCTACCGCGCTGGACGCGCAATGGGAACAACGGATTACGGGTCCGTGGCGGGCGCGTGACGCGCGGGCGGGACCGTCCGCCGGCGCCCCTCGGGCGACGACGGAGTGCGTGCCGATCAGCGCCCGGCCGGGGCCGGCTCGGGGCGTTCGGGCACAGTGGGACGGTGTCCGTCCCCACGCCTCGCGTCCTGCTCGAGGCTCCCGGGTCGGCAGAGCCCGACGACGTCTACGCCGCGTTCACCGACTGGGTCGCCGGGCTCGGGCTCGAGCTCTACCCGGCGCAGGACGAGGCCGTGCTCGAGCTGGTCTCCGGGGCCAACGTCGTGCTCTCCACCCCGACCGGCAGCGGCAAGTCCCTCGTCGCCGTCGCGGCGCACCTCGTGGCACTCGCGTCGGGCGTCCGGTCGGTGTACACGGCGCCGATCAAGGCGCTGGTGAGTGAGAAGTTCTTCGCGCTGTGCGACGTGTTCGGCTCGGCGCAGGTCGGGATGATGACCGGCGACGCGGCCGTCAACGCCGACGCCCCGATCCTGTGCTGCACCGCCGAGGTACTGGCCAACATCGCGTTGCGCAGCGGCGCCGACAACGACCTGCGGGTCGTGATCATGGACGAGTTCCACTTCTACGCCGACCCCGACCGCGGCTGGGCCTGGCAGGTGCCCCTGCTCGAGCTCCGGCACGCGCAGTTCCTGCTCATGTCCGCGACCCTCGGCGACACGGCGGCGCTGGCCGCCGACCTGACGCGCCGCACCGGGCGCACGACGGCGGAGGTCGCCGGTGGCGAGCGGCCGGTGCCGCTGCACCACTACTACGAGCTGACGCCGCTGCACGAGACGATCACCGACCTGCTGGCGAGTGGTCAGGCGCCGATCTACGTCGTGCACTTCACCCAGGCGGCCGCGCTCGAGCACGCCCAGGCGCTGACGTCGATCAACGTCGCCAGCCGGGCAGAACGCGACCGCATCGCCGACGCCATCGGCGGATTCCGCTTCAACGCCGGGTTCGGCAAGGTGTTGAACCGTCTGGTACGTCTCGGGATCGGCGTCCACCACGCCGGGATGCTGCCGAAGTACCGCCGCCTTGTCGAGCAGCTCGCGCAGGCCGGACTGCTCAAGGTCATCTGCGGTACGGACACCCTTGGCGTCGGCATCAACGTGCCCATCCGCACCGTGGTCTTCGCGGCCCTCTCGAAGTACGACGGGCGGCGCCAGCGCCAGCTGCAGGTCCGCGAGTTCCACCAGATCGCCGGGCGGGCCGGGCGTGCGGGGTTCGACACCGCCGGCACGGTGGTCGTCCAGGCACCGGAGCACGAGGTCGAGAACGCCCGGCTGCTGGCGAAGGCGGGCGACGACGTCAAGAAGCGGCGCAGGGTCGTGCGCAAGAAGGCACCGGAAGGGTTCGTCTCGTGGGGCAAGCCGACGCACGAGCGGCTGTTGACCTCCCAGCCCGAGGCGCTGACACCGCAGTTCGCAGTGACGCCGGCCATGGTGCTCAACGTGATCGCGCGTCCCGGTAACGCCTTCGAGGCGATGCGGACGCTCATCACCGAGAACCACAGCCCGCCCTCCGAGCGGCGGGCCCAGGTGCGCGACGCCATCCGCGCCTACCGGGCGCTGCTCGCCGCGGGCGTGATCGAACGCCTGGACGAGCCGGACGACCAGGGCCGCATCGTCCGCCTCACCCAGGACCTGCCGCTGAACTTCGCCCTGAACCAGCCGCTGTCGACCTTCGCGCTGGCCGCGCTCGACCTGCTCGACCGGGATTCCGACACCTATCCACTGGACGTCGTCTCGGTGTTCGAGGCCACCCTGGACGACCCCCGGCAGGTTCTCTCCGCGCAGCAGCACCTGGCACGCGGCGAGGCGGTCGCGGCGATGAAGGCCGAGGGCATCGAGTACGAGGAGCGGATGGAGCTGCTGACCGAGGTCACGCACCCCAAGCCGCTGGACGAGCTGCTGCACGCGGCCTTCGCGATCTACCGCCAGACGCACCCGTGGCTCTCGGAGGACCAGCTCTCACCCAAGGCCGTCGTGCGCGACATGTGGGAGCGGGCGATGACCTTCAGCGAGTACGTCGCGTTCTACGGCCTGTCCCGCAGCGAGGGCGCCCTGCTGCGCTACCTGTCCGACGCCTACCGCACGCTGCGCTCGAGCGTTCCGGACGCGGCGTCGAGCGAACCGTTCGAGGACGTCGTCGAATGGCTGGGTGCAGTCGTGCGGCAGACCGACTCCAGCCTGCTCGACGAGTGGGAGCAGCTGACCTCGGGGGCAGCCGCCGACGCCGTCGTCGAAATCGCACCGCCGGTGTCGCTGACCGGCAACGTCCGGGCCTTCACCGTGCTGGTGCGCAACGCGATGTTCCGCCGCGTCGAGCTGGCCGCCCTGCGCCGGTGGGACGAGCTGGGCGCCCTCGATGCCGACGGCGGCTGGGACGCAGCGCGGTGGGCCGCGGCCGTGGAGGGCTACTTCGCCGAGTACGACCGGCTCGGCACCGGCGCCGACGCCCGCAACCCAGCGCTGCTGCACATCGCCGTCGAGGGTGGTCTGTGGGCGGTGCGGCAGGTGTTCGACGACCCCGAGGGCGACCACGACTGGGCGATCAGCGCAACCGTCGACCTGGCCGCCTCCGACGAGGCGGGGGAGCCCGTCGTCACCGTTACCGACGTCGGCCCGCTGTAACCCCGGTCTTGGCCCTCGAGCGGCGCCGAACGCGGCGTGTCGCGCCGCGGCGGGGCCACGACGCGTGCCGTGGCCTCGTAGCGGCGCGACCCGCCGTGGACGTCGCCGCTACGGGGCCAAGACCAGGGGCGACTAGAGCAGCGAGCGCAGGACGTACTGCATGATCCCGCCGTGGCGGTAGTAGTCCGCCTCGCCGGGGGTGTCGATGCGCACCCTCGCCTCGAACTCGGTGTCGGTCCCGGAATCCGACACGGCACGAACGGTCACCGTGCGGGGCGTGTCACCGTCGTTCAGCGCCGTGACGCCGGTGATGGTCAACGTCTCCTCGCCGGTGAGGCCGAGGGACTCCGCGGACTCACCGTCGGGGAACTGCAGCGGCAGCACGCCCATGCCGATCAGGTTCGAGCGGTGGATGCGCTCGTAGGACTCGGCGATCACAGCGCGGACGCCGAGCAGCGCGGTGCCCTTGGCCGCCCAGTCACGCGACGAGCCCGAGCCGTACTCCTTGCCGGCGAGCACGATCAGCGGCGTGCCGGCCTCGGCGTAGTTCACCGACGCCTCGTACACCGTGGTGACGTCGCCGCCGGCGGTGAAGTCGCGCGTCACGCCGCCCTCGGTGCCGGGCGCGAGCTGGTTGCGCAGCCGGATGTTGGCGAACGTGCCGCGGATCATGACCTCGTGGTTTCCGCGGCGTGAGCCGTAGGAGTTGAAGTCCTGCCGCTCGACGCCGTGCTCGGACAGGTACTTGCCGGCGGGGGAGTCGGTCTTGATGGCACCGGCCGGGCTGATGTGGTCGGTCGTCACCGAGTCGCCCAGCTTCAACAGCACACGTGCGCCGTCGATGTCGGTGACCGGCTCGGGCTCGGCGCCCATGCCCTCGAAGTACGGCGGCTTGCGGACGTAGGTCGACTCGCCGTCCCATTCGAAGGTGTCACCCTCGGGCGTCGACAGGCCCTGCCAGCGCTCGTCGCCGGCGAACACGTCGGCGTAGTCCTTGCTGAACATCTCGCTGGCGATGGCGGAGTCGATCGTCTCCTGGATCTCCTGCGGCGTCGGCCAGATGTCGTGCAGGTAGACGTCCGTGCCGTCCTCGCCCTGGCCGATCGGGTCGTTGACGAGGTCGATGTCCATCGAACCGGCGAGCGCGTACGCGACCACGAGCGGCGGCGACGCGAGGTAGTTCATCTTCACGTCGGGGTTGATGCGGCCCTCGAAGTTGCGGTTGCCCGACAGCACGGCGGTGACGGCGAGGTCACCCTCGTTCACCGCGGCCGACACCTCCTCGATGATCGGGCCGGAGTTGCCGATGCAGGTCGTGCAGCCGTAGCCGACGAGGTTGAAGCCGAGCTTCTCCAGGTACGGCGTGAGGCCCGAACGGTCGTAGTAGTCGGTGACGACCTTCGATCCCGGCGCGAGCGAGGTCTTGACCCACGGCTTGCGCTCGAGACCCTTCTCGACCGCCTTCTTCGCCAGCAGCGCCGCGCCGATCATGACCGACGGGTTGGACGTGTTCGTGCACGAGGTGATCGCAGCGATCACGACGGCGCCGTGGTCGACCACGCCACTGCCGCCGTCGGCGAAGCTGACCTCTTGCGGGTTGGACGTACGTCCCTCGGCGCCCGAGGCCGCGGAGTGCGTGGGCGCCGGCGCCGACTCGTCCCCGGTGGCCGAGGCCGGGTCGGAGGCCGGGAACGACTCGGCCTCCGCCTCGTCCTGCGCGTCCTGCACCGAGTCGCCGTCGACGTAGGAGTTGAGGGCCTCGCGGAACATCGGCTTGGCCGACTTCAGCGGCACCCGGTCCTGCGGGCGCTTGGGCCCGGCGAGCGACGGCTCGATCGTGGACAGGTCGAGCTCCAGGGTCTCGGAGTACTCCGGCTCGGCGTCGGCGTCGTGCCAGAGACCGTTCTCCTTGGCGTAGGTCTCGACCAGGGCGATCTGCTCGTCCTTCCGGCCGGTGAACTTCAGGTAGCGCAGCGTCTCGTCGTCGATGGGGAAGATCGCGCACGTCGAGCCGTACTCCGGGCTCATGTTGCCGATCGTGGCCCGGTTGGCGAGCGGCACCGCGCCGACACCGGGGCCGTAGAACTCCACGAACTTGCCGACGACGCCGTGCTTGCGCAGCATTTCGGTGATCGTGAGCACCAGGTCGGTGGCCGTGGAGCCGTCCGGCAACTCGCCGTTGAGCTTGAAGCCCACGACGCGGGGGATCAGCATGCTGACCGGCTGCCCGAGCATCGCGGCCTCGGCCTCGATGCCGCCGACGCCCCAACCGAGCACGCCCAGGCCGTTGACCATGGTGGTGTGCGAGTCGGTGCCGACAAGAGTGTCGGGGTAGGCGACGCCGTTGCGCGCGAAGACGACGCGGGCGAGGTACTCGATGTTGACCTGGTGCACGATGCCGGTGCCGGGTGGCACGACCTTGAACTCGTTGAAGGCGCCCTGGCCCCAGCGCAGGAACTGGTAGCGCTCGATGTTGCGCTCGTACTCCAGCTCGACGTTGCGCCGGAACGAGTCCGGGGTGCCGAACAGGTCGGCGATGACCGAGTGGTCGATGACCAGCTCGGCGGGCGCGAGCGGGTTGATCTTGGCGGCGTCCCCGCCGAGGTCGACGACGGCTTCGCGCATCGTGGCGAGGTCGACGATGGCCGGGACGCCGGTGAAGTCCTGCATCACGACGCGCGCGGGGGTGAACTGGATCTCGGTGTCCGGCTCGGCGTCGGCCCGCCACGCGCCGAGGGCCTCGATCTGCGCCGCGGTGATGTTCTTGCCGTCCTCGGTGCGCAGCAGGTTCTCGAGCAGGATCTTGAGGCTGAAGGGGAGCCGCTGCGAGTCCTCGACGGCGTCGATGCGGAAGTAGTCCAGCGTCTCGTCCCCGACGCTCAACCGGTTCTTGGCCCCGAAACTGTTCTGGTCCGCCGCCACGTCGTGCTCCATTCCCTCGGTGTTGCTCGGTCTCCGCGAGATATCTTGACGTCAAGATACCACCGTGTTCCCACCCCTACCCGCCCAGCATTCCCCGGTGCACCGTGGCCTGCCCGTCGGGTCCGCGGTACGGCAGAACGGTCCGGGCGCCGCGCCGAGCCCACGCTTGACCGGAATCGCTCAGCGTGTCCCCCCTAGACTTCCGGGCTGTGGTGGTGGAGGTGACCGGCGAGCGAACACGAGCGGTCACCCAGGTAACCCCCGAGGCGCCGGTCGGCCCCCTCAATCGGGGGCGCCGGGCGGTGCGGCACCCCGTCCAGGTCCTCGGCGGGCGGCGGGTGCGGTTGATCCTGTTCGCCTGCTGGCTCGCCGCCCTGACCCTCGTCTACCTCCTGCGCGGGCTCCCGACCGGCAGGCTGCCGCTCGCCGCCTTCATCGTGACGCTGCTCGTCATCAGCCGGGTCGGCCACGGTCGCACCGCTTTGCAGCGCGTGATCCTGGACTGGCTGCCGTTCACCGGCGTGCTGCTGATGTACGACGGGTCGCGCTCGCTCGTGGCCCGGGTGGGCCTCCCGGTGCACGTCGCCGACGTCGCGCACGCCGAGTCCTGGCTGTTCGGGGGCGTGCAGCCGGCGGTCTGGCTCCAGCACCACCTCTACGACGCCGCGCATCCGACGGTCGTGCACTGGTACGACGCGGCGTGCACGCTCGTCTACACGTCGCACTTCCTCGCCACGCCGATCGTCGCCGCGATCCTGTGGGTGCGCGACCGGGAAACGTGGCTGCGCTTCATCCGCCGCGTCGTCGCACTGTCCCTTGCCGGCCTGGTCACCTACATCGCGTTCCCCGAGGCCCCGCCGTGGCTCGCGGCCAAGGACGGGGTCATCGGGCCCGTCGCGAGGTTGTCGGCGCGGGGCTGGATCTGGTTGCACGCCGGCCACGTGAACACCCTGCTGGCGGGCGCGCAGAGCGCGGGATCGAACCCGGTTGCGGCGATGCCGTCGCTGCACACCGCGTTCGCCACGCTGATCGCGTTGTTCCTGGCCAGCCGGATCACCAGTGCGTGGCGCTACCTGCTCGTGCTCTACCCCCTGGCGATGGCGTTCACGCTCGTCTACTGCGGTGAGCACTATGTCCTGGACCTGATCGCTGGTGTCCTCTACGCGCTTGTCGTGCACGCCGGGTTGTCGCGGTGGGAACGGTGGCGGGCCGGCCGAAAACTGTCCGCCAGCGCGGCCCGGCCGAACGGCCACACCCATCGGCTCGAGGACGCGACGGCAAAGCCCGACGGCGAAGCCGAGGGTGAGGCCGTTCTCGCGGCGGCCGTGGACGCCTGAGCCACACCCGCGCCTGAGCCACAGCCTGAGCGACACCCGCCCCTGAGCGACACCCGCGCGGACGTCCCGCCCACGCGGTGCGCCGCTGCGCCGGGGATTCCGCAGGAAGCGGACGAGCTCGTCCACTTCTGTGACGGTTGGTGCGCGTGTTTCTGCTGGTGTCACTGGCGTTGGTGGGACGGAAGTGGCACTCTGAGCTTCGCCGTGTCCGCCCCCGGGGCCGTCGAGGGAGTTCTGTGACGTGCAGTTGAGCCGCTCACCGCGCCGTCCGCGCCGGACGCTGGTGCGACCCGTCGCCGCTCTGGGCGTACTGGCCGTGACCGCGGGACTCCTGTTCGCCGCGCCCCCGGCCTTGTCGAAACCCGCGCCGCCGCCCAACCCGACCAACGGTCAGATCTCGGCCGCCCAGAACCGCAAGACCAGCCTCGCCAACCAGGTCGGTGTTCTGAGCGGTCAGATCGCCAGTGCGCAGGCCGAGTTGAACCGGCTGCAGGGCGCCAAGGAGCTGGCCGAGCAGAAGGTCGCGTTCGCGATCTCCAAGCAGCGGACGGCCGAGTACAACGCCGGGCTGGCCAGGGCGGCGCTCCAGGCCTCCGGGGTCACGCTCACCACCGCCCGCGACCGGTTCACCCGCTCGCTGCAGGCCAGCTACATCAGCGGCCAGCCGGGCGGTTCGATCTCCGTCCTGCTCACCGCGAAGAACCCGACGCTGCTGCTGGAGTCCTCGACTCTGCAGCGCTACGTCGACAACAGCCAGTTGAGTGCGATCAACGGCCTGCAGCGCGCCACGGTGGCCCACTCGAACCGTGAGGCACGGTCCCGCGCCGCGGTCGCCACGCTGAAGGTCGCCACCGCGAACGCCAAGTCCGCCCTGAGTGCCGCCCGCTCGGCGGTGTCGGCGCAGGCGGCGCAGGAGGCCGGCCTGCAGTCGACGCTGGCCACGAACCAGGCCGCGCTGTCCTCGGCCCAGCTCGCCCTCGCGACTCTGAACAACCAGCGCACGACCTTCCTGGCCTATCAGGCCGAGCAGGCCCGCCTGGCCCGCATCCGGGCCGCCAAGCTGGCCGCCGCCCGCCTCGCTGCGGCGAGGTTGGCGGCCGCCGAACGACGGGCTGCTGCCAGACACAGCAGTGGCGGCGGCGGCAGTAGCTCCCCCCGGGTCACGTATTCGCCGCCCCCGCGGGCAGTCGGGGGTCGGTGGTCAGCTGCGCGCGGCCGCGCGGCGGTCCACCGCGCGATGACGACCCTCGGCATGCCGTACGCATGGGCGGGCGGCGGCGCCGGTGGCCCGACGTACGGGGTGTGCGACGCGAGCAACGGTGCCCCGAACGACTGCAACGTCGACGGTTACGACTGCTCCGGGCTCGCGATGTATGCGTGGGGCCCGTACCTCAGCATGGATCACTACGCCGCCTCGCAGTACTCGCAGGCCGGCAGCTACCACCCGTCGCTGAGCAACCTCGAACCCGGCGACCTGCTGTTCTGGAGCAGCGACGGCACTGTCGGCGGCATCCATCACGTGGCGATCTACAAGGGGAACGGCAAGATCATCCAGGCGCCGTTCAGCGGCGGCTACGTCGAGGTCAGCTCGATGTACGACCCGGGAACGATCTTCGGCGCCACCCGACCCCTGAGCTGACGCGTAGCCTTGTCCGGGTGAGCCACCCGGGATCGTCGTCGGCCCCTGAAGGCGTGCTGCGTGACCGGTTCGGCCGGGTCGCCGCCGATCTGCGCATCTCGCTGACCGATCTCTGCTCGCTGCGCTGCACCTACTGCATGCCGGCCGAGGGGCTCGACTGGCTCACGAAGGCGCAGCGTCTCACCGACGACGAGTTCGTTCGGCTCGCCGCCCTGTTCGTGTCGCTCGGCGTGCGCAGCGTCCGCCTGACCGGTGGTGAGCCGCTGGTCCACCCGACGCTGCCTGATGTCGTTGCTCGCCTGCACGCGCTCGACCCGCGGCCGGAGCTGTCGCTGACGACCAACGGCGTCACCCTGGCCCGGCAGGCCGAGCGACTCGCCGCCGCGGGCCTGCGGCGCATCAACGTCTCGATCGACACCCTCGACCGCGCCCGCTTCCACGAGCTCACCCGCCGCGACCGCCTCGACGACGTACTGGCCGGCGTTGCCGCTGCGTCGGCGGCCGGCCTCGCCCCCGTCAAGATCAACGCCGTGCTGGTGCGCGGCAGCAACCTGGACGAGGCGCCGGACCTGCTCGCCTGGAGCCTGGCGCAGGGTTATCGCTTGCGCTTCATCGAACACATGCCGCTGGACGCGGATCACACCTGGTCACGCGCGGAGATGGTCACCGCGGAGGAGATCCTCGCGCTGCTCGAGAACGCCGGCTACACGATCGTGCCGCACGAGCAGCGGGGTACCGCGCCGGCGGAGGAGTTCGACGTCCTCGAAGGACCGGGTTCATCCGACTGGCGCGAGCCGGTCGGCCGCGTCGGCATCATCGCGTCGGTGACGCGGCCGTTCTGCCGTGACTGCGACCGGCTGCGCCTGACCGCCGACGGTCAGCTGCGGACGTGCCTGTTCGCGCAGTCCGAGACCGACCTGCGGGGGCCGCTGCGCGCCGGCGCTTCCGATGCCGAACTGGCCGCTCTGATCACCACCGCGGTCGCCGGCAAGCAGGCCGGCCACGGGATCGACGCCATCGATTTCGTGCAGCCGACGCGCTCGATGTCGGCGATCGGCGGCTGACCCTCATCCGTCGGCCGGGTGCTCGCCCTCGGGTCGGGGGTGGTGGTCGGAAGGCACCTCACCGTCCGGGCGGACGTCCAGCGGACCGCGGGACAGCAGGAACCCGCGACGTCCCAGGAAGTCGGCCAGGTGGTCGGCATGCTCGTCGCACGCGACCCAGTGCTTGACCCGGGTCGCGTCGTGCAGGGCGGGATTGCGCCACCGCAGGTCGACGGTGGCCTGCGAGCGGCACCCTTTCGCCGAGCAGCGTGCGAACACCCAGGCACGGTACAGGCTCGTCCCGTACGGTGATCCGGGTGCGCCGACCACTGGTCGCGCAGCCGCCAATCAGCCCGGGTGACCAGACGGAGGAGACGCGTGACCGAGTCCGGACCGATGCACACCCCGGCGTCGGACGCCGCCGCGATCGAGCGTGCGATGTTCGAGGTCAAGCGCGTCATCGTCGGCCAGGAACGCCTCGTCGAACGGTTGATGGTGAGCCTGCTGGCGCAGGGCCACTGCCTGCTCGAGGGTGTGCCCGGCGTGGCCAAGACGCTCGCGGTCGAGACGCTGGCCCGCACCGTCGACGGTTCGTTCTCCCGCCTGCAGTTCACGCCGGACCTCGTCCCGTCCGACATCGTCGGCACGAGGATCTACCGCCCGGGGGCCGAGGCCTTCGACACCGAGCTCGGCCCCATCATGGCCAACTTCGTGCTCGCCGACGAGATCAACCGCGCGCCGGCCAAGGTGCAGTCGGCACTGCTGGAGGTCATGGCCGAACGGCACGTGACCATCGGCGGTATCCGCTACGACGTGCCGCGGCCGTTCCTCGTGCTCGCCACGCAGAACCCCATCGAATCCGAGGGTGTGTACCCGCTGCCGGAGGCGCAGCGCGACCGCTTCCTGATGAAGGTGACCGTCGACTACCCGTCCGCAGCCGAGGAACGCGAGATCGTGTACCGGATGGGCAGCGAGCCCCCGGTCGCCCACGCCGTGCTCTCCACCGATGACCTGCAGCGGTTGCAGGCCACCGCCGGCCGGGTGTTCGTGCACCACGCGATCGTCGACTACGTCGTCCGGCTGGTGCTGGCCACTCGTACGCCGGAACAGCTGGGCTTGACCGACGTCGCGCAGTGGATCTCCTACGGCGCCAGCCCGCGAGCCAGCCTCGGCCTCGTCGCCGCCGGTAGGGCACTCGCACTCACCCGCGGGCGCGACTACGTGCTACCGCAGGACGTCCTGGACATCGCCGTCGACGTGCTCGCGCACCGGCTGGTGCTCAGCTACGACGCGGTGGCCGACGGGGTGCCCGCGGCGCACGCCGTACGCCGGGTCCTGCAAGCGGTGCCGCTGCCGCAGGTTGCCGCTCGGCAGCGGGCCGGCGGTCCCGTCGAAATGGCCGCGCCGCGTCCACCGCAGGGTCCGGTAGGCGGGGGTCCCGTCGGGCCGCAGGGACCGGGACCGCAGGGACCGGGGCCTTCGGGACCGGGTGTCCCGCCGGGCCAGCGACCGCAGGGCCCGGTCGGCCCGCAGCACGGTCAGCAGGGCTGGGGTGAGCGCACGGCGTGACCACGCCGCCTCCCTCGATGCGCGGGTTCGGCGCCGGCGCCGACCGTCCGCCGGACCAGCCCACCGACCACGGGCCCGGGCTCGACCTCCGCGAGGGTGAGCCGCTGCTTCGCAAGCTCGAGCTCACCGTCCGCAACCGCCTGGACGGACTGCTGCAGGGCAACTACCTCGGACTGGTGCCGGGCCCGGGGTCCGAGGCCGGCGAGGCGCGCCAATACGTGCTGGGCGACGACGTCCGGCGCATGGACTGGCCGGTCACCGCGCGCACGACGGTTCCGCACATCCGCCAGACGGTCGCCGATCGTGAGCTCGAGACGTGGATCGTCGTCGATCTCTCCCCGAGCATGGATTTCGGCACCGGGCGCACTGAGAAGCGTGAGCTCGTACTGGCCGCGATCACCGCCGTCACGCACCTCACCGTCCGCGGCGGGAACCGGGTCGGGGCGCTGGTCGGCAACGGTGTCGAGACCTTCGTCGTCCCGGCGCGCGCCGGCCATACGCACGCCCGCCACCTCGTGAGCCGGGTGGCGCAGACACCGCGGGCCGGCCGCGCGAACGGGCCCGGCCAGCTGGCCCGCATGCTGGAGGGCCTGCGCCGGCCGCCCCGCCGCCGTGGCCTGGTGGCCGTGGTGTCGGACTTCCTGGACGGCACCGTCGCGCCGCCCGGCGTCGCCCGCGCCGCCCCCGCCGTGGGAGCGGGCCCTCCGTGCGCTCGCGCAGCAGCATCAGCTGCTCGGCGTCGAGGTGGTCGACCCGCGCGAGCTGGAGCTGCCCAACACGGGGCTGGTCACCTTCGCCGACGTCGAGACCGGACGTCAGGTCGAGGTGCAGACGAGTGACCGGGCCGTCCGGGAGAACTACGCCGCAGCCGCCCGCGCCCAGCGTGAGCGCATCGCCACCTCGCTCCGGCACGCCGGGGCCGCCCACCTGCAGCTGCGCACCGACCGGGACTGGGTGTCCGATGTCGTGCGCTTCGTCATCGCCCGGCGCCACATCGCGACCGGCAGCGACCGAGCCGGAGTTCGTTGATGCATTTCCTCCACGGAGCCCTGCTGTTCCCGTTCTTCTTCCTGGTGCTGGCCCTCGCCGGCGGTTACGTGGCCCTGCAGCTGTTCCGCAAGCGCTACGTGGCCCGGTTCAGCAATGTCGAGCTGCTCGGCACGGTGGCGCCGCGGCGGCCGGGCTGGCGGCGGCACCTCACCTTCGCGCTGTTCCTCATCGCCGCGTCGGTGCTGTCGGTCGGTGCGGCCAAGCCGGCCGGTACCGTGCGCGTGCCGCGGGACAACGCGACGGTCATGCTGGCCATCGACGTCTCGCTGTCGATGAAGGCCACCGACGTCCTGCCGACCCGGCTCAAGGCGGCGCAGACGGCCGGCAAGACGTTCGTGGGGTTGCTGCCGGCGCGCATCAACCTCGGGCTGGTGGACTTCGCCCGCTCGGGCAGCGTGCTGGTCTCGCCGACGCTGAACCGCAGCCAGGTCAAGCGCTCGATCGATCAGCTGCAGCTCGCGAGCTACACCGCCATCGGCGAGGGCATCTTCGCGTCGTTGAACGCGATCAAGACCTTCACCGCCTCGACGACGCCGAAGGGCACGAAGGCGCCGCCGGGACGGATCGTGCTGCTGTCCGATGGTGAGAACACGACGGGGCGCAGCGTCGCGTCGGCGGTGAACGCCGCCCGTGCCGCCCACATCGAGGTCTCGACGATCGCGTTCGGCACCCAGGACGGCACGGTGACCCAGGACGGCCAGACGCTGCGCGTGCCGGCCAACATCGACCAGCTGCGCGGCATCGCGCAGGACACCGGCGGCTCGTTCCACACCGCGGCGTCCGAGCAGGAGCTGAAGTCGGTCTACAAGAACATCGGTTCGCAGATCGGCTACACGAGCGAGTACCGCGACATCAGCTACTACTTCCTGGTCATCGGCCTGTTCGTACTCCTGGTGGCGGGCGGCACGGCGATGCTGTGGGGCGGGCGCCTCGTCTGACGTCCTGGCGTCAGGCCCAGGGGTCGAGCACGAGCTTGCCGGTGGAGCTGCGGTCCAGCAGCGCACGGTGCGCCTCGGCGACCGTGTCGAGGCTGTACGTACCGCCGAGGACCGCCTGCAGCGAACCGTCGGCGAGCATGCCCAGCAGGTCGTTGACGGCCTCGGCCATCATCTGCGGGCGCTGCACCACGTGCATCAGCCAGAACCCGATGACGGCCGTGCTGCGGGCCATCAACCGGCGTGGGTCGACGGGTGACGGCGGCGTGCGCCCCGCCATCCCGAACACGGCGAGCCGCCCCAGGGGGGCCAGCGCGGCGAGGCTCTGGTCGAACACGCTGCCGCCGGTCATCTCGAGCACGACGTCCACGCCACGGCCGTCGTTCGCCTCGCGCAGCGCGGCGGTGAGGTCCTCGGCGCGCGAGTCGACGGCGGCGTCGGCACCCAGTTCGATCGTGAGTGCGCGCTTGTCCTCGCCCGAGGCGGTGGCGATCACCCGTCCCGCGCCCCAGCGCTTGGCCAGCTGGATCGCGAGCGTGCCGACCCCGCCGGCCCCGGCGTGCACGACGACCGTCTCGCCCGGCTGCAGGTGCGCGCTCGTGCGCAGGAGGTGCCATGCCGTGGCGCCCTGCACCAGCGTGGTCAGGGCCGCGCCGTCGCTCACCTCGTCGGGGATCGGGAACATCTGCGCCGGGTCCGCGGCGACGCGCTGGGCGTACCCGCCGGAACCGACGAGCCCGAGCAGGCGGCGGCCGTCCTCGGCCCGCGCGACGACCTCGCTGCCCGGGATCAGCGGCAGCTGCTGGGCGGCGAGGTAGGAGTTCTCGGTCTGGTGGGTGTCGGCGTAGTTGATGCCGGTGGCGAGGACGTCGAGCACGACCTGGCCGCCGGTCGGTTCCGGGTCGGGCAGGTCGCGGGCGACGAGGGTCTCGGGACCGCCGAACTCGGTGATCTGGATGGCACGCATGACCCGAACCTAGACCGGCTTAGGAGCGGTGGTCCCGTGGCTATCGGCCGGACGGCGGAAGGCCCTGGCGCGCGATCCGCTAGCGTCGGATGCATGACGCAGCCGACGAGCGAGGCGCGCACGGTTCTGGTCACCGGCGGCAACCGTGGGATCGGACTGGCGATCGCCCGTGCCTTCGAGGCCAACGGTGACCGCGTTGCCGTGACGCACCGGGGCAGCGGGGCGCCGGAGGGGCTGTTCGGGGTCGAGTGCGACGTCACCGACAGCGCAGCGGTCGACGCGGCTTTCGGCACCGTCGAGAAGGAACTCGGCCCGGTCCGGGTGCTGGTCGCCAACGCCGGCATGACCGACGACACCCTGCTGCTGCGGATGAGCGAGGACTCGTTCACCAAGGTCGTCGACGCCAACCTCACCGGCGCCTACCGCGTTGCCAAGCGCGCCGCGCAAGGTATGTTGCGCGCACGGCAAGGACGGATGATCTTCATCAGTTCGGTGATCGCGCTGGTCGGCGCGCCGGGGCAGGCGAACTACGCCGCGTCCAAGGCGGGACTGATCGGCCTCGCCCGCTCGATCGCGCGTGAACTGGGCAGCCGCTCGATCACCGCGAACGTGATCGCGCCCGGATTCATCGAGACCGACATGACGGCGACGATGAGCGAGGCGCGCAAGTCCGAGGTGCTCACCAACGTGCCCCTCGGGCGGTACGGCGGCGTCGACGACATCGCCGGCGCGGCGCTGTTCCTGGCCTCCGACGCCGCGGCCTACGTCACCGGCGTCGTGCTGCCGGTCGACGGCGGCATCGGCATGGGTATCTGAGGGGAGTCGTCATGGGACTGCTGGACGGCAAGCGTCTGCTGATCACGGGTGTGATCACCGACGGGTCCATCGCGTTCTCGATCGCGCGGCTGGCGCAGGAGCAGGGCGCGACCGTCGTCCTGACCGGCTACGGGCGCATGTCGCTGGTCGAACGGGTCGCGCGCAAGCTGCCGACGCCGCCGCCGGTGATCGAGCTCGACGTCGCGAACCAGGAGCACCTGGACTCGCTCGCCGACCGGGTGCGCGAGCACGTCGACGGCGTGGACGGTGTCGTGCACGCGATCGGCTTCGCGCCGGCGTCCTGCCTCGGCGGCGAGTTCCTGGCGACGCCGTGGGACGACGTCGCCACCGCGCTGCAGGTGTCGACGTTCTCGCTGAAGTCACTCGCCGTCGCGACGCTGCCGCTGTTCGGCGAGGCCGGCGGTTCCATCCTCGGCATGACCTTCGACGCCACCGTGGCGTGGCCGGCCTACGACTGGATGGGCGTCGCCAAGGCCGGGCTGGAGTCGACGTCGCGCTACCTGGCCCGCGAGCTCGGGCCGAAGAACATCCGCGTCAACCTGATCTCGGCCGGCCCGCTGCGCACGATGGCGGCCAAGAGCATCCCGGGCTTCAGCCGCTTCGAGGACGCGTGGAGCGGGCGCGCGCCCGCTCGGCTGGGACAACACCGACATCGAGCCGGTGGCGCGGACCTCGGTCGCGCTGCTGTCGGACTGGTTCCCCTCGACGACGGGCGAGATCGTGCACGTCGACGGCGGTTTCCACGCGATGGGAGTCTGACCGCACCGCCATGACCCAGGATCGCGATTACACGGGTTTCCTGCTGCTGTCCTTCGGCGGCCCCGAAGGCCCGGACGACGTCCTGCCCTTCCTGCGCAATGTCACGCGCGGTCGCGGCATCCCCGACGAGCGTCTCGCCGAGGTGGCCGAGCACTACCAGCACTTCCACGGCGTCTCGCCCATCAACGAGCAGAACCGTGCCCTGATGGACGCGCTGCGGGCCGAGTTCGACCGCCGCGGGATCGACCTGTCCATCTACTGGGGCAACCGCAACTGGAAGCCCTACGTCGCCGACACCGTCCGGCACATGCGCGACGACCCGGTCGGCCGCGCCCTCGTCTTCGCGACCAGCGCGACCTCGTCGTACTCGTCGTGCCGGCAGTACCGCGAAGACCTCGCGCAGGCGCAGCGGGTCGCCGGCGACGGCGTGCCCGAACTGGTGAAGCTGCGGCACTTCTTCGACCACCCGGGTTTCGTCCGGGCCAACGCCGACGGCGTGCGCGCCGCGATCCAGCAGTTGCCCGAGCACGTCCGGGACACCGCACGGCTGGTGTTCACCGCGCACTCGATCCCCGCCGGCATGAACGCCTATTCGGGCCCCGCCGCGCGACGGTCTGTACGAGAAGCAGCAGCGCGAGACGGCGCGGCTGGTGGCCGAGGCGGTGCGCGGGCCGGGCGCGGAATTCGACCTCGTGTGGCAGTCGCGGTCCGGGCCGCCGCAGGTGCCCTGGCTCGAGCCGGACATCAACGACCACCTCGAGGCCCTGCACAAGCTCGGCGTCACCGCCGTGGTCGTCGCGCCCACCGGCTTCGTCTCCGACCACATCGAGGTCCTGTGGGACCTCGACACCGAGGCCCGGGAGACCGCGCAACGCCTCGGCATGGCGTTCGCCCGGGCGGCCACCGCCGGCACCCATCCCGCGTTCGTCGAGGCGATCTGCGACCTGGTCGCCGAACGGTTGGAGGGCGCGGAACCCCAGGCTCTCGGCGATCTCGGGCTGTGCGGCATCGACTGTCCCGCGGGGTGCTGCCCGGCGCCGAAGCGCGGCGGCCGGCCGGACTGAGTACTGGCCGCCCTCAGGTGGCGAATCAGGTGGCGCTGCGCTCACTCACGGACCGCAGCTCGTCCTGGTAGGCGCGGGTCTCGACGTCCTGCACGGCACCCGGGCGGCCGGTCCGCAGCAGCGCCCGCCAGTCGTCGACCCCCCACTGCGACGGTTGGGTCGTGGCCAGGAAGTCCTCGACGACCTGCACGAAGCGCACCGGGTCGGTGCGGAACGGGAAGTGGCCGGCGCCCTCGAACACCTCGAGCCGGCTTCCCGGCATGGCGGCGTGCGCCCGGTAGCCGTGCCCGATCGGCAGCACGCTGTCGAGCGTGCCCCAGACGAGCAGCGTCGGCAGGGCGCGCACGAGGTAACTGCGATCCAGCATCGTCACCACCTGGCCGCGCCAGTCGACGACGGCCCGCAGCGTGCGGATGAACGCCGCGCGGGCGGTGCTGTCGGGCAGCGCCTCCACCACGCGGCGTAGGTCCGGTGCGTCGACTGCGAGCCCGCGGTCCAGTCGCGCGAGCAGGCCCACGGCGGCGTCGGCCGCCAGCCCGCCACCGGGTAACCGAAGGACCGACAGCGCCGCTTGCGCTCCCGGCAGTGTGGCGAGGCGCAACAGCGGCGAGACGCCCTGCCCGGCGCCGCCGGAGGACACCAGCACCATCCGCTCGGTCTTCTCCGGGAACTGGTAGGCGAACTGCATCGTCACGCCGCCGCCGAGCGAGTGACCGACGATGGTCACGCGGTCGATGCCCAGTACCCCGAGCAGGTCGCGCATGCCGTTGGCGTAGGCGGCGACGGAGTAGTCGGCACGCGGCTTCGCGGAGTTGCCGTGGCCGAGCAGGTCCGGCGCGATGACGAGGTGATGCCGCGCGAGCGCCGGGATGACCGTGCGCCAGGTCGCGGAGCTGTCGCCGATGCCGTGGATGAGCAGCAACGGCGGTCCGCTGCCGGCGACGCGGAACACCCGTCGGTACCCGTGGACGATGCGCGACTCGATCCGGACGACCGGTTCGCCCTCGGCCATCCCGGCCGGGTCGACCCGGCGCAGGTGTCGGTCGGCCATCGGGCAATGCTCGCGGAGCAGTGAGTCGGCGGCGTTACGGGCCCGTGTTCGCGAGTTGTTCGGGCGTCGCGAGCGGTGCGTTGAACGCCGCGACCCGGGCACGGCGCACCGCGGTCGCCAGCGGGCGCAGGGCCGCCGTACGCGCCGCGATCCCGTGCTGGTCGACGGCGCCGCCCAACGGATCGTCCAGCACGAGGTCGAGCACCGCCTGCAGCCGCTCGGCCTGGGCCAGCAGGGCGACGGCCGGGGACGGGTGGCCGGGCGGCAGGTTGGGCCGCTCACCGGCCCGGCGGGCACCGCCCAGCCCGGCCGCGACGTCGGGGCGGGCGCCACCGACCTGGGCCTCGGTCAGCGCGTCTGCGCAGTCGCGGACGGCGGTCGTGAGCTCGTACTGCGCCTCGCGCACGGTCAGGTGGTCGAGCGGCGGCGGCTCGGTCGCGAAGGCCTGCCACGAGACGGACGGTGGGGCGCTGCTCGGGGCGTGCTCGACCACCCGCGGAACCGCCCCGGTGTCGGCCGCGGCCACCGCCTCGCCGACCTCCAACGCTGCGGCGCGGAACGCCGCCGGGCCGGGCAGGCCACGGACGTCGCCGGGGACCGGCAACATCAGCTGCGGGGGCGTGTCGGAGCGCCGCCAGCGCACCAGCAGGTCGAGCAGGGCAACGGCGTCGTCCTCGAACCCGGGCAGCCCGGTGACGGTGTGCGGCGCGTCGCCGGCGGTCACGGCGTCGACGACCTGGTCGAGGCTGACCAGCCCGGCGATCCACGCGCGCGCCCACGCGGCGAGGGGACCGGAACGGACGGCAGGCACGGCATCCGAGGGTAGAGGCGACAGCTGGGCGCCCGGCGTGGGACACCGCTCGCGGCGCGTTCGCTTTGTAGGCTCGCCGACCGTGCGCGACTACACCGACGTCCTGTCGAACCCTGCTCGGCGCAACCGGGTGCCCGAGGTGGCGGCCGAGGACGAGCTGGTCGTCGAGACCGCCGACGGGGCGTTCTGCGGCGCGGTCGTTGGCGTGGGTCGGGCCGTCGACGCCGGCGAGCGCCGGGACACGGTGACTCTCGAGGACCGTTTCGGCAAGCGTCGTGTGTTCGCGATGCTGCCCGCCGCGTTCCTGGTCGACGGGCGCCCGGTCACCCTCGTCCGTCCCGCCCCGAAGGCCGTCGCCCCGAAGGCGCCGGCGCGGACGGCCTCGGGGTCCTACGCCGTTACCGGCGCCGCGGCCCGGGTCGCCCGCGCCAGCCGCATCTGGGTGGAGGGCGTGCACGACGCCGCGCTGCTCGAACGGGTCTGGGGCGACGACCTGCGCATCGAGGGTGTCGTCGTCGAGCCGCTGGACGGCATCGACGACCTCGTGGCGCACGTCCGCGCCTTCGGGCCGGGACCCCAACGGCGCGTCGGCGTGCTCGTTGACCACCTCGTCGCAGGCAGCAAGGAGTCGCGCATCGTGGCGGACCTGCACCGGGCCGGCTACGGCGAGCACGTGCTCGTCACCGGCCACCCCTACGTCGACGTGTGGCAGGCCGTGAAGCCGACTGCGCTGGGGATCGACGCGTGGCCGCAGGTGCCGCGCGGGACCGATTGGAAGGCGGGCATCTGCCGTGCCCTCGGGGTGCGCGAACCGCGGGAGATGTGGCGTCGCGTGCTGGCGAGCGTCGACAGCTTCGCCGATGTCGAGGTGCCGTTGCTGCGGGCGGTCGAAGAGCTGATCGACTTCGTGACTGCCTGATCACAACCCGCCGCGTGCGCAACGGTGCACACTGGAGCCATGCCCGACTGGGTGGTCTGGATCATCGCGGCGGCCGTACTCGCTGCCGCCGAGTCGATGTCGCTCGACCTGGTGCTGATCATGGCCGCCGGGGGAGCGGGCGCCGGCGCCATAACGGCCGCTGTCGGCGCGCCGGTGGTGGTCCAGATCGTCGTCGCCATCGTGGCCACGCTGGCCCTGCTCGTCGGGGTCCGCCCGGTCGCCAAGCGTCACCTCACCGCCGGCACCGGCGTGCTCACCGGCAGCGAGGCACTCGTCGGGCAGCACGCCGTCGTCCTGCAGGCCGTCGACGCCGCGGACGGCCGCGTCCGGCTCAACGGTGCCGAGTGGTCGGCGCGCGCCTTCGACGAGCGGCAGGTGCTGCCCATCGGCACCCGCGTGCGCGTGTTGCAGATCAGCGGGGCGACGGCCGTCGTCCTGGACGAGGACGCCTACCTGACGGCCGAGTCGACCGATGAGAAGAGTGGAGACCAGTCATGAGCGCCGGAGTCATTGCCGCCCTGGTGGTACTGGGCGTAATCCTGTTGATCCTGGCTCGAAGCGTGCGCATCGTCCCGCAGGCACGCGCCGCGGTGATCGAGCGGCTGGGCCGCTATACACGCACGGCCACGCCGGGACTGACCGTGCTGGTGCCCTTCGTCGACCGCATGCGGCCGCAGATCGACCTGCGCGAGCAGGTGGTGAGCTTCCCGCCGCAGCCGGTGATCACGTCGGACAACCTGACCGTCGGCGTCGACTCCGTCATCTACTTCCAGGTCACCGACCCGCGGGCGGCGACCTACGAGATCCAGAACTACATCCAGGCCGTCGAGCAGTTGACGATCACCACGCTGCGCAACGTCATCGGCTCGCTGAACCTGGAGCAGGCGCTGACCAGCCGCGACGAGATCAACAACAAGCTGCGCGGCGTGCTCGACGAGGCCACCGGCCCGTGGGGCATCAGGGTGGCGCGCGTCGAGATCAAGGCGATCGACCCGCCGCCGTCCATCCAGGACGCGATGGAGCAGCAGATGCGGGCCGACCGGAACAAGCGCGCGCTCATCCTCACCGCGGAGGGCCAGCGCGAGTCGGCGATCAAGACCGCCGAGGGCCAGAAGGCGGCGGCGATCCTGGATGCCGAGGGCCGCAAGCAGGCCGCCATCCTCGCGGCGGAGGCCGACCGGCAGTCGCGCATCCTGACGGCCGAGGGTGAGCGGGCCGCCCGTTACCTGTCCGCGCAGGGTCAGGCGAAGGCGATCGAGACGACCTTCGGCGCGATCCACGCCGCGAAGCCCGACCCGGCGCTGTTGGCCTACCAGTACCTGCAGACGCTGCCGCAGATCGCGCAGGGCGATGCCAACAAGATGTGGATCGTCCCCAGCGAGTTCAGCAAGGCACTGGAAGGATTGGCGGGGCTGACGGGGAAGTCCGACGGCGAAGAGGCCCCGAGCTGGCTGGCGCAGACCGGGACCGGCGGCAACGCCGGCGGCAACGGCACGCCGCAGGGCATCGACACGTCGAACTGGTTCGACTCGAACCTGCCGCCGGCCGCGGCCCAACCCGAGGCGCAGAACCTGCGGGCCTCCGACGACGACCCCGACTCGCTCGCCGCCCAGGTCGAGGGCTCGACGAGTTCGGTGGCGGCCCTGCTGAGCGGGCTGGAGCTTCCGCAGAACGGGGCAGCCGCCGCGGCACCGGCGCCGTCACCATCACCGCGACCCGCCGCCCCACCCGCCGCACCGCCGGCTGCCGCGCCGCCGGAGGACCCGACCGACGTCTGACTCCCGCACGAGTTGTCCGGGTTACACCACGCTGTGGGCGTGATGTAGGCCGGACAACTCGCGCAGGGGGAGCGGTGGGTCAGAAGCCGGTCTGGCTCCAGGGCGGCAGCGGCGTCGAGAACATCAGGTCGAGCTGTCGTAACGCGCCCGGCGTGTGCTCCTCGACGCCGCCCGCGATCGCGGCGTGCGGCAGTCGGAAACCGCCGAGATAGATCGAGGCGAGCACGCGCTGGTCGATGCGCAGGTCCGTGGGCGCGGTGGTGGAGGTGCAGCGGGCGGTGGGGCCGTCGGTCTCGAGGCGGAACCGGCCGCTCGCGTACCCGCCCTGGACGTCGGACACCTCGATGACGAGGTCACCCGGCACCGCGTAGCCGCGGGCGGACAGCGCCGCCGGCACGTCGAGCAGGCGGAGCCACAGGAAGTCGTAGACGGCGTCGGTGTCCAGCGCGCGGCCGTCGCCGAGCAGCAGGCGCACCGGCTCGTCGACCGGCCGCACGTCGACGGTGACGTCCTCGATGACGTCGAGGTTGCAGAGATAGCCCCAGAAGTCGCGGTACGCCGCGTCGCTTGCGGTGACGAACTCTCCGACGCTGATCGCCCCCAGTGGGCCGACCAGGTCGAAGTCCCGGGTCTGGCGCCACGACAGCAACCCGTCCGGGCCGTCCGGCCCGTCGTGCACGAACCAGGTGAAGCGGCCACTCGCGGGCAGCTGCCAGCCGTCGACGCCGAGCCGGCGGTCCCACCACGGGTGCGGCCGGGTGATCTGGCCAGGCCGGACCCGGCGCGCGGCGTCGTACACCGCGGGCGCGATCCGACGGAGCTCGGCGGGAGTGCAGGGGCGGACGGTGCCGGGGTCGGCGCCGGCGATGCCCAGTGACCGGCGAGGGTGCAGCACGTAGCGGGAACCCTGGGCCGCGGGGGCGTAGCCGAAGCGGCCGTAGATGGGCCACTCCGCGGCGATGAGGATGCTGACGGCGTCGCCGCGCTGCTTGGCCTCGTCCAGGGAATCGGTGAGCATGGCCCGGAGCAGGCCGCGGCGCCGGTGCGTGGCCGCGACGCTGACGGCCGTCAACCCGTCGGCTCGGAGATCGTTGGTGCCGCCGTCGCCGGAGGGAACGGTCAGCGTCAGGTCGAGCGAGCCCAGCGTGCCGACCCAACGGTCACCGTCGCGGGCGCCCCACGAGCGCAGCTGGCTCCACATGCGGCGGCGGCGCTGCAGCACCAGCTCGTGGTCGTCGCCGGTCGGGTCGAACAGCAGCGTCAGCGACAGCGTGTATTGCCATCGCTCGATCTCGTCGAACGGAACCGGATGTACGACCTCGACGTCCACAGCAGGCACTCTGCCAACCCGCCGCAACCTAGATCCAGCTGACCCGGTCCTTGAGGTAGATGTAGCCGATGAAGCTGACGGCGTCGATCACCGCGTGCGCGACAATCAGCGGCCAGACGCGCCGAGTGCGCTGGAACCAGTAACCGAAGATCAGGCCCATCACGGCGTTGCCGACGAAGCCGCCGAAGCCCTGGTACAGGTGGTAGGACCCGCGGAGCACCGACTCGGTCGCGAGCGCACGCGAGTTCGACCAGCCCAGTTGCCGTAACCGGATGAGTACGAACGCGCAGACCACGACCTCCTCGCCGATGCCCTGCTGGAACGCCTCGAGCAGCAGGGCGGGGATGCGGTACCAGACGTCCGGGAAGCTCGTGACCACGATCTGCGCGTTGAGCCCGAGCTGCCGCGCGACGTAGACCAGGCCCAGGCCGGGAACGCCGATCGCGGCGGCGAACCCGAGGCCGATGCCGAGCTCGCGGGCGCCGAACCGGTCGGCCCCGATGCCCCAGCCGCGACCGCCGGGGGAGCGCATGAGCAGCACGACGGCCAGGAAGGCCGGCGCCAACCCCGACAGGATCGACGCGAGCTGGTCGAGGATGTCCAGCCACTGGTAGTGGACGGTGTTCGTGCCGGACTTGATCGGCCCGGTGGCGACCTTGCTGAACCCGATGCCGTGCTGGATGACGATCTGTGCGCGCAGGAAGCTCAGCAGCGCCGTGAGACCCGACAATCCGTAGGAGACGCCGAGCACGGCCACCAGTTCGAGGCCGTAGCGCGGAGCGGGCGACGTCGCATCGCCAGCGTGCTCGCCGGCCTCGATGCCGGCGTTGGTGTCGGCGTCACTCACGGCGCCAGTGTGCCCGAGCCCGCGACGGCGGGGGCGGACCGCTCAGCCCGCGCTCGACGCGCCGAGGCGCAGGCTGATGTCGGCGCACGCCGCGCAGGTCTCCGCCGGGATGACGCCGGCGCGCATGAGCACTGCGAAGATGCGGCAGCCCAGGCAGATGCCGGCGAACGCCTCGAGCGACGCGGCGACGAGCAGCAGCACCAGCAGCACGATCGTCGGACCGTGGTGACCTAGCGCGAGCAGCACGGTGGCCGCCACGGTGAGCGTGGCGCCGATCGCCTGCGCGAACCGCTTGGGTGGCCCCGGTACGAGCTTCTCCCGGCCGAGCCGCGGCGCGACGACCCGGGTGGCCAGTTGCCCGAGCGGGCTCAGCGTAGGGCCGGTGAGCACCCGCGCGACGAAACCGGCCGCGATCGGCGCGGTGAGCCAGAGCCAGCGCGGGTCGAGCGCTGTCCCCAGCACCACCGTCAGGACGGTCAGCGTCACGACGCCGGTGGCGACAACCCGCGCCGCCACCTCGTTCACCGGATTCGGGAAACCGAGGATGCGAGCCACGACCGCAAGTCTACGGACACGGTAGGAAAGCGGCCGCTCAACGGCGGCGCGGCGCCAGCACCAGGGTCTGCAGACCGGCGCCGAGAACGCCGTGGACATCGGACAGCGTCGAGCGGGCCAGCGCCGAACCGTGCGCGCCGAGCTGCGTCGCGGCCTCCATGAGCAACCAGTCGCCGACCATCGGACGCGCAAGATGGATGTCGAGATCGACGTTCAGGAACGACCACTCGTCCCAGTCCAGTTCGGCGCTGACCCCGCTCGCCGAGTCCGCCACCAACGCGGCGTGTGCCAGCCCCGTCCAGGTGTAGTCGTCGAGCAGCGGGGTCACCGCCCGTGCCCACGTCGACCCCGGACCCCGCTCGCGCATGGACCCTCGGACGAAGCGCCACTCGAGGCTCGCGCCGTAGGCGAACTCGGCACCCGGGCCGCCCCCGTCGAGTGGCACCTCAATCGGTTCCGGCAGGGCCGGAGCGACGGCCGCGGTGTCGGCGTCGCGCACCAACCAGACCCGCGAGTGCAGGCACTCGCGACCGGCCGAGGCGATCGTCACCTCCACGAGCACCGCGGTGCGCGCGGCTCGCACCGCGCGCGTCAGCACCTCGAGTTCGCCGACCGGTACCGGCCTCACGAACTCCGACGCCAGCCGCAACGCGACCAGGTCCGGCCGGTCGAGGACGTCGCGCACGTGCCGCTCCGCGCTTGCGACCGCAAGCGCGTTCGGCGGTCCGCCGTGCTGCAGATCCGGGGCCCAAGGTCCCGCTGTCGCCGGTGACGACGACACGACGCTCACCTCGGTTTCACCGCGTACCTGGGTGTCCCGGACCACGAAGTACGGAGCGCGTGAATTTGACGTGTCGGAGGCATTCACCCTGCCCAAAGTACTGTCCTCCGGCGCCCGCAGATGGCTTACTATGAGGCGGAAAGGGCGTGCGGCACATCCCTCCCGTGCCGCCGCCCTTTCCCCTTGCCCGGAGCCTTGTCCAGAACCTGGAACCGCCACCCGCCCCGGAGCCGAAGACACCGGTGAGCCGCCAAACCGGTGCGGCAGGTGGGGGGCGACGGTGAGCCGACGCACGATGGCTGTCATCGGCAGTGGCGTGGCGGGTCTGACGGCGGCGTACGTAATGCAGCGCAGTGCCGATGTCACGCTCTACGAGGCCGACGAGCGACTTGGTGGGCACGCCGACACCCACGACGTCGTAGGGGCCGACGGTGTGCTGCGCAGCATCGACACCGGCTTCATCGTGCACAACCTGCGTACCTATCCGCACCTACGACGGCTGTTCGCCGAACTGGGTGTGCAGACGCAGGAATCGGACATGAGCATGTCGATCTCCTGCGCCGGGTGCGGTCTGGAGTACGCGGGCGGTCGCGGGCTGTCCGGGATGCTGCCGACGGTGCGCACGGTCGCCTCGGTGCGTTACCTGCGCCTGCTGCGCGAGGTCGTGCGTTTCTACCGGCACGCCAACGCCCTGCTCGCGAGCGACGAGCACGAGGTCACCCTGCGCCAGTTCCTCGACCGGCACGGTTTCTCCGCCTACTTCACGTCGCACTTCGTCACCCCGGTGGTGGCCGCCGTCTGGTCGACAGCGCCGACCGGGGCCGGTGACTACCCGGCCCGGTACCTGTTCACGTTCCTGCGCAACCACGGCGCACTGTCGGTCACCGGGACTCCCGTCTGGTACACGGTCACCGGCGGTTCGGCACGCTACGTCGAGCGAGCCGCCAAGAATCTGACGTCGGTGCAGACGTCCACGCCCATCCGGGCCGTCACCCGGGTCGGCGCCGGCGTCGAGATCCGCGACGACGCCG
This sequence comes from uncultured Actinomycetota bacterium, assembly GCA_963787985.1. Classification (GTDB taxonomy): domain Bacteria; phylum Actinomycetota; class Actinomycetes; order Mycobacteriales; family Jatrophihabitantaceae; genus Jatrophihabitans. The sequence goes on along the minus strand of CAWBEL010000004.1, from coordinate 195,102 downwards.
ACCAGGTGGAACGCTTCGACGGTGTCGTCGTCGCCGCTCACCCGCACCAGGCCCTCGCCATGCTCGCCGAACCGACCCGCGACGAGCGAGAGGTGCTCGGCGCGATCGGCTACACGGTGAACCCGACCGTGCTGCACACCGACACCTCGATGCTGCCGACGGCGCGTCGCGCACAGGCGTCCTGGAACTATGCGCTGCCGGCGTGCGACGCCGTGCCGACTGCGGTGCAGGTCAGCTACAACATGAATCGGCTGCAACGTCTGGACGCTCCGCAGACCTACCTAGTCACGCTCAACGACGAGGACCGCATCGACCCGACGACGGTGGTCGACCACATGCAGTACGAGCACCCCGTCTACACGACGGCCTCGGTGCACGCGCGCGAGCGCCTGCCGGAGCTCAACGACGGGGTCGTGGCCTTCGCCGGTGCCTACCACGGCTGGGGTTTCCACGAGGACGGCTGCCGCGCCGGCGTCGACGCCGCCGCCAGTCTCGGTGTGCGCTGGTGACGGTGCAGACGTCATGACGAGCGCCAGCCTGTACGAGGTCGACATCGCCCACGTGCGTGCCGAACCGGTACGCCACGACGTACGGCATTCCTCCTACCTCTGGTTCGTCGACGTCGACGAACTGCCGCATCACGGTGTGCTCGCCCGCTTCCGCGCAAAGGACCACGTCGGCGACCCGGCCGGCAGCATCCGCGGCAACATCGAGCGCTACCTCGCCGAGAACGGCATCGCCCTCGACGGCGGCCGGATCACCATGCTGACCAACGCACGCAGCCTCGGCTTCGTCTTCAACCCGCTGACGCTGTACTGGTGCCACACGCCGTCCGGCGAGGTCGTCGCGGTCGTCGCCGAGGTGCACAACACCTACGCGCAGCGACACCGCTACCTGCTGCGTCCTGACGACGCCGGCCGGGTGGACACCCCCAAGGAGTTCTACGTCTCGCCCTTCTATCCCGTCGACGGGCACTACCGGATGAGCCTGCCCGAACCGGGGGAGACGCTGGCGATCACGATGTCGTTGCACCGCCCGGGCAACCGCCCGTTCACCGCGTCCGTGCGTGGCGTGCGTCGCGCGGCCACCCGCCGGGCCGTGCTGGCGACCGCGCTGCGGCACCCGTTCGAGACCTGGGTCGTGCGGGCACTGATCACCGTCCACGGCATCCGGCTGTGGCGCAAGGGACTACCCGTGCAGCCGCGGCCACCGCATCCGACCGACCCGAACCTCACCGACCCGAACCCGATCGACCAGCCCGGAAAGCAGGCTCCCGTGTCCCGCAGAACTACCGTCGCCGACCGGCTCGCCCGCATCGTGCACGACACCGCCGGAATCGAGCTGCCCGTCCGCGTGCGGGCGTGGGACGGCAGCGAGGCGGGCCCGGCCGACGGACCGGTGCTCGTCCTGCGTTCGCGCCGCGCCCTGCGGCGCCTGCTCTGGGCGCCGGGCGAGCTCGGCCTGGCCCGCGCCTACGTCACCGGCGACATCGACGTCGACGGCGACCTGGCCGACGGCTTCCGGCGGGCATGGCAGCTCGCGCGCACGCGGCCGGACACGGCGTTGCGCATCGGGCCCGGCGGCCGGGTCAGGGCGGCGACGGCAGCCGTGCGTCTCGGCGCGATCGGCACACCCCCGTCGCCCCCGGTCTCCGAAGCACGGTTACAGGGCCGCGCGCACAGCCGGCGCCGCGACCGGGCCGCGATCTCGCATCACTACGACCTGTCCAACGAGTGGTACGAGCTGCTCCTCGACGAGCACATGGCCTACTCCTCGGCCTACTTCACCCACCCGGGGCAGTCGCTGCACGACGCGCAGACCGCGAAGCTGGACCTCATCTGCCGCAAGCTCGACCTGCAGCCGGGCATGCGGCTGCTGGACGTCGGCTGCGGTTGGGGATCGCTGATCCTGCACGCCGCCGAGCACTACGGCGTGCACGCCACCGGCATCACGCTCTCTGCGCAGCAGCGCGACTACATCGTCAAGCGCATCGCCGACCGCGGCCTCACCGACCGCGTCGAGGTGCGACTGCAGGACTACCGAGAGTTCGGCGAGACCGGCGAAACCTACGACGCGGTCAGCTCGATCGAGATGGGCGAGCACGTCGGCGAGGGCAACTACGCCGAGTACGTCGCGATCATGTACGGCGCGCTGAAGCCGTCCGGCCGGTTGCTGCTGCAGCAGATGTCGCGCCACGAGGGCACCGCACCGGGCGGCGGCGCCTTCATCGAGGCCTACATCGCACCCGACATGCACATGCGCGAGGTCTGGCAGACCACCCGGCACCTGGTGAAGGGTGGTTTCGAGGTACGCGATGTCGAGGCGATGCGCGAGCACTACGTCACCACGGTCGAGCGCTGGATCGACACCTTCGAGGCCAACTGGGACCGCTTCGTCGCACTGCAGGGCGAGGAGGTCGCCCGGGTGTGGCGGCTCTATCTGGTCGGCGGCGCGCTGACCTTCGAGGAGGGCCGGATGGGCGTCGACCAGTTCCTCGCCGTCAAGCCCACTGCGGACGGGGCCAGCGGCATGCCGGCGACCCGCCCGTGGGTCCTCGACGACGTGTCGGGTACGCCTACGCCGTGAGCTCGTTCGACACCGGGGCCTGGGCCGGCACCCTGACCTGGGCCGGCGGCGCCGTGCTGGTCGTGTTGGCGGCGACGTTCGTCGTCTCGAAGATCGCCGGCAAGCACAGCGTCATCGACACGACCTGGGGACTGCTCTTCGTCACCGTCGCGGTCGTCGTCTTCGTTCGCTCGGCCGGTCACGGGGACGACACGCGCCGCTGGCTGCTGCTGGTCCTGCCGGTGCTGTGGGGGCTGCGGCTGGCCGTGCACATCGGCCGCCGCTCGATCGGCAAGCCCGAGGACCCGCGGTACAAGGAACTGCTGGACAAGCAGCCGGGCAACGGTGATCTGTACGCGCTGCGGATGATCTACCTGTTGCAGGGCGTGCTGGCCTTCGTCATCTCGTCACCGATCCTCGTCGGGGGGTTCGAGGCCGCGGACGTCGGGCCGCTGGCGTGGGTCGGCGTCGTGGTCTGGATCGTCGGCGTGTTCTTCGAGGCGGTGGGGGACGCGCAGATGGAGCGCTTCCGCGCCGACCCCGCGAACAAGGGCAAGCTGATCGACTCCGGACTGTGGCGTTACACCCGGCATCCGAATTACTTCGGCGACGCCTGCGTGTGGTGGGGCGTGTTCCTGGTGGCCGCCGACGCACTGCCGGGCGTCGCCACGATCTACGCACCGATCGTGATGACCCTGCTGCTGACGATCGGATCGGGCGCCCGGGTCCTGGAGAAGTCCATGAGCAAGCGCGACGGCTGGGCGGCATACCAGGCGCGGACGAGCATGTTCTTCCCGTTGCCGCCCCGGGTGAAGAAGGCTGTCACCTGACGTCCTGGGATTGCCGTGGGCTTCGCGGAATAGGCGGCGACGCCGGTCCGGTTGGCCCGGAATGAACATTGCGCTGACCGGCGGCACGGGACTCATCGGACGCGCGGTGCTCGCGGCACTCGTGCAGGCCGGACACGACGTGACGGCGCTGGTGCGCAGCGAGGCGTCCGCAGCGACCGTGTCAGAGGCAGGAGCGACGGCCGCGATCGGCGACCTCGGTGACGTCGCCTGGGTCGGCGAGGTGTTCGCCGCCGCCGACGGCGCCGCGCACACCGCCAGCCCCGGCGACGCGACGAGTCCCGACTTCGACCGCGCCGTGGTCGAGGCGGCCCTGGCCGCCTACCGCGGCACCGACAAACCGTACGTGCACACCGGCGGCATCTGGGTGCACGGGGCCGGCACCGACATCACCGAGACCACCCCGTTCACCCCGCCGGAGCTCACGGCGTGGCGCACCGCGGTCGAGAACGAGGCGTTCGGCGGCGGTTTCCGCACCGTCGTCATCGAACCCGGCATCGTCTACGGCGGTGGCCAGGGGCTGCCCGCCCTGCTGTCCACGCCGGACGAGGAGGGTCGCTACCACTCGATCGGCGACGGCAGTCAGCACTGGACGACGGTGGCCGCGACACAGCTCGCCGAGCTCTACGTCCTCGCCCTCGAGAACGACGCGGCGAGCGGCTACTACCTGGGCATCAACGACGACCACCCGACCGTCCGCGAACTCGTCGAGGCCGCGGCCGGCGACGCCGAGATCGTGTGGGAGACGCCCGAGCAGTCCCGGGAGCGCCTGTTCGCGCCGCTGGTCGACGCCCTGCTGCTGGATCAGATCGCCAGCAACGCCCGCGCCCGCGACCTCGGGTGGAACCCGACCGGTCCGTCGCTGGTGGACGAACTGCGCGCCGCGCGCGGCTGAGGCTCGCCGCCCGCGGGTCAGAGCCCGCGCTTGCGCACGGCCGCGACGATGATGCGACCGATGATGAACGCGATGACGAACGTGGCGATGGCGACGATGATGGTGCCGAACACGACCTGCTTGGTGTGGGCACCGGTCGCCAGGGCGATGATCAAGTAGATGACCCCGGCGATGACCCCGGAGATCATGTTGCCGCGCACCGACGTGTTGTAGTCGTTGCCGTCCATTGCCACCCCGTGCCCGCCACGCGGCCGGGTGGGTCCCGGCGGCCTTCTGGCGAAGATACGAGACCAGGTCGGCGAAGGAAAGCTCGCCGCGCGGGTCAGTAGGCCCCGCGCAGGACGCTGACCCCGCTGTACTGCGTCTGGTTCGTCTTCTGCACGCTGACCTCGAAGTCGCTGTAGCGGTTCATCACCTTCGGCGCGGTCAGCTCGGCTCGGTTGTTGGCGCCGATGAAGCCGACCGGAAGCATCGACTTCCGCGCGCCGTCGGTCAGCCACAGCTCGTAGGAGTGCCCGGCGTCGAGCTTGGGCAGCCGACTGGCGTCGACCTGCAGGGTCCGGTTGTTGACGATCCGCACGACGGCCTTCGAGCTGAGCGGGCCCCTGTCGAAGCCGGTCAGGGTGACGACCCGGGTGGCCTGCGGCGCGTTGCCGGAGCTCGTCGTCTCGACGACCGCAACGCTGCCGCCGGCGACCACGGCCGCCGCCGCGGCCACGGCGAGCAGCCGCCGGCGTACGGGACGGCGGGCCGCAGCCTTCCTGCTCGTCTCGGCCTCCTGCCGGACCTGCTCGAACATCCCGCTCATGTTCGGCAGGGCGACGGGTTCGGCGACCGCGTCCTCGGCGCCCGTCTCGCCGAGCGGGTGCCCGATGGCGATCTCGGGTGCGAAGCGGTGGGCGGAGGAGAGCGCGGCGTGGGCCACGACGGCGGACACGAGCTCCTGCTGGCAGTCCGGGCAGGAGCGCAGATGCTCGGCAGCGGTCAGCACGACGTCACGTGTCGCCTCGCCACGCAGCATGCGTGGCAGCTCGTCGGAAATGTGCGTGTTGCTCATCGGGCACCTCGCGGGTTCTCGAGCAGTCCGGCGAGCCGTTGCAGGCCGCGGGACGTGCGCGTCTTGACGGTGCCGAGCGGGATGTCGAGGGCGGCGGCGATCTCGGTCTGCGTGTAGCTCTCGAAATAGGCCAGCTCGATGACCTCTCGCTGCAGTTCGGGCAGATGGTCCAGCGCCCCACGGACCTCGTCGGCCCACACCAGGCGTTCGGCGACCTCGCGGCCGTCGTCGCCGGTGATCTCGCGCATGGAGTCCAGCGGGACGACGACGTCCCGGCGCTTGCGGAGGTGATCGATGGCCCTCTTGCGCGCGATGCCGAGCACCCAGCCACGCAGCGACTGACCCGGGTCGTACCGTTCGTGCACGCGCCAGACCTCGTAGAAGACGCGTTGCATCACGTCCTCGATGTCCGGCTGCGGAACGTAGCGCCCGATGTAGGACATGACGAGCGGACCGAGCGAGCGGTAGGCGTCTTCCAAGGCCTCCGGCTCGCCACGGTTCAACCGCTCGCCGATGTCGTCTAGCGCTGCCTCCACACCAGAGGATTCGCGCACCAGGCCCTCCGCGGTTTCGAGTGGGCGGCGAAATCTCGTCGTCCTGGTCAGCCTGTCACGGCCTGTCCACCTACGTCACCGAGAGTGATCGTTCCGGCGGCGGCAGACACAGTGACCTCATCCCCGTCGTGCAGCCAGGCCCGGGTGGTCCCGTCGTCGAGGTGCACCGGCTCGGTGCCGTTCCAGGTGAGCTCGAGCAGGCACCCGCGTTGCCCGGGTTCGGGTCCGCTGACCGTGCCGGAGGCGAACAGGTCCCCCGGGCGCACGTACCCGCCGTTCGAGGTCAGGTGCGCCAGCATCTGGGCGTAGGTCCAGTACATGTCGGCGAAGCGCGGCCGGCTCAGCACAGTGTCGTTGACCCGGACCTCGAGTTGCAGGTCCAGCCCGTACGCCGAGTCCGAGGCCGATCGCAGCCCGGCGACCGGCACCGGGTCCTGCACGGCGGGCAGGGCGGCGTGCTCCAGGGCCGCGAGCGGCGTGATCCAGGACGACACGGACGTCGCGAAGGACTTGCCGAGGAACGGCCCGAGCGGCGCGGACTCGAAGCGCTGGATGTCGCGTGCGGACCAGTCGTTGAGCAGGACGACGCCGAAGACGTGCCGGTCGGCGTCATCGACCGCGATCGGCTGTCCCGGTCGGCTACCGGCGCCCACCACGAACCCGACCTCGGCCTCGAAGTCCAATCGGCCTGTGGGGCCGAACGTGGTCGCGTCGAGGTGGCCGGCGGGCCGGCGTACCGGCGTGCCGGACACGACGACGCTGCCGCTGCGCCCGTGGTAGCCGACCGGCATCGTCCGCCAGTTCGGCGGCAGCGGGTCGGCGTGCGGCCGGAAGATGCGTCCGGCATTCGCGGCGTGGTGCTCGGAGCAGTAGAAGTCGACGAAGTCGGCGACGGTGAACCCCAGCACGGGCCGGACGTCGGCGAGCGGGATCAGCGGCGTCGCGTCGGCGACCACCAGGTCCTGCGCGGCGCGCCGCACCTGCGTCCATATTTCCGGCCCGGCGGCGAGGAACGCGTCGAGCGAGCCGGCCGCGAACAGCTCGGCGTCCACCGCCCGCAGGTCCAGCGCCGCATCGCCCAGCCGGACGGCGACGGTGCGCCGACCGTCCGGGCCCTCGACGACGCCGTAGGGGAGGTGGTCGGGACCGAAGCCGGTCAGCGTTTCTCCACCGACACGTACTGCCGCTCGGTCTCGCCGGTGTAGAGCTGGCGAGGACGACCGATGCGACCGTCCGGGTCGTCGATCATCTCCTGCCACTGCGCGATCCAGCCCGGCAACCGGCCGATGGCGAACAGGACGGTGAACATCTTGGTCGGGAAGCCCATGGCCCGGTAGATGAGCCCGGTGTAGAAGTCGACGTTCGGGTAGAGCTTGCGCTCGACGAAGTAGTCGTCCTCGAGCGCATGACCCTCGAGCTCCATGGCGAGGTCGAGCAGGTCGTCGCGCTTGCCCATCGCCGAGAGCACCTCGTCGGCGGACTGCTTGACGATCGCCGCGCGCGGGTCGTAATTCTTGTAGACCCGGTGGCCGAAGCCCATGAGCTTGACGCCGTCCTCCTTGTCCTTCACCTTCTTCACGAACTCGCCCACGTCGCCGCCGTTGGCTCGGATGCGCTCGAGCATCTCGAGGACTTCCTGGTTGGCACCGCCGTGCCGCGGGCCGGACAGCGCGTGGATGCCGGCCGACACCGACGCGAACAGGTTGGCCTGCGACGAGCCGACCAGGCGGACGGTGGACGTCGAGCAGTTCTGTTCGTGGTCGGCGTGCAGGATGAACAGCGTGTCCAGGGCCTTCGCGACAGCCGGGTCGACCTCGTAGGGCTCGGCCGGGAACCCGAAGGTCATGGCCAGGAAGTTTTCGACGTAGCTCTTCGAGTTGTCGGGGTAGAGGTAGGGCTGCCCGACGGACTTCTTGTAGGCGTAGGCCGCGATCGTGGGCAGCTTGGCCAGCAGGCGGACGGTGGAGAGCTTGGCGTTCGCCTCGACCTGTGGGTTCAGCGCGTCCTGGTAGAACGTCGACAGCGCCGAGACGGCCGAGGACAGCACGGGCATCGGGTGCGCGTCGCGGGGGAACGCGTCGAAGAGACGCTTGAGCTCTTCGTGCAGCAGGGTGTGGTGCTGGATCTGGTCGGCGAACTCGGCGAGTTCGTCGGCGGTCGGCAGCTCACCGTTGATCAGCAGATAGCTGACCTCGAGGAAGCTGGAGTGCTCGGCCAGCTCGTCGATCGGGTATCCGCGGTAGCGCAGGATGCCGGCGTCGCCGTCGATATAGGTGATCGCGGACGAGCACGAGGCGGTGTTGGCGAATCCCGGGTCGTAGGTGACCAGCCCGGTCTTGGACAGCAGCTTGCTGATGTCGGCGGCGGACGACCCCTCGCTGGCTTCGTGCACGGGCAGCTCGAGGGCATCGGCCCCTGGTACTTGCAGGACGGCAGGCTCGGCGGCGTCGGACATGGGGCCCCTCTCGGCGGTTGCTCTCGTTTTCGACATTACTGCTGGTCGGTGGCGGCCAGGTTCTGCAGCCGCACCTCGCCGCGGGCCACCGCGCGGCCGTCGTCGTCGGTGACCTCGACGAGCCAGAGCTGCTGGCTGCGTCCGCGGTGGATCGGGGTGGCGGTGGCGGTCAGCGACGCGCCCGCCCGGGCCGCGCGCAGGAAGTTCGTGTGGTTCGCAACGCCGACGACGCGGCCCCGGTCGCCGTACCAGAGCGCGGCGCCGACGCTGGCACTCGCCTCGACCACCGAGCAGTGCACGCCGCCGTGGACGATGCCGTAGGGCTGCAGGTGCTGCTCGGCCGCTGTCCAGCTCATCACGACGCGATCAGGCCCGGCCTCGTCGAGTGCGAAGTCCAGGGTCTTGTTCAGACCGCGCTCCATGACCATGTCCAGCCCGTCCACCATGATCTCGACCGTAGTGGGGTCGACGTGCGCCGTGTCGCCCGGTCAGGCGGTCGCGCGGCGCCGGGCGCGCGGGGCCGGACCCGGCTCCTCGGCCTGTGGCGCGTGGGTGCTGAACTCCAGGACGTCGTCGTCGATCGAGCTGAGGCGCAGCATCGCGGTGTCGCGCAGGAAGTTGTTGGTGACCCGCCACGGGCCGCGCGAGCCCTGCCGGGGCAGCTGCTTGTCGCCGCGGCGCACGTAACCCGAGTTCAGCGCGCTCATCACCGAGCCCTCGCCGTGGTCCTCGGGCGTGCCGTGCGCAACGGCCTGCGTGTACCCGTGCTTGTCCATGTGGTTGATCAGCCGGCAGGTGTACTCGGCGGCGAGATCGGCCTTCAACGTCCAGGAGGCGTTGATGTAGCCGAACACGACCGAGGCGTTGGGCACGCCCTCGAGCAGGACACCCTTGTACGTAAGGCGGCTGTGGACGTCGACCGGTTCGCCGTCGACGACGAGTTCCGCCCCGCCGAGCAGCTGCATGTCCAGCCCGGTGGCGGTGATGATGATGTCGGCGTCGAGGTGCCGGCCCGACTCCAGCTGGATGCCGGTGGCGTCGAAGGTGGCGATGCGGTCGGTGACGACCTCGGCGCTGCCCTCCCGTATCGCCGTGAACAGGTCACCGTCGGGTACCACGCACAGCCGCTGGTCCCAGGGGTTGTACGCCGGGGTGAAGTTGGCGATGTCGGACGAACCCTGCAGCGCCTTCCTGGCCCCGTTGACGACGAAGCCCTTCACTGCGTCCGGACGCAGCCGGGCCAGGCCGTACATGGCGCGCTGGATGCCGATGTTGCGGGCGCGGGCGAGCTTGTAGACGACGCCGGCCGGGAGCACCTTGCGCAGCGCGGTCGAGATGGCGTCACGTGCCGGCAGCGACACGATGTAGGTGGGGGAGCGCTGCAGCATGGTGACGTGCGCGGCGTCCGGCGCCATCGCCGGCACCAGCGTCACGGCGGTGGCCCCGCTGCCGACGATGACGACGCGCTTGCCGGCGTAGTCGAGGTCATCGGGCCAGTGCTGCGGGTGCACCACCGTGCCCGCGAAGTCGTGCTGGCCCGGGAACTCGGGGCGGTAACCGGTGTCGTAGTTGTAGTAGCCGGTGCCGGCCAGCAGATAGCTGGCGGTGAAGGTGGCGTGCTCGCCGGTGGACTCGTCGACGGTCTCGACGCTCCAGCGCTGGGTCGGGGTCGACCACTCGGCGCGCACGACCCGCTGTCCGTAACTCGATGTGCTCGGTGACGCCGTACTCGGCCGCGGTGGCGCGGACGTACTCACGGATCGACTCGCCGTCGGCGAGGATCTTGGTGTCGTGCCACGGCCGGAAATTGAAGCCGAAGGTGTACATGTCCGAGTCCGAGCGGATGCCCGGGTAGCGGAACAGGTCCCACGTGCCGCCGATCGCGGTCCGCCGTTCGAGGACCCGGTAGCTCTTGCCCGGGCACTCGCGCGTGAGGTGGCAGGCCGCGCTGATGCCGGAGATGCCCGCGCCCAGGATGAGGACGTCGGTGTGGGAGTCGGTCACGGGTGTCCTCCGAGGACGTGCGGGTCGAGTTCCTGGAACGGACGGTACCGGTTAGTCCGACGCGCGCCCAGCGGGGCCGTCGGCGGCGAGCGCCTCGGCCAGCCGGTCGAGCAGCGGAGCCTGGCCGGAGATCATCCGCGGGCGCGCCTGGTCCACGGTGCACCACTCGGCGCGGTCGATCTCCGGGAAGCTCTGCCGCCGCCCGGAGCGCGGTGGCCATTCCATTTCGAAGGTGTTGCTCTGCACCATCGCAACGTCGAGATCGCCTTCGAGCGCCCAGGCGGTGACGATCTTGCCGTTGCGCTGGCGCACTTCGCCCAGCGGCAGCGGCTCCCCAGCGGGCGGGGGAGTGCCTATCTCTTCCGCGTACTCGCGCAGTGCGGTCTGCAGTGGCTGCTCGTCCGCCTCGTACTCACCCTTGGGAATGCTCCACGCGCCCTCGTCCTTCGAAGACCACAGCGGCCCGCCCGTGTGGACGAGCAGCACCTCGAGCTCGCCTTCGGCACCGGTGCGGTACAGCAGGATGCCGGCGCTGCGGCGGGGCACGACGGTGGCGACGGGTGCGATCAGCGGCGGCCGACGGGGTGCTGTCCGACGCCGAGGTGCTTGAGCAGGTTCGCCGAGAACCTGTCGCCCGTCCGGGCCATCGTGGAGTTCATGACGCGGGTGACCGCGGGGCCGGCTGCCTTGGGCAACGGCAGCTCGACGTGCAGCGTGAGACTGATCTGCAGTCGCGTGCCGCCCTCGACGTCGCTCAGCACGTACCAGCCGTCGGCGCCGGTTCGCTCGACGGTGCCGGCGGGCGTCTCGTGCTCGTAGTCGATGCGCTCGCCGTCGGTGAAGTGCATGCGCTCGGTGAAGGCGGGCGCGATGCTCACGCCCAGGGCCGAGATCTTCATCAGGTGCCAGCGCCACAGGTCACCGTCGGTCTCGATCCGCGTCAGCAGCGGCGTGAGCTTGGGCAGCAGCACCGGGTCGGTGAGGACCTTCCAGATCGCCATGCGGTCGGCTTCGACGACGGCCTCGGACGCGGTGGTGGCGGAGAAGCGATTCACCGTTCCAGCCTTCCCATCCAGCCGCTGCGTTACCGGCAGGGCCAGGGCTGGTAGGCACGTCACATGGAGTATCGACAGCTGGGACGCAGCGGGCTGCGCGTCTCGACCCTGACCATGGGCACGATGAGCTTCGGCGGCAGCGACAATTTCGCCGACGTGGGACGCACCGAGGTCAAGGAGGCGCGGCGCCAGCTGGATCTGTGCCGCGACCACGGCGTGACCATGGTCGACACCGCCGACGTCTACTCCAGCGGGACGTCGGAGGAGATCGTCGGCGAGGCGCTGGGCACGAGCCGCGACGACTGGCTGGTCGCGACCAAGGTGCGCTTCCCGATGGGATCGGGCCCGAACGACGCCGGCCTGTCCCGGCACCACGTCCTGCGCGGCGCAGAGGACTCGCTGCGGCGCCTCAAGACCGATCACATCGACCTGTACCAGCTGCACGAGTGGGACGGGCAGACCCCGATCGAGGAGACGCTGGGCGCCCTGCAGACCCTCCTCGAGCAGGGCAAGGTCCGCTACGTCGGGGTCAGCAACTACGCCGGCTGGCAGCTGCTGAAAGCGCTGGGCACGAGCGAGCGGCTCGGCCTGCCCCGGTTCGCCAGCCAGCAGATCTACTACTCGCTGCAGGCCCGGGACGCCGAGATGGAGCTGCTGCCGGCCGCCGCCGACCAGGGTCTCGGCGTGCTGGTGTGGAGCCCGCTTGCCGGTGGCCTGCTGTCGGGCAAGTACAGCCGGGCGCGGGACGGATCGCTCAAGGGGCCCAAGGGCTCGCGGCAGATGTCGTCCTGGTCCGAGCCGCCCATCGACTTCCCGGATCGCCTGTTCGCCACCGTCGACGTGCTGAAGGACATCGGCTCGGACCGCAAGGCGTCGGCGGCGCAGGTCGCGCTCGCATGGCTGCTCGCCCGGCCGACGGTGACCTCGCTGATCATCGGGGCACGCACGACCACGCAGCTCGAGGACAACCTCGGCGCGGCCGAGCTGACGCTGACGAGCGAGGAGATCGCGCGCCTGGAGGAGGTCAGCCGGCCCCCGTTGCTGTATCCGTACTGGCACCAGCGCAACACCGCGAGCGACCGGTTGTCCGACGCCGACCGCATCCTGCTCGATCCGTACCTCTAGGTACGGCGTGGCCGGTTCGGCATGAGTGACGCCGGCGCCCGGGTGGGCGCCGCGTGGCGGGACGCCGTGGCCGCCCTGGGCGGCCGCGTCGTCGAGGCGGACGTCGACGACCTGCTCGTCCGCTACCGACAGCTGCACCGGAGCTATCACACCCTGGAGCACGTCGCTGCCGTGCTGCGGGACGCCGAGGCGCTGGGCGGGGAGCTCGACCCGGTCGAGCGCGCGCACGTCGCGCTCGCTGCGTGCGGCCACGACGTCGTCTACGACGGGCACCCCGGTGCGGACGAGCGGGCCAGCGCCGACTGGATCCGCACCGCGCTGGTGGCCGCGGCCGTTTCCGAGCCCGTGGCGCAGCGCGTGGCTCAGCTCGTCCTGCGCACCGCCGATCACACGGCCGACGCTGGGGACGCTGCCGCGGCGGTGCTGCTCGATGCCGATCTCGCCGTCCTCGCCTCGGATGCCGACGGGTACGCCCGCTATGTCGCCGCGGTGCGCGCCGAGTACGCCCACGTCCCCGATGCGGGCTGGCGCGCGGGCCGCTCGGCGGTCGTGCGGTCGTTGCTGGATCGCGACCCGCTCTACCTCGGCGCCGGTGCGCGGGCGCGGTGGCAGGACGCCGCCCGCGCGAACCTCCGCGCCGAGCTGACTCAGTTGGGCGGCTGACCGCCCTCGCCGAGGAGCACGAACTCCTCCGGGTCGACGTGCCGCGTCGCCGCGGCGTACTCGCGCATGTAGCCCGGCCAGTTGGTCACGATGCGGCCGGACTCGGTGCGGTACCAGGAGTCGCAGCCCAGCCACGCCGTCCCGTCGAAGCGCCCCTGCACCGCCTCGTCGCTGCGCCGGTACACCTCGGGCCGCAGGTCGAGCGCCGCGCGCTGCTGCTGCATCAGCTGCACAGCCTGCCGGATGTAGGCGGCCTGCTTCTCGAGGAAGAAGATGATCGACCCGCCGGAGGTGTTCGTGTTCGGCCCGTACATCACGAACAGCGACGGGAAGCCCGGCACCGTGATGCCGAGGTGCGCCCGGGCGCCGCCGGCCCAGGCGTCCGCCAGCGATTCCCCTCCGACGCCGGTGATCTCCATCGGGAACATGAAGTCGACCGTGCGGAACCCCGTTCCGTAGACGATGCAGTCGACCTCGTGAACCGTGCCGTCCGCTGTCTGCGGCCCGGCCGGCGTCATGCGGGCAATCGGCTCGGTGACGAGCTTGACGTTGTCGCGTTGCAGGGCGGGCAGGAACGCGGAACTGAACAGCACCCGCTTGCAGCCGAAGGTGTAGCGCGGCCACACCTTGCGCCGGACTTCCGCGTCGCGCAGCTGCATCCGCATGAACAGCGTCGACCACAACCGGCCGATCCAGCCCAGACCGCGGGGATGCCGGATCATCGCGGTCAGGAACTCCAGGTAGGCGAACAGCGCACCGCGGTACGCGAGCCGCGCCGGAGGTACGCGGCGGAAGGTGGCGACGAGCCAGCCCGGGTAGTCCTTGTTCTGCCGCGGCAGGAACCAGTTGCCGGTGCGCTGGAACACGGTCAGGTGCCCGACCTGCGCGGCGAGCTCCGGGACGAACTGCACCGCGCTGGCCCCCGTGCCGATGACGGCGACGCGCTTGCCGGCCAGATCCACGTCGTGGTCCCAGCGGGCCGAGTGGAAGGCGTGCCCGGCGAAGCTGTCCCGGTCCGGGATGGGCGGGTAGGCCGGCTGGTTGAGCTGGCCGGTCGCCAGCACGACGGCGTCGGCCTGGTAGTCGACGGCGTTGCCGTCCGGTCCGACCGCCGACACGGTCCACCGCCTCGTCGCCCCGTCCCACCGGCAGGCGGTGACCGGCGTGTCCGTGACGACGTGCTGGCGGACGCCGAGCCGCTCGGCGGTGTCGCGCAGGTAGTCCAGGATCTCGCGCTGCGGGCTGCAGAAACGCGTCCAGTCCGGACGCTGGGCGTAGCTCAGGGAGTAGAAGTGGCTCGGCACGTCGCAGGCGGCGCCGGGATAGCCGTTGTGGTGCCAGGTACCGCCGATCTCCGGCGCGGCCTCGAGCACGGTGACGTCCGTGAGGCCGTTCCTGCGCAGCTCGACCGCGGCCGCGATCCCGCCGAAGCCCGCTCCGACGACGATCACGCTCGGTGGGGCGGTGCGGGTGTCGGGACGGCGGCGGGGTGGTCACCCGCCGATTCTGGCGGGCTCGGCGGTCGACGTCGAAACGGGGTCGCGGGTGCTGCCGGTCAGCTGAGCTGGGCGGCGTAGCGCCGGCGCAGCTTCTCGTAGGTCTCCGGCGCCGTGGTGCGTAGCCGGGCGGCCAACCGGCGCCGTGTCACGGTGCGGCGGGACGGGGGCACCAGGCCGATCGCCTCCAGCCGGCGCCGGCGGAAGTAGCGCCCGCGGCCGTGCTGGGCGAGCCAGCTGGTCGCCGCGTCCCGCAGGTCCGGGTGGTGGGCTGCCTGCATGCAGTAGCCGACGGCATCGACGAGGTGCTGGACGTCGAACCCGGGCGGGGGCGCGAGGTGGCCGTCCGGCTGCAGGCGCGGCAGGACGGCATCGATCACCGTGGCCGGGATGCGGTTGCTGTTCTGGTACGGCCGCAGCCCGTCGAGCACGCGCTCGGTGCCCATGCTCGCCGCGCGCAGGCCGTAGAAGCGGCCGGCTGTGACGAGCGCGGTCGAGAAGGCCCCGACGACCAGATCCGGGCGCTGCGTCGCGAACAGCTGCTCGGCCGGCGCGCTGCCGGCGGCGACGTCGAGCTCGACGTGCAGTCGGCTCGCGGCGGCGTGCAGCGCGCGGACGTGCGCGGCGCCGGCGGCCGGGTGCGGCTTGAACACCACCTGCTCGTGGCCGTGCGCGACGACCGCGGTGAGCATGTCGACGTAGAGGGCCGCCTCCTGGCCGTCGGTCATGATGTCGAGATCGGCAAGGTACTGCCCGAGGATGAGCGCGCCGCCGACCCGCTCGGCGGCGGGCGCGGGTGGGAGTTCGTCGAGCACCGCCCGGAACGCGCCGTCCGGCACCGTCTCGGGAGGCACGCCGAACTCGCGCAGCAGCAGCGGGCGGAGCCCGGGCACGAGGTCGAGGTGCAGCAGCCGGGTGATCCGGCCGCCCGTCTCCATCGGCAGCGTCGTGCGGGTGGGTCCGTAGCTCATCAGGCCGTCGGAGTACACGGTGATCGGGCAGTCGCGCAGCAGCTCGGCGAGCGTCCGGGACGGCGCTACGGCGATCGACTCCAGCACCAGCTCGGACGGGGGAGCGGTGAGCCCGAGCGCGGCCGGAACGAGACGTTGCAGCAGCGGGGTCTCCATCGCGCGCGGCGACCAGTCGGACGGGGTGCAGCGGCGCGATGACGTCGTTCCAGTAGACGATTCGGTCGAAGCGGCCCGCGAGCGGAGCGAACGCGCCGCTCTCGTGCAGCGGGGTCGCGAGCTCGGGCATCGGCCCGTTGCTCGGACACGACCAGCACCCGCTCGTCGTTGCGACGGCCGAACGCGCCGGAGTCGATCGCGGCCGACAGCGTGGCGGCGCCGAACAACGTCGACGCGTAGAAGACCTGACTCATGCCGGAACGACCTTGCGTACCTCGACGGGCAGGTAGCGGCGCAGCACTGCGCCCCGCTCCGGCGACATGGGGACCGCGAGCAGCTGCTCGCGGGGCAGCTCGGCCAGCGCGCGCCGCGTGCGGATCTCCAGCTCGCCGCGCAGCGGCGGCAGCAGGCGCGCCGACCGCGTCAGGTGGTGGGCCACGATCGACAGGAACTGCCGGCACGCCTTCTGCTGCCATTGCGGCTCGCCGTGCAGCTGGTCGAAGACGAGTTCGTAGGCGTCGAACACGTCGAGCTGGCGGCGGTCGCCGGTCTGGGTCAGCGAGTTGGCCACCTGCCGGCGGTAGAACAACCCCGCCAGCGGCACGACCGCGTAGGACGCCGCCTCGCGGTGCAGCCGCCAGATCCACGGCCGGTCCTCGGCGGTGTGCAGGCCGGCCGGGAAGCGCAGCAGATCGCCGAGGCTGCGGCGGTACACCCCGGCCCAGGCGTAGGGGTAGTCGACCATGGTTCGCCGGTCGACGGGCAGGATGCCGCTCGCGCGGGTCCAGCGCGACCCCGTGCCGTGGCTCGGGCGCGCGGTGCAGCACCCGGCGGCGCGCGGTGTCCTGCACGTGGTCGACGCGCACGAAGTCGACGCCGAGGCCGTCGATCGCCTCGACGAGGTCGACAAGGTAGTCGCGGGCCAGCCAGTCGTCGCCGTCGAAGTAGGTGACGTAGCGGCCGTTCGCGAGCCCCAGCCCGATGTTGCGGGCGTCGGCGAGCCCGACGGCCTGGGTGTGCCGCACGACCTGCATCGCCGGCAGCCGGGCGCGGAAGTCGTCGATGATCGCGCCGGTCGCGGTCCGTCGAACCGTCGTCGACGACCACGAACTCGAAGTCGGGGCGGGCGTTGTGCACCAGCGAGGTCAGCGCGGCACCGATGTAGGGCTCGGCGTTGCGCACCGGCAGGACGACGGTGAGCGAGACATCGGAGGTCGGCACACCCGCATCGTCCGGTGCGCGGGTGAGCCGACGGTGAACGCAGGGTTAGTCGAAGATGTCGGGCTGCTCGCGTGCTGATGCGCTCCCAGATGGGCTGGAACTGGAACCAGCCGGCGAATTCGTACCCGACCTGCGAGCGGGTGAGCTCGGCCTCCTCGGCGCCGATCGCGCGCGGCTTGGCCCCGAGCCCGGCCGCGGCCGAGTACGCCATGAGCTGCGACTGGCAGGTGCGTTCGAGGGTGAGGAACCACCAGGCGGCGCTGTCGACGCTCGTCCCGACGGTGAGCATGCCGTGGTTGCGCAGGATGATCGCCTTGTGCGGCCCGAGAGCCTCGCCGATGCGGCGGCCCTCTTCGGGGTCGAGCACGACGCCGGTGAAGGAGTCGAAGACGGCGACGTCGTCGTAGAAGGCGCACGAGTCCTGGGTGAGTGGCTCGACGGTCATCTCCAGCGACGAGAGCGTCTTGCCGTACGGGCCGTGGGCGTGGGCGGCGGCCAGGACGTCGGGGCGTGCGGCGTGCACGGCGGTGTGGATGGCGATGGCGGCTCCGTTGACGGCGCGGTCGCCCTCGACCACCCGCCCGTCGGCGTCGACGCGCACGAGGTCGCTGCTGCGGATCATGCTGAAGTGCATGCCGAACGGGTTGACCCAGAACGTGTGCGGGTCGGCCGGGTCGCGGACGGTGATGTGCCCGGCGACCCCCTCGTCGAGGCCGGCGCGGCTGAACATCCGGAATGCCGCCGCCAGCTTCGCCTTGCGGTGCGCCCGTTCGTCCTCGACGGTGTCGAAGGTCTGCGGCCGGGCCATGCGCAGGGGTCGCCCGTCCGCGCTGGTCACGGCGGCCGCCGCGGGCGCCTGCTCGGTGGTGGTGGGCTGCTGGGTGGTGGGCTGCTGAGTCGTGGGCTGCTGAGTCGTGGGCTCCTGCGTGGTGGTCATCGCGTCGCACTCCCTGGGGTCGGTGGGTCCAGTCTGACCCTGCCGGCGACCGGACCCAAGAGGAGCGGGCTCAGCGTCGCTGCTCGCGGGGGATGCCCAGCTTCTTCGTGCCGCCGAGCCCGACGTTGTAGCGCACGTGCTCGGAGTACTCGGCCAGCTTGTCCCAGAGCGCGGAGTGCGCGGCCCACGGCAGCGGCTCGTCGCCGTCCTGCCAGCTCTCGCCGAAGGTGATCCACACCAGCGTCCAGTCGGCCGCCAGGTCCCACGCCCCGCGGGCGTAGTCCAGCAGGTTGCGCCGGATCTGGAACGCCGCGCGTTTCGGGTCGCTGAGGGTCTCGCACCGTCTCGACCAGCCAGACCCGGAAGTCGTTCGACATCAGGTCGAGTTCGAAGTCGTCGAGGACGGCGGGGTCCACCAGGACCGTCGCCATGTTCTCGAATCCGTCGCCGCTCATCGGCGTCGATTATGACCCGAGGAGCGGACATCGGGACCCCGCACGCTCCGCCGGGCGGTGGCGGGGGTGATCGTTCCCAGTCTCCGGAACGGTCCGGGTCGCGCGCAGGTGTAACGCTCGGGGACGACCCAGCGCTGACCGGGAAGCTGCGGGTCCTGTCCGCGGCACGTCTCGACGCCCCGTTCCTGTGCCGGTGGGACGGGGCGTCGTCATGCCCGCCCACCCCGGTTCCGGCAACCCCCGTGTGGCCCCGCTGCGGCGGGGCGCGCCGCGTGTCGCGCCGCAGCGGGGCCACGGGAGGGCGGCGCGGAGCCGGAGGGCGGCGCGGCCGTGCTCAGCCGTCCGGCAGGTCGGCGATCCGATCGCGGAGGAACTGCCGTTCCGGCTCGGTCTGGGCGAGGGTGAGCGCACGCTCGAACGACTCACGTGCCTCGGCACGGCGCCCCGCGCGGCGCAGTAGCTCGGCCCGCGTCGAGTGGAAGTAGCGGTAATGGTCCAGCTGCAGGCGGTCGAGGACGACCAGCCCAGCCTCGGGACCGTGCAACTCGGCGATCGCGATGGCGCGGTTCATCTCGACGACGGGCGACCCGGTGTGGCGGACGAGGGTGGCGTAGAGAGAGGCGATCTGTTCCCAGTCCCGCGGCTGGTGCAGGTGCAGTTCGGCGATCGCTGCCTGCACGGCGTAGGGGCCGGTGCTCCCGCGCGCCATGGCCGCCTGCAAGAAGGCGCGGCCCTCGACCGTCTGCTCCTCGTTCCACAGCGTGCGGTCCTGCTCGTCGAGCGGAACGACGCGGCCGTCCATGATCCGGGCTGCGCGCCGGGCGTCGTGCAGCAGCATCAGCGCCAGCAGGGCGAGCGCCTCGCCCTCGTCGGGCATGAGCTGGGTCAGGGCGCGGCCGAGCCGGATCGCCTCCGCGGCCAGGTCGATCCGGCCGCCGCCCCAGCCCTCGTTGAAGATCAGGTACACGACGGCAAGGACGGCGGCGAGCCGGTCGGGCAGCTGGTGGCCCGGCGGCACCGCGAAGGGAATGCCGGCATCGCGGATCTTGTGCTTGGCGCGGGTGAGCCGCTTGCTCATCGTGTCGAGAGGGACGAGGTAGGCGCGCGCGATCTCCTCGGTCGTCAGGCCGCCGAGGGTGCGCAGGATCAGCGCCACCTGCGCGTCCGGGGCGAGCGCCGGATGACAACAGGTGAACATCAGCTCGAGCCGCTCGTCGGGGATCACGGCACTGTCGGGGTCCTGCACAGCTGCCTCCGCGCTCAGTTCCAGATCACGCGCGAGCAGTCGCGTCTTGGCGGCGAGAACCTGCTGTCGGCGCAGGCGGTCGATGGCGCGGTTGCGCGCCGTCGTGACGAGCCAGCCCGCCGGGTTCGCCGGCTCGCCGTCGCGCGGCCAGCGCTCCGCCGCCGTAGCGAAGGCGTCGGCCGCGGCCTCCTCGGCCAGCTCGATGTCGCCCAGCATCCCGACGAGGGTCGCGAGCACACGACCCCAGTGCTCGCGGAACACGGCATCGAGCGTCACGGCCTCACCCTTCGACGATGGGACGCACCTCGATCGCCCCGCCGCCGGTCGAACGCGCCTCCTGGGCCTGCCGCGCGATCTCCAGCGCGGCGTCGAGGTCCGCGACGTCGATGACGATGATGCCGGCGAGGTATTCCTTGCTGTCCACGAACGGGCCGTCGGTCAGCAGCGTCCTGCCGTCCTCGACGCGCAGTGTCGTCGCCGACTCGTCCGCGTGCAGACGGGTCCAGCCGGTGACATCGGGACGGGCGAGGACCTCCGCGATCGCGTCGTTGACGGGCGCCGTCGGCGCGTCGGGCCGGCCGTAGATCAGCAGTGCGTACTGCATGAGCCCTCCTGGGGCGATGGGTTGCGTCGAGTATCAAACGAATGACGCGCCCCCGGACGGACAGCCGTCCGGAGAAAGGTCCACGACGCGTGTCCGTCGCGGGACCGGCCGTTCGTCACTGCTGCAGATCCGCCCCACCGAGGGCCTCGGGTGAAGGAGCAGAACTCATGAACGACGTCCGATCGAGGACCCACCTGCGCTGGGTCCTCGGCATCACCTCCACCGCCTACTTCATGGTCGTGCTCGACGCGCTGGTCGTCATCACGGCCCTGCCGCGAATGCGGCGTGACCTGCACGCGGACCTCGCCGCCCTGCAATGGACCGTCAACTCCTACGGCGTCGCGTTCGCCGCCGGGATCATCACTGCGGCCGCGCTCGGCGACCGGTTCGGTCGCCGGCGCGTGTTCCAGCTCGGCCTGCTCCTGTTCACGGTGTCATCCGCGGCCTGCGCGCTCGCGCCGACGATCGGGGAGCTGATCGTGGCCCGCACGGTGCAGGGACTCGGCGCCGCCGCGGTGATGCCGCTGAGCCTGACCATCCTCACGACCGCCTACCCGCCGCAGCGGCGCGGCCTCATCGTCGGCATCTACGGCGGCCTGGCCGGGCTCGCCGTGGCGGTCGGCCCGATCGTCGGCGGCGTGGTCGCCGAGCGCCTGGACTGGCACTGGATCTTCTGGCTCAACGTCCCGCTCGGCCTCGCCACCGTGGCCCTCGGCGCCCGGCTGCTGCCCGAGACGAGGGCGGCGGCACAGCGGCTGGACCTGGTCGGAGTCGGCCTGGTCAGCGGGG
Source organism: uncultured Actinomycetota bacterium (assembly GCA_963787985.1). Classification (GTDB taxonomy): domain Bacteria; phylum Actinomycetota; class Actinomycetes; order Mycobacteriales; family Jatrophihabitantaceae; genus Jatrophihabitans. The sequence continues at coordinate 174,006 of CAWBEL010000004.1, read as the reverse complement.
GCGTCGTCAGCCTCGTGTGGGCGCTGGTGCGGGCCAACGACGTCGGGTGGGCGAGCCCGGAGTTCCTCGTCACCGCTGGGGCCGGCGTCCTGCTGCTGGGGGCCTTCGTCGGGTGGGAACAGTGCGCGAGCCAGCCGATGGTGCCGCTGCGCCTGTTCCGCAACCCGACCTTCGCCGTCGGCAACCTCACGACGTTCCTTATGTCCGGGGCCACCTTCGCGGCGGCGTTCCTGATCACCCAGGAGTTCCAGTTCGCCCGCGGTTACTCGCCCATCTCGACGGGCCTGCGGTTGCTGCCGTTCTTCGGCACGCCGATGGTCGTCGCGCCCCTCGCCGGCGCGCTGTCCGACCGCATCGGACGGCGCCGGATCATGGTGACCGGGCTGGCGCTGCAGGCGGTCGGGTTCGGCTGGGTGGCCGCCCGGGGATCGCTCGGCACCAGCTGGATCGAGCTCGACGTCGCTCTGCTCGTCGCCGGCGTCGGCATCTCGATGGCGTTGCCCACGGTGCCCACGGCCGTCCTCGGTGCCGTCGCGCCGCACGAGATGGGCACGGCGTCCGGTGTCAACTACATGGCCCAGCGCTTCGGTGCGGTGTTCGCGATCGCCGTCGCCAGCGCCGTGTTCGCCGCTCACGGCTCCCTCAGCACCCCGGCCTCGGTGACGGCCGGCGTCCGCCCCGCGCTGTGGGCGTGCACTGTCTTCGCCGGCCTCGCGGCGCTCGCCGCCGTCGGGATCACCGCGAGTCGCAATGACCGGTCCGACGATACCGCCGCGACCGACGTCCTCGTTCCCGCCTGACTTCACCCTCCTGTCCCATCCCACGAAAGGTCACGACCATGCCCGACATCCTGCACCGCATCAGCATCGACGCCCCCGCCAAGGACGTGCACGACCTGATCGCCACCACCGGCGGCGTCGCCCGCTGGTGGACCGGTCGACCGGTCGAGGGCGACAGCGCCGTCGGCGGCCGCTTCGCCGTGTTCTTCGGTGACGGTGACACACCGGCCGCCGTGATGGAGGTCCGGTCCGACACACCCGGCGAGGTTGTGTGGCGCGTCGTCGACGGGCCGGACTCGTGGGTCGGCACCGAGATCACGTTTGCACTGCGCCCCTTCGGCGACGACGGGACGACCCTGCTGTTCACGCACGCCGGGTGGGCGCAGGCCAGCGAATTCATGAGCGGCTGCAGCACGAACTGGGGTGCCTACCTCACGAGCCTCAAGACCGGCGCCGAGAGCGGACGCTTCGCGGCGTTCCCGCTCGGCGAGGTCAGCCGCTGGGGCTGACCCGCCTCACCGCGAAAGGAATCGTCATGGCGAGATTCATCTACCTCTACCGAGGTCCGGCGACCCCGATGACCAGCCTGTCGCCGCAACAGGGAACGGAGCGGATGGCGGCTTTCGAGGCGTGGATGACGAAGGTCGGTGCCGCACTGCTGGACGTCGGCAGCCCGTTCGGGACGGGAACCTCCGTGCTCGACAACGGCACAGAGGGGCCCGCCGGCGAGTTCACGGGGTACACGATCGTCGAGGCCCCCGGTCTCGGCGTGGCGACAGCGCTCACCGACGGTCTGCCGTTCCTCCGCGACCGCGACGGCCGGCACGCCGTCGAGATCTACGAGCTAGCGTGACGGCACGGCGTCGATGCGCGAGTACATCCGCGGCCGTCACAGGACGGCGCGGCTGCACGACGCCCTGTCGTGTCTGTTCGCGGTAGAACCAGTCGCCGCCCGCGCCGTAGGTGATTGCGACGTGGGGGAGCATCACCGCGATCGTGAGGAAGACCTTGAACCGGTCGACCGTGACGTCGCGCCGGGGCGCCGGCACCGAACGATCCGTCGCCGGCAGGGCCTTGGCAGCCTCCCGTCACATCGCCGAGAAGTCTGGCACCGTCCGCGGGACGTCATCATCAGGGATGACCCGGATCCCGCGGTCAGTGCGGCGGAGCGATGCAGTGCTCGACGCCGGCGACCAGCGCTGCCGCGTAGGTGGCGCGGTCCGCGGCGTTCAATCCCACCTGGCCGGCGCTGTTGCCGCCGGACTCGTTGTAGATCCACGGGACGTGCGAGAGCAGCTGCACCATCCAGATGTCGCCGCCGGCCAGGCCACGCCCGCCCAGGTCGTATCCCGTGCTTCCCTGCAGCCGCACCGACGTCCCCTCGACGCGCTGGCGCTGGGCCGCGAACGTGGTGCCGTAGCGCCGGCTCGTGCGGGCGAGGGGCGTGTCGGTGAAGTAGATGCGCTTGCCGCCCGCGGTGGAGCGGTAGGTCCCGACCGACTGGTAGTAAACGGTGTTGTTGCCGGCGCGGAAGCCGATGCCGCCGTTGCTGCCTGCCTGGTCGTGGATGCTCAGCGCGAGATCGGCGTGCGCGTCGCGAGCGATCGCCGCGCGCTGACCGAGAGAGCGCCGCTGGTCGAGGCTGTTCTTGGTCATGATCACGCGATAACCCCGGGCCAGCAGCGCCGAGCGCACGAGCTGCGCCACGGCGAAGACGTCGCGCATCTCGGGTTCGTTCTCGTAGTCCGAGACGTCGAGACCGGTCGCCGGGTCGGTGGCGCTGATCGAGCGGCTGTGGCCGGGGTCGATGACGATGACCGGGCGGCCGCCGGACGTCGTGCCCGCAACGTGCGTGGAGGTCGCCGACCGGGTCGCGGTGGGGGAAGACGTCGCCGCCTTCGTGCGAGATGGCGTCTTCGACGCGGCACGGGTCGGCGTGGGCGGTGCGATGCTCGTCGACGCGGTGGTCGCAGCGGTGATCGAGGGCGTGGGCGCGGATGACGTGCCGGCCGCAGTTTGTGCGGATCCGGACGTGCAGGCCGCGAGCACGGACGCGGCGAGGACCACGACCGTCCCGGAGATCACGCCCGAACGCATCGGACCACCGTAAACGGCACGCAGGCCGTCATCGGGGAGCCACTCGGCGGGGCGTCCGTGATGGGCGGGGCCGACGTCGTGGATGGCAGGCCGTGGCGCTGCGCTCAGCATTGACGCGAGCAGCAGCAGCCACGAACACGCACGCTCCCCCCGGGTCGCGCGTGGCCACGGGGCGGTGCCCCCGCACTCCGCCGTGAACTGCCGGTGAGGTTGTGCCCAGGTTCGGCGACGGCTGCACACGACATAGCGAATTCACCGAAAGTTTTTACGCGTCAGCGGACGCTTGGGCCGATAGCGGGCACGTTCCGGTTCATCCCTGAACTCTGCGTAACCGTCCGCTCACGGAACGTGGCACCCAGTCGCCGGAACTTGCTTGGCACCGTCTGGATTTCGTCGCTCGGGTGTGCGCGTCCCGGCATGGGGCTGCACAGTGCGCTGACGACGAGCGGGCAGGGACGCGCGCAAGGGACGCGAGCCAGAAACCGTCGCTGCACCTTCGGGTACCGCGGCAGGCGGAGCGCAGCGCTGAGCGTCCGGATCGGAGGGTATGAACCACGCGAGGAGTACGGGAGGGGGCGGCGGTGCCAATTACCGAACGACTCGACCGTTTCCAACGGCGGCATCCCGGCGCCGGGTTCCCGCTGGGTGTGTTGTACAAGTACTTCGACGACAGCGGCGGGTACCTGGCGGCACTGATCACCTACTACGCCTTCGTGTCCCTGTTTCCGTTGCTGTTGTTGCTGTCCACCATCCTCGGTCTGGTCCTGGCCGGCGACACGCATCTGCAGCAGCAGGTCGTGAAGTCCGCGCTGTCGCAGTTCCCTGTTATAGGCGAACAGCTCAAGCAACCCAAACGCATCGGCGGGGGCGCCGCCGGCTTGATCATCGGGGTCCTCGGCGCCCTCTACGGCGGCCTGGGTGTGGCCCAGGCCGTCCAGTACGCGATGAACACCGCGTGGACAATCCCACGTAACAGCCGGCCGAACCCGCTCAAAGCCCGCGCCCGGAGCCTGCTGGTCCTAGCCACCATCGGGCTGTCCCTGATCGGCACGACGGCGCTCTCCACGCTGGGCACCACGGGACTCGGTTCACTCGGCTGGGTCGCGAAGGTGCTGGTGATCATCGCCTCCGTCGCCGTGAACGGGGTCGTGTTCGTCCTCTTGTTCCGCATCGCCACCGCTCGTGAGCTGTCGGTGCGCGACGTAGCGCCGGGCGCGGCCGCCGCCGCCATAGCCTGGCAGTTGTTGCAGACCTTCGGCGTTGCCTACGTCGCTCACATCGTCAGGAACGCTTCCGCGACGAACGGCGTCTTCGCCCTCGTTCTGGGACTGCTGGCGTTTCTCTACCTGACCTCTGTCATCGTCGTGCTCTGTGTAGAAGTCAACGTCGTACGGATCGATCGCCTGCATCCCCGCTCGCTGCTGACCCCGTTCACCGACAACGTTCAGCTGACCGCCGGCGACCGACGCGCCTACGGCGACCAGGCCCGCGCGCAGCGATCCAAGGGCTTCGAGGACGTCGACGTCACCTTCAACCAGCCCCCGCCGAACGAGGCGTCGGAGACCGACGCCGGGTAGACCCAAGGGTTCGTTGCAGGGGGGTGCCGTCGGTGGCGGCCACGGTGTCTGCCTCCAGTTCGAGGAGGTGTCGTTTGCGTTCTGTCCCACCGGCGTCGGGCGAGTGTGCTCACGTTCCGGCGATCCGCGCCGTCTTCGCAGTGAGTCGCCTCAGACGGGGCGGCACCACGGACAGAAGGTCGAAAGGACACACACCATGTCGGTAGAGGACAACAAGGCTGTCGTCGGTCGGTGGTTCACCGAGTTCTGGGGAGCAGACTTCAACCCGGCCGTCATCGACGAAATCGCTGCCCCTGACATCCGCTTCGAGTACTCCCTCCACGCCCCGCTCAAGGGGCGCGAGCAGGTTCACGCGTTCGCGAAGGCGTTCCGTGCGGCGTTCCCGGACCTCGAGTTCGGTGCCACCGCGGACCTCATCGCCGAGGGCGACTACGTCGTCGGACAGTGGATCGGCGGCGGTACCCACACCGGCGAACCTCTCACCGACCTGCCGCTGGGCGGCCTGCCGAACGCCGACACCGGCAAGACGCTGCGGTTCACCGGCACCACCATCCTCAAGGTCGAGAACGGCCTGATCACCGAGGAGGTCGGCCTCGACGACGGTGTCACGGTGCTGCGCCAGCTCGGTCTCATCGACGAGGGCTGATCCACCTCCGTGCCCGGTCATATCCGTTGACCGGGCCGGACCTGTCGAGTGACACCGCCGGCCGCGAACGCACCCACGTTCGCGGCCGGCGGTTGTCGCCTGCCACCCGGGGGCGGGCAGCGACAATGAACGTATTCGACCACCGTCGACCTCACGGATCGGTACGAGCCAGCGTCTACAGGGTGTGATGACGAAAAAGTCGTTCGAGGCACTGGTCGCCGACCACGGCGCCACGGTGCTACGGGTATGTCGCGCCGTCCTCGGAGACAGCGACGCAGACGACGCCTGGTCCGAAACCTTCCTGTCGGCGATGAAGGCCTACCCGGAACTTCCGGCCGACGCGAACGTCGAGGCCTGGCTGGTGACCATCGCTCACCGCAAAGCCATCGACGTCACGCGCGCCGCTGCCCGCCGGGCCATCCCGCTCGAGGAACTGCCCGACACGACTCCCGCGCCGAGCGCGGACGCCCGCGACCTCGACCTGGTCGCGGCGATGGCCAAGCTGCCGGACAGACAGAAGCAGGCTGTCGCCTACCACTACCTGGCCGGTCTTCCGTACAGCGACGTCGCAGGCATCCTCGGCGGCACGACTGACGCAGCCCGTCGAGCCAGCGCCGACGGTATCGCCGCTCTGCGACGCACCTATCCGGAACTCACCTACCCCGCACCCGGCCCGACCCGGCAGCGTGCAGCGACATCCCATACGACAGGAGGATCCCGATGACCATCCGTGACGACACGCCGCAGCTGTCCCGCGACCTGCAGCGGGCCCTGCCGGTCTCGCCCGACCATCTCGCAGAGTTGCATGCTCGTCTCGCCGCGGCCGCCGACACCGACGGGGTTCTCGATATCGCGTATACGACCGTCGACACCCCGGTGGGACCGCTGCTACTGGCCGCTACCGAGCTGGGGTTGGTGCGGGTCGCCTACGTCAACGAGGACCACGACAAGGTGCTCCAAAGCCTCGCCGACCGCATCAGCCCTCGAATCCTGCATGCCCCTGACCGGCTCGCACCGGTCATCGCCCAGCTGGGCGAGTACTTCGCCGGGCAGCGTCGTGCGTTCGACGTGCCGCTCGACTGGCGTTTGTCCGCCGGGTTCCGGTCGACGGTGCTGCACCATCTCGCCACGGATCTCGGCTACGGCCGGACCGCCAGTTACGGCACCGTCGCCGCGCTCGCCGGCAGCCCCAACGCCGTCCGCGCAGTCGGCACCGCTTGTGCGACCAACCCCCTGCCGGTGGTTGTCCCGTGCCACCGCGTCGTGCGCTCCGACGGTTCCCTGGGCGGTTACCTCGGCGGAGTGGACGCCAAGCGCACCTTGCTCACCTTGGAGGCAGCAGCATGACCGACGAGAGACAGGACACCCGCTTCGCGGACCGCGTGGAAGCGGTGGACTGGAACATCGTCGGCAGCGAACTCGAACAGTTAGGCTGCGCCCTCACCGGGCAGCTGCTCTCGGCCGACGAGTCCGCAGAAATCGCTGCGATGTACTCCGACGATTCCCGGTTCCGTTCCACCGTCAACATGGGTCGGCACCGGTTCGGCGAGGGCGAGTACCGGTACTTCAAGGAACCGTTCCCTGACGCTGTGACCGCCCTCAAACAGGCCTTGTATCCGCGGCTTCTCCTGATCGCCCGGGATTGGTGGACGAAGCTCGGGCGAGAAGCGCCGTGGCCGGACACGCTCGACGAATGGCTCGACATGTGTCACGCCGCCGGTCAGACGAAATCGACGCCGATCCTGCTCAAGTACGGCCAGGGCGGCTGGAACGCGTTGCACCGTGACCTGTACGGCGAACTCGTGTTCCCGCTGCAGGTCGTCATCAACCTCAACAACCCCGGTGTGGATCACACGGGCGGGGAGTTTCTGCTCTACGAGCAGCGTCCCCGCGCCCAGTCGCGCGCCACCGCCACTCTCATCCCGCACGGCCACGGTCTGGCGTTCACCACACGCGACCGGCCTGTCCGCTCGTCGCGAGGATGGTCCATCGGCCCCGTCCGACACGGCGTCTCCGTTGTCCGGTCCGGTGAGCGTCACACGCTCGGCCTCGTATTCCACGACGCCGCCTGATCCGCACCACCGGCACGTCACCCGACGTCGCCGCCCACTTCACGACGGCGCGCCGATCGGCGTCGCGGTGCATCGTGCGGGTCCGTTGGACCTCTCCGTTGTCTGCCTAGGCCCTGGTCGCGCCGGGCCGGTGGCTCACGCTGGGAGCGGACGCCGCTGGGATCGACACCGACTCGAAGACCACCATTTCGCGGCGCCGAGAGTCGAAGTCGGCCTTTCCGAGCGTGGCCATTGCTTCGGGCCGGAATCCGCGCACGATGAGCCAGACGCCGAAGGAGAACTCGAACGCTGCGACCGGAGAAGCTGCGAGGGCCGCCTGGCGCAGAGACCTGGTCATAGGCACCGAAGTAGACAGCCAGATCGGACAGCAGCACCACCGGTGCGCCCAGCAGCGCAATGATCGGGAGACTGCGCGGGACGAGACCGGATCGGTACAACAGGTAAACCCAGGAGCGCGTCGCAGGCGACAGGCATCAGGCTCTGTGACAGCAGGAATGTGTGGTTGTCGATCGCGACCAGGGCCCGGCCGGCGATGACCAAGGACGACGAGTTCGCGTCGGATCCGGAGACGTCGTGTCGCAGCGTGAGATCGCCTCACCAGCGGCCCGGCTACTGGCCTGGGCCGGGTCGGAGTTCGAACCAGACGATCTTGCCCTCGGTAGCAGTCTGTGTGTCGACGCCCCAGTGGGTGGCGAGCGCGTTGATGATGTGCATTCCGCGACCGTGGCCGCTGTCCACGGGCGGTGTTGCTCCCGTGGGCATGACTGGCATGTCTGGGCCCGCGTCGCTGACGCTGACGCCTAGGCCTGGCGGTTCCACGCTGAAGGTCAACGTGATTTCTTCGCGTCCGTGGCGCACCGCGTTCGTGACGATCTCGGTAACAAGCAGTTGGGCGTCGTGAATGAGCGCGGGGTCGAGGTGGTCGCGATGCTCGTGCACGAACTGGCGGGCGATCGAGGGCGCTGTGAGGTCTCGCGGCAGCGCTATCGTCGCCTTGAAGTTGACCTGGCGATCGTGCGGTGAATCCTGCGTTTCCATCATCTGGCAGCGTTCCGATAATGCACGTGAGCTAAACAGCGTCTGCCGGGCGCGCGACGACGGCGTGGCGTGACGGCACGCGTCAGGCGGCTTAGGCCCGTGGACGAGGGGACTCGCCTTGCCGCGGGGCCGGTCTGATCAGCTGCCGCTGGGCACTTGTGCTGGTTGAGCAGGCGAGACCGGTGCGCGGCGGTGGCGGCCAACTTCGTCACGGCTGCGTCTCAGCGCGGGTCGTCGATCTGCGGATGTGCGGCCGGTCAGGGCGGCCCAGGCGGTCGATGCCGAAGAATTCACCGTCGCTGTTTCTGGCCTCGGTCACGCCGTCGGTGTGCAACAGCAACCGGTCACCGGGTTGCAGCCGTTCCTCACCGAGCTTCGGGTGCTCGCCGAGGAACCCACGCCGATCGGTAGCAACGGCTAGAAGCCCCGGATCCGGGGCTTCCGTTGGTGTCCGAGGGGGGACTTGAACCCCCACGCCCGATAAAGGGCACTAGCACCTCAAGCTAGCGCGTCTGCCATTCCGCCACCCGGACAAGTGCGGCGCCGAGTCTAACTCAACCCCACCGACGCATTCCGTGCCCGCCCCGCGTCCGGTGTCACGACCGGCGGGCCGGTCAACGCGCCACCCGGATGGTAGACACGAGACATGACCGACCCGGCAGAGCACGCCAGCGCGCAGGACGAGGTCACCGACCTGCTGGTCGAGCTGATCCGCATCAACACCTCCAACCCGACGCATCCGGAGCGTCCGGCGGCCGAATGGGTGGCGGCCAAGCTCGACGAGGTCGGCATCGCATCGCAGATCATCGAGTCCGAACCGGGACGTGCATCGACGATCGCGCGCATCGAGGGCGCCGACAGCTCGCGTCCGCCGCTGCTCGTCCACGGCCACCTCGACGTCGTCCCCGCCGACGCGTCGGAGTGGTCGGTCGACCCCTTCGCCGGTGAGGTCGAGGACGGCTACGTCTGGGGCCGCGGCGCGATCGACATGAAGGACATGGACGCGATGGTGCTGTCCCTCGTCCGCGAGTACGCGCGGACGGGACAGCGGCCGGCGCGCGACGTCGTGCTGGCGTTCGTCTCCGACGAGGAGGCCGGCGGCCGCAAGGGCGCGCACCACCTCGTCGATCACCACGCCGAGCTGTTCGCCGACTGCACCGACGCGATCAGCGAGGTCGGGGGGTTCAGCATCTCGCTGAACGAGCAGGCCCGCGTGTACGCGGTGCAGACGGCCGAGAAGGGCATCAACTGGCTGCGGCTCAAGGCGCGCAGCAAGCCCGGCCACGGCTCGATGGTGCATCCCGACAACGCGGTCACCGCGCTTGCCGACGCCGTCTCGCGCATCGGCCACTACGACTGGCCGGTCACGATCACCGACAGCGTCCGCGGGCTGGTCAAGGGCCTCAGCGAGGTGCTGGAGCGCGATCTCGATCCCGAGAAGCCCGACGAGTGGCTGCCGGTCATCGGCGGTGCCGCGCGCATGATCGGCGCGACCGTCCGCAACACGGCCAACCCGACCATGCTGCAGGCCGGGTACAAGACCAACGTCATCCCCGGTACCGCTGAGGCCACGGTCGACTGCCGCTTCCTGCCCGGGCAGGAGGAGGAGCTGCTCGCCACCATCGACGAGCTGCTGGGCGACGCCGTCACGCGCGAGACCGAGGTCGCGGACATCGCGGTCGAGACGACCTTCGACGGAGCCCTGGTGGACGCGATGGGAGCGGCGCTGCGGGCCGAGGACCCGCAGGGCGTGATGGTGCCCTACCTGATGAGCGGCGGCACGGACGCCAAGTCGTTCTCGACGCTCGGCATGCGCTGCTTCGGTTTCTCGCCGCTGCTGCTGCCGGCCGATCTCGACTTCACCGCGCTGTTCCACGGCATCGACGAACGGGTTCCGGTGGACGGGCTGAAGTTCGGCGTGCGGGTGCTGGACCGGTTGCTCAAGTCCTGCTGATCGCCGGCCGGACGTGCCGGGGCTGTCGGTGCCGTGTGCTTGGCTGACCGCATGCTGGTGCACGACGTCGCGACGGCATCGGCCGACGTCGGTGACACGTCGTCGCGCCTGGCGAAGATCGCGCGTATCGCCGAGCTCCTGACGTCAGCCGGGCCGGACGAGGCGGCGATCGTCGTGTCGTGGCTGTCCGGCGAGCTGCCGCAACGCCAGATCGGGGTCGGGTGGGCGGCGCTGCGCTCGCTGCCGCCGGCCGCCGCGCAACCGAGCCTCACCGTCTCCGGCGTGCACGCGGCGTTCACGGCGATCGGCGAGACCTCCGGCAAGGGTTCGCAGACCCGCCGGGGTGTGCTGCTGCACGAGCTGTTCGAGGCCGCCACCGACGTCGAGCAGACCTTCCTGCGCCGGCTGCTCGGCGGCGAGCTAAGGCAGGGCGCGTTGCTGGGCGTCATGACCGAGGCGGTCGCTCGCGCCGCCGACATCCCCGCGCCGGCGGTGCGCCGCGCGGCCATGCTGGGCGGCGACCTGCCGTCGGTCGCGGCCGTGGCGCTGACCGGTGGTGCAGGAGCGCTCGAGGCCTTCCGGTTGCAGGTCGGCCGTCCGGTCGGGCCCATGCTTGCGCAGACCGCGGCCGACGTCGGCGACGCGATCACGCGGCTCGGCGGCGAGGCGGTGTTCGAGGCCAAGCTGGACGGCGCCCGCGTGCAGGTGCACAAGAACGGCCGCGACGTCGCGATCTTCACCCGAAGCCTGGACGACGTGACCGCGCGGCTGCCCGAGGTCGTCGAGGCGACGCGCGCGCTGCCCGTCGACACGCTGGTCGCGGACGGCGAGGCGATCGCGCTGCGTCCGGACAACCGTCCGCACCGTTTCCAGGTCACGGCGTCGCGCTTCGGCCGCAGCGTCGACATCGAGGCGGCCCGGGCCGCTCAACCGCTGTCGGTGTTCCTGTTCGACGTGCTGCACCGCGACGGCGTCGACCTGCTGGACGCTCCGGGGGAGGAGCGGGCGGCGGTGTTGGCCGAGATCGTGCCCGAGCGCTACCGCGTCGACCGCCTCGTCACCGGCGACGCCGACGCAGCGCAGGCCTTCCTCGAGCGCACGCTCGCGGCCGGGCACGAGGGGGTCGTCGCCAAGTCCCTGACCGCGCCGTACGAGGCCGGTCGACGCGGCGCGGGCTGGCTGAAGATCAAACCCGTCCACACCCTCGACCTCGTCGTCCTCGCCGTCGAATGGGGGTCCGGGCGGCGCACCGGGAAGCTGTCCAACATCCACCTCGGCGCGCGTGACGCCGCCACCGGTGAGCTCGTCATGCTCGGCAAGACCTTCAAAGGCATGACCGATGAGATGTTGGCGTGGCAGACCGAACGGTTCCTGTCGCTCGCGGACGGACCCACGGACGGGTACGTCGTGCGGCTGCGGCCGGAACAGGTCGTCGAGATCGCCTTCGACGGCGTCCAGGGCTCGACGCGCTACCCGGGTGGCGTGGCGCTGCGCTTCGCCCGCGTGCTGCGCTACCGCGACGACAAGCCGGTCGACGAGATCGACACTCTCGACACCGTCCGCCGCTTCCACGGCGACTGAGCTACCAGGCCGCGGCTCCACGGCAGCCGGGCACTACATCACGCGCCGGGCTCGCCAGACGACCGCCAGTGCCGGTTGTCCTGCGGGATCAGGCTGGACCCGCCGCACGACGAAGCCCTCGCGCTCGTAGAACTCACCCGCCCGGAGATTGCCCGCGAAGTGCTCGACGTGCAGCTCGGTGGAGCCGTCCGGCAACTGCTCGGCAACGGCGTCGAGCAACCTCGGGCCCAACCCACGCCCGCGCTGTCCAGGTTCGAGGTACAGCTTGTAGACGACGTGCTCGGGACCTCGGCGACCGCGCTGGGCGACGCCTACGAGCCGGCCCGACAGCTCCGCGACGAGCACGAGCCCATCGGCGACGGCAGCGCCGATCTGCGCCGCGTTCCACCAGTCGCGGACCTGCGCGTCTGCTGCCTCCGGGCCGATCAGCGGCGCGTAGTGCGCACGGATGTGCGCCTCGCCGAAACGGCAGATCGCCGGGACGTCGACTGGCACGGCCAGCCGGATGACAGGAGTGGCGGCCGCGACCATGGCACCCCCTCCGCATGGCGAACAGTCGAGCTGGGAGGGTAGCTCGCCAGAACCACCCGCGCGTCAGCTGGGCCGGACGTAGCGGTAGCCGACGCTGCGCACGGTCTGCACGGCGCGGCCGTGCTCGCCGAGCTTGCGGCGCACCCGTGACACGTGGTGGCGCACCTGCGTGACGTCATCCGGTCTCCGGTGGCCCCATGCCTGCAGCGCGAGCTCACCCGGCTTGAGCACCACACCCGGCCGGCGCACCAGGGCCGCAAGCACCGCGAACTCCTGCGCCCCTAACTGAACGACCTTGGGCCCGATCCGCACGACCGCGGCGCCGGGAACGAGCTCGAACGAATCCGGCGTCGACGTGTTCTCGGGCACCGGCGCTGACGGATCCCGGTCGCGCGCCCACTGAGTGATCGAGCGCAGCAGGTCGGCGGTGCGGGGGCGCGTGGGCATGACGTCGATGCCGACGCCGATCTCTTCGAACGCCCGCGCGGTGACCGGCCCGACGACGGCGATGCAGACCGGACCCCGCAACGCTGCGATGAGCTCGGCCCGGCGCCCCATGCGGTCGGCGACGCGCACGAGGTTGCGGGCGCTCGGCGCGCTGGTCTGAGCCAGCACGTGCACGCGTCCGGCGACGAGATCGGTGACGACCTGCTCGGCGGCGTCGAGGTCCTCGGGGAGCACCCACCGGTACGGCGCGACGGTGTGCACCTCGCGGACCTGCGGCCGCAACCGGTCCACGGTGCCGATCACCTCGCCGCCGTGCACCTGGACACCCAGTGCGTCGCGCGGGCCCACCCGCTCGCGCAGCCAGGCGCAGACGTCGTCCATCGTCTCCTGCGTCGAGACGAACACCGGCTCGATGCCGAGTCCCCGAAGCGCGCCGTGACTCTTCGCGCCACGGGCAACGACCCGCGTCTCGCGCAGCATCTGCTCGACGGCGATCCCGCGCCCGGCGTCGTGCGCCGCGGCGAGCCATGACCGAAGCCCGCTGCCAGTCGACACCGCGAACCAGGTCGGCGCCGACTCGAGCACCGCGTCGGTCTCGTCGACGAGCTCCGCGTCCGCCTCGGGCGGGACGGCACGCATCGTCGACCCCCAGACGACGTCGGCGCCGAGGCGCTCGAGCGAGGTGCGCAGTTCGGGGCCCCTGCGGTCGGCGGTGATGGCGACGGTGAGCCCGGCCAGCGGTCCGCCGGCCGCCAACTCGTCCGGAGCATGCACATCCGCCATCAGAACACCCTGCGGCACAGTCTGTGTCGTCGGTGTTTCGCTGCGGGCCGGTGGGCGACTACGGCAGCGGGGCGATCGGGCCGTCCGGGCCCTCGCCGCTCCAGGACCAGGCGTAGCGCCCGTCGTCGCTGGCCATGCCGCCCTCGCCGATCTCCAGCGGCCGGAAGGTGTCGACCATCACCGCCAGCTCGTCGGTCTCGGTCACCCCGTGGGCGTTCTCGTAGGCCCGGACCTGCGGTCCGTGCGAGTGACCCGACGGGTGCAGGGTCAGGGACTCGACGCCGATGCCGGTGCCCTTGCGGGCCGTGTAGTCCCCGCCGGAGTAGAACAGCACCTCGTCGGAGTCGACGTTGGAGTGGTAGTACGGCAGCGGGATGGCGTCCGGGTGATAGTCCAGCCGGCGCGGGACGAAGTTGCAGATGACGAAGTTGTAGCCCTCGAGCACCTGATGGGCCGGCGGCGGCTGGTGGATCGAGCCCGTCACCGGTTCGAAGTCGTGCACGCTGAACGCGTAGGGATAGACGTAACCGTCCCAGCCCTCGACGTCGAACGGATGGGTCGCGTGCGTGACAATCGAGCCGACGATGCCGTGGGCGGCGCGGCCGCGGTGCTTGACGTAGACGTCGACCGGCTCCTCCTGCTCCGGGTGCGGGGCGAGGGACGGACCGTCGACGACGCGCAGATCACGCTCGGTGAGCGGGGACCCGGCGAGGAACTGGCCGTATTTCGACAGGTGCCGGCGCGGATGGACGATGTGGCTCGAGGCCTCGATGCAGAAGAAGCGAAGGGGTCCGTCGTCGTCGACGCCGAGCGGCACCCAGCGGTGGATCGTGGTGCGCGGCAGGATCACGTAGTCGCCGGCGCCGACCTCGAGCTCGCCGAAGACCGACTCCAGCCTGGCGCGTCCGGACTGGACGTAGACACACTCGTCGCCGGTGGCGTTGCTGTAGAGCGGCGACGTGGTGTCGGCGACGACGTAGTTGATCCGCACGTCGCCGTTGCCCAGGACGAGCCGGCGGTGGCGCACCGGGTCCTTGCCCAGGTACGCCTCGCCCGGGAACAGGTCGCCCAGGCGGAGGTGCAGCGGCCGCAACGGGTAGTTGGGCTGGGTCTTGAGATCGCCGAGGTCCCACGGCCTCGAATCGATCATCGCCGACGGCACGCGACGGTGGTAGAGCATCGACGCCGAGCCGGAGAAGCCCTCCTCGCCGATCATCTCCTCGTAGGCGAGGGACCCGTCGGCCTGTTTGTGGACGGTGTGCTTCTTCGGCGGGACGGTTCCGCGGACCACGTAGTAGGGCATCGTCGACCTTCTCGTGACAGACCTGACCGGGTCGCGGTCAGATCGACAGTTTCGGTAGCGGCACCGGCGTGGACCGCCGCTTGCGCCGCAGGGTCACGCGACGGCTGCCGTCCATGTAGCGGACCACCCGTGCGAGTTCCCAGCCACCGAACTCGGCGTGCAGCGACAGTTGCGCCGCTGCGTTCACCCGAGTGACGTCGGGCGGGATGCGCAGCGGCGCGTACTCCCAGTCGGGCTCGCCGGTGTCGGTGGTCATCGCGACCATTGAACGCCGTGACGGCGTCGCGCACCACCACCGGGTGCTCGGGCTAGCGTCCGCCGAAGCTCATCCGGAAGTCGCGCAGGCTGAAGGACGCGAGCGGGCGGTGCCCGGCCAGGAAACCCAGCGGCCCGGCCGGGTCGGCGTCGAAGGTGGCTCGGGCTGTCGACACCAGTGCCGTCGACCGGACGGGGCTGACCTTGGCCTGCCCGTCGAGCCACTGCACGATCGAGAAACGCACCGGCAGGCGACGGGGCAGGGCGCGCCGCGGCCGCACGACGGCCGACGCGATGGGGCCCTTGTCGTCCTCGGCGGCGTGGAAGGTGCCGTCGAAGGTGAATCTCGCGAGCTCCTTCGGGATGCCCCACAGCGCCCGCCCGCCGTCACGGGAGGTCTCGCTGTCGACCCAGATCCGTACGATCGTCGGCAGGACGCGCAGGCCGCGGCGGACGAGCAGCGTGGCCATGATCTCCCGGTAGCTCAGCACGCCACCCGGCTCGTAGGACACCCAGGCGGTGCCGACGACGCCGCGCCCGGCGATCCGGACGGGAGTGCAGCCCGGCGGCAGCTCGACCGGGATGTCGGCGAGCGGAACCAGAAAGGCCGAGGCGTGCAGCTGTCCGCGCAGGTCCCAGGGCTCGGCGGGGTAGTCGGCCACGGTCAGCGGCCCGCAGTGGCGTGCCGGCGGTCGGCGAGGGAGCCGGCGAACACGGCGTCGACGAGGCGCCGGGTGTGTGCCACCCGCACCGACCGGCTGGTGCCGTGCAGGGGGACCGCGACGTCGAGGCCGGGTTCGAACGGGGCCAGGGCGAGGTGGGGGAGCAGCAGCGCCGAGAGCGCGAGCAGGGCGTCGACGTCGGTGTCCGGGCGCAGGTGCCCCTCGTGGACGGCGTGCTCGAACAGCGGGCGCAGGCCGAGCGCGAACAGCCGGTGCACGGGGCTACGGACAGCGCGGCGTACGTGCGGGTCGAGTTCCATGCTGGTCGCGGCGGTGACGGAGCGGTCGAGGGGATTCGCGGCCATGTAGGCGATCCAGCGTTCGACCAGCGCGGCGACGTGGTCGAGGAAGACGACGTCCTCGGGGATCGGGGCCTGCAGGTACGGGCGCATGGCCTCGAACACCCGCGTCGAGGACTCCTCGGCGACGTAGGCGAAGAGGTCGAACTTGTCGTGGAAGTACTGGAACAACGAGCCTTTGGACACGTCGGCCACCCGCGCGATGACGTTCAAACTGCCGCCGGAGTAGCCGTGCTGCCCGAACTCCTCCATGGCAGCCAGCAACACCCGCTCGCGCCGCGTGGCGTCCAATTTGTCCCAGGTTGTACGGGGCATGTCCGAACGATATGACCACCCGGTCATATGTCAAGTCGTGCCGTCACAGGTACCCCGGTTCGCCCCGCCACGGGCCCACCCTCCCGGTCGTGGCCGCGCTGCGGCGCGACACGCCGCGGACACCGCCGCCCCGCGGCCACAAAGAGAGGTTGTGGCCGCGCTGCGGCGCGACACGCCGCGGACACCGCCGCCCCGGGGCCACGACCGGGCGGGCGGGGTCACGAAGGGGGCAGGTACTCGCGCAGCAGGGGGATGAGGCGGGTGCGCCGGGGCAGCGCGCCCACCTGACGCACCGCGCGCCCCACCGCCGGGCCTGCCGCGTGCACGATCGACAGGTGCCGCTGCGCGCGGGTCAGCGCGGTGTAGACGAGCGGCCGGGACAGCATCGACCCGGCCTCGGGCGGCAGCACGACGACCACGGCAGGGAACTCCGAGCCCTGGGCGCGGTGCACCGTGATCGCCCACCCGTGCAGCAGGTCGCCGAGCGCCTTGCCCTTCACCGTCGCCGGCCCGGACGCGAACCCCACCGTCACCGCACCGTCGGACTCGACCTTCTCGACCACCCCGACCTCGCCGTTGGCGTAGCCGTTGGGCTCCGCCTCCAGGTGATTGGCGGTGGCGACGACGCGGTCGCCCGGGTCGAAGCGGCGTGAGCCGGCCCCGGGATTGAGGCGGGCCTTGAGCGCGGCGTTGAGGGCCTGGGTGCCGGCGGGGCCGCGGTGCACCGGCGTCACCACCTGCACGAGGTCGGCCGGGATGCCGAGAGCGCGCGGGATGGAATCGGTCACCAGCTGCACGACGCGGTGCGACGCCTCACCCGATCCGCGGGCCGGCACCACGACGACCTCGTGCGTCGGGTCGTCGACCGCGGCCAGCTCGCCGCCGCGCACCGCAGTGGCCAGCCGGGCGATGGTGCCGCCCTCGGCCTGCCGGTACAGCGTCGTCAGCTCCGTCACCGGCACCGTGCCGGAGTCGATGAGGTCGCCCAGCACCCGTCCCGGCCCGATCGAGGGCAGTTGGGCGGCATCGCCGACGAACACGAGGTGCGTGCCGTCCTTGCACGCGCTCAGCAGGGCCTCGGCCAGCTCGACGTCGAGCATGGACGCCTCGTCCACCACGACGACGTCCTCGTCCAGCGGCCACTCCTCGCCGCGCTGGAAGCCGCCGTCGAACCGCACCCCGTCCCCGGACTGCCGCGCCTGCGCACCGAGCAGGCGGTGCAGGGTCGAAGCGGGCGTGTCACACAGTTCCTCGAGCCGCTTGGCCGCGCGACCGGTGGGGGCGGCCAGCGCGACGCTGCACCCGGCGTCCTCGGCCAGCGCCACGAGGGTCGCGACGGTGCGGCTCTTGCCGGTGCCGGGACCGCCCGTCAGGACCGTGACGCCAGCGGTGAGCGCCGCATCGACGGCGGCCTGCTGACGCTCGTCCAGAGTTTTCAACGCCGAGCCGGCTCGACCTCGCCTCGAGACGTGGACGGGTTCTGCCGTTGCGACCAGCCTGGCGATGCCCTGTGCGATGCCGTCCTCGGCTTCGGCGTAGCGGGCCAGGGCCAGCTGGGGGTCAGCGGAATTGCCGGTGTCGGTTTCGGAGTCACGATCCGGACCGCCGTCCGGGGCGTCCGGCTCGTACTCCACGACAGCGGCCGAATCGAGAGCGGCGTCGACCGCGGCCTGCGGGTCGCCGGCGCCGAACTCGGCCAGCGCCGACGCCACGTCCGAACGGTGGTCCACCGTGTGCCCGTCGCGGGCCTGCCTGGCCAGCACCCACGCCACCAGCGCCCGCGCCCGCCGCGGGTCGTCCCGTGTCACACCCGGGATGGCCGCCCGGGCGACCCGGTCGGCGTCGGCCGGCGTGACCCCGTGCACGGCGAGCAGCCGCCACGGATCGTCGCGCAGCAGGCGGGAGGCCGGCGGTCCGAGCAGGTCGACGGCACGGCCGGCGACCCGCGCGTCCACCCCGGCGGGGACGACCAGCTCGGCGACCTCGTAGGCCGGCCCGGCGGCGATGAACGACGAGAGCAGCCGGCCGGCGCGCTGGGCGCTCACGCGGGCCAGCCCGGTGAGGGTGGCGGTGCTGACGTCGGCGGGGCCGTGGATGCCGGCCTCGGCCAGCTCGCCCGCCAGGCGCCGTCCGAGCCCCGGCCAGAGCCCCGCCTCGCAGAAGGCGGCGAAGACCGGATCCGGCGTCGCCGTCAGCGCACGTCCTCGGGGTAGGAGACGGTCGGGGCGGACACGTCGTCGAGGGCGGCCAGGATCTCGCGCGGCAGCTCTACGGCCTCACTGGCGAGCTGGCCGGTGAGTTGGCCCAGGGTGCGGGCACCGAGGATCGGGGCGGCCACACCCGGACGGTCACGCAGCCACGCCAGCGCGACGTTGACCGGCGAGGTCGCGAGCCCCTCGGCCGCCGTCGCGACGGCCTCGACGATGCCGGCCGCGCCGGGGTCGTCGATGTCGATGAGGTTCGCGCGGCTCGACATCGCCGCGCGCGAGTCGGACGGGATGCCGCCGCGGTACTTGCCGGTGAGCAACCCGCCCGCCAGCGGTGACCACGGGAAGATGCCGACGCCGAGCGCCTCGCACGCCGGGACGACCTCGCGCTCGATGCCGCGGTCCACGAGGGAGTACCGCACCTGATTGGCTACGAGCGGTGCGCGACCAGGCACGCTGCGTTGCCATGTCGCGGCGCGAGCCGATCCGCCAGCCCGAGTAGTTGGACACCCCGACGTAGCGGACCTTGCCCGACGTCACGGCGTGGTCCAGGGCGCTCAGCGTCTCCTCCCATGGCACGGTGTCGTCGACGTTGTGCACGTACCAGAGGTCGAGATGCTCGGTGGCGAGCTTGCGCAGCGAGTCGTCCAGCTGGCCCAGCAGCGCCCCGCGCGAGCAGTCGACGAAGCGACCTTCCTCGGTGCGCCGGATCCCGGCCTTGCTCGCGATCACCAGCTCGCTGCGCGGCACGACGTCGGCGATCAGGCCGCCGAGGATGACCTCCGCCTGCCCCATGCCGTACGACGCGGCGGTGTCGACGAGGGTGCCGCCGGCGTCGCGGAAGGCGACCAGCTGGGCCGCTGCCTCGTCCGGATCGGTCTCCGAACCCCAGGTCATGGTGCCCAGCCCCAACCGGGACACCGTCAACCCGCTGCGTCCGACCCTGCGCTGCTCCACGATGCAGGAAACTACCGGCTCGCCGCAGAAGGACCCGGAAGGCTGCTCGCTAGGGTGGCCCAATGCGTCTGGGACTCAACGTCGGTTACTGGGGGATGCGCGGCGATTCGTCGCAGGATGTCGCCCTCGTCCAGGAGGCTGAGCGTCTCGGTTTCTCGGTCGTGTGGGTCGCGGAGGCTTACGGCTCGGACGCGGTGAGCGTGCTGGCGTGGCTGGCCGCCAAGACGACGACGATCGACATCGGCAGCGCGATCATGCAGATCCCGGCCCGCACACCGGCCATGACGGCGATGACCGCGGCAACGCTCGACACGCTGTCCGAGGGCCGCTTCCGGCTCGGCGTGGGCGTCTCGGGACCGCAGGTGTCCGAAGGCTGGCACGGCGTCCGTTTCGCGAAGCCCCTCGTCCGTACCCGGGAGTATGTCGACATCCTGAGGCTGGCGCTGTCGCGCGAGCGGGTGAGCTACGACGGCGAGACCTACCAGCTGCCGCTGCCCGATGGCCCCGGCAAGGCGCTGCACCTGATGCTGCACCCCTACCGCGAGCACATCCCGATCTACCTCGCCGCGATCGGGCCGAAGAACCTCGAGCTGACCGGGGAGATCGCGGACGGCTGGTTGCCGGTGTTCTTCGCACCGGGCCACGTGGATGACTCGCTCGAGCGAATCCGGGCCGGCCGGGCGACGGCCGGCAAGGACATGACGACCTTCGACATCGCTCCCACGGTGCCGCTCGTGGTGGGCGACGACGTCGCTGCCTGCGCCGACCCGGTGCGGCCGTACGCCGCGCTGTACGTCGGCGGCATGGGCAGCCGGGAGCAGAACTTCTACAACAACCTCGCCCGCCGGATGGGGTTCGACGAGGCCGCGGGCCGCGTCCAGGACCTCTACCTCGCCCGCGACTACGACGGCGCGTGCGCCGCCGTGCCCCAGGAGTTCGTCGACGCGACCTCGTTGCTGGGGCCGGTCGACCGCCTTGCCGAGCGCATGACCGCCTTCGCCGAGGCCGGCGTGACGACGCTGTCGGTCTCGCCCTACGGCGCCACCCCGGAGGAGCGGGTCACCGCCCTGCGCACGGCCGCCGAGGCGCTCGACAAGTCCGGGGTTTCTGCATGACGCTGTTGCAGGCGATCGTGCTGGGCATCGTCCAAGGTCTGACCGAGTTCTTGCCCGTCTCGTCCACCGCGCACCTGCGGATCGTCCCGGCACTGTTCGACTGGCACTTCCACTACCACGGCCAGAAGGCCAGCACCGACCCCGGCGCCCCGTTCACCGCCATCGTGCAACTGGGCACGACGATCGCGATCGTCGCCTACTTCTGGCGCGAGCTGCTCCAGGTCACGGTCGCGTGGTTCAAGGGCCTGCGGGACCCCTCGGTCCGCTCCTCGCTGGAGTACAAGCTGGGCTGGTATCTCATCCTCGCGACCATCCCGGTCTCGGTGTTCGGGCTGATCTTCAGCCACCAGATCGAGACCGGCGCGCGCAATCTGTGGGTCATCTCGATCACGCTGATCGCCCTCGCGCTCGTGTTGTTCGCCGCGGAGAAGGTCGGCCGCAAGGACCGCGTCGAGGAGCAGATCAACACGAGGGACGCCATCACCGTGGGCACCGCGCAGGCGCTCGCCCTCATCCCCGGCGCGTCGCGGTCGGGCACCACCATCACGGCCGGCCTGTTCCGGGGCCTGACGCGAGAGGCCGCGGCGCGGTTCTCCTTTCTGCTCTCCATCCCTGCGGTCGTGCTCTCCGGCGGTTACGAGGCCGTCAAACCCGGCTCGGGCAGAACTCCCGGCGTGGGGCTGACCGGCATCGCGCTGGTGTTCGCGTTTGTCGTCGGGCTGGCCTCGATCCACTGGCTGATGCGCTGGCTGACGAACCACTCGACGTTCATCTTCATCTACTACCGCATCGCACTGGGTGTGCTGCTGATGGTCCTGTTGTCGGCCGGCGTCCTCGACGCAACGAATTGATCGGCACATGAGCACTGTGTTGCTGGTCCGGCACGGACTGACGGCCATGACCGGGCCCGTCCTCGCCGGCCGGACGCCCGGCGTCCACCTCGACGAGCGCGGGCAGAAGCAGGCGGCGGCGCTGGCCGAGCGGATGGCCGCCGTGCCGCTGACCGCCGTCGTCACCAGTCCGCTGGACCGCTGCCTCGAGACCGCCGGCGCGATCCGCGAGGCGCAGCAGGCGGCCGGGCGCGACCCCTCCTGGCACGTCGACGAGCGGATCATCGAGTGCGACTACGGGGACTGGACGGGCCGGCCGTTCAAGGAGCTGGTCAAGGAGCCGATGTGGAAGGTGGTGCAGTCGCAGCCGTCGGCGGCGCGCTTCCCCGGCGGCGAGGCGCTGACCGAGATGTCGGCGCGGGTGATCAAGGCCGTGCGCGAGTGGGACGCCCACTTCGGTGAGGACGCGGTCTGGGTCGCGTGCGCCCACGGCGACATCATCAAGGCGATCCTGGCCGACGCGCTGGGCCTGCATCTCGACCAGTACCAGCGGATCGTCCCGGACCCGTGTTCGGTGTCGGTGATCCGCTACACCAGCACCCGTCCGTACGTCATCCGCGTCAACGACACCGGCGGCGACCTGTCCGCCTTCGTCCCGCCCAAGCGCCGCGGCCGTCGCAAGCCCGCGACCGACGCGACGGTCGGCGGGGGTGCGGGCAGCGGCACCGTCTGAGCCGTCCCGGGCGCACGTGCTGCAGGTCGCGCCGGCACTGGCGGCGCAACGGGCCCGGACCTCATAAACTTGCGGGCATCATGCGCCAGCTGTTCCTCTTCGACCGTCCCAGCCGGTTCGTCACCGGCACCGTCGGCACGCCCGGCGAGCGCACCTTCTACCTCCAGGCCGTCGACGGCCCCCGGGTGGTGTCCGTCGCGCTCGAGAAGCAGCAGGTCGTCGTGCTCGCCGACCGCCTCGAGCAGCTGCTCGACGAGATCGTCGCGCGCACCGGCACGGCCCTGCCGGCCGAGGACGCCGACACCGAGGCGCTGAGCCAGCCGATCGACGAGGAATTCCGCGTCGCGGCCATGGGCCTGGCCTGGGACGGGGACGCCGGACTGGTGGTCATCGAGGCGCAGGCGCCGGTGGAGGAGCCCGAGGTGGCCGAGGAGACGCTGCTCGAGGACGTCGAGGAGGGCCCGGACGCGCTGCGGGTGCTGATCGAGCCACGCCGGGCCCGCGCCTTCATCGACCGCGCGCGCAAGCTGGTGTCGGCCGGACGCCCGCCCTGCCCGCTGTGCAACCAGCCGCTGGCCGCGTCCGGGCACGTCTGCGCCCGGCTGAACGGCTACCGGCGCGGCATCTCCCTGAGCCAGTGAACCGCCCCGCAGCCACCCCGTCGTGTCCGCCCCCGACGAGCTGACCCCGGCGCTGCCGCTCGCCGTCGACGGGCAGGACGGCATCAGCGTCGACGAGGCGATCGGGCTGCTCACGCTCGGCGAGCTGTCGATCGAGGGCCGGGTCATGGACGCGTCCAACGCCTCGTTCTACTGCGCGGTGACCGCCGACGACCGCACCGCCGCCTGTGTCTACAAACCGGTGGCGGGGGAGCGGCCGCTCTGGGACTACCCGGACGGCACACTGGCCGAGCGCGAGGTTGCCGCCTACGAAGTCTCCGCCGCCACCGGCTGGGGCATCGTGCCGCCGACGGTCTACCGCGACGGCCCGGCCGGGCCGGGCATGGTCCAACTGTGGGTGGACGTCGATGACGAGATCAACATTGCGCGGTTCATGCGCAGGCGCGACGTCGAGCGGTTGCGGGACATCGCGGTTTTCGACGCCGTGATCAACAACTCCGACCGCAAGGGTGGCCATCTGCTGCCGACGCCGCAGGGTGCGGTCTTCGGCATCGACCACGGCGTCAGCTTCAGCGTCGAGAACAAGCTGCGGACGGTGCTGTGGCAGTGGGCCGGCGCGCGGCTGACCGGCGACGCCCGCGACACCCTCACCCGGCTGCGTGCCGACCTCGACGGTGCGCTGGGGGAGCGGCTGGCCGACCTGCTGACGCGCCGCGAGGTGCGCAGCACGCGGATGCGCGTGCACACGCTGCTGTCCAGCGGGCGGCACCCGGAACCGACCGGCGACTGGCCGGCGGTTCCGTGGCCGCCGATCTGACGCCGCCGATCTGACGCCGCTCAGCGCTGGGTCGCGACCTCACCCAGCTTGGTGAGCGTGCCCTTGATGCCCTCGCGGTTGCGCTTGGGGAACCCGGACAGGCGCAGGGCGATGCGGTTCCACACCTTGCGGGCGTCCCACTCCTCGGTGACCTTCGTGCCGCCCTCGACCGGCTCGAAGCGGTAGCGCCAGACGTGGCCGTTGAAGTGCCGCCACGCGATGAGGCGGCCCTCCTCGAATTCGACGACGGTGTTGGTGATCTTGTAGGAGGCGCCCAGCTTCATGTCCATGCCGAACTCGGCGCCCTTGCTCAGCCGCTCCGGACCGCCGCTGCGCGTCGCCTGCACGCTGCCCGACCCGTCGATCACCGGGTGCATGGCGGGGTCGGCGACGATGTCGAACAGCGTCTGGGCGTCAACCGGGATGACGACGGATTCGGACACGAGATAGTGGGACATGCAGGGAGTCTGCCCGCTGCCCGCCCGGAGCGCGCGGGCAGATAGCGTGAGTTGCATGGACGCCTGGCCGAGCACCCCCGTGCCCGACCTGCCCGGACACGGCCTGCCGCTGCGGCTGCACGACACCGCGACGGGTGAGGTGCGCGAGACCTCCGCCCGGGGCACGGGCCGCATGTACGTGTGCGGGATCACCCCCTACGACGCGACGCACCTCGGGCACGCGGCCACCTACCTCGCCTTCGACCTCGTCCAGCGCGTGTGGCGCGACGCCGGTCTCGACGTCCACTACGTCCAGAACGTCACCGACGTCGACGACCCGCTGCTCGAGCGGGCGGCGCACACGGGCGAGAACTGGATGAGCCTTGCCGAACGCGAGATCCAGCTGTTCCGTGAGGACATGACGGCGCTGCGCGTGCTTCCGCCGCAGGACTACATCGGCGCGGTCGAGGCCATCCCGGAGATCACCGAGGCCATCGGGCGGCTGCGGGACCAGGGCAACGCCTACGCCGTGGACGAGGACGTCTACTTCCCGGTGTCCTCGGCGCCGCGTTTCGGGCACGAGTCGAACCTCGACCGCGAGACGATGCTTGCCGTGTTCGGCGAGCGCGGGGGCGACCCGAACCGCTCCGGCAAGCGCGACCCGCTGGACTCGCTGCTGTGGCGCGGGCGCCGGTGGGGTGAACCGCACTGGGACACCGAACTCGGGCCGGGCCGGCCGGGCTGGCACATCGAGTGCAGCGTCATCGCGCTCAACCGGCTCGGCATGGGCTTCGACGTGCAGGGCGGCGGGTCGGATCTCGCGTTCCCGCACCACGAGCACTCGGCCGCACACGCCGAGGTCCTGACCGGCGAGCCGGACTTCGCGCACCACTACGTGCACGCCGGCATGATCGGGCTCGACGGCGAGAAGATGAGCAAGTCGCGCGGAAACCTCGTCCTCGTCTCCAAGCTCCGCGGGGCACACATCGACCCGATGGCCATCCGCCTGGCGCTGCTCGACGGGCACTACCGCGCCGACCGTGAGTGGACCGGCGGCCGGCTGCCCAACGCCGAGGCCCGGCTGAGCCGCTGGCGCGCCGCGGCTGCCCTGCCCGCGGCCCCGTCGGCGACCGAGCTGCTGGCGCAGGTGCGGGAGCGGCTGGCCGACGACCTGGACACCGTGGGGTCGATCGCCGCAGTCGACGCCTGGGTCGCTGCCGCGCTCGAGGGGCAGGCGGCGGACGCCGATCGCACCGCGCCGCGCCTGATGTCCGACCTCGTCGACGCCCTGCTCGGCGTCGCCCTCTGACCGGGGACCGTGTCCCGGGTCAGCTGCCGAAGTTGCCGCCGGCGTGGCCGCCACCGCGGTCGCGCCGCCGCAGGTAGCGCTCGAACTCGCGTGCGATCGCATCGCCCGAGGCCTGCGTCATCTGGGTGCGGTCGATCTCGTCGTCGCGCTCCTCGAGGTTGCGGATGTACTCCACGACCTCCTCGTCCTCGGCCGCCATCTCGTTGACCAGC
Source organism: uncultured Actinomycetota bacterium (assembly GCA_963787985.1). Lineage (GTDB taxonomy): Bacteria > Actinomycetota > Actinomycetes > Mycobacteriales > Jatrophihabitantaceae > Jatrophihabitans. The sequence continues at coordinate 148,370 of CAWBEL010000004.1, read as the reverse complement.
TTCTGCCACTCGTCGCGCTGCTCCGGTAGCTGGCCCTGCGGGATGACGACGTCCAGGACCTCCTCGACGCCCTGGAGCAGGGCGAGGGTGGCCTTCGGGTTCGGCGGCTGCGAGACGTAGTGCGGCACGCCGGCCCAGAACGAGATCGCCGGGATGCCCGCCGCCACGCAGGCGTCCTGCAGCACGCCGACGATGCCGGTCGGACCCTCGTAACGCGAGCGCTCGAGCCCGTACCGGGCCGCGGATTCCGGGTCGTACGCGCTGCCGGTGACCTGGGTCGGCCGGGTGTGCGGCGAGTCCGACAGCAGGGCGCCGAGGGTCACGACCACGCGTATGTCCAGGCGCTGGATCACCCCGAGCAGCTCCCCGCAGAACGTCCGCCAGCGCATGTTGGGCTCGATGCCGTGCATGAGGACGAGGTCGAAATCCGCGCCCGGGGGCCGGCAGTACGAGAACCGGGTCGTCGGCCACTCGATGCGGCGCGAGATGCCGTCCACCAGCGACACCGTCGGCCGGTTGACCTGGAAGTCGTAGTAGTCGTCGGGGTCGATCTCGGTGAGCGGCTCGGCCTCCCACTCGAGTTCGAGGTGCTCGACGGCCCCGCTGGCGGCGTCCCCGGCGTCGTTCCAGCCCTCGAAGGCGCCGACGAGGACGGGGTTGACGAGCTCCGGCCAGTCGCCGAGGTCCGGTGCGGTCACGCGTCCTCGCCGCTCGTACGAGGTGCAGGTGCGTTGCGAGCCATGTACCCAGCCTAACGAGCCACCCCGGGCGAGTCCGGGCCGCGACGCCGCCCCGCCGGGACGGGCTTTCACCCCGGCTCCGCGGACCCCTCGACGTATGCTGGGAGGGCACCGTGCTGACGGTGCCGTGTGCTGGTGCCGTCAGGCTCGACGGACCGGATGCCGGCCCGCCCGACTGCCCGAGGATGCCCTGTGCCAGACGCTCCCAGCGCCGACACCCCGAATCATCGCCCCGATGCCACCGCCGAACTCACCGCGGCCCTGCGCGAGCGCCTGCTCGTCATCGACGGCGCGATGGGCACGATGGTCCAGCGGCACAAGCTGGAGGAGGAGCACTACCGCGGGGAACGCTTCGCCGACTGGCCCAGCGACCTCCGGGGCAACAACGACCTGCTTGTGCTCACCCAGCCCCACATCATCCGCGGCATCCACGCCGAGTACCTCGAGGCCGGCGCGGACATCATCGAGACCGACACGTTCAACGCGCAGAAGGTCTCGCTGGCCGACTACGGCATGCAGGACCTCGCCTACGAGATGAACGTCGCCGCCGCGCGGCTGGCGCGCGAGGCCTGCGACACCATGACCGCGGCCACCCCGGACCGCCCGCGCTACGTCGCCGGCGCCATCGGGCCGCTGAACCGCACCGGGTCCATCTCGCCGGACGTCAACGACCCCGGCGCCCGCAACATCGACTTCGACACCATGGTCGAGGCCTACCTCGAGCAGGCCCGCGGGCTCGTCGACGGCGGCGCCGACGTCTTCGTCATCGAAACCATCTTCGACACGCTCAACAGCAAGGCGGCGATCTTCGCCGTCGAGACGCTCTTCGAGCAGCACGGCCGCCGCTGGCCGGTCGTGATCTCGGGCACCATCACCGACGCCTCGGGCCGCACCCTCACCGGGCAGGTCACCGAAGCGTTCTGGAACTCCGTCCGCCACGCGCGACCGCTCATCGTCGGCCTGAACTGCGGCCTGGGTGGCACCGAACTGCGTCCTTACATCGCCGAGCTGTCGCGCATCGCCGACTGCTTCGTGCACGCCTACCCCAACGCCGGGCTGCCCAACGCCTTCGGCGAGTACGACGAGCAGCCGGAGGACACCGGCGAGATCGTCGGCGAGTTCGCGACGTCCGGGCTGATCAACATGGCCGGCGGCTGCTGCGGCACCACCCCGGCCCACATCGCCGCCATCGCCCGGCAGATCGAGGGTGCGGCGCCGCGCGTGCCCGTGCAGGTGAAGCCCGCCCTGCGGCTGTCCGGCCTCGAGCCGCTCACCGTCGACGACGACTCGCTGTTCGTGAACGTGGGCGAGCGCACGAACATCACCGGCTCGGCCAAGTTCCGCAACCTGATCAAGGACGGCGACTACAACACCGCGCTGTCGGTGGCCCGCCAGCAGGTCGAGAACGGCGCGCAGGTCATCGACGTCAACATGGACGAAGGCATGATCGACGGCCTGGCCGCCATGCAGCGCTTCCTGCGGCTCATCGGCTCGGAGCCCGACATCAGCCGGGTGCCGGTGATGATCGACTCCTCGAAGTGGGACGTCATCGAGGAGGGCCTGAAGAACGTCCAGGGCAAGTCGATCGTCAACTCCATCTCGATGAAGGAGGGCGTCGAGCCGTTCATCGAGCACGCCCGGCTGTGCCGCAAGTACGGCGCAGCCGTGGTGGTCATGGCCTTCGACGAGGACGGCCAGGCCGACAACCTCGAGCGCCGCAAGCAGATCTGCAAGCGGGCCTACGACATCCTCGTCGACGAGGTCGGCTTCCCGGCCGAGGACATCATCTTCGACCCGAACGTCTTTGCCGTCGCGACAGGCATCGAGGAGCACGCCAACTACGGCGTCGACTTCATCGAGGGCGCCCGCTGGATCAAGGAGAACCTGCCCAACGCCAAGATCAGCGGTGGCATCTCGAACGTCTCGTTCTCCTTCCGCGGCAACAACGCGGTCCGCGAGGCGATCCACGCCGTCTTCCTCTACCACGCGATCAAGGCCGGGCTGACGATGGGCATCGTCAACGCCGGCGCCCTGGTCGTCTACGACCAGGTCGACCCCGAGCTGCGCGACCGCATCGAAGACGTCATCCTCAACCGCCGTCCCGACGCGGCCGAGCGGCTGCTCGAGATCGCGGCCGCGCACGCCGGCTCGGGCCAGGCCCGCGAGGTCGCGGACGAGGAGTGGCGCAGTCTGCCGCTGGGCGAGCGCATCACGCACGCGCTGGTCAAGGGCATCGACCAGCACGTCGAGCTCGACACCGAGGAACTGCGCGCCGAGATCTCCGCGCGCGGCGGGCGGCCCATCGAGGTCATCGAGGGCCCGCTGATGGACGGCATGAATGTCGTCGGCGACCTGTTCGGCAGCGGCAAGATGTTCCTCCCGCAGGTCGTGAAGTCGGCCCGCGTCATGAAGAAGGCCGTGGCCTACCTGATCCCGTTCATCGAGGCCGAGAAGCGCCCGGGGGACGCCGCCCGCAAGAACGGCACCGTCGTCATGGCCACGGTCAAGGGCGACGTCCACGACATCGGCAAGAACATCGTCGGCGTCGTGCTGCAGTGCAACAACTTCGACGTCATCGACCTCGGCGTCATGGTGCCGGCGCAGAAGATCCTGGACGCGGCCAAGGAGCACGACGCCGACGTCATCGGGCTGTCCGGGCTGATCACCCCGTCGCTCGACGAGATGGTCAACTTCGCCGCCGAGATGGAACGTGTCGGGTTCGACATCCCGCTGCTGATCGGCGGCGCCACCACGTCGCGCGCGCACACCGCGGTCAAGGTCGACCGCAAGTACCACGGCCCGGTGGTGTGGGTGAAGGACGCCTCGCGGTCGGTGCCGGTCGTCGCCGCGCTGCTCGACGACAAGCAGCGCCCCAAGCTGCTCGCGGACCTCGAGGCCGACTACGTCTCGCTGCGCGAGCGGCACGCAGCGCGCAACGAGGCCAAGCCGATCCTGCCGCTGGCCAAGGCGCGGACGGACCGCACCCCGATCGACTGGACCGGCTACCGGCCGCCGCGGCCGCACCTGATCTCGCAGCAGCTGCGCGACGCGCACACCGACGACTACCACGCCCCGACGACGCCGACGCAGTTCGTCAAGACCTTCCACGACTACCCGCTGAGCGAGCTGCGCGAGTACATCGACTGGCAGCCGTTCTTCAACGCGTGGGAGATGAAGGGCCGCTTCCCGGACATCCTCAACAACCCGACGACGTCGGACGCCGCGCGCAAGCTCTACGACGACGCGCAGCAGATGCTCGACCGCATCGTCGACGAGAAGTGGCTGCGGGCCTCCGGGGTCATGGGGCTGTTCCCGGCCAACGCGGTCGGCGACGACATCGAGGTCTACACCGACGAGAAGCGGACCGGCCTGCTCACCACGCTGCACGAGCTGCGTCAGCAGTCCGAGCACCGCGAGGGCGTGCCGCACCGCTCGCTGGCCGACTTCGTCGCGCCGAAGGACACGGGGCTCCGCGACTATGTGGGTGCGTTCGCGGTCACGGCGGGGCTGGGCAGCGAGGCTCGGACGATGGCCTTCAAGAAGGACAACGACGACTATTCGGCGATCATGCTCGAGGCACTGGCCGACCGGCTCGCCGAGGCCTTCGCCGAGCGGCTGCACGAGCGGGTCCGCACCGAGTTCTGGGGTTACGCGCCGGACGAGGACCTCGACGGCGAGTCGCTGCTCAAGGAGCGCTACCAGGGCATCCGCCCGGCGCCGGGCTACCCCGCCTGCCCGGAGCACACCGAGAAGCAGACCATCTGGGAGCTGCTGGACGTCAAGGCCAACACCGGAATCGAGCTGACCGAGAGCATGGCGATGTGGCCGGGCGCCTCGGTCAGCGGCCTGTACTTCTCACATCCGCAGTCGCAGTACTTCGTGCTCGGGCGCATCGCGCGCGACCAGGTCGAGGACTACGCCGCCCGCAAGGGCTGGACGTTCGCCGAGGCCGAGAAGTGGCTGTCGCCGAACCTGGGTTACGAAGTCGAGGACTGAGCCCGCCGATCGGTTACGGGCGCCCGCGCGTAACGGCGGGCGTCCCGCCTCGTTGATCCTCTCGACAGCGCACGACACGCGAGGGCGGCCGAGCGAGCGGGAGGAACCATGCGGTTGATGATCCACACCATCCAGGTCGGGGACCTGCTCACGATGGTGGGACCGGACGGTGCCGAGAGCGAACCGTTCACGCTGGCCGAGCCGCTGGGCCTGCGCCGCGACACGCTCTGGATCTACCGCGAGTTCGACGCCCCGATAGTCGTTGACCGTCGCTACGGCCTCGATTCGACCTTCCGGCTGCACAGCCGCCGCGGCGAGAGCGTCGGCCGCCACCGGGCGGCCTGAGCGAGCCCCGGTGGCGGTCGGGCGACACGCCACCGGCCGGTCGCGAAACGTTCACGAGCGACGGCGACGCTTTCAGAGCAGACGCTGAGCGAACGTGGTGAGACTCGGCGTCGGGTGCCCGGCGTACGCCGCGCGCCGGACCTGCGCCGAGGGGACGACGTCGTGCCGTTGACCGCGTCCGAGGCCCGTCGCCTGGACGGGATCGCCACCGACCTGCAGCGCACCGACCCGGAACTGGCCGGCGCGCTGCGCACGGGAATGGTCCCCCCGGCAGCCGAACCCGTCCGCCGGCCCGCGCACCGGGCCCGCTACGTGGCCGCGCTCGGCCTCGCAGCGCTGCTGCTGACGCTCGGCATCGTGCTGCACGTACCGGTGCTGTGTATGTGCGGCTGGTTCACCCTGCTGACCACGATGGTCGCCTGCGGCATCTCCGGCTGACCGCCCGTCAGCCGCCCAGAACGCACAGCCGCCGGGAACGCTCAGCCGCCCAGCACGAAGCGGCCCGGCCGCGACACGGTCAGCACCGTCCAGCCGCCGTGCGCCGCGGCGGACAGCTCGGCCCGGCCGCCGCGCGAACCGCGGACGACGAGAAACCGCGACCACCGCACCCGCAACTCGACGGTGGCCGGCCGCGACACCAGCAGCGTCAGCCGGGCCTGGGTCGCGGCCACAACCGCGGCCGGGGGCGGCGCGATGGGCTGGGGGCGGCTCACTGCGAACAGGTGCCAGTGCCGATCGGCCCACACCGGACGCAGGTAGGCCGGCCGGTGGTCGCGAAGCAGGGTGAATTCGGCGCTCGGCGTCGTCGTCACATGGTCGAGCAGCACGTACCCGACTGCGTTGTTGTCGAGCCAGCGGCGGTACCGGGTGGCATCGAGGGGACCGTCGTTGAGCACGCGCGCGTACTCGTTGTCCGACTGCGTCTCGTACCCGCGGGCGAGGTAGGCGTGCCCCAGAAGCAGGTCCGCGGCCAGGTGCGTGCCGTCGGGCACGACCTCGATGCGGTGACCGAGCAGGTCCGGACGGGTGTCCAGCTCGCGGATCAGCGCCGTGTAGTAGCCGCGCTGTGACTGCGGCTGGGCGGCGACGTAGAGGTCCTTGGCCGTGCCCACTGCGCTGCACGCGACGGCGAGCGCGCCGACGGTCGCCGCGAGCCGCCGCGGGGCGCGGGCCGTGGCGACAACCGCCACCGGCAGCAGGATCCAGGTGAAGCGCTCGAAGTTGCCGCCGAGCCCGTTCGGCACCAGCGCCGCCACGACCCACACCGGCACCGACAGCAGCAGCACCGTGCGCACAAACGGTTCGGGGCGCGCGAGGAACAGCACGAGGATCGCCAGCAGCGCGAAGACGGCCTGCGTGGTGTCGAAGCCCTCCGGACCGGGCGAGCCGAAGTACACGCCGACCACGCCCAGCGGCAGCGCCGCCGCGACGATCACCAGCAGTGCACTGCGGCGACGCGCGCGGTCGTGCACGACGAGGCCGCACACGCCGAGGGCGGCGAAGGCCGCCGCTACGGGTGAGACGAGGGCGGTGACGACAGTGACGGCCGCCGCGGGGAGCCCACGGTTCGCCCGCACCAGTAGCAGCGTGGCCAGCATGAGCACGCTGCCGACGGCGAACGGGATCCGCCCGCTCCACAGGTCGAGCACCACGGCGACGAGGGCGATCCAGGTCGCGGCCAGCGGGTGGCTGCTGCCGCGCACGAGCAGCTGGGTCAGGGCCACCAGCAGGACGGCGGCCACCGCGCCGAGCACCTCGGTGCTGACGACGCGGGTGAGGGTCGGCTCCAGCACCGAGTAGTGACCGGGCACCGTCCCGCCGAACCACGGGAACCAGTACCGCAGGCCGACACCGTGCTGAGCCGCCGACTGCCGTGCCCGCGCCGCCCAGAGATCACCGACCGGGGGGTCGACGAGCAGGAACGCCACGCTGGAGACAGCGGCGAGCAGGACGGGCAGGTCTGACAGCTGCGGCCGGCGAGCGCGGGCGGCGGGCACGCGGCGCTCGGCGACCGCTGCGCTGCTCACCGTGGCGAGTGTGCCCGACCCGGGACCGCGGTGGGCCCGCCTCCCCCTCTCGTGGCCTCCCTGCGGCGCGACACGCCGCGTGTCTCGCCGCAGCGGGGCCACGACAGGGCGGACAGGTCAGGCGCCGCCGGCGGTGACGATCGCGTCGGTGACGAAGCCGGCGAGGATGCCGAGCAGCAGGCCGTAGGCGATGAGGTCGGCGCGCTTGGATCGCGCCGCCACGCCCAGCAACTGGGCTATGACGTACACGATCGACCCGGCGGCCAGGGTCAGGAACGCGACGCTGACCGGCTCGGAGGTGAAGCCGTGGCCGACCGCGGTGCCGACGAAGGTCGGCCCGCCGCCGATCGCCGCCATCGCCAGCAGGAAGCGCCAGCTCGGACGGCCGTCGACCGAACCCGCCTCGGCCGCGAGGGGCGCCACGATGCCGAAACCTTCGGTCGCGTTGTGCAGGGCGAAGCCGATGACCAGGACGGTGGCGAGCGCGACCTCCCCGCTGGCCGCCGACTGACCGATCGCGAGGCCCTCGGCGAAGTTGTGCAGCCCGATGCCCACGGCGATCAGCAGGGCCATGCGCCGGGCCGGCGACCACGACGCGACGCCGCGGAGCGGGGCGGGGTGTTCCTCGACCGACATGGCACCGGGGCCGCCACGCAGGGAAGCCGCGACCCGCGCCAGGCGGCGGTCGTAGGCCACGAGCGAGAGCAGGCCGACGGCGAGGCCGCCGGCGAACAGCAGGCCGTACCCGGCGAGCTTGCCGCCGCCACCGTGCCCGTCGTGCAGCGAGCCCAGCGCGCCGTCGATCGGCTCCCAGGCGGCCGCCAGCACGTCCCAGAACAGGAACATCAACACGCCGACCGCGGTGGCGTTGAGGAACACCCGCAGCGACGGCGCGGGGCGCTGCATTCGCCCCAGGGGCAGTCCGAGCACGATCGTGCCGCCGGCGCAGGCACCGAGCAGGAGCGTCGTCGCCATGTCCATGAGGCCATCATGACATGCAAGGTAAGGGTCGCCTAACCCTGCTCGGCGGGCGGCTCACAGTTGATCACTCGCGCGGGCGCCGGTCCGCCTTGTCGGCCGACAGCGGCGCTCGTAGGGTCGCGATCGTGCAGGCTCCGACGGCGCGGTGGATCATTTCCGCCGTGCTGGGCGTGGGGGTGGCGATCGGGCTCGCCGCCTGCACCGGCTCGTCCGGATCGCACCGAGCCGCGACCGGGCACCGCGGGCGGCCGGCGATCGCGGTGCGGCCGAGCACGGCGCTGGTCGACTCCACGGTGGCGGTGTCGGTCACCGGGCTGCCGCCGGGCGCCCGCACCACCGTGAGTGCCTCGGCTCGCGACGCCCAGGGCGTCGTCTGGTCCTCCTCGGCCCGCTTCGTCGCGTCCCGCTCGGGCACGCTGTCGCTCGCGACGTCGTCGTCGAGCGGCGGGAGCTACGCCGGACGTGAGCCGATGGGGCTGTTCGACCTGATGGTTCCGCGCAGCTCCGGCGCGACCGACACCGTCTTCGTCACTCCGCCCACCGGCTACGCGGTGACGCTGACCGCGGTTGCAGCCGGTGCCGCGCGCGCATCCGCCACGGTGCACCGGGTCTCGCCGAACGTCGACGTCGTCCGCACGCAGTACCGACCGGCCACCGCACACTTCTACGGCGAGCTCGACGAGCCGCGCCACCCGAGCGGCCGCAAGCCCGCTGTGTTGGAGTTCGGCGGGTCCGAGGGTGGGCTGTCGATCGTCATGAGCCGCGTCCTGGCCGCCCACGGCTACCCCTCGCTGGCGCTGGCCTACTTCAAGGAACCGGGACTGCCGCAGACCCTGTCGCGGATCCCGCTGGAGTACTTCGCCACGGCCCTCCGGACTCTGCGCGCCGCCCCGAACGTCGACCCGCGGCACGTCCTCGTCGCCGGGGTGTCGCGGGGGAGCGAGGCGGCCCTGTTGCTCGGCGTTCACTACCCCGCGCTGGTCGACGGCGTGATGGCGGGTGTGCCCAGCTCGGTGGCCAACGTGGGCTATCCCGATGTCTCGACTCCGGCGTGGACCTTCGCGGGGCGGCCGGTCCCGACCGTCCCCGTCGCCCAATTCGGCACTCCACAGCCGGACGACACCGCGGCGGTCATTCCGGTCGAACGCATCCGCGGCCCGGTGTTCACCGTCTGCGGCACCAGCGACGCCGAGTGGCCGTCCTGCCCCTACGCGGCGGCGATCACCGCCCGGTTGGCAGCGCACCATGTGCCCTACCACGATGTTGCGCTGAGCTATCTCGGCGCGGGGCACTTCGCCGGGAGCCTCGACTGCTGCTTCAGTGCCACGTCGACCTCGCTCGCGAAGGGTGGCGGTGACATCGACGCCGACCAGCTCGCCCGGCGTTCCGTGTGGGCCCGCCTGCTCGCCTTCCTCGCGGCACAATGAGGACCCCGGGTTGCGCCGGCGAGTTCGATTCCGGTCGCCCTGTCCACCGCCGCGGACCCGGAACCGCGGGGGACAGCAAGGCCTGAGACGTGCACCGTGCGTCACGGGCCGGTGTGCTTGAATCGCACAGCACGGACGGCGAGCGATGGCGAGACATGGACGAAGGGCACCCACAGGGACGGCATCGCGCCCGTCAGCGTCGGCAGCCGAAGGGGCAGGAAGCGCGATGACCGAACTGCTACCACCCGCTCCCGGCCTCCAGCGGGCCGGTGCGCGGCTGCCGATCGACGAGTACTCGCGGCGGCTGTGGGACCGGCGCTGGTTCGTCGCCGCATACTCCAGCTCGGCCAACAGTGTCGGCTTCGAGGGCAGCTTCCTCGGCCAGGCATGGCAGCTGCTGACCCCCCTGCTGAACATCGCCGTGTACTTCCTGATCTTCGGCGTGCTGCTGCACACCAGCCGGGGCGTCCCGAACTACATCGCCTTCCTCACGGTCGGCGTGTTCGTCTTCTCGTTCTGCACGACCGCGCTGGTCAACGGGTCGAAGGCCATCACGAGCAACCTGGGGCTGGTGCGGGCGCTGCAGTTCCCGCGCGCGGTGCTCCCGGTGTCGACGACGCTGATCGCGCTGATGCAGCTGCTGACGTCGCTGCTGGTGATGGTGCCTATCCTGCTGCTCAGCGGTGTCACGCCCAGCCTGACCTGGCTTGAACTCGTGCCGGCGATCCTCCTGCAGTCGATGTTCTGCCTGGGGTTGGCCTTCGTCGTCGCCCGCATGGGTGCGCAGATCCCGGACACCACGCAGTTCCTGCCCTTCCTGTCGCGTGTGTGGATGTACACCTCGGGGGTCATGTACAGCGTCACGGTGTTCACCAAGGGACAGCCCGGCTGGGTCCAGTCCGTGATGACGCTGAACCCTGGTTACGTCTACCTGCAGCTTGCGCGGCACGCGCTGCTGCCGGGGAACCCGGCCGGCGCCACGGTGTGGCTGGCGGCGCTTGCCTGGGGAGCGGGCACGCTCGCGGTGGCGTACCTCTACTTCTGGCGCGGCGAGGAGACCTACGGCAATGTCTGAGCCCGGCAACGGCCGGCCGACGGCTGCCGACCCCACCGACGCGGCGGAGCGCGAGCAGACCGTCGTGGTCGACGACGTCCACCTCAACTACCGGATCATCGGCAAGGGCCGCCGCGGCGGCGGGGCCGGTGCCCTGCGCCGCACGTTGCTGCGCGAGGCCGCACCCGGGCAGCGGACGGTGCACGCCGTACGCGGCGTCAGCTTCACCGCGCAACGGGGTGAGGCCATCGGCCTCATCGGGCCCAACGGGTCCGGCAAGTCCACGTTGCTGCGGGCCGTCGCCGGCCTCATGACGCCGTCGCAGGGGGCGGTGTGGACGCGCGGTCAGGCCTCACTGCTGGGCGTCGCCGCCGCCATGATGGGCGCGATGTCGGGCGACCAGAACATCATGCTCGGCTGTCTGGCCATCGGCATGACCCCGGCCGAGATCGACGCCGAGTACGACGCCATCTGCGAGTTCGCCGGCATCGGCGACTCGGTGCACCTGCCGATGAACACCTACTCCTCGGGCATGGGCGCGCGGCTGCGCTTCGCCATCGCCGCCGCACGTGCCCCCGACATCCTGCTGATCGACGAGGCCCTCGCCACCGGCGACGCGAACTTCCGCCGCCGCAGCGAGCGGCGCATCCACGAGTTGCGGGAGCAGGCCGGTACCGTCTTCCTGGTCAGCCACGGTCTTCGCATCATCCGCGAAACCTGCACGCGGGCCATCTGGCTGGAAGCCGGCCGGATCGTGCTCGACGGCGAGTCGAACGCCGTCGTCGAGGCCTACGAGAAGCGACACGACCCCGGCGCCCGTCCCGCGGCCGCCCCCGAGAAGCAGTCCGGAGTTGACGTACGTGCCCAGCGCGAGCCGAGTTCCGTCTAGGCCGGCGACCCCGGGAGGCTACGCACAACTGACGGCGGCAAAGGAGCGCATGGGGCGGGCGAACGGCAATCCGCTGCTCAAGCGCGTCGCCCGCCGCGACTTCCTCCGGCGGTGGGCCGTCCGGTTGGCCGTGGCCGTCATCGCCCTCGTCGTTCTCTGGCGGGTGTTCCTGGCCGTCGTCTCGATCGTCACGAACCTCATGTGGTTCGACTCGGTGCACGCCGGATCGGTGTACAAAACCTCCGTCGAGGCGCGGATCCTGCTGTTCGTCGTGTTCGGTGTCATCGGCGGGTTCGTCGGCGGCGCCACGATGGTGCTCCTGCGCCGCATCCGTCCGCTGCCCCTGTCGGCGGACGACGACACGTTCCGGTGGACCTTCCGCAAGTACGAGCCGCGGTTCTCATGGCTGTTCGTCGCCCTGGCCGTGGTCGTACCGGCCTATCTCGTCGGCACCGCGGCGCAGGCCGGGTGGCAGACCTACCTGTTGTGGCGGCACGCGCAGCCGTTCCACACCACCGATCCCCAGTTCCACAAGGACGTCTCGTTCTTCGTCGAGGTGTACCCCTTCCACAAGATGGTGGTGGCGCTGCTGTTGCAGGCCGTGTCGTACGGCCTGTGGATCGCCGTCATCGGGGGTTACTGGTACGGGTCGTTCCGGCTGCGGCGGGGACGCAAGAAGGTGACCCGCGGGTTCACCCGCCTGCTGTCCCTGCTGCTGGCGGCCTTCCTGCTGTTCGAGGCAGGCAACTACTGGCTCGCGCGGTACGGTCTGACGACGTCACCGCGCGGACCGGTGACCGGCACCGGGTACACCGACCGGCACGCCGGTCTGCCGAGCAAGTACGTCCTCATGGGCATCGCCATCGTGGCAGCGGTCATCCTGGTCGCGAACGCCTTCCGGTACAGCCGGGTACGCATCCTGCTCGCGTCGGTGGCGGTGGTCCTGATCGCCTCGCCGATCGTGGGGTCGGCGTGGCCGGCGCTCGTCTACCACTACCAGGAGGCTCCCAGCGCCGCGAAGGTCGACCTCTCCGAGATCGCGCACAACCAGCAGGCCACGCGCACGGCGTTCGGCCTGGACGGGAATGTCACGACCGAGCCCTACGACGCGTCGAGGACGAGCAACGACCCGACGACGCTCACGCAGCTCGCGTCCTCGACCGCGCAGACGCCGGTCATCGACCCCAACCAGCTGTCCCCGACGTTCAACGTCCAGCAGCAGCTGCAGGCGTACTACGGGTTCAAGTCGACCCTCGACCTCGCCAACTACCCGGTCGGCGGGCGCTCGCAGGACGTCGCGCTGGCCGTCCGTGAGCTGCGGTCCGTCGGTATTCCACAGCAGAGCTGGGTCAACAGCCATCTGGTCTACACGCACGGCTACGGGGTCGTCGCCGCGCCCACGACCGAGGTCGACCCGCAGACCGCGAGCCCCGTGTATCTCAACGGCGGCATGCCGCCGGGCCGGCAGATCCCGGTCACCCGTCCCCAGATCTACTTCGGTCAGGGGTTCACCGCGTCGTCCTACGCCGTCGTGGGCCAGCCGGCCGGCAGCACCAGGAAGCTGGAGTTCGACCACCCGGCGGGCAGCGGTGTGGCGGCCGCCCACACGACCTACCAGGGCAAGGGCGGGATCCCGGTCGGCTCGGCGCTGCGCAAGTTGCTGTTCGCGGTCAAGCTGGGTGACCCGAATCTGTTCTTCAGCTCCGAGGTCAACAGCGCCTCGCAGCTGCTCATGGTCCGCAATCCCCGTACCCGCGTGGCCAAGGTCGCGCCGTGGCTCACCCTCGACGGCGACGTGTACCCCGCGGTCGTCGCAGGCCAGGTCAAGTGGATCGTCGACGGGTACACGACGACGTCGAACTATCCCGACTCGCAGGAGATCAACCTGCACTCGGCCAGTTCGACCACGCTGACCGCCAACGGCGCGTCGGTCGCACAGCCGAGCACCCAGGTCAACTACATGAAGAACTCGGTGAAGGCCGTCGTCGACGCCTACACCGGCAAGGTGACGCTCTACGAGTGGAACCAGAACCAGCATCCCGACGCGCTGCTCAAGGCGTGGGAGTCGGTGTACCCCGGCCTGGTCAAGCCGCAGTCGAGCATCCCGTCGGCGCTGACGCCGCAGCTGCGCTACCCGACGGACCTGTTCAACGTGCAGCGTTCGCTGCTGGCCCGCTACCACGTGACCCAGCCGTCCAACTTCTACAGCGGCAACGACTTCTGGTCGGTTCCGACCGACCCCACCGTCGCCGCGTCCATCGGCTCGTCCACCGGCGCCACGAGCGCGTCGCTGCCGTCGAGGTACATGTCGATGTCGGCGGACGGTTCGGGATCGCCGCGGTACTCGTTGTCCAGCCCGATGGGGACGCTGAACGGCCGCCAGCTGGCCGCGTTCATCTCCGTCGACTCCGTACCCGGGCCGGACTACGGCAAGTTCACCGTGCTGACGTTCCCGTCCGCGGCAGGCGGTGAATCGCCCTCCCAGGTGCAGAACGACATCGAGTCGGACACGGCCATCACCGAGGCGCTGACGCTGCAACGCGGCGGCAACTCCAAGGTGGTGCTGGGTGACCTCGTCGCGGTCCCGGTCGCGGGCCGCATGCTCTACGTGGAGCCGGTATACACGCAGTCAAACGGCAGCGGGTCGTTCCCGGTGCTGCGTCACGTGATCGCGCTGTACGCCAATGGGCAACCGTCGTTCGACGACAAGCTGGCTTCGGCCGTGAAGGACGCCATCACCTCGGCTACCGGAACGGGTCACTGACCCCGCGTCGACCTGCGGTCACGACCGCTTGCCGTCCAGCCGTTGCAGCAGCTCGTCGGCCGCCTTCTCGATGGCGTCGTGCCCGTTCTGCGACGCGCGCTGCTTGGCGTGGATGAGCGCGGCACGGTTGACCTTGGCGAAGTCGCCGTAGGGGAACGCGTAGCGGCCCTTCGTGCCCTCAGAGGCATCGGGATTCTCGGCGAGATGCCACGCGGCGAAGTCATCGAAGCTGTTCTCGTCGATCTCCTCGTTGGCGTCGCCGGCGGAGGGCGCGGCATCGGACCACTCGTGGGTGTCGTCGTAGTCGCCGGAGTCGATGAGCTTGCGGGCGTGTCGGACGGCGTCGTCGTTCACTCGGTAACTGGGCATGCTGAAGGTCTACCCTTCGCGCTGGTCGGATTCTGACGGTGAGCAGGAGAGGCATCGTGGTCGGCGAGGTGGGACCTGACCTCGTACTTCCGGTGCAAGTGATCCCGGCTGGTTGTGCTCAACGGTCGAAGCGGACCAGGGCCAGCGCCTGCTGCGGGAACCAGTCCCCTGCTGCGGGATCCTGCAGCCCCCACAGCGGGTCATGCGTCTGCTGATCGGCGGCGCTCCAGCCCCACGGGTTGTACGCGCTGTAGTCCCACGCGCGAGCGCCGCCGGCGATGTCGCACTGGCCGTCCGACTGGCCGGGGGTCTTGACCCACAACCAGGCATCGAGCAGCGGGAAGGCGGCGGCGGGCCGCGCCTTCGGCTTCAGGCCGAGCGAGGCGGCCGGCGGGTTGCACCAGTTGCCGTTGCGCAGCGCGGCGACGACGTCCGCCGGCTGGTTGTAGGGCGCCGTGCCGTAACGCGACATGTCGTCGGGACCGGTGCCGTTGCGGCTGGTGTCGATGACGAAGTGGGCGAGTGGCTGCACAGTGCCCAGTTCCTGCGCGTAGCGCGAATCGACTCCGGAAGGGTTGGCGGCCGGGTCCGCGGCCTGCTCGCTCCACACCGCGTAGGGAGTCATCGCGGTGCCCTGCCAGTTGTTCGCCGGACCGCCGTTCCAGTACTGGTCGCCGCAGCCGGCGAAGTCACCGGCGCTGACGGCCCGATGGGCGTTGTTGTCGTTGGTGGCGTAGGCCAGGCACTGCGACAGCCACGTGCCGTAGTACTCGGAGTTCTGCGTGTACTGGTAGTTCGAGACGTTGAGGAAGAAGCCCTGGACTCCCGCCACGCCCGCGTCGTCCAGTCGCCGGGCCATGTCGGCGGCGCTGTGCCAGGCGCTGTGGCCGGCGTCGAGATAGACGAGGGAGTTCGGGTCCTTGCTCTCGATCGAACGGCCGGCGTAGGCGATGTCGGCGATTCGGCCGGCGGTCAACGCCGCGACGTCCTGGCCCGGGTAGGCGGACGGGCAGTCGCTGGGCAGGTTCGCGAGCCCGTCCGGCTCCACGACCGTGACCGCGTGCGCGTGGCCCAGCCCGCTGACGAACGCGTCGATCCAGGCCCGGTAGGCGGCGTCGCTGCCCGCCCCGCCGGAGGAGTACTGCGAGCAGTCGCGGCCCGGCACGTCGTAGACGACCAGGACGGGCACCGTGCGCTTGGCCTCCGCCCGGCGTACGACCTGCCGGACCAGGCGGCGGACCTGGTTCGGGGACCCGCGGTCGAACCACGTGGCCTGCGGGGTGTTGATCATGTCGGCGACGAGCGTGGCGGCGCGGTGGTGCCCCGACCGGCGCAGCGCGTCGACCTGGGCCCGGGCGGCCCTGTCCGGGGTGCGGCGGGCGAACACGGTGTCGGCCGCGAGCGTGTGGCTGCCGCCGGCGTGGTGGGGTGCGGCGTCGGCCGGGCTTGTGCAGACGCCGACGCTGACGGCGGCGACGGCCAGGATGCAGGCGGTCCGTAGCAGGAGTGCGCGCATGACGGTGCGGCTTTCTCGAGCAGGTACCGGCGCTCCCCGCAGGCTCGAGGCGGGCACCGGAGCAGAGGACACAGACTGTCAGCCGTTTCGTCCCTTTTGTCAATGCGCCGGGCGCGGACATCCGGTCCGGCAGGATGGATCACGGCGATGCAGTGCGGTGCTCTGACGCCCGTCGTGCCGTCGTCGAGCTCAGCACGCACACCGACTGGAGCGGCGGCACATTGCCACCCGCCAATCCATCCCTGCTCGCCGACGAACGTGATTGGTCCACCGGGACCCCGGGTACCCAGCGACTGTCGGTCCTCGACCGCACCAGCGGCAGCCCGTCCGCTGCGGTCCGGCCCGCCGCCGCGGCCGATCCGCCCTTGACCCTGGTGGCGCCCATGGTGTTGGTACCGGCCGACGTCCGTTCCGTGACCCGCACCCGCTCAGGCGGCGAGGGCGACCACGAGTCCCACGTCGAGCACGGCCAGCACCATGATCAGCCGGAAAGCGGCTGGACTGGCGGGTCTGCGGAACGCCAGCACCGCGATCGCCGAGGTCACCACGAGGCCGAACACGACCGCTCCCGCCGCCACCACCGCCGGTCGGCGGGGCCCGAGCGCCAGCACGACGGACGCCGCCGCCAGGACGACGCCCATCACGGCGGTGGACGCCCGGGCGCCGAGCCGGTGCGGCAACCCGCGCACCCCGGTGGCGGCGTCGTCGCGCAGGTCGGGCAGCACGTTGGCGAAGTGCGCACCGAGCCCGAGCAGCGCTCCGGTCACCGGCGCCCACCACGGCGGCCCCGGGTGCCCGGTACGCGCCAGGTAGGGCGCCGCGCCCAAGGCGCCGAACCCGACGACGTAGGTCAGGCCGGAGAACACGGTGGCCTTGAGTCCCAGGTTGTAGGCCCAGCCCGCGGCGACCAGCGTCAGCAGCGCCAGCCCGGCCAGGCCGCCGACGACCGCCGACAGCGCGACCGTCAGTGCGAGCGCGACGGCGGCCGCCGCCGTCACCGCGCCAGCGGCGACCCGGCCGCTCGCGGTCGGCTTGTCGGCGCGTGCGTTGGCCGCGTCCCGAGCCGCGTCGATGCGGTCGTTCGACCAGCCGATCGACAGCTGACCGGAGAGCACCGCGAGACCGAACACCACGACCCGCGAGGCGGTCAGCCCGACGCCCGCGGCGAGCGACACGGACACGATCGTTACCGCGGCCGTGGGCAACGGATGGCATGCGAGCAGCAGGGCGATCGGAGCGGTGCGCGTCGTGTCGTCCCGCCTCATCGACCGACCTTATGGCCTGCCCCCGGACGGAGTGCGGCGTGACGACCCTGGCCGCCGTGCACGCGGTGCTTCCCGAGCACAGGTACGAGCAGCGCGAGCTGTCCGAGCTGTTCATCGACCTGTGCGTCCCGGACGAACGACAGCACGCGCTCGTGCGGCGACTGCACGCCGGCGCGCGGGTCGACACCCGTCACCTCGCGTTGCCGATCGAGCGGTACCGGGAACTGAACGGGTTCACCGACGCCAACGAGGCCTTCCTCGACGTCGCCACCAAGCTCGGCACGACCGCGGTCCTCGGCGCGCTGAAGGACGCGGGCTTGACGCCGGAGGACGTCGACTACATCGTGTCGACGACGGTGACGGGGCTGGCCGTCCCCTCGCTCGAAGCGCGGATCGCCGCACCGGTCGGCCTGCGGCCGGACGTCCGGCGGGTCCCGCTGTTCGGCCTGGGTTGTCTGGCCGGCGCCGCTGGCGTCGCCCGTACCCACGACCTTCTCCGCGGCCGGCCGGGTGCGGTGGGCGTGCTCCTCGCGGTCGAGCTGTGCTCGCTCACGGTGCAGCGCGACGACCCGAGCGCGGCCAACCTCGTCGCGTCCGGACTGTTCGGCGACGGTGCCGCCGCGGTGGTGCTCGTCGACGACGACCATCCCGCGGCGGCCGGCGGGCCACGGGTGCTCGACACCGCGAGCCATCTCTACCCGGAAACCGAACGCGCGATGGGCTGGGACGTGGGCGGTACCGGCCTGCGGATCGTGCTCGGCGTGGAGGTGCCCGACCTCGTCCACAAGCACCTGCGCCACGACGTGACGCGACTGCTCGAACCACACGGCCTGCACATCGAGGACGTCGCGCGCTGGATCTGCCATCCCGGCGGACCGAAGGTGATCGAGGCGATCCAGGCGACGCTCGGGCTGGACGAGTACGACCTGGGCATGACGTGGGAGTCGTTGCGCCGCATCGGCAACCTCTCCTCGGCGTCGGTGCTGCACGTCCTGCGCGACACGCTGCGCGAACGGCCGGCGCAGCCCGGCGACTACGGAGTCCTGATGGCGATGGGCCCCGGTTTCTGCGCCGAGCTCGTGCTGTTGCAGTGGTGACGCGATGACCGGTCAGGTGCTGTTCACCGTTCTCGTGCTCGCCGTCGGTCTCGAACGGCTCGCGGAGCTGGTCGTGGCCAAGCGCAATCAGGCGTGGAGCCTCCAGCAGGGCGGCCGTGAGGTCGGCGGCGGCCACTACCCGTTCATGGTCGTACTGCACACCGGCCTGCTGGCCGGCTGCCTCGTCGAGGTGTGGGTGGCCGGCCGCCCGTTCACCCCGGCGCTGGGCTGGCCCATGCTCGGCATCGTCCTCGCGTCGCAGGCGTTGCGGTGGTGGTGCATCACCACCCTGGGGCGGCAGTGGAACACCCGCATCATCGTGGTGCCGCACCTGCCGCTCGTCACCGGCGGCCCGTACCGCTTCCTGCCGCACCCCAACTACGTCGCCGTCGTCGCCGAGGGCCTGGCGCTGCCGCTCGTGCACGACGCCTGGATCACCGCCGTCGTGTTCACCGTCCTGAATGCCGTCCTGCTGCGGGTGCGCATCCGGGCCGAGAACGCCGCGCTCGCCACCGTCGCCGGGCCGTCGAGCAACACGGTGGGCGGCACGGTGGGCGGCGGCCCGTGAGGACGCTCGACGTCGTCGTGGTCGGAGCCGGACCCGCAGGCCTCGCGGTAGCGCTGGGCGCCGCACGCGCCGGTCTGGACGTCGCGGTGTGCGAGAAGCGGGGCGGGGTCGTCGACAAGGCGTGCGGCGAAGGCCTGATGCCCGGCGCGCTGCGCGCGCTGCACCGGCTCGGCGTCGACCCGGCGGGCCACGAAATCACCGGTATCGCCTACCGCCAGGGCGACACCGTGGTCCGGGCCCCGTTCCGCGACGGGCCCGGTCGCGGGGTGCGCCGCACCGAACTGCAAGCGGCCCTGCGCGCCCGGCTCGACGGGATCGGCGTGCCGCTGCTCGAACGCGCCGTCACCGATGTCGACCAGTACGAAGACCACGTCACGGCCGGCGGCCTGCGGGCCCGGTACCTCGTCGCCGCAGACGGGCTGCACTCCACGATCCGGGCGGCTGTCGGGCTGGCCCGCCCGCCGCGGACGCACGGCGTCCCGCGCTGGGGTCAGCGCCGGCATTTCGCTCTGGCCCCGGCGTCCACCGACGTCGAGGTCTCGTGGGCCGGCGACAGCGAGGCCTACGTCACGCCGGTCGGGCCGGACCTGGTCGGGGTCGCGGTGCTGTCCCGCACCCGCGGCCGCTTCGAGGATCACGTGGCGCGCTTCCCGCACCTGGCCCGCCGTCTCGACGGCGCGCCGCCGACCTCGGCGGTCCGCGGCGCCGGCCCGCTGCGGCAGCGCACTGCGGGACGGGTCGCCGGTCGCGTCCTGCTCGCGGGCGACGCCGCCGGCTACGTCGACGCGCTGACCGGCGAGGGGCTCGCGGTGGCCTTCGACACGGCCGAGGCGCTGGTCGACTGCCTCGCCCGCGACCGCCCGGAGCGCTACGAACAGGAATGGGTCCGGCGCTCGCGCCGCTCCCGCTGGCTCACGTCCGGACTGCTGTGGGCCCGCCTGCACCCGACCCTCGGACCTCGGGTCGTGCCGCTCGCCGCCCGCGCGCCGGGATTGTTCTCGCTGGCCGTCCACCAGGTGTCGCGGTGAGCCGGGTGCACGATCTGATCGTCGTCGGTGCGGGACCCGCGGGCAGCGCGGCCGCGATCGCCGCACTGCGGGCGAGGCCCGACGCCGGGGTGCTGCTGCTCGACACGGCCGATTTCCCGCGCGACAAGGTCTGCGGCGACGGCATCGCCCCGCATGCGTTGGACGTCCTCGACGGCCTCGGGGTCGACACCGGCGCGCTGGTCGCCGGCACCCGGCCCGTCACGCGGCTGCACCTGCGCTCGCCCGGTGGTCGACACGCCCGCCGGTCCACGGCGCGTCCGGCCCACGTCGTGCCCCGGCAGGACTTCGATGCCCGGTTGCTGGACGTGGCCCGGGCCGCCGGCGCGACCGTTGCCCGCCACCGCGTCCGCACGGTGCGGGTCGGGCGCGACGACGTGGTCGTCGACGGCGTCCTGCGGGCCCGCGTGGTGATCGGCGCCGACGGGGCCGAGTCGACGGTCCGGCGGCAGGTCGGCGCCGGACGTCCCCGCCGGGGCACGGTGGCGCTCGCGCTGCGCGGCTACGCCGACGCCGCCGAGTTTCCCGAGGGCGAACAGCTGCTGACCATGACCCGCCTGCACTGGCCCGCCTACGCCTGGGTGTTCCCGATCGGCGACGGGCGGGCCAACGTCGGGTACGGCGAGCTCGTCCAGGACCGCGTCCCGACACGAGCGCACCTGGAGCAGCGGCTGCGCGCGCTCGTCCCGCCCGGCCTCGTCCCCGACACGCTGCGCGGCCACCGGCTGCCGCTGTCCAACGGCCGGCCCGCCCTGGCGCACGGGCCGGTCCTGCTCGCCGGCGACGCAGCATCGCTGATCAACCCGCTGACCGGCGAGGGCATCTTCTACGCGGTGCTGTCCGGCGCGGCCGCCGGCGCGGCCGCGATGGCGGCCGACCCGGCGTGCGCCTACCGCCGCGCCCTCGCCGACGCACTCGGCGCCCACTTCCGCCAGACCGATCTCCTCGCCCGGCTCGGACGCTGGCCGGCCCTGCTCGACCTGTCCGTCGCCGCCGCCGCCCGCAGCCAGGCCACCTTCGACACCGTGGTCGAGATCGGGCTGGGCGCGGGACGGCTCGGGCCCGCCGACGTCACCGACCTGCTCCGCGTCGCGGTCTCCGACCGGATCCGCCGCCCGCTCGCCGGTGCCGTCGCCGGCCCCGCCGGCGGTGAGCGATGACCCGCGTGGACGCCGCCGCGGCGCGGGTCGCCGCGGCGGGCACGTCCCTGCGCCGGGGACGCAAACCCCTGCACCCCCGCGGCGTGGTGGTCGAGGGCACGGTGCACCGCACGGGGTCGCCCGAACGGTTCGGCGTGCCCTGGCTGGACGAACCCGGCCGCGACTCGGTCACCGTGCGGCTCTCGCGCTCGGCCGGCTTCCCGGCGCCGGTGCCGGACGTGCTCGGCCTGGCGCTGCGCGTCCACCTCGACGGCGGCGACGCGGACCTGCTGTTCAACACGAGCGGGCCCGGCGTCCTCGGCCGGCTCCTGCTCCGGCCGAGCACGGCGCCGCTGCTGGCCGGCGGAACGTACTCGACGTTGGAGCGCTACACCGCCGCCACCGGTCCGGTACTCCTCGCGGTCGTGGTCGGCGCCGAGCCGCTTCCGGGCACCGGCACCACCGTGCGGCTGGCCGCCGCCCGTCCGAGCGGGCCCTGGCGGCCCTTCGGCGTCCTGGACCTGCCCGCGCTCGACGGCGCGCACGACCGGCCGCTGGACCTCGACCCGACCCGCAACCTGGTGCCCGGACTGGACGCCGCGGGCCGGTTGTGGCGCATCCGCGCCGCCGCCTACGCAGCCGCGCGGGACACCCGCACCCCTGCTCCACCCGCGCGATCCCCGGAGGTCGACGTCTCATGACGGAACAGCACCCGATGACCGACCCCTTGCCGCCCGGTTCGGTCCGCAGGCACGGCAAGTGGGCGGTCGGCAACAGCGACGGTCAGGACTTCGCGGTGTCCCGTCGGTGCCGTCACCAACTGGCCGACCTCAGCCAGGGCCACCTCGACCGGGACGGATGCCTG
Source organism: uncultured Actinomycetota bacterium (assembly GCA_963787985.1). Taxonomy (GTDB): domain Bacteria; phylum Actinomycetota; class Actinomycetes; order Mycobacteriales; family Jatrophihabitantaceae; genus Jatrophihabitans. The sequence continues at coordinate 126,282 of CAWBEL010000004.1, read as the reverse complement.
GTCTGCCCGTGGCACCAGAGCCGTTACGACGTCACCAGCGGAGCCATGGTCGAGGGCCCGCACGGGTTCCTCGGCTTCCACGGCCGCACGCCCGGCTACACCCAGGCCGTGCTGGCCTACGGCCGCCGTCTCAGACTCCAGGTGGGCCGGGTCGTGCGCACCGCGACCGGACTGGACGTGCAATGACCAAGCTGTTGATCACCGGTGCCACCGGCAACCTCGGGACCGCCCTGCTGCGCCGACTCGCCGCCCGCACCGACCTCGAGGTCGTCGGGGTGGTCCGCCGCCCGCCGCCGTCCGAGGCGCCCTACGACACGGTCCGCTGGTACCAGGCCGACCTCGCCGAGGACGCCGCCGCCGCCGTCCTCGACGAGGCGATGCAGGGCGTCGACACCGTGGTCCACCTGGTGTGGGCCTTCCAGCCGACGCGCCGGCCCGACTACCTGCGCCGCGTCGGGGTGGGCGGCACGCAACGGGTGCTGGCCGCCGCCGACCGCGCGGGCGTCGACCACCTCGTGCACGTTTCCTCGGTCGGTGCCTACGCGCCCAAGCAGGGCGACGACCCGGTCGACGAGGACTACCCGCACACCGGGATGCCGACGTCGGAGTACAGCACCCACAAGGCGTCGGCCGAGGCACTGCTGGACCACTACGAGCAGGACCGTCGCGACGGCATGACCATCACGCGGATCCGCCCCGGGATAGTCCTGCAGCGCTCCGCCGGAGCCGCGCTCACCCGCTACGGCCTGCCCGCGTACCTGCCGGCGCGGCTGCTGCCCTACCTGCCGGTGCTACCGCTCGACCGCCGCTTCGCGGTGCCGGTCGTGCACGCCGACGACGTGGCCGACGCTCTCGCCCGCGCCGTCGAGCGACGCCCCGGTGGAGCGTTCAACGTCGCCGCCGACGAACCGATGACCCGCGCGACCGTCGCCGATGTCCTGCACGCCCGCGCGCTGCAGGTGCCCGCACCCGTGCTGCGGGCCGTCGTCGCCGGCACCTGGCGAACGCGCCTGCAACCGCTGAGTCCCGGCTGGATCGACCTGGCCTTCGCCGTGCCGTTGCAGGACACGACGCGTGCTCGCCGCGAACTGGGTTGGCGCCCGGCCGTCGGCGCACGGACCGCTCTGGAACAGGCCGTGCAGGGCATGGCCGACAACACCGGCACTGACAGCCCCGCGCTGCGTCCCCGCTCGGTCGTCGACCGGGTCGCCGCGCTCGTCCGCAACGGCCCGGTCAGCCGGCGCCGGAAGTCCTGACCGCGGGCCACGCGTCGGCACGACATCGACGCGGCGAGGGGACAAGCGACCTGGGGGTCTACCCGATGCCCGATGCCCGACGACGACGAGACTGGCCGCACCGCGACGACCACAACGCTGCCCAATATCCTTGCTGATGTGTCTCCGACGTGTACCTGCGAGTCAGCCCAGTGACCTCTAGCCCCGCACGTACGGGGAAAAAGCTCGCCGCCGTGCTGTTCGACATGGACGGCACGTTGCTCGACTCGGAGAAGATCTGGGACGTCGCGCTCGACGAGCTGGCCCGCGAGCTGGGCGGGACCCTGTCGCGCGAGGCCCGCCTCAGCATGATCGGATCGAGCGTCGGGCGGTCGGTGTCGATCGTGCACGCCGACCTGCAGGTCGAGGCCGACGCCGAGCAGAGCGGCCGCTACCTGCTCGACCGCGCCGCGGCCCTGTTCCGCACCGACCTGCAGTTCCGCCCCGGGGCCAGGGAGCTGCTGGACGCGGTGCGGGACGCCGGGGTGCCGGCCGCACTGGTCACCTCCACCCACCGCTGGCTCACCGAGATCGCGTTGGACACCCTCGGCCGGGACTACTTCCAGGTCACGGTGTGCGGTGACGAGGTGCCGCGACCGAAGCCGAACCCGGACCCGTACCAACAGGCCCTGGCGATGCTCGGCGTGCAGGCCCGGGCCAGCGTCGCCATCGAGGACTCGGTGCTCGGCGTGACCTCGGCCGAGGCGGCCGGCTGCGTCGTGCTCGCGGTGCCCAGCGAGGTGGAGCTCACGCCGGGCGTGCCGACCACCGTCGTCCGTGCCTCGCTGACCGACCTCACGGTGCCCGACCTCGCCGCGCTGCTCCCGGACTGAACGCGGTGGACGTCCCGGCCGGGTCGCTGTGCGACGTGCTGCCCGCGGTCGTGGCGGCGGTCGGCGTGCCGGACGCGCCGGACCGGCTGGGTCTGCGCGAGCTCGCCGGGGACGTCGACCGGGTCGTCGTGCTGCTCATCGACGGAATGGGCCTGCACCTGCTGCCGCTCATGGCTCCGCACGCGCCGCTGCTGGCCTCGGCGCTGGCCGGCGGGACGGGGCAGCTGCGCGAACTGGCCTGCACGTTCCCCTCGACCACGCCGACCAGCCTGGTGTCTTTGGGCACCGGCGTGCGCCCCGGCGAGCACGGCATCCTCGGGTTCACGGTGGCAGTTCCCGGGACGGACCGGCGGCTCACGCACATCACGTGGCGCGACGACCCACCACCCGAGCGCTGGCAGCCGGTGCCGACGTGGTTCCAGCGGGCGGGTGCGCACGGCGTCGACACCCGGGTGGTCCTGCCGAAACCGTTCCGCGGCAGCGGGCTCACCGACGCCGCCTACCGCGGAGCGCGCTTCGTGCCGCTGCGCCGCCGCGACGACCCCGCGCAGCGCATCCTGGACGAGCTGGGCACCGGCCCGGGCATCGTCTACGGCTACGCCAGCGAACTCGATACCGCGGCGCACGTGCACGGCATCGCGTCGACGCAGTGGCAGGACGCCGCCCGCGAGGTCGATCGGCTGCTCACCCGTCTCGTCGAGGGCCTGCCGCCCGGAGCGGCCCTCGTGGTCACCGCCGACCACGGCGGACTCGACGTACCGGCGGCCGGGCGGGTGGACCTCGGCACCGACACCCGGTTGAGCGAGGGTGTGCGGGTCGTGGCGGGGGAGCCGCGGGTGCGTTACGTGCACTGCGTCCCGGGCGCGACGGCGGACGTTGCCGCTGCCTGGGCGGCGGTGCTGGGCGCGCGGGCGCGGGTGCTGCTGCGCGAGGAGGCGGTGGCGGCCGGGTTGTTCGGGCCGGTGCCGGACGCGCACCTGCTGCGTCTCGGCGACGTCATCGCCATCTGCACGGGTGACGCTGTCGTCGTCGACACCGTGAACGAGCCGATCGAGGTGAGCCGGCTGGTCGGTTTCCACGGCGCCGACACCCCGGCCGAGACGGCGATCCCGCTGTTCGTGGTCAGCCGCTGATCGCGGCACCGGGCACGCTCAGGGAGCGAGCGGAAGGTCGTCACGCGGGTCGGTGATCACCGGCCGCTGCGGATACGGCGGTGGTGTGCCGCCGAAGGCCGGGCAGTGGGCCTTGAAGTCGCACCAGTCGCACAGCCGTCCCGGGCTCGGACGGAAGTCGCCACTGATCGTCGCGCGCTGGATCGCGGCCCAGATGGCCATGAGCGTGCGCTCGAAACGCTGCAGCTCCTCGGCGTCGGGGGCGTAGGTCAGGGTGTCGCCGTCGGTGAGGTACATCAGCCTCAGCTGCCGCGGCACGACACCACGGGTGCGCCAGAGCACCAGCGCGTAGAACTTCATCTGGAACAGCGCCTTGCCCTCGAACGCCTCGCGGGGCGAGGTGCCGGTCTTGTAGTCGACGACGCGCAGGTCGCCGGCGGGCGAGACGTCGATCCGGTCGACGAAGCCGCGCAGCCGCAGCCCGTCGACGACGACCTCGACCAGCTGCTCGCGGGCGGCCGGTTCGAGCCGCGTCGGATCCTCGAGGGTGAAGTAGGTCTCGACCAGTCGACCGGCCGAGGACATCCAGTCGGCGAACTCGGCGCCGTCGGTGTCGTCGGTGAACAGCTCGGCAATGCCGGGTTCGGCCTCGCGCACCCGGTCCCAGGCCGCCGGGAGCAGTCCGCGCGCGGTGTCGACGGTGCGCTGGAGCGCGGGCAGGTCGAACAGCGATTCCAGCACCGCGTGCACCATGGTGCCGCGCGCGGCGGCGCGGGACGGGGTCTCGGGCAGCCGGTCGATGCAGCGGAAGCGGTAGAGCAGCGGGCAGGTCTTGAAGTCGGCGGCGCGCGAGGGCGACAGCGAGCCGAGCACGACCGGAGGCAACGCCTCGGGCACGTCCGCCGGGTCGCCGGCTGCCTCGTCCGCGCCGGCCTGTGGCTCGATCGTGGTTATGCCGCTCGTGATGTCCTGCACCGTCATGTCCACGACGCTAACCGCGCCCTCCGACAGTTCCGGGATCTCGCTGCCCGTGTCGTGGCCGGCCGGCGTCACGGGGTGCCGAACCGGCTCAGCGGCCAGATGATCAGGAACGCCCGTCCGATCACCGACGAGATGGGGATGGGTCCGAACGTGCGGCTGTCCGCCGAGTTGCACCGGTTGTCACCCATGACGAACAGGTCGTTGTCCGGCACCGTCCAGTGCGACGTGCCCGTCTCGGGGGTCGACGGTCGAGGCCCGCAGGCCTTGTTCAGGTAGTTCTCCGTCAGTCGATCCCCGTTGACGTAGACCAGCCCGTTGCGCAGGGCGACCTCGTCGCCGGCCACCGCCACCACGCGTTTGACCAGCTGCTTGTCCGCGGACGGGAAGTTCTTCGGTCGGTCGAAGACGACGATGTCACCGGGGTGCGGCTGGTGGAACCGGTAGGAGAACTTGTCCACGAGCACGTGGTCGTCCGTGCATCCGGTGCAGCCGTGCAGCGCGGGTTCCATCGACTCGGACGGGATGTAGACGGGCGAGACGACGTAGGCCCGCGTCGTCAGGGCGGCCGCGACGACGACCACGATCACGATCAGCCACCTCGTGAGGCGTCGACGTCGGCGAGAGCTGCGCAGCCATTCGCGGACACCGCGCCGCCGTTTCGCAGGAGCGGCGGGAGCGGCCGCTTCCGGGGCGGTCGCGGCGACGATCCGGCTGATGTCGACCCGGCCCGTCGCGGCGGGAGCGTCCTCGGTTGGAGCAACTGACGACGCCTCCGGCGGACGGGCGTTCGGTTGAGGGCGGGTCCGTGGGCGCGGCCTCGGCCCGGCAGCAGCAGCCGCCTCCGACTCGGAATCGGGTTCCGTCGGTTCGGACACCGCGTCCGTCGGTGTCGACTGCCGCTCCTCGGCCGACCCGGTAATCGACGTGGCCGCGGGCGCCGCGGAAACGTCCGGCACCGGGGCGCCGGGCCCGGGCCGCGACCGGGTGGGCGCGGTAATGGGCGCGGTGATGGGCGCGATCTCCGGTGGGAAGAACGGACCCTCGTCCTCCTCGTCGTCGTGTCGCCGGAGCAACCGCGACAGGCGCCCCGCTCGGTGCTGACCCCGGTCGCCGTCGCCGGGTTCCCCGCCGGGTTCCCGGTCGGGTCCGACGTCGACGTCGGACGCGCGCTCGGGTGGTGGCGTATGCGCTGGTGCGCTCGTCGGAGCGGGTCGCGACGGGGTCGGGCGCGGCGTCGGGCGGGACGGAGCGGGCGGCCCCGGCGGCCGCGCGCCGTCCTCGTCCTCGCTCACGCGCGTACGGTAGCCGCTCCGCCCCCAGTGGAGACCGTCACCGCTCGGCCGACGGCACCGCGAGGCCCGGTCGCGTCCCCGCTCGCCTTTCGTGGCCGCCCGTAGCATCGAGGCGTGAGTGATGACCGCCCGCGGCGGCGCCCCGGCGCGCTGGTCACCATCGCCCGTGTCCGTGGCGTGCCGATCCTCGTCTCGCCCACCTGGATCCTCGTGGCCGTCGTCCTCACCGTCGGCTACGGCCCGATCATCCGCGACGCCGTGCCGGCCACGTCGGCGGCATCGGCCTACGCCGCCGCCGCTGCGTTCGGGGTCCTGTTCGCGTTGTGCATCCTCGCCCACGAGATCGGCCACACCCTGGTCAGTCGTGCCCTCGGCTACCCCGTCCGCCGCATCGTGCTCTTCCTGCTCGGCGGCGTCTCCGAGATCGAGGGCGAGCCGAGCCGCCCCCGGCACGAGCTGCTGATCGCGGCGGCCGGCCCGCTCGTGTCGATCGGGATCGCCGCCGCTGCGTGGGGCGGGGCGCACCTTGCGTCCGACCCGTCGTTGCTGCGCGTCGTTCTCGTGCTGCTCGGCGGGCAGTAACGGCGTGCTGGCCGCCTTCAACCTGCTGCCCGGCCTGCCGCTCGACGGCGGCCGCCTGCTGCGCGCCACCGTCTGGGGGTTCGGCGCCGCGCCGACCACCGGCACCAGGATCGCCGGCTGGGTCGGGCGCGTGGTGGCGGTGGGCGTGGCCGTCACCGGGCTGGTCGTCGACCGGACCTCCGCCGGTTTCGCGGCCGGGCTGATCAGCCTCGTGCTCGCGGCCTACCTGTGGGCGGGGGCGACGCAGTCGATCAAACTCGCCGGGCTGTTGCAGCGTCTGCCCGCCCTCGACGTCCAGGCCCTGCTGCGTCCGGGGCTCACCGTCGCGCCGGGCACCTCGGTGGCCGAGGCGCTCGACCGTGTCTGGGCCGGCCACGCGCGCGGCATCGTGCTGCTCGACGGTGCCGACCGGCCGAGTGCGATCGTGGACGAGGCCCGCATCGGCGCTGTGCCGCCGGAGCGGCGGCCCTGGACGCCGGTCAGCGAGGTGTCCCGGCCGCTCGAGCCGGGACTGGTGCTGCCCGAGGGGCTGGACGCGAAGGAGTTGCTGGAACGCATGCAGAGCACGCCCGCGCACGAGTACCTGGTCGTGGACGCGGGGGGAGCGCCGGCCGGCATCATCGCCGCCGTCGACTTCGCCCGCGGCCTGCAGGGGCGCGTCGCATGAGCGAGGACGCATGACCGAGGACCCGGCGTGACCCGGCGGCCCGGTTCGGGACCGTTCGAGACGGGGGAGCGGGTCCAGCTGTCCGATCCGAAGGGCCGGCTGCACACGGTCACGCTCGAGGCCGGCAAGCAGTTCCACACCCACCGCGGCGCCATCGAGCACGATGCGCTGATCGGCGCGCCCGAGGGCAGCGTGGTGAGCGCCACCTCGGGCACGCTGTACCTGGCCCTGCGACCGCTGCTCAGCGACTTCGTGCTCTCGATGCCCCGCGGAGCCGCGGTGATCTATCCGAAGGACGCCGCGCAGATCGTGGCCATGGGCGACATCTGCCCCGGCACGGCCGTGCTCGAGGCGGGCGCCGGGTCCGGTTCGCTGACCTGCTCGCTGCTGCGGGCGGTAGGGGAGTCCGGGCGGGTGCTGTCCTACGAGGTCCGCGACGACCACGCCGACGTCGCCGTGCGCAACGTCGAGACCTTCTTCGGCGAGTCGCCGGCGAACTGGACGCTGCGCCGCGGACCGATCGAGGGTGACGTAGCCGAGCACCCGCCCGAGGAGCTCGTCGACCGCGTGATCCTCGACATGCTCAGCCCGTGGGACGTCCTGCCCGCCGTCGTGCCGGCGCTACGCCCCGGCGGGGTGCTGATCGGCTACGTGGCGACCACGACCCAGCTGTCACGGCTGGTCGAGGCCCTGCGTGCGGACGGCGGTTTCACCGAACCCAGCGCCTTCGAGACGATGCTGCGCGGCTGGCACGTGGTCGGCCTGGCCGTCCGTCCGGAGCACCGGATGATCGGCCATACGGCGTTCCTCGTGACGTCCCGGCGGCTTGCCCCGGGCGTGGTGGCGCCGGCCCGGCAACGCCGTCCCACAGCCACGTCGACCGAGGACGCGCCGCCGCGTGACGACGGCGTGCCGTTCCGGCCCGACCTGCCCTGACGGAGGAGCTGGGCCTCGGTCAGGCGTCCGGGCCCGCCACCTCGACGGCGTCGCTCTCGCGCACCACGTGGATGCAGTCGCCCGGGCACTCCTTCGCCGAGGAGATGACGTCGAGCCGCAACGATTCCGGGACGCCGGCCTGCGAACCCGGTGCGGCGAGCAGCTCGCCGTCGCCGTCCTTCACGTAGGCCAGGCCGTCGACGTCGAATTCGAAGACCTCGGGCGCGTACTGGACGCACAGCCCGTCGCCGGTGCACAGCTCCTGGTCGATCCATACGCGCAGCGGTTCGGTCACGGCTCAGAAACTCCTCGGTAACGCGTCGAGACTTGCCTGTTGGAACTGGTGATGCACTGTCGAGGGTAGTTGCCCGCTACGACGTGAACGCGTGTGTAGGGTGGCATTTCGCGAACACTCCGCGCCGTGAAAGAGACATCCCAGTGGTGTCTCGGCGCGATACGGGAGGTGGCCGCAGTGGCTCCTGAGTCACGGGACCAGAACGACTCACAGCGCGCGCGTGCGCAGTCGACGGACGCGGACCTGCGCCGTCGGACGGCCTTCCTCGAGCAGGAGCTCGACCTGCTGCGGGCGAAGGTGTCCGAGTCGCCGCGGCACATGCGTCTGCTCGAGGACCGGCTCGCCGAATCGCAGTCGCGCATCGCCGCCCTGAACGACCGCAACGAGCGCCTCGCCGACACGCTTCGCGAGGCCCGCGACCAGATGGTCAGCCTCAAGGAGGAGATCGACCGCCTGGCCCAGCCGCCGAGCGGGTACGGCGTCTTTCTCGAGGCCTTCGACGACGGCACCGTCGACATCTTCACCAGCGGCCGCAAGCTAAGGGTCGCCGTCTCGCCCGAGGTCGAGGCCGCGGACCTTCGACACGGCCAGGAGGTCATGCTCAACGAGGCGATGAACGTCGTCGCCGCGCGCGGCTTCGAGCGCGCCGGCGAGGTCGTCATGCTCAAGGAGGTCCTCGACGGCGGCGACCGCGCGCTGGTCGTGGGCCACTCCGACGAGGAGCGCATCGTCTACCTCGCCGACCTGCTCCGCGAGGCCCCGTTGCGGGCCGGCGACTCGCTGCTGCTGGAGGGCCGTTCCGCCTACGCCTACGAGCGGGTCCCCAAGAGCGAGGTCGAGGAGCTGATCCTCGAAGAGGTCCCCGACATCGACTACACCGACATCGGCGGGCTCACCAACCAGATCGAGGCCATCCGCGACGCCGTCGAGCTGCCGTTCCTGCACGCGGATCTGTTCCGCGAGCACCAGCTGCGCCCGCCGAAGGGCATTTTGCTTTACGGCCCGCCCGGTTGCGGCAAAACGCTGATCGCGAAGGCGGTCGCGAACTCGCTGGCCAAGCAGGTGCAGCGGGTGCACGGCGGCGACGAGAAGGCCACCGCGTTCTTCCTCAACATCAAGGGCCCAGAGCTGCTCAACAAGTACGTCGGCGAGACCGAGCGCCACATCCGGCTGGTGTTCCAGCGGGCGCGCGAGAAGGCCTCCGACGGCACGCCGGTCATCGTCTTCTTCGACGAGATGGACTCGATCTTCCGCACCCGCGGGTCCGGGGTCAGCTCGGACGTCGAGAACACGATCGTGCCGCAGCTGCTGAGCGAGATCGACGGCGTCGAGGGTCTGAAGAACGTCATCGTGATCGGCGCGTCCAACCGCGAGGACATGATCGACCCGGCGATCCTGCGCCCGGGCCGCCTGGACGTGAAGATCAAGATCGAGCGCCCGGACGCCGAGGCGGCCCAGGACATCTTCAGCAAGTACATCCTCCCGGACCTGCCGATTCACGACGAGGACCTCAAGGAGCACGGCGGCGACCCCGAGGCCACGGTGGCCTCGATGATCCAGAGCACCGTCCAGCGCATGTACACCGAGAGCGACGAGAACCGCTTCCTCGAGGTCACCTACGCCAACGGCGACAAGGAGACGCTGTACTTCAAGGACTTCAACTCCGGGGCGATGATCCAGAACATCGTCGACCGCGGGAAGAAGATGGCGATCAAGGACCTGCTGACCCTCGGCGAGCGCGGCCTGCGCGTGCAGCACCTGCTCGCCGCCTGCGTCGACGAGTTCCGCGAGAACGAGGACCTGCCCAACACCACCAACCCCGACGACTGGGCGCGGATCTCGGGCAAGAAGGGCGAGCGGATCGTCTACATCCGCACGCTCGTCTCGGGCGGCAAGGGCACCGAGGCCGGACGCTCCATCGACACCGTGGGCAACACCGGCCAGTACCTCTGACCTGACGACCCGACACCCGGTCGGCTCGGCGGCGTGCCATGATCGCCGCGTGCTGACCTGTGCCTCCTGCGGGACGGAGAATCCCGCGGGCCACCGCTTCTGCGGGGCGTGCGCGGCGCCGTTGGCGGTGACCTGCCCGTCGTGCGGCGCACCCGGGGTTGCGGGCTTCCGCTTCTGCGGGGCATGCGGCAGCGCGCTGGACGCCGCCCCGGGCCCTGCGACTGCAGAGCCGACGAACGTGCCGGTCCTGGAACGGCGCGTGTGCTCGGTGCTGTTCGCCGATCTCGTGGGGTTCACGCCGCTGTCCGAGGCGCGCGACCCGGAAGAGGTCCGCGAGCTGCTGTCGCGCTACTTCGACACCGCGCGCACCGTGATCACCCGCTACGGAGGAGTCGTCGAGAAGTTCATCGGCGATGCCGTGATGGCGGTGTGGGGCACGCCGGTGGCTTCCGAGGGCGACGCCGAGCGCGCGGTGCGCGCGGGGCTGGACCTGGTCGCCGCGGTCGCCGCCCTCGGCGGCGAGGTCGGCGCCGAAGGTCTGGCACTGCGTGCCGGCGTGGTGACCGGTGAGGTCGCGGCGACCCTCAATGCCGTGGGTGAGGGCATGGTCGCGGGCGATGCTGTGAACACGGCCGCCCGCGTGCAGTCGGCCGCGGCGCCCGGCACGGTGTGGGTGGATACGGCCACCCAACGCCTCGCCGGGGCCGCCGTGGGTTTCACCGACGCCGGCGAACACCTGCTCAAGGGCAAGGCCGAGCCGCAGCCACTCTGGCGAGCCACGCGCGTGCACGCCAGCGTCGGGGGCGCGCAGCGCGTCGACGGGCTCGAGGCGTCGATGGTCGGACGGGACGCCGAGGACCGCACCCTGCGCGAGCTGTTCCACGCCGCCGCCGAGCGCCGCACACCCCGGGTCGTCACCGTGAGCGGCGCCGCCGGGTCGGGCAAGTCACGGCTCGGGTGGGAGTTCGAGAAGTACATCGACGGCCTGGCCATCGAGGTGTGGTGGCACCGCGGTCGATGCCTGAGCTACGGCGAGGGCATCGCGTACTGGGCGCTGGCCGAGGCACTGCGCCAACGGTTCGACATCGCGGCCGAGGACCCGGCCGGCGAGGCCGCGGCCAAGTTCCTCGCCGCGTTGCAGGACTGGATCCCGTCACAGGAGGAGCGCAGTTTCGCCGGGGTCCGCCTGGGCCGCCTGCTCGGCCTGCCACACCCCGACGACACCGGCGTCGCGCTGACCCGCGACGAACTGTTCGCGGGGTGGCGGCTGTTCCTGGAGCGCATGGCGGTCAGCAGCCCGGTCGTGGTGCTCATCGAGGACGCGCACCACGCCGACGACGCGCTACTCGACTTCTGCGAGCACGTCGTCGACTGGGCCCGTCAGTCACCGATCTATCTCGTCCTGCTCGGTCGCGACGAACTGGTGGCGCGCCGGCCGGCCCTCGTCGCCGGCCGCAACCGGACGTCGCTCACCCTAGATCCGCTCGACGAACGCGCGATGCAGGCGATGGCCGAGGGCCTGGTGCCTGGCATGGCCGCCGATGCAGTCGCGACCATCGTCGGCCAGGCACAGGGCAATCCGCTGTTCCTCGTCGAGACGGTGCGCTCGCTCATCGATCGCGATGCTGTCGTACCCGTCGACGGGCAGTACCGCCTCGTAGGCGACGTCGGCACCCTGACCGTCCCCGACACGCTGCACGCCCTGCTCGCTGCCCGCCTCGACGCCCTCGACCCGGGTCTGCGGGGCCTGGTCGCCGATGCCGCCGTGCTCGGCACGTCCTTCCCTGCCGACGCGCTGGCCGCGATCACTCACATCTCGGGCGCGGACGTCGTCGCCGGGCTCTCGGAGCTCGTCCGACGCGACGTGTTCGAGGTGTCCTCCGATCCCTTGTCACCGGAGCGGGGCCAGTACGTCTTCAGCCAGAACATGCTGCGCCACGTGGCCTACGACACGCTCTCGCGCCGCGATCGCCGCGCCAGACACGTGGCCGTTGCCGAGCACCTGCGCCGGGCCTTCGCCGGTGACGGCGAACAGATGATGGACGTCGTCGCCCAGCACTACCTCGACGCCCTGTCCTCCGTCTCCGGCGAGGACGACGACGAACTGCGAGACCTCGCCCGCGCGTGCCTGCTGCGCGCCGCAGCAAGGTCAGGACGCGCCGGGGCACACTCGCGCGCCGCGACGTCGTACGTGCGTGCCGCAGAACTGGTCGCGGACGATCCGGGCGAGCAGGCACGACTGTGGGAACGCGCGCAGCAGGCCTACGGTCTCTCAGCAGAGTACGAGTCCGCCGTCGACGCCGGTTCGCGGGCGCGGGAGCTCTACCTCGCCGAGGGGCAGGAACGATACGCGGCCCGGGTGCTGGCCGAGACCTCGAGGGTCCTGTCTCGCGCACGGCGCTCGGACGAGGGGATGGCCGCCTGCGAGTCGGCGTTGGAGGTACTGCGCGTCGATCCTGACGTCGACACCGTGCGGGCGGTCAGCAACCTCGCCAACATGATGGCCTTCCGCGACGATCCGCGGGCGCACGCGACCGCCGACGAGGCGCTCAGCCTGGCGCAGGCCCTCGACGTGGGTCCTGAGGTGATGCCCCTGGTGCTCGTACAGGTCGGCACGGTCGAACTGTTGGGACAGCGGGTCGTGCACGGCAACGCGCTGCTGGCCGCAGCCGCGCGGCTGGCCGAGCAGGCCGGGGACCGCGTGACGCAGGCCCACGCCCTGAACAACCTGGCGACGGGCCTCGTACTCAGCGATCAGCAGGCGGCGGTCGACGCCGCGGGCACCGCCCTGCAACTCTGCCGTCAGATGGGTGACCGGTACTTGCTCGATGGCGCGGCCGGCTCGTTCACCGAAGCCTTGTTGTGGCTGGGTCGGTGGGACGAGGTGCTCGTCGAGCTGGAGCAGATCACCGCCGACCTCGGCCCGGATCACGACTCGGCTACCGTCGAGGTCGTGGTCCGGACCCTGCGGGGTGGCGGCCCCGGCGACGCGAACGCGCTGTCGACGATGCGGGGCAGCACCGAGAGCCAGGACGAGATCTATGTGGCATGGGTCGACGCCACGCTGGCCTTCGCGTCCGGTGACGCGCGGCGGGTCCTGGACGTGGTGGGCGGGTTGTTCGAGCATGGTCGGACCCTCGACCTCGGCTCCGCCGCCGCCATTGCGTCATGGACTCTCGGCGTTCGGTCCGCGCTGGCGCTCGGTGACGTCGACGAGGGCCGCCGATTCATCGCGCATCTCGACGAGCGGCCGCCCGGACACGTCCCGCTGCTGCTGCGCGCGAACCGCTCCCTGGCCCGGGCCGGACTCGCTGCGCTCGACGGCGAGGAGGCAGCCTCGCTGTTCACGTCCGCCATCGCCGAGCTCCGGACGGCCGGAAGCCCCTATGACCTGGCGCTCGGACTGCTCGACCAGGCCGAATACCTGCGCGGCGCCGGGGAGGACTACGCCGCCGCCCGGGACGAGGCGGCCCGGCTGAACGAGCCGCTGCGAGCTGTGGGGATCACCGAGCGCGTCGCAGCTCTCACCGCAGACAGCGCCGCCCTGACCGGCTGAACCCACCTGCGCCGGGTACGACCGGAACGCGCCACACTGTTCGGGCCATGGCCGACAGCAGCGAGATCTCCGACGTCTACAAGACGATGGATCTCGCCCTGCGCATCGGCGAGGTGCTGCTGTCCTCGGGCGCGGGCGCAGCGGACGTGCAGGCCCAGATGTACAACGTCGGGCGTGCGTGCGGGCTGCGCGGCTTCTCCGTCGACGTGACCTTCACCGAGCTCGCCATGAGCCACCAACTGCGACCCGATGAGCCGGCGTTGATCCAGCTGCGCCAGGTCCGCAACCGGGACACCGACTTCGGGCACCTGACGCGCGTGGACCACGTCGTCCGCGACCTCGCCGCCGGCCGAGTCACGCGCAGCGACGCCCGGGCAGAACTCAACCGCATCATGTCCTCCGGGCACGGCCGGCCGCGCTGGTCGGTCACGCTCTCGCAGGGAGTGATGGGGGCCGGGGTGGCCGTCGTCCTCGGCGCCGCGTGGCTGGCCGTGCTCATCGCCTTCGTCGGCTCGTGCGGCATCGACCTCATCCAGCGTTATCTGGCCCGGCGGCGGTGGCCGGTGTTCTACCAGCAGGTCGCGGGCGGGCTGTTCGTGACGCTGCTGGCCGCCGCGGTCGCCAAGACCGGGTTGGACATCACCCCGAGCCAGGTGATCACGGCCAGCATCGTGCTGCTGCTGGCCGGCGTCAGCTTCCTCGGCGCGATCCAGGACGCGCTCACCGGCTTCCCGCTGACCTCCGGCGCACGGCTGCTCGAGGCGATCATCGCGACGGCCGGCGCGATCGCCGGCGTCAGCGGGGGCCTCACCGCCGCGAAAGTGTTCGGGGTCGGTCTCGGCCGGCTCGCACCCGGGGCCGTCGACTTCAGCGGTTTCCCCTGGATCGTGCTCGGGGCGGCGGTGGCCGCGGCGGCGTACGCCTTCTCGTCCTACGTGCCGTATCGCGGGCTGCTGCCGATCGCGCTGATCGCCGGGCTCGCTGCCGCGGTGTACCGGTTGGTGTCGCTGCGGCACGTCACGATCGCCTGGTCGACGGCGGTCGCAGCGGTGGTGATCGGGCTGGTGAGCTACACGGCCGCCGGCCGGTTCCGCATACCGGCCCTGGTGGTCGTGACCGCCGCGATCGTGCCGTTGCTGCCCGGCCTGTCGATCTTCCGGGCGTTGGCGCAGTTCAGCCAGGGCGGCACCGGAGCGCTGGTGTCGATGGCGACGGCCGTCGCCATCGCCATCGCCCTCAGCTCGGGTGTCATCCTCGGCCAGTACATCGCGCAGCCGCTGGGCCGCGAGGCCCGCCGGCTGGAGAGCCGACTCGCCGGGCCGCGGCTCGTCGGGCCGTTCACGGTCCGGGCGGTGCGCCGCCGCCGCAACCGGCGGGACCAGCGGGACCGGCGGCCATGACGTTCTGGGAGGGCGTGCTCGTCCTCGTCGCCGGGATCTGGGCCGGCACGATCAACACCGTCGTCGGCTCCGGCACCCTCGTGACCTTCCCGGTGCTGCTCGGCGTCGGGCTGGCCCCCGTCACCGCGAACGTGTCCAACACCGTCGGGCTGTTCCCGGGCTCGTTCACCGGGGCCATCGGCTACCGCCGCGAACTCGCCGGGCAGGGACGCCGCATCGTCCTGCTCGGCGTCGCGTCGCTGATCGGCGCGGTGGTCGGGGCGCTGCTGCTGCTCCAGCTGCCGCCCGGTGCGTTCAAGGCGATCGTGCCGGCGTTGATCGTGCTGGCGCTGCTGCTGGTGGTGTTCGGCAAGCGGCTCAACGCATGGCTGGCCGCGCACGGACGGGGGGCGTCGCAGACGATCACCGTTCCGCTCTGGATCGGTGTCCTCGGCACCGGCGTGTACGGCGGCTACTTCGGCGCCGCCCAGGGCGTCCTGCTCATGGCCCTGCTGGGACTGTTCCTCGCCGACTCGCTGCAGCGGCAGAACGGGCTGAAGAACGTGCTGGCGGGCGTGGTGAACTTCGTGGCCGCCATCGTCTTCGTCCTCACGACGCACATCGACTGGGCGGCCGCCGGGCTGGTGGCGGCGGGCTCGGTGATCGGTGGGTTGCTGGGCGCGCGGATCGGGCGGCGCCTGTCGCCGACGGTGCTGCGCGCGACGATCGTCGTCGTCGGTGTCGCGGCCATCGTCCAGCTGCTGGTCTAACCACCTCGTCGGCGCCAGGCCGTAGCCTGAGGGGGTGAGCGTTCGACGAGTGATGGGCACCGAGGTCGAGTACGGCGTCAGCCTGCCCGGCCAGCCGACGGCGAACGCGATGCTGCTGTCGGCGCAGGTCGTCAACGCCTACGCCGGCACGCTGCCCGCCGGCCGCGCGCGCCGGGCCAGCTGGGACTTCGAGGAGGAGTCGCCGCTGCGGGACGCCCGCGGGTTCGACCTCGGCGCCGGTAGCGGCACGGTGGCGCAGGAGTTCATCGACGCCGAGGAGGACGCCGGGATGGCGAACGTCATCCTGCCCAACGGCGCCCGCCTGTACGTCGACCACGCGCACCCGGAGTACTCCAGCCCGGAGGTCACCAATCCGCTCGACGCCGTCCGGTGGGACAAGGCCGGCGAGCTGGTCATGCTCGAGGCCATCCACCGCCTGCCGACCATCCCGGGCGTCAACCCGGTGATCAACCTCTACAAGAACAACACCGACAACAAGGGCGCGTCCTACGGCGCCCACGAGAACTACCTCTGCAACCGCGACACCCCGTTCGCCTCGCTGGTGCGCCACCTCATCCCGTTCTTCGTCACGCGGCAGGTCATGTGCGGCGCCGGGCGCGTGGGGCTCGGGCAGGACGGCCGCACCCCGGGGTTCCAGATCTCGCAACGCGCGGACTTCTTCGAGGTCGAGGTGGGGCTCGAGACCACGCTGAAACGGCCGATCGTCAACACCCGCGACGAGCCGCACGCCGACGCCGACCGCTACCGCCGCCTGCACGTGATCATCGGCGACGCCAACCTGTCGGAGATCTCGACCTACCTCAAGGTGGGTACGGCGGCGCTGGTGCTGGCGATGATCGAATCCGGCTTCCTGGCCGACGACCTCGGCATCGCCCAGCCGGTGCGCGAGCTGCACGCCGTCTCCCACGACCCCGGCCTCACCCACACGATCGCCCTCAACGACGGCCGCAGCATCACCGCGCTGGACCTGCAGGGCGAGTACCTCGACCGCGCGCGCAAGTACGTCGACGACCGCCTCGGCGACGACGCCGACGATCAGACCCGAGACGTCCTGGACCGCTGGGAGTCCGTGCTCAGCCGGCTGCAGCAGGACGCGATGCTGCTGGCCCGCGAGCTGGACTGGGTGGCCAAGCTGCGATTGCTGGAGGGCTACCGCGACCGCGACAACCTCGACTGGGACTCCCCGCGCCTGCAGCTGGTCGACCTGCAGTACTCCGACATCCGTCCCGAGAAGGGCCTGTACAACCGGCTCGTCTCGCGTGGGGCGTTCGAGCGGCTGCTGACCGACGACGACGCCCGTACCGCCGTGGGCACCCCGCCGGCCGACACCCGAGCGTACTTCCGCGGCGAGTGCCTGCGCCGTTACGGAACGGCGGTGGCGGCGGCGTCCTGGGATTCGGTGATCTTCGACGTCGGGCGCGAGTCGCTGGTGCGGGTGCCGATGCTCGAGCCGTTGCGCGGCACCAAGAAGCACGTCGGCGAGCTGCTGGACCGGTGCCCGACGGCAGCGGACCTCGTCGAGGCGCTCAACGCGCCGCGCTGATTCCCGAAAGCGCCCGGCGGGTTACACCCGCTGGTAGCGCTCCGCGGCGCGGGCGCGCGCCTTGGCCGCCTCGACGTCGCGGTCCTTGGGCGGCGCCGTCGTGATCAGCGAGTCGAGCAGGCGACGCGTGGTCGCGGCGACCTCGTTCACCGCGGCGTCGAAGGCGTGCTGGTTCGCCTGGGACGGTCGCGCCGTCCCGCTGACCTTGCGGACGTACTGGACGGCCGCGGCGTACACCTCGTCACCGGTGGCGGGCGGCTCGAAATTGTGCAGGGTCCGAATGTTGCGGCACATGCATCCAGCCTGCCACGACCCGCCGGTTTCGACGATGGGCTTACTCGCCGGGCGGTACCGGCGGCCGCACCGCCTCGACGAGGTGCACCGTCGGGATGCGGGCGAAGTTACCCGTCGGTAGGCTCCGACCGTGCCCTCGTCCGACGCCCGCGCCAGCATCGAGATCGCCGCGCCGCCCGAGGCTGTGTACGCCCTGGTGAGCGACCTCGACGTGCTGGCCGAGCTGGCCGAGGAGACGGCCACGATGCGCTGGGCTGCGGGCGACGGTGCGGCCGTCGGTGCGGTGTTCCGCGGCGCGAACCGCAACGGCTGGCGACGCTGGACAACGAGCTGCACCGTCACCGCTGCCGAAGCGGGCAGTCACTTCGCCTTCGACGTCTCGCACACGCGGGTGCCGGTCGCGCGCTGGTCCTACGACATCCGCCCGCGCGGACGGGGCTGCGTCGTCACCGAGTCGACGCAGGACCACCGGCCGCGGTGGTTCGCCGCGCTCAGCCGCGTCGCCACCGGCGTCGCCGACCGCGGCCGGGCCAACCAGGCCCACATCGAGGCGACCCTGCAGCGGCTGAAGGCCCGGGCCGAGAGTCCCTGATCGGCCGGGCCGATGCCCGGTCACGCGCTGTGTGCGGCATGCTCGTAGCGTGAGCGACCCGGACGAAACGAGGTGAATCGGTGAGTGCCCGTGATGCGCTCCTGCACCGCCTCGAGGCCCTGCCGGGCGAAGGCCGCTACGCGGTGACCTTCCGCGGCCACGACGGGCTCGAGCAGACCGCCGTCGTCCAGCTCGGACCGCCGGATGCGGACGGTCACCGCACGGTGACGGTGGCCGAGGCCAGCCTGCCGGCCGGGTGGACACGGACGAGCGAACCGTTCCTGGTCGCGGTCGAGGCGATCCACGCCGTCGAGCGCTCGCGGGCACTGAGCGCACCGCCGGGCGCCGTCTTGCGTGACATCGACGGCGGCTGGGACGTCAGCCTCGGCAACGTGGTCATCGGCGACGACGGCCGCCCGCGGTGCATCGCGCACGGCGAGATGGAGCCCGACGGCGAGACCTGGACCTGTCCCGAGTGCGGGGCGCAGGCGCTCTACGCCAGCGTTGCTCAAGAAGTGAATCGCTGATTCAATCCTAGGTGTGGCCTACCGTCGCACCCCGCAGATCCAGGCCCGGCTGGACGCGCAGCGCAGCGCGCTGCTCGACGCTGCCGGCGCTCTGCTCGCCGACCGTGGCTACGCCGCCTGCAGCATCTCCGCGGTCGCCGCGCGCGCCGGCATCTCGACCGGCAGCGTCTACACGCACTTCCCGAGCAAGTCCGTCCTCGTGGCCGACGTCTTCCGCACCGTGGTCGGCCGCGAGGTCGAGGCGGTCCGCGCCGCGGTCGCCGCCGAGTCCGGCGCCCTCGACCGGGTCCGCGCCGTGATCGAGACCTTCGCGGGGCGGGCGCTGAAGCAGCCCCGCCGCGCGTACGCCCTGCTGGCCGAACCCGTCGAGCCGGTCGTCGACGAGCTGCGCCTGCAGTTCCGGCTCGCGTTCCGCGACGTGCTCGCGGGCGCCGTCGCCGACGGGGTGGCCACCGGCGAGCTGCCCCACCAGAACCCGGCCGTCGTCGCCGCAGCCCTTGTGGGCGGCATTGCCGAGGCCCTCGTCGGACCGCTGGCCGACGGCGTCGAGGCTCCCGACACCGTTCCCACCCTGATCGACTTCGCCCACCGAGCTGTCGGAGGTCCTGTCCATGCCACGCCGTGAACCCACCCATGAGGTCACCAACCAGGTCCCGCCGATCGTGGGACGCGACATCAGCACGTCGGCAGCGCTGTTCGAGGGGTTGGAGCGCGCTGGCGGGGGATGGGCCGCGGACGAGGTCCGTGAGCTCGCCCTGCTCGGCAACGGTGAGCACATGCAGACGGCCGGCCGTCTCGCCAATGACCACCCGCCCGTGCTGCGCACGCACGATCGCTACGGCAACCGCGTCGACGAGGTCGAGTACCTGCCGCAGTACCACGAGCTGATGCAGGTCGCGGTCGAGCACGGCCTGCACGGTGCCCCCTGGGCGGACGCGCGAGCCGGCGTGCACGCGGCCCGGGCGGCCAAGGTGATCGCGTGGGGCGTGGCCGACGCCGGCCATCTGTGCCCGATCTCGATGACGTACGCGGTCGTGCCGGCGCTGCGCACGGCGCCTGACCTCGCCGCGGCGTACGAGCCGCTGCTGACGTCACCGGTCTACGACCCCGGCCTGCGCGCCCCGCTCGGCAAGCGGGGCCTCATCGCCGGCATGTCGATGACGGAGAAGCAGGGTGGCTCGGACGTGCGGGCCAACACCACACGAGCGGTCCCGGTCGGCGGCGGCGCCTACGAGCTGACCGGCCACAAGTGGTTCACCTCGGCCCCGATGTCGGATCTGTTCCTCACCCTTGCGCAGGCGCCCGGCGGCCTGTCCTGCTTCCTGGTGCCGCGGGTACTGGCCGACGGCACGCCCAACGCGTTCTTCCTGCAGCGGCTGAAGGACAAGCTCGGCAACAAGTCGAACGCCTCGAGCGAGGTGGAGTACGACGGTGCGCTCGGCTGGCTGGTCGGTGAGGAGGGGCGCGGGGTCGCCACCATCATCGAGATGGTCAACATGACTCGGCTCGACTGCGCGCTGATGGCCGCCGGCGGCATGCGCCTGAACGTCGCGCACGCCGTGCACCACGCGACCCACCGCCGCGCCTTCGGGCGGACGCTCGTCGACCAGCCGGCCATGGCGAACGTGCTCGCCGATCTCACCGTCGACTCCGAGGCCGCGACGACGGTGGTCATGCGCATCGCCGGCGCGATCGACGCCGCCACCCGGGGCGACGAGGCGGAGAAGGCCTTCCGCCGGGTCGCGCTCTCGGTCACGAAGTACTTCCTCTGCAAGCGGCTCGCGTCGCACACCGTCGAGGCCCTGGAGTGCCTGGGCGGCAACGGCTACGTCGAGGAGTCCGGCATGCCGCGGCTGTACCGCGAGGCACCGTTGATCTCCATCTGGGAAGGGTCGGGCAACGTCGCCGCACTCGACACGCTGCGGGCGATGGGCCGCGAACCCGAGGCGGTCGAGGCGTTCTTCGGTGAGTTGGCTCTGGCGACCGGGGTGGACGCCCGCTACGACGACGCCCTCGCGCTGGTGCAGAAGGAGCTGTCCGACCTCGAGGACATGCAATACCGCGCGCGGCGCATTGTGGAGCGGATGGCCCTGCTGCTGCAGGGATCGCTGCTGCTGCGGCACGGCGACCCGGCCGTGGCCGACGCGTTCGTCGCGTCGCGCCTCGCGGGGGACTGGGGCGTCGCGTACGGCACCCTGCCGACCGGCGTCGACATCCGCGCCGTGCTCGACCGGGCCCGCGTCCCCGACCCGGCTTGACCGCGCGAAGGTGACGCTACCCCCCTCTATCGGGAACGGTTGTCATTAGCGATAGAGTGGCGCCGTGCCCCGCTCCCGTCTCCTCGCGCCGGTGCTCGCCGCGCTGGCGCTGACGGGGTGCGCGGCCGCGGCCGGCGGTGGAGCCGGTAACGGCCTGCCAAGCTCGGCGCCGACGCATCGTCCGGGGCAGCTCGCGGTGGTGGCGGGCGAGAGCCTGTGGGGCGACGTCGCGGCGCAGATCGGCGGGGTCCACGTCGCGGTCACCTCCATCCTCCGAGACCCGGCCCAGGACCCGCACGATTACGAGAGCACGGTCGGCGACGCCGCCACCGTGTCGGTCGCCGACGTCGTGATCGTCAACGGCGCGGGCTACGACCACTTCCTGGACTCGCTGCTCTCGGCCAATCCGCGGTCACGGCGCACGACGCTGACCGTCGCCGCGGTGGCGCACGTGCGCAGCGGCGCCAACCCGCACCTCTGGTACGACCCCGAGTACGTCCGCGCCGCGGCGAGGGCCATCGCCCGCGAGTTCGCCCGCCGCCAGCCGGCGCACGCCGCCGACTTCGCCGCCGGGTTGAGCCGCTTCCTCGCCGGTGAGCGGCGCGTGTCAGCGGTCATCACCACGATCCGCCGCGACCACGCCGGCACCAGGGTGGGCTACACCGAGCCCGTTCCCGGCTATCTCGTGCGTGCCGCCGGCCTGCGGCTGGGCACGCCGGAGGCCTTCTCGCTCGCGCTCGAGAACGGCAGCGACCCGACGCCGGGCGACAGCGCGCACTTCGAGCAGGCCATCACCGGGCGCACCGTCAAGGCCCTGCTGCTCAACACCCAGGTCGGCGACCCGGAGACGACGCGGCTCGCCGCCCTCGCCCGGCGCAGCGGCGTCCCGGTCGTCCGGGTGACCGAGACGCTGCCGCCGGGCCTGCACTTCCAGACCTGGCAGGCCGACCAGGCGACCGCCTTGCTGCGAGCCCTCGATGCCTGATCCCCGTCCGGCCACCGTCGTGCTGCGCGACGCCGCCGTCCATTTCGGCCCCCGGACCGTCTGGGGTGGTCTCGACCTCGACGTCGCGCCGGGGGAGTTCCTCGCCGTCCTCGGCCCGAACGGCAGCGGCAAGACGACCCTGCTCAAGGTCCTGCTCGGCCTGCTGCCGCTGCACACCGGCACGGTCGAGGTGTGCGGGCGGACGCCACGGCGTGGCAGCGACCTCGTCGGATACATCCCGCAGCAGAAAGCCTTCGACCGGGACGTCCCGCTACGCGGCCGCGACCTCGTCCGCCTCGGCCTCGACGGACACCGCTGGGGGCTGGGCCGGCTGACGCAGGACGCCCGCGCGGCGGTCGACGACGCCATCCGCGAGGTCGGCGCCGAGGCCTACGCCGACGCGCCCCTGGGGTTACTCTCCGGCGGCGAGCAGCAACGGCTGCGCATCGCGCAGGCCATGCTCGGCGACCCGCGGGTGCTGCTCTGCGACGAACCGCTGCTCAGCCTGGACCTGCAGCGCCAGCAGGCCACGAGCGCGCTCATCGACCGCCGACGCCGCACGCACGACACGTCGGTGTTGTTCGTGACGCACGAGATCAACCCGATCCTGCCGTTCGTCGACCGCGTGCTCTACCTCGTCGGCAGCAAGTGGGCGATCGGCACACCGGACGAGGTGCTCACCGGCGAGCGGCTCAGCGCGCTGTACGGCGCGCCGATCGACGTACTGCGCGTCCGCGACCGCATCGTCGTGGTCGGCGCCCCGGACTCCGCCCACGGCGAGACCCACGGCGGGCACCACCACCACGCCGAGCCGACCGGGGTCCCGACGTGATCGGCTTCCTGCTCGGGCTGCCCGCGGTACAGCACGCCTTCGTCGCCGCGACGCTCGTCGCGATCGTCAGCGGCCTGCTCGGGCCGTTCGTCATCACCCGGCGCGCCGCGTTCGCGGTGCACGGGGTGTCCGAGCTGTCGTTCACCGGTGCCGCGGCCGGGCTGCTGATCGTCGACAACGCGCTACTCGGCGCCATCGTCGGCAGCCTCGTGGTCGCCACGGCCATCGCCGTCCTGGGCGTGCGTGAGTCCGAACGCGACGCCGCGATCGGCGTGACGCTCGCCTTCGGGCTCGGCGTCGGGGTCTACCTGCTCGGCCTGATGCACAACTTCTCGTCCCAGGCGACACGGCTGCTGTTCGGCCAGATCTTCGGGGTCAGCACCGGCGAGATCTGGGTGCTCGTGGCCATCGCCGCCGGCGTGTTCCTGGTGACGCTTGTCGTGCACCGGCCGCTGCTGTTCGCCTCGGTCGATCCGGAACTGGCCCAGGCCAGGGGAGTCCCGGTGCGGATGGTGGGCGTGGTGTTCCTCGTGCTGCTCGCCCTGACGGTCACCGAGGCCGCCCAGATCGTCGGGACGACGCTGGTGCTGTGTCTGGTGATCACGCCGGCCGCCGCGGCGCACCGGCTGTCGGCCAATCCGCTGGTGGTGACGCTGCTCTCGATCGCCGTCGCACTGGTCGCGGCTGACGGGGGGATCCTCACGAGCCTGGCGGTGGATGTCACGCCCAGCGTCCCGATCACGACGATCAGCTTCGCGCTCTACCTTGCGGCGAGGCTCGTCGGCAGCCGGGTCAGGGGCCGGGGCCGCGCCATCCCTGATGCCGGTTCCACAGGCGGCTGAGCGCCGCCGCCCGTGACGGCAGGTGGAACAGCGTCAGCTGGCGCGGCGGTGCGGGGACGCTGCGAGCAGGTCCACACGGCGCGAGTCGATGCACTGGCCGTTCGGGAGCAGCTCGCCGAAGTCCTCGAAGACGACCACGCCGTTGCACAGCAGGCTCCACCCCTGTTCGGGCCGGGCCGATACGACGTGCGCGGCGTCGCGGGCAACGTCGTCGGCCGTGGGGCAGCAGGGGACGTGGACGCAGGTGTGGCGCGTCGGGATGTCGACCGAGGTGTCGATCTGGGTGTTGATCATGTCGGTGTCCTGTAATCGCTTTCAGTTGATGCCTGGTCAAGTGTGCACGGAATGATGTGCTTGTAAAGGACCCCCGGCCCGCCGAGCGGGATCGTTCCTCAATTTGTTGTGTTCCCGGTCACGTCTGCCGACCCACGAGAACTGTAAAACTAGTGTGAGGTTGACGCAAGAGCGACGGAAGAGTGCGGCGATTCCCGGATAAATCATCCGTCCATATCGACCCGACACGCCGGATCGTTACCTGCGGTTACCGTCGATCACTGTCCGCAAATCACGTTCGACCGTCCCGGCTCGTCACGTTCGACCGTCCCGGCTCGTCACGTTCGACCGTCCCGGCTCCTGTGCGCCCGTGCGCAGCACCCGCGTGCGCGGCACCCAGTCGGCGTGCACCGCGGGGAAGCCCGCCCGCACGGCGGCGTCGATGACCTCCTCGTCGTCGTCGATGAAGGCGGCGATGCCCCGCGGCGCCAGCGAGCGCAGAACGTCCAGCTTGTAGTAGCGGGCCGGCCGGTAGTCGCCCCACGGCCGCAGATGCAGCTCGTCCCCGGGCAGGTCGTGCTGCGCCAGCCAGTCGGCCGTAACATCTCGCAGCCACTCCGGACGTCCCGTCAGCCACACGATCTCGTGCTGATCGGCGAGATCAGCCGCCAGCCGTGCGCCCTGCGGAAGCAGGGTGTCGTGATCGGCGTCCTCGAAGAACCGGTCCCAGGCGCGGCGGCGCTCGAGATGGTGCAGGCGGTGCCGGACGTCGGCGACCACCCCGTCGATGTCGAAGACCGCCAGCACCGCGCCAGCCTAGGTAGGCGCTGGAGCGCGACGGCGGCCACCGGTGATGTCCGCCGGCGCCCCGCAGCGCCGGTACCATTGCGTCCTCGTGCGCTTCCTCGGATCCCAGCCGCCGTACGACCTCACCTACGACGACGTCTTCATGACGCCCGTCCGCTCGGAAGTGGGGTCGCGTTTCGACGTCGACCTGACCACCGGCGACGGCAGCGGCGCCACCATCCCCATCGTCGTGGCCAACATGACGGCGGTGGCCGGGCGCCGGATGGCCGAGACCGTGGCGCGGCGCGGCGGGCTGACCGTCCTGCCGCAGGACATCCCGCCGGATGTCGTGCGCGACGTCGTCGGCTGGGTCAAGCAACGCCACCTCGTCGTGGACACCGCGATCACCCTGCGGCCGCAGAGCACGGTGAGCGAGGCGCTGGCGCTGCTGCACAAGCGCGCTCACGGCGCCGTCGTGGTCATCGACGCCCAGTCCCGTCCGGTCGGCATCGTCACCGAGGCCGACTGCGCCGGGGCCGAACGGTTCGCGCAGCTGTCCGCTGTCATGACGCCGGATCCGCTCACGATCGCCGACCCGGCCGACCCGGCGGAGGCCTTCGCCACCCTCGACACCCACCGCCGCAAGCTCGCCCCCGTCGTCGACGCCGCGGGACGGCTGGTCGGCATTCTCACCCGCACCGGCGCGCTGCGCTCGACGATCTACCGCCCCGCGGTCGACGCGCAGGGGCGCCTGCGCATCGCCGCCGCCATGGGCGTCAACGGCGACGTGAAGACCCGCGCCGCCGAGCTGCTCGACACCGGCGTCGACCTGCTCGTGCTGGACACTGCGCACGGCCACCAGTCCCGCATGATCGAAGCGCTGCAGGCGGTGCGCTCTCTCGCCCCGGCGGTGCCCGTCGTGGCCGGCAACGTGGTGTCGGCCGAGGGCACCCGCGACCTCGTGGCCGCCGGCGCCGACATCGTCAAGGTCGGCGTTGGCCCCGGGGCGATGTGCACCACCCGGATGATGACCGGCGTCGGGCGGCCGCAGTTCTCCGCGGTCCTCGAGTGCGCCGCGGCGGCGACCGAGCTCGGCGCGCACGTCTGGGCGGACGGGGGAGTGCGCTACCCCCGCGACGTGGCCCTGGCGCTGGCCGCCGGCGCCTCGGCGGTGATGATCGGATCCTGGTTCGCCGGCACCTACGAGTCGCCGGGCGATCTCAATGTGGCGCCGGACGGGCGCGCCTTCAAGGAGAGCTTCGGCATGGCCTCGGCGCGCGCGGTCGCCAGCCGGACGAGCGGCGAGAGCCCGTTCGAACGAGCCCGCAAGGCGCTGTTCGAGGAAGGCATCTCGTCCGGCCGCATGTACATCGACCCCCAGCGCCCCGGCGTCGAGGACCTCATCGACAGCATCACGGCCGGCGTGCGCTCGGCGTGCACCTACGCCGGCGCGGGCACATTGCCGCAGCTGCACGAGCGGGCCGTGATCGGCGTCCAGAGCGCGGCGGGGTACGCAGAGGGGCGCCCGCTGCACAGCGGCTGGTGAGTCCCCGCCGACAAGCGCGGACCGTCCCCGGAGTGGGACGATAGGGGCGTGGGCCACGATCACGCGCACGACCACGCGCACGCGCCGAGCAGCCGGGCCGACCGCCGCTGGCTGCTCGCGGCGCTGGCGCTCGTGCTGGCGTTCATGGCCGGCGAGATCGTGGCCGGGCTCGTCGCCCACTCGCTGGCGTTGCTCGCCGACGCCGGGCACATGCTGACCGACGCCGCGGCCCTCGCGCTGGCCGTCGTCGCGTCCCGGATCGCCGAGCGCCCGGCCCGGGGCGCGTACACCTATGGCTTCGCCCGGGTGGACGCGCTGTCCGGTCAGGCCAACGGCATCACCCTCGTGCTGCTCGCGATCTGGTTCGTGATCGAGGGCGTGCGACGGGTGGTGCACCCGGCGCCTGTCGTCGGCGGCGTGGTCGCGCTGGTGGCGGTCGCAGGCGCGCTCGTCAATGCCGCCGCGACGTGGCTCGCCGGCCGGGCCGACCGCCGCGGCCTGAACATCCGCGGGGTGCTCGCGCACCTGATGACCGACGTGTGGGCATTCGCGGCCACCTTCGTGGCCGGCATCGTGGTGCTGGTGACGGGCTGGCTGCGGGCCGACGCCGTCGCGACCTTCGTCGTCGCCGTCCTCATGGCCTGGACGGGCACCCGGCTGGTCCGCGACGCCGGGCGGGTGTTCCTCGAGGCCGCCCCGGCGCACGTCGACCCGGGCGAGCTGGGCGCCACGCTGGCCGGCACCGGCGGTGTCGCCGAGGTGCACGACCTGCACGTGTGGAGCATCGGCGTCAGCGACACCGCGCTGTCGGCGCACGTCCTCGTCGACCCCGAGCACGACTGCCACGAGGTGTCCGGCCGGTTGCGGACGCTGCTGGGCGAGCGATACGGCATCGGGCACGTGACGCTGCAGGCCGACCACGCCGACGCCCCGACCCACGACGTCGAGCACTGCGCCGACGCCCACGGCAGGGTGCACACCGCGCCCACGCCCTAGCCCCGGCCCGCCGCCCACATCGGAGGCCGGGATCCGGATTAGCCGAGGGCCGTTGGTGCCATGATCTAGGCATGCTGCTGCCGATGTCACCGACCAGCTCGTTGTTCCTGATGGCCGAGTCCCGGGACAACCCGATGCACGTTGCGAGCCTGCAGCTGTTCCAACCGCCGGACGGTGCGAGCGCCCTCGACGTCCGGCACATGTTCGAGGAGCAGATCCAGGCCGACGAAGTCGCCCCCATCTTCCAGAAGCGGGCCCGTCGGTCCATCACGTCGCTCGGCCAGTGGGGTTGGGAACGCGACGAGGACTTCGACCTCGAGCACCACGTGCGCCGCAGCGCGCTACCGCAGCCCGGCCACATCCGCGACCTGCTGGTGCTGTGCTCCCGGCTCCACTCCACCCTGCTCGACCGGCACCGCCCGCTCTGGGAGATGCACCTGATCGAAGGGCTCGAGGACGGCCGGTACGCGATCTACTTCAAGGTGCACCACAGCGTCGTCGACGGCGTCTCGGCCCTGAAGATGCTGGCGAAGTCGTTGAGCAGCGACCCCGACGAGCGGGACATGCCGGCACCGTGGGCCCCGCGCGAAAGCCGCGGTTCCCGACGCTCGTCCGGCGGCGGCAGCCGAGGTTCCGCGGCGAGCAAGCTGGTCAGCGACGCCGTCGGGCTCGGTCCCGCGTTCGCCCGCAGCCTCAACCGCGCGCTGAAGGACCAGGGCGGATCGCTCTCGCTCAACGCCCCGCGCTCGATGTTCAACGTCGGTATCACCGGGGCCCGCCGCTTCGCCGGCCAGTCGTGGCCCATGCAGCGTGTCAAGCGGGTCGGCAAGGCCGCGGACGCCACTGTCAACGACGTCGTGCTGGCCATGTGCTCCGGCGCGCTGCGGCAGTACATGGCTGCCGTCGACGAGATCCCGACGAGCTCGCTGATCGCCATGGTGCCGGTGTCGCTGCACAGTTCGGACAGCATCGACACCGACGGCGGCGGCAACGCGGTCGGCGCGGTGATGTGCCGGCTCGGCACCGACCTCGACGACGCGGGCGAGCGGTTGCAGACCGTCCACCGTTCGATGGAGGACGGCAAGGCGGCGATGCGCACGATGACGCCGAACCAGATCCTGGCCATGAGCGCGCTCGGCCTCAGCCCGTTGGCCCTGTGGCCGGCGTTGCGGCTCACCGAGCACGTCCGGCCGCCCTTCAACCTGATCATCTCGAACGTGCCGGGCCCGCGGCAGCCGCTCTACTGGAACGGGGCCCGGCTCGACGGCCTGTACCCGCTGTCCATCCCGCTCGACGGGCAGGCGCTGAACATCACCTGCACCACCTACGACCGCGAGATCGCCTTCGGGCTCACCGGCTGCCGGCGCAGCGTGCCGCACCTGCAGCGGATGCTGACCTACCTCGACCAGGAACTCGACGCGCTCGAGCAGGCCGTCGGCGTCGCCTAAGGGCGGGGCGTCAGGCCCCTTTCTGCAGCGCGTCGTCCACCGTCGCGTAGAGCGCCAGGCGCCGGTGCGCGCCGGTGAGATGCAGCGGGCGCAGGACGGCGCGGGTTCGCGCCACGACGCGCATCGCAACCTCCTGGGCGGCCGAGATCTCGTGCAGGTCCAGCAGGGCGTCGATGCCCGCCGCCGAGAGCAGGCTGACCTCGAGCAGATCGGCAACCAGGAGCACGACCCGCTCGTCGACATGCTCCAGCACGCTGCGGCGCAGCGGGGGAGCGACAGTGAAGTCGATGTCGCCGGCCAGGTGAGCCACGAGGACACCGTCCGCGGCCGGGTCGACGGTGACGCTGAAGGGCCGTCCGAACAGGGCGGCGTCATCGGCGTCGAGCTGCCGCGGGCATACGGCGTCCGCGTCGTCGGGCTCGAACGCCTCGGGGGTGTGCGGCACAGCCTCGGACTCCGGGAGCAGCATCGTGGCCCGCCGACCGGCGGGAACACGGCTAACTGCCTAACCGCAGGCCCGACTCTAGGGCACAAAACAGGCGACGAGCGCATCGGGCATCCCGGCCGTCCGGAATGCCGGACGCCGTACCCGGAGGTACGCTCCGGCCGTGTCGCGAACGCCCGTTGTGCGCCGTGTCCCGCTCGCGGTGCTGCTGCTCGCCGGTGTCCTGCTCGGGTTGCTCGCCGGTGGCCCGGCCACCGGCGCCGCTACGAGCGGTCCGCCGCTCGACGTTCCGGCGGCCACTCTGCGGTCCGCCCTCACCTGCCACGGCAACCTCCGGGGGGCGACGGCCCGCCCGGTGCTGCTCGTGCCCGGCACCACGCTCACGCCGAGCGTCAACTACAGCTGGAACTACGAGAAGGTGTTCAGTGCGGCCGGGCGCCCGTGGTGTGCGGTGACGCTGCCGCACCACGCGATGAGCGACATCCAGGTCGCAGGCGAGTACGTCGTCGCCGCGCTGCGCAGCATGCACGCCGCTGCCGCCCGCAAGGTGTCCGTCGTCGGCTTCAGCCAGGGCGGCATGGTGCCGCGGTGGGCCCTGAAGTGGTGGCCGGACACCCGGGCGGACGTCGATGACGTCGTCGGCATCGACCCGTCGAACCACGGCACGCTCGACGCCGAGGCCGTCTGCTCCCTGCCGTGCGCGGCCGCGTTCTGGCAGCAGCGCACCGGTTCGGCGTTCCTCACCGCCCTCAACCGCGGCGGGGAGACCTTCGCCGGCATCTCCTACACGCAGGTCTACACGGCCACCGACGAGGTGGTCGTGCCGAACCTGGGTCCGGCCGCGAGCTCGAGCCTGCACACCGGTCGGGGCCGGATCGCGAACATCCTGGTGCAGTCGATCTGCCCCGTGCACGTGTCGGACCACCTCAGCATGGGCACCTTCGACCCCGTCGGCTACGCGGTGGTGCTCGACGCGCTGACTCACACCGGCCCGGCGTCGCGCACCAGGATCAGCCGCGGTGTCTGCTTGCAGGCGTCCATGCCCGGCGTCAGCCTGTCCTCCGCCCTCGCGCACCTCGCCGTGGTGGGCGCGAACGCCGGCGACCAGGTGCTGACGGCACCGCGGGTCGCCGCCGAGCCGCCCCTCGCGTCCTACGCCCGGTAGGACTCAGGCGGCCACCGGTCCGTGTTCCGCCGGAACGACCTCGGCGTCGGCGACCGGACCGGGCGGCGTGCCGTCGCCGAACGGCCGGCCGCCGAGTTGCTCGCGGCCGTGCGGCATCAGCCAGCCGGTGAGGTCCGGCCCGCGCGGGATGATGCCGCTCGGGTTCAAGTTGCGGTGCACGCCGTAGTAGTGCTGCTTGATCTGGACGAAGTCGGTCGTGTCGCCGAACCCCGGGGTCTGGAACAGGTCTCGCGCGTAGGCCCACAGGACCGGCATCTCGGCCAGCCGGCGCCGGTTGCACTTGAAGTGGTTGTGGTAGACGGCGTCGAAGCGGGCCAGCGTCGTGAACAACCGCACGTCGGCCTCGGTAATGGTGTCGCCGACGAGGTAGCGCCGCCCCGCCAGCCGATCGCCCAGCCAGTCGAGGCGGTCGAACAGGCGCCCGTAGGCCTTGTCGTACGCGCGCTGCGAACCGGCGAAGCCGCACCGGTAGACACCGTTGTTGACGTCGGTGAACACCAGCTCGGCGACCTCGTCGATCTCGTCGCGGTGCTTGTCCGGGTAGAGCTCGGGTGCGCCGGGACGGTGGAAGGCAGTCCACTCCAGCGACAGGTCCAGCGTGATCTGCGGGAAGTCGTTGGTGACGACCTGGCCGGTGGGGACGTCGACGATCGCCGGAACCGTGATGCCGCGGTCGTAGCCGGGGACGCGGGCGAAGTAGGCCTGCTGGATGCGTTCGATGCCGAGCACGGGGTCGACGCCGCCGGGGTCGAGGTCGAAGGTCCAGCTGCGCTCGTCGTGCGTCGGGCCGCAGATGCCCATGGACAGCACCGGCTCGAGACCCAGCAGCCGGCGCACGATGATCGCGCGGTTGGCCCACGGGCAGGCCCGCGCCACGACCAGGCGGTAGCGGTCCGGCTCGACGGGGTAACCGTCACGCCCGTCTGCGGTGATGCGGGTCGTGATGTAGCTCTGGTCCCGCTGGTACGAACCGCTCGCCGTTGTGTCGTCGGTGTCGCTGGTGTCGTCGGTGTCGCTGGTGTCGTCGGTGTCGCTGGTGGCGGTGGTGGTCACCGGGTCAGCCACCGGCCTCGACCGCGACGTCCTGCCATGCGCGCCAGGTCTCGAGACGGGACGCGTAGTCCTGCTCGGCGATGCCGAGCGGCGCGGCGCCGAAGAAGACCCGCAGCGGCGGCTCTTCGGCGTCCACGATCTTCAGCACTGCAGCGGCCGACGCCTTGGGGTCACCGGGTGCAGCCATCCGGGAGGCCCGGGCCTTCTGCGCGGCCTCGCGCACCCCGTCGTAGTCCGGCAGCGACGTCGCGTGTCGCGCCGATGAACCGGCCCAATCGGTCTCGAAGCCGCCCGGCTCGATCAGGGTCACCCGGATGCCGAACGCGGCGACTTCCTGCGCCAGCGCCTGGCTCAGCCCCTCCAGAGCCCACTTGGACGCGTGGTAGGCGCCGACGTTCTGGAAGGCGCTGATGCCGCCGATCGAGGACACCTGCAGGATGTGCCCGGACTTCTGCGCGCGCAGGAACGGCAGTGCGGCCTGGGTGATCCAGAGCGCGCCGAACAGATTGGTCTCGAGCTGATCGCGGGCGTCGCGCTCGCTCAGCTCCTCGACCATGCCGAACTGCCCGTAGCCGGCGTTGTTGACGACGACGTCCAGGCGGCCGAAATGTTCGTGCGCCTGCCCGACAGCGGCGAAGTCGGCCGTGCGGTCCGTGACGTCGAGGCGGATCGGCAGCAACCGGTCGCCGTACTTCTCGACGAGATCGTCGAGGGAGGACACGTTGCGCGCGGTGGCGGCGACCGAGTCGCCGCGCTCGAGGGCGGCGATCGTCCACTCCCGGCCGAAGCCGCGGGACGCGCCGGTGATGAACCAGGTCTTGGGCGTGCTGGTGGTCGCAGAACTCATGCTTTCGGCTTACCCGGTCCGGGTGTCGTTCCGACGGGCGGTCGCGATCGTCACGGCGCGGGCGGCCCCGGCCGTACGCGCAGCGCCGGCGCCCGGGCGCAGCCGAGCGCGATCAGCAGGGTCAGGACGGGAATGACGCCGAGCGCGACGGGCAGCGACGTGGCGCCCGCGAGCCCACCGATGAGGGGTGGGCCGCACACGAAGCCGGCCCAGCCGAGACCGGAGACCCCCGCGACGCCGACGCCGGGGTGCATGCCCGGCAGCCGGCCGGCGGCGCTGAACGCGCTGGGCACGACGGCCCCGAGCCCGAGCCCGAGGACGAAGAAGCCGGCCAGGGCGGCGGCCACCGTGCCGACGATCAGGGCGACGGCGAACACGGCGGCGGCGACGAGCGCCAGCGCGCTGAGCAGGCGGTGCACCGGCACGCGGGCCAGCAGGCGGTCGCCGCCCGCGCGGACCGCGAACATCGCGAATGCGAACGCCGTGTAACCCAGCCCGGCGGTGGCACCGCCGTCGAGCGAGTCACGCACGTACACCGACGACCAGTCGGCGGCGGCCCCCTCGCAGAGCATCGACGCGAAGGCGATGGCACCGAGCACGAGCATGCCGGTCGACACCGGCACCCGCCGCGTTCGTTGCGCCGAGGCCGCAGTCGTGAACGTCGACGCCGGGGCCGGCCGGGCGCGGCCGTCGTCCAGCATGCGCCGGGTCAGCGACCCGGAGCCGACGACCGACACGCCGCCCGCGACGAGCACCAGCGCCCACAGCGGCACCCCGAGCGCGACCCCGAGCGTGCCGAGACCGGCACCGGCGAAGGCGCCGACGCTCCACCAGGCGTGGATGCCGTTCATCAGCGCCCGCTCCCGGCGGCCCTCCACAGCGATGGCCTGGGTGTTCATCGAGACGTCGAGCGTCCCTTGGAAGAACCCCCACGCGAACAGCACGAGCAACAGGCCCACGACCGAGCCGACCAGCCCGACGAGGACGCCCACGAGGCAGTAGCCGGCGAGAGCAAG
Source organism: uncultured Actinomycetota bacterium (assembly GCA_963787985.1). GTDB lineage: Bacteria > Actinomycetota > Actinomycetes > Mycobacteriales > Jatrophihabitantaceae > Jatrophihabitans. Next base: position 93,162 of record CAWBEL010000004.1, on the reverse strand, counting down.
CTGCACGACGCGGCGGCTGCCGAGGCGGGGGACGAAGCGTGCGGCGATCGCGATGGCGGCGATGGAGCCGATCGGCGTGCCGAGCAGCGCGAGCCCCAGCGTGCCGTTGCCGATGCCGAGGTGCGCCTTGACCTTGGGGATGTAGGGCGCCCACGTCGCGAACAGGAAACCGTGCACCAGGAACACCGAGACGACGGCGACCTGGGCCCGTACCGCGACCCGGTCGGCCCGCGAACCCGGGCCCGGCGACGCGACCCCTACGAGCGATGGCGACGGGGTGTCGCCGATGCCCGCCGGATCCACGTCGTCGACCCTACGGACCGTCACCGACTCCCGACCGGCTCGCCGGAGCGCGCGGTTAGGGTCGGGGTTCCCGCGCGGACGGCCGCGGCGGCCCGCCCGAGGAGGCTTCATGGCACCGGTGACGGTCGATCAGGACGGCCCGGTCGTCACCGTGACGATCGACCGGCCCGAGGCCCGCAACGCCGTCGACCTCGACACCGCGACGGCGCTCGCCGCAGCCTTCCGCGCCTTCGACGCCGACGACACCGCCGCCGTCGCGGTGCTGCACGGGGCGCACGGCGTGTTCTGCGCCGGCGCCGACCTCAAGGCGGTCGGTACCGGGCGCAGCGTCCGGCCCGCCCGCGACGGGGACGGACCGCTCGGCCCTACGCGTCTGCGGCTGGGCAAGCCCGTCATCGCCGCGGTGAGCGGGTACGCCGTCGCCGGCGGCCTGGAACTCGCCCTGTGGGCCGACCTGCGGGTGGCCGACGAGACGGCGGTGTTCGGCGTGTTCTGCCGGCGGTGGGGCGTGCCGTTGATCGACGGCGGGACCGTGCGACTGCCGCGACTGATCGGAGCGAGCCGGGCCATGGACCTCGTGCTGACCGGACGCCCGGTAGACGCCCGCGAGGCGCTCGCGATCGGCCTGGCCAACCGGGTCGTCCCGGCCGGCGAGGCGCTGGCCGCGGCGCAGCAGCTGGCCCGGGACCTGGCGGCATTCCCGCAGACCTGCCTGCGCCACGACCGGCTCTCGCTGCTGGAGCAGGACGGGCTGGACGAGGCGAGCGCGATGGCCAACGAGTTCCGGCACGGCGAGCACTCCCTGCAGGCCGACACCGCTGCGGGGGCACAACGCTTCGCCGCCGGCGCCGGCCGACACGGCCGCTTCGACGGGAGCGTCTGACCGGTGCCGGAGCTGCCCGAGGTCGAGTCCGCCCGCGTCGTCATCGAGCGCTCCGCGCTGGGCCGGCGCATCGCCGACGTCGACGACGCCGACACCTACGAGTGCCGCCCGCACCGGCCCGGCGAGATCCGCGACGCCCTCGTCGGGCGTCGACTCACCGAGGTCCACCGGCGGGGCAAGCTGATGTGGTGCGAGACCTCCGGCACCGGCCGCTCGCGCGCGCCGGGCCCGCACCTCGGCATCCACCTCGGCATGGCCGGCCGCATCCTCGTCGGCACGGGGGAGCGGACCGACGAGGGCGGCGACTACGAGCCCCCGCGCCGGCCGCCGGGCGAGCAACCGCGGCGCACCCCGCCCCGCAGCCCGCGCAAGCCCGAGTGGGACCGCTTCACGATCACCTTCGACGACGGCGGCACGCTGCGCCTGTTCGACAAGCGCCGCCTCGGCCGCGTCCGCCTCGACCCGGACCTCGACGCGCTCGGTCCCGACGCGGGGGAGATCGGGCGGGATGAGTTCCGCGAACGCGTCGGGCGCGGCACGGCGCCGATCAAGGCGCGGTTGCTCGACCAGGCCGTGCTCGCCGGCGTCGGCAACCTGCTCGCCGACGAGGCGCTCTGGCAGGCCGCCCTGTCGCCGACCGCGCGCAGCGCCGAGCTGACGACCGACCAGCTGGACGCGCTGCGCCGCGAATTGCGCGCCGCGATCCGGCACGCGATCCGCCGGGGCGGCGTGCACACCGGGGAGGTGATGCCGTACCGACACCGCGGTGCGGACTGTCCCCGCTGTGGCGCCCCGATGCGGCGGGCGACCGTCGGTAGTCGCACGACGTGGTTCTGCTCCCGCGAGCAGGGCTGACGCGCGCGCCGGCGCAGGGTCATGAGACGCGGGACATGATGAGCCGCGTGCGCGTGCCCGGCGGTGTCCAGCTCCGCCGCGCCGTCGCGCCGTCGCTGCGTGGGTACCGCCGCGCCTGGCTCGGAGCCGACGTGCTGGCCGCCGTGAGCCTGCTGGTCATCGCCGTCCCCGAACAGCTGGCGACCGCGCGCCTCGCGGGCATGCCGCCGGTCGCGGGGCTGTACGCCTTCGTTGCCGCGGCGGTGCTGTTCGCCCTGCTCGGTACGGACGCGCACCTGTCGGTGGGCGCCGACTCCACCATCGCGCCGCTCGTCGCGGTCGGGGTCGGTGGCATCGCGTCGGCGGGCAGCGTCCGCTACAGCCATGTCGCGGCGGTGCTCGCCCTGCTGGTCGGTGTCGTCGTCGCACTGGTCGGGCTGCTGCGGATGGGTTGGATCGCCGACCTGCTGTCGACCCCGATCGTCACCGGTTTCCTCGGCGGTGTCGCGGTGATCGTCGCTGTCCACCAGCTGCCCGACGTCCTCGGCGTAGCGGGCACGGGCGGCAGCACCCTGCACCGCGTCGTGCACGTGGTGCGGCACCTCGACCGCGTCTCCGGCGCCACGGTCGCCGTCGCGGTCGGCGTGCTCGCCGTCGTCGTGCTGTTCGAACGGCATCAACCGTCGCCTGCCGGGCGCGCTCGTGGCTGTGGTCGCGTCGGCCGCCGCTGTCGCGCTGTTCGGATTGCGCAGGCACGGCGTCGCCGTGCTGGGCCGCGTCGCCCACGGCACTCCGCACGTCGGATGGTCGGGGGTGACGTGGTCGGACGTGCGGCACCTGCTGCCGGTGGGGGGCGTGATCGCGCTCGTCGTCGTGACCCAGACGGCGGCCACGGCCCGCGCCTTCGCCCGACCGGCTCGCCAGCAGCGCCGGGCCGACGGCGCCCCCGGGCCCGAACCGGTCGACAACACCGTCACGCGGGATTTCGTCGCCGTCGGCGCCGGTGGTGTCGCGGCGGGGCTGCTGGGCGCGTTCCCGGTCAACGCCAGCCCGCCGCGCACGTCCGTGCTGCTCACCGCGGGTGCGCGCACTCAGCTTGCCGGCCTGCTCACCGCCGTGCTCGTGCTTGCCGTCGTGCCCGCGCTGGGCCTGTTGCGCGACCTGCCGCTGGCCACCCTTGGCGCCGTGCTGCTGCTGGTGGCCGCGCGGATCCTGCACGTGCGCGACTTCGCGCAGATCGCCCGCTTCGACCGCGTCGAGCTGACGCTTGCGCTCGTGACGCTGCTCGTCGTCGCCGGGGTCGGCGTCGAGCAGGGCATCGGGGTCGCGGTCGCCCTGGCGATCCTCGACCGTGCCCGCCGGACCGCTCGCCCGAAGGTGCACGTGCTCGCCCGGCTGCCCGGAACGACCAGCTGGGTGCCGCGCAACGACCGCCGACGGCCCGAGCAGGTGCCGGGCGTCGTCGTGGCGCTGTTCGCCGCACCGCTGTGGTACGCCAACGCCGAGCAGTTCACCCGGGAGCTCGAGGCGGCGGTCAGCGTGACACAACCCCGTCCGGAGCTGGTCGTCCTGGACACCGTCGGCATGACCGATCTCGACTTCACCGGCGCTCGCGCGCTCGGTCGCGTCCTGGACCGTTTGGAGCTGGACGGTGTCGGGTTCGCGTTGGCGCGAGCGGGGGAGCACGTCCGTACGGCCCTGCAACGCTCCGGGCTGTTGGACCGCATCGGCCCGGACCGATTGTTCCCCTCGGTCGACGCCGCGGTACGCGGTGCACGCACCCCGGGCCGGGCAGGGGCCAAGATGGAGCCCGACCAGCCGACCGAACCCGAGAGGCGTTGATGGACGACAGCGACCTGCAGCAGATCCTCACCGAGATCCGCCGTTTCGTACGCGCCGAGGTGATCCCGCGCGAGACCGAGATGGACGAGGACGACCGGATGCCCGATGTCCTGCGCGCGCAGGCGGCCGAAATGGGACTGTTCGGGTTTGCGCTGCCGGAGGAGTACGGCGGCCTCGGGTTGACCATGAGCCAGGAGGTCGAGCTGGTCATGGAGGTCTGTTACGCGGCGCCGGCATTCCGCTCGATGTTCGGCACCAACAACGGCCTTGCCGGCCAGATCCTCGTCGAGGCCGGCACCGAGGAGCAGAAGCAGAAGTGGCTGCCGGGCATCGCGTCCGGACAGATCATCGCCAGCTTCGGCCTGACCGAACCCGAGGCCGGTTCCGACCCGGCCAGCCTGACCACCACGGCGCGCCGTGAGGGCGGTCAGTGGGTGCTCGACGGCACGAAGCGGTGGATCACGAACTCGCCCGCGGCCGACCTGATCATGTGCTTCGCACGGCAGGTGGACGAGGACGGGGCGGCCGGACAGATCGCGGTGTTCGCGGTGCCGACCTCGCTTCCCGGCGTGTCCATCGGGCCCAAGGACCGCAAGATGGGGCAGGGCGGTTCGCTCACCGCCGAGGTGTACCTCGACGGCGTCCGGCTGGACGACGATGCCCGGGTCGGCGGCGACCGGGGTTACCGCATCGCGATGGCGTCCGTCGCGCGCGGCCGGGTCGGGGTGGCCGCGATCTGCGCCGGGATGATGCGCCGCATCCTCGATGAATCCGCCGCCTTCGCGATCGGCCGTGAGCAGGGCGGACAGCGGATCGCCGACCATCAGCTCGTCCAGGCCATGCTCGCCGACACGGCCACCGAGCTCTACGCGGCCGAGGCCATGATCCGGAGGTGCGCGGCCGGGATCGACGCCGGCACGGGACGGCGCGAGGACCCCAGCATCTGCAAGTACTTCGCCTCGGAGGCGGTCGGCCGCGCCGCCGACCGCGGCGTGCAGATCCACGGCGGCATGGGTTACATGCGCGGTGTCGCCATCGAGCGGCTCTACCGCGACGCCCGGCTGTTCCGCATCTACGAGGGCACCAGCCAGATCCAACAGCTGATCATCGGCCGCGCGGTCGCGAAGGCGGCCGAAGGCCGGCGCTGATCAGTCCGGCACGAACGAGCGAGGGAGCACGACCATGGTGGACGTCTCGACGGTGCGCGGCCCGGTGGCGGCGGGGGCGCTGGGCACGGTCCTCATGCACGAGCACGTCTTCGTGCTCAACGAGGAGATCCGGCAGAACTACCCGGCCCTGTGGGACGAGGAGCAGCAGGTCGCGAACGCGGTGACGCGGCTGCAGGCGCTCAAGGACCGCGGCGTCGACACCATCGTCGATCCCACCGTGATCGGGCTGGGACGCGACATCCGGCGCGTCGCCCGCGTCAACGAACAGGTCGACATCAACATCGTCCCGGCCACCGGGCTCTACACCTACCGCGACCTGCCGTTCTTCTTCCGCTTCATCGGGCCGGGCACGATGCTCGACGGCGCCGAGCCCATGGTCGACATGTTCGTCGGTGACATCACGCAGGGCATCGCCGGCACGGAGATCAAGGCCGCGTTCCTCAAGTGCGCGATCGAGGAGGAGCTCACCCCGGACGTCGAGCGGGTGCTGCGGGCGGTTGCCGAGGCCCACAAGCGCACCGGCGTGCCCATCACCGTGCACACCAGCGCGCCGCACCGCACCGGGTTGGTGGCGCAGGACGTGCTGCGCAGCGAGGGCATCGACCTCACGCGCGTCGTGATGGGGCACAGCGGCGACACCACCGACCTGGACTACCTGCGGCAGCTGCTGGACGCGGGCTCCTACCTCGGGATGGACCGTTTCGGCCTGGACATCCTGCTGCCCACCGACGACCGCGTCCGCACCGTTGCGGCGCTGGTGGCTGAGGGCCACGCCCAGCGCCTCGTCCTGGCCCACGACGCGTCCTGCCACATCGACTGGTTCCCGCCTGGTGCCGTGGCGCAGGTGGCACCGGACTGGCACTACACGTTCATTCACGACGCCGTCCTGCCGGCACTGCGCGAGGCCGGAGTGACCGAGGAGCAGATCACGACGATGCTCGTCGACAACCCCCGCGCCTACTTCACCGCCGGCATCGCCTGACGGCGATCCGGGCGGCACTCGACGTCAGCGCAGCGAGCCGACCGCGTCCATCGCTGCTGTGTCTCTCGCTGTGTCTCTCGCTGCGTCTCGCGCCGGGTCGCCGAGTCGCTCGCGACCGCGCCGATCCTGCTCTGCGCTCTGGGTGAGGGCCGCGGCCAGCGCGGCGGCGAGCACCTCGGCGTGCTCGACGTCCCGGTCCTCGAACGGTGCGCGTTGCACGTGCCGCACCAGGCTGACCACGCACGACAGGTCCGGCGTGCTCACCGGGACGAGCAGGGCCGGTCCGGACGGCGCCCGTTCCACCGTTCGGGCAGCCGCGGCCGACGCGGTCGACAGGTGGTCCAGCTTGAGGCAGCAGCCGCTCTCGATGACCTCCTCGGTGAGCGAGGCCCGCCGGCTGATCGACTTGCCGGAATGGTCCTCCGCGTAACCGTAGGTGGCGAGGATCGTCAGGTCGGGACCACCGCTGTCCTCGATCACGGCGACGATCTCGGCGTCGAGGTGCCGGGCCATGGTCCGCGCCGCGGCAACGAGGCGCGTCCGGGCCGGTCCGTCGCTACCGCCGACCTGCCGCACGAGCTCGGCGGTGGTCTCGGCGAGCCGGGGCCGGTCGCCCGCGGCCGGCGCCGAGCGGACGGTGCGGCCGTGGGGCACGTGCCACGCGACGATCGTGCCGTTCGGGGTGTTGGGGGCCCAGGTGGCCCGTCCGCCGATCTCCTCGGCTCGCTCGCGGATGTTGCGCAGACCGAAGCTGGAGCGGTCGACGTCGTCCGGCAGCCCGCAGCCGTTGTCGGCGACGACCAGCGAGACGTCGTCGGCGGTGACCGTCAGCGAGATGCTGATGGCGTCGCCTGCGGAGTGGCGCAGCGCGTTCGAGACGGCCTCGCGCAGCACCGCACCCAGGTGCACACCGACCGCCACCGGCAACCCGTCGACGTCGCCGGCCACCCGCACGTCGGTCGAGAAACCGCGCTCCAGCCCGATGTCGGCGATCTCGCCCAGGGTCGTCGACAGCGTCGCGCTGCCGAGGGGTTTGCGCAGGTTGTGGATGGTGCCGCGCAGCTCGGTCACCACGTCGTCGATGGTGTCGATGACCCCGTCGATCGTCGTGCGGTCCCCGGAGCGCGAGGCGGTGTCGAGGGTGAGGGCAACGGCGTAGAGCCGCTGGATGGCGAGGTCGTGGATGTCCGCCGCGATGCGTTCGCGGTCGTGGGACAGGTCGGCGGCCCGGCGCGCTTCCTGTACCTCGGCGGCGCGCAGCCGTACGCGGTCGTCGAGCTCCTCGTTCAGGACCTGCAGCTCGAGCATCGCGTCGGCGCGCCGGCGGTCGGTGCGCGCCAGCCGCTGCGCGACCACGAGGAAGGCGATGGTGACGACGACGAGCGCGACGATCGAGCGGATGACGAGGCCGGCGCCGACGCTGAACCACCCGGCCCGCTGGAACAGCAGGTGGATGTAGGTCGCGCCCGGGATGGCGATGAAGGTGACCGGCAGCACGCGGTGCAGCATGATCGCGCCGGCATCGGCCTCGGAGGCGATCCAGCGCACGTAGCCGTCCGGGACCGCGCGCAGCAGAACGCCGGACAGCAGGCCGAGGCACAGCGCGGTGAACAGTGCGATGGCCGTCGAGGCACTCCCGATGTACAGGGCGCGCACCTCGAACAGGTAACCCAGCAGCACGACCGACACCACCACGGCGACCGACAGCCCGGCGGCCTGCGGGATGAACTGTCCGGTCAGATGGTGGTCGCGCCCGACGAGCAGGCACAGCTGCGAGACGGCCAACAGCAACAGGCACAGGGTCGGCGCGAGTGCCATCCGGCCGGGGTACGGGCCGCCGGTATGGAAGAGCAGGTCGTCCAGGCCGAATGCCCGTCCGCTGACCCACTCGGCGAGGGTCGCCAGGGTGACCGCCGTGACCAGCGTGGAGGCGACGACGGCGACGCGGGCGGGCACGAACCAGCACGTGGCGAGCAGGCCCAGGCAGAGCGCGGTGTTCGGGCGCATGGCGGCGTAGTCGTCGTCGATCCTGGTCAGCCAACCGAGGTGGACGCCCCAGCCCACGAGAACGAGAACGGCTATGGCCAGGACGGCGCCGGCGGCGACCCGTGCCGTCCGTCCGGAGTCGCGCGGAAGCGGCCGGAGCAGCCACTGCGGGCCTGCCCGTCCGAACACTCCGTGTGACTGTGCAAACATTGTCTTTACATTGCCCGGGATTGGCCGTTCCTACCAGGACCAAAGACCCTGATATTCGAAGGCGGGCCGAAATCGGGTCTGACTTGGCGGGCCGCTATACATGCCGGTGTGGACGGGGAGCGCTTCCTGGCCGCCGAGCGGGCTGGCGCGGCCCGTGGAGCGGTGGTGGTGGTCGACGTGCTGCGTGCCTTCACCACCGCCGCGTACGCCTTCGCCGCCGGCGCCCGGCGCATCTGGCTCACCGAATCGGTCGAGCACGCGCTGGCCCTGAAGGCGAGCTGTCCGGACCTGATCGCCATGGGGGAGGACGGTGGCCGGCGCGTCGCCGGTTTCGACCACTCCAACTCGCCCGCGGAGATCGCCGGCTGCGACCTGTCCGGGCGTGAGCTGGTGCAGCGGACCTCGGCCGGCACCCGCGGCGCCGTGGCCGCCGCCGGCGCCACCCGACGCTGGTGCGCGAGCCTGGTGTGCGCGTCCGCGACGGCGGCGGCGGTACGGGGGAGCGGCCTCGGCGCGCCGAGCTACGTCATCACCGGCTGGCGCGGCGAGGAGTGGCCGGGGCTCGACGATCTCGAGACGGCCCGGCTGATCGATCGCGCCTGGGCGGGCGTCGCGCTGGAGGCCGAACGCACGGCACACGCGGTCGCCACCGGGGACGAGGCAGCGCGGACGCTACGGCTCGGATCCGGACACGTCGACCCGCGCGACATCGAGCTGGCCGTCCGTGTCGACGCGTTCGACTTCGCGATGGAGGCGATCCCCGTCGCGGGCGGTCTCGCGCTCGAGCGCACGCCCGTCTCGGCGCTCGGCTAACGTCCGGCCTATGACAGCGACGGCGCAGGCGGCCCGGCCGCTGGTGCTGCTGGCGCCCTACCCGGTGTCGCGCACGAGCATCTTCACCGCCGCGACGTGGGAGCGCTTCACGGCAGCCTTCGAGGTCGTCGAGCTGGACGGCGGGAGCGCCGAGTTCGACCGGCTGCTGCCGGACGCGTTCGCCGTCGTCGGGCAGCCCGACCTGCCGACCGGGCGCCTGGAGCGGGCGGCGGCGCTACGGGCGGTGTGCAACGTCGAGGGCAACTTCTACCCCAACGTGGACTACCCGGCGGCGGCCGCTCGCGGGGTCTACGTGCTGGGGTGCGGGCCGGCCTACGCGCAGGCGGTGGCCGAGTACGCGCTCGGGCTGGCGCTCGACCTGGCCCGCGGCATCACGCACGCGGACCGGCTGTTCCGGGCGGGGCAGGAGCGCTACACCGGCGCCGGCAACGCGGGGGCGTTCCTGCTGCGCGACAGTGCCATCGGGCTGGTCGGCTTCGGCAACCTGGGCCGGGCGCTGGCCCGCCTGCTGCAGCCGTTCGAGGCGAGGGTGCGCGTCCACGACCCCTGGCTGCCCGACGCCGTGCTCCGCGACGCCGGCGTGCAGCCCGCCTCGCTGGACGAGGTGCTCGAGACGAGCCGCGTGCTGTTCGTGCTCGCTACCGTCACCGACGAGTCGACCAACCTGCTCGACACCCGCCGGCTCGCCCAGCTGCCCGACGGCGCGCGGCTGGTACTGGTCAGTCGCGCCGCGGCAGCCGACTTTGCGGCCCTTCGGGACGAGGTCGCGTCCGGCCGCATCCTCGCCGCTATCGACGTGTGGCCGGCCGAGCCGGTGCCCCCCGACGACCCGGCCCGCGAACTCGACGGCGCCGTGCTCTCGGCCCACCGCGCCGGTGCGCTCACCGCGGCGTTCGAGTCGATCGGCGACATGGTGCTCGACGACCTGACGCTGATCGCGCGAGGCCTCCCGCCGGCGCGCATGCAGGTGGCAGCCCGTGAGCTCGTCGGTCGCTACCGCAACCGCCCCGTCGACCCCCGGGTGACGTGAGCGTGCACATCCCTTGCGCCGCGGTGCTGTTCGACAGCGACGGCGTCCTCGTCGACTCCGACGCCAGCGTCGAGCGGTCGTGGCGCCGATGGGCGCGTGAGTACGGCGTGGACCGGCCGGACCTCCTGGCCATGGTGCACGGCCGGCGTTCCCAGGACACCGTCGCGACGCTGCTGCCCGAGAACACGGTGGCCGCCGGGCTGGAGGCGGTCGACCGCTACGAGGTCGAGGACGCCGCCATCGTCACCGCCATCCCCGGCGCCGTCGCGCTCATGGCCTCCGTCCCCGGTGAGCGGAAAGCCGTGGTGACCTCCGCGCGGCGCGAGCTCGTCCTGGCGCGGCTCACGGCCGCCGGGATCACCCTGCCCGGTGTCGTAATCGGCGCCGAGGATGTCGCCCGGGGCAAACCAGCGCCCGACGGCTACCTGGCCGCCGCCGAGCGCCTTGGCCGCCCCCCGGCCGAGACGGTCGTCGTCGAGGACAGCCCGAGCGGCATCGCCGCCGCGCGCTCCGCGGGCGTCGGGGCCGTCGTCGGTGTCGGACCGCGCGCACTCGCGACCGACGCCGACGTCGTCGTCGTAGACCTCACGGCCCTGACCTGGGACGGCGCCGGCCTGCTCGTCGACGTGACGCGCGCGTTGCGTGTCTGACCCGCGGCGTCAGCTCGTGTGATGGACCTCCTGCAGGCCGTACACGGGCGTATCGATTCCTTCCATGCGCGCCTTGAGCTGCAGCGCGAGGTAGGTCGAGTAGTGGCGTGACTGGTGCAGGTTGCCGCCGTGCATCCACAGCGCCGGCACCTGCGTCGGCTTCCACATGTTGCGCTGCTCGCCCTCCCACGGCCCCGGGTCCTTGGTGGTGTCCGAGCCGAGTCCCCACACCTTGCCCAGCCGGTCGGCGGTCTGCTGGTCGACGAGGTCGGCCACCCAGCCGTTCATCGAGCCGTAGCCGGTGGCGTAGACGACGAGATCGGCCTCGAGCTCGGTCCCGTCCTCGAGCACGACCGCCTTCTCGGTGAGGTGGTCGACCTGGCCCTGCACGAGCTTCACGTCGCCGTTGGCCACCAGGTCAGCCGCGCCCACGTCGATGTAGTAGCCGGAACCGCGGCGCAGGTACTTCATGAACAGGCCCGAGCCGTCGTCGCCCCAGTCGTGCCGGAACCCGGACTTCTCCAGCCGGTCGTAGAAGTCCTTGTCGCGCTCGGCCATCGCCTCGTACGCCGGGATCTGGAACTCGTGCAGGATCCGGTAGGGAAGCGACGCGAAGGTCAGGTCGGCCTTCTCGGTCGTCATGCCGGCGGCGACGGCCTCCTCGCTGTACAGCGCGCCGAGGCCGATCTCCATCAGCGAGTCCGAGCGCACGATGTGGGTCGACGACCGCTGCACCATCGTGACGTCGGCGCCCTTCTCCCACAGCGCGCCGCAGATGTCGAAGGCGGAGTTGTTCGACCCGATGACCACGCACTTCTTGCCGGTATAGGCGTCCGGGCCGGGGTGCGCGGACGAGTGGTGCTGGTCGCCCTGGAAGACGTCCATGCCCGGGAAGTCGGGCAGGTTCGGCTTGCCGCTCATGCCCGTGGCGAAGACGAGTTGCGTGCACTTGAGCACGTGCGGCCTGCCCTCGCGCTCCACCTCGACGGTCCACTCCCCGGCGGACTCGTCGTAGCGCGCCGACGTCGCCACGGTGCTGGACCAGTAGTTGAGCTCCATGACCCTGGTGTAGGACTCGAGCCAGTCGGCGATCTTGTCCTTCGGCGCGAAGACAGGCCAGTTGTCCGGGAACTTGATGTAGGGCAGGTGGTCGTACCAGACGGGGTCGTGCAGGCAGAGCGACTTGTAGCGGCTGCGCCACTGGTCGCCGGGCCGCGGGTGCTTGTCGAGGATGATCGTCGGGACGTCGAGCTGGCGCAGGCGCGCGCCGAGCGCGATGCCGCCCTGCCCGCCGCCGATGATCACGACGTAGGGCTGGGTCTCGTAGCCGAGCTCGCGCGCCTCGCGCTCGCGCTTCTCGGCCCAGGTCTCGCGCTCGCGGTTGGCCCCGTGCTCGGCACCGCGTGGCCGTCGGCTGCGCTGGTGTTCCTCGTGGCCCTTGAGCTCGTAGAGGGTGGTCAGCAGTGTCCAGGCCCGGGCGTCGTCGCCCTCGCCCTTCAACCGCAGCTGCCCGCGACCGCGCCCGACCGCGGTCTCGAACTCGATCCACGCCTCAGTGACCCCGTCGGCAGCAGCCGGTTCCTCGCCCGCGGTGACCGTCCAGTTGCTCGGGCGGACGTGCGGGAGCTGCGACTCGAGCACGGCTGCGATCTCGGCCCGGCCCTCACACGTCTTGAGGTTCCAGGTGAAGGCGATGAGGTCGCGCCAGTAACAGTCGTCGCCGAACAGCTCCGCGGCCGCCTGCGCGTCGCCGGCCCCCAGGGCGCGGTCGAAAGCCGCGAGCCAGGTCTCGACCGTGGTGCGGGCCGTCGTGGTGTCCAGCGTTGCCGTCATGGCGTTTCGTCCTCTCGTCGGCGGAGTGATGCGGCGTCACTCCCAGTGAAGCGCGTCACACCCGACTCGGCTAGGGAGCAGTGGCACGATCGGGGAGTGGCCGCCGACGAGACACGGGACGGTGTCGGGCTGACGCACCTCGATCAGCTCCTGCACGACGACACCGACATCACGAAGCGCGAACTCGTCGACTACCTGGACGCGGTCGCCGACCGACTGCTGGCGGTGCTGGGTGACCGTGCGCTCTCGGTGATCCGGGTGCTGCCGGGACAGTCACCGTTCATGCAGAAGAACCTGCCGAAGTACGCGCCGGACTGGATCCGGACGGTGTCTGCGTGGGCCGAGCGCTCGAAGCGAACCGTCACCTATCCGGTGTGCGACGACCGTCGGACGTTGTTGTGGTTCGCCAACCAGCGCGCCGTCGAGTACCACCCCGCGCTGTACCAGGTGGAACATCACGACCGGCCGTCCCATCTCGTGCTCGACATCGACCCGCCGCCGGACGGCGACTTCCTGCTGGTGGTACGGACGCTCGAGATCGTGCACGCCGCATTGGACGAGGCCGGTCTCGGCGGCGCGGTCAAGACCAGCGGCGCGAAGGGCGCGCACGTCTTCGTGCCGGTCGCAGACGCCGACGTCGAGCCGGTGGCTGCGGCCACGCGCGCGCTGGCCGCCCGCGCCGCGCGGCTGGATCCCGAGCTGGCCACCGTCGCGTTCGTCGTCGAGGAGCGGCACGGCAAGGTCTTCGTCGACTCGACGCGCGCCGGGGGAGCGACGGTGGCTGCGGCGTACAGCCCGCGGCTGCGTCCTGGGCTGCCGGTGTCGTTCCCGCTCGCGTGGGAGGACGTCGCAGGCTTCGTGCCGGGGTCAGCGACCGTTCGTACCGCGCTCGACCTGCTCGGCGGCCGTGATCCCTGGGCCGAGCTGATGCCGGCGCCACAAACGTTGCCCGAAGCGCTCGTGGAGGAAGGGCGCGCCATCCCGATCGCGCGGGTGCAGGCCATGCACGCCGGCAAGCGGCGCGCTGCCGCCCGTCGCAGCGAGGCGCCCGACAGCGAGTAGCACGCCGCTCGGTTTCTCGGGCCTGTCCATACCCTTCTGTGGACGGACGCGACCGCTGTCCACAGCGTCGAGTCCAGGCAGGAATTGTCGTATGTGAGTGCGAAAATCGGGGCATGACAGCGTTGGCCGAAGCTCCCGTATTAGCGGGATTGGACGGCGAGTTGGACGCGTTGTTCGTGTCCGAGCTGAGCGTGCGGTCGGGGTCGGAGCTGGTGGCGATGCTGGCCGGCACGGCGGCGGCGCGGGCCCGGTTGGATGCGTTCGAGGGGTGGGTGATCGCCGAGGCGCAGCGCCAGCACATTGCCTTCGCGCACGGCGCCACCTCGCTACCGGACCTGGTCGCCGGCGTCACGCGTTGCTCGCGGGGTGAGGCCCGGGCCCGGGTGCGCCGCTCGGTCGACCTCGGCCCACGCACGGCCCTGACCGGCGAGCCGCTCGAGCCGATCCACCCGCCCACCGCCGCCGCGTTCGAGGCCGGGCAGATCAGCGCCGCACACGCCGACGCCGTCGTCGAGTGCCTCGCCCGCATCCCGGCCACGTGCCCGGCGGAGGATCTCGCCGTCGCCGAGCGCTGCCTGCTCCACATCGCCCGCCACGAGGCACCGCTGGCCGTCCAGCGCGCCGGGCAGCTGCTGCTGGCCCGCCTGGACCCCGACGGCACCGAACCCCGCGACCAACAGCTCCAGCGCGCCCGCTGCCTCGGGTTTCGTGACAACCCCGACGGCAGCAAAACTCCGTATGGCGTCCTCACCCCCGAGTGGGCCGCCGTCTGGCAGCCCATCCTGGACTCCCTCGCCGCACCGCTACCCGCCGGTGAGGACGGACAGCGCGACGATCGGTCCTACGGCCAGCGCGTGCACGACGCCTTCCTCGAGGCCGGGCTCCGGCTGCTGCGCTCGCACACCCTGCCCGCGACGGGCGGACTGCCGGTCACCCTGCTCCTGCAGACCACGCCCGAGAACCTCGCCCGACCCGGCAGCATGGTCCGCGCCGGACACGGCGACCTGCTCACCACGACCACTGCCACCCGCCTGGCCGGCGAGGGCGAGCTCGTCGAGGTGTGCCTCGACCGCCTCGGCGGCATCTGCAATTACGGCCGCACCCGCCGCCTCGCCTCCCCAGGGCAACGCAAAGCCCTCGCCGTCCGCGACGGCGGCTGCAGCTTCCCCGGGTGCACGCGCCCACCCGCCTGGACCGAAGTCCATCACGTCATTCCGTGGGAAGCCGGCGGCGAGACCAGCCTCGACAACACCGTGCTGGCCTGCGGACATCACCATCGCAGCTTCGAGGCCGCCGGATGGAGCGTCGCCATCATCGGCGGCGTCCCGGAATGGACCCCGCCGGCCACCGTCGACCCCGAACGAAGACCCCGGCGCAACCGCGCCCACCACATCGACATCGACTTCACCGCCTGACCGCCCGGCGGCGATCGGTGCTGCGGCTCCGGATCAGGGGGTCAGGTCGACCACCTGCGGATCGTGGTCGCTGACCTGGTCGGCGTATTCGGCGTTGACGTGCACCACCTGGTAGCGCACCTTCCGTACGCCCGGGCTCACGAGGATGTGGTCGAGCACCTCGCTGATGCCCTCGTAGACGTAGGTGTACTGCTGGTTGACGGGCAGCGTGGTGATCAGATCAGTGAGGATGCGCGGGCCGCTGCCGTCGGCAGTGCCGGTCGTCAGCGACTTGAGGGCCGGGCTGAACTGGTAGTCGTTGAGGTCCCCGACAACCACGACGTCGGCGCGCCGGTCGACCGACTGCAGCCGCTGGACGAAGTCGTGCACCACCTGCGCCTGCCCGGCGCGCTGCACGGCGGACGACTGCGCCGGGTACTGGAAGCGGCCGTCGGCGTTCTGGTCGCCCAGCTTCGCGTCGAAGTGGTTCGCGATCACGAAGACGTCCTTGCCACGGAAGCGGAATTCGCCGACGAGCGGCTTGCGGCTGGAGGTCCACACCGGGTTCGCCGGGTCGATGCGGCCGGGGGAGAGGCTCAGCGCCGGCGCGCCGTGCGCGCGGACGATGCGCGTGCCGGTTGTCGAGCGGTCGGTCGAGGCCGATCCACTGTCAACGAAGGACACCCGCTTGGGGTCGAAGAGGAACACGACGCGGATGTTGCCGCCGGGCTGGCCGCCGTCCTGATCGTTGACGGGGTCGATCTCGCGCCACGTGTACTGCGGGCCGCCGGCGGCGTGGATGGCGGTGGTGAGCTTCGTCAGCGTGGTGTCCGCCTTCACGACGCCGTCGTCGGTCGGGCCGTCGTTGTCCTGGACCTCCTCGACCGCGACGACGTCCGGGCTCGCGAGATTGGTCACCACGCCCTGGGCGAGCTGCTGGTACTTGCTGTCCGGGTCGCTCGGCTTGAGGTTCTCGACGTTGTAGGTGGCCACCGACAGCTGCTTGGCACCGGCGGCGGTCGCGACCACCGGCTTCAGACCGTGGTGCTGGACGGTGCCGAGCGACGTGGCATCGAGCAGGTACCCGCCGTACTGGGAGTAGTCGATCGGACCGACCGTCGCCCCCGCGAAGACGTCACCGACGTCCACCTTCGGGTTGGATCCGTCGGCCGTGACGACCTCGAGCCGACCGGACGGTGTCCGGTTCTCGCCCAGCAGCTCGGTGCCGCCACGGTAGGTGACGTCCTGGTCGGGCTTGGTCGTGACGTACTGCTCGCCGTAGGAATCGGACGGGCCGACGACCCGTGCGTTGTCGACCTCGACCCGCATGCCCTCGAGCGACTCGTAGAGGTCCAGCGCCGACCGGGTGGGCGTGATGGGCGTCTTCTCGATGTTTGCCCCGCCGAGGTCGGGGGCGTAGGTGCCCGGCACGGTGGTCGGGCCGAGCACGACCGGCGCCGGCAGGGCATGGCCGCCGGACAGGATCGTCACCGTGGGGTGCGTCAGCTCGGTGACCGAAAGGTTCGAGGTGGACGACACGGTCTCGCCGGAGGCCAGCGGGTAGTAGTCACTCACGGTGCCGGACACGAGCACGCTGTCGCCGACCGTCACCGTCGGGGCCGAGCTGGTGTACACGAAGACACCCTCGCTCGTGGCCGGGTCGGCGTCGGGGTTCGGGTCCTGGATCCAGAAGCCCTTCGACCCGGCGGTGCGCAGGCCGGTGACGATGCCCGGGACGTTGTCGACCGCGTCGCCGTCGTGTGGCGAGACCCAGGTCGCGCCCTGGATGTCGTGGATGCGCAGCGGGCCCGGCGTACCGGTGCCGCCCGTGCCACCGGTGCCGCCGCTGCTCGCGTTCGCCGCGGCAGGGGTGGGGGAGGCAGCGGCGAAGTCGGCCGCGTTCTGGTCGGTGTCCGGTGTCGTCCTGCGTTGCGCGGAGGTCGTGTTGCTCGTTCCCGGTGCGTCGGCGGTTCCCTCGTGAACCACGGCGGTGCCGTAGCCGACGAGATCCACGACGTGCGGATCGGCGGCGCAGTCCGCAGCGGTCTTGCAGGTGAGCGCGGTGGCGTCCTTCACGAGCGCCACCGTGCCGCTGCTGCCGGACAGGTTGATCGAGCCGGTGGCCTGCGTCGGCGGCAGCGCGGTGGTCCCGCTGCTCCCGGCCGCCTCTCCGACGAGGTAGTACCCGCCCGCCGGCACGGATCCGGTCAGCGGCGTCGTCTGCCAGCTCGTCGTGGCCCCCGGCGTCGCGGGCAGGTACTGCACCGACCACCCGTCCACTGCACTCGAACCGGCTCCGCGTCCGGCCAGCTCGACGAAGTCCTGGGTGAGCGTGGCGCCGCTGTTACCACCGCCGCCGAAGACCTCGTTGAGCACGACGCCGGACGAGGCGGCCTGCGCGGCTGTGGTACCGAGAGCAGTGACGAGGCCGGCGCCCACCAAGACCGCGGAGGCGGCGGCAACGGCGCGACGTGAGGGGCGACGGGACACGAGCTGACCTCCGGGACGAGCGGCCATGACCGGACAAGACTGGACGAAACGGATGTCCGGGACCTTAACGCACAGTGCCGCCACGGCGACGATGTGCCACGCCTGGTGTGACGGCGCGTGTCAGAGGTCGATGACGCGCCCGGCCGGAGGTGCGGTGATCGCCTTGGGCCGGTTCTCCGGGAGGGCGCGCGGGTCGGGCCGGCGGGCCTGCGGCAGGCGCTCGTTGGCGTAGAGCACCGCGCACCACGGAAGCACGGCCCCGCCCACCATGAACCCCAGGGCGAGTACCAGCGACAGCTGGTAGCTCAGCACGGCGGCGATCACGCACAGCACGCGAGTGCCCATCATGATCGCGTAGCGACGCCGGCGGGTCTGGTACTCCTCGGCCGGCGTTCTGCCCGCCGACGTGATCGACACTGCGTCGTGCGAATGGTGGTTGATCAGGTGAGCCGTCACATCCATGTGAACATCGGGACATATCGCCGCATGCCGGTACGGCCTGTACATCACGTCACCCCGCCGCGCCGCGAAATCGGCCGGTGTCGGAGGCCGTCGTTACGGTGCGCCCATGACGAGTGGGGGACCGGTCGCGTCCCGCCCGGCCATGCCGGACGGCTACGGCGTACCGGACACGGACGAGGGACTGCTGGCGTGGCCGGAGGTCGAGCGCCGGCTGATCGCGTCGAAGAGCTACTGGCTCACGTCGGTGCGGCCCGACGGCACCCCGCACAGCGTGCCGCGCTGGGGGGTGTGGGTCGACGGCCGCTTCTACTACGACGGCGCGCCGACCACGCGGCACGCCCGCAACGTCGAGGCGAACCCGGCCTGCACGCTCACCCTCGAGAGCGGTACCGAGGTCGTCATCGTCGACGGGCATTCCTACGGCACCGGCGCCGGTCCCGAAGGGCTGGGCGTCCGCCTGGCCGAGGCGTTCGGCAAATACCACCCCGACTACGCACCGGAACCCGACTCGTGGGCCGACGCTTCCGGCGGCGGGCTGCGGATGATCGTGCCGCGGCGCGCGCTGGCCTGGCTCGCGTTCCCGACCGACTGCACCCGCTTCACCTTCGCGCCGTAGCGCGCTCGCAGGCGCAGCGCCGAAGGGCGGCGCGCCCGTCCCAGGGGCGTACAGCCGCGTACCAGCGCCGTGCCAGGACGTGCCAGCGGCGTGTACGGAACGTGCCAGCGTGCCCGGTCATCGTGGCGTCATGACAGCTCTCGACCTGCCGCGCAGCGCCCACCCTGAGGCGCCGGCCCGCCACCCATACCGCTGGATCGTGTTCGCGGTCGTGTTCGCCGCGAACCTGATGGACCTGTTCGACGCGACGATCGTCAACATCGCCGGACCGTCCATCCACGCCGACCTCGGCGGCGACACCAACACGGTGCAGTGGCTCAGCGCCGCGTACACGCTCGCGTTCGCCGTTCTGCTCATCGCAGGCGCCCGGATGGGCGACATCCTCGGACGGCGTCGCCTCTTCCTGGTCGGCTCGGCCGGATTCACGATCTTCTCCGCCGCGTGCGCCGTCGCCCCGAACGTCGGCGTCCTCATCGCCTTCCGGGCCCTGCAGGGCGGCTTCGGCGCGCTGATGATCCCGCAGGGCTTCGGCCTGCTGCGTGAGGTGTTCGAGGACGACGAGTTCGACAAGGCGACCGGGATGTTCGGCCCCGCCATGGGCCTGCCGATGATCGCCGCTCCCATCCTGTCCGGCGTGCTCGTCGACGCGGACCTGTGGGGGACCGGCTGGCGGCTGGTGTTCCTGATCAACGTGCCGATCGGCGTGGTCTCGTTCGCGCTCGCCCTGCGCACCCTTCCCCGCGGCGCCAGTCACGCCGGCCTGAAGTTGGACATCGGCGGCGTCTGGCTCATCGGCCTGGCCCTTGTCGCGATCATCTACCCGCTCATCCAGGCCCAGCCCGAGGGTTGGCCGGCGTGGACGTTCGCGTTGCTGGGGCTCGGACTGGTGCTGCTGTTCGCCTTCCTGGTGTGGGAGCGTCGCCGGCGCACCGACGCCCTGATCGAGCCTTCGCTGCTCACGAACCGCCACTACCTCAGCGGCATCGCCGTCGCGCTGGCGCTGTTCGGCGCCTTCGGCGGGCTGCTGCTGTGCATCTCGCTCTACGGCCAGCTGGGTGAGGGTTGGTCACCCGTCCACGCGGGTCTCACGTTGACCCCGATGGTGCTCGGCATGATCGCCGGCATGGTCGGCGGCACGATGCTCGTCGGCCGCCTGGGTCGCCACGTCCTGCACCTCGGTTTGCTGGTCATCGCGGCCGGCGCGGCCGTCCTCGCGCTGACGCTCGACGGCGCATCCTCGGCCTCGTCCTGGGACATGCTGCCCGGCCTGGTCCTCATCGGCGCCGGTGCCGGCGCCAGCATCGGCCAGCTGTTCCAATTCATCCTCTCGAGCGTGAGCGGCCGCGAGGTCGGCTCCGCCTCCGGCGTGCTCGAGGCGACGCAGCAGCTGTCCACCTCGTTGGGCGTGGCGATCCTCGGCACCATCTTCCTGTCCGGCCTGGGTCACCACCTGGCGACGCGCGCCATGGCGATCACGGTGTGGGCCTGCCTGGTCCCGCTCGCCATTGCGTTCGCGTTGGTGTTCCGGCTGCCGATGCGCGCTCGCGCCGACGCCGCCCACTGATCGGGCGCCGCGGAGGTCGTCACGCCGTGACGGCGTCCGCAGTCCGGCCTTCAGGCGCGACGGCAGCGACCAGCTCGGCGAGATCGAGGCCGAGAGTCGCGCCGAGAGCGGCGACGGTGAAGAACGCCGGGGTCGCGATGCGGCCGGTCTCGATCTTGCGCAGGGTCTCGACGGGGACGCCGGAGGCAGCTGCGACATCGACCATGCTGCGCTCGCCCCGTGCCTGACGCAGCGCTGCGCCGAGGCGCAGGCCGCGGGCGCGCTCGGCAGGGGACAGGATCGGGCGGACCATGGCCGTGATACTAATACCGGTATAACAATCACGGTAAGGAGGACGGGCATGGTCGAACTGAAGACCCCCGGCGAGATCGAGGCGATGGCCGCCGCCGGGGCTGTCGTCGCCCGCGCGCTCGCCGCCGTTCGCGACGCCGCCGAGCCAGGGGTGCGTCTCGACGAGCTGGACCAGGTCGCCCGTGGGGTGTTGCGCGAGGCCGGGGCGAGTTCGCCCTTCCTGGGCTACCAACCGTCCTTCGCCGACCGCCCGTATCCGGGCGTCGTCTGCCTGTCGGTGAACGACGCCGTGCTGCACGGCATCCCCACCCGGTACGCGCTGCGGGACGGGGACCTGCTCAGCGCCGACTGCGGGGCCACGCTCGACGGCTGGACGGGGGACTCCGCGGTCTCGTTCAGCGTCGGGCACGCCGAACCCGCAGACGCGAGACTCGTCGAACGCACCGAGGCCGCACTGCGGGCCGGCATCGCCGCCGCGCAA
This sequence comes from uncultured Actinomycetota bacterium, assembly GCA_963787985.1. Taxonomy (GTDB): domain Bacteria; phylum Actinomycetota; class Actinomycetes; order Mycobacteriales; family Jatrophihabitantaceae; genus Jatrophihabitans. The sequence continues at coordinate 72,246 of CAWBEL010000004.1, read as the reverse complement.
CCCGGCGCGCGGATCGGTGACATCTCCGCCGCAATCGGCGCGGTCGCACGCGAGGCCGGGTACGGGCTGCACACCGACTTCGGCGGTCACGGTGTCGGGCACACGATGCACGAGAACCCGCACATCCCGAACGAGGGCCGGCCCGGGCGCGGCATGCGCGTACAACCGGGCCTGACCATCGCCATCGAGCCCTGGTTCCTCGCCGGCGGTCTCGACGCCTACGTCATCGATGACGACGGCTGGACGATTCGCAGCACCGACGGGTCACGAGGTGCCCATGTCGAGCACACCATCGCCGTGACGGAGGAGGGACCGCGCATCCTGACGCAGGTCTGACCATCTCCGCTGTTTGACATAATGTACATTATCGGCGCTTTATTGACGTAGCCGCTGCCGGCCCGTTCCTGGTGCCTTTGGCCTGACGTCTGACGTCTGACGCCTGAACCTGACGCCTGACGCCTGACGCTTCGACGATGTGCGTACACGCCACACTGCGTCGGCAGGTCTGCACACCATCCGTCCGCGCGCACCGACGATGTGCAGATGCGCCACCTTGCCGCCGCGTGTCGGCACAGTGTCGGCACAGTGTCGGCGAGGCGGTTGTCGGCGACGTCGGCCTCCCTCCCGGAGGTTCACCCCGGGATGCCGTTTGCCTGACATAACGTGCGCGGGGTCGACCCACCACGTGAAGTTCAGGAGACCTTGCGACCGGTCCGATCCTTGCGCGGCTGCGCCTCGGCGATCTTGCGGATCAACGGGTCGACCTTGTCGGGCCCGCCCGCGATGCGGATGAGCGCTTGGGCAGACTCGACTTGGTCGTCGCTGACGACGATCGTCTTGCTCACCCGGGCTCTCCCTCCGACTCGTTCCTGCCGTGAGTGTCGCGCACGAGGCTCACGTCGTCCAGATTACTTCCTGGCGGCAGCAGAAGACGCAGATTCGCCTGGTCGTGCAGCGCGGCGGCCGCGAGTACGGCCTGCGCAGCTCGGCGGTCGTCGTCGGTCGCGAGCGGGCTCGTCAACAGCTCCTCGAGGAGGGCGCGACCCGTCGCTCGGCTGCTGTGGTCAGTGGAGTTGATCGCCTCCAACGCTGACGTGAAGCGTCGGCCCCATTCCTCGCGCTGTCGGGCGGTGCGCTCGACCTGGGTCCGGTTGCGCGTGCCCCAGTAGGCGACGCCGGAGCCCACCCCCGCGCCGAGAAATGCGAACAGGGCGTCCAGGACGTGGCTCATGTGCTCCTCGTGTCGTCTCGTACCTGCGAGACGATTGTCCGGCGAGGGTCTGACCGTTTCCGCAGGCGCGAACGGTGCCGTGAGATAGCCGGCAGGGTGCGCCACCGAACGTCATACGCGCGTAGTACAGAACCGCCGAACACCGACGGTCTCCCGCCGATACGGACGGCTTCAGCCTCCCGACAGGGCGGTGATGATGCGGGGACGCAGCTCGTGCGGATCGATCACCGCGTCCACCGAACCGACCTCGACGGCACGATGGATGCTATGGATGCGGTCGAACTCGGCGGCGACCTCGCCCAGCTTCTCGGCGCGCACCGCGGTTCGGGCCTCCTGCAGCCGCGCTGCGATCGCCGCCCGGGTGACGTCGTCGGCCGTGGCCAGCTCGGCCCGCACGGAACGCACCCGCTCGTCGGCAGCGGTCCGGGAATCCACCTCACCGGCGAAGACCACCGCGGCCGCCGGCGCGCCGCCGATGACCGAGGCGAACGAGCCTTCGACCGCGAGCACCGTCATCCGCGGGTTCAGCGCCTTGGAGAAGACCACGAACGCGCCGCCGTGGTAGCGCGAGATCACGCAGAACACGATCGGTCCGTCGAAGTTGACGACGGCCCGGCCGATCTCGGCGCCGTACTCCAGCTGCAGGTTGCGCATCGAGTCCGGCGAGCCGTCGAAGCCGGACAGGTTGGCCAGCACGACGACGGGCCGGTTGCCGCTGGCGGAGTTGAGCGCTCGCGCCGCCTTCTTCGACGAGCGCGGGAACAGGGTGCCGGCGGTGTAGGTGTCCGGGCCGTCGGTTGGTGGGAAACCGCGTCGCGGCACCGTCCGTGACTCGATGCCGATCATGCACACCGGGTGGCCGCCGAGGTGCGCGTCGAACACGACGGCGGTGTCGGCGTCGGCCATCCCGGCCCAGCGTTCGAGCGTCATGTGGTCCTGGTCGGCCAGTGCGCGCATGACGGTCCGGATGTCGAAGGCCTTCTTGCGATCCGGGTTGGCCTGTGACGAGAAGATGTCGCCGATGGTGGTGAAGTCGCTGTCGGCGAGCACGTGCGGCTCGGTGGTGACGTCACGGTCGAGGGGATCGGTCGTGGGAACGCGCCGCGGGCCGGACTCCCCCGGCGCGACGTAGGTGTGCTCGTAGTGCGCGAGGACGACGTCCCGCGCGCCGCGCAGGTCCGGCGCCCAGTACTGCGCCTGGCCGTTGGGGCCCATGACCCGGTCGTAACCGCCGATGCCGAAGTTGTCCTCGGCCGAGACGCCGCCGGAGAAGTCGAGGGACTGCTTACCGGTCAGCACCATCGCGCTGTCGGGGGTCATGACCAGGATGCCCTTGGTGTGCATGAGCATCGTCGCCTCGGCGTTCCAGTACGGCTGCGCGCCGACGTTGATGCCGGCCACCACGACGTTGATCTCGCCGCCGGCCTGCGTGAACTCGACGATCCGCTTGAGCGCGCGCGCCACCCAGTCCATGTTCTCGGTGCCTGAGTTCATCGCGATCCGCGCGCCGGCCGACAGTGCGTACCACTCGACCGGCACCTGCATGGTCTCGGCAACGTCGAGCGCGGCGATGACCCGGGAGCACTCGGCCTCGGACACCGCCCCCAGCGCGCGCGTCGGGTCGCCGCTGAGCAGCACGCGGGTGATGCCGTCGGGGTAGGACTCGGTCGGCGTGGTGACGACGCCGACCACGATGCCGGCCTTGTTCGAGCCGGGCGCGCGCTCGACCGGCACCAGGGCGCCGGTGTCGTCGAGGTCGTACTCGACGAACGAGCCGCCCTCCCCCGCAACCATGCCGTGCAGCTCGTACGGGTACACCGTGCCGCGGCGCCGGGCGCGCATGACCTTGCGTGCGTAGTCGTCCATCGGCACCAGCCGCTCGGTGGGCGGCGGCCCGACGGAGAATTGCACGCCGGAACCGGGCTGGTAGTAGAAGCGGCCGGCCACCGGCACGAAGCGGTCGCCGGGGATGGCGACCTGACCCTGCGCGAGCACCTCGTCGATGCCGGCGCCGGCGGTGATCGGCGCGATGCTGCGGCGCAGCGAGGTCAGCTGGTCCAGCTCGGCCTCGATGGGCGGCCAGATGTGCACCCAGACGTGGTTCATGTCCAGCGCCACCTCGCGGGTCGCGCGCAGGGCGCGGGCGCGCCGGATGCCCTCGACGCAGCTCGCGATCGCCCGCTCGACCTGCGGCAGCGAGCTGACCCGCCCGTCGTCGTCGCGGACGACCGCCAGCTCGCGCACCTGGGTCATGGCGACCAGCCGCTGGTCGGCCTCGTTGTTCTTGGCGACGCAGTGGTACAGCAGGACGTCCTCGGGCGCCTCGAGGCGGGTGATGTCGAACTCGCGCAGCCGCCACAGGTCCAGTCGCCGCCCGACCATCGGGTGCAGACCTCGGACGAGCAGGTCCTCGACGAGGTCGCCGCCGCGCGGCCGGAAGGTCAGGTAGGTGACCGGACGCCCGCCGGTGCAGACCCCGACCGCCACGCGCCGCACCTCGTGCGCGAACGGGACGCCGACCAGCCTGTCGTGCAGGGCGGCACGCAGCTCGTCCATGTCGTCCGGCGCATCCGGCCAGGCGAGGTACAGGTCGACGACCCCCTGCTGGGTCGGCGCCGCGGGCGGCGAGCTGGTCGGCGACGGCGTGGCTGAGCCCGCTCGCGGCGTCCAGCTCGTCGACCCGGCCGATGGTGGTGACCAGGTGCGTGGGCCGTTCGTCCAGGACGTAGTCGGCGACGGTGACGGGCCGGCCGTCGACGTCGAGCGAATGCAGGTCGTCGAGCGCGTACTCGCGGTAGTGGCGGCGTACGAGCACCTCGAGCAACGGTTCCGGGCCCGGGACGCCGTCGAGGACACGCTCGCTGAGGAAGCTGACGATGCGTTCCGGAATCGCGGCCAGCGTGTCCATGCGCGTGGCCCGGTCGGCGGCGTCCGGGTGCTCGGCGAGGTAATCGACCTCCTCCGGGACGCCGGCGAGCACGTCGGCCCGCTCGCGGTCGACGACAGGTTGGTCGAACCACCGGAAGCGCACGCTGCGGGCGAGGTCGCCGACCGCCGGGAAGCGCAGCTGGGTGGCCACCACGACCCGGTCGAGCAGCTCGCGTACCGCGGCAGCGCGGTCGTCGTCGGGCGCCGGCTCGGTGTGCCAGCGGCGGAGCAGCGCCGTGACGACGGCGAGATCGGGCGCCGAGCGCTGCTGGGCCAGGAAGATGCGGAACACGGCCGCCTCGAGCTCCGGCGTGCGTTCGAGCTCGGCGATGCCGTAGTGCGCCAGCACGCTGCGCAGCTTGGTGCTGAACAGCTCCGGCAGGCCGCTGCGCTCGACGTCGAGGGTCTGCAGGTAGCTGTGGAAGTACTCGCGCGGGCTGTGCACCCGCAGCTCCGTCCGAGCCTCCTCGTCGGCCGGTCGGTTGCGGCTGAGCTCGGCGAAGTCGGCGAACACGCCGAGCAGGCCGATCTCGCCCTCGAGCACGTCGCCGCCGCGTTCGGCTGCGGCGTCGCGGGCGCTCAGGTAGCGCTGCAGGGTGGCGCCGTCGTCGCCGGGATCGACGTCGTAGCCGAGCAGCACCGCGGTGAGGTCGGTCAGCGTGTGCTCGTCCTCGGCGGAGGGCGCGGGCAGGTCGAGGTCGACCTCGGCGACCGCGGCGGTCTCGACGGCGTCGCCCGTGGGTTCGAGCCGGATCAGCGGCGACCCGGTCTCGACCTGGCTGCCGGTCGAGACGTGCAGCTCGCGGACGGTCGCCGCGAACGGCGCGTTGATCCGGGTCTCCATCTTCATCGACTCGAGCACCAGCACCGGGGCACCGGCCGCGACCTCGGCGCCCACGGCGGCCGGGGTGGCGACGACGAGCGCCGGCGCGGGTGACCGCAGCACGCCGCCCTCGTCGCGGCTGACACGGTGCGCGACACCGTCGACCTCGACGAAGTGCACGGGCCCGGAGGTGGCGGTGACGAGGCGGTGGGTACGCCCGGAGACGGTCAGGCGGGCGTGGTTGGCCGACAGCCGCCGGACCGTGGCCGTGACGACGTGCGTGGTGCCGTTGTCGGCCACCCCGACCCGGAAGCGGTGTGCGCCGATGCGGGAGACCGCGACCTTGTAGGTGCGCCCGCGCAACTTCAGGTCGACCGGGCGAGCGACGCGGTGCTGCACCTGAGGACGCCCGCCACGCGCGGTCTCGAGCAGGCGGGTCAGCTCGACCTGCTCGTCGTCCTCGTACGCCTCGATCCCGGCCGTGACCAGGGCGATGCCGGAATGCCGGTCCTCGGCCAGCCGGCCCGCGGCGCGCTCGCGGTCGATCCAGCCGGTATCGGCGCTGGCGTCGATGACGGCGTCCTGGTCCAGCAGGTCCAGCAGAAAGCTCTTGTTGGTGGCACCCCCTTCGATGACGACGTGGGTGTCGGCGACGGCCCGCCGCAGTCGCGCCAGCGCCTCGTCGCGGGTGCGGCCGCCGGCGATCACCTTGGCGATCATCGAGTCGAAGTCGGACGGGATGGTGTCGCCCTCGCTCACGCCGGTGTCCACGCGGATGCCGGGGCCGCTGGGTAGCTCCAGCAGCTCGATCCGGCCCGGCGACGGCGCGAAATCGCGGTCGGCGTCCTCGGCGTTCAGGCGGGCCTCGACGGCGTGCCCGAGCTCGGCGGGCTTCTCCCCCGTGAGCCGCCCGCCGGCCGCGACGTGCAGTTGCAGCCGCACGAGGTCGGTACCGGTGGTGATCTCGGTGATGGGGTGCTCGACCTGCAGCCGGGTGTTGACCTCGAGGAAGGCGAACGACTTGTCCTGCGGCGAGTACAGGAACTCGACGGTGCCGGCCCCGCAGTAGCCGACCGCCTCGGCCAATCGCTCGGCCGAGGCCTTCAGCTCGGCGGTCTGGTCGGCGCTGAGCAGCGGCGACGCCGATTCCTCGATGACCTTCTGGTTGCGCCGCTGCACCGAGCAGTCGCGGACGCCGAGCGCCCACGCCGTGCCGTGCGCGTCGGCGATCACCTGCACCTCGACGTGCCGGGCGCCCGTGACGAGCCGTTCCAGGAACACGACGTCGTTGCCGAAGGCGCGTCCCGCCTCGTCGCGGGTGCGCTGGTAGGCATCGCGCAGCTCGTCGGCGTCGCGCACGACCCGGATGCCGCGGCCCCCTCCCCCGGCGGTGGCCTTGAGCATCAGCGGATACCCGACCGTCTCGGCTGCGGTGAGCGCGTCGTCCAGAGTGTCGACCGGCCCGCGACTCCACGGGGCGACGGGCACGCCGACCCGCTCGGCGAGCAGTTTCGAGCCGACCTTGTCGCCGAGCTGCCGCATGGCCTCGGCCGAGGGTCCGATGAAGGTGATGCCGAGCCGCGCGCAGAGGTCGGCGAAGGTGGGGTCCTCGGCGACGAAGCCCCAGCCGACCCACACCGCGTCGGCGCGGGTCGCGAGCAGGGCCTCCTCCAGCAGGTCGTGGTTCAGGTACGGGCGGGCGCTCGCCGGGCCGAGCGACCAGGCGACGTCGGCTTCGCGCACGAACATGGCGGCCGGTTCGGCGTCGGTGTACAGGGCGATGACCCGGATGGGGTCCGTCCCGGCCGGATCCGCGGCGTTGAGGTCGCGGACGGCGTGGACGAGCCGCATCGCGGATTCCCCGCGGTTGACGACCGCGATCCGTCGGAAGGGTGGACGATCCGAAGCTCCGTTGCTCGACGCCATGTACCCGAGCCTGCCCTGTCGGGAGGGTTACTGGCGAGTCACCTCGCCGACCGGTTCGTCCGATCTCTCCCCCGCGTCACTTTCCGCCGCGTCCCCGTCCGGGGCCGCGCCGCCCGCCGGACCCGGCTCGGAGCCCGTGGCGGCCCGCAGCGAGTTGCGCGGCATGAACGCGATGACCACAGCCATGGCGGCCGCAACCACGACCACGGCCAGGAAGACGTGATGTACCGCATGGTTCAATGCCTGCCGGGCCACGGCGTGCCCCGTCGTCGACGTGGACGCGACGCCGTTCGCCACCGCGCCGAAGATCGCGACGCAGAGCGCGCTGCCCAGCGACCGGCTGAACAGGTTGTTGCCGGTCACGACACCTCGCTCGTGCCACTCGACCGACGACTGGGCCGCGATGAGCGTCGGCGCCGCCACGAGGCCCATACCCAGGCCGATCACGAAGCAGGTCGCGCCGACCTGGACGACGCTCGAGGTCTGGTCCAGCAAGAGCAGCAACAGCGACCCGGCGAGGACCGCGACGACGCCGATCAGCGCGCACGACCGCACGCCGATGCGGAGGTACAGCTTGCCCGCCTGCGACGCCGCGATCGGCCAGCCCATCGTCAACGTCGCCAGGGCGAACCCGGCCACCAGCGGGCCGGTGCCGAGCACCTTCTCGACGTAGGTGGGGATGTAGGAGCTGAGCCCGATGAGGATGCCGCCGACCGCGAACGACACCAGGCTGCTGGTCACGAGCAGGCGGCGCCGGAACACCCACAGCGGCATGATGGGGTCCCGGGAGCGTCGCTGGGTCAGCACGAAGACGGTCACCAGCGCGGCGCCGATCGCGAGCACCGACACTCCGACCGGCGAGTCCCAGGCCCAGGCCTCGCCGCCTTCGAGCACCCCGAGCACGAGCAGGGTCAGACCGCCGGTGAGCAGGCCGGCGCCGAGATAGTCGATGCGCGACTCGTTGCGCCGCACGTCCTCGCGGAAGCGCCGCTGGATCATCAGCGCGGCGACGACGCAGATCGGGATGTTGACGAAGAAGATCCACCGCCACGACACGTACTCGCTGAAGACGCCCCCGAGGGTCGGACCGATGACCGAGGACATGCCCCAGACGCTGGCGAGGTAACCCTGCACCTTGGCGCGCTCCTCGACCGTGTACAGGTCGCCGACAATGGTCAGGCTCATCGGCTGGATCGCGCCGGCGCCGAGCCCCTGGACGGCGCGGGACGCGATGAGTAGCGGCATGCTCCAGGCGACCCCGCACAGCACCGAGCCGACGAAGAAGGTCGCGATGCCGAACAGCATCACCGGCTTGCGCCCGAACAGGTCGGCCAGCTTGCCGTACACCGGCACGGTGACGGCCTGGGCCAGCAAATAGACGGAGAACAGCCACGGGAACTGCGCGAAACCGCCGATGCCGTCGACGATCGAGGGCACCGCCGTCGCGATGATGGTGGCGTCGATCGCCACGAGGGCGGTCGAGAGCATGAGCGCGGCGAGTACCGGCCCCCGCTCCGACCGGAGGCCGATGCCGGAGCTCACCGCTGCCCGCCTGCAGCCCGGTGGGCGACGTTCACGGCACCAGCACCTCGGCGAGCGCGCGCAGACCCGGCACCGGGTCCTCGTCCTTGCCGACGACCAGCTGCACCGGCACGTGGTCGGCCCCGGCGTCGAGGTGCGCGTGGACGTGCTGCGCGGCCGTGGCGGCGTCGCCGTGGCCGACGAGGGCGTCCACCAACCGGTCGCTGCCCTCGCCCGCGAGGTCGTCGTCGGTGAACCCGCTGCGCTCGAGGTTGCTCACGTAGTTACGCAGGCCGAGGTAGTACTTCACGACCGTGCGGGCCAGGGCGCGGGCGGCGTCCGTGTCGGCCTCGAGCACGACCTTCTGCTCGGGTGCGAGCAGCACGCCCGGGCCGAGGATCTCGCGCGCCGACCGGGTGTGGTCGGGCGTGGTCAGGTACGGATGCGCCCCCGCGGTCCGGTCGCGGGACAGCCGCAGCACCTTGGGTCCCAGGGCGGCCAGGACGCGCTCGTCCTGTGGCACGCCCTCGGCGTCCAGCACGTCGAGGTAGTCGACCAGGGTCTGGTACGGGTGCTGGTAGTCCGAGGTGGCCTCGGGGTGGCCGATGCCGATGCCGAGCAGGAACCGGTCACCGAAGCGCTCGGTGACGCGGCGGTGGGAGCTGGCGACGGTGCGGGCGTCGTCCTTCCAGACGTTGACGATGCCGGTGACGACGGCGATCCGCTCGGTTGCGGCGAGCAGCTCGTCGACGATCGCGAGGTCACCGGCCGGGGAGCCACCGATCCAGATCGCGCCGTAGCCGGCGTCCTCCACCTCGCGCGCGACGCGCGGCGTCAACACCGACTCGTGCGCCCAGACCCCGATCCGACCCAGCTGCGTCGTCATGCGATTCCCTTCCGTCCGGCCAGTGGTCATCAACGCACAAGTCGTCGTGCCGGGGCCGTCATTCCCGGCCGGGCCGCGCGCGTAGGCCCTGATCGAGATCGCGGGGGCGCACGAGCGACTCGAGGTACCCGGCGTTCGGGGCCAGCGCGGCCCACTCCCCCTCGACACGCAGGGTGGCGAGCGACCCGGTCTTCAGGCCGGCGGCGAGCAGGTCGAGGGCGACGGGATCGCCGTCGCGTGCCAGGGCGTGCACGAGATCGTCCAGCCCCGGGTTGTGGCCGACGAGCAGCACCGTCCCGGCGGTCGGCGGTGCCGTGCGGACGATCTCGACCAGCGTCCGGACGTCGGCCTCGTACATCCGCGGCTCGAACCGGACCGGGGGTTGACCCCGCAGGCCCGGACGCACCCGGTCCCACGTCTCCCGAGCGCGGGCCGCGGTCGAGCAGAACACGGCATCGACCTCGATGCGGTCGTCGCGGAGGTGGCGGCGCAGCAGCTTCGTCGCCCGTCGGCCCCGCGCCGCGAGCGGCCGGTCCCGGTCGGCCAGGGAAGGGTCGTCCCAGCTGGACTTGGCGTGCCGCAGCACCAGCAACCTGCGCGTCATGCCCTCATCGTCGTCACCCGCGCTGCCGGACCCCGCAGCCCACCCCACGGTCGTGGCCCCGCGGCGGCGCGCGCCGCGGCGTGTCGCGCCGCTGCACGGCCACGACCGTCCCGGCGGCGGACCCCGGGTGAGACGTGTCGGGCGCCCGGCGCATGATCGAGGTCATGGCCGCCCTCCCCGATCTCGCAGACCCCGCCCGGCACGGTCTGGACGCCGACCGCCTCGCCCGCCTCGACGCCCTGCTGAACCGATACGTCGACGACGGCAGACTGCCCGGCTGGTCGCTGGCCGTGACCCGCCACGGCGCGCTCGTGCACGCCGGCTACGGCGGCCGTCGCGACGTCGAGGCCGGCCTGGCCGTCGAGCCGGACTCCGTCTTCCGCATCTACTCCATGACCAAGCCGATCACCTCGGTGGCGGCCATGGTGCTCTGGGAGCAGGGGCGCTACGAGCTGCGCGACGCCGTCGCCACCGTGCTGCCCGAGTTCGCAGACGTCCGCGTGTTCGACGGCGGGTCGGACCTCAGGCCGGTGACGGTGCCGGCCGTCGAGCCGATGCGCATGTGGCACCTGCTCACGCACACGTCCGGCCTCACCTACGGCTTCCACCGCACGCACCCGGTCGACGCGCTGTACCGCACCGCCGGCTTCGACTTCGGTACCGACCCCTCCGTGTCCGACCTCGCCGGCGTCAGCGAGCTGCTGGCCGGGATGCCGTTGCTCTTCCAGCCCGGCAGCGAGTGGAACTACTCGATGAGCACCGACATCCTCGGCCGCGTGGTGGAGGTGCTGGCCGGCAAGCCCCTCGACGAGGCCCTCGACGAGCTGGTGCTCGGCCCGCTAGGGATGGACGAGACCTGGTTCGCCGTGCCCGAGGCGGCACGCGACCGCTTCGCCGCCCTGTACGTGCCGACCCCCGGCGGCGGCCTGTCACGCCAGGACGCGGTCGGCGCGTCGTTCCTGGAGCCGAGATGGTTCTCCGGCGGCGGCGGCCTGTCGTCCACACTCGGCGACTACGTGCGCTTCACCCGCTTCCTGGCCGCCGGCGGTGAGCTCGACGGCGTCCGCGTGCTCGGTGACCGCACGCTACGGATGATGACGCGCAACCACCTGCCGGGCGGGCAGGACCTGCGAGAATTCGGGCGGCCGCTGTTCGCCGAGTCGCCCTTCGACGGCGTCGGGTTCGGCCTCGGCTTCTCGGTCGTCCTCGACCCGGTCGCCACCCTGACCGCCGGCACGGCCGGGGAGTTCGCGTGGGGTGGCGCGGCCAGCACCGCGTTCTGGGTCGACCCCGTCGAGGACCTCACCGCGGTCTTCATGACCCAGCTGCTGCCCTCGTCGACCTATCCGCTGCGCTCGCAACTGCGCCAGCTCGTCTACTCGGCCCTCGTCGACCGCGGCTAGCGTTCGCATCAGCTGACCGACGACGAAAGGCACGACGTGAGCGCAGCGAGCGGGCAACGGGTCGCGCTGGTGACCGGCGGGTCGGCCGGCATCGGCGCTGACACGGCGACGGCTCTGCAGAGCGCGGGGTTCACCGTGTACGCCGTCGCGCGCCGCGTCGACGCCATGCAGGGACTGACCGACGTCGGGGTGCGCACCTTCGCCATGGACGTCACCGACGACGCCTCGATGACCGCAGGCGTCGAGCGGATCGTTCAGGACGCCGGCCGGCTGGACGTCCTGGTCAACAACGCCGGTTACGGATCTTTCGGCGCCGTCGAGGACGTCCCGCTGGACGAGGCCCGGCGCCAGTTCGAGGTCAACGTCTTCGGCCTGGCTCGGCTGGTGCAGCTGGCCCTGCCGCACATGCGGGCGCAGGGCAGCGGCCGGATCATCAACGTGTCGTCCGTCGGCGGCAAGGTGAGCGAGCCGCTCGGGGCCTGGTACCACGCCACCAAGTTCGCGGTGGAGGGGCTCAGCGACAGCCTGCGGCTGGAGGTCGCGCCGTTCGGCATCCGGGTCGTGCTGGTCGAGCCGGGCCCGATCCGCAGCGAGTGGAACGCGATCGCGCGCCGGTCGATGGTGACGACGTCTGCCGGCGGCGCCTACGCCGACCGCGCCCGCCGAATCGCCGCGACCTTCGAGCGCGCGGACAGCTCGGCGCTGCAGTCGTCGAAGCCGGCGGTCGTGGCTCGCGCGATCGTCAAGGCCGCGACCGTCGACTCGCCGCGCTCCCGCTACCCGGTCGGGCGGGGCGCAGGCACGATCGTGCGTGCCCGACGGTTGCTGCCGGATCGGTTGATGGACCGCGTGGTCACCCGCGTCGTCGGCTGACGAACGGCGCCTTGCGAACCCTCGCAACCCGGACACTGGATCTTGCGTGATGCGTTGCATTCCACGCCCGTGGTCGGGGTACGGTGCGAGCGTGGCAGCGAGCAAGGCCTTCCTCGGGTGGCCGGTCATCAAGCAGCTCACCGGCCCCGACCGCCTCGGCCGCGGTTCGGCCTCCCGCTCGGCCGCCACCGAGGCCCGCGTGGCCCGCACCGAGACCGCCGACCGCGTCGTGCAGAGCGTCTGCCCGTACTGCGCCGTCGGCTGCGGACAGAAGGTCTTCGTCAAGGACGAGAAGGTCGTCCAGATCGAGGGCGACCCCGACTCCCCCGTCTCCCGCGGCCGGCTCTGCCCGAAGGGCGCCGCCAGCGAGCAGCTGGTGAACAGCCCGAAGCGCCGTACCGAGGTGCTCTACCGGCGCCCGTACGGCACGGAGTGGGAGTCCCTCGACCTCGAGACGGCCACCGACATGATCGCCGACCGGGTGCTCGACACCCGCGCGCGGACGTGGCAGCACGAGGCCGACGGCAAGATCGTCCGGCGCACCCTGGGCATCGCCGGGCTCGGCGGCGCGACGCTGGACAACGAAGAGAACTACCTGATCAAGAAGCTGTTCACCGCCATGGGTGCCATCCAGATCGAGAACCAGGCGCGTATTTGACACAGCGCCACCGTCCCCAGTCTGGGGGCCTCTCTTGGTCGCGGCGGCGCGACGACCTTCCTGCAGGACCTGCAGAACTCCGACTGCATCGTCATCCAGGGCTCGAACATGGCCGAGTGCCACCCGGTCGGGTTCCAGTGGGTGATGGAGGCCAAGGCGCGCGGCGCGAAGATCATCCACATCGATCCGCGCTTCACCCGCACCTCGGCGGTCTCGGACCTGCACGTCCCGCTGCGCGCGGGCAGTGACATCGCCTTCCTCGGCGGCGTCGTCAACTACATCCTGCAGAACGAGAAGTACTTCAAGGAGTACGTGCTCGCGTACACCAACGCCTCGACATTGCTGCGCGAGGACTTCCGGGACGTCGACGACCTCGACGGCGTCTTCTCCGGCTACGACGCCGAGACGGGTACCTACGACCCGACCACCTGGCAGTACGAGGGCATGGACGAGCCCGCGGCGGCGGGGCCGTCCCGGTCGGGCGCGAGCGGCGACGAGGGCGACAACGACAGCAACGACGGCGGCAAGGACGCTGCCGCAGAGCAGGCCGAGGGCAGCGGCGACCGGGGTGAGAGCCACGAGTCGCGCCAGGAACGCGGGTCCGCCTACGAGATGGGCGGCCACGGCGCGAGCCTCAAGCACGCCGAGGTCAAGCGGGACGAGACGCTGCAGCACCCGCGCTGCGTGTTCCAGGTGCTCAAGCGGCACTACGCCCGGTACACGCCGGAGATGGTGTCGCGCACCTGCGGCGTCCCGGTCGAGGACTTCCTGGCCGTGTGCGAGGCGGTCACCGCCAACTCGGGCCGCGACCGCACCACGTCGTGGGTCTACTCGGTTGGCTGGACGCACCACACCGTCGGCGTCCAGTACATCCGCGGTTCGGCGATCATCCAGCTGTTGCTGGGCAACATCGGACGCCCCGGCGGCGGCATCCTCGCGCTGCGCGGACACGCCAGCATCCAGGGCTCGACCGACATCCCGACCCTGTTCAACCTGCTGCCCGGCTACCTGCCGATGCCCAAGGCCGGCCAGCACGACACTCTCGACGACTACGTCGCGACCATCACCAGCCCGGACCAGAAGGGCTTCTGGGCCGATGCCCGCAAGTTCTCCGTCAGCCTGCTGAAGTCCTACTGGGGTGACGCGGCGACCGCCGAGAACGACTACTGCTTCGACTATCTGCCGAGGCTCACCGGCGACCACGGCACGTACCAGACGGTGATGAACATGATCGCCGACGAGGTCGAGGGGTACTTCATCTTCGGCCAGAACCCGGCCGTCGGTTCGGCGCACGGCAAGATGCAGCGCCTCGGTATGTCGCACCTGAAGTGGCTGGTAGTCCGGGATTTCCAGATGATCGAGTCGGCGACGTGGTGGAAGGACGGGCCGGAGATCGAGACCGGCGAGCTGCGCACCGAGGACATCGGTACCGAGGTGTTCTTCTTCCCGGCCGCCGCGCACACCGAGAAGGACGGCACGTTCACCCAGACGCACCGCATGCTGCAGTGGCACCACAAGGCCGTCGAACCGCCGGGCGACGCGCGCAGCGAGCTGCACTTCTTCTTCCACCTCGGCCGCAAGCTCCGTGAGCGGCTGGCCGCGTCCGACCTCGACCGCGACCGCCCGCTGCTCGACCTGACGTGGGACTACCCGGTCGACGAGCACGACGAGCCTTCTGCCGACGCGGTCCTGCTCGAGGTCAACGGCCGGCACCTGAGCGGGGAGAAGGCCGGGCAGGCGCTCAACTCCTACCTCGAGATGGCCGACGACGGATCGACGGACGGCGGGTGCTGGATCTACACCGGGGTCTACGCCGACGACATCAACCAGGCCAAGCGACGCAAGCCCGGCCGGGAGCAGGACTGGGTGGCCGCGGAGTGGGGTTGGGCGTGGCCGGCGAACCGCCGCATCCTCTACAACCGTGCCGCCGCCGACCCCGAAGGCAAGCCGTGGAGCGAGCGCAAGGCCTACGTCTGGTGGTCCGAGGAGGACCAGAAGTGGACCGGGCACGACATCGCGGACTTCGTCGCCGGCCGGCCGCCCTCCTACCGGCCCGGCCCCGACGACACCGGTGTCGCGGGCATTTCCGGTGACGACCCGTTCATCATGCAGGCCGACGGCAAGGGCTGGCTGTTCGCGCCGTCGGGCTTGCAGGACGGCCCACTGCCGGCGCACTACGAGCCGTCCGAGTCGCCGGTGCGCAACCCCATGTATCGCCAGCAGGCCAGCCCGACCCGCCAGGTGTTCCCCCGCAAGGACAACTTGCAGAACCCGTCGCCGCCCGAGCCGAACTCGTCGATTTATCCCTACGTCTACACGACCTACCGGCTGACCGAGCACCACACGGCCGGCGGGATGAGCAGGTGGGTGCCCTACCTGAGCGAGCTGATGCCCACGTTCTTCTGCGAGGTCTCGCCGGAACTGGCCAAGGAACGTGGGCTCGAGCACCTGGGATGGGCCACCATCGTGTCGGCCCGCACGGCCATCGAGGCCAGGGTGCTGGTCACCGACCGGATGGTGCCGCTGACGGTGAACGATCGGATCGTGCACCAGATCGGGTTGCCGTATCACTGGGGTGTCGGCAGCGACGCCCTGGTCTCGGGCGATTCCGCCAACGACCTGTTCGGGGTCACGCTGGATCCGAACGTGCACATCCAGGAGTCGAAGGTCGCCTCCTGCGACATCGTGCCGGGCCGCCGCCCGACGGGCCCGGCGCTGCTGCGCTTCGTCGAGGAGTACCGCAGCCGGGCCGGCGTCACCGTCGACACCGGCAACATGCACCGCACGCCGCCAGCACCCGTGGAGGACTAGTGGGTCAGCTCTACGGCCCTGAGCCGGACGTCGCACAGAACGCCGGGTGGGAGGAGCCGCCCGCGCGCAAGGGGTTCTTCACCGACACCTCGATCTGTATCGGCTGCAAGGCCTGCGAGGTCGCGTGCAAGGAATGGAACGGCGTCCCGGACGACGGGTTCAATCTGCTCGGCTCGTCCTACGACAACACCGGCGCCCTGGGCGCGTCGACGTGGCGGCACGTCGCCTTCATCGAGCAGCCGGTTGCGCTCGGTACGCAACGCATGGGTGCGGCGCACGCGCCGACGGGCCCGCCGGCGACCGACGAGCTGAACCGCGCGGCCGACGAGGCCCTGACCGGCGAGCGCACCATGCTGGGCACCGACACCGGGCAGGTCGACCTCGGGATCCCGACGACCCGGTTGCCCGGCGCCGACGATCCCGAGGGTCGGCGCACCGACTTCCGGTGGCTGATGTCCTCCGATGTGTGCAAGCACTGCACGCACGCGGCCTGCCTGGACGTCTGCCCCACCGGGTCGCTGTTCCGCACCGAGTTCGGCACCGTCGTGGTGCAGGACGACATCTGCAACGGCTGCGGCTACTGCGTCCCGGCCTGCCCGTTCGGGGTCATCGACCGCCGCATCGGCGAGAAGAACGCCAAGAACGTCGGCATCGCGCAGAAGTGCACGCTCTGCTACGACCGCCTGCAGGTCGGCCACGAGCCCGCCTGCGCGCAGGCGTGCCCGACCCAGTCCATCCAGTTCGGCGATCTCGACGAGTTGCGTGCCCGGGCCGCGGACCGGGTCGAGCAGCTGCACGCCAACGGCTATCCCGAGGCCCGGCTCTACGGCGAGAACCCGGACGACGGTGTCGGAGGAGCCGGCGCGCTGTTCCTGCTGTACGACGAGCCCGAGGTCTACGGGCTACCGCCGGACCCGGTGGTCTGCACGCGCGACCTGCCGGCCATGTGGAAGCACGCCGGGATGGCCGCGGTCGCGCTGATCGGCGCCGCTGTCACCTCGTTCCTGGGCCGCCGATGACCACGGCGGGTGACGCACCGGTCACGACGGGCAACCATCGCGCCGACGGTGGACGCCGACGGCGCCGGGGCGGCGGGTCCGGTGACGGCGCGCCCGTCGTGCCGGACGCGACGTTCACGTCGTACTACGGCCGGCCGATCCTCAAGGCCTCGCCCTGGCAGGACGACATCCCGGCCTACCTGTTCCTCGGCGGGGTGGCGGGTGCGTCGTCACTGCTGGCGGCGGGTGCAGATCTGTCCGGCCGCCCGACGCTGCGCCGCACGAGCAGGCTCGGGGCGCTCATCGCGATCACGGCCAGTTTCGCTGCGCTGGTGCACGACCTCGGGCGCCCGTCCCGCTTCGTCAACATGCTGCGCGTCGCCAAGCCCACCTCGCCGATGTCGGTGGGCACCTGGATCCTCTCGCTCTACGGCCCGGCGGCCGGGCTGGCCGGGGCCGCGGAGCTGCCGCTCCCGCGGTGGGCGCTGCGCCTGCTGCGCCCCTTCGTCCGCCCGGCCGGGCTGGGCGCAGCGCTGGTCGGACCCGCCGTCGCCACCTACACCGGTGTGCTGCTGGCCGACACCGCGACGCCGGCGTGGAACAGCGCGCGGCGCGAGCTGCCGTTCGTGTTCGCCGGCTCTGCCGCGTCGGCCGCCGGTGGCCTGGGCATGATCGGCGCCCGCTTCGACGACGCCGGGCCGGCCCGCCGGCTGGCCTTCGCCGGCCTGCTCAGCGAGGTGACCGCCGAGCAGTTCATGGAACGCTCGATGGGCCTCGCCGCCGAGACGCTGCACCAGGGCAAGGCGGGCCGGATCCACCGAGCCGGCCGGGTCGCCACCGGCATCGGCGGGGTCGGCGCCTTCCTGGCCGAGATCCTCGGTCGCCGCGACCCGCGGCCCGGCCGGGCGTTCTCGGTCGTCGCCGGCGCCGGGCTGATGGTCGGGTCGGCCTGCACCCGCTTCGCGATCTTCGAGGCCGGGCAGGAATCTGCCCGCGACCCCAAGTACACCGTCGTGCCGCAGCGCGAACGCGCCGACCGTCGACGCGAAGCCGGGGCCTGATCGGTCAGCGCACGGTGAGCACGTGCTCGCCGCGCTCGACCGTCTCCCCCACCACCGGCGCGCCCGGCACCTCGCCGACGACGAGCAGGCCACCGCTGGTCTGGGCGTCGGCGAGCAGCAGCAGCTCGTCCTCGTCCACCACCGACTCCAAGTGCGGACGCACCCAGTCGAGATTGCGCCGGGTGCCGCCGCTGACGTAGCCGTCACGCAGCGCGTCCCGCGCGCCGTCGAGGTAGGGCACCGCCGCAGCGTCGACCACGGCCGAGACGTTCGAGGCCCGCGCCAGCTTGTACAGGTGCCCGAGCAGGCCGAAGCCGGTGACGTCGGTGGCCGCGAGCGCACCGGCCGCCACCGCCGCCGCGGAGGCGGTGGCGTTCAGGGCCACCATCGAGGCGACCGCCTGCGGGAACGACTCCCCCGTTGCCTTGTGCCGATTGTTCAGCACCCCTACGCCCAGCGGCTTGGTCAGGCTGATCGGCAGGCCCGGGCGAGCAGCGTCGTTGCGCAGCAGCCGCCGCGGGTCGACCACGCCGGTGACGGCCATGCCGTACTTGGGCTCCGGGTCGTCGATGCTGTGCCCGCCGCCGACGAAGCACGAAGCGACCGCTGCGACATCGGCGCCGCCGCGCAGCACCTCACGCAGCAGCTCGACCGGCAGCACGTCGCGAGGCCAGCCGACCAGGTTGACCGCGACCACCGGGCGGCCACCCATCGCGTAGACGTCGGACAGCGCGTTGGCGGCGGCGATCTGCCCCCAGTCGTACGCGTCGTCCACGACCGGGGTGAAGAAGTCGGCGGTCGCCACGACGGCGGTGCGCTCGTCGACGCGCACGACGGCGGCGTCGTCACCGTCGTCGAGCCCGACGAGCAGGTCCGGCGAGATCGCACCCGTGAGGCCGCGGACGACGTCCTCGAGCTCGCCCGGGGGAATCTTGCAGGCGCACCCGCCGCCGTGCGCGTACTGGGTCAGCCGGACGGACGTGGTGGCCATGATCCCCAGGCTAGGCATGTCAGGGGGCAACGGCGGCAGCGGGACGGTCCGCGGCAGGCAGTAGCGTCGATGGACGGAGGCGTATGGGTGCCTGGTGGCCCTCCCGGTCTTCAAAACCGGTGAAGCCGAGCAGCTCGGTTTGGCGGGTTCGATTCCCGTCCGCCTCCGCCACACGTCGTTCGAGGAGTGCCGCATGACCGATGCGCGCCGGCTCGTGCCGCGCACCGACACCGTGCTCGCCGACCCGCGCCTGGTCGCCGCCGCCGAGCGGGTCGGGCGGGCGCGGGTGAAGCAGAGCGTCGTGGCTGCCCTGCAGCGGGTGCGCGACGGCGCGCTCGAACCGCAGGCCGCCGCCGACGCCGCCCTCGCCGACCTGCCGCAACGCCCCGCGTCGCCGCGTCGCGTCCTCAACGCCACCGG
The DNA here is from genome assembly GCA_963787985.1 of uncultured Actinomycetota bacterium. Lineage (GTDB taxonomy): Bacteria > Actinomycetota > Actinomycetes > Mycobacteriales > Jatrophihabitantaceae > Jatrophihabitans. The sequence continues at coordinate 53,112 of CAWBEL010000004.1, read as the reverse complement.
CGTGGTGCTGCATACCAACCTCGGTCGCGCGCCACTACCGGCGGCGGCGGTCGAGGCGGTCGTCGAGTCGGCGGGCAGCGTGGACGTCGAGTTCGACCTCGCCACCGGCCGTCGCGCTCGCCGCGGCCGCGGAATGCTCGACGCCCTGCGCCGTGCGGTGCCCGACGCCGGCGACGTGCTCGTGGTGAACAACGGCGCGGCGGCGCTGGTGCTCGCGACCACGGCGCTGGCGGCGGGTCGCGAGCTGGTCGTCAGCCGCGGCGAGCTCGTCGAGATCGGCGACGGGTTCCGGCTGCCGGACCTGATCGAGTCGACCGGCACCCGGCTGCGCGAGGTCGGCACCACCAACCGGGTGACCCTCGACGACTACCGCCGTGCGATCGGTCCGGGCACCGGCGCCGTGCTCAAGGTGCACCCCAGCAATTTCCGGGTCGAGGGCTTCACGAGCAGCGTCGACGTGGCCGCGTTGGCGACGCTCGGAGTGCCGGTGATCGCCGACATCGGTAGCGGCCTGCTCGCCCCGCACCCGCTGCTTCCGGACGAGCCGGACGCCGCGTCGACCCTGCGGGCCGGTGCCGCCGTCGTCACCTGCAGCGGCGACAAGCTGCTCGGCGGCCCGCAGGCCGGCCTCGTGCTCGGGGACGCGGAGACGCTCGAGCTGCTGCGCCGGCACCCCCTCGCGCGCGCCCTGCGCGTCGACAAGCTGACGATCGCCGCGCTCGAGGCGACGTTGACCGCGGCGAGCACGCCGACCTGGGACCACCTCACCGCCGACACGGCCCAGCTGCGCCGGCGGGTCGATGCTGTCGCCGCAGCGCTTGCCGGTGCCGAGGTCGTCGCGTGCGACGGTGCCGTCGGCGGTGGCGGCGCTCCCGGCGTGCCCCTGCCGGGGTGGGCGGTCGCCCTCGACCCGGCGCTGGCCGAACCGCTGCGCCGCGGCGACCCGCCGGTCGTCGGACGGGTCGAGCGCGACCGGTTGCTGCTGGATCTGCGGTGCGTCGACCCCGTCGACGACGCGGCGCTCGTGGCTGCGGTGCGCGCCACCGACCCCGCGCCGGGCGGCTGATGCACGTCGTCGCCACGGCCGGGCACGTCGACCACGGCAAGTCCACCCTCGTCCGCGCGCTCACCGGGATCGAGCCGGACCGCTTCGCCGAGGAGCGCCGCCGCGGCCTGACCATCGACCTCGGCTACGCGTGGACGACCCTGCCCGGCGGCGCCCAGCTGGCCTTCGTCGACGTCCCCGGCCACCAGCGCTTCATCGCCAACATGCTGGCCGGCGTCGGGCCGACCCCGGCCGTGCTGTTCGTCCTTGCCGCCGACGAGGGGTGGTCCCGCCAGTCCGGCGAGCACCTCGCGGCCATCGACGCGCTGCAGGTGCGGCACGGGCTGCTCGCAGTGACCCGCAGCGACCTTGCCGACCCGGGTCCCGCGCTGGCCGACGGCCGGGCTCGGCTGGCGGAGTCCAGCCTCGGCGACGTCGAGGCGGTGGCGGTGTCGGGTACGACCGGCGCGGGCCTGGACGCACTGCGCGACGCCCTGGAGCGGCTCGTGACAGGACTGCCCGAGCCGGACGTTGCGGCGCCGGTGCGTCTCTGGCTCGACCGCAGCTTCACCATCCGCGGGGCCGGCACGGTCGTGACGGGCACGCTCAGTAGCGGGCGATTGACCGTGGGTGACACGCTGACCCTGCACCGCGGCGACGGCAGCGCCGTGCCGGTGACGGTGCGCGGGCTGGAATCCGCCGAACGGCCGCAGGAGACGGTCGCCGCCGTCGCCCGCGTCGCGGTGAACCTGCGCGGGCTGCCGACCGACATCGCGGCCCGTGGCGACGTCCTGCTCACGCCCGACGCATGGCACGTCAGCGACATCGTCGACGTCCGGCTCTCGACCGGCGAGCGGTTGCCGGCCGAACTCGTCCTGCACACCGGAACCGCGGGCGTCCCGGTGCGGGTACGCCCGCTCGGTCCGGCGGCCGACGGCACGACGAGCGCACGGCTGTCGCTGGCCGCCCCGCTGCCGCTGCGGGCCGGTGACCGTGCCGTGCTGCGGGATCCCGGTCGACACGCCGTCGCCGCGGGGGTGCTGGTGCTCGACGCCGATCCCCCGTCGCTGCGCCGCCGCGGGGCGGCCGCGGCTCGAGCCCGCGAACTCGCCACGGCCGGCGGCCGGCCGGATGCGTCGTCCGAAGTGGCGCGCCGCGGCGCCGTTCCCCGCGCGCACCTGACCCGGCTCGGTGTGGACACGACGGCGCTGCCGGACATCGGCGGGTGGCTCGTCGACCCGGCGCGCCGCGCGGCCTGGATCGTGGCCGCCGGCGAGGCCGTCGACGCGTGGGCCGCCGCACACCCGCTCGACCCGGCCATCGCGTCCGGTGCGCTGCGCCACGAGCTCGACCTGCCACCGGCCGCACCCGTGCTCGCCGACGTGGTCGCGGCGGCGGGTCTGCGTGCCGCCGACGGGCGCGTCAGCCGGCCCGGCACGACTACCTCGCTCGGCCGGGCCGAGGACGCGGTGCGGACGCTCGAGCAGCGGCCTGCGCGAGCACCCGTTCGACGCTCCCGACCGTGATCAGCTGGCCGCGCTGCGCCTCGGCACCCGGGAATTGGCCGCAGCGGAGAAGGCCGGGCGCCTGCGACGCATCACTGCCGACATCGTGCTGCTGCCCGATGCCGTCGACGAGGCGGTGCGCCGGCTGGCCGCGCTGCCGCAGCCGTTCACCGCCAGCGCGGCCCGGCAGGCGCTGGACAGCACGCGGCGGGTGGTGATCCCGCTGCTCGAACACCTGGACCAGCTCGGTCGCACCGAGCGCGTCGACGGCACCACCCGCCGGGTGCGCTGACGCCGTCACGGCGAACGCTCACCGCGCGGTGGTCGCCAACTTCGCGCCGAGCCCGACGAACGACGCGGCGAAGACCTGGCGCATTCGGCGCACGACCCGTGGCCGCTCGATCAGGTGCACCCGCACGGCGGCTGCGAACACGCCGTACCCGGCGAACACCAAGAACGTCATCGCCATGAACACGCCGCTGAGCCCCAGCATCGTGGCCAGCTGGTGGGAACTGCCTCTCGGCACGAACTGCGGCAGGAAGGCGAAGAAGAAGAGCGTCAGCTTCGGGTTGAGCAGGTTCACCAGCACGGCTGAGCCGATGACGCGTCCGGCCGACCGCGGCGGACGGTCCTGTTCGAGGGTGAGCGAACTGCGGTCGCGCCAGGTCGCCCACGCCATCCACAACAAGTAGGCGACGCCCAGAACCTTCACCGTCTCGAACGCGACGCCACTCGCCCGCAGCAGCGCCGCCGTCCCGGTGACCGCGGCCGCGAGGTGCGGCACGATGCCGAGCGTGCACCCGAACGCCGCCACCAGACTGGCGCGAGCGCCACGGGCCAACCCGGCGGAGATCGTGAACAGCGCCCCGGTGCCAGGTGTCGCCACGATGACGAGCGCGGTCACCAGGAACGTCAGGCTCATGGTCGCCTCCGGGAGGGACTGTCGACACCGGTCAGCGGCGCCAGTAGTGAACGTAATAGCGCCAGGCGAGGACGAGGAACAGTACGACGGCCGCGATCGTGATCAGCACGCGTACCCACAGCGGGCCGACCGTCGCGATGATCATGACGTGCCGCCGGTACGCGGGCCGGACTCAGCCGGCGACACGCAGCGGAATGCACCAGAGCAGCGACGTACCCTCGCCCGGTGCGGTGCGCACCTGCATGAACCCGCCGCGGTCCTCGGCCCGGGCGCGCAGGTTGGCGATGCCGCTGCGGCGAGTGGCGCTGCCCAGCCCGCGACCGTTGTCGGCGACGCGCAGCCTGATGTCGTCCGAGGTCACGCTGACCTCGATCGCGGCGTCGGTCGCCTCGGCGTGCCGCGCAATGTTGGTGATGGCCTCGCGGAGCACGGCCGCGCAGTCGGCGACGACGTCCGGGTCGACACTGAAGTCGACCGGGCCGGTGAACTCGAGGGCCGGACGGAACCCGAGTGCCGGGGTCAGCTCGTCGACGAGCTCGTCGGCCTGCGCGCGCAGTGATTCCGCGGCCGACAGGATGGGCGTCGTCAACCGGAAGATCGTCGCACGGATCTGCTTGATGGTGTCGTCGATCTCGTCGAGGCTGCGGAGCAACCGCTCCGCCTCGGGTTCCGGCGTCGTCGCGATGACAGACTGCATAGCGAGCCCGATGGCGTACAGACGCTGGATGACGTGGTCGTGCAGGTCGCGCGCGATCCGGTCGCGTTCGGCGACGAGGGCCACCTGGTTGCGCAGGATCTGGCTCTGCGACAGCTCGAGCGCCAGCGCCACCGTGCCGGCGAACATCGCCGCCATGCTCATCTCGGCCGGCGTGAAGCGGTCCGCCCCCGGCGCCCGCCCGAGGACGAGCACACCGCGATTGTTGCCACTGCCCATGAGCGGGAGCACGAGCGCGGTGTCGATGCCGAGCCGGTTGACCCACATCTCCGGCACCGAGGTCTCGCGCAGATTGGTCACGATGCTCGGACGGCCGGTGGCGAGCACCGACGCGGCTACCGGGTCCGGCGCGCGCACCTCGGTGCCCAGCCACTCGTCGGCGGCGGTACCGGTGGCGGCGGTGACCAGCAGCAGCTCATTGTCCGGGCCGCGCTGCACGACGCAGCCGACGGACGACCCCGACACCGCCGCGGCGCGTTCCACCACGAGTCGGAGCGGCTCGGGCGCGCCGGCCACGATCTCGCGGGCCACCTGGACGCCGTTCTCGTACCACGCCTCGCGCTGCCGGTTGGCCGCGGAGGTGCGCGCCTTCTCGATGATCGTCGCGACGCCTTGAGCGGCGAGCTGGAGCAGGGCCAGGTTGCCGTCGGCGAACGCCGGTCCGAGCCGCGGGTCGCCGAGGTAGCACCCGCCGGCGGCCCGACCACGCAGCAGGATCGGCACGCCCATGCGGGCGGTCGCACCGTCGGCGCCGGCCGGCACGTGAACGTTGACCGCCTCGGCGGCGACGTCGTTCAGGGGGTCGTCGGCCGAGGACGGCGGGCCGAAAAGGATGTCGGCCGCGGTGGCGTCGCCTGCGGTGACGAAGCATTCGAGCCGGCCGTCCGGCGTGCCGACGGAGATGGCACCGCAGCCGCAGTCGACCACGCGGACGAGTTCGCGGACCACCGTCCGCAGGACGTCGGCCAGTGGGCGGGTATCGGCCTGCCGGAGGCTCGACGTCCAGGGCGTGCCGCAGCGTCGACTCGGCACTGGCCGATTCCTCTGCCACGCTGCTCACTCGATCAGGCCCCTCGACCGGTCCGCCAGGTGGCTGATCGCGCAACCCCCTACTGAACGCCGATGACGATACGCGGATGGTCGGCTGGAACCAGCCATCGCAGGACGTCGACGACCTCGGACTGTGGGATGGATACGCACCCCGCTGTAGGCGAACCGTCGGTGACGTGCAGGAAGAAGGCACTGCCCGCCCCTGCCTGCACTCCGCCCGGGGCGTTGCGGGTGTTGTAGTCGATGACCACGGCGTAGTCGTAGTACGGCGTTTCGTAGTACAGATGCTCGTTCGGGTCGCCCCGGGTGAACGAACAGCCGGACGAGCAGTGCTGCATCGTGTTGTACAGCGGCCCCGACTGGCTGATCCACCAGTCGGCCGGCGTCGTCCTCGTGTAGGGCAGCCGGGTGCCGGGGTCGGCGTCGTGGCCGAAGGCGCGGGTCAGGGTGAAACTGCCGATCGGCGTGGCCGACCGGGTCTCGCTCGGATGCGCGCTCAACCCGTCGCTGCCGAGGTGCGCCGTGACCGCTCCGCCGACACGGTGCCATCCGCCGCCTGACGCCCGCGACCAGCGCTGCAGGGTGCCGACCGTGCTCCCGTAGGACGGCGCGGTGACGGTGACCACCTGGCGGGCGTCGCCCGCGGGCTCGTCGAGCGGCAACCGGGTGCTCTCGCCCGTCGCGCGGTGCGCGCTGCTGTGGGTGGTGCTGGGACGCAGTGTCGGCGGCGCGGTCGACAGCCGGGACGGCGACCGCGTCGGAGTCGGGTGCGCGCTGGTGGCGGGTGAGCTCGTGGTCGGCGCGGCGGTCGTGGCCCGTCGCGGCCGACGACGCCGGCGAAGCGGACGAGTGCGAAGCGCTGGTGGCGCCGGAGCAGCCGGTCGCGACGAGGCCGATCAGGGCCGCGCCGACGACCATGCTGCGGCGCGCGGACATGCCCTCCAGGGTGTCATGCGCTCGCGGGACGCCTCCGGCCGGCGCTCAGGTGACGCCGATGAGGATGCGCGGATGCGTGCGCGGGTTCAGCCACTTCATGATCGGCACCAGACGGCTCTGCGGGATCGCGACGCACCCGGCGGTGGCCGAGCCGTCGGTGACGTGCAGGAAGAACGCGCTGCCCGCGCCCGCGTGCACCCCGCCCGGGGCGTTGCGGGTGTTGTAGTCGATCACGACGGCGTAGTTGTAGAAGGGCGTTTCGGTCGCGAGCCGCTCGTTGACGCCGTTGTTGTAACCGCACGACCCGCAGCGCTGGTGGGTGTTGTAGAGCCCCCCGGGCGAGCTGATCCAGTAGTCGGACATGGTGGTCTTGAAGTACGTGCAACGGCGTGCCGGGATTCCCGTAGTAGCCGAAGGCCTGGGTCAGCGTGAAGCTGCCGATCGGGGTCGCCGAGCGCGTCTCGCTCGGGTGCGTGCTCATACCGTCGGCACCGATGTGCGCGTAGATCGCGCTCCCCTGCTTCTTCCAGCCGCCACCGGACTGCTTGAGCCAGGGCTGCAGGGTCGCGGTGGTGCTGCCGTAGGACGAGGCGGTGACGGTGATGACCCGTGTGGCACTGCCAGTCGAGAAGTGGAGCGGCAGCGAGGCGCCGCGCGGGGCAGCCGGGCGCTTCGCCGGGGCGGCGGCGTGCGTGGCCGGGGCGGCGTGCGTGGCCGGGGCGCGCCGCGTGCCGGGCGGGGCGCCGCCGCGCGCGCGGGCGCCGCGTGGGCCGCCGTGGCACGTGAGGTGACCGCCGGCGCGACGGGAGCTGACGTCGTCGCCGTCGGCGCCGTCACCGTCGCGACGGCAGTGGTGCTGCGGTCGGCTCGCGTCGCGGGGACGCCCGTCACCGCGGCCGGCGCGCCCGTGGTTTCCACCGGCTGGCCGATCACCGCCGGCCGGGAGGTCGCTGCGGCGACGGGAGACGCCGTGGAGTGATGCGGGTCCGGCTTGCTGTCCGCCCGGCCGATGCCGATGACGACGACGGCGCACCCCGCCACTGCCAACGACGCAATCACGCCCGACACCACACGACCCACTGTCATGGGGCCAGTGTGCCAGTTGTGACTGATGTGAATCCAGCTTCTGGGCCTTCTGAGGCCTACTCGGCCGACACCGCCTCCACGAGGTTGCCAAACGGGTCGCGCACGATGGCGTTGAAATCCCCGCGGCGGTAGACGGCCCAACGCCGCGGAGCCGCGAACCCCGTGCCGCCCGCGGCCAGCCCGGCGGTGTGGAAAGCCTCGACATGGGTGCGGGACGCCGCCCGCAACCGGACGTGCAACCCGGTGGTGGGGACGCTGCCACGTACCAGCCACAGCACCGACGTGCCGTCCGCCGGGCCCCAGCCGATCGCCTCGAGCTGGGGCTCGTCCTCCTCCTCGTCGACCAGCTCGTCGAGCCGGACGAGACCCAACGCGCCGAGGGCGGCGTCGTAGAACGCGGCCCCGGCGGGGAGGTCGTCGGTGGTGACGGTGAGGTGGTCCAGCGGCCCGGGAGACGCCGCGGCCGGGGTCAGATCGGCCACGTCTCCTCGTGCCACGCCGCGTCCCAGAACATCCATTCGTAGCGGGCCGTGGTGCGGAAGTGCTCGCGCGTGCGCCACGCCTCGGCAGCGGGCAGGTCGGGACCGACGCGATCGGCGAGGTCCAGCACCTCGGACACGGTCAGTGCGAACTCGTCCCCGCCGTAGGTGTCGATCCACGTCTGGTAGCGCCGGTTCGGTGATCCCTTGGCCACCAGAACGGCGCCGACACGCTGGTAGATCCAGTAGCAGGGCAGGACCGCCGACAACCCCTCGGCGAAGGTTCCGCCGTGCGCCGTCGAGAGCAGGTAGGAGGTGTAGGCACGGGTCGTCGGCGACACCTCGACGGCGGCGACCCGCGCCGGGTCCAGCCCGAGGGCGGGCAGCAGCTTCTCGTGCAGGGCCAGCTCGACGTCGGCGGTGTCGGCGGCGTGATTGGACAGCATCGCCGTGTCCGCGTGCACCGGCGCCTTGGCCGCGACCACCGACAGCGCGCGCGCGTAGTCACGCAGGTAGGCGGCGTCCTGGGCGACGTAGTGCACGAACCGCGACTCGGGCAACGTCCCGTCGGTCAAACCGTCCAGGAACGGGTGCTCGAGGATGGCGCCGTAGACGTCTCGAGCGCTGTCCCACAGCCAGTCCTTCCAGGTGTCGGCCACGCCGCTCCTCTCGCCCGCTGCGCCCGTGTCGCCGCGCCCGACGGGACGGCGGGCCGGACGACGCTCGGATGAATACTGGCACGGTGCGTCCCACCTATCCCGCAACGGCCCTCACGATCGCCGGATCCGATTCCGGCGGCGGTGCCGGCGCCCAGGCCGATCTCAAGACGTTCCTGGCCTGCCGCGTCCACGGCATGTCCGCGATCACCGCAGTGACCGTGCAGAACTCCCTCGGCGTGAGCGGCTTCTACGAGCTGCCGCCGCAGGCGGTCGCCGAGCAGATCGAGTCGGTCGCCACCGACATCGGCGTCGGCGCGGCCAAGACCGGCATGCTCGCGTCGGCGGCGATCATGCGGGCGATCGCCGAGGTCGTTACCCGGCTGGACGTCACGCCCTTCGTCGTCGACCCGGTCGCTGCTTCGCAGCACGGTGACCCGCTGCTGCGTCCGGACGCCCTCGACGTCCTGACCTCGGTGATCATCCCGTTGGCCACGCTCGTCACGCCGAATCTGGGCGAGGTACGGCTGCTGACCGGCGTGCAGGTGCACTCCCGCGCCGACATGGACGAGGCCGCCGAGGCGATGTTCGCCTTCGGCCCGCAGGCGGTGCTGATCAAGGGTGGCCACCTGCCGAGCGGCGACGCCGTCGACGTGCTCTACGCCGGCGGGCGCGCCGTGGAGCTGTCCAGCCCGCGTCGGGTCACCGACCACACCCACGGCTCGGGTGACACGCTCGCGTCGGCGATCACCGCCGGGCTGGCGCGCGGACTCGATCTCGAGGCGGCGGTGCGCACCGGGAAGACGTTCGTCACCGGCGCCGTCGCCGACTCGTTCCCGCTCGGCTCCGGCCTCGGCCCGGTCGGTCACTTCTGGCGCGTCCGACCGTGGCCGGAGGACGCCGCGTACGCGCCGGGAGTCTGATGGCTCGGTAGTCGATTCGGCTCGGTGGTCGATACGGCTCGGTAGTCGATTCGGCTCAGTAGTGGATCCGGCCGTGCCGGTCGTGGAATTCACCGGTCGGTCCGTCCGGGCCGAGGGTGGCGAGCCGGACGGTGGCGTCCGTTCCCTCGGTGACCGTCTGGTGCCCGCGGTTGCCGTTCAGGTCGGTCGCGGTGTAACCGGGGTCGGACGAGTTGACCCGCATGCCGGGCAGGCCCTTGGCGTACTGCACGGTGAGCGCGACGACGGCCGCCTTCGACGCGGGGTACGGCACGGCGGGCACGGGGAACTCGACGCGATCGGGATCGAGCAGGAAGCGCGGCCACCCCACGCCCGACGCGACGTTGACGATGACCGGGTTGGTCGAGCGGCGCAGCAGCGGCAGCGCGGCCTGCGTGACGCGCACGACGCCGACGACGTTGGTGTCGAGGGTGGCCGCCATCGCTGCCGCGTCGAGGTCGTCGAGGCCGGTCGAGGCGCCGATCACCCCGGCGTTGTTGACGAGGACGTCGAGTTCGGGCAGCTCGGCAACCGCTGCCTCGACCGAGGCGGTGTCGGTCACGTCGAGCCGCAGGACGTGCGCGCCCAGGGCGCGGGCGTCGTCGCCGTTCGCGGGGTCGCGCATGCCGGCGTACACGGTGTGCCCGGCGTCGATCAGGCGGCGGGTGGTTTCGAGTCCGAGGCCCTTGTTGGCTCCGGTGATCAAGGTTGTTGTCATGGCTCCAGCGTGGGCGTCCGCGACCACGCCGTCGTAGGCACTGGCAGTACCACCCAGCTCGCGCGCCGCCGGAGGACGATGGGGACATGGACGAGTTGCCGACCCTGCTCCGGGCGTGGCGCGACCGGGTGCGGCCCGAGGAGGTCGGACTCCCCCCGGGCTGCCGGTCGCCGCGCTCCCGGGCTGCGCCGCGAGGAGCTGTCGGTCCTGGCCGGGGTCAGCGTCGACTACATCGTGCGGCTGGAGCAGGGACGCGCACGGCACCCGTCGGCGCAGTTGCTCGCCGCGCTGGCCCGGGCGCTCCGGGTGACGGACGCCGAACGCGACCACCTGTTCCAGGTCGCGGGCGTGGCCGTCCCGTCGGGCGGGGTCGTGCCGCGCCACCTCACCCCGGGCGTGCAGCGCATCATCGACCGGCTCGGCGACGTGCCGCTCGCGGTCCATTCGGCGGCGTGGGACCTGCTGCACTGGAACCCGTTGTGGGCCGCCGTCACCGGCGACCCGTCGTCCCGTCGCGGGCTCGAGCGCAACGTCGCATGGCGGCACTTCATGGAGCACGACAGCGTGATCGACTACGACGACGAGCACGCCGAGGACTTCAGTCACGACCTCGTCGCGGACCTGCGTGCCGCCTACGGGCGCTACCCGAAGGACACCCAGCTGGCCACTCTCGTCGGCCGCCTTCGTGCCGAGTGCGCGGAGTTCGAACGGCGGTGGGCACACGCGTCCGTGGCTCTGCACCGGGCGAGCACCAAGACCGCGACCTCGACCCCGGTCGGCGCGATCCGCATCGACTGCGACGTGCTGACGGTTCCCGGCAGCGACCTGCGCGTCGTCGTCTACACGGCGGTCCCCGGGTCCGAGGACGCCGACAAGCTCGAGCTGCTCAGGGTGGTCGGCGCGCACACGTTCCCTGAGACCGGTACCCCGAACCCCATCAGAGCGGCGGAACGGCGCGCAACCTGGCCGCGAACGTGGCCGCCGCCGCTCCCGGGTCCGGCGCCTCGGTGATCGCCCGCACCACCACGGCACGGCGCGCCCCGCCGGCGATCACCTCGTCCAGCCGGTCCAGGGATTCGATCCCGCCGATCGCGAACCACGGCCGCGTGTCCTCGTGGGAAGCCGCGTGGGTGAGCAACGAGGGCCCGGCCGCCGGCCGGCCCGGTTTCGTCGGCGTCGTCCACGTCGGTCCGCAGCAGTAGTAGGCCACGCCGTCCTCGACCCGCGCGGCGTCGGCCTGCGCGGGGGAATGGGTCGAACGCCCGATCAGGACGTCGTCGCCGACGATCGAGCGGGCCACGGGAACCGCCAGATCGTCCTGGCCGAGGTGCAGCACCGGCGCGCCGACGGCGCGGGCGATGTCAGCCCGGTCGTTGACGGCCCACAGCGCGCCGTGCCGCTCGGCCGCCGCCGCGAACGTCTCCAGCAGCCGGATCTCCTCGCGCGCCTCGAGCCCCTTCTCGCGCAGCTGCACGACGTCGACGCCGCCGGCCAGCACGGCGTCGAGGAAGTCGGCGAGGTCGCCGGTGCCGCGGCGGGAGTCGGTGCAGAGGTAGAGCCGAGCGTCCTGCAGGCGGGCGACGGGGTCACGGGCGTCGGGCATCGGTCGAGCGTAGGGTTGCCGGTGCACGGGAGCTCGCCGCGGGGCGGGCTGAGAGGGCCACCGCCAGGCCGACCGTCGAACCTGATCCGGGTAATGCCGGCGCGAGGGAGCAGATGTACGGCAGCGATGCCGCCGATGCAGGCGGCGCCCCACCCAGCAGCGACGTCGTGGTCGTCGGCGCCGGCATGATCGGCGCGGCGGTCGGCTGGCGGTGCGCCCAGCGCGGGTTGTCGGTGACGCTCGTCGACCCCGATCCGGACCGCGGGGCCTGGCACACCGCGGCCGGCATGCTCGCCCCGATCACCGAGCTGCACTACACCGAGACGCCGCTGCTGCGCCTCAACCTCGATTCCCTCGCGCGCTACCCCACCGTCGCCGCCGAGCTGACCGAGGTCACCGGACTGCCGACCGGCTACCAGGAGTGCGGCACCGTCGCGGTGGCCTGGGACGGCGCCGACCTCGCCGCCCTGCACGACCTGCACGCCTTCGCCGGGACCCTCGGCGTCGAGGCGGCCCTGCTGTCCGGACGCGAGCTGCGGGCCCTTGAACCCGCCGTCGCCCCCGGCCTGCCGGGGGCGCTGTTCGCACCCGGCGACCACCAGGTCGACCCGCGGCTCGTGCACGCGGCGTTGCTCGCCGCCGGCAGGCGTGTCGGTGTACGGCTCGTGCGTGCCACGGCCTCCGTGCTGACTGGGCGCAGGGATCGAAGCGGCGGCAGCGGTGTCACCGGCGTCCGGCTCGAGGACGGCAGCGCGATCGCCGCCGGCACGGTGGTGCTCGCCGCCGGCGGCTGGTCGGCCCACGTCGACGGCGTCCCGGACGCGGCCCGGCCACCGGTGCGCCCGGTCAAGGGGCAAACGCTGCGGCTCCGGCTGCCGGGCGCGCCGCGCATCACGCGGGTCGTCCGCGGCTCGGTCAAGGGCACGCCCATCTATCTCGTGCCCCGGCTCGACGGCGAGATCGTGGTCGGTGCCTCGGTCGAGGAAGCAGGGTTCGACGCCGCGCCGCGGGCGGGAGCGGTGTACGAGCTGCTGCGCGATGCCCAGTCGTTGCTGCCCGAGCTGGGCGAGGCCCAGCTGGTCGAGGTGTGCACCGGCTTTCGTCCCGGCTCGCCCGACAACGCCCCGGTGATCGGGCCGAGCGGCATCCCCGGCCTCGTCCACGCCAGCGGGCACTACCGCAACGGCGTGCTGCTCGCCCCCGTCACCGCCGACGGCGTCACGGCTCTGATCGCCGACGGTGCGCTGCCGCCGGAGCTGCGCTCATTCACCCCCGACCGGCACGCCGGTGCCGGTCGGCTGACCCAGGGAGCCTTGTCGTGAACATCCAGGTCAACGGCGCGCCGCGCGAGGTCGCGGACGGCACCAGCGTGCAGGCCCTGCTCGTCGCGGTGGCCGGGTCGGCCCGCGGCAGCGCGGTGGTGCTGGACGGCGAGGTCGTCCCGCGCAGCAGCTGGGACGACGTCACCCTGCGCCAGGGCCAGGCCGTCGAGATCGTCACCGCCGTCCAGGGAGGCTGACCGTGCACGACCCCCACATCGACCCCTTCGTCGACCCCTTTCTCATCGCCGGCGTCGAGCTGTCCTCGCGCCTCATCCTCGGCACCGGTGGCGCGCCGAGCCTGCACGTCATCGACGAGACTCTGCAGGCGTCCGGCACCGCGATGTGCACGGTCGCCATGCGCCGCGTCGACGGCTCGAGCGGCGGCACCGTCCTCGACGTCATCGACCGGCGCGGCGTCCGCGTGCTGCCCAACACCGCCGGTTGCCGCACCGCCCGCGAGGCCGTCCGCACGGCCCAGCTCGCGCGCGAGGCGCTGGAGACCGACTGGGTGAAGCTCGAGGTCGTCGCCGACGAGCGGACACTGCTGCCGGATCCGGTCGAGCTGCTCGACGCCGCCCAGCTGCTGGTCGCGCAGGGCTTCACGGTGCTGCCGTACACGAACGACGACCCCGTGTTGGCGCGTCGGCTGCAGCAGGCCGGGTGCGCCGCGGTGATGCCGCTGGGGTCCCCCATCGGCACCGGGCTCGGTATCAACAACCGGCACAACATCGAGCTGATCGTCAGCGAGGCGACGGTGCCGGTCATCCTCGACGCCGGGATCGGCACCGCCTCGGACGCGGCGCTGGCGATGGAGTTGGGCTGTGATGCCGTGCTGCTGGCCTCGGCCGTCACCCGGGCCCAGCATCCGGCGGCGATGGCCGAGGCGATGCGCGCCGCCGTGCACGCCGGGCGGTTGGCCCGGCTGGCCGGGCGGATCCCGATGCGCCGGCACGCCCAGGCATCGTCCCCGACCGAAGGCATGGCCGTCCTCTGATGTCCACCAACCTGCGTCTTCCCGGCCGGAGTGGCTCCCGACACGCCGACGGACTGCAACCACACGGGCCGGGAAGCACATCGCAGGAGGCGCCGCTCACGCTCGAGGAGGCGCCCCCGCGCACGCTGGGTATCGCCGACCAGCTCGGCATGTGGGGCAACCTCGGGGTGAGCCTGCTCGGGTTCACCGGCGCGATCTACGTTCTCGACCCGCTGGGCACGGGCACCTTGGCGCTGTCCTTCGGCGCCGGCGTGCTGGCGTTGGTGGTGGGGACGATCCTCGGCACGCTGGCTGTGTCGGTCGCGGCCGCCCCGGGGGCCGAGACCGGCGCACCGGCCATGGTGCTGCTGCGCGGGCTGTTCGGCGGCCGGTTGTCGTTCCTGCCGACGGTGCTCAACATCGTGCAGCTCGTCGGATGGACGACCTTCGAGCTCGTGACGATCAGTACCGCGATGCAGCAGGTGGTGCACGGCGTGCCGCGGTGGGTGTGGGTGGTCGCCGGCGGCATCGTCACGACGGCGCTGGCGCTGCGTCCGCTCGGTTGGATCCGGGTGCTGCGGCGCTACGTCACGGTCGCGGTGGTGGTGGCGATGGTCTACATCGCCGTCCAGCTGCTGCGGCACCCGCTGCACACCGGGCACGGGTCGTGGAACGGGTTCTGGCTGGCCGTCGACGGCGTGGTCAGCGTGGCGGTGTCCTGGGTGCCGGTGGCGGCGGACTACTCGCGGCACAGCCGCACGGTGCGGGACGCAGTGATCGGCTCGTTCGTCGGCTACTCCCTGACCCAGATCGCCTGCTATCTCGTCGGCATGATCGCGCTGGTCGGCGTGGCCAACGGCGACGCCGACAAGATCTTCGGTTCGTTCATCGCAGTGCCGCTCGGCGCCGTGGCCTTCGCGGTGCTGGCGGTGCGCGAGCTCGACCAGTCCTTCGTCGACACGTACTCGACCGCGGTGTCGGTGCAGAACCTGCGCCCCCGGTGGGACCGCCGCGTCGTGGCGCTCGTGATCGGTGCGCTCGCCACCGTGCTCACGCTCGCGCTGAACATCGGCGACTACTACAACTTTCTCGTCCTGTTGGGTTCGGTGTTCGTGCCGCTGCTCGGCGTGCTGGCCGTCGACTGGTTCGTCGTGTCGCGCCGGCAGTGGGACCTGGGTGAGCACGCCCGCGCGCGCTGGCTGATGCTGCTGCCGTGGATCGCCGGTTTCGCGGCCTACCAGCTGATCAACCCGGGGTCGATCGGCTGGTGGGCGCGGATGTGGGCGCACGTGCGCTGGTTCGAGCCGGCCACCTGGATGAGCGCCTCGCTCCTGTCGTTCGCGGTGGCGGCGCTGGTCACGCTGCCGATCGGTCTGCTGGAGCGCCGGTCGGCACGGCCGCCGGCTCGGTCGCCGGACGCACCAGCGGCAGACCAGCGGCGAGGAGCACGGCCAGCACGCTGAACGCCGTCGCGGGGTGGTGCACGAGCGCCTGCACGACGAGCGCCGCCACCAGCCCGGCGGCGTTGCCGGCCAGCCAGAGCAGGGCGCTCACCGTGCCACCGGCCCCGCCCGCCACCTGCTCGGCACGGTCGAAGATCACCGGCAGGTCGGTGAGCAGGAACAGCCCCAGCACTGCTGACGCCGCCAGCCCGGCACCGAAGCCGGGTAGCGCCGCGAGCAACACCAGCGCCGCGGCCCCCGCCACGACCGAGGCCGTGACGAACGCGCGCTCGGCGCCGCGCCGAACGAGCATCGGGGGCAGCAGGGCGGAGCCGGCCACGCCGACGACGACCATGACGAGCAGCAGCACCCCGGCCTGAGTCGAGCCCACACCGGCCGGGTGCAGCAGCGCCTGCAGCCAGGTCGTCAGGGCCACGAACACGCCGAAGCCCGCGCACACCAGACCGGTGAGCGCGCGCACGCGACGGTCCGCCCATACCGCGCGCAGGCCGCCGTCGCCGGTGGACACCGCGTCGGCATCGGCCACCGGGCGTCCGCCACGCAGCGCGACCACCAGCCAGGCCGCCGCGACGACGGCCACCACCGCCTGCACGTCGACGAGCGGGACGACGTGGTGGCCGCCGAACACGGCACCGAGGCCGAGGGCGAGCACCATCCCGGTGAAGATCCCGGCCGAGGACACCGCGATGCCGGTCGCGCGCTGGTCGGCGCGCAGGTAGGTGCCGGACACCCGGGTGACCGCGTTGAGGACGAACGGTTGTGCCACGGCGATCAGCACCTGGCCGGCGAGCACCGCGCCGTAGGTGTCGCCCAGCCGCAGCACGGCTCCGAGCGCGGTGAGCACCGCCCCGGCGCCGAGCCAGCGCGGCAACGACCGGTCGACCAGCCGGCCCGTGGGCACGGCGAGCACGACGTAGAGCAGCGGGAAGATCTCGGCCAGCCAGCCGACGGCCCCGGACGAGACGCCGTAGTGGTGCGCGGCGTCGGTGGTGATCGGGGCGTAGGTCAGCCAGAGCATCTGGTTGGCGGCGCTGACCGCGGCGTAGGCCACGACCGGCCGCCAGTGGCTCACCCTGCCGGCGTCGCGCTGCACTGCGGGCACAGCCCGAACAGCTCGACGGTGTGGTCGACGTCGGTGTAGCCGTGCTCGCGCGCCATCTCGCCGGCCCACGCCTCGATGGCGCGGCCCTCGATCTCGGCGGTACGCCCGCACCGCCGGCACACCAGGTGATGGTGGTGACCCTGCGCCGCGTCCCCGCAGAGCCGGTAGGTGGCTTCGCCGTCGGGCGTGTGGATCACGTCGGCGACGCTCTCGTCCACGAGCGCCTGCAGGTGCCGGTAGACGGTGGACAGTCCGACGCTTTCGCCGTCCGCACGCAGCAGCGAGTACACGTCCTGGGCGCTGCGGAAACCGCCGCACTCGGCGAGCGCCTGCCGCACGGCGTCACCCTGGCGCGTGGCGCGCTGCTTGGTGACGCGTTGGGGGGCCGGACTCATGCGATCAGCGTATCGACCTCGTTAGGCGTACTCGGTCATCGGCGGGCAGGCGCAGACCAGGTTCCGGTCGCCGAAGGCGCCGTCGATCCGGCGCACCGGCGGCCAGTACTTCGAGCGAGGGTCCACCCCGCTCGGGAATGCCGCCAGTTCACGGCTGTACGGGTGCTCCCATTCGCCGGTGACCGACGCCGCGGTGTGCGGCGCGTTGGCCAGCGGGTTGTCCTTCGCCGGCCACTCTCCCGCCGCGACCTGGTCGACCTCGCCCTTGATCGCGATCATGGCGGCGACGAAGCGGTCCAGCTCGGCGAGGTCCTCGGACTCGGTCGGCTCCACCATCAGCGTGCCGGCCACCGGGAAGGACATGGTCGGGGCGTGGAACCCGTAGTCGATCAGGCGCTTCGCGACGTCGTCGACACTGACGCCGGTCTGCTTGGTGATCGGCCGCAGGTCGAGGATGCACTCGTGCGCCACCAGCCCGTGGCCGCCGGTGTAGAGCACCGGGAAGTGCGGGTCCAGCCGCTTGGCGACGTAGTTGGCGGCGAGGATGGCTGCACCCGTGGCCGCGGTCAGCCCGTCCGGGCCCATCAGCCGCAGGTAGGCCCAGGTGATCGGCAGGATCGACGCCGAACCCCATGGCGCGGCGGCAACCGCGCCGGACCCGGTGTCGGGACCCGCGGCCGGCTGCAACGGGTGGTTGGGCAGGTAGGGCGCGAGGTGCTCGCGGACGCCGATCGGCCCGACCCCCGGCCCGCCGCCGCCGTGCGGGATGCAGAAGGTCTTGTGCAGGTTCAGGTGCGAGACGTCGGCGCCGAACCGGCCGGGACGGGCCAGCCCCACCATGGCGTTGAGGTTCGCGCCGTCGACGTAGACCTGGCCGCCGGCGTCGTGCACGAGCGCACAGATCTCGCCGATGTGATCCTCGAACACGCCGTGCGTGGAGGGGTAGGTGACCATGATCGCGGCCAGCTCGTCGGCGTGCTGGGCGATCTTGGCGCGCAGATCGTCGAGGTCGATCTCGCCCTGCTCGCCGCCGGTCTTGACGACGACGACTCGCAGCCCGGCCATCACCGCGGACGCGGCGTTGGTGCCGTGCGCGGACGCCGGGATGAGGCAGACGTCGCGGTGGTCCTGGCCGGAGGCGCGCAGGTAGTTGTGGATCGCGAGCAACCCCGCGAACTCACCCTGCGAGCCGGCGTTGGGCTGCAGCGACACCGCGTCGTAGCCGGTGATGTCGGTGAGCCACGTCTGCAGGTCGCCGATGAGCTGGGTGTAGCCCTCGAACTGGTCGGCCGGGGCGAACGGGTGGATGTCGGCGAAACCGGGGTTGGTGACCGGCTCCATCTCCGTGGTTGCGTTCAACTTCATGGTGCAGGAGCCGAGCGGGATCATGCCGCGGTCGAGGGCGTAGTCGCGGTCGGCCAGCCGGCGCAGGTAGCGCAGCATCGCCGTCTCGGAGCGGTGGGTGTGGAACACCGGGTGGTTCAGGTAGTCCGACGAGCGCGCATGGGCGATGCCGTCGGTGACCTCGCCGTCCAGCCGCACGACGTCGTCGACTCCGAGTCCGGTACCGAAGGCCGTCCACAGGGCAGCGACGTGCTCACGGGTCGTGGTCTCGTCGCAGGAGATCGAGACGCGGTCGGCGTCGACGCGGCGGATGTTGATGCCGCGCTCGAGAGCCGCGGCGGTCACCTCGTCGGCGCGGCCGGGGACCTCGACCGTGACGGTGTCGAAGAACGGCGCGTCGGCGACGTCCACGCCCCCCTCGCGCAGGCCGGCGGCGAGGATCTCGGCGAAGCGGTGGGTGCGCTGCGCGATCGCCCGCAGGCCCTCGGGGCCGTGGTAGACGGCGTACATCGAGGCGATGACGGCCAGCAGCACCTGCGCGGTGCAGATGTTGGACGTCGCCTTCTCTCGGCGGATGTGCTGCTCGCGGGTCTGCAGCGCGAGCCGGTAGGCCGGCGCGTCGTCGGCGTCGACGGAGACGCCGACCAACCGGCCCGGCAGCTGCCGCTCGAGGCCGGAGCGGACGGCGAGGTAACCGGCGTGCGGGCCGCCGAAGCCGAGCGGCACGCCGAAGCGCTGGGTGGTGCCGACGGCGAGGTCGGCGCCGACCTCGCCGGGCGGGGTCAGCAGGGTCAGCGCGAGCAGATCGGCCGCGGCGACCACGAGCGCACCCTGAGCGTGCGCGGCCTCGACGACCGGCGCGAGGTCGCGGATGGCACCGGAGGCGCCGGGGTACTGGACGAGCACGCCGAAGACGCCGTCGCCCGGCAGCGGCTCGTCGAGGCTCTGCACGCGGACCTCGAGGCCCAGCGGGAAGGCGCGGGTGCGCACCACGTCGAGGGTCTGCGGCAGGACGTCGGCGTCGACGACGAAGACTGTTCTCGACCCCGAGGCTCCCCTTGCTCCTGCGCGGTGCGCCAGCGCCATCGCTTCCGCAGCGGCGGTGGCCTCGTCGAGCACCGACGCGCCGGCGACCGGCAGGCCGGTGAGTTCCTCGACGACGGTCTGGAAGTTCAGCAGCGCCTCGAGCCGGCCCTGGCTGATCTCGGGCTGGTAGGGCGTGTACGCCGTGTACCAGGCGGGGTTCTCGAGCACGTTGCGGCGGATGACGGCCGGCGTGCGGGTGCCGTAGTAGCCCAGGCCGATCATCGACGTGACGACGCGGTTGCGGTCGGCCAGCGCACGCAGCTCCGCTGCGACTTCGGCCTCGCTCGCGGCGGGTGGCAGATGGAGCTCCAACTGCTCCCGGATGCTGGCCGGGATCGCGTCGGCCAGCAGGTCGTCCAGGCCGGCGTAGCCCAGCGCCTTGAGCATCGTCGCCTGGTCGGCGTCGGCCATGGCGGTGCCGCTGGTGCCGATGTGGCGGGCGGCGAAGCGGTCGGCGTGCTCGAGATCGGTCAGGGACGTCCGCTGGCTGAGCCGCTGTGACATGGGCGCTCCGAATGACGGGTGCGACGACGGTCACCGTGCGGTGACCGCGTCCCCGTCTGTCGGGCGTGCCCCTCCAGAGTGGCCTCGACCGCGCAGTCCTGGTGCCTGAGAGGTTCCGGGGAGGTTGCCCCTTCGGCGCCGTCCGGGGCGACGATGCCCCGGCTGGCTCTCCCGCGCGGTGTCGGTGGCCTTCGCTGTCAGGTTACCAGCGCGAACCGGGTCGGACGCGTCAGACGCAACACGTTCGGCGCGTCCCGCCGCGCTGTGCCCAGCGTGTCAGGCGGTAGCGGTGCGCTGCTGGCGGCGGCGGGACAGCTCGTCCTGCGCCGACGGCACGACCTCGTCCGCCGTGCTCAGGCCGGCACGCTCGGACGGCAGGTGAGCCAACGATCCGCGCAGCTCGCGCAGCGCGCCGCTGACGGCGATGCCGAACACGCCCTGGCCGCCCTGCAGCAGGTCCACGACCTCTTCCGAGGACGTGCACTCATAGACCGTGGCACCGTCGGACAGCAGGGTGACCTCGGCGAGGTCGTTGACGCCGCGCAGGCGCAACGCGTCGACGGCGACGCGGATGTTCTGCAGCGAGACGCCCGCGTCCAGCAGCCGCTTCACGACCTTGAGGACGAGGATGTCCTTGAACGAGTAGAGGCGCTGGCTGCCCGAACCGGTAGCGGTACGGATCGTGGGCATGACCAGTTCGGTGCGCGCCCAGTAGTCCAGCTGGCGGTAGGTGATGCCGGCCGCCGAGCAGGCCACGGTGCCGCGGTAACCGACCAGGTCGTCGCTGTCGGAGTCCGACGGGTCGGCGAACAACGTGCCCTGTTCCGGCTGATCCATCCGACCCCGCCTGTCCGGCCGGGCGCCGCTGTCGCGCCACCCGCTGCCCTGATCGTCCCCCGGCGACTGATAGTCACCGATCGGCACTGCGCGTCCACACCGCGTGTTCGTGGTCTGCCCGGTGGAGCGGGAATCCCACGATGGTGATTCTGCCTGTCCGACGGTAGGTGGGCGGACCGGGGCGGTCAATGCGACGCGCCGGATTGCGTGACCCTCAACCTGAGGTTTATGCCTGCACACGGCCCGCCGGCGGTCACGCGTCCGAGGCGAAATCCTCCGGCGAGATGTTGTCGAGGAACTCGCGGAACTTCTCGACCTCGTCCTCCTGCTCGTCCGGGATCTCGATGCCGGCGGCGTCCAGAACGGCGTCGGAGCCGAGGATGGCGGCGTCGACGCGCAGCGCCAGGGCGATGGCGTCCGAGGGGCGGGCGCTGACGGTGATGCCGCCGGTGAATCGCAGTTCGGCGTAGTAGATGTCGTCGCGCATCTCGGTGATGTGGACCGCCTCGAGGCGCACGCCGAGCGCGGTGATCACGTCCCGCAGCAGGTCGTGGGTCAGTGGTCGCGCCGTCTGCACACCCTGCTGCTGGAAGGCGATCGCCGAGGCCTCCACCGCACCGATCCAGATCGGCAGGTAGCGGGCGCCGTCTTCCTCGCGCAGCAGGACGACGGGCTGCTGGGCGGGCAGTTCGACCCGGACCCCGACCACTCGCATCGGATGCACGATGGTGACCTCCTGCTCGTGCTGAACGACCCTCACCACGCGATCACGCCGGGCGGGTCATGCCGACGCTACACGTCCACGACAAGCGGTGGGGGCCGCTCAGGAGGTGCCGACGACCTCGCGCAGACCGATCTGCACGAGGGCTGCATGCAGGCGCACGGACAGCGCGGCGAGCTCGCGCACCGTCTCCTCGGCGCGGGCCCGTGCCTCGCCGCCGCGCTGGCGTCCCATCGGCCCGACGACCTGCGCGAACAGGCCGACCTCGCGCTCGGCGGCGGAGCGGAACGCGCGCAGGTGCCGGCCCTCGAGACCGAAGCGGGCGAGGTCGGCGACGATCTTGCCGACCGCCAGCGCGTCGTCGTCGTAGAAGCCGCCGGGCTTGGAGCCGATGAGGCCGAACTGCTCGAGTTCGTTCAGCTGGTCCGAGCGCAACCCGGCCGCATTGAGCAGCTCTTCCTTCGACAGCCGCATGGCGGCCGGCGCGGGACGGAAGTTGTCCGCGGTCGGAGCGTTGTCCTGGATCGCGGCGACGGCCACGTGCGCCGCGCGCGGGCTGTCCTGCTGCCCCGGCGCCGACAGGCCGCGATCGATGGCGTCCAACTGCTCCTTGATCACCCGCAGCGGCAGGTAGTGGTCGCGCTGCTGGGAGAGCACGTAGCGCAGCCGGGAGACGTCGCCGCCGGAGAACTTGCGGTAACCCGAAGGGGTGCGCTCGGGGTGCACCAGGCCCTCGGTCTCGAGGAAGCGGATCTTGCTGATGGTGAGGTCGGGGAACTCGACCTTCAGATGCGCGAGGACGTCGCCGATCGTGAGACTGGACCGCGATTCGCCTGCGGCGGCGGCGCTCATCGCCACGCGCTCTCCCCCGTCTCTCGTTCGGCTGCCGCTCCCGACGTCACGTCTTGGCCCCGACCCCGGTACGTACGGCGGCGGTCAGGTACACGAGCCGGAACTTGCCGATCTGAACCTCGTCCCCACCGGACAGCGGGGCGGCGTCGATGCGCTCGCGGTTGACGTAGGTGCCGTTGAGCGAACCCACGTCGTGCACGGTGTAGCCGCTGCCCTCACGTCGGAACTCGGCATGCCTGCGGGACACGGTGACATCGTCCAGGAAGATGTCGCTGTCCGGGTGGCGACCCGCCGACGTGACGTCCTGGTCGAGCAGGAATCGGCTGCCGGCGTTGGGTCCGCGCTTGACGACGAGCAGCGCCGAGCCGGGAGTGAGGGCGTCGACCGCGCCCTGGTGCGCCTCCGGGGAGAAGTCCGAGTCGGTGTCGAGTGCGGCGGCGCCGGCCGTCGTGCTGATGGTCGTCGTGACGTCGGGGCCGGCGGCGCTGACGGGCAGGGCGGCGCCGCACTGGGCGCAGTAGTGGCTTCCGGGCAGATTCTCGGTGCCACAGGCGGTACAGAACACGCGGTCACCCTTCGATGTCATGGACGGCCGATCAAGGGGAACGCCGCCGCGCGGGGAGCGGATCGATCGGTGCGCCGAGCCTAGGACCGGCCGCGCACAAGGGTCAATCAGGGGTGGAGAGCTGCGGTGGGGGCCACCGCAGGGTCACCGACGAGGCTGTGAACCTCCCGTCAGTTGGCCAGGGTGCCGTACGCGGCGGGGTCGATCAGGCCGTCGAGCTGGGTGGTGTCGGACAGTTCGATCTCCATGATCCACCCCTCGCCGTACGGGTCGGAGTTGATCAGTTCTGGCGTCTCGTCCAGCGCCTCGTTGCGCGCTGTGATCGTGCCGGACAGCGGGGCGAACACGTCCGAGACGCTCTTGGTCGACTCGACCTCGCCGATGGCGTTGCCCTGCTCGACGCTGGCCCCCACCTCGGGCAGCGAGACGTAGACGACGTCGCCGAGGGCCTCCTGCGCGTAGTCGGTGATGCCGACGCGCACGGTCGTCGAACCGTCGTCCACGCGCACCCATTCGTGCTCGGCGGTGTACTTCAGTTCGTCGGGGACGTCGGACATACCGGGACCTCGTTTCGGTCGGGGGTACCAAGTCGAGCGGGACGGCGACGCCCAGCGGACGCCGTGATGACAGTACCCATGACCCTCAGCCACCACCGTCCGAGCCCCGACCGTCGACGGTCAGTGCGACGGCTTGGCGTAGCGCGGCGTGGTCAGGCGCCGGGTGACCTCGATGGTCACGCTGCGCCGTTCGGAGACGGTGAGCTGGCCGCCGGCCGTGCGCACCGTGGCGGCCACGCCGCCGGGGATGTTCAGCGCGGTGTCCAGGGTCTTGGCGTCGCCGATGGCGGTGACGCGGTAGGGCGCGCCGAGCGTCTGCCCGTCGACGTCGACGCGGCCGCCGGTGCCGGTGAACGACGTCGTCGTCCCGACCCGCACGGGGCCGAACTGGATGGCCTCGGCGCCGGCGCCGCGCAACTCCTCCACGACGTCGAGCAGGTCCTCACCGCCGAGGTGTCCGCGCGGGTCGGTGACGGTGATGACCACACCGGGACCGGTGGCCGGCAGCGTGCCGAGCAGCACCCCGAGCGCCTGCGCCTCCTGCTGCGCCTGCTGCCGTGCGGCTGCCGAGCGGTTGCCGCTCGAGCGCAGGTTTGCGAGGTTGGCCTGCAGCTGGCCGATCTGGGTGCGCAGCCGATCGGCGCGGTTGTTCTGGTCGTCCAGGATGCCGATGAGGTCGTCCTCGCTGAGCCCGGTCAGCGCGTCGGCGGAGCTGTTGGCGTGCACCTGGACGGCGATGGCGAAGCCGAGCAGCAGGGTGAGGATGCCGATGACCGCTGCCGAGGCGTGCCGGCCGGCGAGCAACCGGCGGTTCCGGCGCACCGGCTCGTCGGGTAGTTGCTCGTCGGTGGTGTCGCCGGTGTTGGTGGTGTCGTCGGTGTCGTCGGTGTCGGCCACGCTCACGCCCGGAAGAGGTGACGCCGGATGGCGGCGGCGTTGCCGAAGATGCGGATGCCGAGCACGACGACGACGGCGGTGGACAGCTGACCGCCGACGCCCAGCTTGTCGCCCAGGAAGACGATCAACGCGGCGACGACGATGTTCGAGACGAACGAGACGACGAAGACCTTGGCGTCGAAGATCCCGTCGAGACGGGCGCGCAGGCCACCGAACACCGCGTCCAACGCGGCCACGACGGCGATCGGCAGGTAGGGCTCGAGCCACCCCGGAACCGTCGGGCGCAGGATCAGCCCCACCACGACTCCGACGACCAGGGCCAGCGCGGCGATCACCGTGGGCTCCGTGACGGTGCGGCGGTGGCAAGGCTCGGCAGGGCGGGCGCGGCGGCCGGCAGGCGCAGATGATCCTCCGTGGTGAACGTGAACGTGATGCCGTCGGCGCTGGCCAGCGTGTGGTAGCGGCTTGCGACATCGCTCGACGCGAACGAGGTGGACAGCGCGTCCGTGTCGCCGATGGCCTGCACCCGGTAGGGCGAATTGATGGGTTGGAAGTCGACGAGCACCGCCTCGCCGGCGAAGCGGATCGCGGTGGTGGGCGTCAGCCGGATGCCGTTCACGGCGACGGCCTCGGCGCCGTCGGCCCACAGCTGGTTGACCACACTTCGCACGTCACGGTCGGTGAGGATATTCGTCGCAGCGATCGGTTGACTGCCAGCGCGCCCGGCCGAGCGGCTGCTCACGACCTTCGGCTCGCCCAGGGTGACGGTCATCCCGGGACCGCTGACGGCGACCTCGCCCAGCGCCACCCGGTCCCGCTGCGCGCCGGCCACGCCCGCGGCGGGCAGCGCGCTGTCCTGGGCGCGGGCCAGCGAGTTCTCGACGCCGGACAGTTGCGTGGCCAGGCCCGATGCCGTGGCCTGCGCCGCGCGAACGCGCTGCACGAGCTGGGTGTGCGCCTGGGCCGCCGCCGGCGCGCTGCGGTGCGCGTGCAGGTAGCCCACCACCAGCACGAACCCGGCAAGGACGCACCCGAGTGCGACGGCGGGCCGGTCGTACCAGTGGCGACGCTGGTCGGCGCCCCGACGCCGGGCGGCGGCGGCGTAACCCGGGTCCAGGTGCTCGTTGACGAGGTCGAGCAGCAACGCCGGCGTCCGCGGCGACGCGGGTGTGAACGGGTGCTCCGGTGGCTCGGACGGTTCCGGTCGCGCCGGTGCGGTCACGATGCCACGGCGTCGCGCGGACGCACCGGATTCCGGATCAGCTCCGTCACCTGGCGGAAGTACACGGCGCCGGCCCAGACGTAGAGCGCGGTGCCCCAGATCGTGAAGCCCCAGGCGATCGCGCGGGCGACGTAGGCGACGTCACCGTGGTAGGTGCCGAGCAGCAGCAGCGGGAACGCGTAGAGCAGGCAGAAGGTCGCCGCCTTGCCGAGGTAGTGCACGGCCGGTGGCCCGTAGCCCGCGCGACGCAGCAGCGGAAGGGTCGCCGCGAGGATCGCGTCCCGGCCGACGATGACGATGGCGAGCCACAACGGCATGACGTGCCGGAGCACGAGACCGACGAGGGTGGCCAGGATGTAGAGCCGGTCGGCGAACGGGTCGAGCACCGCCCCCAGGCTGCTGAGCTGGTTCAGGGCCCGCGCGAGCACGCCGTCGAGCCAGTCGGTGAAGCCGGAGACGGCGAGCACCACGAGCGCCCACGCCGTCTCGTGCGGTCCGAGCAGCAGGTACAGGAACAGCGGCACGCCGAACAGGCGCAGCACGCTGAGCGCGTTCGGGATCGTCCAGAGCCGGTCGGTCGAGTCCTCCGGCTGCATGCCTACGTGACCGCCTTCCCCGCGTCAGAACGATGCCACGGTACCGCCCGACGGGGTCACGGTATGGTGATGCCCGCGGGTTACGACCCGCTTCGGGACGTGGCGCAGCTTGGTAGCGCACCTGACTGGGGGTCAGGGGGTCGCAGGTTCAAATCCTGTCGTCCCGACTGTGCGACCGACCCGCACCGTCGGTGGTTCACGTGGGTTCTCCGGCGCGATCAGCCGTCCGTCATGACGACGGGCTGATCCCGTACGCGGCCTAGCGGGAGCGCTTCTCGCGGACGCGGACAGAGATCTCGATGGGCGAGCCGGCGAAGCCGAAGTCCTCGCGCAGGCGCCGTTCCAGGAAGCGGCGGTACCCCGCCTCCAGGAAGCCGGTGGTGAACAGCACGAAGCGCGGCGGGCGGGTGTCGGCCTGGGTCGCGAACAGCACGCGCGGCGCCCGGCCACCGCGGGGCGGGGGCGGGGTGGCGTTGACGACCTCGGTGAGCCACGTGTTGAGGCGGCCGGTCGAGATGCGCCGGTCCCAAGACTCCAGCGACGTCCGCAGCGCCGTGGACAACTTGTCGACGGCGCGACCGGTGCGGGCCGAGACGTTGACGCGCGGTGCCCACGCCACCCGGGCGAGGTCGCGCTCGACCTCGCGCTCGAGTTGCTCGCGGCGGTCCTCGTCGACGAGGTCCCACTTGTTGAGCGCGAGCACGAGCGCGCGCCCGGCGTCGACGACCTCGGCGATGACCCGCTGATCCTGCTCGCTCAACCGCTCGGAGGCGTCGAGCAGCACGACCGCCACCTCGGCCGCCTCGATCGCGGCCGCGGTCCGCAGACTGGCGTAGTACTCCATGCCGCTGGCCTGGTGCACACGACGCCGCAGGCCGGCGGTGTCGACGAAACGCCACGTCTCACCGCCCAGCTCGACGAGGCTGTCGACGGGATCGATGGTGGTACCGGCGACCGAGTCGACGACCGAACGGTCCTCGCCGGTGAGCCGGTTGAGCAGGCTGGACTTGCCGACGTTGGGCCGGCCGACGAGCGCGACCCGCCGAGGGCCGCCCTCGCTGTCGCTGTCGCGCGGCGCGTCGGGCAGCTTGTCGAGCACCGCGTCGAGCAGGTCGCCGCTCCCCCGCCCGTGCAGGCCGCTGACGGTGAACGGTTCGCCGAGGCCCAGCGACCACAGCTCGGCGGCGTCGGCCTCGAGCCGCTCGTCGTCGACCTTGGTGACGGTGAGGATCACCGGACGCCCACCGCGGCGCAGGGTGCGGGCGACGACGAGGTCGGTCTCCGTCGCGCCGGTGCGCCCGTCGACCACGAACAGCACGACGTCGGCGGTGACGACCGCCCGCTCGGCCTGCGCGGACACCATGGCCTGCAGCCCGCGGGCGTCCGGTTCCCAGCCGCCGGTGTCGACGAGAGTGAAGCGGCGGCCGTTCCACAGCGCGTCGTAGGCGACGCGGTCGCGCGTGACGCCCGGGATGTCCTGCACGACGGCCTCGCGGCGGCCCAGGATGCGGTTGACCAGCGTCGACTTGCCCACGTTGGGGCGCCCGACGACGGCGACGACCGGCACCGCGGGCGCGGTCTCGTCCTCGGCCTCCGGCGGCAGAGTCTCGTCGCTCACCGTCGTGTCCGGCGCATCAGTCACTGGCCCGGGTGAGGTCGACGAGGCGCTCGACGACCTGGTCGATGTCGAGGTCGGTGGTGTCCAGAACGATCGCGTCGGCGGTCTGCACGAGCGGGCTCGCGGCGCGGCTGCTGTCGAGTCCGTCCCGCCGGGCGATGTCGGCGGCGATGGCTGCGACGTCGGCGGCGTGCAGCTCCCCCGCCCGGCGCGCGGCCCGGGCCTCGGGACTCGCGGTCAGGAACACCTTCGGGCGCGCGGTGGGCCACACGACGCTGCCGATGTCACGCCCCTCGACCACGATGGCGCCGTCGCCGATCAGCTCCCGCTGCGCCGCGACGACGTGCGCACGTACGGCTGGTACGGCCGACACCGCACTCACGGCCGCGGTGGTCTCGGCGGAGCGGATGTCGGCGTCGACCGGATCACCGTCGAGGGTGATCCACACGTCCTGCGGGTCGGTCGAGATGACGATCTTGGACGATTCGACGGTCTCGGCGACCGCCACCGGGTCGTCGAGGTCCGCGCCGGCGCGGAGCACGGCGACGGTGGCCGCCCGGTACATGGCCCCGGTGTCCAGGTAGCGCGTGTGCAGGGCGACGGCCAACCGGCGGGCGACAGTCGACTTGCCGGTCCCCGAGGGTCCGTCGAGGGCGACGACGCCCGGGAAGGAGGGGGTGTCGGCCGGCGGGGTCATCGCGTCGGAGGGCACCGGTCGAGTCTACGGACCGCGCGGGGTGCCCCGAGCCGCCGCAAGCGTGCGGGTGACGGCCGTTGCTACTGCGGCAGATCGGTGCGCAGCGCCGCCGCACCGCGCAGGTAGACGTGCCGGATCTCCGAGCGCGGCTTGCCGGTCTCGACGTGGGCGAGCAGGCGCAGCACGCGCGGCATCGCGCCCGGCACCGCGATCTCCGTCGTGCAGAGCAACGGGACGTCGACCAGACCCATCAGCCGCGCGGCGTAGGCCGGGAAGTCCGCGTTGAGGTCGGGCGTGGCGGTGAACACCACGCTGATGAGGTCGTCCGGGTCGATCGCGTTGCGCGCCAGCACCTCCCGGACCAGCTCCGAGGTGCCCTCCAGGATGTCGTCGCGCTCGTTGGCCTCGACCTGGATCGCCCCGCGTACCGCCCGTACCGCCATCGAATCTCCGCCCGTCGCCGTCGGCCTCCAGCCTGGCATCCGCCCGGACGCCGCCCCGGCGCGGGGTTCAGCCCGCGGCGGGGACGGCGTCGGCCAGCCGGTGCAGTGCGATCAGCTCGTCGCGGGTCAGCGGCCGCAGGGTGCCCGGGTGCTGGCCGCCGAGGTTGACCGGCCCGATGCGGGTGCGGACCAGGCGCGACACCGGGTGCCCGACCTCGGCGAGCAGCCGCCGCACGATGTGTTTGCGACCCTCGTGCAGCACGACCTCGACGATGGCCTGCGTGCCCTCGGCCTGCACGACCCGGAAGCTGTCGACCGTCACGGGCCCGTCATCCAGCTCCACGCCCGCGCGCAGCTGACGTCCGACCGCCTTGCCGACGGGGCCTGGCACCGTGGCCAGGTAGGTCTTCGTGACGCCGTAGGACGGGTGCATGAGACGGTGGGCGAGCTCGCCGTCGTTGGTGAGCAGCAGCAGACCCTCGCTGTCGGCGTCGAGGCGTCCGACGTGGAACAGCCGCTCCGGGCGATCGGCCACCAGGTCGCCCACCGTCGGCCGGCCGCGGTCGTCGCTCATCGCGGACAGCACGCCCCGGGGCTTGTTCAGGACGAGGTAGACCAGGTCGTCGCGGACGGTGACGCGGTCGCCGTCGACCCGGATCTCCGCCGTCATCGGGTCGGCGCGGTCGCCGAGGCGGCTGATGACGCCGTCGACGGTGACCCGGCCGGCCGCGATCAGCTCCTCGCACGCGCGGCGAGAACCGATGCCGGCCGCCGCGAGCACCTTCTGCAGCCGGATCCGCCCGGTCGCGTCGTCCTGCGTCACTGCGTCGTCCTGCGTCAACGAACTCAACCCTCGATGCTGTCGAGGTCGTCGATGCCCTCGATGTCAGGCAGCATCGGTGCGAGCGACGGCAGCTCGTCGAGCGAATCCAGTCCCATCCGTTCCAGGAACAGCTCGGTGGTGCGGAACAGCCCGCCGCCGGTGTCGGGGTCGTTGCCGACCTCCACCACCAGCCCGCGGGCGAGAAGGGTGCGCACCACACCGTCGACGTTGACGCCGCGGATCGCCGACACCCGAGCCCGGGTGACGGGCTGCCGGTACGCGATCACGGCCAGCGTCTCCAGCGCCGCCTGGCTGAGCCGGCTGCGCTGGCCGTCGCGGAGGAAGTGTTCGACCGCCTCGGCATGCGCCGGCCGGGTGTAGATACGCACGCCGCCGGCGACCTCGCGCAGCTCGACGCCGGCGTTGCGCTCGTCGTAGGACGTGCGCAGGGTCGCCAGCGCGTCCTCGACGGCTGCCGTGGTCAGCTGCAACCCGGACGCCAGCGTCGCCACCGACACCGGCGACTCGGTGACGAACAGGATCGCCTCGACCGCGGCGACGAGATCGGCCGGGTCGGCGAGCCGCAGCGCCAGGTCGCCCGGCAGCTCCTCCTGCCCACCGTCATCGGCGGATCCAGCAGGGTCCTCGGCGGATCCGGGAGAGTTGTGGTCGTCCTGCGACACGAACTCTCCCGGATCTGTGACGGCCGGGGTCTCGGTCTCGCTCATCCGTACTCCTCGTCGGCGTCGGCATCGCGCGCCGCCGCCTCGTCGCTCTCGGCCGTGCCGCCCGTCCACCGCACCAGCAGCTCGGAGAGGGCGGCGACCTGGTCGAAGGACACGCTGCCCTCGCGGTACAGCTCCAGCAGGCCGAGGAAGCGGGCCACGACCTCGATCGTCAGTTCGCAGTCGGCCACCAGGGTGCGGAACGTCGCCGAACCCTGCCGCCGCAGCCGATCGCGCAGGACGCCCATGTGTTCGGACACGCTCACCTGTGGGGCGTGCACGTGGTCGGTCATGACGACCGGCACCGGCTTCGGCGCGAGGGCGCCCGCCGCCACGGCTGCGAACTGTTGCGTGCTCACCCCGAGGAACACGTCCGGCATCAGCTCGGCGAAGCGGGCCTCGAGCTCCACGGCACGCCCGTGCCGGCGGCCCTGGGCGCGCTCGAGCTCGGCGAGATAGGCGGCGGCGAGCTTGTACGCCCGGTACTGCAGCAGGCGGGCGAACAACAGGTCGCGGGCCTCCAGGAGCGCGAGATCCTCCTCGTCCTCGACCTCGGCCGCGGGCAGCAACCGGGCCGTCTTGAGATCGAGCAGGGTCGCCGCGACCACGAGGAACTCCGTGGCCTGGCCGAGGTCCCAGGTCTCCATACCGGCGAGATAGCTCAGGAACTCGTCGGTGACCTGCGACAGCGCGACCTCGGTGACGTCGAGCTGCCGGCGGCTGATGAGGTTGAGCAGCAGGTCGAACGGTCCCTCGAAGTTCTCGAGCGTGACGTGGAACGCGCCGTCGGTCACCGCGCCGGAGCCGGTCTCGGCCGCCACCTCGGCGATCTCCAGCGCGTCCTGCAGCGCGTCCTGCAGCGCGTCCTCTGCGTCGGCCACCACCGCGCGGCCGGCGTCGGAGGGCACAGCGTCGATCATGAGCGGGCGATGACCTCGCGGGCGAGGGTGCGATACGCCTTCGCGCCGGTCGAGTTCGGCGCCCACGAGGTGATCGGCTCGCCCGCGACGGTCGTCTCGGGGAAGCGGACGGTACGGGTGATGACGGTGTCGAACACGGTGTCACCGAAGGCCTCGACAACGCGGGAGAACACCTCGCGACCGTGGTTGGTGCGCCCGTCGTACATGGTGGCCAGGATGCCGTCGAGCTTGAGCTGCGGGTTGAGCCGCTCCTGCACCTTCTCGATCGTGTCGACGAGCAGGGCGACACCGCGCAGGCTGAAGAACTCGCACTCCAGCGGGATGATCACGCCGTGCGACGCGGTCAGCGCGTTGACCGTCAGCAGGCCCAGCGACGGCTGGCAGTCGATGAGCACGTAGTCGTAGTCCGGCAGCACGGGCGCGAGCGCGCGGGCCAGGGTCTGCTCGCGAGCCACCTCCCCGACGAGCTGGATCTCGGCCGCCGACAGGTCGATGTTGCTGGGCAGCAGATCGATCCCGGGCACGCCGGTCTTGAGCAGGACGTCGTCGATGCCGACGCTGCGCTCCATGAGCAGGTTGTAGGTCGTGCGCTCCAGCTGGTGCGGCGAGACGCCGAGGCCGGCCGACAGGGCGCCCTGCGGGTCGAAGTCGACGAGCAGCACCCGTCGCCCGAGTTCCGCCAGTGCGGCGCCGAGGTTGATCGCCGACGTCGTCTTGCCGACGCCGCCCTTCTGGTTGCACAGCGAGATGACGCGGGCCGGACCGTGCCGCTTGAGGGCCGGCGGATCGGGGATCACACGGTGCTTGCGGGTCTGGGCGGGATCGAGCGACGCCTTGGGCTCGACCGGGAAAAGTGTCCCGGAACCGCCCTCGCCGGCGGTGCCGTCGCCTCCCGAGCTGGTCATGTCGCGCGTCGCTCCTCCTGGCCGCGTGGTGCGGATCGGCCGGACGCCGAGGCTACCCCAGCACCCGCCCTGCGATCGTCAGCCGCGGGCGCGGGGGTGCGCGGTGGCGTAGACCTCGCGCAGGCGGTCGACGGTTACCAGCGTGTAGATCTGCGTCGTGGTGACCGACGCGTGGCCGAGCAGTTCCTGCACGACCCGGACGTCGGCGCCGCCCTCCATCAGGTGCGTGGCGAAGGAGTGGCGCAGGGTGTGCGGCGACAGCCCGGCGGCCAGGCCGGCGCGCTCGGCCGCGGTGCGCAGGACGACCCACGCCGACTGCCGGGAGAGCGGTCCGCCGCGGGAGTTCAGGAACAGCCGCGGCGTGCCGGTGCCGGCCGCCGCCAGCGCCGGGCGGGCCGTCACCAGGTAGGCCGACAGCGCCGAGGCCGCGTAGGACCCGACTGGCACGCGGCGCTGCTTGCCGCCCTTGCCGCTGAGCAGGACGGTGTTGTCGTGGAGGTCGAGGTCGTCGACCGCGAGCCCGACGGCCTCGGAGATCCTGGCCCCGGTGCCGTAGAGCAGTTCGAGCAGCGCCCGGTCGCGGACGGCGAGGGTCGTGCGGGCGTAGCCCGCCGCATCCAGCAACCGCTCCACGTCCTCGACGCTGATCGCCTTGGGCAACCTTCGCGGCGGAGCGGCGGGGCGGACGTCGCGCGAGACGTCCACCGCCACCAGGCCCTCGCGCAGCGCGAAGCGGTGCAATCCCCGTACTGCGACCACGGCCCGCGCGGCCGAGGAGGCCGACAGCGGCGGGTGCGCCTCGTCGCCCTCGCGCAGGTAGGCCAGGAAGCCACTCACCGTGGCGGCGTCGACGTCGGCGATCGACTGCAGGCCGCGGCCGGCGAGATGGTCGAGGTAGCGGTCGAGGTCGCGCCGGTAGGAACTCAACGTGTTGGCGGCGACGCCCTTCTCGACGGCCAGGTGGTCGAGGAAGCCGCGGACGACCGCAGCCGGGGTGAGGCGCCCCGCGGCGAGGGCCCGGGTCATGCCTCGTTCGTCCGGGTCATGTCCCGCTCAGTGCCCCGGCCGCGCGGGCCAGGGCGCGTCGGCCGGGCGCAGGTCGCGCCAGCCGCTGGCCCGCCCGTGGATGGCGGCGAGCAACCCCGCGACCGCGGCGGCGTTGCTGATCTGCCCAGCCAGGGCGCGTTCGACGGCGTCGGTGAGCGGCTCGCGCTGGACGGTCATCGTCAGCTCCTCGTGCTCGGGCTCGAACCCGTCGTCGACGTCGTGCAGCCCGCGGGCCAGGTAGATGCGGATCGCCTCGTCCGAGAAGCCAGGCGAGGTCTGCAGGTCGACCAGGACGTGCCATTCGTCGGCGCCGAGCCGGGCCTCCTCGGCCAGCTCGCGCTGCGCGGCTTTCAGGGCCGGTTCGCCCTCGACGTCGAGCAGGCCGGCGGGCAGCTCGTCGAGGCGGGACCGCACCGCGTGGCGGTACTGGTTCACCAGCACCACGTTGTCGTCGTCGTCGAGCGCGACGATCCCGACGGCGCCAGGGTGCTCGACGATCTCGCGCACCGACGTCGAGCCGTCGCTCATCCGCACCTCGTCACGGCGGACGGTGATGATGTGACCCTCGAAGACCGTCTCGCTGGCGACGGTGTCGTACTCGTCCTGCGAGCCCACCGGGTCAGACCCGCTCAGCGGGCGCGGCCGCGGGATGCGTGCCGTTGCCGTTGCCAACGGTCTGGTCGGTCATGTCCAGGGGCACGCCGTCGGCGTCGAGCACCGGGTCCGGGATCTCGACCGGCAGGCGCTCCTGCGCGTTGTAATCGAGGGCGGCGGCGACGAAGGCGCGGAACAGCGGGTGGGCCCGGGTCGGTCGCGACTTGAGCTCGGGGTGGGCCTGCGTCCCCGCGTAGAACGGATGCGTGTCGCGGGGCAGCTCCACGAACTCCACCAACCGCCCATCCGGCGACTCGCCCGAGACCACGAGCCCGGCCCGCTCGAGCTGGTCGCGGTAGTCGTTGTTGACCTCGTACCGGTGCCGGTGCCGCTCGGACACCGCCGTCGTGCCGTAGGCCTGGGCCACGACCGAGCGCGGTACCAGGGTGGCCGGGTAGGCCCCGAGGCGCATCGTCCCGCCGAGGTCGGCCTCCCCCGCCACCGCCGCGACCTGGCTGGCCATGGTGGCGATGACCGGGTTGGGCGTCTCGGGCTCGAATTCGGCGGAGTTGGCGTCGGCGATTCCGGCCAGGTGCCGGGCGGCCTCGATGACCATGCACTGCAGGCCGAGGCAGAGGCCCAGCGCCGGGATGCCGCGTTCGCGGGCGTGCCGCAGGGCACCGACCTTGCCCTCGATGCCGCGGATGCCGAAACCGCCCGGCACCACGATCCCGTCCAGGCCGTGCAGCGCGGCGGCGGCGCCGGCCGCGGTCTCGCAGGAGTCCGAGGGCACCCAGCGGATGTGGACGCGGGCCCGATGCGCGAACCCGCCGGCGCGCAGCGCCTCGACGACCGAGAGGTAGGCGTCGGGGAGGTCGATGTACTTGCCGACGAGCCCGACCGTCACATCGGAGCGTGGGTTGCGGACCCGGTCCAGCAGGTCGCCCCAGACCGTCCAGTCCACGTCGCGGAACGGCAGGCCCAGGCGGCGTACGACGTAGGCGTCGAGCCCCTCGGCGTGCAGCACCTTGGGGATCTCGTAGATGCTCGGCGCGTCCACCGCGGCGACGACGGCCTCGGGGTCGACGTCGCACATCAGCGAGATCTTGCGCTTGAGACTCTCCGGCAGTTCGCGGTCGGCGCGGCAGACCACCGCGTCCGGGCTGATGCCGATGCTGCGCAGGGCAGCGACCGAGTGCTGCGTCGGCTTGGTCTTCAGCTCGCCGGACGGCGCGAGGTAGGGCACCAGGGAGACGTGCAGGAAGAAGCAGTTCTCGCGTCCGACGTCGTGGCGGACCTGGCGTGCGGCCTCGAGGAAGGGCAGCGACTCGATGTCGCCGACGGTGCCGCCGATTTCGGTGATGACGATGTTGGGCGACTGCCCGTCCGGACCGGGCTCGGACATCGCGAGGATGCGGTCCTTGATCTCGTTCGTGATGTGCGGGATGACCTGCACGGTGTCGCCGAGGTACTCGCCGCGCCGCTCCTTGGCGATCACGGTGGAGTAGACCTGGCCGGTCGTGACGTTGGCCGATCCCACGAGGTCGGTGTCGAGGAACCGTTCGTAGTGCCCGATGTCGAGGTCGGTCTCGGCACCGTCCTCGGTGACGAAGACCTCGCCATGCTGGAACGGGTTCATCGTCCCCGGGTCGACGTTCAGGTACGGGTCCAGCTTCTGCATCGTGACCCGTAACCCGCGCGCCTTCAGCAACGAGCCGAGGCTCGAGGCGGTCAGGCCCTTGCCGAGCGAGGACGCGACGCCACCTGTGACGAAAAGGTGGCGGGTCTGCTGAGCTCGGGGGGTGGGGGTTCGCGGGCTGGTCGCGGCGTTCGGCGGCACTCGATCCACGGAAGTCCACGCTAACACGCGTGACCGACCAGGTCCCTACGGTCGGCCCGACGCGCCGCGCCCGGCCTCGCCGGAAACCGTCGCGTCGGCGGTCGCCGAGGCGCTCGCTGGGCCGGTGTCGGACGCTGCGGCGTCGAGCTCACCCAGCTCCAGCACGACACCCGTGCGCCGCACTTCGTCGGCGCTGAGCAGACCACTGGCATGCATCTGGCGGATCAGTCGGGCGCGGCTGTACGAGGTCGGCGCGAACGGGGCGGCGGCGCCGACGACGACGGTGGCGAACTGCCGCGCGGCGGCGAGCACGGCAGAGTCCTGCGCCAGCGCCACTGCATCGAGCTGGTCACGTCCACGCAGCAGCGGGGCGAGCGTGCTCGAGACGTCCGCCAGCCGTTCCCGGACGAAGCCGGCCAGGGCGGCTACTGCCTGCGGCGGCGAGGGCAGGTCCATGGGCTCCGATCCGGTCTTCTCCAGGCGGGCGTTGCGCGTCCGTCCCTGCTCTCAACCCTTTCCACGATCGGCCCTGCTGCACCCTGCCTGCGGCGAGGGTCTCACCGGTGCGAGGTTCAGCTTCCGGGCGCGGGGAACAGGGCATCGGCGCCCGCGGCGGTGCCGTAGTGGCCGACCTGGCCCTTGAGGACGTCGGCCATGGCCAGCACCGTCGACACCTGGCCGATGGGGCTGGTGGCGTCGTCCACGCTGGCGGCGGCGTCGCGTTCGGTGGTGTCGTTGCGGACGAGGGCGACCACGCCGCCCTTACGGGCCGAGTCCTGGTCGCCGGCGACGACGACGTGGCCGCCGGACTTGACCATGGCGCTGACGAGCGCGAGCTCGCTGGAGCCGGCGTAACCGTTCACCGGCAGCGCGCCGTGGGCGACGACGATCACGGCGTTCGCGGGCTTGGTGGCGGTGCTGGTCTGCACCATGTGCAGCTGGGAGAAGCCGCCGAGGACCTGCGTCACGTCGGTGGCCTGCCCCTTGCCCAGGAGCACGTAGGCGAGCAGTGCGCCGCCGAGCTGGCCGGTGTCGCTCGTCTCGGGCAGCGTGAGCCCGATCGGGTGCGCCGGGCCGGTGGCGAGCGAGGTGATGCCGGTGCCGTTGCTGGGATCGACGTAGTTCTTGGTGATCGTGACGCGGCCGGCGAGTTTGCCACCGGCGGCACCGATCTCCTTGGTGATCCCGTCGGCCTCCCCCGCGGTGGCGCCGGGCAGGGCGAGCACGAGCACCGACTTGCCGGTCAGCGTGCCGGACACCAGTTTCGAGCCGTAGGTGGACGCGAACTGGCCGGCGTCGCTGACCTGGCCCTGCAGGGTCTTGACCTGTCCGGCGAGCTTGTCGCGCTGGTTCTTGGCGTCGTTGACCTGGTTGCGCAGGTCCTTGGTGATCGGGCCGTTGAGCGCGGTGGTACCGATGACGATGCCGAGCGCCAGGGCCAGGAAGACGCCGACGATCGAGACGAGGTGGTAGCGGAAAGAGATCACGAGAAAGAGTCCTCAACCCAGTTGACGAGATGGTGCCAGCCGTCGCCGATGCTGGTGAGGTAGGTCCGTCCGGTGTCGGACACCGAGAGCGCGGCGACGATGGCGACGAACGCGGCGAGAACGAGCAGCAACAGGGCTGCAGCGGAGATGCGGTTACGGTACAGCTGCGTCACGCTCTTGGCATCGACGAGCGTGGCGCCGAGACGCAGCCGAGTCAGGAACGACGAGGCCATGCCGTCCCGGCCCTGGTCGACGAACTCGCTCAGCGTGGCGTGGCTGCCGACCGACACCACCAGCTGGGCGCCGCGGTCCTGGACCAGCAGCATGGCCGCGTCCTCGCTGGTGCTCGAGGTCGGGAACGTGACGGCGTCGATACCGAGATCCTGCACGCGGGGTAGCCCGGGCGCCCGGCCGTCGCGTTCGGCGCGCACGACGACCTCCGCGCCGCAGGTCAGCGCAGTGTCCGACACCGCTTCCATCTCGCCGATGATCAGGTGCGGTGTCAGCCCGGCCTCGACGAGGGCGTCGGCGCCACCCTCGACGCCGACCAGCACCGGCTTGTACTCACGGATGTAGTGCTTCAGCGACTTCAGTTCCTTGGCGTGGTTCGGCCCGCGCACCACGACCAGTGCGTGCTTGCGCGCCATCTGGGTCCGGATCTCGGGGATGCCGACACCGTCCAGGAGCATCTCGCGCTCGTGAGTCAGGAACTCCGAGGTGTTCTGCGCGAATGCCTCGAGCTGGGCGGCGAGGCCGGCCTCGGCCTCGAGCATCAGCGCGGCGACGCTGTCGATATCCTGCGGCGTGCCGGTGGCGAGCGCGTCCTCGCCCAGGTAGACGGTGTCGCCGTCGATCCGGATCTTGGTGCCCTCCTTGACGGCGCCGAAGACGTCGGAGCCGACGCTGTCGAGGAGCACGATCCCTTGGGCGACGATCATCTCGGGCCCGAGGTTGGGGTAGCGCCCGGAGATGCAGGGCTGGACGTTGACGATCGCGGCCGGCTTGGCCTTGATCAGGACTTCGGCGGTGATCCGGTCGAGGTCGACGTGGTCGATCACGGCGATGTCGCCGCGGTTGAGCCGGGCCGCCAGGCGGGGGGTTCGGCGGTCGAGCCGAGCGACTCCGCTGACGCCCGGCAGGGCATCGGCGCGGCGACGCAGGGTTGCGAGCTTCATGTCGCGCCATGCTGCCATCGGTAACGGCTGTTACTGGTGTGCCACGCGGGGTTGTTGGTGATCAGTTCGAGCGGGCTCGCGACTGCCCGGCCGCGGTCGTGCGCGGGCGTCTCGAGGCGGCGCGGTCCGGCCTCGCCGCACGGCCGTCGCCGGTGTCCGGTGCGGCGCCGGCTGCGGCCGCCGGGTCCCCGGCGCGGTCTTCGGCCGCTTCGCGGAGCAGCTCGGCGGCGTGCTCGCGGGCGGTGTCGGTGTCCGACCCGGCGAGCATGCGGGCGAGTTCGCGGATGCGGTCGTCCTCGGCCACCAGCCGGACGTCGCTGGTGGTGATGCCGCCGGCGCTCGCTGTGCCGGCGGCTGTGTCGGCGGCTGGTCGTCGGCGGGATCCACCGGCTTGTCGACCACGATGTGCCGGTCGGCGTAGGCGGCGACCTGCGCGAGGTGGGTGACGACGAAGACCTGCCGGCCGCGGGCCAGCCGCGCCAGGCGCCGGCCGACCTCCACGGCGGCGCGGCCGCCCACCCCGGCGTCCACCTCGTCGAAGACGAGGGTGGGCACCGAACCGCTGCCGGTCGGCACCGGCACCGGCACCGGCACCGAGCAGGCAGACCTCGAGAGCGAGCATGACGCGCGACAACTCGCCGCCGGACGCGCCCCGCCCGATGGGCAGAGCCGGAGCACCCGCGTGCGGTTGCAGCAGGAACTCGACCTCGTCCACGCCGTCGGGGCCGGCCGTGGCCTCGACCGGCGCGTCGCCGTTGACGACCACGGTCAGAACGGGCGCGCCGCGCGTCACGGGTCGGGTGCGGACCGCGATCTCGATGCGGGCCTGCGGCATCGCGAGGCCGGCCAGCTCCACGGTGACGGCGGCGCCGAGGTCCACGGCCGCCGTACGCCGTCGCGACGACACCACGGCCGCCTCGTCCGCGGCCGCACGCACGGCGTCGTCGCGGAGCCGGCGCAGCTCGGCGATCGCCGCGTCCGACACGTCGATCTGCCCCAACCGGGTGCGGGCCGAGTCGGCCCACCGCAGCACGCCGTCCAGGCTCGGGTCCGGGTCGTCGCAGTACTTGCGGACCAACCCCAGCAGCTGGGCGCGGCGGGACTCGACCTGCTCGAGGCGTGCCGGGTCGGCGTCCAGCCGCGCGGCGTACGCGCCGAGGTCGGCACCGAGTTCCGCGGCGAGGGAGGCGAGTTCGACGACGCGAACCGCGAGGGCGTCCAGTTCGGCGTCGTCGCCCTGCTGCTGACCGAGCACGCGGGCTGCCGCGCCGACAAGGGCGGCCACGTCGGCGGCATCGGGCACCGGGTCGTCGACGTGGCCGAGCAGGGCGTCGTGGGCCTGGCGGGCGGCGGCGGTCAGCGCCTCCGCATGGCCGAGACGAGCGGAGATGCGGGTCAGCTCGTCGAGCTCGCCGGGCTCGGGTGCCACTGCCTCGATCTCGGCCACCCCGTGCGCGAGCAGGTCCGCCTCCCGGCGCAGCTCGGCAGCGCGGGAGGTCCGTTCTCCCAACCGGGCCTCGGCGACGCGCCAGTTCTCGTAGGCCGCGGCGAACGGACCGAGGTCGACGCCGGCGAAGCGGTCGAGCGCGGCGCGTTGAGCGGCCGGTCGGACAAGACGCTGCTGGTCGCTCTGCCCGTGCACGGCCACCAGATGCTCGGCCAGCTCGCCCAGCACGGTCACGGGGACGGGCGCCCCGCCGGCGTAGGCGCGCGACCGGCCGCCGGCGGTGACCACCCGGCGCAGCACGAGCTCGGCCTGACCGGAGTGGTCGGCTGACTCGTCGGTGCCGCCCTCGGTCACGCCCTCGACCGTGCCACCCTCGACCGTGCCACCCTCGACGTTCCCGCCCGCGTCCCGGACCCGCCGCGCCGCCGCCCCGTCGGGCTCGACAAGCAACCGGCCGTCGACCGAGGCCTGCGCCGCCCCGGTTCGCACGCGGGCGGCGTCGGCCCGAGCGCCGAACAGCAGCATGAGACCGGTGACGACCATGGTCTTACCGGCGCCGGTCTCCCCCGTGACGGCGGTGAGGCCTGGCCCGAGCGGCAGCACGGCCTCGTCGATGACGCCGAGGCCGCTGATCCGCAGCTCGTCGAGCATCAGCGTGGCCCGCGGCGACCCGGGCCGAACATGTCAGGCACCACCGTTCCCGGCGGCCCCGTCCCCGGCACCCTCGCTTACTGCATCGTCGTCGTCGTCCTCGTCCAGCGCGGGCCCGGAAGCCTCGCGCAGGCTGCGCACGGGCAGTTGGAACTTCGACACCAGACGCTCGGTGAAACTGACGTCGGCGAGCCGGACGACCTTGACGGGCAGGGCCCCGCGCCGCACCCGCACCCGAGCGCCGGCAGGCACGGTGATCGATCGGCGGCCGTCGCAGCTGAGCACGGCCTGGTGTTCGTGGCTGACCAGGTCGATGTCGACCACACAGGTGGGTGCGACCAGGAACGGCCGTGCGAACAGGGCGTGCGCGGCGTTGGGAACGATGAGCATCGCGTCCACGGTCGGCCACACGATCGGCCCACCCACCGAGAAGGCGTAGGCCGTGGAGCCGGTCGGCGTCGCGCAGAGCAGGCCGTCGCAGCCGAAGCGCAGGAACGGTCGGCCGTCGACAGCGACGGCGATGTCGAGCATGCGCTCGCGGTTGGTGCGTTCGAGCGAGGCCTCGTTCAGCGCCCAGGCGCGCTTGACCACCTCGTCGCCGACCATGACGTCGGCGTCGACGGTGACCCGCTCGTCGACGGTGTAGTTGCCGTTGACCAGGGCGGTAACGGTGTCCGTCAGCTCCTGCGGTTCGGCCTCGGCGAGGAAGCCGACGTGACCGAGGTTGACTCCGAGCATCGGGACGCCCGCGGGCCGGGCCAGCTCGGCGGCGCGCAGCAGCGTGCCGTCCCCGCCGAGGGCGATGACGAGTTCGCAGCCGGCGGCGGCGGTGTCGCCGTCCTCGACCGCCCGGGCGCTGCAGAAGCACTCGGCCGCCTCGCCGGGGAGCATGCGGATCTCGAAGCCGGACGAGCGGAGCTGTTCGGCCGTCTGCGCGGCCAGGGTGCGGATCTGGCGCCGGGTCGTGTGCGCGACCAGCAACACGGCTCTCATCGACGTGTCCTCGCTTCGCTCGGGCATGCGGAGACGCGATTCCCCTGCTTCGCTCCGCAAGCGTCGCTCATGCCCTCACTCCGTTCGGGCATGCGGAGACGCGATTCCCCTGCTTCGCTCCGCAAGCGTCGCTCATGCGGGCGCCTGCTCTGCGGGTGCGGTCACGATGCGGGTGATCTCCTCGTCGCCGATCGCCACACCGTCGCGGCGTAGCCACAGGAAGAATTCCACGTTGCCCGACGGCCCGGGCAGGGGGCTGCGTACGACACCTCGTGGTCGCCAACCGAGAGCGCGAGCGGACGCGGCCACGGCGGCGACGGCGGACGCGCGGGCGTCGGGGTCCCGGACGACTCCGCCGGAGCCGAGGCGCTCCCGCCCGACCTCGAACTGCGGCTTGACCATCGGCAGCAGGTCGCCGTCCTCGGCGGTGCACGCGGCCAGCGCGGGCAGGACGATCGGCAGGGAAATGAACGACAGGTCGGCGACGGTGAGCTCTGCCGGCCCGCCGATCGTCTCGGGTGTCAGCGTGCGGACGTTGGTGCGGTCGTGGATGCGGACGCGGTCGTCGGTGCGCAGCGACCACGCCAGCTGGCCGTACCCCACATCGACGGCGACGACTTCAGCCGCCCCGGCCCGCAGCAGCACGTCGGTGAACCCGCCGGTCGAGGCCCCGGCGTCCAGGCACCGGCGTCCCTCGACCCGGATCTGCGGCAACGCTTCGAGCGCGCCGGCCAGCTTGTGGCCGCCGCGCGAGGCGTAACCGGGATCGGAGTCGTCCTCGAGCACACGAAGCGAGGTGTCGCCGTCGACGCCGGTCGCGGGTTTGTGCGCGGTGACCCCCCGCACCTCGACCCGCCCGCCCGCGATCAGCTGCGCCGCGTGGTCGCGGGAGCGGGCGAGCCCACGCCGGACCAGTTCGGCGTCGAGCCGCGAGAGGCGGCGTGGCATCGGCCGCTCAGGCGTCGTCGATGGACGCGAGTGCGTCCTGCAGGGCGGCGTGGATGTCCTGGAACACCGCCGGGTGCTCGGAAAGCTCATGCTGCGGCAGCTCGTCGAGGCGCGCGACCGCGGCCGCCACGGCGTCGACCCCGCCGGCCGCAGAGGCGTCGATCGGCTCGCTGGGGTTCATCGTCCACTCCCCGCCCTTGGTGACGACGGGCTCGGCCGAGCGACCGGGCCCACGTTGGACCCTACGGGCCGCGTCGGCGCGGTGTCCTTCGACGGGCCCGTGTCGCCGGGCCGACGGAGCCCCTGCGGTAGCGTCGATCGCACTGCCGGCGCCCGCGCTGCGCGCCCTCGACGACGAACGGAACGGACGACCGTGGCGACACTCGAGCAGTGCGAGGCGGCCATGCATGAGCTCGCCGCCAGGCTCCAGGCGAAGGACCCGGCCGAACGGCGATCGGGGTTCGACCGGCGGTTGAGCTGCACGATCCGCGATCTTGGGGCCGTCTTCAACGGTCACCTGCACGACGGCCTGCTCGACGACATCACCCAGGTTTCGAAGCCCGACGGGCAGGTGCGACTCGAGCTCACCAGCGACGACCTGCTTGCCCTGGTCGGCGGCAAGCTCAATCTGGCCTCGGCGTGGGCCGGTGGTCGAGTGAAGGTGCATGCCGGGGTCCGCGATCTCATGCGGTTGCGCACAATCTTCTGACGCACCAGTACTTCCCGTGACCGGTAGCCGGTCAGTCGGCGCGGAGGTCCATCTTCTCCAGAGCAGCTGCGCCGATGTCGTCACCGTGCGTGATCGCAACGTGTGCGCTCTCGTGCCCGTCGACGCTGGCGTCCCAATAACTCCACCGGGCCGCGCACAACGCCCGCACGGCGTTCAGCATGTCCGTGTCCAAGCCGCCCACGACCGGGTCCGCCCCGGCCGAGGTCGACCCGGAACCGTCGGAGTCCGCCAGCGACAGGCAGAGCGCGTCGCCGTCGCGTGCGGCCCGCCAGCGACCGCACCGCATCGTTCCGTCGAACTCCTCCGGCGCCGGGTGCTCGTCGAGGATCGCCGCCACGTCTGCACCGAGGTAGGTCGGTCTCTGGTTCGGCGGGGCGTCGAGGAGATCCGGCACGGTCGTGACGCCGGAGAACACCAGGAGGCTCGGGCACCCGACGGCGTTCGCGCCCTGGATGTCGGTGTCCAACCGATCGCCGACCACCAGCGGGTGCTGGGCCTCGGTGCGCAGCAGGGTCTCGCGGTGCATGGTCGGATCGGGTTTGCCCGTCGCCACCGGTTCGACGCGGGTAGCCAGCCGGAGCGCGCCGACCATGGCTCCGTTGCCCGGCAGCGGTCCGCGCGGCGACGGCACAGTGACGTCGAGGTTGGTGGCCACCCACAGCGCCCCGGACCGGATCGCCACCGCGCCTTCGGCGAGCAGGTGCCAGTTCAGCTCGGGCGAATACCCCTGCACGACTGCAGCAACACCGTCGCCGGTGGTGTCGCCGGCTTCGTGCACCGGTTCCAGGCCGCGTTCGCGCAGGGCGTCGATCAGTCCGGTGGTGCCGACCACGAGCACCCGGGCACCCGCCGGTAGGCGGTCGGCAAGGTAACGCGCCGCGGCCTGGGCGGAGGTGATCACCTCCCCGGCCTCGGCCTCGATGCCCAGTTCGGTCAGGTGCTCTGCCACCGCCTGCGGCGGCCGCGCGGCATTGTTGGTCACGAAGGCGAGACGGAGGCCCTGTTCGCGGGCCTCGCGCAGCGCTTCCGGAGCTCCGGCCACTGCGTCGGGCCCGACGTACACCACGCCGTCCAGGTCGAGCATCGCGACGTCGTGCTGCCGGCAGAGCGGAGCGGCGCTCGCGCGCAGGGTGGAGGGCACAGGTCGCATCATGGCAGGCGTGTTCGGCTGCGTACGATCGCGGCTGATGAGCACCTCGACACCGGACGCGAGCGCCGCTGCGGCGGGTGGAGTCTCGCTGGCGCCGTTCCGCGGCCTGCGGCCTTCCATGGACGCGAACCGTGTGGCCCGGCTCCTGTGCCCGCCCTACGACGTCATCGACGCCGACACCCGGCGGCGGTTGCTCGAGACGGATCCGCTGAACGCGGTGGCGATCATCCTGCCGGATCCCACCCCTGAGGGGTACGCGGCCGCGGCGACCGAGCTCGACCGGCGCGTGGAGCAGGGTGTCTACCGCACCGACGACGCCCCGGCGCTCTACGTCTACGAGATGCGCGACGCGGCGGGGCACATCAC
Source organism: uncultured Actinomycetota bacterium (assembly GCA_963787985.1). GTDB lineage: Bacteria > Actinomycetota > Actinomycetes > Mycobacteriales > Jatrophihabitantaceae > Jatrophihabitans. Next base: position 8,461 of record CAWBEL010000004.1, on the reverse strand, counting down.
CCGGGGACTGCTGGGCGCTCTGGAACTCCGCGATCCGGCCGACGGCGTGATCCTGCCGCACGAGAACACGATGGCGGGCCCGGTGGCTGATCGGCTCGAGGTCATGACGAGCACCGGCACCGACCTCGAACCGATCTATCTGGTCTACGACGGCGGTGGAGCCGGATCGGCGCTGGTCCGCTCGATGGACAGACACGCTCCGCTCGTCGAGACCACCACCGAGGACGGTGTGACCCACCGGCTCTGGGCAGTGCCCGACGCCGGCGACTACGACGCCGTGGCCGAGGATCTGTCGGGTCGGCACGCGCTGATCGCCGACGGCCACCACCGGTATGCGACCTACCGGGAGCGTCAGCGCCTGCGTCGGGAGACGGACGGGCCCGGTCCCTGGGACCGTGGCCTGGCCCTGCTCGTCGATTCGACCGACTACGGCCCCCAGGTGCACGCCATTCACCGGGTGCTCCCGGGGTTCGCGCTGGACGCCGCGCTGTCGGCCGTCGGCGCTCGGGTTGAGCTGACGGACGCGCCGATCGCTGCTCCCGCCGACGACGGGGCTCCCGCGTTCACGGCCGTCCTCACCGACGGGGACCGCGCCGTACGCCTCACCGACACCGAGGGCGTGCTCAAGCAGGCGTCGAAGCGTCCCGGCGAGCCCGCGGCGCTCGCGGACCTCGACGTCACCGTTCTGCACCGTGGCCTGGTGGAGTCGGTGTGGGGACTGACCGACGACGTGGACACCGTCGGGTACGCGCACACAGTGGACGAGGCGGTGGCCGATGCACAGCGGACGGGCGGTATCGCGGTGCTGCTGCGGGCCACACCTGTCAGTGCCGTCGCGGCCGTCGCCGCGGAGGGCGCCCGGATGCCGCGCAAGTCGACGCTGTTCACGCCCAAACCGGCCTCCGGACTGGTCATGCGGAGGCTCGCCGACCAGGTCTGACGCGGCGCACCGTCTGCGCGTTCACGGCGTACCGACTGGTGGGGCCCGCGGCGCCGCGCCAGAACCGGCGTTCGAGCCGACCTTCGACCTCGATGTCGTCACCCGGCGACATTCGTTCGAGCGACCTGCGGACGCGCGCCGGGACTGCGGTGCACTCGATGCTGTCGACACGCACGCTGCTGCGGGCCTGCGGCGGCCGCGCCACTGTGACCCGGAAGGCGACGAGGACATCACCGCTCGGCAGCGCGCGCCCCTCAGCGACCTCGGCGAGCCGGCCTCGGAGCAACACCTGGTTGACGGACTCGGTGACGGGATCGGGAGCTGACATGCCGCTCATCATCTTCGTGCCCGCGCCCTCGCAACCGGCGCGCAGCCGGGCTGTGGACAGCCGCTGGAGGTGTGTACGGATCCCGCGGACGTGTCGGACCCGTGTGCTCAGCGAGCGACCTGCGCGAGGCGCTCGTCAGAGCAGGGCAGCCGCCCGGTCCGCCCCGTCCAGCTCCCCGTCCGGGTCCACCGCTGCCGAAGCGGCGAACCAGGTCGCGGCGTCGTCCCGGCGACCGGCTGCCTCGAGGGCGTCGGCGTAGGCGTACCAGAGTCGCGCTGAGCCCGGTCGTGGACGGTCGCGATCGAGGCCGCCGCGCGCGAGCACAGCCAGGGCGGCGTCGAGCTGTCCCAGATCACGCCGTGCGCCGGCGACCACGATGAGCAGCTCGGTCCGGGTCTCGTGGTCGAGCTTGGCCACGGCGGGGTCGGAGAGCATGCGTAAGGCCTGAGCGGGTCGGCCGAGAGCGCGTTCGCAGTCGGCGAGCAGGGGGAGATTGCGGGGGTCGCCGGTGATGCGGCGGGCGGTGCGCAGCTCGTTCAGCGCTTCGGTCCATTCGCCGGCGTGATACGCGGCAACCCCGACCGCCTCGCGCACCGCACCGATCCGGGCGGCCCGTCCCCGTGCGGCCCGAGCGAACTCGAGGGCGCGGCGCGGGTCGGTGTCGACGGCCTGTCCTGCAGCGACCAGGTACTTGCCGACGGCGTCGGCATTGGGCTTGGTCAGGGTGCGTAGCTCGGCGCGGACGCCCCGGTCGAGCAGCATCGGGTCGGCCGATTCGGGCACAGGGACGCTCGAGGAACGATCATGGCGCTCGGACGGGCTGTCGCTTCCGCGGGCAGACTCGCGCAGGTCGCCGGAGCGGGGCCCGCGACGCGGGCGGTCGTCGCTGAAACGAGGCCCGCGCGGGGATTCGTCGCGGCGGGGCGCACCCCGGCGCGGACCACCTCGGGCGGCCCCGTCGTCAGCGGGGCGCCCGGTGGACGCGCGACGGGTGTCGCCGTCAGCAGCCGCCCGGGAACGGCCGTACGGTCGATCCCCGGACTCTGGTCGTATCGGCCGGCGACCCGCCGCGGACGACGAGCCACCGCGGTCGACGCGACCGCGAGAGCCCTGGTCACCTGGAGTAGTTGGGCGCGCTCGCCCTGCCCCGCGCGCGGTCCGGACATCGTCCTTCGCGTGTGCGGCGGGACGACCTCGTCCGGCGGGAGCGTCGCGCCGGTCAGACCGGTGGGGGTTGTCGGCGCGGTTGGGATCATCGCCTCGGCGCGGCCGTTCCGGCCGACTCGTACTCGTCGAATGCGGCGCTCCGCGGCCCGGCACGTCCGCTCGCCCGCGTCCGCCGGTGCGATCCGGTTCGCCGGCTCGCGCATTACGCGCGGGACGGCCGCGCTCGGATCCGGTCGACGAACCCTGGCTGCGTCCGGATGAGCCTTGGCGACCGTCGCGAGAGTCCCGACCGCTACCACCGAATGAGCGTGGCGACATTGACATAACCTTTCTCGAACACATCACCCGGACCAGAGGTCCAGAAAAACAACGAGGGCCGTTCGTGAATACGAACGGCCCTCGTTGGAAGATGTGTCCGGCGACGTCCTACTCTCCCACGCAGTGGCCCGCGCAGTACCATCGGCGCTGAGAGGCTTAGCTTCCGGGTTCGGTATGGGACCGGGCGTTTCCCTCTCGCTATGGTCGCCGAAACTCTATGGAGATATGGCCCGCACCGTAGCCAGAAAGGCCTACGGGGACCGTACCTCGGGAACCGCACAGTGGACGCGACCAGCGGACCGAAGTCCGCAAGTGTGTGTTTGTGGCAAGTCCTCGGCCTATTAGTACCGGTCAGCTGCACGTGTTACCACGCTTCCACTTCCGGCCTATCAACCCGGTGTTCTAGCCGGGGGCCTTACTCCATAAAGGATGGGAGATCTCATCTTGAAGCGAGCTTCCCGCTTAGATGCTTTCAGCGGTTATCCCTTCCGAACGTAGCTAACCAGCAGTGCTCCTGGTGGAACAACTGGCACACCAGAGGTTCGTCCGTCCCGGTCCTCTCGTACTAGGGACAGCCCTTCTCAAATCTCCTGCGCGCGCGGCGGATAGGGACCGAACTGTCTCACGACGTTCTAAACCCAGCTCGCGTACCGCTTTAATGGGCGAACAGCCCAACCCTTGGGAGCGACTCCACCCCCAGGATGCGACGAGCCGACATCGAGGTGCCAAACCATCCCGTCGATATGGACTCTTGGGGAAGATCAGCCTGTTATCCCCGGGGTACCTTTTATCCGTTGAGCGACACCGCTTCCACTTGCCGGTGCCGGATCACTAGTCCCAGCTTTCGCTCCTGCTCGACATGTCTGTCTCGCAGTCAAGCTCCCTTGTGCACTTGCACTCGACACCTGATTGCCAACCAGGCTGAGGGAACCTTTGGGCGCCTCCGTTACTTTTTGGGAGGCGACCGCCCCAGTCAAACTACCCACCTGACACTGTCCCTGATCCGGATTACGGACCGAGGTTAGACACCCAATTCGACCAGAGTGGTATTTCAACGTTGACTCCACCGACACTGGCGTGCCGATTTCACAGTCTCCCACCTATCCTACACAAGCCGAACCGAGCACCAATATCAAGCTATAGTAAAGGTCCCGGGGTCTTTCCGTCCTGCCGCGCGTAACGAGCATCTTTACTCGTAGTGCAATTTCGCCGAGTCCATGGTTGAGACAGTCGAGAAGTCGTTACGCCATTCGTGCAGGTCGGAACTTACCCGACAAGGAATTTCGCTACCTTAGGATGGTTATAGTTACCACCGCCGTTTACTGGCGCTTAAGTTCTGAGCTTCGCACCGAAGTACTAACCCGTCCCCTTAACGTTCCAGCACCGGGCAGGCGTCAGTCCGTATACATCGTATTGCTACTTCGCACGGACCTGTGTTTTTAGTAAACAGTCGCTTCTCGCTGGTCTCTGCGGCCGGCCAACGCTAGGGAGGAAAACTCCGTCACGTAAACCGGCCCTCCTTCTCCCGAAGTTACGGAGGTATTTTGCCGAGTTCCTTAACCATGGTTCACTCGATCGCCTTGGTATTCTCTACCTGACCACCTGTGTCGGTTTGGGGTACGGGCCGCTCAGAGCTCGCTAGAGGCTTTTCTCGGCAGCATAGGATCATCGAATTCGCCGCAATCGGCTATGCGTCACGTCTCAGGCACGTGTTGTGCGGATTTACCTACACAACGCCCTACACGCTTGCCCCGGTATTACCACTGACCGGTACGACTACCTTCCTGCGTCACCCCATCGCTTGGCTACTACCAGTTCGGTTCGCGCGATCCACCGCATTGACCCGAAGGTCGCCGCAGCTTCTGGCGCTTAGCATCGCTAGGTTCGCCATGGGCGCTCTTTCGCGGGTACGGGAATATCAACCCGTTGTCCATCGACTACGCCTGTCGGCCTCGCCTTAGGTCCCGACTTACCCTGGGCGGATTAGCCTGGCCCAGGAACCCTTGGTCATCCGGCGGAAGAGTTTCTCACTCTTCTTTCGCTACTCATGCCTGCATTCTCACTCGTGTGCCGTCCACGGCTGGGTTCCCCCGCCGCTTCTTCCGGCACACGACGCTCCCCTACCCATCCACACGCCTGGCCGGACGTCCGTAGACGACCGGCGGGCTGATATGTGAATGCCACAGCTTCGGTGGTGTGCTTGAGCCCCGTTACATTGTCGGCGCAGAACCACTTGACCAGTGAGCTATTACGCACTCTTTAAAGGGTGGCTGCTTCTAAGCCAACCTCCTGGTTGTCTGTGCGACTCCACATCCTTTTCCACTTAGCACACGCTTTGGGACCTTAGCTGGTGATCTGGGTTGTTTCCCTCTCGACTACGAACCTTATCGCCCGCAGTCTCACTGCCGCGCTCTAACTTACCGGCATTCGGAGTTTGGCTGATTTCGGTAAGCTTGTGGGCCCCCTAGACCATCCAGTAGCTCTACCTCCGGCAAGAAACACGCGACGCTGCACCTAAATGCATTTCGGGGAGAACCAGCTATCACGAAGTTTGATTGGCCTTTCACCCCTACCCACAGCTCATCCCCCAGGTTTTCAACCCTGGTGGGTTCGGTCCTCCACGCGGTCTTACCCGCGCTTCAACCTGGCCATGGGTAGATCACTTCGCTTCGGGTCTAGATCACGCGACTCATTCGCCCTATTCAGACTCGCTTTCGCTACGGCTACCCCACACGGGTTAACCTTGCCACGTAACGCTAACTCGCAGGCTCATTCTTCAAAAGGCACGCTGTCACGATTGTGCCTAAGGCACAACGACGCTCCAACGGCTTGTAGGCGCGCGGTTTCAGGTACTATTTCACTCCCCTCCCGGGGTACTTTTCACCTTTCCCTCACGGTACTTGTCCGCTATCGGTCACCAGGGAGTATTTAGGCTTAGCGGGTGGTCCCGCCAGATTCACAGCGAATTTCACGGGCTCGCTGCTACTTGGGGTAACGCAAAGGAGGCGTCGTGTTTTCGTCTACGGGGGTATCACCCTCTGTGCCGGACCTTCCCAAGTCCTTCGACTAACGACGACGCTTTTTTACTCCTCGCCGATTCGGCAGAATCGACTATGCGGCCCCACAACCCCGTATACGCAACGCCTGCCGGCTATCACGCGTATATGGTTTGGCCTCTTCCGCTTTCGCTCGCCACTACTCACGGAAT